>NZ_CP129672.1:2142500-4542500 GCF_030505195.1 Comamonas testosteroni
TTCCTCATTACTGTTTTTGTGAGCGCTTGATAACTCCGAAGAGTTTGTTCCGAAGAACTGGCTGCTTGCCCTCAAACGCCCACGCTTATCGGCTGTATTTTTTTAAGGAACCGAGCGCAAAATCAAAAACTTGATCCTGAATCTCGTTGCTTGCTGCGATCAGCGAAGCCTTGAATTCTATCACAACTTTGTCGCCTGATTTCTTTCAGATCGACTAGCGAAAAATTTGCATTCCGCTCAGTGAAGCCTTGCATTGTACACAGATTTTTGCAGCCCAGGCAACACCTGCACAGACATCCAGATAAAGAACCCCGGCAGGCAAAGCCTGCCGGGGTTCTTTATCGCTTCTCAAGCGCGAGCGGCCTGCTCCAGTGCGTCAACAAACAGCGCCGCCACATCGCAGCCGGTCTGATCAAAGATCTCCTGGAAGCAGGTGGGACTGGTCACATTGATCTCGGTGACGTTATGGCCGATGACATCGAGCCCGATCAATAGCAGGCCGCGCTGCACCAGGCGCTCTCCAATGAACTCGGCAATTGCCTTGTCCTGCTTCTCCAACGGCCGGGCAACCCCTTTGCCGCCAGCCGCCAGATTGCCGCGCACCTCATTGCCCTGCGGAATGCGAGCCAAGCAGAACGGCACAGGCTTGCCACCGATGATGAGCACCCGCTTGTCGCCATGGACGATGTCGGGCAGGAACTTCTGCACCATGACACTGGTGGAGCCGCCCTGATTCAGGGTTTCGATGATGCTGCCTAGATTGCGGCCGTCTTCGCCAACCCGGAAGATGCCCATTCCCCCCATGCCGTCCAGCGGCTTGAGGATGATGTCCTTGTGCTCCGCATGAAAGGCACGGATATCCTGGGCACTGCGCGTGACCAGCGTCGGCGAGATGAATTGCGCAAACTCCATGATGGCAAGCTTTTCGGGGTGCTCGCGCAGGGCACTGGGCTTGTTGAAGACCTTGGCCCCCTCGCGCTCCGCCTGACCGAGCATGTGCGTGGCATAGAAGAACTCGGAATCGAACGGCGGGTCTTTGCGCATGACGATGGCGTCAAAGTCTGCCAGCACCATCTGCGCAGACTGGGTTTCCTCGAACCATCGCCCCTTGTCCCCTGTCAGGGTGATATGCCGCACCCGCGCCATGACCTTGGAGCCGCTTTGCCAGGAGATGTGGCGGGGCTCACAGGCCACGATCTGGTGACCTCGGCGCTGAGCCTCACGCATCATGGCAAAGGTGGAGTCCTTGTATATGACAAAGGATTCCAGCGGATCGGCGACAAACAGTATTTTCATGGTGAAAAACTCTAGCGGTAGAGGTAGATACCGGCATCATGCCCAGCCGGGCATAACACCACAATATGACGGCAGATACTCAGGTCTTGCGCGCACGCAGGCTCTGGACAAGCAAGGCCAGGCTGCCAGCGACCACGCCCCAGAAGGCCGAGCCCACCCCTGCGATGACGACGCCGCTGAGCGTGACCAGAAAGGTGATGAGCGCCGCCTCTCGGTGCTTTTCCTCCTTGAAGGCCGTCGCCATGCCGCCGCCTATGGAGCCCAGCAGGGCCAGTCCGGCGATGCAGGCCACCAACTCCCTGGGGAAGGCGGTCAGCAGACCGGTAACCACTGCACCAAAGATAGCTATCAATATATATAGCAGTCCACACACGGCAGCAGCGGTATAGCGCTTGTTTCTGTCCTCATGCGCCTCGTCTCCCATGCAGATCGCCGCCGTGATGGCACTGAGGTTGAGGGCATAGCCGCCAAAAGGCGCCAACAGCAAGGTCGCCACGCCGGTCATGCTGATGACCCTGGAAACCGGTATCGGATAGCCTGTGGCGCGAATCACCGCCACGCCCGGCAGATTCTGCGAGGCCATGGTCACGACGAACAGGGGCAAAGCCAGGCTGATGAGCGCATGCAGCGAGAACTCGGGAGCCGTATAGACCGGCATGGCCAGACCTGCGTGTACGGCCGACCACTGCATCTGCCCGCGCAGCGCCGCCCAGGCGGTTCCAGCCAGCAAGGTGATGATGACCGCATAGCGCGGAGCCATGCGCCGCGACAGCAGATAGGCGAGCAGCATGACCAGCACCAGGGATAGATTGGTCTCGGCCGCAGAGAAAGCCTGCATGCCGAACTTGGCCAGCACGCCGGCCAGCAGGGCCGAAGCGATTTCCATGGGGATGCGGTTCATGATGCGCTCGAACCAGCCGGTCACCCCGGCCAGGATGATGAGGGCCGCGCTGACGATAAAGGCACCGATCGCCTCTGCCATGGAGAAACCACCTGCCAGCCCAGCGGTCGCCAGCACCGCCGCCCCCGGGGTGGACCAAGCCACCATGACCGGCATGCGCAGAATCAATGAAGGGACCAGCGAACACAGACCCATGCCCAGGCCCAGCGCCCAAATCCAGGAAGTGATTTGCTCAGGCGTGGCATGAAAGGCCTGCGCCGCCTGAAACACCAGGGCTACCGAACTGGTAAAGCCTACCAGCACGGCCACAAAGCCTGCGGCCACGGCTGCAGGACTCAAGTCTTTGAAAAAGCGCATCCGTGCATTCTGGCACCAGCCCCACCGAAAATGATGCACCCCGTGTGAGCATGAATGACGAAGCCCGCCATAACTTCAAAAATCATAGCCACTAGCGCTTACCGGTAAAGCGTTAAAGGCATATTTGACTCAAAGCATTTACAACTCAATCTTGGAGCCCAGCTCCACCACCGAGTTGCTCGGGAGGTGCAGGAAGTCAGCCACACGGCTCGCGTTCTTGTGCATCTGCGCAAACAGCTTTTCGCGCCAGTGCGCCATGGAGTTGTTCATGCGCGGGATGATCACATCACGCGACAGGAAATAGCTGGTGGACATGGAATCCAGTTTGCAGCCCTGGGTACGCAGCTGCGCCAGCGCAGCAGGCACATCGGGCTCGTTCTTGAAGCCGTAGTGAATGATGACTTCCCAGCAGTCGCCGCCCAGCGACTCTGCCTCTACCCGCTTGTCCATCACCACCCAGGGCACTTCGTGGTTGCGCACGGTCACAAAGAGATTGCGCTCATGCAGCACTTTGTTGTGCTTGAGGTTATGGAGAAGCGCATGCGGCACGGTGCCGGGCTCCCCCGAGAGAAAAACCGCCGTGCCGGGCACGCGCGTGGGCGGATGGCGCCAGGTGGATTCCAGAAACTGACGCAGATCCAGCGCATCCGCCTGCAACTTCTGATGCAGCAGCTCGCGCCCGCGGCGCCAGGTCATCATCAGGGTGAAGACTGTGCCACCGATCAGCAGCGGGAACCAGCCGCCTTCAAACAGCTTGAGCAGGTTCGAGGCGAAGAAAGCCAGATCCACCACGAAGAAGAAACCCGTTGCCAGCAGGCACAAGGCCAGCGAGTAGTTCCAGCGATAGCGGATGACAAAGAAGGTCAGCATGGTGGTGATCAGCATGTCCAGCGTCACCGCAATACCGTAGGCCGCCGCCAGATTGCCGCTATTGCGAAACAGCAGAACAGCCAGCGCAATCGCCACAAACAGGCCCCAGTTGACCAGAGGCATATAGATCTGGCCAGTCTCCTTCACACTGGTGTGGCGCACTTCAAAACGAGGGAAGTAGCCCAGCTGAATGACCTGACGCGTCACGCTGAAGGCCCCCGTGATCAGCGCCTGCGAGGCGATCACCGTGGCCATGGTGGCCATGATGACCAGCGGCAGCAGCGCCCAGCTGGGTGCCATCATGAAAAACGGGTTCTTGACTGCCTCGGGATTGGCCAGCAGCAAGGCGCCCTGACCAAAGTAGTTCAATGTCAGCGCCGGCATGGCAACGCTGAACCAGGCCAGACGGATAGGTTTCTTGCCGAAATGCCCGAGATCGGCATACAGCGCCTCGGCACCGGTCACGCAGAGCACGACCGAGCCCAGAATGATGAAGCTGATGCCCGGGCTGCTCCAGATGAAGCGGACCGCGTAATGCGGGCTGAGCGCGGCCAGGATTTCCGGATGCCCCATGATCTGGTGCACACCCAGCAGGGCAATACAGACAAACCAGGTCACAGTGACAGGGCCAAAGAACTTGCCGATGCCTGCTGTACCGCGCTTTTGCACGAAGAACAGCAAAAACAGGATCACCAGCGTCAGCGGAATCACGGCCTTGGTGAAATGCGGCGAGATGACTTCCAGGCCCTCGACCGCCGAGAGCACGGAAATCGCCGGAGTGATCACGCCGTCGCCATAAAACAGCGAGGTGCCGAACATGCCCACCAGAAACAGCGTGCCGGACAGTCGCGGCTTGTCCTTGACCGTCTGCGAGGCCAGGGCCAGCATGGCCACCAGCCCGCCCTCGCCGTTGTTGTCGGCGCGCAGCACCAGTGTCACGTATTTGAGGGAGACGATGACCGTGAGCGTCCAGAACAGTACCGAGAGCACGCCATAGACGTTGTCTGGCGTGAACGGCACATAGCCTGAGCCGAAAACCTCCTTGACCGAGTACAAAACACTGGTGCCGATGTCTCCATAGACGACACCGATCGCACCCAGGGTCAGGGCGCCTAGCGAGGATTTCGAATTTTGCACAGGTCAGGAGCGACTCGTAAGGCAGTCACCGATTGGGGAAATTGTCGGCATTGTGCGCTGTCCTCAGCGCCTGTGAAATCAGTCGTAGATTTCTGCGTCGGGATTAGTGGCTTCCAGCTCGTAGCTGGCAGCCAACATGGCCAAACGTGCTATCACGCCATACATGTAGAAGCGGTTCGGGGCGCTGGCGCCCGGGCGCGCGCTGACCTGAGGCAGGTGATTGCTCTGCTGGAAAGCCAGGGGGACATAGCCCGCACCAGGGGCATTGAGGTTCTCGTCCTCGCCGCGCTCGGGGTGCATGCGGTAGAAGCCGCCCACCACGTAACGATCCATCATATAGACCACAGGCTCGGCCACGGCGTTGTGCATGCGCTCATAGGTCAGCACGCCCTCCTGCACGATGACGTCATGCACGGTCTGGCCGTCCTTGATGACTCCCATCTTGTTGCGGCTCTTGCGCGGCAGCGCGGCCAGCTCCTTGGCATCGCGCACGGTCATCACGCCCATGCCGTAAGTGCCGTTGTCGGCCTTGACCACGGCAAACGGCTTTTCCTTGATGCCGTATTCCTTGTACTTGCGGCGCACCTTGCCCAGGATCACGTCCACCTGCTCGGCCAGGGCCTCCATGCCCGTGCCTTCGGCAAAATCGATGTTCTCCACATGGCCGAACAAGGGATTGATCAGCCAGGGGTCGATGCCCAGCAGCTTTCCGAAGCGCTTGCCGACTTCCTCGTAGCTCTGGAAGTGGCGACTCTTGCGACGCACATTCCAGCCTGCATGCAACGGCGGCAGCAGATATTGCTCGTACAGCTCCTCGATGATGCCGGGCACGCCGGTGGAGAGATCGTTGTTGAGCAAAATGGTGCAGGGGTCGAAATCCTTGAGGCCCAGGCGGCGCTTGCTGCGGATCACCGGCTCCAGCTTGATCTCGTCACCCAGCGGCAGCGTGATGGACAGCGTCTTCTTGATCTCGGGGCTGATGGAGCCGATACGCACGTTGAGACCCGCCATGCTGAAGATGCGCTTGAGCTGCAGCACGCTGGCCAGATAGTGGGTGTTGCGCGTGTGGTTCTCGGGGATGATGAGCAGATTGCGTGCCTCGGGGCATATCTTTTCGATAGCAGCCATCGCAGCCTGGACAGCCAGTGGCAGCATTTCATCGGTCAGGTTGTTCCAGCCGCCTGGAAACAGGTTGGTATCCACCGGTGCCAGCTTGAAACCCGCATTACGAATATCCACCGAACAGTAGAACGGCGGCGTGTGCTCCATCCATTCCAGGCGGAACCAACGCTCAATGGCAGGCATGGAGTCGAGAATGCGCTGCTCAAGTTCGTTAATGGGGCCGGTCAAAGCCGTGACGAGATGTGGAACCATAAATACCCTCAGGAGACGATGGTGGGGGGCAATTGTAGAGATTGAAGCATGAGATAGGTGTTTTCCCCAGTCTTTGTTTCAACGACGCCAGAATGCCGGTGACAGCAAAGCCATGAAACTCAGTATCTCGAGCCGCCCCAACAGCATGCCCAGAGTACACACCCAGATCTGGAAATCCGTCAACACCGTGTAGTTGGATGATGGGCCAACCGCACCCAGCCCCGGCCCCATGCAGTGCACGCTGGCCAGCACGGCAGAGAACGCGGTCAGAGGGTCGAGATCGGTCAGCAGCAGCACCATGCTCAGCACAATGACGGTGGCACCGTAAACCAGCATGTAGGCCAGCACCGAAAAAATCATCGGGTTATCTACCACCGCATCGCCCAGCCGCACCGGCTGCACGGCTCGCGGGTGCACCAGACGTGTCATCTCGCGCCTGGCCTGCTTGACCAGAATCAGCATGCGCACCATCTTGATGCCGCCTCCGGTCGAGCCCGCACTGGTGGCCACCCCCGACAGCAGCAACAGCAAGACAGGAATGAACACCGGCCAAGCCAGATAGTCCGTGGTGGAAAAACCGGTGGTCGTGGCTACCGAGACGGTGTGGAACATGCCGTTGCGCAAGGCATCCAGCGGCCCATAGACACCCTTGATCCAGAGCAGCAGCGCCACCAGCAGGCCCGAGCCCAGCAGCACGCCAATCGTGGCGCGCATTTCGGGGTCGCGCATAAAGCTCTCGATGCGGCCCTTGCGCATGGCCACGAAGTACAGCGCAAAGTTGCAGCTGGCCAACAGCATGAACAGCAGGGCCGCGACCTCCAGCAGTGGCGAGTTGAAATAGGCAAAGCTGGCATCGTGCGATGACAGCCCGCCCAGACTCACCGTGGCAAACATATGCATCAGCGCATCCAGGGGCTGCATGCCGCAGACCCAGAAGGTCACAAAACAGCCAATGGAGAACAGCGCGTACACGCCCCACAGGCCCTTGGCCGTTTCGGTGATACGCGGCGTGAGCTTGGTGTCCTTGACGGGGCCGGCGGCCTCCGCCCTGAAAAGCTGAGCACCTCCGACACCCAGCAGCGGCAGCACGGCCACGGCCAGAATCAGAATCCCCATGCCCCCCATCCATTGCATGAAGGTACGCCAGACATTGATGGACACCGGCAGCTGGTCCAGACCGCTGAGCACCGTGGCCCCGGTTGTCGTCAGGCCCGATACGGCCTCAAAGTAGGCATGGGTAAGGCTGATGGAGATGCCCACCCGGTTCAGCCCCATCACCAGCGGCACCATGGCGCACAGCGGCAGCACCACCCAGACCAAGGTCACCAGAATCACGCCATGACGCGGTTGCAGATCCTGCTTGTGACGGTGCAGCCCCCCCCACAGCAGCAGGCCCACGCCAACCGTCAGTCCGATCGACCAGGGGTAGATGCGCCAGATGCCATCCTGGGTGAACCAGGAGATGCCAAAGGGCAGCAGCATGGCGCCGGCAAACATCATCATCAGCATGCCCAGCACACGCAGGACAGGGAGCAGGTCTTTCATGAGCGCAGCTTAGAAAAAGGTGGCGCTGACGCGGAACAGGTTTTCCACGTTGCGCACCAATCGCTTGTTGGGCAGGAAGAACACCACATGGTCGCCGGATTCAATCACGGTATGGCTGCGCGGAATGATGACCTCGGCCTCCAGTGCCGCGCCTGCCACTTCCTCGCAGGTCTTGCCTTCTGGAATGCCGCGAACGATGAGACCGATATGCACTTCCTCGGGCAGGCGCAGCTCTTCCACCTTGCGGCCCACCACACGCGAGCTTTTGCGGTCGCCGCGCGCCACGATCTCCAGTGCCTCGGCCACACCACGGCGCAGGCTGTGCACGGCTTGCACATCGCCGCGGCGCACGTAGGCCAGGAACTCGCCCAGCATGGCTTGAGCAGGCGACAGCGCAATATCTATCTGCGTGCCGTGCATCAGGTCAGCATAGGCGCGGCGATTGATCAGCGACAGAACGCGGCGCGCGCCCATGCGCTTGGCCAGCAGGCTGGACATGATGTTGTCCTCGTCATCGTCCGTCAACGCCAGAAACAGATCCACATCTTCGATGCCCTCTTCCTCCAGCAAGGCCTCATCGGTGGCATCGCCTTCCAGCACCAGCACTTCGGCAGGCAACACCGACGACAGGCCCAGACATTGCTGGGCATTGGACTCGATGATCTTGACGTGAAAGCGCCCGGGCGTCTGCGCCAGCTTCTTGGCAAGTCGCAGACTGACCTGACCCCCGCCCGCAATCATGATGCGGAACACCGGCCGGCTCGTGCGACCTTCCGGCAGGTTGATGGCCTTGAGCGCCTCGGACACATGCTCGGTCGCGGCCAGCATGAAGACTTCGTCGCCGGGCTCTATGCGCGTAGCCCCGTCGCAGCGCACAAACCGGTCGGGCTCGTCCATGAAGCGGCGGTAGATCGCCACGATGCGCATGGCCAACTCGGGCATGCGCTCGCGCACCTGGGCGATCTGCAGGCCCACGGCAGGCGCGCCGGCGCGTGCGCGCACCGAGGCCAAGGCGGCTCGTCCGCCCGCAAAGGCCCGCACCTGCATGGCTTCCGGGTATTCGATGAGCTTGCGGATGTAATTGGTGACGGATTCCTCGGGACAGATGATGCGATCGACCGCAAAACCCTCCTTGCCCAGCACCGGGTCGTCCACCGCAAAGCTGGACGAGCGCACTCGCGCAATGCGGGTGGGAATATCGAACACGGCCTGGGCAATCTTGCAGCACACCAGGTTCGTCTCGTCCATGGAGGCACAGGCGATCAGCAGATCGGTGTCCTTGGCGCCCGCCTCGGCCAGCACCTGGGGATCGATGCCGTTGCCGACCACGCCGCGCAGGTCGAAGCGCGACTCCAGCTCGCGCAATGCACGCGCATCCGTGTCGATGACGGTGATTCCGTTTTGCTCGGACACCAGACTTTCGGCCACACTCTGGCCTACGCGCCCGGCACCCAGAATAATGATTTTCATGGTGTTATGGAAAGGGATCCAAGCTGCGGCATTAAGTCATATCCGGAAAAGACCCCGCCTGCGGCTTCTCCGGCAGACGGACTTCAGGAACGGACTTCGCCGTCGCCCAAGACCACGTATTTGAGCGAGGTCAGCCCCTCGATGCCTACCGGCCCGCGCGCATGGAACTTGTCGGTGCTGATGCCGATCTCGGCACCGAGTCCGAACTCGAAGCCATCGGCAAAACGGGTACTGGTATTGACCATGACGCTGGCGGAATCGACCTCGCGCAGAAATTTCTGTGCGTGCAGGTGATTGGTCGTCAGAATCGACTCCGTATGGTGACTGGAGTACTTGTTGATGTGGGCAATGGCCTCATCCACACCGTCCACCAGCTTCACGCTGATGATGGGCGCCAGGTATTCCTCATACCAGTCCTGCTCCACTGCCTCGGCCAGCTTGGTATCCTTGACGGTTTGCAAAATGGCCAGCGCCTCCGCATCGCAACGCATCTCCACGCCCTTGGCGGCATAGACGGCACCGATTCTGGGCAGGAAGTCTGCAGCCACGGCACGTGCTACCAGCAGGCTTTCGCTGGCGTTGCAGGGGCTGTACTTGTTGGTCTTTGCGTTGTCGGCCACCTTCACGGCCATGGCGATGTCGCAGGGGTCATCCACATAGGTGTGGCAATTGCCATCCAGATGCTTGATGACGGGCACCTTGGCTTCGCGGCTGATGCGCTCGATCAGGCCCTTGCCTCCACGGGGGATGATGACGTCCACATAGTCGGGCATGGCGATGAGCTGGCCCACGGCGTCACGGTCGGTGGTCTCCACCAGCTTGACACCGTCTTCAGGCAGACCGGCTTCGGCCAGCGCCTGGACCACCAGCCTGGCCAGCGCCTTGTTGGAGTCAATCGCCTCCGAGCCGCCACGCAAGATGCAGGCATTGCCGCTCTTGATCGAGAGGCTGGCCGCTTCGATGGTCACATTCGGGCGGCTTTCATAAATCATGCCGAACACGCCCAGAGGCACACGCATCTGACCCACGCGGATACCGCTGGGCATTTGCTTGAGGCCGCTGATCTCGCCGATCACATCGGGCATGGAAGCGAGTTGCTCGCAACCTTCGGCACAGGTCTGCAGCACCTTGGGCGTCAGGCGCAGTCTGTCGACCATGGGTGCCGAAAGACCATTGGCCATGGCGCGCTCCAGATCGCGGGCATTGTCGATCTGCAGCGGCTCGACGTTCTCGCGCAGCAGACGGGCCAGCGCCTTGAGTGCTTTGTTTTTAGTAGCTGCAGACGCACGCGCCATCAGTGCGGAGGCGGCTTTTGCCTGTACACCAAGGTTGTGCATGTATTCGACGGTGTTGAGCGCGTTCATGGAGTGATTTTCGCCGAGATACGCAAGTTGCGCAGACAAGTCCGAGCATGAGGGGGTTTATGGCCCTGCGGACACCTACACTCGGCCTCTGAATCGCAAGGAGACTTATGAGCCACAACACCAAAGCGCTGCAGGAAAGCGCCCGCCAGCTCCAGCAGCTGCGCAGCGGATTCGAGCAGCTCGCCAACTCGCAGATCAGCGCCAGCGCCCTCGGCCGGCAGGCACGCGCCGCAACCGCACTGCTGCAGGCGCTGCCGCCACGCTATGGCGAAGTGCTGCTCAATCTACTGGACCGACTCGAATCCAGCGCGCTGTTCACCGAGGAAAGCTGTTCCTTCAGCCAGAAGGACCTGCTGGACAACCTCCGAGCCTGGGCGGACAAAGCGCAGATACAACTGGAGAAGGTGCACTGAGCCGCGCACAGCGCAAGAAACCGACTCAGCTCTAGCGCAAGGGACACCGAGGAAGGGCCTACGCCGGCCGCGCCGCCCCACAACGAAGGTGCCGCCCCCGAAGACAGAGGGGGAAGGCGGGGCCGCCCAGGCGCGCAGCGCCTCAGTTGGTGTTCCCTATTGTCGCCAGCTGCATGGCCAGCTGTCGCAGGGCCTGCCAGCTGTCGCGTGGCCAGCCCTCGCTGGGCAGGCCTTTGACAATGCCGTCCACCGCATGGGCAGCTTGCAGCAACTCGGCTGCGCGTGCATCGCTGACACGCGGCAGCAGCCGCTCCATCAGCCTCTCCTTGGGGCCCCAGATGCGGTTTTCGCGCAGCGCCATGGGCAGGGGCTTGCCGCCCGCCATGGCGTCCTTGACCCGCTTGATGTTGCGAATATCCTCGGCCAGCGCCCAATGCACCAGCACCTCGGCCTCGCCTTCGGCCTGCAGGCCATCCAGCATGCGCATGCTGCGCGCCACCTGTCCCGAGAGCACGGCCTCGGACAGCTTGAACACGTCATAGCGCGCCACATTGAGCACGGCCTGCTCCACCTGCGCCAAGCTCAGCTCGCCCTCGGGGTGCAGCAGGGCGAGCTTCTGAATTTCCTGGTGCGCGGCCAGCAGATTGCCTTCCACGCGGTCGGCAAAGAACTGCAGCGTGCGCTGCCCCTCTTCACCTGCGGCCACACGCTGATTCTGCAGCGCCAGACGCTGGGCAATCCAGTGCGGCAGCGCGCCGCGCTCCACGGGGTCGATCTGGATGGAGACGCCGTTGCCGTCCAGCGCCGCAAACCAGGCCCCGGTCTTGGTGGCCTTGTCCAGGCGCGGCAGACTGATCAGGGTCAACGTGCTGTCGTTGCCTTGAGCGCTGCTGGCCAGCTGCTGCAGCGCGGCGCTGCCATCCTTGCCGGGCTTGCCACTGGGGATGCGAATTTCCAGAATCTGCTTGTCCGCAAACAGGCTCAGGCTGCCACCTGCCGCGAGAACGCCGCTCCAGTCAAAGTGCGCGCCCATGACGGTATAGCTGCTGCGCTCGGTATAGCCCTGAGCACGCGCCGCTGTACGAATCGCATCGGCCGCTTCCTGCTGCTGCAGCGGCTCGTCGCCATGCAGCACATAGAGCGAGCGCAAGCCCTTGGCCAGATGGGAGGGAAGCTGATTCAGCGCAAGCTGCATGGAGAAAATTTTTCTATTAAAAGTATCTGAAACGCACTGATTTCAAGCGCCAGCAGCTATCAAATTCAGCAGGTCATCGCTGACGGCTCGCGGCCTCCGCCAGGGGGCGGCAGGCGACGCCCCGCCGCGCAGCGACTCAGGCAATGGCTTATGACACCTGCAGGCTCTTGACCGCAGCCAGGCGGCGAATGATCTGCTGCACGATGTCGTTGCGCATATCCTTGTTCAGCATTTCCTCTTCCGCCGCCTTGGACAAGGCATTGGTTTCGTTATAGGTCACGTTGCGGATCTGGCGAATTTCGACGGGTTCGATCAACTCGTCGCCGCCGGGCGTGCGCAGCGAGAAGCGCACAATCAGGCGCAGCTCGATTTCACGCACCTGACCGGCCACATTGGAGCCAATGATGACGCGCTGGGCCAGCTCGCTGATGATCTGGCAGATCACTTCGGCCGTATCGGGCGAAGCCGGGTCCTTGATCACGGTCAGCTTGTCGCTGGCCGACTCCAGACTGCGACGCAGCAAGGTGCCCACGGGCGCACCACGCCCCGACTGCACGTAAATGGAGCGAAACACAAAATTCGGCGCACCGCGCAGGCGAAAGCCGCAGGCTCCCAGCAAAGGCGTCAAGGCCATCGCGGCCAGCAGCGTACGTTTTTGCATCAACTGTCCTCTAATCTTCAAGCCCTGCTGCGAGCATCGACTCTTGCTCGAGAAATACCGAGCAAGGGCCGCCCCGCAGCGAAGGTATTGTCCCCCTCCCGCGAAGCGAGAGAGGGGGAAGGCGCGAAGCGCCTCAGGGGGAGTCATTTACACGACAATATTCACCAGACGGCCCGGCACCACGATGATCTTCTTGGGCTCGCGGCCTTCGGCAAACTTCTGGTACTCCTCATTGGCCAGCGCCGCCGCCTCGATGGCCGCCTTGTCGGCTGTGGCGGACACCAGGATCGCACCGCGCAACTTGCCGTTGACCTGCAGCACCAGCGAGATCTCGTCCTGCACCAGAGCCTTGGGGTCGACCTGCGGCCAGGGGGCGTCGAGCAGATCGCCCAGGTGGTTGGCATAGCCCAGCTCGCTCCACAGCACATGCGCCAGGTGAGGCGTTGCAGGGTAGAGCACGCGCAGCAGAATGCCGAAGCCTTCGATCAGAGCCACCTTGGCACCGGCGTCATCCAGGGCCTTGAAGTCTTCCAGCGCATTGATCATCTTCATTGCGCCGGAGACCACGGTGTTGTATTGCATGCGCGAGTAGTCGTACTCGACCTGCTTGAGCACGTTGTGGATTTCCAGACGCAGGGCCTTGGCCGCCTTGCCGAACTCCACATCATCGAGCGACTTGGCACCGGCCACGCCCTGCACCGCGGAAGCCATGTCCATGCCTGTCAGCTTGCTGCCGAAGTTGTAGACGCGACGCAAGAAGCGATAGCTGCCTTCCACGGCGGCATCGTTCCACTCCAGCGTCAGCTCGGGCGGCGAGGTGAACATGGTGTACAGACGTGCGGTGTCGGCGCCGTACTTCTCGATCAGATCCTGAGGGTCCACGCCGTTGTTCTTGGACTTGGACATGGTGCCCACGCCTTCGTAGTCGATGGCGGTGCCCACGGGCAGCAGGCCGTCGGCGCTGTCCACTTCGACCTTCAGCTTGGCGCCGATGATCTTGCCGGACTCGTCGAACACATGCTCCACATCCTTGGGCCAGAAGTATTCCTTGGCGCCCTTGGCCGTGCGACGGCTGTAGATGTGGTTGAGCACCATGCCCTGGGTCAGCAGCTTGCTGAAGGGCTCGTCGATCTTGACCAGACCCAGGTCGCGCATGACCTTTGTCCAGAAGCGCGCGTACAGCAGGTGCAGGATGGCGTGCTCCACGC
Source organism: Comamonas testosteroni (assembly GCF_030505195.1). Lineage (NCBI taxonomy): Bacteria > Pseudomonadati > Pseudomonadota > Betaproteobacteria > Burkholderiales > Comamonadaceae > Comamonas > Comamonas testosteroni. The sequence continues at coordinate 2,156,292 of NZ_CP129672.1, forward strand.
CGCCGATGTACTGGTCCATGGGCATCCAGTAATCGGCGCCATCGGCCACCATCTGCTCGCTGTTCTTGGCATCGCAGTAGCGCATGAAGTACCAGGACGAATCCACAAAGGTGTCCATGGTGTCGGTTTCACGGCGGGCGGGCTTGCCACAGCAGGGGCAGACCACGCCGGCGTGGAAGGCCTCGGACTTGACCAGCGGATTGCCGGAGCCATCGGGCACCAGATCCTGGGGCAGGACCACGGGCAGATCCTTCTCGGGCACGGGCTGAGGACCGCAATCGGCGCAATGAATGATGGGGATGGGGGTGCCCCAGTAGCGCTGACGGCTGATGCCCCAGTCGCGCAGACGCCAGGTGGTCTTGAGCTCGCCCAGGCCCTTGTCGCCCACGATCTTGGCCACGGCCTGCACCGCATCCTTGTGGCTCAGACCGTCGAGATCGCCGGAGTTGATCAGTACGCCGCGCTCCTTGTCGCCGTACCAGTCGCTCCACTGCTTGTCGTCATAAGCGGCCTGGCCTTGCACGGACACCACCTGCTTGATGGGCAGGCCGTACTTGTTGGCAAAGGCGAAGTCGCGCTCGTCGTGGGCGGGCACGCCCATCACGGCGCCGTCGCCATAGCTCATCAGCACATAGTTGCCGATCCACACCTTGACTTGCGCGCCGGTGATGGGGTGAGTGACGAACAGGCCCGTGGGCTTGCCTTCCTTTTCCCTGGCGGCCAGCTCGGCTTCGGTGGTGCCACCCTTTTTGCACTCCTCGATGAAGGCTGCCAGCTCGGGGCTGGAGGCCGCCGCATGCAGCGCCAGCGGGTGCTCGGGGGCGACTGCACAGAAGGTCACGCCCATGATGGTGTCGGCACGCGTGGTGAAGACATACATCTTGCCGTCCTGGATCAGCTGGCCGTCTGCACCCTTGATGTCATGGGTGAAGGCAAAGCGCACGCCGGAGGACTTGCCGATCCAGTTTTCCTGCATCAGGCGCACCTTGTCGGGCCAGCCGTTCAACGTGGCCTTCTCGTTGCCGAGCTGCACATGATCCAGCAGCTCCTGGGCGTAGTGGGTGATGGCCAGGTAGTAACCAGGGATCTCGCGCTTTTCCACCAAAGCGCCGGTGCGCCAGCCGCGCCCGTCAATGACCTGCTCGTTGGCCAGCACGGTCTGATCCACCGGGTCCCAGTTCACCACCTGGGTCTTGCGGTAGGCAATGCCTTTTTCCAGCATCTTGAGGAACAGCCACTGGTTCCACTTGTAGTACTCGGGTTCGCAGGTGGCGACCTCACGGCTCCAGTCGATGGCCAGACCCATGGCCTGCATCTGCTTTTTCATGTACGCGATGTTCTCGTACGTCCACTTGGCAGGCGGCACCTTGTTCTTCAGCGCGGCGTTCTCGGCAGGCAGGCCGAAGGCGTCCCAGCCCATGGGCATGAGGACGTTGTAACCCTTCATGCGCAGCTGGCGCGTGAGCATGTCGTTGATGGTGTAGTTGCGCACATGGCCCATGTGCAGCTTGCCGCTGGGGTAGGGCAGCATGGAGCAGGCGTAGTACTTGGGCTTGCTTCCGTCTTCGCTGACGCGGTAGGCGTCCTTGGCTTGCCAGTGTTCTTGCGCGGCGCGCTCGACCTCGATGTGGTTGAATTTTTCTTGCATGGTGCAGTGCAGTGGCCGCCAGCCCCACTTGGGATCCGGCAAGGTAGAAATCTGAAATCAACAGGGATTTTAGGCTGCCCGACCGCTTGCGCCGGTTTAGCCCCGCATTACCGCAAAACCCGCTGCGCCATCCGGGCGACCTTCCTGCACGCCACGCTGGGAAATAAGGCTTTGCGTAAGCTAGTGGTTGTTCACACATTGCTAAACTTTTTGCACGGCTGCCGGTCTGACCGGCCTGTTTCCGTGCCCGACGCCATCGCCTGCCTTCTGCCCGAAGTTGCCAGACTTGCGCTCCTGCCCCGGTCCATTCTTCTGAGGAGCTGCTATTGCTTTCCCGCTGGTCTTTTGTTTCTGACTGGAATCCCGCCATGCAAATTCTGGTCTCGCTCTGCGTCCTGGCCCTGACCGCCCTTGTGGCCGGCTGGCTGACCCAGTGGCTGGGGCTCAAGGTCTTTCGCCGTATGCGCGACACCCTCAGGACCGGCTGGGCCCAGATCCTCATGCACGACAAGGTGCTGCGCCGCCTGGCCAAGGTCGTGCCCTCGCTGATCGTGCAGTTCGGCATCCAGGGCGTGCCGCATCTGGAGCCGCGCTGGACCACGCTGATCACCAATGTGGCGATTGCCTTCACGCTCTACCACCTGGCGCGCGTGCTGTGCGATCTGCTCAATGCCACGAACGAGGCCCACGAACGCGACGAGGCGCGCAAGACCGCCGTCCAGACCCATTCCATCAAGAGCTATGTGCAGCTGGGCAAGCTGCTGGTCTGCAGCTTTGCCGTGGTGCTCATCGTGGCCACGCTGATGGACCGCTCGCCGCTGCTGCTGCTCTCGGGCCTGGGCGCCATGTCGGCGGTGCTGATGCTGGTGTTCAAGGACACCATCCTCTCCTTTGTCGCAGGCGTTCAGCTCGGCAGCAACGACATGCTGCGCGTGGGCGACTGGATAGAGATGCCCCAGGTCGGTGCCGACGGCTTTGTGACCGATATCGCGCTCAATACCGTCAAGGTGCAGAACTGGGACAAGACCATCACCACCATTCCGACCTGGCGGCTGATGACGGACAGCTTCAAGAACTGGCGCGGCATGTTCGACTCGGGCGGACGCCGCATCATGCGCTCGCTGAACCTGGACGCCAACACCGTGCATCTGCTCTCGCCCGAGGAACGCGCAGGCATGGGCCATATCGCCCTGCTGCAACCCTACTGGAGCGAGCGTGACGGCCTGCAGGCCATGCCCGGCGCGGCCGAGGCCGCCATGCCTACCCAGGCCATCGCCGCCCACCAGGTGACGAATCTGGCCGCCTTCAAGGCCTATGCCTACGCCTATCTGATGGGCCACCCGCGCATTGGCAAAGGCCCGGGCATGTTCCTCATGGTGCGCACGATGGAGACATCGCCCACCGGACTGCCTCTGCAGCTGTTCTGCTACACCAACACCACCGTCTGGGTGGAGTACGAAGGTATACAGGGCGAAATCTTCGACCATCTGATCGGTGTGCTGCCGCAGTTCGGACTGACGCTGTATCAGCGTTCGTCGGACTACGGCACACACTACCCAGCCGCCAAAATGTAGTAGCCCGTTAATACCCGTAGCACCGCATGCCTGTCCACAATGGTTTGACACTTCAACAGGAGACAGACCATGGCAGGCAAGAAGATTTTGATGATTTGCGGCGACTACTGCGAGGACTATGAAACCATGGTCCCGTTCCAGGCCCTGCTGGCCGTGGGCCATACCGTGCACGCCGTCTGCCCCGACAAAAAGGCCGGCGACCAGATCAAGACTGCCATCCACGACTTTGAAGGCGCACAGACCTATAGCGAAAAGCCCGGCCACAACTTCACGCTCAACGCCACGTTTGCCGATGTGAAGCCCGAGCATTACGACGCGCTGGTCATCCCCGGCGGCCGCGGCCCCGAGTATCTGCGCGGCTATGAAAGCGTGCGCGCGGCCGTTCGTCACTTCTTCGACACCAACAAACCCGTGGCCGCCGTCTGCCACGGCGCGCAACTGCTGGCCGGCGCCGGCGTGCTCAAGGGCCGCACCTGCTCGGCCTATCCCGCCTGCCGAGCCGAGGTGGAACTGGCCGGGGGCAGCTATGCGGACATTCCCGTCGACCAGGCCCATACCGAAGGTAATCTGGTCAGCGCTCCGGCCTGGCCCGCTCATCCGGCCTGGATTGCACAGTTTCTCGCGCTGCTGGGCACGAAGATCTCACACTGAAATTGGCCTTCAGCGCTTTCCCATCAAGCGCAGCAAGCTATCAATTCAAGAGTCGCCCACTTGACGCCGTACTCGCCGGGCCACACCATGGCCCGGTTTTGTTTTGGAGAGTCGCGCCATGTGCCAGGTCTTTATCAGCGCCGATCCGCAGCTCTGGGCTCACCGGGCCCGCTCCATCCGCCTGCATGGAGTGGCGACCAGCATCCGGCTGGAAAACCTGTTCTGGCAGGTACTCGAAGAGATTGCCGCGCGGGACGGCTATACCGTTCCCCAGCTCTGCACCAAGCTCTACGACGAGCTGCTGGCAGAGCGCAAAGCGGTGAGCAACTTCAGCTCTTTCTTGCGCGTGTGCTGCACCCGCTATCTGGCGCTGCAGCTGTCGGGCGAGATTCCGCAGGACATGGGCATACCGATTCGTTCGCTGGGCAATGCCCCGTCACTCCAGTCCGCCAGCCCGCAACTGACGCACTGAGGTTCAGCGCAGATACACCGCCTCGAACCGTAGCAGCGCACGCCCCTCGGCATCGCTGAGCACCAGCTTCTGCCCCTGCACGGCATAGCTGCTGACCAGGGCCAGGGTTGCCATCAGCAGTTGCTCCCGGCGCATGCCCTGCACACAGGCCATGCGGGTGCTGCCCACCGCCGAAAAACGCAGCCAGCGCCCATCCAGGCTGTAGTTGCCGCGCAGGCGATTGCAGCCGCCTGCACCATGAAAGCGGCCGCTGCCGACCTCCAGCACCAGATGCGGCTCGGGCTGGTTGTCATAGGCGCTGACATGCGAGCCATCGCCCAGCTGCACCAGCTTCCAATAGGTATTTAGCAGCGGTGCCGGCACGGCGGCCATGGCTTCGCCCTCGGTCGCCACGCTCCCTGCATCTGCAGCGGCGCCAGCCAGGACGCCCAACAGCAGGAGCACCCCCAGTGCCGGAGCAAGCAAGGCGCGCAGGTTCGAGAAAGCAGTCATCACAAACACCTCTCCGGCCATCGGCACAGACAGAAAAAGCGCTGACAGCTCATATTTCAGGAGTATCAGACGTGCCCGCGCACAAAACTGCAGGCCGCCGCATTGGTACAGCGCCAGACGGCCTGCCCCGCCAGCGGCCCGCGCTGCATCAGCAACTTGCGCAGCGGCCATTCGCACTGCGGGCAGAGTGGCTCTGCTGCCTCTGCCGCAGTGTCAACCATCTTGGCAGGAGCCGCAACGGCTGGCTGGGTGGGCTGTACCTGCGCTGACAACTCCCTATCGACTGCGGCCGAAGGCGGCGCCGACATGACAGGCTCCAGGTGAATATTCACCGTCCCGGGTGCGGGCAGCCTGACCAGTTGGGCCGAGGCTTCTGCCGCCGGCTCCAGCCGGGGTTTGCGGGGTTTGCGCGCCTTGCTGGCCGCCTGCAATTGCCGGACATGCGCCACATGCTGCCTGTCGGTGGCACGACCGGGCTGCAACCGCAGCTCGTAGAGCTTGTCCAGCAGCGCCTGCATTTGCTCGGGGCTCCACACGGGCTTGGTAAAGCTCTGGATATGGCCGACAAAGCCAAGGCCGCGCGTGACATGGACCGGCATCTCGGTCTTGAATTCGCAGTCGCCCACAAAGGCGATCACCGAGTGCAGATGCTCCGGTGCAATGTCCAGCAGCGACTGCAAGGTCTTGATGTGCTTGTAGTTCTGGCGCAGCGGGTTCTGGAAGCGGCTGCGTTTCCTGAAAATCTGCTGCGTCCATTCACGCTGCTTTTCAGTGCCGAAAATCCAGCCCTGGAAGTTCTTGGTTTCCAGCACAAACAGGCCATAGGGCGAAAAGATCAGATGGTCGATCTGCGTGCTGCCGCCATCCGCCGTGGGAAGGGTGACGTTGTGCATGTCCACATAGATCAGCGGATTGAGCTGCCGGCGAATCGCCGCCTGCACGGCCCGCTCGCCGCGCCAGCCCTTGAAGCGTGGCGAGCGCAGCACGGCCGCCAGCACCGCGAATGCCAGCGCCAGCCCCAGATAAACAAAGAGGCCCTGAAAGGCCACTGAAAAGATCTGATCCATCGCGAGTCTCGTTCAACGCAATCGCCAAAACTGGCGCCCCCAAAAGCAGGGGACAGCGAGCAATACCTGGACGGCCCCCACCGCCGCGCAGCGAAGCTGTCGTCCCCCTCCCATAGCGCGAAGCGCGTAGAGAGAGGGGCGCCCGGCCAGGGGGAGTCTCTAGTTCAACGCCATGCTCAAACGACGACGGTAGCTATTGACCATGGCCGTGGCCTCATCCTGCTCGGTGCTGTTCTTGCCCAGCAGCTCGATGCCGCCGCCGGTCTTGCCGGGCACGGCGTCCTGCTTCTTGGGCTTGGGCGGGGTCAACAGCTCCAGCACGCCGACGATCAGCTTGCGCGCGGCATGATCGTTCCAGGTCTTGTCGCGCATGATGATTTCCAGCAATTCGTCCATGGCGTCGGTCCACCGACTGTGGGCCAGCAGCGCGCGCGCACGGCCAAAGCGGGCGTCGAAGTCGCGCTTGTTGGCAGCGATGGCGGCGTCGTACTTGGCCACATCGGCATTGTCGTCCTGCACGGCAAATTCCAGCGCCTTGAGCCACTGGTTCAGCGCTTCGAAGCGCAGCGGCTGGGGAATGCGCTTGATGGGTTCGGCCAGCAGGGCCGCAGCTTCCTCGAAGCTGCCGGTGGCGATCAGCAGGCGCACATAGTCAAAGCGCGCATCGTCGTTGGCCGGATCGGCCGCCAGCGCATCGGCCAGCTTCTGCAGCGCTGCCTGGGTGTCGCCGGACTCCAGCAGGGCCTGGGCTTCGTCGGCATCAGCCTCGGCCGCCAGCTCGCCCTCGGAGGGCAGATGCTTGTCCAGGAACTCGCGCAGCTTGCCCTCGGGCTGGGCACCCATGAAACCGTCCACGGGCTTGCCGCCGATCATCAGCACGCAGGTCGGGATGGAGCGGATGCCGAACATGCTGGCCAGTTGCTGCTCCTGATCGGAGTCGATCTTGACCAGCTTGAAGCGGCCTTCATAGGCGACTTCCAGCTTCTCCAGCACCGGACCCAGCGTCTTGCAGGGGCCGCACCAGGGCGCCCAGAAGTCCACCAGCACGGGCACAGCCATGGAGGCGGCTACGACTTCGGCTTCAAAATTCTCGAGGGTGACGTCAATCATGTGATTCCCAATGCTGCTTGTGCGCTGCCACGCGGGCAGCGGCGCTGAAAAGTCTGCGAACCGGCCACTCCAGCAGAGTGCCCACCGCACGATGCTGCGATTCTCCACGCAAATGCGCGAGCGCAAGCCATAGACCAGAATGGACCGGGTCTTTGCTACTCAGATGGGAGCAGCTTGCGCATGTTTCAAGGTCAACTCAAGGTGTTTTATGCCGGCAATCAATGAACGGCATGCGCAAGCAGCTACGGTTTAAAGAGTGACCACCCCACCGTGCCTCGCGCCCCTGGGCTATATTGATCGCGAACCAAGGAGCGCAGACTTGATTGAAGTTTCACAACTGGTGTTTGAATATCCGGGCCACCGCGCCCTTGACGGCGTGAGCCTGTCCATCGCTGCGGGCAGCGTGACGGCACTCGTCGGCCCCAACGGCGCCGGCAAATCCACACTGATGCGCTGCATTGCCGGACTGGAGCAGCCGCTGTCTGGCCATATCCGCGTCAAAGGCCTGTCAGTCGAGGAGCAGCCGCGCGAAGTGCACCGCCACCTGGGCTATCTCTCGGATTTCTATGGCTTGTACGACAGGCTCAGCGTGATGCGCTGCCTGCAGTACTCGGCCCTGTCCATGGGCGCTGCGCCCGCCGACGTGGATGGCCGCGTGCAGCAGGTGGCCCAGCAACTGGGCCTGACGGAGCTGCTGCACCGCCACCCGACCGAGCTCTCGCGCGGCCAGCGCCAGCGCGTGGCGATCGGCCAGGCCATCGTCCACCAGCCCGGCGTGCTGCTGCTCGACGAGCCCGCCAGCGGCCTCGACCCCGATGCGCGCAGCAGCCTCTCGACGCTGTTTCGCCAGCTTCAGGCCCAGGGCATGACTCTGATCGTCTCCAGCCACATCCTCAGCGAGCTGGACGAGTACTGCACCCATATCCTGAGCATCCGCGACGGCCGCATCGAAAGCCATGAGGCACTGCAAAACGCCCACGGCCCAGGCCAACCCGTCGCAGTTGACCAGCAGCCCCAGCTCTATGCACTGGAAGTGGCCATGGAGCCAAGCGAAGGCTTTGAGGCCCGCCTGCGTCAGGCCTTGCTGAGCGCCTCGGTGCAGGACTTCGACACCACGGGCCGCCGGCCGATCCAGTTGTGGCTGCCTGCTGGCGCCAGCGCACGCGCCCAATGGCTGGCCCAGATGGTGCAGGCAGGCATTCCCGTCGCCGCGCTGTACCCGGTGCGCGAGCGGCTGCAGGACCGCTATGCCCGCACGGCCCAGGCCCGCGATACCGAAAGTCAGGAGCAAGCATGAGCCAACGCAATCCCGAATTCCAGCGCCAGCTCTGGCTGAACTGGCGCCCCTCGCTGCTGGCCTGGAGCCTGGGCCTGAGCCTGCTCATCCTGGCCCTGCCCTTCGCCCTGTCCTCTGCCAAAGGACTGCCCGGTACGCTGAGCATGACCGCCATTGCCGGCCTGTACCTGGCTGCCATCATCTATGGCAGCGTGCTGGCCGGGCGCAGCCTGGCCGAGGAAGCCAGCCAGAACACCTGGGACTGGCAACGCCTGTCCGTGCTCACCCCCTGGCAGATGGCCTGGGGAAAGCTGCTGGGCGCCACCTTGCCTGCCTGGCTCTATGTGCTGTGGTTTGCGCTGGCCGTGGCGGGTGTGACCCACTTCTGGGCGCTGGAGCCCCTGAAGTTGCAACACACGATTGGCCTGGCCGTGATCTGGGGCCTGGGCCTGCAGACCTGGGCCATGAATTCCGTGCTCATGAGTTGGGGGCTGAGGGACAGGCCCATCAATCGCCGGCGAGCAGCACTGATGCCTCTGCTGATCCTGTTCTTCGCACCCGGCCCCTTTACCACCCCTGTCTACAAGGCCATTGTGGACTTCGACGTCGAGCCGGTCTTCTGGTGGGGCCTGGACGTGGGCGGCCTGGGCCTGGCCTATCTGGCCGGCACCCTGGTGCTGGGCCTGGGGCTGCTGGCCCTGTGGCGCCAGCTTTGCACTCGACTCGATGTGCGCACCCTGCCCTGGGCCTGGCCTCTGGGCCTGGCACTGGCGGGATTTTTCGCAGCCGGCTCGCTCAACCTGGGCATTGCCGAATTTTTCAGCAGCACCGCCTGGATCGCGCTGATCGGCACCGCCTATGTCGCCCTGCAACATATGGACCAGCATCTGCGCGCCTGGCGCCAGGTGCAATGGTCGGCCAGCCGCCAGCGCTGGCGCGAGGCGCTGGAGGCGCTGCCGCTGTGGCCGGTCAGCCTGCTGCTGGGCTTTGCCATGGCCTTGCTGCTGCTGTTCGCCCCCCAGTCACTTGAGGCGGCCATCAGCGGCAAGCTCAACAGCTTCACCTTCTATCTGTGCCTGCATCTGCTGCGCGACTGCCTGCTGCTGACCGGCTTCGCCCTGCTGGCGGGCAGACTCAAGTCCCCCCTGGCCTCGTTTGTCGTCGCCTGGCTGATCCTCAACATCGCCGCTCCGCTGCTGGCCTATGGCATGGGCGGCCATACGGGCGCCATGTTTGTTCAGCCTGTGGTGGCCATGTGGATGAGCTCGCCGGACGGCATAGAGCGAGTCGGCGCCTGGGTCAGCTATGTGCCCTGGGCTTCTCTGAGCCTGCAGATACTGGTCACGCTGGCCTGGGTCATCCATGTCTTCAGGGACCGCGTGCTGGGCTTTGCACGCGATAACGCGGCGGCCCACATCCGGGAGTCATAGTTGCTTTGCCCGGACGGCTATGCCCCACAGTCGGCCGGCAATGCAGCGAAACCGTAAAATCGGGGGTTCCACTAGGCCGGGCGGCAGCGCCCTGAAGAACATGAACCCCATCCAAGTTGGCGTAGTCATGGGTTCCAGCAGCGACTGGGACACCATGCAACACGCAGTTGCCATCCTCCAGCAATTCGGTATCGCTTTTGAAGCGCAGGTCGTATCGGCCCACCGCATGCCGGACGACATGTTCCGCTTTGCCGAAGCTGCCGCCGACCGAGGCATCAAGGCCATCATTGCCGGCGCCGGAGGTGCTGCCCACCTGCCCGGCATGATTGCCGCCAAGACCACCGTGCCGGTGCTGGGCGTGCCTGTGGCCAGCCGTCACCTGCAGGGTGTGGATTCGCTGCATTCCATCGTGCAGATGCCCAAGGGCGTGCCCGTGGCCACCTTTGCCATCGGCAATGCCGGTGCGGCCAATGCGGCCCTGTTTGCCGTGGCCCTGCTGGCCAACGAGGATGCCGAGCTGCGCAAAAAGCTCGAAGCCTTCCGCGCCGAGCAGACCGACGCGGCCCGCAACATGACCCTGCCGGTGAACGCATGAGCGACCGCGACACGCAAGCAATGAGCGCCACCGGGCCGTCCCAAGGCGCGAAGGCCCCTGCTGCACACGCAGTGGCAAACGTGGGGGCACCCATTCTGCCGGGTGCGACGCTCGGCGTGCTGGGCGGCGGTCAACTGGGCCGCATGTTTGCCCATGCCGCACAGGCCATGGGTTATTTCACCGCCGTGCTGGACAAGGACGAGACCAGCCCTGCCGGCCTGGTCAGCCACCAGCATGTGCGCACCGGCTACGAAGACCCCCAGGGCCTGGCCGAGCTGACCAGACTCTGCGCAGCCGTGACCACCGAGTTCGAAAACGTGCCCGCCGGCTCGCTGAACAAGCTGGCCGAGAGCCTGCCCGTATCGCCCGCCGGCTCTGCCGTGGCGATCGCCCAGGACCGCGCTGCCGAGAAAGCCCACTTCGTGAAGTGCGGCGTGCCCTGCGCCCCCTATGCCGTGATCGAGACGGCCGAGCAGTTGGCGGCCGTCAACGACGCGCTGCTGCCCGGCATTCTCAAGACCGCACGCATGGGCTATGACGGCAAGGGTCAGATCCGCGTCAAGACCCGCGACGAGCTGGTCAAGGCCTGGAGCGAGCTCAAGCAGGTGGCCTGCGTGCTCGAAAAAATGCTGCCACTGGCGCATGAATGCTCGGTCATCGTGGCGCGCGGCCGCAATGGCGACATCGTCAACCTGCCCGTGCAGCGCAATCTGCACCGCGACGGCATTCTGGCCGTGACCGAGGTCTACGAAGGCAACGTGCCCGCAGCACAGGCCGAGCAAGCGGTAGCCGCTGCGAAGTCCGTAGCTATCGGCCTCGATTACGTGGGCGTGCTCTGCGTGGAATTCTTTGTGCTGGACAACGGCCAGCTGGTGGTCAACGAGATTGCCCCGCGCCCGCACAACAGCGGCCACTACAGCCAGAACGCGATGGATGTGTCGCAATTCGAGCTGCAGGTGCGCTGCATGACCAATCTGCCCCTGGTGCAGCCGCGCCAGCACAGCGCCACCGTCATGCTCAACCTGCTGGGCGACCTGTGGTTCAAGAACGACGGCACGGCACAGGCTCCGGCCTGGGACCAGGTCCTGGCCCTGCCCGGTGCCCACCTGCACCTGTACGGCAAGGTCGATGCCAAGCCGGCCCGCAAAATGGGTCACTTGAACATCACCGCGGCAAGCCCCGAAAAAGCGCGTGAAACCGCTTTGAAGGCCGCTGAAATCCTCGGCATTGAAGCGTTCTGATAACACCCCCTGAGCGGCTTTGCCGCTTCCCCCTCTCTCGCTACGCGGGAGGGGGACGACGCCCTCGCTGCGGGGCGGCCCTTGCTCGGCGTCCTTCGCTGATGCTCTGCAAGCGCAAAAGCACCGCACATACGGCGGCGCAGTGCATGAAAGAGGAATTGAAATGATCTTGGATGGAACGCTGGAGTCCTCGGTGCACGCCGCTGCGGCTGCGCTGCAGCAAGGCCGGCTGCTGGGCCTGCCCACCGAGACGGTCTATGGGCTGGCCGCAGACAGCGACAACGATGCGGCCGTGGCGCAGATCTTTGCCGCCAAGGGCCGCCCGGCCAACCATCCGCTGATCGTGCATGTGGCCGACGCCGCCGCCATCACCCGCTATGCCAAGGAAGTACCGGTCTTTGCCCAGCAACTGATCGATGCGTTCTGGCCCGGCCCACTGACCCTGATCCTGCCGCGCCTGCCGCATGCCGCCAAGGCATCGACCGGCGGTCAGGACAGCGTGGGCCTGCGCTGCCCGTCCCACCCCGTGGCCCATGCGGTGCTCAAGGCCTGCCAGCAGCTTGATCCGCCGGTCTGGGGCGTCTCGGCCCCCAGCGCCAACAAGTTCGGCCGCGTCAGTCCCACCACGGCCGAGCATGTGGCCACCGAGTTTGGCGAAGAACTGCTGGTACTCGATGGCGGTGCCTGCGAAGTGGGCATTGAATCCACCATCGTCGACTGCACGCGTGGCGTGCCCGTGCTGCTGCGCCCCGGCGCCATCACACGTGACGATATCGAGCGTGCCTGCGGCCTGCGGCCGCTGTCGAAAGAAGAGCTGACTGCGGATACCCCGCGTGCATCGGGAACTCTTTTGGCCCATTACGCGCCCAACGCCAAGGTGCGGCTCATGGATGCCAGGCAGCTGCAATCGGCGCTGGACATCCTGGGCCGGGATGGCAGGAATATTGCCATCTATCACCGCAGCCCCCTCCATGTCACAACGGCCCAGTTGCTGCTGCGCCGCATGTCCGACGAGCCGCGCGACGTGGCCCGCGAGCTGTTTGGCATGCTGCGCAATTTCGACGACTGGGGCGCCAAGCTGATCTGGATCGAAACCCCGCCAGACACCGCCGACTGGGAAGGTGTGCGCGACCGCCTGCAGCGTGCGGCGGCTGCGGGCTAAGTCCAGCCGCGCAGAGGCCGCTGCTTAGCCGAGCAGCCGAGTGGGTTCAGCAATAAAAAGTCCGGGCATACCCGGACTTTTCCATGAGTGCCTTTCAGCGCCTCAGAAGCGGTAGCCGATGGCCAGGTTAAACACATCGGGATTGAGCCTGACGCTGATGCTCTGGCCCGAAGACAAGTGGATCTTGGTCTTCAGAAAGCTCTTTGCGTAGGAGGCATCCACGAACCAGCGTTCGCTGAAGTTATAGACAAAGCCCAGTTGCGCCAGGGCACCAAACTTGTCATCCAACTTGGCAGTGGTCGGATTCGCCTGGGTGCCCCCCGTCAGGCCGTTGAGCGTGGCCGTGGTCTTCTCGCCATAGAAATGGGCATAGGTCACGCCCAGGCCCACATAGGGACGAAATGGAGCATTCACTTCATTGAAGCGGTACTGCAGCATCAAGGTCACGGGAATGGCCTTGGTACTACCCAGCTTGCCCACGCCGGCAATCGAGCCGGCTCCCGACAGGTCATGCTTGAAAGGTGTGGCCAGGGGCACATCCAGCGCCAGATTGTCGGTCACCATATAGGTGATGCCGCCGCCCAGCTGGGTGTTGCTGCCGGCGTCGACCTTGGTGTTGGGAAACGATGGCGCCGACAGATTGCCGCTGCTCACATCGGGCGCCAGATGGGTCACGCCTACACGCGCCATCCAGCTTCCGGCCGATTGGGCACTGGCCAGACCGCAGGCCGTCAGCGCAGCAGCGGCTGCAATGATCCGCACAGAAATTTTCACGGTTTTGTCTCCTTGTTATTGAGGTGCGGACGGATTTACAGCCAGCCCTTCCGGGCCAGAGAGCGGGAAACCAGCTGGCTCATTTGCTGATGGCCATAAGGCGTGGGGTGGAAACTGTCGGCAAAGACATGGTGCTGCCACCAGTCAGGGCTGGATTTGCCGGGTGTCGCACTCAAGGCCGCTGCCGTGCAGGTGGGGAAGGTGTAGGTGGGCAGGCCGCTTGCGTCAACGCCAGTGATCGGGCAGACCGGGTCCTTCACGTTGTCAAAGTCGTACTGGGCCGGGTTGCTGATCTGGCTCTTGAACTCGGTGTAGAAGTCGACCAGGGCCACCTGGGACAGGCCTGCCAGGCTGGCGGCCAGCTGGTTGTTGAAGACCTGTACCAGGGCATCGAACGACGCTTCCTGCTTGGCGGCCGCAGCAGCCCCCTGATCGCCGCCGCCTGCGGCCTGGGCAATGCTGGCCAGGACCATCTGGAAGCGAGGTGTCTTGGTGATGGCGGGAACATTCAGCACGGCCACACGCGTGGCGCCCTTGGCAACCACATTCTGCGCAATGGAGCCGGCCAGAGTCTTGGCCAGGGTCTGCAGATAGGCACCCGCCGCCAGGCCGGCAAACGTGGAGGCATCGCCTCCGGCCTGGGTCATCAGGGCCGTGGACGTGCCCGGAGCCTTGGAATCCAGCCAGGCCACCATGGCGTTCAGCGGCTGCGAATTGCCCTTGGCCGCAGCAATCAGCGCCCCGATCACGTCGGCGGCATCGTTGGCGCCGCCATCGATGACGACGAGATCATCAGCGCTGAAGCCTGCCTTGGATGCGATCTGGATCTGAACCAGAACCGACTTGGGCGATGTCGGCGCATCCAGCGGGTTCACGCGGCCACCGCCCACTGCGTAGTTGGTGCAGGTAGCGACTTCCTGATAAGTCGTGAGATTCTCGTCACCGGCACGAAAGTGGGCGCACAAGCTCTGGCTGAACTGGTCGGCAATGCGCTCAGGCCAGATCATGGTCGAGCCGGCACCGGTGAGCGCCGAGCCCTGTACCGTGAACTTGAAGCCGAAGGTGCCGCTGTCCGAGAGGCTGTCGCCCATGACCTTGACCGAAGTGACCTTGGCCTTGGGGGTGGTATCGGCTCCGCCTCCGCCGCCGCAGGCCGCCAGCAGGCCCACCGTTGCCATTGCAGCCGCCAAGAGTTTGAGTTTGCTTGCCAAGATGATGTTCTCCTGAGGTGTTGTGAATCGCACGGTCGTGCTTTTTTTCCTCAGCGTCATCGTAGCGACACTCATCCAGGCGTTGTTATCGGGCAATTACCGATGGTTGGACAAAAATCCAACGCCCAATAACTTGGTCATCAGGCTGTCACGCAACAAAAAACCGGACCAAGGTCCGGTTTGTCGAGGCTGGCAAAGGGCGGCGATTGAGCAGGTTGAGCAGGGATAGAGCGGCCGCCCCCTGGCGACTACTGGGCCGCCGTCCAGTCCACCAGTGCATCCCAGGCCGTGCGCGCCGCGGCCGCATTGGCGTGGTTGGCCATGGCCACCAGCACATAGCGCTGGCCGCTGGCACCGTCGACATAGCCGGCCAGCGCGGCCGAATCGCGCAGGCTGCCGGTCTTGAGGTGGGCCGCGCCCGCAAACCGGCTCTTGCTGCGGCGCAGCGTACCGTCCACGCCGACGATGGGCATGGAGGAGACGAACTCGGGCATCACGGGCGAGACCCAGGCGTTCTGCAGCATCTGCCCCAGTCCGCTGGCCGTAATGCTGGCATTGCGGCTCAGACCTGCGCCGTTGTCCACCACGGGCTGCTCGGCATTGCCCCAGCGCGCGGCCCACCACTGGGCCAGCGACTGCCTGGCAGAGTCGAAGCTGGCCACGCCGGTGCGCTGCATGCCCAGGGTGAGCAGCACATGCTGGGCCATGATGTTGTTGCTGTATTTGTTGATGTCGCGCACCACTTCGGACAATGCCGGAGACTCCAGCTGGAACGCCGGCTGCAGGCCCTGGGGCACGCTGCCGTCGCGCACGGCGCCGGTGAGCTTGCCGCCCAGCTCGCGCCACATGCCTTCTATGGCCTTGGCCGCAAAGCGCTCGGGCTGCGCTGGTGCGATGGACCAGCTCTTGTCGCCACAGCTTGCCGGATAGCTGCCGTTGAAGGCGATGCGCTGCGGATTGTTCATGTCCAGCTGCATTTTGCTGCGCCAGTCGCCGCAATCAGAAGTAGGAGCAGCCAGCGCAACTGCTTGCTGGTTTTCCATGCCGAACATTGGTGGATCGTACTGAATACGAGCGACACCAGCTCCTGTATCAGGAGCAATATTCAGCGCCACGGCCTTGTAGTTGATCAGCAGCGCATCGGGTGAGGCGTTGTAGGGCCGCCAGGGCTCATTGTCGAAGACCGCCGCATCATGCGCGGGCAGCTGAAAGGCGCTGCGGTCCAGCACGATATCGCCCACGATGACCTTGATGCCCATGCCTTGCAGGCGGCGCAGCATCAGCCACAGGCGCTCCAGCACCAGCTTGGGGTCGCCCTGGCCCTGGATGTAGAGGTTGCCGCGCAGGGCACCATCGACCACCGGGCCGCCCAGATAGACGGGCGTGCGCCAGACATAGGCCGGGCCCAGCTGGTCGAGCGCCGCATAGGTGGTGACCAGCTTCATGACCGAAGCCGGATTCATGGCCTGGTGCGTGCGCCAGGCCAGGTTCGGCGGCGATCTGCCGTCCACATTCATCACCAGCAGCGATACGGCATCGCGCGGAATCTTGGCGCGTTGCAGCGCCGCGTCCACGGCGGCGGGAATGCGGGTGTCGGCAGGCAGGGACTGCGCCAGCGCGGGCTGGGCCAGCAGCGCCAGCAGCGATGCGCCCAGCGCGCTCAGGGTCTTGCGAAGAAAGAAGGGGGTCTGCAGCATGGGGCCAGAGTCTACGCCGGGCTTCGCCCATGCCGGGCATTGGCCGCGCCTGCGGCAAGCTGGCGGCGGGCGTCCGATAATGCAGGGCTACGCTGCCCTCTGCTGCAGCCCAGTGCAGTCCAGTGCAGCCCATATTGCGCTCCAGCCCGCCTGCGGCTGACGCCCCGCCGAACATGAATCTTCTCGCCATCGACACCAGTACCGATACCTTGTTTGTTGCCGTCCAGCGTGGTGATGCCATCTGGCAGCACAGCGGGCCGGGCGCGCAGCAGTCGTCGGCCCAGTTGCTGCCGGCCA
Source organism: Comamonas testosteroni (assembly GCF_030505195.1). Classification (NCBI taxonomy): domain Bacteria; kingdom Pseudomonadati; phylum Pseudomonadota; class Betaproteobacteria; order Burkholderiales; family Comamonadaceae; genus Comamonas; species Comamonas testosteroni. The sequence continues at coordinate 2,172,989 of NZ_CP129672.1, forward strand.
TCCGCCAGCTCATGAAGGATGCGGGGCTGAGCTTCGCGCAGCTGGACGCCATTGCCTTCGGGCGCGGTCCCGGCTCCTTCACGGGCCTGCGCACGGCCTGCGCCATCACCCAGGGTCTGGCATTTGCCGCCAAGGTTCCCGTGCTGCCCGTGGACTCGCTGCTCACCGTGGCCGAAGAGGCCCGTCATCTGCATGGCTGCACCGAGGTCGAGGCCGTGCTCGACGCGCGCATGCACGAGGTCTATCACGCCGCGTTCCGCTATGTGGACGGCCAGTGGATCGAGCCCGAGGACTTCGGCCTGTGCGCCCCGGAGGCTCTGCAGGCTGCAGCCAGCCATGCCGTGGCGGGCAATGCCCAGCCCGTCTACCCCGAGTTGCTGGCGCCCGCTGCCCGCCATGTGCACGCCATGCCCACGGCCACGGCCATGCTGCGCCTGGCACCGGCACTATTGGCAAAAGGCTGCGCGGTGCCGGCTGAAGAGGCGCTGCCGCGCTATATCCGCGATAAAGTGGCAAAAACCACGGCCGAGCGCGAAGCCGAGAAGGCCGCCGCTGCTGCTGCCTCCGACGCCGCCTCCCGATAAGCACCTCATGACCTTGCCCAGCCGCTCCACACTCGCTACCGACGCCAGCACCCAGGATGCGGCATCTCTGGTGCATTTCGAGCCGCTGTCCGGGCTCTGGCTCGACACCCTGCTGCCGATCGAGGAGCAGGCCTATGCCCATCCCTGGACACGCGGCAACTTCCAGGACGCCATGGTGGCCGGCTACCAGATACAGCTGCTGGTCGATGCCGATCACCAGCTGCTGGGCTACTTTGTCGCCATGCAGGCGCTGGACGAGGTGCATCTGCTCAATATCACCGTCAATCCGGCCTGCCAGCGCCAGGGCTGGGCGCGCGTGCTGCTCGATGCACTGGCGCTGTGGTCGCGGCAGCAGAATGCCCAATGGATCTGGCTGGAAGTGCGCGAAAGCAATGCCCGCGCCCGCGAGGTCTATCTCAGGCACGGCTTCGCCGAAGTCGGCCTGCGCAAGAACTACTACCCCAACCCCAACGGCCCGCGCGAACATGCGGTGCTCATGAGTCTGAAACTATGGCCCTGAACCTGGATGCCCGCCAGCGGGCCATGCTGCAAGCCATGGGCATTACCGTCTGGCTGCCCAAGCCCGTGGAACCCGCAGCAGTGGCTGCTGTCACCGCTGCCACTGCAGTCGCCGTGGCACCCTCACCGGTCGCCGAGCCCCTGCCCGTCGCGGCGCCGGCAATGCGCGTGGCGCCGCCCGCAAGCCCGCCCGTGGTACAAGCAGCCGCTCCCGCAGCGGAGGTAGCGCCGGCACCGGCCCAGCCGCCCGCCCAGACCCCCAGGCCCGCCAGCCCACCGCCCCAGAACCTGTCCGGCCACCGGCCGCACGAGCCGCGTCAGTTTGTGCAGCAACCCGCCGCAGGGCCAGCAGGCGAGCCCGGCCTTGGCTGGACCATCAGTCCCGCCCAGCTGGTCTACCCCCATGCGCCTCAGCATGTGCAAAGCGCTGAGCAAGGCGGCTGGCTGATCCTGCTGGAGCCTGCCGCCAACCCGCCCCTGCTGAGCCCGGCGCAAAGGCCTGCGGCCGACAGCGCCCAGACGGCGCTGCAGGGCGATGCCGCCAAGCTGCTGGACAATATGCTGCGCGCCCTCGGACTGCAGGAAAAACCGCGCGTCTTCAGCGCCGCACTGCACCGCGCGCCGCCCGATGCCGACCTCAGTCATGCCCAGGCGCTGCAACCCGCTCTGGAGGCTCTGCTGCGAGAGCTGCGCCCTGACTGCGTACTGGTTCTGGGCCTGGCCAGTGCACGCGCCGTGCTGGGCCGCCATGATGCGCTGGGCCGGCTGCGGGCCGAGCCGCACCACATTGCGGGCGTGCCCACGGTGGTGACCTACGACCCCAACTATCTGCTGCGTGCGCCGCAGGCCAAGGCCGGAGCCTGGGCCGACCTGGTGCAGGCCGACGCATTTACCAAGGGGCTGTGACAGGCGGGAGACAAGCCCCGCTTGCCCACTCTCCCAACGATGCCGCACGCGACATGCTGCAGTGCAACGTAGCATAATCACTGGCTTCGATTTATTGAAAGACATCCGTGGAAACCTACCCTAGTTGGTAGCTTTCAGCTCCCGGTAAAGACTGTGGGGGTTGAAAGCGCCCTGATCCCTGCAGAACCTCAAGAACAACCGGGAGTGAGCTGATGCTCAACATCTTTACGCTAGCCAATGGCCGACTCGTTCAGGAAGAAATCGAGTCCCTGGCAGACCTTGAACGCTTTCGCCCCGTCTGGGTCGATCTGGAATCGCCAACCCTCGAAGAAAAGCGCTGGATCAAGCAGCACTACGAGCTGTCCATCCCTGAAGATGCGATGGACGACGATATCGAGGAATCGGCGCGTTTTTACGAAGAAGACAACGGCGAGCTGCATATCCGCAGCGACTTTCTGATCGACGACGACGAAGACCCCCGCTCGGTGCGCGTGGCCTTCATCGTCAACCAGCAAAACGCAGCGCTGCGCAGCCATGGCGTGCTGTTCTCCATCCACGACGAGGATGTGCCTGTCTTTCGCTTGTTGCGCATGCGAGCGCGCCGTGCGCCCGGCCTGATCGATGACGCCAAGGACGTGCTGCTCAAGCTGTTTGACGCTGACGCCGAATACTCGGCCGATACGCTGGAGCGCATCTACGACGACCTGGAAAAAGCCAGCAAGATGGTGCTGTCCGGCGACGTGACCGACGAGATGGCCAAGGAAGTGCTGGGAGCGATTGCCCGCCAGGAAGACTTGAACGGCCGCATCCGCCGCAACGTCATGGACACGCGCCGCGCCGTGAGCTTTCTGATGCGCTCCAAGATGCTCAATGCCGAGCAGTTCGAGGAAGCGCGCCAGATCCTGCGCGACATCGAGTCGCTGGACAGTCACACCGCCTTTCTGTTCGACAAGATCAACTTCCTGATGGATGCCACGGTCGGCTTCATCAACATCAATCAGAACAAGATCATCAAGATCTTCTCGGTGGCCAGCGTGGCCTTGCTTCCGCCCACGCTGATTGCCAGCGTCTACGGCATGAACTTCAAGTTCATGCCCGAGCTGGAATGGGAATTCGGCTACGGCTACGTGGTCGCCCTGATGATTCTGAGCGCCGTCGGCCCCATGCTGTACTTCCGCAAACGCGGCTGGCTGAAGTAGACCCCCTGTGGCGCTACGCGCCTTCCCCCGAGAGGGACGACACCTTTCCTTGCTGGGGCAGCCCGTGCTGGGGCAGCCCACGCTGGGGCAGCCCATGCTGGGGCAGCCCATGCTCGGTGTCTGCACAGATGCACCGCGCCAGGCTCAAGGCGTTTGCCATCAAAACAGGAGCTGTTTACGCCTGACTGACCGTCATCTCAGACTCTAAAGATGCTGAAACCCATAAAAAATAAGCGCCAGGCGCTCCTTTTTTATATCTGCATCACGATGACTGCGGTTCGGCATGGCGCTCGCGCACCCAGAGCACGATGCCGCACAGCATCACGATCACCTGCGTGCCTATCAGTGCTGCAAAGCCCGCGAAGAATCCCGCACTCACGCCGCCGCGGGCCGACAGCGCGCCTATCACCGCCCCCATGATCGCCGGCATGAAACCTGCGACCAGGCTGCCCGCGCCGTTGACCACACCATAGGCGCTGGCCACATGCTCGGGCCGCGCGCAGTGCTGCACGGTGCTGGGGATGGCCGGGCTCATCAGCCCCCAGCAGAAGTTGGCGGCAATCAGGCAATAGGCCGCCGCATAGCGGTCTTCCATATGGATGGCCAGCCACACGGCAACCGCCACGCCCATGCTGCCGAAGACAAAGATCAGCGGCACCTGACGGCGCGCGATGCGGTCGATGATCATGCCACCCACGAAGACCGCTGCCACGCTCGCATATTGCGGCAGCGAAGCCAGCCAGCCCATCTCGCGCATGGAAAAGCCGCGCGACTCCTTGAGATAGGCGGGCAGCCAGTTGCTGCTGCCCCAGAGATAGGACAGAAAGGCCGCCGTGAGAATGGTGATCAGCCACAGATAGCGCGTGTGCATGGCGCCGCGCACGATCTGGCCCACCTGACCCACAGCCGCGCCCAGCGACTGGGGCTTGGGCATGCCGGTCTCCACCTTGGGCATGCGCACAAAGGCCCAGACCAGCGGAACGCCCAGCAGCACATTGATCAGGCCCAGCACATGGAACGAGGTCTCCCAGTTGTGGCCTACAACCAGGTAGCCGACGAAGGGATAGCCCACCGCCAGGCCCAGTCCGGTGCCCATATTGACCAGGGAGTTGGGCTTGCCGTTCTCGCGGCTCTCGAAATGCGCCTTGATGTAGCTGCCGGCCAGGGAGAACAGCGGCCCCTCGGACACGCCCAGCAGAATGCGCGATGCCAGCAGCAGCCCGTAGCTGTTCATGGCCGGTGACAGGAATGTCACCACGCCCCACAGCAGCAAGCCGGCAAACAGGCTGCGGCGCACGCCGAACAGCGCCGCGCAGAACGGCGTGAGCACAAAGGATGAAACACCATAGCCGACCATGAAGGCCGTGGCCAGCAGGCCCTGACGCGTTCGGTCGTCAGGGGTGAGGCCGATGTGCGACAGAAAGTCGGGATCGGTGATGAGGACCGAGATATTGATCCGGTCCACGTAGGAAATGGCGACGATCACGAACAGCGTGACCACGCCCCACCAGCGCAACGAGCGTGAGTCTTTCATGATAGGGTCCGGCTAGCGTTGAGAGAGAGAAAAGCCGGGACCGGCACCCGCCGGCCCCGCCAGGGCGCACGTCCTGGCGGGCGCGCGGTACGGCAGCCGTGCTGCTGCCGAAACCCCGGGGCCGGCCCATGCCGGCCCTAGGGGCAGGATCAGAAGAAGTGGCGGATGCCCAGTTCCAGGCCGCTCGCGTTGCCGCCCGGCGTGGTGCCGGGAGCGCTGAGCCCCTGCACGCCGATGGACTTCGCCGCCGAGCCCTTGTTCTTCAGGTAGGCATAAGTGCCGTAGACCTGGGTGCGCTTGGAGAGGTTGTAGCCATAGCCCACGCTGATCTTGTTCCAGTCCGCATTGCTGCCGGACAGGTTGTAGTGGCCGAAGGAGGCACGGGCCTCGCCATTGCCCACGGGAGCGGTCACGCCCAGCTGCACGGCCGTGATCTTGGTGCCGCCTCGCTTTTCCGAGGCCCACAGCAGCATGGGCTTGGCCACCCCGAAGTCGTAGGACAGGCCCACATTGTTCGCCGTCAGATTGGTGTCGCTGGTGTTGCCGTAGAGCCGGCCTGTGGCCAGCGCGCCGTTGAATGCCCCCTGGCGATAGCCCAGGCGCAGGCCGCGGTAGTCGCCCTCGCGCTTGTTGGCCGCACCGCTGGGCTGCTCGCCGAATGCCAGCTGAGCCTGGCCGTAGAAGCCGCCCAGGTTCTGGGGCAGGAAATAGCTCACGGCATTGCTGATCTGTATGGGCGCACCGCCGGTCGAGGGAACGCCCGGGATGCCCAGCATGGTGAAGGCACCCGTGCCGCCGACGCCATTGGTCAGGAAGGGATCGAAGATCAGCGTGTTCAGAAAAGTGGCAGAGTCATCGCGCCCCAGGCGCACCTCGCCCCAGTTGCCCATCAGGCTCACGGTGGAGCGGCGGTTGAAGCTCAGGCCGCCGCCCGCAGCCTTGCCGGCGCCGCTGTCCACGTCCAGGCCGGCCTCAAGCCAGAAGCCCGCCTTCAGGCCACCGCCCAGATCCTCGGTGCCGCGAAAGCCCAGACGGCTGATATTGGCACCACCTGTGGAAAGGCCGGTCTTGGAAGCGCCCGAGCCGCCCAGATGGGCCACGCCGACGTCGACGACGCCGAAAAGCTCGACCTTGGACTGTGCCGAAACGGCACCAGGCAAAGACGCCAGGCAGGCTAGCGCCACGCCGAGGACCGGCGTATGGATGGATTTCATGGTTTGTCTCCTCTAGGGGTGGTGGGTTGTCTTCAGTTGCTGGCCCAGGGCCTCGATCGTCAATTCAGCACGGTCCAGCTCAGGGACACCGAGGAAGGGCCCGGGCCGGCCGCGCAGCCCCACGCCGAGGGTGTCGCCCCCTCTCCCGCACAGCGGAGATAGAGAGGGGGAAGGCGCGCAGCGACTCCGGGGGTGTCATATATCCAGGACCAGCCGCTCGCTCTTGCAGCCGGAGACGCAGACCATCATGACCTTGTTGCCGGCGCGCTCCTTGGGGCTGAGCACCGAGTCGCGGTGGTCGGGCACACCTTCCAGCACGCGGGTCTCGCACGAGCCGCAGACGCCTTCGCAGCAGCTGTGGTCCACATCGACACCGGCGTCCAGCAGTGTGTCCAGCAGGGACTTGTCGGGCGTGATCTCGATGAAGCGGCCGCTGCGCTTGAGCTCCACCGTGTAGTTGCTGCGCGCATCGGACGATGCCTTGACCTCCACCGGCGTGAAGCGCTCGATATGGGCATTGGCATGGCCGAGCTCGGCGCAGAACTTCTCGAAGGCATCAAGCATGGGCGTGGGGCCGCAGGAATAGTGGTGCAGCCCCGCCTCGGGGGCGCGCTGCGCCAGCAATGCCCGCAGGTCGGGCGGGCCGCCCGCTTCCGCATCGAAATGCAGTTGCAGCGGCATGCCCAATGCCTGCAGCTCGTCCAGAAAGGCCGCGCTCTTGCGCTCGCGCGCAAAGTACAGCATCTCGAACGAATGTCCCTGGGCCTTGAGCCGGCGTGCCATGCACAGCATGGGCGTGATGCCGATGCCGCCGGCCACCAGCACCGAGTGCGTTGCCGCCTCGTCGAGCGCGAAGTGGTTGCGCGGCTCCGAGATGGTGATGGGCATGCCCACGCGCAGCGACTCGTGCACGCAGCGCGAGCCGCCACGGCTGGCGCGGTCGCGCAGCACGCCGACCACGTAGCGGTGGCGCTCGCGGCTGTCGTTGGACAGGGAATAGCTGCGCACCAGCCCGTTGGGCAGGTGCAGATCGATATGCGAGCCGGCCGTGAAAGCCGGGAACTCGCCGCCATCGACCGGGCGCAGCTCCACGCTGATGGTGTCCTGGGCCTCGAAGCGCAGCGTGTGCACAAAGGCCTGCAAGCTGTTGCTCATGATGCGATGCCTTCGTCGATCTGTTCCTGGGCCTGACGACGCAGGTGGCGGCGCAGGCGCACCAGGCCGATGTCATGCTGGTAGAGGTTCTCGCGCTCGTTGGCGTCGGCTTCCATCTGCTCCATCATGATGCGGTCCTGCTCCAGCACGGCCCAGTGACGAGCCTCAAGGCGGTTGCGGTAGAGGAAGCGCCAGGTGTCGCGCATCCAGCCCTGCACCTTGCGTGCGCGCCAGAAGAACACGGCGCACAGATCGGCGCTGATGGGCGTGACGCAGGCCACGATGGCGAAGTTGCCGCCAGGGCCGCCGGTCTTGGGGTACGGAATCTCCAGGCGCATCCACTGCACGCCGGTTTCGCCGTATTCGGTCCAGTCGAAGTTCACGCCACGCTGGCCGACCTTCTCGAACACAAAGCCGTGATCGGTGTCACGCACCTGGAAGCTGGCCTTGCTGTCGCCCTCGGCCATGGAGTGCGACTGCTTGTGCAGGAAGGTGCCGTGCATGGGGTCCATGACGTTGTCCAGCGCGTAGCGGTAGTCGCTGCGCCACTCGGCATAGCACAGGAAGTTCGAGTACTCGGGTGAGCTCAGCTCCTCGGGCAAGGAGAACTCGGGAGCCTCGTCCACATGCTTGTCGCTGTTGTAGAGAAAGATCGCACCGTGCATCTCGCGCACATGGAAGGCCAGCGCGGCGCGCGAGCCTTCGAGCTTGCAGCCGGGGCTGCCGGGCACCTTGGTCACCGTGCCGTCGCAGCGCACTTCCACGCCGTGGTAGGGGCAGGCCAGGCGGTCGCCCAGGATCACGCCCTGGGACAACGGCGCGCCGCGGTGCGGGCAGTGGTCTTCCAGCGCATGTACCTGGCCGGCGGCATCGCGCCACAGCGCGATCTTGCGGCCGAAGCGGCGCAGCGAGACGGGCTCGGTCTTGACGAAACCCGAAGGGCAGACCGCATACCAGAGGTTCTTCAGACCCGTGTTGAGCAAACGGTCCACCGGATCGATGGTGATGGTTTGTACGTTCATGGAGTACTCCTGTCCTGTTCTGTCTCAATAGCCCAGCCGGGCCATCAGCGCCTGAAAGCTGTCTTCGGTCCAGGGCTCGCCGTTCTCGCCGGCCGGGCCGCTGCGGTTGATGTAGGCCACCAGTTCGGGCAGCGTCTGCACGCCCTCGCCGAAGGCACGCTCAATGGAGTCGCCCAGCAGGTCCTCAAACAGGGTGGAGGCGCGCTCGCGCGCCTGATGCGGCTCGAGATATCGATCAGCGGCCATGGTTCTCTCCTTCGAAAACTGTCTTGAATCGTGGTTTGGTTTCATTGCCCGGAGCGTTGCCCTTCACCCATATCGCGTGAATCTGGCGCAGCCCGACCTCAGGGACACCAAGGAAGGGCCGCCCCGCACCGAGGGTGTCGTCCCCCATGGGGGAAGGCGCGAAGCGACTCAGGGGGTAGGTCATTCAATCAGCCCGGATATCCAGGTCTTTGATCAGCTTGCCGAAGCGGTTGTAGTCGGCAGCATTGGTCTTTTCCAGACGTGCCGGCTCGCCGCCTGCGGGCAGAGCGCCGAAGGCCGCCATCTTGGAGACCACGTCGGGCATCCTCAGAATTTCATTGAGGTGGGTGTTCAGCAGCTTGACGGTCTCGGGCTTCATGCCCTTGGGGCCGAACAGGCCTTGCCAGGCCGACACTTCCACGTCCTTGACGCCCTGCTCGGCCAGCGTGGGCACATTCGGTGCCAGCGGACTGCGCTGCGCATCGGCCACGGCCAGCACGTTGACCTTGCCGCCCGCGTAGGGCGCGATGGGCCCCCAGGTCATGAAGGTCGTAGGCACATGGCCGCCGATCAGGTCGTTGACTGCGGGAGCCACGCCCTTGTAGGGAATGTGGGACAGCTTGGTGCCTGCGGCCTTGTTGAACATCTCGCCCAGGATGTGCATGGGCGAGCCGCTGCCGGGGCTGGCATAGGTCAGGCCGTCGCGCTTGCCCTGGCTCGCCAGGGTCTTGATGTCCTTGATGCCCGAGCCCTGGCTGGCAGCCACGAACATGGGCTGCACGCTGGTCTGCACGATGGGCGTGAAGCCGCCGAGCACATCGTAGCTCGAACCCGCATTGGTCTTGAGCACGAACTGGGCGATGGCAAAGGTATTGGGTGCCAGCAGCAGGGTATAGCCGTCGGGCGCGGCCTTGGCCACATGCACGGTGCCGATGGTGCCGCTGGCACCGGGCCGGTTGTCCACCACCACGGGCTGGCCCAGTCGCTGACCCAGCTTCTCGGCATACAGGCGCGCCATGGCATCGGTATCGCCGCCGGCCGGATAGGCCACGACGATGGTGATGGGCTTGCTCGGATAGGCTTGCGCCAGCGCGGAACCGGACATCTGGGCTGCAGCCAGCAATGCAGCAGTGATAACTACCTGGCGACGAATGTTTTTCATGAAATAGCCCGTGGGGTTGTGGTTAAGCCTCTAGCCAGCCAGAGGATCTGGAGAATTCGCTCACATCAGAGACACCGAGCAAGGGCCTGAGCCGGCCGCACCGCCCCGCACCGCCCCGCAGCGCGGGTGTTGTCCCCCTCCCGCGAAGCGAGAGAGGGGGAAGGCGCGAAGCGACTCAGAGGGTGTTTCATTTCTTGTCTGTCAGGAACTTGCCGTCGGCAGCGCCCACGCCCTTCTGGCGCCGGGTGTTGCCGTCCAGGCCGCCGTCGATGGCCCATTCGGCGAACACTGTCGGACCGGGCTCGAACTCGCGCGGCTGCCATTCGGCCGTGAGCTGGTCCTCGTCGGCGTAGTACTCGACCAGTGCACCGGCCGGATTCTTGAAGTACCAGAAATAGGCCGAGGACACGGGGTGGCGACCCGGGCCGAGCTGGGTGTCCCAGCCGCAGCGCGAGATGTGCATGCCACCGCCGAAGACCTCGTGGATGTCGCGCACGGTGAAGGCCACATGGTTCAGGCCTGCATGCTTGTCAGGGCGCTGCAGCAAGAAGATGTCATGGTGGCCACCGTCGGGCGCGGTGCGCAGAAAGGCGCCGCGCTCTGGGTAGCGGTCCGAGGCCGCAAAGCCGAAGTTCTCCACATAGAAGCGCTCGCAGGCCTGCACGTCGCGGACGAAGAACACCACATGGCCAACCTCGATGGGCTGGGCGCGTTCGTAGGCCGGGCTGGCCTGGTTGACGCGACCCTTGCGGTCCCAGGTGTTGTACTCGGCGCTTTGCATCTGCACATCGCGCTTTTGCGTGAGCTGCAGCCGCACGGCCAGTCCGTTGGGGTCGGTGCAACCGATGCGTCCGCCGTTCGGGCCGCCCTGCTTCACAAAGCCCGGCAGCTGAGCGATACGGCCTTCGTAGAGGGCCAGGTCGGCTTCGCTTTCCACGCCCCAGACCACCTCGCGCAGCGTGGGTCCGGCTTCGATCGCGGGCGGCAGATCGGGATGCTCGGTGGCGGCCACGATCACGCGGCAGCCGTTGAGGGTCTCGAACACCAGCCGTTCGGCCTGCTCGTCGACCAGGCTCAGGCCCCAATCGAGGAAGAACTGGCGGCAGGCCGCCAGGTCGTCGGCGCCGTAGCTGATTTCGTCAATGCCCAGTACGCTCATAAAAAATCCTTTCTTTACCCGATCACACGCCATGCGCTGCCCACATCGCCTGCAACCGGCGCGATGCATCGGCGGACGCCGAGCAAGGGCCGCCCCGCAGCAGGGGCTGCCCCAGCGAAGGTGTCGTCCCCCTCCCGCGCAGCGAGAGAGGGGGAAGGCGCGAAGCGACTCAGGGGGTGTTGCATCTCAATTCGCCCAAGCGATGGGGCTCTCGTTCAAGCCCCAGTACAGGCTTTTCTGCTCCATGTACTGCTGTATGCCCAGACGGCCTTTTTCACGGCCCAGGCCGCTGTCGCGCCAGCCGCCGAAGGGTGTGGAGATGGAGAACTGCTTGTAGGTGTTGATCCACACGGTGCCGGCCTGCACGGCGCGGCCTATGCGCCAGGCGGCCTTGTAGTCGCGCGTCCAGATGCCGGCGGCCAGCGCGTAGACGCTGTCGTTGGCTTGCTCAAGCAGGGCCTCCTCGTCGTCGAAGGGCATGGCCACGAGCACGGGGCCGAAGATCTCCTGCTGGCAGATCTGGTCGTTGTTGGTCACGCCTTCGAGGATGGTCGGGCGGTAGTAGTAGCCGCGCTCGTACAGCGCGCCCTCGGGGCGGTGGCCGCCGGTGCGCAGCCGGCCGCCTTCGGACAGGCCCAGCTGCACATAGCTTTCGATGGATTCGCGGTGCCTGGCGGTGATCAGCGGGCCCATCTGGGTGCGCTCGTCGGCCGGATCGCCCACGCGCAAGGCGGCGGCCTTGGCCGTGAGGCGCTCCATGAAGTCGCCGTAGAGCTTCCTCGCCACGAACAGGCGCGAACCGGCGATGCAGGACTCGCCCGAGGAGCTGAAGATGCCGTAGAGCACGCCGTTGACGGCGTGGTCGAGATCGGCGTCCTCCAGCACCATGGTGGCCGACTTGCCGCCCAGCTCCAGAGAGACGGGCATCATCTTGTCGGCCGCGATGCGGGCGATGTGCTTGCCCGTGGAAGTGCCGCCTGTGAAGGACACGCGCTTGACCAGCGGGTGCTTGGTGATGGCGTCGCCGATCACCGAGCCGCGACCGGGCAGCACGCTGACGATGCCCTTCGGAACACCCGCTTCCTCGCAGATCCGGGCCAGCTCCAGCGCCAGCAGCGGCGTGGCTTCGGCAGGCTTGACGACCACGGCATTGCCGGCGGCCAGCGCGGGAGCGAGCTTTTGCGCCTCGCTGGCAATGGGCGAGTTCCACGGCGTGATGGCCGCGACCACGCCCATGGGCTCGTAGACGCTCATGGTCATGAAGTCGCCACGCGAGGGCGTGATGGTCTCTTCCATGGTCTCGCAGGCCGCAGCGAAGAACTGGAAGGTGCCGGCGGCGCTGGCCACCAGGGCGCGCGTCTCGCTGATGGGCTTGCCGTTATCGAGGCGCTGCAGCTGGGCCAGAGGCTCGGCGCGCTCACGGATCAGCTGGGCCACGCGGTGCAGCACGGCGGCGCGCTCATGGGGCTTTTTCTGGGCCCAGCCGCTGGTGCGGAAGGCATGGTCGGCCTTCTCTATGGCCTCTTGCACATCGGCCAGGCTGGGGGCGCGCAGGCGGCCCACCACCTCGCCGGTCGCGGGGTAGAGCGAGGCGGACTCATCGCCGCCGCCAAGACGCCATTCGCCGCCGATATTGATGGGGAGCAGTTCTAGCTTGGACATGGTGAAACTCCTCACTGAGCCTTGGTGGTGGCCGGGATCTGATCGAGCTTGTTCACCGGCGGGCCCGAGAACGTGGTCTTGAAGCTGCCGATGGCGCGCATGTCGATCTCCAGCAGGAAGGGCCCCTTCCTGCCCCAGGCGCCTTCCAGCACTGCGGGCAGCTCGTCGAGATGACTCACGCGGGCATGGGGCAGCTTGATGGATGCGCACAGCTGGGCGTAGTCGGGCGTGTGCAGCTCCACATAGCAGCGGCGGCCGCCGTAGGAGGCGTCCTGGATGTTCTGGATCACGCCATAGCGCTGGTCGTTCATCAGCACGATCATGGTGTCGCACTCTTCCTGCACCAGGGTGGCGAGCTCGCCCAGGTTCAGGATGAAGCCGCCGTCGCCGGCCAGGCCCAGGGTCTTGCGGCCCGAGCCGCTTTCGGCCGCGCCGATGGCCGCACCGATGGCCATGGGCATGCCCATGCCGATGCCGCCGCCCGTGGCGTGCACGCCGGCGTTGGGCGCGAAGAAGCGCAGCTCGCGGTTGCCCCAGGTGCTGTTGGAGACGGTCACGTCACGCACCCAATTGAAGTTGCGACCCACGGCCTGCTGCAGCTGCTGCACCAGGGCGCTGTAGGGGCCCAGGCCGTCGCGCATGGTGGCCACGACCTCGTCGTGCACCTGGCGCAGGTCGGCCAGCAGCTCGGGGTCGGCCTTATAGCCGCGCGCTTCCAGGCGGTCGGCCAGGCCGTTCAGGGCCAGGGCCGAGTCGCCGCAGACAAAGCCGTCATCCCTATAGCAGCGGCCCTGCTGGGCGGCGTCCACATCGATGCGCAGCAGCGGGCGCGGCAGCTTGAGTTCGTACTTCAGCGTCTCGTTGCTGCGCAGGCGCGTGCCCACGGCCAGCATGGCGTCGCAGCGCTGGTAGAAGGCTTCGACGGGCTTCTGGATGTTGTAGGCGCCCAGTGAGGCCGGGTCGTCCTCGGGCACGATGCCGCGGCCCTGGCCGGTGCTCACGATGCCGAAGCCCAGGGCCTTCAGGCGCTGCACCGCAGCACCGGCATGGCGGGCGCCGCCGCCCAGCCACAGCAGCGGACGCCTGGCCTTGGCCAGTTGCTCGGCCAGCGCATCGAGCGCGGCCTCGCCGGGAGCCAGCACCGCCACCGGCAGCGGCGACAGGTCGGCGGGCATGGCGATCAGCGCCTGCTGGATGTCGATGGGGATCTCCACACTGACCGGGCCCGTAGGGGCAGTCATCGCGGTCTGCACCGCAGCCTTGAGCGTGGACAGGCAGGTCTCGGCGCTCAGCACGCGGAAAGCGGCCTTGGAGACGGACTTCAGCATGGTCAGCTGGTCCGGCGCCTCGTGGATGTACGACAGCTTCTTGTCCAGATACTGGGTCTCGATCTGGCCCGTGATGTGCAAGAGCGGCGTGCCGGCCGTATAGGCTTCCACCAGGCTGCCGGCGATGTTGCCGGAGGCCGGGCCGGTGCTGGTGATGCACACACCCAGGCTGGATGTGGAGCGCGCGCAGGCGTCGGCCATATTGCCGGCGCCTGCCTCGCCGCGCGCCATCACGAAGCGCACCTTGCCGCGAGCAAACATCGCATCGAGGATGGGCATGTTGTGGATGGAGATCACCCCGAAGGCAGCCTTCACGTCGCAATGCTCGAGGAATTCGGCGACGGCAGCGCCCACGGTGATTTGATTTTGCTTAGGCATGACGAGAATGGCCTCCGGAAACGTCGATGTGGCTGCCCGTCGTGTACGACGACAGTGGCGTGGCAAGAAAGAAAATGGCGCGGGCCGCTTCGGCAGGCTTGCCAAGGCGCCCCATGGGGATGTGCTTTGTGCTTGCGAGCGCGCCGCTCCACTGCTCCCAGGTCTGGCTCTTGTCCTCGCGCGCTTCGAAGCGGCGGCGCCACTGGCCGGACTCGATCAGGCCGACCAGGATGCCGTTGACGCGTATGCCCTTGGGCGCGAACTCGGTGGCCATGGAGCGCACCAGGTTCTTGAGGCCGGCACGCGCCGCCGAGGTCGCCACCATATGCGGCTCCGGCTGGGAGGCCAGCAGCGAGTTCACGCAGACAATCGCCGACTCGCTGCCGCGTTCGAGCTGGGGCAGAAAGGCGCGCGTGGGATGCAGCACCGAGAAGAACTTCAGGTGCAGCTCCTCGGTCCAGGCTTCGTCGCTGGTGTTCTCGAAGGTGGAGACACGGCCCTGACCGGCGTTGTTGATGAGGATGGAAGCCGGGCCAAGAGCCGCTTCACTGGCGCGGGCGAACTGCTGCACCTGCCCGGCATCGAGCACGTCGCAGGCCTGTGCGAACAGGCGCTCGCGGGCCTCGGGGTGGCGCTCGAGCAGTTGCTCGACGGCCTGCTCCAGGCGCTCGGGATTGCGGCCGCACAGGGCCACGCGTGCGCCCTGGGCCAGCAGCAGCTCCACCGTGGCCAGGCCTATGCCGGAAGAGCCGCCAGTGACGACGGCCGTGGCGTCGAGTTTGAAATCATGCATGGCCGCCTCCTGCGCGCCTTGAAGTGATGGACAGAACCTGCGCGCTGGACTGCGGCCGGTAGTTGAGCAGCTCGGACAGTTCGTCCGCCGCCGCGCACACGCGCGGCACCAGCTCCGTCTGGCGACCGGGGTCGATCTGGGCCGAGGCCAGGGTCACACCCAGGGCCGCGATGACGCGACCGCTGTGGTCACGCACGGGCGCGGCGATGGTGGAGATCGAGCTTTCGTAGAAACCTGCACCGGCCACATGGCCGCGCTCGCGATCGGACTGCACCAGGTCGAACAGCTCGCCCACGGTCCTGGGCGTATTGGGCGAATGGCCTTCCAGATGCTCTTCGGGATAGAGGGCGCGCAGCTCCGGCAGCGACAGGTCGGCCAGCAGGATGCGTCCCAGCAGCGTGGCATGGGCGGGCAGCCGCGTGCCCACTCGCACCGAGCTGGTCAGCGGCGTCGGCGGCGTGACCTTGGCCACATAGACGATGGAGCGGCCGTCGCGCACCACGATGTTGCAGGGGAAGCGGATTTCCTCGCACAGCCGCGCGATCACGGGCTGGCCCAGCTCGGTCAGGTCCATGGAGGACAGGAACTCGAAGCCCAGGCGCAGCACGGACAGGCCCAGCCGGTAGTCGTTACCGCCCTCGGCGCGTTGCAGAAAGCCCATGCTCTCCAGCGTGTTGAGCATGCGAAACACCGTGGCGCGCGGCAGCTGCATGCGACGCGCCAGCTCGGGCGCACCCAGCGCGGGGTTGTCGCGGCCGAACTCCTGCAGCAGGCGCAGACCGCGCTCCAGCGCCGGCACCATGTACTTGTCGGAGCCGCCGTCGACGACGCTGTCGGTCGCGCTACCGGAAAGGGAAGAACCTGACATCTTCAACTCCTCAATTCGTTGCAGGCGTGGCCAGAAGCCGGGGACACCGAGGAAGGGCCGCCCCGCACCGAGGGTGTCGTCCCCCTTGGGGGGAAGGCGCGAAGCGACTCAGGGGGCTCTTCATTTTTCAATTCATGACGAAGCCGCCGTTGACGGGCAGGACCTGCCCCGTCACAAAGCGCGCACCGTCGGACAGCAGATAGGACACGGCACCCGAGACATCCTCGGGCCCCTGCTCGCGCTGCAGTGCGCGCTGGTCGATGTAGAGGCGATGGCGGTGCTCGGGCACGTACTCGGTGGCCTCGACCAGCACCAGGCCCGGCGCCACGGCATTGATGGTGATGGCATCCGCGCCCAGCTCGCGCGCCATGGAACGCGTCATGGCCATCACGGCGCCCTTGCTCGCCACATAGGCCATCAGGTTGGGCGCGCCCCACATGGCGGTGTCGGAAGCCAGATTGACGATGGCACCGCGCCCGCTGTCCTTGAGCGCCGCACGGCAGGCACGGGTCATCAGCCAGACGCCACGCACATTGACGTTCATCACCTGATCCCACTTTTCCAGGGCGATGTCATCCATGCCCTTGCCGCCGGAGTCCGTCACGGCCGCGTTGTTGACCAGGCCGTCCAGACCGCCCAGGGTCTGCACGGCCTGCTGTGCGCACTGTTCGATGGAAGCCGGGTTGCTCGCATCAAAGGCGACGCCGTGAGCCTCGAAGCCCATGGCGCGCAGCTTGGCAACGGCTTCGCTCAGCAATTCGGCGCGCAGATCGGCCATCACAAGCTGCGCCCCCTGCCGGCACAGCGTCTGCGCAAAAGCAAAACCCAGGCCGCGCGCAGCGCCGGTCACAAGGATCCGGCGCCCAGCGAGCTGACCGGTGGAAGGCATGGTGTTGAGGGTCATCTTAAACCTTGTTTGTTTCAAATATGAAATGACACTTTTTTCTTGAAACAGGACTGCAGTTTAGTGAGCCTTCTTTTGAGTCAATACCCGGAGAAACCCGTAGCCCCTAGCCATAGCGACACACGGACGTAAAAAAACCGCGACAAGCGCGGTTGAAAGGAAAACGAGGCAACAAAAGGTATCCGGCCTGAACTGTCGGCAGGCCGGATCGGAATTCATCAATATCAATATCGATAGCTTATAGCGCTTACCAATGAATAATTTCAGGCATAAAACACCTTGAAAATCATATTAATCAATCGCTTACAGCTATCAAAAAATTAGCACACAGCCTGCTTCTTCGCAGGTGTCTGGCGCAGAAAGTCCAGCACCACGCGTTGCGCGTAGCGGCTTGCCACCGTGCGCACGAAATCCGAAAAATCCACATGGGCGCTGTCGTCCGCCCGGTCCGAGATGGTTCGCATCGCGGCAAACGGCGTGCCGTAATCCAGGCAGGTCTGGGCCACGGCGGCGCCCTCCATCTCCACGGCCAGCACGGCATGGCCGGCGGCCTCCAGATCGGCTCTGAGCTGTGCGCTGGCCTGGCGCGAGCTGACAAACTGATCGCCGCTGGCAATCAAGCCCCGATGGACGCGAGCCGAAGCATACGCAGCCACGATGCCGGAGCGAACCGCCGAGTCGGCAGCCTGCACCAGCCTGTCCGTCGCCGCCTCGTCGCAAGCCAGGGTGCTGCAGCCGTAGCCGGGCAACTGCCAGCGCGGAAAGATCGGCGAGGCATCCATGTCATGCTGCAGGAAAGTCCGCGCGATCACCACATCGCCCACGTTCACATCCGCACCGATGCCGCCGGCCACGCCGGTGAACAGAATGCCGCGCACGCCAAAGCGCTCGATCAGCGCGGCGGTGGTGGTGGCAGCGGCCACCTTGCCGATGCCCGACAGCGCACACACCACCTCATGCCCGTGCAGGCGGCCCAGCCAGAAGTCGCGCCCGGCATGGCGCAGGCATTGCATGTCCTGCATGGCGTCGACCAGGCCGTGTTGTTCTTCGGCAAGAGCGCTGAGAATGGCAAGCGTCATGGATGGGGATACTCCGGAACAGGGGCCGGGCGGCCCTGGTGAAAGCACAAAAGCGGCACCAGGCCGCTTGTGGGGGATGCGCAAGAGGCGCGATTAGAGCACGGGGGCTTACTGCGCCTCGATCTCATGACTTTTGATGATGGGCGCCCAGAGTCCGGTTTCCTTGCGGATCAGCTCGCCGAAGGCCTCGCCCTTGACCACCCAGGGCGTCATGCCCTGTGCCTTGAGCTGATTGAGCGCCGCCGGGGTCTTCAGAATCTTGTCGATATCCTCGCCCAGCTGCTTGACCACCTCTGCAGGCGTGTTCTTCGGAGCCAGCACGCCATACCAGGAGGAAATGGCAATCCCCGGCACGCCGGCTTCGGCCAGGGTCGGCACATTGGGCAAAAAGCCCGAGCGCGAGCCGTCGGTCACGGCCAGCGCGCGCAGCTTGCCCGACTGCAAATGGGGCAGCACGGTGGGCAGATTGGCCACGATCATGGGGATGGTGCCGCCCAGCACATCGGTCACGCCCTGGGCCGAGCCTTTGTAGGCCACATGCATGATGTCCGCGCCCGACTTGTCCTTGAACAGCTCGCCGGCCAGATGCAGGCTGGAGCCCACGCCGGGCGAAGCGTAGCTGATGGAGTTGGGCCTGGCCTTGGACAGCGCCACCAGTTCCTGAACCGACTTGGCCGCCACCTGCGGATTGACTGCAATGACATTGGCCGTGCGCCCCATGGAAGCCACGGGCACGAAGTCGCCGAACACGTTGTAGGGCAGCTTGGGCATCAGCGTCGGGTTGATGGTCAGATTGCCCTGCGGCACGACCAGCAGCGTATGGCCGTCGGGCTTGGCACGCTTGACCATATCGATGCCGATATTGCCGCTGGCGCCGGGACGGTTATCGACGATGGCGGCCTGCTTGTAATGCTCGGTCAGGCCGGTCGCCAGAATGCGCGCCAGAATGTCCACAGGGCCGCCGGCAGGGAAAGGCGCAATGACGGTGAACGGCGCGGCGGAAAGCTGCTCTGTGGCAGTCGCTGCATGGGCGGCGGGCAGGGCCAGGACGCTGGCCAGCGCCAGGCAGGATTTGAGAAAGTCGGAGCGTTGCATGAGGGTTCCAGAAGGTGGAGATGTCAGGCCAGCCGATGCTCGATGCGCCCCTGTTTGACGAAGCACAAGGAAATATTCGCACAGGCAGGACACCATGCTGAAGTGGGAAGGTCTGCTTGCAGGCTTGCAACAACAAGCAAGAGAGGTGCCAAGCCCATGGCGCCCATGACGCCGCAGGCCTGGCGCCGGATCAGATGGCCAGTGGCGCCACGTTGTTGAGTACCGAGCGCACAACGCTGTAGACGGTCAGCGCCGAGGTCTTGGGATTGGCCGCCAGCGGCTTGCCGCGCATGGTCAGCTCCATGGCACCGAAGGCACCTCGCGCCTCGACCTGGTGCACGTTCTCCTGAACAGCAGGATCGGCAAACAGACGCACCATGGTCTTGTCCAGCCCCAGTCCGGCCAGCGACAAGGTGGCCGCCACATTCGCATTCTTGGGATAGAGCTGCGCGGCCTCGCGCGCCGAGCCTTCGAAAATGCAGAAGGCCTCGGTCAGGCTGTCCAGATCGCAGACCTGCTCGGCCGGGGTACCGCTCCAGGCCTTGGGCGGCTTGCGGCCCGTGTAGACCACCGTCTCCAGGCCGCCCACGCGCGCCGCAGCCAGGGCATCAATGCCGCCGATGGCACCTGACAGCAACTGTGCCTGCGTCTTGCCAGCCTCGGCCGCAGCCTGTACGCGCTCGGCCATGCCCGGTGCGCTCAAAGCGCCTATGGATGCGATGACCGCAGGAATGCCGCGCGCCAGCGCCGGCAGCACATGCTCCTCGATGGCTGCATGACCCGCGCATTCCACCAGCAGATCCGGCACCGCATCGCCGGGCAAGCCCTGCAGCAGCAGCGCCTGCGGCGCCAGGCGGGCAGCCGTCTCGCGCACGGCCGGCGTGATCTCGGGAACCAGTACCCAGCCCACCTGCAACCGGGCGTCTCCGCTCAAAAGCTCCAGAACACTGGAGCCAATCGCGCCGCAGCCAATCAAAGCAATATTTTTCATCTCTAGCCTCCTGAAAAATGCGCTGGCCCGGCGTGATCTGGGTCAGCGCAAATGGTCCGGGTGCTGCTGGCGCAAATGGGCGGACAGAGTCTCTGCCGCCTGCTGCACCTTCTGCACCCAGAGCTGGGTTTTCTCGGGCCCCAGCTCGGTAAACGGAATGGCCATGGCCAGTCCCGCAACCACCCGCCCGTCTGCGGCACGCACCGGCGCCGCAATACTGGAAACACCAGGCTCGTAAAAGCCCTCGCCCATGGCATAGCCGCGCTCGCGATCCTCGGCCAGCAGGCGCAGCAGCTCGTCGACATTGCGCGGCGTGCTCTCGGAGAACTGGGGCAGCTCCTCGCCGCCAAACACCGAGCGCAACTGCGCGCCGTCCATGTCATGCAGCAGGGCTCGTCCAAGCACCGTCGCATGCGCCGGCAGACGCGAGCCAACGCGCACCGCGCCCTGGAATGCTCCGGACGGAGTGACGCGTGCCACATAGACCACCGAAGTGCCGTCGCGCAATGCAAGATTGCTGGTCATGCCCAGCTCCTCGCACAAGGCCTGCAGCACCGGCTCGGCCAGTTGCGCCAGCGGCTGGGTGGACAGATAGTCATAGCCCAGACGCAGCACGGCCAGACCGAGCCGGTATTCGGTTCCGCTGCGCTGCAGATACCCCGAGTTTTCAAGCGTGGTCAACATGCGAAACACCGTGGAGCGCGGCAGCTCGAGCTTGCGTGCCAGCTCGGGCGCAGTCCAGACCGGTTGCGCCGGGCCAAAGCAGGCCAGCAGGCGCAGTCCTCGGTCCAAAGCGGGCACGGTGTAACGATCTTGTTCGTTGGTTGAAATCTCGGGGGTTTCGCTCATGGCAATCAGCTGGTATTGGGGCAATAGCTTTGGTTCAACAAAGATGCCAGCCTATGCGCAACCTCCATTGGTTGTTCCACGGGTGAAGCATGACCGGCAGCCGCAAGCGTACCGTAGTGCGCGCCCAGCAGTTCGGACCAGGACTTGCAAGCTGCAGGTGTGGTCACCACATCGTGCTCGCCGACCCACACCTTGACCGGCATGCCAAGCCTGCCCTGCGCCTGTGCCAGATCGCTGCCGCACAGCAGCTCGACCGCCTGCGCATAGCCCTGCGGCTGCATGCGCGCCGTATTCCAGCGCACCCAGGCACGCACGGCTTCAGGCGCCTCGGAGGACACCAGGCGCTGGTCGATGACGGCCGCCAGACCGGCGACGCCTTTGTCGGCCAAAGCCGCCAGCCGTCCCTCGCGCACCTTGGCTTGCTGCTCGACCTTGGCTGGGGCGCCGTAGCCGCCTGCCGGGCTGATGAGCACCAGTTGCTCGACCAGTCCCGGCGCGGCCATGGCAGCCAGCCTGGCGGCCATCAGGGCGCCCAGCGAGTGCCCGACCAGGATGCAGCGCCGCACGCCCAGCACCAGCAGCGACTGGGCCAGCACCTGCGCATAGTCGGCATCGGCAGGCTCCGATTGGGCCAGCGGCGTCGACACGCCATAACCGGGAGCATCCCAGGCCAGAACGCGCACTTTGTCAGC
The DNA here is from genome assembly GCF_030505195.1 of Comamonas testosteroni. NCBI lineage: Bacteria > Pseudomonadati > Pseudomonadota > Betaproteobacteria > Burkholderiales > Comamonadaceae > Comamonas > Comamonas testosteroni. The sequence goes on from NZ_CP129672.1 coordinate 2,194,328, forward strand.
CAGCTGCAGCGCCACATCCAGCCAGGATGCAGCCCCGGAGCTGATGCCATGCAGCAGCACCACCGCAAAGTCGGAGCTGGCGTCGCCTGCCTCGCGCCAGGCGACCTGGGCATTCTGCGCAAGCTTCACCAGCCGCTCGGGAAAACCGGTCTGCAGCTGCTGCAGTTTCAGCGACAGCAAATCCTCGTGCATGGCCAAGCTCAGCGCTTGATCTTGGCCAGAGGATGCTCGGGCGGATAAGTCGGGGTGACGGGCTTTTTGGCGCCCAGCATCACGCACATCAGCGCATCTTCATCACCGACATTGATCTCTTCGCGGTACACGCCGGGCGGCACCGAAACCACATCGCGATCGGTCAGGATGGTCTCGAAACGCTCGCCGTCCTTTTCCAGCACCAGCTTGAGCTTGCCGCGCATCACGAAGAACACTTCTTCCACATCGGTGTGCAGATGCGAAGGGCCTTCATGGCCGGCAGGAATCACCATGGTGGAGAAGGTGAAGTTTTCCGACGGAATGGTGTTGCTGTCGGAGGCCACGCCCGTGCCGCCCGTGCCGATGTAACGCATCTGGCCGCGGCGGTATTTGGGGTCAAAGTCGGCCTGGAACTTCAGGGCATCGAAGTCGTACTTGCGCGTGGCAAAGCGCGCAATGCGTGTGCTCATCCAGTCTTCAAAGCTGGAGCCCTCGGGGCGATCCCAAGTACGGGCGCCGTTGTCTTGTGCGATCTCGCTCATATGTCTCTCCTGAAACCGTTGGTGAACACAAAAAGCAATCTGCTTTTTGTTTTACTAATAAAACCAGGTTCATTTGGCGAAACAATTATAAGAAGACTTGCCCGATATCAACAAGCACATTTCCTTGTCGGCGCGGTGGAGACCGGTTTGGGCATGACGTTTCGCCCCGACTCGCACAGGCAGCGCGCTAAAAAAGGCGCAAAAAAAGGAGCGCCAAGCGCTCCTGTGAACTCGCCTTGAAGGACAAGATGAAAACTCTCAGGCGTCGCGCAGCTCCCTGCGCAGGATCTTGCCCACAGGAGTCTTGGGCAGATCGGTGCGAAAGACGATGTGGCGCGGACGCTTGTAGCCTGTCAGATTGGCGTGGCAATAGTCGCGGATGGCCTGTTCCGTCAGCGCCGGGTCTTTCTTGACGACGACGAGCTTGATGGCCTCACCGGACTTTTCGTCGGGCACGCCGACCACCGCGCACTCCAGCACGCCGGGGCAGTTGGAGACCACGTCCTCGACCTCGTTGGGGTAGACATTGAAGCCGCTGACGATGACCATGTCTTTCTTGCGGTCCACGATCTTCACAAAACCGCGCTCGTCAATGGTGCCGATGTCGCCGGTCAGGAAGTAGCCGTCGGCCGTCATGGCCTTGGCGGTTTCGTCGGGGCGTTGCCAATAGCCGGCCATGACCTGGGGACCCAGCACGGCGACTTCGCCGGGCAGACCCGGCTCGTTCACGTCCTGGCCGTCGCTGCCGACCAGCTTCACATAGGTGCTGGGCAGGGGCACGCCGATGGTGCCCGAGTAAGCCGTGACCGTGACCGGATTGCAGGTCACCGAGGGACTGGTCTCCGAGAGGCCGTAACCCTCGCAGATGGGACAGCCAGTCTTCTTGAGCCACAGCTCGGCCACGGCACTCTGCACGGCCATGCCGCCACCCACCGAGACCTTGAGGTGACTCCAGTCCACGGTGCCGAAATCGGGGTGGTTGGCCAGTCCGTTGAACAAGGTGTTCACGGCCGGAAAGCTGTGGAAACGGTGCCTGGACAGCTCCTTGAGTGTAGCCTTGAGATCGCGCGGATTGGGGATAAGCACGGTTTTGCCGCCGGTGCGCATGGCCAGCATCATGTTCACCGTGAACGCGAAGATGTGATAGAGCGGCAGCGCGCAGATGCTGGTGGGCTGCTCACCTGCCGGCACCTTCTTCATGGCGGGCTCGTTCCAGGCTTCGGACTGCAGCACGTTGGCGATGATGTTCCTGTGCTGCAGCACGGCCCCCTTGCTCACGCCCGTGGTGCCGCCCGTGTATTGCAACACCGCCATGTCGTCGGCCTTGAGCACCGGTGCGTTCAGGCTGGCGCCACGCCCCTTGGCCAGTGCGTCCTTGAAGCGCACGGCACCGGGCAGGTTGAAGGGCGGCACCAGCTTCTTGACGGAGCGCACCACGTAATTGACCAGCATGCCCTTCAAAAGCCCCAGCTCGTCGCCCATGGCGCAAAGCACGATGTGCTGCACGGCGCTGCCATGCATGCCGTCCTGCAGGGTCTTGGCGAAGTTCTCGATGATGACGATGGCCTTGGCACCCGAGTCCTTGAGCTGATGCTCGAGCTCGCGTGCCGTGTAGAGCGGGTTGACGTTGACCAGCACATAGCCGGCACGCAGCACCCCTGCCACGGCCACCGGGTACTGAGGAATATTGGGCATCATCAGCGCCACGCGGTCGCCTCGCTGCAGTCCCAGGCTTTGCAGATAGGCGGCAAAGAGCTTGCTCTGCGCATCGACCTCGGCGAAGCTCAGTTCCTTGCCCATGAAGGAATAGGCCACCTTGTCGGCATGCTTGGCAAACGCCTCCTCCATCAAGGCCACCAGCGATGGATACTGGGACGCGTCAATGTCCGCAGGAACTCCCTCTGGATAGGCATTCAGCCAAGGACGCTTACTCATTGCTCTGTCTCCCTGTCTTATCGTCTGATCCGGCCATTGTGATAAAAAGCACGATCGTTCGATACTGTAGTAACCCTAGGAAACAAGCCGAGTCACCTTGGTAACAGAAGTCAAAACCCATGAAAAAAGCCCGCAGGCAACAGACTGCGGGCTTTGAGGGTTTTCAGCTGTCAGCGCTTACGGGTAAAGCACTGACAGCTATCAAACTTGAGTTTACTTGACCAGCTGGGCCAGATCGCCGGCGGCGTACTTCTTGGCCATTTGCTCCAGGCTGTAGCCCTTGATCTTGCCGCCCTGGCCTTCGCAGCCGAACTCGATGTAGCGGGCCTTGCAGACTTGCTTGGCCGCTTCGCGGGCAGGCTTGAGCCATTCGCGGGCGTCGAACTTGTCGGGGTTCTCGGCCAGGAACTTGCGCACCGCGCCGGTCATGGCCAGACGGATGTCGGTGTCGATATTGATCTTGCGCACGCCGTACTTGATGGCTTCCTGGATCTCTTCCACGGGCACGCCGTAGGTTTCCTTCATCTTGCCGCCGTACTGGTTGATGATGGCCAGCAGTTCCTGGGGCACGGAAGAGGAGCCATGCATCACCAGGTGGGTGTTGGGGATGCGGGCGTGGATTTCCTTGACGCGGGAGATCGCCAGGATGTCTCCTGTGGGCTTGCGGCTGAACTTGTAGGCACCGTGGCTGGTGCCGATGGCGATCGCCAGTGCGTCCAGCTGGGTGGCCTTGACGAACACGGCAGCTTCCTCGGGGTCGGTCAGCATCTGGCTGTGGTCCAGCTTGCCTTCGGCGCCGATGCCGTCTTCTTCGCCGGCTTCGCCAGTTTCGAGGTTGCCCAGGCAACCCAGCTCGCCCTCCACGGTGGCGCCGATCTGGTGGGCCATGGCCACCACCTTCTGGGTCACGTCCACGTTGTAGTCGAAGGACGAAGGCGTCTTGCCGTCGCTCATCAGCGAGCCGTCCATCATCACCGAGCCGAAGCCCAGGTTCAGCGCGCCCTGGCAGACTTCAGGCGTGGTGCCATGGTCCTGATGCATCACCAGGGGGATGTGGGGATACATCTCGGCAGCCGCCTGGATCAGGTGCTTGATGAAGGGCTCACCGGCGTATTTACGGGCACCGGCGCTGGCCTGCAGGATCACGGGCGCGCCGACTTCGTCAGCCGCCGACATCACGGCCTGGACCTGCTCCAGGTTGTTCACGTTGAAGGCGGGGATGCCATAGCCGTTTTCAGCAGCATGGTCCAGCATTTCGCGCATCGAGATCAAAGGCATGGTGGGTTCCGTTCAAAGTTTTGAGAGGCAACGCCCCCGGCGATGAATCACTGCAGTGCGCCGCACGACAGCTGTGGCCCGGGGAAAGACCAGCGGCCACGCTTCGTAACCGCTTAGTAACCGGATATTTTAACCGGCTAGCGGTATTTCCATGCGATAGCAGGTGGTGAAGCCTTGCGGTGCCTCGGCCACGATGAAGCGCCCGCCATGGGCCTGCATGACGCGGCTGACGATTTCATGGCCCAGATGCAGACTGTCCACGGGCGGCACATGGACCAGCGCCGCGTCGCGTCTGCCGTCATCGCAGACCTGCACCCAAGCCAGCGCCCGGCTCGAATCAAGACCGGCCTGCACCTCGATCTGGGTGCCGCCCGGCGTGTGGCGTACGGCGTTTTCCACCAGATTGCGCAGGGCCGAATCGAGCAGCAGCGCATTGCCGCGCACAGGCAGCTCCTGCGGGGCGTCCACGGAGATCATGTCCCCGCGCTGCCAGGCATGCTGAGCCTGTGCCGCCGCCACATCGCGCACCACATCGGCCCAGTTCACGGTCTGCAAAGGCGCATCCAGCATGCCGCGCCCGGCCCTGGCCAGGGTCAGCAACTGATCGAGCACATGGCCGGCATGCAGGGCGTCCTGACCGATGCGCTGCAGCGCGGCCTGCATGACAGCCGTATCGGTCTGCCCCCCCGACTTCAGTGCCTGGGCCTGCAAAACAATGGAGGCCAGCGGCGTGCGCAGTTCGTGGGCCACTTCATTGGCCAGATTGCGCTCGCGCTCCAAGGCTTCCTGCTGGCGGTCGAGCAAGGTGTTGATGGAGCTGACCATAGGCGAGAGCTCGCGCGGCACATGGGCGTCGGACAGGCGCTGGTCACGACTCAGATCCAGCGCATCCACGCGCTGCGTGAGCTGATTGAGCGGGCGCATGCCGCGGCGCATGGCAACACCCAGCGCAACCACGATCACGGGCAGCAGCCAGAACCCCGGCTCAATCATCTGCATGGCAATGTCGTCGGCCAGACTGTCGCGCTCGGCCAGGTCGATCATCACCGTGACCTTGGCGGTTTTGTCGTGGCTCCACTGGGTATAGCTGCGCCAGGCCTGGCGTTCGTCCACGCCAATCGTGGCAAAGCCCTGCTCGATGTTGAAGTCAGGCAAGGGGGCCTGACCGGTGCGCGAGATCAGCAGGCCCTGCGCATTCCAGAGCACCACGCTCAGCGACTCCTGATAGTCGTGGGCGTGCAGGCCTGCAGGCGGCTGGACCGCCGTGGTCTCTCCGACCGGCACATCGTCCTGCACATGCCAGTTCAAGGTCAGTGCGGCCACTCCGGCCAAATGCCCGTCGGTCAGCTCGTCGGCCTCGTGGACTCCGGTCTGGTAGCCCCAGATGACGAAGCTGCCCCAGACCAGCGCCAGCGCGCCCAGCATCCAGGCCAGCAGATTCAGCTGCAGCGAGCTGCGGCGTTTGCCCGTCTGCGGCAGCTCGCTCATTCCTGCTCCTGTGGCATGAAGTAGCCCACGCCGCGCATGGTCACGATGATCTTCTGGCCCAGCTTCTTGCGCAGATGGTGGACATAGACCTCCACGGCATTGCTCTCCACCGTATCGCCCCAGCTGTAGAGATGCTCCTCGATTTGCGGGCGTGAGAGCACCCGCCCGCGCGCCAGCAGCAAGGCCCAGAGCACGGCAAATTCGCGCGGTGAAACCTCCACCTTCTGTCCCGCCTGCCTGATGATGCGGGCAGCCGGGTCCACCTCCAGATCCGCATGGCGGATCACCGGCGATGCCTGACCGACCGCGCGGCGCATCATGGCGCGCAAGCGGGCCTCCAGCTCGTCCATGTCAAAAGGCTTGACCAGATAGTCATCAGCGCCCAGATTGAGCCCCGCGACCCGGTCCTGCACCTGATCGCGTGCCGTAAGGATCAGCACCGGCGTGGCCGGATCCGGTAGTTGCGGCACGCCGGGCCGACCGCTCTGCTGACGCAGGCGGCGCACCACCTCGCTGCCATCAGCGTCGGGCAGTCCCAGGTCCAGCAACACGGCATCGAAGCGCTCGGCACTCAGGGCATGCCAGGCCTCGGCCACGCTGGCGCACACGTCCACCGCATAGCCGCGCTGCATGAGATTGGCTCGCAGCCCTGCTGCAATGCCTTCGTTGTCTTCGACCACCAGAATTCGCATGCACGCATTGTGCGCGGCAATCCGCAATCCACTCAACTGGCCGATCAACGCCGATGCCCACCGCCCCTGCTTGCGCATGGGCTTGACATCCGCAAGCGAGCATTTCGCTTTAACATCGGCCACCTTTCATTGCCGCAATCTGCCGCAGCGCCTTCATGTTCTTCTTCGATCCGTTTCTGTTTGCGCTGTTCAATGCCGATGCTCAGACGCACTGGTTCAGCATCCAGCTGGCACGTGCGCTCTCGGCCTGGTTGCCCAATCTCAGCGGCGTTCTGGTCCTGCTGGCCCTGGTGTTCGGCTCACCGGCAACACGCCGCACCATGCTGATGCTGCTGCTGTCCATGGCCACGGCCTGGCTGATCGCCAGACTCATACGCTGGGGCTTCCCGGCTCCGCGTCCGTTCCAGCTCAATCTCGGCACGCTTTGGATTCAGCATGGCGGACGCGCCGGCTTTCCCAGTCTGCATGCCAGCGGAGCCTTTGCCCTGGCCATGGCCCTCAGCCTGGGTGCAACCCGCCACCGCAAGCCGCTGGTCTGGCTGGCCTGGATAGCCGCCATCGGCATCGCCTGGAGCCGTGTCCATCTGGGAGTGCACTTTGCCTCGGATCTGATGGCCGGCGCGCTGGTCGGCATCAGCGGCGCTCTCATCGTCTGGCATATCGCCTTCCAGCTGCGCCGCCGCCGTCATCTGCGCCTCATGCCGCATCTCAAACGCCTGCGCAGCGCCTGGACGGCCCAGGGTTGAGCGTGCTCTTAAGCGCTTGTTAAGCAGCGCTTTCTATCGTGGCGGGCATGAAGTCGTCCGCCCCCTCGATCCCTTACCCTCCTCTTCGCGCAGCCTCCTCTCCAGCCCTTCTGGGCTGGACTGTCATCGCCCTGGCCTGCGTGCTGGCCTGGGACATGAGCGCCCTGGACATGCCCATGGCGCACTGGTTTGGCAGCAGCCAGGGCTTTGCCCTGCAAAACGACTGGTTCATGGTCAACATTGCCCATGAAGGCGCGCGCAAGCTGGCCTGGATCATCGTGATGGGGCTGAGCCTGGCGATCTGGTGGCCCGTCGGCTGGATGCGAAAAGTGTCTTACCCACGCCGGATACAACTGGTGGTGGGCGCACTGGTCTCGCTCATCATCATGGCGCTGATGAAACGCATCAGCGTGACCAGTTGCCCCTGGGACCTCGCCGACTTCGGCGGTGTAGGCCACTATGTCTCGCACTGGGCCTGGGGTGTCATAGATGGCGGCGGCGGCCACTGCTTTCCGGCCGGTCACGCCTCGGCGGGCTTTGCCTTCATCAGCGGCTACTTCGCGCTGCGCCACGACCTGCCGCGTGCCGCGCGCCTGTGGCTGGCCACGGCCCTGGTGGCCGGTTTTGCCCTGGGTCTGGCGCAGCAGATGCGCGGCGCTCACTTCATGAGCCACACCCTGTGGACCGCCTGGCTTTGCTGGACGACCAGCTGGTTTTACGATCTGCTGACCACCCGCCGCATGGCGCGCCAGGCACCGGCGGATGCCGCCATGTCTCCCGACGAGCTGCTGGCCCGGGACTGAACGCTGCGCACATGCAAAGGTCATTCATGCTGCTTTTCGATGCCCCCGTATTTCACTTTCTGAATGCCAACACCCAGAGCCCGCTGTGGTGGATTCAGGCCTCGCGCTTTGCCTCCAACTGGTTGCCCGGCCTGTGCGCCCTGCCGGTGATTGCTGCCATGCTGGCGCTTGGCAAAGGCTGGCGGCGCAGCCTGCAACTGGCCTTGCTGTCCATGGCATGTGCCTGGCTGGCCTGCCGTCTGATTCGCTGGGGCCTGCCCATGCCCAGACCTGCGCAACTGGGCATGGGCATGCAGTGGATAGCACATGGTGCCAGCGCCAGCTTTCCCAGCATGCACGCCGCCGGCGCCTTTGCCCTGGCTCAGGGCATCAATCTGGGCATGGGCAGACACCAGCGCTGGCTGGTTGTTGTCGCATGGTTTCTCGCCACCAGCGTGGCGCTGAGCCGCGTGGTGCTGGGCGTGCATTTCCCGTCGGACGTTCTGGCCGGCATGCTGATCGGTGCCGCCAGCGCCGTGCTGGTCTGGCGCAGCGCCCTGCAGATCCAGCAAGCCCGGCGTCGCAAACAGCTCAAGCGCCGCCTGCAACCCCAGGTCACCTGAGGCACGCTACAAAAACAAAAGCTGCCAGCGCTTTGACCATAAGCGCTGGCAGCTTTTTTATAAGGCATGCGTCAAGTCAGAGGCATCGAGCAAGAGCCGCCTCGCAGCGAAGATGCCGTCCCCCTCGGGGGGAAGCGGCATAGCCGCTCAGGGGGCTTATTCCACCCTGCAGATCTTGAGCATATTGGTACCACCGGGCTGGCCCATGGGCTCGCCGCAGGTGATGGCGTAGACATCGCCGGACTGCACGATGCCGCGGGCCAGCAAATGGCCCTTGGCCTGGTCCAGCGCCATGTCACGCTCGGCGCTGGTATCCATCAGCAAAGGACGCACGTTGCGATACAGCGCCATCTTGCGCTGCGTGGCCAGCTTGGGCGTCAGGGCGTAGATGGGGATATGGATGCGATGACGGCTCATCCACAGCGCAGTCGAGCCGGAGTCCGTCAGCGCCACGATGGCCTTGGCACCCAGGTGATGCGCGGTGAACAGCGCGCCGATGGCGATGGCCTGGTCGGTACGCTTGAACTGGCTGTTACTGAAATCGGCATCCTTGACGCGGTCTTCGGCCGCTTCCGCAGCGGCGCAGATGGCGGCCATTTCACGCACAGTCTCCAGCGGATATTTGCCGGCAGCGGTTTCGGCGCTCAGCATCACGGCATCGGTGCCGTCCAGCACGGCATTGGCCACGTCGCTCACTTCGGCACGGGTGGGCACGGGGTTGGTGATCATGGACTCCATCATCTGGGTCGCGGTGATCACCACCTTGTCCATGTCGCGCGCCATGCGGATCATCTTCTTTTGCAGCGCGGGCACGGCGGCATTGCCCACTTCCACGGCCAGATCGCCACGGGCGACCATGATGCCGTCGGAGACCTTGAGAATCTCTTCCAGACGCGGAATGGCCTCGGCGCGCTCGATCTTGGCGATCAGGCTGGGCTTGTGACCGTACTGGGCAGCGGCCACATTGCACAGCTGGCGCGCCATTTCCATATCGGTGGCGTTCTTGGGGAAGCTCACGGCCACGTAGTCGGCCTGGAAGGACATCGCGGTCTTGATGTCTTCCATGTCCTTGGCGGTCAGTGCGGGAGCCGTCAGGCCGCCGCCTTGCTTGTTGATGCCCTTGTTGTTGGACAGCTCGCCACCCAGCTTGACGATGGTGTGCACCTCTTCGCCGCGCACGGCGTCCACGGTCAGCACGATCAGGCCGTCGTTGAGCAGCAGCACGTCGCCGGCCTTCACATCGCGGGGCAGCTCCTTGTAATCAAGGCCCACGCCGTTGATGTCGCCGGGTTCGGTGCGCGATGCGTCGAGCACAAAGCGCTCGCCGGGCTCGAGCATGACCTTGCCCTCGGCAAACTTGCCGACACGGATCTTGGGCCCCTGCAGGTCGGCCATGATGGCCACTTCGCGGCCTGCACGCTGGGCGGCTTCGCGCACCATGGTGGCACGGTCGATATGGTCCTGCGCCTTGCCATGGCTGAAGTTCAGGCGCACGACGTTCACGCCTTCGCGCACCATTTGTTCAAGCAGTTGCGGATCGCTGGAAGCAGGGCCCAGTGTGGCGACGATCTTGGTAGCACGACTCACTTGCATGAAATGTCTCTCTCGCGATGGAATGTAATCGGGTTTCAATTCTGGCACGAATGCGGTTACATGACTGCATCTTGCACAGCGATGCGGCACCAGGCAAGCACGCCCCAGAACAGAAAAAATAGTAGCTGCTTGCGCTTACCCATCATTGATATCAAGGTAAATAATGCTTGAAATGCTTATATATAAATCGCTTGCAGCTATTAATTAAGAAGCACAAGAGGGAAACTCGCGCTGAAACCGACAAGCCTTGTGCAGCGCATCAATGAGCGCGTCGAAACAGTTTTGCCCGGCAGGTTCAAATGTCCGGGCCTCAGATCAGGCCGTGCGAGAGCAGATAGGTCACCACATGCGTGAGCATGGCGGCCTCGAGTCCGTAGCGCCAGAACATGATGCCTGCCAGCAGGCCATAGACGCTTTCACACACCAGCAGCTGCAGCACGACAGGCGCCGACAGATCGCCGACCACGGTCCAGTTCAGAAACACCGGAATGCAGCCGGACAACAGGGCGGCCAGTGCGATGGCCGCCCAGCCCAGCCGCCAGTCCGGGCGCTGCCTGCGACTGCCAAAGAGCGTCCACATCAGCCACATCACGCCCGTGAGCATGCCCAGCCTCAGCAGCAGCTCTTCGGTGATCGCGCCGTAGAACAGCTTGGGCCATAGCGGCAGGCCGTAGACCGGGTCCACAAAAGGCATGCTCTCAGGCCAGACCACGGCCAGCGTCACCAGCCAGGCCGCGCCGATCACGCCACCCGCCAGGCCGGGCAGGCTCAGCACACGAATGCCGCGCCAGGGCACGCGCCCCTCGGCCAGGGCATGAATCAAGGGCGCGCTCAGGCCCAGCTTCGGGCCCAGCCGGATCCCGAACCCCACGCTCAGTGCCAGCAGGGCGCTCAGCCCCGCCGTCACCACCCAGGTGCCCACGATCTCCGGACCGCCTCCGCTCAGAAAGCTCAGCCAGGCCGGCGGCACCGTCCAGGCCAGCGCCACCACACCAGGCAGACCCAGCAACCACAGCAGCAAGCCCATGCGCGCGGCTGGCAAAGGCCTGGCCGCAGCGCCATGGGACAGGTGGTTGAAGGTCTGCGGCATGCCGAGCTCTGGTTCAAGCCTCTCAGTCACGCATCAACGCTTCGATCTCGTCGGCCTTGACGGGCACGCCGCGCGTGATGAGCTCGCAGCCAGTCTCGGTGACGATGGCATCGTCCTCGATGCGGATACCGATGTTGTGGAACTGCTCGGGCACGCCAGGCGCAGGACGCACATAGATGCCCGGCTCTATCGTCATGACCATGCCGGGGCGCAGGATGCGGCTGGGGCGATTGGCAATGGTTTCGCCCGAGATCGGGTCCTTGCGCTCGCTGACCACGCCCAGCTCGCTGGGCTCCACATAGCTGCCGCAGTCATGCACATCCATGCCCAGCCAGTGGCCGGTGCGGTGCATGTAGAACTGGAAGTAGGCACGCGACTCGATCACATCCTCGGCCGTGCCGTACTTGGTACGGTCCAGCAGCCCCAGGTCCAGCATGCCCTGGGCCAGCACGGCAACAGTGGCGTCATGCGGGTCGTTGAAGCGCTTGCCGGCCCTGGTGACGGCAATCGCCGCTTCCTGGCTGGCCAGCACCAGCTCGTACAGCGCACGCTGCGCTGCGCTGAACTTGCCGTCGGCCGGAAAGGTGCGCGTGATGTCGCTGGCATAGCCGTCCAGCTCGCAGCCTGCGTCGATGAGCACCAGCTCGCCCGCACGCACCGGCGCCTTGTCGGCCTGATAGTGCAGCACGCAGGCATTGGCGCCGGCAGCCACGATGGAGCCGTAGGCCACGTATTGCGAGCCATGCTGGCGGAACTCGTGCAGCAGCTCGGCGTCCAGGTGGTATTCGCGCACCTCCTCGCCATTGCGGATCATGCGGGCCGAGCGCTGCATGGCACGCACATGGGCCTGGGCACTGATCTGCGCGGCGCGGCGCATGATGTCCTGCTCATGCTCGTCCTTGAGCAGACGCATCTCGTCCAGCAGCGCACAGGCATCGCCCTGCTGCGTGGGGCAGATCACGCCAAAGCGCGAGCGGGCTCGCACCTGGCTGAGCCAGCCTTCGACCTGTTCGGCCAGACCCTTGTGGGTGGCGAAGGGAAACCAGACACGCTCGCGGTTTTCCAGCAGGCGCGGCAGGCGGGCATCGATCTCGTCGCTGGAGAAGGCCTGCTCCATGCCCAGCCTGGCCTTGGCCGCCTCGGGCCCCAGGCGATAGCCGGTCCAGACCTCGCGCTCCAGATCCTTGGGCTGGCAGAACAGCACGCTCTTGCCGTCGCCGGTCAGCACCAGACAGGCATTGGGCTCGCTAAAGCCCGTGAGGTAGTAGAAGTAGCTGTCGTGGCGATACAGATACTCGGTATCGCGGTTGCGATGCAGCTCGGGAGCCGTGGGGATGATGGCGACACCGCCGTCGCCCAACTGGGCGGCCAAGCGTGCGCGGCGTTGGGCATATACAGAAGTCATGGGCATATCGTAATGCTGGCCGGGCATCTGCACATCAGCTTACATCTGCGAATGTCAGCTATTTCGACACAGCCCCGTCTGCGTGCCCGCCCAAGGCGGGACCGTCTGCAGCGCCATCGCGTCACCGGGCACCAGGGCTTCGGGCTGGCTCGCGCGCCAACCCGACCAGAGCAGGCTTGCGCCCGACAGGATCAGCAGGCCGCAGACCAGCCATTCCACCAGCCTTCTGGGCCAGGCGGGCGGATGCCTGGCACTCCACCAGGTCACGCCCGTGACGACAGGAAAGGCCAGTGCCGTCCAGCCCATGACCGCCCAGTTCAACTGCCCCTCCACCGCCACCATGGCAGCGCGCAGCAAGGAGCAGGAGACAAACATGGCAAACAGGCAGTGGCGCACCAGCAGGCGATCCAGCGGCTGGCGGTAGAGGTGATAGACCATGGGCGGGCCGGGCGTGGCAAACAAGCCACCGAGCAGCCCCGAGGACACGCCTGCCACCCACAGGGCGACGGGCCCCGAGGGCCGCTCCAGCGCCTTCTTCTGCATCAGCAGCAACATGGCGCACAGCACGATCACCAGGCCCAGCAGCATGCGCAGGCCATTGAGCGTATTGCCGCTGAGCCAGTGCAGCAGCAGCACCCCGCCGACCACGCCCAGCACGCTGCTGATGAGCATGGGCTTGAGCATGGCCCAGTCCGGCTCGAAGCGGTAGGCGCGCATATAGCTGACGCCGTTGATGATGGACAGCAGACAGGCCACATTGGCCGCATCGGCAATATTCATCAGGCCCGTGGCGCCTGCCACGCCCACAAAGATCAGCCCGAACGCGAAGCCCGTGAGGTTCTGGCAGAACGCGGCCAGCCCCACCAAAGCCATGAAGAAAACGATTTGCATGCACTCACCCGATGACGGCCCCAGGAGAATGCGCACAGATGCATCCGGGAGTGCCTGTCTGAAGAGCGCAGGAGCTTAGCAGACGCTGGCGATGAACTTGTGATGGCAAGTACAGCGAATCAAGTGGCGACATGGCAGAGTGCACAGATCCGAGACAACGAATGCCGCCCGGTCTGAGGGTCTGAGGGTCTGTTTGGGGGCAGATTGCAGCCATGAGCCGGCTCCTCCAACAAAGCAGCCCGCCTCGTGCAGCACCCGCTCCCTGCGGTGCACTGCAAAGCGCCATGGCGCCAGCTCTGCGCTCATCGACTCCCTGCGCAGCGCGGCCCATTCCAGCCCTCTTCCAATCACAATGTTGACGTTTGAATTCGTTTGAATACAATCAATTCAACACATCGGGAAACGTCTCATGCCAGCACCGCCAACCACCATGGAACCGCTATCGGCCCGCATCCCAAGCGACCTCTATCTATGGCTCGCGCAACTGCCGGTCGAGGGGGCCACGACCAATAGCGACAAATTGCGGGTTTTGCTGAGCCGAATCAAACGCCAGCACGACGGAGCAATGGACTATCCCACAGCCCACAGCTGGGCGCGCGATATTGCCGCGCCACTGCGCGATGCGCTGGTAAGTCTTGAAGACAAGACAGGCAAGACCTCGGAAGTTCTCAATCTGCTGCTCGATCACGTCACCGCCAGCCTGGCCATGATCGTGAGCCACACCCCTGCTACCGAAACCGAGGCTGCAGAGCTTGAAGAGCTGTTGGTGCGTCGCCTCTTCGGCCTGAGCTCCAGCCTGCTGCGCCAGGCCACCACCGAGCAGGCTCAGGCCTATGACCCGGCAGTCGTGCGTCGGCATATGGGCACCACCATCGAGCTGGCCAACAATATTCCCAACCCCCTTAAAGGAGCGTGAGATGGTTGATTCTCTGAAGACCCGTGTTGGCCGCATCATCGCGGGCAGCGCCCATGCACTGGTTGATCATCTGGAAAACCAGGCGCCGCAGGCGACGATGGAGCAGACCGTGCGTGAGGTGGACACCATCATCGCCGACGTTCGCCACGAGTTGGGAATCGTCAGCGCCAACCGCCATCTGGCCCAGCAGCAGCACTCCAAACTCAACGGACACCACGCTCAACTGGTGGACCAGGTGCAGCAGGCGCTGTCCCTGGATCGCGATGACCTGGCTCGCGCGGCCATCGCGCGCCAACTGGACATCGAAGCGCAGATCCCGGTACTGGAGACGACATTGGCCGAGCATGCCTACAAGGAGGAAGAGCTCAAAGGCTATGCCGCCGCCTTGCTGGCCAAAAAGCGCGAAATGAGCGAGGCCATCGAGGAGTTCATACGCAGCCGCGCCGCAACGACCTCCGGCACCAAGGCAACGCCGGCCGTGCCCACACAGCAGAGGCTGGAGTCGGCCACCGGCTCTTTCAACCGCCTCTACCAACGTCATACCGGTTTGACTCCCGCTGCGACAGGCTCTGCGCTGGAGCAAGCCAACCAATTGCGTGAACTTGAGGAGCTGGTGCGAACGAACCAGATCAACGAACGCCTGGCACAACTGCGCACCCGCTCATCGTGAATCTGTTCACTGCCCCTGAAACCCTGCCCTTCGGGGTCGCCTTTGCCCTCATCGTGGCAATCGCGCTGATCGAAGGCCTGGGCATGCTGATTGCCATGAGCCCCAGCAACCTGATCGATAACGTGCTGCCAGAGATTCACGGAGATGGCGGGCTCGACCAGATGCTTGGCTGGCTGCATCTGGGCCGCGTTCCGTCTCTGGTGCTGCTGATCCTGTTCCTGGCTGGCTATGCACTGTTCGGCTATGGCCTGCAGATGGTGGCCCATGGACTCATGGGCTCCTATCTGCCCACCTGGGCAGCAAGCTTGCTGGCAGTGCCATCGGGACTGGCCACGGTACGTGGCCTAGGTGCACTGGTCGCTCACATCATTCCGCAGGACGAAACCAGCATCATCAGCGAGCGATCGCTGGTGGGCCGTACCGGAGTGGTCTCCGGCGGTAGGGCTAGGCGCGGCATGGCCGCTCAGGCGCGCGTGCTGGATGCTCATGGCCGAACGCACTATCTGATGGTAGAGCCAGATATCGACAGTGATGTATTTGAAGAAGGTGTGCAAATCCTGGTGGTGCGCAAGATCGGTGCCATCCATCGCTGCATCGTCAACCCGCATCCATCGATTCTGTGACCCTTTCGACAAGCAAGCAAAAATATTCACAACCATCTCGGGAGAGTTAGCAAATGAACAACCTGATAGACCTGGGCATCCTGACTGCCGTTGTCTTAGTGGCGCTGCTGGCCATCGGCATCATCTTCTCTCGGCTGTACAAGCGTTCGACCAAAGAAATTGCCTTTGTGCGCACAGGCCTGGGCGGGCAGAAAGTCATCATGGATGGCGGCGCCATCGTGCTGCCCGTATTCCATGAGCGCGTGCTGGTCAACATGAACACGCTCAAGCTCGAAGTACAGCGTCGTGAGCGGGAAAGTCTGATCACCAAGGACCGCATGCGTGTGGACGTGACCGCGGCTTTCTTTGTACGCGTCAAGCAGACCGAAGAGGCGGTGAGCATTGCAGCGCAAACGCTGGGCACACGCACCATGAGCCCCGACGAGCTCAAGGCCCTGGTCGAAGACAAATTTGTCGACTCGCTTCGCGCTACTGCCGCCACCATGACCATTCAGGAACTGCAGGACATGCGCAGGGACTTCGTGCAAGCTGTGCAGAACGCAGTGGCCGAAGACCTGGAGAAGAACGGCCTGGAACTGGAATCGGTATCCCTGACAAGCCTGGATCAAACCGACAAGCAGTTCTTCAACCCCAACAACGCTTTCGACGCAGAAGGTCTGACACGCCTGACGGAGCAAACCGAGGCGCGCCGCAAACAGCGCAACGACGTCGAGCAGGACACAGAAGTGCAGGTGCGCACCAAGAATCTTGATGCCACGCGCCAGAAGCTCACGATCGAGAAAGATCAGGAATTTGCCACGCTTTCCCAACAGCGCGAGATCGAAAACACGCGAGCAGAACAGTCGGCCCTGATCGCCACGCAGCAAGCCGAACGCAATCGCGATGCCGAAGGCGCCAAGATCGATGCCGAACGACTGGTCAGCCAGCAACGCATCGAGGCAGAGCGCCAGGTCAGTCAGCAGCGCATCGAGGCTGAACGCGAAATCCGGGCTGCCGAAATCGAGAAAAACCTGGTCATCCAGACCCGTGAAATCGAGCTGGAACGTCACACAGAAACCAAACGTGCCGAGCAGCGCAAGCAAGTCGAGATCGCACGCCAGGACACGCAAATTGCCATCTCGACCAAATCACGCGAACAATCCGATGCCGATGCCGCAGCCAATCTGGCCCGAGCCGACGCGGTCAAGGCCGAGGAAGCCGTCAACACTGCCCGCCAGGTGGCCGTCGCCGAACGCGAAAAAGACATTCAGCTGATCGAGGCCTCCAAAGAGGCCGAACAGAACGCAATTTCCGTCAAGGTTTCAGCAGCCGCCGAAAAAGAGGCGGCCATGGACCGTGCCGAGGCTCTGACCATCGAAGCCCGGGCACGCCAAGCTGCCGCTTTGGCCGAAGCGGAAGGCAAACGTGCGATCAACGAGGCCCTCAACACCTTGTCGGCAGCCCAGGTCGATCTGCAAGTGCGAACCCAGCTGCTGCATCAGTTGCCCCAGATCCTCGCCGAGGCCGTACGCCCGATGGAGAAGATCGATTCCATCCGCATCGTGCAGGTGGGCGGCATGCCCGGCACCGGAGGCTCCGGCCAATCCCATGCCAGCGCGTCTCAGGGCACGTTTCCTGAGCAGGTCATGAACTCGGCGCTGCAATACCAGATCGCAAAACCGATCGTGGATGCAGTAATGAAGGACGCAGGCCTGTCCAACGAAGGCATCACTGGCATGGCTCACAGCCTGGCCGGCATGCTCTCGACGCCGGACAGCAGCGCACTAGCGCAGACAGCACCGGCTTTGGCGGGCAGCGCCCTTGCACCCACCGAAGCCACGGCCATGCCCTCCCAAACCGTGCTGCCCATGAGACAGATCTGAGAACCCGGCCTGGCCCAGGGGCTCATTGAGCTGGGCCAGTCGCTCGGGCGTGCCCACATCGACCCAGCGACCGGTCATGGCAAGCATCCGCGCATCCACAGAGAAGCTCCTGAACTCTTAGCTTGGAGCACTTCCTGGCATGTGTTCCAAGGCAGTTTATAGAGTCAGTATTTTGATCTGCTGCGCCGACCACTCGATCAGCTCGCCACGCTGCGCATGCCAGCCTTGGGGCGCGAAATCCGGCCAATGGCAAAGCAGCTCGCGGGTTGGCACATCCCACAGCCAGCTCTGCCCTTCACCCACCACCAGCAACTGGCCATTCACGCAGTGCAGATGCAGGGCGCGCGGCAAGCCGGGCATGGGCCAGACCTGGCCCGCATGGCCTTCCTCGGCCACAGGCGCATGGATATCGAAGATCACCACGCCAGGCGCATGCTGGCAGTCGCCAAAACCATCGTCATCCCAGTTGCCAACGTTCCAGATGGCGACGCGCGAGTCATCCAGCCACACACAGGGCTGCTCCCAGCCCTCGCCCTGGGCCAGCAGCTTGCGCGAGGGGCCGTCTTCGGACTCCCAGCGGTTGCCATCCAGCCAGGCGGGCAGCGACCACACGGAGGGAATGCCCACGGGCGCCCAGACCCAGCCGTCGTCCAGCAACCATTGCTGCGAAGGGCTAGGCAGAAGACGACCATGAAAATAGTCCAGATAGTGCGGCTGCTCGAACGCCAGCCCGTCGCGTTCGGTCAGGTTCTCGCCCGTCGCGCAATCCATGGCATCGAGCCGGTTCCACTGCGTGCGGTGAATCAGCACATCGCGGCCCTGGTGCTGGATAAAGGCGATGGAAAAAGGCACGGTTTGGGGGTGGTAGTCGCCTCCAAAAAGCTGCGCGATGCGCTCGCCGGTACGCAAGTTCACCAGCACGCCCCATGTACCGCCATCATCGGCAATCGCCGCGTAGTCGCCACTGAGCGCGCAATGCACTTTGAAGCCGTGCGGCCAGTGCGGCGTAGGCGGTGTCGGCTCAGGCAAATCCAGCAGCGCCAGTTGCTGGCTTCGGCCGTTTGGTAGCTTCAGCGCATGCAAGCCACCGTCCCGGGTCAGCAGCAGCAACTGGCCCCAGCCAGCCTGCGTAGTGCAGGCGTGGACGATGTGCGAGCCTGGCCAGGCGATGCTGCGTGCGCTCATGCCTCAACCCTTATTGAGCTGGGCCAGTCGCTCGGGCGTGCCCACATCGACCCAGCGACCGGTGTAGAGCGAGGCTCCCACCCGGCCTGCCTGCATGGCGCGGCGCAGCAGCGGTGCCAGCGGCTCGCGCAGGCCTTCGGGGTTGCCCGGCTCCACATCGAGCCAGGGCTTCGCAAACAACTCGGCTTTCAGCAGCGCAATCGTGCTGTAGGTATAGCGTGCTCGCGCATCGTCGGCAGGCAGGTCCAGCGCCTTGCCGTCCTCGCTCAGGCCGAAGTCGCCGCGCGGATTGTGGGCAGGATTGGGCACCAGCCACAGGTGGGCCAGTTCATCGCTTTGCGCAAACGCTTGGGCAGCCTTCGCCGCAAAGCTGAAATCCGGGGCATAGACATCGCCTGCGGCCAGCCAGAAAACCCGGTCCAGCTGCGGCAGGGCGCGACTGATGCCGCCAGCGGTTTCAAAGGCTTTCTCGGGCTCCGCCGAATAGCAGAGCAATAGCTTCGCGCTCGCGCGCCCATCGGGCTGCGACACAAATTCATCGCCGAAATACGCGGGAATCTGCGCCCCCAGCCAGCCGGTATTGATGACGGCCCGCGGCACGCCGGCAGCAAGCAGCGCCTGCATGTGCAGCTGCAACAGCGGCACGCCCTGCACCTTGAGCAGCGGCTTGGGCGTGACATCGGTCAGCGGCCTCATGCGCTCGCCCCGGCCTGCGGCCAGCAGCATTGCAGGGGGTTGCACCAAGAGGGACGCAGCGTTTTCTACAGTCATTGCAATCAGCGTTTCAACACGGTTTGGGGTGCGCAAGACACCTGTTTCTGGGGTTGTACTGTAGAGCATTGACCCGCATCCCGCCTGCGAAAATTGGGCCTCCATTAAAATGATGGGCTTAGCAGAATTACCCCTCCTTTTCGGAGCGCCCTGATGGCCAACACTCAAAATATGGCGAATGCAATCCGTGCACTCGCAATGGATGCCGTTCAACAAGCCAATTCCGGCCACCCCGGTGCCCCCATGGGCATGGCCGACATGGCCGTAGCGCTGTGGAGCCGCCACCTCCAGCACAACCCCGTGAACCCTCACTGGGCCAATCGCGACCGCTTCATTCTGTCGAACGGTCACGGCTCCATGCTGATCTATGCGCTGCTGCACCTGAGCGGCTACAACCTGCCCATCGAAGAGCTGAAGAACTTCCGTCAGCTGCACAGCAAGACTGCCGGTCACCCCGAAGTGGGCATCACTGTCGGCGTGGAAACCACCACCGGCCCTCTGGGCCAGGGCATCACCAATGCCGTGGGCTTTGCACTGGCTGAAAAGCTGCTGGCTGCCGAGTTCAACAAGGACAAGCACGAGATCGTCGACCACCACACCTATGTGTTCCTGGGCGATGGCTGCCTGATGGAAGGCATCTCGCATGAAGCTGCGGCCCTGGCCGGTGCCTGGAAGCTGAACAAGCTGATCGCCCTGTACGACGACAACGGCATCTCCATCGACGGCAAGGTGACCCCCTGGTTCATCGACAACACGCCCGAGCGTTTTGAAGCCTACGGCTGGAACGTGATCCGCGCCGTGGACGGCCACAATGTGGACGCCCTGGACAAGGCCATCGCTGCCGCCAAGAAGAGCGCCGACAAGCCCACGCTGATCTGCTGCAAGACCCATATCGGCAAGGGCTCGCCCAACCGTCAGGACACGGCCAAGGCCCACGGCGAACCTCTGGGTGCCGAAGAAATCGCGCTGACCCGCGCGGCTCTGGGCTGGACTTACGGCCCCTTCGAGATCCCTGCCGACGTCTACACCGACTGGAACGCCAAGGATCTGGGCACCAAGGCAGAAGCCGCCTGGAACGAAAAGTTCGCCGCCTACACGGCCGCCTTCCCCGAGCAGGCCGCCGAGTTCACCCGCCGCATGGCTGGCGATCTGCCCGCCAACTTCGGTGAAATCGCCGCCAAGATCGCCTCCGACGCCCATGACGCCGGCGCCACCGTGGCTAGCCGCAAGGCCAGCCAGCTGGCTCTGGAAGGCCTGACAGCCGCTCTGCCCGAGCTGCTGGGCGGCTCTGCCGACCTGACCGGCTCCAACCTGACCAACACCAAGTCCACTCCCTCTTTCCGCGTGGACGACAAGGGTGCCGTGGTCAAGACCGAAGAAGGCCAGATCGGCCGCCACATCAACTACGGTGTGCGCGAGTTCGGCATGGCAGCCATCATGAACGGTGTGGCGCTGCACGGCGGCTTCATCCCCTACGGCGGCACCTTCCTGACCTTCTCCGACTACAGCCGCAACGCCATCCGCATGGCGGCCCTGATGAAGCAGCGCGTGATCCACGTCTTCACGCACGACTCCATCGGCCTGGGCGAAGACGGCCCCACCCACCAGTCCATCGAGCACGCAGCCTCCCTGCGCCTGATCCCCGGTCTGGACGTGTGGCGCCCTGCCGACACCACCGAGACCGCAGTGGCCTGGGCCGTGGCCCTGAGCCAGAAGAACAAGCCCACAGCCATGCTGCTGAGCCGCCAGAACCTGGCTTACTCGCCCAAGAGCGAAGACGCTCTGGACGACATCGCCTGCGGCGCCTATGTGCTCTCCGAGCCCAAGGATGTGGGCCTGAAGGGCAAGAAGGCCCAGGCCGTGATCATCGCCACCGGCTCCGAAGTGCAGCTGGCTCTGGCTGCCCAGAAGCAGCTGGCCGAACGCAAGATCGCCGTGCGCGTGGTCTCCATGCCCAGCACAACGACCTTCGACAAGCAGGATGTGAAGTACAAGAAAGCCGTGCTGCCCGCCGGCCTGCCCCGCATCGCCGTGGAAATGGGCGTGACCGACTTCTGGTGGAAGTACGGCTGCGCCGCCGTGGTCGGCATCGACACCTACGGCGAATCCGCTCCCGCAGGCGTTCTGTTCAAGCACTTCGGCTTCACCGCAGAGAATGTGGCCGACACCGTGCAAGTGGCCCTGCAGAACGCTGCCAAGTAAGCGCAAAAGGGGCCTCGTGCCCCTTTTTTCCGGCTGAAGTTTGCTCACCCGCAGTCCTCAGCCATCCGGACCAGGCCCCAGGGTGCCGAGTCCGGGCACAATCCGCTCCGGTTTTTCATTACTCACTATCTACGAGGCAACTATGACGATCAAGGTTGGTATCAACGGCTTCGGCCGCATTGGCCGCAACGTGCTGCGCTCCGCAGTGCAAAACTTCTCCGACATCGAAATCGTCGGCATCAACGACCTGCTGGAGCCTGACTACCTGGCCTACATGCTGAAGTACGACAGCGTGCACGGTCGTTTCGACGGTGAAGTTTCTGTCGAAGGCAACACCCTGGTCGTCAACGGCAAGAAGATCCGCCTGACCCAAGAGCGCGATCCCGCCAACCTGAAGTGGAACGAAGTCGGCGCCGACATCGTGATCGAGTCCACCGGCCTGTTCCTGACCAAGGAAACTGCCCAGAAGCACATCGACGCCGGTGCCAAGAAGGTCATCCTGTCCGCTCCTTCCAAGGACGACACCCCCATGTTCGTGTTCGGCGTGAACCACGGCACCTACAAGGGCGAAGCCATCATCTCCAACGCTTCGTGCACCACCAACTGCCTGGCTCCCGTGGCCAAGGTGCTCAACGACAAGTGGGGCATCAAGCGCGGCCTGATGACCACCGTGCACGCAGCGACTGCCACGCAAAAGACCGTGGATGGCCCTTCCAACAAGGACTGGCGCGGCGGCCGTGGCATTCTGGAAAACATCATCCCCTCCAGCACTGGCGCTGCCAAGGCCGTGGGCGTGGTGATCCCCGAGCTGAACAAGAAGCTGACCGGCATGTCCTTCCGCGTGCCTACGTCTGACGTGTCCGTGGTCGACCTGACCGTGGAGCTGAACAGCGAAGCCACCTACGAAGAAATCTGCGCCGAAATGAAGGCCCAGTCCCAAGGCGCCCTGAAGGGCGTGCTGGGTTACACCGAAGACAAGGTCGTCGCCACCGACTTCCGCGGCGAGACCTGCACCTCCGTGTTCGACGCCGAAGCCGGTATCGCCCTGGACAAGACCTTTGTGAAGGTCGTGTCCTGGTACGACAACGAGTGGGGCTATTCGAACAAGTGCCTGGAAATGGTGCGCGTGGTGGCCAAGTAATCTTCACGATTACATGCCAAAACAGGCTCAATCGCTTATCAGATAAGCGCTGAAAGCTATCAAAAAGCCAGCATGGGACGCCATGCTGGCTTTTTTTCGCCCCGCAAGACCGGAATCGGCCGGAGCATGTCTCGGATACATTTGTAACGCGCAGCCGCCACCAACACCCAAGGGCACGAAGCGATGCCACTTCCTCAGACTAGGCCGCCATGTTTATTGCGATTCCTCTTGAGAACAAGCCTTCCTGGCGCTCACCGCCCTGGATGACGGTGCTGCTCATCATCATCAACTGCGTGATCTTCTGGGGCTGGCAGGCCCCCGAGGAACATGCCGTGGAAAAAGCGGCCCGGCAATATGCCCAGACCGCCTTGCCAACGCTGGAGCTGCCACCGTTCCTGGCCTATCTTGAGGAGCAATCCGCCCAGGGCAGCAAGCGTTTTGACCGGCACACGCTGCAGGCAGTACGAAAGCTCTATCAGCACAAGGCCTATGCCCAGCTCTATGCGCTGCTGTGGCAGGAAAAGAAATTCCGCCAGCGCCTGCTGGACGGCCAGGTCATCACCGCCAGCCACCCACGCCATGCGCACTGGCAAGCTGCGCGTGCCGCCTTTGCGCCCCATGAGCCGCGCGGCAGCTTTACCGAGCGCTGGTCCATGAGCTATGAGAACGGCGCCGGCTGGCAGCCCCTGCAGGCCTTCACCTCCACCTTCCTGCATGGCAGCACCAGTCATCTGCTGGGCAATATGGTGTTTCTGTTCCTGTTCGGCTTCACCCTGGAGCTGGCTTTGGGGGCCTTCACCTATCTGGCCTTCTATGTGATCGGCGGCATCGGCGCCTCGCTGTTCGCACTGATGTTCTACGCCGGCATGGGCGGTTACGGCCTAGGGGCATCGGGTGCGATTTCGGCCCTCATGGCCATGTATGCGGTGATGTACCGCATGCGGCGCATCCGCTTCTTCTACATGCTGCTGTTCTACTTCAACTACGCAAGCTGGCCGGCCCTGATCATGCTGCCGGTCTGGATGGGTGTGGAGCTGCTGCAGCATCTTCTGGGTGGCAAGCAGGTGGCCTATATGGCGCACTTTGGCGGTCTGCTGACGGGCGCCCTGCTGATGTGGGGCTATATGCGTCTGCAGACCGTCGCCGCGCCGGTCAACGAAGAAGAGCAGGCACTGGCCGCCGCCCGGCCGCTGGCCGAGGCCGTGGCCCGTGCCCAGCGCCATACCGATGCGCTGGCATTTGACCGCGCTGCTCCGGCCTGGCGCGAAGCGGCACGTCTGGCCCCCTCGGATCTGGCCATTCTGCGGGCCTGGTTTGAAAGCTCTCGCCATCAGCCCGCCAGCGAGGACTTTCATGCTGCGGCGCGACGTATCTTCAAGCTGCCGGCCACCACGGACGCCGAACGCCAGCTGCAACTGGCCAGCTATCGCAGCTATCGGCAGCGCGCACAGCCCGCAACGCGCATAAGCGCCGACACCATGCATGGACTGGTGCGCAGCTTCGTGCACCTGGGAGCCCTGCCCGAGGCCGAAAAACTATGCCGCAGCCTGCACAAGCTGGCAGATCACCCCCAATGGCCGGCAAGCTTGCTGCTGCTGGTCAACGGCCTGGCCCAGGCCGGACGTGTGCAGGAGGCCAAAGCCTGGCTGCCCCTGCTGCAGCAATCGGCTCCTGAGGAAGCTCTCACGCGCTGGCTGGCACAACAGCACTAGCCAGCGTCGAGTCACGCTCAGATCTTGGCCTCAAGCTCCTGCAGCTCCTCACGCAGCACCCACTGCGCCTCCTTGGTGCTCTCGTGCTCGGGAAAGAGCTGCTTCATGCGCATGTAAACGGCCACCCCCTGCATGGGCTGCTCCACGCCCTGCTTGTAGGCGCGCACCATCAACTCCAGCATGAACGGAATCAGACTGCTGCCGGCGAAGCGCTTCTCAAAATCCTTGGCCAGGATCAAAACATACCTGGGCTTGCCGGCCTTCCAGGCCTGCTGTGCCAACTCGTAACTGAGCTGGGCCGAATCGAGCTTGAAGTCCGGCTTGCGCTTGACGCAGCTCACCCAGGCCTCCAGGGCCTCGCTGGCGCGCTGCTGGGCGAGCAGCATGGGAATGAAGCGCTGGCCCAGCTCCACCAGGGCCTCCGCGCGTTCGGTCAGCTTGAGCACCCGGAAGTAACGGCGGCAATCGGGCAGGCTCTCATAGTCCTCCCGCTGCCATTCGCGCGCCTGATTCACGGCCTCGTCCATCTTGTTGTCCTGCACCAGCCTGGCCACCAGCGCATCGCGACGCCTGGCCTCCAGGGCCGCAGGGTCGATCTGCACGGTCGCAGGCCCCTCGGGCGCTTGCACGGGGTCGATATCCAGTGCCGCATGGTGCTGGTACATGACATAGCCGATCATGGCCGCCATCACCCAGCTGAAATAAATCATCACAAAGCTCACCAGGGGCAGCACCAATCCGGGTGCCGCAACCTTGAGCAGCATCGCCAGGACCATGGGCGAGCCCTGCTGCAGCAGAAACAGGAAAAAGCACAGCAGCAGATAGGACTTGCCGATACCGAAAATCGTCGCCAGCAGCTCGAACGGATTAACGGCCGAGCTCAGGCTATTGGTATTGATCAGCACCATCCAGGTGGCAGGAATCAGGAAGGCCACCAGAAGATTGGCAACCACGCCCAAGCTCAGGCTGCGGGTCGCCATAAAGCCCACGAATATCCCGAAAACGACGAGTACCCCGAAGAATTTCCAGGGCAGCCATTTCCAGTCCTCATCGACCTGACTGGATCGGAAATCGGAGCTATGGGTAATTCCACGAGATGCCAGCGCCGAAACCTTGAATGCATAACGGCTGACTGCCAGCATCAAGCCCAGACCCACAAACAAGACTCCAATCCACCCGAACATCAAGCCATAACTGCATGCCGACAACAGCAATGCATAGAGCAAAGGCTCGGTCTGCAGAGGAAACAGAAAAAAGCTATTGAGCTTTTGCCAGAACGGAGGGATTTTCCAGTCGGAAGAATCACCTTTTTGGTGAACACCACGTATCGAATTCAATGCCTGCTCTCCCACTCTCGGTTTGATGAATCATCTGCAAGCCCGCTTGCAGTGACCTAATCCGCTCTGTTATTGCCCGATTTTTCTTTGAAATCGGGTCATTGCGGAATTCTGCGGTAGAAATTCGCCCTGAATCCAAATACCGATAAACAGCCGGCATATTGCTTTTTTCGCTTGCCAAAAACCCCGTAAATGCTTTTGCAGTCATGCTTGCTGGCCAAGCAGCCTTGACCTGATAACGGATATGACTGCAAGGATTGCAGGCAGCGCTTAAAGTGGCCCAGGTTTTATGGAGAAGCAGCGAATGATTCACAGCGCACACGCACAAAGCAGCCCCACCCCGTATCGCATCACTCTGACCGATGCCCAAGGCCATGTCTGGCATGCCGATGAACCCGTGAATGATGGCGGCGCCGACACCGCGCCCAACCCCATGCAGCTCATGCTCTCGGCCCTGGGAGCCTGCACGGCCATTACCCTGCACATGTACGCGGGTCGCAAGCAGTGGCCGCTAAGCCATGTCGATGTGGATCTGCAACTCAACCCCGATGGCAAGCCCGCAGATGCCAACCAGATCACGCGCAGCATCACCTTGCATGGCGAGCTGGACGACGAGCAGCGCCAGCGCCTGCTGCAGATTGCCAATGCCTGCCCCGTGCACAAACTGCTGGAAGGCAAGGTTTCGATCCCTACCGCCTTGACCGAAGCCGCACAGGCATGAAAAAAGGCACCTCACGCCGGACACTGCATGGTGCTCGCCCCCTCCGGGAGGGACGCTTTTCATCCCGGGGGACTGCCCGGCGATAAAAAAAGCCCTGCAGTCACCTGCAGGGCTTTGGTCGCTGTGGTGTGTAACTTGATTACACCGTCACCTCCAGCGCACCGACTTCCACATAGTGTTCGAACTCACGTTTGGCCAGCGATGCGGTCTCGGGCTGCTGGTCCTCGGGGTCGACCCAGGACAGCACATAGCTGGCGATGGCGGTATCGACCTTCATCTCTATGCCCATGGGAATCTGCTCGGACGGACCATCTCCGACACGATGCTCCACCTTGCCAGTGACGCGAGCGGCAAAGTGCTCGGGATACAGCTGGATCTCGACTGCCGAGATCTGGTTGCCTTGAGTGCTGTGTTCGTTCATGTTTATTCCTCCTGCAGTTGTTAGGTCGCTGCGCACGAATTGCGCAACGTGAAAGCCACTGCTAGCGGCCTACGCCTTAACTTAGCCGACTCCTGGCGGAGTCCTTGTCAGCCTATTGGCTGAATCCTCACAGTGATGTAACTGCGTGCAAGGCGTTGCTGCATTCTGCCGTCTGATTGCGCGAATACCGCATATCCCTGACACTCGAATCTCTTCGCCGTCAGGATTTGTCATGAGTGAATCAAAGAACTTACAACGTCTACCCACCCGTATAGCCGATGTTGGCGGCATCCCCATCCACCGTGCCATTCCTCAGGCCGCGCTGCGCAAAGTAGGGGCCTGGTGCTTCCTCGACCACGCCGGCCCGGCCGTCCCCCCTCCACCCGGCATGCAGGTCGGGCCCCATCCTCATATCGGCCTGCAGACTTTCACCTGGATGATCGAGGGCGAGGTACTGCACCGCGACAGCCTGGGCAGCGAGCAGATCATCCGCCCCGGCCAGGTCAATCTGATGACGGCCGGCCGCGGCATTGCCCATTCCGAAGAAGCCCAGACACTGGGCGTGCATGCAGCCCAGTTGTGGATTGCCTTGCCCGACAGCCATCGCCATACTGCACCCCGCTTCCAGCATTATCCCGACCTGCCCAGGACCGAGATCGGCGACTTTGCCGTGACCGTGCTGGCCGGTGAAGCCCTCGGTCTGGCGGCCCCCGCAGAAGTCCACTCCCCGCTGATGGGCGTGGACCTTCTGGCCTGCGGCACAGCCGGCCAAGCGTGCGCCACCATGCCGCTGCGCGCCGACTTCGAGCATGCGGTGATGAGCCTGTCAGGCGAGGTGAAGGTCGAAGGCCAGGTTCTGCCCTCACAGGAGCTGATTTATCTGCCTGTGGGCACGCGGGAAGTGCAGCTGGAATGCACGCCCGGCAGCCGCCTCATCATCATCGGGGGCGAACCCATGGATGAAGCCATCTTGCTGTGGTGGAACTTTGTGGCCCGCACCACCGAAGAGATGCAACAGGCCCAGCAGCAATGGGAGGCAGAGGCAGCCACTGATGCGGAACTCGTCAACGGCCAGCCACGCCGTTTCGGCAAGCCCGTGGCCTCGCCCCTGAAGTCTCTGCACTCTCCCTCACTGGCTGGCGTCAGCCTGCGAGCCTCCAGATAATCCTGCCAGCGCTTATTCAATTCGCACCAATTTGGTGCGAATTGAATTTTCCAAAAAGAAAAATAAAAGCATCTTTGCAAGTTTTGATAGCTTTTGAACGCTTTTAGCGGCAATGCACTCTCCTCAAGAGAAGGCGACCCGGACGTTATGCATGAAACGTTTGGACTCATGCATGCCAAGCTTTCATAATCGAGCCAACGCCCTGGCCACGAGAATGCGACCGCCGCTTTTCGTCCGGGGCGTTGCCACGTCCTGCCCAACTCAACTTTGCAAAGAAAGCCGATCAATGCGTCAAGAACATGACTTCATTGGCATCAAAACCATCCCTCCCGACGCCTACTGGGGCGTTCATTCCGCACGCGCAGTGGAAAACTTCCCCATCACCGGTCACTCGGTCGCGCACATGCCCGAGCTGATCCGCGCGTTTGCCTTTGTCAAAAAGGCAGCGGCCCAGGCCAATCTGCAGTTTGGCGCCATCAATCTCAAACAAGCCACCGCCATCTCCCAAGCCTGTGATGATCTGATTTCCGGCCAGCTGCACGAGCAGTTTGTGGTCGATGTGATCCAGGGCGGCGCTGGCACCTCCACGAATATGAACGCCAATGAGGTGATCGCCAACCGTGCACTCGAGCACCTGGGATTGCCCAAAGGCACTTATGACGTGATCCATCCCAACGATCATGTCAATGCGTCGCAGTCCACCAACGACTCCTACCCCACGGCCGTCAAGCTCGCCACCTACGCTGGCATTCAGAAGCTGTTGATCGCCCTGGCCGAGCTGCGCTCTGCTTTCGAAGCCAAGGCCGGCGAATTCGCCCATATCCTGAAAATCGGCCGCACACAATTACAAGACGCCGTACCCATGACTCTGGGACAGGAGTTTTCGGCTTTTGCAGCCATGATCGCCGACGATGAAAAGCGTCTGCGCGAGTCCGCCTATCTGATGACCGAAGTGAACATGGGTGGCACGGCCATCGGCACCGGCATCAATGCCCCCGTGGGCTACACCGATGCCGTGGTCAAGGCACTGGCGGAAATCTCGGGCGTACCCGTGGTCAGGGCGGCAGACCTGATCGCCGCCACCGGCGACACCGGCGCCTTTGCCGACATTTCCGGTATCTTGAAGCGTGTTGCAGTCAAGCTATCCAAGATCAGCAATGACCTGCGCTTGCTCTCCTCGGGCCCTCAAGCAGGTGTGGCAGACATCAAGCTGCCGGCACGCCAGGCCGGCTCGTCCATCATGCCCGGCAAGGTGAACCCCGTGATCCCCGAGGTGATGAACCAGGTCTGCTTCGAGGTGATAGGCAACGATGCCGCCATCACCATGGCCGTGGAAGCCGGCCAGTTGCAGCTCAACGCCTTCGAGCCGCTGATGGCCTGGGCTCTGCACAAGAGCCTCAGCCACCTGAGCAGCGCCTGCAAGACGCTGCAAGTCAACTGCGTGGAAGGCATTGTGGCCAATGAAGCGCTGCTGGATTCCCGCATTGCCGAGTCAGTGACGCTGGTGACGGCGCTGAACCCTCTGATCGGCTACGAAAAGGCCGCCAAGATTGCCAAGACCGCCATTGCCAACGGCAAGCAGATTGCCGTAGTGGCGGAAGAACTGGGCATCATGAGCCGGGCCGAAATGAACAAGCTGCTGGTCGCCGACAAGCTGACCCAGGCCGGCGCATTGACCGCCGCATAGGCACACTCTTTATCGACAATGCAAAAGGGCATGTTCGCCATGAACATGCCCTTTTTGGTCGATATCGTTTTAATAGCTTGCTACGCCTGTATTCAAAGGGCAGGAAGCCAAAAACACCTCATACTCAAGCCACTGCGGCATTCTCGTCACTGGGATCATCCACGCCGCGTACGCTTTCACGCAGATTTTTGTCCTTGAGCTTGCCAAGATCGGTCTCCACCGCGCGCTTGAGCTTTTCGATCGCGGCGCTGAAGGCATCCTTGACCTTTTCGGCTTCCGCATTCACTGCAATGGGGGGGCGACCTGTGGCCCGGGTCTCGAGCACACAGCGTTTGCCTGGGCCGCCCGTGGTCTTGAGGGCATCAACGCCCGTGAGGAAGACCTCCACACGCACCACATACTCCTTCAGGCGGGCCAGCTTGGCATTGATCTCCTCCTGCGCCCATTGAGCCAGAGACTCTCCACCCTGGATGGAATCGTCGGCATGAACCTGTACTTGCATGCAAATCCTCCTAGTCACCAAATGCCGCAACCACTGCGGCGAAATCTGTAGGGGTGCCATAAAGGCAGGCGAAAACATCGTAACGCCAGAACCTTGTTCTGCCCATCGGGGCTTGTTACGCCAGCAAAGGACAGGGGCTTTGACCATTGTGGAGGCAGCTTCGCCCTGATTTGAAAGAGATAGCAACAAGGGTAGTCTCTACGAGCTTTGCCCTTGAGCCAAAGCAAAAAATGCTGCCCGGTGATTTGCAAAAAGTAAGCGTTCTTACGCCTCGGCCCGTCAGTTAATGCCAGCCTTCGATTCAGGCTCGGCCACAAAGCCGATGCGCGTCAGGCCTGCTGCGTGGGCCCAGCCCATGACCTGTACCACGCGACCGTAGGGAACGCTGGTGTCGGCGCGCAGCTGCACCTCGGCCTGAGGATTGCGCCGCCCCAGCTCTTCCAGTTGCTGCTGCACTGCCGCATCGTCCGTCACGGCACCCTGAATCCAGATTTCGCCGGCAGGGCTGACCTCAACCATCAAGGCATCGCTCTTGCTCTCAGCAGCCTGCTGTAGTGCGGCCTGCGCCTTGGGCAGTTGCACTCGCAAGGTGGCTGCCAGCATGGGAGCAGCCAGAATGAAGATCACCACCAGCACCAGCATCACATCCACCAGCGGCGTGACATTGATGGTGCTGATCGGAGTTTGTGCCCCCTCACGGCGGCTCATGCGACCGAATGCCATGACGTCATCCTTTATGAAGCATCCACTCCGAACTGGGCATGCAGATCATGGGCAAACCCCTCCAGCACAGTCTCCAGCTGGCTGGCCGAACGCCCCAGCAGGTTATAAGCCAGCACAGCAGGCAAAGCGACGGCCAGACCGGCGGCCGTCATGACCAGGGCTTCACCCACAGGCCCAGCAAGCTGAGCGATATCGACCTGCCCGCTGCCCGCCAGCGTTCCCAGCGCATGGTGAATGCCCCAGACCGTACCCAACAGACCCACAAACGGTGCCGTTGCACCAATGGTGGCGAGCAAGGTCTGACCCCACTGCAGCTGGACGGATGCCTGGCCCAGAGCCTCACGCAGGCTGCGCAAAAGCCGCTGCCCCTGCGCCGCGCTTTGTGCCAGAGAGCCTTGCGCAGCCATTGCGCCCTGCTCCACGGCATCGGCCATGGCCTGCACCAGCCCCTGTCTATCCAGCGCCTTGACCTGCGCCGCAGCCTGGACCAGATCGGGCATCTGCCAGAACGCAGCCACGGCCTGCGGCACGCTGCGGCGCGCTACGGCCATAAACCAGAGCTTGTAGAGGATGACCACCCAGCTGAGCACTGACATCAGCAGCATCAAGGCCGCCGTGGCCCATGTGACCGCATCGCCCTCTGCCAGCCAATGCCACATTCCTGCAGACATATCTCACCTCGCTCCCAGAAACAGCAAGGGGCCGTCACGGCCCCTTTTGCAAATGCGCGGTCAGCGCAGCTTCAGCACATCGTACATATCGTACTGGCCAGTCTTCTTGTCGGCCAGATAGCCCACGGCGCGCAGACTGCCGTTGGCATAGCCTGCACGGCTGCTGGACTTGTGCGAGATCTCGATGCGCTCGCCCGTACCTGCAAACAGTACGGTGTGGTCGCCAACGATATCGCCGCCGCGCACGGTGGCAAAGCCAATGGTGTCTGCCTTGCGCTCGCCGGTGTAGCCAAAGCGTTCATACACGGCTCGGTCGGCCAGCTTGGTGCCCTGGGCTTGGGCAATCACCTCGCCCATCTTCAGGGCCGTGCCCGAGGGTGCGTCGACCTTGTGCTTGTGGTGGGCTTCGACGATTTCGATGTCATAGCCGCCTTGCTGCAAGGCCTTGGCCGCCATTTCCAGCAGCTTGAAGGTCACGTTCACACCCACGCTCATATTGGGGGAGAAAACGATGGAAGTTCTTTGGGCAAACTCGGCGATCTGCGCCTTTTGCTCATCCGAGAAGCCCGTGGTGCCGATGACCACGCCCACACCCAGATCGGCCGCCACGGCCAGGTGCTCCATCGTGCCTTCGGGGCGCGTGAAGTCAATCAGGCAGTCTGCCTTCGACAGGGCTGCGCGCACATCGCTTTCGATCTTCAGCCCGCTGGGCTTACCCAGGAATGCAGAAGGATCGGTGCCGATGCAAGGGCTGTCGGCGCGGTCCAGTGCCGCAGCCAGCACGCAGTCGCTGCTGTTCAGAATCGCTTCGATCAGCATATGGCCCATGCGGCCGGAGGCACCCGCCACAGCAACGCGCTGAGGGGTGGAGGAAAGGGTGGTGGATGCGGTCATGGCGCTATCACTCGATCAAATGAAAGACGGCAGGATCGCATCCACGCCGTCATAAAAAGAGAGCATCCACCGCTTTCTGCAAGCGGGGAACAACCTGTTGTGATGCTTAACGCGATTCCAGTGATGGATAGCTGGTGGCGGCGGGCGGCAGATTGGCAGCAGCCTGCTCGGCTTCGGCGTTATTGCGTGCGGGGTATTTGGCCAGTTGGGCTTCGCTGGCTTCCAGCTGCGGAACCTTGGGTGTGCCCTTCATGCCTTTGAGGCTGGCCACGAACTCGGACTCGGAAGGCATCTCGTCACCTTCGGCGCGCGCAAAGGCATCGCCATTGAAGAAGACGGTGAGCTTGCGGATCTGCGACTCCACGCCGGGGCGATTGATGGTGAACACGTATTCCCAGCGATCGCCGTGGAACACGCTGGTCACCAGGGGGGTGCCCAGGATGTCGCGAATCTGCTGACGGCTCATGCCGGGCTGCAAGGCCTCGACCTGCTCCTTGGACACGAAGTTGCCCTGCACGACATCGACTTTGTAGGGAGTGACGGCATTGGCGACACGGTGCGCGGCGCCATCGATACTGTTGCAGCCGGCCAGTGCCGCTGCGATTGCCAACGTCAGGACCAGACCTGAGCGGCTACGGGCTTGAACATGCATGGGTAATGGCATAGGGATATGATCGGGTTCATTGTAGCGGCAGGCCCCGGAGGCACTTGGAGATTCCCTTTATCCGCGTGTAAAGCTTCTTCAAACAAGTGATTCCAGCCTTCCATGTGCCCGTAGTCCACCAAGAGATACCGACATGAAAAATATTGATGAACTCAAAAGCACGGGCCTCAAAGCCACTTTGCCGCGTCTGAAAATCCTGGAAATCTTCCAGAAGGGTGCCCAGCGCCACATGACGGCCGAAGACGTGTTCCGCGTGCTGCTGGACGAGCGCTCGGACATTGGCCTGGCCACCGTTTACCGCGTGCTGACCCAGTTCGAGCAGGCCGGCATCCTGATCCGCAGCAACTTCGAAAGCGGCAAGGCCGTCTATGAGCTCAACGAAGGCCAGCACCACGACCACTTCGTCTGCACCAGCTGCGGCAAGGTCGAGGAGTTCTATGACGCCGAGATCGAGAAGCGCCAGAACCTGATCGCCAAGGAAAAGGGCTGGGTGATCCAGGATCACTCCATGGCACTCTATGGCCAGTGCGCCGAGTGCGCCACACGCGCCGCCAAGTAAGGACTCGGCCAGTGAGCCCCGGGGCAGGACATGCAGATGTCTTGCCCTTTTTACATTTGGAGAGGACTTCTTTACATAGTTCCGCCAGGCCTCAAGCCAATATCAAGCCGGACTGCTTATGCTGCAGTCATTCCCGCGTTTGAGGAGGTCTGGCCCATGCGGCTGCTGCACTTTTTCCCCACCAAGACCCTGCTCAGCCTGGCTGCTGTCGCCCTGACCGCCTGCGCACCGCTGGCCCCCTCATCGGGCCGCCCCAGCCCCGAGATGCTGCAGACGCTGAGCAGCAGCGCCCTGCCCGACAAGCCCAGCGCGCTGCAAAGCCAGCAATGGCTGGACCGGGTCACCTGGGGTGCCACCGACCATGATGCGGCCCGGCTGCAGCAGCAGGGGCTGAAGCGCTGGCTGGCCGCCCAGCTCAGCCCGTCATCCGAGCCCATGCCGGCCGAGGTGCAGCAGCACATCGACGCCCTGGGCATCAGCCAGAAGCCCATGACGCAGATCCAGCGCGAGATTGCAGAGCAGCGCCTCGCGATTCGCAACAGCCAGAGCGCCGAGGAAGCCGCGAAACTGCGCAGCGAGCTGCAGCGCCAGCTCAATCAACTGGGCGCAGAAGCCCAGAAACGCCAGATCTGGCGCGCGCTCTACTCACCTCACCAGTTGCAGGAGCAGATGACATGGTTCTGGATGAACCACTTCAACGTCAGCACCCGCAAGGGCGATGTACGCCTGTGGGTGGCTGACTACGAGGAGCGCGCCATTCGCCCCCATGCGTTGGGCAAGTTCCGCGAGTTGCTGACTGCCAGCATGCGCCATCCGGCCATGCTGCTGTATCTGGACAACGCCAGCAATGCCGCTGGCCGCATCAACGAGAACTATGCGCGCGAACTGCTGGAGCTGCACACCATGGGCGTGGGCAGCGGCTACACCCAGGCCGACGTGCAGGCCATGGCCCATGTGCTGACCGGAGTGGGCTTCAGCAACCGGGAGGCCGACGCTCCGCCGCCCAAGCTGCGCCCCGAACGCCAGGGTGACTATGTGCGCCATGGCTTCTTCGAATTCAACCCCAACCGCCACGACTACGCACCCCAGGTCTTGCTCGGCAAGCCGCTGGAAAAAAGCGGCCTGGCCCAGGTGAACGAGGCGGTAGACCGCATAGTGGCTTCGCCAGTCACCGCACGCTTCATCGCACGCAAGCTGTCCGTCTATTTTCTCGGCGACAAGCCGCCCCCGGCCGTGGTCGAGCACACGGCCCAGGCCTTCGAGCGCAGTCATGGCGATATTGCCGCCACGCTGGCGGCCCTGCTGAGCGACCCTCAGGCTCAGCAATTCGGCCAGGGCTTCAAGGACCCGGTCCACTATGTGCTGGGCGCCACACGCCTGGCCTACGACCAGCGCGTGGCCAGCGATGTGGGGCCGGTACAGAACTGGCTCAATCAGTTGGGCCAGCCGCTGTACGGCCACGAAACTCCCGACGGCTACCCTCTGACCCAGTCGGACTGGTCCAGCTCCGGCCAGATGAATGCGCGTTTCGATGTGGCAAGGCAAATTGGCAGCCGCGGCGCGCTGCTGTTCCGCAACAGCCCGCAGCAGCCTCTGGAGAAGCCGCCTTATCCCGAACTGGACAAGCGCAGCAGCGTCCAGGCGCGCCTGCCGACACTGGGTGCCGCCACACGCACCGCGCTGGCCCAGGCCAGGAACCCGGCGGACTGGAACAGCTTTTTCCTCTCCGCCCCCGAAATGATGTACCGCTAAGGAGGGCAGCCATGCAAAGACGTCAATTTCTCAGCCTCGGCGCTGCCCTGCCGCTGCTCTGCCAGCTGGGCCAAGGTCTGGCCGCGCCCTTGCAAAGCGGCTCGCCCCGTTTTCTGCTGGTCTTCCTGCGCGGCGCCTACGACAGCAACAGCCTGCTGGTGCCAACCCATAGCGACTTCTACTATCAGGCCAGACCCAGCATCGCCATAGCGCGCCCGGGATCGGCCGACGGGGCACTGGCCCTGACACCTCAATGGGGACTGCATCCCGCGCTGCAAAGCACTCTGCTGCCGCTGTACGAACAGGGCCAGGCCTGTTTTGTGCCGTTTGCGGGCAGCAACGACCTCTCGCGCAGCCATTTCGAAACCCAGGACTCGATCGAGCTGGGCCAGCCCCAGGAAGGAGGCAAGAGCTATCAGAGCGGCTTTCTGAACCGGCTGACCCGGGTGCTGCAAACCGACAGCCAGAGCCGGACCGGCCTCAGCCCCATGGCGTTCACCGCCCAGTTGCCGCTATGCCTGCGCGGCAGTGCCCAGGTGGCGAACATGGCGCTGGCCTCCGTGCGCAAGACGGCCGTGGACGAACAGCGCAACCAGATCATTGCCTCCATGTACCAGGGCTCGGCCTTGGAAGCCCCGGTGCGCGAAGGCTTTGCGGTGCAGCGTGCCGTGCAGCGCAGCATGCAGGAGGAAATGGACCAGGCCGGGCGCAATGCCATCAGTGCTAAGGGTTTCAGCCTGGTAGCCCAGCGCATGGCCCACCTGATGCGCGAGCAGTTCGACCTGGGCTTTGTCGATATCGGAGGCTGGGACACCCATGTCAATCAGGGCGCCGCCAGCGGCAATCTGGCCAACCGGCTCAGCGATCTGAGCCAGGGCCTGGCGACGTTCGCCGAGTCCATGGGAGCCGATGTCTGGCGCCATACCGTGGTGGCGGTGATCAGCGAGTTCGGCCGCACTTTCCGCGAAAACGGCAACAAGGGCACGGATCACGGCCATGGCACGGCTTACTGGTTTCTCGGCGGCGGCCTGTCGGCCCAGGCCGGCGGCAAGGTGCTGGGCGAGCAGATCGAAGTCACCGAAAAAGCGCTGTTCCAGAACCGCGACTACCCCGTGCTCAACGAATACCGCTCCCTGCTCGGCGGCCTGTTTGCCCGGATGTACGGCTTGAACGCATCGCAGCTTCAGCAGATCTTTCCGGCCTCGCAGCCCGGCAGGCTGCAGCTGGTCTAGAACGACTCTCCGCTTTCCATGGCGCGGCGGTGGCGCATCACGAATTCCTGGTAGGTGTCGATGCCGCGCAGCTGCAGGATGGCATTGCGCACCGCGGCTTCCACCAGCACGGCGATGTTTCGGCCCGCCACCACCTGAATCACGACCTTGCGCACGGGCACGCCCAGCACATCCTGGGTCAGCGGCTCGGCGGGCAGGCGTTCGTATTCGCGCTCCATGGTTTCCTTGCGCACCAGATGCACGATGAGCTTGAGCCGCATCTTGCGGCGCACAGCCGTCTCGCCAAAGATGGCGCGAATATCGAGCAGGCCGATGCCGCGCACCTCAAGCAGGTTCTGCAGCAGCTCGGGGCATTTGCCTTCAACCGTGGTCTGGTTGATGCGGTACAGGTCCACCGCGTCGTCGGCCACCAAGCCATTGCCGCGCGTGACCAGCTCCAGCCCCAGTTCGCTCTTGCCCAGGCCCGATTCGCCCGTGATCAGCACGCCCATGCCTAAAATATCCATGAACACGCCGTGCATGGTGATGCGATCGGCGAAATGCTTGGACAGATAGGCACGCAGCACGTCGATGACGAAGGCCGACTGCTCCTTGGTGGAGAACAGCGGGATATGCGCGCGCTCGCACATGGAGATCAGCTCGTCAGGCGCATCCTGGCCGTCGGCCAGCACCAGCACCGGCGGCTCCAGCGTGACGATGCGGGCGATGCGGCGCAGGCAGTCCTGGGAGGTGGCATTGGTCAGGTAAGCGATTTCACGCTCGCCCAGCACCTGCAGCCGGTAGGGGTGGATGTAGTTGAGATAGCCCACCAGATCGGCACCCGAGCGCGCCGAGCGCACGGCCATTTCGTCGAAGCGGCGCTCGGAGGCGCCCAGCCCCGCTATCCACTGCCAGCGCAGGCTGGAGTTGCGAAATGCCTCGAACAGTACGTCGGCACTGATGGCGCTGGGTCTCATGGCAAGGCCCTGTCAGTCAAAAAGAAGGGCCAGGACTCAGGCCTGGGAGGTGATGGAGGACTGCCAGTTGTCGATCATGCCGTGCAGCTGCTGCGCATCGGTGGACGACTTCAGACGCTCTCGCAACTGGCTGTCGCTGAGCAACTCGGCGATCTCGGAGAGAATTTCCAGATGCTTTTGCGTCGCCGCCTCGGGCACCAGCAGGAAGATCAGCAGGCCGACCGGCTGCTCATCAGGCGCATCGAAGCCGATGGGGTTGGCGAGTTGGAACACTGCCGCCATGGGAGCCGTCAGGCCCTTGATGCGGCCATGGGGAATGGCAACTCCATGCCCCAGACCGGTAGAGCCCAGGCGTTCGCGTGCGAACAGGCTATCGGTGATCAGGGCACGAGACAGACCATGCAAGCTCTCAAAGAGCAAACCCGCTTCCTCGAAAGCGCGTTTCTTGCTGGTGACATCAACGCTCACAAGCACTTGAGCGGCGGGAAGGATAGAAGCTAGGCGATTCATGGTGTGATCAACAATTATGCACCGCAGCGCTGAAAACCGTGGGGAAACCCTGATCACCATCAAAAACCGCCCCGTAGGGCGGCGCTTTTAGCGTTGTAACAAGGCGACAGCCCTGCAACAAATCGGCGCAAACGCTGGGTTTGCGCCTCGCTTTCATCAACCTGACACCTGCGCCAGCTGCAAGCCCCCGGAATCCAGTCGCTTGGCTGTGGCACGCGGGCCTTGCTGACGAGTCTTGTAGCGCATCACCACACGGTCGAGTTTGTCGGCCAGGGCGTCCACGGCGGCATAGAGGTCGAAATGCTGCGTTTCCACGAACAAGTCTTGGCCTTTAACGCGCACCGTGCAACCGGCGCGCTGTCGTTTGTCTTTTTCCTTTTGCTTGTGGACTGTGAGCAGTACCTTCACGTCCACAACCTGATCGAAGTGCCTGAGAATGCGTTCCAGCTTGGCCATGACATAGCTGCGCAGCGAGGGAGTGACCTCCAGGTGATGCCCGCTAATCGTCAAATTCATAACAAAACACTCCTTAGCTCTCGGTGAAATCACTGCGGTTTCACAGCGCCTGATGGCTGTGCCGCAGCCTGGCAGTTCGGAATGCGCATTCGTCTTTGCTGTGAATCCACTATGCGCCCGCCCCACACCAAAGGCAACGAAATGACCGTGATAGCGCAGGCTCGCCAGGGGCCTTGTTTGACGGTTTGATGACAGCCGGTTTTGCCGCCACAATGAGTGGCTTTGACCCGTATGCAAGGGATACGCCTGCATGCCCCAGGGCCTCGATCGCAGCAGGCACGCACTGGCAAAGACCGTGACCGTCCAAACCCCTGCCTGCGCCATTAAAATCGCGTTTTTACGCAGCCGCCTCTCGGGCCTGCGACGCTGGCAGCCCCTTGGGCTTTCAGGCGCCTGCTGACCGACTGCACGCCTGAATTGCCTGACAGCCCCTATCTCGACCATGACCACCCAGCCCTCCGCCCTGCATACCTCCAACATTGCCTCGCTGCCCCTGCTCGCGCGCGGCAAGGTCCGCGACAACTACGCCGTGGGCGATGACCGCATCCTGATGGTGGCCTCCGACCGCCTGTCCGCCTTTGACGTGATCATGGGCGAGCCCATCCCAGGCAAGGGCGTGCTGCTGACGCAGATGGCGCTGTTCTGGTTCGACAAGCTGGGCCATATCTGCCCCAACCACCTGACCGGCGAAGCGCCCGAGTCCGTGGTCAAGCCCGAAGAAGTCAAGCAGGTCGAGGGCCGCTCCATGCTGGTCAAGCGCCTCAAGCCCGTGCTGATCGAGGCCGTGGTGCGCGGCTACCTGGCCGGCAGCGGCTGGAAGGAATATCAGGAATCGCAATCGGTCTGCGGCGTGAAGCTGCCCGCCGGCCTGACCAATGCCGCCAAGCTGCCCGAGCCCATCTACACCCCTGCGGCCAAGGCCGAAATGGGTGACCATGACGAGAACATCACCTACGAACGCACCGTGGAGATGGTGGGCGAGCAGCTGGCAGCCCAGATCCGCGACACCGCCATCCGCATCTACAAGGAAGCGGCCGAGATCGCTCTGACCAAGGGCATGATCATTGCCGACACCAAGTTCGAGTTCGGCCTGACCGAAGACGGCACCCTGGTGCTGATGGACGAGGTGCTGACCCCCGACAGCTCGCGCTACTGGCCTGTGGAAGGCTACGAGGACGCGCTGGCCAAGGGCGAGAACCCCCCCAGCTACGACAAGCAGTTCGTGCGCGACTGGCTGGAGCAGGCGCAGGTCAACGGCAAGGTCTGGGACAAGAAGGCTCCCGCGCCCCGCCTGCCCAAGGAAGTGATCGACAGGACGGCGGCCAAGTACCGCGAAGCGCTGGATCGCCTGACCGCCTGAGCGATCAGCCCCAAGCAAACAAAAGGCCCCCGGAAAAGAAATCCGGGGGCCTTTTTTTGATAGCTGCTTGCGCTTATAGATAAAGGATTTCAGCTTGAAATAATGCTGAAATCCTTTATGGACAAGCGCTTACAGCTATGTTTTTAGTGGTGATGGCCGTGACCGCCGTGCACATGCTTGTGGGCAATTTCTTCTTCGGAGGCCTCACGCACTTCGTTGACCACCGCGCTGAAGCGCAGCGCGAAACCGGCCAGGGGGTGGTTGCCGTCCAGCAGCACCACGGGGCCCTTGATCTTCACCACGTTGTAGATCTGGGGCAGGCCCTGGTCGTTGGTGCCGCGCAGCTGGCCGCCCACCTTCACGCCCGCAGGGAACTCGCCCTTGGGGATGGTGCGCTTGAGGCTTTCGTCGCGCTCGCCGAAGGCGTCCGCCACAGCCAGATCCACGGTCACGGTATCGCCTTTTTGCTTGCCATCCAGAGCGGCTTCGACCTTGGCGAAGATGTTGTCATAGCCGCCGTGCAGATAGGCCACATCGCCCTTGTCCAGCAGTTTGATGGCCACGCCGCCCGCGAGCAGCTCGTGAATCTTGTAGTTGATGGTGACGGCAGTGTCTTTGGTGATGTTCATGACGGTGGATTTCGAGTGGGGCGGTGCCTGAACCCGAGTCATGCACCGCACAAAGCTGCCATTGTCGGCGACTCGGGCTATTCCAGTGTCACGCCCGTGGCCTTAACCACGCCGCGCCATTTGTCCACATCGGCGCGGATCTGCTGCGCAAAGGCCTCGGGCCTGCTGGCCACAGGCTCGGCGCCCAGGCTGCGCAGCTGCCGGGTCACCTCGGGGTCGCGCACGGCCTGGGCAACTGCCGTCTGCAGCGTGTCGAGCACCGCCTTGGGCGTTCCCGCCGGAGCCAGCAGGCCGAACCAGCCCGAGACCTCGTAGCCGGGCACGCTTTCGGCGACGGTGGGGATGTCTGCCGCCCCGGGCCAGCGCTGTGCCGTGGTCACGGCCAGCGCCCGGAGCTTGCCGCTGCGCACAAAGGCGATGGTGGACGGCAGATTGTCGAAGCCTGCCTGTATCTGCCCGCCCATGAGATCGGTGAGCATGGGCGATGCGCCCTTGTAAGGCACATGGGTCATGTCCACGCCGGCCATCATCTTGAGCAGCTCGGCGCTCATGTGTGGAGAGCCGCCGGGGCTGGTCGAGCCGAAGTTGATCTGCCCGGGCCTGGACTTGGCCAGCGCCAGCAACTCGCCCAGGGTGCGCGCGGGAACGCTGGGATGGACCACGATGATGTTGGGCGTGCTGGCCACCACGGTGACGGGCGCGAAGTCCTTGACGGCGTCATAGGGCAGGTTTTTCTGCAGCGCCGAGTTGATGCCGTGCGAGCTGGCCGTTCCCATGACCAGGGTGTAGCCGTCGGCAGCGGCCTGGGCCACGGCCACCGAGCCTATGGCACCGCTGGCGCCGGCCCGGTTCTCGACGACGAAAGGCTGACGCAGCCGCTCGGACAGCTGGGCCGCCGCCAGCCGCGCGATGATGTCCGTGGTGCCTCCTGCCGGATAGGGCACGATGATGCGCACGGGCTTGGCGGGATAGGTCGGGGCCTGCGCGAAGGCGACGGCCGTGCAGGCCGCCATGGCCAGCGCGGCAGCCAGGGCGCGAAACAGATGCGAAGTCATTGCGGTGTCTCCTGGTGGTGTTTTTTGGAATATGCGGCAGATGCCCGTACTGGATGTCGGTGCCAGTTCAGCCCGGCGCACGGCTGCGCAGCAGCGGAACCAGCGCTGCGGGCACGAGCAGCTCGAAGCCCAGGATGGCCGCCGACAGCGCCTTGCCGTAGTTGTCCACCGACAGGCTGCGCGAGACGCCGCCGCCCAGCGCACCGTGCGCCACGAAGTTCAGCGCGTGCAGGTTATCGGCCTCGTAGCGCAGCACCTCGCCGGTGATGGCCCGGCCATGAAAGGCCTTGAAGCGTTCGGCGCTCAGCTGCTGCTTGAGCAGCGCATAGAGCTCGGGCTCATAGGCAAACACGGCGATGTTGGAAGTATTGCCCTTGTCGCCCGAGCGCGTGTGCGCCACCCGCTCCAGCGGCACCCGGATGTCCTGGTTCATGTCCTGCATGCTTTGCTCTCCTGCTCAGCTCGTGAAGTAGTCGATATGCGCCGTCACCTGCTCGCGCGCCACCAGCGAGGACCACACGCCTATCACCTCGCGCGTGCGCTCCTGATGCGGCACGCGCTTGCCGGTGTGGGCAATCCCCGAGACCGCCATGCCGTCCACTTCCCGCCCCACCTTGACCGCCTCCTCGCGCGAACGGGTACGAGCCGCCACGCGCACGGCCACTTCATAGGGCTCGGGCGCATCCGCCGGGGTGGCAGCGCCATGCACGGCATTCAGGCCGAGGAAGTCGATGCGCACCTCTTCAGCATCGAGCTTCACGATGCGCAAGCGCTCCTCCAGGATGCGCCTGGCCAGCTGGGCGCGGCGCAGCGCGCCGGGGCCGGCGTAGAAGAACATGTCCTCGCCGATGAAGCCTTCGGTGCATCCCATGGAGACCTTGAGCGTGGGCGTGCGCGGCTTGCCAGTGAGACCCGTCACGCGCACGCGGTCCGGCGCCAGCTGCTCGATGCGGGCCTGTGTGAAGTCGACCACCACATCGGGCGTGATGTAGTTCGCGGGGTCGTGCACCTCGTAGAGCATCTGCTCCTTGACTGTCTGCAAGCTGATCATGCCGCCCGTGCCGTCCACCTTGGACAGGGTCACGCCGCCTTCGGCATCGACCTCGGCGATGGGAAAGGCCAGGTTCCAGGGCTCAGGCACGTCCTTGAGGCCCGGATCGGCAAAATACCCCCCGGTGACCTGGGCCCCGCACTCCATCAGATGGCCTATCGCACTGCCGGCTCCCACGCGCTCATGGTCCAGCAGGTCCCAGCCGAACTCATGCGCCATGGGGGCCAGAAACAGCGAAGGGTCGGCCACCCGGCCCGTGACCACGATCTGCGCGCCTTCAGCCAGAGCGTCGACGATGGGGCCGGCCCCGAGATAGGCTTCTGCCGAGATCAGCGAGTGGGCAATGCTCTGCGTGGGCTCGCCGGTCTCCAGGATGGTGGGGGCCAGCGACAGCACGCGGTCGGTGATCAGGCTGCCGCCCACGGCCGCCACCTTGACGCCGGTGATGTCCAGCTCGCGCAGCAGCTCGACGATGCGCCGGGCCGCGCCCTGCGGGTTGATCCAGCCCTGGTTGGAGATGATGCGCGTGCCCTGGCGCATGCATGCAGGCAGCACGGCGCGCATGCGGTCGTCGAGATAGGTGTCGTAGCCCGGGAAGGACGGGTCCCGTCTGGCCCTGACCTGCGCGGCGGAGACCGTGGCCTCGGCCATGGTCTCGAAGCACAGGTAGTCGAGCCGGCCATGCTCGGCGTTGAGCGCCGCGGGCTCGATGCGGTCACCCCACCAGGCGGCTCCCGCGCCTATGCGCAGGATCTTGCTGTCATTCATTGCGCTTGTCTCCGTTGTTCCCCCAGACCTGGGGGCTGAAGCCATTCTGTACAGTCGTTTTTCAAGAGACAACGCATGCGCGCGCACAGCGCATGTGAATCAATTTCACAGGGAGCGAAGACCTTAGATGGACCAGTTCGGCGAGATGACGGTATTCCTGCGCGTGATCGAGGAAGGTAGTTTTTCCGGTGCCGGCCGAAGGCTTGGGATGTCGCCTTCGGCGGTGAGCAAGCTCATCGCGCGCATGGAGGCACGACTTGGCGTGCGGCTGTTCGAGCGGATTGCCGCAGCCATACGCCTCACCCAAGAAGGCGAGCGCTTTCGCATCGCCAGCCAGCGCGTGGTGCAGACCATGGAGCAGGCCGAGGCCTGTGTGCGCGTGGCCGATGCCGAAATCTCGGGCACGGTGCG
Organism: Comamonas testosteroni; assembly: GCF_030505195.1. Taxonomy (NCBI): domain Bacteria; kingdom Pseudomonadati; phylum Pseudomonadota; class Betaproteobacteria; order Burkholderiales; family Comamonadaceae; genus Comamonas; species Comamonas testosteroni. Next base: position 2,238,251 of record NZ_CP129672.1, read on the forward strand.
CATCCATACGGCGCTGACCACGGCCAAGTACCTGGTGGCACCGCGCCTGCACCTGCTGCTTGACCGGCATCCGCGCCTGCATCTGGACTTCGTCCTTGGCACGGAACGCGGCGACTTCGTACGCCAGGGCATAGACGTCGCCATCCACAGCGGCAGGCCAACGGAGCAGACGCTGATCGGCCGCCCGCTGATGCTCAGGCCCTGGGTGATAGCCGCGGCTCCGCAGTATCTCGAGCGCTTTGGCCATCCCGAACAACCCGAGGACCTGCTGCAGCACCGCTGCCTGAACTTCACCATACGCACGCAGTGGAACCGCTGGACCTTCCACGAGGAAGGCGGGCTCAAGACCATAGACATCCCCAGCCACATCGGCGCCAACCAGGGCGAGCTGTTGCGCAGCCTGGCATTGCTGGGCCACGGCGTGGTGCGGCTGGCCCACTTCCACATCGCCGCCGACCTGGAGCGCGGAACCCTCGTGCCGCTGCTGCCGCAGTTCCAGGAGCGCAGCGAGGACGACCGCTTCTATCTGCTGTATCCGCGCGGCAGGTCCCTGGCACCGCGCGTGCGCGCCGTGGTGGATTTTCTCGCAGGAGAGTTCAGCTGAGCGGGCGTCACCCCAGGCATTGCCGCGCGCAGTCGAGCAGGCTGCGCGCCCAGCGCGCACGGGCCGAGGTGTTGAGCCACAGCAGGCCGACCTTGCGAGCGTCCGGGGCGCGGTCGCCCGTGCCGCCAGACCCGCAGCCCGTGCTCCCGTCCGGCAGCGCCAGCGCACACACCTCGCGTCCCTGGGCCAGTACGCTGCCGATGTCGGGCACCAGGCCTACGCCCAGCCCCTGGTCGACCATCATGGCCACGGCCAGGACCGAGTTGAGTTCCATGCGCTCCACGGGAACTATGCCCTGGGCCTTGAGGTAGCGGTCGGCCAGGCGCCCGCCGGCCAGCGCGCGGTCATAGCGCACCAGGGGGCGGCTGCGCAGCAGCGCCAGCGGGTCCTGATGCGCGTCCTCACGGCGGCACAGCACGACCAGGGGTTCGTCGCGCAGCTCGGCCCAGCAGACGGTCTTGGGCAGGTCGAAGGAGGGCTTGAGACAGATCAGCACGTCGAGCTCGGACTGCACCAGGGCGGTGTACAGCTCAGGCGTGAGCCCCGCACGCACGCTGATGCGCACCTGCTCGTGACGGGCCACGAAGGCCTGCAGGACGGCGGGCAGAAAACCGTGCAGGGCCGTGTTCACCGTGCCCAGGCGCAGCTCACCGCCATCGGCATCGCCCTGCACCCATTCACGCAGACCGTCGAAGTCCTGCAGCAGCCGCTGCCCGCGCTCGAAAAGGCGCTCGCCGGCTGCGGTGGCGCGCACGCTGCGGCCATGGCGCACCAGCAGGGCAGCGCCCAGCCCGGTTTCGAGCACGCGCATCTGCTGGGCGATGGCCGAAGGGCTGAGGTCGAGCTGGCGCGCGGCTTCGGACATGGAGCCGGTCTGCACGACGCGCAAGAAATTGTGTATGTACTTAACGTCCATTTCACACATTTTCTTCAAACAAATGCCAGCCGCAAGCCCTGTTTTCCGGCGCTGGCCTGGACCACACTGCGGGCAACGAATTGACAAGGAGACAAGAAAATGCGCGAGTCCGATTTCCTCAGCCGTCGCCACTGGCTGTCCATCGCAACGGCCGGCATGGGTGCTGCCGCCCTGCCCGCCTGGGCCCAGCGTCGCAGCACGCGCATCGTCGTGCCTTTCGCGCCCGGCGGCGGCAACGATGTGCTGGCGCGGCAAATGGCCCACGGCCTCAACGGCTCCCTGGGCTACGGCATGATCGTGGAGAACAAGGCCGGTGCGGGCGGCAATCTGGGCACGGAGATGGTGGTGCGCGCTCCCGCCGACGGAAGCATCTTCCTGCTCGGCCATACGGGCACGGTGTCCATCAATCCCTCGCTCTACCCGGGCCTCAAGTTCAATGCCTCCACCGATCTGCAACCGGTAGCCATGTTCGCCTCCTCGGCCTTGCTGCTGGTGGTGCCTGCAGCCTCGCCCGCCAGGAACGTGGCCCAGCTGGCCGAGTTGCTGCGCCGCCGCAGCGGTGAACTCAACTACGCTTCCAGCGGCGCCGGCACGGGCGGTCACCTCACGGGCGAGATGTTCGCCCATGCCCTGGGCGCCAGGGCCATCCATGTGCCGTACAAGGGCACCGCGCCATCGCTGACCGATCTGGTCGGCGGCAATGTGGACTTCAGCTTCGGAGTGATCCCGGCGGCTATGGCCCTGGTCAAGGCCGGCAAGCTGCGCGCCCTGGCCGTGACCGGTGCCAAACGCCAGCCCCAGCTGCCCGATGTGCCTACGGTGGCCGAGTCCGGTGTGCCGGCCCTGGCGGATTTCGAGAGCTCGCTGACCTATGGCGTGCTGGCCCCCAAGGGCACGACGCAAGAGACCGTCGGCGCGCTGGGTCGCGACATCCTCAAGGTAGCGGCCTCCAGCAGCTTCCAGTCGCGCCTGGAGGTGGAAGGGGCCGTGCCGCTGCTGGGCGACAGCAAACAATACGCAGCCCGCATCCGCCAGGAAAGCAGCAAATGGGCAGCGGTGATCAAGGCATCGGGAGCCACGGCCTGAGGCCGGAGCGAGCAATATGACCCTGGTGAAAGACTATCTGGGCCCGGCCGACGGCGGCGCCTGGTTTTCCGATGCGCAGTGGCTGCAGGCACTGCTGCGCTTCGAGTCCGGCCTGGCCCGTGCGCAAGCCGATTGCGGACTGATTCCGGAGCCCGCAGCCCAGGCCATTGCCAGCGCCTGCGCGCAGGCGCCTCTGGACCGCGACCGCATTGCCGAGCAAGCTCGCGCCAGCGGTGCGCTGGGCCTGGCCCTGGTCAAGCCGCTACAGCAGTGGCTGCAGGCGCATGCCCCCCAGGGCCTGCCCTGGCTGCACTGGGGCGCGACCACACAGGATGCCGTGGACACGGCCAGTGCCCTGCTCACCCGGCAGGCACTGCAGGCCCTGCGGGCCGAGCTGCAGGCCCTGGTCGCAGCACTGCGGGAGCTGGCCGCACGGCATGCGGCCACGCCCATGCTGGCGCGCAGCCTGCTGCAACCCGCACAGATCACGAGCTTCGGCCTCAAATGCGCACAGTCGGCTGCGGCGCTGCAACGCAGCATCGACCAGCTCGCCCAGTTGGCGCCCCTGGCCTTGTGCGTGCAGCTGGGCGGCGCCGTGGGCAATGGCGCAACCCTGGGCACGCACAGGCTGGCGGTGGAGCAGGCGCTGGCGCGGCAGCTGGGCCTGGAGGCCTGCGGCCACAGCTGGCATACGCAGCGCGACAGCTGGATGCGCCTGGCCATGGAAGTGGCCGTGTGCTGCGGCAGCCTGTCCAAGCTGGCGCGCGACTGGTCGCTGATGTCGCAGTACGAGGTCGCAGAGATCAGCGAGGCCGCGCGCGGCAGCACTTCCAGCGCCATGCCGCACAAGCGCAATCCCGTGCACTGCATGCAGGCCGTCGCCCAGACCCAGGCCGTGCCGCCGCTGGCCGCCCTGCTGCTGAGCTGCATGGCCCAGGCCCACGAGCGCGCGCTGGGTGAATGGCAGGCGGAGGTCGCCCACTGGCCCGATCTGTGGCGCCATGCCCATGGCGCGGCCGCCGCACTGCGCCAGGCCGCGCAGACGCTCCAGGTCCACCCGCGGCGCATGCTGGAGCATGTGGCCGGCCTGCGAGGCCTGGTGTTTTCTGAGGCCTGCGTGCATGCGCTGGCGCCCTTCACCGGCAAGCATGAAGCCCTGGCCGCCGTGGAGCAGCTCGCCCCCCTGGCGCTGGAGCAGCAGTGCGACCTGCAGGAGCTGCTCGTGCAATGGGCCGCCAGCCGCACCGCTCCCGAGTTCACCCCCGAACAGCTGGCCGCACTGCGACGCGCGTTGTCACTGGCCTGCGACCCGCAGCAGGCCGTACAGGCTTCGCAGCGCGAATGCCTGGCCCTTCTGGCCAGCCGTGCGGCGGCCACCCTTGAAGAAAGCCCCGTCAATGCACAACACACCGCCCCCTGTCCCTGAAACCACCGACAGCCTGCAGCGCGGCCTGGCCAATCGCCGCCGCGTGCTCGGTGATGCCTGGGTGCAGCGGTCCGTGGAGAACGCGAATGTGCTCAATGTGGAGTTCCAGCGCATGATCACCGCCTATGCCTGGGACGGCATCTGGAGCCGCCCGGGCCTGGAGCGCCGCACGCGCCGCATCATGGTGCTGGCCATCACGGCCGCCATGGGGCGCTGGGAGGAGTTCGAGCTGCACATACGCACGGGACTGCAGGCCGACCCGGCCGACAGCGAGGCCGCGCCGCTGGATCTGGACACCATTCGCGAGGTGCTGCTGCAGACCGCCGTCTATGCCGGTGTGCCTGCGGGCAACACCGGCATGGCGGTCACGCTCAGGGTGCTCGGGGAGCTGGGGCGCATGCCGGAGGCTGCCAGCTTCGCCCCCTGAACCCGGTCTTATCAGGCCCCGGGCGGCAGCTCGTCGACGTCGGCGCCCGGGTAGCGTGCAAAGCGGCGGTTCTCGGTGCCATGCACCGGGTCGTTGTCCTTCCAGGGCCAGCCGCCGAACTGGGTGCGGCGATAGTCCTGCATGGCCTGCATGATCTCCTCCTGCGTGTTCATCACAAAGGGGCCGTATTGCGCCACCTTCTCGCCAATCGGCCTACCCTGCAGCAGCACCAGCTCTGCACTGACATCGCCGGTGTTGACCAGCTCCAGCTCACGCTGAGCGTCGACATGCATGGCCAGATGGCCGTTCACGGTTTCGCCACCCACAGTCATGCTCTTGCCGACGAAGAAGTAGAGCATGCGGTGAGTTTGGTCACCTGCTGCCCTGGGCATGCTCCAGCGGGCACCGGGCTCCAGCTCCAGCGTCCAGATGGCCACATCGCTGTCGGCCTGGGAAGCCCAGGATTCGGGTGGTGGCGGCAAAGCCTTGTCCGCACCGTCCAGGGCACCAGCCACCACGGTGACGGTGGTTTTCCTGCCCGCCGCGTCGCTGAAGCTCAGGCGCGGAATCTGCTCGTTCCAGAACATGGTGAAGTGGGGCTCCACCATCTTGTTCCTGGCGGGCAGGTTCAGCCAGATCTGGAACAGTTCCAGCGGATTGGGCTGGTCGCTGCTCAGCAGCGGAAACATCTCCGAGTGCTGGATGCCCTTGCCGGCCGTGAGCCACTGCACATCGCCGCCGCCGAAGCGCGCGGCTGCGCCCAGCGAGTCCGCATGGTCGATGCGGCCCTTGCGCACCAGGGTCACGGTCTCGAAGCCGCGATGCGGGTGGCCCGGGAAGCCCGGAATCGGCTCGCCGTGGTACATCGAGAAACCGTCTCTGGCGCTGAAGTCGCTGCCCATTTCGCGCCCCTGGAACTCCACGGCCTGCACGCCCATCTTTCCGTTGCTGGCCGGATAGCTGTCATCGTGGTGAGCGCAGAACAGGAAGGGGTCCAGGCAGGGCCAGCGCGGGCCCAGGGGGGCACTTTCCAGAATGGGTGGGCGATTCGTGGTCATGGAGTTCTCCTCTTGAGAAGCCGCTGCCAGCTGCAGGGCCTGAAGTCTCGAAGATAAGGCCAGCCCACGGGTTTGAAAGACATCACCGCTGGGACAGTACTTGCCGCTTTTGCAACAACGGCAAGCCTGCAACTGCCCGAGCCGGTGCTCAGCCGCGCGCCGGAATGTTCAGGCCTTTTTGCGTCGCCGGGCGGGCCATGAAGGCCTTGAGCACGCGCTGCAACTCGGGGAACTCGCTCCAGCCCACCAGCTCGGCGGCGTTGTAGCCGTTCTCGTCAACCATATTGCGCACCCAGGGCCAGAGGGCGATGTCGGCAATCGTGATCTGCTCGCCCATGATCCACTCGCGGCCCTGCATGCGCTGCTCCAGCACGCCCAGCAGGCGTTTGGACTCGTTGATGTAGCGGTCGCGCGGGCGCTTGTCCTCGAAGTCCTTGCCCGCGAACTTGTGGAAGAAGCCGACCTGGCCGAACATGGGGCCCACGCCGCCCATCTGGAACATCAGCCACTGCAGCGTCTCGTAGCGCGCTGCGGGGTCTGCCGGCAGCAGCGGGCTGCCGCTCTTCTCGGCCAGATAGATCAGGATGGCCGCCGACTCGAACAGCGCCAGCGGCTTTGCGCCCGGACCTTGCGGGTCGATGATGGCGGGAATCTTGTTGTTGGGGAAAGTGCCGACAAACTCTGGCGTGAGCTGGTCATTGGTCTGGAAGCTGACCAGGTGCGCCTCGTAGGGCAGCTGCATTTCCTCCAGCGCAATCGACACCTTCACGCCGTTGGGCGTGGGCAGCGAGTACAGCTGGATGCGCTCGGGGTGCTGCGCGGGCCATTTGCGGGTCACGGAAAAATCGGCAAGGGTGCGGGTCATGCGGCAGGCTCCTGAAAAAGGGTTTGTCGCATCGTAACGGCACAGGCCGCTCAGCGCAGCAACTGCCAGAACATCTGCACGCAGGGTGATGGCGCCTGCTGCATGCTGACCAGCGCAATGCGCGAGTGGCGCGCAGCATCGGCCAGCGGCTGCAGCACCACGCCGGGCGGGCAGATTCGCTCGTAGACGCTGGGCACGATGGACAGGCCCAGGCCGGCGGCCACCAGAGCCATCATGGTCGAGGTCTCGCGCGCCGGCTGGGCGATGCGCGGCACAAAGCCGGCCTCGCTGCACAGCGCCAGAATATGTTCGTGCAGGCCACCGCCCAGCACGGCCGGGTGCAGCACAAAAGGCTGATCGGCCAGGCTGCTCAGCGCCAGTGCTTCGCCGGCAACCGCCTTGGCATGTGCCACCGGCAGGGCCAGCTTCAGCTCATCGCGCCACAGCGTCTGCTCCCGGATCGGCACGGGGATGCGAAACGTTGGCGACGGGCGCATGAAGCCGATATCGATCTGCCCCGCCGTCAGCGCCGCGATCTGCTCGCCCGTGGTCATATGCTGCAGATCGAGCTCCACCTGCGGGTGGCGGCTGCGAAAGTCGCGCAGCATGGTGGAGAACTCATCAAACAGCGGCACCGATGCCGTGAAGGCGATGCGCAACCGCCCCGCCAGGCCATGGGCCGCCATGCGCACCAGCTCGCCCGCCTGCTGGTGCAGCTCCACGATCTGCCGCGCCTTGTCCTGCAGCAGCAGGCCTGCTGGCGTCAGCGCCACGGCGCGGCGCGAACGCTCGAACAACTGCGCCCCCATCTCCTGCTCCAGCAGACGGATCTGCTGGCTCAGCGGGGGCTGGCTCATATGCAAACGCTGGGCCGCACGGCTGAAATTCAGCTCCTCGGCCACAGCCAGAAAACAGGTCAGGCGGCGCAAATCCATAGGACGATTTTCGTATCAAGTCCAGACGCAAACGGTATTGGACGCAATAGTCGCCGCTTTTCACAATCCGCTAAGCCGCACAAGCTATGACAACCGTAGCTGCCTGCGTTGATTCAAAAAGGGTTCAAGGCCTGACCAGGCCCGCCCGATACAGAGAGACATTGATGAAGCCATTTCCCCTTTTCACCGTCCGCCGAGCCCTGCTGATCAGCGCCGTGGCGCTGGCCGCAGGCTGCGCCCAGCAGCCAAGCAGCCCGCCCAAGGAGCCTGTGCGCCTCATGACCTCGGGCGGCTTCACCGCAGCGCACAAGCTGCTGGCGCCGCAGTTCACGGCCCAGACCGGCCTGGCGGTGGAGTCGGCCTACGGCTCGTCCATGGGCGCCTCGCCCACCTCCATTCCCAATCGCCTGAGCAAGGGCGAGAAGGCCGATGTGGTGATTCTGGCGCGTGGCGCGCTCGACGATCTGGCCGCCAAGGGCCTGGTGCGCAACGGCACCCAGATCGACCTGGTGCGCTCTGCCGTGGGCGTGGCCGTGAAGAAGGGCGCCCCCATCCCCGACATCAGCAGCGAGGACAAGCTGCGCCAGGTGCTGCTCAACGCCAAGAGCATTGCCTACTCGGCCAGCGCCAGCGGCACCTATTACGAAACCCAGATGCTCAGGAAACTCGGCATTCACGATCAGGTCATGCCCAAGAGCAGGAAGATCGTGACCGAGCGCGTGGGCACCATCGTGGCGCGGGGCGAGGCCGAGATCGGCCTGCAACAGGTCAGCGAGCTGCTGCCTATCGAGGGCATCAGCTATGTCGGCACCCTGCCCGATTCGGTGCAGCACTACACCATCTTCTCGGCCGGCACGGCCAACACCTCCACCAACCCGCAGGGACTGGAGCAACTGCTCAAGTACTACACCTCGCCCGCCGCCGCCAAGACGATTCGGGAAACCGGCCTGGAGCCCATTGCCAAGCCTCGCTGAGCGCCGCACGGCCCCGCAAAAAAGCCCGCCAGGCAAATGCCTGCGGGCTTTTTTGTCGCCTGCCAGCTCAGCGCTTGCTGCCGGGGCCGGCTTTCTGCACCAGGGCCACGGTCAGTCCCTGGGCGGTGACGGTGATGGCGCCAGGCTCCATGGCCAGCGCATCGACCAGCGCCAACTCCTGGTCCTGCAGCTGATAGAGCACCACCTGGCCCATGGCCTGCTCAGCCAAGGCCGTGGCATAAGTGCCCAGCATATCGCTGAGTGCAGGCGACAGCCCGTCCATGCTGAGCTGGTTGACCTTGATCTGATAGGCGCGCAAGGAGCGGTCAGTGGGTTCATAGCGCAGCGCGAAATCGACATTGAGCAGGCCGCTGTACTGCTCCTTGAGCACCTTGCCGCTGAGCTCGGCCGGGATCACGGCGTTGAGCATATTGCGCTCGGGCCGCATGCTCAGCTGCGGCGCCTTCAGGTCCAGATGCAGCAAACCCGCCACGGGAAACTGCCTGGGGAAACGCTTGGCCAGCATCTCCTGCAGCTTCTGCTGGCTCACGCTCACGCTGCTGGGCACAGACTTGCCCGAGCAGCCCGTGGCAGCCATTCCCAATCCCAACACTGTCACTGCCAACCATGCGCGCCGATTCATCACGACCACCGAACTCCGTAAAACCTGATTCAAAACCCATGCAAACGCTTGATAAACCAACGCTGTCAGCTATGGTTTTTGAGCAATCCATTGTCTCTGAGCCTGCTATTCCACAGAGTCTCGATGGGTGTTCGCAGTTCCCTATCTGACGCAATCTGCAGGTAAAAGACTGTTATCTAACGTCCGACGCCACCAGGGGTTGACCGTCGGCACACGGCAGCAGTGCATGCACAATGATTTGCATGACTGCATATCCCTCTTCCCTCAGCCACGAGGCGCTGACCGCTGCTGCCCAGGACACCAGCCTGCCCGATCAAGTGCTGACCCAGTGGTTCGGCAGCGCCAGGCCCGGCAATGCCGATGCCCTCAAGCACAAGGCGCAGTGGTTCACCAAATCGGCGGCCTTCGACGAGGAGCTGCGCCAGCGCTTTGGCACTGCGGTGCAAGCCGCTCTGGGCGGTGCGCTGCAGCACTGGAGCACACAGGGTCCGTGGCAGCAGTTGGCATTGGTGATCCTGCTGGACCAGTTCACACGCAATATCCACCGCAACACCCCCAAGAGCTTCGCAGGTGACGCGCAGGCGCTGGTCCTGGCTCTGCAGGCAATGGACTCCGGCAGCGACCGGCTGCTGCCCGAGGTGGCCCGCGTCTTTATGTATCTGCCGCTGGAGCATGCCGAAGACCCGGCCATGCAGCAACGCAGCGTAGCCGCCTTCGAGGCTTTGCTGCAGAGCGCCACGGACGCCGAGCTGCGCGAATATCTGGCCGGAACGCTGGACTACGCCCATCGCCATCAGGTGGTGATAGAGCGCTTTTGCCGCTTCCCGCACCGCAACCACATTCTGGGCCGCACCAGCACCGCCGAAGAGGCCGAGTATCTGGCCCAGCCAGGGTCAGGCTTTTAGGGCGATCACGAGCCGCGCGTAGCCTCGCGCAGCGCGTGCTCCTGGCGCGCCTGAGGCTGGCGCGCGGGCTTTTTGCCCGCCCCCAGGTCGCGGTGGCGCATGGCCCAGCGCTCCACCGTGTAGAACGACAGGGCCGACAGCGCGGTAGAGATCAGCAGGCCTGCGACCACCGTCACGGGCCAGGAGTAATCGGCACGCAGATAGCGCACCACCGGGTAATGCCAGAGGTAGATGCCATAGGACAGCTGGCCCAGCTTGATGAGCAGCGGTGCCGTCAGCATTTCATAGACCAGTCCTGCGGGCTTTTGCACGGACAGCAGCACGACCAGTGCCGCGCACTCCACCACCGTAATGCCCCAGACCATGGCGTGCTGGTTGTCCCACTCCAGCTCCATGATCAGCGGCACGGCCAGTACAAACCACATGGTGTAGGCGCGCAACGACTGCAGACGCTCTATCCATTGGGGACGCTCCATCATCAGCGCCGCCAGCAAGGCGCCGGCCAGCAGACCCGAGGCCCGCGTATCGAAGCGGAAAAAGATTTCGTAGAACTGCTGACCCTGCACCACCCAGAAGATGCGCCACAGCGTGCCCAGCAGCCACAGCGCCGCAAGCGGCGCCCAGACCCGGCCCGGCGTGGCCTTGCGCAGCAGCAGCACCAGCAGCGGCGGCCAGATCAGATAGAAATGCTCCTCCACCGACAGCGACCACATATGCAGCAGCGTGTCCGGACTGTCGAAGAAGGCAATGCCGTAATCGGCCAGGTAGAGGATGGAGACCAGGGCGTCCGAATAAATATCCGTAAGGTCTGGCCAGATAAAGGGGGCGAACAAGCAGTACGCGAGCAGGAACAGCGCCAGCGCAGGCATGAGCCGGAAGAAGCGGCGGCGGTAAAAACGCCAGTAATCAAGCTTGCCATGCTGCCGATACTCCATCAGCAGCAAGGAGGTGATCAGAAAGCCGCTGAGCACGAAGAACAGATCGACGCCAAAGAAGGCACCGTCGAACATCGGGGCATGTGCGTGCGAGAGCAGCACCAGCACAATGGCTATGCCTCTCAATCCATCAAGCGCTGGGTTGTAGCGCAGCTTGAACGCCGACTCCACCAAAACCGGACACCTTTCCTTTCGCCCAGGCACAGGCCGGGCTTGCAGACAAACAATCACAGCCATGTACAGGACATGGCTGAAGCAGTATTCAGAATTTGAGCAAAGAGGCAGTAACAGCTCTTTGCAGCGACCCGGGGGTCGCAGAGCGCATGAAAACGCGCTCGGGGGGGCCGGAACCTGGCAGGCGATTTGTCTGCTTCAGCTCACTGACGGTGAGACGGCAGATTGTTATGAATGCCCGCAGCCAGACGGCTTGGCATCTGTTGACAGGTGAACAGACCGGGGCAATTTGAACAGATTTTTACCGCCGGCCCAAGCCAGGCACAGAGCTTGCCGGGCTCTGGCAGGGTCTTGGCAGGCCGTGTTAACAATTGAGAACAAAAACAGCAGGCCGCGCTCCACCCATCGGCACCATCAGCTATCAAATTCGAAGCTTCAGGATGACTTGCGGCGGCCGCAGGCAGGTGCACTCTGGTGAACATCGCGCCACAGCAGCATCTCGGCCACGCGCTCGGACTTGTCGTCATCAAAGCCCAGCTTCTGCGCGCGCTCGGCGGGATTGATCCAGGTGCCGAACAGCATGTCCCACAGCGGCAGACCGTAGTTCTGCGCATGGTGGCCATGCTGATGGTGCACGGTATGCATCTCCGGGCGCTGCAGCACATAGCCAAGCCAGCGCGGCGTGCGTATGTCAGCATGGGTGAACAGATCGAAGGCCGCCGTCAGCCCCAGGGCCACGGCCGCCGCCGCCGGGCTGGCGCCCAGCACCCAGTAGCTGGAGATCACGCTCAGCAGCATGGCAGCGCAGGAGTCCAGCGGGTGGGCGTAGAACGAGGTCAGCACCTCGATGCGGCGCGCGCTGTGATGCAGCTGGTGGAACACGCGCCACAGCAGGTCGGACGCATGGGTGGCACGGTGCCACCAGTAAAAGACAAAGCTGGTGATGAAAAAGCTCAGCAGCCCCACCAGCAGCGGACTCCAGCGTGCACCCACATCGAAAAGCGCATTCTGGCGAATGCGCTCCTCCAGCAACCAGCCCAGCGCCAGCGTGCAGGCCAGTGTCAGCGCGCCCAGGGCGCTGCTGTAGATCAGCCAGCGCCGGTCGCAGAGATTGCGCGAGGCGGGCGCAATCACCTCACGCGTGAAGACCACCACGAACAGCAGCGCAATCAGCGGATAGACCAGGTATTCCAGCACGGCAAACACTCCCCTTGCGGTTTGCCCTGCAGTCTATCGGCTGATGTGGCTTTGCCGCTTTATTGGTGCAATACAAACTGCTCCAGCGGCGTGTCATTGGGCGCGGCCAGCTGCTTCTTGAGCACCTCGCCCATGGGCAGGTTCAGGTTCACGCTCTTGGGCGCAATGGGCTGCATGAACCATTTGTTGTAGAGCTTGTGCAGCTCGCCCGAGCGGATCATCTGCAAAATGGCGCCGTCCACGGCCTTCTTGATCTGCGGGTCGTTCTTGCTGAACTGGATGGCAATCGGCTCGGCACCAATCACCTCGCCCACGATCTTGTAGCCCTTGGGATTCTTGCTCTGGCCGATCACGCCGGCCAGCATGTTGTCGTCCAGCACAAAGGCATCGACGCGACCCGACTCCAGCATCAGAAAGCTCTCGAACTGGTCCTTGCTCATCAGCGTCTTGAAGTTCAGCTCGTTGTCGCTGGCGTATTTGCGCAGAATCTGCACCGCCGTCGTGCCCGCGATCGCGCCCACATTGCGCCCCTGCAGCTGCTTGAAGGAGGTGATGCCCGAGTCGGCACGCACGGCCATGCGCACCTCGCTGACATAGGTGGTCAAACCAAACGCCACCTGCTTCTGGCGCGTGAGGTTGTTGGTCATGCTGGCGCAGTTGAAATCGGCCGTGCCGTTGTTGATCAGCGGCATGGTGTTCTGCGGCGTCAGCACCATGTACTTGATCTGCGCCCTGGGCGCAATCGCCTGCACCACACGCTCGCAGAGGTCCATGTGATAGCCCACAAATTTTTCGTTCGCGCCGATCACATAGGACATGGGGACAGCGGCTTCGCGCACGCCCAGCACCACCGTGCCGCCGGCCTGCCAGCGCTGCAGCGTGGGCGATGCGGACAGATCCACGGCCGTGTCGATATTGGCACCGATCGTGGAGCTCGCCGCTTCAGTCTTGCCCGCAGCCATGGCCGAACCCGCGCATACCAGCGCTGCTGCCAGCCCAACCCATTTCGACGACTTGTCCATCACCCACTCCAGAAAAATAAAAGCGCCGAGACCTCTGGTCATCGGCGCTCATCACCCACCCGATCCGGCACACACCTCATGCACTCATGAGGCCCTGGCCCGATTGTCCGTGTTCGTTTATTGCTTTGAGTGGAATGCTTATGCCTGCACGGCGCTTCATGCGTCGCGTTTGGCGGGGGGCATCCCCATCAGTTCACGCAGGCGCAGGTGAGCACTGCTGGCCTCATCGACCGGCTGCTGGTGCTTGGCCTGCAGATAGCGTTCGGTGAACACGCCCAGATAGCTCTCCAGCACGCGGCCGGCCTGCATATCGCCGACATCGCCCACCAGCTCCAGACAGAGGGCCGCCACCTCGCTGGTGCAGAAATGGTCGTCGCGCTTGGACCTGCGCAACTGATAGCGAGAGATCAGATCCGGATGCAGGCTGAGCACGGGAAAGCCATCGAGATAGGGGCTTTTGCGAAACATCTTGCGCGCCTCGGACCAGGTCGCATCCAGCAGTATGAACAGCGGGCGCCTGCCAGGCTGCAGCGCACGGCTGTCGCCGCCGTCCAGCGTCTCCACCACACGCTCGGCGGGCTCGGCATATTCGCCGGGAAACACCACATAGGGCTGCCATTGTGGATCGGCCAGCAAGGCCCCGAGCTGCGGGTCCACCTCGGTACGCGCCCAGCCGAAAGCATGGGTGTCCTTCACCACATCGGCAATCAGCCAGCCCGTGTTGCTGGGCTTGAGCGGCTCGGCATCATGCATCAGCAGGCAGAAGGCTGCGCGCGTGGCCAGCTCGGGGCGCAACGCGCACATGCAGTGCGAGGGGCGCAAACGGCAGCCCTCGCAGCGCTCGCCCTTGGGGCCGCCGCGCGCCATAAACGGCCGCGTGCTGCGCGCCAGCCGCGCCAGGCGCAAGCGCGAGACGGCGTGCGGGGGCAGCGTGGAGGCAACGGTTTTCTGCGGGGTCAGAGCGGTGAGAGACAAAGGCGTGGAAGCGGGCAAGACGGACACCAGCGGGTTCGGACAGATGCCCGGATTGTCCCGCCTTTGCCAATTCCAGTGCTGACGCTCCCGGAGCGCCGCTCAGTCGCAGTCACCTTGCTCAAAGGTCGGACCACGGCCAAAGCTGAACACCGTGGGCCTGGCATGCCTGAGTCCGGCGGCAATCACGTTCCTGAAGCGCTCCGGCTCGCAGTTGAATCGCGTGTCCAGCACATAGTCCTCGGACTCTGCCTTGGTCATGGCATCGCGCCAGGCGGCCGTCGCATCCAGCACCTTGCCGTCCACCATGGGGGCCTGCACCGAGTAATTGATGAAGTTGGTCAGACGCGAGCCCTTGGCCTCCAGATAGACCACGGGGTCGGCGGCATTGCCGCACAGCGTCAGGCAGTCGGCGTAATAGCGGCTGTCCAGCAAAGGCTCGAAGCTGCCAAAGGTCAGATCGCCGAGCTTGATATCGGGCTGGCCCTCGGACACGTTCAGCACGCTCTTGAGCGAGAGATTGCAGCTGGGCGCGATATCGATCTCGACAGACTCGATCACCTTGTCGGCTTCGTCGCTGACCAGGGTGATATCGCAGCCGTCGGCGCGGAACTGGTGGCGGTGGAATTCCGAACGCATGGCCGGGCCGGCAATCTTTTGCGCATAGGCCAGATTCATGCCTATGGTCTCGGTGCTGAACAACTGGTCGATCACACGCTTGGCCTGGGCGGCAGGCGCAGGGGCCGGTGCTGCGGCCGGAGCCTGTGCCGGGGGCGCGGTGGCTTCGGTCTTGGAATCCGAGCAGGCCAGCAGCAGGGCCGCGCCAGCCATGGCAACGCTCCAGACTCCGCAGCGTTTGATCCAGCAATGAAGCATCTGCATATCCTTGTGAGTTCGCAAGCCCCGCAATATAGGTGCAGGCCCCGAAATCACCAAGAACGAGAGGTTTCAGCCCCCAAGGCACTCCAGCTCGAACAGCGGCATATCCGCCTGACGGCTCAGCCATACGCCGCCGCCCAGCTCCTTGAAGTGAGGCTGCAGGCCGCGGCGGTACAGCTCGCCACGGTGTCGATACAGGCGCGGGTCGGTCAGATCTTCGTCAATGATGTCGCGCTCGTAATCCTCACGTGCCACCGCCTCGATATAGAGCCCGCCGCGCGACAGCCGGCCCAGATTGGCCAGTGCCTTTTTCAGATCGGCCGGGCTCAGATAGGGCAGCACGCCCTGGCAGATCACCAGATCGAAAGGCTGGCCATCTTTGGGCTGCCAATCCACCACCGAGCCCCGCTCCCAGCCATAGCGCTCGCACAGATAGGGGCTGAACTCCACGCCCTGATACTGCACGCCCGGGAAATGCCTCTGCACCGCCTCGCGCCACAGGCCTATGCCGCAGCCCACATCAAGCACCCGCTGCACTGGCACGCGCAGATACGCAAGATACGAGCAGACGAACGCACCCAGCCGACGCGCGTGCTCGGGGTCGATCACGCTGGTCTTTTTGTCAAAGTAAAAGCGCTGGTAATACGCCTCGTCAAACCACTCGTTGCTTGCTGATTGCACGCAGCCTCCTTCAAAAAACAAACGGCGCCCGAAGACGCCGAAACTTCAAAAACCGACGCTGACTCAGGAAAGAGGCAGCCAGCAAGGGCCCAGGCGCCCCCGCCGCCCCGCAGCGAGGCTGTCGCCCCACCCTCCAGAAGAAGGCGCGCAGCGCCTCAGAGGGTTAAATTCTGCCGACCACGGACCAGCCCTTGCGCTGGTCCTGCTTGTTGTTCTCGTAGTCCCACACCGTGCCGCAGCGCTCGCAGACATAACGGGTCACCGTCGCCGTGCTCGAGCCGCGCTCCTCCTTGCGGTTGCCGCGCTGCATCAGTTCGGCATGGCCGGGGGCTTTGCGCCAGTTGCGCTGAATGCCGGCACAGGCATCGCACAGATGGTCTTCGGCAGGGGTGGTGGTGTTGGTCATGAAAAAACTACTGAATGTGGTGCAGGTGCCGGACATACGCCCGCGCTGCAAAGCAGCCATTGTGCCGCCTGCCCCGGTTTTGCACCGGCAGCCGTCGCAGCATCACCGCTTGCAGGTAGGGCATGACCGACCGTGAAGCCGGCCCGGGCCCGTCTTTTTCCAAGCATCTTCGCCCATATTTGTTACCAAATGATTCGGTATCGCTATTCTTCGGACTTAAGCAAACGAACAACAAGGGAGCGGTTTGTGTACAAGAAAACGTAGCTGGCGGCCTTGGTGGGCACGGGGCTGAGCATGAATGCGCTGCAGATTGCGCAGACCCAGGGCACACCCGAAATCGTGGCCCTGCTCTGGCTCAGGGCCAAGCCCGCAGCCGTGGAGGCACCTGCTTCGGTCGGCACAGCACCGGCGCTGCTGCAGCCCGCTTCGGCCGATGCCGCTCCTGTGGACTTCAGTAAGCTCCCGCCTGAGCTGCTGACCGAAATGGATGCCGAAGTGGCCAAGCTGCCTGTATCGGCGGAGCAAAAACAGCTGGCGCGCAACAATCTGGCGCGTCAGTCCCTCAAGATCCAGGCCCTGGCCAACGCCCTCAAGTCCCAATAACGCGGGCTGACTCCTGCCATGTAAAAGGGCCGCTTGCGCAGCCCTGATTCATGAGGCGTGGATCACGCCTTGGCGGGGCGATAGGCCAGACAGATCTTGTTGCCGTCGGGGTCGCGCAGATAGGCCAGATACATGGAGTCGCCGCGCCAGCCCGGCGCGTCCTCGACCGACACACCACCCGCTGCCAGGCCAGCCGCATGGGCCGCGTTCACCTGATCGGTGGACTGGGCCAGAAAGCCCGTGGTCGCGCCATTGCCCGAGCTGGCCGACTCGCCGTTGATGGGCGTGGAGATGGCAAACACGCCAGTGGGGCTGCGGTAGAAGAAGCGGTTCTTGTTGGCAACGCCGGGCGCAATGCCGAGCTGACCCAGCAGCGCGTCGTAAAAGCGCTTGCTGGACTCCAGATCATTTACACCCAGCATGATGTGGCTAAACATGGTTGTCTCCTGGAAAAGCCCTGTTTCGGGCGAAGATGGGAAATCGGCAAGCCATCGTAACGGGAGCTTGCCGTCCTCTTCTGTCACCCATTTTCAGCCCACCATGCTGCCAGACCATTTCACCCCGGTTCCCCTGGACAAATCCTACCGCCTGCTCAATCACGGCCCCACGGTCATCGTCTCGGCTCAGCATGCGGGCGAGTCCAATGCCATGAGCGCGGCCTGGGCCTGCGCACTCGATTTCGCGCCGCCCAAGATCAGCGTGGTGCTCGACAAGGCCACGCGCACGCGTGCGCTGGTCGAGGGCAGCGGCTTCTTCGCCCTGCAGTTGCCCACCGTGCCCCAGGCCGCCCTGACGGTGGGCATAGGCACGGACAGTGCCGTGACCGAAACCCACAAACTCGCCAAGCATGGCGTGCAGCTGTTCGATGCACCGGGCTTCGATGTCCCGCTGGTGGCAGGCTGCGCCGCCTGGCTGGTCTGCAAGCTGATCCCCGAGCCGCATAACCAGCAAAGCTATGACCTGTTCATCGCCGAAGTCGTGGCGGCCTGGGCCGACGAGCGCGTGTTCCGCAATGGACACTGGGAGTTCGGTTCCGCGCCTGCCGAGCTGCGCACCCTGCACTATGTGGCGGGCGGGCAGTTCTTCGCGATTGGCGAATCGGTGCTCGTGAAATAGAAGCTCTCATGGCTGCATCGCTTATGTATCAAGCGCTGGCAGCTATCAAAATAATTCGCACTTTGCCGTAACGGCCACTGACACCCTCAGGCGCCCTGGCCCGCAGCGCCTGCGCACCCGGGTATTTGTAACCACCTTCATTTAGACTGCATCACTGACCGAGATATCAAACAACCCATGACTGCAGGTGCCGTACCGCCGCACAAGGCAGCGATCTCTGCTATCAATCACCGCGAAGTGACAGGCAATGGCGCAAGAGTTTTTCGATCCCGTGCTGTTCATCAAAGAAGATGCGCCGGCGTCGGTCGATCTGTCGCAGACACCGTTTTTCTGCAATATCCACGGGTTCCCGCACTATTGCGCAGAGCCGCCCACAGGCTTGAAGCTGCTGGAGCCCGCCACCAGTGACCCCGAGGCCGTCATCGGCAACGCATACCGCGTCCTTTCTGCGACCACCACCCACCCCGACCCCAAGTACGGCAATCAGACCAGACTGGAGTTCCTGGCCGATCAGGTCGAGTACGAAGCCATTGCAGTCACGCATCAAACTGCAGCGGCCTTCGGCATGACGCTGATTGAGCCGGGCCAGGGAGTTCGCATCACCAGCCCCCAACCACATCTTTCGCTGGTCGACTATGAGTACGGCATGTTTGCCGGGCACCGCTCGCCCTATGAGGGAACCGGCTACCGCCTGCTGGGCAAGGTCTGTACCGACCTCGAACATCACGATTTCCCGCATGTCTTCACCTCCATCGACCCGCACCTGCCGCTGGTGATTTCGGTGGGAAAGTACTGGCCACAGCAGCAGAAAATCTGTCTGGCCGACCTCTGGCTGCCTCGTGGCATGGCCTTGTATGTGCCTCCCCGGCCCAATCTGCCCGGGCAGACTTGCCTGGATCTGCACGGCAACCGCAATTCGGCCCTGGCCTGCTGGCGCGGGATAGAACGCTCCAGCGTCAAAACCCAGACCCTGCTGCAGACCGAAGGCGGCTATTTCTACTGGTTCTGGAACGAGCTGCCCACCACCCACCCTCTTCTCGATCTGACAGGAGCGTCCCATGCTTGAAGCCCGCCCCCGCCTGCGCACCCTCGAACCCGACACGGACAACGGCCTCTACCAGACGCTGCTGGAATCCACCCTGGCGATTCCCTTCAAGATTGACTGGACCACGAAGAAATACAGCTATATCGGCCCGCAGATCGCTGATCTGCTGGGCTGGAGCCCCGAGAGCTGGGAGACCGTGAACGACTGGGCCGAACGCATCCACCCCGACGAGCGCGAGCAAACCGTCTCGCGCTGCGTGGAGCTGTGCCTGGCGGGCGTGGATCACGAGGCCGAGTATCGTGCGCTGACCAGCGACAACCGCTTTGTCTGGGTCAAGGAAGTCGTGCATGTGCTGTGCGACGAACAGGGCCAGCCCACAGCGCTGATCGGCTTCACCTTCGACATCACCGAGCAGAAAAAATCCGAGCATTTGCGGGCCGAGCTGGAAGCCCAGAAGCTCTCCAACGCGCGCCTGCAGGAGCGCCTGCGCCTGACACACGACCTGCACGACGGCCTGGGCGGCGAGCTGGTCCACATGATTGCTTCCGTCGAGCAGGGCAGCGAAGCCCTGACCCGGACTCAGGTGCTGTCCATGCTCAAGCTCATCCGCAACGATCTGCGCCAGAGCATAGACAGCAACGCCTCGGCCCAGGTGCGCGTACCAGCCACTCCACAGGAATGGCTGGCACCCTTGCGCCGCCGCTTCAACGACCTGTTCGAGGCCCTGGGTGTGCGCTGCGACTGGCAGTTTCCGCAAAGCTGGAGCCAGCCGCCCAACGCGCTGCAATACCTGGCGCTGACCCGGCTGATCGAAGAGGCGCTGACCAACGTCATCAAGCATAGCCAGGCCCGCCATGTGCGCCTGTCCCTGGAGCAGCCTCAAGCGCAGGAGCTCCTGCTGGAGATCGAGGACGACGGCGTGGGCTTTGATGTGCAGGCCGTGGAGGCATCGGGCCTGGGCGTTGGCATGCGCTCCATGGCGGTGCGCATTGCGCGGGTCGGTGGCCTGCTGGGGATTGAGTCGTCGCCGGGGCGGACGGCGCTGACGGCGAGGGTGGTGCTGGGTTCTGAGGACTGAGATTTTTGGGCTGTGGGGCTTGTGTAATAAGCGCTGGCAGCTATCGATGTAGATTCATTTTTGTCGCCTGCGACAGAGGCCGTGCCGGCCGCGCCGGGTCTCGCCCCGGCAGGCGAGTTACCTTTCTTGCTCGCACAAGAAACGTAACCCAAAGAATGCGCCCCGACTGTCCGCGTCCCTGCGCTTCGCTACGGGCAAACCTGCATCACGCCATTCAGGCTGCGGTGCGGCAAAACTCGCTTTGCGCTACGCGCGCCGCTCAAACAGGTTGCCGCAAATTTGATGTCAAAGCATTGGCACTCTGCGGTGCCAATGCCCGCAGCCCGAACCGCGTGCCGCAGGCGCAGACACACGGGTGAATGCGCCTGCGAGAGCTATGAGCAAATCGGGCTGTAACGCTTATTCAGCAAACGCAAGCAGCTATCAAAAGCACAAAGAAGCTATCCCGCACCCGATGTTGCCCCTTGTGCTCACGCCTGCGACGGCAGCCTCTTGGGGCGGGCGACTGCACCGTAGAGTGCAGACGCATCGTGCTCTGACGTACGGCAATGTGTCTGAACGGAGTGCTGCAAGCACGCAGTGAGTTTTGCCGTACAGCCACAAGAGGTTGACGGCGCAGGTTGCCCCGTAGCGCAGCGAAGGGGTCGTGGGCAGCAGGAGCCGGCTCTTTGCCTACTTTCTTGCAGAAGAAAGTAGGTCGGCTGGCGGGCCGAGACCCGCCTCCTGTCCGCCGGCAAGGGATGTCCCCGTAACAAAAAACTCAAGCCAAATCGGCCTTAGCGCAAGGCAGACCAAGCGCTGACAGCTATCAAAACAAGAAGGGCATGTGACCCAGCAAGAACCACATGCCCAATCAGCCTCAAACTCAGGCGCACAAAGCGCCATCAGCTATCAATATTCGAGGCAGATCTTGCCGAAATGCCTGCCAGCGGCCTGGTGCTCGAAGGCCGCCACCATCTGCTCCAGCGGATAGCGGCTGTCGATCACGGGCTTCCAGCCGAAGTTCTCCAGCGCGCGCACCATGTCCTGCTGCTGCTCGCGGCTGCCGACGATCAGGCCCTTGAGGGTTTGCTGCTTGCGCATCATCTCCACCGTGGGCACGGCACCCGCAAAACCGGTCAGCACGCCGATCAGCGCGATATGGCCGCCGACGGCGCAGGCGCGAATCGACTGGGGCAAGGTGCCGGGGCCGCCGACCTCGACCACGATGTCGGCACCGCGACCGCCGGTGGCGGCCAGCACGGCATCACCCCATTCGGGCTCGTCCTTGTAGTTGATCACCAGATCGGCCCCCAATGCCTTGAGCTGCTCGGCCTTGGCTGCGCTGGAGGTGGTGGCGATGACGGTGGCGCCCATGCTCTTGGCCATCTGCAGCGCAAAGATGGAGACGCCGCCCGTGCCCAGCACCAGCACGGTGTCGCCGGCCTTGAGATGCCCGTCCACCACCAGCGCGCGCCAGGCCGTGAGACCGGCCGTGGTCAACGTGGCGGCCTCGGCATGGCTCCAGCCCTTGGGGGCATGGGTAAAGCTGGTGGCGGGCAGGTTCACGAACTCGCGTGCAAAGCCGTCCACGCCGTCGCCGGGCACAAGCTGGAAGTCGGAGGGCACATGGCGGCCTGACAGCCATTGCGGAAAGAAGGTGGAGACCACGGCATCGCCCACGGCAAATTCCGTCACGCCTGCGCCCACGGCCGTGACCAGGCCGGCGCCGTCGGCCATGGGAATGCGGCCGTCAGCCGCCGCACCGGGACGGCGCACCACGCCCAGGTCGTGGTAGTTGAGCGAGCTGGCGTGAATGCGTACCTGGATCTCGCCGGCGGCGGGTGCCGCAGGTGCAGGCAAGTCGACAAGCTGCAGGTGTTCGAAACCGCCGGGGGCGGCCAGTTGCATGACTTTCATGGAGTGCTCCTCAAGGGGGGTGAAACAGATGCTTTGCATGGTGCCGTCAATACACGCCAACCACCAGTACCAACATATTTGTTGGGTAGTATTAAAAATGTAAGTAATGCATGGGCGCTGGCTGGCGCTACGATGCTTGCAGTCCAGAACTGCCCCGAGGTCCCCATGAAACGTTTGAACAGCAAGAGCGGCTGCGCCGTGGAGGTGACGCTGTCCGTCATGGGTGGCACCTGGAAGCCCATCATCCTGTTCCACCTGCTGCACGGCAAAAAGCGCTTTGGCGAGTTGGGCCGCAGTATTGGCGGCATCACCCAGCGCATGCTGACGCTGCAGCTGCGCGAGCTGGAAGAAGCCGGCATTGTGGAGCGCACGGTGTATGCCGAAGTGCCGCCGCGCGTGGACTATGAGCTGACCGCGCTTGGCCGCAGCCTGCAGCCGGTGCTGATTGCCATGCGCAACTGGGGCACCGAATACAGCAAGAGCTTTGCTGCGGCCGATCCCTTGCATGACGCAGATCAGAACAGCGCAAGCTGCCTGCCAGAATTGAAGCAAAAACAGGCTTGAACGCTTACCCATCAAGCATTGATAGCTATCAATTTAAATAGATCGACAGCAAAAAGCCCGCAGGCTGCAAAAGCCTGCGGGCTTGGGTCTGAAGCCCCGCGCTTACTTGCCGGCGGTCAGCGTGGTGTAGCTGTTGATCAGGTTGCGATAGTCGGGGATGTGGTTGGAGAAGAGAGTCCCCAGACCTTCAATGTCGTTGCGCCAGTCGCGGTGCAGCTCGCAGGCCGCGCCGAACCAGGTCATGAGCTGGGCGCCGGCCTGCTCCATGCGACTCCAGGCCGCCTGCTGGGTCATGCTGTTGAAGGTGCCCGAGGCATCGGCAATCACGAACACCTCGAAGCCTTCAGCCAGGGCCGACAGCACGGGGAAGGCCACGCAGACCTCGGTCACCACGCCGGCCACGATGAGCTGCTTCTTGCCCGTGGCCTTGACGGCCTTGACGAAATCCTCGTTGTCCCAGGCATTGATCTGGCCCGGACGGGCGATATAGGGAGCTGTAGGGAATTTTGCCTTGAGTTCGGGCACCAGCGGGCCGTTGGGGCCGGTCTCGAAGCTGGTGGTCAGAATGGTGGGCAGTTTGAAGTACTCGGCCATGTCGGCCAGGGCCAGCACATTGTTCTTGAACTTGTCGGGGTCGATATCGCGCACCAGGGACAGCAGACCGGTCTGGTGATCCACCAGCAGCACGGCGGCATTGTCTTTGTCGAGGCGAACGTAAGGCTTTTGGCTCATGGGAATCTCCTTCAAGAGTGGAGGGGGTGAAAGCCGGCGGGCTTGCCCGCCGGTGGGAAAACTCGATACCGTGCGACCTGCTCAGGCTGCTGCGCCATGGCGCTCGGCTGCCGCAATGCGGCCGAACTGGCCGCTGCGGAAGTCCTCCAGCGCCTGCTGGATTTCCTCGTCGCTGTTCATGACGAACGGGCCGTAGCCGACCACGGGCTCGTCAATCGGCTCGCCCGACAGCCACAGCAGCGTGACGTCGCTGTTAGCCTCCAGATGCACGCTGTCGGCCGCGCGGTCCATATGCACCAGCTGTCCGGCGCGGGCAATCTCCTGTCCGTTGACCAGCAGCGTGCCGTGCAGCACCACCAGCGCCAGCGTGTGGCCGGCCCGCGCCTGCAGCTCGGTGGAGGCTCCGGCGTTCAGCCGCACATCCCAGACATTGATGGGCGTGAAGGTCTTGGCCGGGCCGCGATAGGCGGGGCCCGTGCTGCCAAGGTAGTCCCCGGCAATGACACGCAAATGACCCGCACCGTCCGGCAGCGCGACCTGCGGGATGTCGGCGTTCAGCAGGGTCTGGTAGCCGGGGGCGGACATCTTGTCCCTGGCCGGCAGGTTGACCCACAGTTGCACCATCTCCAGCGGTCCGCCGCTCTTGGCAAAGGCTTCGGAGTGGTACTCCTCGTGCAGGATGCCCGAGGCAGCCGTCATCCACTGCACATCGCCGGGGCCGATGGTGCCGCCGGCACCTGTGGAGTCGCGGTGGGCCACCTCACCCTCATAGACGATGGTCACGGTCTCGAAGCCCCGGTGCGGGTGCGTGCCCACGCCGCGCCGCGCCGTGGTGGGCGTGAAGCTCTGGGGACCGGCGTGATCGAGCAGCAAGAAAGGACTCAGGGCCTTGCCGTGGTCGCCATAGCTGAACAGCGAACGCACGGGAAAGCCATTGCCCACCCAGTGTGGACGGGGCGCTTCATAGACCCCCAGGATTTTCTTGAGCATGACATTTCTCCTTGCGGCAGGCCTGCAGTCCCGTTGGTCGCTGCAGGTGTTGAACATGGACAAAGTATGGATTTGGAACGATGACTTGAGTAGTCCACAATATTCAGCCTCAGAGTTCTATTTTTAAAACGATGAAGCTGCCAGACCTCAATGAGCTGTACTACTTCGCCCAAGTGGTGGAGCACGGTGGATTCGCGCCCGCAGGCCGCGCCCTGGGGCTGCCCAAGTCCAAGCTCAGCCGCCGCGTGGCACTGCTGGAGGAGCGCCTGGGCGCGCAATTGCTGCTGCGTTCCACACGCAGCTTTGCCGTGACCGAGGTGGGCAAGCGCTATTACCAGCACTGCCGCGCCATGCTGACCGAGGCAGAGGCCGCCGAAGAGTCGGTGGCACTGGTGCATTCCGAGCCCTGCGGCAAGGTGCGCATGAGCTGCCCCGTGGCCTTGCTGGCCTCACGCGTGGGCCGCATGCTGGGCGAATTCATGCGCCAGTACCCGCGCGTGGAGCTGCAGGTGGACGAGACCAACCGGCGCGTGGACGTGGTCGGCGAAGGACTGGATCTGGCCCTGCGCGTGCGCCCGCCGCCGCTGCAGGACAGCGATCTGGTGTTGCGCACGCTGGCCGAGCGCCGCCAATGCCTGGTGGCCGCCCCCGAGCTGCTGCGGCACCTGGGTCAGCCCGGCGGGCCCATGGATCTGTCGGACTGGCCCAGTCTGGACATGGGCGGCGTGCAGGAAACCCACCGCTGGGTGCTGTACGGCCCCAACGCCGTGCGCGCCGAGGTCCGGCACCAGCCAAGGCTGGTGACGCAGTCCATGCTGGCGCTGCGCGACGCGGCCCTGCTGGGTGCCGGCGTGGTGCAGCTGCCCAATATGTTTGTGCGCGAGGAGCTGCGCAGCGGCACATTGGTGCAGGTGCTGCCGGGCTGGCAGCCGCGGCACGAGATCATCCACGCCGTCTACGCCTCGCGCCGTGGTCAGCTGCCCGCCGTGCGCGCGTTGCTCGACCATCTGGCCCAGTCCTTCAGGACCTTGTCGGAAGACTGAGCATCAAAACGGCCTCCAGCAGTTGCTGGGCATGCGCTGTCAGCTATCGAAACGATAACTGCAGCATCAGCCCAGAGCCGCCTGGATATCGTCCGCCAGCTTCTCGGGCTTGTCCTGGGGCGCGTAGCGGCGTATCACCTGTCCGTCGCGGCCCACGAGGAATTTGGTGAAATTCCATTTGATGGACTTGGTGCCCAGCACGCCCGGCGCTTCGGCGGTGAGCCAGCGGTACAGCGGATGCGCGCCATCGCCGTTGACCTCGATCTTGTGCATGAGCGGAAAACTCACGCCGAAGTTCAGCTCGCAAAAGCTCGCGATCTCGTCATCCGAGCCTTTTTCCTGGGCACCGAACTGGTTGCAGGGAAAGCCCAGCACCACCAGGCCCCGGTCCGCATATTGCTCGTGCAGTGCCTGCAGCCCCTTGTACTGGGGCGTGAAGCCACAGGCACTGGCGGTATTCACGATCAGCAATACCTTGCCCTGGTACTGCGACAGAGGAACGCTGCGTCCCTGGATGTCGGTGGCTTCAAAGTCATAAACGCTGTCTGCCATGCTGCTCTCCCGCCAAAGTGAAGCCCCAAGCTTAAGGCAGTCGGCAAAACATCTCACCACTGGAAACAAGCCTGCACCGCCACGCCACGGAGACAATACCGGGGCTGCGACCATAGAAAAACCGATCCCCGCAAGCAGAGCGCCTGTTTTTTGGGCATTCTTCGCAGTCTTGCCTTCTTGCGGCCCTTGGCGGGCTGCCTTGCAACGTGCGTTTGTCCTTGAACGAATTGAAAGAAAAATGGGTGGCTCAGGCCACGGCTGCGTGGACGCGCGCTCGTGCCAGCACTGCCGGCCAGCGCATTGCGGCCCTGCCCTGGTGGCGTCGCTGGCCGACGCGGCGTGAATGGCTGTGGTTTGCCGCGGCCTTGCCGGCACTGTTTGTCGTCTATGTGCTGCTGCTGATTCCATTCACGCCCAGCATCAGCGACATCCGCAAGGCCAAGCTCGAGCAGCCTGCGCAGATCCTGAGTGCTGACGGCAAGCTGATCGGCGAGTTCAAGCGCAGCAACCGCCAGTGGGTGCCGCTGGAGCAGATTGCGCCTGCCGTGGTCAAGGCCCTCGTGGCCACCGAAGACCACCGCTTCTACGAGCACCATGGCATGGACTTGACGCGCACCGTGGGTTCGGCCATCCATACGCTGGGCGGCAATCCCCAGGGCGGCTCCACCATCACCCAGCAGCTGGCGCGCAATCTCTATCCCACGGAAATCGGCCGCGCCCGCAATGTGAACCGCAAGCTCAAGGAGGCGATCACGGCCTTCAAGATCGAGGCGCTCTACACCAAGGACGAGATTCTCGAAACCTATCTGAACACCGTGCCCTTTCTCTACAACGCCTATGGCATAGAGATGGCGGCGCGCACCTATTTCGACAAGCCGGCGGCCAAGCTCACGGTGCTGGAAAGCGCCACGCTGGTGGGCATGCTCAAGGGCAATGCCTATTACAACCCGGTGATCAACCCCGACCGCGCCATTGCCCGGCGCAACACCGTGCTGAGCCAGATGGTCAAGCGCGGCGAGCTCAAGGACGAAGAGTTCGAGCGCCTCAAGAAACGCCCCATGCGTCTGGACTTCGAGCGCCAGGAGGAGCCCACGGGCATGGCGCCGCATTTTTCCCAGCAACTGCGCAAATGGCTGATCGCCTGGGCTGACAAGAACGACTACAACATCTATACGGACGGCCTGATCGTGCGCACCACGCTGGACTCGCGCCTGCAGAACTGGGCGCAGCAGGCAGTGAACCGCCAGATGCAAACGCTGCAGGGCATTGCCAACAGCAACTGGAGCCACCGCGACGGCTGGAGCGCCGACAACGCCCTGGTGCTGCAGCTGGTGCGCGAGACGGAGGCCTTTCGCAAGCTCGCCAGAAGTGGCAAGCCTTCCGATATCAGCGAAGAAGAAGCGCTCAAGAAGCTGCTGGCCGACAAGGCCTTCATGAGGCAGCTGCGCGAGGACAAGACCCGCGTGCAGGCCGGCTTTCTGGCCATAGACCCGCGCACCTCGGCCGTACTGGCCTGGGTGGGCAGCCGCGACTATGCCCAGGATGCGTTTGACCATGTGGCGCAGGCGCGTCGCCAGCCCGGATCGACCTTCAAGCCCTTTGTGTATGGCGCGGCCCTGCAACAAGGTGCCAAGCCAAGCGACACGCGCAAGGATGAGGAAGTGGAGATCAAGCTGCCCGGCGGCGAGGTCTGGCGTCCCAGCGATGCCGTGGCCCCCACGGGCATGCCCATCACGCTGACCGATGCGCTGGCCTATTCCAAGAACACCATCACCGCCGAGCTGGGCCAGGAAGTGGGCATGGACCGCGTCATCAAGCTGGCCCGCGGTCTGGGCGTGCGCCAGAGCCCGCTGGAGCCCGTGCCTTCGCTGGCGCTGGGCTCCAGCCCCGTCACGCTGCTGGAGATGGTCAACGCCTACGGCAGCATTGCCAACTCGGGCCGCTATATTCCGCCCCAGCTGGTCACCCGTATCGAGAATGCCGACGGCGAGCTGCTGGCCGAATTCATCCCGCCCAAGCCCGATCAGGTCTGGGACGAGGAAGAGAACTACGGTCTGCTGGAGATGATGCGCGCCGTGATCGACAAGGGCACGGGCCGCGCCATTCGCAAGCAATACGGCATTCGAGCCGATGTGGCCGGCAAGACCGGCACCACCCAGGGCAATGCCGACGGCTGGTTCATCCTCATGCACCCGCAGATCGTGGCCGGTGCCTGGGCCGGCTTCAACGATGCGCGCATCACGCTCAGGAGCGACCAGTGGGGCCAGGGTTCACGCAGCGCCCTGCCCATGGTGGGCGACTTCATGTCGCGCGCCATGCGCAGCCCGCTGCTCAATGCAAAGGCCCGGTTCACCGAGCCCAACACCAGCCACTGGTGGAGCGATATGGTGGGCCGCCTGCGCGACAAGCTTCAGGAATGGAGCGGGCCCGCAGCTGAGGGCAGCGATCCCGATCGCACAACGCCGGCAGCTCCCGCTCATACAGCACCCAACAGGAGCAATGGCAGCGAGGTCGACATCATGGAGAGCACGCCCGCAGCGCCGCCTTCGGCCATGGGCCAACCCGCGCCAGCCGACAGCAGCGTCCAGCCACCCGATCTGGATAGCAGCCCTGGACTGGCTCCCGGCGAGATGGTGCCTGGGCCTGCACCAAGCAAAGCCCCCGCGCCCTCAAGCTGGAGCGATATAGGCACACCGCTGCCGCCAGCGGCACCACTGAATGCGCCGCAGGACAGCCAGTAGCGCAGTTTTCAGCCACATGCCCCACTGGGCTGTCGAATAACTGGTCCAATTGCGCACCGACACCCGCCAGCAGGTCTCCCACCAGGAGGCCGCTGGCGGATTTGTTTTCGCCGGGCATGAAACCCACATGCCGATAGCGCTGCGCCGACCCGGAGCCGACATGACCGCCAATACGCCAACCATCGTCACCTTTGCCATCTACCTGCTGGGCATGCTGCTCATAGGCTGGGCGGGGTACAAAGCCACGTCCAACCTGTCCGACTACATTCTGGGCGGGCGCAGTCTGGGCTCGGTGGTCACGGCCCTGTCGGCCGGGGCATCAGACATGAGCGGCTGGCTGCTCATGGGCCTGCCCGGGGCGGTGTTTGCCACCGGCCTGTCGGCCTCGTGGATTGCCATCGGCCTATGCGTGGGTGCCTGGCTCAACTGGCGCTATGTCGCGGCACGCCTGCGCGTCTATACCGAGAAGGTGGGCAATGCGCTGACATTGCCCGATTACTTCACCAACCGCTTCGAGGATGGCAGCAGCCTGCTGCGCATCGTCACGGCACTGGTGATCCTGGTGTTCTTCACCGTCTACTGCGCCTCCGGCGTGGTCGCTGGTGCCCGTCTGTTCGAGTCCATGTTCGGCATGGACTACCAGACCGCGCTATGGGTGGGTGCCGTGGCCACCATGGCCTATGTGTTCATCGGCGGCTTTCTGGCCGTGAGCTGGACCGACACGATTCAGGCCTCGCTGATGATCACCGCGCTGGTCATGGCGCCCCTGATGGTGATCTATGCCGACGGCGGCGTGGGTGCCAGCGCGGCCATCATCGAAACCGCCCGCAGCGGCGCCTTCGACATGTTCAAGGGCCAGGGCTCGATTGCCATCATCTCTTTGCTGGCCTGGGGCCTGGGCTACTTCGGCCAGCCTCACATTCTGGTGCGCTTCATGGCCGCCGAGTCGATCAAGACCATTCCCAACGCGCGCCGCATCGGCATGACCTGGATGGTGCTGTGCCTGGGCGGCGCCGTGGCCGTGGGCTTCTTCGGCATTGCCTTCTTTGCCAGCCGCCCCGATCTTGCGACAAACGTCAACGGCAACCATGAACTCGTGTTCCTGGAAGTCGCAAAGCTGCTGTTCAACCCCTGGATCAGCGGCGTGCTGCTGGCTGCCGTGCTGGCGGCCGTGATGAGTACTCTGTCCTGCCAGTTGCTGGTCTGCTCCAGCGCCCTCACGCAAGATATCTACAAGACCTTTCTGCACAGGAGCGCCAGCCAGAAGCAGCTGGTCTGGTTCGGCCGCACCATGGTGTTTGCCATTGCCGTGATCGCCATCCTGATTGCCCAGGACCCCAAGGCCAAGGTGCTGGGCATGGTCAGCAATGCCTGGGCCGGTTTTGGTGCCGCCTTCGGCCCGCTGGTGCTGATCTCGCTGCTGTGGGGCCGCATGACGCGCAACGGTGCGCTGGCCGGCATGGTCGTGGGCGCGGTCACGGTTCTGGTCTGGCAGCACTACCAGTGGTTCAAGCTCTATGAAATCGTTCCCGGGTTTACGTTCTCCGCTATCGCAATCATAGTGATAAGCCTACTGGACAAAGCGCCTTCGGCCACGATCACGGCCAAGCACCGCGAGGTGGAGGCGGAAATCGCTGCCCACGGCGAATAAGCAGCTTGGGCTGCTGCGCCAAGGCCCTGCCCGGCCATGCCGGCAGGGCTTTTTTTGTGGCCGAGACAGCCGGCACGAGGATGCCCAGGGAGCCCAGCCAGCCGCCCCGGCAACTGCACAAAAAATAGGCGCAACTTGCATTTTCGAGGCCTATCCGTCACACTTACGGGTCGAAATTTCAGGCATTACCTGAGATTCTGAAAGGTTTAGTGAATGCTCAAGGCCGCTGCAGCCAAGGTATATCAGACGGGTTTAGCGTTGATGCTGGGTGCCGCTTTTGCGCTGGCATCCCCTGCGGCTTTGGCGCGAAAAGCGCCCGAAGTCGGTGCCACCGTTCCCGGCTTTGAGACCGTGAGCCTGGCCGAACTGCCCCGCGAAGGCCGCACCACCTATGGTCGTATCCTCCAAGGCGGTCCGTTCTCCAGCGACAAGGATGGCACAGTATTTGGCAACCGCGAGCGCATACTTCCGCGCCAGGCCAGAGGCTACTACCGTGAATACACGGTGCGCACGCCGGGTGCGAAAAACCGGGGTGCGCGGCGCATCGTCTGCGGCGGCTTGCAGCCCCAGGTGCCCGATGCCTGCTTCTACACAGGCGACCACTACAACAGCTTTCAGCAGATCGTTCAATGACATTCAACGACGCTCTGCAGGCCCGCCATACAGCGGCTCTTGTCCTCTTAATTTCCGCAGCGGCGGTTTGCGCAGATAGCCTACAGCGCTGTCAGTACCGCCTCTGCCACCAGTTTTGATGTTTTTAGAAAGAATCACGGAGATGGACACGCCACTTCGTAAGCCCTCGGAAACACCGTTGCGCAATGTTCGCCCGAACATCGTGCAATCCATTCGTGCCTTCCGCATACCTGATCTTCAGGCAGCAGCAGAGGCGCTGGGCTCCCATTTCCTCTATGCCAATCTGGCCCATGCCCAGACCAAGGCCGATGTTTTCGAGCTGCTGTCCACCCAGTTCTACCTGCCGGCACACTTTGGCAAGAACTGGGATGCGCTGTATGACTGCATGACCGACCCGATCAACAAATCCGGCCCGCAACCCGGTTTTGTGGTGGTGCTCGACCAGATCCCGACCACTCCCAAGTTCGACAAGGAAGTGCGCGAGCAGTTGCTGGACGTGTTCCGCGATACTGCGGACTTCTGGGCAGAGCGCAAGATTGCCTTCCGCTGCTTCTACTCATTCCTATAGGTCGGCTGCTGCGGCGCACGCCACACAAAATGCCCGCCTTGAATGCGGGCATTTTTGCTTTCAGAACAAAGGCTCAGACAGTGCGGCCCTGACTGGCAGCCTTGAGCTGCATCCACTTGCCCATTGCAATCACCAGTACGGCGCCGCAGGCAGCCGCTGCGTAATGCGCCCATGGATTGAGCTGCACAAGATCTTCGAGCACATGGTCGCTGGTGATGGTTTCGCCGGCCACCCAGCCAATCAGTGCCGCGCCCAGAGTGACGATGACCGGAAAACGCTCCATCAGCTTGATCATCAGCGTGGAGCCAAAGATGACCAGCGGAATGCTGATGGCCAGCCCCAGAATCAGCAGCAGCATATCGCCACCCGCTGCCGCAGCCACGGCAATCACATTGTCCAGACTCATGACCAGATCGGCGAGCAAAATGGTGCGAACGGCAGCCATCATGCCCTGTCTGACCACACTGCCGGAACTCTCTTCTTCATCCTCTGCCTTGAGCAGGCCCACGCCAATCCACAGCAGCAGCAGGCCACCGATCACCTCGACGAATGGCAGCTGCATCAGCTTGGCAGCCACCACCGTCAGGGCAATACGCAACACCACGGCGGCACCGGAGCCGAGCAGCACCGCTTTTTTCTGCTGCTCCGGCGGCAGGCCACGTGCGGCCAGAGCAATGACCACCGCGTTGTCACCCGAGAGAATGATGTTGATCCAGACGATCTTGAACAAGCCGATCCAGAAATCGGCACCGAACATGGCATCCATGGAAAATATTCCTGAGTTCTCTGTCCGTTGCACCTTGAACGGACAGACGCCCGGCATTGCAAAGCCAGGCGTGATCAATGCAGGGAAGTTTAGCCAACTGCCTCTTGGAGCCGCTGTCGGCGTATTGCTTCTGACGTCATGGGAATTGCATCCGCTTTGGGACAGACGCCCCAGACCCCTCAAATTACCAGTTTTCAGTGATAGCCAAGCGACTTGATCTCGGTAACAGTGGGACACGAAAACCAGCGGCACCTCACACAATATGGCAGAGACTTTTTCCCTCCCTACAGAGTCCATTCTCCCCAGCCCGTTGATCGTGGTGGAGGATGAGCCGTTGATCCGCAATCGGCTGGAAAGCATTTTGCATGGCCTCGGATATGCGGATGATGCTCTCATCTTTGCTGCAACCCTGGGGCAGGCACGTGCCCGGCTGGCGGAGCATCCGGTCGCCATGGCACTGGTGGATCTGGGCTTGCCCGACGGCAGCGGTATAGAGCTGATCAGCCAATTGCGCGCCGCCGACCCCGGCATGGGCATTCTGGTCATCTCCGCCTGGAGCACCGAGGACGCCATTCTGTCGGCGCTGCGTGCCGGGGCCAACGGCTATGTGCTCAAGGAGCGCGACGACCTGGAAGTCACCCTGTCCATACGCAGCGTGCTGCGTGGTGGCGCCCCCATCGACCCTTTCATTGCACGGCGCATCATTGCCGAGTTGCAGCCTTCCCAGCCCACGGAAGCGCACAAGGAGATGCCGCCTGAAGCCATACTCAGCGCCCGCGAAATCCAGATCCTCAAGCTGGTCGCAGACGGCATGACCAACCGGGAGATCGCAGAGTCGCTCTTTCTGTCGCGCTACACCGTGGAATGCCATGTGAAAAACATTTACCGCAAGCTGGCCGTGCCTTCGCGCACCAAGGCGGTCAGCGAGGCCCGGGCACGCGGTTTGCTGAGCTGAATGTTCAAGCGGCCGACTCTCCTGCTCCGCCTGATATTTGCGCTCGTCATGGGCTTGAGTTGCGGCGTGGCCTGGGCGCAGGAGCTCAGGCCTCAGGACCTGCTCTGTGAACCGCGCATTGTGGCCCGCCAATCGGCCAAGGCACTGCCGGAGGGGCCTCCGCCCGATGCGGCCTTGCTGCAATGGGTGGATGTGCCGGGGCTGGATGACTGGAGTCAGCGCTGGCCCGGCTATGACGGTGCCGCCTGGTACCGCATCGATTGGGAGAGCCCCTGCGGGCGCGAACAGCCCGTGGCGCTGGCCGTCGTCAATATCGTGATGGCGGGCGAGGTGTTCGTGAATTCAGAACTGATCTGGCGCGATCAATCGCTGGTGGAGCCGCTGAGTCGCAGCTGGAATATGCCGCGCTACTGGCTGCTGCCCAAGGCGCTGCTCAAGGAACAGGGCAACAGCATCTGGGTGCGCGTCCACGGACTCAGCAGCCAGACGCCAGGCCTGGGGAGGCTGCACATAGGCCATCCGTCCGAGCTCAGGCAATGGACGGCACAGGCCACCTGGAGCCTACGCACCATTTATATGGCCTGCATCACGGTCAGCCTGGTGCTATGTCTGCTGTTTTCGTTTGCCTGGCTCCACAACCGCAATCAAAAACTCTATGGCTGGTACGCACTCAATCTGATGTGCTGGGCACTGATGCTCTGCTTTATGGTCATGACCGATCCCTGGCCCTTCAGCAGCACGCCGGCCTTTGCCAAGGGAAATCTGCTGGTTTTCATTGCCTTTACCTACACTTTCTGCATTTTTACGCTGCGCTTTGCGGAACTACGCCTCATGCGCCTGGAGCTTACGCTCGCCTGCATATGCAGCCTCTGCGCTGTATTTGCACTGTCTGTGCCCGATGCACAGATAGCGCTGAGCCAGGCCGTCTGGCTGCTGATGTTCTGTCTTTGCGCTTTAGTCTGCCTGCTGTTTCCACTGCGCGCGCTGCAGACACGCACGCCAGCCCACATCGTTTTCAGCCTCTGCTTCGTGCTCTACCTGGCCATCGGCGTGCACGACCTGCTGCTGCTGACCAAGACCCTGGATCACAATCTGACGCTGACTCCCTACACCACCTTGCTGAGCATGCTGGTGATCGCGTGGTTGCTGGGGCGACAGATCGTGTGGAATATGCGCCGCATCGAGCACTTCAACCACGAACTCAGCCTCACCGTCACACAGGCTTGCGACGACCTGAGCCAGACCCTGGAGAGGGAACACCATCTGGCTCTGAGCCACTCCCGCCTGCAGGAACGTCTGCGCATTTCCCAGGATCTGCACGACGGTCTGGGCGGCTCCCTGGTGCGCTCCATTGCCCTGGTCGAGCAGAGCAGCGCCCCTTTGCCCAATGCCCAGGTGTTGTCCATGCTCAAGCTCATGCGTGATGACCTGCGTCAGATGATTGATACCGGCACCAGCACCGCCATCCAGGTTCCCGAGACACCCATGCAGTGGCTTGCTCCGCTGCGCCACCGCTTTGCACGGCTGTTCGAGGAGCTGGACATTCAGGTGAAGTGGTGTCTGCCCGAATACTGGACTCACGCGCCCAGCCCCATTCAGTGCCTGACGCTGACCCGCGTGCTGGAAGAGGCATTGACCAATGTCATCAAGCACAGCCGTGCCAGCCAAGTCCAGGTTCGGCTGGAGATTCCCGAGTCCAGGGAGTTGCAGCTGCAGATCGAGGACAACGGCACAGGCTTTGATTTGGATAGCACACAGATCAACAGCATGGGCGTGGGCATGCGCAGCATGCTGGCGCGACTGGAGCGCCTGCAAGGCACTCTGGTCATACAGTCCCGCCCCGGCTGTACCGAGCTGCGGGCCAGCCTGCCGCTGTTCGGCAAGGTGCAACGCCACACCGAAGTACAGAGCTCCGTGCCGTCTCCCCAGAGCATCTGGTAACTGCGCTAAGCTTTCTGCATGCCCCTGCTTATCGACGGAACACCGCATGAAGACGGCGTCTTCACCCTTGAGCTGACGCCTGACGCGCCGCACAGACTCAAAACCAGCCCCGGTCAGGGCAGCCTGACCCTTGGCCCCAGAAAGCTGTTGAAAACAGCGGACCTGTGGCTGCCTGTCGACGCCTGCGTGCTCTGGTCCTGCTTTGACCCCTTTGCCACGCCCGCTGGCTCGCCCTGGCCGCGCAGCTTCTACTACACGGGCAATGACAGCGGCTTCTTCACATGGGCGCAGCTGCGCCCTATCGAAAACTTCAGCTGGCACCCGCAGTTGCAGCAGGATGTGCATATCGACGCCAGCCAGTCACAGATTCGCGATCTGAGCATTCATCTGCAAGCGGGCAATCAGGGCCACATCCACCTGAAACTGCCGCAGCAGGGCATGCGCCTTCATCTGCAGGGCAATCTGGAGCAAATCACCGTCACCGCAGGCCTGCCTGAAAGCCTGAGTTTGAGCCCGGCCACCAGCAAGAACCCGGCCGACGATGCCTTCCAGCTGCCTGACATGGGCAGCCTGAAACAGGTCGGCACGCTGGAGCTGCGCAACGGTGCGGGCAAACAAGCTGTTTCGCTGCAAAATCTGTTGCAGTTCTCGAAGCTGGGCTCGCTGTCCCTGTGGGGGAATCACAGCGATCTGGACCAGCTTTCATCATGTACGCAGCTCAAGGCGCTATCACTGCGTTTTATGCGCCATCTGTCAGGACTGCCTGCGCTGCACACCTGGCCGGAGCTGGACTTCTTCATCGCCTACAACGTGGAAGAGGCCGCTGGCAAACGCCTGCGCCAGCAACTCAAGGACCGTGCCAAGGCACGGCCCTGGGCTGACTACACATCCGTCAGCCAGTTGCGCAAGCCTGAATGGTGGGCCAAAGAATATGGGCGGCCATTTGCGGGATGGCCCGCGGCCCGTGCCAGGATTGCGCATGCGGCTTACGACCTGGCCGAGCAAGAAATCGGCACAGCCAGCAGCCTTGGTCATGTGCAAGCTGCACTGACGGCCTTTGCCACCCGCTTCAACACGGTCAAGGGCATTGAAACCAGCGAACGTGAAGACCTGGGGCTGGCCGTGCAGCAACTGGCACAACTGCCTGCGGCGCTGTCACTGAAGCTGACGGATGAGCAGGCCCAGCAGTGGTTTGATGAAAACCGCGATTACTAGGATTACGCAGGGTCGACCTGCGCAATGATGCCACCGCCCAGGCAGACATCGCCGTCATAGAGCACGGCGGACTGCCCCGGCGTGACCGCCCATTGCGCTTCGGGAAAGTCCAGACGGAAGCCGGCATCCGTGGCCTGGGAAATCAGCGCGGGCGAATCGGGCTGACGGTAGCGAGTCTTGGAGCCGTAGGCCTTGCCCTCGGCCGGGGCATGGCCGGCCACCCAGCTGATCTGGTCGGCCACCAAGGCATGCGACAGCAGCAGCGGATGGTCATGGCCCTGCACCACGCGCAGAATGTTCTTGTCCATTTCCTTGCGCGCTACAAACCAGGGCGCATGGTCGCCAGCACCACGGGCGGCACCCTTTTCCTTGACGCCGCCAATGCCCAGACCCGAGCGCTGTCCCAGCGTGTAGAAGGACAGGCCCACATGCTTGCCCAGCTTGCGGTTGCGGTCGTCCAGGATGAGACCCGGCTCCTTGCTGATGTAGCGGTTCAGAAAGTCGCGGAACGGGCGCTCGCCGATGAAACAGATGCCCGTCGAGTCCTTCTTCCTGGCGTTGGGCAGGCCGATCTCTTCGGCAATGCGGCGCACCTCGGTCTTGTGCAGCTCACCCACGGGGAACATGGCCTTGGACAGCTGGGCCTGGTTCAGGCGGTGCAGGAAATAGCTCTGGTCCTTGCTGTTATCCAGGCCCTTGAGCAGCTCGAACAGCTCGGTGGAGGGGTTCTGGCGCACACGTGCATAGTGGCCGGTGGCTATCTTTTCTGCTCCCAGGCGCATGGCGTGGTCCAGAAAGGCCTTGAACTTGATCTCCGCATTGCACAGCACGTCCGGGTTGGGCGTGCGACCAGCCTGGTACTCGCGCAGGAACTCGGCAAACACGCGGTCCTTGTAGTCTGCGGCAAAGTTCACATGCTCGATCTCGATGCCGATCACGTCGGCCACGGCCGCCGCATCGACAAAGTCGATATTCGACGAGCAGTACTCGCTGTCGTCGTCATCTTCCCAGTTCTTCATGAAGATGCCGACGACCTCGTGGCCCTGCTTTTTGAGAAGATAGGCGGTGACAGCGGAATCCACACCGCCAGACAAACCCACCACGACACGCTGCTTGTTGCTCATAGGTATGCGATTATCCCAGCGCCCGTCAACTGCTGCGAGCGTGAGGATTTGCCATGGAACTGCGCCAGCTGCGCTACTTTGTACGAATTGTTGAGCTGGGCTCCATGAGCCGGGCAGCGCTGGATCTGGACATGGTGCAGTCGGCGCTGAGCCAGCAGATCAGCCGCCTGGAGTCCGAACTCTCGACACGGCTGCTGCAGCGCACACCGCGCGGCGTGATTCCTACCGAGGCCGGCCAGGCCTTTTTCCACCAGGCCCAGCTGACCCTGCGCCATGCCCAGCAGGCCATTCACGCGGCCCAGCAAGCGCGGCTGTCGGGTGCCGTCAGCATGGGTCTGTCGCCCACGATTGCCAATGTGCTGGGCCTGCCGCTGATGCGCGCCATGCGCGAGCGCTACCCCGATGTGAGGCTGCACATGGTGTCCGCCCTCTCGGGGCATCTGACAAGTCTTCTCAACGCCAGACAGCTGGATCTGGCTATCCTTTTCGATACGCAGAGCGCCCGGCGCTGGAGCGTGATGCCGCTGCTGGAAGAGCAGCTGTTTCTGATCCAGTCACGCCAGCAACCGGTGGCACCGCAGATTCAGCATGAAGTGCCCATCAGCCTGGAGCAGCTGCAGCAAGTGCCTCTGATCCTGCCCTCGGGCAGCCACGGCCTGCGCAGCTCCATCATGGCCTCGTTCACCAGCGCCGGTTTCCAGTCGCAGATGGCCATGGAGATCGACTCGCTGACCCTGCTGATGGAAGCAGTCGATGCCGGCATGGGCGCCACAGTACAGCCCTGGTCGGCCGTGGGCATGTACCGGGATGCGGCCGAGCGTTTTCAGTGGTCACAGATCGCCGATGACTCGGTGCGGCGCAAGGCCGCGCTGTGCAGCCTGTCGG
The DNA here is from genome assembly GCF_030505195.1 of Comamonas testosteroni. Taxonomy (NCBI): domain Bacteria; kingdom Pseudomonadati; phylum Pseudomonadota; class Betaproteobacteria; order Burkholderiales; family Comamonadaceae; genus Comamonas; species Comamonas testosteroni. The sequence goes on from NZ_CP129672.1 coordinate 2,276,457, forward strand.
ATGACGAGCTCTCGCCCGCCGCCCTGGCGGCACGCGTTGTCTTGACGGACTGCGCCAGGCAGCTGGTGCGCTCAGGAGTGTGGCGGGGAGCATCGCTGACGGATTGAGCCCCCGTCTTCCGGGCAGAGGATGAAAGCGCCGGCCGTCCATGGGCGACGCCGGGAAATCAAGGCTCAGGCCTTACGTAATTTCCACAGCAACTTTGTTGCCATGTGAAGCTCATACCTAGTGGCAAACCTAGATCTTCATTACAACATTGCTGTTGCGCCCCCTGGGCCGCATCTCGACATCCAACTTGCATCACGCCGGCGGCGCCAGCCTACAGCGGGTGTGAGTGCGTTTTTTTATGAGCCTTGGCTCGTGCTGGATGTGAAGTGCGCTTCAGGACAGCCAGCCAAAACCAAGGCTCATTCATGACATCTCTCGATATTCAGTTGCTGCTGACCGCCCTGGCCAGCGTGCTGGTGCTGGTCGCCTTGATCGTGTCGCGCATCAAGCTGCACCCGCTGCTGGCCCTGCTCATCGTCTCGGTCGGCGTCGGCTTTGCCACCGGCATGGATCCGGAAACCATCGTCAAGCAGCTGACCAACGGTGCGGGCAAAACACTGGGAGCCGTAGGGGTCGTGATCGCGCTGGGAGCCATGCTGGGCAAGATCCTGGCCGATGCCGGCATCACCGAGCAGATCGCCGAAGCCATTCTCAGGCACTCCTCCGATCGCATGATCCCCTGGGCCATGACCCTGGTGGCCTTCATCGTCGGCATCCCGATGTTCTTCGAAGTCGGCCTGGTGGTCATGCTGCCGCTGATCTTCAGCGTGGCGCGCAAGCTGGAAGGTCAGGCCCGCTTCAAGGGCTCGGCCTATGTCTACGTCGGCGTGCCCGTGATCTCGGCACTGGCGGCCATGCACGGCATGGTTCCGCCCCACCCCGGCCCCCTGACTGCCATCGCCACCCTCAAGACCACGGTCGGCCCGACCATGCTGTACGGCTTTCTGGCCGCCATTCCGGCCATGGTGCTCGGCGGCCCGCTCTATGGCGCGTTCATCGCCCCGCGCATGAGCACCAAGCCCGACCAGGCCTTGCTGGACCAGTTCACCATCACCGAAAAAGCCACTGCCGGCTCGCAGCCCAGCATCGCCCTGGGCGTGCTGGCAGCCCTGCTGCCCGCCATTCTGATGCTGATCCATGCCGTCGCCGAAATGCTGCTGCCCAAGGACGCGGCAGCCATGCATGTGGCCAGCTTTCTGGGCAATCCCCTGATCGCCATGCTGCTGGGCGTGCTGTTCGCCATCGTGGCCCTGGTCATGGCGCGCGGCGGCGACACCGAAAAGCTGCGCGACGCGCTGGGCAAGAGTCTCAAGCCGATTGCCTCCATCATCATGATCATTGCCGGCGGCGGCGCCTTCCAGCAGATGCTGACCAGTGCCAAGGTCGGTGATGCCATCGTCCATCTGACCCAGCAATTCGCCTTCCCGCCGCTGATCCTGGGCTGGCTGATCGCCATGCTGCTGTCCGTCTCCACCGGCTCGGCCACCGTGGGCATCGTGGGCGCTGCCGGTCTGCTGGCGCCGCTGGCAGGGGCCGACCCCAGCCTGAACCTGCCCCTGCTGGCCCTGTCCATCGGCTGCGGCTCGCTGTTCTTCAACTATGCCAACCACGCCGGCTTCTGGATGGTCAAGGAGTCCTTCGGCATGACCATGGGCGAAGCCACCAAGACCATCTCGGTCGTGCAGTCCATCGTGGCCGTGGTGGGCCTGGTCATGGTGCTGCTCTTCAACGCGCTCATCACCGTGCATTGAGACCAGCCGTCATGGCCACCAGGGCTGCAGCGCGCGGCCCTGGTGCCTGCCGCCGTGGCGCATGGCGACATGCGTGCGGCCTTCCGCCTGCGGCATAACCAATCCATCACGATTGGTGATACCCCCATCCCCTCGACCCGCTGCACGGGTGAGGCGGTGCTCACTACAGTGGCGTTCAACCCCAATCTGACCCTGTCAACCGCGCTCCGGCGCGGGGATGGCAGAGGACATCCACCCACGTTGAACCGCTGCAGGCATCGCCCCGTGGCAGCCCATCATGAAAACTGAAGCCTTTGACACCGATGTACTCGTCATCGGTGGTGGCAATGCCGCCCTGTGCGCCGCACTGATGGCGCGCGAAGCCGGCAGCCGCGTGCTGCTGCTTGAATCCGCTCCGCGCGCCTGGCGCGGCGGCAACTCCGGCCACACCCGCAATCTGCGCTGCATGCACGACGCCCCCCAGGACGTGCTGGTCGAGGCATATCCCGAAGAAGAATACTGGCAGGACCTGCTCAAGGTCACGGGCGGCATCACCAACGAGCATCTGGCGCGCATGGTGATCCGCGCCTCCTCGACCTGCCGCAACTGGATGCGCAGGCATGGCGTGCACTTTCAGCCACCGCTGTCGGGCGCGCTGCATGTGGCGCGCACCAATGCCTTCTTCATGGGCGGCGGCAAGGCGCTGGTGAATGCCTATTTCCGCAGCGCTGAAAAGCTGGGCGTGGAAATCCGCTACGAGTCGCCCGTGGACAAGCTCGAAATCGAGAACGGCCGGTTCCAGGCTGCCTGGGTCAAAACCAAGGACGGAAGCCAGCGCATCACAGCCAAAAGCTGCGTGCTGGCGGCCGGCGGTTTCGAGTCCAACCGCGAATGGCTGCGCGAGGCCTGGGGTCAGAACGAGCGCGGCGAATGGCCGGCCGACAACTTCATCATCCGCGGCACGGCCTTCAACCAGGGCGTGCTGCTCAAGCACATGCTGCAAGAGCAGCAGGCCGACGGCCTGGGCGATCCCACGCAGGCGCATATGGTGGCCATCGATGCCCGCGCCCCGCTGTACGACGGCGGCATCTGCACGCGCATCGACTGCGTCTCGCTGGGCGTGGTGGTGAACCGCGATGCCCAGCGCTTTTATGACGAGGGCGAGGACTTCTGGCCCAAGCGCTATGCGATCTGGGGCCGTCTGGTGGCCCAGCAGCCCGGCCAGACGGCCTACTCCATCATCGACAGCAAGGCCATAGGCCGCTTCATGCCGCCGGTGTTCCCTGGCGTGAAGGCCGACTCCCTGCCCGAGCTGGCGCAGAAGCTGGGTCTGGACGTGGACACCTTCATGGCCACGCTCGATGCCTACAACCGCAGCTGCAAGGTCGGGCACTTCGACCATACCGCGCTGGACGACTGCCACACCGAAGGCCTGGCTCCGGCCAAGACGCACTGGGCGCGCCCGCTCGATACCGGCCCTTACTACGGCTACGCACTGCGCCCCGGCGTGACCTTCACCTACCTGGGCCTGAAGGTGGACGACACGGCCGCCGTGCGCTTCAACGACCAACCCAGCCAGAACCTGTTTGTGGCCGGAGAAATGATGGCCGGCAATGTGCTGGGCAAGGGCTACACCGCCGGTGTGGGCATGTCGATCGGCACGGCCTTTGGCCGCATTGCCGGACGCAATGCTGCGCTGGCTGCCGCTGGCAAAGCCGCTATCCGTGGCGCAGTTCAAGACGAGGTCTAAATGAGCATCCAATCCCTGCAAGAACTGGGCAAGGAAGCCCAGACCCTGGCCACCGGCAAGGTCATCCCCATCATTCCTGCACCGACGGAAACCACTGCCGAAGACGAAGTTGCGCGCGTGATGCAGATCTGCAATGCCTGCCGCTACTGCGAAGGTTTTTGCGCCGTGTTCCCGGCCATGACGCGCCGTCTGGAGTTCGGCAAGGCCGATGTGCATTACCTGGCCAATCTCTGCCACAACTGCGGCGCCTGCCTGCATGCCTGCCAGTACGCTCCGCCGCACGAATTCGGCATCAACATCCCCAAGGCCATGGCCGAGGTGCGCGGCCAGACCTATGCCGACTATGCCTGGCCGCCCGCCATGGGCAAGCTCTACCAGAAGAACGGCCTGACCCTGTCCCTGGCACTGGTCGCCGGCCTCTTCCTGTTTTTGGCGCTGGCCGTCGCGGCGCAAGGCGGCATTGGCCAGCTGTGGAGCAGCAATCTGGGCAACAACTTCTACAACCTGTTCCCGCACAATCTGCTGGTCGGCATCTTCGCACCCGTGTTTCTGTTCGTGGTGTTCGCGCTGTTCATGGGCGTGCGCCGCTTCTGGAAGGATGTGAAGCCTGCCACCAGCCATGTGGATGTCAGCGGCCCGGCCGCTGCCGAAGCCGCGCACGACGTGCTGCGCCTGAAATACCTGGACGGCGGCCATGGCGACGGCTGCCACAACGAGGACGACGCGTACACGCTCAAGCGCCGCCGCTTCCACCACCTGACCTTCTACGGCTTCATGCTGTGCTTTGCGGCCACGGGCCTGGCCACGGTCTATCACTATGTCTTCGATCTGCCCGCGCCTTACGAGCTGCCCAGCCTGCCCAAGATTCTGGGCGCACTGGGCGGCGTGAGCCTGATGATCGGCACGGCCGGCCTCTGGATGCTGAACCGCGCCCGCCATCCGCTGCATGGCGACGCCAAGCAAAAGCCCATGGACCTCGGCTTCATCGCCCTGCTGTTCCTGGTGGCCGCCAGCGGTCTTGCGCTATGGCTGGGCCGCACCACGCCGGCGCTGGCTCTGCTGCTGTGCCTGCACCTGGGCGCCGTGATCGCTCTGTTTGCCACCCTGCCCTACGGCAAGTTTGCCCACGGCGTGTTCCGTACGGCTGCGCTGCTGCGCCACAACACCGAAAAGCGCGAGCCCAGCCCCATCGGCCTGGGTGCTGATTGAGCAAAGCCCCATGACAGGCACGCCCGCCGTGCCTGCTTTCAAAAAAATCAGCCGGGATACCGGCATTCCTTTCCGACCAAGGAGACATCCCATGATGAACAAACGCCATTTCCTGCGTGCCACGGCCGTGGCCGCCTGCCTGCTGAGCCTGGGCTCGGCGGCGCAGGCCGCCCCCGACTGGCTGCCCAACAAGCCCGTGACCCTGGTCGTGGGCTTTGCCGCTGGTGGAGCCGCTGATGCGGCGGCGCGCATGATTGCCAAGAAGCTGGGCGAGAACATCGGCCAGACCGTGGTGGTGGACAACAAGGGCGGCGCGGGCGGCAATATCGCCCACCAGTTCGTGGCCAAGGCCCCTGCCGACGGCTCGGTGCTGCTGTTCGGCTCCATCGGACCGCTGACGATTGCGCCCCACATCATGAAGGTGGGCTACAACCCCTTCAGCGATCTGGCGCCCATCTCGGGCGGCGTGAACTTCCCCAATGTGCTGGTGGTGCACAAGGGCGCGGGTGTGAAGACCCTGGCCGAGTTCGTGGCCAAGGCCAAGAAGAGCCCCGGCAGCGTGGACTATGCATCCACCGGCGCAGGCTCGGCCTCCCACCTGGCGGGCGAGCTGTTCAACCAGCGCGCCGGTGTGGAGATGGTGCATGTGCCCTACAAGGGCGGCGCACCGGCCCTGCAGGACCTGCTGGGCGAGCGCGTCACTTCCTACTTCGCCGCGCCCCCGACGGCCCTGCCGCACATCGAGACCGGCAAGCTGATTCCGCTGGCCACCACGGGCCTGACGCGCCCCGCCTACATGCCCAATATCCCCACCGTGGCCGAAGCGGGCTTCCCCGGCTTCGAGGCGCTGAACTGGTATGCCTTCGTCGCTCCCGGCAAGACCCCCACGCCTGTGCTGGACCGCTGGAACCTGGAGATCGTCAAGGTGCTCAAGGACCCCGGCGTGGCCGAGGCGCTCAAGGTCCACGGCCTGACACCCCAGCCCACGACCCGCACCGAGTTCGCAGCCTTCATGAAGAAGGAATACGAGCAATGGGGCAAGGTGGTCAAGGAACGCAAGATCACCCAGAACTGAGAGCACGACCCCGCTCGCGCCGATGCATAAGGCATGAGTTGGACGCAATCCAGGTCAAGGCGGCGAGCAAGGGCCTCGCCGGCCGCGCAGCGGCTCAGGCGGCGATAGGTTTTTTCTCCACCGGCGCCGCAAAGCCCACGCACAGACGGTTCCAGACATTGATGCAGCCGATGGCGTAGCTGAGCTCCACGATTTCACGCTCGCTGAAGTAGGGGCGCAGGGCCTCGAAGTCCTGCTGTCCGGGATGGGCCTGGCTCAGCTGGGTGCAGCGCTCGGCCCAGTTCAGCGCGGCGCGCTCGCGCATCTCGAACAAATCCACCTCGCGCCAGACCACCACGCTGTTGATGCGCTGCAGGTCCTCGCCGCGCGACAACAGCTCGCGCACATGCATGTCCACGCAGAAGGCGCAGCCGTTGATCTGCGAGACGCGCAGATAGACCAGCTCCAGCAGTTGCACACCGAGGCTGGAGCGCGCGATCTGGGCGTTGAGGCCGGCCTGCGCCTTGTAGAGCTCGGGGGCCAGCGCACGGAAGTCCAGGCGCGGCGTGGGGATGGCGATAGGGTTGGCGATGTCGGCCATGTGAATACTCCTTGAGGGACATTGCAGGCCCGCCCCTGTGGCCGGCCCATACCTCTTAGACGCGGCAGCAGCGCGGTTTGTGACAAGTGCTGCCATCCATCGCCGGTCTATCAATAAACATAGCTTCTAGCGCTTATCGAAAAACAAACTCAGCAATAAAACTATCTAAGTCTGTTGATTGAATTGCGCTAGCAGCTATTGTTTTATTCGCCTTCTTCACATTCACCGACAGCCGTCGCCCATCAGGCCGCTGGCACCAGCACGCGGGTCAGCTTGTCTGGATTGCGCAGCGTGTAGATGCGCCGGATCAGTCCGTCCTCGACCAGCAACGTCTGCACCGACTCCACCTGGCCGTCCACGCAGCGCACCAGCCCCGGCAGGCCGTTGACCCGCGCCAGATGCAGGGTCTGCTCCTGGCCGTCGCGGCGCAGACGCCGAGCCGTGGCGAAATACAGCAGCGCCAGACGGCGCCCGGTCTCCAGCACGCGGCCAAAGGATGCCACCTTGCCGCCGCCGTCGCTGATCAGCGCGGCGTCGGGCGCGAAGAGCGCCTGGATCTGCGCCAGATCGCCGCCCCGCGCAGCCTGGGCAAAGCGGCGCAGCAGCTCGGCATGGGCCTGTGCCGGCGCCTCGAAGCGCGGCCGTCCCGCCTTCACATGGGCTCGCGCGCGGTGCACCAGCTGGCGACAGGCGGCCTCGCTGCGGCCCAGCGCCTGGGCCACTTCGGCATAGTCGGCATCGAAGACCTCACGCAGCAAAAAGGCCGCGCGCTCCTCGGGCGTCAGCTGCTCCAGCACGAACAGCAGCGCCGTGGAGACATCGTGTGCCTGCTCCAGTAGCTCCTCGGCCGAGGGAGCGGCCTCGGTCCAGGGCTGGACCAGCGGCTCGGGCAGCCAGAAACCCGCATAGTGCTCGCGCTCCACACGCAGGCGCCGCAGCCGGTCTATGGCCAGCCGCGTGGCCGTGGTCACCAGCCAGGCCTCGGGCTGGACAATGGCGGCGCGCTCGCTGTCCTGCCAGCGCAGCCAGACATCCTGCACCAGATCCTCAGCCTCGGCCCGCTGGCCCAGCATGCGATAGGCCAGCCCGAACAGGCGCGGGCGATGGCGCTCGAAATCCTGCAGTCCCGCATCGGCGGACGGCGCAGCGTGGGAAGTGGGGCTCACGTGATGTCTCCTGCAAATAGGCTTGGGGCCAGCCACCCAGTGTGACAGGCACCAAGCCTTAGACGCAGAACGCACCGCTTTTGTGACAACGCGCCAAGCTTAAAACCGGCGCGCCCCAAGCCAGAGACACCGAGGAAGGGCCGCCCCGCACCGAAGGTGTCGTCCCCCTCCGGGGGAAGCGGCGCAGCCGCTCAGGGGGGACCTCAATACCCCACCGCGCACCCATCCTTGCGCGGATCGGAACCCGCAATGTAGTGCTCGCCGTCACGCAGCACCAGCTGGGCGCCGCCAAAGGCGAACACGCCGTGGCCGGCCTCGACGCTGACCTCATGGCCGCGTGCGCGCAGCTGTTCAACCACGGCGGTATCGAAGGACGGTTCCACGGCCACGCCCTTGCCGCCGGTCACGCGCCAGCGCGGTGCATCGGCCGCAGCCTGCGGGTTCTGGCCGTAGCGCAGCACGCGCAGGGCCATCTGCAGATGGCCCTGGCTCTGCATGGGTCCGCCCATGACGCCGAACGCCATTTGCGGCGTGCCATCGGCATGCATGGCAAAGGCCGGAATGATGGTGTGCGAGGGACGCTTGCGCGGGCCGACCTGGTTGGCATGACCGGCCTCGGTGGTAAAGCCGTGGCCGCGGTTCTGCAGGCTGATGCCCGTGCCCGGCACAACCACGCCCGAGCCAAAGCCCATGTAGTTGGACTGGATGAAGGAGACCATCATGCCGCTGGCATCGGCCGCCGCCAGGTAGACCGTGCCGCCGGGCCGGGGCGCGCCGCAGCCCGGGGCACCGGCCCGCTTCGGGTCTATGAGACGGGCGCGTTCACGCAGGTAGTCGCGCTCCAGCAGCTGGGCGGGGGTGACACGCATATGCTCCAGGTCGGCGTTGTACTGGTGCAGGTCGGCAAAGGCCAGCTTCATGGCCTCGATCTGCAGGTGCACGCTGTCCACGCCGTCCAGCGGCTGCGCGCCGATCGCATCACCACCCACACCCAGCTCATCGAGCATGCCCAGCGCCATCAGCGCGGCAATGCCCTGACCGTTGGGCGGAATCTCGTGGATCACCGAATCGCCGAACTTCTGCGACACCGTTCCCACCCAGTCGGCCTGGTGCGCGGCCAGGTCTTGCTCGCTCATCACGCCGCCGCAGGCCCGCGCATGCTCGACCATCTTCCTGGCCAGCGCGCCACGGTAAAAGGACTCGCCCAGGGTCTCGGCGATCTCCTCCAGCGTGCGCGCATGAGCTTCGCTCCTGAACACTTCTCCGGCCCGGGGAGCGCGGCCACCAGGCAGAAAGCACTCAGCAAAGCCGGGCTGGTCGCCCAGCTTTTGGCCGCCCAGCTCCCACAGCGTGGCAATCGTGGGCGAGACCGCGAAACCGTGGCGCGCATAGGCTATGGCGGGCTGGGCCACCTGCGCGAAGGGCAGCTTGCCGAAGCGCTTGGACAGCGCCACCCAGGCCGACACTGCACCGGGCACGGTCACGGCATTCCAGCCCTTCTCGGGTATGCCGCCGAGGCGGGCAAAGTAGTCGGGCGTCCAGCCCGCAGGCGAGCGGCCCGAGGCGTTGAGGCCATGCAGCTCCTTGCCGTCCCAGACGATGGCAAAGCCGTCGCTGCCAATGCCGCAGCCCGTGGGCTCGACCACCGTGAGCGTCATCGCTGCGGCCAGCGCCGCATCCACGGCGTTGCCGCCGGCCAGCAGCATGGACAGGCCGGCCTGCGCGGCCAGCGGCTGCGAAGTGCTGACCACATTGCGCCCCAGCACCGGCGAGCGGTGTGAGGCATAGGGAAGCGTCCAGTCCTTGACAAGGTTGGTCATATATCTAAGTCCGATCAGTGATTCATGGGCGCCGCGCATAAGGCTGGCACCTCCAACGGCGCACGCTGAGCAAGGGCCGCCCTGCAGCGAGGGCCTGCTCCCCCTCTGAGGGGGAAGGCGCGGGGCCGCCCAGGCGAAGCGACCCAGGGGGTGTTTTATTCCAAAGTAATGTGGTTGTCCCGGATGACCTTGGCCCAGCGCGCGCTGTCGGCCTGCACCATGGCGGCAAACTGCGCGGGGGTCTGCGGCTTGGCGGGCTCCACGCCCTGCTTGGCCAGGCTGGCGATCACCTCGGGATTCTGGATGGCGCGGTTGAAGGCCTGGTTGATCCGGCCGACCAGCTCGGGCTTCATGCCGGCCGGGCCGTAGAGGCCGAACCAGGTGACCGAGGAATAGCCCGGCAGGCCCGATTCGGCCACCGTGGGCAGATTCGGAGCCAGCGTGCTGCGCCTGTCGCCGGTCACAGCCAGGGCGCGCAAGCGGCCACTGGCCACATGGGGCATGCCCGTGGGGATGGAGTCGAACAGCAGGTGCACCTGGCCTGCCGCCAGATCGGTGATCGACTGGGCCGTGCCCTTGTAGGGCACATGGGCGAGCTGTAGGCCGGCCTGCGCAGCAAAGGCGGCGGTGTTCAGGTGCACGATGGTGCCATTGCCGCTGGTGGCGTAGTTGAGCTTGCCGGGGTTGGCCTTGGCATAGGCGATCAGCTCCTGAACGCTCTTGACCGGCAGCGAGGGCGTGACCAGCAGCACGCTGGCCGCGTCCGCCGTATGCGCGATGGGGCTGAAGTCCTTGTCTGCCTTGTAGGCCAGCCTGGGCATCAGATGCGGCGAGATGGCATGCGTGCTGCTGGTGGTGAACAGCAGCGTGTAGCCGTCGGCCGCCGCCTTGGCAGCCTCGGCCGTGCCTATGGTGCCGCCAGCGCCGGGCCGGTTGTCGATGACTAGCTGCTGGCCCAGCTCCTGCGATACGCGCTGCGCGATCACGCGTGCCACCAGATCGGTAGCGCCGCTGGCCGGAAACGGCACGATCACGCGCACCGGTCGGCTGGGCCAGGCGGCCTCGCCCTGGGCCAGGGCCGGCAAGACCAGCAAGCCGCCGGCCACGGCCGCAGCGGCTTGGAGCCACTGGCGACGCGTCGTTGAAACAGTAAACCGTGCCCGCATGGCAACTCCCGCAGAAATGGAGGGCTGGCCGCTGCCTGGCGACCATCGAACGGGAGATCTTAGAAAACCGGGGCATTTGCCGCTATCGGCAAATTTGCAAGCCATCGTTGCCAAAACAGCAAACCGGGCACAATGGCCCTCTACCGCCACCGCCTGCCATGCCCGAGTCCCGCCATTTGCTGCTCCAAGACACCGCGCTGCGCTACTTCCACGAAGTCGCGCAATGCGGCTCGCTGAGCGAGGCCTCGGCAAGGCTGCATGTGGCGGCCTCGGCCATCAGCCGCCAGATCGCGGCGCTGGAGGCGCGGCTGGGGACGCCGCTGTTCGAGCGCCACCCACGCGGCATGGTGCTCAACGCCGCCGGCGAGATCCTGGCCGATCATGCGCGCCGCGCGGGGCTGGACGCGGAGCGCGCTCTGGACGAGATCAAGGCCCTGCAAGGCCTGCGCAGCGGCAAGGTGCGCATTGCCAGCTCCGATGCCTTCGCCAGCGAATTCCTGCCGCGCCTGTGCGCGGCCTTCCAGCGCGAGCACAGCGGCATCGTCTTCGAGGTGGCGGTGCTTCCCACGCACGAGGTTTCCGGGGCCGTGCGCACCGGCATCGCCGACATAGGCCTGTGTTTCAGCCGGGCCCCGGAGCCCGGCATCGCCGTCGCCTGCCGCGTGGCCGCGCCCGTGCTGGCGCTGGTGGCATCCAGCCATGAGCTGGCACAAGAGCGCAGCGTGGCACTGGCCAGGCTGGTGCGCTATCCGCTGGCACTGACGCCGCCCAGCACGGCCGTGCGCCAGTTGCTGGACGCAGCCTGCAGCCGCCAGGGGCTGATGCTGGCTCCGGCCCTGGAGAGCAATCACGGCAAGACGCTGCTGAACTTTGCGGCCCAGGGCACGGCGGTTGCCGTGGCCAGCGAAATCGCCGCCCGCGACATGGTGGCCACAGGCGCGCTCGTGGCCGTGGCGCTCAGCGACCGCGGCATGGATCTGCGCGATATCGAGGTGCAGACCCTGGCCGGCCGCACGCTGCCGCATGCGGCGCAGTCCTTTCTGGAGCTTTTGCAGCTGCGCCTGCCCGCCGCCTGGTAAAAGAAGGCCACTCACGCTGGCTCAATCCGCCTTGGGGCGCAGCACCAGCCAGAGCGACAGCGCAATCAGCCCGCCCCCCATGGCATGTGCAACGGTCAAGGTCTCGTCGAGCAGGACCCAGCCCCAGAGCACGGCAAACACGGGCACGATGAAGGTCACGGTCAGCGCCTTGTGCGGGCCCTCGTCGGCAATCAGCCTGAAGTACAGCACATAGGCCAGCGCCGTGCTCAACAGGCCCAGCAGCGCCACATTGCCCCATGCCAGCAGCGGCGCGGCCTGCAGCCTGGCGAGCATGCCGGGCTCCAGCGCGATGTCGATGAGCAGCGCCGGCGTCAGCACCATCAATGCACCGAGCTGGCTGATGAAAACGGCAGCGCGCGTGTCCACGCTCGCATCGGCACCCACAAGCCTGAGCGTCAGATAGCTGGAAAACGCATAGCAGACCGTGGCAACAAAACAGGCCGCCATGCCGCCCAGCACGGCGGTGCTGAGATCCAGCGGCCCGGCCTGTGCCAGCACGGCCACGCCGCCAATCCCCAGCACCACGGCAGCCACGCGCGCGGGCGTGATCGCCTCGGCAAACACCAGCGCCCCCACCACGGTAGCCACCAGCGGCGTGGCGGCATTGAAGATGGCGCTATAGCCCGATGGCAGCACCTGGGCCGCCAGCGCGTACATGAGAAAGGGGATGCCGGAATTGATGGCCCCCAGCCCCAGCAAGGGCCAAAGATAGCGTCCCAGCCTGGGCCGGAAACCCATGGCAAACAACGCCGCGCCAAGGCCCAGCGCCGAAAACAGGCCGCGTCCCAAGGCCGTGGGCACAGCCCCCAGATGGGGTACGGCCACGCGCATGAATAAAAAACTGCCGCCCCAGAGGGCGGACAGTGTCATGAGTCGGATCAGGCTGGCTACAGACATACAGGGCATTGTGCACAGCCCCGGCCTGTATGCCAGTCACTACAAATGCATGCCGCAATCAGTGAATCTGCACCAGCACATCGTCCAGCGTGGCACCGGCCTCTTCAGGTACCGGGCGCGTCAGCTGCGGCACCTTGTAGATGCTGGCATCGGCATGGATGAGGCCTATGTCATAGCGCTGGCCGGCCAGATAATCGCCCACCGACTCCAGCACGATGGGGCTGCGGTGCAGATGCTCGGTGGCCTTGAGCTCGTCGAGAGAGAGCCAGACGCTGCGCACGATGCCATCGTCCAGATGGCGCTGGGCATGGTGCATGCCCAGATCGCCCGTGAAGGCAAAGCGCAGATAGGTGATGTCCGAGCCCGTGCGCGTGCGCACAAAGCGGTTCATGTAGATGCCGACCAGGGCCGTGGGCGTGAAGCTGTAGGCCGTCTCTTCCATGACTTCGCGCACACAGGCATCGACAGGGCTTTCGGAGGGGTCGAGATGACCGGCCGGCGTGTTCAGACGCAGTCCATCCGCCGTTTGTTCTTCCACCAGCAAAAAACGGCCATCGCGTTCGATGATGGCCGAGACAGTCACATTGGGTTTCCAGCGATTGGGCATGGCCGGCATTATCCTTGCCCCAACCCGACGATGTGTCAGATAAATCCCACCATATAGAGCGCGCCCTCGCCATAACTGTCCAAATGTTGTTGTTGCACAGCATTTGTCACGGACTGGACCGCATAGCCTTGACGCTCCCAGTAAAGCCGTGAGCCCTGCACCGAAACCAGTGCCGTGCGCTGCACGCCGCGCGCTCTGGCCTGGGCCTTCAGGGCCTGGACCATGCGCCCCGCCAGGCCCTGGCCGGCGGCAGCCTCGGACACGGCCATATCGTGCAGATAGAGCACGCTGGCGTCGTCATAGTCGGCAAAGTCGCCGTTGAGCGGCGTGATGGCCCCGGGGCGCGACCAGTAGGCGGCCAGATAGGCCACCAGTTCGCCCCCTTGCTCGGCCGCCCAGGAACAATGCCCGGCGGTGCGCAAACGGCGCACAAACACCTCGCGCGACTCGGCAAAGTCCGCGCCATAGCAATGCTCCTGTATGCGCAGCAGGGCATCCACATCATCCACGCCCAGCGCGCGCAGCTGGATTGGCATCGACTCCGGCATCAAAAACTCTCAAATCAATAGCTGTCAGCGCTTATCAGTCAATGGCTGACAGCCAATTTCAATCAAACCCCAGCACACAGCTTAGCAAGCCGCTCATCTCGCAGCAGCCCGTAGGCACTATCGCAATGGTAATGATTCTCAATTGGAAATTCATCGCCACCCTCCCTACCATTCATTCATCGCTCAGGGAGAAACAGATGACACGCTTGATCAAGACATTGCGCCAGAACCAGCTCACGCTGACCAAGACTGCCAGTTACTACGTGATCCACATCACCGTGGCCGCCTGCGTCGCCTATGCCGTGACCGGCAATCTGATTGCCTCGCTGACGCTGAGCCTGCTGGAGCCCACGGTTCAGGCCTTTGCCTTCTTCTTCCATGAAAAAGTCTGGGAGCGCCGCCTGAAGAAACGTGAACAGCAAGCGCTTGCGGGACAAGCGCTGAGCGCCTGAGAGCCGCCTATGAACGCCGACCACCCCACCACTTTTGCGCAGTGGCTGCTGCAGTCACTGGCCACGCTGGGCGACTGCAACGGTCACCTCAACGGCCACCTCAATGACCTGTAGAAATCATGTGCACAAGCCTTTGGGTAAGTCTTCGATAAATCTTGAATATCCTAGGCCCCATCTGATTTTCTGATAACTTGCAACTGAAAACCATCCGAACCCCGCCCTCCAACACCAGAAAATCCTGTGGATAAGTTATGCAGAGCATGCAAATGCGGCCTCGCGCCCATGGGTTTGCGGCTATTTGCCAAACCGGGCTCAAGGCCAACAATGGCCGGGAATCCAAGGAGTTCCCATGCAGCTTGCAGACCGCCAGACATCCGCAGACCTCAACCGCCACGACGAGCAATGGCTGAGCGCCCACTGGATGCCGTTTACCGGCAATCGCAACTTCAAGGCCAGGCCCCGCATCATCACCGGCGCACAGGGGGCCTACTACAACGACGCCGATGGCCGGCGCATTTTCGACGGCCTCTCGGGCCTGTGGTGCTCGGGGCTGGGCCATGGCCGCCGCGAGATTGCCGAGGCCATTGGCCAAGCCGCGCTGCAACTCGACTACTCTCCCGCCTTCCAGTTCGGCCACCCTGCCTCGTTCGAGCTTGCCAACCGCATCGTGGCGCTGATGCCCCAGGGGCTTGAACATGTGTTCTTCACCGGCTCGGGATCGGAAGCGGCCGACACCTCGCTGAAGATGGCGCGCGCCTACTGGCGCGCCAGGGGCCAGGGCACCAAGACCCGGCTGATCGGGCGCGAAAAGGGCTATCACGGCGTGAACTTCGGCGGCATCTCGGTAGGCGGCATGGGGGGCAACCGCAAGATGTTCGGCCAGGGGATTGAAGCCGACCATCTGCCGCACACCCAGCCGCCACCCGGTTCGTTCTTCAAGGGCCAGCCCCAGACCGACGGACGCGCCCTGGCAGACCGGCTGCTCGATCTGATCGCCCTGCATGACGCCAGCAATATCGCGGCCGTGATCGTGGAGCCCATGTCGGGCTCGGGCGGGGTGGTGATTCCGCCCGCCGGCTATCTGCAGCGTTTGCGCGAGATCTGCACCCAGCACGACATCCTGCTGATCTTCGACGAGGTCATCACGGGCTTTGGCCGCCTCGGGGCGATGACGGCGGCTGAGGCCTTTGGCGTGACGCCGGACATCATGAATATCGCCAAGCAGGTCAGCAATGGCGCCCAGCCGCTGGGAGCCTGCGTGGTCTCGCCTGCCATCTATGACCAGTTCATGGCGGCTGGCGGGCCTCAGTACATGCTGGAATTTGCCCACGGCTATACCTATTCGGCCCATCCCGTGGCCTGCGCGGCAGGCATTGCAGCGCTGGATCTGCTGGAGCGCGAAGACGGCCCGGGCCGAGTGCGCACGCTGGCCCCCTTCTTCGAGCAGGCCGTGCACAGCCTCAGGGGCGCCAGGCATGTGCTGGACATCCGCAATATCGGCCTGGCGGCAGGCATCACGATTGCGCCCCTGCCTGGCGAGCCCGCCAGGCGCCCTTACGAGATCGCCATGAAATGCTGGGAGGCCGGCTTTTATGTGCGCTACGGCGGCGACACGATTCAACTGGCACCGCCCTTCATCAGCGAGCAGGCCGAGATCGAGCGACTAATCAACGTACTGGGCGATGCGCTGCAGGCCACTGACTGAAATATCAAATCAGTAGCTTCAATCGCTTACCCAGCAAGCGATTGAAGCATTTTTATCTCAATTCAGGAAAGCTGTGCCGCCAGGGCTTCGAATTCGGCGACCGGCACTTCTTCCGCGCGGCGCTGCAGATCGAACTCGCCGGCAAAGCCCTTGGCTTCCAGCCACTTGCCCAGGGTGTTGCGCAAGATCTTGCGGCGCTGGCTGAAAGCGACCTGCACCAGCTCTTCCAGCAGCTTGGGATCGAGATCCGCAGGCTGCTCGCGCGGAATCATGCGCACCACGGCGCTGTCAACCTTGGGAGGCGGATTGAAGCTGCCCGGCGGCACGAACAGCACATCTTCCATGGCGTAGCGCCACTGCAGCATCACCGACAGGCGGCCGTAGGCCGAGGTGCCGGCATCGGCCACCATGCGGTCGATGACTTCCTTTTGCAGCATGAAGTGCTGATCCTGCACCACATCCACCTGCTCCAGCAGATGGAAAAGAATGGGGCTGGAGATGTTGTAGGGCAGGTTGCCGACCACGCGCAGCTTGGCCGCGCCCAGACGTGCGGCCAGCGCACGGAAGTCCACCTTGAGCACATCGGACTCGACCACGTCGAGATCGTCGCGCAGACGCAGACGGGCCGCCAGGTCGCGGTCCAGCTCGATCACGGTGAGCTTGCCCAGGCGCTCGACCAGGGGCTGCGACAGCGCCATCAGACCGGGGCCGATCTCGACCATGGGTTCGCCCGCCTTGGGATCGATGGCCTGGACGATGTTGTCGATGATGGCGCCGTCGGTCAGAAAGTTCTGACCAAAGCGCTTGCGGGGAATATGTTTCATGAATGCGAAAGCGGTGCCAGGGCACCGCTTGGAATGGGGGGGAGCTCCGATGCCCGGTGCGCAATGATGACATTACCGGGCACTTCAAGCGGATTGAATGGACTTATTGGGGTGGCTCGCGGTATTCCACAAAGGCCTTGCCGCGCAGTTCCTTGAGCCAGGTTTCGTAGTCCTGCTCGGCCTTGCGCTCGCGCACGACGTTGCGCACCATTTCGCGCTGCTCGCGCTCGGTGAGCTTTTCCTGGCGGCGCTCGATCAGCTGGATCAGGTGCACGCCGAAACGCGACACCACGGGGTTGCTGATCTGGCCCGGCTGCAGGTTGTCGAGCACGCGTTCGAACTCGGGCACGAACTGGCCGGGCGAAGACCAGCCCAGATCACCGCCATTGCGCGCGCTGCCGTCCTTGGAGAACTCCTGCGCCAGTTGCTCGAAGGTGGCCTGACCGGATTCAACACGACGCTTGTAGTCCTCCAGACGCTTGGCAGCCTGGGCTTCGGTCATGCCATTGCCTACGGTCAGCAGAATATGGCGTGCGTGGTTCTGCGTGATGTATACAGGTGCTCCTGCCTGAGATTTTTCCAGCACCTTGAGCACGTGGAAACCAGCGCCCGAACGAAACGGACCGACGACGGCACCTACTGCCGCATTGCCCACCTGCTGAGAAAACAGCTCGGGGTAATCGCTCATGGGGCGCATGCCCATGGCGCCGCCACCCTGGCCATTGGGCACATCCGAGAACTCACGCACGGCAGCGATGAAGTCGGGGTTCTTGCGCGCCGCTTCTGCCGCCTGCTTGGCCTTGGCTTCGCGCTCCGCCACCACGGCAGGGCTGGCGTTTTCCGGCACGGTGATCAGGATATGGCCCAGATTGGCTGCCGAACCAGCGGCCGCATCGCCGGGGCGCTTCTGCTCCTTGAGATAGCGATCGATGTCCGCTTCCGTGACCTTGACGCGGCCATCCACATCACGCTCGCGCACACGCTGCATCAGCATCTGGTTGCGGATCTCCGAACGGAACTGCGCTTCGGAAAGCCCTTCGGCCTTCAGGCGCGACAGCAGACCGGCCTTGTCGGTATTGTTCTGGCGCGCCACATTGGCCACGGCCTGATCGACCGTCATGTTGTCAACGTTGATGCCCGTGTCCTTGGCTTCCTGCAGCTGCACGCGCTCGAGAATCAGGCGCTCCAGAACCTGGCGGGCCAGCTCGCTCTGGGAGGGTAGCTGACCGCCCTGCTCGGTCACGTTCTGCGCCACGCGCTCCATGCGCGCACGCACTTCGTTATTGGTGATGGGCTCCGAATTGACCACGGCCACGATGTAGTCAGCCGAGCGAACACCCTGTGTGGCTGCTGGAGCCTGGCGCCCCGAGGGCTGGGCCGTAGCCTCCAATGCGCGCGAGATGGAGGGGTCATTGACAGCCTTGGCCTTGCTGCCGGGACTCTTCAGGCCCTGGGCCTGCACACCGGCAGCCATTACAGCCAGTGCCACGGCAACAGCACATGCATTGGATGTCTTGGAGAAAAAACGCATGAAAAAGCCTTGATTAATCGTAATTGGTAAAGCGGCTGGGCGGAGTCACCGCCTCACGCAAATATTGGTAACGCGGCACATTCTGCTTGAGACTGGAGGTGGGGTCGGCACCAAAGCTCAGTCGCGAGAAGCCCACGAACTCCATCTGGAACAGCAGACGCAGATTGGACTGGACGACCGAGCTTTGCAGACGCTCCAGCACCACACGGCCAATCCAGCAGCAACCGTCGTACTCCAGGCCGACCACGGTATCCACCAGCTTGTTGTCCTTGATGGAGTAGTTGAGGCGGCCCACGGCGTACCAGCGGCCGCCGCCCTGACCGCGACCGGCGCCCAGATCCTTGCCCTTGTCACCCCAGAGGTCATTGATGGGCCATTGCCAGCCCACATCCACCAGCTCGCTGGAGGGCTTCTTGGTGACCGTATCCAGCTGCGTGCGGTAGCCGATGTTGAAGGTGCGATAGTTGCCTGGGCTGTAACGCGCCGTGGCCGTGGTACGGACCGTGCGGTTCAAGTCCTTGTTGTACTGGGTCGTGCCTTCCAGCGACCACTTGTCGGTCCAGTTGAAGGCCGCGCCCAGCAAAATATCGGAAAGCTTGCTGGTGGCGGCCACCTCTCCGGGCAGCAGCACGCGCTGATCGGACAGGCGCACGCGCTGGGCCACGGCGAACTTGAGCTTCTCGGCACCGCTTTCGGGGTCGATGAAGCGCGAAGTCGCGCCCAGGGTCATCAAGTGGTTGTCGGCAATGCGGTCCTGGCCGACATAGTCGTTCTCGGAAAAAATACTCGCGAAGTTGAAGTCGCTGCGTCCTGTGTCATAGAGCGGCAGCATGCTCTGGTCGCGATAAGGCGTATAGGTGTAGAAGGCCCGGGGCTCGAAGGTCTGCAGCAGATTCTTGCCGAACCAGGAGGTATCGCGCTCGAAGATCAGGCCGCTGTCCAGGCTGAAGGTGGGCAAGGTCCGGTTGGCGCTCTTGCTGCCGTTGCTCATCAGCTGATCGGTCTGATACATGGAGGTATGCAGCATCAGCTTGGGCGTGATGAAGGCGCCGGGAGACAGGAATGGCCGGCTCATCTGTGCCTGAACATAGCTGCGCTGACCGTTGTTGCCCACCTGGCCCGCGATGGGGCGAATCAGCTCGAAACGTGTGGTGTCGGCAACCACGGTGAAATCCAGCCCATGCGGCAGATCCAGCGGCGTGTAACGGTACTGCAGTTGCGGCACCATGCTGTAGGGCGGCGCAATCGGCGAAGTCACATCCTGCTGCACTTGATAGCGCAGCACATTGAGGCTCAGCACCCCGTCACCCTTGGCCCAGCTCAGATTGGCCGTACTGGGCAGCAGGCGCTGGCGCAGGGCCACGGGAGCCAGACGGAAGTCGCGCCAGTAATCGCCGTCGCTGACGCGGTTCAGATTGAGGTTCAGCCCCAGACCGCCGACAGGTGTATCAATGGTCGTGCGATGCTGCCAGGAATAGCCCCAGCGATCCCGGTTGCGCAGATTGTCGCCCGGCATGTAACTGGCATAGGTTTCACCAGAGTAGCTGGGCTCCAGATAGCGGAACTGCCCCGTCAGGTTCACGCCGCGCTTGGTCATCAGCGTGGGCGTGATGGTCATATCGCGATTGGGAGCGATATTCCAGTAATAGGGCTGCGAGTACTCGATGCCGCCGAGCTTGTCCATGCCTATCATGGGCGGCAGCAGGCCCGATTTGCGCTTGTCCGAGAGCGGAAAGCTCATGCGCGGCACGGGCAGGACCGTCACGCCCTTGAACTTCAAGGACGCCCCCTCGGCCACCCCCACCTCTTCGGCCATGTCCAGATGAATGGTCTTGGCCTCGAGCACCCAGCTCGGCTCCCAGCTGGCCTCGTCATCACGCTGGCAGGTGGTGTAGGTGGCGTCATGGACGACCGAACGATCCTTGTCGATAAAGTCCACGCGCGAGGACTCGCCATGGCCGCCCGTGGCCAGAAAGCGATAGTTGGCATTGTCGAACTGGCCCTTGAAGGCATCCATCTGCAGGTCCAGCGTCGCCCCCTCGTAGACATTGCCGGCCTGGTTGATGTGGACCGAGCCCACGGCGTTGATCCTGTCGTCCGGAACCGCATAGTCGAGCTTGTCCGCTCGGATCATGGTGTCGCCGCGGCGCAGCTCGGCCTCGCCATGGACCGAGGCCTTGAGATCGGGCTGGCCGGAGAGGCTGTCACCCTTGATATAGGTGGGCTGCTGGTCGCGCACTTCCTGAGGATAGCTCTCCTGCAACAGACTGCTGGACTTGAGTTGCAGCGCAGGCAACTCGCCCGCAACGCTGGAGGAGGACGATGCTGTCGTCTCGGCCGACTGGGCATAGGCCTGCATGCCAGCACCCGCCCATGCCAGTGCCACAGCCCATGCCAGAGGACGAATCACCGGCCGCGCAGCTCCCGAACGCGTCGAACGGGCAGGGCAGGCAGGTAGGAAATCTCGCGGATGGGATGGGGATTGCACGATGATCTTGAACGTCAAAAGCGCGCGTGCCCAGGCACACGTCAACAGAAAACCGAGAGCCTAGCACCACTGTCCACAGATGCGGCGGCATCGGTTTGTAAAATCCGATTATCCATGACCGCTCCTATCACCCCCACAGTTGGCGTTGCCTGGGCAGATTCTGCCCGCCACGCCGCATTCGACGCCTGGCTGGCACCGCTGGCTCAAAAGCACCTGCTGCTTCCTGCAACCCTGCGCCCCGCTTCGGCCGATGCGAGCTTTCGCCGCTATCTGCGCCTGGATCGCAGCGATGGCAACAGCCTGATCGTCATGGACGCGCCGCCGGACAAGGAAGATTGCGCGCCTTTTGCCAAGGTTCAGGGCCTGATGAACCAGGCCGGCCTGTGCGTACCGCAGATTCTGGACTGGGACGCCGGCCACGGCTTCATGCTGCTCAGCGACCTGGGCGGCCAGACCGTCATCGAGGCTCTGCACCCCGAAAAACCCCAGGATGCCGAAGCCTGGTACCGCTCGGCCATCGAGGTGCTGCTGGACTGGCAGTTGGCCTCCAAGGCCGGCAATACCGGCAGCTTGCCTCTCTATGACGAAGCCCTGCTGCGCCGCGAGCTGCAGCTGTTCCCCGACTGGTACATAGCCAAGCACCGCCAGTTCACACTGGACGACAAGCAGCAGGCCCTGCTCGGCAAGGCCTTCGATCAGATCGTCGCCCACAATCTGCAAGCCCCCAGTGTCTATGTGCACCGTGACTTCATGATGCGCAACCTGATGCAACCGGTGTCCAGCGGCGCGCCGCTGGGCGTGCTGGACTTCCAGGATGCCGTCTACGGCCCCATCACCTATGACATCGCCAGCCTGCTGCGAGATGCCTTCATCAGTTGGGAAGAGGACTTCATCATCGACATCACCATCCGTTACTGGGAAAAGGCCCGCAAGGCCGGCCTGGTGGGTGCCAACAGCGCCAGCGGCTGGGGTGATGACTTCGGCGAGTTCTACCGTGGGGTTGAATGGATGGGTCTGCAGCGCCACCTCAAGGTTGCGGGTATCTTTGCGCGCCTGACGCTGCGCGACGGCAAGCCCAAGTATCTGGCCGATGCGCCTCGTTTCATCCACTACATCCGCTCCACCTGCAACCGCTACCGCGCGCTGGGTCCGTTCCTCAAATTGATCGACGAGATCGAGGGTATCCAGACGCAGGTCGGTTACGCCTACGGAAGAATGTAGATATACCCCCTGAGCCGCTTTGCGGCTTCCCCCTCTCTGCTTCGCGGAGGGGGACGACACCAGCGCTGCGGGGCGGCCCTTGCGCGGTGCCCCTAGGTTAGAGGGTGCCAGTTTTACAAGCTGCGAAGCAGCTCTAACCGCAAGTAACAAATATCCATTTCCCCTATGCCGCGCTATCACTGCCCTATCCCACTACACATCGGCAACGAACTGGACCTGCCTGCAGGTGCCGCCCGCCATGTGCAGGTGCTGCGCCACCAGCCCGGCGATGTCATCACCCTGTTTGAGGGCCAGACCGGCAACGGTTTTACCGGAGGCGAGTTCCAGGCAACCATCACCCGCATGGGCCGCAGCGATGTAGGCGTGCGCGTGGACAGCCACAGCCCCGCCGAGCGCGAAGCCTCACGTGCCGTGCATCTGGTGGTGGGCATGCCCGCCAACGAGCGCATGGACTGGCTGGTGGAAAAAGCCACCGAACTGGGCGCTGCCAGCATCCAGCCCGTGATGGCGGCTCGCAGCGTGCTCAAGCTCAAGGGCGACCGCGCGGACAAGAAGATCGAGCGCTGGCAGTCGATTGCCGTCTCGGCCTGCGAGCAATGCGGGCGCAACCAGGTACCCGTGATTCATGCCCCACTGTCGCTGGCCGACTGGCTGCGCAGCAAGCAGGCGCCTGCGGCCGATGCAGCGCGTCTGGTGCTGTCGCTGCGCGAGGGCAATCAGCCGCTGCGCGCTGCCGCCGGCGATGCCCAGGCAGTCTGGGTGTTGCATGGCCCCGAAGGGGGCCTGACCGCCCAGGAAGAAGACTGGGCCCTGGAGCAAGGCTGGAAACCTGCCAGCCTCGGCTCCCGCGTGCTGCGCGCCGAAACAGCATCTGTTGCCACCCTGTCCCTGCTGGCCCTGGAGTAAATCAATGAGCAGCTGTCACCTTTCTCTGGCCAAGCCCGAGTTTTATCTGCAGAACTTTCGCGTGGAGGCTCCCGAGTCTCTGCCCGAGGCTGTACTGACCCCGCGTCGCATGGGTCTCATCATCGTCAATGCAGCTGCAGAATCCTCTGCAGCGCTTTTGGGTCAACCGTTTGCAGCTCCCGAAGAAGGAGCACCTGCGCTGCCAGTGGAGCGAGTACTGGTGCCCGCCAGCTTCGGCCTGGTGCCGCACTGGGTCAAGTCCGCGTCTGACGGCCGCCTGCGCGCGCTCAAGCTGGTGACCGCAAAAATAGACAATCTGACCACGGGAACGGCGTTTCGCGATGCCTGGCTGGCTGGCCAGCGCTGCATCGTGCCCATGCAGGCCTTTCAGGTCGACGACCTGCGCCCCGGCAAGCCCCTGCCCACCCGCATCACCCGCGTGGACAACCAGCCCATGGGCGCCGCCGGCGTCTGGGCGCGCTGGGTCGGTGAGGACGGCGAGGTCATCGTCAGCTACGCCCTCATCACCATCAATGCCAATGCCCATGCGCTGATGAACCGCTACGGCCAGCCCGGCAACGACAAGGCCATGCCCGCCATCCTCAACGAAGGTGCATATGACGCCTGGCTCAATGCCAAGGTGAACAAGGCCAAGGAGTTTCTGCGCCCCTACCCTGCGGAAAAGCTGCGTGCCAACCCGGTGGAAAAAGGCCGCAAGCAGCCGCCGCCCCTGCTGTGATCTTCAAGCCGCAGGAAAGCACTGGTCCAGCCACTGCTCGAGCCGCGCAAATACCGGCGCGGCAAGTTCAGGGCTCTCGTTGAATATCTCGTGATAGGCCGTCTCAAAGCACTGGGACTGCACCAGATCGCGTGGCGCCTGGGCGGCAAAGGCGGCGCTGCCGGCCGGGTTGACCAGCTTGTCATCGCCCGCCCATAGCAGCAGCGTGGGCACGCACCAGGCCGGCGCCTTGGACAGCACATGGCGGCCGCCCTCGGCCATATAGCGCGCCAGCCGGGCGCTGATGCGCCGGTGCTGCAGCGCATCGGCGTCATAGGCCAGCGCCACTTCGGGATCATGCGAGAGATGGGCAGACTGCAGGCCATTGGTCACGCGCAGATTGGGCAGCAGTCTGGGCAAGCTCGCCACCAGCGCCTTTTGCACACCCGACAGATGCAGGGCCAGCGCCGCAGAGGACAGCACCAGCCCGTCCACATGGCGCAGGCCCGAAGCGACAAAATCTGCAGCAACCAGCCCACCCAGGCTATGGCCCAGCAGCACCAGAGGCTGATGCTTGGGCATGGCTGCACGCGTGGCATCCAGCACCACCGCCAGATCGTCGAGCAGGCGCATATCGCTGGTCAGACCGCCCTGGGGCCCGCCCGAGAGGCCGTGACCGTACTGGTCATAGGCCCGCACCGCAAAGCCCCAGTCATTGAGCCGCCGGGCCAGCGCGGCATAGCGGCCGCTGTGCTCGCCCAGACCATGGACCAGCAGCACCTGGGCACGGGGCTTGACGCCCGGCGCCAGCGGCCAGTCGCGCAGCGCAAGCTGGGTGGCGTCAGATGCGGCCATATGCAGCAGCCGGGACGGATAGGTACTGGAATCGGTGGGCGTCATGCACGATCTCTTCAGTCTGACAAGAGTTTGCAGGATGCAGCCGGCACCAGCGCACGTCAACCGTGGCAGTCCCCGGTCCAACCAAGGAAACCAGCCATGGTGCTATCAAAGATAGATAGCACCAGACGCTTTGGGTACAAGCGCCAGCGGCTGTCTTCTCGATGCTTACGTCAGGCCTGCGCCGGCTCCGTCTGATGGCGGGCCATGGCGGCGATCACCTCGGCCACCGAAGCCGTGAGCTTCTTGGCATAGGGCACATGGAGGAACTCGTTGGGACCGTGGGCATTGCTCTTGGGGCCCAGCACGCCGCAGACCATCATCTGCGCCTTGGGAAAGCCCTTGCTCAGCATGTTCATCAGCGGAATCGTGCCGCCTTGGCCGATATAGCCGCAACCGGCGCCGAAGTGGGCCTGGCTGGCGGCATTGAGCGCATTCTCGAACCAGCCGTCCATGCCCGGCGCATTCCAGCCACTGGAGCTGGACAGGCCTTCCCAGGTCACCTTGGCCTCATAGGGCGCGTTGTCCTCCAGCAAAGCCTTCATCTCCTGCACGCAGGCTGCGGCATCGACCAGCGGCGGCAGGCGCAGGCTGAGCTTGAAGGCCGTGTAGGGGCGCAGCACATTGCCGGCATTTTGCAGATTGGGCATGCCCTCCACACCGGTCACGCTCAGCGTGGGCTCCCAGGTGCGGCGCACCAGAGCCTGGACGGGATCGGTAGTCGTGGGCAGGGACACACGGGCCGAGCCGCCGCAGTCGTAATGCGCCCAGGGAAAGCGCGCATAGGCATCCTCGCCCAGGATGTCTGCCGTGGCGCGGATCTGCGCCATGCGCTCGAGCGGCACCTCGCAGTGAAAGCTCTGCGGCAGCACGCGGCCGTTCTTGCTGTCCTCTAGACGATCCAGCACCTGTCGCATGATGCGAAAGGACGAGGGCACCACGCCCGAGGCATCGCCCGAGTGCACGCCCTCGGTAAGGATCTGCACCTTGAGCGTGCCGCTGGCCATGCCGCGCAGGCTGGTGGTCAGCCACAGCTGGTCGTAGTTGCCGGCGCCGCTGTCCAGACAGATCACCAGGCCCACATCGCCCAGACGCGGGCGCAAGGCATCCACATAGGGCAGCAGATCGGCCGAGCCGCTTTCCTCGCAGGTCTCGATGATGGCCACGATGCGGGGGTGAGGCACGTTCTGGCGCTTGAGCTCCTGAATCGCCGCCACGCTGGCATAGACCGCATAGCCGTCGTCGGCTCCGCCACGGCCGTAGAGCTTGCCGTCCTCGTATTTAGGCGTCCAGGGGCCCAGATCGCTGCGCCAGCCTTCGAACTCGGGCTGCTTGTCGAGGTGGCCGTACATCAGCACCGTGGGGCTGGTCGAGGCTTTCTCGGCCGTGCCTTCCACCTCGAAGAAGATGACCGGCGTGCGCCCCGGCTGCTGAATCACTTCCAGCTTCAGCCCGGCCACTTTTTGCGCTTCCACCCAGGCCGCAGCGTTGCGCAGTACGGTGGCGATATGGCCTTGCTGCTCCCAGTCGGGGGCAAACATGGGCGACTTGGCAGGGATGGTGATGTAGTTCGTCAGCTCGGGGACGATGCTCTGATCCCACTGCTCGGTGATGTGCTGCAGCGCATCCTGTGGCTGCAGCAGATTGGTGGGAGTACGTGCGTTCATGGTCGGCTCCTTCAGTGACGGTGCTGCGAGCCATGACGGGCTCGCGCCATGCCCGTGATTGTGCGCCAATGCTGGTGGCGGTGCCTGCCTCCCAGGCATTGACATGGCGGATCAGGGTTTAGTGCAATGCCAGCGCCCCGCGCTCCAATTGGAAGCGGGAAACCTCTGTCAGTAGGCTTTCGGCCTGTTGCCGCAGCCCCTCGGCAGCGGCTGCGCTTTCCTCCACCAGGGCAGCGTTTTGCTGCGTGGCCTGGTCCATCTGCATGACCGCCTCGCCGACCTGGGCCACACCTGCGCTCTGCTCGTTACTCGCTGCGCTGATCTCGCCCATGATGTCCGTCACGCGGTGAATGGCGGCGACGATCTCGTCCATGGTGTGACCTGCCTGGTCGGCCAGCGCACTGCCGTCTGCCACGCGTTCCACGCTGGCAGTGATCAACGTCTTGATTTCCTTGGCCGCATCGGCGCTGCGCCCCGCCAGGGCGCGCACCTCGCTGGCCACCACCGCAAAGCCCCGGCCCTGTTCACCGGCGCGTGCAGCCTCCACGGCCGCGTTCAGTGCCAGGATATTGGTCTGGAAGGCGATGGCGTCTATGACGCCGATGATGTCGGCAATGCGCGAGCTGCTGGTGTTGATGTCCTGCATGGTCTGTACAACGCGCGCCACCACAGCACCGCCCTGCCGGGCCACTTGCGAGGCATTCTGCGCCAACTGATTGGCCGTCTGGGCACTGTCGGCGTTCTGGCGCACGGTGGCGTTGAGCTGCTCCATGCTGGCCGCCGTTTCCTCCAGCGCGCTGGCCTGGCTTTCGGTACGGGCAGACAGGTCGGCATTGCCCTGGGCAATCTCGCTGGATGCTTGTTGCATCTGCACCGATGCGCCGTGCACGCGCTGAACCAGTTCGCGCAGCGCACCGCGCATGGTTTGCAGATCGGCCATCAGGCCCCGTGCCATGCCGCCCGAGCTTCCACCGGTCAGGTCGCCATCGGCCACGCGGCGTAACGCCTTGCGCGCATCGGCCGGGTCTCCGCCCAGCTCGCTGCGCAGCGTGCGCACCATCACCCAGAGCAGCGCGGCCGAGATGGCCACGGCCAGCAGGGCCAGCAGACCCGACCACAGCTGCATGCGCTGGGCGCTGGCACGCGTGGCCGCATGCGATGCTTCGGCCGCATCGCGGGCCGCCTTGAGCTGTTGCAGCACGGCTTCGCGCAGCTTGCGCCAAGCCGGGGTTTCCCGGGTCTTGAGCGCGGCGGCGGCGGCGTCATAGTCCTCGGCCGCCAGAGTCACGATCTGGTCCTGCGCTTCGGACTGGGCCTGACGCAAGGCCTGCAAGCTCTTGACGGCGACTTCCATGGCCGTGCCCTGCACGCGCCGGCTCAGATCGTCATAGGCGGCGTCATAGGCCTGACGGGCATTGCCCAGGTTCTGCACGGCCTGCCCGTCCGACGGATCCATCACGATATTGCGCAGAGCCTGGCCCGATTGCAGACCCTGGGCATACAGCTCCTGCAGCTGCGCCACCACGGCCTGGTTGTTCCTCAGGTAGTCGTTGAAATCGGACTGTGTGCGGGTCAGCCCCCACTGGCTGCTAAGCAGCGCCAAAACAAACAAGGCTGCAGGTGCAGCCGAGCAAAAAATGAGACGGGAACTAAAACGCATGGCAAGGCGCGCACCGGCCGAAGCTTCAGTGCATTGATTCAGATCAAAAAGAAATAAGCAGTTGATTATGAATCAGATGCTTACATCTTTGCATTGCGGCAGCAGCACCGCTTTGCCTCAGGAGTGCGGCCCTCTCAAATTTAAGAGCTTCCGACTCTTATCAGGCAATGAATTCGATATGAATCAATACCCAATTCATTGCCCATGAATCGCAATCAGCTACTGTTTCAAGAGCAGCAATCAGGCATGCTCGAAGTGGAACACCGCCGTTGTCGCCAACAGATTGGGCAAGCTTCTCACCACCTGACCGTTTTGCAGACCGAAGGAGTCGCGAATGCGCAAGCGGTTCTTGGTGGCCAGCACCTCGAAGTCCTTGTAGGTGCCCACGCGGATATTCGGTGTGTCATACCACTGATAGGGAAGGCGACGCGTGACCGGCATGCGCCCACGCAACACGGAGAAGCGATTTTGCCAATGTGCAAAGTTGGGAAAGGCAACCACGCCTTGCTTGCCGATGCGGGCCGTCTCCTGCAGCATCACCTCGGCATTGCGCAAATGCTGCAACGTGTCGATCTGCAGCACCACATCGAAGCTGTTGTCGCCGAAGATGGCCAGGCCGTCCTCCAGATTGAGCTGCAGCACGTTCACGCCGCGGCGCGTGCAGGCCAGCACATTGGCATCGTCCAGCTCCACGCCATAGCCCGTACATCCGCGCTCTCGCACCAGATGCTCCAGCAGCGCGCCGTCGCCGCAACCCAGGTCCAGCACGCGTGCGCCCTCGGGCACCAGCTGGGCAATGGCTTTCATGGTGGTCAACTCGGTCATGCGGTGTCTCCTGCGCGCTCGGCGGTGTTCAGTTCTTTGGCAATGCCTTCAAAATAGGAGCGCATCACGCCCATATAGCGTGGGTCATCAAGCAAAAACGCATCATGGCCATGGGGGGCGTCGATCTCGGCATAGCTGACGTCGCGGTTGTTCTCCAGCAGTGACTTGACGATCTCTCGGCTGCGCGCCGGGGCAAAGCGCCAGTCCGTCGTGAAGCTCACCAGCAGGAACCTGGCCTTGGCCACGGCCAGCGCCCGGGTCAGATCGCCATCATGGGAACGGGCCGGATCGAAATAGTCCAGGGCACGGGTGATGAGCAGATAGGTGTTTGCGTCAAAGTAGCCGCTGAACTTCTCGCCCTGGTAGCGCAGATAGCTCTCGATCTGGAACTCCACATCCTGGGTGCTGTACAGGTAATCGCGCCGATCCGACGCTGGGCCGCCCCGAGTCGGGCCAGCTCCCTCAGGGGGCAGCGATTCAGGTGCAGCGGGGAGCGTGGTGGCCCTGAGGCTGCGGCCGAACTTTTGGTTCATCACGTCATCGCTCAGATAGGTGATGTGACCGATCATGCGCGCAATGCGCAGGCCGCGCGCGGGCACCACGCCATGCTCGTAGAAATGGCCGCCGTTGAAATCCGGGTCGGTGACGATGGCGCGACGCGCCACCTCGTTGAAGGCAATGTTCTCGGCGTTCAGATTCGGCGCGCTGGCCACCACCACGGCATGGCGCATGCGCTCGGGATAGCGCAGCGACCAGGACAGGGCCTGCATGCCGCCCAGGCTGCCGCCCAGCACGGCGGCGAGCCTCACGATGCCCAGGCGGTCCAGCAGGCGGGCCTGCGCATCCACCCAATCCTCCACCGTCACCACGGGAAAATCCGCACCATAGGGCTTGCCCGTGGCCGCGTTGGTGTGCATCGGGCCGGTAGAGCCGAAGCAGGAGCCCAGATTGTTGATGCCGATGACAAAGAACTTGTCGGTATCGACAGGCTTGCCCGGGCCGATCATGTTGTCCCACCAGCCTTCGCTCCTGGGCTGGCCCTCGTAGCTGCCGGCTACATGGTGGGAGGCATTGAGCGCATGACAGACCACGATGGCATTGCTCTTGTCGGCATTGAGCTGGCCATAGGTCTCGAAGGCAAGGTCGTAATCGGCGATGGAGCCGCCGCTCTGCAAGGGCAGCGGTTCATCAAAATGCATGAACTGAGGTGTCGCGATGAAGGACATATGAAAAAACCCGGCATCGCTAAAAACGAGGCCGGGTCGGTGTACTGTCACTTCGCGGACGGGTCTTTAGCTGGATTTATAAAGCGCCCGCAAGCTTTGGCAAATCGGCGCGTGAAAAGTGCAGTGTACTGCATTCATTGCACCGAGCTCAAAAGGAGACAGTCATAGCTGTCCAGGCCTTTTGAGCCTTGTGCAAATAGCTATGCTTTTGGTAGTGTCACACTTTGGTCAGGAGCGCCGCCACACCCAGCACCAGGAAGATCACGGCGCACACACGGTGAATCGTCTTGATCGGCAGCTTCTTGGTGATCTTCTCGCCAAACCACACCACCGGCGCATTGGCCAGCATCATGCCCAGCGTGGTGCCAGCCACCACCCAGTAATACGACAGAGGGTACTTGGCGGCCAGGCCCACCGTGGCCAGTTGGGTCTTGTCCCCCATCTCGGCCAGGAAGAACAGCATCAGCGTCGTACCAAAGACACCCCAACGCCCGGCGCCATTGCCGGTATCGTCATCATCCAACTTGTCGGGAATCAGCATCCAGCCCGCCATGAGGATGAACGAAATCCCCAAGATCCAGCGCAGCACGTCGGGACCTAGCATCGTGGTGATCCAGTTGCCCACGGCGCCGGCCAGAGCATGGTTGACCAGCGTCGCGGCAAAAATGCCGGCCACGATGGGGACGGGTTTGCGGAACTTGGCCGCCAATACCAATGATAGCAGTTGGGTCTTGTCCCCCATCTCGGCCAGGGCGACGATGGAGGTGGATATGAGAAAGGCTTCCATGATGGGGGTAGATGGCCGGAGTTGCCAGAGCGCATTGATCACGCACCGACTCCGGCCTATCTCTTCATAGGTTTTCTCGGTACGTAATCAATGGTCTCGACCGGTCGCACCACGCATTGCACGCGGT
Source organism: Comamonas testosteroni (assembly GCF_030505195.1). NCBI lineage: Bacteria > Pseudomonadati > Pseudomonadota > Betaproteobacteria > Burkholderiales > Comamonadaceae > Comamonas > Comamonas testosteroni. The sequence continues at coordinate 2,307,187 of NZ_CP129672.1, forward strand.
ACCGCATGCGCCATAGGTCACGAGGACCCAAGTCTGTTGACGCATGCATCCGGCAGCTGGCTGCCGAACGGCCTACTCCCCAAAGAAAGTAAGTCATCATTCTATCTGTTTAACCCTGTAAGACAACTGCTTATTTGAATATTCAAAATTTTGTATTTCAGGGTAACTCCCATCGGGACAATGTTGTTACCAACACGAAATTTGATCTTTTCGTAATACAACGGCTTCTCTTGTGACTCATAATGTATGAGTCTTCGTCTGGAAAGCAATTTTCGGATCGAAGCAAGTGCGTTAGCGTCTCTAATGTTGTCATCCAAGGCTGACTCCCTAGGGCTCCATCGCGTTTTCAAGTTTTTTCAGGAGTCCAGCATGGGCAACAAGCTTTACGTAGGCAATCTGCCTTACACATTCCGCGACCAAGATCTGCAAGACAGCTTCAGCGAATTCGGCACTGTGAACAGCGCCAAGGTGATGATGGAGCGTGACACCGGCCGCTCCAAGGGCTTCGGCTTTGTGGAAATGGGCAGCGATGCCGAAGCACAAGCCGCTATCCAAGGCCTGCACGGCCAAAACCGTGGCGGCCGTGATCTGGTCGTGAACGAAGCACGTCCCATGGAGCCTCGTCCTCCCCGCTCCGGCGGCTTTGGTGGCGGCTTCGGCGGTGGCCGTGAAGGTGGTGGCGGCGGCTTCGGCGGCGGCCGTGGTGACGGCGGCTTTGGCGGCGGCCGTGGCGACGGTGGCGGCTATGGCCGTCGCAATAGCTACTAATCAGTTATTGCCAATAACAAAAAAAGGATCTTCGGATCCTTTTTTTGTTGCTAAACGTTAGCAACGCGGTTTTCGAGCATTTATTTTTTTCCTTGTTCTCCGTCATAATTCCTTTCTCGGGCATTTCCCGTTCACAAGCGAATAGGTTTTCAGGATTTTTGGCATGTTTTCCCATGAATATGCGGCGGCCATCCTGAATTCGATCGCGCCATTGAAGCATTGAGGAGCTAGGAGTTATTAATGGGCAATAAGCTGTATGTCGGCAACCTTCCCTATGGTGTGCGCGACAACGATCTGGAGCAGGCATTCAGCCAGTTTGGAGCCGTAGCAAGTGCACGCGTCATGATGGAACGAGACACCGGCCGCTCCAAAGGCTTTGGTTTTGTGGAAATGGCCAGCGAAGCAGAAGCACAAGCTGCCATTCAAGGCATGAATGGCCAGCCCCTCGGGGGTCGCAGCCTCATCGTGAATGAGGCACGCCCCATGGAACCCCGCCCCCCTCGCACCGGCGGTTATGGAGGCGGCTTCCGCAGTGAAGGCGGTTTTGGCGGCGGTAATCGCGATGGCGGTTACGGTGGCCGCAGTGAAGGTGGTGGCTATGGTCGTGGCGATAGCGGCGGCGGCTATGGCGGTGGTGGTCGCGGCGAAGGCGGCTTCCGCAGTCCCTATGGCTCAGGCCCACGCCACGGTGGTCGCGGCGGCTACGGCGGTGGCAATAATCACGGCGAATGAGCTTCTTTTAGCAGCTCGGCAATAAAGGCACGATAACGTGCCTTTATTTATTTCTGAAGGCATTCAAATGCATAGTCATTTTACCAATGTCTTCCACTCAATCCTTTTTTAGATGCCTGGGCTTTCTGGTTTTCCCCAGAGTCAATCTATCCCATAGATAAGCGGGCAGCATCCGCATTACACTGCCGACAATCCTCATCTGCCAGGGAATAATCGCATATCTGGCTTTGCGCTCGATAACCCGAAAGGCACGCCTTGCGAACTCCTCGGGCGAGAGCAGAAAAGGCATGGAGTACGGATTATTTTTCGTCAACGGAGTGTCCACATAGCCAGGCAATAAACTGGTCACAGAGACCCCGGATTTCTGCAACTCAACGCGCAGACTCTCACAGTAAGCAATGGCTGCCGCTTTACTGGCCGAATATGCGGCATGGCCGGGCAAGCCGCGAATACCGGCCACACTGCAAATACCCACCAGACGCCCGGAGCCGCGTCGCACCATGGGAGCAATAAACGGCTGAAAGCTCGCAGCCAGCCCCATGGTGTTGCTGGCCAGTACCTGCTGCATGACCTCAAGATCCTCGCGCAAGGAGGTATCCACGCCCCAGCTGACACCCGCGTTGGCAATAACAACATCGGGCAGGCCCTGGCGCTCAAGACAGGCATCCGCAGCACTGCAAGCACTTGCGATGTTCGTGACGTCCGCACCATAAACGGCGTAGCGGGATGCATCCATTCGCATGGACTGCGCCCACTGCTCCATGACTGCGGTACGTCTTGCCACCAAGGCGACCGACCAGCCCAGCTGGTAGTAGTGCCAGGCCAGGGCCTGACCTATGCCGCTGGAGGCACCGGTGATGTAGACGAGTCCGGACCCATGTCCTGCCATGGCTTATGGCTTCTGGCTGGGCTGGATGACGCCCTTGACCCGTCCCTGCATCTGCAGAATCTGGTCAAGGTGCGCGTACTGCATGCTGTCACCTGTAAATCTGTCATTGCCACGGGTCATGACCACAGACTTGTTGGTACTGACGCGCTCGTCATTGGGCCAGATTTGCAGGAATTCGCTCTCCAGCCGCATGGCGGGCAAAGCCTTCTGGGTTGCAGTTGCAGGCACCGGCTCGCGCTCAATGACGGCCTGGCCGAACATCTGGATTTCCGAGCCATCGCCATTGCTCAGTGCCCGGTTGGAGCTGCCCACGGTCTTGCGCCCATCAGGCGTGAAGCTCAGCATGCGTGCGTCGTAGACCTCCAGCGTATCGGTATCGGGAAAGTGCTCACCTGTCGTGCCATTCAGTCGATTTTTGAGGCGGCCCGATGCTTCGAAATTCTTGATGACGAAGTCTTTGAGGAAATAGTCCGGATCGTGCCGCACGACCTTCTCCGCGCCGCTGACAATCGGCTTGGGAGCATTGCGCACCAGCCACCAGGTGCCCAGAGCCAGCAGGCCCATGATGAGCACGGGGAGGTACATCGAGGCCTTGTCGCCCACACGGCGCCATTGCCCACTCATGAGCCATACCCCGAAAGCAGCGCCGCATAAGCGCCATTGGCGGCCAGGAGCAGATCGCAGAACTGCCGCACCGCCCCCTCTCCGCCATTCTTGGCACTGACCCAGTCCGCCACATGCGATGCCTCGTCATGGGCATTGGCGGGTGCGCAGGAAAAGTGGCTGCGACGCATGACAGGAAGATCGGGCCAGTCGTCTCCCATGGCGGCGGCCTGCGGCCATTGCAGACCCAGTTCAGCCAGGATGGACTCGGCAGCCGGCACTTTGTCCTCCGTGCCAAAGCGCGCATGTTCAATGCCCAGTTGCTTCAAGCGCAAACGCAGCGGCGCGGAGTCTCGCCCCGTCACCACGGCCGGCGTGATGCCGGCCTTTTGCAACATTTTCAGGCCATGACCGTCCAGCGTATGGAAGCGCTTGAGGACCTCACCCTCGCCCGAGAAGTACAGGCCGCCGTCGGTCAGGACGCCATCCACATCGAAGAAGGCCACACGAATTCCCTGGGCCTTGAGCAACAGCTGTGGATCCCATTGCTGGCGGGGTGTCAGAGCAGGTCGGTTCATCAAATCACCTTGGCACGCATCAGATCGCGAATATGCACCACGCCCTGCAGGAGCTGGTTGTCGTCGGCCACCAACACTGCAGTAATGCCATGCTCTTCCATCATGCGTGCCGCAGCAACCGCCAGCAGATCAGGCTTGATCGTCAGAGGCCTGGCATGCATGACGTCCTGCGCCGAGCGGCTGCGCAGATCCACGCCTGCTTCCACACAGCGGCGCAAATCACCATCGGTAAAGATCCCCACCAGCTCACCGGATGCGTTGACCACAGCGGAGCAGCCCAGGCCCTTGGCACTCATTTCGCGCATCAGGTCCACGCTACTCACATCCTGGACAACCTGGGGCACATCGACACCACGACGCATCACATCGCGCACATGGGTCAGCAGGCGTCGACCCAGAGCTCCTCCGGGATGCGAGCGAGCAAAATCCTCGGCACCAAAGCCCCGGGCATCGAGCAAGGCCACGGCCAGCGCATCTCCCATGGCCAGCTGAGCCGTGGTGCTGGCAGTGGGTGCCAGGTTCAAGGGGCAAGCTTCCTTGTCCACATGGGTGTCCAGCACCCAGTCTGCATGCTTGGCCAGTGTCGATTGCAGACCGCCGGTCACGGCCACCAGGGGCACGCCCATGCGCTTGATGGCGGGCAACACGCCGGTCAGCTCATCGGTCTCGCCGCTGTTGGACAAGGCCAGCACCAGATCGTCCTGCGTCAGCATGCCCAGATCGCCATGACTGGCTTCTGCGGGGTGCACGAAAAAGGAGGGGGTCCCTGTGGACGCGAGCGTCGCGGCCACCTTGCGGCCCACATGCCCGCTTTTGCCCATACCCATGACCACCACACGGCCCGGCAGCTGCAGAATGCGCTGAACCACAGCCGTGAATGCGCCATTGAGGCGCGCCGACATCGCACCCAAGGCGGCGGCCTCTATATCCAGGGCCTCGCGGGCCAGGCTCAAAGCTCGCGGTGCGTCAATCAGACGCGAATTGGCAGCATCAGAATTCATGCCCGGATTTTAGCCAGCCCATGCTTGCCGGGCAGCGGGCAACATCCCTTTGGCCCGCATTTCAGACCTGAGCCCATACACTGGCGAGCATTCAAGAACTCAGGCATGCCCCATGCAAACTTCCACCAGCGTCAACGACTATCTGCGCGACCATATCCGCACCGTGCCGGACTGGCCTGCGCCGGGCGTGCAATTCCGCGACATCACACCCCTGCTGCAAGATCCCAAGGTCTTTCGCATCATGACCGATGCCTTTGTTCACCGTTACATGGACCCCAAGCTGCGCCCTGACGTGGTGGCCGGCCTGGATGCGCGCGGATTTATTCTGGGTGCAGTGATCGCTCACGAGCTCAACATCGGCTTTGTACCCATCCGCAAAAAAGGCAAGCTGCCCTTCACCACGGTGGAGGAAACCTATGAGCTCGAATACGGCAGCGCTACCGTGGAACTGCACACCGATGCTGTCAAGTCCGGCGACCGTGTGTTGCTGATTGATGATTTGATCGCCACCGGCGGCACCATGATGGCCGGCAAGAAACTGCTGGAAAAGCTGGGGGCTACCGTGGTGGAAGGCGCAGCGATTGTGGATCTGCCGGAACTGGGCGGCTCCAAGCACCTCAAGGACAGCGGACTGCCCCTGTTCACTCTGGTTGACTTTACCGGGCACTGAGCAGCCCAGCAGCAGCCCTGGATCAGCGCAGCTCTCCGTACTGGGTCGTGCCCAGAGAGCCCAGTCCAGACACGGCAAATTCGCCCCCCTCCTCATGACCAGAGCCAGGGCCCAGCAATGGCACCTGGCGTGATTGGCGCACACTAGCAGGCGATCCAGCAGCCATGGCCACCGCCTGCTTGAACGCATCCATTTCCTGCGCGTCAATGGGCTCGAAAGAACGGCCTGAATGTGCCGCAACCGGAGCATGGCGAGGTGCCTGCATCGGGGGTACAGCCCCGTCAAAAAACTGCGTCTGCACAAAATCCGGGCTAGCAGCACTTTGAAGCTGCCCATTCACGCGCCAGTAAACGGCGTGAACCCCTGCATCCATACGGGTTCTGGCGAGCTCAGCAATCATTGCCTCGATATGTCTTTGCTGCTGAGCATCCGCAGCGTATGCAGGAGCCAGATCCACCATCACAACAAAGCGCAGGCCAACGCTGTCCAGAGAGAGCACCTTGAATTTGTATCCGGCCGAAAGAATGCCGACCCTGACCATGGCTTCACGCACGATGACGTACAGCTGCTCGCGTCTGGCAGAGCGCTCACGGCGCTGCGACTGACGCGCTACAGGATCATCCTCGTGGCGCGGTGCTTGCGTGCTACCTTCTCGGCGAGGCCCGCGAGAAAACCATCGGAACAGGGACATGAGCACACTCGAACAAGCAGTATTTACAACAAGACACATTCTGCCTCCAGGTCTGGAGCAGCTCGTGACATTTAACGAAATATTAGCCTTTGTCCGACGTGGATCAAGCGCCAAGCCCGGTCGAAAAACAAAAAATCTTCACTCAGGTGCTGGCCACCCGGCGACGAGTGTCCCCTGCGCGGCGGGCCAGCACCTGACCTGCCATGGTCAACAGCGCCAGCGCCAGAGCAGGCTGGCGGTTGGCAATTTCGGAATAACGCAGCGCAGTCAGACACCATAGACGGCTGGGCGCTGCGGCCTGAACCGTGGCCTTGCGTGGTCGATGGGCGAAAAAAGCCCCTTCCCCCACAATCGCCCCCGGCCCCACCAAAGCCAGGCGGATTCTTTCTTTCGAATCCTGGTAATGCACGCTCAGCGAGCCGTACTCCACCAGGTACAGATTGCGGTCCAGCGCCCCTTCGGCAAACAACACCTCGCTGGCTGCCAGATTGATCGGCTGCAGATACGGCGCCAACAACTCCCATTGAGCGGCATTGAGTACGTTTTGAGCGGTATCGGTGGCAACCGAGGTCGTCATCGCCTGGATCAGCGCCGACAAATCCTGAGGTGTTGAAGCGAACATAAGCAGTGGGTAGAACGCGAACGCCGCATGTCATCCGGTTGGACAAATCCGGATACACATCCCGGCCGCTCAGGGTAAAAGAAATTCATAGCGCGCCATGGCTCGCCATCAACGCAGGCTGAATGCTAAGCGACTCTGACAGTCCCGCCAATCACTTGCGGTGAGGAGTTACTGTCACTTCCCCAAAGTGTCTGCCTCTTCATCCGCGTCAAAGCAAAAAAGGATCGATGATTCGATCCTTTTTTGATAGCTTACATCGCTCTTCCCAGTTGGGTTAGCGCCACTTTTCAATGGAAATCAGCCATTGGCGCGCTTTTCCAGGATCTCGAAGGCAGGCAGCTTCTTGCCCTCCAGCACTTCCAGGAAGGCACCGCCGCCTGTGGAGATGTAGCCCACATCCTTTTCAATACCGTACTTGGCAATGGCGGCCAGAGTATCACCGCCGCCGGCAATGCTGAAGGCGGGGGACTCGGCAATCGCCTGGGCGATGACCTTGGTGCCATTGGCAAACTGGTCGAACTCGAACACGCCCACGGGGCCGTTCCAGACGATGGTGCCGGCCTTCTTGAGCTGCTCGGCCAGCAGGGCTGCGGTTTCCGGGCCGATGTCCAGAATCATGTCGTCATCCGCCACTTCGGAGGCCTTCTTGACGGTGGCCACGGCGTCGGCTGCAAAGGTCTTGGCGGTGACCACGTCGGTGGGCACGGGCACATTGGCGCCACGGGCAGCCATGACGTCGATCACGGCCTTGGCATCGGCCACCAGATCGGGCTCGGCCAGCGACTTGCCAATCTTCAGGCCGGCAGCCAGCATGAAGGTGTTGGCAATGCCGCCGCCCACGATGAGCTGATCCACCTTGTCGGCCAGGCTCTTGAGGATGGTCAGCTTGGTGGACACCTTGGAGCCGGCCACGATGGCGGCCAGGGGACGGGCGGGCGCAGCCAGTGCCTTGTTCAGCGCGTCGATCTCGGCCGACAGCAGCGGGCCGGCGCAGGCGATGGGAGCGTATTCTGCGATGCCGTAGGTCGTGCCTTCGGCACGGTGAGCGGTGCCGAAGGCATCGTTCACAAAGATGTCGCAGAGCTTGGCCAGCTTCTGGGCCAGCTCGGGCTTGTTCTTCTTCTCGCCCACGTTGACGCGGCAGTTTTCCAGCAGCACGACCTGGCCGGGCGCGACCTGCACGCCGTCCACCCAGTTGGCCACCAGGGGCACATCGCGGCCCAGCAGCTCGGACAGGCGCTTGGCCACGGGTGCCAGCGAGTCCTCGGGCTTGAATTCGCCTTCGGTGGGGCGGCCCAGGTGGCTGGTGACCATCACCGCAGCGCCGGCCTTCAAAGCCATTTCGATGGCCGGCACGGAAGCGCGCACACGCGTGTCTTCGGTGATTTCACCGGCGTCGTTCAAGGGCACGTTCAGGTCGGCACGGATGAAAACACGTTGTCCCTGGGCATTGCCCTGGGCGCACAGATCGGAGAAGCGGATGATGTTCATGCAGCAAAAAAGCGACTCCGAAAGTCGCCCATACAAAGGTTGGAAAACAAAAAATCTGCCTGCATTCTAGGGCGATCACCTCTTTCAGGCATCGCTTTTACACGCTTACTCGACTCAAAAACAGGAGCATCTTGTGCGCTCTGTAACTGGATTTCAAGCCTTTCTATCGGGAGCTAATATGAAAACAGGAGCACGCAGCTCCTGTTTTGTCGGGTCTTGAGGCTACCAGCCCAGACCGATATGCAGCGGCAGATAAATCGCCATCCCTAAAGCAATGGTGCCAAGAATGCTGCGCTTGTAAAAAAAATACACCACCGAAGCAGCCAGCGCAGGCAATCGCGCATCGGCCAGACTGCCTATCAGCTGACCATTGCTCATCACGATCTCGGGCGCAATCACCGCTGCCAGGGCCGCCAACGGCGCGTATTTGAGCCCGCGCTTGAGCCAGTTGGGCAGCGGCAGCTCACGCTCGGGGATCATGAAGAAAGCACGCGTGATCAGCGTGATGAGCGCCAGACCGATGCAGGCAACGATGACCCAGAAACTGCTCATCATGACCGCTCCTCCTCATCCTTCACCGCAGGCAGCCGGCTGGCCTGCTTTTGCAGCTGCTCGGCCGTCAGGCCTGCAGCCACGGCGGCAGCGATCGCCACCAGGATATTGAGCTTGAGCGGCAGCGCAAAAGCCGCCACGGCTGCCGTACAGGCTACGATCGAGGCCACCCAGGTTGCGCGGTCCTTGAGCATGGACAACAGCACGCCCAACAACGCCAGCACGCCGGCGAAGCCCAGCCCCCAGGACAGAGGAATCTGATCGGCCAGGAAAATGCCCAGCGTGGACGGGATCTGCCAGGCCACCCAGTTGGTCAGCGCCGCACCCCAGAAATAGGGCAGTTGCTCGGGCTGCGGCCTGGCCTCTGGGTAGCGGCGCATGAAGTTCACGAAAATCACATCGCCGCTGAAATAGGCGACCGCCAGACGGTGACGCAGACTCAGGTTGGCGAAATAGCTGCGCCACATGCTGGACAGGATCACAAAACGCAGGTTCACGCAGATGGCGGTGAACCAGACCACCCACAGCGGAGCTCCCACGGCCATCAGCGGCAGCACGGCCAACTGGGCACTGCCCGCATAGACAGTCAAGCCCATGAGCAGCGCCAGGGGAACGGAAAGGCCGCTTTTGACCATGGCCACGCCGGTCACCAGACCCCAGGCGGCAATGCCCAGAGCGGTGCCACCCATCTCTTTGGAGCCGACCCAGAAGAACGGATCCCTGACTATCGATTTCGCACGCTGACCCAGCGTGAGCACCATATCCGTCATACCTCGCCAGCATCCTCGCCCAGTTGCGCGCCTGCGGGCAACTCGAAGCCACGCAGAAAATCGCCTGCGGCCAGGCGCTTGCCGCCCGCGCGCTGCAGCAGCGTCATATTGAGGACGCCACTGCCACAGGCCACGCGCACGCCCCGGGCATCGGCTGACAGCACGCAGCCGGGCGCGCCGCTGCCTTGCTGGGCCTGTGCTTCCCAGACCTTGATGGCTTCGCCGCCCAGACTGGTGGCACCGCCGGGGAAGGGATTGAAAGCACGCAGGCGGCGCGCAATGACGTCGGCGCTTTCGCTCCAGTCGATCAGGCTCTCGGCCTTCTCGATCTTGTGTGCATAGGTCACTCCATCGGCAGGCTGTGGCGTGCGATTGAGACCTCCGCAGGCCGCCATTTCCAGCGCTTGCACAATCAGGCGGCCGCCCAGCGTGGCCAGCTTGTCGTGCAGGCTGGCCGTGGTGTCGTGCGCAGAAATCGGCAGACGCTCGATCACGCACATATCGCCGGTATCCAGGCCGGCATCCATCTGCATGATGGTGACGCCGGTTTCGGCATCGCCGGCCTCGATGGCGCGATGAATCGGCGCTGCACCGCGCCAGCGCGGCAGCAGGCTGGCGTGAATGTTCAAGCAGCCCAGGCGCGGCGTATCGAGCACCCATTGGGGCAGGATCAGGCCATAGGCAGCCACCACCATCACATCGGCCTGGGCGGCATCGATAGCGACCTTTGCGGCAGCGGCGTCTTCGGGATATTTACCGTCCAGACGCAGGCTCAGCGGCTGGGCCACGGCAATGCCATGCTCCAAAGCGCACTGCTTGACGGGAGAGGCTTGCAGCTTCATGCCGCGCCCGGCGGGGCGATCCGGCTGCGTCAGCACCAACGGGACTTCAAAACCTGCAGCCAGCAGACTCTCCAGGGCCACGCGCGCAAATTCGGGCGTGCCGGCAAAAATGACTTTCATGGGGCTCACAAATTAAAAAGGCAGCCGTCGGCTGCCAGATGTTCAAAGATGCGGTTCTTTGAAGTAGATGCTCTCATCGGTGAACATGACCTTCTGAACCACCCCTTGCGGGTCTATGTGCACGTGGGCACGCCGAGCAAAGGTATTGTCCAGAAAACGGTAGGTCCAGATGTCACCTTTGAAACTGTAGACCCTCTCGACTATGGCGGGCGGACCAAACACGCGGTAGACATCGTCACGGGTGTCAACGCCGTTGCGCAACGCGAAAAAATGCGCCGTATTCAGCACCTGCTCCACACGCACCAGCTTGTGCCGGGCATCGAAATCCATGTGATAGACCTGCTGACCAGCCGGCTGCTGGCTATAGACCAGACGCTGGCCGCCGTCGGGCAGAGGCACGACCAGGGTGGGTTTGCCCATGCCTTTTTCCACCTCGGCCTGAGGCAGGCCGGGCTTTTGCCACTGGGGCACCATACAACCCGCCAAACCCAACGTCAGCAGACTGGCGGTCAACAGTGTTTGCAGGCGAGGCAGGGACATGGGACTCCGATCAGGCCCTCAGGGCTTGCTTTTGTGCCTTGACCAGCTTGGTCTTGATGCGATTGCGCTTCAGCGGCGAGAGGTACTCGACAAACACCTTACCCAGCAGGTGATCCATCTCGTGCTGGATACAGATGGCCAGCATGCCTTCGGCGTCGATCTCACGGCTGTTGCCGCGCTCATCCAGGGCCTTGACCTTGACGGCAATGGAGCGCTCCACGCCGTCGTAGATGCCGGGCACGGACAGGCAGCCTTCCTCGCCAAGCTGCTTTTCCTCGCTGGCCCAGAGAATCTCGGGGTTGATCAGAGTCATGGGCTCATTGCGCTTCTCGGACACGTCAATCACGATGACGCGCTCATGCACATCAATCTGCGTCGCGGCCAAGCCGATGCCCTGGGCGTCATACATGGTCTCGAGCATGTCTTTCACCAGAGTCTGGATGCGCTCATCCACCTGCGCCACGGGCTTGGCGACCTTGTGAAGACGGGGATCGGGATAGCAGAGGATGGAAAGAATGGCCATGGTGTCTTGGTAAATCTGTCGTTATTGTCCCAACATTTGACGCCAAACGCTTGTCACGCCCTCAATAAACATTGATCTATCGAGGCCTTGCATCGAGAATTTCGACACATTTGTAGGACTTATTGGCTGGCTATGCCAAGATCGGCCACAGTGCGGCGACGCGAGGGACGCTGCAGCAAACGAATCCCGCCAGAAGGAATTTCATGACCGCATTTGCCACTGCACGCACCTTGAGCATTGGAGCCACATTGCTTGCAGCCCTGACTTCGGTCCATGCCCAAAGCTATCCTGTGACCGCCACCCAGCGCTCCACCGCACAGCAAGTCGCTCAGCAAGGCATCCCCGAGAACGAACTGGCGTCCAACGCTCCCGCGCAATACACCGTCAAGCGTGGCGACACTCTATGGAGCATCTCGGGCATGTATCTGCGCCAGCCCTGGCGCTGGCCCGACCTCTGGGGCATGAACCTCTCCAGCATCGCCAACCCTCATCTGATCTACCCCGGCCAGATGCTGTATCTGGTGCGCAGCAACGGCTATGCCCGCCTGTCGACCACTGCCCCCAACGGCGATTCCGAGGTAGTGCGTCTGTCGCCGCAAACGCGTGAATCGTCACTCAACGACCTGGCCCTGCCCACGCTGCCGCCGCATCTGATCGAGCCCTTCCTGGCCGAGCCGCTGGTGGTGGACAGAATGGCCCTGGCACAGGCACCGCGCATCATCGCCACCCAGGACAAGCGCGTGCTCATGGCCAATGGCGATCGCGCCTATGTGCGCAACTCCGGCGGTGCGCTGATCACCACCGGCAAGGGCCAGCCCGCGAGCTACCGCATCTTCCGCGATGCCACGCCCCTCAAGGATCCCGTCACCGGAGAAATCCTGGGCTACGAAGCCAAGTACCTGGGCAGTGCCACCGTGGCACGTAGTGAAACATTGCTTGAATCCGCGCCAGGCCAGCCTGTACAGACCACGCCTGGAACAGTGGACATCATCCGCTCCAAGAACGAAATCCGCGCCGGTGACCGTCTGCTGCCCTCGCCCGAGCAGCAGTATCTGAGCTATGTGCCCCATGCCCCGCGCCAAGCGGTGGATGCCGCCGTGGTCTCCATCTACGGCGACTCGGTGGGCTATAACGCGGCTCAGAATCAGGTCATTGCCATCAACAAGGGGGCTCGGGACGGCATGGACGTCGGCACGGTGCTGGAACTCGTCAACAGGGGCAATGTCATCGTGGACAAGACCAGTCCCAGCCGTGACCGAGTGAAGCTGCCCGACGAGGCCAATGGCTATGCCATGGTCTTCAAGGTGTTTGACCGAGTTTCCTACGCGCTCATCACCACGGCCCAGCGCGGAGTGAATGTGGGCGATGGCCTGCAGTCACCCCTGCCCTGAATGGAGCGTGAGCATGGTATCGCCCCCGTCACAAGATGCGCACCATGCCCTACCCGATGCCGAAGCTCTGGCCTGGCTGCGCCTGCTGCTGACACCAGGTCTTGGACGCACCACGGCACGCCGCCTACTGGCCAGCGCCGGTAGTGCAGACGCGGTCTGGCAGCTGCCGCTGTCCACATGGGCGGAATGCGCCACTCAGGCTCAGATCAAGGCTCTGACAGCGCTTCCGGCTGACTGGGAAAGGCATTGCACCACCCTGGCTCGATGGCTGGCCTCGCCCGCACCGGGGACCTTGCACACCGTGATCCATCTGGGCAACTCTCAATATCCGGACTGCCTGCTGCAGACCGAAGACCCCCCCCTGCTGCTGTTTGTCCAAGGTCCAGCAACACTGCTGGCATCTGCCCGGCCCTGGTTCCCCTATCCCGCCACCCTGGCCATGGTGGGCAGCCGCAATCCATCCGCCCAGGGCGTCATCAATGCGCGCAGCATGGCGCAGGCACTGGCCGAGCAAGGGCTGTGCATAGTCTCAGGTCTGGCACGCGGCATCGATGCAGCAGCCCATGAGGGGGCACTCCAGGCCCGCTCAGGCCCCAACCCCTGTACCATTGCCGTCGTCGGCACCGGACTCGATCAGGTCTATCCGCGCGCGCACGCCAAACTGGCGCAGCAAATTGCGCTCCATGGGCTGGTCATCAGCGAATACCCGCTGGGCAGCGAGCCCTTGCCCAGGCATTTCCCTCAGCGCAACCGCATCATCTCCGGCCTGTCGCAAGGCACCCTGGTGGTGGAAGCCGCCTTGCAGTCTGGCTCGCTCATCACGGCCCGTCTGGCCAACGAGCAGGGGCGTGAAGTCTTTGCCATGCCCGGCTCCATCCACGCGCCGCAGGCCAAGGGCTGCCATGCGCTGATACGCCAGGGGGCCAAGCTGGTGGAAACCGCTGACAATGTGCTTGAAGAGCTTCAAGGACTGAAGCTCGTACCAACCAAAGCCGAGCAAGCGCAAGAAGCTATCAAAAATAAAGCGCCGACACCCGAGAGCCCGTTGCTGCAGGCGCTGGGCCATGACCCCATGACACTGGAGTCCTTGAGCGATCGCACGGGCTGGGATGCCGCCCATTTGCAGGCGCAGTTGATGGAGTTGGAGCTCGACGGCCTGGTCGCGCGCCTGCCTGGCGGCCTCTACCAGCGACTTACTCAAAGCTGAAACGCCCCAAAACCGGCATATCCCGACAAGACCACGCCAAGCAGGGGCCGCTCCGCGCCGAAGGTTTCACTCCCCTTCCCTGGCGCAGCGCCTAGAGAAAGGGAAAAGATACAAAGCACCTCAGGTGCTTAGACCAGTCTTTCCGGATTCGCCTGGATTTTCTGCAGTGCATCGCGCGTGGCGCGCACCGTCAGGGCTTCGGCATCATGCACCGCGAGCAAGCCGGCCTGCAGATAGGTCGCCATGCGCTGCGCCTGCAGCAGATAGCAATGTCCATCCAGCGAGGCGAACAAATGCAGATGCTTGCGACGGCTATGCCAGACATATTGCACCTGCACACGGGCACCGTTGTGGTCCAGCGTGAACCAGCGACCGCTTTCCAGCGACTGAGCCCACTCCAGCATGGCGGGCTCCACCGGGCTGTCCGTGTTGGCAATGACGTTCAGATCGCCCGCATCCACGCCCAGCATCAGCTCTATGCTCTCGCTGGACAGCGGCAGATCGTCGAGCTTGCCATCCTCGCTGATGTATTTTTCCAGCTCCGCCAGGCGCTTGGCCATGGCCTCGATACGCTCGGTCGGAATGGCCGCCGTCTTGGACATGAAGGCCTGTGCCAGCGTATCGGTCAACATCTTGATCGCGGTCGACTGTGCCTCGCCCGTCACGCTCACCAGCTCCAGCCCTTCACGCAAGGTCTGCAGCAAGGTCGGCAAGCCCTGGATGACACGCGCGCGCTCCTGACGCAGCGGCTTGGCGCTGGCCGACCAGACCAGCTCGCTGGCCGCCTGCTTGAGGCGCATGGCCCGCGCATCCTTGGCGCCATAGCGCACAGTGGCCATGGCCAGCACATCGGCCCAGGACTTGAAGAGAAAGTCTCGCACCTCTTCGCGCACCGGCATATCAGTGAGCATATTGCGCAGCTCGATGGTGTATTGGATGGCCAGCGTCTCCTTCTGCTCCACCTGCTGAGCCACGCTGGTGATCTTGGCCGTGGACCGATGCTGGGCAAAGTGCCTGGTGAGAAATTCCTCGAACTCGCGCAGCACCAGGGCGAAGACCTTCTGCCCGGTTTCAGGGTACTGCTCTATCACCTGGACCACGCGGCGGATCTCGGTCTCCAGCGCATTGCCATTGATGCTGCTGGCATCAAAGCCCATGACGCAGGAGCCCATGCGGTCGATCAGCTTGCGCGCCGGGTGGTTGAGATCGCTGAAGAACTGCGGCTCGGCCAGGGCCACGCGCAAAACGGGGACCTGCAAGCGCGCGAACCACACGCGAATGGACGGCGGCAGCCGGTCTTCCGAAAGAATGCTCTGGAACATCAGCGCCACCACCTCGATGGTCGCCTTCTCGCTCTTGGTCTCGGCCTTTTGCTTCCAGTCAGCCGAGCGCTCGCGCACCAGATTGACCAGCTGGCCGATCGCTGCCTGGCTGTAGTCCATGGCAGGCATGGCCATTGCCGAACCGACCCCGGACGGATACTGGGCCTGGAGCTCGGCCGCCATCAGATGTTGCTGCTCCTGCAGCGCCTGCGCCAAAGCGGCAGACGCCGGCGGCATGGGAACGACAGGCGTGCCTGGCATCAGACCTGGAATGCCGACCGCAGGCTGGCTCAGCACCTGGCGCAGCTGATTCATGGCATCCAGCGCGCGATGTCGCGCCCGCGCCAGCATGCCCAGGCCGGCGCTGGCGCCTGGCGGCAGGATCAGTCCTGGGGCCATCCCGGGCCCGGCGCCCAGGCCGGCTGCCATACCGGCCGGCATGTACTGCATGGCAGAGTTGGCCCAACCCGCATCGGACGCATTGCCATAGCCACTGCTGGCACCCAGATGCATGGCACCGGTGGACGGGCCGCCCTCGGTACGTCGCACGCGCAACGGAGCATCCTGGGCCTTGCTGACTCCCTTGGCATCCAGCAGCTTGTGCAGGATGCTGTATTCCGACTCCATCAGCGGAGCCAGCGCATTCTGCAAGGGCTCCACGGCCCTGAGCAAATGCTTGCGCTCCATGCCGCTGCCCAGCCATTGCTCGACCAGATGCAGGCAGATGGTCTCTGCACGGAACATGTCCTGGGAAGCCAGTTCATGGCCCTCCAGTGCCTGGATACGCAGGCGCATGGCCTCGAAACCGGGCTGCAGCGTTTCTCCCATGGCCAGGGCCATGCGAGAGGCAAGAATCTTGTTTTCGACGACCTCGTCGCTGAGCAGCTCGAAGGTCAGCGGAGCCGAGCCCGACGAGTGGCTCTCCGCACTGCCAGAGCGCGGCTTGCGCGCAGCCTGCTGCAGCGCCTGGGCGCATGCCTGCAACCACGCATCCTTGTTCTGCTGAAAGCCGACCCAGGCCTCGCGCCACTCCTGCATCTCCTTGGCAGTGGAGACGACACTGCTCTGGTTGGAGAGGAATTCATCCAGTTGCTGAGCGACCTTGGGCAGGCCCTGACAAATGCCATGGACCCAACGCAAGCGCGCCTGCCAGCCCAGCTGTTGCGGGGCCGCAGGCGCGGTGGAGGAAGACTGCGAGAGAGCCATTCCCTAAGTGTAATGGCGGCAGAAGCAGTTATGCACCTGCCGCAATGGTCAAAGCTTCAGACCACGGCCCCCGAGTTGGGATCATTCGGATCCTGCGGCCCGGACTTGGCTGGAGCCTTGACCAGATCTTCGCGCTTGACGCCCAGCCACATGGCAATGGCAGCCGCCACGAACACCGAAGAATAGATACCGAACAAGATACCGATCGTCAGCGCCAGTGCAAAGTAATGCAGGCTGGGGCCGCCAAAGAAGAACATGGACAGCACCATGGCTTCGGTCGAGGCGTGAGTGATGATGGTCCGGCTCATGGTCGACGTGATGGCGTGGTCGATCACCTCGTGGGTGCTGAGCTTGCGGAACTTGCGGAAGGCCTCCCGGATACGGTCGAAGATCACCACGGACTCGTTGACCGAGTAGCCCAGCACGGCCAGCACGCCTGCCAGCACGGACAGCGAGAACTCCCACTGGAAGAAGGCAAAGAAGCCCAGGATGATGATCACGTCGTGCAAGTTGGCAATGATGGCCGCCACACCGAACTTCCACTCGAAGCGGAAGGCCAGATAGATGATGATGCCCAGCACCACCATGCCCAGCGCCATCAGGCCGTTGTGCATCAGCTCATCGCCCACCTGCGGGCCGACAAACTCGGTGCGGCGCAGCGTGACCTCTGCATCCTCGGCCTTCAGTGCAGTGATCACCCGCTCACTTTGCTGAGCAGTCGTCACGCCCTTTTGCACGGGCAGACGAATCATCACATCCTTGGATGTACCGAAATTCTGCACGATCACATCGGCATAGCCGAGCTTGGAAACGGTTTCACGCACCTTGCCGATGTCGGCAGGCTGGGTGTAGGCCACTTCCATGACCGTACCGCCCGTGAACTCCACGGACAGATGCAGGCCGCGCGAGAACAGGAAGAAAACGGCCAGCGCAAAGGTGATGAAGGAAATCGCGTTGAAGACCAACGCGTACTTCATGAACGGAATGTCTTTTTTGATGCGGAAGAACTCCATGATCTTCCTCCTTAGTTGTTGCCGCCGCGGCCGGCCACGGAACGGTGACCCTCACCCTCAGGCTTCCAGACCTGACCGATGGCAAGGCTCTTGAGCTTCTTGCGACCGCCATACCAGAGATTGACCAGGCCACGCGAGAAGAACACGGCCGAGAACATGCTGGTCAGAATGCCGATGCAGTGCACCACGGCAAAGCCACGCACCACACCAGAACCAAAGGCCAGCAGTGCCAGACCCACAATCAGGGTGGTCACGTTCGAGTCCAAAATGGTGTGCCAGGCATGCTCGTAACCGGCATGGATCGCCGCCTGGGGCGAGGCACCGGCACGCAGCTCTTCGCGAATGCGCTCGTTGATCAGCACGTTCGAGTCGATGGCCACACCCAGCGCCAGCGCCATGGCGGCAATGCCGGGCAGGGTCAGCGTGGCCTGCAGCATGGACAGAATGGCCAGCAGCAGCAACACGTTGATGCCCAGAGAGATCGTGGAGATCACGCCGAACAGCATGTAATAGACACACATGAAGGCAGCAACGGCCACCATGCCCCAGACCACGGAGTGGATGCCTCGGTCGATGTTGTCGGCGCCAAGGCTTGGGCCGATGGTGTATTCCTCGATGATCTCCATGGGAGCGGCCAGCGAACCGGCGCGCAGCAGCAGCGAGGTGTCGTTGGCTTCAGCCGTAGTCATGCGACCCGAGATCTGCACGCGGCCGCCGCCGATTTCGCCACGAATCACGGGAGCCGTCACCACTTCGCCCTTGCCCTTTTCGAACAGGATGATGGCCATGCGCTTGTTGATGTTCTCGCGCGTCACGTCCTTGAAGATGCGCGCGCCCTTGGCATCCAGCACCAGGTTGACGGTGGGCTCCTGGGTCTGGCTGTCAAAACCGGGCTGGGCATCCGTCAGGTTCTCACCGGTCAGGATCACCTGCTTTTGCACGATGATGCTCTGGCCGTTGCGGTCCAGGTATTTCTCGGAGCCGAAAGGCACGGGGCCGGAGCCCATCTCGGCAGCACGCGCTTCGGCGGACTCGTCCACCAGGCGCACTTCCAGCGTGGCGGTACGGCCCAGAATGTCCTTGGCCTTGGCCGTGTCCTGCACGCCGGGCAGTTGCACCACGATGCGGTCCAGACCCTGCTGCTGGATCACAGGCTCGGCCACGCCGAGTTCGTTGATACGGTTGTGCAGCGTGACGATGTTCTGCTTGAGCGCCTGCTCCTGCACCTTGCGCAGGGCCTCGGGCTTGATCGAGGCCACCAGCTTGAAGCCAGTGCCATCGGGCGAGGAAGCGGCCACCAGATCGGGGAACTGATCCGTAATCAGGTTGCGCGCCGCCGTCAGCGTGGCTTCGTCGCGCACGCGAATGGTGACGTTGTTGCCGTCGCGGCTGACACCGCCGTGACGGATGTTCTTGTCGCGCATCGAAGAGCGCAGATCGCCCGCATAGCTCTCGGCCTTCTTGGTCAGGGCCGCTGCCATGTCCACCTGCAGCATGAAGTGCACGCCGCCGCGCAGGTCCAGGCCCAGATACATGGGCTTGGCGCCGATGGCCGTCAGCCAGTCGGGCGAGCGCGACACCAGGTTCAGCGCCACGATGTAGGAGGGGTCGGTGGGATCGGCAACCAGAGCCTTCTCGATGACGTCCTTGGCCTTGAGCTGCTCATCAGGCGTATCGAAGCGGGCGCGCACCGAAGTGCCTTCCAGCGACATTGAAGTGGCTTTGACGCTGGCCGCGCTCAAGGCAGATTCCACCTTTTGCAGCACAGCGTTGTCCACCTTGACGGTGGACTTGGCCGAGGACACCTGCACGGCAGGCGCTTCACCAAAGAAATTGGGCAGGGTGTAGAGCACCCCCACCAGCAGCGCGATCACGAGGATCGCGTACTTCCAGACCGGGTATCGGTTCATGATCGCGCTCTTTGTTTTACAGCAACGCACAACGGGTACGCGCACTCTGCTCGAGCGCCGTACCCCTCAAAATCCACAGCAGGCAGGCTTACTTGGCCGTGCCCTTGGGCAGCACCTGCACCACAGCGGAGCGCTGGATCTGGACTTCCACACCGGAGGCCACTTCGATGTAGATGAATTGCTCGGCCATACGGGTCACGGTGCCGATGATGCCGCCGGCGGTAGCCACTTCATCACCCTTGGCCAGCGCCTCGATCATGGAGCGGTGTTCCTTCTGACGCTTCATCTGGGGACGAATCATCACGAAGTACAGCACCACGAACATCAGCACCAGAGGCAGCATGCCGGTGAGCGAACCCATGAAGCCGCCTTCAGCAGCGGCGGCAGGAGCGGTCTGGGCGAAAGCAGAAGAAATGAACACGAAAAAGACTCCGAAAGAGTGAATTTGTCAGGAATAGGTCCCGGCAGGCACGCACTTGCGCGATCTCGCCAGGTCAGCGGGACATTGTATTCGGCTGGCTTGTGCCCAAGATTGGCATGGGCAGCCGCGCAGCACAGGCATTCCCTGATGCGATGCGGACCTCCCGTCCCACATCAACAACACCTACAAAAAGCATAGCTATCAGCGCACTACCTGTATTATTTTTTAATGTTTTATATTTGAATATCAGTCAATACAAGCGCTTGCAACTATCAATCAGATAGTGCCACCAGCGTCGCGCCTTTGGCCATGAATACAAAGGCCGGGTCGCCCCGGCCTTGTTGTGATGCGCCTCGGCGCAATTAGTTCACTGCCATCAGCTTGACCGCTGGTGCAGCGGGTGCAGCCGAGCCATTCCAGCGCGTCATCAACGACTGCCACTTGATGCGCGCAGCCGCCAGATGGTGCTCCTTCACATGGCCGTAGCCTCGAATGTCTTCGGGGATGGAGGCGATCTCCACAGCCAGCGCCAGCTTGTCAGCCGTCAGACCTGCCAGCAAGGTGTCGATGCACTGGCGGTATTCGACGATCAGGGCGCGCTCGGTGCGGCGCTCCTCGGTGCGACCGAAGGGATCGAGTGCCGTGCCGCGCAGTCCCTTCATGCCGGCCAGCCAGCCCATGGCCTTGCGCATCCAGGGGCCATAGGACTTTTTGAGCAGATGGCCCTGCGCGTCCTTCTTGGCGAAACCGGGGGGCGCGAGGTGATGCACGAGCTTGTAGTCGCCCTCGAACATGTCGCTGATCTTCTGGGTGAACGCCGCCTCGGTGTGCAGACGCGCCACCTCGTACTCGTCCTTGTACGCCATCAGCTTGAACAGATAGCGCGCCACGGCCTGGGACAGGCGCGTGCCCTGGGCCAGCGGCTCTTCCGCCGCGCGCACCTTGGCCACGAAGTCGCTGTACTGCTGGGCATAGGCCGCGTTCTGGTAGGCCGTGAGGAACTCCACACGCTTGTCCAGCATTTCCGCTAGCGACGGCTTCTTGACGAACTGGATCACCTGCGATGCCTGATACAGAGCGCGCACTGCCTCCAGATCGTGGGCGCAGCGGCGGCCCCATTCAAAGGCCTCCTGGTTGCGCGCCACCTGCACGCCGTTGAGCTCCATGGCGCGCATCAGCGAGGCATGGCTCAGCGGCACCTTGCCCTTTTGCCAGGCGTAGCCCAGCATCATGGGGTTGGCGTAGATGCTGTCGCCCAGCAAGGCCGTGGAGGCCTTCTCGGCGTCGAAGCTGCCCAGGGCGCCATGACCCACGGCCTCGGCCAGCGCCGTGGCGCAGCGTGCGGCAGGCGACTGCCAGTCGGGGTTGCCCACAAAGCTGGCCGTGGGCGCGGCATGGCTGTTGAGCGCCACATAGGTGCGCCCCGGCTGCATCACGGACAAGGTGGTGGGCGTGGCCGCCACGATGGGGTCGCAGCCGATGACCAGATCGGCCTTGGCCATGTCCACCTTGGTGGTGTAGATGGCATCGGCGCGGTTGGCGATCTGGATATGGCTCCAGGTGGAGCCGCCTTTTTGCGCCAGACCGGCCGCATCCTGCGTAACCACGCCCTTGCCTTCCAGGTGTGCGGCCATGCCCAGCAGCGAACCGATGGTGATCACGCCCGTGCCGCCGACACCGGCCACCACGATGCCCCAGGCCTGCTCGGCCACGGGCACGATGGGCTCGGGAATATTGGGCAGGGCTTCCAGGCTGCCCTTCTTGTCCTGCTTGGGCTTCTTGAGCTGACCGCCCTCGACGGTGACGAAGCTGGGGCAGAAGCCCTTGACGCAGGAATAGTCCTTGTTGCAGCTGTTCTGGTTGATGCGGCGCTTGCGGCCGAACTCGGTCTCCACGGGCTCCACCGACAGGCAGTTGGACTGCACCGAGCAATCGCCACAGCCCTCGCAGACCAGCTCGTTGATGACCACGGTCTTGTCGGGCGTGGATAGCAGGCCGCGTTTGCGGCGGCGGCGCTTTTCGGTGGCACAGGTCTGGTCGTAGATGATGGCCGTGCAGCCCGTGAGCTCGCGGAACTGGCGCTGGATCGCATCGAGCTCGTCGCGGTGGTGCACGGTCACGCCCTCGCCCAGCTTCACGCCATCGTATTTCTCGGGCTCGTCGGTGACGATGACCAGCTTGCGCACGCCTTCGGAGAGCAGGCTGTTCATGATCTGCAGCACCGAATGGCCTTCGGGCCGCTCGCCCACGCGCTGGCCGCCCGTCATGGCCACGGCGTCGTTGTAGAGCACCTTGTAGGTGATGTTGGTGCCGGCCGCGATGCTCTGGCGAATAGCCAGCAGCCCGCTGTGGAAATAGGTGCCGTCACCCAGATTGGCGAAGACATGGGCTTCCTTGGTGAAGGGCGCCTGTCCCACCCAGGTCACGCCCTCGCCGCCCATCTGCGTGAAGGTGCTGGTGCGACGGTCGGGCATCCAGGTGGTCATGTAGTGGCAGCCGATGCCGGCCACGGCGCGCGAGCCTTCGGGCACGCGTGTCGAGGTGTTGTGCGGGCAGCCGCTGCAAAACCAGGGCGTGCGATCGCCCGTGGAGACTTCCTTGGCCGCCTTGATCGCCGCTTCGCGGGCGTCGAGCACGGCCAGACGCTGCTGCATGCGCGTTTGCACATGCTCGGGCACGCCCAGCTTCTTCAGGCGCTGGGCAATGGCGCGCGCAATGATGGCGGGGGTCAGATCGGCCGTGGGGCGCAGCAGCCAGTCGGTGCTGGGGTTGGGCAGCGACCATTCGCCGCCATGCTCGTCGCTGAACTTGCCCACCACATTGGGGCGCACGTCGTCGCGCCAGTTGTAGAGCTCTTCCTTGATCTGGTATTCGATGACCTGGCGCTTTTCCTCGACCACCAGAATCTCCTGCAGGCCGCGCGCGAAATCGCGCGTGATGGTGGCCTCCAGCGGCCAGACCACATTCACCTTGTGCAGCCTGATGCCCAGCTGGTGGCAGGTGTCCTCGTCCAGCCCCAGATCGGCCATGGCCTGGCGCGTGTCGTTATAGGCCTTGCCGCTGGCGATGATGCCGAAGCGGTCGCTCGGTCCCTCGATCACGTTGTGGTTGAGCTTGTTGGCGCGCACATAGGCCAGGGCCGCATACCACTTGTAGTTCATCAGCCGCGCTTCCTGCTCCAGCGGCGGATCGGGCCAGCGGATATGCAGGCCGCCGTCGGGCATCTGAAAGTCTTCGGGCAGGATGATGTTGACGCGATCCGGGTCCACCAGGACCGAGGAGGAGGACTCCACCACCTCCTGGATCGTCTTCATGCCCGACCACAGGCCCGAGAAGCGGCTCATGGCAAAGGCATGCAGGCCCATGTCCAGGATGTCCTGCACATTGCTGGGGAAGAACACCGGCGTACCGCAGGCCTTGAAGATGTGGTCGCTCTGGTGCGCGGCCGTGGAGGACTTGCTGATGTGGTCGTCGCCCGCGATCGCAATCACGCCGCCATGCTTTGCCGTGCCCGCCATATTGGCGTGCTTGAACACGTCGGAGCAGCGGTCCACGCCAGGCCCCTTGCCATACCAGATGCCGAAGACACCGTCGAACTTCTTGGTTTCGGGATAGAGATCGAGCTGCTGCGTGCCCCAGACGGCCGTGGCGCCCAGCTCTTCGTTCACGCCGGGCTGAAAGACGATGTGATTCGCCTCCATATGCTTTTTGGCGGCCCACAGCGACTGGTCGTAAGTGCCCAGGGGCGAGCCGCGATAGCCGCTGATGAAGCCGGCGGTATTGAGTCCGGCCTGCGCATCGCGCAGCCGCTGCAGCATGGGCAGTCGGACCAGGGCCTGCACGCCGCTCATAAAGGCGCGGCCGCGGGCCAGGGAATATTTGTCGTCCAGAGTCACAGACTCCAGGGCACGACGGACTTCATCGGGCAAAGGGGCATTCATGGCTTGTCTCCATGTGGGTGACCACCCGTGGCAGCTGTTGGCTACCAGAGCAGCATATTGCTTTGGGCATTCCTGCGCCAGAGGCATGGAACGCGGGTTGTTTGACCAAAGTTTACGGAAAACGCCCTGAATAGAGCTTTCTTTTTATTGCCGGGATTAACCTAGTTTTTGAAAGAATCTTGCTGTAAATTTCGAATCATGAATCAACTTGATCGCTTCGACTGGGCCATCCTGAACGAGCTCCAAATGGACGGCCGCCTCACCAATGCCGAGCTGGCCCAACGCGTAGGTCTGTCCGCCGCGCCCTGCTGGCGGCGCGTGCGCGCCCTGGAGGAGTCGGGCTATATCACCGGCTATCACGCCACGCTGGACCGCCACAAGCTGGGCCTGGGCGTGCTGGCCTTTGTGCGCGTGGATGCCGCACAGAACACGGCCGACATCACGCTGCGCATGGAGGAAGCGATTCGCCTGCTGCCCGAGGTCACCTCCTGCCACTACATCAGCGGCGCGGGCACCTTCGAGCTGCAGGTCGTGGCCCGGGATCTGGAGAGCTTTTCCGGCTTTGTGCGCAATGTGCTGCTGCGCCTGCCCAACGTCAAAGACGTGCACACGATTTTCTCGCTGGGCGAAGTGAAGTCCAGCAGCGCGCTGCCGCTGCCCAGCACGCTGACGCACGCCTGAGTGCCGCCTGAGTGCCGCCCGCTCCAGGCCGGCATCCTTCAAAAGTGAAGCATGTACCGCTTTATTCATAAGCGATACAGACTCAATCTATATTGAAATCATTATTGAACAAGCGCCATAAGCTCACATATAGATAGCATCCAGTGCATGACCAGCACTGAGCGCCGGGCCGGGCAGGTTTGAGAAACTACGTATTTGTCAGCACAACTTTCCTGCGACAGAATCGTGCACCATGGCCCACGATGATTCCGCAGCACGCGCTTCCCACCCCCCAAACATTTCAGAATCCGGCCAGGTCCCAGCAGGCAAGCTGCTGGAAGATCCCTCGGCCATGCATGACGGCGGCGCGCCGCCTGCCGCGGCCCCGGGCGTCTGGACACCACTGGCCACCCCCACCTTCCGCATGCTGTGGATGATCTGGATGACGGCCAATATCTGCATGTGGATGAACGATGTGGCGGCCGCCTGGCTGATGACATCGCTGACCACCTCGCCCGTGCTGGTGGCGCTGGTGCAATCGGCCTCCACCTTGCCGGTGCTGCTGCTGGCCCTGCCCAGCGGCGCGCTGGCCGACATTCTGGACCGGCGCCGCTATTTCATCGTCACCCAGTTCTGGGTCGCCGCCGTGGCGCTGCTGCTGTGCCTGGCCGTGCTCTCGGGCCAGCTGACGCCCTATCTGCTGCTGGCCCTGGTGTTTGCCAACGGCATCGGATTGGCCATGCGCTGGCCGGTGTTCTCGGCGCTGATCCCCGAGCTGGTGCCCAAGCACCACCTGCCCTTTGCCATGGCGCTCAACGGCGTGGCCATGAATGCCTCGCGCATCATCGGCCCACTGGTGGCGGGCGCCCTGATTGCCAGCCTGGGCAGCGCCTGGGTGTTCGTGCTCAACGCAGCTCTGTCCATCGTCTCGGGCTTTGTGCTGCTGCGCTGGAAGCGCCAGCAGCCTGCCAACCCGCTGGGCCGCGAGCGCCTGGGCTCGGCCATGCGGGTGGGTCTGCAGTTCATCCAGGAGTCGCCGCGCATGCATGCCGTGCTGCTGCGCACCGTCTGCTACTTTCTGCAGGCCGCCGCCATCATGGCGCTGCTGCCGCTGACGGCCCAGCGCCTGGACCACGGCACGGCCAGCAGCGGCAGCGCCGGCACCTTCACGCTGCTGCTGGCGTCCATGGGCGCGGGCGCCATCCTGGGCGCCATGCTGCTGCCGCGCATACGCCAGATGATGTCGGGCGAGCGCACGGTGCTGGCCGGTGTGGCCGCGCAGAGCCTGGCCACGCTGACCGTGGCCTTCGCCCCCCATATCGCCGTGGCCGTGCCGGGCATGATGCTCTCGGGCATGGCCCTGCTGGCCACGGCCAACACGCTGGGCGTGGCCGCGCAGATGGCCCTGCCCAACTGGGTGCGGGCACGCGGCATGTCCATCTACCAGATGTCCATCATGGGCAGCACGGCGATTGGTGCCGCCATCTGGGGCAAGGTCGCCAGCCTGGGCTCGGTGCAGATCAGCATGGCCGTGGCCGCCGTCAGCGGGCTGACGGCCCTGCTGATCGTGCAGCGCCTGAACCCGGACCGCGACATCGAGGAAGACCTCAGCCCGTCGCGCGCCTTCACGCCGCCGACGGCCGCGCTGCCGCCCGAAGCCGGCCGCGTGGTGGTGACCATCGAGTACCTGATCGATCCGGCCAGGGCCGGCGCCTTCCGCGATCTGATGCAGCTGAGCCGGCGCAGCCGCCTGCGCCAGGGCGCGCTGTCCTGGAGCCTGCTGCACAGCATGAGCCATCCCGAGCGCTTCGTGGAGCAGATCACCGACGAGTCCTGGACCGAGCACCTGCGCCGCTTCGAGCGCGTGACGACCGCCGATGTGGCGCTGCGCGACCGCAAGCTGAGCTTTCACAAGGGCAAGGAGCCGCCCGTGGTGCAGCGCTACTTCACCGACGCTCTCTAAAAGAGAGCTGCTAGCGCTTTCAGTGCAAGGATTTCAGATAGTTATCCATTGAAATCCATTGACTGACAAGCGCTTGCAGCTCCTGTTTTTTGCATCAGCGCAGATGCGGCGCCGATCCGGCCAGGGCCTTGGGCCAGAAGGCCCAGAGCTTGAGCGGCTGCTTGATGCGGCCCGCCACATCGCCGGCCTCGGCCCCCCAGCCCATGAAATAGTCGGCGCGCACGGCGCCCAGAATGGCGCTGCCCGTATCCTGCGCAAACACCAGGCGGTTGAGCGAGACGGTGGGGCCGGGCGTGGACAGCCAGACCGGCGTGCCGTAGGGGATGCTGTTGCGGTCCACGGCAATGGAGCGGCCCGGCGTCAGCGCCACGCCCTGCGCGCCCTTGGGGCCGAACTGGGCATCGAAGTCATTGAGCGCCTCCTCGCGGAAGAACACATAGCGCGGATTGCTCCACAGCATCTCGTTGACCCGCGACGGATTGGCGGCAATCCAGGCGCTGATGCCGGGCCAGGTGGCGTCGCGCACCAGGTTCTGGTCGAGCAGCCAGCGGCCCACGCTCTTGTAGGGCTGATCGTTGGTGCCGGCATAGGCCACGCGGATCATGCGCTGGCGACCGTCGGCCTCGGTAAGCATCAGCCGGCCCGAGCCCTGGATATGCAGCACCAGCATGTCCACCGGGTCGCGCAGCCAGGCAATGGCACGGCCGGCCAGCGCGGCCTGCGCCTCGGGGTTGGTGTCGATCTGCTGGCGCGTGAACCAGGGCTTGCGCTTGCCAAAGCCCTGCGGGACCTGATAGATGGGCACATTGAAGCCGTTGCCCTGCACCCGGCGCGCCTCGTACAGGGGCTCGTAATAGGCGGTCAGCATGCCGTCGGGGCTGCCCGTGGTCGCTTCGATGCGATAGGGCTGCAGCGTGTTCATCATCCAGCTGCGCTGCTCGTCTTCCGAGGCAATGCTCAGGCGGCGCACCTCGCCGCACAGATTCGCAAACACGGTGCTGGGACGCTCGCAGTTCTTGATCCAGGCATTCCAGGCCTCGTTCAGAGAATCCTGGGGTACGCCGGGCAGCTCGCCCCAGTCCACCGCCACCCAGCGGCTTTTAGTCGGTACATTGGCGGTGAACGGCGGCTTGGCTGCGGAAGCCGGCCCGCCATGCGGAGCCATCTCTGGCACCGGTGCCGGGTCGTTTTGCTGCTTGGTGGTGGTGCATGCCACCAGGGTTCCTACAATCAGCGCCAGTGAAGCTCGGCGCAGGAGATGGAAATTCATGGGTCTGATTTTGCTTGAAGCACTGCTGGCATTGGCCATTTTGGTCGCTATTGTGTGGTGGACCATGTTCTCGGGTCGAAAAAAGGGTGAGTTGCCGGCCCCGGTCGAGCCGGCGCCGCACAAAGAAGTGCTTGCAGACCCCGAACAAGATCGCTCTAATCGAGCTTAGCCCATGGCGCTGCAGCCACTGCAGCGCGGGCCGGATGTGACAATCTTTTGCATCAGAAACCGCTCGCTGGCCCACGTCCTACTTTTTTTGCCTTCTCTTGGCAGTACGCTCGTGGCCTTGCAGCTTTTACGCGAAGCTGGTTTGCAAGACCCTCCGGGTCGTTTATCAAACTAAGGAGTTTTCTATGCGCAAACAAATGGCTGTGACGGCCGCTCTGGCCTCTGCATTGTTGATCACCGGCTGCGCCAATACCGGCGGCATGTCGGACACCACGCGTCGTACTGCCACCGGTGCAGGCGTGGGCGCGCTGGGCGGCGCTGCCATCGGAGCCATTGCTGGCGGCCATGCCGGCAAGGGTGCACTGATCGGTGCCGGTGTCGGCGCCCTGGGCTCCTATATCTGGTCGCAGAACCTCGAGAAGCAAAAGCGTGAAATGGAAGCCGCGACCCAGGGCACAGGCGTGGGCGTGACACAGACTGCGGACAACCAGCTCAAGCTGGACATCCCCAGCGACATTTCCTTTGACACCGGCCGCGCCGACATCAAGGGCAACTTCGCCCCCATCCTCGATCGCTTTGCCGAAGGTCTGCGCAACAACCCCAACGCAGAAGTGCGCATCATCGGTCACACCGACAGCACAGGCTCCGATGCCATCAACAACCCTCTGTCGCTGCAGCGCGCCGAGAGCACCCGCAACTATCTGACATCGCGCGGCGTCAACGGCGCCCGCATCCAGGTGCAGGGCATGGGCTCGCACCAGCCCGTGGCCTCCAATGCCACCAACGAAGGCCGTGCGCGCAACCGCCGCGTGGAAATCTTCGTGGGCGAACGTGCGCCTCAATAAGCCAGCGCGAGACCAGCAAAAAAGCCCCGCTTGGCGGGGCTTTTTTGCTGGTCTCGGAGGCTTTTATTCAGGCGTTGCGCAGCAGATTGGCCAGCTCGACGGCCGACTTGACCTGCATCTTGTCGAAGACCCGCGCGCGGTGCACTTCCACGGTGCGCACGCTGATGTCGAGCTGATCGGCGATCAGCTTGTTCGGTACGCCCTCGACGACCAGTTTCATCACGTCCTTTTCCCGATCGGTCAGCTCGTCCAAACGGCTGCGCACCTCTTCGCGCGCCTGCAAGGCGGCCAGATGCTCGGCAGACAGCGCCAGAGCCTGCTCCACACGGTCCACCAGCGCGTTGTCGGAAAACGGTTTCTCGCAAAAGTCGAAGGCACCGCGCTTGACCGTATCCACGGCCGTGGGGACATCGGCATGTCCGGTCAGAAAGATCACGGGCATGGCCTCGATCTGGCCGCGCTCCAGCATGCGGTTGAACAGCGACAGGCCGCTCATGCCCGTCATGCGCATATCGAGCAGCAGGCAACAGGGCCGGCGCGTCACGGGGGTGGTCTGCAGCACGGCCTGCTCGAATTCTTCGGCGTTGCGATAGCACTCGCTCAGCAATCGGCGCGAACGCAGCAGCCATGCCAATGCCTCTCGGACATCGGCATCGTCGTCCACAACGTAGACGGTAGCGTCGGTGACAGGTTCCATGAAGCCTAGTTCTTTCTGGGTTCCCTGTGGGCCGGAAGCGTGAAGACAAACTCCGTGCCCTGCGGGAGGTGCGGGCGGTAATCAAGGCGACCACCATGTTGCTCCACCACCGTGCGGCACAGGCTCAGGCCCAGGCCCATGCCTTCGGTGCGCGTGGTGAAGAAGGGGGTGAACAGCTGCTCGGCGACTTCCGAAGAAATGCCGGCGCCGCAGTCCATGATGGAAAATTCTACCCAACGCGCGTTATTACCGTCAGAACTGCGCCTGACAGCCATGGTCAACACCCTCTCCTTGAGCTCGGGCAGGTCCATGGCCTGCATGCCGTTGCGCGCCAGATTGAGCAGAACCTGCTCGACCATGGTGACATCGCACAGCACCCCCGGCAGATCGGGCTCCAGCTCCAGCTGCACATTTGCATTGAGCTTGTGCGCCTGCAGATAGACCAGAGGCATGACGGCATCGATCAGCTCCACGGGCGGCACCACCTCTTTGGAATTGTCTCTCCGGCGCACGAAATCGCGCACGCTCTTGATGACCTTGCCCGCGCGATCGGCCTGAAAGCTGATGCGCTCCAGAGCCATGCGCAAGTCCTTGATATGCGGGGCATGAGGGTCGCTAGGCTCATGCTCGAGCAGATTCAGCGAGCCCGTGGCATAGCTGGAAATGGCGGCCAGCGGCTGTGTCAGCTCATGGCTGAGCATGGAGGCCATCTCACCCACGGTCGCCAGGCGTGCCGTGGCCTGCAGGCGCTCCTGAGAGGCACGCGACATCTCCTCCATGCGGCGCTGCTCGCTGATGTCGATGAAGGCGCTCATCCAGCCCGTGTGCTGGCCCTGGGCGGTGATCAGCGGTGCCTCGAAAATCAGCACCGGAAAGCGCGAGCCGTCCTTGCGCATGAACACGCTCTCGTGGCCCTGGCGCGGTGTGGGCAGCAAGCCGGCAAGGCGCTGATCGCGCCGGCTCACATATTCCTGGGCCAGCTCGGGCGGCCAGTAAGGCGCCACATTGAGGCCCAGCAGCTCCTGCGCACTGAAGCCCACCATATTGCAAAAGGCCGGGTTCACATAGGTGATGCGGCCCTGGAGGTCACGTGCACGCATGCCCGTGACCAGGGAGTCCTCCATGGCCTTGCGAAAGGCCAGCGCATCGCCCAGATCTCGCTCCGCCCGCAGGCGGCGACGGTTGTCGCGCACCAGCACCACCACCACGGTCACCAGCGCGATCGACATGCCTGTCACCAGCGCCGTCATCACATTCGGAAAGACGCTGGGCGCGTGATGCCAGCTGTCCATGCGCAGCACCAGGGTGTTGCCGGGCAAATCCAGCAGTTGCTGGGCCGTGAACATGCGCGAGCCGCGCCAGGCCGCCCCCACCATGGCCAGACGCGTGCCGTCCGGCTCGGTGAACGAAACCTCCTGGGTGCGCGGCAGGGACTTGCCCACCTGGGCCATGAGAATGCCTTGCAGGCTGTAGGTGCCCAGCACATAGCCCACCACATGGCCGTTCTCCGTCAGCGGCATGCAGACCTGCATGGTCTCCGTGCCCAGGCCCTCGCCCAGCAGCTGGAAGCGGCTGGGCGAATACGATGGCCCGTTGACGCGTCTGGCCTGGGTACAGGTCAGTGCCTCGCCCGAATGCAGCTCGGGCAAATGGCTTTCGTCTTCGACCAGCAGGGTGCGATAAGGCGTCTCTGCATGCTCGATGAGGCGCATGTTTTCGCCCCGCCACTCGATGCGCATCAGGTCACGGCGCTGCTGCAGCAGCTCGCTCGCATGCTCACGCCAGCTCGAGTGCTTGCCGCTGTAGGCGCTCAGCGCCAGCAGGTCCTGCAGATTGCGTCCCAGCGCTGCACGGATATCGCCAACGGCATTGGCGGTATCGCGCTCCAGCTTTTCCTGCACCTGCGATGCTTCATAGCGTCCGGCCAGCCAGACCATGGTGACCAGCATGCTGACCACCAGTGCCACCAGCAAGGTCCATAGCGACCAGCGCTTCCAGGCCATGCGCCAGCGCCGCCAGGGCCAATGCGCAGGATGGTCCTCGGGCAGCTCGTCAAGAGTGGTATTGAGCGGATCAGTCACAGCACACGATGGCTCAAGGCCGGCAATTGCTGGCGCACCTGCAGCAAGCGGTCACGATTGAGCTCTCCCGCCACCACGCCGGCGCCGCTGGCCTGCAGGCCCTGCACCTCGCCCCAGGGATCGATCAGCAGGCTGTGGCCCCAGGTGCGACGACCGTTTTCATGCACGCCGCCCTGGCCCGGCGCCAGCACATACGCCAGGTTCTCTATCGCCCGCGCCCGCAGCAGCACCTCCCAGTGCGCCTGGCCCGTGGTGTAGGTGAAGGCACTTGGCACCAGTAGCAGATCGGCCCCCTGTGCGCTGAGCGCGCGGTACAGCTCGGGAAAGCGAAGGTCATAACAGACGCTCAGGCCCAGGCGCCAGCTCACGCCATTTCTGGCCTGTATGTCGCAGACCACGGGCTGGCTGCCCGCCTGCACCACGGCCGCCTCGGTATAGCTCTCGCGCCCGTTGTCGAACTGAAACAGGTGGATCTTGTCGTAGCGGGCCACGCATTCGCCGCCGGGTGAATAGACCAGGCTGGTGTTGAGCACGTGGCTGTCGTCAGCGGCCTGCAGCGGCAGCGTGCCGGCCACCACCCACAGCCCCAGCTGCCTGGCGGCAGCGGCCATGAAGTCCTGGATCGGCCCCTGGCCAAAAGCCTCCCGGTAGGCCAGCTTGTCGGTGTCCCTGGCACCCATGGCACAGAAATACTCGGGCAACACCACCAGCTCCGCGCCCAGGGCGGCGGCCTGCTGCATCAGGCTGCGTGCCTGCGCCAGGTTGGCGGCGACATCCTGACCCGAGACCATTTGTAGAGCGGCAATCTTCATGGCTTCTCCTGTGAGCCTGGAGCGGCAGCGGGCGGCTTGTCGACACCGTCGGCACCGGCCTTGGGCACGCTGCGCCTGGGCAGCTCGGTCACCTGCGGGTCTTCCCAGCTGCCGTGGATATGGAACTCCTTGGTCGTGGCCGCAATCAGCGGGCCACGCAAAATCATCTGGGCCAGAAAGCTGCTCAGCCCCACCACGGGGTTGATGGCCGTGGCGACCAGGGAGGCGGACAGGGCGTTGATCTCCGGCACCACCACCACATGCAGGTCCTGGGTTTCCTTGTCGATGTCGGCAGAGCCCTCCATCAGCACGGCCGCGTTCACGCCCTTCATCTGCATGTTATTCGTCTTGGCTATGCCGCGCTCTATGGTGACATCGCCCCGCATGAAGTCGAACGAGAAGCCGTTGCGAAACACGTCGCGGAAGTCCAGCGTCAGCCGCCTGGGCAAGGACTGAAGGCTGAGCACGCCCAGCAGCTTGGCCAGCCCCGGATCGGCCTTGAGGAACTGGCCTTTTTGCACCTCCAGATGTACAGCGCCGGACATGGTCTTGAACTCCGGCGTCACGGGCGCTCCTGTCCAGCTGATTTCACCCTGCAGCTGACCCTGTCCATTGGCAACCACGCCAGGCATGTCAAAGCGATTGAGCAGCTTGCCCACATCGCGCAGATTGAGCTGGAACTGCAGCTGGGTCTGACCCGGGTGCTTTTTGTCACTGGAGCGCAGCCCCCAGGAGCCCTGGGCCGTCAACGTCGCCTCGGGAGTGCTGATATTGAAGCGCGACAGTTGCCATTCGCGCTGCCCCGCGCCGGCGGACAGCCCTTGATTGCGCGCCACCACATCCAGCTTGCCCAGCGAACGCTTGCCCAGCTGGAAGTCGTCCACGCTGACCTGCAATGCCGGTAACTCGCGCACATTGCCGCTCTGTTCCGCAGCAGCAGCATCCAGCCCGTCGTCCGGGCCGTCGGGAATGCTCAGACGCGAGAGCTTGGCGATGACCAGGCCGCCCGGCTCCTGCGCAGATGACTCGCGATACTCCACACGCCCCGCCAGCTCGCGTGCCTGGATCTGGCTGGTCCAGACCCTGTTGGCATGGCTGAGCTGCAGGGACACATCATTGAGCGAGCGGCCATGGAGCTTGACCTCGCGCGCCTTGAGCGCCAACTGCTGCGGCACAAACTGGCGCCAGCTCTCTTCCTCGGCACCGGGACCATCGGCAGCGCCCCCTGTGCCATCGGGCCACAAACGACTCCAGGCATCCAGATCAAGCACCGGCAGCTGCACCCTGGCCTGCAGGCCCGCAGGCGGCAAAGCGGCTTCCGCCTTGCCCGCCTCCACCAGCTCCAGGCTGCCGCGTGTGATGCGAGCCTGCGCCCCGCTGATATCGCGCTCCAGCAAGGCTGCGGCCTGATTGCCCCATTGCACGCTGAACTGATCGGTCAGCGGCCTGGCCACGGCTGGCACTGTGCGGTTGACACGCAAGGCCAGGGAGCTGTCGGCCGCCTTGCCCAAAGGAGCTGGCAACATGACCGCCATGCCTTGCAGGTCGGACTGCAGACTGATTTCCGGCACGCTGTGCAGCACCTTGATCTGCAAGCCATAACGGGCCTGGCCTTGCAGATGCTTGCCCAAAGCCGCCAAATCGCTCATCTCCCTGGCATCTCGCAGGCCCTGGGCGGTGGCAATACCGTCCACACGCACTTGCACCGCAGCCGTGGCGGCATCGGCGGCAGGCTTCATGCCGCCCTCTATGCGCACATCACCGCCCAGCGCTTTGGCTTGCACACCCGAGAGCTGAAAGCCGGTCTCCGAAAACTGCACATTGCCGCGCAACTGGCTGAGCGCGGGCACCTCGGGCATCAGCTGCAGCGTATTGCCCGCCAGCGCCACTTCACCCTGTACCTTGCTGCGCTCCATATGCATGGTGGGCAGATGCAGCCTGAGGCTGAGCTTGGCATTGCCCGTGGCCTTGCTGCTATCCAGCGCGTGGGCGGTCAGCGCAGACAGGGCAGAGCCTTGAACCAGATTCAGCATATCGCCCAGGGCTCCATGAGCCTTGGCGTTGACCTCCACCTCGGTCAGGTTCCAGTCGGCCACTCCGGCCTGCGCTTCATCAACCACGATGGCGGTATGCCCCAGAAAGCCCTTGGCCTTGCGCACCTGCATGGAGTTGCGCTCGAACACCAGCTCGCCCGACAGCCTGGTCAGCGGCGGCCAGGGCTTTTCACCGGGCCCGAGCAGATAGCCGGGCACGAACTGGTAGTTCACATCATGCATCTGGGCACTGATGTGGAATTCGCCCTTGCCCGGTTTTTCAAACGGCACATGCTCGAGCTCGCCCTTGACGCGGAAGTTCACCGCGCTGGCCTGACCCGTGGTGATGGCCTCGCGCACATAGCGCAGCGCATCGCTGCCCAGATCCTGGGGCAGATAGCTATAAATGCGCTCCCCCTTGGCGCGGCTGAGCTGCCCTTGCAGATCCAGCAGCCCCGGAAAGCGCGGCTGCTCCTTGGTCCCTGCACCGGACTGCCAGCTGGCCTGGGCCTGGCCAGCCGTGTCCTCATTGGCGAAACGCAGCCGGGGCACCTGCACCTTGATGGTCCGGCCCTTGTCCAGCAACTGCCAGCGCACCAGGCTGTCGAGCTGATCGAACGGGATGTCGGGGTCTTCAAACACGCCGGGAAAGCTCAGCATGGCCTGATTGACGGCCGGCGCCTTGGTTAGCGTAGCCTCGCCGCTGTCCTGGTCCAGGCTGAACTTGCCGCTCAAGCCCCGCACGCCTGGAATGCCTATGCTGTGAGGGCCCTCCTGCGAAGCCTGGGAGCGCAATCCCAGCTGCTCGAACCGCCCCGAAGCCTTGTACTGCGCCAGCTGCTGCAGAGGTCCGCGCCATGACAACTTGAGATCACTCAGCTGTCCTGCCGGCGAAAGCGCCTTGAGCTGGGTCTGCACGGCCTGCGGCAGGGGCAGACGCTGCAGCATCTGCGCCGCAATGGCCAGGTCGATGCCATCGGCCTGAACGTCGCCATGCTCGCCCTGGCTGCCCTGCTCGGAAGCGCCGGTGGGCACATAGCGCAGGCTGAAATCGCCCCTGGGCCAGTTCAGGCCGTCCTCGGCCGTGAACTGCAATCCCTGGACGGAAAACTGGTAACCGTTCTGATTCTTGGCCCGCAGGCGCCCGCGCAAGGCCTGCAGGGCCAGGGGCTCAGGTCTGTCCCGCCATTGAAGTTGCAACGCCTGCACGGCGACATCGGCCACCCCGCCCACGGGCTGGCCGCGCTCCACATCCAGCCAGGCCCTGACCGAGCCCTTGCCCTGCTGCAGCTTCCAGTCCTGCGGATCCAGATACTGGCCCAGATGGGACAGGTCGATATGCGTGAAGTCCAGATAGGCCTGTCCGCTCCAGCGCTCCAGACGCCCTTCATGCACCGACAGCAAAGGCTCCTTGAAATTGCCCATGACCGTAAAGCGCTGGCCCCAGCCCTCTGGCGGCGTGGCATCCAGCCGCAGGGAGTGATGCCAGCGCTTGTTGCGCAGCACCAGATCCACATCCTGCAGTTGCAAGGGCGCGGCATGACGCAGCTCGTCCACCCACTGCAGCTTGCCGCTGCGAATGGCGATTTCGGGCTGGGAGAAGATCCAGTCGGAGTCGCCCCCATGCCCCGGATCGGATGACACGGCAATGCCGGCGACAAAAATCTGGCCGTCGGCATCGCGGCGGACCGTCAGATCCGGCGCTTCAAGGTATATCTGCTCCACGCCCAGGGTCATCAGCGAATGGGCGGAGACCGCCACCACCACCTTGGGCAGCAGCAAGGCCTCACTCTTGTTCGCAGGGTCATGCAGGACCACATCGCCCAGCTCGAAAGTCGGCACCAGACCCGATCGGTACGCATGCAGCCGGCCTATGGAAACCGGTATACCCAGGCTGCGTGAGGCCAGGGATTCCAGCTCGGGACGCCACTGCTCGATTCGCGGCACAATCCAGAAATGGAGCACCCCCCACACGGTGGCCAGCAGCAGCCACAGGCTAAGGACCAGTCCCAAAGACCACCGTGCCAAGCTGGCCAGCCGATGAATTTGGCGAGTTGGGAGTGGTTTCGGTTCGATCATCGGTGGCCTAGCAATGGCAGGAATTATGACCGGCGCCCCGTGCGCGTTTCGGTAACCACACGTTGCCGAGCTGATTACCTGCCTGCCTGACACCATTTTTTACGGTCCGCATGCAGTCCCCAGAGCAAGCAATGGCAGAAAACGCCCTCAACGTTCCTTCCCCGGCCCAGTACTCGCGCTTTGTGCAGCGCCTTCACCGCCGTTACGAGAACTGGTTTGACGTCTTGCCGCCGGGAGCCCCCGACCGCTCCCTGATGGAGCAGGCCCTGGGCACGCTGCAGTCGCGCAGCCTGGACCTCTCCGCGGCGCTGCGCGTGCTGCGCCAGCTGGTGATGGAGCGCATCATCGTTCTGGACTGCGAACAGCAGGCACCTCTCGCCGTGGTGACCAAGGCCGTCACCGAGCTGGCCGAGCTGGCCCTGGATCGTGCCTGCACCCAGGTGCGTGCCGAACTCGATGCCCGGCACGGCGCGCCTCAGGGGCCGGCAGGTCAGGAAGTCCAGTTCTGGGTCATCGGCATGGGCAAGCTAGGTGCCCGCGAGCTCAATGTCTCCAGCGACATCGACCTGATCTACGTCTACGAACATGACGGCGACACCCGGGGCCAGGCCGACGGGCGCGGCGTGATTTCCAACCACGAGTACTTCGGCCGTGCCGTCAAAGGCATCTTCAGCCTGATCGGCGACACCACCGAGCACGGCTTTGTCTTTCGCGTCGATCTGGCCCTGCGGCCCAACGGCAATTCCGGCGCCCCCGCCGTCTCGCTGTCCTCGCTGGAGGAGTATCTGCAGATTCACGGCCGGGAGTGGGAGCGCTTTGCCTGGCTCAAGAGCCGCATCGTGGCGCCGCTGGCCGATATCCAGACCCCCAACGTCCAGGCCCTGCGCGGCGTGGTGCTGCCCTTTGTGTTCCGCCGCTATCTGGACTATGCGGTGTTCGACTCGCTGCGCAGCCTGCACCGCCAGATCCGCGACCACGCATCCAAGCGCAGTGCGGGCCATCCCGAGCGCGCCAACGACGTCAAGCTCTCGCGCGGCGGCATCCGCGAGATCGAATTCATCGTGCAACTGCTGCAGGTGGTGCGCGGCGGCCAGTTCCCCGAGCTGCGCCGCCGACCCACGCTGGAAGCCCTGCAGCGCCTGGTGCAGGCCAATCTGATGAGCGCCGAGATTGCCGATGCGCTGAGCCGCGCCTACATCTTCTTGCGCCAGGTGGAGCACCGCATCCAGTATCTGGACGATCAGCAGACCCATGTGCTGCCCACACGCGACGATGATCTGCTGTGGATTGCGCGCACCCTGGGCTATGACGATGCCTGCGGCTTTCTGCACCAGCTCGACGAGCACCGCGAACTGGTGGCACAGGAGTTCGACACCTTGCTCGGCGGTGACTCACAGCAATGCAGCAACGGCCACTGCAATGCCGCCAAGGCAGCGGCAGGTGGACCGCCCACGCCCAGAGACATCGAAGACCTCATCGAGGCCCTGCCCCCCTCACTGGCCGGGCAGGTCGCCGACTGGCGCAGCAACACCCGCATCAACGGCCTGCGCGACGAGGCCCGTGCGCGCTTGTTCAGGCTGGTGGAGCGCACCGCGCAATGGGTGGAAAGCGGCCAGTCCGGCGAAGAAGCCGCCAAACGCTTTCTGCAATGGCTGGAGCCCCTGCTGCGCCGCGAAAGCTATCTCGCGCTGCTGCTGGAACGCCCGGCAGTTCACGAGAGATTGCTACATCTTTTAGGCGCGGCACGCTGGCCGGCACGTTACCTGCAGCAACACCCCGGCGTGATCGACGAGCTGGCCAGCGATGCCATCCTCAAGGAGCGCTTTGTCGCAGCAGACTTCGAGCACGAGCTGGCCATGCGTCTGGCCGCCCTGCAATCGACGGGAGAGGACGACGACGAAACCCTGCTCAATCTGCTGCGCCGCGCCCACCATGCCGAGGTCTTTCGCACGCTGGCGCGCGATATCGAAGGCCGCATTACCGTGGAGCAGGTGGCCGACGACCTCAGCGCGCTGGCCGACAGCGTGCTGCGCATCACGGCCCAATGGTGCTGGAGCCGGCTCAAGAGCCGCCATCGCGATACGCCGCGCTTCGGCATCGTGGGCTACGGCAAACTGGGCGGCAAGGAACTTGGCTACGGCAGCGATCTGGACATCGTCTTCGTCTTCGATGACGACGATGACCGCGCGCCCGAGGTCTACGCGGCCTATGTGCGCAAGCTCATCAACTGGCTGACCGTCAAGACCGGTGAAGGCGATCTGTTCGAGATCGACACCGCGCTGCGCCCCAACGGCAACTCGGGTCTGCTGGTGACCAGCTTCGAGTCCTATGCCAACTACCAGCAGCAGCGCGGCAGCAACACCGCCTGGACCTGGGAACACCAGGCCATGACGCGTGCCCGCTTTGTCCTGGGCAGCCGCGACTTTCCCTCGCCGGCAGGCGAGCCTGCGACCGATCTGCACCTGCATCAGCGCTTTGATGCTGTGCGCGAAGCCGTCATCACCGCGCCGCGCGATGCCGCGGCGCTGCGCAACGAGATTGAAACCATGCGTGAGCGGGTGCGCGGCGCCCATCCGGTACGCGGCGGCCTGTTTGACGTCAAGCACAGCCCTGGCGGCATGGTGGATGTGGAATTTGCCGTGCAGTACCTGGTGCTGGCCGAATCCGGTGCACACCGCGAGTTGATTGCCAACGTGGGCAATATCGCCTTGCTGCAGCGCGCCGAAGACGCGGGCCTGCTGCCCAAGGCAGTGGGCTACGAAGCAGCCAAGGCCTACCGCGAGCTGCGTCGCCTGCAACACGTGGCAAGACTGGATGAGCGCTCCGGACAGCTGGAGCCAGAGCAGGCCCAAGTCCAGCGTGAAGCGGTACTCAAGCTCTGGGCTGCGGTGTTCGGGCCTGTCGCCTCAACGCAAAGCAGCTAGCGGCTCGAAGGGCCTGGAGATTGGTGAGCACCTGCTTTTCGAGGCGCTGGCAGCATCCGTCAAGATTTGCCTACAGGCATTGCCAAACTGTTACAAAAATGAAACCCACGGGGGCTGGAACTTCTGCAACAGTGTCTTATCTGATAGTCAAGTGCAATGAACTGACAGGTCTGCATTCACCAATTTCCAGTTGCGAAGCCCTTGGGTACGCCCATTGAACAATCCCCGGAGCGCTTCTCCTCCCTCCCTCTCTTAATTCGTTTCGGGATGCTTCGCAGCTTTTTTATGCCCTCAAAAAAGGCCACTTCCGAGTGGCCTTTTCTTTGACGACATGCTGCCACTCAGTGGGGCACTGTGTTCAAAAAGCTGGGGCGTGCCGCCAGCTTGGCCAGCAAGGCGGCCAGATTCGGGTGTTCGGCGCGCCAGTCCATCTCGGGAAAGCGGAAATCCAGCCAGGCCAGGGCACAGCAGACGCTGATATCGGCCAGCGTCAGATGCGTGCCACCACAGCAAAACGGCTTCTCGCCCAATCCCTGCGACATGACCTTGAGCGCGGCCCGGACCTTGCCCATCTGGCGATCCATCCAGGCCTGGCTGCGCTGCTCTGCGCTGCGCCCGGGCCAGGTGGCCTCCAGCCGCACCAGAACCGCAGCGTCCAGCATGCCGTCAGCCAGGGCCTCCCAGGTCTTGACCTCGGCGCGCTCGCGGCCCGTGCCCGGAATCAGCTTGCCGACCGGCGAAAGCGTGTCCAGATATTCGACGATGACGCGCGAGTCGAACATGGCCTCAGTGCCGTCCATGACCAGGCGCGGCACCTTGCCCAGAGGATTGCCCGTACCGGGTGAAAGCGCTTGCTCCCAGGGGTTCTCTTCGACGAATTGATAGTCCAGCTTCTTTTCGGCCAGCACGACGCGGACTTTGCGCACAAAGGGGCTGGTGGTGGAGCCTATTAGTTTCATAGCAGCGGTTCCATGACACGAGTCACCGGCGACGGGCCGGTGCAACGATTCTATGCGCTGCCATGGCGGCCCGGCTGCTGCTGCACAGGGCTTGTAGGCATGCCAGCCACAGCCGCCGAGCAACCCAGCGCTGCGTGCGACTGATGCCGCGCACCTACAATTGCGCCACCATGAACCTGTCCTCCCTCACCGCCATCTCTCCCTTGGACGGCCGCTACGCCGCCAAGCTGTCCGCACTGCGCCCCATCATGAGCGAATACGGCTATATGCACCGCCGTGT
Organism: Comamonas testosteroni; assembly: GCF_030505195.1. Taxonomy (NCBI): domain Bacteria; kingdom Pseudomonadati; phylum Pseudomonadota; class Betaproteobacteria; order Burkholderiales; family Comamonadaceae; genus Comamonas; species Comamonas testosteroni. The sequence continues at coordinate 2,347,761 of NZ_CP129672.1, forward strand.
TCAGGTCGAGGTGACCTGGTTCATCGCCCTGTCGGATGCCGGCTTTGCCGAATTCCCCGCGCTGTCGGCCGAATCGCGTGACTATCTGCACGCACTGGTGGCCAACTTCTCCGAAGCCGATGCAGACGCCATCAAGGCCATCGAAAAGACCACCAACCACGACGTGAAGGCCGTGGAGTACTGGATCAAGTCCAAGTTCGACGGTCGCGCCGAGCTGCAAAAGGCGGCCGAGTTCGTGCACTTTGCCTGCACCAGCGAAGACATCAACAACACCAGCCACGCCCTGCAGATCCGCGTCGGCCGCGACACCGTGCTGATGCCTGCCATCGACGGCATCATCGCCAAGCTGCGCGAGATGGCCCACCTCTACGCCGAAGTGCCCATGCTCAGCCGCACGCACGGCCAGACCGCCTCCCCCACCACCGTGGGCAAGGAACTGGCCAATGTGGTCGTGCGCCTGCAAAAGGCCGCTGCCAACATCGCCGGCGTGAAGATCCTGGGCAAGATGAACGGCGCCGTGGGCAACTACAACGCCCACCTGTCGGCCTGGCCCGAGTTCGACTGGGAAGCCTTCAGCCAGAACGTGGTGGAATCCGCCGAACCCAAGGGTCTGGGCATCAGCTTCCAGCCCTACTCCATCCAGATCGAGCCCCATGACTACATGGCCGAGCTGTTCGATGCCATGGCTCGCACCAACACCATCCTGATCGACCTGTCGCGCGACATCTGGGGCTATGTCTCCCTGGGCTTCTTCAAGCAGCGCCTGAAGGCCGGCGAGATCGGCTCGTCCACCATGCCCCACAAGGTCAACCCCATCGACTTCGAGAACTGCGAAGGCAATCTGGGCATGGCCAACGCCATGCTCAAGCACCTGGCCGAGAAGCTGCCCATCAGCCGCTGGCAGCGTGACCTGACCGACTCCACCGTGCTGCGCAACATCGGCGTGGCCTTCGGCTACACCACGCTGGCCTACGCCTCGCTGATGACCGGCCTGAACAAGCTCGAGCTCAACGAAGAGCGCCTGCAGGACGACCTGAACCACGCCTGGGAAGTGCTGGCCGAGCCCATCCAGACCGTGATGCGCCGCTATGGCGTGCAAGGCGCTTACGAAAAGCTCAAGGAAGTCACGCGCGGCAAGACCGTGCTGGCCGAAGACCTGCACAAGCTGATCCACAGCCTGGAAATTCCCCAGGCCGACAAGGACCGTCTGCTGGCCATGACGCCCGCCTCCTACATCGGCAAGGCTGCCGAGCTGGCCAAGCGCGTTTAAGCAAAACTCCCCCTGAGGCGCTTTGCGCCTTCCCCCTCTCTCGCTTTGCTGCGCAATGCAGGAGGGGGACGACACCCTCGCTGCGGGGCGGCCCTTGCTCGGTGTCCCCCTGATTGCGCCGCGCCAGTTTCCAAGACTGTGCGCGTTGGGACTTGATCTAGCAGCCCAACACACACCAACAACAAGTTCTTATGGCCATCAAGTCCACCATCTTCAAAGCCAATCTGTCGATTGCCGACATCGACCACAACTACTACGCCGACCACAATCTGACACTGGCGCGCCACCCCAGCGAAACCGATGACCGCATGATGGTGCGCCTGGTGGCCCTGGCGCTGAACGCCTGGAAGCTGCAAGACCTGTGCAATGGTGATGGCACGCTGGGCTTTGGCATTGGTTTGTCCGACCCCGACGATCCGGACGTGCACATCACCGATTACACCGGCCAGAAGCGTCTGTGGATCGAAGTCGGCCAGCCCGACGAAAAGCCCATCACCAAAGCCTGCAACAAGTCGGACCATATGCTGGTCTACCCCTTCAACCACGCCTCCCATGTCTGGTGGAAGGGCCTGGAAGGAAAGCTGGCGCGCCAAAGCAAGCTGGAAGTGCATTACATCGACTCGGAAGTGGCCCAGCAACTGGGTTCGATGGCCGAGCGCAGCATGCAGCTGCAGGCCACGATTCAGGAAGGCCAGCTCACACTGTCCAGCAATCTGGGCACCGTGTTTGTCGAGCCCACGCGCTGGAAATAAGCTTCAGAAACTCTGGCCGCGCCGCTCCGCCGCGCGTTCCGCATAGCGGGTGAAGCGCCAGGAATCGCCCTCGACCGTGATGCGGCGCCATACGGCCCGCTTATCGGCAGGCTCCATGGCCGTCCAGTGCTGCACCTCGTCGAAACTGCGGCCGCAGCCCTTGCATTTCTCGTCGCCCTGACTGGTCGAGCAGATGGCAATGCAAGGCGTATCGGGCATGGTGTCGAACCAGGCCAGCCAGGCAGCCATGGCATGTGACGGGAAGCCCTCCACCGCCACCTCCGACTCGCAGGCATAAATCATCAGCGCATACACCTCGGCCAGAGCCTTGAGCTCGGGTGCCAGCAGCACGCCGTCGGGCGATGGAGCACGGCCTCGCCAGTAATTGATGGCAGCTTCGATGTCGGTGATGTGGATAGCAGTCATGGAGCAGGGATCATAAGCTGCGGCCATGAGACCTGTTTCAGCAAGGTTGCTTCGTTTTTGGTAGCTGCCTATGCTGTGTGCAAAAGCGCTGCAAGCCGTTTACTCAATATAAAACCTGTGAACTAGATGGGGTTTGAAACTTGAAATCCCATGCCTGCTGTGTTGAAATGCGCAGCTTCGAAGGGGAGTAGCTTATCGGGCGCATGCTTTGCGTCATGAGCGGATGGTCGTCAATACGAAGCGCAAGCTTCCGGCCATACGGTTTGCAGCCAAGCTGCAATCGAGCAAGACCTTTGATAGGCCGATGACGGTCAATCAAAGTGTCTGCCCCTGCACGATTCCTCGCGCGGGTTTGCGCTTCGACTTACGTCACCTTGGTCTTCACCCGCTGGCGTCAAGTGCTAAACCTATGCAGACTGCACCGGCGGCATTCCACAACGAGGAAAAATCACATGGATCTGGACTTTCTGACCCACACGCCCTTCTGGATTGCGCTGGGCCAAATCATCATCATCGACATCCTGCTCGGCGGCGACAACGCGGTCGTGATCGCACTGGCCTGCCGCAAGCTGCCCCCCGAACAGCGTCGCAAGGGCATCATCTACGGTACTGCCGGCGCCATCATCCTGCGAATCATCCTGATCGCCTTTGCCATGGTGCTGCTGCAGCTGCCATTCCTGAAGGTCGTGGGTGCCGTCCTGCTGATCTGGATCGGTATCAAGCTGATTGCTCCCGATGACGAAGGTCACGACAACATCCAAGGCAGCGACAAGCTGTTTGCCGCCATCAAGACCATCATCGTGGCCGACCTGGTGATGTCCGTGGACAACGTGATCGCCATCGCCGGCGCCGCCCAGAGCTCGGGCGACCACCAGATGCTGCTGATCGTGCTGGGCCTGCTGATTTCCGTGCCCATCATCGTCTGGGGCTCGCAGCTGGTCATCAAGCTGATGGAGCGCTTCCCCATGATCATCGTGGCCGGCGGCATGCTGCTGGGCTGGATTGCGGGCGGCATGTTCGTGACCGACCCCGTGTTCGTGAACACCGATAAGTGGCTGTGGATGCCCAAGCTGGGCACGACTGATGCACAAGGTCTGGCCGAGATCTCCAAGACCCTGTACTGGGCAGCCCATATCGGCGGCGCATTGCTGGTTCTGGCCCTTGGCAAGTTCATTGCCAGCCGCCGCCCTGCGGTTGCAGCCCACTAAGTCTGGAAAACCCAGCAATTCGTGAAGGAATGCGGGAACTGACCGCAGCCTTCACGACTCACAATAGAAACAAGTCGGCACATTCCTACAGATGTGCCGCATTTTTCAACCTTCGTTCCAGTTAGGACGCACTTTGAACCCCATCATTGTTTACGTGGATGACGCCACATACGCCCAGCCTATGCTCGAGGCACTGGCGGGATCGAGCCAGGCGGCTTCCTCCCACTGGTTGCTGGTGGCCTGTGCTCCGCGCATGACCCACCGTGTGAGCAAATGGGTCAGCCATCGCGCTCGCGAGAACTGGCGCGGCAAATGGGCCGACAAGCTGTTTGCGGCGCTGATGCCCGTCATGGCGACGAGCGGCGGCAAGGTCACGCCTGTCTTGGCCAAGGGCCCGCTGACCGAGCTGGTCGCCGAGCTGCAGCAGGAACATGGTGCAGCGCAGATCATCGACGCCCGCCGCCCCAAGCAGGAGGTCGTGCAAGCCGCCCCCGTCAAGGCCAACGCCAAGACAGGCGCCACCGGCGGCCGCTGGAATCTGCCCGGCACCATGGCGGCGATTGCCGCCATGATGGGCTTTGTGATCGAGGACTCGCTCTCGATTTAAGAGCATCAGGCACTCTCTGAAAAAGCCTTGCGCGGCCGAAGCCTCGCAAGGCTTTTTTTATGATGTGCCGCGATGACCGCAGACACAGCCTGCTGCTATGCTGGCCAGCATGAAAATCCTCGTCAAATGGCTTCTTTGCGCGGCGGCTCTTCTCGCAGTCGCCTATGTCTACAGCGGCGTTCAGGTACAGAGCTTCGGCTCGGCCATGATTGCGGCCCTGGTCATCGGCCTGCTCAACACCATCATTCGCCCCATCCTGGTGATACTGACGCTGCCAGTGACCATCATCACCGTGGGTCTGTTCCTGCTGGTGGTCAACGGCCTGATGTTCTGGATGGCCTCCGGCATCCTTGGCGGCTTCCATGTCACCGGCTTCTGGGCCGCCATGCTGGGTGCGCTGATCTACTCGGTGCTGGGCCTACTTATTGATCGCCTTGTCGCGCAGCTGTTCCCGGAGTAACTCTTCGACAGCACGCAGGCGCGTGTCGATGATGGAAGCCTCGAAGTAATCGGCACCGGCACCGGCCTTGCGGGCCAGATCCTGCGCCGCCTTGAAGCGATCCACCGCTGCTGCGTAGTCATAGTGCGCCACCTGGGCCTCGGCTTCGGCCCGCAGGGCACGCATTTCCTGACCCTGGCTGCGCCATACGCGCGCCAGCGTCTGCCAAGCCGAGCCATCGCGGGGATGGTCCGTCACCCAGGTCTGCAAGGGGCTGGCCATGGGGCCTGCCTGATTGAGCCTGAGCAGGATTTCCGTCTTGAGCAACAACTCGGGCCTGCGCGGCGCAACCCGCTCCACTACATCAATCGTGGCCAGGCTGGGCCCGGCCTCGCGCGGCCCGGCCAGATTGCCGCTGGCCGTGCCCCTGGGTGCCGCCTGGGGCGCATTGCCGGACTGCAAGGGCAAGGCAGCCAGGGCCGCCTGTGGATTGTCGGCCTTGTACTCCAGCTCGGCATTCAGCCATCTGGCCTGAATATTCGCTGGCGCATTACCCGCCGTCGCCGCCAGCAGCCGCTGCACCATCTCGCGCGCCAGTGGCCAGTCGCGCAGATACATGGCGCTGAGAGTGGCTGCATAGAGCTGAGCGACCTGCTCGGACGAGCTCAGGCTGGAGAAACTGCCGGAACGCGGCAGCCTGGCCCATTGGCGACGCACCTCGACACCGGGGTTGGAGATCACGCGCGCACGGGCCGACATCATCACATGTTCCAGCGTGGGCACGGGGTCGGCCGCGCGCTTGCCGGGCGGAATGCGTGAATCCATGTCCGCGATACGCTGGGTGGTCAAGGGATGGCTGCGCAGATAGGGCCAGCTGCCGTTGTCATTGAGCCGGCTGGCCTGCTGCAGCTTGCCGAACATGCTCACGAAGCCCTGGGGGGCAAAGCCGGCGGGAGACATCAGGCTGTAGCCCATGCGGTCCGCCTCGCTCTCCATGGCGCGCGAGAAATTCAGCTGGTTCTGCATCACGGCCGCCGGCCCGCCCATCATGATGGCCATGGCCGCATCGGGGCTGCGCGTGGCCGCCAGGGCACCCAGCAGCATGGAAGCCAGCATCAGCGGTGTCTGCTTGCCTTGCTGCGCCATCATGCGGGCAATATGGCGCTGGGTGATGTGGCTGGTTTCATGGGCAATGACCGAGGCCAGCTCATCGCCGCTGCTGACTACGCCGATCAGGCCCAGATAGACGCCCATATAGCCGCCGGGCAGCGCAAACGCGTTGACCTGGCGATCCTTGCCCAGGAGCAGCGTCCAGGCAAAGCGCTCCTCCAGCTCGGGCGACAGCTCGCCATTCTTGCGCGCCGCATCCTGCAGATGCAGCCAGATACCTTCCACATACTCCTGCAGCACCGGGTCGTCCAGATAGTCCGGGTCGCGGTAAAGCTCGCGGACGATGGAATCGCCCAGGCGCCGCTCCTCACCCGTGGTCAGCGACGATGCACCGTCGCCCAGGGTCGGCAAGCCCGCCGCCTGCACAGAGCAAGTCAATGGGGATACGGCCTGAGTAGCTATCAAAACAGAAGCTGTCAGCGCTTTTAGAATATGAACAGTACGCAGTTTTGGCATCAAAAATGGCATGGCAATCACAGCATTGCCGACATACGGATCTTCCATATGCCGACCATTCAACACCCCACTATGATGCCTTGATTGAGGGATGCGGCGAGATGCCCGCCTGTGATGCCCAGGTATAGCCGCCACCCACCACCCGCTCAACCTTGATTGCGCCGCAGAGCCGAACCCGTCTGCTGCCGGAAAGAACCGCCATGTCCTCTCTTACCCACTTCGACGCCCAGGGCCAGGCCCATATGGTGGACGTCGGCGCCAAACCCAGCACCCACCGCATCGCCGTCGCCGAAGGCCGCATCACCATGAAGCCCGAGACCCTGGCCATTGTGCAGGCCGGCACGGCCAAAAAAGGCGACGTGCTGGGCGTGGCCCGCATCGCTGCCATCATGGCCGCCAAAAAGACCAGCGACCTCATCCCGCTGTGCCACCCCCTGGCCCTGACCCGCGTCGCCGTGGAGTTCGAGCTGGAGCCCGAATCCAATTCCATCCGTTGCACCGCAACCGTCGAGCTAAAAGGCCAGACCGGCGTGGAAATGGAAGCCCTGACCGCCGTGCAGGTCGGCTTGCTGACCATCTACGATATGTGCAAGGCGGTGGACAAGGGGATGGTGATGGAGGGGGTTAGGGTGCTGGAGAAGCGAGGGGGGAAATCTGATTGACCGCAATGGATTTAGATTTCACCGTTTAACCAGAATCGAGGCTTTAAAAACCCAAAATTAGATAAATATTTATCTCTCTCAGCATCTATATGTGTATGACTTCCTGGAAAAAAAGAATAAATCAATATACATGCGGAACATATAAGTATTAAACTTAATATTCCCCCTCTCCAGGATAAAATTTTATTATTCAACACCTCAATATTCCTACAATGCATCGATGAAATCCATGCAGCCATATAAACAAATAATATTTGCGTATACGGCATTACGAAAACTCCGTCTACCATACTCTGCACTAGAGATGCAAAAATTGATGCAGCCAAACAAATATATATTATTTTTGATTCTTCACTATTATTAATATAAGAATATTTTACTTCCACTATAATTAGATTGATGACTTTAATAAAAACAATAATAAACAATAATCCGAAAATCATTCCCCATTCTGAGAAAATTTGCAAAAACAATTGATGCGGATGACTCGCAATTGTTTTTTGAATATTTGCAAAGTGCATTGGCCCGAAACCAAAAAATGGTTTATCTGCGATCATCTCCACCGCTTGCAACCAAAGAAAATCTCTAGCTGACAAACCAATTACCTTTCTCTCCAAGGCATTGTTTTCAACAAAGATATTTAAATACTTTGGCAAAAAGTCAATAAAAAATAATTGCATAAAAAATGCAGTTAGAAAAATTTTCCCTATCGTTAATGAGAATTTTCTACATACCGAATTCAGAAAATAATAGAGCACAGCAACAGCCCCAATTCCAAGAAAAGTTCCACGAGTTCCTGATGCAATGGCCATAAATGCAACCATGCAAACCAGCGTATGAAAAGCTTTATTCCATTTACTTTTCATCAAAACTGGGGCAATCATAATGGGAATTATCAAAGTACAAAATTGACCAAAAAATCTTGGATTCGTAAATCCTTTTATAAACCCCCACACATCAAACCCAAGCCCCAAAAAAAGAGAAGAAATATAAGAAATTATGAAATATAAAACCAAAGAAGAAGCCGTCACAAAAAATATAAAAAATGAAATTTTTTCAAGATTTTGATTCAAACAAAATATTTTACATATGAATAAGCCAAAGCCGTAGCAACCAAGGAGCATGGCCATCTCCGTAAATGACCATATCGTCAAATTTGCTTGAAAAGAAGAAATACCTCCCAATATTAAAAATCCAAGTAAAAAGTAAAATTGCTCTACCTTTATCTCAAATAATTTAAAAATAACACCAAAAAAAATAGCATATACTATTAATGCAATCTAACCAATTCTCTGAGAGTCATGCCAACTAAGCGATGGCAACAAAGTATCATTTACCAGATAAAAAAGAGTAAACAATATAGGACATATTAAATACAATCCATTCTTCATGAATTTTTCATTCATTAAATACTCCCTCACCTACTACCAATAAAAAAAGAGCCCGAAGGCTCCTTTTTGATCATTTCATATGAAATTAGGTTGTACCAGAGCACTCTTTAGGAGAGTATTTTTGCTTCGCACTTGTTGAGCAAGTCCAAACACCAGCAGTACCAGCAGCATCAGCCGCACGAGTCCATGTCACAGTAGGTGTTGTACCCAATACAGAAGCACCCTTGAGTGCGCAAGCAACAGAGGCCGCGCCATCAGTAGCAGCGGCAACAGTAATGCCGCTGCAACGAGAAGTGACATTACTGCTTAGGCCAACAGATTGAGCTGTTGTAGCATCGTTTGCAGAAGCAATAGCCGTAGTCAGGCCTTCAGCATACTTTGCTTCAATGTTTGTCTTCGCTGGCGTAATTTCTGCCAAGGCGGCAGTGACTTGCGATTTGGCCGTGTAATCCTGATAAGCAGGCAGAGCCACGGCAGCCAGAATACCAATGATCGCCACAACGATCATCAGTTCGATCAGGGTAAAACCCTTTTGAATGGAACGCTTCACTTCAAACTCCCTAGTTGGATGAGACCCAACGTATCAAGCAAGCTGCATGCCAACAATTTGACAGAGGCAGAGCCTGCAACAGACGACACGTTTGGCAACACGAACGCGAGTTTGAGTAACAATTTTGGCGATCCAATCGCAAGCGGTGACAAATTTGTCAGACGCTTAACACCCGTCAAGCCAGCAAGTCACTCCACGACGAAGCGCATGGTGCTGCCCGCCAGGTCCACCGTGTCGCCATTGAGCAGCGGCACAGACAGAGGGCCCACGACCTGACCATTGAGCTTGAGGTCTTCGCTTGCGCCCTCCAGTTGGGTGAGCACAAAGCCATGAGGTTTTTGGGTGATGGAGGCGATGGCTACACCAGGCTTGCCCAGAGTGGTGACGACCTTGAAGAGAGGTATTTCCCTGCCGGCCAGACTGCCGGTGAGCATGCGAATCACGGCGTGGCGCTGCGGCAGCGCGGCGAGCGAGCCCTGGATGGTGGAGCTGAAGCTGGAGATTTCACCAAACCCGGAGGGGCTGGCGACTTTTGCGTAACCGCTGTCTGCCTCTTCGGAAATATGCGCCAGCGCCTTTTTGCTGCTCTGGGCAGGCGACGGGGCATTCGAGTCAGCAATCACGGTATCGAGAAAGCGGATCTTGTAGCGGCCAATGTCCAGCAGGTCGCCATTGAGCAGGTCCTGCTTCTGGATGGCGCGACCGTTGACATAGGTGCCGTTGGTGCTGCGCAGGTCTTCAATGCTGACCTTGCCGCCAGAGATGGTGAGCACGGCATGCTCGCCGCTGACCGCCAGATTCTCGATCACGATGTCGTTGTAAGGACGACGCCCCACGGTCGTGCGCTCCTTGGTGAGCTGTACTTCCTTGATGACTGCGCCGTCGATTGAGATGACCAAAGTCGGCATGCTCGAAGCTCCTGAGGAAACGCCAAGTCCCGCTTGGCAGCACTGGCTAGGACCACTCCCACTTGAGTGGGTGATTCAGCGCTCAATCATCAATCGTAACTGGATGAAACGCGCTCGTATGCAGCATCTTATTTCACTAATTCGATGAAGCCAGATAACCGATTGAAATTTTCAACCTGGCTGCCATTCGCCTGCAGCATCTTTGGAATCGCACCCGTAATCTATCAAGTCGCCATATAAGAAAAAGCCCACGCTCGTTGAAAGCGCGGGCTTTTTGCAAATCTTTGCAAAGTGGCGGCAGCCACCTGTCCGTGATTTAGAACGGGATGTCGTCATCCATATCGTCAAACCCCGAAGCTGCGCGCTGGGGAGGAGGAGCCATGGGAGCAGGAGCAGCACGCTGCTGCATGGGTGCCGGTGCAGGGCGCTGCTGCTGCATGGGTGCAGGAGCCTGACGGCGGGGTGCTGCTTCGTAGCTGCTTTCGCCATAGCCATCATCGCTGCCGTAGCCGCCTTGCTGCTGACCGCCGCCTTGGCGGCTGCCCAGCATCTGCATCGCATCGGCACGGATTTCGGTGGCGTAGCGTTCCTGGCCGGAGGCCTGGTCGGTCCACTTGCGGGTGCGCAGGCTGCCTTCCACATAGACCTGGCTGCCTTTGCGCAGGTACTGACCCACAATTTCGGCCAGTTTGCCGTTGAAGACGACGCGGTGCCATTCGGTGGCTTCGCGGTTTTCGCCGGTGTTCTTGTCGCGCCAGCGGTCTGTGGTGGCGATGGTCACATTGGCCACCTGATCGCCGCTGGGGAAGGTGCGCATTTCGGGGTCACGACCCAGATTGCCGACGATGATGACTTTGTTGACGGATGCCATAGAGATACCTTTTCAAAAAGTGGCCCGGGCTATTAGGAAAGGTCCCGAACCAATGAACCTCGTATTTTGCCCCAAGCCAGCCATGAAGAGCTCGGGATTTCCCGATATCCCATCACGGCGATACATGGCGCCCCAGCAGGAAAGGGGCCACTGCGCGCGAGCAGCCGAGCAAGGGCAGCCCCGCTGCGAGGGCTGCGTCCCCCCTTCCGCGTAGTAGAGAGAGGAAGGCGGGGCCGCCTAGGCGCACAGCGCTTCAGGGGGTGTTGCTGTAAGTCAGTGACGCCCCACCGGACGCAGCGGCCAGGTCACGACCAGCCACAGGGCAACGAGCACAGCCGTCATGACGAACAAGCCCGGCACGCCGGCAAATTTGGCGACTGCACCGCCGACAGCGCCGCCGGCAAACAGCCCCAGCGACTGCAGCGTGTTGTAGGCCCCCAAGGCCGCACCGCGCAGCGGCGCCGGCGCCATGCGCGAGACCAGACTTGGCTGGGTGGCTTCAAGAGCATTGAAGCCGCAGAAAAACAGAAACATCAGCAGCGCCATGCACCAGACCGTGGGAATGGTGCCGCTGGCGGCCAGCATGCCCAGACCGATCTGCACGACCAGCACCAGACCGATGGCCCCCAGCAAGGCGGTGCGCAGCCTGCCCTTGCGCTCCATGGAAAACAGCAGGCCCATGGCCACAAAGGACAGCAGCACGGCCGGCAGATAGATGTGCCAATGCTGCTCCTTGGCCAGACCGGCCTGTACCAGCATGGCCGGCACGGCAACCCACATGGACATCTGCACGGTATGCAGAATGAAGACGCCGAAGTTCAGGCGCAGCAGATCGGACTGGCCCAGCAGCTCGCTGAACCGGCCCTTGGGCGCATTGGCATGCTGCCTGGGCTCGGGCGGCACCACCCACAAAACCACGGCAATGCCGGCCAGCGCCAGCGCGCAGGTCAGGCCGAAGATGCCGGACAGCCCGATCCAGGCGTTGAGCAGCGGTGCCAGCACCAGTGCCAGTGCAAACATCAGACCGATGCTGCCGCCCACCAGGGCCATGGCCTTGGTACGCACGCCATCGCGCGTCAGATCGGCCAGCAGGGCCGTGACCGCAGCAGACACGGCGCCTGCGCCCTGAATGGCACGCCCCGCCATCAGGCCGGTCAGCGAGTCGGCCATGGCCGCAATCAGGCTGCCCGCCGCAAATACCAGCAGGCCGGCGACGATGACCGGCTTGCGGCCGATACGGTCGGAGGCCAGACCGATGGGCAGCTGAAACAGGGCCTGGGTCAGGCCATACAGACCCATGGCCAGGCCGATCATGGCCGGATCGTCACCACCCGGGTATTTGCGCGCCTCCAGCATGAAGACAGGCAGCACCAGGAACAGGCCCAGCATGCGCAGCGCAAAGATCAGCGCCAGGGCGCCGCTGGAGCGGCGTTCCTGGGAGGTCATGGTGGTGGAGAATTTGTCCGTGCCCTGCGTGCCCGCGCTGGGGGATGTATTGATTTTTTTCACGCTCAGATTTTGCCAAGAGTCAAAGTCTTATGCCCAGGTTAACTAAATCACTGCCGGGCAAAAGAGAGGAAATAAAACCATAGATTGTCCGTGAACCTGGATCCATTAGGGTCTATTGAGGTTTGCGCGGAGTCGCGAAGGTATTGGGCCGATTGCCAATCCAGGCGCGTGACGCAGTGCGGGTGCCACACGCACAAGGAGCGCAACGACGAGTGGCGGTCGCGGCCATGCACCTTCCCTTTGGGTTGCAGCGACCAAATTTCAACAGACCCTAGTCACGCTCATTCCCGTCTGACTATCATGGAGAGTTTTCCCCCGTCTGGAGCGCCCGTGTCCCTGAAGCCTGATTCGCCATCTGAAGTCCATGATGACAGCCTCTACCTAGGCCGTTCTCTGGCGCAGACACGCATCGCCATTCGCGGCGCACGCACGCACAACCTCAAGAACATCGACCTGGACATTCCCCGCAACCAGCTGGTGGTGATCACCGGCCTGTCGGGCTCGGGCAAGTCCAGCCTGGCCTTCGATACCTTGTACGCCGAAGGCCAGCGCCGCTATGTGGAGAGCCTCTCGGCCTATGCACGCCAGTTTCTGGGCCGCCTGGACAAACCCGACGTTGATCTGATCGAGGGCCTGTCGCCCGCCATTTCCATCGAGCAAAAGGCCACCAGTCACAACCCGCGCTCCACTGTGGGCACGGTGACCGAGATCAACGACTATCTGCGCCTGCTCTACGCCCGTGCCGGCACACCGTTCTGCCCCGACCACAATCTGCCGCTGCAGGCCCAGACCATCAGCCAGATGGTGGACAGCGTGCTGCAGCTTCCCGAGGACACCAGGCTGATGATCCTCGGCCCCCTGGCACGCGAGAAAAAGGGCGAGTTCGCCGAGCTTTTCGTGCAGCTGCAGGCCCAGGGCTATGTGCGCTTTCGCGTCGACGGGCAGATCTACGACGCCCAGTCCCTGCCCAAGCTGGAGAAGAACGAGCGCCACAACATCGATGTGGTGATAGACCGCGTCAAGGTGCGCGAAGACGTCAAGCAGCGCCTGGCCGAGAGCTTCGAGGCCGCCTTGCGCGCCGGCGGTGCCGATGCCGGCGGCCGCGTCATCGCGCTGGAGATGGACGGAGGCAAGGAGCATCTGTTCAGCGCCAAGTTCGCCTGCCCCCTTTGCGACTACTCCCTGCCCGAGCTGGAGCCGCGCCTGTTCTCCTTCAACTCGCCCATGGGTGCCTGTCAGGCCTGCGACGGTCTGGGCAACAGCGAGGCCTTCGACCCCGACCGCGTCGTGCCCTTCCCGTCGCTGAGCCTGGCCAGCGGCGCCATTCGGGGCTGGGACAAGCGCAACAATTACTACTTCTCCATGCTGGAGAGCGTGGCCAAACACTATGGCGTGAGCACCGAGACGGCGTTCGAGGAGCTGCCAGAGAAAGTGCGCAACGTGATTCTCTTCGGCTCGGGCGACGAGTCCATGGAGTTCAACTATGTTTTCGAGAGCGGCGATCGCAAGGGCGAGGCTTTCATCAAGTCGCACCCGTTCGAAGGCATCATCCCCAACATTCAGCGCCGCTTCCGCGAGACCGAATCGCAGGTCGTGCGCGACGATCTGGCCAAGCTGCGCAGCATTCGCAAATGCCCCGAATGTGAAGGCACGCGCCTGCGCCGCGAAGCGCGCTTTGTGCGCGTGGGCGATGGCGAGCAGGCCCGCTCCATCTATGAAGTCAGTCATGCCACGCTGGCCGATGCGCTGGGCTGGTTCAAGCAGCTGAGCATGGCCGGAGCCAAGGCCGAGATCGCGGACAAGATCGTGCGCGAGATCGCCTCGCGCCTGCTGTTTCTCAACGATGTCGGCCTGTCCTACCTGAGCCTGGATCGCAGCGCCGACACGCTCTCGGGCGGCGAAGCCCAGCGCATCCGCCTGGCCTCCCAGATCGGCTCGGGCCTGACGGGCGTGATGTATGTGCTGGACGAGCCCTCCATCGGCCTGCACCAGCGCGACAACGACAAACTGATTGCGACACTTGAGCACCTGCGCGATATCGGCAACAGCGTGATCGTGGTCGAGCATGACGAAGACATGATGCGGGCGGCCGACCAGATCATCGACATGGGCCCAGGCGCCGGCGTGCATGGCGGTCGCATCATGGCCCAGGGCAGCTACGAAGACATCAAGGCCAGCCCCGATTCGCCCACAGGCCGCTACCTGAGTGGCGTACAGAGCATTCCCGTGCCCAGGCAGCGCACCGCCTGGCTGCCCGTGCTGCGCAAGGAAAGTGAAGCCGAGGCCGTCCAGAGTACATCGCGCTTTCCCGTCACTGCCGCCAAGAAGCGGGAGTCCGCGAGCAAGGCGCGCACCGACCTGCAGGCGCTGACCGTGCAAGGCGCGCGCGGCCACAACCTCAGGAACGTGACGGTGGACTTCCCCGTCGGCCTGTTCACCTGCGTGACCGGCGTCTCCGGCTCGGGCAAGTCCACCCTGGTCAACGACACGCTGTATGCCGAAGCGGCACGCCAGATACACCGCGCAGGCACCGAGCCGGCGGCGCATGACGATATCGCGGGCATCGACTATTTCGACAAGGTCATCAACGTCGACCAGTCCCCCATCGGCCGCACGCCGCGCAGCAACCCCGCAACCTATACCGGCCTGTTCACGCCGATCCGCGAGCTGATGGCCGAAACCAATACCGCCAAGGAGCGCGGCTACGGCCCCGGGCGTTTCTCGTTCAACGTCTCGGGCGGTCGCTGCGAAGCCTGCCAGGGCGACGGCGTGGTCAAGGTGGAAATGCATTTTCTGCCCGATGTCTACGTGCCCTGCGACCTCTGCCACGGCCAGCGCTACAACCGCGAGACGCTGGAAGTGCAGTGGAAGGGCCGGAACATCTCACAGATTCTGGAGATGACGGTCGAAGACGCTCATGCCTTCTTCAAGGACGTGCCCAGCATTGCGCGCAAGCTGCAGACCCTGCTGGACGTGGGTCTGTCCTATATCCGCCTGGGCCAGAGCGCCACCACGTTGTCGGGCGGCGAGGCCCAGCGCGTCAAGCTCGCGCAGGAGCTGTCCAAGCGCGACACGGGCCGCACCCTCTACATACTGGACGAGCCCACCACCGGCCTGCACTTCGCCGACATTGCCCTGCTCCTGAAAGTGCTGCACCAGCTGCGCGATGCGGGCAACACCATCGTCGTGATCGAGCACAACCTCGACGTCATCAAGACCGCCGACTGGCTGATCGACATGGGCCCCGAGGGCGGCTCGGGCGGCGGCCAGGTCGTGGCCCAGGGCACTCCGGAGGACGTTGCGGCCAACCCGGCCAGCGTAACGGGCCGCTACCTCAAGCCCTATCTGGACAAGGCGCCCGCCAAATCCAGAGCCAGATCGACAACAGGCCAGGACTGACCAAGCTCAGCCAGCCATGCAGGGCCATGACCGGCTACACCGAGGAGAGAAGCAATGCAGAAAGATGTCTGGGATTTCGTCATCGTGGGCGCGGGCATGGCCGGTGCATCCACCGCCTGGCAATTGGCGCAGTCGGGTGGCGATACTCCGCCTTCCGTGCTGGTGCTGGAGCGCGAATCGCAGCCCGGCTATCACACCACCGGCCGCTCGGCCGCGCTGTTTGAAGAGCATTACGGTCCCGCCCAGGTTCAGGCCCTGACCCGCGCCAGCCGCGCCTTCTACGATGCGCCGCCGGCCGGCTTTGCCGAAGCCCCCATCCTCACGCCGCGCGGCGTGCTCTATGTGGGCACGGCCGATCAGAGGGATCTGGTGGATGCCGCCTACGCCGAGGCCCGGGTTCACTCCCCCGATGCCCAGCGCCTGAGCGCCGCACAGCTCAAGGCCCTGGTTCCCGTGCTCGACACCGAGGTGCTGGTGGACGGCTTTCTCGATACCGGTGCGCGTGACATCGATGTGCACGGCCTGCACCAGGGCTATATCCGCGGCCTGCGCCAGCGCGGCGGCGACCTGTGGTGCAACGCCGAGGTCCAGGCCATCACCCGGGTCAACGACTGCTGGCATATCGCCCTGCCCCAGGGACTGAGCCTTCGTGCCAAGGTCATCGTCAACGCCGCCGGGGCCTGGGTGGATGCCGTGGCTGCCATGGCGGGCGCCGCTCCCATCGGCATCACGCCCAAGCGCCGCAGCGCCTTCACTTTCCCGGCCCCCGAAGGCGTGGATGCCACGCACTGGCCCGCCATCATCAGCGCCGATGAAAACTGGTACATCAAGCCCGACGCCGGCCAACTGCTGGGCTCGCCGGCCAATGCAGACCCCGTGGCACCGCACGATGTGGTGCCCGAGGAGCTGGACATTGCGACCGGCATCTATCACATCGAGGAAGCCACCACGCTGCAAATTCGCCGCCCCTCGCATACCTGGGCCGGCCTGCGCAGTTTTGTCGCCGATGGCGAGCTGGTGATCGGCTGGGATGCCTCGCCCACGCCCTTACCGGGCTTTTTCTGGGTTGCCGCCCAGGGCGGCTATGGCATCCAGAGCGCCGCCGGCTACAGCCTGCTGGCGCGCAATCTGCTGCTCGGCGAAACGCTGGATGCAGCGCTGGCCGCGCAGAGGGTGAATGTGGGGGCCGTGTCGACTGCGCGTTGTCAGCTGGCGTCTCAGAATTGATAGCTGGTTGTGCTTTGCGGGACTGCGCTATAGCCTGATTTTTGCTTTATTTCAGGGCGGAGACCGGGAGTTCGCCCCGGCCCCTACCAACAAATCAGGCACGACACCGCAAAAGCCCAAACGCAAAAACGGCCTGCGCCCCAGAGGCACAAGCCGTTTTCAAACCTAGGCGACCTCAGGTCACCATCAGCCCAAGCAAGATCAGTTCTCGATATGTGCGAACTGAACAATCTTTGCGTACTTGGCAATTTCGGTGTTGATGTACTTGCCGGCATCCACCTTGGGATCGGCCACCACATTGCCGGTCTCTTCCATCTTCTTGCGGAACTCGGGCGAAGCCATGGTTTCTTCCAGCGCCTTCTTGAGCTTGGCGGCGATGGGAGCGGGCAGGCCCTTGGGGGCCATCAGTGCAAACCAGCTGTTGATGTCCACGTTCTTGAACTGGGGCAGCTCGGACAGGGCAGGAATATCGGGGGTGATGGCCGAGCGCTTGGCTTCGGTCGTACCCAGGGCCACGACCTTGCCGGCCTTGATATGGGGCAGGCCCGAGGACAGCACGAACACGCCGAACTCGATGTTATTGCCCACCAGGTCGGTGGTCAGCGGAGCCACGCCCTTGTAAGGCACATGGGTCATTTGCAGCTTGCCCTGCTCCTTGACCAGCTCGCCGGCCAGATGCAGCGCCGTGCCCACGCCGGAGCTGCCGTAGCTGAACTTGTCGGGGTTCTTGGACACCAGGCTCACGAACTCGGCCGCGTTCTTCACGCCGGCCTTGTGCGATGCGACCAGCACCATGGGCTGGGAACCCACCAGACCGATGGGAGTGAAGTCGCCAATGTTGTACTTCACGGCCTTGTTGATGAGCCTGGCAATGGCCAGCTCATTGTTGGCACCCACCATGATGGTGTAACCGTCGGCAGGGGCCTTGGCCACTTTTTGCGCACCGATGGCGCCACCGGCACCGCCCAGGTTTTCCACCACCACGGGCTGGCCCAGGTGCTTGGCCAGGCCGTCGGCCACCAGACGACCGACGAGGTCGGTGCTGCCGCCTGCCGGGTAGCCCACGACCATGGTGATGGCCTTGCTGGGATAGTTGTCGGCGGCGATGGCAGGGACTGCCGCGGCAGCGCCCAGCAGCAGGCCCGCAGCGATGGCGGTACGGCGGAGAATGTTTGTGTTCTGCATGAAACTATTCCGAATCTGTATGAGGCAATTGTCCGAATACGGAGAAAACCTTTCGGTGCTGATCTGGCACATTTCCGTGCCATTTCAGCACATCAATGCGTTTTTGAGCACATCGAGAGGGAGCAATACCGCCAGGAGTCCAATACCCACTGTTGTTTTTCCAGCTTCAAGTCTGGCCGCAGGCAAAAAAGGAGTGACTGCTCATTTACCGACCCGTGATATCGGTCCAGAACTGCTCCGCAGCGGTGCTCAAGCGGCGTTTGGGCCGATAAAGCCGCACATCGAAATGCACGTCCAGGCTGCCATCCCCGGCCAGCGCCAGACGACCGTCCTGGCAGTCGCGCTGCACCATGGACCAGGGCATCCAGGCCACGCCCAGACCCTTGAGCACGTACTCGTAATTGGCATCCGCCGAATCGCATTCGATGCAGCGGCGCAGACGCGGCCACAACGGATGGCTGGCCAGATGGTCTTCAGCCAGCCGCCCCAGCGCCATGCTGTGCGAGAAAGCCAGATAAGGCACGGGGCTGGCACCGGGCAGCAGGGCCTGCGCCAGTGCAAACAAGGGCTTGCCTTCGGCATCGGCACGCGCCACGGGCACCAGCTTGTCGCTCATCACCGTCAGATAGCTGAACTGACGGCCATCCAGCCGCACGGCAATGGCTGCATGGTGATAGAGCAGGGCAAAGCTGACCTCGCCTCGCTGCAGCATGTGCACGGTTTCGTCGAGTGTGCGGGTAACGATGCGCATCTGTGCCGTCTGCAGCACGCTGCCGTAGCGAGCCAGCCAGTCGGCCACGATGGTGCGCGCCAGGGTACGCCCCGTGGCCAGCGTGACCACATGGGCCTGCCGGCCGGCCACGGCCTGCAGCTCGTCATGCGACTGGGCCAGGGTGCGCACCATCTGCTCGGCGGTGTCGCGAAAGGCTTCACCGGCCGGGGTGAGACGGACCGGCCCGCCACCTGCTTCGATCAGCGGCGTTCCAGCCCATTCCTCCAGCGCACGAATGCGCCGGCCGAAGGCAGGATGGGTGACATGGCGCAGCTCTGCCGCGCGGGTGAAGCTGCGCTCCTGAGCCAGAAGCAGGAAGTCTTCCAGCCATTTGCTTTGCATGGCCAGAGCCTACCCTGGCTCAGCTCTGGGCTGCAGCCTGCAGCGTGGCGCGCGTAGCGATGGCGGCTTCGCGTGCAGCCTTGGCAAAGTCATCGCCCTGCCCGGCGTACAGAATGGCGCGCGAGGAGTTGATGATGATGGGCCCGCCGCCGATGCGGGCGGCCTTGACGGTCGCCACGGCATCGCCGCCCTGTGCACCCACGCCGGGAATCAGCAGCGGCAAGGTGGGGGCCACGGCACGCACGCGCTCGATCTCGTTGGGACGGGTCGCACCCACCACCAGGCCCAGCTGGCCGTTGGTGTTCCAGGGGCCCTGGGCCAGCTTGGCCACATGCTCGAACATATGGGGGTTGCCGGGCACATCGGCCAGGATCTGGGCCTGCAGGTCGTCACCGCCGGGGTTGGAGGTGCGGCACAACAAAAAAGCCCCCTTGCCCTCGTACTTGAGATAGGGCGTGATGGAGTCGAAACCCATGAAGGGCGAAAGCGTCACGGCATCGGCACCATAGCGCTCGAAAGCTTCCTTGGCGTATTGCTCGGCTGTGGAGCCGATATCGCCACGCTTGGCATCCAAAATGACGGGCACATGGGGTGCCACGCGACGCATGTGCTCCATCAGCTTCTCGAGCTGGTCTTCGGCGCGATGGGCGGCAAAGTAGGCGATCTGGGGCTTGAAGCTGTTGACCAGATCATGGGTGGCATCGACGATGGCTGCGCAGAAGTCGTAGATCTTGGACGCATCGCCCTGCATGGCGCCAGGAAAACGGCTGGGTTCAGGGTCCAGACCCACGCACAGCATGGAGTCATTGCGCGTGGACGCGTCGCGCAGCATGTCGATAAAAGTCATAAAGCGTGATTTTAATTGTTCGCCCCTTCCAAGCCTTGCCACAGGTTTTGCAGCAAGGCGTCAAACCTGGCACAAACCAGCAAAGAGACAGCGAGCAAGGGCCTAGGCGGCCCCGCCGCCCCGCTGCGAGGCTGTCGTCCCCCTCCCCTAGCGCGCAGCGCGTAGAGAGAGGGGGAAGGCGCGAAGCGCCACAGGGGGAGAAAATCATTCCGGGGGAGATAATCCACCCCCATGCCTTCGTTCACGCCCAAACAGCTCGTTCTTCTCGTCTTGCTCACCATCGTCTGGGGCCTGAACTGGCCGGTGATGAAGCTCGGCGTGCAGCATTTCCCGCCCCTGAGCTTTCGCATGGTCAGCATGTGGATAGGCCTGCCCATTCTGGCCCTCTTTGTCGTCGGCAGGGGCTTGCCGCTGACCATACCGCGCAGCTACTGGGGCCAGCTGGCCAAGCTCACGCTGTTCAATATGGTGCTCTGGCACTGCCTGATCATCATCGCCATCCCCACGCTGTCCAGCGGGCGCGCGGCGATTCTGGGCTACACCATGCCCATCTTCTCGGCCGTGTTCGGCAGCCTGTTCTTCAAGGACCGGCTGGGCGCGCGCGCCTGGGCGGGCGTGGGAGCGGCCTTCGCCGGCGTGCTGCTGCTGCTGTGGCATGAGGTTGGCGCTCTGGGCAGCAAGCCCCTGGGCGTGATGCTGATGCTGATCGCCGCTGCCGGCTGGGCCTGGGGCACGCAGTTGCTGCGCCGCACCGAGGCGCCCGTGCCGCTGATGACGCTGTCGCTGTGGATGGTGGCCATCACCACCGTGGTACTGACCGTACTGGCCTTTGTTTTCGAGCGAAAACAATGGCATATGCCCGACCAAAGCGCGCTGGCGGCCATTGCTTTCAATGGCATCCTGGTGCTGGGCTTTGCCCAGGCCGTGTGGTTCTATCTGGCTCGCAGCCTGCCGCCCGTGGCCTCCACGCTGAGCGTGATGATGATTCCGGTGCTCGGCGTTTTTGTGGGTGCCGGGTGGCTGGGCGAGGTCTTGCATTGGCAGGACTGGAGCGCCGTCTGTCTGATGGTGGTGGCGATTGCCTCGGTGCTCTGGCCTGCCAAAAACAGCCGTTAATCCCCAGGCAGCTGCGTCTTGCACACGGTGTAGCGCAGCTCCGCCATGCCCGTGCCCATCTGCTGCACGGACTGCAGCTGCAGCACGGGGCTCAGCACGCGACGCGGAAACAAAGGCTTGCCACGGCCCAGAGTGGCCGAGCCAATCTGCACAATCACCTCGTCCAGCAGGCCCGCGTCATGGAACTGAGCCGCCAGATCACCGCCGCCCACGATCCAGATGTTCTTGTCGCCGGCTGCAGCTCTCATGTTTGCCAGCACGGGCCGCACATCGCCGCTGACAAAGCGCACATCGGCGCCCTCTATCAACGGCAGCTGACGGCTGGAGAAAACCCAGGCAGGCTGCGCATAAGGCCAGGCCGCGCCGGTCTCCTGCTTTACGGCATCGGCGTTGCGGACCATCCACTCATAGGTGGCCGAGCCCATGGCCAGCGCACCGACCTGCGCAATAAATCCCGGATAGCTGGACTCCGTCAGGCTGCCCAGGGGAAACAGCCAGTCCAGAGAGTCCTCTTCGGTGGCGAGAAAGCCATCCAGGCTGCAAGCGGTGTAGTACTGGGTCTTCATGATGGGCTGTAGTGTGCCTTGAAGGCGCTGACTCGGTCGGTTACAGACCCGCTATGGAGAAAAATCAATCTCGATAGCATCCAGCATCCACCATTCAGGCGCTACAGCACCGAAAGGCCCCCTACTGTGCAGGCGCCAGGTTCCGCGCCGTGGCCAGCATGGTGGCGCACAGCAGCTCCCGGCCTTCGCGGCAGGAAAACACATCCGCCCGGGCCACGGTCAGCAGCTTGCTGGCCTGGATGACACGGCCACGGGCCAGCAAGCTCGTGCCATTGGCTGCCGCCAGGTATTTGATGCTGCAGTCCACGGTGGCATTGAACCAGCCAGCCGGCAGCAGCGTCCCTGCGGCCGACACGGCGGCGAAGTCCGCGATGGCAAAGACGGGCGTTGCCTGCAACTGGCCGGGCCTGAAACTCAGGCTTTCCTGATAGGGCAGGCTGAGATCGACCTCGCCTGGCTCTATGCGCTCAAAGCGCAGTTGCAGCATCCGGGCCACCGGCATGGAAAGTACCAGGGCCTGTACGTCACGGGCGAAATTCTCGTTCTGAGCTGTCATCACTTCCTCCTACTCCGACCGGATGAACCGGCCTCGTCACTGCCGCGGGCGCGAACCCGCGGAAATCCTGGCTTCGAGGCTGGCTGCGGCTCGCGCTCGCCAAACCACGCGATGTGTGAAACCAGGTGCTTGCGCAGTGCGCGCCGCTGGGCAATCTCCGCATCCAGTTCGGCAATGCGCTCCTCAAGCCTGGCAATCATCTGGGCCGCCGTCAGGGTCTGGCGACGATAGGCCGGCAGCACTTCGGCGATCTGCGCCAGGGAGAAGCCACATTGCCGCGACATGGCGATGAATCGCAGCTCGCGGATCACGCTGTCATCGAACTCGCGGTAGCCGGAGGGGCGCCGGGCGGCGGCAATCAGGCCCAGACTCTCATAGTGGCGAATGGCGTGCACGGACACACCCGACAGGCTGGCAAGTTCCGATATCTGCATGGCGACAAGGCTAACAAGCCTGGGGTTACACGAAGGTTGTGGTCCACAGCCATGTTCACACAGTTTGTCTTCCGTGCTGCGGCCATAAAAAAACGCACTGTGCTTGCACAGTGCGTTTTTTGGCAAAGCCGTCGAAGGGCGCTCAGGCCGTCGCCACTTCCTTCTTCTCGCCACGGGCTTGCATGAACTTGCCCAGTCCGACCACCAGCACGGCGCCCGCTGCAGCAGCGGCATAGTGCAGCCAGGGGTGCGCCAATGCGAACCCATGCAGCAGGTTGTCGTTGACGATGGTCTCGCCGCCCACCCAGCCGATCAGCGCCGCGCCCAGCGTGACGATGACGGGGAAGCGTTCCATGAGCTTGATCATCAGCGTGGAGCCGAAGATCACCAGGGGAATGGAAATGGCCAGACCCAGGATCAGCAACACCATATTGCCCTGGGCGGTGGCGGCCACGGCAATCACGTTGTCCAGGCTCATCACCAGGTCGGCGATCAGGATGGTGCGGATGGCGGTCATCATGGAGCCATGGCCCTTGGACTCGCCATCGCCGTCTTCGTCGCCCGTCAGCAGCTGATAGCCGATCCACAGCAGCAGGCAGCCGCCCACGACCTGCAGGAAGGAGAGCTCCAGCAGCTTGGCAGCCACCACGGTCAGCACGATACGCAGCACCACGGCGGCGCCGGAGCCAAACATGATGGCTTTCTTTTGCTGTTCAGGGGGAAGAGAGCGCGCGGCCAGTGCGATGACCACGGCGTTGTCGCCGGAGAGGATGATGTTGATCCAGATGATCTTCACCAGGCCGATCCAGAAATCGGCGCTATTGAGCATTTCCATGATGACTCCACTGTTTTGAATATGAAAGCGCCGCATTGCGCGGCGCTTTCTTTTAAGAGTGGAGGCAGTGTAGGGCTCGAAGCCCATCTTGCCAGTTCGTAATACTGCGTAAATTCAACGCGGTATCACGAACTTTTGCACGGGCTTACTTCTTCAGCAGGCCTTGCAGCAGGCGCCCCATTTCGGAAGGGTTGCGGGTGATGGTGAAGCCGCACTCTTCCATGATGGCCAGCTTGGCGTCAGCGGTGTCGGCACCGCCGGAGATCAGGGCACCTGCGTGGCCCATGCGCTTGCCGGGAGGCGCAGTCACGCCGGCGATGAAGCCCACGATAGGCTTCTTCATGTTGGCCTTGCACCACTGGGCAGCTTCGGCTTCGTCGGGACCGCCGATTTCACCGATCATGATCACGGCATCGGTGTCGGGATCGTCGTTGAAAGCGCGCATCACGTCGATGTGCTTCAGACCGTTGATGGGGTCGCCACCGATACCGACAGCGGAGGACTGGCCAATGCCCAGTTCGGTCAGCTGAGCCACGGCTTCGTAAGTCAGCGTACCGGAACGGGACACCACGCCCACGCGGCCCTTCTTGTGGATGTGACCGGGCATGATGCCGATCTTGATTTCGTCAGGCGTGATCAGACCGGGGCAGTTGGGGCCCAGCAGCAGAGTCTTCTTGCCGCCGGCAGCTTCCTTGGCCTTCATCTTGTTGCGCACTTCCAGCATGTCGCGAACGGGGATGCCTTCGGTGATGCAGATGGCCAGGTCCAGGTCGGCTTCAACAGCTTCCCAGATGGCAGCGGCAGCACCTGCGGGAGGCACATAGATCACGGACACGGTAGCGCCGGTTTCCTTGGCGGCGTCCTTGACGGAACCAAAGATTGGGATGTCGAAAATCTTTTCGCCAGCCTTCTTGGGGTTCACGCCTGCCACGAAGCAGTTCTTGCCGTTCGCGTATTCCTGGCACTTTTCAGTGTGGAACTGACCGGTCTTGCCAGTAATGCCCTGGGTGATGACCTTGGTGTCTTTGTTGATAAAGATCGACATGTTTCTATCTCCGGGGCGTATTACTTAACGGCAGCAACGATCTTGGTCGCTGCTTCAGCCATGGTGTCAGCAGCGATGATGGGCAGACCGGAATCCTTGAGGATTTGCTTGCCCAGTTCTTCGTTGGTGCCCTTCATGCGCACGACCAGAGGCACGCTCAGGTTCACGGCCTTGCAGGCAGTGACCACGCCGTTGGCGATGGTGTCGCACTTCATGATGCCGCCGAAGATATTGACCAAAATACCCTTGACTTCAGGGTTCTTGAGCATGATCTTGAAGGCTTCTGTCACCTTCTCGGCCGTAGCGCCGCCGCCCACGTCCAGGAAGTTGGCAGGTTCGCCGCCGAACAGCTTGATGGTGTCCATGGTGGCCATGGCCAGACCAGCGCCGTTGACCAGGCAGCCGATGTTGCCGTCCAGGGAGATGTAGGCCAGATCGAACTTGGAGGCTTCGATTTCGGCAGCGTCTTCTTCGTCCAGATCGCGGAAGGCCACGATTTCGGGATGACGGAACAGCGCGTTGGGGTCGAAGTTGAACTTCGCGTCCAGAGCCATCAGGTTGCCCTTGGAGTCGCAGTTCAGGGGGTTGATTTCCACCAGCGACGCGTCGGTGTCCATGTAGCACTTGTAGATCTTGGAGAAGATGTCTACGGCTTGGTCGATGGAAGCACCTTCCAGTCCGATGGCTGCAGCCACCTTGCGCGATTGCGCTTCGGTGATGCCGGTCAGCGGGTCGATCATCTCGGTGATGATTTTTTCGGGAGTGGAGTGAGCCACTTCCTCGATGTCCATGCCGCCTTCGCTGGAAGCGATCAGGGCAACCTTCTGTGTGGCGCGGTCAGTCACCAGCGACACATACAGCTCGTTCTTGATGTCGGCGCCGTCTTCGATGTACAGACGACGGACCTTCTGGCCTTCGGGGCCGGTCTGGTGAGTCACCAGCTGCATGCCCAGGATCTGCTCGGACAGCTTTTGCACGTCCTCGATGGACTTGGCAACCTTCACGCCGCCGCCCTTGCCGCGGCCACCAGCGTGGATCTGGGCCTTCACCACCCACACGGGTCCACCCAGCTTCTGGGCTGCTTCCACAGCCTCTTGCACGGTAAACGCAGGAATGCCACGGGGAACGGGCACACCAAATTGGCGCAAGATTTCCTTGCCTTGGTATTCATGAATCTTCATGACTTTGTCTCTCTGAACTGAGGGGAAATACCCGCTTGCCACCGACTCGGGGGAGCCTGGCCATCGGGTTCATATGACATGGCGAGCAGGAATGTACCATGCTGCACCGCGCAAAACGACAGCTGAACATGCGCAAAATCCACAATTTCGCGCAACTTTGTCGTGTTCCGGAAACAGCTGCAATGCCTTGAATTCTTTAGGGAAATTATTCCTACACGATATCTTTTCTTCCCGCAACTTTCTTATGTCTTATATACGAGTTAAAGGCCTTGAGGCTGCGGCTGGCAATGTGCTGACAACCGCTAATAGCTGCTGCGTCTACTGGGCCATTCGCGCAAGACTTGTGCAAAGACAGGCCGTGCACATCCCTGACGAGATTCAAGGACAATCACCGCTCGTAAAGCGGCAATGGTGCCGCAGGCAGCGGCATAGAAACCAAGAAATGCGCGCGCCGGTGCAGGAGAAAATGCAATGGCAAAAGTCTTTATTGACGGAGAAGCAGGAACCACGGGTCTGCAGATCCGTGAGCGTCTGGTCGATTTTGCAGGGGTGGAGCTGGTCAGCATCGACCCCGCACTGCGCAAGGACCCGGCCGCCAAACGCTCTCTGATTGCCGGTGTGGATCTGGTCATCCTCTGCCTGCACGACGATGCCGCCCGCGAAACTGCCGCCATGGTGGACTCCATCACCGCAGAGACCGGCCGCGCCATCAAGATCATCGACGCCTCCACCGCCCATCGCACGGCCGCAGGCTGGGCCTACGGTTTCCCCGAACTGCGCGCCGGCCAGCTCGAGGCCATCAAGAGCGCCACCCGCGTCTCCAACCCCGGCTGCTACGCCACGGGTGCCATCGCCCTGCTGGCACCGCTGGTGGCTGCTGGCCTGATTCCCGCCGACTACCCCGTGAGCCTGCCTTCCGTGTCCGGCTACAGCGGCGGCGGCCGCAGCATGATCGAAGCCTATGAAGGCGGCGATGCCGCGCCTTACGAGGCCTATGCCCTGGGCCTGTCGCACAAGCACATTCCCGAAATCCTGCACTACACCGGCATGACCCGCCGCCCCGTGTTCATCCCCGCAGTGAGCAACTTTGCCCAGGGCATGCTGGTGCAGCTGCCGCTGCACCTGGATCTGCTGCCCGGTGCACCCAAGGCCGCCGACCTGCACGACGCGCTGGCCAGCCACTACGCCCGGACCAATACCAGCGCCAACTGGGTCAGCGTGCTGCCGCCCACGGACGACAACAAGCTGGCCGCCGACACCCTGGCCAATACCAACAAGCTGGAGCTGCGCGTGTTTGCCAACGAGCAATACCGCCAGGCCGTGCTGATCGCGCGTCTGGACAATCTGGGCAAGGGTGCCAGCGGCGCCGCCGTGCAGAACCTGCAGATCATGCTGGGCCTCTGAGCGCGCCCAGTCTCTGCTGAAACGGCCCTATGGGCCGTTTTTTATTGATTTCGCGGCGATGATCAGCACCTGGCCCCGCTGGGGACAAACAATAAAATCAATAGCTTACAGCGCCATCCAGACAAGGAATTCAATGCAAAAGATGCATCAAATCGTTGCCTACATTGCGCATAAAGCTCCTGTTTTAAAAGCGCCTCTCCATGAACCCCACTGAAGCCGCCGCCCGGCGTGCCACGCTTATCGGCCTGCTGGCCGTGCTCTGCTGGAGCTGCACCGTGGGCCTGATGCGTGCCGTGGCAGAGCCGCTGGGTGCCGTCGGCGGCGCGGCCTGCCTCTACACCATGGCCGCCATCTGCGTTGCCGCAGCACGCGGGCGCAAAGGCTGGCGCGAGCTGGCACGCTGGCGCAGCATGCACCCTGCCTATCTCTGGGGCTGCGGCCTGCTGTTTGTGGTCTATGAGATTTGCCTGTCCGTAGCCGTGGGCCTGGCCCACGACCGCAGCCAGGCCATGGAGATCGGGCTCATCAACTATCTCTGGCCCAGCCTCACCATCGTGCTGGCCGTGCTGTGCGGCCAGCAGGGGGCTCGCTGGTGGCTGTGGCCAGGCGTGCTGATCTGCCTGTGGGGCCTGGCGCGCGTGCTGGGCGGCGACAGCTTCAGCCTGCCGCTCATGTGGAGCCATGTGCTGGGCAACCCGCTGGCCTATGGCATGGGTTTTGCTGCCGCCCTGCTCTGGCCGACCTACTCGCTGCTGGCGCGCCGCTATGGCGCAGGCTTCAACGCCGTGGGTCTGTTCGTGACCTGGACTTCCATCGCGCTGTGGCTCAAGTGGCTGATGCTGGGCGAGCCACAGCCCATGCTCTGGACCTGGCTGACCGCCGGCCAGGTCTTGCTGGTCGGGGCGCTCACGGCACTGGGCTACAGCTGCTGGGAGCACGGCATCCAGCATGGCAAGCTGGCCCTGCTGGCTGCGGCGTCCTATTTCACACCGGTGCTCTCGGCGCTGATGGCCAGTGCACTGCTGCAGGTGCTGCCGGGCTGGAGCTTTTGGCAAGGCGTGGCACTGGTAACGCTGGGTTCGCTGGTCTGCTGGTGGGCAACGCGCACGCCTGCGCCGGTATAAGCCTCAGGTCAGCCAGATGCCAAGGCCCAATACCACCGCATGCACGGCCATCACAATCCACAGCAGCGTCCACGACGGCTCGGCCATCTCCTGCAGCAGGCTCTGAATTTTTTCGCCCACAAAGGCACGCAGCGCCGGGTCTCCCCGGCTGGCTTGCTCACCCCACTCGGCACGCGTCCGGCCCCATTCGTCCATCACCTCGGACAGCGGCAGGCGATTGAGCACCGTGCGCACCACCCATTGCACCGCCCGGCCATCGCCAATCCAGGGTTTCAGATGCTCCATGGCCGTGCTCATGTTCAGCAGGTCGGCGGTTTTGTGCAGTGCATTGTGCGCACGGGGCATAGACTCGATGCGCTGCGCCAGCATCTCGGCCAACCGCTGCGACAAGCCCTGTCCATAACGCGCCACCAGCTTGCCAGTGGCGCGGGCGCGCCCGATCTGCAGGCCCACCATCACATAGGCCGGGATGATGAACACCAGCAGCAGGGCCACCACCAGCGACGGCGAAAACAGCAAGGTGATGAAAGCCCCCGCGCCACCGGCATGGGCCGCCGCAGGCATGCCCGGCCCGTCCAGGCGCAGGAAGTAGAAAGCGGCCGAGGTGCAGCCCAGCACCAGAGCCAGCGCAATGCCGAGCATCAGGCCACCCAGCAGGGATTTGCCTGCGCTCAGGCCGACACGCAAGGCGGACACAGTATCCGGATTCGAGGCTGTTGAGGGCATGCATTGTCCTTTCCGTCACGGAGTCTAACGGTCGCCGGCTGCGTGCAGTTCTCAGCCCGCGTCATCACTTTCGTCGAACGCCGAGTATGGAGCCTCGCGCAAAACCCGCGATGCCACGGCAGAGGAAAAGCCCCGCGACGCCATGAAGCGCAGCTGTTTGGCCTTTTCCTTGATATCGGCAGGCGGCGTGCCAAAGCGCTTGCGCCACAGCTCACGGGCACGTTCCAGCTCGGTATCGCGCAGTTGCTCGCTCGCGTTGCGCACCACTTCATCGTCCAGCCCTTTGCTGCGCAACTCCTGCACCAGCCGCGCCGTGCCAAAGCGGCTGGACTTGCTGTGAATGACGGAATCCACTACCCGCTGCGCGCTGATGAAGCCGCGCTTTTCCAGCTCATCGAGAATGGCCCGCAGGTCATCGCCCTCTTCCACATACGGCGCCAGCTTGCGCTGCAACTCCAGCCGCGAATGCTCGCGCTGCCCCAGCAGCTTCAGGGCTCGGCCTTTGAGTGAAAGCTTGGCAAAGCTCACGACGCATCTCCAGAAACAAAAAGGCGCAGGACGAACCTGCGCAAAGATGGCAAACCTTTTGAGCAATAAGGCCCGAACTCAAACACTGGCGTTCACCAAGCCAGGGACATCAAGCAAGGGCCGCACTGCTGCGAGGATGTCGTCCCCTTTCGCGAAAGGCGCATAGCGCCTCAGGGGAAGAATCAACCTTCAATCACTCCGTCCTTGTCTACCTTGCCCTTGCCGCCCTTGGCAGGCTTGGCTTCGGCAGCCGCTGCACCGTCCACGGGCAGCAGCTTGATGCCCAGGCTATCGCGCACCTTGTTCTCGATTTCGATGGCCAGCGCGGGGTTCTCGCGCAGGAACTCACGCGAGTTGTCGCGGCCCTGGCCGATTTTTTCGCCGTTGTAGGCATACCAGGCACCGCTCTTTTCCAGAATCTTGGCGTTCACGCCCATGTCCAGAATCTCGCCTTCGCGGCTGATGCCTTCGCCAAACAGGATGTCGAACTCGGCCGTCTTGAAGGGGGGCGAGACCTTGTTCTTCACGACCTTGACCTTGGTTTCGTTGCCGATGGCCTCATCGCCCTTCTTGATGGTGCCGGTGCGGCGGATATCCAGACGCACGGAGGCATAGAACTTCAGCGCATTGCCGCCGGTGGTGGTCTCGGGCGAGCCGAACATCACGCCGATCTTCATGCGGATCTGATTGATGAAGATGACCATGCAGTTGGTCTTCTTGATGGTGGCCGTCAGCTTGCGCAGGGCCTGGCTCATCAGGCGGGCCTGCAGGCCGGGCAGGGCGTCGCCCATCTCACCTTCGATTTCGGCCTTGGGCGTCAAGGCGGCCACCGAGTCGATGACGATCAGGTCCACGGCACCCGAGCGCACCAGACTGTCGCAGATCTCCAGTGCCTGCTCACCGGTGTCGGGCTGGCTGATCAGCACGTCGCTGAGGCTCACGCCCAGCTTCTGGGCATAGCCGGTGTCCAGCGCATGCTCGGCGTCGATGAAGGCGCAGGTGCCGCCCAGCTTTTGCATCTCGGCAATGACCTGCAGCGTCAGCGTGGTCTTGCCCGAGGATTCGGGGCCGTAGATTTCAATCACGCGGCCGCGCGGCAGACCGCCTACGCCCAGCGCGATGTCCAGACCCAGAGAGCCGGTGGAGACGACCTGAATGTCTTCGATGGCTTCACCTTCACCGAGCTTCATGATGGTGCCCTTGCCGAACTGCTTTTCGATCTGGGCCAGGGCTGCAGCCAGGGCTTTGGCTTTTTCGCTGTTGGCGTCGTTGGTCTTGGCGATGGCGTTCATATCAGGCTCCGAAGTAGGTGAATGACTGTCTGTAGCCAGCCCTGTTTATGTATTCAGGCTGGATGCTTGAACAGTAGTTTAGAGGCTGCTACCGCAAATTTATTTAAATATTTAGTCAGTTTGCCTTACTATTTATCCATGTCGGAAATCGCCCACGTCACCCCGCCCGCCGATGCCTGGCGCCAGACCCATCTGGGCCGTTTGCTGGGTCATGCCATGCGCCGCTTCGATGCGCGCGTGCTGCAGCTCATGGCGCGTGCAGTGGAGGTGCCGCTGGCGCTGTCCAACCTGGCGGCCCGCGACAAGGTGGGGGCGGCCCATATCCACATCACGCGCCATCTGTCGCTGGCTGGCGACCGGCTCACCGATCTGGCCGGCAAGGCCGGCATGACCAAACAGGCCATGGCCGATCTGGTGACGCAGTGCGAAGCCTGGGGCCTGGTCACGCGCGAGAGCGACCCGCATGATGCGCGCGCCAGGCGCGTGCGCTTCACCGATGCGGGTCTGGCCTGGCTGCAGGCTTTTCACGACGCCGTAAGCCAGGCAGAGGCCGAATTTCGCGAAGCCGTGGGCACGGATGTGGCCACCGTGGTCGCGCTGGGCCTGGAAGCCTATGCCGAAGGCTATTGAGATTCGACGCCTGTAAGCGGCTGTCGAGAATTGCCCTGAATGGCCACGAGCCATCCCTACAATGGCAGCAAAAGTGCAAACAGGCACACATAACAACCAGGAGACACACATGCGCATACTGATTGCCGAAGACGACCAGGTGCTGGCAGACGGCCTGCTGCGCACGCTGCGCAGCTCGGGCGCCGTTGTCAGCCATGTGGCCAATGGCAGTGAGGCCGATACCGCCTTGCTGACCAGCAGCGAATTCGATTTGCTGATTCTCGATCTGGGTCTGCCAAAGGTACACGGTCTGGAAGTGCTCAAGCGCCTGCGTGGGCGCGGCGATGCGCTTCCGGTGCTGATTCTCACGGCCGCCGATTCGATCGAAGAGCGCGTACAGGGCCTGGACTATGGTGCCGACGACTACATGGCCAAGCCGTTTGCGCTGTCCGAGCTGGAAGCGCGCGTGCGCGCCCTCACGCGTCGCGGCATGGGCGGCGCCAGCTCCACCATCAAGCACGGCCCGCTGGTCTATGACCAGACCGGCCGGGTCGCCACCATCGACGGCAAGATGGTGGAGCTGTCGGCGCGCGAGCTGGGCCTGCTGGAAGTGCTGCTGCAGCGCGCGGGCCGTCTGGTCAGCAAGGACCAGCTGGTGGAGCGCCTGTGCGAATGGGGCGAAGAGGTGAGCAACAACGCCATCGAGGTCTATATCCACCGTCTGCGCAAGAAAATCGAGAAAGGCCCGATCCGCATCGCCACCGTCCGCGGCCTCGGTTACTGCCTGGAAAAAATCACCCCCCCCTGAGCGGCTTTGCCTAGGCGGCCCCGCCGCTTCCCCCCAGGGGGACGGCAGCCTTGGCTTCGGGGCGGCCCTCGCTGGCTGCCTCTTGCATGAGATAGCGCCCCACCCATGAAGATCTTTCAGCGTGAGCAGCGATCCCTCTTTGGCGAGATCCTCGACTGGATGCTCACGCCGCTGCTGCTGCTCTGGCCCGTGAGCCTGGCGCTGACCTGGCTGGTGGCCCAGGGTCTGGCCAACAAGCCCTTCGACCGCGCGCTGGAGTACAACGCCCAGGCCCTGGCCCAGCTGGTCATCGTGCAACGCGGCAAGGTGCAGTTCAATCTGCCGCAGTCGGCCAGCGAGATCTTGCGCGCCGATGAGTCGGACACGGTGTTCTTTCAGGTCAGCGGCACCAGGGGCGAATATCTGGCGGGCGAGCGCGACCTGCCGCGCCCGCCCGCTGTCGACGAGGACCCGCCCACCGGCACGGTGCTGCTGCGCGATGAGGAATACAAGGGCATTGACCTGCGCGTGGCCTATATCTGGGTGCGCATGCCGCTGCCCGGCGAGCCCAACGCTCTGGTGCAGGTCGCGGAAACACGCGAAAAGCGTAGCGTGCTGGCCACGGAAATCATCAAGGGCGTGATGCTGCCGCAGTTCGTCATCCTGCCGCTGGCCGCCTTGCTGGTCTGGCTGGCGCTGGCGCGCGGCATCAAGCCGCTGCACCGGCTGGAAGAGCGCATCCGCGCGCGCAAGCCCGAGGATCTCTCGCCCATCAACCACAAAGATGTGCCGCTGGAGGTGGTGCCGCTGGTCGATTCGGTCAACGATCTGCTGCAGCGGCTGCATGACTCCATCGCCACGCAAAAGCGCTTTCTGGCCGACGCCGCCCACCAGCTCAAGACCCCGCTGGCGGGGCTGCGCATGCAGGCCGACCTGGCCCAGCGCGAGGGCACGAACACCGAAGACCTGAAGCGCTCGCTGGCGCAGATCGGCCGCTCCAGCATGCGTGCCACCCATACGGTCAACCAGCTGCTGGCACTGGCACGGGCCGAGAGCGCCGTGCCCGCCATGCAAGGCTGCAACCTCGTGCGCATCGTCACCGACGTGGTGCAGGACTGCCTGCCGCGCGCCATGGACAAGCACATCGACCTGGGCTACGAGGGCGCCAGCGCCAGCACGCCCGGTGTCTGGCTCAACGGCAATGCCACCTTGCTCGCCGAGTTGGTGCGCAATCTGGTGGACAACGCCATCAACT
The DNA here is from genome assembly GCF_030505195.1 of Comamonas testosteroni. Taxonomy (NCBI): domain Bacteria; kingdom Pseudomonadati; phylum Pseudomonadota; class Betaproteobacteria; order Burkholderiales; family Comamonadaceae; genus Comamonas; species Comamonas testosteroni. The sequence continues at coordinate 2,381,210 of NZ_CP129672.1, forward strand.
ACACGCCATCGACCAGCGAACAGCCGGGCGTGGTCACCGTGCGCGTGCAGGCCGATCATTTCGGCCAGATTCTGCTGCTGCAGGTCGAGGACTCCGGCCCCGGCGTGCCGCTGGCCGAGCGCGAACTGATCTTCCAGCCCTTTTACCGGGCGCTGGGCTCCGAAGCCGACGGCTCCGGTCTGGGCCTGCCCATCGTCATGGAAATCGCCCGTCAGCATGGAGCGCAGGTGCTGCTGCAAGAAGCCAGGCCCGGTCATACCCCGCCGGGGGCACTGTTTACCGTGCGCTTCAAGGCCATGCCCGGACAGCAGTGAAGCGCAAGCTCGAAATGCACCAATTCGGTGCCTGACAAGGCTGAGAAGCCGCGCCAGGCTTGGCTTTGCGCCCATTTGCCCCGATGCAGGCATCGGAAACTGCGTATTTAGCAAGCTCTCGCTTACCCTAGAATCAATTCGGTCATGGGTTGTCTGAAGAGTCGCTATTTGTGCTCTGCAAGACAACAATTTGGAATCACTGGATCCTGGGAGCTTTTTGATGCAAAGACGTCAATTCATCTACACCGCCGCTGCTGCCGCAGCCGCTTCTTCTTTCTCCGGCATGACCATGGCGCAGGACACATCGCGTCCTCTGCGCATCGTCGTGCCCTTCCCCGCTGGCGGCCCTACCGACATGGTGCCCCGCAATATGCAGGACGTGCTGATCAAGCTGCTGGGCGGCCAGGCCGTGGTGATTGAAAACAAGGCCGGCGCCGGCGGCTCCATCGGCATGGCCGAAGTGGCTCGCGCCACTGATGGCGTGACTTTCGGCATTGCCACCCTGTCCACCCATGGCGTGAACCCCGCCGTGTTCAAGAAGCTGCCTTACGACGCAATCAACGACTTCGTGGGTGTGACCGAGATCGTCAAGGCCCCCGGCGTGCTGGTGATCAACCCCAAGCTGATTCCCGTGAAGACTTTTGCCGAGTTTGTGGCCTACCTCAAGGCCAACCCCGGCAAGGTGTCCTATGCCACCCCCGGCAACGGCACCATCGGCCATATGTGGGGCGCCCAGTTCCTCAAGAGCACGGGCACCGAAATGCACCACATTCCCTACCGTGGCTCGGCTCCGGCCATCAACGACGTGCTGGGCAACCAGGTTCCCGTGTACTTCGATCAGGTGAACTCGTCCCTGCCCCATATCAAGTCGGGCAAGGTGCGCGCCCTGGCCGTGTCCTGGCATGAACGCCTGGACGTGCTGCCCGATGTGCAGACCTATGCGCAGGCCGGTCACCCCGATCTGAACGAGCCTTCCTGGTTCGGCCTGGTGGCCCCCAAGAACACGCCCGCCGCACAAGTGGAACGTGTGCAAAAAGCCATCATTGCCGCACTCAAGGATCCCGCCGTCAAGCAGCGCATGGCCGCTCAAGGCCTGTACCCCTCGGGCACATCGAGCGCCGATTTCACCAAGCAGATCGCCAGCGAAGTGGCCAAGATGAAGAAGCTGGCCGCTGTCGCCGATATTCATCTTGACTAAAAATAGGAGCTGGTTACGCTTGTCGTAACTGGTTTTCCAATACAAAAGGCCTGCAAATGCAGGCCTTTCTTGCGATAGCAGCTACGAAAATTACTTAGAGCAGGCCTGCAAAGCCTTGGGCAACAGATTCTTGCCAGCAAGTGCCGCCACTTCGTTGCGCAAGCTCGGCGTGGCCTTGGGCAGGCGCAGCGCATAGGTCGTCACATCGGGACGCTCCTGCACCACGCGCGCGGTGCGCACGCCCTGGCGCGCGAAAGTGGCCAGCTGGCGCTGGGCGGCTTCTTCCGTCGAAAAACGCCCCAGCGACAGACCGGGCTCGAAGCTGCCGCCGGCGCGGTCGAAGTCGATATTCATCAGGCGCAGCTCGCCGCGCTTGCGGTCCATGAATTCGGCGTCTGGGAACTTGCCCATATAGACCATCCAGCGTCCGCCCTGATGGCTGGCCACCAGCTCCCAATCGCTCTTGGACTTGCCCGCCAGCGCACGGCGAATGCTGTCGGCCTGCGCCTCTTCGATGCCGTTGGCCTGATAGCAGGCCTCGGGCTCCTTAATGGCGGTCTTGGCATCCTTTGTGTCCTTGGCATCCTTGATTTCCCTGGCCGCGACGGTTGCGGCGTCGGACTTGCCATCCGACTTGCTTTCGGGAGCGGCGGGCGGCGCACTGTCGTCCACCGCAGGCGCTTCGGGCTCCGCAGTCTTTGCAGGTTCATCGTCCGGAGCTTGCACCGCTTCGGGCTGCTGCAGCACCAGGCCATCCGGCCTGATCTGCTCCTGAAGGCGCTGCGGCTCGGACTGCAACTCCGGCGCCAGCCCCATGCCGGCCAGATAGCCGTGGCTCCACATGTAGTAGCCGGCGTTGCCCAGCAGCAAGAGCAGGAAAACGATTCTCAGCATAGGTTTCTCACATCAGTTATCCATGGGCTGCAGCCGCTCGCGGGCAGCCGAGCAAGGGCCTGGGCGGCCCCGCCGCCCCGCAGCGAGGGCTGCGTCCTTCTGCCCTAGCGCGCAGCGCGTAGAGAGAGGAGGAAGGCGCAAAGCGCCTCAGGAGGTGCTTCATTTCAAGCCTGCAGCGGGCTGCCTGCCGGACGCACGCTGATTTCGGAACTGGTCACGGCTTGCAGCCCGGTCGCGGTACGCACCAGAAAGCCGCCATCGGCAGCCACACCCTGAGCCATGCCGCTCGTGCCGTCGCTCAGATTCACTTCGCGTCCAGCCAGCAGATCGCGCTGGGCGAAACGCTGCATCAGCGGAGCAAAGCCATGCCGGGCAAAGCTCTGCACCTCGGCCACCAGGTTTGGCAATATGCAGGCCAGGGCCGTGGGCGCATCCAGTGCCGCATCAAGCTCCTGCAGGCAGGCCGGGGCCGTGCGCATGCCGTCACCGGGACGCGGACGCACATTGATGCCGATACCGATCACCACATAGCGCGGCGCCGTCATATCGTGTTGCTGGCCGCCGACAAAGCTGGCGGTCTCGATCAGAATGCCGGCCAGCTTGCGGTCGCCCTCCAGCCACAGATCGTTGGGCCACTTGATGCCGATCTTGGGCGCAGCCCCCGCTGCGGGAAGCTGGGGCTGCAGGCTCTCGGCCACACTCACGCCCACCGCCAATGACAGTCCCGACCAGTCGCGCGGTGCCAGCGGCAGGCCCAGCGAGAACATCAGCGAATCACCGACGCCGCTGACCCAGTTGCGGCCCAGGCGGCCTCGGCCCTGGGTTTGCTGCTCGGCAATCAACAGCACCGGCTCCGTCAGCCCGTCTCGCGCGCGGCGCATGAGTTCGGTGTTGCTGGAGTCGATGCTAAGCAGCACCTCGACCGTAAAGCCCGGCAGCTGCGGCGCAATGGCTTCCCACAAGGCTTCGGCATTCCAGTGAATCGGCTGAGTCATTTTTATCTATCCAAATCTAAAAACTGGCGCAACGCAAGTCAAAAACTGACGCTGCCCACACCAGAGACGCCAAGCAAGGGCCTAGGCGGCCCCACCGCCCCGCAGCGAGGGCGTCGTCCCCTTCCCATAGCGCGAAGCGCGTAGAGAGAAGGGGAAGGCGTGCAGCGCCTCAGGGGATGCTTGCAGGCATCGGCGGTTTCCAGCCCCTTTTCGGCGCCAGCATGGTGCCGCGGCAGTTCGCAGCGCCGCAGTAGCAGGCATATTCAGCCTTGAGCTTGGCCGTATAGCGCTCCTCCACCATCAGGCCATAGTCATAGTTCAGCTCCTCGCCCGCTGCAATATTGCGCAGCGCCACGATATAGACGCGACCGTCGATCTCGTCGGTGTAGCAGTTGGGCGCGCAGCTGTGGTTGATCCAGCGCGAGGAGTTGCCCTTGTGCGTGGCATCTATCACCCGCTCATCGTCGACCTGAAAGTAAAAAGTGTGATTGGGCTGGCTGGGATCATGCGGATGACGGTCCTGCGCCTGCTGCCAGTCAATCACTTCGCCCACGTACTCAATAATGGTTTCGCCTTGCGCAATATCCTGCGCGGCGAAAACGCCTTTGCCATGAACGCCGGAGCGCCGGGTCTGGATGCGGCGGCCCGTTGAAGAGGCCAGTGATGTGCGGGGCATGTTTTCTCTGATACTTTGAATATGCACACATGTGCGCATGCGCGCGCATGAGAAGCGAATTGTATGAGCCTGAGTTTTGATTCGGGTTCAGGTGGTTAATGACGACGAGAACACACAATGACTAAAACCCTGGTGATTGCAGAGAAGCCTTCTGTCGCACAGGACATCGTCCGTGCGCTGACCCCGGTGGCAGGCAAGTTCGAAAAACACGATGACTATTTCGAATCCGACAGCTATGTGGTGACCAGTGCGGTCGGCCACCTGGTGGAGATTCAGGCGCCCGAAGAATTCGACGTCAAACGCGGCAAATGGAGTTTTGCCAATCTGCCGGTCATTCCCCCGCGCTTTGATCTCAAGCCCGTGGACAAGACCAAGACCCGCCTGAACGCCGTGGTCAAGCAGGCCAAGCGCAAGGATGTGACCGAACTCATCAATGCCTGTGACGCGGGCCGCGAGGGTGAACTGATCTTCCGCCTGATCGAGCAATACGCAGGCGGCGCCAAAGGGGGCCTGGGCAAACCCGTCAAGCGCCTGTGGCTGCAGTCCATGACGCCTCAGGCGATTCGTGACGGCTTCAACAACCTGCGCAGCGACCAGCAGATGCAAGGCCTGGCCAGCGCCGCGCGCAGCCGCTCCGAAGCCGACTGGCTGGTGGGCATCAACGGCACGCGCGCCATGACGGCCTTCAACTCGCGCGACGGCGGCTTCTTTTTGACCACCGTGGGTCGCGTGCAGACACCGACGCTGTCCCTGGTGGTGGAGCGCGAAGAAAAAATCCGTAAATTCGTCAGCCGCGATTACTGGGAAGTGCACGGCAGCTTCAACGCGCAGGCCGGCAGCTATCTGGGCAAGTGGTTCAACCCGCAGTGGAAGAAGAGCGAAGACGCCGAGAGCCGCGCCGACCGCCTGTGGAACAAGGCCGAAGCCGATGCGATTGCCGCCGCCGTGCAGGGCAAGCCCGCCCAGGTGACCGAAGAGAGCAAGCCCACCACGCAGGCTTCGCCCCTGCTGTTCGACCTGACCAGCCTGCAGCGCGAAGCCAACGGCAAGTTCGGCTTCTCGGCCAAGACGACTCTCGCACTGGCGCAGAGCCTGTACGAGCGCCACAAGGCCCTGACCTATCCGCGTACCGATTCGCGCGCCCTGCCCGAAGACTATCTGCCGGTCGCCAAGCAGACCTTCGACATGCTGGCCACCAGCGGCATGCGCCATCTGGCGCCCTTTGCCCAGCAGGCCATCAACGACAACTACATCCGCCCCACCAAGCGGGTGTTTGACAACAGCAAGGTGTCGGATCACTTTGCCATCATCCCCACCACGCAGGCCCCCTCCGGCCTGTCCGAGGCCGAGCAGAAACTCTACGACCTGGTGGTGCGCCGCTTCATGGCCGTGTTCTTCCCCAGCGCCGAATACCAGGTCACCACGCGCATCAGCAAGGTGGAGCAGCATTCCTTCAAGACCGAGGGCAAGGTGCTGGTCAAGCCGGGCTGGCTGGCCATCTACGGCAAGGAAGCCGCCAACGAGGTGGAAGATGCCAAGGAAGGCGACAAGGGTCAACCGCTGGTGGCCGTGCAGCCGGGCGAGCGCCCCCAGACCGACCACGCCGACGTGAAGGCCTTGAAGACCAAGCCACCCGCGCGCTACTCCGAAGCCACGCTGCTGGGTGCCATGGAAAGCGCCGGCAAGCAGATCGACGATGAAGAGCTGCGCAGCGCCATGCAGGAAAAGGGCCTGGGCACGCCAGCCACGCGCGCGGCCATCATCGAAGGCCTGATTACGGAAAAGTACATGCTGCGCGAAGGCCGCGAGATGATTCCCACGGCCAAGGCCTTCCAGCTGATGACGCTGCTGCGCGGCCTGCAGGTGGAAGAGCTGTGCCGCGCCGATCTGACCGGCGAGTGGGAATACAAGCTGTCGCAGATGGAAAAGGGCGAGCTGTCGCGCGAAGCCTTCATGCAGCAGATTCAGGCCATGACCGAGAAGCTGGTCAAGAAGGCCAAGGAATACGACCGCGACACCATCCCCGGTGACTACGCCACGCTCTCCACGCCCTGCCCCAACTGCGGCGGTGTGGTCAAGGAAAACTACCGCCGCTACGCCTGCACGGGCGCCACTGGTGCCAGCGAAGGCTGCGGCTTCTCGTTCACCAAGTCCCCTGCGGGCCGCACTTTTGAGACGTCCGAGGCCGAGCAGCTGCTGCGCGATCTCCGTATCGGCCCGCTGGAAGGCTTCCGCTCCAAGGCCGGCTGGCCGTTTGTGGCCGAAGTCGCCATCGTGCACGACGAAGAAGCCAAGAACTACAAGCTGGAATTCGACTTCGGCGACGACAAGGACTCCGAGGACACGGGCGAGATCGTGGACTTTGCCCATCAGCAAAGCCTGGGCCCCTGCCCCAAGTGCGGCTCGCCCGTCTTCGAGCATGGCGCCAACTATGTCTGCTCCAAGGCCGTGCCCACGCTGGCCCAGACCACGCCCAGCTGCGACTTCAAGAGCGGCCAGATCATTCTGCAGCAGCCCATCGAGCGCGAGCAGATGAGCAAGCTGCTGCAGACCGGCAAGACCGATCTGCTGGAGAAGTTCGTCTCCAACCGCACGCGCCGCAACTTCAAGGCCTTCCTGGTCTGGGATGGTGCTGCGGGCAAAGTGAACTTCGAGTTCGAGCAGCGCGAAGGCAAATACCCGGCACGCAAGACGGCTGGCGCAGCGGCGGCCAAGACCACAACGGCTGCCGCCAAGAAGACAGGCACGGCAGCCAAGAAGACGGCGACCAAGACGGCGGCCAAGACAGCGACCAAGACCGCTGCGGTGAAGAAGCCACGCACCGTGAGCGCCACGCTCAAGCCCAGCGCCGACCTGGCCGCCGTGATCGGCAGCGAGCCCACCTCGCGCCCCGACGTGATCAAGAAGCTCTGGGACTACATCAAGGCCAACGGGCTGCAGGACGCCAAGGACAAGCGCGCCATCAACGCCGACGCCAAGCTCAAGCCGGTGTTCGGCAAGGAGCAGATCAGCATGTTCGAGCTGGCCGGCATTGTGGGCAAGCATGTGAGCTGATCGCCAGCCCTGCCGCGATGATCAACCAAGACCGCCACGGCTTGCCGCTGGCGGTCTTTTTCATTTCAGGCAGCGCAGCGCAAGGCGCTCAGATAGCCAGATATGGCCGTGTTGGCGCGCTGGCGCAGCAAGTCCAGATCCGGCGGCGCATCGGCGGCCAGATAGCTGTGATTGAACAGGCCGTACAAAATGCACTGGCTCACCCGTGCAGCATCGCGCACCGGGTAGTCCAGGGGCAGATCGACGGCCTGCTCTATGGCTGCGGCCCAGGCATCGACAAAGCGCTCGAACATCTTGCGGTAGGCCTCCGAAGTGGAGTAGTGGCGCTCCAGCAGATAGTGGGCACCCCATTCATCTGCCCGCTCACGGTGCGCCTGCAGCTGTGACTCGATCACCGCCTCGGCAATCTGCATCAGCGGCTGGCCTGCATGGCTGCTGGTCACGCCGCGAATGCCCAGCAGCAGTGACTTGGAGCGCAGATGCAGGCAAACCTTGGCCAGGTCTTCCTTGCCCGAGAAGTACTCGTAGAAGCTGCCCAGCCCGGTGCCCGCCACCAGGACGATCTCGCGCACGGTGATTTGCGCGTAACTGCGCTCAAGCAAAAGCCGAACAAAGGCGTCCTGCAAGGCCTGAAACGTCTGCCGCGCACGGGACTGCAAAGGGCGGCGACGCCCTGCTGTCGCGGTCGAACGAGTGCGTGGTTTCATGCTGGCCAAATCCGAACACCTTTTTTGCACGGTTTCCTAGAATTTTTGACAGGTACTTCGATGCCATTGTGCATTGCGGCCTGGTGAATAAAAAATTCTTATGAGAAGACGGAGACAAGCATGCACCCTCGTATTTCCACGCCCTTGGCAGCAGTGGCTCTGGCCTGCGCATCACTCGTTCACGCGCAGCCGGCCACGGTGGTGAAGATTGCCTCGCTGGATGCCATGAGCGGCCCCATGGCGGGATTGGGCCTGAATGTGCTCAAGAGCTTCCAGTACAGCGCCAGGCTTGCCAACGAACAAAGCTGGGCCGGTGCCGTGAAGTTCGAGGTCGTGCCCTTCGACAACCGCCTCTCCGCACAGGAGGCGCTGAGCCAGCTCAACTCCATCATCGGACAGAACATCCGCTATGTGGTGCAGGGTGCCAGCTCCTCGGCCGTGGGCCTGGCGCTGCAGGAGGCCATCGAAAAGCACAACAGCCGCAACCCCGGCAAGGAAATCATCTACCTGAACTATGCGGCCCAGGCACCGCAGATGACCAATGCCAAGTGCAGCTACTGGCATTTCCGCACCGATGCAAATTCGGACATGAAGGTGGCCGCGCTGACCTCTTACCTGGCCGGGCAAAAGCAGGTGAAGCAGGTCTTTCTGCTCAACCCCAACTATGCCTACGGCCAGGAAGTCTCGCGTGCCGCGCGCAGCATGCTGGCGACCAAGCGCCCCGACCTGAAGATCGTGGGCGATGACTTTCACCCGCTGGGCCAAGTCAAGGATTACTCACCCTATATCGCCAAGATCAAGCAATCCGGAGCCGATGCCGTCATCACTGCGGACTTCGGTGCCGATCTGGCGCTGATCGTGCGGGCTGCGCGCGAAGCGGGTCTGAACACGGACTTCTACACCCTCAACGGCAACAACTTCGGCGTGCCCAGCGCCATGGGTGCAGCAGGACAGGGCCGGGTCAAGCTGATCTCCGCCTTCAGCCCCAACTCTGAGCCGCTGATAAGCAGCCCGCTGCTGCCGGGCTTCAAGCGCCAGTTCAACGAGGACTTCATCAACGGCCTGGGCCACAACGCCATGCTGATGCTGGCCCAGGCCATGCGCGAGGCCAAGTCCGTGGAACCTGCCGCCGTGGCGGCCAGGATGTCGGGCATGCGCTTCGAAGGCCTCAACGGCCCCGTGGAAATGCGCAAGAGCGACCACCAGGCCCAGCAACCCATCCATGTGCTGAGCTGGGAAAAAGTGGACGGCAAGACGGTGGTGCATGACCAGGAAGGAACAGGCCTGGGATGGAAGCCTGTCAGCACGGTTTCCGCACAGACATCCAGCCTGGACACCAGCTGCAATATGAAGCGGCCCTCCTGAACCGCCTGTCTGGCGTGCCCCAGAAATCACAAAGCCCTGCGCCCTGCTGCGGGCAGGGCCACATAGCAAGGAAGAGACATCATGACTGGCATCCACCCCCACAACCAGGTCCCGGAGCTCAAGGACTACAACGTCTACACCAGCGACCCGGTGCTGCAGCGTGCCGTGACACGCGGCGGCGCACAGTGGCGCGACCCCGAGCTGCAACGCCAGGGTGCGGAATATGGCGCCGAAGCCACGCTGCGCGCTGCGCAAGACGCCAACCACTTCGAGCCCGAGCTGCACACGCACTCTCCCACAGGCGACCGTATCGACCAGGTGCGCTTTCACCCCGCATGGCACCAGATGATGACGATTGCACGGCGCAACGGCATCTCCAACCTGCCCTTCACCGACCAGCGGCAGACGGCCTGGCCGGCCTATGGCGCATCGCTGTTCATGCACAGCCAGATCGAGTCCGGCTCGACCTGCCCGACCACCATGACCAAGGCCAGCATTGCGCTGGTGCGCATCAACCCCCAGCTCAATGCGGCGCTGGGGCCGCTGCTGGAATCCACCGACTACGACGCGCGCGACATTCCCGTCGAGGGCAAGCGCTCCATCACCGTGGGCATGGGCATGACGGAGCGCCAGGGCGGCAGCGATGTGCGCAGCAACACCACGCGCGCCGTGGCCCTGGACCCATCGGGCAGCACCGGCTCCTGGGGCGAGGAATACCTGATCACCGGCCACAAGTGGTTCTTCTCGGCTCCCATGTGCGACGGGCATCTGGTACTGGCCAAGACCGAGGAGCGCGGCCCCACCTGCTTTTTCGTGCCGCGCTGGCGGCCCGACGGCAGCAAGAACGCCATTCATATCCAGCGCCTCAAGGACAAGGTGGGCAACCGCTCCAACAGCAGCAGCGAAGTGGAGTTCGACAACGCCTGGGGCGTGCTCATAGGCCAGGAAGGCCGGGGCATTTCCACCATCATCGAAATGGCCACCTACACCCGCCTGGACTGTGCGCTGTCCAGTGCAGGCTTTATGCGCCAGGCCCTGGTGCAGGCCCTGCACTACACGCGCAACCGCCATGCCTTCGGCCTGCCCCTTGTGGAGCAGCCGGTGATGACCGGCCTGCTGGCCGATATGGCATTGGAGTCCGAAGCCGCCACCTGGCTGGCCATGGATCTGGCCGCACGCTTTGGCTCCGAAGACCCTCTGGATCAGGCCTGGCGCCGCATCGTCACGCCTGCCGCCAAGTTCTGGAACTGCAAGCGTGCCGTGGGCTACACCGGCGAAGCCATGGAAGTCTTCGGCGGCAACGGCTATGTGGAGACCGGCCCCATGGGGCGCTTGTTCCGCGAAGCACCCGTCAACTCCATCTGGGAGGGGTCAGGCAACGTCATGTGCCTGGATGTGCTGCGCGCCATTGCCCGCAACCCGGACGACGCCCATCTGCTGCTGGACCATCTGCGTGAAGTCGGCTCGGAGGAAGCCGTGCTGCGTGCGCAGGTGGACAAGCTGCGCCAGGCCGTCACCCTGCCCCCGCAGGAGCTGGAGCGCGAGGCTCGCCGCTTCACCCAGCGCCTGGCCGTCACGGTGCAGGCCACACTGATGCTGCAGCATGCGGGCAGCGACAGTGCCTCGGCCTTCATCGGCAGCCGCTTCGACCCGGACTGGGGCGCGGTGGCAGGTGTTGCCTGCGCCAGCAGCGACCCAGCCGCCCTGCTGCGCAATGCCTGGACTGGCTGAGGAGGACACCAGCAATGATGAATTTCATTTCCCTGCTCGACCAGCAGGCACGTACGCGCCCCGAAAAACTGGCGCTGCGCGCCGATGGTCAGGACTGGAGCTATGCCGCGCTGGCTCAGGCCGGCCGCCGCGCCGCCTCCGTGCTTTGTGAGAAAGGCGTGCGCCAGGGCGACAAGGTAGGCCTGCTGTGCTTCAACACCCCGGGCTTCGTGTTTGCGCTGCTTGGTGCCTGGCGGCTGGGCGCGGTCGTCGTGCCCATCAACCACAAGCTGCAGGCCCCGGAAGTCAGCTACATACTGCGCCACTCGGGTGCTCGACTGTGCCTTGTGGATGGTGCGCGCGCTTCGCTGATCACCGCTATGGAGGCCGAACCACAGCCACTGGCCGACATGCAGTGGCTGAGTACCGCTTCTGCCGCCGAAGGCCTGGACTGCTTCGATGAGCTGCTGGCGCAGGCTGCGCCCTGCGGCGACGAGCATGGCCGACCTGCGCCACATGCGCTGGCCGAGATTCTCTACACCTCCGGCACCACGGGCCAGCCCAAGGGCTGCCTGCACAGCCATGCCAATGTCTTCCATGCAGCGCTCTGCGCAGCGGCAGCCACCTCGCTGTCGCCCACGGAGCGCACGCTGATCGCCATGCCCATCTGGCACTCGTCTCCGCTGAACAACTGGTTCTTGGGCACCTTGCTCATGGGCGGTACCGCCGTGCTGATGCGTGAATATGCGCCCAGGGAGTTTCTGGAGACGCTGGCGCAGGAACGCATCAGCTTCACCTTTGGCGCACCGATTGCCTTTCTGGCTCCGCTGTCCGTGGTGCCCGATGTGGCCAGCTACGACTTCAGCGCCATGCGATTGTGGGCCTACGGCGGTGGCCCGCTGGGCGCGGACATGGCACGCAAGCTGGCTCAGGCCTATCGCAGCGACCGCTTCATGCAGGTCTATGGCATGACCGAATCAGGCCCTCTGGGCACCGTGCTCTACCCCGAAGAGGCCGTGGCCAAGGCAGGCTCCATCGGCCGCTGCGCCATACCCGGCGTTGAACTGGAAGTGCGCCGCCAGGACGGCAGCCTCTGCGGCCCCGGCGAAGTGGGCGAGATCTGCCTGCGCTCTGCGGCCATGATGCAAGGCTATCTGGACAGCCCCGAGGCCACGGCCGCCGTGCTGGACGAGCAGGGCTGGTATCGCAGCGGCGACCTGGCACGCGTGGACGAGGACGGCTATCTCTACATCGTGGACAGACTCAAGGACATGATCGTCACCGGCGGCGAGAACGTCTACTCCAAGGAAGTGGAAGACGTGCTCTGCACCCACCACGATGTGCAGGACGTGGCCGTCATCGGCCGCCCTCATCCCGAATGGGGCGAAACCGTGGTGGCAGTGCTGACCCTGAAGCCCGGCAAGACGCCGGACCATGACGATCTGCGCCAGTTCATGGAGACCAGGCTGGCTCGCTACAAGATTCCGCGCATCTTCGAAGTCCGTGACACACTGCCACGCACCGCGACCGGCAAGCTGCTCAAGCACATGCTGCGCGCCAGCGCGAGCAGCCATTGAGTGCGAAGGCACTGTCGCAAAACCGCTTCGTACAGGTTCGGCGCCGCATGTCCTGGGCATGCGGCGCTTTGCGTTCGGGCCGACACTCCCGGTGCCGCGCCTGGGTAACACGGATGACATGGGCGGGTCTTTGCAATCCGCTATAAGCAGTGATATGCAACTGAACCACGACCTGCTGACGGAGCGCCCGGCGCGCCAAGTCTCCCTCTCGGGAGCCTCCAATTTCCGTGATCTGGGCGGATATCAGGGCCTGGACGGCCGCCGCCTGCAATGGGGCAAGCTGTACCGCTCCGCCCATCTGGCGCATCTGACACAGCAAGACCTGGAGCAGTTGCAAACGCTGGGCATACACCGCAGCGCGGACTTTCGCGGCGAAGGCGAAAGCGCGCATCTGTCGTATGACTGGCCCAGGATCGAGCGCCATGCACTGGTCGTCGAGCCCACGGTAGTGCAGCGCGCCCAGTCCATGATGGAGCAGGGCCGCCACCTCAGCAGCCGCGATACCGAAGAGCTGATGCATGACACCTACCGCAGCTTTGTGAACGTGTACGGCGATCGTTTTGCACAGTTCCTTGCGCTGCTGCAACTCAGCGATGCGCCGCTGGTCTTTCACTGCACGGCCGGCAAGGACCGCACGGGTTGGGCCGCTGCCCTGCTGCTGACGGCCCTGGGTGTGGACGAGGAGCAGATCATGGAGGACTATCTGCTGACCAATCAATACTTCAGACGCCCCGCCCAGATGTACGGCCAGTTGTCCGAAGAGGCTCTGGATGCGCTGTGGCGCGTGCAGCCGTCCTACCTGATGGCCTCGGTCGATGTGGTGCGCGCCCAGCATGGCAGCGTGGACCGCTATCTGACCCAGGTGCTGGGTGTGGATGGTGCTGCGCGCGAGCGACTGGCCGGGCTGTATCTGGAGACCTGATCAAATTTGATAGCTGTCAATGCTTGTCCTGAATTGGTTTCATAACAATCTCAGGCATAACAAGCTGTTACGACAGGGGATCTTCGGCCCGCTACCATGGGCCACAAGCCGCAATGGATGCGGACAAGGAAATGCAGATGCGCAAATGGCTCACCCTGGCCGCAGCAGCCGCCACGCTGGCGCTGACGGCCTGCTCCGGCACCATGCCGGCCTCCTCCAGCTCCAGCGGCTCCGGCAGCGTGGAAATCTTTGGCACGGTGGACGCAGGCGTCAGCCGCACCTGGTAGGCCCCCGCCTCAGGCACAAAAAAGCCCGCCGTGCTCCCTGCACGGCGGGCTTTTGTTTTTGCCGCGTAATTAACGGCTGACGTTGGCGTCGGCCACGGTCAGCGCCGTCATGTTCACGATACGGCGCACCGTGGTGCTGGGAGTCAGCACATGCACGGGCTTGGCCGCACCCAGCAGCACCGGGCCCACCGCAATGCCGCCGCCGGCAGCCTGCTTGAGCAGGTTGTAGCTGATGTTGGCGGCGTCGATATTGGGCGACACCAGCAGGTTGGCATCACCCAGCAGCGTGCTGTTGGGCATGAGCTTGGCGCGGGCCTTGCCGTCCAGGGCCACATCGCCATGCATTTCGCCATCCACTTCCAGCCATGGAGCCTGCTCGCGCAGCAGCTCCAGGGTCTGGCGCATCTTGATGGCGCTGGGCTGGTTGCTGGAGCCAAAGTTGGAGTGGCTCAGCAGCGCAGCCTTGGGCTTGATGCCGAAGCGCATCATTTCCTCGGCAGCCATGATGGTGATCTCGGCCAGTTGCTCGGCCGTGGGGTCGTAGTTGACGTGGGTGTCGACCAGGAACACCTGGCGCTCGGGCAGCAGCAGGCCGTTCATGCAGGCATAGGTGGTCACGCCGCTGCGCTTGCCGATGACCTGATCGATGTAGTTCAGGTGCACATTGGTGTTGTTCCAGGTGCCGCAGATCAGGCCATCGACCTCGCCCTTGTGCAGCAGCATGGAGCCGATCAGCGTCAGGCGGCGGCGCATTTCGATCTTGGCGATGGGAGCGGTGATGCCCTTGCGCTCCGTCATGCGGTGATAGCTCTGCCAGAAGTCGCGGTAGCGCTCGTCATGCTCGACGTTGACCACGTCGTAGTCGGCACCCTCCTTCATGCGCAGACCGAACTTCTCGATGCGCTGGGCAATGATGGTGGGACGGCCGATCAGTGTCGGGCGGGCAATGCGTTCGTCGACCACGATCTGAGCCGCGCGCAGGATACGCTCTTCCTCGCCCTCGGCATAGGCCACGCGCTTCTTGGTGGCCTTCTTGGCGGCATGCACGATGGGCTTCATCATGGTGCCGGAGGCGTAGACAAAGGTCTTCAGGTGCTCGCGGTAGGCATCCATGTCCTGGATGGGGCGCTTGGCCACACCGGCTTCGGCCGCAGCCTGGGCCACGGCCGGTGCCACGACCAGCATCAGGCGCGGATCGAAGGGCTTGGGAATCAGGTACTCGGGGCCGAAGCTCAGCACCTCGCCCACATAGGCGGCTGCCACTTCTTCGGACTGCTCGGCCTGGGCCAGCGCGGCAATCGCGTGCACGCAGGCGATCTCCATGGAAGTGGTGATGGTGGTCGCACCGCAGTCCAGCGCACCACGGAAGATGTAGGGGAAGCACAGGACGTTGTTGACCTGGTTGGGGTAGTCCGTGCGGCCCGTGGCGATGATGGCGTCGTCGCGCACCGCCTTCACATCTTCAGGAATGATTTCCGGGTTGGGGTTGGCCAGCGCGAAGATGATGGGCCTGGCCGCCATCTTCTTGACCATGTCCTGCTTGAGCACGTTGCCGGCGGACAGGCCCAGGAAGGCGTCGGCGCCCTCGATCACCTCACCCAGCGTGCGCAGCTCGGTCTTCTGGGCAAACAGCGCCTTGTCCGGGTCCATCAGCTCGGTACGGCCCTCATAGACCACGCCGGCGATGTCGGTCACGAACACGTTCTCGCGCTTCAGGCCCACTTCCAGCAGCAGGTTCAGGCAGGCCAGGGCCGCAGCACCGGCGCCCGAGGCCACCAGCTTGACCTCTTCGATCTTCTTGCCGGCGACCTTAAGCGCATTGACCATGGCCGCAGCCACGGTGATGGCCGTGCCGTGCTGGTCGTCGTGGAAGACGGGAATGTTCATGCGCTTGCGCAGCTCGCGCTCCACGAAGAAGCACTCGGGCGCCTTGATGTCTTCGAGGTTGATGGCACCGAAGGTGGGCTCCAGCGCGGCAATCACGTCGACCAGCTTTTGCGGGTCCTTCTCGTCGATCTCGATATCGAAGACATCGACGCCGGCGAACTTCTTGAACAGCACGCCCTTGCCCTCCATCACGGGCTTGGAAGCCAGCGCACCGATGTCGCCCAGGCCCAGCACTGCCGTGCCGTTGGAGATCACGCCCACCAGATTGCCGCGGCTGGTGTATTTGAAGGCCGCAGCGGGGTCCTTGACGATTTCCTCGCAGGGCGCAGCCACGCCGGGCGAGTAGGCCAAGGCCAGATCATGCTGATTGGCCATGGGCTTGGTTGCCGTGATGGCCACCTTGCCGGGCTTGGGGAACTCGTGATACTCCAGTGCCGCCTGACGCAGCAACGCACGTTTATCAATCGAGGTAATGGGCTTGGTGTCGGACATCAGCGGTCTCCAGCTCGCAAAGTAAGTCATCCGCAGTAAGGACTCTCTATGGGCACACAACCCGGCCCCTGCGCTCCTGCGGACGATGAAATCGGATTTTGGATTGTAGGCCGAGTGCTATCAAAAAAAGAGGGGGGGCAGCTCGGCGTTTAAGGTCAAACAGCCATGACTGTTCAATAACAATGCAAACAAAATCATAACATTATGCCAACAATGCATAACACATGGAGATCTTGCACTTCAGGGCGTGCAGGCGTCGTCGCGATAGAGCCCGGCATAAGGCACGCCATCGAGATGCAGCTTCCGGCTGTCCTGCAAATGCGGCATCGCCGCGCGCACGTCGTATCCCTGGGCTGCAATCAATATCTCGGGCGCCAAAGTCGTGCTGTGTTCCAGAGGACTTTCAGAGATCGCCACCTCCTCACTCCCTTGCAGACTCCTCATTGCCTCGTTCGCCCAATATGCCAGTGGCACTTCCAGCACTGACTGATCATTGCCCTGGCGAGGGCTGTCCACACAGGGAGGAACGCCAAGGCCATGATCAGACACGTAAAGCAGCGCGCTGGGCGCGTCGGACGCCTCATCCACCATGCGAATCCAGTCGGCCAGCAGGTCCGAGGTATAGCGAATCGAGTTGTCATATGCATCTGCGCCCTCGTAGCGGGAACGAGGGTAGCGCTGGGAGATCGCGGGATGACTGCCATAGGTATGAAGAACCACCAGCTTATGTGACGCGTCATCCGCCAGCGACTTCTCCAGCCAAGTCGTCATCACTTCGTCATGTGCTCCATTGCCCACCTTGGCATAGACATCCGCAGAGCGACGCAATATCTGCGAGTACATATCCTCGCTCTTGTCATTGAATCTGGAGTTGGAAAAGACAAAGGTCTTGTAGCCAGCATGCCGCGCCAAATCCAGGAACGAAGGCGAGGCATTTCTCTGGCTGTCGAAAGCAGACTGCCCGGTCAAAATATAGGGCAGCGCTTTTGCGGTATTGAAGCCATGAGCCATGACCTTGTAGGCACGCAAACCGGGAACCTGCCTCAGTGACTGATTGGTATCGTCTTCCTGGTAGCCCAATAGTGACCACCGATGGCTGGTGGCGCTCTCACCAATAATCACCACCAAGGTATTCGCTTGAGATGCACTTGGCCTGGCAGGCAGTGTCGGCTGATAGAAAACCTCTTTTTCCAGATCTCCATAACGCACTGCGGCCTTGGCCATTTGCATGGGATAGATATATGACGCAGTTTATGCACATAGTCATTGACGGTGAACTGCTGAGTCACGCCAAAGGCAAAAAAGCTGGTCCAGAGCAATCCTATGCCCAGCAGTATTCTTTTCTCCCATTTCTGAAAGGGAACTGCTCCATCCGTGCAGTTCTTAAAGAGGAAGTAGCCACATCCGAAACTTGCCACCAGCCAGCACAGCACGACAAGAATCATCTGACGATTGATCAAGCTCAGGAACTCGGCGGCCTCATGAGCCTCAGTGCGCCACAGCGTGGCAAGGGAAAACTCATCGATCATGTTTCCCAGAAACTGGGCATGAAAAATATTCGCAGCACCGATAAAAATCAGAAGTGGAATACAGATCGCCAAAGACTTTCGGGACAGCGCCAAAGGATAGAAAAACAGCGCAGCCAACAACGTGTAGCCCACCTCTTTTCCATATGAGCGAATGAGAAACGGAGGTGAAAAAAGCAATATCCAGGCTAGTAGAGAGCCCAGTCTCATTGCAAGGGAAGAGATATTCATTTTTCGTGACATATTTGTGACGATTGTATGAAGCACTTCTGCTGTTAAATATCTGCCCAAGCAGCGCTCACCGTTGATTTCCAAGGACTTAACCCGCAAGGCTATGATTCGCGGCTTCTCTTCTCGACCGAAAGTCCGCCCATGCTTGCCCGCCACAACGACCCGATTGCCGCCATCGCCACCGCCCCGGGGCGTGGTGCCGTGGGCATTGTTCGGGTCTCCGGCAAAGGCATTGCTGCGCTGGTCCGGACGCTTTGCGGCAAGGCGCTGAAACCGCGCGAAGCGACTTATCTGCCCTTCAGGGACGCGCACGGCTCGCCCATTGACCATGGTCTTGCCATCTACTTTCCCGGCCCGCACAGCTACACGGGCGAGGATGTGCTGGAGCTGCAGGCCCACGGCGGCCCTGTGGTGCTGCAGCTGCTGCTGGCGCGCTGCCTGGAAGCAGCACAGAGCGCCAATGAAGATGGCAAGCCGGTGCTGACTGGGCTGCGCCTGGCCCAGCCCGGCGAGTTCACCGAGCGCGCCTTTCTCAACGACAAGATCGACCTGGCCCAGGCCGAGGCGATTGCCGACCTCATCGATGCCAGCACCGAAGCGGCCGCGCGCAGTGCCAGCCGCTCGCTGTCCGGCGCGTTTTCGCAGGAAATCCATGTGCTGCGCGATGCCCTGGTGCATCTGCGCATGCTGGTGGAAGCCACGCTGGACTTCCCAGAAGAGGAAATCGACTTTCTGCAGAAGGCCGATGCCTTTGGCCAACTCGAGCGCCTGCGCGCCCAGGTCGCTGCCGTGCTGGCACGCGCCCACCAGGGTGCGCTGCTGCGCGAAGGCATCAAGGTGGTGATTGCCGGCCAGCCAAATGCGGGCAAAAGCTCGCTGCTCAACGCGCTGGCAGGGGCCGAGCTGGCCATCGTCACCCCGATTGCCGGAACCACGCGCGACAAGGTGCAGCAGACGATTCAGATCGAGGGCGTGCCCCTGCATGTGATCGACACCGCAGGCCTGCGTGAAAGCGATGACGAGGTGGAGCGCATCGGCATTGCACGCGCCTGGGACGAGATTGCAGCCGCCGATGCCGTGCTCTTCCTGCACGACCTGACCCGCGCGGAACAGGCCGACTATGCGGCAGCCGATGCCGATATCGCCCACACCCTGCAGGACAGGCTGCCTGCGCAGGTGCCGGTCATCCATGTCTGGAACAAGACCGATATGGCGGCTGCCGATGTGCAGGCCCGTCACACCGCCCAGTTGAATGCCGAGCAGATCGCCCTGTCTGCCCGTACCGGTGACGGCCTGGATGCGCTGCGCAAGCGGCTGCTGGAAGTGGCGGGCTGGCAATCCGCCCCCGAAGGCCTGTACCTGGCCCGCGCCCGCCATGTGGAGGCACTGCAGGCCGTGGATGCCCATCTGGAGATGGCCGACGAGCAGTTGGCGGCGCAATCCGCCCATCTGGACCTGCTGGCCGAAGAGCTGCGCCTGGCCCAGCTGTCGCTGAACTCGATTACCGGCGAATTCAGCTCCGACGACCTGCTGGGTGTGATCTTCTCCAGCTTCTGCATCGGGAAATAACCTGACTTCCAGCTGGTTCCATCAAGGTCTGCAAATCGCCTTGAAACCCGCATGAACAATGGATTTCTTGCTTATCAAAGTCTGCTCAAGCAGCACTGAAAGCCGTCTGAATTTATGTCCAGGTTTATATCCGCGTAGCGGTTTTGGCGGAAGCCATCCGCTGCTTGGACATGCAGAGGAAGAAGACGGCACTGACCGACACCACCCTGAAGGCAATCAAGCCCAGGGACAAGACCTACACCGTCAGCGACGACCGCGGCCTGTATCTGGAGGTATTTCCAACGGGTGGGATGGTCTGGCGTTGCCGCTACCGTCTACACGGCAAATACGAAAAGCTGACCCTGAATAACAACCCGGCCTGGCATTAGCAACCGGACGCACCGACGCCCTTGGTATTTACATCGAGCGAATGGTTCCGGGTGGATGGTTCAGGGACCCGATTAACTCCACCAAACTTGAACCCGTTGGAGCACCAAAACCTCACCCAGGGTGGTGCCGCTAGTGCCGTCCGGTTATCCATTGCTTCACTCGCAATTTGTACATTCATGCTCTTGGTTATAGGGATTGAGCAGGTGACGTTCGAGGATATTTTTGAAACAACGCTCTATGTTCCGGTTTTGCCCGCTATGACTTCCGTCTTCTATTTTGATGGCGGCGCGCATCGTGCCATGATGGACAACCCCGATCGGGAAATCGAAACGGTCAAGCGCCTTCCGACAAGCCTGCGCTCTGTCTCTGTCCGCCGTTGCGCCGAATTCACTCCACCACCTATGAACAGCCTCAACCTTGCTGCGTGCAGCGAGTTAGGGACCGCCACGTTTTAGGTGAACTACTGGTGCGACCCGCAGTGCTGCATACCGTGCCCGAGGAATCCGATGATGTTTAGCTGGAAGCATACAAAAACCTTAATCACCACCGTTGTGCTCATTGCCTTCAGTCTTTCTATTTCCTGGCTTTGGCTAAAGTCCCCTTGGAACGCCAAAGCACCGGTTTCCGTGGCTTCCGAGTTTCTACACTTGCTCTATCAGCGTGAATATTTGCAGGCTCATGAACTGACGTTGAAGAATGGATATGTTGGCAGGACCGTCATGGAATTGGAGCGCGTTGCCGCACATCAGCTCTGCGGCGGTGCGAACAAGTTCATGTACACATGGCCCCGTCAATCCAATGGCAATCGCCTCCGTCGCTGGCTGCGAGGAACCGACCCGAACATGTCACGGGTCTGGGTCGAAATTGATGGCCCAGCCTGTCTGATGAGCGTGGAGGTACGGCCGGCAGAGGATGGCCAATGGCGTGTATTCAAGTTTCAGAGTCACGCTGGCTAGCTTCCAACGCCCACCGAGCGCGTCATGCGCAGCACGCAGACAGTGCGCGAAGCCGACTCGTACGCTGCTCTCTGATTGCCTGCCTTGCAGGCCAGGAACGGGCGCATTGGTTCGTAGTTGGGCAGGGCGCTGGTGCCGTCTTCACCCACACGGGCGCGGAGGAGCATCCACGCATTGCGCTCCAATGGCGTCAGCCGCTCATCGAGCAGCAAGGCGAGGGCACGCTCACGTTGTTCATCGGTATGTCGATAGCGACGGTCGGTTCAGTTGAGGCGACAATGATTTGCCCGCGCCGGGCCATGCAGCCATGCTGCAGCAGTTGGCTGTCCACGGTCTGGAACAGGGCCGTGACGCCATCGACGCCCAGGCGCTGCTGGTAGTGCCAGATGGTGTTGCGGCGGGAATGGTGGCACTGCCTTCGAGCAGGCAAAAGCACTGGTAGCTCATGCGATCCAGGAGCTGGTACTCAGTCTGCTCATCGCTGAGCTTGTACAAGTGCTTCAAGACCAGGGTGCGCACCATGACCTCGGTGGGATACGGTGGGCGTCCGCCCCGGCAGGCGTCACCACTGGGGCAGCAAGGCGTCGATAGTCTGCGTGAGGTGGGCAAAGTCGATGTGCCGGGCGATGAACTGCAGCGGGTTGCCCAGGGATTCTATTTTGTGCTTGTGGGCAGCGTAGGCAAACAGATCGGGCTTGATTGCGCTGCGCGAGGGCTTGATGGGCATTGATGGGCTGCCGGGTCAGGATGGGATTGGGGGGTGAATGCTGGAGTATTTAGAGCTTCCCTATTGATTTGCTTTTACCTTTAGAAAATATTATTGCTTCAAGGTTAAAAATAAGAATTTTCTTATATGCCCTCAAAAAATAGGTAGGCAGGATCTCTATGGCGATTCCATTCAATTCCGATGCGGCTAACGGTCAGTGAGTACTTGGACGATTTCTACAACGGATATCCGTCCATATGCGGATTGGGTGCTTATTCTCGATGGAGAAAAAGGCTTTTATTACACGAAGAACCGTATACCTAATATTTGAGGGTTAAAAGGAAGAGCAAGCTGAATCGCGAACTCCATAGGAAACCTCTGCATAAAGAGAATTCACGCGTGATAGAGCAACTTTTAAAAGCCCGTTGTTCATGTCTGGCAGCGAAAATCAATGACTTCCCGGTGATTCGAGATGCTTGAATGACTGTGTTGATGCTATGTGGCAGGGGATTTCTGATTTATGCAGAGCTTCCTTAGATGTGCAATATGAAAACTTCCGTGGCTAACGCATGATCATAGATTTCCAAATATCTCACAAAAATTTCACTGAGCAGCACTACGAAAGAGAGCCTCTCTTGATTAGAGGTGGCTGTATTACGCATGGCGTTACTTGGCGTCAAGCGAACCAGCTCTTTGAGCGATGTGATGTGCTCGCGGACTCGTTCAAGCTTGCATTCGATGGAATCGTTCCAAAGGAAAAATACGTCGAGAGTTATCTGGACGTAGGTAGGCTGCGCCACCGCCTGATTAAGCCTGTTGTGTACGAACTAATGCGTAATGGTGCAACGCTGATCGCCAACCAGATCAAAGGCGATTCGGTAGTAGATGCACTGGCTAGGCAAATCGGAGCCTTCTCCGGGCAGCAGGTAGTGTCCAGCGCATATGCAGCATTCGGCAGCCGCGATTCGTTTCGCGCTCATTGGGACACCCGAGATGTCTATGCCATTCAGCTGCTCGGACGCAAGCGCTGGCTCGTGTATCGACCCACCTTCGAGTGCCCTCTCTATACACAGCAGAGCAAGGAGTACGAGCACGCTTATCCAAAACCGGAGGAGGTCTACATGGACTTCGTGCTGGAGCCAGGCGATGTCTTCTATCTACCCCGAGGGTGGTGGCATAACCCCTTGCCTCTGGGTGAAGCGACCTACCACCTTGCCTTTGGCACATTTCCTCCATATGCCATCGACTATTTGTCATGGGCAGTTGAGGAGTCTCAACATTTCATTGCCGCTCGCAAGGCTCTTGGCCCCTGGGACCAGAATGAGGAAACAATTAATTCACTGGCCAGGTATTTCTCGGAGTTCATCTCCAATCCAGAAAACCACCGTCGATTTCAGGATGATTTTTATTCGGGTCTTCGTCAGGATTCATCACTGGCCATAGATATTCTGGGCAACCCTGCAATCCAAACTCTGTCCGATGAGCAAAAGCTCCGTGTTGCGACGAACAATCTTCATGGCTTGAATGAGGAATATCTCATTGCCAATGGAGCAAGAGTTGCGCTTGATGATGTCGGGCTGCCGCTGATGCGGCGCATCGCACATTCACCGGGTACCAGTGTGTCGGAACTTTTGGAAGCACATCCTGAAATTGAGCCAGGCAGGATTCGATCACTCATCACGGAACTGTGCCGCCAAGATATCTTGGAGCCATGGTTCTAAATTTCATCAACGAAAGGCATCATATGGGAGAAATACCCGAAATCAAAGAGAACTTTCTGTTCAAATTATCCGGATCGGGCATGGGCATCAGTCTTGGGTTGGCATCGATTTTTGTTTTATTTAACGAGAAGCTGTCATTTTCCAAGGAATGGCTATCCAGAATAGATCTGTCGCTGGCATTTTGCGTTTTACTGTTTTTCGTGAGGTCCATAATCGAATTAAACAAATTCATGCAGACACTAAAGAAGTTTTCGGAAGATCAGTTGCAGGACTACGTTTTACAAGAACAGCCGGGAATATATCCACTCACCATGTTCAAGAAATCAGCTTCGTTGATTTTTTTAATTATGGTGCTTTGCTTCGCAGTCTGGCTGTTGACTATCACGTCCCCCCCTCTCATCTCGGCGGTAGTGGTTTCTTTCGTTCTTATTTCGGCAGTGACCGAGATTCTTTTAGCCGGAATAATAAAGTCTATAAGGAAATAAAATGCGCGATCTTACTATCGTAGAGCTGAAATTGGTCGGGGCCGGCCTTGATTCTGATGATCGCGCCCTGTTGGGGTCCGGTGCTGGCGGCGTTACAGGGGCATTGGGCGGGCAAGTCGCCGGCCAGCACATCGGCGGATGGGTCGGTGGCGCTGTTGGCGCCGGCATTGGTGGGCCTATCGGCGCAGTGGGCGGTGTGATCGGGGGCCGGTGGTTGGGCGGACGCGTGGGTGCAATAACAGGCGGGGCCGTTGGGACTTGGGTGGGGAGCATGTGGGGCGGATCTGATAAATCTGGCACCAACTACCAAGATGGAAGCAGCTATCAATAATCCCAATCAATAGGTGGACTGTATGGTGCTGCTGTTCAGGCGTGAGGCTCTCATTGCGAAGGAAGTGCGATGGCTTGGCCACATCGTCATGGTGCGCCCCTTGTCCTTCTCAGTCTTGACGTTGCTTTCCATCGCCATCGCAGCCTTGATCGCAGGAGTGCTGTTTTTTGGCACTTACACCAAGCGGACGGCGGTCCACGGCCAATTGCTGCCGGCGACAGGCCAGATCAGGGTCGTTTCGCAACAACCTGGGGTCGTGCTGGAGAAGCTTGTGCAGGAAGGGCAGTTGGTTGAAAAAGGCGCTGTTCTCTACAAAATTTCCAGCGAGCAGTATGGAGAGGATGCTGGCGCGGTCCTGGCCAGCATCAGCCAGAACCTGACGCAAAAACGGGAGTCACTGCTTGGTGAACAGGAGAAATCCCGGCAGTTGCATGCTGCTGAGCGCCACACCTTGAGCAGAAAGATCGCAAGCCTGCGCGAAGAACTGGCTGTGCAGGCAGAGCAGCTCAAGAGCCAACAGCGCCTACTGGCGCTGGCTGACAATGCCATCCAGCGATACCAGGGGTTGCTGGATAAGGGCTATATCTCGCAAGACCAGTTCCAGCAGCGGCAATCGGAACAATTGGGCCAAATGCAGGTGCTTCAGCGCTTGCGGCGCGAGCGCACCTCCTTGGAGCAACAGCTGGTAGAGCAAACCAACGAACTGTCAGGGCTGGACAGCCGCCAGAAGAATCAACTGGCACAAATCGACCGGCAGCTTTCAGCGCTTGCCCAAGAGCTCACCGAGAGCGAGGCGCGGCGGGTGTTCATCATCGCCGCACCCGAGGCAGGCGTGGCAACCGCGGTGCTTGCGGAAGTCGGCCATAGCGTCGATGCCCGCTTGCCCCTGCTGCTCATCGTTCCCACGGACTCTGACCTTGAAGCCGAGCTCTACGTGCCAAGCAGGGCCATGGGCTTTGTCCAGCCTGGCGACCCCGTGAATGTTCGCTACCAAGCCTACCCTTATCAAAAATTTGGGATCTATCGGGGCGAGTTAGTTTCCGTGTCTCGCACCAGCATTTCACCCTTCGAATTGTCCAGCCCGGCCAATGTATTCCAGGGTGCTGGCGAAGCGCGAGAGCCGTTGTATCGGTTGCGCGTCAGGCTAAATAGCCAGGCTGTCACCGCGTACGGCAAGCCGCAAGCGCTTCAGAGTGGCATGCTGCTGGAGGCAGACATTCTTCAGGAGTCTCGCCGCCTCTACGAGTGGGTGCTTGAGCCGCTGTACAGCATGGCTGGCAGGGTGACGCGGTAGCCATGGTTTCTTTGGATTCGCTGGCACTGCGCTGGGGCAAGCATTTGCCGGTCATGTTGCAGACAGAGGCCGCTGAATGCGGCCTGGCCTGCCTTGCGATGGTCGCGAGCTATCACGGCTACAAGGTAGACGTGACGGAGATGCGCCAGCGCTTCAGCATTTCACTCAAGGGGATGAATCTTGCCCAGGTGGTTCAGGTCGCACACGGCCTTCGCCTGGGCACACGCGCGGTACGCCTGGAGCTCGATGAGCTTCAGAACCTGGCAGTCCCCTGCGTGCTGCATTGGAACCTTGACCATTTTGTGACGCTGAAATCCGTCAGTGCTCGAGGCGTGGTGATACACGATCCGTCGACTGGAGCCCGCCCCGTAAGCTTCGAAGAGCTATCGCGTAGGTTCACCGGCGTGGCTCTGGAGTTGTGGCCAAACCCAGACTTCGAGAAGAAAGAAGAAAAGCCCAGGGTCAGGTTGCTTGGCTTGACGGGGAAGATCAGCGGATTGGGCCGATCCCTGCTCCAGGTGCTGGTGATGGGCGTGGCATTGCAGATCGTCGCGCTCGTCGGCCCGTTTCTGCTTCAATGGACCATAGACAATGCGATCATCAGCAACGATCGCCATCTGCTGGCCACTCTGATTCTGGGGTTCTCCGTCGTGCTGCTAATGCAGGTTCTCATCAGCACCGGCCGGGCCTGGGCGCTGATGCACATGGGCACACTGTTCAGCCTGCAATGGCGGACCAACGTGTTCAGCCATATGCTGCGCTTGCCCAGCCAGTTCTTCGAGAAGCGCCACCTGGGCGATGTGATCTCCCGCTTTGGGTCCGTCGATCAGATCCAGCAAACGCTGACGGCCAGCTTTCTCTCGGTCATTCTGGATGGCCTTATGGCGTTATCCACCCTGGTGCTGATGCTGGCCTACAGCCCCCAGCTGGCGGCGGTCGTTCTCTGTGCCATGGTGCTCTACGGGCTGATCCGCTGGTCGTGGTACCACCCGCTGCGCAACGCCACGCAAGAGCAGATCGTTCATGCCGCTCGCCAGCAAAGCCACTTCCTTGAATCGGTCCGCGGTGTTCAGGCATTGAAGTTGTTTCAAAAGCTGGATATGCGCAGATCCGTCTGGCTAGGCCTGTTCGTAGATCAGATCAATGCGGGCCTGAAGTCCCAGAAGCTGCAACTGTTCTACGCGCAAGCCAATGCGGTGCTGTTCGGCGCCGAGAACCTGCTGGTGGTCTGGTTGGGGGCCACCATGGTGATGGATGGGCACTTCAGCGTCGGCATGTTCATGGCCTTCTACTCCTACAAATCCCAGTTCGGCAGCCGCGTGGGAAGCCTTATCGATCGTCTCTTCGACCTGCGCATGCTGCAACTGCACAGCGAGAGATTGGCCGACATCGTGCTGCATCCACCCGAGGAAGAGTCTCACGCGCTCGTTGCCCACGAATGCAGTGGCCGGGTGGATATCGAAGTGCGGGCGGTAGCCTATCGCTATGGGGACCAGGAGCCCTGGATTCTGGACGACCTGAGCTTCAGCATCTCTGAAGGCGATTCGGTGGCAATCATCGGGCCTTCGGGCTGTGGCAAAAGCACCTTGCTCAAGGTGCTGCTGGGCATGCTACCAGTGGCGCGGGGGAGCATTCGCGTCGCAGGCCATGAGCTCAGCGGGGCCAGCCTGTCTACGCTTCGTGAGCTCTCCGGTTGCGTGATGCAGGACGATGCGCTGTTTGCCGGAAGCCTTGCCGAGAACATTTGCTTCTTCGATTGTCAATCTGATAAGCCATGGATGCAGCAGTGCGCGCGCATCGCCGGGATACATGCCGATATCGAGCGCATGCCCATGGGTTACAGCACCTTGGTTGGCGACATGGGCACGGTGCTTTCCGGTGGGCAAAAGCAGCGGATCCTGCTGGCGCGCGCGCTGTACAAGAAGCCCAGAATTCTATTCCTGGACGAGGCAACAAGCCACCTCGACGTGGAGGCCGAGCGGCAGATCAGCACTGCAATCCAAGCCCTCGATATCACCCGGATCATGATCGCCCATCGTCCGGAAACGATTGCCTGTGCAGACCGGGTCATCGAACTCGGCCATGGCCGGGTGGTCAATGATGTTCGGGTGCGGCCATTGCGGCAGCAGCGCCCACCGGGAGTCTGACTGTGCACAGGCTACGTCTCGCCGCTTGCTTTGCTGGTGCCGCCCTGCTCAAACCCGCATTCGCCATGCCAGCTTTCGACGCCTTCGCCACAGAAAGCCTTGTCGCCACCCCGGCTATGGTTTCCTCGTCTGTGGAAGTGGGCTTCTGCCCTGCCGGCATGCCGCCGCAACCGCTGACTTTGCACGAAGCCATCACCCGTATCCTGTGTCATGACCCCACCATCCGCCATGCCAGGTCCACCGCACAAATGCGGGCAGCCCAGGTGGGTCAGCGCCAGTCCACATATCTGCCCCGTCTGGATGGACGGGTGGGCCAGTCGGCAAACCACACGGCAACCCGTTTTGGAGACGACTTGGGTTCGACCAGCAACAATAGCCGGATGCGTGCGGGCAACCTCAGCTTCAGTTGGGTGCTCTTCGACTTTGGCCGTCGAGAAGCGGCGTTGGAGGCTTCACACCAAATGCTCGCAGCGGCAAATTCCGATCAAAACGCGACCATCCAACGTGCATTTCTCGATGCCGCGCATCTCTACTTTGCCGCGCGAGCGAGCAACCAAAGGCTTGCCGCTGCCCAGCAGGTCATGGACCTAGCCAAAGACAACTACGCCGCCGCAGATGAGAAGTACAAAGCCGGCGCGGCAGCCTTGTCCGATCGCCTGCGGGCACAGACAGCCTATACCCAGGCCAGTTTGCGCGTCTCACGTGAGAGGGGTGCTCTGTCCAGTGCTTTGGGCTCAATGGCACTGCGTATGGGGTTGCCTGCACTGACGGCCATAAACATCGATGAACGCATCGTTGCTTTTCCCGCATTGGACTTCATGTCTGAAGTTGACGAGCTCATCCGCATTGCGCGCGGCCAACATCCAAGCCTGATTGCAGCACAGGCGCGCGCGAAGGCTGCCTTGGCTGCAACGCAAGAGGCTCGCGCGATGGCTCGGCCATCGATTGCACTAACAAGCAATCTCGGGCTCTCAAATACCTTTGGGCATGGCCCAAACAGCCAGCGCCAGGACATGAACATCGGACTGCAACTGAGCATCCCTTTGTTCTCGGGGCTTGAGCAGACCTATCAGATCCGCGAGGCCCAAGCCCAGGCTGCAGCCCACGTGGCCGAGTTGGACACCGTGCGCCTGCGCGTTTCGGAGGATGTCTTGACGCAGTACAACAGCCTGTGTACGGAAAAAGCCAACCTGGTACACACCTCAGCGCTCGTTGAGCAGTCCAAGCAAGCCATGGATATCGTGCAAGGCCGCTATCGGTCTGGCGTGGGCAGCATGACAGAAGTTCTAAACACCATGGAGACCTATGCCAGCGTTCAGGAGCAGCATATCGGTGCAATGGCCAATTGGCAGGTCTCGCGTGTGGCGCTGGCCGCCCACTTGGGGCTATTAGTTTTCTGGGGCTTGGACTAAACGCATCTTGCCTGTTCGGAGAACTCCAGTCTCCGTTCTGAGAATCTATGACATTGATTGGCTTAAACGCGAGACCCAAACAGATAGTGGGCGGGCACGTTGGCCGCAGCGGAGCTTTAGCCGCAGGCGAGAGTGTTCAGGTATCTCCACTTCTGCCCAGTGATAACGCTAGGGCATGAATGCATGTCCAAGTTTATGTAGTGCCATTAAAGAAAAAAGCTTTAGATTCAAACGAGTAGATGACTCTATATTGCTCCTATATCGGCAAGCAAGGCAGCAGGCAGGCCCGCCGCCCTGTTCAAGCGGGCATAAAAAAACGCCACCTTTTCAGGTGGCGTTCGTGTTGGCGCTGGCGCCGTGCTTACTTGCCTTCGGCAGCCTTGCCGAACTTGGGCAGGTTGAACTGAGGCGGCACGCCCATGCGCTTGTTGATGATCCACTGCTGAGCGATCGACAGAATGTTGTTCGTCAGCCAGTACAGCACCAGACCCGATGGGAAGAAGAAGAACATCACGCTGAACATCAGCGGCATGATCCACATCATCTTGGCCTGCATGGGGTCAGGAGGAGCGGGATTCAGGGCGGTCTGCAGCAGCGAGGACAGAGTCATCAGCAGCGGCAGGATGAAGAAGGGATCCGGCACCGAGAGGTCGTGAATCCAGCCAATCCAGGGCGCGTTGCGAATTTCCACGCTGGACTGCAGCACCCAGTACAGAGCCATGAAGACAGGGATCTGAATGACGATGGGCAGACAGCCGCCCATGGGGTTGACCTTCTCCTCGCGGTAGATGCGCATCATCTCCTGCTGCATCTGCTGAGGCTTGTCCTTCAGGCGCTCGCGCATTTCCTGAATCTTGGGGTTGATGGCCTTCATCTTGGCCATCGAGGAGTAAGCCTTGGCGTTGAGCCAGTAGAAGGCAATCTTCAGCAGCACCACCAGGGCCACGATGGACCAGCCCCAGTTGCCGATGAACTTGTGCAGCTCGGACAGCAGCCAGTACAGCGGCTTGGCCAGAATCGTCAGCCAGCCATAGTCCTTGACCAGTTCCAGGCCGGGCGAGAGCTTTTCCAGCATGGGCTCGATCTGAGGACCGGAGAACAGGCGCGAGCTCACGGTCTTGGTCTGGCCGGGCTCCACCGTGCCCACGGGCGTGATCATGCCCACGGCATAGAGGTTGTCGCCCACCTTGCGCACGAAGTTGTCGCGCTGGATGCCGTCGGCCAGCAGCCAGGCGCTGGCGAAGTAATGCTGCACCATGGCCACAAAGCCATTGGGAGAGGCCTTGTCGACCTCGGCCTTGCCGCTTTCGATGTCCTTGAACTCGACCTTGTGGTACTTCTTGGCTTCGGTGTAGACAGCAGGACCGGTAAAGGTGGAATAGAAGCTGGACTCATGCTCGGGCTTGTTGCCGTCGCGCACCAGTTGCATGTACAGCTGGGGGTTCACGGCGGTCGAGCCGGTGTTGACCACATCGTGCTGCACATCGACGGCATAGGAGCCGCGCTTGAGCGTGAAGGTCTTGACCAGCTTCACACCACCCTGGTCGGCGGACTCGAATCGCACTTGCACGCTGTCCTGACCATCCTTGAGCTCGCGCTCGCCGGGCATCACGGTCATGGGAGTCTTGTGCGTGGGGAAGTTGCCGCCGATCAGGCCGGTCTGACCGAGATACACACGCTTGGCGTTTTCCTCGAACACCTGCATGAGCTTCTTGTTATCCGTGGTGTCGGAGTACTTGAGCAGCTCGGAAGCTTTTAGCGTGCCGCCTTCGCTGTCGAAGGTCAGACGCATGACATCGCTGCCCACGATCACGTCCTGACGGGGCGTCACGGCTGCTGCGGGTCGAGCTGCGGCATTGGCAGCACCGGGCACGTGGCCGGCAGAAGCGGCAGCGGCGGGCTGGGGCACACTGACGTCAGCAGGCTTGACATCAGCCGCAGCAGGCGCGCTGACCGTCTGCGGCGATGGGAAGAAGGTGGGCTTTTTGCCGTTATGGATTTGCCACTTGTCCCAGAGCAAAACCATGGAAAAGCCAAATATCACCCACAGTATGGTGCGGCGAATATCGTTCATGAAGACTTCTTAGGTGAGGAAGGTTGGGTGGTCGCGGAAGAGTCCGAGGCATTGTCCAGAAAGGAAAACAGCCTGGGCTTTTGCTGTGGCACGGGATCATGCCCTCCGTCACACCACGGATGACAACGCGCCAGCCGGCGCACCGTCAGATAAGAGCCTACCGCAGCGCCGTGTTGCTCCAGCGCTTGAAGGGAATAGGCCGAGCAGGTCGGCTCGAAGCGACAGGCCGAGCCCAGCCAGGGACTGAGCAGCAGCCTGTAGCCACGCACTATAGCCATGAGCAGTCGCTGCATCATGGCTGGTTCTCCGGCTGACTAGCTATTGAATCAGTAGCTTCTTGCGCTTTGCCATCAATGGCTTGAGGTGAAATTTTCTTCAAATCCACCTCCGCCTCAGCGGCCTGACGGGCCTGCGTCAGGCGGCGCGCCCCGGTCGCAAAAAGCTGTTGCAGTTCCTTGCGGACTGCTGCCTTGAGCTGATCAGAAGTTGCACTGACGAATTGCTTACGGTCAAACCCCGAGCGCAGGCGCACCACATAGGAAGCGCGCAGCAGGGCGTCCTCGTAATCCGAGGACACCGCATAGATCTGGCGCTTGATGGTGTGGCGCGTGACCGAGCGGCGAGCCCAGCGCTTGGGCACCATGGCACCCAGCCAGGCCTGCTTGCGCACGGCACCGACGCCAAACAGGGCCTGCGGATCGTTCGATCCGGGCCCTGTCTTGGGGTTGGCAACCATGTCGGGAACCTCGGCCACCAGCTCCATGCGATGCAGGGCGAAGTGCGGGGTACGGGCAATCGTGCCCGCGGACATGGTGGCCTGGAATTGCGGACGCGTTTTCAGCCTTTGCATAGGAGAGCCTCCGTTCAGAGGCCTTCAGCGTAGCGAATGAGCAGACCGCTAGCCAACGCCGGCCTTAGACGGCCAGACGCTTGCGGCCCTTGGCGCGACGTGCGTTGATCACGGCACGGCCACCCTTGGTCTTCATGCGGACCAGGAAACCGTGGGTACGGGCGCGGCGGATCTTGGAAGGTTGGTAAGTACGTTTCATGTTGGTTCCTTGAGAAGGTTCAGTATTTGCGTCGGCAAGGCGCCATGTTCGCGCCCGACCATTCCGGTTTTGCGCCGCACACTGTCACCGCCAAACCCGATATTTTTTCACATGCCGTGCATGTCATCGGATCAGAAGGCAACAAACGGAACAAAGCACCCGCCACAGCTGCTAAAGCAACTGGGCGCGCGCGCACAAAAAAGGCGCCCGGCTCATATCACCCTGAACACATTCAGGGAAACCGGGGATTATCACAGCGTTGCGCCTTTGATGCAATGACCCTTGAATTTGCTAAGGACTCACGGGGTATCCCGTCAAGCACCTTCGGAGCCCAGAGATTCTTTACAAACAGCAGGCTGCCAATCTATTAGGATGTGCAGCCTATAACGCACCGGAGTCGGGGACAGCCTTCTGATATTTTGTGGATAACTTCCGTAAAAGCTACAATACGAACCCCGCAACTGTTCCTCCTATCCACAATTAGACTTTTGACAATGACAGAGGAACCAACCAATGATGCAGGCCAGGCCCTGTGGCAGGTCTGCGTTGAGCAACTGGGTCAGGAGCTGCCAGAGCAGCAATTCAACACCTGGATCAAGCCGCTGACGGCACTCGTTGCAGAAGATTTTTCCAAGGTCACCGTCTATGTGGCCAACCGCTTCAAGCTGGACTGGATCCGTGCCCAGTATGCGGGCCGCATCTCGGCCATGCTGGAGTCGCTCTATGGCCAGCCCGTCACTCTTGAGTTGGCACTTGCTCAGCGCGAAAGTGTTGTTCGTACTTATGTACGACCTCCGTCATCGACACAACAGGCTGCACCGCAGACGCACAATGTCGCCGTGCCTACGGTCACCAGCGAAGAGGCCAGCGCTCCGGTTTTCCGCACCCGATTGAACCCGGCTCTCACCTTCGAGACGCTGGTCGAAGGTACGGCCAACCGCATGGCGCGCTCGGCCGCCATGCATGTGGCAGGCTCGCCCGGCCACCTCTACAACCCGCTGTTCATCTACGGCGGTGTCGGTCTCGGTAAGACTCACCTGGTGCATGCTGTGGGTAACCAGCTGCTCAAGGACAAGCCAGACGCCAAGATTCTCTACATCCACGCCGAGCAGTTCGTCTCGGATGTGGTCAAGGCCTACCAGCGCCGCACCTTCGACGAGTTCAAGGAGCGCTACCACTCGCTCGATCTGCTGCTGATTGACGATGTGCAGTTCTTCGCCAACAAGGACCGCACGCAGGAAGAGTTCTTCAATGCCTTCGAGGCCCTGCTGGCCAAGAAGAGCCATATCGTGATGACGTCCGACACCTATCCCAAGGGTCTGGCCAATATTCACGAGCGCCTGGTCTCGCGCTTCGACTCGGGCCTGACGGTGGCCATCGAGCCGCCCGAGCTGGAAATGCGCGTGGCGATCCTGATCAACAAGGCCCGCGCCGAGAACGCCGACATGCCCGAGGAAGTCGCCTTCTTCGTGGCCAAGAACGTGCGCTCCAACGTGCGTGAGCTCGAAGGCGCGCTGCGCAAGATCCTGGCCTATTCGCGCTTCAACCAGAAGGAAGTGTCGATTCAGCTGGCCCGCGAGGCGCTGCGCGATCTGCTCAGTATTCAGAACCGCCAGATTTCTGTGGAAAACATCCAGAAAACGGTGGCTGACTACTACAAGATCAAGGTGGCCGACATGTATAGCAAGAAGCGCCCGGCCAGCATTGCCCGGCCGCGCCAGATTGCCATGTACCTGGCCAAGGAGCTGACGCAAAAAAGCCTGCCCGAGATCGGCGAGCTGTTCGGCGGCCGCGACCACACCACGGTGCTGCACGCCGTACGCAAGATTGCGGGCGAGCGCCAGACCAACACCGAGTTGAACCAGCAGCTGCATGTGCTGGAACAAACGCTCAAGGGTTGATGAAAACTCCCCCATGAATGTCACTCACACAGGGCAAAATGGGGAATTCACGCGGTATGAGGGAGCGTTCGCATCGCCCTGCGGGCGCCGCCGCGTCAAAACATATGCGCACTTAAATCACTGAGGTTGACATGATCGTCCTGAAAGCCACACAAGACAAAGTTCTCGCGGTCCTGCAATCGGTGGCCGGCATTGTCGAGCGCCGCCACACGCTGCCCATTCTGGCCAATGTGCTGATCAAGAAGACCGGCAATGCACTGCAGCTGACAACCAGCGATCTGGAAATCCAGATCCGCACCACGGCCGAGCTGGGCGGCGACGCCGGCGACTTCACCACCACCATCGGTGCCCGCAAGCTGATCGACATCCTGAAGACCATGCCCGGCGACCAGACCGTGAGCCTGGAGACGCAGCAGTCCAAGATGATTCTGAAAGGCGGCAAGAGCCGCTTCACGCTGCAGACCCTGCCCGCCGAAGACTTCCCGCTGGTGCAGGAGTCGGCAGCCTTCGGCCCCGCTTTCAGCGTGCCGCAGAAGGTGCTCAAGGACCTGCTGGGCCAGGTCTCCTTTGCCATGGCCGTGCAGGACATCCGCTACTACCTGAACGGCATTCTGTTCGTCGCCGAAGGCAACACCCTGAGCCTGGTGGCCACCGACGGCCACCGCCTGGCCTGGGCCAGCGCCACGCTGGATGTGGAAGTGCCCATCAAGCAGGAAGTGATTCTGCCGCGCAAGACCGTGCTGGAGCTGCAGCGCCTGCTGTCGGACGCCAGCGGCGAGAACCAGCCCGTCATCGAGATGCAGTTCGCCAACAACCAGGCCAAGTTCACCTTTGGCGGCATGGAGTTCGTGACCAAGCTGGTCGAAGGCAAGTTCCCTGACTACAACCGCGTCATCCCGCGCAACCACACCAACAGCGTGACCCTGGGCCGCGCCCCGCTGCTGGCATCGCTGCAGCGCACGGCCATCATGACCAGCGACAAGTTCAAGGGCGTGCGCCTGTCGGTCGAGCCCGGCACGCTGCGCGTGGCGTCCAACAACGCCGAGCAGGAAGAAGCCATGGACGAGCTCGACATCGACTACGGTGGCGACACCATCGAGATCGGCTTCAACGTGACCTACCTGATCGATGTGCTCACCAACATGAGCCAGGACATGGTCAAGATCGATCTGCAGGACGGCAACAGCTCGGCTCTGGTCACCATCCCCGAGAACGAAAGCTTCAAGTACGTCGTGATGCCCATGCGCATCTGAGTGGACCGAACGCAGCCAGCCATTTCATTGCCTGAAATAACAGGAGCAGCTACCGCTCGTCCTGTAATGATTTCAGGCAAGTATTCATTTGAAAGTTATGCAGGTCAGGCGCCAACAGCTCCTGACCTTGTAGCAGCAAGGTAATTTCATGACCGAAGAGAACAAGCCAGACACCCAGAGCGCCGCAGATGCAGGCGGCTATGGCGAAGGCGCAATCCAGATCCTGGAAGGCCTGGAAGCCGTGCGCAAGCGCCCAGGCATGTACATCGGTGACACGTCTGATGGCACCGGTCTGCACCACCTGGTCTTCGAGGTCGTGGACAACTCCATCGACGAAGCGCTGGCCGGCTACTGCGACGACATTCTGGTCACCATCCACGCCGATGGCTCGCTGTCCGTGATCGACAACGGCCGCGGCATTCCCACGCGCGTGAAGATGGACGACAAGCACGAGCCCAAGCGCTCGGCTGCCGAAATCGCCCTGACCGAACTGCACGCTGGCGGCAAGTTCAACCAGAACAGCTACAAGGTCTCGGGCGGCCTGCACGGCGTGGGCGTGTCCTGCGTGAACGCGCTGTCCATCTGGCTCAAGCTCACCGTCAGCCGCGACGGCGTGCGCCATGAAATCGACTTCTCGCGCGGCTTTGTGCAAAACCGCCTGATCGAAGTCGTGGACGGCACCGAAGTCTCGCCCATGCGCGTGGTCGGCCCCAGCGACAAGCGCGGCACCAAGGTGCACTTTCTGCCCGACCAGGAAATCTTCAAGGAGAACTTCGAGTTCCGCTATGAAATCCTGGCCAAGCGCCTGCGCGAACTGTCCTTCCTGAACAACGGCGTGCGCATTCGCCTGAAGGACGAACGCGACGGCAAGGAAGACGACTTCTCGGGCGCCGGCGGCGTCAAGGGCTTTGTGGAATTCATCAACGGCAACAAGAAGGTCCTGCACCCCACCACCTTCTACGCCGAAGGCACACGCCCGGCAGAGACCTACGGCGGCATCCCAGGCACCGAGATCGGTGTCGAAGTCGCCATGCAGTGGAACGACAGCTATGCCGAGCAAGTCCTCTGTTTCACCAACAACATTCCCCAGCGTGACGGCGGCACCCACCTGACCGGCCTGCGCGCCGCCATGACCCGCGTCATCGGCAAGTACATCGCCGACCACGAACTGGCCAAGAAGGCCAAGGTCGAAGTCACCGGCGACGACATGCGCGAAGGCCTGTGCTGCGTGCTCAGCGTGAAGGTGCCCGAGCCCAAGTTCTCCAGCCAGACCAAGGACAAGCTGGTCAGCTCCGAAGTCCGTGCGCCCGTGGAAGACATTGTCGGCAAGCTGCTCGCCGAGTTCCTCGAAGAAAAGCCCAACGACGCCAAGATTCTCTGCAACAAGATTGTGGAAGCCGCCCGCGCCCGCGAAGCCGCGCGCAAGGCCCGCGAAATGACGCGCCGCAAGGGCGTGCTGGATGGCATGGGCCTGCCCGGCAAGCTGGCCGATTGCCAGGAAAAAGATCCTGCGCTGTGCGAAATCTACATCGTCGAGGGTGACTCCGCCGGCGGCTCCGCCAAGCAGGGTCGCGATCGCAAGTTCCAGGCCATCCTGCCGCTGCGCGGCAAGATCCTGAACGTGGAAAAAGCCCGCTACGAAAAGCTGCTGTCCAGCCAGGAAATCATCACCCTGATCACCGCCCTGGGCACCGGCATCGGCAAGGTCAGCGAAGACTCGGGCAAGAGCAGCAGCGACGACTACAACCCCGACAAGCTGCGCTACCACCGCATCATCATCATGACCGACGCGGACGTGGACGGCGCCCACATCCGTACCCTGCTGCTGACCTTCTTCTACCGCCAGATGCCCGACCTCGTCGAGCGCGGCCATATCTACATCGCCCAGCCGCCGCTGTACAAGGTCAAGAACGGCAAGGAAGAGCTCTACCTCAAGGACGGCCCTGCCCTCAACAAATACCTGCTCAAAATCGCGCTGAACCATGCCAGCGTGAACACCGGCGGCGACAACCCGCGCACCGTCGAAGGCGAAGAGCTGGCCAAGCTGGCCAACATGCACCTGGCCGCCGAAACCGTCATCGAGCGCCTGTCCAACTTCATGGATGCCGAAGCCCTGCGCGCCATTGCCGATGGCGTGCAGATCAAGCTCGACACCATCGAGGAAGCCCAGGAGTGCGCCCCGATTCTGGAAGCCAAGCTGCGCGAGCTGACCACCACCGGCGTACCAGCCGATGTGACGGCCGAGATCGACCCTAACAGCGAGCACCCCATCCTGCGCATCAGCCGCCATCACCACGGCAATATCAAGAGCTCCATCCTGACCCAGGAGTTCGTGCGCAGCCATGACTACGCCGCCCTGTCCGACGAAGCGCAGAACTTCGTCGGCCTGCTGGACGAAGGCGCCAAGGTCACACGCGGCGAAGGCGAGAAGGCCAAGACCGAAAAGGTCGGCGACTTCCGTCAGGCCATGGCCTGGCTGATCTCCGAAGCCGAGCGCACCACGGGTCGCCAGCGCTACAAGGGTCTGGGTGAAATGAACCCCGAGCAGCTCTGGGAAACCACCATGGACCCCAACGTCCGCAGCCTGCTGCAGGTCAAGATCGGCGACGCCATCGAGGCCGACCGCGTCTTCACCATGCTCATGGGCGACGAGGTCGAACCGCGCCGCAACTTTATCGAAGACAACGCGCTGCGGGCGGGGAATATCGACGTTTGATGTTGCTTGTAGCGAGACCCATAAGCTGAGATTCTGAGAAGCATCTATTGAGACACTTATCAAAATCCTCTTACTGAGAGTTTTGCTATATCGACCTCTTGTGCAAAAAAAGGCTACCGATTGGTAGCCTTTTTCATTGCCCCTTCATTGCTGGGACGTACTTCATGTCCCGTTGATGCCGCTCGTCCTGTTGCAATTGATGACTGCTGAGCAGCTACAGACGCTTGGCTTAACGATCCAGTAGTCCGGGAACCAACATCTAGTGCCATAGCAGACTCCTGATGCTAGGTATTCCTACCTGCGTTTACGCAAGGTTGACGCCATGCCATTGTTTTACTAAGATCCAATCTACACCTAACGTCAGATTTCAATTAAATGTCTTCTAACTTGCTACAAATCGGTGAGCTTGCCCAACGTGCCGACGTCAGCCATCGCACCATCCACTACTACGAACGGATTGGCTTGCTGCGCCCGGCAGAGCGTGAAGGTGTGGGGTATCGATACTACGACGAACAAGCCGTGCAGCGCCTGGAGAAGATCGCTGCTTTGAAAAAGCTGGGCTTGACCTTGGATGAGATCGGCCAAGTCATCGACCTGTATTTCGAGGATGCCAGCGGTATCAAAGGCAAGGAGCAGGTGCTGAAAATCTTGGAGGCACAACTGATAGCAACGCGCAGCAAACTGGGGGAACTGCACGACTTTGAGCGTGACCTGGAGAGCAATATCAAGCGAATGCAGTCGCTGATTGATGAGGCTCGCAAGCACCGCTAGTGCAGGAGGGAGTTCATCGCTCCTTTTTATCTTCAATCTACACCTGACGTAAGGTTCATATTATGAATATGCGAGATTTTTTACTGATGCCGATCTTGATGGCTGCGGCATTGCTTGTGGTGGGGCAGCTCTACGTGACGCTGCCTTTGGTGACCGGTCTCGCGGATCACTGGCAAGTGACGCCGGGGCTGGCCAGTTGGGCGGGTAGCTCGTTCGGCTTTGCCTATGCCTTTGGCTTCTTGCTGCTGGGCCGCCTGTCGGATCAGCATGGCCGCCGCCGCATCATGCTCGCGAGCCTATGTGCAATGGCCCTGGCGAGCGTTGCGGTGGCTGCCTCGAGCAATTTCGGCATGTTGCTGGTCGCTCGGGCGCTGCAAGGGCTGGTGGCATCGGCTTTTCCACCCGCCGCTCTGGCACTCGTAGCGGAAGTCTTGTCTCCTGCTAGGCGCCCATGGGGCATCTCGCTATTGAGCTTCGCTTTCCTGGCGGCGGCTCCATTGGCGCAATTTCTGGCAGCACAGTCCGCAGGCTTGGGCCTGCCGACCCTCATGCTGGTCGTCGCAGTCGCAAGTGTGCTGCTGTCCATTGGGTTGGCGATGGTGCTGCCTCCCGGGGCACAAGCCCCCGAGGGCAACGCCATGCCCGCACCACTCGCCGCCCAGCATTCCAAACTAGCGGGCGTCTGGCTGACCGCGCTAACGGTGCTGTTTGCATTCGTCACCTTCCATGCCGGAGTGCAGGCCATGGCGATCGCCGAGACTGATCTTCAAACCTTGCGTCTGGCTGGATTGCCTCCTTTGCTGCTCAGCCTGGCGACCGCCAGTTTGATTCGCCGCATCGGCACCGTCGCCACCGCGCGCACCGGTTTGGTCACAGCAGCGCTAGGCCTGCTGGCTGGCGCGCTGGGACATTTCGGTGGACTGGTGGTTGCCAGTGTCTTGTTGTCGGCCGGAGTTGCTCTGGCCATCCCTGGACTGATCGGCACGCTGGCATCGCGGGCAGTACCCGCCAGCCGTGCGCGGGCCATGTCGATCTACAGCTTTGCACTGTTCGCCGGTGCCAGCCTCGCTCCGTTGGCGGCAAATGCGCTTGCTCCTTGGGGGTGGCTCGCTCTGATGCTCCCCCCTGCCGCCGCGTTGTTGTTTGCCACAGCCGTTGTAGATGGACTGCCACAGCTTTCGCGCCGTTCTTCCTCGGAGGCTAGCTTGCTATGAAGTTGTTTATCTCTCATGCAGTCGTGTCGACTGCGCTGCTGTGCTCCGCCAGCGCGATGGCTTCCCCATTCACTCCGATTGAAAAGACGCACTACATGACCACTAGCAGCACCTTGCTTCGTTCCGTCAATCCCCCTGGCGCCTTGATTCCTGGTATTTCCCAGGCAGTCATCGTCGATGGCGGCAGAACTATGTATCTGTCGGGGCATGTTCCTCTGACCACTGAAGGCAAGGTGCCCCCGGGAATGGAGGCGCAGTTGGTACTGGCCTTCGAGAACCTGAATGCCACCTTGATGGCTGCAGGCGCCACGGCTCGCAATCTGGCGCGCATCTCCATTTATGTGCGGGATTTCCATGCGGATCAGCTACCCGTGATTCGCCAGGTGCGCGACCGGTTCATTGATGCAAGTCTGCCGCCAGCCAGCGCCTTGATCGGAGTAGCCGAACTTTTCCATCCCGACGTGCTGGTGGAGGTCGATGCCATCGCGGTGCTACCCCCTAAAAACTGAGCTTTCATGTCCCTTTCTACTGAGGAGTCCATCCATGTCTCGTTTCCTTACTGCTGTCGTGCCTGCAACGCTGTTGCTTGGCGCTTGCGCTGTGACCTTTGCACAGTCGAGCCCATCTGGTCCGGAGAAAACCACCATGAACTCATCCCAAAGAACCATCTCCCAGTTCGTGCCTGACACTCATGCTCAAGTCCGTCAGCGAAATGTGACAGTCGATGAGGAAAAGGCCGTTCTGACGCGCTATGAACGCCGCGATGCTCGCAACTCCGGCCTAGAGGGCGAGCACTTCAGCACGGTCGTGGCCGCGGACGGCACGCTCAAGGGTTTTGCCAACATGACCCTGGATTTAGTGGGCAAGCCCCTGCCGTCGAGCGAACGCAGCGAGCAGGTCGCCCGTGACTTTCTGCGCGAGACTGCACCCGATCTGATCCCGCGCATGAAGATTAGTTGGATCAAGCCACACGACGAGCCCATCCGTATCGTGCGCAATGGCCGTGGCGAAACAGTGACACTCACCGGCATGAAAATGAAGGCGCGTAACCAAGCTGACGGCCGCTGGTTCTGGGTCATCGTCGGAGCCGATGAAAAGCCCATGGTATTCGAGCGTGACATTGTGTGGATCACGTTCCCCGGCCATCGCAAAACTGAGAAATGGCTGCACGACGGTTGGTTAAAGGAACAGACAGCCAGCAATCCGACCTAAAAAGTGCGAGCCGACCCGCATTCTGCGGGGGGCTCAGCCACAATTCTTTGCGAACGAGCTGCCTTGTGCCATGAAGGCCAGAAGCATGAATGCTTCTGGCTGGTTTCTGAAGGCGTGGCGTTCGCGGCTCACAGGACCTTTTTTACTTCAGCCTCTGCACCGCAGCCCTGGCCTTCACGCGCTCGAAATGGGCTGCCACGCGCGGGAACTCGGCGATGTCCACGCCGTCGCCCTTGAGCCAGCCCGCCACGGTGTAGAGATAGCCGTCGGCCACGGTGAACTGCTCGCCCATGACCCAGGTCTTGTCACCCAGGTAGTGCTGCTCGATCACGGCAAAGCATTCGCGCATGTTCTGCGGCACCTTGGCGCGCATGGCGGCCTGGGCGGCCTCGTCGTCGGCCCAGCGCGAGGCGCGCGGACGGTGGGCGTGGGCGATGTGCGCGGTCGATGCCAGATAGGCATTGAACTCCTGCATCTGCGCCAGCGCGAAGGGATCATGGAGCGGCGCCAGTCTTGCCTGCGGATGGGTCTGCGCCACATACAGCAGCAGCGCGGGAGTCTCGGTCAGCACGCCGCGTTCCGTGGCCAGCGCGGGCACCCTGCCCTTGGGATTGATGCTCAGGTATTCGGGGCTGCGCTGCTCGTTGTCGGCAAAGCTCAGCGTCTTGAGCGTGAACTGGGCATCGGCCTCATAAAGCGCAATCAGTACGGCCTGCGCGCAGGTGCCAGCTGCGTAGTAAAGCGTGGGTTGGCTTGCCAAAATCGTTCTCCCGTGGATGGTGGTATGCCCGTGCAGTTTAGGCTGCTGCGCAGCCGGCTCAATCCCATGAACCGGGTCTGCTCATAGCAATGGTGCAAGGCAGACATCGACATCTCATGGCAGCATCGCGCTTCTGCCAGAAGTGCCCCACCCGAAATGAAATCCTCCATCCGCATTGTTGACGTCGACCGCCTGGAAACCTGGAGCAAATACAAGGCCGGCATGTGTGAAAGCTGCGCGGCCAATTGCTGCACCATGCCGCTGGAGGTACGCCTGCCGGATCTGGTGCGCCTGGAGCTGGTGGACCCGTTCGAGGTCGAGAACATCGAGCCCAAGCTGATCGCCAAGCGGCTGCTGAAGATGCGCCTGATCGACCACTTCAACCCCAAGCACGAGATCTTCACCATGGCCCGCCGGGCGGGTGGAGACTGCAATTTTCTGGACAAGAACACGCGCCGTTGCACGGTCTATGAAAAGCGCCCGGAAACCTGCAGATTGCATCCCAAGAAGGGGCCCAAACCGGGCTTCTGTGCCTACGGCAACAAGGCGCTTTCGCAGATCTGAAAGCTTCTGGGCAGCGCTTCAGACATCGGCCACGGCAGGCAGCCAGAT
Organism: Comamonas testosteroni; assembly: GCF_030505195.1. NCBI lineage: Bacteria > Pseudomonadati > Pseudomonadota > Betaproteobacteria > Burkholderiales > Comamonadaceae > Comamonas > Comamonas testosteroni. The sequence continues at coordinate 2,423,597 of NZ_CP129672.1, forward strand.
ACGCGCCACCAGGCCTGGATTGGCGTTATGAAAACTGAGCTTTCCGCCATGCAGCTGGACAATGGCCAGCACGCTGGCAAGGCCCAGTCCGTAGCCTGGGCGATCCGATTCTGCGCGATAGAAACGGGTGGTCATCTTCTCCAGACTCTGAGGATCTGCGCCCGGTCCCTGGTCCTGCACGGTGATCTCCACCCCCCATGCTCCATCGCTGCCCTGCTCCTGCGCTGGGGCCGCACGCAGCAGCACGTCAGCGCCATGAATATCGTCAGATGATGCTCCGTATTTGATAGCATTATCGACAAGATTGGAGACGGCGCTGGCCAGCAGGTCGCCATCGCCCAGGGCCTGCACACCTTGCTGCACATCCAGCCTGAGAATACCGCCGGCGTCTTCCACCAGCGGCTCGTAGAAGTCCACCACATCAACCAGCAAGGCCTGCAGGTCAACCGGCGCAAAGCTCTTGCGACTGGCTCCGCTTTCCACTTCGGCAATCTGCAAAAGCTTCTCGAACACCACACCGAGTTCAGCGACTTCTTCGGCCACCAGCGCCAGCGTGGCGGACTGCATTTCGGGGCTGGCCTGCTGTGCGTTGCGCAGGCGCAGCAATATGCGCGTCAGCGGCGTTCTGAGGTTGTGCGCAATGCTGTTGGAGACATGGCGTATGCCTTCCATCAACTGCTCAAGCCGGTCGAGCATGGTGTTGATATCACGGTTGAGCAGCGTGAATTCATCACCGCGCTGATCGACCGGAATGCGCTGGCGCAAATCGCCCGCCGCAACGCGCGACATGGTGTTGCGAATGGCGGCCGCGCGCTCATCCACCACACGCCTGAAGACCATGGCACCTATCAGGGCCATGATGCAGGCCGCGACGGCCGCCAGCAAGCTGGCCTGACCGAACAGCTCCTCCATGTCGCGCTGCAACTGCATGTCGCTGCCTACGGCCAGCAGATTGCCATTGGGCATTTCGACCACGGCAACCCGGCCCACCATCAGCCGCCCGTTGCGCTTCACGGTCAGCTCGCGCACGCCCATGATGCTGAGCTTGCGCGGAGGGTAGACCTCGGCATTGCTGACAATGGTCTCGCCTTGCGGGTTCATGAGAATGAGGATTTCCGTGTCGGTATTCACACCGTCACGAATGGTCTGCAGTATCTCGCTTTCCAGCGCTCCGGGGCCGTATTTGGCCGAGTGCTCGGTCAGTCTGCGCACATGGTTTTCAGCCTGCTTGTCGAGCCTCACCCGCACCACGCCGACGGTCTGGACATAGAAGACGGCCAGCACAATCGCCATGGTCAGAACCAGGAGGCCGCCATAGCTCAGCGCCAGTCTGAAGGCCAGCGAACTCCAGGGTCTGGAGCGCAGCATCAGACCACCTCGGGCAGGTCTTGCGGCTGGTCCGAAAGGCTGTAGCCCACACCGCGCACGGTATGGATGAGAGGCGTGGCAAAGCCTTTGTCCACCTTGCTGCGCAGGCGGCTGATGTGCACGTCGATCACATTGGTCTGCGGATCGAAGCGGTAATCCCAGACCGACTCCAGCAGCATGGTGCGCGTGACGATCTGGTGCGCGTGCTGCATGAGAAACGCCAGCAGGCGGAACTCGCGCGGCTGCAGCGAAAGCGGCTGGCCGGCGCGCTCGGCACTGCGCGAAATCAGGTTGACGCGCAGATCGGCCACCTGCATCTCGCGCGTGGGAGCCGGGATCTGGGCGCGGCGCACCAAGGCTTCGAGCCTTGCCGACAGCTCGGAAAATGCAAAGGGCTTGGTCAGATAGTCATCGCAGCCGGCCTTGAGCCCGCGCACTCTCTCATCCGTGGCAGACAAGGCGCTGAGCACCAGCACCGGCGTCTGCTTGCCCATGGAGCGCAGTGTCTGCAGAATCTGCAGCCCGTCAAAGCCATTGGGCAACATGCGGTCGAGGATGATGACATCCCAGTTCTCGCCAACGGCCTGTGCAATGCCTTGCACGCCGTCACCGCAGACGCTGACATGCGCGCCTTGCTGGCGCAACCCTTCAGCGATGTAACGCGCGTTGAGCGCATCGTCTTCGATGATGAGGTAGCGGTACATGCTGAGTCTGTCTCTGGCCGTTGGTGGACAGACACTATAAGCCGTTGCCTCCACCTTCGCAGCCGGAGATGCAGCGGCATCAGGAGGTGGTACAGGGGTTTGTGCCATCTCCCTCGCCTCGCTCAAGGCTGCACCTGTGGCAGATCACCGCTGGCCTGACGCACTTCCCACTCGGCATCCAGCATGTCCTTGACCAGCTCCAGGTGCTCCAGCCTGTGCTCGGTAATCGAGCCCAGCGCATCGATCAGCTCCAGAATCGTGCCCTTGCCCAGTTTGTACGCGTCTTGTGCCATCTGGTGCAGCGGTGCAATCTGCGCCAGCCCTTCCTTCTCGTAGTCGCGCACGGCCGTTCGGCGCAGCGACAGCTGCTGCAGGGCACGCTGCAATTCGGACTGAGCGGCAAGCACGACCGCATCACGGCGCAGCTCGGCCTGATCGGCCTCCACCTTGGCGCGCTCGATAGGGCCCTGGCGACGGTCGAAAAGCGGAATCTCCACGCTCACGCCCACCTGGTTGAAGCTGCCATCCACGCTGTTGCGGATGCGGGCCAGACCAAAGGATGGCGTGGGCAATGCTTCACGCTGCTCCAGCTTGATTTTCTGGCGCGACCTGTCGAGCTCGGCCTGCGCGGCACGCAGGCTCGGCAGCTGGGTCTGCGCCTGGTTCCACAGCTGCTCGTAGCTGGCTGCCTTGCGAATGTCAGTGGCCTGCAGGCTGCCTTCCACACGCACCTGCCATTGCGGCAAGGCCGCAATGCTGGCCACGCGCGATGCGGCATCCCGCAAGGCGGCCTGAGCCTTGCTGACCTGCATGCTCATCTGGGCCTGTTGCAGGTTAAGGCGGGCGCCGTCGTAGCGGCTGCGCGTGCCTGCTTCGATCTGGCCCTTGACGATGTTGCCAGCCTTCTCCAGCTCATCACGGGCAGCCAACCACACCTGATAGCGCTGCTGTGCCACCAGCAGCTCGTTGAAGGCATGGGCTGCATCGCTCATGGTGACGGCGACTGCAACATCGGCATTGGCCGTGGCGGCCTTCTCGCCCAGCCTGGCGTTCTCGATGCGCATGCCACGCTGGCCGAAGATGGGGATGGCCTGCTCCACACCCCATTCCTTTTCTCCGCGCTTGCTGGAGTAGTGCATGGCGGGATTGGGTATGGTGGCAGCCGTTTTGCTGTCTGCCTTTGCCAGATCCAGCTGCATGCGATCAGCCGCCAGATTGGGCTGGTTCTGCACGACGATGCGCAGATATTCCTGCAGGGTCACAGGCTGTGCAGGGGCCGCCATACGGCCTGCTGCAGCATTGCTCTGTACGGCTGCATCCATAGTTTCGGCAGCATGGCCTATGCCGCTGAAAGCAGCGCAGCACATCGCAGCGGCCATGGCCAGGGAGTGCCACTTATTCATCTTGAGCGCTTTCATCACGTTCTTCCTGCGTCAACATGTTCTTGGGGCCCAGCAAGGCATACAGCACGGGCAGCAGCACCAGTGCCACCAGTGGCAGCACCACCATGCCGCCGACGATGACCGAGGCAAAGGGGCGCTGGGTTTCGCTACCCACGCCGGTAGACAGAGCCATGGGCAGCAGGCCCAGCAGCGCCAGCAACGCCACCAAAATGATGGAGCGCATGCGCTCGGCTGTACCTTCGATCAGCGCCTGCATCAAGGGCATGCCCTGACGGCGCAAATCCTCGACCGCAGAGACCACCAGCAAGCCCGCCAGGGCCACCTGCCCCAGCAAGGCGATAAAGCCGATAGCCGCGCTGATGGACAGCTCGATGTGTGCCAGATGCAAAGCTGCGATGCCGCCCACCATGGCGAACGGCGCACACAGCAAGATGATGCCGGCGCTGCGGGCCTGGCCCAGCGCGCCAAACAGCAGGGCGTAGACGATGACCAGAGACAGCGGCACCACCACCTTCAGGCGTGCAGCCGCACGCTGCTGGTTCTCCCACTCGCCGCCCCAGACGGCCTGGTAGCCCTCAGGCAGTTTCACGTTCTGCTTGAAGGTGGCCAGCGTGTCCTTCACCACCGAGCCGATGTCGCGGCCTTCCACGTTGAATTTGAGCGCCATGTAGCGCGCATTGCCTTCGCGGAAGATGGAGGAGTTGCCGACCTTCATGCTGACCGTACCGACCGAGCCCAGAGGGACCGAGCCACCATCGGGCAGCGGTATGGCGATGTTGCGAATGCGCTCCTCGTCCATGCGGTCCACATAGGGCAGGCGCACGCGCACCGGCACGGGGAACTCGCCCTCCCACAAAGTGGTGGCCACATTGCCGGCCAGGGCCACTTCCAGCGTCTTTTGCGCATCCTCCATGGCAATGCCCTGGCGCGCCAGCGCCTGGCGGTCGAACTGCACATGCACCTGGGGTGCCGGGGCATCGCGGTACAGATCCAGATCGACCACGCCATTGATGTCCTTCACCAGCGATTTGGTCTGCTGAAGAATGCCGCGCAGGGTGGGAATATCGGGGCCGAACAGCTTGAGCACGACCTGGCCGCGCGCGCCTGAGGTGGACTCTTCCACGCTGTCGCGAATGGGCTGTGCAAAGTTGAAGGCCACGCCGGGAATCTCGCCCAGCGTCGCACGCATTTCCTCGATCAGCGCGGGCTTGGTCAGGCCCTTGCGCCATTCGCCATGGGGCTTGAGGCGCACCAGCACCTTGGCCAGATTGAGCGTCTCGTTGTCGGTGCCCGATTCGGGGCGTCCCTGCTCCGTGGTGACGGTAATCACCTCTGGGAACACCTTCAGACGCAGACGCACATCGCGCAGCACTTCCTGGCCTTTTTCCAGCGAGATGGAAGCCGGCATCTGCACCAGCACATAGGCATCGCCCTCATCGAGCTCGGGCAGGAACTCGGTGCCCAGCCATTTGACCGAAACCCCGGCCACCACCAGCACGCTCACAAACACGGCAATCACGGCCGTGCGACGCTTGGCTGCGCCCAGCACCTTGGCGATCCAGTGCTGGTAGCCGTGGTGCGCGCGGTCGAAGATCTTGGGCTCTTCCACCATCACATGCTTGGGCTTGAGCATCAGGGCGCACAGCGCAGGCACCAGACCCATGGCGAACACCAGCGCACCCAGCAGGGCAAAGCTGTAGGTCATGGCCAGCGGGCGGAAGATGCGGCCTTCGATGCTCTGCAGCGAGAACACGGGAATCAGCGCCGCAATCACGATGGCCATGGCGAACAGCGTGGGCTTAGCCACGGCAACGGCCGAATCCACAATGATGTGGCGCATGTCATTGGCCGTCTGCGGCTTGCGCTGGCGTGCATTGCGGATGATGTTCTCGGCCAGCACCACGGCACCGTCCACCATGATGCCGAAGTCGATGGCTCCCATGGAGATCAGGTTGGCGGGCATGCCCAGCCAGTGCAGGCCGATGAAGGCCACCAGCAGCGACAGCGGAATCACGGTGGCCACGATCAGCGAGCCACGCAGGCTGCGCAGGAACAGCCACAGCACGGCCACGATCAGCGTGGCCCCGAACAGCAGGTTGTGCTGCACGGTCTTGAGCGTATGGCCCACCAGATCGGAGCGGTCATAGTTGGTGACCATGTGCATGCCTTCAGGCAGGCCGCCACTGTTGAGCTCATCGACCTTGGCATGAATGTCATCGAGCACGATGGAGGGGTTGGCGCCGCGCTTGAGCAGCACAATGCCCTGCACCACATCGTTCTGCTCGTCCATGCCCACCGAGCCCTGACGCGGCGTATGCGACTGCGCGACACGCGCCACGTCACCGATGGTCACAGGAGCCTTGCCACGCATGGCAACGACCACATCCTGAATCTCCTGCGGATTGCGCAACAGGCCGATACCGCGAATGATGAAGGACTGCTCGCCGCGGCGCATCAGGCCACCGCCAACGTTGCGGTTGGACTTGGACAGCGCATCGCTCACATCGTCCAGCGACAGGCCCAGGCTGTAGAGCTTCTCGGGGTCCACTTCAACGTGGAACTCCTTGACGAAACCGCCAATGCTCACCACGTCGGCCACGCCCTGCACCTGCTTGAGCACGCGCACCACATGCCATTCCTGCTCGGTGCGCAGCTGCGCCAGGGTGTGCCTGTCGCTTTGCAGGCGATAGTAGAAAATCTTGCCCAGCGGGGTGTAGTCGGGCGCCATCTCAGGCGTCATGCCGCTGGGCAGATCTGCCTGCGGCAGACGCTGCGAAACCTCGGCGCGCGCGGTGAAACTTTTCGCGTCGTCGTTGAAGACCAGGTTGATCATGGAGAGACCGAAATAGCTCTCCGAGCGCAGCGATATCAGACCCGGCGTGCCGTTGAGCTCACGCTCCAGCGGCTGGGTGATCTGGCGCTCCACTTCCTCAGGAGCCAGGCCAGGTGCCTGGGTGATCACGCCGACCTGGACATTGGTCACGTCAGGATAGGCTTCGATGGCTGTCTGCAGATAGGCGTAGACGCCATAGATGGCAATCGCCAGCGTGGCGCACAGCGCCAGCAGTCGGCGATGGACGACAAATGCAATAAATGAACGCAGCATGGTTCAGACTCCTGCCGGGCTACAGCAGCTGACTGGCCGCGCCGTCGAGCAGCAGACCACCACGCACCACGATCTTCTCACCGACCTTGAGGCCGCTGATCACCGGCACCATGCCGCGCGATGGACGCCCCAGCGTCACTACGCGCGCCTCGAACTGGTTGTTCTCATGCTGCACATAGACCACGCTGCGGCTCTCATCCTTGATGAGCACGGCAGTGACGGGAATCAGCATCTCCTGCAGATTCGACAACTGCACGCCCACCTTGGCCTGCATGCCGGGACGCAGCACCGGGTTCTGTTCGCTCAGCTCCACCACCACGGCAGCGCGGCGCGACTCCTTGTCCAGGGTGGCCCCCAGATGACGGACCGTGCCCTTGATCGGCTTGGGCAGCTGCGGTACCTCGACCTGTACGGAACTGCCCAGACGAATGCCGGGCAGATCGGACTCGAATACCTCTGCGACCACATTCATGGCCTGGGGGTCGCCAATCATGAACAGTGCCGCTCCCGGCTCGGCAGCAGTACCCACCACGGCCTTGCGCTCGGCCACGATGCCGGCGCGCGGTGCGCGCAGCTCGATACGATCGCCGCCACCGGAGCCCAGCAGCGCTGCCGTGCCCTGTGCACGGCCAAGCTCCTGCGAGGTTTCACGCAGCTTGGCCTGCGCGGCACGCAGGTCGACCTCCACACCCACGCCCTTGTCCACCATGGTCTGCTGGCGCTGGGCCTCCACCACAGCCACGTCGTGTGCGGTCTTGGCCGCTGCCACGTCATAGCGGGTGCGCAGTGCATCGGGGCTGACCAGCGTCGCCAGCAAATCACCGGCCTTGACCATATCGCCCACATGCGCATTGACAGCCACGACGCGCGCCGATAACGGCACTGCGACCGAAGCCACACGATCCTCGACAAACGCCACATGCGCAGGAGCCCAGGCCATCTGAACCCCTTGCGGATCGGCCACGGGCGCGATCTCCAGCATCTTCACGGATTCTGGCTTGACCTGAATAAAGCCTTTGGGCAGTTGCGCAAGCGGCTTCTTCGCTTCCTCGGTGGCCTTGGAGGCATCACAGCCACCCAACAGACCCGCCACGGCAATGGCCGCAGCCACCACCGGCAGTCTTGCCCAAGTCCAGTTTGCTAAATGTGCCGCTCCCGGCAGTCCCACAAGGCTTTTGTTCATCGTTCACCCTTTTCCATGACTGGCAAGTGATGAGCTGGTCCGCGGCCTCACTTGCAGTGATGCCAGCATGCTAGGAACAGCCCCCAGCTGCGTGGATGACACACGCATTACGGTTTGGTAAGACCGGGCTCGGACTGGAACGGGGCCGCAGAGCAGGCCAGGCCCCGCTGATGGCCTGACACCAGGAAATCAGCCTTCAGACAGGCTGCATTGCCCGTTTTTCAGGCAAATCACGCATACCTTCTGCAATTTGCTCAAAAAACAGGCATTTCTCATGTACTTTTTCATACATGAGTATTAAAAGTATCTAGAAATCGTGACCGAAGCCAAGGCCATGCCTTATCTCCGAATTCCTCAGAAAACACGATCAATCCTTTGATAACCATTGGATATCTACTATCAAAAGTAGAGCATTGAAGTTATCCACGCAGTGGATAGATTGCGCCTCTCCCTCCTCCGCATCCCGGATTTCAACAGAAATGGCCGCTCTGGCATACAAACCCCTGGCGTGACCGTCATCAGTGGAAAATTCAGAGCCTGAAGACCTTCAGCAGCAGATCCGCCAAACCTGTGGATAAATCGAGAAATTCATACCCTGCAAGAGCGATACAAACCTTGAACAAACTTACTCACAGCGCTTGAAAACTATGCAGATCCTGAAAAATGCCTGCCACAACGAAATCTAGAAAAAGTTTTTTATTCATAAAAATTTAACAACCATATCCACATGCATGCATACATGGTTGCCCCCATGATATGTACAGGTCAATTCTCGGATAGCTCTGTGGATAAGTTTCTTGGTAACTATCATGGACAGAATCCACAACTACAATGAACAAGTCACATACAAGTGGTGGAAAAGTTTCATTGGAACTGCTCACCGGATACAACCGTAGAGCATACAAAAACCACTGTTTTGTATGCCGTATCACATAAGAAATTCAATCTTATTTGATACATATCTCTGTACGAATACTTATAAAACGCCAAAGCACAGCGTCTTTGCGTCTCAAAAAACGCTGAAATGCATGAAAAAAAGTGGGCTGAAGAGGCCCTGAATTCCTTTGATGCCGTGGTCGGGGCCATGCCGGGATTTCGCAGTCGTGATGGGCAGCGAAAAATGGCGGCCCAGATCGCGCAAACGCTGAGCCAGGCCCAGCTCGGAAAAATCGATGAAGACGAGCCGGAACCGCGCCGTGCCATCGCTGTCGTGCAGGCAGGAACCGGAGTCGGAAAATCGCTGGCCTACAGCATTCCGGCCATTCGCATGGCGCTGTCGCGCGGCACGCGCGTGCTGATCTCCACAGCCACGGTGGCGCTGCAGGAGCAGCTGGTGAACAAGGATTTGCCGGCCCTGGCGCAAAAGCTGGACCAGCCTTTCAAATTCGCGCTGGCCAAGGGGCGTGGCCGCTTTGTCTGCAAACTCAAGCTGGAACGTCTGGCGAGCACGGGGGAAGCACAGGACGAGATGGACGACCTGTTTGGCGATGAGCAGGGCCAGACCAAGTTCAGCCGTCCTCAGCATGAACTGCAGGCCCGCATGCAGTTCTACAAATCCATGGCCGATGCGCTGGCCACCGAGGCCTGGAACGGCGACCGCGACTCGCTGGAGACCCCGCCGGAGGCCGAGGCCTGGAGCCCCGTGGCGGCCGAGTCCTCTTCATGCACCGGCAAGCACTGCCCGGCCTTCGGCAGCTGCGTCTATTACGAACGCCGCAAAGACCTGGTGGCGGCGCAAGTCATTGTCGCCAATCATGATTTGCTGCTTTCCTCGCTGGGCTCCAAGCTGCTGCCCGAGCTGGACAATTGCCTGCTGGTGCTCGATGAAGCCCACCACCTGCCCTCCACGGCTCTGGACCAGTTTGCCGGCGAGATGGATCTGAGCCGCCTGGGCTGGATCGACAAGCTGGCCAGCCGTGCGTTGCGCGTGAACCAGGTCGCCGAAGTCGAGGAGCTGGCCGACGTGCCCAAGCATGCGGGTCAGCTGCGCCAGCAGATGCAGGAGCTGGCGCGACTGGTCATGGAGCACTACGGAGAGACTCTCAAATCGCAAAAAGACAGCTATGGGCCGGCCAGGGTACGGGCACCCCGCGGAATGCTGCCAGAGGCCCTTCTGGAGCCTCTGGGACAGATTGCGCACCATGCCGACGGCTTTCTGGATGCGCTGCGTGCTGTCTCCAAGGCTCTGCGTGCCGAAATCAAGGAGCAACCCGAGGAGGCGCAGCGCCTGTCCACCGTCTATGCGCAGGTAGGCGCCCTGGCGCCCTGGCTGGAAGCCATTTTCAACACCACGCAATTGCTGCTGCAGAACAACGAGAGCGATGGCGACGGCAAGATGGTGCCCCATGCCAAGTGGTTCACGCTGGAGATGGACGGCGAGTTCATCGTGGTCAAGGCCCATGCCAGCCCGATACAGCCCGGCGCCACCCTGCGCCAGCACCTGTGGTCGCAGGTTCGCGGTGCGGTGCTGACATCTGCCACGCTGACCAGCTGCGGGCATTTCGACTTCTTTTTGCGTGAGGCGGGGCTGGCCAATGACGCCTCTGTCACCACGCTGGAAGTGCCAAGTCCCTTCGACTATGCGCGCCAGGGCACGCTGGTGGCCCGTGAAACGGTCTCAGACCCGCGTGAAGCCGCCCGCTTTACCGAGGAGATGGTCGAGGCCCTGCTGAACGATCTGAGCCGCATAGAGGCCGGCGCACTGGTCTTGTTCACATCCCGCGAGCAGATGCGCCAGGCCGTGGATGCGCTGTCCACCAGCATGCGCAACCAGGTGCTGGTGCAGACCGCCCTGCCCCGCCAGACACTGCTGGCACGCCACCGCGAGGCCGTGGCGATGGGTGAGCCCTCCATCATCTTCGGCATGCAGTCCTTTGGCGAAGGACTGGACCTGCCCGGAGCACTCTGCGAGTCCCTGTTCATCACCAAGCTGCCTTTTGCTCCGCCCGATGACCCCGTTGGCGAAGCCAGAGCCGAATGGCTGCGCAGCAGCGGCCGCAACCCCTTCAACGAGTTGGTGGTGCCGGCCACGGCCATTCGCCTGGCCCAGTGGGTAGGCCGCGCTATCCGGACCGAGGAAGACCAGGCCCATGTGTACTGCTATGACCGTCGCCTGACGGGCACCAGCTACGGCCAGCTGCTGATCAAGGGCCTGCCGCCGTTCACGCTGCAAAAGCGCCCTGTCCGAGGGGCCTGAGTTCCTGCGCGAAGGGCGGCCTGCAGCAGCAACTCCAGGCTGTTTTGCCGCTCTCTCAGCGCGTTTGACAGCCGGTTTTAGCGCGTCCTGGACATTTACGGCCTGGCGGTTTTCAGCCAGGCCGGCACCGCCCTGCTCGCCCGAGTCGCATTTGTAATTTTTCTAACACTTGCCCGGCACTGCGAGCGGCATCTGCAGCGATTCGCCGCACTGCGCGGCGAGCCCATCCCCAAGCAATACGCGATTCCCGATACGCCTGCGATCCGACCCTTTCTTCTTGGACGGTCTGCATGGCGAGCGGCCAGCTTTGGCGCCTGCTGCAATGCCTTTGCGCCTGCCCGGATGCCAGCCGCATCCCGCCCAGTCTTGATTCAGACTTCAAGAAAGAGTCAAAAAATCCTTTGAAAACAATGACCTACGGATCATTGAATTTTTTTGAATGCATGCCAAGCCATCAGCAGCCGGGATCGGCGGCATGCATGCGTGGCGAGTTTCCCCCAGCTGTTCATAACATTCTGTGGATAACAAGCGCTTCATCGTCTCTGCCACAGGAATTTATCCCCAGCTCGGATCTTTGAGGAGGCGCATCTTACGCCAATTTTTCAAGATCTGGCGCGTCAATTTTCACCAAGGGCTTTTTTTCTGAACTTCCCTCTGAAACAAAGGGATTGAAGCAGCTGAACACGCTCAGTTCCAGCTTCGCCCAGTCCCTGTCTGCGAGTTTGCCTTCAGTTGTTCTTTAGAAGTCTTATAAAAATATAGTCGTAGTAGTAAGACTTGGCATCTGCTGTTGATAACTTCAAAAAAACAAGACAAATCAAGTCTCTTGCACGATGACAAACATGGAGACAAACCAGGGTCGCTGCTGTCCTCCATCCATGAACAACTTTGTCGATCTCTTGATTTTTGTGGAAAACCCAAGAGTTGGTATCTGGTTATCCACAGAAATTCATTTCTTTCTTATTTAGCATTAAATCGGCTAAAAACATTGCTATATATGCATAGTTAGCTATGTTTTTTATAGTGAACAACTGCTGAAAGCATGCTTGAGCACATCAGATGTCAGAGCTGTGGTGAAGAAAGAACTTCCTGAACCTGATCTGATCAGCCGGTTTTTTTATCCAGGTGCTCTCCGATTGCTGTGTAAACTTCGACCAAAGTTGTTATTTCTAGTCTTATCTTTTTACTTAGTAGTAATAGTAAGTAGTCCACTTAATTGTTGATAAGTAATTAATTTCATTGAAAATCAACAACTTACACTTTCACAAAGTCTGTGCCCTTACATGGGCTGCCGCTGTCCTTGATTTGGGAACAACTTTCCAGAAGCCAGCCGGGCTGTGGAAAACTGAAAATTTCCTTGGCTTTTATCACCATGTTTATTCACAGGCCGTGGAGCTGCGGCAAAGCATGAAAAAAGCCGCCCGTTGGGCGGCCTGGTCGAGCTGGATAGCACTGGCCCGGGAATTCAGAAGTGGCGTGCGTATCGCAGCTGAAGAAAGTTCTCTCCCGGATTGGGGCGCTTGATGCCTGCATTGGACTGATGCTCCAAGCGCAGGCTGATCTCGTTTTTCAGTTGCTCGCCAAACAGGTAGCCGATGCCTATATGGCTGGCAAAGTTGTAGCGGGTCGAAAATTCCTTGTGATCGGTGATGAAGCGGTGGTTGATGGCATAGCTCGCGCCCAGGCCGGCTTGCAGGAACCAGGGAGACTGGCCTTGAGAGGGGCGCCAGCGTAATGTGGGCTGTGCTCCCAGAACCCAGGCTGAACGATTGCCGCCCTGATAGTCGGCCGACCAGCGACTGACAGAGAGATCCCAGTAACCCGTCATCCGTCCCGAGCCAAGGGCGTAGCTCCAGTTCCAGGGGAGCATGACGCCGCCCGTCCAGCTGTCGGTGTTGTGCTCCGCCGAGCCGTACTGCAGATAGATAGCTGTTGTCGATGATTGCGCAGGCTGTGCATGAAGCATGGAGCTCGCCAGGCTGATCAGCACCGGGACTACAAGATTGGTTGCCAATTGCAGTTTTTTCATGTCAATTGCCATCTAAATGTGTTGAATTGGGTCGCTACATCGATGCTCGGGTAATGCCTGGATTTCGTTCCTTCTGTGGATATGAATCTAGAAGCTTGTGAATAAATGTTCTGTCGGCAAGCGCTTGCGTTGGTAGTCAGCCAATTGATATCGAAATGAAAAAAGCCCCCGGTCATGACGACCGGGGGCTTTTATGGAGAGGGCGACTGAGCTCGGCTTACTTTGCCGCAGGGGCAGGAGCTGCGGGACGCTCCTGCCCGGGTTGGCCGCCATGGTGGCCGTGATGGCGCTCACCGCGCTGGTGATGCATGTGCAGGGTGGCCGCATCGAAGGTCTTTTTCTGCTCGGCACTGAGCTGGGCGTAGAAGGCCTTGGTGGCTTCGGCACGGCGGTCCATCTCGGCCATGTGCTTGCCGCGCATTTCACGCATCTTGTCGATGCGCTCTGGCGTGGTCAGCTTGGCAAAGGCTTCGCGGTCGCGGGGGGCAGGGCGCTCACCGGGCTTCATGGCCTGGGTGTAGGTGGTCCAGGCCGCTTGCTGCGCAGGCGTCAGCTTCAGTTCGGCCTTGAGTTTTTCCATGCGCTGCTTCATATGCTCCATGCGGTCACCACGCTTGTCACCACGCTGGTGCTGGTGCGGCTCGGGCGCTTTTTGCGCTGCTGCGGGTTGCTCGGCAGGGGCGGAAGTCTGGGCAAAGCTGGGCAGGCTCAGCGAGGCGAGCAGGGCGGTTGCAACAGCGGCGCCGGTCAATGTCTGGCGAAAGCGGGTCATGTCTGTTTCCTTTTCGATTGAAGTGGAAGAAGTGGCCGCCTGGTCTTGCTCCTGAATGGGCATTCGGTAGCGGATGACTGAAGTGTGGACCCCCCATGTTTCTGAGACGTGAGGTTTTGCAGCCGCTCTGTAAAGATTTGATAAGTTTGAGTGGCTCCGACTGCGCAACAATGCATGCATGGGCTGCGTTGGCGGCCGATTTTTTTCCGCGAGATCCAGCTGCAGGAGCTGGCGACGATTGAAGGTTTAGCAAAGGTTTTTGATGTTCAAGAACATGATTGTTTATCGCATTGCCGAGAGCTGGCAGGGCGATCTGCAGCTGCTGGAAGATGCGCTGCAAAAGACGGTGTTTGAGGAGTGCGGCGCGACACAGGAGCGCTCCGTGGGCTGGGTGCCGCCGCGCGGCGAGCCGCATGGCCCGCTGGCGGAAAGCGTGGCCGGCCAGTGGGTGATGCGCTTCATGAGCGAGTCCAAGATGCTGCCGGCCAGCGTGCTCAACCGCAAGGTCAACGAGAAGGCCGAGCACATCGAAAAGACGGAGGGCCGCAAGCCCGGCAAGAAGGAAAAGAAGGAGCTCAAGGACGAGGCCAAGCTGGACCTGCTGCCCATGGCCTTCACCAAGCAGGGCAGCATGTGGGTGTGGATCGATGCGCAGGCGCGCACGCTGGTGCTCGATACCAGCGCACAAGGCCGTGCCGACGAGATCGTGACGCTGCTGGTCGAAGGCCTGCCAGGCTTTGCGGTGGCGTTGCTGGACACGCAGACCAGTCCGCAGGCCGCCATGGCGCACTGGCTGATCACACAGGAGCCTCCGGCAGGTTTTTCCATCGACCGCGAGTGCGAGCTCAAGGCCGCCGATGAGTCCAAGGCCGTGGTGCGCTATGCGCGCCACCCGCTCGATATCGACGAGGTGCGCCAGCATATCGAGCATGGCAAGCTGCCGACCAAGCTGGCCATGACCTGGGATGACCGCGTGAGCTTTGTGCTCAGCGAAGGTCTGCAGATCAAGAAGATCGCGTTGCTTGACGCAGTGATGGACGGAAACAGCCAGGACGATGGCGGTTTCGATACCGATGTGGCGATTGCCACGGGCGAGCTGTCACGCCTGATTCCCGATCTGATCGAGGCGCTGGGCGGGGAAGGGCGCACGGGTCTGGGCGATGGCCTGCCGGCATCGCTGGCGTCGGTGCCTGCGGCAGAGACGTTGCCCGTGCGTCTGGCACAGGGACGCGGCCAGGGCACGTTCACGGGCCCGGCCACGGCGCCCGCCGATACGGCCCCGGAAGAGGCGCCGTTCTGACGCTATGAATGATGTAGCTGCTTGCGCATGTGAATAAAGGATTTCAGCATTAATTGATGCTGAAATCAATGGCTAGAAAGCGCAAGTAGCTATCAAAAAAAGGCCTGCCAGATGTCTCCGGCAGGCCTTTTTCATGGGCGTTTCAGGTGCTGCGCAAACGCGGCATCAGACGCGCTCGAAAATCGCGGCAATACCCTGGCCGCCGCCGATGCACATGGTCACCAGCGCATAGCGGCCGCCGGTGCGCTGCAGCTCGTAGAGCGCCTTGGTGGTGATGATGGCGCCGGTGGCACCGACGGGGTGGCCCAGGGAGATGCCGGAGCCGTTGGGGTTGACCTTGGCAGGGTCCAGAGCCAGCTCCTGGATCACGGCGCAGGCCTGGGCGGCGAAGGCTTCGTTGGCTTCGATCACGTCCATCTGTTCGATCTTCAGACCGGTGCGTGCCAGCACCTTCTGCGTTGCGGGGACCGGGCCGATGCCCATGTATGCCGGCTCGACGCCGGCGTGCGCGTAGCCGACCAGGCGGGCAATGGGCTTGGCGCCGGAAGACTTCAGCGCCTGCTCGCTCATCATCAGCACGGCAGCCGCGCCATCGTTGATGCCGGAGGCGTTGCCGGCGGTGACCGTGCCGCCTTCCTTCTTGAACGCGGGCTTCATGCCGGCCAGGGTGTCCAGCGTGGTGGCGGCGCGCACGTGTTCGTCGGTGTCGAACAGCACCACGCCCTTGCGGCTGGCAATTTCCACGGGAACGATCTGCTCCTTGAAGCGGCCGGCCTCGATGGCGGCAGCGGCGCGCTGCTGGCTGATGACGGCCAGCTCGTCCTGCATCACGCGGCTGATCTTGTAGCGCTCGGCCACGTTTTCAGCAGTGATGCCCATATGCATTTTTTGCCAGGGATCGTGCAGGATGCCCAGCATGTAGTCGATGCTCTTGGCATCGCCCATGCGTGCGCCCCAGCGCGCGGACATGTCGAAGTAGGGGCCGCGGCTCATGGATTCGGAGCCGGCACCAATGGCCACTTCGCAGTCGCCCAGCGCAATCGATTGCGCTGCCGAGACGATGGCCTGCAGGCCAGAGCCGCACAGGCGGTTGACGTTGTAGGCAGGGGTTTCGATGGAGCAGCCGGCGTCCACGGCCGCCACGCGGGACAGGTAGGCGTCGCGCGTGTCGGTGGGGATGACGTTGCCCATCACCACATGGCCCACGGTGTCGGCAGCGATGCCGGCACGCGCAATGGCAGCCTTGACCACGGTGGTGGCCAGCTGGGCGTTGGGAACGTCCTTGAGGCTGCCGCCAAAAGTGCCGATGGCCGTGCGCGCGGCGCTGACAACGAAGATGTCTCTGGTGCTCATGGTTTGTCTCCTGCATCGCGTCGGCAATGCTTGTGCTTGAGTGATTTAAAAAGATGGATGAGAGCAACCGCATTCATCGCACAGAGTATTCTGCAGTACTTGCTGCAGTGCAACATGTCTCATTGTTGACGCTGCCCTGCGCGGGTGGCGATGGTTTCACGTGAAACCCCCAAGCCGCCGCAATCCGCCTCAGGCCGCTGCCCTGCGCCGGCCTCTCGGAGTGGGAGCCCTGGGTTCGTGATGGGCCGGCGTCAGGTCGGTGTCCGCGCTGGCCAGGTCGTCGAGGATGGGGCAGTCAGGCCTGTCGTCGCCGTGGCAGCAATGCACCAGAGTCTGCAGCGTGCGCTGCATGGACTGCATGGCGGCGATGCGCTCGGTCAGTGTGGCAATGTGCTTTTGCGCGATGGCCTTGACCTGGCTGCTGGCACGGCCCTGGTTCTGCCACAGGCCCAGCAGGGTGGCGATCTCGTCCATGGAAAAGCCCAGATCGCGCCCGCGGCGGATGAAGCGCAGCGCATGCACATCGGCTTCGGTGTACTGGCGATAGCCGCTGTCGGTACGGTGCACGGGTGGCAGCAGGCCCAGTGACTCGTAGTGACGCACCATGCGCGCAGAAACCCCGGCGCGGCGTGCGGCCTCGCCGATGACGACAGGCCAGTTCTGAGCGATTTTTTGTGTCGCTGGGTGGTTGGGCATGGGTGATCCTGAAAAAACGCGCCAGCGGCCTTCTGGCGGCTTGCATGAGGTGCTGGCGCGGTGGGAGAGGCTGCGCTCAGGCTACCTTGTAGCCCTCTTCGGCAATGGCGGCTGCCACGGCCTCGCGGCTGGCGCCGGTTTCGACTTCCACTCGATTGGCGGCGCGATCGATCTTGATCTGCGCCTGGGCATCGACGCCCTGGATGGCATTGGTGACGGCGCGTTCGCAGTGGCCGCAGGTCATGCCTTGAACTTCAAAAACTTGTTGCATGGATGGCTCCTTCAGAAGGTGAGTCGACCGGGCTGGCGGACTCCATGTCTTGAATGGTTAACCCTAACATCATGGCAAGGTCAAGCCTTTGATAAGACATGAAGCCGGCAGGGTTGATAAGCCGCAAAGACTGCCGATAAGAACTTGTCATATTGCAGATCGCCATGGCTTGGGCATCGCAGTCACGGGTTTTTTTGGATGTCGGTGACAATCTGAAACAATTTGCAAGTTCTGGCCCGACAATGCCAGTCGTTCAAAGTGGAGAGAGATTCATGAGTCTGTTGGAAATGATGCGGGGCTTCACCATCCGCACGCGCATGATGGGCGCCATTGGTGTGGTGATGGTGTTGCTGGGCTTGCTGGGGGGCGCCGGGATGCTGGGCATGTTCCGCATCCAGGACATGAGCCAGGAGTTTTTGAGCAACGCCTTTGTCAAATCGGGCCATATGGCGCAACTGCGCACCGAGCTGGGTGGCATCCGTTCCAGCGAGAAGGACATGGTCATCCAGTACGAAAAGCCCGAAGAGGTGCGCAAGGCCTATCAGCAATGGGTCATGTTCATCGACAAATCCAAGGTGACATTGGGCAAGTTCGTGACCGACCCGAACGCGCAGGACGCACAGCTGACCAAGAGCATCATTGGGCACATCGACGCTTATCGAAAGCTCTTCGAGCCTGTGGCGCGCCAGCTGGAGGCCGGTGGCTATGACTCGGCCACCACCGCCAACCGCATGAGCGGCAAGGCTCTGGCCGAAGTCATGGAGGCCGACAAGCTGCTGGCGCAGCTGGACAACTTGCTGCGCCAGCAGGCCAATGCACTGGCCGCAGCCGAGCGCGACGTGGCCGACATGACACGCTGGATGTTTGTGGCGGCCGTGATCCTGGCGCTGGTGGTGGTGATTCCACTGACTTTGCTGAACATGCTGTCCATCTGCCGTCCGCTTGAAGTGGCCCGTCAGATGGCACTGACGATTGCCGGCGGCGATCTGTCGCACAAGGTCGAGGTCAGCGGCAGGGATGAGCTGACGGATCTGCAGCGTGCGCTGGACCAGATGCAGCAATCGCTGAGCACCACGGTGGCCCAGGTGCGCGATGCCAGCGGCAATATCGCCACCGCCAGCCAGGAAATTGCTACGGGCAATCAGGATCTGTCGGGCCGCACCGAACAGACGGCCAGCAATCTGCAGGAAACCGTCGCGTCGCTGGCTCAGTTGACGGCCACGGTGCAGCAGACCGCATCGTCTTCGCAGCTGGCCAACCAGCTGGCGGCCTCGGCCTCTTCGACGGCCGTGCAGGGCGGCCAGATCGTCGGCCAGGCCGTCAAC
Source organism: Comamonas testosteroni (assembly GCF_030505195.1). NCBI lineage: Bacteria > Pseudomonadati > Pseudomonadota > Betaproteobacteria > Burkholderiales > Comamonadaceae > Comamonas > Comamonas testosteroni. Next base: position 2,442,303 of record NZ_CP129672.1, read on the forward strand.
AGCATGCAGGAGATTTCGGCCTCCAGCCGCAAGATCGGCGACATCATCGGCCTGATTGATTCCATTGCTTTCCAGACCAATATCCTGGCGCTGAATGCCGCTGTGGAAGCGGCCCGTGCCGGCGAGCAGGGCCGCGGTTTTGCCGTGGTGGCGGCCGAGGTGCGCAGCCTGGCCCAGCGTTCGGCCCAGGCTGCCAGCGAGATCAAGTCGTTGATCAACACCAGCGTGCAGACCGTGGATGTGGGCGCGCGCCAGGTGGAGAGCGCAGGCAAGGCCATGCAGGAGACCGTGGACAGTGCACAGCGTGTGGGCGACATCATTGGCGAGATTACGGCGGCGTCCAGCGAGCAGTCGCTGGGCATCAGCCAGGTCAACCAGGCGGTGGGCGATATCGACCGCATGACCCAGCAGAATGCGGCACTGGTGGAAGAGTCTGCCGCCGCCGCAGAATCGCTGCGCGAGCAGGCGGCGCGACTGGCACAGCTGGTCAGCCAGTTCAAGCTGGCCGGCGGCGCGCTGCATGCCGTCCAGCGCAGCCCCAGGACTGCCGCACATCCCGGTATGGCGCCTGCCCAGGCGGCTTTGCCGGGCCACAAGCAGCAGTTGCTCGAACAGGCCTGATCCTCAGGCGGAGCACGCCCACAAAAAAGCCCGGTTGCTGTCCTGCACCGGGCTTTTTTCTTTCGTTCAACAGCTGCTGGCGCAAGCGTCGACAGGGCCTGCAGCCCGATCGCGCTTACTGGCTGGCGAGCGCAGGGTAGTCGGTATAGCCGTCGGCCCCGCCGCCGTAGAAGCGTTCGCTGTTCCAGGCATTGAGCGGCAGATCGTCGCGCAGACGGTGCACCAGATCGGGGTTGGAGATATAGGCCTTGCCGAAGGCCACGATATCTGCATAGCCGCTTTCCACCGCGCGCGTCGCCAGCTGGCGGTCATAGCCGTTGTTGACCATCCAGGCGCCCTTGCCGCCCGCTGAGCGATAGGCCTGCTTGAGTGCCTGGTAGTCGAAGGGACGATCCGCCAGCTCGCGCGGACCGCCGGTTGCGCCTTCGATCACGTGGATATAGGACAGGCCCAGCGGCGCGAGCTGGCGCACCAGATACTCGAACAGCGCCTGCGGGTTTTCGTCCACGATGTCGTTGGCCGGCGTGACCGGAGAGATGCGGATGCCGACCTTGCCGGCACCGATGGCATCGGCCACGGCGCGCACGCATTCCAGCACCAGACGGGCCCGGTTTTCGATGCTGCCGCCGTAGTCGTCGCTGCGCTGGTTGGTGCCGGTCTTGAGGAACTGGTCGAGCAGATAGCCGTTGGCTGCATGCAGCTCCACGCCATCGAAGCCCGCCGACTGCACGGCCTCGCGCGCGGCGGTGGCAAAACTGTGAACAATGCCCGGCAGCTCCTGCTGCTCAAGTGCACGCGGCGCCGAGGTGGCGACAAACTGGCCTTGTCCCGTCTCGCGGTCGATCACAAAAGTCTTGGAGCGGGCCGTCAGCGCCGACGGCGCGACCGGTGCCTGCAGCTCGGGCTGCAGCACGGTGTGGGAGATGCGGCCCACATGCCAGAGCTGGGTGACGATGCGTCCGCCCTTGGCATGCACGGCATCGGTGACTTTCTTCCAGGCCTGCAGCTGCTCTTGGCCGTACAGACCGGGTACGTCGGCATAGCCCTGTCCCTGGTGGCTGATGGCCGTGCCTTCGCTGATCAGCAGGCCGGCAGAGGCGCGCTGGACATAGTAGGTCTGCATCAGCGGCGTCGGTATCGCGTCGGGAGCGCGGTTGCGCGTCAGCGGTGCCATGGCAATGCGGTTGGGCAGGCGCAGGCTGCCCGCTTCAATCGGGTCGAACAATGAGGTCATGCAGAACTCCAGATGAAAAAAGCTCGGTGGGTACCGAGCTCTTAGAACGTGTTTACGATCTCAGCGTGCATGGGTGCCAAAAAACTTACTTCAGCAAGCCTTCTGCCTTCATCGCGGCCTGCACGGCGGGACGCGCCAGAATGCGCTCGCGGTAGGCCTGGATGTTCTCAAGCTCGGAGATGTCCAGGCCCACAAACTGGGCCCAGCCCGTGACCGTGAAGAAGTAGGCATCGGCCACGGTGAACTGGTCGCCCATCAGATAGCTCTTGTTGGCGAGTTGCTCGTTGACCCAGGCCAGGCGCTTGAGCAGATTGGCGCGCACCAGGGGCTTGTAATCCTCTGGCGTTGCAGGATTGAACAAGGGGCCGAAGCCCTTGTGCACTTCGGTGCTGATGAAGTTCAGCCATTCCTGCAGGTGGTAGCGGGCCACCGTGCCGTTGGCGGGCGCCAGGTTCTTCTCGGGGGCCAGGTCAGCCAGGTATTGAACAATGGCCGGGCCTTCGTGCAAGGTGTCGCCGTTGTCCAGCACCAGAAAGGGTACATAGCCCAGAGGATTGATGCCGTAGTAATCCGTTCCGTCCTGGAGCTTGTGGCTCTTGGTGCTGACCATCACAGTTTCATGCTGCAGTTCTGCTTCATGCAGCACGATGTGCGGAGACAGGGAGCAGGCGCCGGGGCTGTAGTAAAGCTTCATGATGAGTGGCTCTCTATGCAATGAAAAGACAAGCGCCCATGCTAAACCGGTTGCATGTCATATGCCTATGCAGCCGACAGCAAGTAGTACGTATCCGTGGGGGATTGCTCAGCCCAGGCGCCCTGCAGCCCACAGTACCTGCTGCACCAGTGCCTCCATGCCTTGCTGGTTCTGGGCGCGCACCAGATGCCCCTGGGCATCGAAAGCCTCGCCCGCCTGGCTCACGGCATGGCTGCGCGGTGCCACCCAGCATTCCAGGTTCAATAGCAGCGCAGCGAGGTGAGACTGCGCTCTCAGGCCTCCAAGACCACCAGGCGAGGCACTGGCCATGCCGACGACCTTGTTGCGAAACGGCAGGACGCCATCGGACCACTGCGCATCGCCCTTGACCGGGCTGGAGGCCCAGTCGATCGCGTTCTTGAGCAGGGCAGGGTAGCTGCCGTTGTACTCGGGGCTGCAGACAATCCAGGCGGCATGGCTGTGCATGGCTTGCTTGAGGCGAATGACATCGGCTGGAGTGCCCTGCGCTTCGAGGTCGGCGTTGTAGAGGGGGATGTCGTAGTCCGACAGCTCCAGCAGGCTGGGCTCTGCGCCTTGCTGCCGGGCGATGGAGGCGGCCACCTTGGCCAGCTTGCGGTTGTACGAGTCTTGGCGGGTGCTGCCCGCAAAAATGAGGATTTGCATGCAGGCATTGCAGCACAGAGCGATTGCACTTTTCATGCGTAGGCAGGGTGATCAGGGCAAACAACTAGGCCGTAGCTGTGGCTGCCATGTTTCACGTGAAACCCCCCTGGCAAGGCATTGTTGCGCCAATGGTGGGAAAATTGCAGGTTCCCCGCAGGGCTGGACATGGCGCGAAAACATGTCCGCCTGCCATGAGAGCCGAGGCATGGTTGCTTCGTGCAGGGGCAAGGGCCGGGCTTGGCCCGGAGCAGAAATATGTTGTACCCACAGGAATTTGACGTGATCGTGGTCGGTGGCGGCCACGCCGGCACCGAGGCTGCGTTGGCCGCTGCGCGCATGGGCAGCAAGACATTGCTGCTGACCCACAATATCGAAACCCTGGGGCAGATGAGCTGCAACCCCAGCATCGGCGGCATCGGCAAGGGTCACCTGGTCAAGGAGGTCGATGCCCTGGGCGGTGCCATGGCTCTGGCGACCGACAAGGGCGGCATCCAGTTCCGCATTCTGAACAGCTCCAAGGGACCGGCCGTGCGTGCCACGCGCGCCCAGGCCGACCGCATTCTGTACAAGGCCGCGATTCGCGAGATGCTGGAAAACCAGCCCAATCTCTGGCTTTTCCAGCAGGCCGTGGATGATCTGATGGTGGAGGGCGACCGCGTGGTCGGTGCCGTCACCCAGGTGGGTCTCAAGTTCCGCAGCCGCACCGTGGTGCTGACCGCGGGGACCTTCCTCGACGGCAAGATCCACGTGGGCCTGAACAACTATGCCGCAGGCCGTGCGGGCGATCCTCCGGCCGTGAGCCTGTCGGCGCGCCTGAAGGAGCTCAAGCTGCCGCAGGGCCGTCTGAAGACCGGCACGCCCCCGCGCATCGACGGCCGCAGCATCGATTTCAGCCAGTGCGAGGAGCAACCCGGCGATGGCATGCCAGGCGGCGTGAACGAAGGGGAAGTGCCCGTGTTCAGCTTCATGGGCAACCGTGCCATGCATCCCCGCCAGATGCCTTGCTGGATCACGCACACGAATGCGCGCACGCACGAGATCATCCGCAGCGGCTTTGACCGCAGTCCCATGTTCACCGGCAAGATCGAGGGCGTGGGTCCGCGTTACTGCCCCAGCGTGGAGGACAAGATCAACCGCTTCGCGGACAAGGAAAGCCATCAGATCTTTCTGGAGCCCGAAGGCCTGACCACGCACGAGTTCTACCCCAACGGCATCTCCACCAGCCTGCCCTTCGACATTCAGTACGAACTGGTGCGCAGCATGAAGGGGCTGGAGAACGCCCATATCCTGCGCCCCGGCTATGCCATCGAGTACGACTACTTCGATCCGCGCTCGCTCAAGAGCAGCTTCGAGACCAAGCAGATCCAGGGTCTGTTCTTTGCGGGCCAGATCAATGGCACGACCGGCTATGAAGAGGCTGCCGCCCAGGGTCTGTTCGCGGGCCTGAACGCAGCGCTGCAGTGCCGTGGCGAAGGCCCCTGGATGCCGCGTCGCGACGAGGCCTATCTGGGCGTGCTGGTCGACGATCTGATCACCAAGGGGGTGACCGAGCCCTATCGCATGTTCACCAGCCGCGCCGAGTTCCGCCTGCAGCTGCGCGAAGACAATGCCGATATGCGCCTGACCGAAGCGGGCCGCCAGATGGGGCTGGTCGACGATGCGCGCTGGGATTCCTTCAGCCGCAAGCGCGATGCTGTTTCACGTGAAACAGAGCGCCTCAAATCCACCTGGGTGAACCCTCGTGTGGTGGCTGCGCAAGAGTCCGAGCGCGTGCTGGGCAAGGCCATGGAGCGCGAATACAACCTGTTCGACCTGCTGCGTCGCCCCGGTGTGGACTACGACAAGCTCATGGGCATGAACCAGGGCAAATACGCCAGTGCCGATGTGCAGCCCGAGGCTCTGGGTGAACTCAGCGCTTCAGTGATCGAGCAGGTGGAGATTGCCGCCAAGTACTCTGGCTATATCGACCGCCAGAAGGATGAGGTGGAGCGAGCCGCGCATTTCGAGCGCCTGCGTCTGCCGCTGGACTTCGACTATATGCAGGTGGCGGCGCTGTCCTTCGAGGTGCGCCAGAAGCTGCAAAAGCACAGGCCCGAAACCCTGGGTCAGGCCTCGCGCATTTCGGGAGTGACGCCGGCAGCCATCTCGCTGCTCATGGTGCATCTGAAAAAAGGCGGCTTCAAGGGCTTTGCCACTCAGAACGAAGAGGCTTCCGCATGAGCCAGGTTTTGCGTACCCAGCTGGAGCAGGGCGTTCAGGCACTGAAGCTGGAACTGGCCCCGGCCCAGATCGATCTGCTGATGTCCTTCATGGATCTGCTGCAGAAATGGAACAAGGTCTACAACCTGACGTCGGTGCGTGATCCCCAGGAGATGCTGACGCATCACCTGCTCGACAGCCTGGCCGCCGTGCCCGCCTTGCTGCGGCATGTGAACCAACTGCCGGTGCAACAGGGCAAGCGCCTGCCGCTGCTGGACGTGGGCTCCGGCGGTGGTTTGCCCGGTGTGGTGTTTGCCATCTGCTGCCCGCAGATCGATGTGAACTGCGTGGATACCGTGGGCAAGAAGGCCGCTTTCATCCAGCAGGTGGCGGCATCCTTGCGCCTGCCCAATCTGCGCGGCATTCATGACCGGGTGGAAAACCTCAAGACCCGCTATCCGGTCATCAGCTGCCGTGCCTTTGCATCTTTGGTGGACTTCACCACCTGGTCGCGCAAGGCTCTGGCCGAGGGCGGCATCTGGTTTGCCATGAAGGGCAAGCACCCCGATGAGGAAATTGCTGCGCTGCCTGCCGATGTGAATGTGTTTCACGTGGAACCATTGGCCGTGCCCGGCCTGGATGCCGAGCGCTGCGTGATCTGGTTGAAGCTGGCTTCTTGAGCGGTAAGGCTTGGTCGAGGCACTTTGTTTCCAAGGGGAACAAAGTGCCTTTTTACATACTGTGTCAGGCAACATCTGCGCAATGCAGATGCGCCGGTCATGGCCCTCGCATAAACTTGCTGTTTTCCATCGCGCAGGGTTTGAATGTTTGGCATCTCTGATTACGGCGCTTTTGCAGCTGCCGTTACTGTTTTCTTGCTGATCCCTGGACCAGGCAATCTGGCCTTGATTACCTCCACGGGCAAGGGCGGATGGAGAGCGGGCCTTGCATGCTGCCTGGGGGTGATGGCTGCCGACCAGGTACTGATGTGGCTGGCCGTGGCGGGTGTGGCGGCGGTGCTGGCCGCCTACCCGGCGGCCTTCCATGCCGTGCAATGGGTGGGGGCGGCCTATCTGGCCTGGCTGGGCTACAAGCTGCTCACGACCAGGCCCGGCGATGCGCCGGCCATTGAAATCCAGCCGCGCCAGTATTTCCGCCAGGGTGCTTTGATCACCCTGATGAACCCCAAGGCCATTGTGTTCTACATGGCGTTCTTTCCCATGTTCGTGGACCCGGCCCGGCATCAGGGCGCCATCACCTTTGGCGTGATGGCTGCCACGGTGGCGGCAATTACCTTTATCTACAGCTTCATCGTGGTGACGCTGACCACGGTGCTGGCCGAGCGCTTGCGTGCCAATCCGGCCGTGGTGAAGTGGCTGGAAAAAACAGCCGGTGTGTTTCTGATCGGTTTTGGCCTCAAGCTGGCCGCCAACTAAAAGAGAAGTTCAATGGCCAAAATTTTCTGCGTTGCCAATCAAAAGGGTGGAGTGGGCAAGACCACGACCACGGTCAATCTTGCCGCCGGTCTGGCCAAGGTCGGCCAGCGTGTGTTGCTGATCGACCTGGACCCCCAGGGCAATGCCACCATGGGCTCCGGCGTGGACAAGCGTGCGCTGGAGTTGACCGTCTACGACGTGCTGCTGGAAAACGCCAGCGTCAAGGAAGTGGCCCAGAAGTCCGAGCAGGTCGGCTATGACGTGCTGGGTGCCAACCGCGAGCTGTCGGGTGCCGAGATCGAGCTGGTTTCGCTGGAGCGCCGCAACGAGCGTCTCAAGACCGCTCTGCAGGCCGTGGCCGCCGACTACGACTTTGTGCTGATCGACTGCCCGCCTTCGCTGTCCATGCTGACCTTGAACGGTCTGTGCTCGGCGCATGGCGTGATCGTGCCCATGCAGTGCGAGTACTTTGCACTGGAAGGCCTGACCGATCTGGTCAACACCATCAAGCAGGTGCATGCCAATATGAATCCCGAGCTGCAGATCATCGGTCTGCTGCGCGTGATGTTCGATCCGCGCACCACGCTGCAGCAGCAGGTCAGTGACCAGCTCAAGGAGCATTTCGGCGACAAGGTGTTCGATACCGTGATTCCGCGCAATGTGCGCCTGGCCGAAGCCCCCAGCTACGGCCTGCCGGGCGTGGTGTTCGACGCCTCGGCCAAGGGCAGCAAGGCCTTTGTCGAGTTCGCCGAAGAGATGGTGCGCCGCATCAAGAAAATGTGAGTGTTTCACGTGAAACAGCTCCCCGTCTTCTCTCTAGCCTATCGCCAACGGTCATGACCTCTGAAGCACTGAACCCGCAGCATGTCTGGCTGCTGCCCGGCTGGCAGAACTCCGACCCCGGCCACTGGCAAAGTCTGTGGCAGGAGCGGTACGGCTACCAGCGACTGGAGCAGCACAGCTGGCAGCATCCGCTGCGTGGTGACTGGAGCATCCGCCTGCAGGAAACCGTGCTTGACGCTCCGGCTCCCGTCACCCTGGTGGCGCACAGCCTGGGCTGCGTGCTGGTGGCCTGGTGGGCGGCGCATTCTCAAGTAGCCAGGAGCAAGGTGCGCGGTGCGTTGCTGGTGGCGCCGGGCGACACCGAGCAGGAGAGTCTGCGCGGCGTCTTGCCGGGCTGGTCGCCCGTGCTGCTGCAAACGCTGCCCTTCCCGTCGATACTGGTGGGCAGCGAAAACGACCCGAACTGCTCTGTAGTACGCGCCCAGGCCATGGCTGAGGGCTGGGGCAGCCGCTTCGTGAATGCGGGTGCCGCAGGCCATATCAACACGGCCAGCGGACTGGGACTGTGGGAAGCCGGGCATGAGCTGTTGCTCTCCCTTTAAAGAAAGAATTCAGCAATGGTGACTAAGAAACCCAAGGGCCTGGGACGTGGTCTGGAAGCCCTGCTGGGCCCCAAGGTCAGTGAAGCAGAGCAGGCCGCTGCGAGCGGGTCTCAGGTCAATCTGCCGAGCACGCTGGCACTCAATGTGATGGTGGCCGGCCAGTACCAGCCGCGCACCCGCATGGACGAAGGCGCCTTGTACGAGTTGGCCGAGAGCATCAAGGCCCAGGGCATCATGCAGCCGATCCTGGTGCGCCAGCTCTCCAGGGGCGACAACGCCGGCAAGTACGAAATCATTGCCGGCGAGCGGCGCTTCCGTGCCGCGCATATCGCGGGTCTGTCCGAGGTGCCGGTGCTGGTGCGCGAGGTGCCCGACGAGGCGGCGGCGGCCATGGCGCTGATCGAGAACATTCAGCGCGAAGATCTGAACCCGCTGGAAGAGGCGCAGGGTCTGGCCCGCCTGGTCAAGGAGTTCGGCCTGACCCACGAGCAGACCGCGCAGGCCGTGGGCCGCTCGCGCAGCGCTGCCACCAATTTGCTGCGCCTGCTGAATCTGGCCGAGCCCGTGCAGACCATGCTGATGGCCGGCGATATCGACATGGGCCATGCGCGGGCGCTGCTGACGCTGGACCGGGCCACCCAGATCACGGCAGGCAACCAGATCGCGGCCAAGAAGATGTCGGTGCGCGAGGCCGAGTCGCTGGTCAAGAAGATCGGTGCCGAGTTCAATCTGACGCGCCAGAAGGCCAAGAAAGATGGCAAGTCGCGCGACGTGAAACGCATTGAGGAAGAGCTGTCCGACCTGCTCACGGCCGATGTCGAGGTGCGCATCAAGAAGACCGTGCGCCGCCATGGCAAGCAGCAGGAAATGGGCGAGATCGCCATCCAGTTCGGCTCGCTGGACGAGCTCAACGGCCTCATCGAAAAGCTGCGTGGTGAAGCCTGAGTGCCTGACCACGCCAAGGCTGATTCTGCGGCAATGGACGCCGCAGGATTTGCCGGAGTTTGCCGCGCTCAATGCGGACACGCAAGTCATGCGCTACTTCCCAAGCGTGCTGGACAGACAGGCCAGCGATGCCCTGGCCGCCAAGGCCGAGGCGTTGATTGCCGAGCGTGGCTGGGGATTCTGGGTAGCGCAGGATAGAGCCACCGGGCATTTGGCAGGAATGATTGGCTTGCACACTCCCGCAGCAGAGCTACCGTTTTCGCCCTGCGTGGAAGTGGGCTGGCGGCTGGCGCGGCCATACTGGGGCCAAGGGCTGGCGACAGAGGGCGCAAAAGCCGCGCTGGATTTTGCGTGGAATGAGCTGCAACTGGATGAAGTTGTGGCGTTCACGGCGGTGCCGAACAAGCCCTCACAGGCCGTAATGCAGCGCCTGGGAATGCAGCCCGATGCGCAGACATTCATGCACCCTGATCTGCCAGCCGGGCACGCGCTGGCTGAGCACTGTCTCTACCGTATTCGCCGCAGCTGATGCTGCAAAAAAGGGCATCCAGATGGATGCCCTTTTTTGATTCCGGGGCGGTGTTCTAACTGCAATAGCCGGGGTCGATTCGGTCGAGCTTGCGCAGCAGTGCGGGCCAGGCAAACTGGCCGCCCATGCCGCCGGTCTGCACCTTCATGGCATGGGCGATGCCTTGCAGGATCTGCGGGTCGACCTCGGTGAGTTCGGTGCCACCGGACTGGGCCGCGATCTGGATCTGGCAGGCGGACTCGAAGACGTACATGGACAAAAAGGCATCGGCAATCGTGGGGCCGCAGGTCAGCAGGCCGTGGTTGCGCAGCATGAGGAAGTTGGCCTTGCCCATGTCGGCCAGCAGACGCGGCTTCTCGTCCTCGCGAAAGGCCACGCCTTCGTAGACGTGATAGGCCAGGGACCCCAGGACAAAGGTGCTTTGCTGGCTGATGGGCAGCAGGCCGTTCTTCTGGGCTGCCACGGCCACGCCGGCGCGCGTGTGGGTATGGATCACGCATTGCGCGTCGGCGCGTGCCTCATGCACGGCGCTGTGGATGACGAAGCCGGCCGGGTTCACGGGAAAGGGCGAGTCCATGAGCTTGTTGCAACCCAGGTCCACCTTGATCAGCGAGGAGGCGGTGATCTCGTCAAACATCAGCCCGTAGGGGTTGATGAGGAAGTGATGCCCGGGGCCCGGCAGCCGCGCGCTGATGTGGGTGAAGACCAGATCGCTCCAGCCGTACAGTGCCACCAGCCGGTAGCAGGCGGCCAGGTCCACGCGCAGCTGCCATTCCTCGGGGCTGACCAGATGCTGCACGCTGGGGATGTTCAAGGGCTCTTGGCTCACGGGCGACTCTCCTTCATCGTTGATCCGATGAATGTAGACACTCGTGCACCGGCGGTCTGTTGGCTAGGCGACAGAACCCTGCAAACGCGGGCGAGGCCGGTTCGGATCAGGCGCGGTGGCAATACCCGTGGGAGATGTTGGCCCGAGTCTGGAAAATAAAAAAGGAGCTTGCAGCGCAAGCTCCTGTTGATTTTCAGATTGTTTCTGTATTGAAACTGAAGCTGATAAAGCGCAAAAAGCTATCAAAAACGATTACTTGATCTGGCCACGCGACAGGTCCTGGATCATGCGGGCGGCCAGATACAGGCGCGGTGCGATGGTGTTGAGCTGCACATATTCGGCATCGTTGGAATGCGCGCCATGGCCCGACAGGCCGAAGCCCTCGATCACGCCGCCCTTGGCCTTGAGGGCCGCGAAAGCCGCATCCGTGCCGCCGCCCGAGGCCTTGTCCATGACCTTCATGGGCAGCTTCAGCTCCTGCTCATAAATGCCCTGGGCATGGGCCGCCAGCTTGCGCGCCGTGGCATTGGCCTCCAGCGGCGGGCGGCGCACTTCGAACTTCAGCTCCACCTTGCTGGCGGCGAGCAGCTTGTTGCCGATCTTGTCCTGCATGGCTTTTTCCAGCGCCGTGAAGTCGGCCACGCGCAGCGCACGGGCATCGGCCTGGGCCGTGGCTTCGGCGGCAATCACATTGCGGTTGGTGCCGGCCTTGGACACCGTCCAGTTGAGCTTGAGGCCGTCCTGGGGCTGGGACAGATCCTTCATCTGCAGCAGCTGATGCGAGAGCTCGTACAGCGCATTCACGCCGTCTTCGGGCTTGGCGCCCGCATGCGATGCCTTGCCGGTGACCTTGAGGTAGGCGGCGCCGATGCCGCTGGTGGCCAGGCGCAGGCTGCCGTCGTTGCCGCCGCCTTCAAAGCTGAACACGGCGTCCTGCTCGGCCCCCAGGCGGGTGATGGTGCTGCGGGCTCCGGGCGAGCTGATTTCCTCGTCGCCGTTGATCAGCACCGTGAGCGTGCCGTAGTCCTCGATGCCCAGCTTCTTGAGCAGGGGCACGATATGCATGATCAGGGCCACGCCCTGCTTGTCATCGGCAATGCCCAGGCCATAGGCCTTGTCGCCGTCGATGCGAAAGGGCTGCTCCTTGAGCATGCCGGGCAGATAGACGGTGTCCATGTGCGCGATCAGCATGATGCGGCTGCTGCCCTTGCCCTTGAATTCGGCATGCACCATGGGGCCGACTTTCTCGGGCGTGTCATCGAGGCGGTAGATGTCGCTGGGCTCGATCACCTCGACCTTGCCGCCCTGCGCGCGCAGCTTGCCGGCGATGTACTCGGCAATCTTCTTCACGCCCGCCACATCCTTGCTGCCGGACTCGATATGCACCAGATCGCGCAGCGTATCCAGATAGGGCTGCTGCTCCTTTTTCGCATGCTCCAGCCATTCGGCCTGAGGGGCAGCCTGGGCGGAGCCGAAGGCCAGCACCAGGGCCAGGGCGCGCAGCAAAGGGGCAGAGGGCGTGTTCCAACGCATAGAAATTCTCCTTGAGGGGGCGGACCGCTCCCGGATAGGGCCGCGGCAAGACAAGGCGGCGTGATGCACCGCTCAGGCAATTCAGCTTAGCAGCCGTGTTTGCGGCCTCGGCGCTGAGGGACTAGGGATAAATACCAGGACCACTTGATCTCTCGCGCCAACAAAAAAGCCCTGCAGCTTGCGCGCGCAGGGCTTGGTGGGTTGCGCCTGTTGCTCAGGCGGCTGCCAGTGGTGATTTGGTCTTTTTGCTCACACCGTCGCCCACGATGACGGCCGAGACCACCGACAGCACCAGCGCAATCGCCGAGCCATAGAACACTGCGTTGGTCATCTGGTGATCCAGCATGTAGCCGAAGACTGGCGCGGCCAGGCAAAAGCCCAGATCGAGGCCGGAATACACGGTGCCGTAGACACGACCCGTGGCGCCGGGGGGCGCTGCGCGCTTGATCAGCATGTCGCGCGAGGGGCCGGCCAGGCCCGTGCCCAGACCGGCGACAGAAGCCACGACCACCGCCACCATGCCGGGCAGCCAACCCGTGCCGACGACAAACAGCAACAGGCCCGAGCCCAGCATGCAGATGGAGATCACCTTCTCCAGCCGTTGCACGCGGCCGACCAGAAAGCCGCCCACGACCATACCGGCAGCGCCGCACAGCATATAGCCGGTGACGATCAGCGCCGTCACGGAAAGCGGCAGGCCGTACATGGATTGCAGGGCCGGGCTGGCAAAGCTCTGGATGGCGCTGAGCGCGCAGGTGCTCCAGAAGAAGAAGGAAAAGCACAGCCACACCGATGGCAGCTTCATGAAGGCCATGGGGTGTTCCTGAGGTGCGGCCATGGCTGCGGCGGCCGGCTTGGCGCCCGCACCGGCGGATTCGGCGCGATCATCGAGCGCATCGCGGTTGAAGACCATGATGGCCAGCACCACGGCTGCGCACAGGGCTCCGCCCAGGCAGGCCAGACGCCAGGAGCCCGTGGCCGTGGTGATGCCCGCCATGAACAGCGGTGCCAGCGCCCAGCCTAGATTGCCGGACAGGCCATGCACCGAGAACGCATGGCCTATGCGCTGCTGCGACACGCGCTTGTTGAGGATGGTGAAATCCACGGGGTGGAAGGGCGCATTGCCCAGACCCGCAAAGAAGGAGGCCGCCAGCAGCATGCTGTAGCCCTGGGCCGTGCTGGCAATCAGGCCTGCCACCACAAAGCTGCTGAGGGCGGCAAACAGAATCGGACGTGCGCCAAAGCGGTCCACTGCAAAGCCGGCCAGTGCCTGGCCGGTGCCGGAAACAATGAAGAACAGCGAGACCATGACGCTGAGCTCGGCATAGCTGTAGCCGAAGTCCTTGATCAGCCAGGGAAACAATGGCGGCAGCAGCAGATGGAAAAAATGCGACGAGCCATGGGCCAGGCCGATGAGGCTGATGGTGCGCGCGTCACTGCGCAGTGTCTCTGGCGCCTGATTTTGAGGTGTTGTGGAGGCAGGGCGGTTCATATGTCGCATCTTAGGCAGACTGCTCGCGTCTTGTATGCGATAGTCTGCCAATTGCTATCGCAATCCAGCCAAACCATCATGTCCAGCCTCCACGACCCCGAGCCCCTGCGTGCAGGCAAGGCCACCGCCTATGTGGAGACGCTGACACCCCATCTCTACATACCCACGGCACAGCGTCCGGTGCGCGCCAAATGTCGCTGGCTGGAGGCCGACACCCAGGTCAAGCCGCACCGTCATCCCTGGGGGCAACTGGCCATCTCCACCACGGGCACCATACGCCTGACGGTAGCGCAGGGCACCTATATCGTGCCGCCGTCCCGCGCACTGTGGGTGCCGCCCGGCATGGAGCATGCGGTGACCATGGTGGAAAGCGCCGATCTGCGCACGCTGTACTTCTTTCAGACCCATGGGCGTTGCGGCCCCGATGTCAGTCCCGAGCAAGAGGCGGCCTGGCGCCAATGCCGGGTGCTCAATGCGTCGGATCTGCTGCGCGCCGTGGTGCGCGAGCTGCCCACGCTGCCCGATGACAGCCTGCAGCGGTCCGAGCAGGACAGGGCGCGCGAGCACCATTTGAGCCAGCTGCTGCTCGACGAGCTGCGCCGTGCCAGCGCCGTGCAACTGGGCGTGAACCTGCCCCAGGACAAGCGCTTGCGCCTGCTGTGCGAGGCCGTGCTGGCCGACCCGACGCGCAACGAGACACTGGAGGACTGGGCGCGCGATACCGGGGCCAGTCCGCGCACCGTGGCGCGGTTGTTTCGCCAGCAGCTGGAATGCAGTTTTACCCAGTGGCGCCAGCAGGTGGTGCTGGCCCATGCCGTCAGCTTGGCAGCGCGCAACTGGCCGATTCAGCGCATTGCGGCCGAGCTGGACTACAGTCCCAGCGCCTTCAGCGCCATGGTGCGCCGCACGGTGGGCATGCCGCCTGCGCAGTTCTTCGGCATGCACACCAAAGTCATGGCTACCGGCGATTGATTCGATAGCGCTGCAGGTCTTCTCGTCCCGTATCCGGGGGCCTGCGGAAATTATTTGCAGCGCCATGGAATGAAAGCAGCAGGCCTGCGCTCTTTATCACCATGATCTTCTCCGCCGAGTCGCGCTACAACCAGTGGGTGCGCGAGCATTACCGCTTTTTGCTGCGCAGCGCCTGGGCGCTGACGGGCTCGCGTGCCACGGCCGAGGATGTGGTGCAGGATTGCTTCACCAGCGCCTGGCGCTTTCGCCACCAGCTGCGCGACCAGAGCATGGCCAGGGCCTGGCTGTTCCAGATCATGCGCCGTCATGCCTTCAGGCACTTCGATCCTGTGCAATCGCAGACCGAGCCTCTGGATGAAGCCGGCGAGCAGGGCGTAAATCTCCACGATGCGCTCGATGTGCAGCTGGATGTGGTCAAGGCGCTGAGCCGCATTGCCCCGATCCATCGTGAAGTGCTGGTGCTTTACTACTTTGACGACATGCCCACGGCCCAGATGGCCGAGGCGCTGGATATTGCACCGGGCACCGTGCTCTCTCGCCTGGCGCGGGCCCGTGAGGCGCTCAAGACGGCACTGCAGGAGCCTGCGCGTCGTCCCGCAGGGGCCACCACCGAATCTTCCGCAGCTGCCGGCGTGATACCGCTGAGAAAGCGCGCACCATGAAACACCAAGACCGCCCCGAAGACACCGATTTCGACCTGCGTGCCCGTGCCGAGCTGGCGCTGGCTTTCGAGCCCGGCGAGCCGCCGACCCATTTGCTGCGCCACACGCCCTGGTACGCCCGTCGTGGCCTGCATGCGCTGTGTGCAGCCGTGATAGTCGCCAGCGTCGCTGCGGGCAGCGTGCTGAGCCTGCGCCCGTCGCAGCTGGTGCGCTCGGCCATCGAGCATGAGTACTACGAACGCACGCTGCGTGGCCAGTTCATCCCGGAGGCCGAGATTGCCAGGCATATGGACTGGCCTGCCGACCAGAAGCTGCCAGGCTATACCCAGCTCATGCGGCCCTGCGATATCGACGGCAGTCGCGCCTATCACCTGACCACTTTTTTTGAAAAAGGCGGCATCGTCACCGTGCTGGCCTTCGAGCAGCCCCAGCGGATTGCCGATGGGCAGGGCTGGTGGGCCAACAGCTACTGGCAGGTGGTGCGCTCGCGCGAAGGTCGCCCGCTGGTGCTGATCGCACAGAAGAAACAGGCACTGGCCGTGGCTTCACGCGCTCTGGGAGCCCCTGAGAAAGCCGATGGCTGAACCGGATTTTTCACGCTGAGCATTCACCACAATTACCAAGGAGACACCATGCAACAACCCCCATCCCTGCCACGTCGTCGCCTGCTCGCCGGTAGCGCCAGTGCGCTGGCTGCGGCCGGTCTGGCCAGCTTCCAGAGCCAGGCTATGGCACAGGTGGCTGCGCCCGCCGCCAAGCCTCTGCCAGGCTACGCCGGCTTCAAGAATGCCGATGCCGTGATCGTGCACAGCTCCACCACCATCGAGACCAAGCGCAGCGCGTTTGGCACCGGCGTGGTCACGCCCACCAGCCAGCTTTATGTGCGCAACAACCTGCCGACGCCGCCGGAGGCCATCGTGGCCGACCGCGATGCATGGGTGGTGCAGATCGATGGTGTGAAAGAGCCCAGAAAGCTGAGCGTGCGTGAACTCAAGACCATGGGTCTGGAGACCGTGACCATGGTGCTGCAATGCTCTGGCAACGGCCGCGCCTTCTTCCCCTCCAAGCCCAGCGGTACGCAATGGACGGTGGGTGCTGCTGGTTGCGTGGTCTGGAGCGGCGTTCCCGTGCGTGATGTCGTCAAGGCCCTGGGCGGCCTGGCCGAGGGCATGATCTACATGACGGGAACGGGCGGAGAGGTGCTGCCCGCAGGCCTCGATCCCAAGAGCGTGCTGGTGGAGCGCTCCGTGCCCCTGTCGGCCATGGTGGTGGACGCACTGCTGGCCTGGGAGATGAACGGCGAGCCCGTGCCTCTGGCCCATGGCGGCCCGCTGCGTCTGATCCTGCCCGGCTACACCGGCGTGAACAACATCAAGTACATCAAGCAGCTGGCCTTTACCGACAAGGAAAGCGACGCGCACATCATGTCCCACGGCTACCGCATCTCGCCTCCGGGCAGCAAGGGCGATCCCAGCCAGCCTTCGGTGCAGGAGATGAGCGTCAAGTCCTGGATCAACAGCCCCATCCCCGAAGACGGCAACCAGGCTCCTGGCCTGGTGCAGATTCAGGGCGTGGCCTTCGGCGGGACGAACGCCGTCAAGGGGGTGGAGGTATCCATCGACGGCGGCAAGAGCTGGGAGCAGGCTCGTCTGGTCGGCCCCGACATGGGCAAGTACGCCTGGCGCCAGTTCGTGCTCCAGGCCCAGCTGCCCAAGGGCACTTACCAGCTGGCCAGCCGCGCCACCGACGTCAAGGGCAATGTGCAGCCCGAGACGCGCGGTGAAAACCAGAGCGGCTACAACAACACCAGCTGGGCCGACCACGCCGTGACGGTCACCGTGGCCTGAGCGTCGCAATCACTGCCCATGCCCTGTGCCGCAAGAAGGAACGCAGGGTATGGGATCCAACCCCGATGCATCGCATTTCTCCAAGAACAATGATGAAGACAAACCACACCCTCGCCGCCCTGTTGTTGACCGCCTTTGCGGGCACTGCCGCCCATGCCGATCAGGCTGCCCAGATGGCGCGCGGCAAAGAGCTGTTCACCACTGCAGCAGTCCCTGCCTGCGCGGTGTGTCATACCCTCAAGGACGCCGGTACCGAAGGGGCCATAGGCCCGGTGCTGGACGAGTTGCAGCCCGATGCGGCCCGCGTGGCGCGCGCTTTGAAGGACGGCATCGGCTCCATGCCCTCCTTCAAGGCCACAATGAGCGAAGCCGATATCGCTGCCGTTGCTCTGTACGTGAGCAAGGCCAGCGGCGCAGCCAAATAAAGCGCCTCAGCCGCGCTGCGCGCCATCCAGCGGCATGGCGTAGATCCATACCTTGTGGCGGCTGTTGCCTTGCAGGCATGCCGTCGCTTCCACGCCGGGCAGTTGGAAATCCAGGCTCACCAGCCAGCTGCCGGGCTGCATCTCGGTGGCCGCCTTGACAGCGGCGCGGCCCATGCTTTCGGGCCGCTGGAACAGATAGACCAACTGATAGCCGCTCCAGTCGGCCAGCCAGATATCGCCACGCCGCACGCGTGCCCAGGGGCAGCGCAGGGCGCATGCAATCGCCAGTGGCCAGCTCCATTCCAGACCATGGAGGCGGGCCTGCGGCAGCGCGCTGCGCAGCGCGCGCAGGCCGTCGCCCATGCCGCAGCCGGCGTCCAGCACCAGTGCCTGCCCCGGCAACTGCACGACCTCTGCCAGCCCTTTGAGCGCATTGAACGGCGTTGGAAAGACCGGCGCATCACGCCAGGCATTGAGCGGGTAGATCAGCAGCAGCAAGCCCAGAGGCAGCAGCCAGCCCCAGGCGGGCAACTGGCTGGCGCTGAGCACCAGAAACGACAGCGGAAACCCGGCCGCAATGATGAGCCTGCGCCACCAGTTGGGCCCGCAGAGACTGGCCGCCGTGCTGAGGCTGCCGGCGACCAGCAGGGCCAGCCACCAGGGCAGCAGGCGCGCCAGAGCCGCAAAGATCCCCCAGGCGAGCAACCAGACGAGCAATGCAGGCAGAGGCCAGGTCGAGGCAAGCCATTTTTTTGTCATGAGTTTTGAAATGTATCCGTCATACACAGGCTCCAGGACGCCGCAGCGCAGACAAGGCCTTGTCGGGATTTTGCATTTTGTTCGGGATACCCCTCTTTGGTGGGGTATGCGGGTTGTCAACTCGTCGTAAAAATTACTGATTTTTGCTTATGTATACTTTTCGGCTTTCAGCGGCTGAGAATTCAGAGGAGACATCCATGCGCCTGCTTGCCCCCGCCTTGTCATTGGCGGCTCTTGTATTGACAGCATGCGCGGTACAGACACCGCAGGAGCAGTTGGCACCTGCTTCGCCCACCGTGCGCCTGTGCGAAGGCAATAACTGTTCCGAGCTGCCGCGCAATGTCGCGACTTTCCGTGGCGAGCCTGTCAATCCCGAGGCGGAGCGCCGCCTGGCGGCACTGGTGCAAAAAGCCGAAGCCGATCCTCGCGCCGCCTATGACCTGGGGCTGCGCTATCTGCGCGGCGATGGCGTGGAGCGCAACAGCTATCAGGCCATCGAGTGGATGCGCAAGGCCGGCGATGCCGGTAACGGTCAGGCCCAGTTTGCGTTGGGTCGTCTGTATCTGCTGGGCTTTGAGGAAATGGGCCCGGATCCCGCCGAGGCCGAGGCCTGGCTGTCGCGTGCTGCCGCCAAGGGCTTCAAGGAAGCCAAGCGCCTGCTGCCCCAGGCGCAGGCCGCCAAACAGAATGCACATGCACGCTATCAGGCCATCGAGGACGAGCGCAAGTCCTGGAACGGCTGGTATGTGGGCGCGCCCTACTACATGGTGTGGGGTTCGTCGGGTTGGTATTACCGCTGAGGCGCTGTGAGCGCCGCAGCATTTTTTATTTTTTAGAAAGCATCACACTATGTCCAAGAAGACAACGCTGCGTCTGGCAGCCATCGCATCGGCCCTGGCACTGGGCGGCTGCGTGACCCCCGGCGGCGGTACCATCTCCACGGGCACGGCCCCCACGGCTGCCACCGGCGCAGCGGGCGGCGCAACCAGCGTGAATGCGAACCCTACGCTGGAGCGTTGCGATGCCCCTCTGGGCACCCTGGCCGTGGATGACGGTCGCGGCAAGGAGTGGTATGCCAGCTTTGGCGCTGCCACCAAGATCACGACCATCGAGCCCCTGATCCGTCTGGCCGTGCAGCAGTCCAACTGCTTTGTGATCACCTCCGTCGGCAACAACCGTACCGAAAGCAAGATGTCGGCGATCACCGACAAGCAGCGCAACTCCGGTGAATTCCGCGCCGGCTCCAAGCAGCAAAAGGGCCAGCGCGTGGCTGCCGACTACTACATGGAGCCTTCCATCATCATCGACAACGATGCAACCGGTCAGCTGGCTGCGGGCGTGGGCGGTCTGTTCGGCAATGTGGGTACGCTGATCGGCGGCGCCATGCAGAGCAAGGCTTCGGTGGTGACGCTGAGCATGTTCGACATCCGCTCGGGCGTGCAGATCTCCATCTCCGAAGGCAACTCCACAGCCACCAACTTCGGCGCAGCCATGGGCGCGTTCGGCGGTGGCGTGGGTGGTGGTCTGGGCGGCTTCTCGCGCTCACCCGAAGGCAAGGCCACGGTGGCCGCCTTCATGGATGCCTACAACAACATGGTGATCTCGCTGCGCAACTACAAGGCACAGGAAGTCAAGGGCGGCCTGGGTCGCGGCGGTCAGCTCAAGGTCGGCAAGTAAAGCTCCCGATCCGAGAACAGAAAAGGGCCTGCAACTGCAGGCCCTTTTTTTGGTTCATCGAGGAATTTCGTGGAGATAAGCCCGTTCGTTTTGTAATCTGATGGCAACGACACTGACATCGGAGAACAAATCAAATGCTGGACTCGAAGTTATTGCAGGCTCTTGGCGGCTGGGAGGGCTACGTGGTTGAACGTGTGCAGTGGCCCCAGGGCGATAGCCGCACCGTGTCGATTTATCTGAAGCCGCAGGCCAGCGTCATGCATTGCGAGCGCTGCGGTGCGCAGTGCAGCCAAGTCCATGAGACCACGACACGGCACGTGCGCGATCTGGCATTGTTCGAGTACAGAGTGGTGCTGCATGTGCCGCGTCGGCGTCTGTGGTGCGATAGCTGTGGTGGCCCGCACCTGGAGAAACTCAGCTGGCTCGGTCGCTACCAGCGCGTCACAGACCGTCTGGCGCAGGCGTGCAGCCAGTTGCTTCGCAGCAGCAGCATCAAGGCGGTAGCGGCCTTCTTCGATCTGGGCTGGCACACCGTCAAGTCCATCGACAAAGCCTTGCTGCTGGCCAACACTGCGCAGCCGCAATGGGATCAGATCGAGTACCTGGCGATGGACGAGTTTGCGCTGCACAAGGGCCATCGCTACGCCACAGTCGTCGTCGACCCCATCAGCCGGCAGGTGCTGTGGGTGGGGCAAGGGCGCTCACGCGAGACGGCCCGCCAGTTCTTCGAGCAGTTGCCCGCTGGCGTTGCCCAGCGCATTCGCGCAGTTGCTATCGACATGACTACGGCTTACGAGCTGGAGATTAAGGCCCACTGCCCTAACGCCGAGATCGTCTATGACCTGTTCCATGTCGTGGCCAAGTACGGCCGGGAGGTCATCGACCGAGTGCGTGTCGATCAGGCCAACTTGCTGCGCCAACAGCCCTCAGCACGTAAGGTGCTCAAATCCAGCCGCTGGTTGCTGCTGCGCAATCGCAACAAGCTGCAGCCTCAACAAGCAGTGCAACTCAAGGAACTGCTGGCGGCCAATCAACCATTGATGACGGTATACGTCTTGCGCGACGAGCTCAAACAGTTGTGGTTCTACCGTCGTGCGACTTGGGCGCATCGCGCCTGGCGGCACTGGTGTGATCAAGCCCATCAAAGCGGCATTGCCGCACTGAGCACCTTCGCTCAGCGCTTGCAAAGCTACCTGCACGGGATCATCGCCCGATGCAGGCATCCGTTGAACACAAGTGTTGTGGAGGGCATCAACAACACCATCAAGGTCATCAAGCGCCGGGCCTATGGCTACCGCGATCAGGACTACTTCTTTCTGAAGATTCGGGCAGCATTCCCCGGTAATGCGCGATGAACCCTTTTTTTAGGGTTTGCGCGTCTTCAGCAAGCGCCTCAAGCGCTGCTTACTGCAGGGCAAAGATCTTGCCCGGGTTCAGGATGTTCTTGGGGTCCAGAGCCTGCTTGATGGCGCGCATCATCTGCACCGCACCGACGCCAGCTTCCTCCAGCAAAAAGCCCTGCTTGTGGATGCCGATGCCGTGCTCGCCCGTGCAGGTTCCTCCCAGCGCAATCGCGCGTGCCACCAGCGTGTGGTTGAGTTGCTCGGCCTGCTGGCGCTGGGCTTCGTTGTCGGGGTCGATCAGATAGCCAAAGTGGAAGTTGCCGTCGCCCACGTGGCCGACCAGGAAGTAGGGGATGCCGCTGGCATCGGCTTCGGTCACGCACTCCAGCAGCGCATCGGCCAGGCGGCTGATGGGCACACAGGCATCGGTAGTGATGCAGCGGCAGCCGGGCACGCTGGAGACGGCCGCGAAATAGGCATTGTGGCGCGCGGTGAACAAGCGCGTACGGTCTTCGGGGCGCTCGGCCCATTCAAAGGCATTGCCGCCGAATTCATGGGCAATGTCCTGAACCATCTCGGCCTGCTCCTTCACGCCCGTGGGCGAGCCGTGGAACTCCATCAGCAGCATGGGCTCTTCACGCAGGGACAGCTTGCTGTAGGCATTGACCATGCGCACTGAATTCACATCGACCAGTTCCACGCGGGCGATGGGAATGCCCATCTGGATGGTCTGGATCACCGTGTGCACGGCGTTCTCGATACTGGAAAAAGAGCAGATGGCTGCGCTCACCGCTTCGGGCAGCGGATAGATGCGCAGCGTGATCTCGGTGAAGATGCCCAGCGTGCCTTCGCTGCCCACCAGCAGGCGGGTCAGGTCGTAGCCGGCGGCACTCTTCTTGGCACGGTTGCCTGTGCGCACCACTTCGCCGCTGGCCGTCACTACCTCCAGGGCCAGCACGTTCTCGCGCATGGTGCCGTAGCGCACGGCATTGGTGCCGCTGGCGCGGGTCGAGGTCATGCCGCCAATCGAGGCGTCGGCGCCGGGGTCGATGGGAAAGAAGAAGCCGGTGTCCTTGATGGCCTCGTTCAATGCCTTGCGCGTGATGCCGGGTTGCACGGTGATGGTCAGGTCTTCGGTGTTGACCGAGAGCACGCGACTCATGCGGCTGACGTCGATGGTGATGCCGCCTTGCACGGCCAGCAGATGGCCTTCCAGCGACGATCCGGCACCGTAGGCAATCACGGGCACGCTGTACTGCTCGCAGAGCCTGACGGCATCCTGCACGTCCTGGGTGGATTCGGCAAACACCACGGCTGCCGGAGGGGGCGCGGAAATCGCGCCTTCGTCGCGGCCGTGCTGCTCGCGCACGGCCAGCGCCGTGGAGCACTGGCCGCCGAAACGTGTTTGCAGAGCCTGCAGGAATTCTTCGGGGATGGGGCGCTGCACGAAATCGGGCTGCAGCGAGGTATGGGCAACAGGTGCGTTCATCGGGGTCTCCAGAGGAGAAAAAGAATACCACCTGGCCCGATCCGGGCGTGTACGTATTGGGTACTAGGCCATGCCGCTCAAGGTCGCAATCGCCAGGTTGGCGCATGCCCATTGGAGCTGGCAGAGATCGCGGTTTCGGCGTGGCGCAGCCGTCTGCCGCGAGCACATAGATAAGTTGCGCCCTAGCTAATGAGAAATCAGTGTTTAGGGTTTGCTCCTGGCGTGCCTATATTGGCAAGCCTCATGGCGTGCGCTGCAGAGCTCGCTTCAAACCAAAAGCAGTTCGGAGGGCGAAGCTATGCGCGATAGGGGTCGCAGATCATTCATACAGGGGCTGGCCGGGGTGTCGGCGGCAGGCATGCTGGGCGCTGCATGGCATGTGCGTGCGGCGCAGACGCAGGACTGGCCGGCGCGGCCCATCAAACTGGTCGTGACCTTCCCGCCCGGCGGCTCCAGCGATATCGTGGCGCGGGTGCTGGCTCCCGCGCTGGCCGAGAAGCTGGGCCAGAGCGTGGTCATAGACAACAAGCCCGGTGCGGGCTCGTCGATCGGTGCGCAAATCGTGGCGCACAGCGCCAATGACGGCTACACGCTGCTGGTATCCAATTCTGCGGCGCTGTCGATAGCGCCATCGCTGCTGCAAAGCCCTGGCTACGATCCCTTGCGCAGCTTCGAACACTTGGCCTATATCGGCGCCGTGCCCACGGTGTTTGCCGTGCATCCCTCGGTGCCCGCCAACAGCCTGAGCGAGCTGGTGAGCTGGATCAAGGAGCAGCCTGCCCCGATGGCGTTTGGCAGCGGCGGCGCTGCCTCGGTGGGGCATCTGGTGGGCGAGCAGTTTGCGCAGACGCTCAAGCTGTCCATGGAGCATGTGCCTTATCGCGGTGCCGGTCCCATGCGTGCGGATCTGCTCAGCGGCCATATCAAGCTGGCGATCGACGCCTTGCCGCAGAACATCGCGCTGCACAAGCAGGGCCGGCTCAAGCTGCTGGCGCTGACATCGCCACGCCGCGTAGCGCAGGCACCGGCGGTGCCCAGCGTGGCCGAGCTGGGGCTGGCACAGCTGGTCTCCGAAAACTTCGTCGGCATCTCGGCCCCTGCCGGCCTGCCCAGGGCGCTGGCCGAAAGAATCGCCGGCGCGGTGCGGCAGATCAGCGCGCGTCCCGAGTTTGCACAGACGCTGCAAGCCCAGGGATTCGTGACCCGGGACATGGAATCCAAAGCCTTCACCCAGCTGATTGCAGACCAGCATCTGGCCTGGGGCGACATCGCGAAAAAGACAGGCGCAAAACTTTAACCAGCCAGGACAACGATGAGCAGCGACAACCTGTATTCACCCCGCAAGCCGCGCTATGCCGTGGTGCTGTTTGGCCCCGAAGGGCAGGGCAGTTTCAATGAGTCGGGGCTGCGCGGAGCCCACAAGGCAAGAGATGCCGGCCATGAGGTCGATGTGCTGTGGGTGGCCGGCCAGTCGGCGCAGCAGCGCGCCGCCGAAATGTCCGCATTGTGCGGCGGCCGCTATGCGCTGATTCTTGCGCATGGCGGTCAGGGTGACGGTCCGGTGCAGATCCTGGCCGAGCGCTGGCCCGAGCAGGCTTTTGCGGTCACGCAAGGCAGCTGGGCGGCACCCAATGTGGCGCGTTACGAGGTGCTGCAGGAGCAGTCGGCATTCCTCGCCGGCGTGCTGGCCGGCCAGTGGAGCAAGACGGGCAAGGTGGGGCATTTTTCAGGCGAGAAAGTGCCGCCGGGTCTGCGTGGCCGCGCGGCCTATGCGGACGGTCTCAGGCGCGCCGGCTTCGAGGGGCCACTGGTCACCCAGTTCTGCGGTCACCAGCATCGCCCGGGCTGGGCCCGCAGCTGTGTCTCGGCAATGGTCGAGCAGACGGATCTGGACATTGTGTTTGCCATGCTCGATGGCGGCCGCCCCGGCGTGACGCAGGCCTGCCGGGCGCATGGCGTGGCGCAGATCGGCAATGTGCTGAACTGGGTGGAGCGCGACCCCGAGGTGTTTGTGGCGTCGGCGATCTGCGACTCCGGCGAGGCCTTGTTTCGCGCCGTCGAGGACCATGCCCGGGGCCAGTTGCCGCTGGGTGGCTATCGTGCCTTCGGCCTTGAGGAGCCGAGCCTGGTGCGGCTGGAAATGGGGAGCCGGGTGAGTGCTGCGCAGCGCAGCCTGGTCGAAGACTGGGCGCAGCGCCTGCTGCGCCGCGAGTTCGAAATTCACCTGGACTATGCCGGCACCGAGTTTGCCTTGCCGCAGGAGGAAATCAGCGCTGCGGCGTGATCAGGAAAGCGCCGCGACAAGGCTCAGTACTGCTGAGCGCCCTTGTCGAATTCGGCGCGTGACAGCTGGCCGTTGCGGTCGCTGTCGATCTCTTCAAAGCGCTGGGAGATGACCGGCAACTGGCGTGCTTCCTGCGCACTGAGCTGACCGTCGCGATTGGCATCGGCACGCTCGAAGGCGGCCTGCACGCTGTTCTTGGCGGTGGGGGCCTGCTGCACGCCGGTGGCGGAGCCCGACTGCACGATGCGCACAGGCTCCTTGTTGTTGCCGGCGTTGCCGCCGCCGGTCTGCGCAAAAGCCATGCCCCCGCCCAGGGTGAGCGCAGAAAACAGCACCACGCTGACGACTTCGAATGACGAGACCTTGCAGTTCAGCAGATTCTTCTTGTTCATGAATGGCATTCCTTCTCTATGCGATAACAGGAGTGCATTGCACCCTGTGAGGCGGCAAAGGGCCAGCATTTTTGCCTGCTGTTGCCTCAGACTACATTTGCCTGCGGGCTGTAACGCACAATGGCGGCCGTATCTGCGGGCCGCGCCGGCCCCGCAAAATTCGCAGCTTTGACAAGGGATGACCCATGGGCAACCGCCTCACGCAAATCGCCACCCGCACCGGAGATGACGGAACCACCGGCCTGGGAGACAACACCCGCGTTTCCAAGAACAGCGGCCGCCCGCATGCCATGGGCGATGTGGATGAGCTGAACTCGCATATCGGCCTGCTGCTGTGCGAGCCAATGCCCGAGGATGTGCGCGACCTGCTGATCGACATCCAGCACCAGCTGTTCAATCTGGGCGGCGAGCTGTCCATGCCGGGCTACGAGCTGCTCAAGGACGATGCGCTGCTGCAACTCGACAACGCGCTGGCCCACTACAACGCACAGTTGCCGCGTCTTCAGGAGTTCATCCTGCCGGCCGGCACACGCGCTGCTGCGCAGGCCCATGTATGCCGCACCGTGGCGCGCCGTGCAGAGCGCCAGGTGGTGGCGCTGGAGCAGGCCGAGACCATGCGAGCCGCTGCGCGCCAGTATCTGAATCGCCTGTCCGATCTGCTGTTCGTGCTGGCCCGCGTGCTCAACCGCATCGACGGCGGCGACGATGTGTACTGGAAGAGCGAACGTCTGGCCCGCAGTCAGGCCGACGACGCTCAGGCACCAGACGCCTGAAATGCTGAGGTGAAATCAGGAGCATGTAGCGCTTGTCATGCAACGATATCAGCACCAAATGCATCTGATATCAATGAGGGAAAAGTGCTGGCAGCTCATTAATCGATAGCGAGAAGGCTACGACTCGCGCAAATTCGGATTGGGCATGATATTTGGTCAATAGACATGCCCGTTGTGCATCCTTGTCTGCGTAAGTCCTAAAGACAATCGATTCCGGGCGATCAGCGCGCCATTGCCTGCTTGTAGATGCTTTGCTTGGGGCTGGCCATCAGGCGGCGCAGCATGGGCTCGAATTCACTCAGGGGCAAGGTCTCGGCCCGGGGATCGAAAGCCGGGTTGTCATAGAGCTCGCAGAACTCGGCCGTGCGCTGGTAGTGCGGGTGCTCGCGGAACTGCTCGCGCATATCCCGGTCCAGGCCGATGTGATGAAAGAAATAGTGGCCCTGGAAGATGCCGTGATGCTGGACCATCCAGTGGTTGGCCTCGCTCACAAAGGGCTGGAGAACTGCGGCGGCAATGTCGGGGTGGTTGAAGGACCCCAGGGTATCGCCAATGTCGTGCAGCAGCGCGCACACCACATACTCCTCGTCGCGGCCGTCGCGCAGCGCGCGTGTGGCGGTTTGCAGGGAGTGGGTATAGCGGTCCACCGGAAAGCCGCCATAGTCGCCCTCCAGCAGCTTCAGATGGGCCATCACCCTATCGGGCAGACCGCTGGTGAAGTGTGCAAATTCACCGCCGATCAACTGCCAGTCTTCACGCGTGCTGTCTTGCATGCGCAGAAATTTCGCCCGTGCATTCATGCCATGTCTTTCGTGGGTTATGGTGTGTTGCACTGTAGGGCGCTGGCGGGAGCTGGGCTGTCAAGGGCATGACATGCAGCCGCAGCGCGGATGCGCGAATCCTGTCTGCCGTCCACAGGGTTCGCGAGGGCTTGAGGCGTCAGTAGGTTTCCAGATGCAGACGTCCTTCGCGCTTGAGTCTTGCGCCCAGCTCCTCCCAGCCCAGGCCTGCTTGCTGGGCCACGTCGCGCAAGGCCAGCACGACGCCGTCCTCCATGCTTTTGAGACCGCAGACATAGATATGCGTGTTGTCGTCGCGCAGCAGCTCCATGAGATCGGCCGAGCGCTCGCGCATGGCGTCCTGCACATAGCGCCTGGGCTGTCCGGCCACGCGCGAGAAGGCGAAGTTGATGTCGATGAAATCCTTGGGCAGGTTTTGCAGGGGGCCGAAATAGGGCAGCTCCTGAGGTGTGCGCGCACCGAAGAACAGCAGCAGTTTGCCGCTGTCGAACTTGCCGCTCTTGCGCAGGCGGCGGCGCCATTCCGTCATCGCGCGCATGGGCGCGCTGCCCGTGCCGGTACAGATCATCACGATGTGCGAGCGCGGGTGGTTGGGCATGAGAAAGCTGCTGCCGAACGGGCCTATGACCTGCACCTTGTCACCCACCTGCAGATCGCAGAGATAGTTGCTGGCCACGCCGCGCACGGGCTGACCCTGGTGATCCTCGACCACGCGCTTCACGGTCAAGGCCAGATTGTTGTAGCCGGGGCGCTCGCCGTTGCGGGCGCTGGCAATCGAGTACTGGCGCGCCACATGGGGCTTGCCGCCGGCGTCCACACCCGGTGGAACAATGCCCAGCGACTGGCCTTCGAGCACCGGGAAAGGCATGGCGCCGAAGTCCAGCACGATATGGTGGGTCTCGTTGTCGAAGCCGGCTTCCGTGCAGTTCAGATTGCCCACCACCGTGGCCGTCACCGCAGTCTTGGGACCATGCAGATTGGTGTAGGCATGGGCGGCAGACCAGGGCGGCGTGGTGGCGCCATAGCTGGCTGCGCGAAAGACTTGCGCAGCGCCGCCTTCGGCCAGGCTCGCCGCGGCCGCGATCACGGCCTGGGCCTGGCTCAGATCCTGCACATCGCCGGCATTCTCGGCCGTCTGCGCGGCAGTCAGCACATCGGCGCAAAGCTCTTCGGGCAGGCTCTCCCAGCCCAACTGTTCGGCCACGCTGTAGGGCTTGCTGGCCGGCACCAGACGCCAGTTGTCGATGGAGCCGGTAGGGCAGGGCGAAATGCAGTCCATGCAGCCGTTGCACTTGTCCGCCATGACCACGTAGTTGTTGTCGTCATGCGTGATGGCATCCACGGGGCAGGTCGCCTCGCAGGTGTTGCAGCGGATGCAGATTTCCGGGTCGATCAGATGCTGCTTCAGGATGCCGTTTTCAATCAGCGTGATGGTGCTCATTTTGTTCTCCAAACCAGGGCAACCCAACTCAGTGACATCGAGCAAGGGCCGCCCTGCCGCGAGGATGTCGTCCCCCTCGGGGGAAGCCGCGTAGCGGCTCAGGGGTCACCCAAACTTCACGTACTCGAAGTCCACGGGCTGGCGATTGATGCCCATGACGGGTGGCGCAATCCAGCCGGCAAACTTGCCGGGCTCCAGGCATGGCTTCATCAGCGATGCGACAAAGTTGCGGTCGTCGTCGCTGGCCAGCCACTCGTTCTTCCTGGTCAGCCATTCCTGCTCGCTCAAGGGGCGTCCGTCGGGGCTGACGCGCACGCCTGCCAGCGCGCCGATCTGCCGGTTGAAGGCCTTGTGCGGCACCGTCAGGCGAAAGTCGATGCCGGCCTTTTCCATCACCTTGTTCCAGCGGCCCACACCGGCATTGCTGTCCTTGATGTAGTCGTCGCGCAGCACCTCGTTCAAGGCGTTGAGCATGGGCACCTCCTTCTCCTGCAGCTTGCCGTCCACCACTTCCAGCACCTTGTAGTTCTGGTCGTGCAGCTTGTGGTCGTCCTCGCGCTTGCCCTCTTCGTAGCGGCCCTTGAGGCCCGAGCTGTAGAAGGTGGCGGCATTGCTCGACTGATCGGCGCCGAACAGGTCGATGGTCACGCTGTAGTGGAAGTTCAGATAGCGCTGGATCGTGGGCAGATCGATGACGCCCGCGTTGCGTAGCTTGTTCACATCGTCGGTCTTGAGCTCGTTCATGACCTGGCAGGTACGGGCCAGCACGCGCGAGACGCCGGACTCGCCGACAAACATGTGGTGGGCCTCTTCGGTCAGCATGAATTTGGTGGTGCGCGCCAACGGGTCGAACGCGGACTCGGCCAGCGCTGCGAGCTGGAATTTTCCGTCTCTGTCGGTGAAGTAGGTGAACATGAAGAAGGCCAGCCAGTCCGGCGTTTTTTCATTGAAGGCGCCCAGAATGCGCGGGTTGTTTTCATCGCCGCTCTGGCGCTCCAGCAGGGCCTCGGCTTCCTCGCGTCCGTCACGTCCGAAATGCTTGTGCAGCAGGTAGACCATGGCCCAGAGATGGCGGCCTTCTTCCACATTGACCTGGAACAGATTGCGCAGGTCGTACATGGACGGCGCGGTCAGGCCAAGGTGGCGCTGCTGCTCCACCGACGCGGGCTCGGTATCGCCTTGCGTGACGATGATGCGACGCAGGTTCGCGCGGTGCTCGCCGGGGACGTCCTGCCAGGCTTTCTCGCCCTTGTGATCGCCAAAATGAATGCTGCGTTCCTGATCCGCCGGGTTCAGGAAGATGCCCCAGCGATAGTCACGCATCTTGACGTGGCCGAACTGCGCCCAGCCCTGGGGATCCACGCTCACTGCGGTGCGCAGATAGACCTCGTGGTTGGTCGATCCTTCGGGGCCCACGTCGTCCCACCAGCGGATGAAGCTGGGCTGCCAGCTCTCCAGAGCGCGCTGCAGCGTGCGGTCGCCGCTGAGGTCCACGTTGTTGGGGATTTTCTGGCTGTAGTCGATGCTGCTCATGGGATGTCTCCTGTGATGTTTTGCCGATTCATGAAGCCGTTATTCGCTGTGAAACTGGCGCGGCCCAGGGGGAGAAATCTCATACCCTGTTGAAATCGAAGCCGGCTTTCTGTCCGGTGCCGTAAAGCTTCAAAGCGCCTTTTTCACCGACCGCATTGGGGCGGTTGAAGATCCAGTTCTGCCAGGCAGACAGGCGTCCGAAGATGCGTGTGACCATGTTTTCCTGGCTGGCAAAACGCAGGTTCGCTTCCAGGCCCGTGAGCGCATCGGGCGACATGGCGGCGCGCTCTTCGATGGCGATGCGGATCTCGTCTTCCCAGTCGATATCGTCAAGCGCGGCGGTGACCAGGCCGAGCTGCTGCGCCGCATCGCCGTTGAGCGGCTTGCCCACGGCAGCGCGCGCGGCCTCAAGCGGCCCGGACTCCTCGTAGAAGCGCCGCTGCAGACGGCTTTGATCGTTGACCAGCGGCAGCAGGCCGAAGTTGAAGGCATCGAGCTCGATCACGGGCTCGCGCTCGGGCTCGTCGGGCAGCACCAGCATGTAGGCGCGATCGGCGCAGAAGACCAGCTCGGCCAGCATGCCGGCAAAGCAGGAGCCCGGCTCGATCAAGGCGAACAGCGAGCGCGACGACACATCAAGGCGTGCAAAGGTACGGCGCAGCAGGCCTGTGGTTTGCTGCACCAGCCAGTGATCGCGGTGCGCCACCAGGGCCTGGCCGGCTGCCAGCACGGCGCGCGCATCGCCCTCGGTCTTGAGAATCCAGGTGCCCACATCGAGCTCGTTGGTGCGCAGGTGCAGGATGGCGTCGTCGAGCTCGCGGCCCATGGCCAGCGGCCACCAGGCGGCACCTGCGCTTTCAATGGCTTCAAGGCTGCCGGGCTGCTCGCCCCGGGGAGCCTTGACCGTGATGGTGGCGCTGCGCTTGCTGCGATCGATCCGCACGCTGACATGGCGATAGTGCAGGCCGTCCGGGCTTTGCTCGCGCTGCAGCCTGGCCAGCTGTATGCCCTGGGCGCTAGCCGGGCGCGGGCTGCTTTGACCCAGCGCTGCGGCACGTTGCTGCACCACCTCGGCAAACTGCGCGGGCTTGGCGATCGCATCCACCAGTCGCCAGTCCACGGCACGCTGGCCGCGCACGCCTTCCACACTGGTACAGAAGATGTCGGCCAGGTCGTGGCGCACATGGCGCTTGTCGGTCACGCGCGTCAGCCCGCCCGTGCCGGGCAGCACGCCCAGCAGAGGAACCTCGGGCAACGATACCGAGGAAGAGCGGTCGTCGATCAGCACGATGTCATCGCAGGCCAGAGCCAGTTCGTAGCCGCCGCCTGCGCAGGCGCCGTTGATGGCGGCGACGAACTTGAGTCCGTCGTGCCGGGAGCTGTCCTCCATGCCGTTGCGGGTCTCGTTGGTGAACTTGCAGAAGTTCACCTTCCAGGCGTGGGACGAGACACCGAGCATGAAGATGTTCGCGCCCGAGCAGAAGATGCGGTCCTTGCCGCTGGTCACGATCACGGAGCGTACCTGCGGGTGTTCGAAGCGGATGCGGTTGAGCGCATCGTGCAGTTCCACATCCACGCCCAGGTCATAGCTGTTGAGCTTGAGCTTGTAGCCGGGGCGTATACCGCCGTCCTCGGCAATGTCCAGCTTGAGCCGGGCGATATTGCCATCCACTTCAAACGACCAGTGCCGGTACTGGCTGGGGTCGGTGCGGTAATCGACGACGGTTTGCTGCTGCATGCTCGGCTCCTGCTGAGATGAAAGATAGTGCAGTTATTGACTGGGTGTAGGCACAATTATGCAGATGTACCAAAAAAATGCACGCTGTTTTAGGCACTATGTTGCATGTTTTGAGATAACTAAGGGAAATCCTTAGTGGCTCGTCCATCGCTGCATGGCGCTGAAATCCAGCGGTTTTGCCAAAAGACCCCTTCAAATAAAGGGATTGAAGCTATCAATTGGAGAGCGAGTGGTTCAGAAGCCGCTGATCTGCAAACCCGGCACTGGCGCGGGGTGATGGGCTGCTTGCAAAATGGATCCACCATGCTGACCTTTGCAGATATCCAAGCCGCCGCTGCGCGCCTGAATGGCGCCGTCCTTCAAACCCCTTTTGTGGAATCACGCACGCTCTCGCAGATCACGGGGGCACAGGTCTATCTCAAGTTCGAGAACCTGCAGTTCACTGCATCCTTCAAGGAGCGTGGCGCGCTCAACAAGCTGCTCATGCTCAGCGATGCCGAGCGCGCGCGCGGCGTGGTCGCCATGAGTGCGGGCAACCACGCCCAGGGCGTGGCCTATCACGCGCAACGTCTGGGCCTGCGTGCCGTCATCGTCATGCCGCGTTTCACGCCCGGCGTGAAGGTGGAGCGCACGCGCGGCTTCGGCGCCGAGGTGGTGCTGCATGGCGATACCCTGGCCGAGGCGCGTGCCCATGCCTATCAGCTGGCGCACGAGCAGCAGCTGACCTTTGTCCATCCCTATGACGACGAGGCGATCGCCGCCGGCCAGGGCACACTGGCGCTGGAGATTTTGCAGGCCCAGCCCGATCTGGATGTGCTGGTCGTTGCCATTGGCGGCGGAGGCCTGATTGCGGGCATTGCCACGGCGGCCAAGGCCATCAAGCCCGAGATCGAAATCGTGGGCGTGCAGACTCAGCGCTTTCCTTCCATGGTCAACGCGCTGCGCCACACCGAGCTGCCCATGGGCACATCGACGATTGCCGAGGGCATTGCCGTGACCCAGCCCGGCGTCATCACCCAGGAGGTGGTGCAGCGCTGCGTGGATGACTTGCTGCTGGTGGACGAAGGGGATATCGAGCAGGCCGTGCTCATGCTGCTGGAGATCGAGAAGACGCTGGTCGAAGGCGCGGGTGCGGCAGGCCTGGCGGCGCTGCTGCGCAATCCTGAGCGATTCAAGGGCAAGAAGGTGGGGCTGGTGCTGTCGGGCGGCAATATCGATCCGCTGTTGCTGGCCGCCATCATCGAGCGCGGCATGGTGCGCTCCGGTCGTCTGGCGCGCATCCGTGTCAGCGCGCGCGACGTGCCCGGCGTGCTGGCCCAGATCACCGCCACCGTGGCCGGTGCCGGTGCCAATATCGAGGAAGTGCACCATCAGCGTGCCTTCACCATGCTGGCCGCACAGAACGTCGAAATCGAATTTGTGCTGCAGACCCGCAACCGGCCTCATGTGGAGCAGGTGCTGCAGGCACTGCGCGCCGCAGGCATGGAGGCCGCCCTGGTGTGAAAGCGGGGCCGGCGGCGGGGTTCAGGCCGGCAAGGATGCTGCTTTCTTCATGAGCGGCGTCACCAGATCCATGGGCAAGGGAAATACCACGGTCGTGTTCTTGTCTGCGCCGATCACGGTCAGCGTCTCCAGATAGCGCAGCAAGATGGCCTGAGGCTCCTGCGCCAGCACCTTGGCCGCCTGGAACAGTTTTTCAGAGGCCTGCAATTCACCCTCGGCATGAATCACCTTGGCGCGGCGTTCGCGCTCGGCCTCGGCCTGGCGCGCGATCGCCCGGATCATGGATTCGGTCAGATCGACCTGCTTGATCTCCACGTTCGAGACCTTGATGCCCCAGGTGTCGGTTTGCGCATCCAGCGCCTGCTGGATGTCCAGGTTCAGCGATTCGCGCTCTGCCAGCATTTCGTCGAGCTGATGCTTGCCCAGTACGGAGCGCAGCATGGTTTGTGCGAGCTGACTGGTGGCCTCCAGATAGTTGACCACCTGGATCACCGCCTTTTCCGCATCCACCACGCGCAGATAGATCACGGCATTGACCTTGACCGAGACGTTGTCGCGCGAGATCACATCCTGCGCTGGGACCTCCAGGACCACGGTGCGCAGATCCACCCGTACCACCTGCTGAATGGCGGGAATGATGAAGATCAGTCCCGGCCCCTTGACCTGCCAGAAGCGCCCCAGCGTGAAGACCACGCCGCGCTCATACTCGCGAAAAATCCGGATCGACGCTGTCCCCAGGCCAATCAACAGGATCACCAGGATCAGCCAGAACAAGAAAGAAGCGCTAACCATAGAAGCCATCCTTTCAGCGAGGAACTTCGGCGCTGCGATCTGACGCGGAACAGTGCGCATCGATTTCGCAATCGGCGCCGGCTCGTCCGCAAGCCCAGCATATGCTGTTGCACTGCCGAGTGCAGAACCTGTCTGCGCATGGTCGACATCGAGGAAGTGCTGTTCGCCATTGGCGGCGCATCGGAGGCGGGTCTGAGCGCCAAGAGCTGCTATGGCTTTCCCTGAGCCATGTCGCCAGGGCTGTGCCTAGAATGGCGGCAGAGCTTGCTTGTTTCACCGCCTGCTTTCAGGAGGAGCATTGATCACATGTCAGATGATTCCGCAGTGAACCACGAGGCACATGACGCGGCCGAAGCCGTTGTGCCCTACATTCCCATCATCATTCCCGCCGCTGGCGCCGTGATGATGTTCCTGCTGGCCTTTATCGCCGTGAACATGGCCTAGGCATTCCAACCTTCTCGAGCCCAACCCCGCGACGCGGGGTTTTTTTACGTCTGTGCAGGTTATGAATGAATGTAAAATGCATATTCTGATGCATAGAATGCATAGATATTGCCGGTGATTTGCTGACAAATTCAAGGCTCCTACCTAAAATCGATCTCCCGCTGTTATTCAAAACAAGGTTGTTTTGACTATTTCAGACGGATTTCAGGCGCCAACAAGCGCTAGGGAAAGCAAGCGAGACACCTTCAAAAGCCTTTTTTCAAAGACGCAGCCGGTACGGACTGCAGAGGATGCTTCTTTGAAAAATTGGTTTTTTAATTGAAGGACTTCCCCATGAACGCCGCTGTGCAAAGCCTGAACATCCAGGCTCCCGACTACGTCAAGAACCCCAAGCTCATCGCCTGGGTTGCCGAAATGGCTGCGCTGTGCAAGCCCGCCCAGATCCACTGGTGCGACGGCTCGCAAGCCGAATATGACGCGCTGTGCCAGCAGCTGGTGGATGCCGGCACCTTCAAGCCCCTGGCCAAGCGCCCCGGCTCATTCCTGGCCTGGACCGATCCTTCGGACGTGGCCCGCGTGGAAGACCGCACCTATATCTGCTCCGCCAAGAAGGAAGACGCAGGCCCCACCAACAACTGGATGGACCCTGCCGAAATGCGCGCCACGCTGAACCCGCTGTTCGACGGCTGCATGGCTGGCCGCACCATGTACGTGGTGCCCTTCTCCATGGGCCCGCTGGGTTCGCCCATCGCCCACGTGGGCATCGAACTCTCCGACAGCCCCTATGTGGCGGTCAACATGAAGATCATGACCCGCATGGGCAAGGCCGTGTATGACGTGATCGGCACCAGCGGCGAGT
The DNA here is from genome assembly GCF_030505195.1 of Comamonas testosteroni. Lineage (NCBI taxonomy): Bacteria > Pseudomonadati > Pseudomonadota > Betaproteobacteria > Burkholderiales > Comamonadaceae > Comamonas > Comamonas testosteroni. Next base: position 2,477,617 of record NZ_CP129672.1, read on the forward strand.
TCGTGCCCTGCGTGCACACCATCGGCGCACCTCTGGCTGCAGGACAGAAGGACGAGACCACCTGGCCTTGCAGCAAGACCAAGTACATCGTCCACTATCCCGAAACCCGCGAGATCTGGTCTTACGGCTCGGGCTACGGCGGCAACGCTCTGCTGGGCAAGAAGTGCTTTGCACTGCGTATCGCCTCGACCATGGGCCGCGACCAGGGCTGGCTGGCCGAGCACATGCTGATCCTGGGCGTCACCAACCCCGAAGGCAAGAAGTACCACGTGGCTGCGGCCTTCCCCTCGGCCTGCGGCAAGACCAATTTCTCCATGCTGGTGCCGCCCAAGGCCTTCGACGGCTGGAAGGTCACGACCATCGGCGACGACATCGCCTGGATCAAGCCCCAGGCCGACGGCTCGCTGCGCGCCATCAACCCCGAAGCCGGTTACTTCGGCGTGGCTCCCGGCACCAATATGCTGACCAACCCGAACTGCATGTTGAGCCTGGACAAGAACGTGATCTTCACCAATGTGGCCCTGACCGATGACGGCGACGTGTGGTGGGAAGGCCTGGAAAAGGATCAGGGCAAGCTGCCCGATCACCTGATCGACTGGCAAGGCAAGGACTGGACGCCCCAGATCGCCAAGGAAACCGGTGCCAAGGCCGCTCACCCCAATGCCCGCTTCACCGTGGCTGCCACCAACAACCCCGCGCTGGACGAAGCCTGGGACGATCCAGCCGGCGTGAAGATCGATGCCATCATCTTCGGCGGCCGCCGCTCCACCACCGTGCCTTTGGTGACCGAAGCACGCGACTGGACCGAAGGCGTGTACATGGCAGCGACCATGGGCTCTGAAACCACGGCCGCCGCCTTTGGCGCGCAAGGCGTGGTGCGTCGCGACCCCTTTGCCATGCTGCCTTTTGCCGGCTACAACATGAGCGACTATTTCCAGCACTGGCTGGATCTGGGCGCCAAGATCGAAGGCCAGGGCGCAACCCTGCCCAAGATCTTCACCACCAACTGGTTCCGCAAGAATGCCGAAGGCAAGTTCGTCTGGCCCGGCTACGGTGAGAACATGCGCGTGCTGAAGTGGATGATTGACCGTCTGGAAGGCCAGGCCCAAGGTCAGGAAACCGCCTTTGGTATTGCGCCCCAGTACGCTGAAATCAACTGGAGCGGCCTGGACTTCAACGCTGCCCAGTTCGACAGCGTGACCAATATCGACAAGGCTGCCTGGGCCGAGGAAATGAAGCTGCACGGCGAGCATTTCGACAAGCTGGCTTACAACCTGCCCAAGGCCATGCTGGATACCAAGGCTGAGCTGGAAAAGCGCTTGAGCGCTTGATTCTCCCCCTGAGCCGCTGCCCGGCTTCCCCCTGGCCGGGCGCCCCTCTCTCTAGGCGCTTGGCGCTATGGGAGGGGGACGACGCCAGCGCGGCGGGGCGGCCCTTGCGCGGTGTCCCTGACTGAGACTGTGCACATTAAAAAGCCCTGCTGATTTTTTCAGCAGGGCTTTTTGTTTACTTTTATTTTGGTAGCGGTAAGCGCTTTCTGAATCTGGGATAGAGGCTTGTTTGACTTAAAAATCTATTCCCTCATGCAAAAAGCCGCGGCCTTGTGGGCAGCGGCTTTTTCGGGAAGCGGTCCGGGCGCTCAGCGGCTCTGGCGATCCATGGCACGGGCCAGATCGGCCATCAGGCGGGCATCTTGCAGCGCAGCGTTCCAGACGCGTTCATCGGCAGCAGCTTGCTGGCGGCTCTTGACCCAGGCGCGGTAGCCGGTGCGCACCAGATTGATGGCGCGGCGCACGGGCTGGGAGAACAGGGCGATGCTGGCGAAAGCCATGGCCCACAGAACCATCCAGGCGGCCATCATATGACCGTCGCTCCAGGTCTCGGTCGCCTGGAAGACGCCGGCGGCCAGGGCTGCCAGCACCACGGCCAGCACCATCCAGTACGACCTGGACTGGGATTGCGCCTCGTGTTCGGCGGCAATGGCGGCCATGCGTTCATCGCTGGCTTGATAGATACGCACCACACCAGGGTGCTCGACACAGTAGGAGTTGTAAATGAAGTTGCTCATGGCAGTTAACCCTTTGACCCACGCTTTTGGCGAATTGCCCGGGGAATAGGTGTAACTATAGGGATTACCCTAGGTGTGTTCAAATTTATATTTTGAATCTGTAGCATTCACAGCAGTGATGTATTGGGTGATGCCATGTCTTTGAACTTTCGTTCTCTGGATCTCAATTTGCTGCGCGTCTTCGATGAGGTCATGTCCGAGCGCAGCCTCACGCGCGCAGCGCACAAGCTCAGCATCACCCAGCCGGCGGTCAGCAATGCCATGCGCCGGCTGCGCGAGGTCCTGGGCGACGAGCTGCTGGTGCGCCAGGGACAGGGCGTGGAGCCCACGCCGCGCGCCCAGGCCCTGTGGCCGGTGATACGCGAGGCCCTGCAGCATCTGGAAGGCGCACTCGCGCCCGACGAGTTCGATCCCGAGACGGCCGCCACGACTTTCGTGATCGCCATGGCCGATGCCACGGCTGCCACGCTGATTCCACCGCTGTACCCGATTCTGGCGCGCGAGGCACCGGGCCTGGGCATACGCCTGCTGCCGCTGACCACGCGCGATCCAAGGCCCTTGCTCGACGATGGCGAGGCCGATATGGCCGTGGGTTATTTCCCTGCCGTACTGGCCGATCTGACGGCGCGTGCCCAGGCTGGCGGTCTGGTGGCGTTTGACAGCCGTCGTCTGTATGAGGGCGAGTACCTGTGCGTGATGCGCAAAGGCCATCCGCTGGCGCATGTTCCGCTGACGCTGGACAACTACTGCGCGGCACGCCATATGCTGGTCAGTTTCTCGGGCCGCTCCTTCGGCTTCATCGACGAGGCCCTGGCCTCGCTGGGGCGTTCGCGCGAAGTGGTGCTCACCGTCAACCAGTTCTTCACTGCGGCGCGCGTGGTGATCAACTCCGATCTGCTGACCATCTTGCCGCGCCATTTTTTGCCAGTGACCGGCATGAGCGAGCATCTGGAGCTGCGCGATCTGCCGTTCGATGTCACGCCCGTGCATGTGGATGCACTGTGGCGTCGGCGCGGCCCGCATCCGCAGGCCTATGACTGGCTGCTCAAAACGCTGACGCGTTCGGCCGAGATCACCTTTGCCAACGGTTCGGCCCAGGTCACTCAGCATGGTTGACTAAACTAGCCACATGAAGATCCAGCTGCTGTCCGACCTGCACCTCGAAGTCCACCCCCAATTCGTGGCCCAGCCTGCCGCGGGCGCCGATGTGCTGGTGCTGGCCGGCGATATCGGCTCCTATCAGAGCAGCACCCAGGTCGACGGCGAGAACTTCGGGCTGGAGCGTTTCTCGCCACTGCCGCAATACGCTCACTGGCCCGCGCCCGTGCTGTTCGTGCCCGGCAATCACGAATACGACATGCAGGACTTCGATGAGGCACGGCTGCGCCTGCGGCGTGTGTGCGACAGGCTGGGCCTGATCTGGCTCGACCGTGAAACCGTGGTCATGGACGGGGTGCGTTTTATCGGCACCACGCTGTGGAGCGACTTCGACGCCATGGCCATGCATGAAGGCGTGAGCGATGCCACGCGCTTGCACAAGCTGCGCGAGAAGGCCTTTCGCGCCGCCAATTTCTATCTGCAAAAGACCGGCGGCAGTCGCCAGGGCGAGCCGTTTCTGGCCGCGCCCATGCGCGAGGAAAGCCTGCTGTGCCAGGACTGGCTGCGCGCCGCGCTGCAGCAGCCTTTTGACGGGCCAACGGTGGCCGTGACCCACTTTGCGCCCAGCCTGCGCAGTGCCGATCCGCGCTACGGCCTGGTGCCCGGCACGGCCGGTTTCTGCAATGTGATGGACGACTTTCTGCCTTATGCCCAGCTCTGGCTGCACGGCCATCTGCATTGCGCCAGCGACTACATCGCGCGCGGCCAGCGCGACGACGGCAGCGAATGGCAATGCCGTGTGGTGGCCAATCCTCTTGGTTATGCCCGCAAGGGAGAGCAAGATGACTTTCTGCCGGCATCGACAATTGACTTGAGCCAAGTCAAGATGCTGACTGTCCCCTGCCCTTAGGCTTGGGACATCAACAAGGAGAAATTGGTATGAAGATCTTGCTCGCTGTGGACGGAAGTGCCTACACCCAGAAAATGCTGGCCTATCTGACCTCGCATCAGGAAATGCTGGGCACGGGCCACGAGTACACCATCATCACCGTGCAGCCGCTGCTGCCGCCTCGTGCACGCGCTGCGCTGGGCAAGGAAGTGGTTGAGCAGTACTACGACGAAGAATCCACCAAGATACTGCAGCCCGTGCTGGAGTTCCTGAAGGGGCGTGGCGTCGAGGCGCAGAGCATCGCCAAGGTCGGCCCCATTGCCGACACCATCATCCATGCTGCCCAGGACGGCAAGTTCGACCTGATCGCCATGGGCACGCACGGCCACGGTGCGCTGGGCCGTCTGGTCATGGGCTCGGTCAGCTCGCAGGTGCTGGCGGGCTGCACCATCCCCGTGCTGTTGATTCGCTGATTTTCATAGCTGCTTACGCTTGGTATGCATACATATCAAGCATAAATCAGTTTCAAATCAAGGATGGATGAACGTCCACAGCTACAAAAACCAAAGTACCTCCGTTTGACATCAAGCTCTCAAGGCCGCGCTGCAAAGCACGGCCTTTTTTCTTGGCTGCATCCATCATGCTTGCAGCAGTTGCCGGGCCTTGCCAAGCAAGGCCTGGCTGAGACGGGCCAGCACGCGTGACTCCAGATTCCAGCAATGCCAGAACAGCGCGATGGACAGCACATGGCCTGCTGCCACGTCGATCAGCTCACCGGCATCCAGCGCGGGCTGAACCAGCAGCTGCGGCAGCACGCCCACGCCCCAGCCGGCACGCACGGCGCGCACCTGCGCCTCGCAGCTGGGCAGCAGAATCTGATGCTGCAGCGACACAGTGCGCAGACCCAGGCAACGCGCCACGAACTCGGCCTGCATATCGTCCTTGCGGTTGAAGGACAGATAGGGCAGCTGGTTGAAGTTCTTGCGCGTCAGCCCCTGCGGCAGTCTTTGCTGCGCAAACTCGCTAGAGGCCACGGCCACATAACGCATGGCGCCCAGGGGCTGCACGACGCAGCCGCGCATGGCCTGACTCAGCGTGGTGACGCAGCCCATGACCTGGCCCGAACGCAGCAGCTCCTGCGTGAAGTCCTGGTCGTCGACCACCACCTCCAGCGGCAGGCCGCTCTTCACCAGCTCGTCCAGAGCCGTCATGGCCCAGGTGGCAATGCTGTCGGCATTGATGGCGATGGAGACGATTTCTCCGGCCAGACTCTGCCCGGTCTGCGGTGCCAGCTCCTGCAGCTCATGCGCGAGATCGGCGCGCAGCAGGCGTAGCTGTTTGGCATGCTTGAGCAGCAGCCGCCCGGCGCTGGTGGGCTTGACGGGGCGCGTGCGCTCCACCAGCACCGAACCCACCTGAGCCTCCAGCGCACGCAGGCGCTGGGACACGGCCGACTGGGTGATGTGCAGCTTTTGCGCCGCGCGCTCGAAGCCGCCTTCTTCCACGATAGCGGCCAGGCATTCCAACGCAACAGGGTCCCAGGAGCTCATGGCAATTTGATTAGCATTTCTTATGAAACTGCTGAAAATTTAATGCTGCTTTTGTTTGCCCGCAAGAGTGCAGACACTGGCTGCATGAACATCATCGTCCTGGGCGCCGGCATCATCGGCATCAGCACCGCCTGGCATCTACGCGAGCGCGGTCACCAAGTCACCGTGGTGGACCGCCAAAGCGGTCCGGCCCTGGAGACCAGCTATGCCAATGGCGGCCAGATATCGGTCAGCTACTGCGAGCCCTGGGCCAATCGCCAGGCGCCCTGGAAGGCGCTGAAATGGATGTTCGACAAAGAGGCTCCACTGCTGCTGCGGCCCCGGCTCGACAGCGCGCAATGGCGCTGGTGCCTGCAGTTCCTGGCCCAGTGCAATGACCGCGCCTTTGCGCGCAATGTGCAGCAGATCGTGGCGCTGGGTGCCTACAGCCATGTGGCGCTCAAGGACATGGTCCAGAAGACCGGTATCGAGTTCGAGCGGCTGGAGCGCGGCATTGCCCATTTCTACAGCAACCGGCAGGCGTTTGCCGAGGCCGCCGAAGGCGTGGAGCTGATGCGGCAATACGGTGTGCAGCGCCGTCTGGTCAGCCGCGACGAGCTGCTTGCCATCGAGCCCGCATTCACGCCCTATGCGGCGCAGATTGCGGGTGGCACGTTCACCGCCACCGATGAGTCCGGTGATGCGCGTCTGTTCACCGAAAAGCTGGCCGATCTCTGTGCCCAGGCCGGTGTGCAGTTCCTCTACGGCCACGACATCCTGAGCCTGCAGCCGGCGCGCCGGGGCAAGCCTGCCCAGGTGCAGATTCGCGGCGGCAGCGATGGTGCCCCACGCATGCTGAGCGCGGATGCCGTGGTGGTCGCCTGCGGCTCATACACGCCGCTGCTGCTGGGGCCTCTGGGCGTGAAGGTCCCCATCTATCCGGGCAAGGGCTACAGCGCCACCTTGGCGCTGCTGCAGCCTGAAAAAGCCCCCATGGTCTCCACCATCGACGACAGCCGCAAGGTCGCCATGAGCCGCTTGGGCAACCGCCTGCGTGTGGCCGGCACCATAGAGCTGGGTGGCTTCGATCTGAGTCTGAACACGCCCACGGCCAGGGCGCGTTGCGAGATGCTGCTCAGGCGCGTGGAGGAGCTGATGCCCGGCGTCTGCGACACGCGCCTGCCCGAGCAGGGCGGCGATCCGCAGTTCTGGTGCGGTCTGCGGCCGGCCACGCCCAGCAATATTCCCTGCATCGGGGCCACGCAGGCAAGAGGTATCTGGGTCAATGCCGGGCATGGCACCCTGGGCTGGACGCATGGTGCAGGCTCGGGCAAGGCCATGGCGGCGCTGATGAGCGGCGAGCGCCCGGCGCTGGACTTCAGGTTCTGGGGCGAGCGCGCCGACGAGATGGTGCGCGGCGCGCGGATTGCGTCGGCCTGAGACAGGGCATAGGACTGCAGGACGAGTACGGGCTGGCTGACTCTTTTGCCCGGATTGACGGTATCGCTGCGTGGGGCTCTTACATACAATCACGACAGCAACTCGTTCATGCCATGACCCAGCACGACATCACTCCTGCCCTTGACACCTCACGTTCCTTTGCGCGTTCATTGCCCATGGCTTTGCTCAAGGCCCGCGAGGCGGTCATGGTGCGCTTTCGTCCCTCGCTGCGTGCGCACGGACTGACCGAGCAGCAGTGGCGCGTGCTGCGCATCATGTGGGTGGCCGACAGGCGCCTGCGTCCCATGGAGCTGTCGCAGCTGACCTTCATCAGCATGCCCAGCCTCTCGCGCCTGCTCAAGACGCTGGAGGGGCGTTTGCTCATCAAGCGCGGCCGCCATGTGGCCGACCTGCGGGGCTCCGAGTTCGCCCTCACGCCCGCCGGCCAGGAGATGGTGGCGCAGATCGTGCCGCACTTCGAGACCATCTATACCGAGATCGAGGCGCAGCTGGGCAGCGCCGAGAGCGAGCAGCTGTTTCGCATACTCGAGCATGTGGTGCTAAGCCTGGGTCTGCCCGGAGAAGACGAGCTGGGCCAGGACTGAGGCGCCGGCCACGGCACAATGCAGTGATGAGTGCTGCGATTGCCGTCATCGACTTTGAAACCACGGGCATGACGCCCGCCCAGGGTGCCAGGGCCACCGAGGTGGCCATCGTGCTGCTGGAGCAGGGCCGTGTGGTGGACCGTTTCCAGAGCCTGATGCAGACCGGGGCCTGGGTCTCGCCCTTCATCACCGAACTCACCGGCATCACCAATGCCATGCTGCGCACGGCGCCGCCCGCTGCCGAGGTGATGCGCGATGCGGCCCGCTTTGTGGGCGCTGCGCCCATGGTGGCCCACAACGCATCGTTCGACAGCAAGTTCTGGCAGGCCGAGCTGGCGCTGGCAGGCGAAGCCGCCCCCCAGCTGTTTGCCTGCACCGTGCTGCTGTCGCGCCGCATCTATCCCCAGGCGCCCAGCCACAGCCTGGGCAATCTGGCGCGCTATCTGCACCTGCCTTCCACGGGGCGTGCCCACCGGGCGCTGGCCGATGCCGAGATGGCGGCGGCCCTGCTGGCCCGCATGCAGCAGGACCTGTGCGAGCGCCATGCCCTGCCCTGGCCCGAGCATGGGTTGCTGATGCAGCTGCAACGCTGCAGCAAGGCCAAGGTCGGCGGCTGGCTGGCGCAGCAGGCCGGTCAGGGGCTGCCGGCAGCCCAGACCCAGATTTGATGAAGATTTTGGCCTGCAGGTCTTTGCAATCCTGCGTTAGAAGCTATCAAAATTGATGATTCTGGCCTTAAGCCCTTACGGATTGTGACCGGCAAGGTTCAAGTTGATAATTGATCAAGTCTTGCAGATGCTTCTTTGGATCTGCTGATCTTGAACCGTGGCGCACCGTTGTGGTCGCCGACTTGAGCTCTGAATTTCGTGAACTCCGCCTTGCCTACCTCCGTCTTGCGTTCGGCCTTGCCTTTCTCGCAGCGCGAATTTCGCGATGCGCTGGGGCAATTTGCCACCGGCGTGACCATCATCACGGCGCGCAGTGCAGAGGGGCATGCGGTGGGCTCCACGGTCAGCTCCTTCAACGCATTGTCGCTGGCGCCCTCGCTGGTGCTCTGGAGCCTGGGGCTGAAGGCCAACTCACTGCCTGTGTTCCGCCACAGCACGCATTACGCGATTCATGTGCTGGCGGCTTCGCAAAAGCCGCTGGCCGAGCTGTTTGCGCGCAAGGGTGCGGACCGTTTCAGCCATACGCCGCATCATGACTCCGAGCATGGCGTGCCGCTGCTGGAGGGCTGCAGCGCCGTCTTCGAATGCCGCAATCTGCGCCAGCATGAGGAGGGCGATCATCTGCTCTTCATTGGCGAGGTGGATCGCTGCGAGCACCATACCGACCGCGCACCGCTGCTCTACCACTCGGGCCATATGCACGCCCACGGCTTCGTCAGGTAGTGCCGGCTGCCGACTGGGAACCCTACCTAGTCGGCTTGAACGATACCGATCTCCAAGGCCCGCCCTAGATTGCCCCCAGGCCTGCTGCGTCAGGCCGCAGGACAGTGGTTGCAACGCTTTGGAGACACATCATGATTGATTGCGAAGACAGGCCGGCCCACACCCAGCTCAAGGTGGCCGCGGCAAGCAGCACGGGAATCGAGCTCAGGCGCATCTCCCCCGCCATAGGCGTGGAGGTCTCGGGCATAGACCTGCGCCAGCCCATGAGCGAGGAGCAGGCGCGCGAGCTGCGTCAGGCACTGGTGGCGCACAAGGTGCTGGTGTTTCGCGGGCAGAACATCACGCCTGCCCAGCAGGTGGCATTTGCGCGCCGCTTCGGCGAGCTGGAGCTGCATCCGGTATTTCCCCATCACCCCGACCATGCCGAGCTGGTGCTGCTGGGCGGCAACAGCAAGATCCCGGGCACCGAGAACGTCTATCACACCGATGTTTCCTGGCGCGAGACACCCTCCATGGCCTCGGTGCTGCGCTGCGTGGAATGCCCCGAGGTCGGCGGCGACACGGTCTGGATCAATATGGAGCAGGCCTACGAGCAGCTGCCCGAGATGCGCAAGCAGCAGATCGCCGGCCTGTATGCCGTGCATGACATCCTGCCCTCGTTCGGTGCGCGCATGACGCCCGCGCAGCAGGCTCAGGCACGCGGCAAGTACCCGCCCGTGGTGCACCCGGTGGTGCGTACCCACCCCGAAAGCGGCAAGAAGATTCTCTACGTCAACGAGACCTTCGTCACGCACTTTGCCAACTTCAGCTCGAACTTTGCCAGCTTCCGCTCGGCCAACGAAATTCATGCCCAGCAACAGGATCTGATGAACTATCTGCTGCGCCAGCCCGCGATTCTGGAATACCAGATGCGCCTGCACTGGGAGCCCAACACCATCGCGATGTGGGACAACCGCTCCACCCAGCATTACGCGATTCAGGACTATTTCCCGGCCGTGCGCCGCATGCACCGCGCCACGGTCGTGGGCGACAAGCCGTTCTGAGCCGCCCGCCAATCAAACTGGGTCGTGCAGGTGGTTTAACGCTGCGTTAAACCACCTGCGTCAGTCTTGTCTTGTAGAGTTCAAAGCAGCAAGCATCTGCTTTGAACCTCCCAAACAGCGAGACAGAACATGCAGCAACAAGACTTTGATTACGACTTTCTGGTCATCGGCGCTGGCTCGGGCGGCGTGCGCGCCAGCCGTGTGGCAGCCGGTCTGGGGGCCCGCGTGGCTGTAGTGGAAGCGGCCCAATTGGGCGGTACCTGCGTCAACGTGGGCTGCATCCCCAAGAAGCTGCTCAGCCATGCCGCGCACTTCAGCCAGCTGGCCGAGGAGGCCCGGGGCTTTGGCTGGCAGCTGGAGCAGCCGCGCTTCGACTGGCCCACGCTGATTGCCAACAAGGACCGCGAAATCGAGCGCCTGAACGGTGTCTACGGCCGCATGCTGGCCGGCGCAGGCATTACCCTTATCCACGGCCGAGCGGCGCTCTCGGGGCCGCATAGCGTGCTGGTGAACGGCCAGACCATCCATGCCCGCCATATCCTGATTGCAACGGGCGGAACGCCCAGCCTGCCCGATATTCCAGGTGTGGAGCATGCCATCAGCTCTGACGAGGCCTTCCATCTGCGGCATCTTCCCGGGCGGGTGGTGGTCGTGGGCGGAGGCTATATCGCAGTCGAGTTCGCCTCCATCTTCAACGGGCTGGGTGCCGAGACGACCCTGCTGCACCGCCGCCAGCAGCTGCTACGCGGCTTTGATGCAGACCTGGGTCTGCATCTGGGCCAGGAGATGGCCCAGCTGGGGGTGAACTTCCGTTGGGAGGATGAAATTCAGGCCATCGACAAGCAGGCGGACGGCCTGCACCTGCAGCTCAAGAGCGGCGAGCAGCTGGTCGTGGACTGCGTGATGTATGCCACGGGTCGTGTGCCCCTGATCGAAGGCCTGGGGCTGGAGGCTGCGGGGGTCAAGGTCAACGACAAGGGCGCCATCGAGGTGGACCCGCATTTCTGCAGCAGCGTGCCCTCCATCCATGCCGTGGGCGATGTGGTCGATCGCATGGCCCTGACCCCCGTGGCGCTGGCTGAGGGGACAGTGCTCGCCCATCATCTGTTCGGCCAGGGCGGCAAGAGCGCTCCCGACTACGAGCTGGTGCCGACGGCAGTGTTTTCCCATCCGCAGGTGGGCACCGTGGGCCTGTCAGAGGAGCTGGCGCGCGAGCGCTTCGGCGCTGTGCAGGTTTTCCAGTCCGGCTTCAGGCCGCTGACCAACCGCATGGGGGCCGAGCCCGAGAATGTCTTCCTCAAGCTCATCGTCTCCAAGGCCGACCAGCGCGTGCGCGGCGTGCATATGGTGGGCGAGGGCGCGGGCGAGCTGATGCAGGGCTTTGCCGTGGCGCTGCAATGCGGCGCGACCAAGCAGCAGTTCGATTCGACCATAGGCATACACCCGACCGTGGCCGAGGAGCTGGTGACCATGCGGGAGCCGGTGCGCGAATGAGAAACGACCCCGCGCGTTCGCACTGCGGGGCGCGCAGTGCGGCACCGCAATGAAAAATGGGCCTTTTCAGGCCCATTTCTTATGCATCAAGCGCCATACGCTTGAAAGAGTGAGTCGACTTCAGCCGCGTGCGGCGTCCGGCAGCTCGATCTTGACTTCCAGAACCTCAAGGTTTTCCTGGCGCTCCAGCTGGACCTTGATGTCGCTGGGGTTGATGTCCACATACTTGGAAATCACGGCCATCAGCTCTTTTTGCAGGGCCGGAAGATAGTCGGGCTTGCCGCTTTCGCCGCCCACGCGCTCGCGCGCGAGAATGATCTGCAGACGCTCCTTGGCGACCGAAGCGGACTTCTTCTTCTCTCCGAGCAGAAACGACAACATGGACATAAGGCTTACCTCCCGCCAAACATGCGTTTGAAGAAGCCGGGCTTGACGGCTTCGGTAAAGCGCATGGGTTTTTCTTCACCCAGGAAGCGTGCCACCACGTCCTGATAGGCCTCGGCCACGTCCGTACCCTGCATGTGCACGGCAGGAATGCCCTGGTTGGAGGCCTGGAGCACGGTTTCGGATTCGGGGATCACGCCGATCAGCTCGATGCGCAGAATGTCCTGGATGTCCTCCAGCGACAGCATCTGGCCGTCTTCCACGCGATTGGGGTTGTAGCGCGTGATCAGCAGATGCTCCTTGATGCGTTCGCCCTTGACCGCACGCTCCGTCTTGGAGCTGAGCATGCCCAAAATACGGTCGGAGTCACGCACTGACGAGACTTCGGGGTTGGTCACCACCAGGGCCTCTTCGGCATAGTGCATGGCCATCAGCGCGCCGCTTTCAATGCCGGCGGGCGAGTCGCAGATGATGAACTCGAAGTCCATGGCGGACAGATCGTCCAGCACCTTCTTCACGCCTTCCTGCGTCAGGGCTTCCTTGTCTCGGGTCTGCGAGGCGGCCAGCACGAACAGGTTTTCGCACTGCTTGTCCTTGATCAGGGCCTGGTTCAGATTGGCTTCGCCCTGGATGACATTGATGAGGTCATAGACCACGCGGCGTTCGCAGCCCATGATCAGATCGAGATTGCGCAGACCCACATCGAAGTCAATCACTGCGGTCTTGTGGCCGCGCAGAGCGAGGCCGGATGCGAAGCTGGCGCTGGTGGTGGTCTTGCCGACACCGCCTTTGCCAGAGGTCACGACGACGATTTTGGCCATGTTTGCACGATTCCTTTAAGACAAATGGGGCAGGTTGATAGGGTGTCCGGTGTGTCTCTCATACCGGCTCGATAACGATGCTTTCTCCCTCCAGGCGCACCTTGGCTGCTTTGCCGGCGACTTCTTTGGGGAGATCGGTTTCAATTGTGCGGTAGATACCTGCAATGGAAAGCAGTTGCGCCTCCATGCAAGTGCTAAAAATTCTTGCGCTGGTATTGCCGCTGGCCCCGGCCACGGCGCGGCCGCGCAGAGGCGCATAGACATGGACGTTGCCGTCTGCAATGACTTCTGCGCCATAGCTGACCATGTCCAGAACCACAATGTCGGTGCCTTTGGCATAGACGCGCTGGCCCGAGCGCAGCGGCCGATCCACGATGACGGCATCGGCCAGAGGCGCAGGCACCTCGACCTCCACTTCGCGAATGATTTCGTGGATTTGCGGCTCGGCGCGGCGCGTCGGCATGGCATCGGGGGCTGCACTCAGACCCAGGGCCTTGGCTGCTTGCATCTGGGCCTCGCTGCCGCTGCGCACGGCAACCGGCACTGTGCGGTGGTTGCGCAGGGCCTCGATCAGGGCCGGAAAGTCGATTTCTTCGTCTGCTTCGCGTACCTGGCTGAGGTCGATCAGCACGGGGTCGTTGTCGAAGAAGTCCGGGTCGTCGGCAAGACGGCGGGCCAGATCCTGCGCCAGCGCCTGCATGTCGGTGCTGCGAAGCACCACGGAAAGCACCGGCAGTTGCGCGCTCTTGAGGTCAAAGCTGGGGCGCTCGGCGCCGGTCGGTTCAACAGACATGGATGGGGTCAGCGCACACCAGGTGCTCTATGAGGACGACAAAGTGTACCTGTCAACCGGCAAAAGATAAGGTCACCGAGTGTTTGCACTGCAACACTTGATGCACCTCAGAGGCCTCTACCGGCGCAGCTCTGGATGAAAATACAGTCATGTCTCCAGAGCTTTTGATCCAGGGCGCCTGTGCCAGCATCACCTTGCGCCGCCCCGAAGTTGCCAACAAACTGCTGCCCGAGGACCTCGGCGTGCTGCGTCGCCAGATCGATGAGGTCAACGCCAGCCCTGCGGTGCTGGTGCTGACGCTGCAGGCGGTAGGCAAGCATTTCTGCAGCGGTTATGACATTGGCGAGATTGCCAACAGCCAGAACGAGGGCAGCTCCTTCGGCGAGATGGTGGACGCCATCGAAAACTGCCGCCCCGTGACCATTGCCGCCATTCAGGGCGGTGTGTTTGGCGGCGCCACCGATATGGCGCTGGCCTGCGACTTCCGCGTCGGCGGGGCCAACAGCCAGATGTTCATGCCTGCCGCACGGCTGGGCCTGCATTTTTACCGCTCGGGCCTGGAGCGCTATGTGACCCGCCTGGGCGTGGATACGGCCAAGCGCCTGTTCCTGAGCTGCGAGAAGCTGCAGGCCCAGGCCATGAAGGACTGCGGCTTTCTGACCGATCTGGTGGACGGCACCGATATCTGCGAGCGCGTGGTGCAGCTGCAGACCACGTTGGCCGGCATGGCGCCGCTGGCGCTGCTGGGCATGAAGAAACACCTCAACGCCATTGCCCGCGGCGTGCATGACAGGGCCGCCATCGATGCAGCCGTGCAGGCCACCATCGAGTCGGCCGATCTGAAGGAGGGCGGTGCGGCCTGGCGCGAAAAAAGAGCCGCCCGCTTTCAGGGGCACTGAGCCCAAGAAGGGACGGCATTCCTTTGCAAAGCGGAGGGGCCAGCCAGGCCCTTGCTCCGCGCCTGCCGCGTCAGGACACCGTGCCTGCTTCGGCCCTGGCCAGGTACTCCCTGGCGAAGCCCTCGTACCAGTCCAGGCAGCCGGGGTTGGCCATGGCGTCCTTGTTGACCACCTTGGTCAGGGGCTGCCCCAGCAGCAGCTTCTTGATGGGCAGCTCCTGCTTCTTGCCGCTGAGCGTGCGCGGTATCTCGGCCACGGCAAAGATATCGTCGGGCACAAAGCGGGGCGACAGCGCCGAGCGTATGGCCTTGTTGATGCGCTCGCGCAGCGCCGCATCGAGCTCCACGCCCGGACGCAGGGCGACAAACAGCGGCATATAGCTGTCCTTGCCCAGATACTCCAGATCCACCACCATGCTGTCCAGCACCTCGGGCAGGGCTTCTACGGCGCTGTAGATCTCGCTGGTGCCCATGCGCAGGCCATGGCGGTTGATGGTGGCGTCGCTGCGGCCGTAGATGATGCAGCCGCCCTCGCCGAGCAGCTTGATCCAGTCGCCATGACGCCAGACAGGCCCCATCTCGGCCGGGCCGTCGCCGCCGCCGGGTTGGCGGCCATGACCAGCGGGATACATGTCGAAATAGCTGGACAGGTATCTTTTCCCGTCCGTGTCTCCCCACAGGAACAGCGGCATGGATGGAATGGGCTGGGTGCAGACCAGCTCGCCGACCTCGTCCATCACAGGCTGGCCCTCTTCGTTCCAGGCCTCGACGGCCGCGCCCAGCTGGCGGCACTGCATGACGCCGGGCACCAGCGGCAGATCGCGGTTGCCGCCGATGAAGGCCCCCGCGAAGTCGGTGCCGCCCGAGAGGTTGTTCCACCAGATGTCGCCCCCGCGCTCCCCCAAAGGGGCCTTCCCGGCCTGGGACGGCTCTGCGCCGCTCATCTGCCGGATCTTGCGGAACTGATCCGTGCCCCACTGCTGCACCTCGGCAGACAGCGGCGAGCCCGTGCTGCCCAGCCCGCGTATGCGTGACAGATCGCCGCAGGCGGACAGATCGATGCCGGCTTTCATGCAGTTGGCGTAGAAGGCCGCGCCCGAGCCAAAGCTGGTCACGCCGGTCTCGGCTGCGAAGCGCCACAGCGTGCCCCAGTCGGGCTTGTCCTTGCTGCCGCCGGGGCTGCCGTCAAAGATCACGCAGGTTGTGCCGCCCAGCAGGCCCGAGACCTGGGCATTCCACATCACCCAGCCCGTGGAGCTGTACCAGTGATAGCGCTCGCCCCAGCTGTTGGGCTCGTAGCTGCAGCCGATGTCGTTGTGCAGACCCTTGAGCTGCAGTGCCACCAGCACCATGCCGCCATGGCCGTGGACGATGGGCTTGGGCAGGCCGGTGGTGCCGCTGGAGTAGACGATCCACAGCGGATGGTCGAACGCCAGCCACTCGGGCTCAAAGGCAGCGGTATCAGCATCATTTCGCGCTGTAACGCTGGTGTAGTCTGCGGTGTCAGCTATCTTTATCGAGGTATTCAGATTGGGCACCAGCACCACGTGCTGCACGCTGGGCAGGCCTTGGCGCAGCTCCTGCAGGACCTCGCGGCGGTCAATGTCCTTGCCTGCGTAGTGCACGCCGTCCACGGCGATCAGCGCCTTGGGCGCTATCTGCTGGAAGCGGTCGAGCACGGCATGGGTGCCCATGTCGGGCGCGCAGAGGCTCCAGATGGCGCCCAGGCTGGCGCAGGCCAGAAAGGCGACGATGGCCTCGGGAATATTGGGCAGATAGGCCGCGACGCGGTCGCCCTTGGCGACGCCCTGCGCGCGCAGATGCAGGGCCAGGGCCGCCACCTGGCGCTGCAGCTCGGGCCAGCTCAGCTCGCGCTGCAGGCCTTGTTCGTTGCGGCTGATGACGGCCGGCATGCCGGCGGCATGGGCCGGCTGGACATGGCGCAGCACCTGCTGCACATAGTTCACCTGCGCGCCCGGAAACCACTGCGCGCCGGGCATGGTGTTGCTGGCCAGCACGGCACTGTGCGGCGTGGGCGACTGCAGATCGAAGTAATCCCAGATGCTTTGCCAGAAGGCATCGAGATCGCTGGTCGACCAGCGCCACAGTGCGTCATAGTCGGCGAAGCTCAGGCCGCGTGTCTCACGCAGCCAGTTCTGGTACAGCCGGATCTGGGGAATATAGGGGGCGGGGTGTTGGGGGGCGCAAGACATGCCCCCAGCCTAGCGCCGCGGGCCGCGCAAGTCATTGGTGGTGGCCCCTTGGCCTGTCACCTGCGCAGCAGCGAGGTCGGCTGTATGGGCGCACACCAGCACAGCTCAGCGGTCAAACCGATAATCGGGGCCTGTCTACACCGTCAACGGCGCATGCCGGCGACCCGCACCCCATGTCCGCTTTGCCCACCCGCGTGCTGGCCGTCATTCCGCCGATGACGCAGCTCAACACTCCCTACCCCTCCACGGCCTATCTGACCGGATTTCTGCGCTCGCGTGGCATCACCGCCATGCAGGAAGACCTGGCACTGGCCCTGGTGCTGCAGCTGCTCTCGCCCGATGGCCTGCGCGCCGTGGCCCAGCGCATCCAGAGCCTGCCGGTCGGCAAGCACACGCCTGCCGTGCAGTCCTTTGTCGCGCAGCAGGAGCGCTATCTGGCCACGATTGCGCCCACGATTGCGTTTTTGCAGGGGCGAGATTCCACGCTGGCCCACCGCATCGTGGGGCGCCACTTTCTGCCCGAAGGCCCGCGCTTTGCCACGCTCGATGTGTATGAGGACGAGGAAGGCGGCGATCCGCTGGGCTGGGCCTTTGGCGCTTTAGGACTGCAGGACAAGGCCAAGCATCTGGCCACGCTGTACCTCAACGATCTGGCCGATGTGCTGCGCGATGCCGTGGACGAGCGCTTCGAGTTCGTGCGCTATGCCGAGTCGCTGGCCGGCAGCCAGCCCAGCTTCGATCCGCTGGCCAATGCCCTTGCGGCAGAGCCCAATCTGGTGGACGAGGTGCTGGAGCGCCTGACGCTGGAGGCCGTGGAGCGCCACCAGCCCACGGTGGTGCTGCTGTCCGTGCCCTTTCCGGGCTCGGCCTATGCGGCGTTTCGCATTGCCCAGACCATCAAGCGGCGCTTCCCGCAGATCGCCACCGTGCTGGGCGGCGGCTTTGTCAACACCGAGCTGCGCGAGCTGGCCGAGCCGCGCGTGTTCGACTACTTCGACTTCGTGACGCTGGATGCGGGCGAGCGCCCGCTGCTGGCGCTGCTTGAGCATCTGCGCGGCGAGCGCGGCAGATCGCGTCTGGTGCGCACTTTTGTGCGCGGCAGTGATGACGAAGGTGGCAAGGTCCAGTACGTGAACATGATGGAGTCCGACATCGCGTTTGCCGAGGTCGGCACGCCCACCTGGGACGGCCTGCCGCTGGACCGATACCTGTCGCTGCTGGACATGCTCAACCCCATGCACCGCCTGTGGAGCGACGGGCGCTGGAACAAGCTCACCGTGGCCCATGGCTGCTACTGGAAGAAGTGCAGCTTCTGCGACGTGAGCCTGGACTATATCGGCCGCTACGAGGGCGCCAGCGCCGCCGTGCTGGCCGACCGCATCGAAGCCATCGTCGCCGAGACCGGCCAGACCGGCTTTCACTTTGTCGATGAGGCCGCGCCGCCCAAGGCGCTCAAGGCGCTGTCGCAGGAGCTGATTGCGCGCAACGCCGGCATCTCCTGGTGGGGCAATGTGCGCTTTGAGAAGACCTTCACGCCCGAGCTGGCCGAGCTGATGGCCGACAGCGGCTGCATCGCCATCTCCGGCGGTCTGGAAGTGGCATCCGACCGGCTGCTGGCGCTGATGAAAAAAGGCGTGACCGTGGACCAGGTGGCACGCGTGACCAAGGCGTTCTCGGAGGCCGGCATTCTGGTCCATGCCTATCTGATGTACGGCTTTCCGACGCAGACCGTGCAGGACACGGTGGACGCGCTCGAATATGTGCGCCAGCTGTTTCTCAACGGCTGCATTCAAAGCGGCTTCTTTCACCGCTTCAGCTGCACCGTGCATTCGCCCGTGGGCCTCAACCCCGAGGAATACGGCATCGAGCTGCCGCCGCTGCCCGAGGGCAACTTTGCCAAGAACGACCGCCCCTTCATCGACCCCACGGGCGTCGATCACGATGCCCTGGGCGCGGCGCTCAAGAAGGCCATCTACAACTTCATGCACGGCATCGGGCTGGAGGAGGATGTGCGCATGTGGTTCCCGTTCAAGGTGCCCAAGCCTACGGTCAAGCGCGACCGCATCGCACGCGCGTTGCAGCAGAATCAATGAATTTGATAGCTGCTTGCGCATGCTGATAAACAACCTTGGGTTTGTTTATCTATCAATTTGTTGATGGTGTTGCGCTGAAAGCTATCTATTTGATAGTTTGCTCTTGTACAGCTGTTTTCCCGCGTGTGCGAGAGACCACAGTCCCCGGTTTACCAGTGCTTGCACGACCCCAGCAGGCAAGCACTGCTTGCCATAATCTGCTCCGTTTTTGATATCTCCAAGGAGCGATGGGATGGGAATGTTTCAATGGACGGAGCGATCGTCCGATGTCTTGCAGGGCGGTGGCGTCATCGGCCCCGATGAGCGACTGCCCTGGACGCAGACCGGTTTGATGGGTATCCAGCACGTGATCGCCATGTTTGGCTCCACCGTGCTGGCCCCCATCCTCATGGGGTTCGATCCCAATCTGGCGGTGTTGATGAGCGGCATCGGCACGCTGATCTTCTTTCTCATCACCGGCGGCAAGGTGCCCAGCTATCTGGGCTCTTCCTTTGCCTTCATCGGCGTGGTCAACATCGCCACCGGCTATGTGGCCAGCCAGGGCCCTGCCAACGCCAATATCGGCGTGGCGCTGGGCGGCATCATTGCCTGCGGTTTTGTCTACATGCTGGTCGGCCTGCTGGTGCAGATGGTGGGCACGGCCTGGATCGAGCGCTTCATGCCGCCCGTGGTGACGGGCGCCGTGGTGGCCATCATCGGCCTGAACCTGGCCTCGATTCCCATCAAGAACATGGCGTCGAACAACTTCGAATCCTGGATGCAGGCGCTGACCTTCGTGTCCGTTGCGCTGGTGGCCGTGTTCACGCGCGGCATGCTGCAGCGCCTGCTGATCCTGATCGGCCTGATCATTGCCAGCGTACTCTACGCCGTCTTCACCAACGGCCTGGGCTGGGGCAAGCCCGTGGATCTGAGCGGCGTGCTCAGTGCCGCCTGGTTCGGCATTCCCAGCTTCCATGCGCCGGTGTTCACCAGCAATGCCATGCTGCTGATCGTGCCCGTTGTCATCATTCTGGTGGCCGAAAACCTGGGCCATATCAAGGCCGTGACGGCGATGACGGGCAAGAACCTGGACCAGTACATGGGCCGGGCCTTCATCGGTGACGGCGTGGCCACCATGATCTCCGGCGCAGCCGGCGGCACGGGCGTGACCACCTATGCCGAAAACATCGGCGTGATGGCGGCGACCCGCATCTACTCCACGGCCGTGTTCTTTGTGGCGGCCCTGCTGGCCGTGCTGCTGGGCTTCTCGCCCAAGTTCGGTGCGCTGATCCAGGCCATTCCCCTGCCCGTCATGGGCGGTGTCTCCATCGTGGTGTTCGGTCTGATCGCCATTGCCGGCGCCAAGATCTGGGTGGACAACAAGGTGGACTTTTCCGACACCAAGAATCTGATCGTGGCTGCCATCACCCTGATTCTGGGTACCGGAGAGTTCACGCTGCGGTTCGGCGAATTCGCGCTGGGCGGCATCGGCTGCGCTACCTTTGGCGCCATCATCCTGTACGCACTGCTGACCATGGGCGAGCGCAAATCTGAAACCAAGGTACAGGCTAAGTGAGTGCCAACATGTAATCGGGGGCACATTCCCCTGACAGCAGCGCGGGGCCTTTGCCGGGAGTTCCGGTATTAATGTTCCGCGCTGGTAACATTTCTCGCTGGAGATATGCCGCCCCACCCGGGCGGTTTTTTTTAGCTGGAGCATGCAATGTCCATCGCAGATCGCGTACGTTACCCAGAATTCCTCTCGCGCGTCATGACGGCCGAAGAGGCCGCCGCCCTGATTCCCCACGGTGTCAATGTCGGCATGAGCGGATTTACCGGAGCCGGTTACCCCAAGGCCTTGCCCCAGGCCATAGCGGCCCGGGCCAAGGCCGAGCATGCCCAGGGCAAGCCCTACAAGATCAATGTCTGGACCGGCGCGTCCACCGCCGCCGAGTGCGACGGTGTGATGGCCCAAGCCCATGCCCTGGGTCAGCGCCTGCCCTTCAACACCGATCCCATCGCGCGCAAGGCCGTGAACTCGGGTGAGATCGACTTCATCGACATGCACCTGTCCCACGTGGCACAGCATGCCTGGTTCGGCTTTCTGGGTCATATGAACATCGCCGTGATCGAGGTGCTGGGCGTCACTGCCGACGGCCTGCTGATCCCGTCGACGGCCGTGGGCAACAACAAGACCTGGCTGGAGATTGCCGACAAGGTGATTCTGGAAGTCAACACCAAGCCGCCAGCCCGGATGGAGGGCATGCACGACATCTACTACGGCACGGCCATCCCGCCGCGCCGCATGCCCATCAACATGACGCATGCCGACGACCGCATCGGCGATGCCTATCTGAAGGTGGATCCCGCCAAGGTCGTTGCCGTGGTCGAGACCCACAAGGGCGACCGCGACAATGTGTTTGCCACACCGGACGAAAACTCTCAAAGAATAGCCGGCTACATCATCGACTTCCTCGCGCACGAGATGAAGATGGGCCGCCTGCCCAAGGAAATGCTGCCCATCCAGTCGGGCGTGGGCAATGTGGCCAATGCCGTGCTGGCCGGACTGCTGACCGGCCCGTTCGAGAACCTGCTGGGCTTTACCGAGGTGCTGCAGGACGGCATGCTGGATCTGCTGCGCGCGGGCAAGATGAGCAAGGCCTCGGCCACCTCCATCTCGCTGTCTGCTGGGGCCTACAAGGATTTCGAGGACAACATCGACTTCTACCGCGAGCGCATCATCCTGCGCCCGCAGGAGATCTCCAACCACCCCGAGCTGGTGCGCCGCCTGGGCATCATCGCCATGAACTCGATGATCGAGGCCGACATCTACGGCAACATCAACTCCACCCATGTCATGGGCACGGGCATGATGAACGGCATCGGCGGCTCGGGCGACTTTGCCCGCAACGGCTATCTGTCCTTCTTCGTCACGCCTTCGGTGGCCAAGGACGGCAAGATCAGCTGCATCGTGCCCATGTGCTCGCATGTGGACCACACCGAGCATGACACCCAGATCATCGTCACCGAACAAGGTCTGGCCGATCTGCGCGGCCTGTCGCCCAAGCAGCGTGCGCAAGTCATCATCGACCGATGCGTCCATCCGGACTACCGGGCCCAGCTGCAGGATTATTTCGACCGCTCGCGCCAGCAGGGTGCACAGCACACGCCGCACATCCTGACCGAGGCGCTGTCCTGGCATCAGCGCTTCATGGACAAGGGCGATATGCGTGCTTGAACAGGTTCCCCCTGAGGCGCTTCGCGCCTTCCCCCAGGGGGACGACACCATTGCTGCGGGGCGGCGGGGCCGCCCAGGCCCTTGCTTGGTGTCTCTGACTTGGAGTGTGGAGGGGGTGAAAGCTGTGCCTAGTCCGCTTGGTGCTAGCGTTGTGGCACCAAGCTTGTAGCATCAAAGGACGCTCTGCAAGAGAGCGTCCTTTTTTCATGCACCACAAGGACTGGTATGGCGATCTGGACCCGAGAGCTCGATCTGAAAGCGCTGAACGCAGGCAGCGCAAACACTGCAATTTCCCATCTGGGCATTGAGTTCACCGAGTACGGCGACGACTATGTGCGCGCCCGCATCCATGTGGATGAACGCACCTGCCAGCCCTACGGCATTTTGCACGGCGGTGTCAGCGTGGTGCTGGCCGAGACGCTGGGGTCGATGGCTGCGGCCTGCAGCATTCCCGAAGGCTACCGCTGCGTGGGCCTGGGCGTGACCGCCAGCCATGTGCGCGCAGGCCGCAAGGGCAGCTGGATCACCGCCACGGCGCGGCCCACGCATCTGGGGCGCACCACGCATGTCTGGGCGGTGGAGCTGCGCGATGAGGAAGGCAAGCTGACTTGCAACTGCAGCCTGACGATGGCGATCCTGCCGCCTGAGGCCGCCAAGAATGCGCGGCTGGATGCGGCTTCGTTGGGTGGGGTGCAGTAGGCTTTTGTTTGCGAGACCGCTTTGTTTTGGGGATATAGGCCGGGTTTCGCCCGGCTGGCGACCTACTTTCTTCGCAAGAAAGTAGGCAAAGAGCAGGCCCCTACTGCCCACGTCCCTCCGGCTTCGCCTGTGGGCAACCTGCGCCGACAACCTCTTGTGGCTGTACGGCAAAACTCACTTCGAGCTTCGCTCTTCGTTCAAACACATTGCCGTAAAAGTGATGACGATGCGTCTGCACTCTACGGTGCAGCCGCGCGCCACAAGAGGCTGCCGTCGCAGGCGTGGGCACAAGGGGCAATACCAGAGACAGGATAGCTCCGAGATAAATTTGATAGCTGCCACCGCAATTCATATAAGCGCTTGAGCCTGATTTCGCCACAAGTCTTGCAGGCTGTCCGCTCCCACCCGTCTGGCTGTGCCTGCGGCACGCGGTTCAGGCTGCGGGCAATGCTGCCGCAGGACAGCATTGCTTTGTGAACTGACTTGCCGCCGTTTGTCTGAGCGCAGCGGCATGCCGCGCAGCGAGTTGGGCGGCACCGTAGGCTGAATTGTGTGACGCAGGTTTACCCGGAGCGAAGCGCAGGGACACAGGCAATCGGATAGCGCTCTTTGCCTACTTTCTAGCGCGCTAGAAAGTAGGTCGCCAGCCGGGGCGAGTCCCGGCCTCTGTCCATAAATCAGGTATCCAGTTTCACTCCAAACATCAAACAGAGCAGGTCTCAAACGCTTATCTATCAGGCGTGAACAGCTATCAAAACAAGACGACAGTCAAACCCCCAGCAACGCCGACAGCTTCTGCGGCTGCTGCAACAGATGCGCAGACTCCGCCTGCAAGGCCAGCCGGCCTTTTTCCAGCACCACGGCCTTGTCGGTATGGGCCAGCACCTTTTTGTAGTCGCGGTCCACGATCAGCGTGGAGATGCCGGTTTCCCGAATCTGGGCAATCACGCGCCAGATTTCGGCCACCACCAGCGGGGCCAGTCCCTCGGTGGCTTCGTCGAGAATCATGAGGCGCGGGTTGGTCATGAGCGCGCGGCCGATGGAGACCATCTGCTGCTCGCCGCCCGAGAGCTGGTCGCCGCCGTTGGACAGACGTTCCTTGAGACGCGGAAAGGTCTCCAGCACGCGCTCGTAGGTCCAGCTACTGCTGCCATCCAGGCCGGCTCTGGCGCTCATCAGGAGGTTTTCCCTGACGGAGAGATTGGGGAATACGCCGCGCCCTTCGGGGACATAGCCAATGCCAAGACGCGCCATTCGTTCGGGGGCGCAATTCGTCACTTCCTTGCCATCGGCAAACACCCGGCCCGAGCGCGCCGCCACATAGCCCATCAGCGTACGGATCAGCGTGGTCTTGCCCATGCCGTTGCGGCCCAGCAGGGCCACGGCCTGCCCCTGAGGCAACTCCAGGGAGATGCCGTGCAGGATATGGCTGTCGCCGTAAAAGCTGTGCACCTCTTGCAGACTGAACATGGCATGGTTCGAGGCCCCGGAAAGTGGGCGCGTGCCTGTGCCGTCCCCCTCCCGCGCAGCGAGAGAGGGGGGCGCGGCAGAGCCGCTCGGGGGGTGCCTTGTTTCAAGCATGCTCTTCCTCTCCCAGATAGGCGGTGCGCACCACCGGGTCGTTGCGAATCTGATCGGGCGTACCCGTGGCCACCACGCTGCCGTTGACCATGACGGTGATGCGATCGGCAATGCGAAAAACGGCATCCATATCGTGCTCCACCAGCAGCACGGCATGCGCGGATTTGAGCTCCTTGAGCAGCTCCAGCATGCGCTCTGTCTCTTCGGCGCCCATGCCTGCCAGAGGTTCGTCCAGCAGCAGCACGCGTGGTGCTGTGGCCAGACACATGGCGACCTCCAGCTGGCGCTTGGCGCCGTGGCTCAGGCTGCCGGCAATGCGCTCGGCATGCTGTGCAAGACCGGCGCGATTCAGTGCAGATTTCGCCCGCAACATGCTGGCTGCGCAATGCTGGGCCGATTCCCAGATGCGCCAGGGCCTGGGCAGCGCCTGGGCCTGGGCCGTGAGCCGGCAGTTCTCCAGCACCGTGAACTCGGGGAAGATGGTGGTGCGCTGGTAGCTGCGGCCGATGCCGGCCTTGGCGCGCAGCGGCTGCGGCATCTGCGTGACGTCCTGGCCTTCAAGCGCAATGCTGCCGCTGCTGGCCGCTATCTCGCCCGAGAGCATGTTGATCAGCGTGGACTTGCCTGCGCCGTTGGTGCCGATGACGGCATGGACCTCGCCCTGGTGCAGATCCAGATCCACATTGTTCACGGCCACCAGCCCGCCAAAGCGCCGCGTCAGGCCGCGCACGGACATCTTGGGAGCATTGCCTGTATCAACCACGGTCTGCTCCTTGCTCGACAGCTTCTGGCGATTTGCCGGTCCGCGCTGCTGCCTTCTTCTGCCATTTGTCGTTGATGCCGACCAGGCCCTTGGGCAGCAGCGCGACCAGCGCGATGATGGCGATGCCCAGCGTCAGCTGCCAGTGGTCCGCGGCATTGCCCACGATGGCATGCGTGCCAAGCACCTCCTTGAGCAGCACAAAGGTGATGGTGCCCAGCACGGCACCGCGCAGCGAACCCACCCCGCCCAGAATCAGCATCAGCAGGACCTCGCCGGAGTGGTGCCAGGCCAGCAGCTCGGGGTTGACCACGGCATCGCGTGCGGCCAGCAGAAAGCCCGCCAGCCCCGCCAGCGCACCGGCAATCACAAAGCCTGCGAGCTTGTAGCCGTAGGTGGCAAAGCCGGCAGCGCGCATGCGTTGCTCGTTGACCCGGATACCGGCCAGTGCATGGCCGAAGCGAGAGTGACGCAGCATGGCGATGAAGGCGTAGACCAGCACCAGGGCCGCCAGCACCACGTAGTACTGCGTGGTGCTGCTTTCCATGTCCAGTGCTCCGATGGCCGGGCGCTGCATCAGGTAGATGCCGTCGCTGCCGCCAAAGTAGCCCACGTCGTGCACGACGAAGAAAGCCAGCTGAGCGAACGCCAGCGTGACCATGATGAAGTACACGCCCCTGGTGCGCAGACTCAGGGCGCCCACCACCAGCGCATACAGGCCCGAGACGCCGACTGCGGCGCCGAGCATGACGAGAAAGTTGCTGCCGTCCTGGCCGGCGGCCTTCACCGCCGCATAGGCACCCAGGCCGAAGTAGGCGGCATGGCCCAGGCTGACCAGCCCTGCGCCGCCCACCAGGATATGCAGGCTCAGAGCAAAGATGGACAGGATCATGATCTTGACGACCAGATCGGAGAGATAGGCCGACCACAGGGGCTGAGCGGCCGCCAGCAGCACTGCGGCGGCCAGCGGCAGCACTACCCCTACCCAGACGCTTCGGGCGCGAATGGGACGGCTCTGGCTGGTGACGGCCGGCGCTTGTGCATAAGCCTGGTTGGATTGCGGCAGCGGCGTATAGGAGTTGTCACTCATATCAATGATCCTTGACACTGCTTGCAGAACTGGCGTGTGCCAAGCAGGGGACACCGGGCAAGGGTCGTCCCGCAGCGAATGTGTTGTTCCCTTCCCGCATAGCGGGAGAGGGGGAAGGCGCGAAGCGGGTCAGGGGGAGCTTCATCATCTCTTTCCCATCAGGCCTTCCGGGCGCCATACCAGGATCACGGCCATCAGCAGATAGATGCTCATGCCGCTGAGCTCCTGGAAGAACACCTTGCCGAAGGTATCCACAAAGCCCACTAGCAGCGAGGCAATCAGCGCGCCGGTAATCGAGCCTATGCCGCCGATGACCACCACCACAAAGCAGATGATGAGCACGCTGGAGCCCATATTGGGGTAGACCGAACTCATGGGCGCCGCGATCATGCCGGCCAGTGCCGCCAGGGCCACGCCCACGGCAAAGACGATGCGGTACAGGCGCTTGATGTTGATGCCCAGGCCGCGCACCATGTCGCGATTGCTGGCACCGGCACGAATCATCATGCCCAGGCGCGTGCGGTTGACGGTGTAGTACATCAGCAGCGCCACCAGCAGGCAGGCAGCGGCTGCAAACACGTTGTACCAGGGGTACTGCATCATGCCCATCAGAGGGAAGCTGCCAGCCAGCCAGGCAGGCTTTTCCACGCCATGCACATCGTTGCCCACGAGGATGGCGCGCAGGCCTTCAAACACCAGAATCAGGCCATAGGTCATCAGCACCTGCTGCAGGTGATCGCGTTCGTAGAGAAAGCTGAAGAATGCCCATTCGAGAAAATAGCCCAGCACCACGGCCAGCACCACGCCGACCAGCAGCATGACGATGAAATGCTGGCCCAGGTACGGTGCGAGCGAGAACGCCACATAGGCACCGATCATGTAGAAGCTGCCATGGGCGAGGTTGATCACCCCCATGATGCCGAAGATCAGCGTCAGGCCCGAGGCCAGCAGAAACAGCAGCAGTCCGTACTGAACAGAGTTCAGGCACTGCACCAGAAAAGTGGCGAGATCCACGGCAATCCTTGTTGAAGCAGGAGGCTGCAAAGCGGGGCATACAGTCCGGCGAATCGGCGATTCGCGCTGGAGACGAGGCGCTCTGCAAGGGCCGTCACCGAAGGTGCGGCAAGCGCAGAGCAGCGACGTATCCCGGGCGGCAGGGCCCGCGTCTATTACATGCGGCAGCCGCGGGCAGGGTCCGCCAGAGCCTTCACTGCCACGCTGATCTTCTTGTTCTCCTTGCCGTCAACCTTGCGCAGATAGATGTCCTGCACGGGGTTGTGCGCCTTGCTCAAGGTGAAGTCGCCGCGCGGGCTGGCAATCGTGGCTTTTTCGATGGCGGTGCGGAAGACATCCTTCTTGCCGATGTCGCCACCGGCGGCCTTCAGACCCACGGCCAGCATCTGCGCGGCGTCATAGCCTTGCACGGCATAGACATCGGGCTGCAGCTTGTAGTT
Source organism: Comamonas testosteroni (assembly GCF_030505195.1). Classification (NCBI taxonomy): domain Bacteria; kingdom Pseudomonadati; phylum Pseudomonadota; class Betaproteobacteria; order Burkholderiales; family Comamonadaceae; genus Comamonas; species Comamonas testosteroni. Next base: position 2,505,177 of record NZ_CP129672.1, read on the forward strand.
CTTGGCGTAGTTGGTGCGGAAGGCCTGATCGCGCGCCGTGCCCAGTTCGTCGGCATAGTGCAGCGTGGTCAGCATGCCCTGGGCGGCCTCGCCCTGAGCCTCCAGCGTGCCGTCGGTCAGAAAGCCCGGTCCGTAGAGCGGAATGGTCTTGGACAGGCCCGAGGCGTGATAGTCCTTGACGAATTTCACGGCACCTGCGCCCGCAAAGAAGGAGAACACTGCATCGGGCTTGGCCGCTGCGATCTCGGTCAGCAGAGCCTGGAATTCGACGTTGGGAAACGGCAGCGTCAGCTGCTTGCTGACCTTGCCGCCGCTTTTCTCGAAACCTTCCTTGAAGCCGTTGACGGCCTCTTCACCGGCAGCGTACTTCCAGGTCAGGGTCATGGCATTTTTCTTGCCCTCCTTGGCTGCCACCACGCCCATGGGGTAGGCCGTCTGCCAGTTGGAGAAGGAGCTGCGGAAGATATTGGGAGCGCACATGGGGCCGGTGACTGCATCGGCTCCCGCATTGGGCACGATGAGCACGGTGCCGCTTTCCTTGGCAGCCTTGGCCATGGCCATGGCCACGCCGGAGTGCACGGTGCCGACGATCACATCGACCTTGTCGCGCTTGATGAGGCGGTTGACGTTGTCCGTGGCCTTGGCGGGGTCGGATTCGTCGTCGACCTTGAAGTATTCGATCTCGCGTCCGCCCAGCTTGCCGCCTTGCTCGGCTACCTGCATGCGAAAGCCGTTCTCGATCGCCACGCCCAGGGCTGCATAAGTGCCGCTGAAAGGCAGCATGAAGCCGACCTTGATCTTCTCCTGCGCCATGGCGCTGCTGCCGCTTGCGGCGGCAGCCAGTGCGATTGCGCTCCATATTGCCCATTGCTTGCTCATGCTTGTCTCCTGCTGGTTGATGGACGAATGCCGGCTTACTCTCAGATCAACGGTTATGACTGGCTGTGGTGCTGGGGTTGGCACTGATGCACGAGCGCACTCTAACAACTTTAGGTTTAAAGCAATACCAGCGATTGCCCTAGTTTGTGACTACTGTTTTGATAGCTTCTTGCAACCTTGCGATAAGCAATTAGCGTGGTTTGGATTCCAGCTCACGCAAGCGAAAGCGTTGGATCTTTCCAGTCGCGGTCTTTGGCAGCTCATCGACAAATTCAATGAAGCGCGGGTATTTGTAGGCGGCCAGCCGGCTCTTTACAAAGGCCTTGAGTTCGGCCTCGCTGGCGCTCTGTCCGGGCTTGCACACCACATAGGATTTGGTCTTGGTCAGACCCTGTTCGTCGGTCACGCCGATCACGGCAGCCTCCAATACGGCAGGGTGCTGCTGCAGCGTGGATTCGACCTCGAAGGGCGAGACATAGATGCCGCTGACCTTGAGCATGTCGTCGCTGCGGCCTGCATAGGTGTAGTAGCCCTCGGCATCGCGCACATATTTGTCGCCGCTCTTGAGCCAGACGCCCTGGAAGGTGTCGCGTGTCTTGTCACGGTTGGCCCAGTACATCAGGGCGGCGCTCGGACCTTTGATGTAGAGGTCGCCAATCTCGCCATCGGCCACGGGCTGTCCGTCCTCGCCACGCAACTCCACCACATAGCCTGGTACAGGCTTTCCCGTGCTGCCGTAGCGTATGTCGTCCGGGCGGTTGGAGATGAAGATGTGCAGCATTTCGGTGGAGCCGATGCCGTCCACGATATCGGCGCCGAAGTGGGTCTTGAAGCGCTGGGCAATCTCTGCCGGCAGGGCTTCGCCGGCCGAGGAGCACATGCGCAGGCTGACCTGCTCGCGCGGCGGCAAGGCGGAGTGAGCCAGCATGCCTGCAAAGCCCGTCGGCGCGCCGAAAAACACCGTGGGCTGGTGTTCGGTCCAGCGCCTGAAGGTGGCTTCCGGTGTGGGGCGCTCGGCCATCAGCACCACGCTGGCGCCTACGCTCAGGGGGAATGTCAGGGCGTTGCCAAGACCGTAGGCGAAGTAAAGCTTGGCGGCGGAAAAGCAGACATCGCTCTCGCTCAGGCCCAGCACCGGCTTGCCATACAACTCGGCCGTCCAGTAGGGGTTGGCGTGGGTATGCACCGCCCCCTTGGGCTTGCCGGTGGAGCCCGAGGAATACAGCCAGAAGCCGGGGTCGTCGCCCATGGTTCTGGCGGCATGGGCCAGCGGCGTTTGTTGCAGCAGCCAAGGCTGCAGCGGCTCGAAGGCCGGTGGCAGGCCTTGCGGTGCTTCATCAGGCCTGGCGACCCAGATATGGTTGACCTCGTGCTGGGCCTGCTCCAGAGCCTGCTGCATCACGGCAACCAGCGCGCCATTGGTGAAAATCGCCTGCGCGCGGCAATGCTCGAGCATGTAGGCATAGTCAGCTGCGGTGAGCAAGGTATTCACCGCCACCGGCACCACACCTGCGTACATGGCTCCCAGAAAGGAGATCACCCACTCGCGCATATCGTGCATGACCAGCAGCACGCGCTCCTCGCGATGGATGCCGGCAGCGAGCAGGCCATGCGCCAAGCGGCGGGCCTGCTCCTGCAACTGCGCATAGCTGAGCGTGCCCTGGTCATCGGTGTAGGCGTTCTTGTCACCGCGCGCCTGGTTGAGATCGAACAGATGCTGGGCAAAGTTGAAGGCTTGGCTGAAGTCGGTCATGGCTCATGCTCCCGTCGTTTCGGCCAGTGCCTGCAGAACCTGCGGTGCAGCTTGTATGGCGCTTTTGCGATGATAGAAATCCAGTGCCCGCAGGCCGCCGAGTTCGGAGCCGCCGCCGGCGCGGCCCGGACCGCCATGCTGGGACTGGGGCATGACATTGCCGTGGCCGGTATGCAGCTTGGCGACAGCGGGGGTGACCACATGCACGCGGCCGTGGCTGGCTGCGAGATCGGTGGCAGCGGCGGCCAGGGCTTGGTCGTCATCGCCGTAGATTGAGCAGACCAGCGAGCCCTGTCCGCGATGTGCAAGTGCCAGGCCATGGGCCAGGTCACGGTAGGGTATGAGAGTGGCCACGGGGCCAAAGACTTCCATGTCATGCACGAGTGCACTGCCATCGGGGTCCTGTGTTCCCAGCAGCACGGGCTGGGCGCAGGCGGCAATCGCCGGGTCGGCATCGATCAGCGCGTTGCGTCTGCCGTCATGCAGGGCCGTGGTGTGCTCCAGCAACCGGCCCAGGCCCTGCTGCACGCTGTCGTAGTGCTCGCGGCTGACCAGAGATCCCATGCGCACAGCGTCGTTGCGCGGGTTGCCTACGGTGATTTTGGTCAGTTGTGCACCGATGGCCTGGGCCACACCGTCGTACAGCGCTTGCGGTACCAGCACGCGGCGTATGGCCGTGCATTTCTGGCCGGATTTGACCGTCATTTCGCGCACCACTTCACGCGCCAGCAAGGCAGCAGCTTCGCTGCCCGGGCCATGGCCGGGCATCAGCAGCGCGCAGTTCACGCTGTCGGCTTCGATATTGCTGCGCACTGAGTGGCGGGTGATGGCCGCGTGGGAGCGGATGGTCGCAGCCGTGTCCGCAGATCCTGTGAAGGAGACCACATCCATGGGCTGCAGCTGATCGAGCAATCCGGCGGCACTGCCGCAGACGATGGACAGCGCCCCGGGCGGCAATATGCCGGCATCGATCACATCCCTGACCATGCGCTGGGTCAGCCAGGCGGTGGCGGTGGCCGGCTTGACGATGATGGGCAAGCCCGAGAGCAGGGCTGGAGCCGCTTTTTCCCACAGCCCCCAGGCCGGGAAGTTGAAGGCGTTGATGAACAGCGCCACGCCACGTGTCGGAACCTGGATATGGCGGGATAGAAAGGCTCCATCCTTGGCCAGCGCCACGGCTTCGCCGTCACTCAGATGTCTGGCATCGTCCAGCGCTGCGCCCCATCTGGCGTATTGGTTCAGGGTGTAGATGCCGCCGTCCACATCGACGGCGGTGTCGTTTCTGACAGTGCCGCTGTTGGCGGTGGAGATCTCGTAATACGCATCGCGCCGGCTTTGCAGCACCGCGGCAATCTCGGCCAGAAGGCTGGCGCGCCGGGCGTAGCTCAGGGCGCGCAAGGCCTTGCCGCCGGTGTCGCGTGCAAAGGCAAAGGCGGCACCCAGATCAAGCCCTGTGGCATCGACACGCACCAGCTCGACCCCCAGTACCGGATCTCGTAACACACTGCCCGGGCCGCCGCCGGTTTGCCAGCGGCCTGCCACATGGTTGGCCAGTAACTCGGTCATGGGGGTCTCCTGAGGTGCCGATCTGAGCAGCATCAAATCTTTGATAAAACATGCAATATTGTGCGTGCAATCAGAAGATAAATACGAGACAATGCAGTGTCAAGCAATATATTGCATGATTCGCGTTAACCCCGACTGTTTATCATTCACGGCCTCTGAGGAGCTTTATGGATCAGTTAGACATGGCATCCGCGCTGGTTGCGGAAGGGGATGAGGCGGGCAAAAGCCCGCTGCTGCAGGCCTTGGGCGAGAGGGTGCGCAATCTGCGTGCGCGCCGCGGTCTCACGCGTCGTGGGCTGGCCTCTGCCGCCGTGGTGTCGGAGCGGCATCTGGCCAATCTCGAATACGGCACGGGCAATGTCTCCATCCTGGTGCTGCAGCAGATTGCCAATGCACTTCAGTGCAGCATGGCCGAGTTGCTGGGCGATGTGACGACTGCCAGTGCCGAATGGTTGCTGCTGCGCGAGCTGCTGGAAGGCAGCAGCGAAGCCGACTTGAAGCGCGTGCGACTGGCCGCTGGAGAGATTCTGGGTACCGCACCCACCGGCGATCCGCACCGGGCTTCGCGCATTGCCCTGATAGGCCTGCGCGGCGCAGGCAAGTCCACGCTGGGGCGCATGCTGGCCGAGCAGTTGAATGTGCCGTTTCTGGAGCTGAACCAGGAGATCGAGCGAGTGGCGGGTTGCAGCGTGCGCGAGATTTATGACCTCTATGGAGCTGGCGCCTATCGTCGTTACGAGCGTCGTGCACTCGAAGAGGCCGTGCAGATCTACAGCGATGTGGTGATTGCCACCCCGGGTGGCATCGTATCAGACCCCGCAACCTTCAACGAACTGCTCAGCCACTGCACGACGGTCTGGCTGCAGGCCCAGCCCGATGAGCATATGAGCCGTGTCGTGGCCCAGGGCGACACGCGGCCCATGGCGGCCAACCCCGAGGCCATGGATGATTTGCGCCGGATTCTGGACGGCCGATCGGCCTTTTATTCCAAGGCCGATCATGTCTTGGACACCAGCGGCAAGAGCTTGCCGCAAAGTTTCAGGCAACTGAAAGCGCTGGTCGCCGCCTGAGCGGATTCAGGCGGGCAGGGCGCGCTGAAGTATGGCCGCAATGTCGAGCCCGGCTGGGTCGAACGCTCCGACCACCATGGCTCCGTTCTGCGCGCCCAGGCGGGTGTGGATGAAGCCATCGGCCATGGGGGCGGGCGCGTGCCTGTGCATCAGGCAGGCCTGGGCCAGCAGACACAAGTCCTGCACCAGTCGGCGGGCTTGCGGCTCCAGTGCATCGGGGGCCGCAGACAGGCGTTGGGCCAGCGATTGCGCCATTGCCGTCAGCAGGGGGCGGTCGGCAGCCATATCGCTGAGATCCTGCAACAGCAGGCGCGCGGCTTCGGGCTCGCGGCCCATGGCGCGCAGCACATCGAGGCACATCACATTGCCCGAACCTTCCCAGATGGAGTTGACCGGCGCCTCGCGGAACAGGCGCGCGACGATGCTGTCCTGCACATAGCCGTTGCCGCCAAAGACCTCCATGGCTTCGCCCGTGATCTCCACCGAGCGCTTGCAGATCCAGAACTTGGCGGCCGGAGTCATGATGCGCTTCCAGGCGCGAGCCAGCAGATCGCCTTCGGCCTCCAGCTCATAGGCCTGCGCCAGATGCATGGCGAGCTGCATGGAGGCTTCGCTTTCGAGGGCCAGGTCCGCGAGCACGGTGGCCATCAGCGGCTGATCCGCGAGATGTTTGCCAAAGGCCGATCGCTGACGCGCATAGGCAATCGACTGCACGGTGGCGCTGCGCACAATGGCCGCGCTGCCCAGCACGCAGTTCAGTCGCGTGTAGCTGGCCATCTCGATGATGGTGGGAATGCCGCGCCCTTCCTCGCCCATGAGAATGCCCCAGGCGTCCTGCAGCTCCACTTCCGAGCTGGAGTTGCTGCGGTTGCCGACCTTGTCCTTGAGGCGCTGCACACGCACCGGGTTCTTGCTGCCATCAGGGCGCCAGCGCGGCACGAAAAAACAGGCATGACCGCCGAGCTCACCGCTTGCCGTGGCCATGCGCGCCACCACCAGATGGGCGTCGCACATGGGGGCCGAGAAAAACCACTTGTGGCCGCGCAGCAGATACTCGCCGCCGCGGCCGCCCTCATGCACGGGACGGGCCACCGTGGTGTTGGCGCGCACGTCCGAGCCGCCCTGCTTCTCCGTCATCCCCATGCCTATCCAGATGGATTTTTTCTGGCTCAAGGGCAGATCGCTGGCGTCGTACTCGTGGCTGAACAACCGGGCTTTCAACTGGCTCCAGAGCTGGGGCTCTTTTTGCAGCACGGGGATGGCCGCCGTGGTCATGGTGGCTGGGCATAGAGAGCCTTGCTCCACCTGGCCGTGCAGGTAAAAGCCGGCGGCCCAGGCGCTCCAGCGACCGCGGCTCAGGCTCTCAAAGGGCAAGGAGATCAGACCCTGCTCGCGATACAGCTGCATGAGGCGATGCCAGCTGGGATGGAATTCCACGGCATCGAGCACACGCCCGCGTGCGTCAAAGCGCTGCAGCTCGGGCGTATGACGGTTGGCGAGTTCGGCCTGCTCCCAGCGGTGCTTCTGGCCAAGCTGTTGCGCAAAGCGGCTCAGCGCTGGCACAAAGCCCTGGGCCTGCTGGCGCTGCAGCACCTCCTGCAAGGCAGCATCGACCTGCAGCAGGTCGATGTCGGTCAGCTCATCGAACTGGTTGAAGACGTCATGGGTGTCCAGGGCCTGCATGCGATCACTCCTGTGGCTGTGCGCTCGTCACAGGCCAATATAGAGCGCGTCATGGCTGACGCAAAGCGGGTTTTCAACCGCCTTGTGACCGGTGCTCAGCGCCTGCGTGCATGCTCGTACAAGCCCATGACGCGCGGCACGTTCCCCTCCAGCTGACGTATGCGATCGGGGCCTGTCGGATGCGTGGAGAGAAAGCCTATGCCGCCTTCGCCCGTGGCCTGCCCCATCTTGCGCCACAGGCTCACGGCGGCCTGCGGGTTGAAGCCGGCGCGGGCCGCGAGCTCCAGTCCGACCAGATCGGCATCGCTTTCGTCGTTGCGGCTGAACTTGAGGCTGAGCAACTGGCCGCCCAGGCGTGCCGCGGCATTGCCGATATCGCCCAGACCCAGCAGTTGCGCGCCCAGCGATATGCCGATGCTGGTGGCCTGATTCTTGGCCAGCTGCTCGCGCGAATGCTCGCGCAGGGCATGGGCCATCTCGTGGCCCATGATCATGGCGATCTCGTCGTCCGTGAGCTTGAGCTGGTCGATGATGCCGGTGTAGAAGGCGATCTTGCCGCCGGGCATGCAGAACGCGTTGATCTGCTTGCTGCCTATGAGGTTGACCTCCCAGCGCCACTGGCTGGCGCGCGGGTTCCACTGCGCGGCATAGGGAATGAGGCGCTGGGCAATGCCGCGCAGGCGTTGCAGCTGCGGGTTGCCAGCGTCTGCCAGCGCACCCTGAGCCTTGGCTTTTTGCAGCAGCTCCTGGTATTGCTGGGTCGCAGAGTTTTCCAGCGTCTCGGCCGGCACCAGCTGGCGCATCACCGAGGCCTTGCCTACCTCCACCTGAGCCTGCGCGGGCGCGTGCATCAGCGCAGCGCAGACCAGTGCGGGCAGCAGGCAGTTGCGGGTGGAGGGCAGGCGCAGGGATGAGATGAGGGCGTGCATGAGCGCCAAGTCTATGCGAGCTGCACTCTGCCTTGGGTCAGACGGTTTCTGCCGTCTTGCGCTCTGCCTGCACCACCAGCCACAGGCCGCCGATCACGCCGAGCAGACCGATCACGGACCACCAGGCGGGGCGCTCGCCGACCACCAGCAAAGACAGTGCAAAAGCGGTGATCGGCTCGGCCTTGCTCAGTGCCACGCCGGTTGCGGCAGACATGCCGCGCAGGCCCACGGAGAACAGCAGATAGGCAAGCCCTGTGGCGACCATGCCCAGATAGATCACCACGGCCCAGCCGTCGGCGCTGATCTGCAGCGGCCCGCCCAGCCAGGCCGAAACGGGCAGCGACAGCAGGGCTGCGCAGGCAAACACCCAGGCATTGACCGTGGCCACACGCGCCTGAAGCACCAGCGCCTGGTTGACCAGCGCATAGGCGGCATAGGACAGACCGGCCAGCAGGCACAGGGCCATACCAGTCCATGGCAGATGCTGTCTGTCGGTGGCAGCCAGCGCCATGACAATGCCTCCGCCCACGCCGGTGCAGGTGCCAAGCCACCATTGAGGGCTGGGCATGCGCTTTTGCACCACGGCCTGCATCAGACCGGCCCAGATGGGGCCGCTGCCTATGGCCAGCGCCGTACCCAGGGCGACGCCGCTGGCCTTGATGCCGGCAAAGAAGCTGAGGTTGTAGACGGCCATGCACAGGCCGCAGAACACGATGCGCGCCCAGCTTATGGGTTGGCGCGCATAGCCTCGGTCCAGCACCATCGCCAGAGCGACAAAGAACAGCGCGGCCATGACCATGCGCAGGCCGCCCACCCAGTAAGGCGAGAGCGGCGCAGGCGCGAAATGCTGTGCCGTGCCCGTGGTGCCCCAGAGCATGGCGGCGGCCAGTACCAGGCCGACAGGGCCCAAAGCGCTGCGGGGCGATGAGCAAGAGATAGCAGAAGTGACAGACATGAGTGCGCCATCATGCGCGGGCGCGGGCCGCGCATCTGTCGAGAAACGCTTGAAGTGAGGGGGCGGGCTCAGCGCGGCTGACGCAGCTGGCGCGATGTCACGCCGCGCTCGCGCCGCAATGCATAGGCCAGGGCGCTGGCCGAGGCGTAGCCGCAGCGCAGCGCGGTCGCTTCAAGTGCGCTCCCCTGTTTGAGCTGCAGCACGGCAGCGTCCAGACGCAGGCCGCGCAGCCAGTCCTGCGGGGTGCGGTCCGTCAGCTCCACAAAACGGGCATGGAACTGGGCCACGCTCAGGTGCATCAGGCCCGCCAGCCGGGCCGTGGGCCAGCTTTCATGCAAAGCGGCCTGAACCTGTTGCTGCAGCCGCAGCAGATCCAGGCCGCGCCGCTGCAGCAAGGTGGGAGCCTGCAGCACCAGCGCCATCTGCGCGGCAGCCGACAGGCTCGATTGCGGAAAGCGCAGCGACGGGGGCACGGCAAAGCGGCGCAGCTTGTCCAGCCCCTGGGCCATGGGTGCATCGATCACCAGGACCTGGGTTTGCGGTGCGGCCAGATAGCCATGGTCGGCCCCTGCGGGGATGACCATGCCGCAGGCGCTGTCGACAAAGCTGGGTCTGCCGGCCACCTCCAGTTCCATGCGGCCCTGCAGTGCAAACAGAATCTGGGCGTAGTCATGGGCATGGGCCTGATGCTCGCCGCTGTAGCTGCGCACCGATGCCTGTGCCTGGTCAAGCACAGGACGCGAAGATGCGGTGTCACGGCTCATGGGTCAATCGGGCTTACAGAAAGAGACGGCGGTCACGGTAATGGTAGCGTCCGGCGACTGGCGCGGGCAACCGATAATGCCCTCTGCCTCAGAGAACCAGACCATGACCGAGTCGTCCCAAACAAGCACCAGCCCCACTTCCGCAGATGTCGTCATCAAGCCCAAGCGCAGTTGGAGCCAGGCCTTCAAGGTCTATGCCCAGCCCACCAGCTTGCGCATGCTGGCCCTGGGTTTCTCGGCCGGCCTGCCGCTGCTGCTGGTGCTGGGCACCTTGAGCTTCTGGCTGCGCGAGGCCGATATCGATCGCACGACGATAGGATTCCTGAGCTGGGTGGGTCTGGCCTATGCCTTCAAATGGGTGTGGTCTCCGCTGGTGGATCGCCTGCCTCTGCCGGCGCTGACGCGCATGCTGGGGCGGCGGCGCAGCTGGCTGTTGTTTTCGCAGCTGCTGATCGTGGCGGGCCTGCTCGGCATGTCGTTCATGGACCCCAAGCAGTCCCTGCAGCCGCTGGTGTGGTGCGCGCTGCTGGTGGCTTTCGGCTCGGCCACGCAGGATATTGCGCTCGATGCCTATCGCATCGAGTCTGCCAAGGTCGACGACCAGGCAGCCCTGGCCGCCACCTACCAGACCGGCTATCGCCTGGCCATGATCTGGGCCGGCGCCGGCGTGCTGTGGGTGGCGGCGCAGGTGCAAGGGGATGTGCAGGGCTATGTGGTGCAGGCCTGGCATGTGGCCTATACGGCCATGGCGGCGAGCATGCTGGTGGGCATGGTCACGGTGCTGTTCTCGCCCGAGCCTGAAACCCGTCCCATCGCACCGGCGCGCAATGCCGCCGAATGGATCAAGGGCGCGTTGATTGCACCGTTTGCCGACTTCATCGGCCGCTACCGGTGGCAGGCGCTGCTGCTGCTGGCGCTGATCGGCCTGTATCGCGTGAGCGACGTGGTCATGGGCATCATGGCCAACCCGTTCTATGTGGACATGGGCTACACCAAGGAAGAGGTGGCTGCCGTGACCAAGGTATTCGGCGTCATCATGACGCTGCTGGGTGGCTTTGTGGGCGGCACCATGGCCGTGCGCTGGGGCGTGATGCGCGTGCTGATGCTGGGCGCCGTGCTGTCGGCCGGCACCAATATGCTGTTTGCCTCGCTGGCCACACGCGGCCACGATGTCTCGGCGCTGGTCTGGGTGGTCAGTGCCGACAATCTCGCTGGGGGAATTGCCTCGGCGGCCTTTATCGCCTATCTATCGGGCCTGACCAATGTGCAGTACTCGGCCACGCAATATGCGCTGTTCAGCTCCATGATGCTGCTGGCCCCCAAGTGGCTGGCGGGCTTCTCGGGGGTGTTTGTCGATGCTTATGGTTACGAGGCGTTCTTCCACACCACGGCGCTGATGGGATTCCCCGTGCTGCTGCTGATTTTCCTGGCATCCAGAGTGAAAACTGGCTCTGGCGCTTGATGGGTAAGCACTGATAGCTATTGTTTTTGAGCGGATCGGCGTTTACCCAACTTTACGCAGCAGACAAGAGCAGGTCACCTGCGTGCTTCAGCATGACGTCTTGAAGAAATATCGAGGCGCGAGCATGACTACACTGCCCCCTATGAGCACGCACCAACTTCTGATGATTGAGGATGACGTTCGCCTGGCGCAAATGGTGAGCGATTACCTGGGCAATAACGGCCTGGAAGTGACCCATATGGCTGACGGCAAAAGCGGCCTGGAACAACTGCAACCCAGCGATGGTGGCTCGGTCGAGCTGCCCGACCTGGTGATCCTGGACCTGATGCTGCCCGACATGGACGGTCTGGAGGTCTGCCGTCGCATACGTTCCATGCCCGGTACTGCGGCACAGGTGCCTGTGCTGATGCTGACCGCCAAGGGCGATCCCATGGACCGCATCATCGGTCTGGAACTGGGCGCCGACGACTATCTGCCCAAGCCTTTCGAGCCGCGCGAGCTGCTGGCCCGCATTCGCGCCATCCTGCGCCGCAAAGGCAGCGACAGCCAGGCGGCGCCCGCGAATGCCGTCATGCGCTTCGGGAGCCTGGAAATCGATCGCGATGCCCGCACCGTGTCGGTGGGCGAGCAGCAGGCCGACCTCACCTCCTACCAGTTCGACCTGCTGGTGGCACTGGCCGAGCGCGCCGGTCGCGTTCTGACGCGCGACCAGATCATGGAAGCCGTGCGCGGCCGCGAACTGGAGGCCTTCGACCGCTCCATCGACGTGCACATGGGCCGCATCCGCGCCGCTATTGAAGCCGACCCCAAGGCTCCCAAGCGCATTCTCACCGTGCGTGGTGTGGGCTACGTTTTTGCCAAGCAACAAGACTGATGAAGCTGCTGCATGCTTTCTCCCAGCGCCTGTATCTGCGCATCTGGCTGGCGGTGGTGGTCGGCGTGGCCGTGCTCACGCTGTGCGTGGCCTGGGCCTGGAATATTGCCGAAGAGCAGCGCGCTCAGAACAGCACCACGCCGCCCTCGCGCGAGATGGTGCTCAAAGGCCCCGAGGGCGAGGTTCTTGTGGAGGGGCGTGGCAACCGCATCTCCGGTTCGCCCGTAGATGGCGTGCGTTTTGAAATTGCCGCCCGGGACGGGCAGGTCTATGAGCTGTGGATGGCGCCACGCGAGTGGCGTGAGGGTCGTCCTCCACCGCGTGATGGTGCCGTCGCCTTCTGGCTGCGTCCGCCGTTCGGCTTTCTGTGGATGCTGGGCCTGGTCGGCGTGGCGGTGGTTGTGGGCGTGTTTCCCATCATTCGTCGCCTGCTCAAGCGTCTGGAAAACCTGCAGCGCGGCGTCAAGCGCTTCGGCGAGGGCGATCTGTCGGTGCGTGTCCCCGAGCATGGTCATGACGAGGTGGCGGATCTGGCGCACCAGTTCAACGCCGCCGCAGCGCGCATCGAGACCTTGATGACGTCTCACAAATCTCTGCTGGCCAATGCCTCGCATGAACTGCGTTCGCCGCTGACGCGCATCCGCATGGGCCTGGAGTTCATGGGGGATGATCCGGCCAGTGCACGCGCCAAGGCCGAGATCCAGCGCAATATTGCCGAGCTTGACCAGCTGGTCGACGAGATCCTGCTGGCCAGCCGCCTGGACTCCAGCGAGGTCGATGTGGGTACGGTGGAGTCGGTCGATTTGATCGGTCTGGCGGCCGAGGAGTGCGCGCGCATCGATGCCGATCTGGAGATGCAGACCGATGGTCCGCTTGAGGTGCAAGGTATCGCGAAATTGCTGCGCCGCGCCGTGCGCAATCTGCTGGAGAATGCGCGCCGCTACAGTGAGGGCGAGATCACTCTGTCCCTGTCCAAACAGGACGGCATGGCATTGATCCGTGTCGAGGATCACGGCCCTGGAGTTCCCAAGGCGCAGCGCGAGCGTATCTTCGAGAAGTTCTATCGCCTGCCCGGGGCCAGTGAGCGATCCGGCGGTGTGGGCCTGGGCCTGTCGCTGGTGCGTTCGATCGCCGAGCGACATGGTGGTACGGTGTACTGTGAAGCACGCAAGGACGGCCGTAGCGGTGCGAGCTTCGTGATCAGCTTGCCATTGGCCTGAGCAGCAGCCCAAGAAAAAGCCCCGCAGGTTTCGGCCTGCGGGGCTTTTTTGTTTCAGCGCGGCTGCTGGGCGGGACGGCCTATGGAGACATAGCCCAGGCCATGGCTGGCAGGCAGGGCAGGCTCGTAGAGGTTGCGGCCGTCAAAAATCATTTTGTCGTGCAGCGTTGCGGCCAGCAGGTCGAAGTCCGGCGCACGGAAGATCTGCCATTCGGTCACGATGGCCAGACTGTCTGCATCCTGCACGGCAGCCATGGGGCTATCCACCAGCTCCAGGTCGGCACGCTCGCCGTAGATGCGGCGCGCTTCCTTCATGGCAACAGGGTCGTAGGCTTTCACCTTGGCGCCGGCGGTCCAGAGCGACTCCAGCAGATTGCGGCTGGGCGCTTCGCGCATATCGTCGGTATTGGGCTTGAACGCCAGGCCCCAGACGGCGATGGTCTTTCCCTCAAGCTGGCCGCTGTAGAAGGCGCTGATGCGCTCGAACAGCACATTGCGCTGGGCATGGTTGCGCTCCTCTACGGCATTGAGCAGCAGAGGCTCGAACTCGACCTCCCTGGCAGTGTGTATCAGCGCCTTCACATCCTTGGGAAAGCAGCTGCCGCCATAGCCCACGCCCGGGTAGATGAAGTGATAGCCGATGCGCGGGTCGCTGCCAATGCCACGGCGCACGGCCTCCACATTGGCTCCCAGTTTTTCCGCCAGGTTGGCGATCTCGTTCATGAAGCTGATCTTGGTCGCCAGCATGGCATTGGCGGCATATTTGGTCAGCTCGGCGCTTCGGACATCCATCATCACGATCTTGTCGCGATTGCGGTTGAAGGGGGCGTAGAGCTCGCGCAGCTTGGCTTCGGAAGCCGGGTTGCCGGTGCCGATGATGATGCGGTCCGGGCGCTGGCAGTCGCCCACGGCCGCGCCTTCCTTGAGAAACTCGGGGTTGGACACCACGTCAAACGCATGCTGCAGATTGCGTTGTGCAAGGCCTTCGGCGATCACGGCCGAGACCTTGTCCGCCGTGCCCACGGGCACGGTCGACTTGTTGATGACGATGCGCGGGCCGTCCATGTGCTTGGCAATGGTGCGGGCAACGGCCAGCACATATTGCAGGTCGGCGCTGCCGTCTTCATCGGGTGGTGTGCCCACGGCCAGAAAGATCAGCTCGCTGTGTGCCACGCCTTCGGCGGCATTGGTGGTGAACTGCAAGCGGCCCAGTTGCTGGTTGTTGATGACGAGTGCATCGAGGCCAGGTTCATGGATGGGAATCTGGCCGGCCTTGAGTGCCGCGACCTTCTTCTCGTCCACATCCACGCAAAGCACCTGGTGGCCCACATCGGCCAGCACGGCGCCTTGCACAAGACCGACATAGCCGGTACCAAAGACAGTAACTTTCATACGCGATAAAAAGAGCGATACCAATCCACAAAATGCTGCACGCCCGTGGCCACGGGCATGGCTGGCGAGAAGCCGACCCAGGCTTGCAAGACACGCGTGTCGGCCGAGGTGCTGTGCATGTCCCCGGGCTGTATGGGCAGCATTTGCTTGCGGGCGGTCATTTGCAGGGCGCCCTCCAAGGCGGCGATGTAGTCCATCAGCACGGTGGGCGCGTTGTTGCCGATATTGAAGATGCGATAGGGTGCGGTGCTGGTGCCAGGGTTGGGGTTCTGGCTGTCATAGCTGGCGTCGGGCGTGGCGGGCTTGTCCAGCACGCGCATGATGCCTTCGACGATATCGTCGATATAGGTGAAGTCGCGCACCAGCTTGCCTTCGCCATAGACATCGATGCGCTCGCCCGCCAGTATGGCCTTGGTGAACTTGAACAAGGCCATGTCGGGGCGGCCCCAGGGACCGTACACCGTGAAGAAGCGCAGGCCTGTGGTGGGTATGCCGTACAGGTGCGAATAGGTATGAGCCATCAGCTCATTGGCCTTCTTGGTGGCTGCGTAGTAGCTGATGGGGTGGTCCACCGCGTCGCTTTCGGCAAACGGCATCTTGGTGTTGCCGCCATAGACGCTGGAACTGCTGGCATAGACCAGATGCCCGATCTGGTGCTTGCGGCAGCCTTGCAAGATATTGCCAAAGCCCAGCAGATTCGAGTCGGTGTAGTCGTCGGGCTGATCGATGGAGTAGCGAACACCGGCCTGCGCGGCCAGATGAAGCACCTTGGCAGGAGCCACCTGGGCAAACAGGTCGGCCATGCCTTGCCGGTCCGCCACATCGAGCTCCACAAAGCGGAAGTGGGCGTGCGGACGCAACTCGGCGAGGCGGGCATGCTTGAGTGCCACGTCGTAGTAGTTGTTGAGGTTGTCGATGCCAACCACGGGCACGCCTTGTTCAAGCAGTCGCCTGGCGCAATGCATGCCGATAAAGCCGGCACAGCCGGTGATCAGAATGGGACTCATGGGGTAATCCAGAGATATTGGTATTGCGCAGGTGTTGCGCTGGCAGGCATTTTCTCGAAAGGGATGCTCAGTGTCTGCACCGCGGTTTTTGTCTGTGTGGTGAAGATGCCGTCCCACCAGCCCGCGACGGGCTTGTCGGCGCGTGTGATCAGCAGCAGGCCGCCTGCGGTATCGGCGTCGGCCTGGGACAGGCACTGCCTCAGTTGTGCGCCATCAGAGCAGCCCAGGGCGTAGGTTTGCGGGAACTGCGAATGCAGCATGGCCGCCATCATATGGTCCGAGCCAACGATGACCCCCTTGCCGTCATAACCGGCCTTGCGCAGTTCCTGGGCCAGCGCCTTGACCGGATGGTTGAGCTCGTCGGGATCGTTCTTGCGACCGCCCTGCCAGGGGCGCAGTGTTGCCATGATCAGAAAGATCAGCGCAAAGACGACGACGAAGGTGGTGAACATCCGGCCCACGCCTTGCTCCAGAAGCGTCGGACGCCAGACATAGAGGGCCAAGGGTGCGATGGCCGTCAGAGGCAGCATCCATCGCTGCTTGAAGTCCGTGACATCTGCCGCCAGCACCATGGCCAGCAGGCAGATGGCAATGATGAGCAGGTAGTTGCGCAGCAAAGGCCAGGCCCAGACCTGGGCCGGCAAAGACGCATTGCTGCCTGTTCTCCAGAGTCTGGAGCGGTAGCTGACCAGAACGGCTATCAGCCACAGGCCCAAGGTCGCAAGCAGCGCCTTGAGCAGATTGCCCAGACCCTTCAGGTGCGAGGCCTCGGTGGAGATCGACATCTTCTGCACGGTTTCGGTGGTTGCCATGCCCCAGTGCGAAGCCAGCCAGAAGCCATGGGGCGCAAACACCAGCAACCCCACCAGCGGAGCCAGCCACCAACCCCTGGAGAAGATGGCGCGACGCACCTGTGCCACCGTCACTGAGGCCAGGAACAATGCGCCAATGAGCATGGCATAGCTGTATTTGGACAGCATGCCCAGACCGCAGAAGAGGCCGATCAGAACAAAATTGATGGCTTGCGGCCTTTGCACCTGGCGCAGCACAGCCCACCACAGCCCCATGGTCATTGCCGTCACCATCACCGTATGGGTCTGGTCGCGTAGCGAGTCCCAGCCGAAGGGGGGCATCAGCAGCAGACCTGCTGCAACCCACCAGGCCCCTTTCTGACCCAGCAACTGCCGGCCAGCCAGCCATGCCAGGCAATAGGTCAGGGCAATCAGCAGATGTTTGAGCAGCGCCAGAGCCAGCACCGAAGGGCCGAAAATCTGACAGACCGCCCATTGCATCCAGGTATACAGAGGCGGCTGCGGGCCATAGCCCAGCTGCAATTGCTGGGCCCAGAGAATCTGTTCGGACTCATCCCATTTCATGCCCGCCGAAATGCAGATGCGGGACACGATATGGGCGCACACCAAAAGGGCCAGCCATATCCATGGCTTGGCATACAGGGCTTGTTGCCAGTCTGGGCGAATAGAAGTCGAGGAGTTTGATGCCATAGGATTTGGCGAGTGCACATTTTTTGATAGTGCGCACTTACGATTGCGCTTGGCTTTGCAGGCCAAACAATGGGCTTGGCGCAAATGGCGCATGGGGTATTCAGTTAGTATAGGTGACTGTTATCCCCAATCATTCAGCATGACGTCCGTGCACGATTCAAACCCCGAAGTCTCCATCGTTGTTCCTGTATATAACGAGTTCGATAATCTGCCCGATCTGGTGGCCCGCATTGACGAGGCCATGCGCACCCAGGCACTGAGTTACGAGCTGATTGCAGTGGACGATGGTTCGACGGATGGCAGTGCCAAGCGTCTGCGCGAGCTGGCCGAACAGCACCCCTGGGTGCGTGCTGTCTGCCTGGTGCGCAACTACGGCCAGTCCAGTGCCCTGCAAGCCGGTTTTGACCGAGTGCGCGGCCGTTATGTGGTCACGCTGGATGCCGACCTGCAAAACGAACCCGGCGATATTCCGCTGCTGCTGGAGCGCCTGGAAAACGACCCCGATGTGGACATGATCTCGGGCTGGCGCAAGAATCGCCAGGACAAGGCACTGTCGCGCCGCCTGCCTTCGGTGCTGGCCAACCGTCTGATTTCCAAATTCACCAATGTGCAGCTGCACGACTATGGCTGTGCATTGAAGGCCTATCGCCGCGAAATCATCGACCGCATTCGCCTGTATGGCGAGATGCACCGCTTCATTCCTTCGCTGGCGCGTGATGCGGGCGCGCGCATCACGGAGATTCCGGTGCGTCACCATGCACGCACGCGCGGTGTCTCCAAGTACGGCATAGATCGCACTTTCCGGGTGATTCTGGATCTGATCTTCATTGTCTTTTTCATGCGCTTTCGCCAGCGTCCCCTGCATGCCTTTGGCGGCATGGGGCTGTGGATGGCTACGCCCGGCGTGCTGATTCTGCTGTGGCTGCTGGCGCAGAAGATCATGGGCGAAGCGATTGGCGGCCGCCCCCTGTTGATGGCTGGGGTCATGCTGGTGCTGATGGGCATGCAGTTCATCGCGGCGGGCCTGATCGGCGAGCTGCTGACGCGTATCTATTACGAGTCGGGCAGCGGCCTTCAGTACCACGCCAAGGATTACGGCGCTGTCGAATACAAGCCTGCAGACAAGGCCGCGAAAACCGAGACCGCGGCTCTGTGAGCAAGGCGCGTAAGGCGTTTGTCCGGGCCCTGATGGGCATCGCTTTGCTGGCCGCCGTTGTCTATCTCGCGAATCCGGTCCAGCTCTGGGGCCGGCTGCAGCAGGCCAATCCCTGGTGGCTGCTGGGGGGCTTCGGGATTTCCATCGCCTCCAACGTCGTGTCGGCATGGCGCTGGCGTGCCATGGCGCGGTGGCTTGGGGCCGAGATGTCGCTGGCCTCCGGCATGCGCTGGTATTTTCAGGCGATTGGCCTGAATGTGCTTTTGCCAGGCGCTGTCGTGGGCGGCGATGTCTATCGTGCAATTGCGCTGCAGAAGACCGGGCAGGCCAAGGCGGCCAGCAATCTGTCGGTAATTCTGGATCGTGTCAGCGGTCTGTGGATGCTGTGCGCGATCGGTGGCCTGGGCGCGGTGGCCTGTGCTTCTACGCTTGCCCCCTGGGTGCACATGAATACCGCCGTCTTCATCGCCCTGCTGCTTGCCGTCATCGTGCTGTGGTTGCTGCTGCCCTGGATTGTTCTGCAGGGCCTGCGCAGCAACTGGTTCAAGCTGCCTGGTGCATGGCTGGAGCCGGTACGCATGGCAGCAGGCAGCCCGAACTTTCTGCTGCAATTGTGGGTGCAAGCAGCATCCTCGGCATTGGTGCAATTGCTGTCTGCTGGCGCGCTGGCATGTGGGGCCATGGCGCTGGGCCTGCATTTGTCGCTGGCCGTATGGGCCTTTGTCATCGCCCCCGTGTTTCTGATGGCTGCACTGCCTGTAAGTGTGGGTGG
The DNA here is from genome assembly GCF_030505195.1 of Comamonas testosteroni. NCBI lineage: Bacteria > Pseudomonadati > Pseudomonadota > Betaproteobacteria > Burkholderiales > Comamonadaceae > Comamonas > Comamonas testosteroni. Next base: position 2,524,160 of record NZ_CP129672.1, read on the forward strand.
CTGGGGCACCCGTGAAGCCGCAGCCGTTGCGGCGCTGGCTCCGTTCGGAGTGCCTGCCGCATTGGCCGTTGGCATCGGCCTCCTCTATGGAGTCTTTGCCCTGGGCCAGGGGGCTCTGGGAGCCTTGATTATCGGTTTTCCTTCTCGCTCCTCGTCGTAGACAACTCCTGCTTCAAATCTGTCAGATAGCGTTGCGCAATACTGCCGTGGACATAAAGCTGTTTTTCTAAATAAAGGTCTAGGCGTTTTCTATCCGGGGAGCGCAATTTGATCAGCTCAGGAGCTCGATGAAGGAGAGAGAACATAAGTCTTAGCTTGAGAGGCGTACGACTCCAGCCACCTAATGCGTGCAGGAAATATGGACCATCCTCTGCCTTCGCCAAAAAAAGTCGATATTTAAAGTTCCGATGTAAAACCCTCTGAATTGCAAGATGTTGGCTTAGATACCAAGGCATATCGATTTTTTGCAGAAGCTCTTCATAAATACCTGATTTCTTTAGGTTTTCTAGGTATTCTTCGTTACTGAACGGAATGACCTGGGTTGAAAACTCCTGCTGTACATCTGTAATAAATGGGCTGCCAGATGGAGCAGCCATGAACCAATTTTCAATGACAGGTCTTAGTGGATATTGAGTGTATTTTTCTAAGTAATAGCCAATAAAGTCTGCGTTTGATAATTGCTGTTGCTCTAAAACCCAATCCAGTGATCTAGTCAGAATTGTGCTTGCGTCTAGCCAGATTCCCCCATGTAGACGCAAGAGTTCCAGGCGTATCCAGTCGGAGCGTTTGGTGGGGGGGAGTTCGTGAAGCTGTGAAGGCACAATGGGCAGATAATTCTGCATTGATACATCGTCAAGTACACGAATCTCAAAGTGCGGATTGAAAAACTCCCATGTATCCAGACACCGTTGAACGAGGGGAGGAGGCTTCCCATTCCAGTAAGCCCAGATAATTTTGGGTATAGGGCGGGGTTCTGAATGAATTCTTGCTTCTGGGCCGTAGCTGGAAAATTCCAACTTTGGTGCCTCTTCAAGATGACGAGTCTTCAGTCCGTAGAAGGTTTTCAAACAACGAGCAAGCCAGAGTTCGCCGCGGGTTTTACGTGAAATATGATTCATTAGAAATTCGGATTCCAATGCATGAACCGATATAGTTTGGCTGCACGTAGCCACCAACCTCGGCGAATGTATATATTTATTAAATCTCTAAATGAGTAAGGGGATGCTTGTATGAAGTCATCTCTGAATTGATCAACACATTGGGTGACTTTTTCAGGAGGTAGAGTATTGCGTTGATGCTTGAGGAAACGGATTCCAGCAATAAAGTTTCGAGTACATTGCTGTGACAAAGCCAGGTTGACTGTGTAATTCGCGTGGAGCGGACTTCTTCGCAAGTCACGGGAGAACTCAAGCAATGCTGCAGACTGGTCCCTGGCTTTGCTGAGAGTCATGGTTGAGAGAATGCTTGTCGTGCGTTGTCGATATGCAACCCAAGGCAGGTTGCAGTAATAAAAGTTTTTACAGCGAAGTGCGAGCAGCGGCATGCACATCAGATCTTCAAAATAGCGATCAGGAGGGAATCTTAGAGATTGATCCCAGAGGCTACGTTTGGACACCTTGGACCAGGCATGCAGCTGTCCTGTTGAGAGCAATCCGCTTAGCAGAACGCCTTGATCCTCTACTAACTGCTCCGCTGGGCCTTGGAAGCTGCGTCGATGGACCTCACCGCGCAAGCGGTGCTTGAGGCGGGACTTGGTGCGCCAAACGGAGAAGTCGCAAAGCACGATATCTGGAGTGTGAGTGCTAACAATTCTCTGCAAGTGATCGATGGCGCCAGGCAAAATTTTGTCGTCCGAATCCAGAAACCACAGATAGTCGCCTGTGGCGACTTCAATCATGCTGTTGCGTGCTGCGCTGAGGCCTTTATTATTTTCATGTTGGAGCAGTTGCAGTCGGCCTGGCCAGCGTAAGGCCAGCGTCTGCATCAGTTCCCATGAGCCATCCGTCGAGCAATCATCTAAGACTACTATCTGGATATCAGCAGAAGTTTGTTCGATAACAGAAGTCAAGCACTCTTCTAGATAGGGGTGTACGTTGTAAACAGGTACAAGAATGCTCAACCAGTTCATGGATTCATCACCTGAACATGTGGCTTACGATCCAAACCTTGGAGAGCTGACCACAAACAGATCAAACAGAAAATGAAAAACACAGTGCCACTATTGTGCGCGAAGTAAGGCATTGTCATGCCAAAACTCAGATACATGACTCCCATCAAGCAGCCCATAAGGCGAAGGCAAAGCGCCTGCTGCCACTCTTCCTGTATCTTCAGGTGACTCAAGCGTTTTCTGCTAGGCCAGAAAAGAAAGATCGGGACAAAGTATATTGCAAGTTGCATTAGTACTCCAGGGATCCCTGTCTTTGCCCAGCTGTCAAGGATTTCATTATGAATGAAATCCTTGAATTCAATAATGGCTGGATCAAAATATCCTAAAGCAACACGGCGTTCTGTTTCTGCAACGAAACCCTTTCGACTCCAGCCTAGAAGAGGCTTTTCCGGGATTACTTCAAGCGCCAAGCGATATTGTTCAAGGCGTATTCCAAGAGATGTTCCGACCTTGTGCTCCTGATAAAACTGGCTCACTTCTGTTGCGGCTTTTTCGATGTGAGCTCGCAAGGATGGAGTGACTCCAATAATTAACAGGAAGACAATCAGTAATCCGCATAGAAGCGCAGCCAATGGCCGAAAGAAACGCGAGCGCATTTGCCAGCCAATGACTAGGAACATGAGCAAAACAGGGGCCAGTGCAATCCAGCCTCCACGTGCTTGAGATAATAGAGAGGCACTCAGGCCTGCGATAACTGAAAAGATTTGCAGCAACCGCCAAGGCCAGCTCTTTTCTTTCCAGAAAACAGCTGCAGACACACCAGTAAAGCAAGCCAGCACAAGTGCGGTATCTCCCCATGGAATCGCACTGGTATAGCCTGTCGCCCGTTCCATTCCTTGGCCAAAGACTTGCCAGAACCCCAATGCCCCCATTCCTATGCAACCAACTGGCAAGCCATAGAAGAATGCGTTGGGTCGCGGAGGGTAGGCTGCAGCGAAGAATATGCACAGAGCACCGAGTGCCCACTTAATAGGTCGGTCCCATCGATGAAATCCTTGCTGTGTGGTGAGTTCGAACCAGAGCACTGCCATACCGAGAAGAACAATGGCCAGTGCCCATGTTCCGGATGCCGGCCGGATTTTGATCCAGCGAAGCATAAAACACAGTGTGCCAAGCAAGAGCAAAGCTGCTCCATAAGATGGACCAGTCCGGATCCACAGTGCGAATGCCGGGATCAGGAAGGCGACCAGCGATGTGAGGTGCAGAGGGAGGTTTGTGGTTTTCATTGGTGCCTGTGAATGAAGCGGCAAGAATCAATCAGTCCCCGCATGGGGGGCTAATAAAGCGCGATACGAATTCCACATATGTTCACGGCCATAGGTTTGGAACGCTTTTCGGTGTGCCGACTGGCCTAGGGCTTCTGCCTGGGCAGGCTGCATCAGCAAGTGCTGCAGCGTGTCTGCCATTGCCAAGTCATCATTTTCCGGGACCTTGCAGCCTGTTGCTTCCGTGATGACTTCACGGGCACCTATGACATCAGAGACAACACAGGCACAGCCAGCAGCCATGCCCTCTACCAAGGCAAGAGGCATGCCTTCCCAGTGTGTGGAAAGGACAAAAATTTGCATCTTTCCTAGGCGTTCGGGTAGGTTCGAAATATTTCCAAGAAACTGTATTTGATTTTGTAGATTGAGCTGGTTTGCAAGTGATTGAGCCTTGCTTTTCAAGCGTTTCTTACCACCTCCCGCCAGATAGAGCTGAGGGGTGAATCCGCGCTCTCTGAGAAGCGCCATAGCCTTGATCAGCGTCGCATGATCCTTTTGCCGCGCGAAGCGCGATGCCATGATGATGGCTGGTTCACGTTCATGCCAAGGTTTGAGAGTGGATTCTGGAAAGCGTTCCAGGTCAATTCCGTTGGGTATGGCGATGCATTTGGCGGGATCAAAGCCGCGTTCAATCAGGCTGATACGCACGCCCTCCGAGACACCAATGCAGGCCTCCGTATAAGGCATCAGTGCCTGTGCTTGAGCCAGCCGGCGTCGTGTGTAGCGTTCACGGGTATTGTGTTCGACGTGAAAGATCCGCGGAACACCTTCTGCCACCGCAGCGCGCCGGCCCCAGATATGGTCGCTGAAACCATGAGCGAACAAGGCATCCGGCTTGAACCCGCGAATGATCTTGCGCAGCTCCCAGACAGTCAGTGCATGCAGCCAGTTGGAGACCACGACAACCTGAAGGCCTTGCTGGCGCAGGGCATCAATCTTGTGCTCATCCGTGCTGGGTTTGCGGCGTAGCACCAGCAGAACCTCATAGCCGGGTGTGCGCAGTGCGGCCAGACTCAGGTCTACGGCGACCTGGGTGGCACCGGAGAAGCCTCCGGTAACAAAGTGAAGAATGCGCATAGTTCGCGATCGTGACTCGCAAATGAAAAAGCATCTGGTCGTTCGCTGGAGCGACCAGATGCCCTGGGGTTTTGGGAATCAATGCCCGCCAGCAAACACCTCGCCCGCCTTGAGGCGGTAAGTCGTGCCGCAATAAGGGCATTTGGCATCGCCGGTCTTGGCCACGTCCAGATAGACCTTGGGGTGGCTGTTCCACAGCTTCATATCGGCCTTGGGGCTGGGGCAGAACACACCACCCTGGGCGTTCAGGTCTTTGGCGGCCAGTTCGACGACGGCATTCGTGGTCATTTCTCGTGTCTTTCGTGTTTTCAATAATGAAGCATGGCCGGAAATACTGGCGCAATTGAGATCAGAAGCACCAAGCAAGGGCCGTCCCGCAGCGACGGTGCTGTCCCCCGAGGGGGAAGCGGCAAAGCCGCTCAGGGGGGTGATTTATACCAAGGTGAGCCAGTGTGCGTATTTGGGGTTGCGGCCGTTGACGATGTCAAAGTAGGCCGCCTGGATCTTCTCGGTAATCGGGCCGCGGCGGCCTTCGCCGATCTGTAAGCGGTCCACTTCGCGGATGGGCGTGACTTCTGCGGCGGTGCCGGTGAAGAACAGCTCGTCCGAGATATACAGCTCATCGCGGGTGATGCGCTTTTGCACGACTTCCAGGCCCAGGTCCTTGCAGATGTGCAGCACGGTGTTGCGGGTGATGCCGTTGAGTGCACCGGCAGACAGGTCGGGGGTGTAGACCACGCCGTCCTTGATCACAAAGATGTTCTCGCCCGATCCTTCGGAGACAAAGCCCGATGCGTCCAGCAAGATGGCCTCGTCGTAGCCGTCGTCCAGAGCCTCGGTATTGGCCAGGATGGAGTTGGTGTAGTTGCTCACCGCCTTGGCCTGGCTCATGGTGATGTTCACATGGTGGCGGGTGTAGCTGGAAATCTTGGTGCGGATGCCACGCTGCATGCCTTCCTCGCCCAGATAGGCGCCCCAGGCCCAGGCTGCCACCATCAGGTGGATGGTGTTGCCCTTGGGCGAGACACCCAGCTTGCGGTCGCCGATCCAGGTCAGCGGGCGCAGATAGCAGGATTTGAGGCCGTTGGCCCTGACCACCTCGACCTGGGCCTGGTTGACCTGCTCCTGGCTGAACGGGATCTGCATGCGCAGAATCTTGGCACTGTTGAACAGGCGCTTGGTGTGCTCTTCAAGGCGGAAGATGGCCGTGCCCTGTGCGGTTTCGTAGGCGCGTACGCCTTCAAAGGCGCCGCAGCCATAGTGCAGCGTGTGGGTCAGCACGTGGATCTTGGCGTCGCGCCACTCCACCAACTGGCCATCCATCCAGATCTTGCCGTCGCGGTCGGACATCGAGGGAACAACAGGGCTCATAAAACCATCCTCTATGGGTTGTGTGTTCAGCGGGCGCTGCTGCCGGGTCGGCGGCAGCGCTTGTCTCCTGAAGCTGCCATTTTAGGGGGAGGTCGGCTCCGATGTCCGGGCTGTTGCTTGCGCGGCAGTCGGGTTCAGGTCTTCCTTGGGATCGGGACGCTGCAGCTCCCACTTCATGAGGCGGCCGGCGACAAACTCGCAGGTCACATGGGACTGCGAGCCGTCGGTCCAGCGGTAGATCTCGGGGCTCTGGCCTTCTTCGGACAGGCGCTGGCCCAGGGAGCGGGTCATGGCCACCACATGGACCAGCGGGGCCTTGGGCTTGAGCTTGGCATTGAGCATCACGGCGCTGCCCACATAGCCGATAGGCCGGTCCGATGCCTTCTTCATGATGGTCATCAGGCGCGTGAAGTGCAGCAGCCCCCACATGAGGATACCGCCTGCCACGGCCGCCACGCCCGGCCAGCCCGCAGAGTTATAGGCTGCGATCGTCAGCACGATCAGGCCCAGAGGAACCAAAATATTGCGCAAATTCATGGGCTTATTGTCTTACGAGGGTGTGGGTTCGAGTGTGCGGGCAGTGCGTATGCCCGTACAGGCTGCTGTGATCAAGGGATTTTCAAAAACAGTAGCTGTATTCGCATATAAACAAAGGATTTCAGACAATAAATTGTCTGAAATCTATAATTTACAAGCGCTAGCAGCTATCAAAATACATCAACCAATGCCGCGCACGATGTTGATGGCCTCATCCACGCGCTCCACGGCATGGATGGCCAGGCCGGCGATGGGTTTCTTGGGTGCATTGGCCTTGGGGACCACGGCGATAGTGAATCCCAACTTTGCCGCCTCCTTGAGCCGCTCCTGGCCGCGAGGTGCTGGGCGCACCTCTCCGGCCAGACCAACCTCGCCAAACGCAATAAAGCCTTTGGGCAGCGACTTGCCGCGCAGACTGGAAGTGATTGCCAACATCACGGCCAGGTCAGCCGCAGGCTCATTGATACGCACGCCGCCCACGGCATTGACGAAGACATCCTGGTCGGCGCAGGCCACGCCCGCATGGCGGTTGAGCACGGCCAGCAGCATGGCCAGCCGGTCGCGGTCCAGGCCGACCGAGAGGCGGCGTGCGGCCGGGCCGCCCTGGTCCACCAGGGCCTGGATTTCCACCAGCATGGGGCGCGTGCCCTCCAGCGTCACCAGCACGCAGCTGCCGGGCACGGGCTCGCTGTGCTGACTCAGAAAGATGGCGCTGGGGTTGGTCACGCCCTTGAGGCCTTTTTCCGTCATCGCGAAGACGCCGATCTCGTTGACGGCACCGAAGCGGTTCTTGATGGCGCGCACCAGGCGGAAGTTGCTGTGCGTGTCGCCTTCGAAGTAGAGCACCGTGTCCACCATGTGCTCGAGCACGCGCGGGCCGGCCAGCGCGCCGTCCTTGGTCACATGGCCCACCAAAATGATGGTGATGCCCGTGGTCTTGGCCGCGCGCGTCAGATGGGCCGCGCATTCGCGCACCTGGGCCACGGATCCCGGAGCTGAGGAGAGCTGGTCCGAATACACCGTCTGGATCGAGTCAATCACCACCACGGCGGGCTGGGTGGCCTCCACGGTGGCGAGGATTTTCTCCAGCTGGATTTCGGCCAGCACATTGACCTGGCTGTTGTCCAGCCCCAGCCGGCGCGAACGCAGCGCCACCTGGGCACCGCTTTCCTCGCCCGTTACATAGAGCGTTGGCAGGCCGATACGATGCAATGCATCCATGGCCTGCAAAAGGAGTGTGGACTTACCTATTCCGGGGTCTCCCCCGATCAGCACCACGCCGCCTTCCACCACGCCGCCGCCCAGCACGCGGTCCAGCTCCTCGATGCCGCTGGGCGTGCGCGCCACATCCTGGGCCTCGATGGCCGACAGCGGGGTGACGGGCTGGGCATTGGCCAGACCTGCATAGCCCTGAGGCTGGCTCAGGCGGTTCTTGCCGCCCGAGGCGGAGTCGGCCACGGTCTCGACCAGTGTGTTCCAGGCGCCGCAGCCCGGGCATTTGCCCAGCCAGCGCGGGCTGGTGCCGCCACAGGCGTTGCAGGTGAAAGTGGTTTTCTCTTTGGCCATGGGCGGCAACTATACCGACTGACATGGGCGGCAATTGCTGCTGCCAATCGGAAGCTGGCGACAAATCTCAGAGCCAATAACCATAAAAAGCGCGTATTTATATAACTGCTCCGCATGACAGGCCGATTTAGGCTACAATTGCGGCTATCGACACAGCAACGCTGTTGAGAGACAAATTACCGCGCGATGGAGCAGTCTGGTAGCTCGTTGGGCTCATAACCCAAAGGTCGGAGGTTCAAATCCTTCTCGCGCAACCAATCAAAAAAGCCTTCTGGAAACAGAAGGCTTTTTTCGTTGTGCTCGCGCTGGCACAGGCGCCATCTCAGCAAAGATAGGACTTGCGCAAGCAAGAATGCAACAACTGCCTGCCTCCTGCGGGCAGTCACCCTGCCTGAACCCGTTTTGCGTAAGTCTTGAAAGAGATGCCGAGCAAGAGCCGCCTCGCGGCCGGGCCGCCCCGGCGAAGGCATCGCCCCCTCCCTTGGCGCGAGGCGCGTAGAGAGAGGGGTGCCCGGCGAGGGGCGCCCGGCCAGGGCGAAGGCGCGCGTAGCGCCTCAGGGGTGCTTATGGATACAGGCCGCGTGCCTCGCGGGCGTGGAGAATGCGCTTGCAGGCCACGATGAAGGTGGCGGTGCGCAGCGTCACCTTGTGCTCCTGGGCCACGGCCCAGACGCCGGCAAAGGCTTCCTGCATGATGCGCACCAGACGGGCGTTGATTTCGTCTTCGGTCCAGAAGAAGCTGGAGAAATCCTGCACCCACTCGAAGTAGCTCACGGTCACGCCGCCGGCATTCGCAATCACGTCGGGCAGAACCAGCACGCCTTTTTCGCTGAGGATGTCGTCGGCCTCAGGAGTGGTGGGGCCGTTGGCACCTTCGATCACCAGCTTGGCCTTGATCTGGCCGGCGTTTTCCTCGGTGATCTGGCCTTCCAGTGCCGCCGGGATCAGGATGTCGCAATCCACGCCCCAGAAGGCGGCTGCATCCATGGCCTCGCCACCGGCAAAGCCACCCACACCGCCGGTATTGCCCACATGCTCCAGCAATGCCGTCACATCCAGGCCATTGGCGTTCTGAATGGTGCCCGTATGGTCCTGCACGGCCACGACCTTGGCTCCGGCATCGGCAAACAGCTTGCCCGCAGTGCCGCCCACATTGCCGAAGCCCTGCACGGCCACGCGTGCGCCCTGCACATTCAGGCCTGTGAGCTTGGCGGCTTCCACGCCCACGGTGAACACGCCGCGGCCCGTGGCCTCGACGCGACCCAGCGATCCGCCCAGGTCCACGGGCTTGCCCGTGACCACGCCGGTGGCCGTGGCGCCCGTGTTCATGGAGTAGGTGTCCATCATCCAGGCCATGACCTGACCGTTGGTGTTCACGTCAGGTGCCGGAATGTCCTTGGTGGGGCCGATCAGCAGACCGATTTCGCTGGTATAGCGGCGTGTCAGGCGCTCCAGCTCGGCCTTGGACAGCTTTCGCGGGTCGACACGGATGCCGCCCTTGGCGCCGCCGTAGGGCACGTTCACGGCGGCATTCTTGATGCTCATCCAGGCCGACAGTGCCATCACTTCAGACAGCGTCACATCCTGGTGGAAGCGCACGCCGCCCTTGCCGGGACCGCGGCTCAGGTTGTGCTGCACGCGGTAGCCCTCGAAGTGAGCGATACGGCCGTCATCCATCTCGATGGGGACATCGACGATCAGGATGCGCTTGGGACGCTTGAGCGTTTCCACCCAGCGGGCCAGCGAGCCCAGATAGGGGGTGACACGGTCGACCTGTTGCAGATAAATGCCCCAGGGACCGAGATGATCAGGGTTGAGGTAGGAGGGCAGAACATGCGCTGTGGACAGCGCTGAAGAGTCTTTGGCTTGCATGATGAAGGCCTGGTTGACTGAGTGGAGCAAGGTCGTTGTAAGCCCTTGCTGTCCGGGATTCACAGTGTGCGCGCGCCGAATTTTCCTGTCCAAGGCTTCTTGTTTGAGATGCTATGCATTTTGTGCATAACCATCCGAAAGCCGCTCTGGATGTGGGCCAAGCATTCAATCGGTGACATGGAGACAGGAAATTTGCCATCATTGCCGTCATGTCTGAAAACAATGATTGCAAAAGCGGCTGGTGTGGCCCGGCACCGTTTGCCAATACCCCGCCCATAGGGCTGGCTCCCGAGCTGCAGACGCAGGAAGAGGTGCTGCCCGACTGGAAGACGTTGTGGCCCGATTTGCCCGAGGACAGCTATGCCACGGCCGATGCGCTGTGGTGGTCGCGCAAACTGGGCACGGCCCAGGCCTTGGGCGCCGACGTGGCAGCGCTGATGCGCGATGCCACCGATGCCCGTGCCGTGCAAAGCGCGCTGGCACGCACCTGGAACTGGTGGCCCGCCGATCGCGCGCCGCGCTACTGGAAGTCCGGCGGCCCGGGCCGCAACGCAGCTCTGCTGCATGTGCCGCTGCCCGAGGATGGCATTCGCCAGGGATTGAACCCGGTGCCCGCGCCCGAGACCGTCTTCAATCTGCGCTGTGCCGAGGCTGAGATCGCTTTGCGCATAGGCCGGGATGTGAGCGCCGAGCAGGTCGCAGTCCTCGATTACGACAGCGCGCTGGCGCTGGTCGACGCGGCCTGCGTGGCCGTGGAATGGGTGGATGTGCGCTGGCGCGACGGCCTCAAAGCCCCGGCTCTGGCCTTGCTGGCCGACGGCCAGTGCCATGGCGGACTGGCGCTGGGCGAGTGGCAGAGCGCTTCCGTCATCGCCGGCCGCGACTGGGCGCGGCAACTGTGCACGGTGGCCGTGAACGGCGGCCCGCCGCAGCGCTTTACCGGCACGCACAGCCTGGGCGATCCGGCCTGGCTGCTCGTGGACTGGCTGCAGCATGTGGCACGCGAATACGGCAGCGTTCCCGCCGGCACGGTGGTGACGACGGGAACCTGGTGCGGATGTATGTCGCTCAACGCAGGTGACCGTTTTGAGATGCAGTTTGAAGGTCTGGGTCAGCTGGGCTGGCAGTTTTAAGCAAAGCAACGCTGAATGCTTTCTGGGAACTCCTGATTTAATAGCTGCAAGCGCTTTTATTAATTGGCGGTGGTCCTGTTTTGATTAAAAAAGTGGCAGCCGTACTGTGACTGCGGCTCCTTTTTGAAAAGCAGGTAATTCCGGGTACGTGAATGGGCCGAAGAACTCTCCAATTGGGCGCTGTATCGTCAAAAGGGAGTTCAAAAAGTGAGCGACACAGCAATCGCTGCATTGCAGCAAAGACTGGAGCTGGCCGAGGCACGCCTGGAAATCATGGACCTGGAGGCTGAATACGCCAGGGCCTGGGATGCGGGTGATGCAGTGGGATGGGCGGCAGTCTTTACGGAAGACGGCGTGTTTGATCTGGCCGCAGTGGGCCAGGGGCCACGACTGGTTCACACGGGCCGCGAGGAACTACAGGCCTTTTGCGCGCAGGTGGACGCGTTCTACAAAGGCCTGCACTTCATGCACCTGCTGCGACTGCAGATTGATGGTGACACGGCGCAGGCGCGCGTGCATTTCCAGTGGCAGGGCATGTTCAACGCGTCGGTCCAATATTTTGGCCAGCGCACGGTGCTGGGTTACTACGATGTGCGCTATCAGCGTGTGCAGGGCCGCTGGCTGGTGAAACATAGACTGGAAAAAGCCGTCAGCGGCGTGACGACCGAGCACTACGACGTGTATCAGTCCGGCAGTCTGGCGCAGGGCCAGTCCTGACGGACATGAGCCGCAGCCGCGACGGGATTAGTTCACTTTGATCTTGTCCATTGCAGGCGCACCGGGCGGGTACTTCAGTTCCAGATTGCCCAGCACCTCTCGCAGCACCGTGGCCACCATCAGATTGCGATGCGTCTTGGAGTCGGCGGGCACGATGGTCCAGGGCGCCCAGGGCGTGTGCGTGGCACCCAGCAGCCGGCCATAGGCCTGCTGATAGTCGTCCCACTGGGCGCGCACCTTGAGGTCGTTCTCGTCGAATTTCCAGTGCTTGCAGGGGTCGTCCAGGCGCTGCTGCAACCGCTCGCGCTGTTCGTCCTTGCTGATGTGCAGCATGAACTTGACGATCACCGTGCCGGTCTCGCTGAGCATGCGCTCGAAGTCGTTGATCTGCGCATAGCGCTGGGTCTGCTGCCCGGGCGTGAGCCAGCCGTTGACCACGGGCACCAGCACATCCTCGTACTGGCTGCGGTTGAAGAGCACGATCTCGCCCGCCCCCGGCAATTGCTGGTGAATGCGCCACAGATAGTCATGCGCTTTCTCGGTCTCGCTGGGAGCCTTCCAGCCCACAGTGCGCACGCCCAGCGGCGACATGCGGCCGAAGACCGCACGCAGCGTGCCGTCCTTGCCTGCGGCATCCATGCCCTGCAGGATGACCAGAAGCTTGAAGCGCCGGTCGGCATAGAAAACATTCTGCAGCCCGTCCAGTGCCTCGGCCAGCTGGTTCACGCTGTCCTTGTCATATTGCTTGCCCTGGTCGGAGGAAAAGGGCTTGGCGGCCGGGTCGAACTTCTGCAGATCCACTGCGGGACGAGGCTGCCCGGCGGTCAAACGACTGTCGTGTGGTTGGCCCGGGTGCCAGGGCTGCCATAGCTTGCGCAGCGCCTTGTCCTTGGTCTCGAAGGGGTAGACATGGGCAGCGGCGGGCGCAGGAAGTTCCGGTGCCTTCGCTGAAGCCTTGCTCAGAGTTTTGGCGGCAGGTTGGGTGACGGGGGCTGGCTGCGGCGCAGATGACTTGGCCGTCTTGGCGGCTTTGACCGATGCGCTGGTCGGAAACGGCAGGCGTTTGCGTGCCGGCTGGCGGTCCGGCTCAGTGGTCGCAGCAGGCGATGTAGCGGGGGCGGCTTTGGCGGGCTGACGGGGCATGTATTGAAACTCCTGTGCAGTGCAAATTGATTCGCTATGGAATGACTAGCGGCTTACGCTTTTACATTCTGCTCCTGATGCGTTTTTGGCTTCAAGGCCAGATGTTGGAGGCAAGCCCATGGAGGTTCAGCGCTCGCGCAGCAGTTGCACAAAGCGCCTGGCTGCCAGACCCTGGGCACGCTCCTTGGACCAGACCCAGTCCACGAACAAGGTCGTGCCGTTGCTGATGTTGAGCACGGGAATTTCCATCAGCGCGCCGCTGTCGATATGCGATTCCACCAGGCCCTTGGGCAGCCAGCCCCAGGCCAGACCTGCGCCGATCAGCGACAGCGCTGCCTGGTGACTGTCCGTGCGCCAGAGCTGGCGCGCAAACACAAAGCGCGGATCGGTCTGCTGGGGGTCGCGGCTGGCCACCAGCACCTGGCGCGTGGCGGCCAACTGCTCCACCGTGAGCTGTGGCAGTGTGGTGCGCCCCTGCCCATGCTCGGCCAGCGCCTGCTGCCAGGGCTCGAACTGCGGCGACATCACGGCCACCAGCGTCTCGCGGCCCATTTCCTGGAAGCCCTCGCGCCCGTCCATGGCGGGTCGCTCAAATACCAGGGCCAGATGGGCGCGGCCCGCATGCAAAAGCTCCAGCGCATCTGCCTGGGGAGCGGCCAGCACCTCAATCGGCAGCGCGGGAAACTCGTGCACCAGACGGCTCAGCGGTTCGCTCCAGTGCGTGGCCAGCAGCTCGGGGGCGATGGCCAGCGTCAGCCTTTCCTCCAGACCCGCATGCAGCGCCTGAGCCTGCCAGTTCAGCAACTGCAACTGCTCGGCCAGCAGGCGCGCCTGTGGCTCGAGCGCGCGGGCGGCGGCACTGGGCACGGGCTCGCGCCCGCTGCGCTCGAACAGCTGCAGGTCCAGCTCTGCCTCCAGCTGGGCAATGGCCATGCTGACGGCCGAGGGCACACGCCCGAGCTTGCGTGCAGCCGCCGAGAAGGAGCCGGCATCGAGCACGGCAAGAAACAGCGGAACCTGGTCGGCGCTAAAGGACATGGTGTCGATCTGTCAGAAAAATTGAAAGGAACTGACTTTTATCTTCAATTTATAGAACATACACTGCAGCCCATGTCTCAACAAGCCTCAGCGATGGCATCCGCTTCTTCCTCTGCCGCGTCTCTCAAAAATACCGCCGCCTTTGCGGCCCCCGCCAAGGCCAAGGGCCTTCAAGGTCCCAAGCGCCGCATCCTCTATGTGGGCCTGTACGAAATCATCGCCATCATCGTCTCCAGCCTGATCTTCATGGCCATCGGCCAAAAGGCCAGCGACTCCGGCGTCATGGCCGTGGCTGCGTCGGCGATCGCGATCTGCTGGAATCTGAGCTTCAACCACCTGTTCGAAAAATGGGAATCGCGCCAGAGCGTCAAGGGCCGTTCCCTGATGCGCCGCGTGGTGCATGCCATCGGTTTCGAAGGCGGCATCGCCGCCATGCTGATCCCGCTGATGGCCTGGTGGTTCGGCATCTCGCTGTGGGAGGCTGCCGTGATGGAAGCCGGTCTGCTGGTGTTCTTCATGGTCTACACCTTTGCCTTCAACTGGGCCTTTGACCGCATCTTCGGCCTGCCCGCTTCGGCCCAGGCCGTGGCGGCATGATCTGAGCCACACAAGCCTCTGACGCTTGCCCTGAAAGCGCAAGCAACCATGAAAAAAGCGTGTTCCTGTCTACCGGGAACACGCTTTCTTTTGGTTCATCGCGCATTACCGGGGAATGCTGCCCGAATCTTCAGAAAGAAGTAGTCCTGATCGCGGTAGCCATAGGCCCGGCGCTTGATGACCTTGATGGTGTTGTTGATGCCCTCCACAACACTTGTGTTCAACGGATGCCTGCATCGGGCGATGATCCCGTGCAGGTAGCTTTGCAAGCGCTGAGCGAAGGTGCTCAGTGCGGCAATGCCGCTTTGATGGGCTTGATCACACCAGTGCCGCCAGGCGCGATGCGCCCAAGTCGCACGACGGTAGAACCACAACTGTTTGAGCTCGTCGCGCAAGACGTATACCGTCATCAATGGTTGATTGGCCGCCAGCAGTTCCTTGAGTTGCACTGCTTGTTGAGGCTGCAGCTTGTTGCGATTGCGCAGCAGCAACCAGCGGCTGGATTTGAGCACCTTACGTGCTGAGGGCTGTTGGCGCAGCAAGTTGGCCTGATCGACACGCACTCGGTCGATGACCTCCCGGCCGTACTTGGCCACGACATGGAACAGGTCATAGACGATCTCGGCGTTAGGGCAGTGGGCCTTAATCTCCAGCTCGTAAGCCGTAGTCATGTCGATAGCAACTGCGCGAATGCGCTGGGCAACGCCAGCGGGCAACTGCTCGAAGAACTGGCGGGCCGTCTCGCGTGAGCGCCCTTGCCCCACCCACAGCACCTGCCGGCTGATGGGGTCGACGACGACTGTGGCGTAGCGATGGCCCTTGTGCAGCGCAAACTCGTCCATCGCCAGGTACTCGATCTGATCCCATTGCGGCTGCGCAGTGTTGGCCAGCAGCAAGGCTTTGTCGATGGACTTGACGGTGTGCCAGCCCAGATCGAAGAAGGCCGCTACCGCCTTGATGCTGCTGCTGCGAAGCAACTGGCTGCACGCCTGCGCCAGACGGTCTGTGACGCGCTGGTAGCGACCGAGCCAGCTGAGTTTCTCCAGGTGCGGGCCACCACAGCTATCGCACCACAGACGCCGACGCGGCACATGTAGCACCACTCTGTACTCGAACAATGCCAGATCGCGCACGCGCCGTGTCGTGGTCTCATGGACTTGGCTGCACTGCGCACCGCAGCGCTCGCAATGCATGACGCTGGCCTGCGGCTTCAGATAAATCGACACGGTGCGGCTATCGCCCTGGGGCCACTGCACACGTTCAACCACGTAGCCCTCCCAGCCGCCAAGAGCCTGCAATAACTTCGAGTCCAGCATTTGATTTGTTCTCCGATGTCAGTGTCGTTGCCATCAGATTACAAAACGAACGGGCTTATCTCCACGAAATTCCTCGATGAACCTTTCTTTTTGGGCCTGATGCAGCGCTCAGCGAAGAATGCTGAGCATGGCCTGCAGCACAAAGGCGTTGATGAGGTCGATGAAGAAGGCGCCGACCAGGGGCACGATCAGAAAGGCCTTGTGCGAAGGGCCGTACTGGTTGGTGATGGCCTGCATGTTGGCAACGGCCGTGGGTGTGGCTCCCATGCCGAAGCCGCAGTGGCCGGCGGCCAGCACGGCGGCGTCGTAGTTGCGGCCCATGATGCGGAAGGTAACGAAGGCCGCATACAGCGTCATGACGATGGCCTGCGCGGCCAGAATGACCATCAGCGGGCCGGCCAGATCGGTCAGCTCCCACAGCTTGAGCGACAGCAGCGCGATGGCCAGATAGATGGACAGCGAGGCATTGCCGAAGACGTCGATGGCACGGTCGAAGACCTTGAAGCCGAACATATAGTCCAGCACGTTGCGGATGACCACGCCGCCGGCCAGCGCCCAGACAAAGGTAGGCAGCTGGATGACCGTTCCCATGGTCAGGCCGGTCATGAATTCGGCAAAGGCCAGGCAGCCCGCGAAGAGGGCCAGTGTCTCCACCGCCGCATCGGCCGTGATCAGGCGCGGTGCCTTGTTGGGCGACTCGAAGTTGGCGACCGCGCTGCCTTCGCTCACGGTGGGCGCATCAGCGCGCAGCTGCTCGGACTCGGTCAGCGGCTGGGCCAGTTGATGGCGCGTGATCAGCCGCTTGGCCAGCGGGCCACCCACCAGGCCGCCGATGACCAGACCGAAAGTGGCGCAGGCAATGCCCAGGGTGGTGGCTCCCGTGAGACCGTATTGGTTTTCCAGCACCGAGCCCCAGGCACCGGCCGTACCGTGACCACCCACCAGCGTGATGGAGCCCGCGACCAGACCGATCAGCGGATCCAGCCCCAGCAAGGAAGCCAGACTCACGCCCACGATGTTCTGCATCATGATGAAGACGGCAATCACACCCAGGAAGAGTAACAGCGAGGAGCCGCCCTCACGCAGCTTGGCGAAGTTCGCGCTCAGGCCGATGGAGGAGAAGAACACCAGCATGAACGCCGACTGCAGGCTTGCTTCGAAGCTCAGCGCCAGTCCCGTGGTCTGATGCAGCATGAAGATGATGGCCGCCACGACCAGGCCGCCGGAGACAGGCTCGGGAATATTGAAGTCGCGCAGAAAGCGGATATGTCTTGTCATGAGCTTGCCAAGCATGAGCACAAGCACGGCCATGATGAGGGTGTAGTACGCGCCGAAGGTCACGTTCATGAAGATCTCCTGGGTGGTTCCATGCAACGGCCGAATGGCCTGCCCGGTCATGGCTGGCCATTCGGCGGTGCACGGCTGAGCATATGGACCAGACATTTGCTGTCGATGGTGCCAAAGACTCAAAGATAGGGGCTGTAGGTGCTTGTCCACTCATGGCAAGCGGACCCGTCGGTGCCGGGCTGCCTGAGAGCAGGAAAGCGGTGCGCTCCATTCCCTGCGAATGTGCACCATGGCGGGAATATGCTTGAAATGAGATGGTCGCATTCGTGTTCTGCGAAATTACCTTTTGCCCTGCTCCTGTTTTTGGGGTGTGGAAAGTCGAATCTGCTATAGCCATTCGCAAAGAGCCCGCCTGCACAGCCGCGGGGCAAAGCGCCTTGACGCCCCGATTGCCCGCCCTCGCCGTAGAATGACGGGCTTCACCCCGAGGAGCGCTGCAGCAGGTCATCCCTGAGATGTTTGACCCGTCAGGCTCGGGGTCGCAGATCCGGCTGGCGATCTGCCTGCACTCCCAACGGCGCTCACCTGTTTTCGATTCTGTTTCTGGTTTTCACACAGGTGAGCTGATGTCCGCTGCTATCCCTTCCACTGCCATTCCTCCCATGCGCCTGTCGGGCCTGGAGCCCGTCTTCATCGGCGATGAGACGCTGTTCGTCAACGTGGGCGAGCGCACCAACGTCACCGGCTCCAAGGCCTTTGCGCGCCTGATCCTGAATGAGCAGTACGAGGAGGCGCTGGCCGTGGCGCGCCAGCAGGTGGAAAACGGCGCCCAGGTGATCGATGTGAACATGGACGAGGCCATGCTGGACAGCAAGGCCGCCATGGTGCGCTTTCTGAATCTGATTGCCTCCGAGCCCGATATCGCCAAGGTGCCGGTGATGGTGGACAGCTCCAAGTGGGATGTGATCGAAGCCGGCCTGCGCTGCCTGCAGGGCAAGGGCATCGTCAACTCGATCTCCATGAAGGAGGGCGTCGAGGAATTCAAGAAGCACGCCAAGCTGGTCAAGCGCTATGGCGCTGCCGCCGTGGTGATGGCGTTTGACGAAAAAGGCCAGGCCGACACCTTTGCTCGCAAGATCGAGATCTGCGAACGCGCCTACCGCATTCTGGTCGACGAAGTGGGCTTCCCGCCTGAGGACATCATCTTCGACCCCAACATCTTTGCCGTGGCCACCGGCATCGAAGAGCACAACAACTACGGCGTTGATTTCATCGAGGCCGTGCGCTGGATCAAGCAGAACCTGCCCGGAGCGAAGGTCTCGGGCGGCGTCTCCAATGTCTCGTTCTCGTTCCGTGGCAACGACCCCGTGCGCGAGGCCATCCACACGGTGTTCCTCTATCACGCGATTGGGGCAGGCATGGACATGGGCATCGTCAATGCCGGCATGGTCGGTGTGTACGATGACCTGGAGCCCCAGCTGCGCGAGCGCGTGGAGGACGTGGTGCTCAAC
The DNA here is from genome assembly GCF_030505195.1 of Comamonas testosteroni. Classification (NCBI taxonomy): domain Bacteria; kingdom Pseudomonadati; phylum Pseudomonadota; class Betaproteobacteria; order Burkholderiales; family Comamonadaceae; genus Comamonas; species Comamonas testosteroni. Next base: position 2,542,757 of record NZ_CP129672.1, read on the forward strand.
CGCCGCCCCGATGCGGCCGAGCGCCTGCTGGAGATCGCCGACAGCGCCAAGGGCGCGGCCAAGGACGACAGCAAGAAGCTCGAGTGGCGCGGCACGCCCGAGGCACCGAAGACCGTGGGCGAGCGTCTGTCGCATGCCTTGGTGCACGGCATCACCGACTTCATCACCGAAGACACCGAAGAGGCCTACCAGCAGATCGTGGTGCAGGGCGGAGGCCGCCCGCTGCACGTGATCGAAGGCCCGCTCATGGACGGCATGAATATCGTCGGCGACCTGTTCGGTGCCGGCAAGATGTTCCTGCCCCAGGTGGTCAAGTCCGCGCGCGTGATGAAGCAGGCCGTGGCCCACCTTGTGCCCTATATCGAGGAAGAGAAGCGCCAGCAGGAAGCGGCGGGCCTGGACGTGACCAGCAAGGGCAAGATCGTCATCGCCACGGTCAAGGGCGACGTGCACGACATCGGCAAGAACATCGTCACCGTGGTCCTGCAGTGCAACAACTTCGAAGTCATCAACATGGGCGTGATGGTGCCCTGCCACGAGATCCTGGCGCGTGCCAAGGCCGAGGGCGCGGACATCATCGGCCTGTCGGGCCTGATCACTCCCAGCCTCGAAGAGATGCAGTATGTGGCCGGCGAGATGGACAAGGACGACTACTTCCGCATCAAGAAGATTCCGCTGCTGATCGGCGGCGCGACCTGCTCGCGCGTGCATACGGCCGTGAAGATTGCTCCCAAGTACGACGGCCCCGTGGTCTATGTGCCCGACGCCTCGCGCTCGGTCAGCGTGGCGCAGAGCCTGCTGGGCGAAGGCAAGCAGGCCTATCTGAACGAGCTGAGCGCCGACTACGACAAGGTGCGCACCCAGCATGCCAACAAGAAGAAGACGCCGCTGTGGACGCTGGAGCAGGCCAGAGCCAATGCTGCCGTGGTGAACCATGCCCCCGTGGTGCCGCGCACCCTGGGCCGCCGCGTGTTCAAGAACTTCGACCTGGCCGAAATTGCCCAGTACATCGATTGGGGCCCGTTCTTCCAGACCTGGGATCTGGCGGGGCCGTACCCGGCCATCCTCGACGATGAGGTCGTGGGCGTGGAAGCGCGCAAGGTACTGGCCGATGCCCAGCTCATGCTGCAAAAGATCATTGACGGCCGCTGGCTGCAGGCCAATGGCGTGATGGGCCTGTTCCCGGCCAATCGCGTGGGCGACGACATCGTGTTCTACACCGACGAGTCGCGCAGCCAGGTGCTGACCACCTGGTACGGCATGCGTCAGCAGACCGAAAAACAGGCCGTGGACGGCCCGGATGGCCGGCCCGTGATGCGCCCCAGCCGCTGCCTGGCCGATTTTGTGGCCACCAAGGAGTCGGGCATTGCCGACTATGCAGGCCTGTTTGCCGTGACTGCCGGCATCGGCGCTGAAAAGAAGGACAAGGAGTTCGAAGCTGCGCTGGACGACTACAGCGGCATCATGTTCAAGGCCCTGGCCGACCGTCTGGCAGAAGCCTTTGCCGAATGTCTGCACCAGCGCGTGCGCAAGGATCTGTGGGGCTATGCCGAAGACGAGAGCCTGAGCAACGAGGAACTCATCAAGGAAGCCTACAAGGGCATTCGCCCCGCGCCCGGCTATCCTGCCTGCCCCGATCACACGGCCAAGATCGATCTGTTCAAGACGTTGCAGGCCGATGAAATCGGCATGACGCTGACCGAGAGCCTGGCCATGAACCCCGCATCCAGCGTGAGCGGCTTCTACATCGGCAACCCCGAGGCCAGCTACTTCAACGTGGGCCAGATCGGCGAAGACCAGCTCGCCGATATGGCCCAGCGACGCGCTATGGATATCGAGGAGCTGCGCCGTTATCTGGCGCCGAATCTGGGCTGAGCCCGCTTCGAGGTTGTACCTCGCAGATGAAAAAAGCCAGGGTCGATCCTGGCTTTTTTTCGTTGGGAGTGTGTCGCTCAGAGGCGTTGCTTGAGCACGGGGGCGAGTGTGGCACGCAGCCGGTCGCCGGGCTCCTCGGTCTCGGTCGCGCGGATTTCCAGCGAGCGCTCCACCATGCCTATATGCTCCAGCAGCAGGGCCTTGGCACCCTCGGTGTCGCCGCGCTCCAGGGCGGCCACGATGCGTTCGTGCTCGGCGCAGGACTGGCTGGCGCTGTGCGTGGACTGATAGAGCGTGGCAGCCAGGGTGGTGCGTGCCGTCAGATCGCGCAGCGTGTCGGCCAGCAGCCGGTGGCCCATCTGTTCGGCCAGGCAGACATGGAAATCCGCAAGCAGGAAGGCACGCGTGGCGCTGTCCGCGCCGGCAATGGCTTTTTGCTCCTGGGCGATATGGCGGCGCAGCCTGGTGATGACGCGCTGCAGCGGCTTGCCGGCCTCCTGCAATATGCCGGTCTCGATGATCCGCCGGGCAGAGAACGCGTCCATGGCCTCGGCCGCCGAGGGCTGGACCACGTACCAGCCCCTGCGGGCCTGAACCTGGACAAAGCCACGCGCCTGCAGCTGCATCAGCGCTTCGCGCACCACGGTGCGGCTGACGTCGAAGTTGTTGGCCAGCTCCTGCTCTCCCAGTCGTTCGCCGGGTGCCAGCTTCTGGGCCAGGATGGCTTCGACAACGCGTTCCGCGATGTGTTGTGGAGAGGCAGGAGTCATTGCTTGGTTCAGTGGCTGGAGTGAGGGATGGGGACTATGACAGGCGGCACGATAGCAGATGCATGGTCTTCTTCTTGGGTCAGTGGCTCGGCCTTGCCGTCAAGTACCGCATGGGCACGTTCGCGGTCGATGTCGCCCTCCCAGGCTGCAATCGCCACGGTGGCCACGCAGTTGCCGACCAGATTGCCCAGAGCGCGTGCAATGCCCATGAACCAGTCCACCGACAGCACCAGCACCAGGCCGATCGCAGGGATGGCGGGAATGGCGTGCAAGGTGGCGGCCAGCACCACGATGGCCGATCCCGGTACGCCGTGTGCGCCCTTGGAGGTCACCAGCGCGATGGCCAGAATGGTCAGCAGGTCGGACATGCTGATCGGGGTGTTGGTGGCCTGGGCGATGAAGACCGCAGCCAGCGTGATGTAGATGGAGAACGCGTCCAGGTTGAAGGAGTAGCCCGTGGGAATCACCAGGCCCACGGTGGAGTCGCGTACACCCATGTTGCGCAGCTTGGCCATGATCTGGGGCAGCACGCTGTCGGACGAGGTGGTCGCGAAGACGATGGTCAGCTCCTCGCGCAGATAGCGCAGCAGCTTGATCAGGCTGAAGCCGGACAGGCGCATCACCAGGCCCAGCACCACGAACACGAAGATCAGCACCGAGACGTAGAACAGCGCCACCAGCATGCCCAGCTGCTTGAGCGAGCCTATGCCGTACTGGCCCACGGTGAAGGCGATGGCGCCCAGCACGCCCAGCGGTGCCAGCTTGATGATGATGCCCATGACCTTGAACAGGGCCATGGACAAGGCGTCCACCAGATCAGAGACGGGCTTGCCGCGCTCGCCCAGCATGGTCAGCGCGCAGCCGAACAGCACGGCGAACAGCAGCACCTGCAGCACGTCGCCCTTGGCGAAGGCCTCCACCACGGTGGTGGGAATGAGCTTCATGAGAAAGTCCACCGTGCCGCCGCTGGTCAGCTTGTCGGCATTGCTGGCGTAGGCCGCCATGGCCGAGGCGTCGAGCTTGCTGGTGTCCACGTTCATGCCCACGCCGGGCTCGAAGACAAAGGCCAGCACCAGGCCCATGCCCAGGGCGATGGTGGTCAGCACCTCGAAATAGATCAGGGCCTTGACGCCCACGCGACCGACGCGCTTGAGGTCGCCCGCGCCGGCAATGCCGTGCACGACCACGCAGAACACCAGTATGGGAATGATCATCTTGATGAGCTTGATGAAGCCATCGCCCAGGGGTTTGAGTTTCACGGCCCATTCAGGGGCCAGCAGTCCGGCGAGCACACCCAGTATGAGTGCGATCACTACCTGTCCGAACAGTGATCTGACAAAGCGGCGCATAGTCGTCTTTCGCAAGTTGTGGAATCTTGTATGCAAGTTGGCTGAAACTTGAATACAAGAATGTAGGCAAGCGAAAGGCGTGCCAGCAGAGGGTATTCCTGCAGATTTGTATCCATTAGGGGAGGATCAGCCCTGACTTTCACGTATGAAATAAAAGGGCGTTCCGCCTTGGTGCGAGAGGGCGCACAGGCATGCACGCGCGTGGTGCGCGGGCGCAGCGCATGCCCAAAGCCAGGGCATGAGGCTTACAGCAGCGGGCTCAGTGCACCCAGCAGGTTGTCCCAGATGCGTTTGCGCCAGAGAGTGGCTCGCACCTGTTCCAGCGTCACCGCATCGGAGTCGCGCAGATAGCTTTGCTGGCGCTGACGGATGGCCTCGGTGATGGCTTCGTCGTGCAGCAGCACATTGTTCTCGAAGTTCAGGTCAAAGCTGCGCAGATCCAGATTCGTGGAGCCGATCAGGCTGACCGAGCCGTCCAGGCACAGGGTCTTGGCATGCAGCAGGCCGGGGCGGAATTCGTGGATATGGACGCCGGCGCTCAGCAGCCGCCAGTAGTGGCTGCGACTGACGGCGCCGACGATCCAGGAGTCATTGCGGGCGGGCAGGATCAGCGTGACCTGTACCTGGCGCAGCGCGGCAGCGCACAAGGCATCGAGCACCGTGCTGTCTGGTACGAAGTAGGGGGTGGAGATCACGACCTCGCGCTGCGCACAGGCCAGCAGGCTGGCAACCAGCTGGGGTGTAGAGCGTGCTCTTTCCGTCGGCCCTTCGGCAATCGCAACAGCATGGAAGCCGCCGTCAGCGGCAGCGCCGGCCTCGGCCTCGATTGCCGGAGGTGCAAAGCGCGCATCGGACTGCGCCCAGTCGCTGGCAAAGGCCTGCTGCATCTGCATGACCACGGGCCCCTGCAGGCGCAGCATGATGTCCACCCAGGGGGCATAGCGAGACTTGATGCGAAAGCCTTCGTCGGCGCAGTTCTGGCTGCCGCAATAGAAGATCCTGCCGTCGATGAGCGTGATCTTGCGGTGGTTGCGCAGGTCGATGCGGCTGGTCAGCATGACCTTGAGCAGATTGCTGATGGGCAGGGCAATGGCCAGGTGCACGCCGGCCTGCCGCATCTGCTGCCACAGTGGCGAGCGCGTCAGTGCGCGCGACCCCAGTCCGTCGACCATGGCCCTGCAGGTCACGCCGCGCTGTGCGGCACGCATCAGGGCATGGGCCACATCGGTGCCGGTGCTGTCGTCCAGCCAGATGTAGTACAGCACATTGATCTCGTGGCGTGCGGCATCCATGTCGGCCAGCATCTGCGCACGGGCATGTGCGCCATCGCGCATCAGCTCGGCCCTGTGGCCGGGCAGCGGCACGAAGCCGTTGATGGAGGAGGCATAGCGGAAGGCCGGCAGCCATTGATCGGGAATAGCCGGCAGTGCCTGCGGGCTGCGGCCGGCATCAGCCGCGGCGCCGCTGCGGGACTGGCAGAACTGGCGCACATTGAGTCTTCTGCGGCCTGGTACGCGGCCCAGGGCCACTTCGCCAAACAGGTAGTACAGCAGGCAGCTCACATAGGGCAGCAGCACGATGACCATGAGCCAGGCCAGTCGCACGTCGGGCCGCATGTCCCGGCGCAGCAGGATGCGCAGGCCGAAACCGGCAATCAGCAATACATGAAGAGTCAGCAGCAGCCAGGTCATGAATCAGTGCAGCAACGATGGACCTTGTCGAGCATAACGGGCTCTGCCCCAAGCACAAGCTGCAAGCCCTGATTCATATGCAACGAGCTTGAACTCTTTGATGGGAAAGCGCGACCTGCTATCAGTAATGCAGCGACAGACGATGGATACGGCACTGGCATGGAACCTGCTTCCTTCTTTGTCAAAGCAAACAAGCAGGGGGGAGTGCATGGAAATGGTGCCATTGACTGCCATCGACAAGGCAGACACGGGTTGGGTCATGGTTGCGTCGGCGCTGGTCTTGCTGATGACCTTGCCGGGCATCGCCCTGTTCTATGCGGGGCTGGTGCGTCGCAAGAATGTGGTCAACACCATGGTGGCCGTGTTCGCGGTGGCCTGTGTGGTGACCCTGACCTGGTTCGGCCTGGGCTACTCGCTCGCGTTTACTGCCGAGTCTGCCTGGCTGGGCAATCTGGGGCGCGCCTGGTTTGCCTCATTGCACTTTGATGGCCGGCGCAGCGTGATCTCTGTCAGCCATCTGGCGCCGCATCTGCCCGAAGCGGCCTATGCCCTGTTCCAGGCCGCATTCGCCATCATCACCACCTCGCTGATCGTGGGGGCCGTGGTCGAGCGCATGCGCTTTGCGGCCCTGCTGGTGTTTGCCGCGCTGTGGAGCGTGGTGGTCTATGCACCGGTGGCGCACTGGGTGTGGGAGAGCGGCGGCTGGCTGAACCAGCTGGGCGCACTGGACTTTGCCGGCGGTGCCGTGGTGCATGTGAACGCGGGCGTGGCAGCGCTGGTCTGTGCCTTCATGATGGGGCGCAGGCGTGGCTATGGCACCGAGCCCTTCGAGCCGCACAGCCTGGGCTGGACGGCCATGGGCACGGCCTTGCTGCTGTTCGGCTGGTTCGGCTTCAACGCCGGATCGGCCCTGTCCGCCGACGGGCGTGCAGCGCTGGCCTTTGTGGTCACGCTGGTGGCGGCCTCGGCCGCCGGACTGGCATGGATGGTGGTGGAGTGGCTGGTTCGCGGCGCTCCGACCTTGCTGGGACTGCTCTCGGGCATGGTGGGCGGTCTGGTCGCCATCACTCCTGCCGCCGGATTTGTGCAGGTGGGCAGTGCGGTGTGGATAGGCCTGATTGCGGGCGCCCTGTGCTTCTGGGGCGCAACCTGGCTCAAGCGCCGGCTGGGGGCCGACGACTCGCTCGATGTCTTCGGCGTGCACGGTGTGGGCGGCATTGCCGGCTCCATCCTCACGGCGGTGTTTGCCGACCCCCTGATCGCAGGCACAGGCGCCACGGTGCTGAATCAGCTGATTGCGGTGGCAGCGGTGGCTGCCTACAGCGGCGCAGCCACGGCCGGGTTGCTGGTGCTGATCCGTCTGCTGATGCCGTTGCGGGTGGATGCCGTGCAGGAAATCGAGGGCCTGGATATCAGCCTGCATCTGGAGCGTCAGCACTAGTGGTCCATCAAAGACTGGAGCGATGTATGGAGGACAGCGAGCGAGTGGCGGTGGCGGCACATCTGCATGTGGTGTTGCGCCGCAAGACGGGCCGGGTGACCGATACCGAGTGGATGGCCTGCAACCAGGCCTACGCACAGGCCATGGTGGCCTTTGCGCTGGAGCATGCACGAGAGCAACAGGACGAGGAGCTGGCGCGCCTGGCCCGGCGTCTGCAGGACAGCTGGAGCTGCGACAAGCCCCGGCATGCAGCGCCTGCCGGGACCGTGCAGAGCGACGGCTCCGTCACCGCCAAGGCCGCCGAGATACTGCGCACCTCGGCACGCTATATCGGCGGGCTGCGCTGAGACACAAGCCTGGCCTATTGCTTTGTCAGCTCGGCAATATAGGCATCGCGGGCCTTCACGCCATCGGCCGTGAAGTCGGTGAACACGCCGTCAATGCCCAGACGGTAGTAAGGCAGATATTCCTGCAGCGGGTCGCCCTTGAAGATGCCCGCGAGCCGGCTGGCCTCGCTGCGGAAGGTAAAGCTGTGCACCACCAGGCCGGCCTTGTGGGCGTTGGCGATCAGGCCGGTGTCCTTGAGCGTGTTGACGTCCTTGAGGCCTGCGCCGTCCTTGTACGGAACGACGGAATGGGCCAGCACCTGGGGCTTCCAGGGGCCGATGCCGTCGGCATAGGTCTTGATCTCGGCCAGGCCTGCCGGCGTCTGCATGACTGCGAAGGTGCGCGCATCGCCGGCCAGAGTCCAGCTATAGGGGCGGCCGCTGATGAAGGTCCATTCGTCGGCGGTGATATAGCCTACGGAGCCGTCCCTGAAGTTGTAGTCGTTGCCATCGATCAGCTGCACCGCCTTGGCCTGCATGCCCGCCTTGCGCAGATACTTCAGGCTGTTGGGGTCGAAGCTCTGGATGTAGATGGGCGCTTCCTTGCGGTTGAGGTTGTTGCTGTCCAGCAGCGCCATCACGGCATCTTCGAACGGGTGCTCGCCCGTGCCGCAACTGTTGGCAATGGCCTGCTGGTTGTTCCAGTAAGGATTCTTGGTCTCGGCGTAGACGGCAATCGTGCGGCCTGCCGCCTTGCCCTTGGCCAGCGCGATATCGATCACATCCTGGGCGCTGATCAGCGGCAGCTTGCCATTCCATTCGCTGGGGCGATCGGCGCGGTTGTCCAGCGTGGTGCCGCCAAACAGCGTGCGCAGCTCATGCAGGGTGAAGTCCGAGATGGACCAGTCGCCGGTGTGGTCCTCGCCATCGACCACCAGCGCCTGCAGCACCGACTTCTGATTGTTAGGATCGATGCGGTCGCTCAGGTACTGCGCGGGGCCGTTGGCGGCAATGGCCGGGTACTTCACGTTGACCAGCACGCCGGGCGTGTTGCGCTTGCGGCCCGCCACATAGGCATTGATCTTGGCGACCTCGGCGATATTGGTGCTGTCGCTGAGCCAGGCGTTGTGGCGAGCCACCAGCTGGCAGTCGCGGCTCAGGTGCATGTCCAGCTCGATCATGTCGGCACCGGCATCGATGGCTTTCTCGTAGGCCATCTGTGTCTGCTCGGGGTACAGCCCCGAATAGCCGCGGTGGGCGATGACCTGGGGCTGCTTGCCGTCCAGCGTCAGAAACTGCGGCGCAGGTGCCGGCGTCGGGCCGTCTCCACCGCCACAGGCGCTCAGGGCAAGGGCGGCAAGCAAGGTCAGAGCAAAGGCGGGGTGGCGGGTATGGGACATAGGTTCAGGCATGGATGGAGATCGCCTCATGCTTGCGGTTGTTGATGACGCTTGTGTGACCATGCCCTCAAAGCGTGTTCACGCTCCGAAGCACAAGGCTGCCGGGCGGCAGCCCTGTGCGGGATGCGACTGTTACAGCCCCAGCTTCTTGGCGACGTAATCGGCATCCTTGTCGCCGCGTCCCGAGAGATTGACCAGAATATGCTGGTCCTTGCCAAGCCCCGGCGCTTCGCGCATGGCCCAGGCCACGGCGTGTGCACTTTCCAGAGCCGGGATGATGCCCTCCACGCGCGACAGCGTCATGAAGGCATTCAGGCACTCTTGGTCGTCCACGGACTGGTAGTCAACGCGGCCTATATCCTTGAGGTAGCTGTGCTGCGGGCCCACGCCCGGGTAGTCCAGGCCCGAGGCAATGCTGTGCACGGCGGCCGGCGTTCCGTCGGCGTTCTCCAGCACATAGCACTTCATGCCGTGAATCTCGCCGGGCTTGCCAACCGACAGCGTGGCGGCATGGCGGCCGGGCTTGTCCACGCCCTCGCCGGCAGGCTCCACGCCCACCAGATGCACGGATGCGTCACCCAGGAAGGCCGTGAAGATGCCCATGGCATTGCTGCCCCCGCCCACGCAGGCCGCCACATGGTCGGGCAGCTTGCCATGCCGGCTCTGGAACTGCTCGCGTGCCTCACGACCGACGATGGACTGGAAGTCCCGCACCATCATGGGAAAGGGGTGGGGGCCGACCACCGAGCCAATCGCGTAAATGGTGTTGACGGGGTCTTGCAGATAGACCTCGAAGGCGCTGTCCACGGCTTCCTTCAGCGTGGCTGCGCCGCGCGTCACGGGCACCAGATTGCAGCCCAGAATGCGCATCTTGGTGACGTTGGGGTGTTCCTTCTCGATATCCACCTGGCCCATGTGAATCTCGCAGGGAATGCCCACCAGTGCACAGGCCGTGGCCAGGGCCACGCCATGCTGGCCGGCGCCGGTCTCGGCAATGACTTTTTTCTTGCCCATGAACTTGGCCAGCAGCGCCTCGCCCAGGCAGTGGTTGATCTTGTGAGCGCCCGTGTGATTCAGATCCTCGCGCTTGAGATGGATCTGCGCGCCGCCCAGTTGATCGGACAGGCGCTTGGCATGAAAGATGGGGCTGGGTCGGCCCACATAGTCGGCAAACAGCGCGGCCAGCTCGTCCTGGAAGTCCTGACGCCTGACGATCTCTTCGTAGGCCGCGGCAATCTCGTCCATGCATTGCTTGAGCTCTGGCGGCACGAGCTGGCCGCCGTAGGGGCCGAAGAAGCCTTGCGCATCGGGCATGGCCTGGGGGTTCTGGGTCATGGCTTGTCTCCTTGGTGTGTGGTGCAGCGAAGCTGCATTCATAGCACACGGCGGGCTCAAGGCGCTTGCAGGCAAGTCCGGATGGAATCGGCACAGAAAGGAGCGCAGCCCTCAAGATGAAAGCGCTGACAGCTATTGTTTTGATATTGGCGGCAACAAGCTTCTGCTCTGAAACACAATAGCGACATGAAAGCCAGCTCAGCCCGCGACATTGTCTTTGCTCATGCTCTGGAAACTGCAGCTCCGCACGAGGCGCTGCCCACGGCCGAGCGTTGCACTGCCATCACGCAGGAGTGCCTGCACGCCCAGGGCAAGGTCAAGGGTGGCGGCCGTGCGGCGTTTGAAGGCTTTCTGCATGAGCGGGCACAACGCGTGATTGCTGCAGCGCAGCTGCCTGCCGACATACGGGCGATGGCCCGTCAGCGCGCCGGTATCTCAAGCTGGATGGTGCTGGTCGTGATGGCAGCGGCATTTGCGCTGGGCTTTGCGGGTCATGCGATCACAGACCCGCATCGTGTGGACCTGCTCTCTGCTTCTCTGATCGGGATCGTGCTGTGGAATCTGCTGGTCTATGCGCTGTTGCTGCCGACCTGGTTGCGCAGTCTGGCGCGGCGCAGGAAGACGGTTATTGCACCGCTGGAGCCTGGGCAGGGTCAGGGTGCCGTCGCGGCCCCCGGTGGCTGGCTGCAAAAACTGCAGGCAAGGAAGTGGAGTGTTTCGCGCGGCACGGGGCTGCGCAAGATGGCGCTGAACTTCGAGCGCAACTGGTGGCAGGTCAACCAGCAGCCACGTCATGCGCAGTGGTTGATGTGCCTGCATCTGGGCGCGGCCATGCTGGCGCTGGGAGCGCTGGCATCGCTATGGCTGACCGGCCTGACCAGGGCGTATCAAGTGGGCTGGGAGAGCACTTTCCTCTCGCCGTCTGCCGTGCAGACCTGTCTGAACATGCTGTTTGCGCCGGTGCAGCATCTGCTGGGTCTGGCACCGTGGAGTCTGGCGCAGATCCAGGCGCTGCAGGGCTGGTCGGCCGGTGATGCCGCAGATGCGGGGCCACGCTGGGTGCAGCTCTACAGCTGGCTGCTGGGCTTGATGGTGGTGGCGCCGCGCCTGCTGCTGGCGCTTTGGCAGGGGGTCAGGGTCTGGTGGTTGAGTCAGCATCTGGCCTTGCCGCTGCAGCAGCCTTATTTCCAGAAGCTGCAGCGTGACTGGGCGGGACGCGCAACGGCGCTGCTGGTGCAGCCCTACAGCCTGGACATCACGCCCGAGCGCGAAGCCGCCCTGCGCAACCATGTGGCGCAGAGCTACGGCGCTGGTGCGCAGCTTGAGCTGCTGCCTGTGCTGGCCTATGGCTCGCCCTTGCCGGACGCTTCGGCCGTTGACGCACAGCAGGTGCTGCTGCTCAATCTGGCTGCCACGCCGGAGGCGGAAATTCATGGCGTGCTGCTGGCGCAGGTATTGAACCGCTGGGGCGCGCAGACCGATGTGTGGCTATGGGCGGCGGATTTTCGTGCGCGCAACAGCGGTGCCCCGGCGCGAGTGCAGGAACGCGAGCAGCTGTGGCGGGAATTCGTGCGCGGCGCGGGCCTGAACGCGACCCTGGTGCCCGGCGCAGGAGTGTGATGATGAGTGAGAACAATGTGCTGGTTCCGAGTGACAACAGCATTCAGTGGTGTCTGTTGTCGCACACCAATATCGGCAAGACCACGCTGACCCGTACGCTGATGGCCGACGATGTCGGCGAGATTGACGATGCCGCCCATGTGACCACGCAGTCGCAGCGCTATCTGCTTCAGAAAACGCAGCAGGGCGATGAGCTGTGGCTTTGGGACACACCGGGTTTCGGCGACTCCGTGCGGCTTTATGAGCGCCTGCGGCAGCAGGGCAATCCGCTGGGCTGGTTTCTCAGCAATGTCTGGGACCGCTGGCGCGACAAGCCTTTTTACCTGAGCCAGCGTGCCTTGCTTGCTGCGCGCGATCATGCGGATGTGATGCTCTACCTCGTCAACGCGGCAGAGGACCCGGCCGATGCCGGCTACTGGAGCGCCGAGATGAACATACTGGCCTGGCTGAACAAGCCGGTCATCGTGCTTCTCAACCAGATCGGCAGCGACACCACGGCAGAGCAGACGCAGGAAGATTTGCGGCGCTGGCAGCAGGCGACGCAGAGCTTTCAAAGCGTGGTGCGCGACGTGCTGGTGCTGGATGCCTTCACGCGCAGCTGGTGGCATGAGCGCAAGATGATGCAAAGCATTGCGCCGCTGTTGCCCCGGTCCAAACAGCCCGCCTACCGGCGTCTGCTGGAGCAGCGGGCCTGGCAGCAGCAACAGCGCGAGCAGGCGAGCCTGGCGGTCATGGCAGATCAGTTGCTGGCGGCGGCGGGGCTGCATGAAAAGCTCGACCCTGAGCAAGGCAAGCTGCTGGTGCGTGCCTGGCAAAGCCTGAGCCAGCTCACCACCAAACTGGGCAAATCGGCAGAGGGTGAAGAGCGGCTCGGAACGCAAGCCAAGGCAGCCGTTCAGCGGCTGATGCAGGCTTTGCGTCAGGCCGATGTGCAGGCCACCCAGCGCTTGCTCGAGATTCATGGACTCGACGGTCAGGCGGCCAGTCAGATTCAGGATCAACTGCGCAACGAGCTTCAGATCACCACGCCCGTGGATGCGCAGGCGGCCAGCTTGTGGGGGGCGTTGACTGCCGGTGCGGCCACAGGACTGGGGGCCGATCTGATGGCAGGAGGCTTGACGCTGGGTGCCGGTGCCCTGGTGGGGGCGCTGTTGGGGGCGCTCACCTTTGGGGGAGCGGCCTGGGGAGCGAACAAGATGTTCGATCAGGAGCAGCAGAGCTTTCGACTCTCGACCGACTATCTGAACGCCAGCGTGAGTCAGGTATTGCTCAAGTACCTGCTGATCTCGCATTTCGGTCGTGGTCGCGGTCGCTACACCAGCCCTGCTGCGCCCAGTCAATGGAGTGAGCTGACCCAGGTCACGGTGCAGGTGCAGGCTGCGCGATGGGCAGCTCTCTGGGCGCAGCTGCGTGAAGCACATGCCGCAGGGGCGGCGGTCGATGCGCACAGAGTCGCCACGATGGAGCTGCTCTCGCAAAGCCTGCAGCAGATCATGGTCGATCTCTATCCGGGGCTGAACGCAGAGTCCGGTGTCAGAGACGGGGGAAACGCACCGTAAACAGGGCACCGCCGCGCTCGGACACGCCGGCGCTGACGGTTCCGCCCTGTGAAGTCACCAGTGCCTTGACGATGGACAGGCCCAGACCGGAGCCTTCTCTGCGACGCTTGCCGGGAGTCTGGACAAAGCGCTGGAAGGGGTGGGCCTGAACTTCGTCAGCAAGGCCGGGCCCCGCATCGCCCACTTCCAGGGTCACCCATGACCGGCTCTGGTGGTCGGAGGTCGTATGCACCCGTATGCTCAGCCAGTGGCCGCTGCTGGCATGACGCAGCACGTTGCTGATGAGGTTGGTGGTGATCTGGCGCAAGCGATCGACGTCGGCCTTGATGTCGGTGCTGCCATCGCCGTCCTGCATGGGCAGATCCAGTGACAGCGCCATGTCCAGCTTTTGCAGCTGTGGGTGCAAGTCCTCGACGACATCGCCAACCAGTGCAGCAAGGTCTATGCGTTCCTTGCGCAGGGACAGTTGTCCTGCGTCGGCCATGGACAGGGTGTGCAGATCGCCGACCAGCCGTCCCAGATGCTCGACCTGGCCCAGCAGCGTCTTCATCTCGGCCGGGCTGGAGTCGATGACGCCGTCGCAGATCGCGTGCAGGCGAGCCTGCAACACCGTCAAAGGGGTTCGCAGCTCGTGGGAGATTGAGGCGGCCGTGGCCAGGCGCTCTGCTTCCAGCGTCTCCAGAGAATCGACCATGCCGTTGAAGGCGTCGATCATCTCGGCCATCTCGCCATGGGCATTGCCTTTGACAGCTCTGGAGGCCAGATCGCCACGCTCCACGCGCGCAGCCACTTCCACCATGGAGGCCAGCGGACTGGTGATGCGTCGCGAAATCCAGAAGCCCACGGCCATGCCGAAAGGCAGGCTGACAGCCAGACCGATGACCAACGACCATTTCTCGCCAAACAGGCGGTCGCCTTCCCAGTACTCGGAGTAGATCTGAAGGGCTCTGGGGCTGTCTTCCAGATCCTGGGACTTCAGCGCTTCCAGCTCTGTCTTGACGGGGCTTGGCAGGTGGCGATAGAACTCGCGGTACTGCAACTCGGAAAACGTCAGCACGCCAATCGCCAGCGAGGCAATGGCCAGCAGCACGGCCGCCGTGATCCACAGACCAAAGCGGACCCAGATGCGGTTCAGTCCCAGGGCCATAGACGATAGCCAATACCGCGCACGGTCTCGATCAGCCCGTCCTGGCCGGCCAGTTGCAGCTTGCGGCGCAGCTTGGAGAGGTGGGAGTCGATCACCCGCTCCAGCGCATCGCTTTCCGGCAGGCAGTTCTCAATCAGGTAGGCACGTGAAAAGCAGCGGCGTGGCTGGGCTGCCAGGCAGTCCAGCAGACGGAATTCCGTGAGCGTCAGTGCCAGAGGCACGGCCTGGCCAGCATCGTCATAGACGGCTGCACTGTGGGCTTCCACATCGATCTCTATCGGTCCGACGCGTATGGGCGCTGCCACCGGCGCAGGCTTGGCCTGGGTGCGGCGCAGCACGGCACGCACGCGGGCCACCACCTCGGGAGGGTTGAAAGGCTTGACCACATAGTCGTCCGCTCCCAGGCGCAGTGCCAGCAGCTTGTCCACATCGTCTGCCAGAGCCGTCACCATGATGACGGGGACATCGCTGTCATTGCGAATCATGCGCAGCACATCCACTCCATCGACCTTGGGCAGATGAATGTCCAGCAGCACCAGGTCCGGGCGCAGTTGGCGAAAGCTCTGCAGGGCTTCCTCGCCATCCTGCGCCATGCGAATGCGCAGGCCGTCGCGCTCCAGATAGGCGCTGAGAACGCCCGCAATTGCGGGTTCGTCTTCGACCACAAGCACCATCGGCGTGGAAGCAGGTTGAGCAAAAGTAGTCATGGTTTTGTGTGCAGCAAAGTCATGCATCTGCTGGACTCCCTGAAACTTGTTATCTGCACATTATGGGCGTTGCCGCTGCAACAGCCGAATGGCTACGGTTCTCCATAATTCCTACATAAACCCTGCAATCTGGCGAAAGCTTGCTGCCGTCCAATGGCAAGGATGGAAAGCTGTTTCCGCTTTCTGCAGGTTCCCGGGTGACACCTTTAGCTTGAGCCAACTGCGCTGTGATATTTCCTTCCCACGTCTCGCGTCTTCGCATGGGCAGTCTGTGCCTGTGTGCCTTGTCATTGCTGGCAGGCTGTGCTGCGCCCGAGGCAGTCAAGCTGGACCGGGCCACGCCACCTCAGTGGCAGCAGCAGGAGTCGGCTCAAAAGTCGGACCCTGCGGCATTGGCCCACTGGTGGCGCGCCTGGAATGACCCCGCGCTGAATGCGCTGGTGGACGAGGCGCTGTCCCAGAACCTGGATGTGGCTCAGGCTGTGCTGCGTCTGCGTCAGCAGCGTTTGCTGGCCGGTACGGCCGGAGCGGCTTTTCGCCCCACGGTCAGCACCGGAGCGCGAACCCTGCAGGATATTGCGGCAGTTGACACTTACTTTCATTCCAGCATCGATGTGAGCTGGGATCTTGGCCTGTTTGGTGACTCCGAAGCGGCGCGCCGCGCAGGCGCGGCCGGCGTGCTGGATGCGCAAGCCCAGCTGCATGCAGCGCGGGTGGCGCTGGTGGCCGATGTGGTGCACCGTTATCTCGATATCCGGCTGGCCCAGGTGCAGCGCAGCTTGGCCGAGAGGCAATTGCAGCAGGCACAGCGGCAATTGCAGTTCCTGGAGATTCGGCATGAGCAGAGGCTGACAGATGCCCAGTCTCTGGAGCAGCAAAAGTTGCAGCTGCGTACGGCGCAGTCTCAGCTGTTCACCTTGAGCGAAGCCCAGGCGCGTGCTGCCCATGCGCTGGCTGCCCTGCTGGGACGCGAGCGTGCCGAGCCGCAGTGGCTGCAGCCCGCGACGGATGCCGCGTTGCCCACAATGCAGGCGCTTGCCGTGCTGCCGGCAGACCTGCTGCGCAGCCGCCCCGATATTCAAAGCGCCGAGGCCGCGGTGGAGCAGGCTGCGGCCGAGGTCGGTGTGTCACACGCGGCGCTCTATCCGCGGTTGACCCTGACGGGGTCGTTGTTGTATGCATACAACCTGACGCGCAATCACCGCACGACTTCGGACTCCATCCCCATGGTTGGTCCGCAGATCGATATTCCGCTCTTTGACTGGGGGCGCCGCCGTGCCGTGGCAGACGGCAAGGAGTTGGCGCTGCAGGCCAGCATCAAGGCATACCGCCAGACCGTGCTCAATGGCATTGCCGAGGCTGAAACCGCCCTGGCAGCGGTTGCCGCCCAGCAGCAAAGGCAGCAGCAGCTGCAGTCCGAGAGGCAGATCCATGCCGGGCGTGAGAAGGCCCAGGCAGTGCGCCAGCAACTGGGGCTGTCCAGCGAGTTGGCGGGCATCGATAGCGCCCGCGCCAGCCTGCAAAACCAGAGCGAGCTGGCAACCGCCAGGGCTGCCGAGGCGCTGGCCTATGTGGCTCTGTACAAGGCTGTGGGTGCTGCGCCTGTCGATGCTGCGCTTGTGACCCGTACCACAGAGGCCCAGCCATGATTGCCCTGGCGCGCAAGACGCTGATCCATGAGTGGAGGCGCTTCGTCCCCTCGGTGTTCGCCGTGGGCTTTTCGGGCGTTCTGCTGGCCATGCAGGCCGCCTTGGTGCTGGGCATCTTCGGCTCTGCCGCGATCTACGTGACGGCTTCTTCGGCCGATCTCTGGGTGGGCTATCCGGGTACGCAAAGCGTGAACTTCGGTCGCAATATCGGCAGCGATGTGGAGATGCGTCTGCGCATGGATCCCGATGTGGCGGCCGTGGAATCCTATGTCTGGGTCGACGGTGACTGGCGCGCGCGCGCCGGTGCCCAGGGCGCGACCGGAGGCGGAGTCTCGGTCTATCTCTCGGGCGTCAGCACTGCGGACAACTCCATGATGTTCACCAAGGTGCTCACCTCCTGGCAGCGGCAGCTGCTGCGCGAGCCCGGTGCCGTGATTGTGGACCGGGCGGACCTGGGGACTTTGGGCGCGCAGGAAGGCAGCACGGCCTGGATCAACAACCATGCGGTCAAGATCGTGGCTGCCGTAGACGGCTTGCGCGGGCTGGGCGGCGTCAACGTGATCGCCTCGCTCAGCACGGCCCGCGAAATTGCAGAAACCAGTGCCGAGCATGGCAGCACCTATTTCGTGGCGCGGCTCAAGCAAGGCGCCAAGGCAGGCGAGGCACAGGCGAGATTGAGCCAGTCCAGCAGCAGCTTCGGCCCGTACGAGGTCTGGACGGCCGATGTTTTTGCGCGCCGCTCGCAGCGTTACTGGATGCTCGATACCGGAGCCGGCGCCGGCGTGCTCTTCATGGCCGTCATCGTCTGCCTGGTGGGTGCCATCGTGACCAGCCAGTCGCTCAAGGCGGTGGTGGCGGGGTCTGCCCGCGAGTATGCGGTGCTCAATGCCCTGGGCGTGAGCCGGGCGGCACTGGGCCGCGTGGTGGTCGAGCAGGCCTGCTGGATCGGCGGTCTGGGCTTTGTGCTGGCGGCCCTGGCCAGTGCGGTGCTGCTCAGCATTGCATCCAGCTATCGCGTCCCTGTGGCCCTGAACCTGTCCGCGGTACTCGCGTGCGGCTTTCTGGTGGCCGTGCTGTCGCTGCTGTCGGGTCTGGGCGCCATGCGCAGCCTGCTGCGTGCCGACCCGGCAACCCTGTTGCGTTAAGGCCTGAAACATGCCAGCCGAGACCATGGAACGCGTCAAAACACCTGCTGCAGCCAAGGATGCTGTGCCCAGCCTCGAGGCCGTGCGCCTCGACAAATCCTTTGTGTCGGGCATCGTCCAGGTGCATGTGCTGCAAGGACTGTCCGTGAGCCTCTATGCGGGGGAGTTGAGCCTGATCTCCGGCCCTTCGGGCTGCGGCAAAAGCACGCTGCTGTCCCTGATGTCGGGTCTGCAGAAGCCCGATGCCGGTCATGCACTGGCACTGGGCGAGGACCTGGCCAAGCTCGGCACGGCGGCGCTGGAGAAATTTCGTCTGCGCCATACGGGCTTCGTCTTCCAGGGCTTCAATCTGTTTCCGGCCTTGACGGCACTGGAGCAGGTGCAGCTGCCGCTGGGCTATATGGGTCTCAGAAGCGCCGAGACATTGCGCCGTGCCAAGGAGGCGCTCGACGAAGTGGGGCTCTCGCACCGCAGTCATATGCGCCCGGCCCAGCTGTCGGGCGGCGAGAAGCAGCGTGTGGCCATCGCTCGTGCCATGGCCAAGCAGCCCCGTCTGCTGTTCGCCGACGAGCCCACCAGTGCGCTGGACGCCGAGAGCGGCCAGCGCGTCATTGACTTGCTGCACCGTGCAGCGCGCACGCACGGCACCACAGTGCTCTGCGTCAGCCATGACCCGCGTCTGGTGCGCCACGCCGATCGTGTGCTGGGCATGGAAGACGGCGCCATTCGCAGCGACTGGCGCCAGAACAGCCCCATCAAGGAATAAACATGAACCCAAGCCCATTTCGTCTCAGCATTGTGTCGGGCGCGCCGCTGCTGGCGGCTGCCGTGCTGATGCTGGGCGGGTGCTCTCCGTCTCAGGACGCAGTCTCCGTGATCACGCCAGCTGCTGCCCAGATCAAGCCTCAAAGCCAGGTAGCCGTTGCGCGGGGCAAGATCGATGTAGACGGCGGTCTGCTCGACCTCTCGTCGGCCGCATCGGGCGTGGTGCAGCAATTGCTGGTCAAGGAAGGCCAGAGCGTACAGAAAGGCCAGCTGGTGCTGCGTCTCGCGGACGACGCAGCGCGCGCCGATCTGGCGGTGGCGGAGTCCGAGCTGCAGCTGGCACAGACCAAGCTCAAGACGCGCCAGGATCGCCTGCCCGCGCTCAAGGCCACGCTGACGCGCTGGCAGGCCGCTGCCAAACAGGGTGCGGCGGACCTGCAGAGCGTGGACGAAGCCGTGCAGGCCCTGCGTGACGCGCAGTCCGAAGTGGATATTGCGACGGCGGAAGTCACGGTCGCCAAGCGCAAGGCCGAGCAGCTGCGGTCCCTGCTGCAGCGCCATGAGCTGCGTGCGCCCGAGGCCGCCGTCGTGGTGCGTCTGCAGGCCCAGGGCGGCAGCATGCTGCAAAGCGGCAGCCCGGTGGCGGTGCTGCTGCCCAAGCGCCCTCTGATCGTGCGGGCCGAAGTCAACGAAAGCTATGTGACGGCGATTCGCGAAGGCATGAAAGCCCAGGTGGCCGCTGACGCAGACGGCAGCGCTGCCCGGCAGGCGTTTCCCCCTGCGACGGTGCTGCGCATCAGTCCCGTCTACGGCACGGCCCGGCTGCAGGACGACGCGCAGCGTGGCCCGGTAAGAGTTGTGGAATGCGTGCTGGCGTTTGATCAGCCGCCCGCCAATGTCAAGGTCGGTCAGAACGTGAGGGTCAGTTTCCATGAATAAGCGCATTCAGATTTTTCCGTCGCCTGCAGGTACAGCTTCGGTCGGCTGGATGGTGCAAAGCGATTTCGACGGCACCATCAGCCTGCTGGACGTGACCGATACCCTGCTCAACCGCTTTGGCAAGCCGGGCTGGCAGGATCTGGAAGAAGCCTGGGAGCGTGGCGATATCGGCTCGCGCGAATGCATGAAGGGGCAGGTGGCCCTGTTGGACATGAGCGAGGCCGAACTGCAGAACCATCTGGACGGCATAGAGATCGACGAGCACTTTGCCGGCTTCGTGGCCGAGGCCAGGGTGCATGGCATCAAGGTGCAGGTCGTCAGCGACGGCATCGACTATGCGATTCGCCATGTGCTTGCACGCCATGGCCTTGGGGATCTGGAAGTCATCGCCAATCACCTGGTGCAGACGGGAGAGCGCAGCTGGCGACTGGATTCGCCCTGGGCCAGCAATCGCTGCACACGGGCCAGCGGCAACTGCAAGTGCGAACGCCTTGCCGAGCAGCAGGCCGTGCACGGACGGGTGCTCTATATCGGCGACAGCACGTCGGACTTCTGCGTTTCCGGCAAGGCGGATTTCGTGCTGGCCAAGTACAAGCTCATCGACTATTGCGAGAGCCAGGGGATTGCCCATGCGCGCTTCGAGCATTTTGCGCAGGCCACCCAGCTGCTGGAGCAAGTCCTGCTCGGCATGGAGCAGACTGCATGAATGCTGCCGATGGATTGGGGCTGCTGCAGCAGCCGGATTTGCTGCAGCTGTGCGTGACGCCGCATGAGTTCGTCATGCCGGGCGAGGGCCGCAATGCCCGCACGGGCGTGCTGCTGATTCATGGCCTGACCGGCACGCCGGCCGAGATGCGCCTGCTCGCCAAAGGGCTGAACAAGCAGGGCTTCACGGTCTACGGGGTGCAGCTGGCAGGACATTGCGGCAGCATGGAAGACTTGGTGGCTGCCCGCTGGACGGACTGGCTGGCAAGTGTGGAGTCGGGTCTGCAGCGCTTTTCGCTGCATGTGGACCATGTGGTGGTCGGCGGTCTGTCCATGGGGGCGCTGTTGTCACTGGCCGTGGCCGAGCGCCATCCCGACAAGGTGGCCGGCGTCTGCGCGCTGTCCACCACCTTTCGCTATGACGGCTGGAGCATTCCGGCCTATACCAAGCTGGCGTTCCTGCTGCCGCTGTTCCGCCTGCTGGGCATCGGCCGCAACAGCGTCTTCATGGAGGCACCGCCCTACGGCATCAAGGACGAGGCCTTGCGCGCGCGCGTGGTCGAGCAGATGAACAGCGGCGACAGCTCTGCCGCAGGCCTGCCCGGCAATCCCTGGTGGAGCGTCATCGAGCTGCGCGCCCTGTCCGCGAATGTGCAGGCCAGACTGGCGCAGCTGCGTTCGCCCTGTCTGGTCATGCATGCCCGGGAAGACGATATTTCCTCGGTCAGCAATGCCCACGACATCCAGCGCGGCGCGGTCAACGCCCATGTCGACCTGGTGCTGCTGGACAATTGCTATCACATGATCACCATCGACCGCGAGCGCCGCACCGTGATCGCCAAGCTCAACGAATTCATCGCGCGCATCGCCAGCTCGGCCGCGCCTGCCAGGGGTGCGAATGGGCAGTGATCTCTCGCCCCTGGTGGTGACGTTGTGGATACTCAATGTGCTGGTGGACAGCGGGGGGCAGCTGGCTTTCAAGGCCGCGGCCAGCGAGCCCGGGCATCGCAATGGCATGGAGCGCTGGCGCTTCATGCTGGCCAGGCCCTGGCTGTGGGTGGGCATTGCCTGCTATGTGGCCGAGTTCCTGGTCTGGCTGGCGTTTCTGTCGCTGGTGCCGCTGTCGGACGGGGTGCTGCTGGGCTCCATCAACATCGTCGCCATCATGATTCTGGGTCGGGTGCTGTTTCGCGAAAAGCTCGCGCCCATGCGCGTGGCCGGCATCGTGCTGGTGTCCATAGGCGTGGCCATCGTTGGATTGCACTGAGGGCCGTCGGCTATGAAGCGTTTTTACATTGTCGGCTTTCTGGTACTCATGGCCTTTGACACGCTGGCGCAGCTCAGCTTCAAGCAGGCCGGTGATGCCGCCCTGCCGCTGGAGTTCTCGACCGGCTGGCTGCTGCGCGTGTTCAGCCAGCCCTGGATCTATGGTGCATTCGTGGGTTACATCGGGGCCTTTTTCACCTGGATGAGCCTGCTCAAGCACGCGCCCATCGGCCCGGCATTTGCCGCCTCGCATCTGGAGATCATCTCGGTGCTGGCGATCTCGTACTGGCTGTTCAACGAGCCCATTGGCTGGCCGCAGCTCATTGGCTGTCTGTTCATCGTGGCCGGCATCATGTGCCTGGCCGTGAGCGAGAAGCCCGAGGCCGAGCAGGCCGCCTGAGATGCGCCAGCCCACCGTGCCGCCAACGGCCGGCCTGCCACTGCAGCTCGGCGATCTCTGGCCCTCGGGGGCGGGCAGCCTGGCAGGGCAGTTGGCCGCCTGGCTGGGAGTGGAGGCGGTGCAGCTCGAATGCTCGGGCACCTCGGCCCTGATGGTGGCATTGCGAAGCCTCAAGACCCTCAGTCCGGAGCGCAGCGAGGTCGTTGCACCGGCCTATACCTGTCCGCTGGTGGCGCTGGCGATTGCGCAGTGCGGGCTGCAGCTGCGCCTGTGCGATCTGCGCGCCGATGCGCTGGACATGGACCCGGTCTGCCTGCAGCAGCTGTGCAGCGCGCACACGCTGGCCGTGCTGCCCACGCATCTGTGCGGGCGAGTGGCCGATGTGGACGCCGCCTTGCAATGCGCGCGTGCCGTGGGCGCCTATGTGATCGAGGATGCGGCACAGGCGCTGGGGGCGCGCAGCGAAGGAATCTCGGTGGGCCTCAAGGGCGATATCGGCTTTTTCAGTCTGGCCGTCGGCAAGGGTCTGAGCACCTTTGAAGGCGGCGTGCTGATGGCGCGCGAGCCTTCCATGCGTGCTGCGCTGCGCGCCGCCGGCGCGGCCACGCGCTTCAGTCCGTGGTGGGAGCTGCGCCGCAGTATCGAGCTGCTGGGCTACGCCATGCTCTACCGGCCCAGCGGCCTGCGTATGGCCTATGGCAAGCCGCTGGAGAAATCATTGTCGCGTGGTGACTGGGTGGAGGCCGCAGGCGATGACTTCGACGATTTCATTGCCCAGCATCGTCTGGGGCGCTGGCGCCAGAGCGTGGGCGCCAAGGCATTGCGGCGGCTGGCGGCATTTCAGCAACAGACCTCCGCGCAGGCCGGCCTGCGCATCGCGCAGCTGCAGGCCTGCGGGCTGGAAGTGGTGCAGGATGCCGTGCCCGGGGCGCAGGGGGTGTGGCCGGTGATCCTGCTGCGCATGCCCAGCCAGCAGGCCAGGGATGCCGTGCTGCGCGCGCACTGGGGCGGTGGCTGGGGTCTGTCCCTGCCCTTTGTCCATGTGCTGCCCGACTATGGACGCTACGACCATGTGCTGGGTGTTGAGCGGGGTGACACGGTCGACCAGGCGCGCGACTGGGCGCAGCGCCTGCTGGCCATCAGCAACAGCCCGTGGCTGGATGACGCACGGTTTGCCCAACTGGCCAGCCACCTCCGGTCCGCAGTTCAGTGCACCTGATAGTCATTAAAAAGATAGCTGCTTGCGCTTGGTATAAAAGGATATCAAGCCTTATTGATGTTGAAATCAATGACAGTCAGGCGGTAGATGCTCTTGTTTTTGCAGATCCCGCCATGGCCGGCGCGGTCAGGCCCAGGGCCGCTTCCCAGCTTTTGAGTTCCGCTTCGCGCTGGTGTACATAGTCGCGCGTCAGCGGCACAGCGTCCTGTCTGCGCGCCAGCTGAACCTGGAAGATGGCGATGTCCTGATAGCGGAACGCGGTTTCCGACATGGACAGATAGAACTCCCACATGCGGCAAAAGCGCTCGTCATACAGGGCTGCGGCTTCGGCACGGCGCGCCATGAACCGCTCGCGCCACAGGCGCAGGGTCTGGGCATAGTGCAGGCGCAGCACCTCGATATCGCAGATCACCAGCCCCGCGCGCTCGATGGCCGGCGTGAACTCCGACATCGACGGAATATGGCCGCCAGGAAAGATGTAGCGTTCTATCCAGGGATTGTTGAAGTCGGGCACATCGCTGTTGCCGATGAAGTGCAGCAGCATCACGCCGTCCTCGCTGAGCAGCTCATGGCATTGCCGGAAGAAGGCGTCATGGAATCTCGTGCCCACATGCTCGAACATGCCGACAGAGACGATGCGCTCGAACGGCCCATGTGCCTCGCGATTCATGTCGCGGTAGTCCTCGAGCCGGTACTCCAGCCGCTCGCCCTGGATGGACTGCGAGGCCCTGGACCGCGCGCCGGCCAGTTGCTCTGTGGACAGCGTGATGCCGGTGACGTGGTCGGCGCCGGCCACCTCGGCCAGATAGCGCGAGAGACCGCCCCAGCCGCAGCCGATGTCGAGTACGCGCTGGCCCGGCTCGATCAGCAGCTTGGCGGCGATATGGCGCTTCTTGGCCAGCTGTGCTGTTTCCAGGTCTTCGTTGCCCTGCTCGAAATAGGCGCAGGAGTACTGGCGCTCGCTGTCCAGAAACAGTTGATAGAGCCGGTCGTCCAGATCGTAGTGATGCGCCACGTTGGCACGCGATTGGCCGCGCAGATTGTTCTGCAGCAAGGGTCGCAGCTTCATGCGCCAGGCATCGAGCATGCGCACGGTGGCGCTGACGGGCACCTGCCTGGCGCCGCGCAGCACCAGCTCCAGCACGTCGTAGACCGTGCCTTGCTCGACCAGAAGGCGCTGCTGCATGAACAGCTCGCCAAAGTTGAGGTCTGGGTCGCGCAGCAGCGCCAGGATGGCGCGTCTGTCGGCAAAGCGCAGGCGCGCCCGGGGCTGGCCGCCGTCGCCGAAGATCAGCGCCTTGCCTGAAGGGGTGATGACTTCGAGCCGTCCCGTCTTGACCAGCGGTGCAAATGCCCGTTGCAGCAATTTTTCGGTCAACCGGTCCAGCATGTCAGCTCCTTGAAGCGAAGTGTTGAAGAGTGGCCGGTGAAATCGCTCTAACTCGTGCTGCTGAGCGCGATGCGCTGTATCAGCCGCTGGTTCAATGCATGTTGTCCGGCTTGCCAGCCGGCCAGCGTCGCGGCGTCAATCTGTGTGTCCTGGCCGTCGCCCGCGCTCATCAGTCGCTTCCACCAGGTGTCATAGTGCCACGAGGAGACGTCGCCCGTGATGTCGCTGCCCGCGATCTGTCCGCGCAGCGCATCGATCAGCTGCGCGGCCTGCTCTTCCAGCATCCGGCCCTGGTCCCAGTTGGTGCGCACGACTTCGGCGGCGAACACATCCTTGTCTATGCTCAGATACGTGTCCTGCGGCCAGTCATGCAGATGGCTGGACAGCGCCTGTACCAGCTCGGCGATATCGGCAAAGCTGCGAAACGCCTTGCCCGCGCCCAGGCGCCTGGCCCAGCCGGTGTCCACGCCGCAGCTCCAGTAGGTGAGCTTGCCGGCGCGCAGCGGTCGCAGATAGTTTTCCCAGGCATGGCCCGGTCCGATGTCCTGCGAGGTAATGCCTGCCACATGGACCTGTGACACGGCCGGGTGCATGGCCACGCGCCGCACCCAGGAGCCGCAGTGCACGCCCCAGGGAAAGCGCATATTGTCCGGGTGGTTGTCCAGCACCACCACGCGCAGCGGATGCTTGGCGCTGAAGCCCTTGTCGGCAATGCAGCGCTCGATCAGCGGCCAGCTCAGATGGTGAAAGTCGCCGCTGCCCATGAGCACGGTGCCATGCTGCGCGGGCAGTTGCTCCTTTATGGCCTGGCTGAAGCGCCTGAAGCTGCGCAGGCCGCAGCCAAAGCGCACCAGCTCATGCCAATCTGCGAGCGGCAAGCGCTTTTCCCGGGCCAGCGGGCCGACCGATCCGTCGACATCCAGCACCACAGGTGTTGGTTGCATCATGCCTTGTCACTCCACTGGCGATCGCTTTCAAACAGGCCGGAAAAGCGCCGCCCCAACGCGCGCAGCAAGGGATTGCGGATGAAGACCAGATGCTGCGTCATGGTGAAGCTGGCACCCAGCTGGGCCTTGACCTCGGGGTCGGTCCAGCCCGCCACATAGTGCGACAGACCCCGCTCCAGTGCGTATTCGAGATTGACCATCCAGCTCACGAAATAGAGATTGGCCTCGCGCGCTGCCGGGTAGGACAGGCCTATGTATTTGTCGATCAGCCTGCCGTCATGCTCGAAGCAGAGATTCCAGCCCAGCAGCGCATCGCTTTGCGCATCGCGATACTCGAACACGATGCCGCCGTTGTCCGCATCGCGCAGCAAGTCGGCAAAGAAGCCGCGCGTGAGTTTGTCGAAGTGAATCTCGCTTTGCGCGTACACCGCATCAAACAGCGCATAGTAGGCATCCACCTGGGCATCAGCGGCAAAGGCTGCGCCGGTAGGGATACGCTGGACGGCGAGCTGTGCGCGGCTTTTGAGCTTGCGCCTGAGGCTGCTGCGGCGGTTTTTGGACAGGCCGGCCAGATACTCGTCCGCACTGGCAAAGCTGATGGGCACATAGGCCAGGGCCTGGCCTTCGAGGGCAATGAACCCTTGCTCCGCAAGCGCGTTGGCCAACTCCTGCGCAAAGCAGTTGTCTTCCTCGCTTAGCAAGGGCGATGCCTGGGGCAAATCCTTGACGATGGAGAGCAGGGTGCGCCCGGCCATGGCGCGCAGCTGCCGGGCCAGCGTCGCGGCATCCACGGCGCGCGGCAGCGGCGCATATTCGCTGACGGTGGTGCCGATGAAGTCCGTGGTCAGCCTGAGCCTGGCGCTCAGCCAGCGGCCGCCCGGCCACGACAAAAGACGCGCCTTGAGCGCGTCATCTGCGGTGGTCAGCAAATCGAAGGGGGCGGTGAATGCTGGCACCGGCCATTCCTTGAGCAAGGCAAAGCCTTCTGGAGGATGGTTGGTGAACTGCTGCAGCAAGCCACTGGGTTCGAGCTGGTTGCGGAAATTTTCCGTCGCCATTTCGCCTTTTTGTAGTCGTTTTTGATGGCGCCTGAGTGTGTCTGCAGCGCAGAAAACGGGCACAACCCAAGCAAGAGACAGCGAGCAAGACCTGGGCGGCCCCCGCCGCACAGCGAGGCTGTCGCCCCCCCTTCCGCAGCAACGCTGGGAGAGAAGGGGGGAGCGGCGGGGCCGCCTAGGCTAGGCCGCTCAGGAGGTTACGCCTTTTTGGCCTTGGTCAGCAACTGATCCAGCAGCACCATGGCTTCGTCGATCTCGCTGCGCGAAATCATCAGCGAAGGCGCGAAGGTGATCACGTTCTTGTAGTAGCCGCCCACGTCCAGCACCAGGCCGCGCTTCTGGCCCTGGTATTCCAGGCCGCCTTCGAGGCCGATGTCCACCATCTTGTCCAGCAGCGCCTTGTTGGGCGTGAAGCCGTCCTCGGTGCAGATTTCTGCACGCAGCGCCAGACCCAGGCCGTCCACATCGCCGATTTCCTTGTGGCGCTTTTGCAGCTCCTTGAGGCCTTCGAGGAAGTAGGCACCCGATTCGCGCACCTGACGGCCGAAGTCCATCTCGTGGGTCATCTTCATGACTTCCAGGCCCAGGGCCGTACCCAGCGGGTTGGAGGCAAAGGTGGAGTGGGTGGAGCCGGGCGGGAACACCGTGGGGTTGATCAGCTCTTCGCGAGCCCACAGGCCGGACAGCGCATTCAGACCATTGGTCAGGGCCTTGGCAAACACCAGCACATCGGGCTGGATGCCGAAGTTTTCCACCGACCACAGCTTGCCGGTACGCCAGAAGCCCATCTGGATTTCATCGACCACCAGCAGTACGCCGTGGTCGTCCAGTACCTTTTTCAGGCCGGTAAAGAAGTTGGCAGGCGGGATCACGTAGCCACCGGTGCCCTGAATGGGCTCGATGTAGAAGGCTGCGTATTCGCACTGGTTGGTCTTGGGGTCCCAGACCGCGTGGTATTCGTTCTCGAACTTGCGACGGAAGTCGGCCACGATGGATTCCGCGTACTCCTCTGCCGTCATGCCCTTGGGACGACGGAAGGGGTAGGGGAAGGGGATGAACTGTGCGCGGTCGCTGAAGTGACCGAAACGGCGGCGGTAGCGGTAGCTGGAGGTGATGGACGATGCACCCAGCGTACGGCCGTGGTAGCCGCCTTCGAACGCGAACATCAGGCTCTTGCCGCCGCTGGCGTTACGCACGACCTTCAGCGAGTCCTCGATGGCTTGCGCGCCGCCCACGTTGAAGTGCACGCGGCCGTCATTGCCCCATTTGCGCTTGGCGTCTTCGGCAATGAACTTGGCCAGTTCGATCTTGGTGGGGTGCAGGTACTGGCTGGCCACCTGGGGCAGCTCCTGCAGTTGCTCGATCATCTTGGCTTCAAGACGCTTGTTCTTGTAGCCGAAGTTGACGGCCGAATACCACATCTGCAGATCGAGGTAGGACGTGCCTGCGTCGTCGTACATATAGCTGCCTTCGCAGCCCGTGAAGATCTTAGGAGGATTGACGTAGTGGACGGTGTCGCCAAACGAGCAGTATTTGGCTTCGTCAGCCAGCAATTGGGCAGTATTGATCACAGCAGAAAGTGCTCCGCAAAAATGAATTCGGTCAACGGTATGCGGCAGCAGTGTGCGTTTGCAATATTTCCGGGCTGTCGAGCATTTGTGTGGGAATTGTGGAGAGGTCCTTGTCAGCCGGTTTGCGGCGGCATCAAAGGCGTTGAAACAGGTGCCGCAGCTCTCCCGCTGCTGTTGCTGCTGCTGCGGGTCGATCAGCCCAGTGCCACCACGCGCAGCACCTCTGCACCATAGGCATCGAGCTTCTTGGTACCCATGCCGCTCACGCCCTGCAGCTCCTGCAGGCTCTGGGGATTGAGTTCGGCAATCGACGCCAGCGTGGCGTCGTGGAAGATCACATAGGCCGGCAGATTGTGGGACTTGGCCACTTCGGCGCGCCAGGCCTTGAGGTTGATGAAGCGCACCTGCGCATCGGGGCCCAGATTGACCGCCGCCGCATTGGCGGCCGATTTCTTGCTCTGCTTCTTGCTGCGCGATGCGGCCACTGCCTCGCGCAGCTGCACCTGCACCTCGCCCTTGAGCACGGCACGCGAGCCCGCGGCCAGACACAGGGTGTCAAAGACATGGCCGCTGTTCTCGCTCACCACCTTGTGCAGGCCCAGGGATCCCGTGGCCAGCAACTGGCGCATCACGGCGCGCAATTGCGGCTCCGAGTAGTCCTTGCCGATGCCGAAGGTGGACACCTTGTCATGGCCGTACTGCGTGACCTTGTCCGTCACCTTGCCGCGCAGCACGTCCATGATGTGGCCCGCACCATAGGTCAGGCCGCTGGCCTCGTGCACGCGGAAGATGGTGGACAGCAGCTTGCGTGCCGCATCCGTGCCATCCCACAGCGCCGGCGGCTCCAGGCAGTTGTCGCAGTTGCCGCAATGGGTCCGGGCAACGGCCTGCAATGGCTTGCCGTCCAGGCGCGGCTCCTGTCCATACTGCTGGCCAAAATAGGCCAGCAGGCGCACACGGCGGCAGTCCGTGGCCTCGGCCAGACCGAGCAGGGCATCGAGCTTGCCGCGCATCACCTGCTTGAATTGCTCCTCGGCCGGGCTTTCGTCGATCATGCGGCGCTGGTTGACCACGTCGCTCAGACCGTAGGCCATCCAGGCATCGGCGGGCAGGCCGTCGCGCCCTGCACGGCCGGTTTCCTGGTAGTAGCCCTCGATGTTCTTGGGCATGTCCACATGGGCCACGAAGCGCACATCGGGCTTGTTGATGCCCATGCCGAAGGCAATCGTCGCCACCATGACCACGCCGTCCTCGCGCAAGAAGCGGTCCTGGTGGTTCTGGCGCATGTCCTGGGGCAGGCCTGCGTGGTAGGGCAGGGCATTGATGCCGTTTTGCACCAGGGTCTGGGCCAGCTCCTCGACACGCTTGCGTGACTGGCAATAGACCACGCCGGCCTCGCCCTCGTGCTCGCGCTCGATAAAGCGCAGCAGCTGGTTGCTGACGTCCTTTTTCTCGGCGATCTTGTAGCGGATGTTCGGGCGGTCAAAACTGCTGATGAAGTGCTGGGCTTCTTCCAGCTGCAGGCGCTCGATGATGTCGGCGCGCGTCAGCGCATCGGCCGTGGCCGTCAGCGCGATGCGCGGCACCTCGGCATAGCGCTGGTGCAGCACGCTCAGCGCGCGGTATTCGGGGCGGAAGTCGTGTCCCCACTGGCTCACGCAATGCGCTTCGTCGATGGCGAACAGCGACAGCTTGCCCTGGGCATGCAGGTCGTCGAGCAGACCCAGGAAACGTGGCGTGTTCAGCCGCTCGGGAGCGGCGTAGAGCAGGGTGATGTCGCCGCTTTGCAGGCGCAGCTCCACCTCCTGCGTCTCGTCGTAGCTCAGGGTGGAGTTCAGATAGGCGGCGCTGATGCCGGCCTCATGCAGCGCCCCGACCTGGTCGTGCATGAGCGCGATCAGCGGCGAGACCACGATCGTCACGCCATGGCCGAGCTGCTGGCGCGCAATGGCCGGAACCTGATAGCACAGCGATTTGCCGCCGCCCGTGGGCATGAGCACCAGCGCATCGCCGCCGTTGATGACATGCGAGACGATGGCCTGCTGGGGGCCACGGAATTGCTCGTAGCCAAAAACGGCTTGCAGAATGGATTGCGCGGAAGACACCGGGTACTCTTGAATCGATAGCTGGTAGCGCTTGCTGTAAATGGGTTTGAGGTTGATTTGACCTCAGATGCAAGCATCAGAACTGGCCCTATTGTGCGCCGCGACCCGGCGCGCTGCCCGGGCCGGGTTATGCGCAATCAGCCAGCCTGCCTGATGGTGGAGGGCGAAAAATGCGCATCCAGCTCGTAGAGATCGGCAGGATAGGTCAGGCGCACAAAGGTGATGGGCAGCTGCCCGGTCCAGGTACGGCGGTCGATCACCAGGCAGGGAAAGCCGGGCTTGATCTCCAGCAGGCCGGCGGTTTCCTCGCTGGCGGCCTCGGCGCGGATGCGGTGTTCGGCCGAGCTCCAGGGCACATGGTTGACCATCCAGGAGCTGGGGCTGTGTTCGGTGAACGGCTCGTGCTCGGCGTCCGGCACGGATTCGAGATT
Organism: Comamonas testosteroni; assembly: GCF_030505195.1. Lineage (NCBI taxonomy): Bacteria > Pseudomonadati > Pseudomonadota > Betaproteobacteria > Burkholderiales > Comamonadaceae > Comamonas > Comamonas testosteroni. The sequence continues at coordinate 2,573,567 of NZ_CP129672.1, forward strand.
GATCAGGCGGTCTTCGATGCAGAACGGCCGGGACCCCGCCATGTGCAGGCACAGCACATGGACGATGGGGGCCGGCTGCGTCATGCGCATGGCCTCCATGTCTTCTCTCGTGCTGCGCCGCTGCGTGCGGCCCAGCAGCCTGCTCGAATACTCCTGCCCCATGCCCAGCACCACCTGGCGCAGATCGGGAATCTCCAGCACGGCAGAGCTGGTTTGCGGGCTCGTCACAAAGCTTCCCGCCTTGCGCTTGCGCACCAGCAGACCGGCTTGTGCCAGCTTGTTGAGCACCTTGCTCACGGTCATGCGCGAGCATTGGTAATGGACGGTCAGCTCCATCTCCGACGGGATGCGATGGCCGGGCGGCCAGCGGCCACTGAGAATGTTCTGTTCAATCTCGGTGAGAATTTTCCCGTGCAGCGACATGGAAGAGTTTTTGTCCATGCCGTGGATTACACCAGCAAATCCGCGCGGCTGCCGCTGTGATTCCTAGGCGCCCAGTACGGCACGCGCAATGATGGTGCGCTGAATCTCGGAAGAGCCTTCGTAGATGCGCAGGATGCGGGCGTCACGCACATAGCGCTCCAGAGGCATTTCACGGGTATAGCCGTAGCCGCCATGAATCTGCAGCGCCTCGTCGGTCACGAAGCTCACCATCTCCGAGGCGAACAGCTTGGCCATGGCCGACTGCTGGGTGAAGGGCTGGCCCTGCTGGCGCAGTGCCAGGGCCTGCATGGTCAGCGCCCATGCGGCTTCCAGGCGCAGCTTCATGTCGGCGAGCTTGAACTGTATGCCCTGCTTGCTGGCGATCGGTTCGCCGCCCACCAGGCGCTGGTTGGCCCAGTCGGCCGCCGCCTTGAGCGCGGCCTCGGCAATGCCCAGCGAGGTCGCCGCCACGTCCAGGCGGCTGTTGTCCAGCACTTTCATGGCGGTCTTGAAGCCGGTGCCTTCGGCGCCGAGGCGGTTGGCCGCCGGGACACGGACACCGTCCAGCGACACTTCAAAGGCATGGCCGCCGCGGATGCCCATGAGCTTTTCGGGCGACGAAATCTGTATGCCGGGCAGATCGCGCGGCACGATGAAGGCGCTGACTCCTCGCGCCGCAGCCTCAGCATCGGTCTTGGCGAAGACCACCATGAAGCGGGCCTCTGCCGCATTCGAGATGAAGTGCTTGACGCCGGTGATCAGATAGTCGTCGCCGTCGCGCACGGCCCGGGTACGCATGTCTGCAGGGTGGGAGCCGCCACGCGGCTCGGTCAGTGCGAAGGCCGCCAGCCATTCCCCGCTGGCGCAGCGCGGCAGCCATTGCTCGCGCTGCGTCTCGTCACCGCCGATGAGAACGGCATCTGTGCCCAGATAGTGGGCACCGATCATGGACGAGGTCGCGGCGCAGGCGCGCGAGATGGCGACCAGCGACATCAGCATGGCGGTGGGTGTGACGCCCGGCCCACCGAAGCGCTCCGGCAGATTCATGCCCATCACGCCCAGCGCGGACAGGCCGGGCACATGGCGCGTGGCGGAAAAGGCTTGCTCGTCCATGGCCTGGGCCACAGGTGCCAGGGTTTCTTCGGCAAAGCGTGCAACGGCATCGGCAACAGCCTGATCTTCTTCGGTCGCGCCCAGACGAATCAATGACATGGCGGTTTCTCCTTGTTTTCTTGCTATCAAAATCAACCCAAAGCGCCTGCTTCGCGCAAGGCGGCAATGGCGTCCGTGCTGCGGCCCAGCCAGCTTTGCAGCAGCAGCTCCGTGTGCTCGCCCAGGGCCGGTGCGCGTTGCGCACGATTGGGCAGGGCGCCGTTGAAATGCACGGGCTGTGTCGGCAGCCGCAGGCCCGGAAGGCGTTCGTCCTCGACCTCGCAGAGCAAGCCACGCGAGCGGATTTGCTCGGAATTCAGGGCCTGCTCGATATTCCAGATGGGGGCTGCGGGAACGCCTGCGCTCTCCAGCCGCGCGACCACCTGGGCCACGTCGTGCTGCGTGCTCCAGCCCTCCAGCGCGGCGCGCAAGGCGGGCTCGTTGGCCGAGCGGGTTTCGTCGCTGGCAAAACGCGGGTCGCTGGCCAGCTCGGGCAGGTCCATCGCGGCCGCAGTGGCATCGAACAGCTTCTTGTTGAGCACGGCCAGGGCGTAATGGCCGTCGCGTGCCCTGTAGACGCCAAAAGGCGCCGACAGCGGATGCCGGTTGCCCACACGCCGTGCAGGCAGGCCGGTGAACAGATAGCGCGACATCGATGTCGCCAGAAAGCTCAGCGTGGTGTCGAACATGGCGACATCGACATGCTGGCCGTCTCCGGTTCTCTGCGCCTGCAGCAGGGCCGCCAGTGTCGCCCAGGAGGCAAACAGGCCGGCAACCACATCGCTGACCGCTTCGCCCACCAGCGTGGGCGCGCCTTGAGGTTCGCCCGTGGCCTCCATCAGGCCGCTCATGGCCTGAACAATGATGTCGTAGGCCGGACGGTGGGCCAGCGGGCCGGTCTGGCCGAAGCCGGAGACGCTGACATACACCAGCCGGGGATTGAGGGCGCGCAGCGTTTCGGGGCCGATGCCCAGGCGCTCGGCCACGCCCGGCCTGAAGTTCTCGACCACCACGTCGACCTGCCGGGCCAGCTCATGCACCACGGCGACCGCATCCGCATGCTTGAGGTCCAGCACCAGGCTTTGCTTGTTGCGGTTCATGACCGTGAACAAGGCGCTTTGCCCGTTCTTCATGGGGCCGATGGCGCGGTAGTCGTCGCCCTGGGGCGGCTCCACCTTCACGACCTCAGCGCCCAGATCGGCCAGCAAGGCCGTGGACATGGGGCCCGCCAGAACCCGGGTGAAATCCAGGATGCGGATGCCGTCCAGCGGACGGGAGGCAGATTTTTCGGTGGATTCAGGCATGGGATTCCCGCTGTTGATCTGAAGCGATGTCTGCATGCTGCCCAAAAAATGAATCAATGGAAAATATTCATTTCCCATTCACTGGATTCAAAAAATTGATTCAGATAAATCTGCGCCAGCTCGAATATTTTGTCGCCGCCGCACGCCACGGCAGCACGGCCAGGGCGGCGCTGGCCATCAATGTTTCGCAGCCCTCCATTTCCAAGGCGATTGCCGACCTCGAAGCCCAATGGGGCGAGAAGCTGTTTGTGCGCAAACATGCCGTCGGGCTGGACCTGACCGCAGCAGGGCTGGCCAGAAGCCGGGAGGCCCTGAGCCTGCTCGAAGCTGCGCAACTGCTTCAGGAGCCACGCAAGCAGGCGGTTTCCGGCACGCTGAGGCTGGGCTTTCTGAGTACGCTGGGCGCGCTGTGGATTCCGCAGTTGCTCACCCAGATGCACAAGCGCCACCCGTCCATCGACATCGAGCTGGTCGAGGGGGACATCGCCTCGCTGACGCGGCAAGTAGAGCGCGGGGAGATCCATGCCGCGCTGCAATATGACCTGGGCCTGGCTCGCCCTTTGCTGACCATGCACCCGGTTGCCGCGTTGCCGCCCTATGCCTTGTTGCCCGCCAGGCATGCCCTGTCTGCGGCGCCCAGCGTGAGCCTGGCGGAGCTGGCCCAGTCGCCGTTGCTGCTGATCAACCTGCCGCAGAGCCGAGAGTACTTTCTCTCGCTGTTTCGCGAGGCAGGGGTGGTTCCCACGGTGAACTACGAGCTGGCGTCGATAGAGCTTGTCCGCTCCATGGTCGCCAACGGGCATGGCGTCAGCGTTCTGACCACGCGGCCGGTGGTCGACAGAACCCACGACGGCAAGCGACTGGTGTGCAAAAGAATCAAGGGCCGCGTCGCCAAGCAGGCGGTGGTGCTGTCGGTGCCCAGGAGCAATGCCTCGGCGCTGATTGCACCATTTCTGACCGTCGCGAAAAGCGTGATTGCACCCGACTAGCGCAACTCGGATGCCGTTTTGGTGCGCGCCCCCAGGAGCCGGCAGAGGCGGCCCGTGGGCGAGCGAGTTGGCACACAGCTTGCTCTTGTGGATTGTTGGTGCATGTCTATACATCTGAAAAATCCGGCATCTATGGCGCTCGGGTAAGCCTGTATATACATGTTCAATCAGCAACCGCAAACTTCCCTGCCTGCACTGTCGTGCAAGGCTTGAAGTCCGCATCAACAACCGAACTGCTCTGGCATCGACCGAGGAGAGTCCCATGAAATCGACACGTCGCGTTCCCATCTGGCAACTGGCATTAGCCGCAACCGCTCTGGTGTCTGCTGCACAACATGCAGCGGCTCAGGAGACCAAGATCGTCCTGGGCATGTCGGGATGGACCGGCTTTGCGCCACTGACGCTCGCGGACAAGGCCGGGATCTTCAAGAAGAACGGCCTCAATGTCGAAATCAAGATGATCCCCCAGAAGGACCGGCATCTGGCGCTGGCCTCGGGCGCGGTGCAATGTGCCGCCACCACGGTGGAGACGCATGTGGCCTGGAACACCAATGGTGTGCCCATCGTGCAGATCTTCCAGATGGACAAGTCCTACGGCGCAGACGGTATTGCCGTGCGCAACGACGTCAAGAACTTTGCCGATCTGAAGGGCAAGACCGTCGCCGTCAGCGCACCGGGTACGGCTCCCTACTTCGGTCTGGCCTGGATGCTGAACAAGAACGGCATGACCATGAAGGACATCAAGACCGTGTCGCTGGAGCCCCAGCCTGCCGCCCAGGCCTTTGTCTCCGGGCAGAACGATGCGGCCATGACCTATGAGCCCTACCTGTCCACGGTGCGCGCCAACCCCGGCGCTGGCAAGATTCTGGCCACCACCATCGACTACCCGATGGTGATGGACACCGTGGGTTGCGACCCCAAGTGGCTCAAGGCCAACACGGCAGCCGCCAAGGCGCTGACCCAGTCCTACTTCGATGCCATCGCCATGATCAATTCCGACAAGGAAAAGAGCTACGAAATCATGGGCGCGGCCGTCAAGCAAAGCGGCGAACAGTTCGGCAAGTCGGCCGCCTTTCTGAAATGGTCGGACAAGGAGGCCAATCAGAAATTCTTTGCCAACGACCTGCTGCCTTTCATGAAGGAGTCCGCTGCCATCCTCAAGGAAGCCGGCGTGATTCGCAGCATTCCTGAGAACTATGGCGTCATGTACGACGCAAGCTTCATCAAGTAAGCGCAAAGAGGTTGCACATGGAAGCGGTATCACCTTCTGTCAAGTCAGCATCTCCCGCATCGGTTCAGGTGGCGTCGCCTTCCGTTCGGCCGGCTCGCCGGCGCTACATGGCCCCTCTGGAGCCCGTCAGCCCCAAGGCCAAGTGGCTGCTCGGCACGGGCTTCTTCGCGCTGTTTGTGCTGGTCTGGTCCGCCGTCACCTTTGGCGGACTGGTGTCTCCGACCTTTCTCGCCAGCCCGCTGACGATGCTGCGCGAAGGCATTTTGCTGTTCACGGAGTTCGACTTTCATCATGACATCGGCATGACCGTATGGCGTGTCATGGGGGGCTTCATACTGGCCAGCGTCGTGGCCGTTCCACTGGGCATTGCCATGGGGGCCTGGAAGCCTGTGGAGGCGTTTTTCGAGCCCTTTGTCTCGTTCTGCCGCTACCTGCCCGCCTCGGCCTTCATTCCGCTGCTGATCCTCTGGGCCGGCGTGGGCGAAGCCCAGAAGCTGCTGGTCATCTTCATCGGCTCGGTGTTCCAGATCACCCTCATGGTGGCCGTGACCGTGGGCGGTGCGCGCAAGGACCTGGTGGAGGCTGCCTACACACTGGGCGCCAGCAATACCGGCATCGTCAAGCGGGTGCTGATTCCCGGTGCCGCTCCCGGCATCGCGGAAACCCTGCGCCTGGTTCTGGGCTGGGCCTGGACCTATGTGATCGTTGCCGAGCTGATCGGCTCGTCCTCGGGCATCGGACACATGATCACCGACAGCCAGGCGCTGCTCAATACCGGACAGATCATCTTCGGCATCATCATCATCGGGCTCATCGGTCTGGTGTCGGACTTCATCTTCAAAACCTTCAACCGTCGCATGTTTGAATGGAGTTCCCTGTGATGAATCAGCTGTCCATTCAAGGTGTTTCGCGCACCTTCACCAGCCACAAAGGTGTCAGCACCCAGGCGCTGCAGCCAGTGGATTTCGAGGTCCGGGAGAACGATTTCGTGACCATTCTGGGGCCCTCCGGCTGCGGCAAATCGACGATGCTGCGCATTGTTGCGGGTCTGGATTTTCCGACGACGGGGCAGGTGCTGCTGGACGGGAAACTGGTGCAGGAGCCCGGCGCAGACCGCGGCATGGTGTTTCAAAGCTACACCTTGTTCCCCTGGCTGACCGTGGCGCAGAACATCCGCTTCGGACTGCGCGAGAAAGGCGTGAGCGAAGCCATCCAGAAAGAGCGCAGCGACTACTTCATTGCCAAGGTGGGCCTGCGCGGCTTCGAGAATCACTACCCCAAGCAGCTGTCCGGAGGCATGCAGCAACGCACGGCGATCGCGCGTGCGCTGGCCAACGACCCCAAGATATTGCTCATGGACGAGCCCTTCGGTGCGCTGGACAACCAGACCCGCGTTCTGATGCAGGAATTGTTGCTGGGCATCTGGGAGGCCGAGCGCAAGACGGTGATGTTCGTGACCCACGATATCGATGAAGCCATCTTCATGGCCAATCGCGTGGCCGTGTTCAGCGCGCGTCCGGGCCGCATCAAGGCAGACATTCCGGTCCATCTGCCGCACCCGCGCCACTACACCGTCAAGACCTCGCCCGAGTTCATGGAGCTCAAAGCCCGGTTGACGGAAGAGATTCGCGCCGAGTCACTGGCGGCGGCTGCTCACTGAGGCCTGCATCATGAATGTCCGAGACCCTGCCCAGCGCAAAACGGCTCCTGCCGCCCAGATGCCGCTCGCGTTGTATCAGCAGGTCAAGGACCATGTGCTGCGCAAGATCGGCGACGGCTCGCTGGCGGCCGGTGCGCGTGTGCCATCCGAGCAGGAGCTGGTCAACGAGTTCGGCGTGGCGCGCATGACGGTGAACCGCGCGCTGCGCGAGTTGGCCGAGCAGGGTGTGATCGTGCGTGTGGCGGGAGTGGGCTCCTTCGTGGCCGAGGAAAAGCCGCAATCGACCCTGCTGCGCATTGCCAATATCGGTGAGGAGATCACCCAGCGCGGCCACGATCATCGCTTCGAGCTGCTCGATATGCGCCGCGAGTCCGCCTCGCCCGAAGTCGCCGCGGCGCTGGACCTGGCGGTCGGCGCCTCGGTCTTTCATCTGCTGGGCGTGCACTTCGAAAACGAGCTGCCGGTCCAGATCGAAGACCGCTATGTGAACCCCCGCCTGGTCCCTGACTTCATGGACCAGGATTTCTCTGCCGTGCAGCCCTCGGTCTATCTGGTGCGCAATGTGCAGTACGACCAGATCGAACATGTGGTCGATGCGATCTTGCCGACGGCCGAGCAGGCCCGGCTGCTGCAGATGGCTATCGAGCAGCCTTGCCTGATGCTCACGCGCCGAACCTGGTTGCGTGGCGTCCCTATCACCTGGGTGCATTGCGTGCATCCAGGCATGCGCTACCGACTCGGTAGCCGTTTCCGAACCGATTCAGTGCACGGCGGCTGATCCCGGCCGGCCCTTGAATCCCTCCGTACGTTTTTGTTTCTCTTGACTGTATAGACAGGTATAGCCATGAACACTACCACCCCCCCAGAGTTCTCGAACTCCGACCTGGAACTGCATCCCGGCGAGCTCACGCTGGCTCAGCTGCGCCGCATTCAGGACGGCGGCGTGCAGCTCAGCATGGCGCAGACCGCCTATGCGGCCATGCGCAAGGCCGAGGCGCATGTGCAGCACATCGTCGATGAAGACCAGGTGGTCTACGGCATCAACACCGGTTTCGGCAAGCTGGCTTCGACCAAGATCGCGCATGAGCGTCTGGCCGAGCTGCAGCGCAATCTGGTGCTGTCGCACAGCGTGGGCACCGGTGATCCGCTGCCGGACCATGTGGTGCGTCTGGTGCTGGCCACCAAGGCCGTGAGCCTGGCCCGCGGGCATTCGGGAGCCCGCACGGCGCTGGTGGACGCGCTGCTGGCGCTGGCCAATGCCGATGTCCTGCCCGTGATTCCCTCCAAGGGTTCGGTGGGCGCTTCGGGCGATCTGGCACCGCTGTCGCACCTGGCCTGCGTGCTGATCGGCGAGGGGCAGGCCAAGGTGGACGGCAAGATCGTCTGCGGCCGTGAAGCCATGCAACATATCGGCATGGAGCCCTTTGTGCTGGGCCCCAAGGAGGGGTTGGCGCTGCTCAATGGAACGCAGGTCTCCACCTCGCTGGCGCTGGCCGGCCTGTTCCAGGCCGAAAGCGTGCTGGCCGCAGGGCTGGTCGCCGGCTGCCTGACGCTGGAAGCCATACAGGGCTCCATCAAGCCCTTCGATGCGCGCATCCACGAGGCCAGAGGCCAGCAGGGGCAGATTGCCGTGGCGGCCGCCGTGCGTTCCCTGCTGGACGGCAGCGCCATCGATCCTTCCCACCCCAATTGCGGGCGCGTGCAGGACCCCTACTCCATCCGCTGCGTGCCGCAGGTCATGGGCGCCTGCCTGGACAACCTCAGCCATGCTGCGCGCGTGCTGGTCATAGAAGCCAATGCCGCCTCGGACAATCCGCTGGTGTTCGACAACGGCGACGTGATTTCGGGCGGCAACTTCCACGCCGAACCCGTGGCTTTCGCAGCCGACATCATGGCGCTGGCGATCGCTGAAATCGGCGCCATCTCGGAACGCCGCATGGCCTTGCTGCTGGATACCGGCCTGTCGCGCCTGCCGGCCTTCCTGATCGAGGACAGCGGCGTCAACTCGGGCTTCATGATCGCCCAGGTCACGGCGGCCGCGCTGGCGGCCGAAAACCAGTGTCTGGCGCACCCGAGCAGCGTGACCAGCCTGCCCACCTCGGCCAACCAGGAAGACCATGTCTCCATGGCCACCTATGGCGCGCGTCGCCTGGCCGACATGGCCAGGAACACGGCGGTGATCGTGGGCGTGGAGGCCATGGCCGCAGTTCAGGGCATGGACTTCGACCGCCGCCTCAAGAGCTCGCCGCTGATCGAGGAGCAGTACGCGCTGATCCGCAGTCAGGTGCCCTATCTGGACAAGGACCGCTACCTGGCGCCCGATATCGAAATCATGCGACTGTGGGCGCTGGAAACCGACTGGCCCGAGGTGTTGCAGAGCATTTTGCCGAGCACGGAGCGCTGAAACGGCTGCCTGTAGCCCACACCGCAAAAATCGCCGGTGCCCCAGGCCAGGGGTGCCTGGCAAGCGCCTGAGCCGGCCGCACCTTAGCCGGCCGCACCTTAGCCGGCCGCGCCGCCTCGCAGCGAGGGCGCCGTCCCCTTGGGGAAAAGCAGCGCAGCCGCTCAGGGGGATCAAAAAGGGGGATCAAAAACTTCCCGCGAACTGGTAGCGGGATGCCGGGTGCCACAGGGCCGACACCGAGGCCACCTGCCCCTGGGAGCGGGTTCTGCGGCGCAGCACCAGACAGGGTTCGGTGACCTCCATGCGCAAAAGCTCCGCCACCTCGGGCGTGGGCATGCTCGCCTCGATGGAGAAGCTCACTCCCTGCAGCGGTGCCACGCGCACCAGATAGGCATTCGGCGTCTGACTCGCAAAGTCCTGGCTCAGATAGTCGGGAGCCACGGCCGGGTTTACATAACGGTCTTCGACCTGGATGGGGACATCGTTCTCGAAGTGCACGACCACGGAGTGAAACAGATGGGGGGCGGCGCTCAGCTCGAACTGGCGCAGCAGGGCGGCATCGACCTTGCTGCGCTCCAGCCGCTGCAGCTCTCCGCGATGCCGGTGGCCTCGGGCCGCGATCTCGTCGGCGATATTGCGCAGCTCCACCAGGGTGGCCTGGTATTTCTGCTGAGCCACGAAAGTGCCCGAGCCCTGGACACGCGTCAGCGTCTTTTCGTCGCTGAGCTCGCGCAGCGCGCGGTTGACGGTCATGCGCGCCACATTGAACTGCTTGACCAGGGCGGCCTCGCTGGGGATGGCCTGGCCTTCCTGCCATACGCCACTGTGGATCTGCTGCAGCACATGGTCTTTGATGCGCTGGAACGCAGGTACGGCGGCGTGGTACTGGCTTCCTGCCATACGCCACTGTGGATCTGCTCGGTATCGGTTCGCGACATAGGGTTTGTTTGGATCAGAAAAGCTGTCTAGATGATTGACGTTGGCAGGAGTAAATCACAAAATTCGTATAGACAACTTTATGCAAATTACTGAAAGTTGTTCGGACATATAAGAGACATCCAGAGGGATTGACGGAGCAATTTCATGAGTATTGATACAGCAACGCTGGGTTCCTCTGGCGCTATCGAGAGCAGAACCATCGACATGGTTCCGGAGAGCGAGCGCCACGGCACGCCCTCCAGCCAGTTCACCCTCTGGTTCGGTGCCAACATGCAGATCACGGCCGTGGTGGACGGCGCCCTGGCCGTGGTCTTCGGCGCAGAAGCCATGACCGCCATCCTGGGCCTGCTGATCGGCAACATTCTCGGCGGCATCGTCATGGCGCTGCACTCGGCCCAGGGGCCGCGCCTGGGTCTGCCCCAGATGATCTCCAGCCGCGTGCAGTTCGGCGTCAAGGGCGCAGCCCTGCCGCTGGTGCTGGTGATCCTGATGTATGTGGGTTTCGCCGCCACGGGCACCGTGCTCTCGGGCCAGGCCATCAATCTGATGTTCGGCTTTCACAGTCCTGCGGCCGGCATCATCATCTTCGGCGCGCTCACGGCCCTGGTCGCGGTGGTGGGCTACCGGCTCATCCATGTGGTGGGGCGCATCTCCACCGTGGTCGGCATTCTGGGCTTTGGCTATCTGGCCTGGCAGCTGTGCCACCAGTTCGATGTGGTCTCGGCTTTCGGCCAGAAGCCTTTCACCTGGGCCAGCTTTCTCACGGCCATGGCCCTGTCGGCAGGCTGGCAGATGACGTTTGCCCCCTATGTGGCCGATTATTCGCGCTATCTGCCCACCAGGACCTCGACGGCCGCCACCTTCTGGACCACGTTCAGCGGCAGCGTCATCAGCTCGCAGCTGGCCATGACCTTCGGCGTGCTGGTGGCCGCCCTGGGTGCCAACTTCATCAAGAACCAGGTCGGCTTCATGGGCCAGCTGGCCGGCCCGCTGGCCGTGGTGATCTACCTGGTCATCGTCACTGGCAAGCTCACCGTGAACTGCCTCAATGCCTATGGCGGCTTCATGACCGTGCTGACAACGGTCAGTGCCTTCAACCGCAAAAAGCAGTTCACTGCGACATCGCGTCTGCTCTACATCCTGGGCTTTGTGCTGGTGACGGTGCTGGTGGCCCTGCTGGCGAGCTCCAACTTCCTGTCCACGTTCAAGAACTTCGTGCTGCTGCTGCTCACCGTGTTCGTTCCCTGGAGTGCCGTGAATCTGGTGGACTACTACCTGGTCTCCAAGGAAAAAGTGGACATCCCGGCGCTGTATGACAGCCAGGGCCGCTATGGCGCCTACAACTGGACGGCCCTGTCCTGCTATGTGATGGGCGTTGCGGTGCAGATACCCTTCATCAACCAGGCCATGTATGTGGGCCCGCTGGCCAAGGCCATGAACGGGGCCGACATCTCGTGGATCGTGAGCCTGATCGTCACCTCGCTCGTCTACTACCCGCTGGCCAGGAAAAGCATGAACGTGCCCAGCCAGATGATTTACCCCAGCCAGGTTCAAGCTGCGCCCATGGACGCAGACAAGAGCTTTGCCGCTACCACTTACGCCGTGCAAGCCGGCTGAATCCTCCCATCCATTCTTGAAGGATACGATCATGAACGCCAACGACGCCATCATCAGCGCGGCCAAGCAAGACCCCCGCTACGACGCCAGCCGAGAAATCCGCGCTCCCCGCGGCAGCGAGCTGCACTGCAAGAACTGGCTCGCCGAAGCGGCCTATCGCATGATCCAGAACAACCTGGACCCGGATGTGGCCGAGAACCCCAAGGCCCTGGTCGTCTACGGCGGCATCGGCCGCGCGGCCCGCAACTGGGAGTGCTATGACGAGATCCTGGCCCAGCTCAGGAAGCTCGAAGCCGACGAATCGCTGCTGATCCAGTCGGGCAAGCCCGTGGGCGTGTTCAAGACCCACCCCGATGCGCCGCGCGTGCTGCTGGCCAACTCCAACCTGGTGCCCAAGTGGGCCAACTGGGAGAAGTTCAACGAGCTCGACCAGAAGGGCCTGTTCATGTACGGCCAGATGACGGCCGGCAGCTGGATCTACATCGGTGCCCAGGGCATCGTGCAGGGCACCTTCGAGACCTTTGTCGAAGCCGGTCGCCAGCACTACAACAACGACCTGACCGGCAAGTGGATTCTCACCGCCGGCCTGGGCGGCATGGGGGGTGCCCAGCCGCTGGCCGGCGTGCTGGCCGGCGCCTGCGTGCTGGCCATCGAATGCAAGCAGTCCAGCATCGACTTCCGCCTGCGTACCCGCTATGTGGACAAGCAGGCCAAGGATATCGACGACGCGCTGGCACTGATCAAGCATCACACCGAAAAGGGCGAGGCTGTCTCCATCGCGCTGCTGGGCAATGCGGCCGAAGTCCTGCCCGAGCTGGTCAGGCGCGCCAAGGCCGGCGGCATCCGTCCCGACATCGTGACCGACCAGACCTCGGCCCACGACCTGATCAACGGCTACCTGCCCGCGGGCTGGAGCGTGGAGCAATGGAATGCCGCTGCGGCCGACCCCGGCCAGCACCCCACGCTCAAGAAGGCTGCTGCCCAGGGCTGCGCCCAGCATGTGCAGGCCATGCTGGACTTCCAGGCCATGGGCATTCCCACGGTGGACTATGGCAACAACATCCGCCAGGTGGCCCTGGACGAAGGCGTGAAGAACGCCTTCGACTTCCCCGGCTTTGTGCCCGCCTACATCCGTCCGCTGTTCTGCGAAGGCAAGGGGCCGTTTCGCTGGGTGGCGCTGTCCGGCGACCCCGAGGACATCTACAAGACCGATGCCAAGATCAAGGAGCTGTTCCCCGAGAACAAGCACACCCACCGCTGGCTGGACATGGCCAGGGAGCGCATTGCCTTCCAGGGCCTGCCCTCGCGCATCTGCTGGCTGGGTCTGGGCGAGCGCCACAAGGCGGCCCTGGCCTTCAATGAAATGGTCAAGAACGGCGAACTCAAGGCCCCCATCGTCATCGGCCGCGACCACCTGGACTGCGGCTCGGTGGCCAGCCCCAACCGCGAGACCGAAGCCATGAAGGACGGCACCGACGCCGTCTCCGACTGGCCGCTGCTCAACGCCCTGCTCAACACTGCGGGCGGCGCGACCTGGGTCAGCCTGCACCACGGCGGTGGCGTGGGCATGGGCTACTCGCAACACGCCGGCGTGGTGATCGTGGCCGACGGTACGGACGAGGCGGCGGCCCGCCTGAATCGCGTGCTCTGGAACGATCCCGCCACCGGCGTGATGCGCCATGCCGATGCAGGCTACGAGATTGCCGTGCAAGCGTCCAAGCGCCATGGCTTGAATCTGCCGATGGTGAAATAACTGTCACCCCCTGAGGCGCTTACGCCTAGGCGGCCCCACGCCTTCCCCCTCTCTCGCTCCGCGGGAGGGGGACGACAGCCTCGGTGCGGGGCGGCCCTTCCTCGCTGTCTCTCGCCTGGACCGCGCCAGTTTTAAGCCGCGTTTTGTTGTAGTTTTTGTGCTTTTGATCGATGCAACGCTTTGACCTGAACCAGATTGCGCCCAGCCCGTGGAAGAACGGGGGCGGCAGCACGCGCGAGATTGTCTGCTGGCCGCAGGGCGCGGGCATGGACAGCTTTGGCTGGCGCGTGAGCGTGGCCACGATTGCACAGGCCGGCCCGTTTTCGGCATTTGCGGGCATAGACCGCCAGATCATGCTGCTCGATGGCGACGGGGTGCGGCTGCACAGCGCCCAGGCCGGGCTTGAGCATGCATTGACCGAGCGCTGGCAGCCATTCGCCTTTTCGGGCGATATGGCGCTCGATTGCGATCTGCTGGGCGGCCCGTCCAGCGACTTCAATGTCATGACCCGGCGCGGGCAATGGTCGGCCCGGCTGGAGCAGCTCGGCGGCCGGGCCGAGGCGGGGCTGAGCGACGCAGGGCTTTGCATGGTGTTGCAAGGTGGCTGGAAATGCGCCGACGGGCGGATACTGCAAGCCGGCCAGGGCCTGTGGTGGAGCAGCGTCCGGCCCGAGCCGCTGGTCGCGCAGGCTGAGCAGGCCAGGCTGATCATGGTCAGCCTGACACCGCACAGCTAAAACAGGAGCAGCTTGCGCGCTTTGGTTGGTCATTTCAATGCGTATTGATATGGAAAATCAATAGAGGCAAGCGCATGAAGCTATGAAATAAGGAGCTTCATAGTTTGAATTGTCGTCATCGAACACGAGGAGCATCGCCATGGCGCAAGCTAATCCCCATCCCGCAGTCTCTGCCGACGGCTGCTGGCACAACCTGCGTCTGGCGCCGCAGCTGTATGTCTCCGAGGTGGCGGATATTGCCGAGGGCACGCTGGCCTGCATCGTGGTGCAGCAGGGCCGCATGGTCTGGGTGGGCCCGCAGGACGCCATGCCTGCCGAATACCAGGCGCTGCCCAGGCACGATGGCGCAGGGCGCCTGGCCACGCCGGGCCTGATCGACTGCCACACCCATCTGGTCTATGGCGGCGAGCGTGCCAACGAATTCGCCATGCGCCTGGCCGGTGCCAGCTACGAGGAAGTGGCCCGGGCCGGCGGCGGCATCGTCTCCAGCGTCAGGGCCACGCGCGAGGCTTCGGAGGACGAGCTGGTGGCGCTGGCGCTGCCGCGTCTTCAGCAGTTGCTGGCCGAAGGCGTGACGGCCATCGAGATCAAGTCGGGCTACGGCCTGGCGCTCGAACACGAGCGCAAGCAGCTGCGCGCCGCACGGCGCCTGGGCCAGCGGTGTGCCGTGACCGTGCGCACCACGTTTTTAGGGGCCCATGCGCTGCCGCCCGAGTACGCGGGCCGCAGCCAGGAATACACGGATCTGGTCTGCCAGGTCATGTTGCCGGCGCTGGCCGCCGAAGGTCTGATCGATGCCGTTGACGTGTTCTGCGAACGCATCGCCTTCTCGCTGGCCGAGACCGAGCAGGTCTTCCAGGCGGCCAAGGCATTGGGCCTGCCCGTCAAGCTGCATGCCGAGCAGCTGTCGAATATGGAGGGTGCCGCCCTCGCGGCCCGCTATGGCGCGCTGTCCTGCGACCATATCGAGCATCTGTCCGAGCACGGCATCGCCGAGATGCAGAAGGCCGGTACCGTGGCCGTGCTGCTGCCCGGGGCCTTCTACACGCTGCGCGACACCAAAGTGCCCCCGATTGAGGAATTAAGGGCCGCCAAGGTCCCGATGGCCGTTTCTACCGATCACAATCCGGGTACCTCCCCGTGCTTGAGCTTGCTGCTCATGGCCAACATGGCTTGCACGCTGTTCCGTCTGACGGTTCCCGAGGCTCTGGCCGGCATCACCCGGCACGCCGCGCAGGCTCTGGGCCTGCAGGACGAGCAAGGCCTGATTGCCGTGGGTCGCCCCGCCAATTTCGTGCTCTGGCCCGTGCAGCAGGCAGCAGAGCTGGCCTACTGGTTCGGCAACAAGCCTGACTGCACGGTGGTGCGCCAGGGCCTGATTGCACAGCAAGCCAAAGCCTGAATGCGGGGAGCGCGAAAGGTTGCTGATGTCTCACGAACAATTTCTCAATGAACTGATCTCCACTCTGGGGGCCGACGTGGCGCTGCGCGGCACGGACACGCCCGAGCGTTGCCGCACCGACTGGAGCGGCACGCCGCCCCGCCAGCCATTGGCGCTGGTGCGCCCACGCACCACGCAGGAAGTCAGCGCGGTCATGCGCCTGTGCAGCGCCCACAGGATTGCGGTGGTCCCGCAGGGCGGTCTGACCGGCCTGGCCGGTGCCGCAGTTCCGATGGAGGGGGCCGTGGCCCTGTCGCTGGATCGCATGAATCGCATCGAGGACATCGATGCCAAGACCGGACTGATGCAGGTGCAGGCCGGCGTCACCCTGCAAGCCGTGCAGGAGGCGGCCGTCGATGTCGGCATGGTGTTCGGCGTGGATCTCGGCGCTCGCGGCAGCTGCCAGATCGGCGGCAATGTCTCCACCAACGCGGGTGGCAACGGCGTGCTGCAGCACGGCATGATGCGCGAGCAGGTGCTGGGCCTGGAGGTGGTGCTGGCCGACGGCACGGTGCTGCCCATGCTGCGCCCCATGATCAAGAACAACACGGGCTACGACCTCAAGCAGTTCTTCATCGGTGCCGAAGGCACGCTGGGCATCATCACGCGCGTGCTGCTGCGCCTGCGTCCCGCGCCCCAGGCCACGGCCACGACGCTGGTGGCCATGCCCGATTTCGACTCGGCGCTGGCCGTGCTCAAGCGCATGCAATCGCGTTTCGGCAACAGCGTCGCGGCCTACGAACTGATGTGGGACAGCTTTGTGCAGGCCTCCATGGCCTGGCTCAAGCTCGCCGCGCCTTTTGAGCAGCGCTACCCCTTGCTGGCCCTGATCAATGTGGACGGCAAGGACGAGGCGCAGCTGCAAGGCGATGTGCAGCAGGTGCTTGAGGAAGCCATGGAAGCCGGCGAGGTGCTCGATGCCATCGTGGCCCAGTCGGTCGCCCAGGTGCAGCAGCTGTGGAAGCTGCGCGAGGCACCGGCCGAGCTCAACAACAATATGCATCCCGCAATCAACTTCGACGTGAGCCTGCCCCAGGCCGACATCGGCCGTTTTGCCCAAGCCTGCATGCAGGCGTTTGCCGCTCGCTGGCCCGCGCACCAGGCGCTGTACTTCGGCCATGTGGGCGACGGCAATCTCCATGTCTCGGTGGATGGCAAGACCGTCAACGGCGAATGCGAGCAGGTGGAGGAGCTTCTCTACCGCATCGTGGGCGAGATGCAGGGCAGCGTCTCCGCAGAGCACGGCATCGGCCTGCACAAGAAGCCTTATCTGAGCAACAGCCGCACGCCCGCAGAGCTGGCGGCGATGCGGGCCATCAAGCTGGCCCTCGATCCCCTGGGCCTGATGAATCCCGGAAAGGTGTTTGATCTATGACGAATGCTCTGGTGGCCTCGCTGGCCCGCGCCCAGGTTCGCCCGCTGCCCGCATACAACGCCGGCCTGTCCAATGAAGCGGTGCGGGCGCGCTATGGCGTGACCGATATTGCGCGACTGGCCAGCAATGAGAACCCTTTTGGCGTCAGCGCCTCGGTGCGCCGGGCGATTGCCGAGGTGGCCGACGATGTGGGTAACTATCCCGATGCCAACTGCACGGCCTTGCGCGAAGCCATTGCCGAGCGCACGGGGCTGCCCGCCGGACGGCTGGTGTTCGGCGACGGCTCGGAAGACCTGATCAAGATTCTCTGCGAGGTCTTTCTCGCCCCCGGCGATCTGGTGGTGACCCAGCGCCCCGTGTTCGGCCTGCACGAAATCTATCCCAAGATGATGGGCGCGGAGGTCGAGCTCCTTGAGCTGAACGACGAGCTGGGCTTCGATGTGTCCCGCTGGTGCGCAGCCGTGGCCAAGGCCCCCAAGATCGCCTTCCTGCCCAACCCGTCCAACCCCGTGGGCTGCATGCTGGATGCGGCGCAGTTTGCGCAGGTGCTGGAGGCCACGCCCGCCCACACCGTGCTGGTGGTGGACGAGGCCTATTACGAATACGCGCTGCATGACGATGACTACCCCGATGTGCTGGCCATGCTGGAGGCGCGGGTCGGGCCCTGGATCGTGCTGCGCACCTTCTCCAAGGCCTGGGGCCTGGCCGGCCTGCGCGTGGGCTACGGCATGGCCGACAGCGCCGAGCTGGTGGGCCTGATGGACAAGGTGCGCTCGCCCTTCAACGTGAACATGGCGGCCCAGCGTGCGGCGCTGGCAGCCTGGAACGATCCTGCGCACATGCGCAGCGGTGTGGCGACCACGGTGGCGCTGCGCGAAGATCTGCGCAGACAGCTGCTGGCGCTGGCAGGGCCGGGCCGGCCGCTGCAAGGCCTGCGCATTGCGCCCTCGGTCGCCAACTTCCTGTTTCTCGACCTGGGCCGTCCCAATGCCCCAGTGGCCGAGGCACTGCTCAGGCAGGGCGTGATCGTCAAGCCCTGGAAGGAGCCCGGCTTCGAGCATTTCCTGCGCGTGTCCATAGGCACCGAAGGGGACAACGCGCGTTTTGTGCAGGCCTTGCTGGCCGCGCTCGAGGTCTGAGCCATGAAGCTGTTCCGGGGGTGGACGATTGTTGTGGCGGCCCATGGCCTGCTCGCCCTGGCCTTCGGTGCCGCTTATTCCTTTGGCGCTTTTTTCAAGAGCATCCAGACGCAGTTCGATGCGGGCCGTTTCTCGGTGGGCTCGCTGTTTGCCGTGACGGCTTTGCTGTATTACTGCGTGGGAGCCGTTGCCGGTCCCCTGGCCGACCGCATAGGCCTGCGTCGCGTGACCGGTGCGGGGGTCTTGCTGCTGGCCACAGGCTTTGCGCTGGCCAGTCAGACCCGCTCGCTGGCGCAGCTGTTCTTGGTTTTTGGCCTGTTCGTGGGCGGTGGCGTGGGCCTGATCTACGTACCGGCCCTGGTGGCCGTGCAGCGCTGGTTCATACGGCTGCGCAGCCGTGCCTCCGGCCTGGCCTCGGCCGGCACCGGCGTCGGCACGTTCACCGCGCCGCTGTTTGCGGGCTGGCTGCTGGAGCAGCAGAGCTGGCAGATCGCCATGCAGTGGTTCGCGCTGGCCATCTTGCTGCTGGGACTGCCGGCCGCGCTGTCCATGGTCGGCCAGCCTTCGCAGCTGGGCCTGAGCTGCGACGGTGATCCTCACCCTGCCCAGGCCGCAGCCCAGGCGCAGGGCATGGAGCTGTCCCAGGCCTTGCGCAGCAGCAGCTTCGGCTGGTTTTTCCTCGCCATTTTCCTGGCTTCGGTGAGCCTGTTTGCCGCCTTGGTGCATATCGCTCCCATGGCCCAGGGCCTGGATATCGATGTTGTTTCAAGCCAGTGGCTGATCGCCCTGATAGGCGCCGGCAATGTGCTGGGTCGACCGTTGCTGGGAGGTCTCGGCGACCGGCTGGGTGCGCTGCGTCTGCTCATGGGTCTGAGCCTTTTTCTGGCCCTGCTGCACCTGCTGTGGTGGCAGGCCCACGGCTGGGCTGCGCTGGCCGTTTTTTCCCTGCTGTTCGGCGCGGCGCACGGCGGCTGCATCGCCCTGTTTCCCGTCCTGGCCGCCCAGTGGTTCGGCACCTTGCGGCTGGGGTCTATTTTGGGCATTCTCTACATCAGCGTGGGGCTGGCGGCAGTCGCCGGTGCCAGCGCGTCCGGCTGGGTGTTCGACCAGACTGGCGGCTACACCCTGGCCATCCAGGTCAGCGCCGCGCTGGCCTTGCTGGCCGTGGCTGCGCTGGCGCTTGCGGCCCGTGGCCAGCGTTTGGCTTCATCTCCTTCAGGCAGTTCGAAATGATCATGCACTCCTCCTTCTCCAGCGGCACACTCTTTGCCGAAGACGCCTTACTGCCCACGGGGTGGGCGCGCAACGTCCTGCTGAGCTGGGATGAGAGCGGGCGTCTGGCCGAGGTGCTCACCGATGTAGATCCGCAAAGCGGCGAGGCCGGCGAGGTCGATACCGCCATCCGCGCCGCTGGTCCGGTGATCCCCGGCATGCCCAATCTGCACTCGCATGCTTTCCAGCGCGCCTTCGGCGGGCTGACCGAGTTCCGCGGCCAGGCGCAGGACAGCTTCTGGAGCTGGCGCAAGCTGATGTACGGCTTTGCCAACCGCATGACGCCCGAGGCGCTGGAGGCGATTGCGACCTGGCTGTACCTGGAGATGCTGGAGGCCGGCTACACCTCGGTGTGCGAGTTCCACTATGTGCACCATGATGTGGGCGGCAAGCCCTATGCCAACGATGCCAGCCTGTCCCTGGCGCTGCTGCGTGCGGCGCAGAAGACGGGCATCGGCATGACCTTGCTGCCCGTGCTCTATCAGACCAGCGGCTTCGGGGGGCTGCCGCCTCGCGAGGATCAGGCCCGCTTCATTCGCAGCACGGACAATATGCTCTGCCTGCTGCAGCAACTGGAGCCCGCGACCAGGGCGCAGCAGGCCGCTCTGGGCCTGGCTCCGCACTCGCTGCGGGCCGTGCCCCCGGACAGCCTGAAAACCGCGCTCGCGGGCCTGCATGCCATGCTGCCCAAGGCGGTCGTGCACATCCATATCGCCGAGCAGACCCAGGAGGTGGATGACTGCCTGGCCTGGAGCGGTCAGCGCCCCGTGCAATGGCTGCTCGAGCATGCGCCTGTCGATGCGCGCTGGTGCCTGATCCATGCCACGCACATGACCCCCGAGGAATATGCAGGCGCGGCCCGCAGCGCTGCCGTGGCCGGCATCTGCCCCACCACCGAAGCCAATCTCGGCGACGGCATCTTCGACATGCCGGCGTGGCTCAGGCATGGCGGCCGCTGGGGCATTGGCTCGGACAGCCACGCCACGGTCAATGCGGCCGAAGAGCTGCTGATGCTCGAATACAGCCAGCGCCTGAGCTTGCGTCAGCGCAATGTGCTTGGCGGCGGCACCCAGCCCCAGGTGGCGACCTCCATGACCTTGCAGGCGGTGGCCGGCGGTGCCCAGGCCTCGGGCCGTGCCATTGCCGGTCTGGCCGTGGGCCAGCAGGCCGACTTCGTGGTGCTCGATGCCCGGCATGTGGCCCTCAACGGTCTGCCGGCCGACAGCGGCCATGCGGCCCATGTGTTTGCCAGCCATCGCACTTCGGCCATTGCCGAAGTCTGGGTTCGCGGCCAGCAGCGTGTGCAGGCCGGCCGCCATGCGCTGCACGAGGTTGCGCAACAGGGTTTTGTCCAGGCCCGCAAGGCATTGCTGCAAGGCGCCTGAGCGCGGCTTGCCATCAGATTTTTGACACAAGAGAGACGCTCCATGAGCCAAGCCATCGCCCCCTTTGTCTTTCACCAGGGTACGGCACCGCTGCTGATTTCCATGCCGCATACCGGCACCCATGTGCCGGCCGACATTGCGGCCCGGCTCACGCCCGAAGGGCGCGAAGTCCACGACACCGACTGGCACATGCCGCAGCTCTACGACTTCGCCAAGGCACTGGGCGCATCCATGTTGGTCGCCACGCATTCGCGCTATGTCATCGACCTGAACCGTCCGCCCGATGGTGCCAGCCTCTATCCGGGCCAGAGCGTGACCGGGCTGTGCCCGGTTGACGGCTTCGACAGCAAGCCCCTGTATGCCAGCAAGGACCTGGAGCCCGACGAGGCGGAAGTCGCCCGCCGCCGCGAGCTTTACTGGCAGCCCTATCACGCGCAGCTGCGCGCCGAGCTCGATCGCATCAAGAGCCAGCATGGCGTGGCCATGCTGTGGGATGCCCACAGCATCCGCTCGGTGCTGCCGCGCTTTTTCGAGGGCAAGCTGCCCGACCTGAACCTGGGCACCGCCGACGGCAAGAGCTGCGCGCCGGCACTGGCCCAGCAACTGCTGGACATCGCGCAGCAGGCACCGGGCCACACCAGCGTGCTCAATGGCCGCTTCAAGGGCGGCTTCATCACGCGCAACTATGGCCAGCCGGAGCAGGGCTTTCATGCCGTGCAGCTGGAGATGACGCAGTCCAGCTATATGCAGGAGCAGATGCCGTTTGACTACCTGCCCGAGGTCGCGGCGCGCATCCAGCCCACCATGCAGCGTTTGCTGCAGGCTGCTCTGGCCTTCGCCCAAGCCAGCGGCCGCTGAGCCGAGACTAGTGGCCTTCGGCCTGCAGCTCGTCGCCTAGCCAGCGGCGCGGCCCCGGGCCGCCGCGCTGGCATTGGTCGCCGGGGTTGTACATGCTGCAGACCTTGAGCGACAGGCAGCCACAGCCTATGCACTGGTTCAAGCTGTCGCGCAGACGCTGCAATTCGTCGATGCGCTCGTCCAGCCGCTGCTGCCAGATGCGCGACATCTTCTGCCAGTCGCCGCCCGTGGGCACATGCCGCGTCGGCAGCCGCGCCAGCTGCGCGGCAATCTCCTCCAGCGTGAACCCCACGCGCTGCGCAAACACGATGTAGGCGATGCGCCGCAGGCCCGAGCGGTGGTAGCGCCGCCTTCCGCCGCTGCTGCGCACCGATTCGATCAGACCCAGTGACTCGTAAAAGCGCAGCGCCGATGCGTTGACGCCGCTGCGCTGTGCGAAGTCGCTGATGCTCATCAGCGGATCATCCTCAATTTTCATGATGTCTTTCTCCGGGGCTTGACTTAAAGTTCACTTGAACTTGAAGAATGCCGCCATTGTGATCGATAGCCGGTGGAGCCGCAATCAACGGCCCATTCGCTGGCCGGAGTTCTTCTGATATTCATAGCTGTATCCGATTGATGAAAAACGATTTCAGATAGTTTTGTGTCTGAAGTCGTTTGTTAGAAAGCGATAGCAGCTATCTTTATTGAATATCCCCCGGCGGCCTGCCAATGCTTTTCACAAGCCTGGCTGCTCCTGCACCTTATCGGCAGATGCGGCCGTTCCGTCAGGCCTGCTGCCGCCAGCAGGGCGGGCGCATTCATTCAGGGAGAGTCCATATGTCAGTCCACTCCACGCCGCCGCTGCGGCCCTTGCTGCTGGCCGGCGGCCTCGCGGCGCTGGCCCTTTTGTCCGGCTGCGGCCGTCCCGGCGCGGGCGATGCCCATGCCGGCAACGGCCCGCCGCCCGCGCCCGAGGTGCAGGTGGCCGATGTCGCCTTGCAGGCCATACGTCCCTGGGACGAGTTCAACGGCCGCATCGAGGCCGTGGAGTCGGTGCAGCTGCGCTCGCGCGTGTCGGGCTATATCGAGCGTATCGCCTTCGCCGAGGGCCAGGAGGTGAAGAAGGGCCAGCTGCTGTTCGTGATCGACCAGCGGCCCTATCGCGCAGCCCTGGCCAGCGCCCAGGCCCAGCTCGAACGCGCGCGTGCCGCTGCCGGGCTGGCGCAGACGCAGGACCAGCGCGCGCGCCAGCTGGTGGCCGAGAATGCGGTCTCGCGCGAGGAGGCCGACACGCGCTCCGCAACGCTGGCCCAGGCCACGGCTCAGGTGCGTGCGGCCGAGGCCGAGCTGGCCACCGCGCGGTTGCAGCTGGACTTCACCGAGGTGCGCGCGCCCATCACGGGCCGTGCCAGCCGCGCCCTGCTCACCGTGGGCAATATGGCGCAGGCCGACCAGAGCGTGCTGACCACCCTGGTCTCGCAGGACCCGGTGTATGTCTACTTCGATGCCGACGAGCACAGCTTTCTGCGCTACCAGAAGTCAGGTCTGGCCGGTCAGGGCCGCGCGGTGCGCATCGCCCTGGTCGGCGACAGCGGCTTCGCCCATACCGGCACGCTGGACTTCAGCGACAACCAGCTGCAGCCGGGCACGGGCACCATGCGCCTGCGCGCGCGTCTGGCCAACCCCGAGCGGACGCTGACGCCGGGCCTGTTCGCACGCGTGCAGATGCAAAGCGGCCCGCAGCGGCAGGGGGCCGAGCCCCAGGCCCTGCTGATCGACGACAAGGCCGTGCTCACCGACCAGGATCGCAAGTACGTCTATGTGGTGGGCGAAGGCAATCTGGCCGAGCGTCGCGACCTCACGCTGGGTCGCATGGTCGATGGCCGGCGCCTGGTGGAAAAGGGACTGGCCGCGGGTGACCGGCTGGTGGTGGGCGGCGTGCAGCGCATCTACTACCCCGGCATGCCCGTCAATCCCAGGCCGGTGGCGGCTGCGGCCGTGCCGCCCGTGCCCGCCGCTGCGCAGTAAGGGGGAGTGCCATGGACTTCTCCAAATTCTTCATAGACCGGCCCATCTTCGCGGTCGTGCTCTCCATCATCCTGTTCGCCGTGGGGCTGGTCGCCATTCCGCAGCTGCCGGTAGGCGAATATCCCGAGGTCGTGCCGCCCAGCGTGGTGGTGCGCGCCACCTATCCGGGGGCCAATCCCAAGGAGGTCGCCGAGTCGGTGGCCGTGCCGCTGGAGGAAGCCATCAACGGGGTCGAAGGCCTGATGTACATGAAGTCGGTCGCGGCGTCCGACGGCAGCCTGCAGGTGGTTGCCACCTTCCGCCCCGAGATCGACCCCGACACCGCCGCGGTGCGCGTGCAAAACCGTGTCAGCCAGGCCCAGAGCCGGCTGCCCGAGGAGGTGCGGCAGTTCGGCGTGACCACGCAGAAGCAGGCGTCCACGCCGCTGATGTACGTGGGCCTGGTCTCCAAGGATGGCCAGCATGACGCGCTGTACCTGCGCAACCATGTCACGCTCAAGATCAAGGATGTGCTGGCACGCATTCCCGGCGTAGGCGACGTGGGCATCTACGGCGCGGGCGACTATGCGATGCGCGTCTGGCTGGATCCGCACAAGGTGGCGGCACGCCAACTCACGGCCGGCGAGGTGATCGCCGCCATCCGCGAGCAGAACATCCAGGTTTCGGCTGGTCAGCTGGGCGCCGAGCCCAGTGCGCAGAAGTCCGACAAGCTGCTGTCCATCAATGTGCGCGGGCGGCTGAAGACGGCCGAGGAGTTCGGCTCCATCGTGCTCAAGAGCGGCGAAGGCGGCCAGGTCGTGCGTCTGGCCGACGTGGCGCGTATCGAGCTGGGCGCCAGCGACTACACGCTGCGCTCGTGGAGCGACAAAAAGAACATGGCCGCCGTGGGCATCTTCCTGTCACCGGGCGCGAATGCATTGGGCGTGGCCGAGCAGGTCTACGCGGCGATGGATCGGCTCTCCAAGGATCTTCCCGAAGGCGTGGCCTTCGAGTCCGTCTGGGACCCCACGGTCTTTGTGCGCGACTCGATCAAGGCCGTGCAGAGCACGCTGATCGAGGCCGTGATCCTCGTGGTGCTGGTGGTCATCGTCTTTTTGCAGACCTGGCGCGCCTCCATCATTCCGCTGCTGGCTGTGCCCGTGTCCATCATCGGCACGTTCGCGGGCCTGTATCTGCTGGGCTACTCCATCAACACGCTGACGCTGTTCGGCCTGGTGCTGGCGATCGGCATCGTGGTGGACGACGCCATCGTCGTAGTCGAGAACGTGGAGCGCTACATCGGGCTGGGCCACAGCCCGCAGGAGGCAGCCCATCTGGCCATGAAGGAGGTCTCGGGGCCCATCATCGCCATCGCCCTGGTGCTGTGCGCGGTTTTCGTGCCCATGGCTTTTCTCAGTGGCGTCACGGGCCAGTTCTACCAGCAGTTCGCGGTGACGATTGCCATCTCCACGGTGATCTCGGCCATCAACTCGCTGACCCTGTCGCCGGCACTGGCGGCCAGGCTGCTGCAGCCGCACGGCGCACCGCGCGACGCGCTGGCGCGTGTCATCGACAAGGGCCTGGGCTGGCTCTTCCGGCCCTTCAACCGCTTCTTCGATCGCAGCGCCCACGGCTACCAGAACTCGGTGGACCGCTCGCTGCGCCGACGCGGCCTGGTGTTCGCGGTCTATGCGGCGCTGCTGGCCGGCACGGCGGTGCTGTTTCACGCCGTGCCCGGGGGCTTCATCCCCATGCAGGACAAGCTCTACCTGTTTGCCGGCGCCAAGCTGCCCGAAGGGGCGTCGCTGAACCGCACCGATGCGCTCACGCGCCAGATGGTGGAGACGGCCAAGAGCGTGGACGGCGTGGACATGGTCGCCGCCTTCGCGGGCTTCAATGCGCTGCAGTCCACTACCACGCCCAATCTGAGCAGCTCCTACATCATGCTCAAGCCCTTTGGCGAGCGCACCCGCAGCGCCGAGGCCATCAATGCCGAGCTGGGCGCCAAGTTCGCGCAGATCGAGGGCGGCTTCGCCTATGCGCTAATGCCGCCGCCCATCCAGGGCCTGGGCAACGGATCGGGCTATTCGCTGTTCCTGCAGGACCGCGCAGGCCTGGGCTACGCAGCGCTGCAGCAGGCGCTTGAGGCCTTTCAGGCCGAGATCGCCAAGACACCGGGCATGACCTACCCGGTCAGCAGCTACCAGTCCAATATCCCGCAGCTTGAAGTCAAGGTGGACCGCATCAAGGCCAAGGCCCAGGGCGTGTCGCTGACCGATCTGTTCCAGACCCTGCAGGCCTATCTGGGCTCGGTCTATGTCAACGACTTCAACGCCTTCGGCCGCGTCTGGCGCGTGATGCTGCAGGCCGATGCCGACTACCGCCAGGCCGTGGAGGACATCGCCCAGCTGCGCACGCGCAACGCGCGCGGCGAGATGGTGCCCATAGGCTCCATGGTCACCGTGGTGCCCAGCTACGGGCCCGATCCGGTGCTGCGCTACAACGGCTTTCCGGCGGCCGACCTGATCGGCGACTCCGATCCGCGCCTGCTGTCCTCGGCTGAGGTGCTGACCCGGCTGCAGGAGATCGCGCAGCGCACGCTGCCGCGCGGCATCGAGCTGGCCTGGACGGACCTGAGCTACCAGCAGGTCGAGCAGAGCCATGCCGCAGCCGTGGTCTTCGTGATCGCCGTGATGCTGGTCTTTCTGGTGCTGGCCGCGCTCTACGAGAGCTGGACCCTGCCGCTGGCCGTGATCCTGATCGTGCCCGTGTGTATCTGCGCGGCGCTGTTCGGCGTGTGGCTGGCCGGGGGGGACAACAATGTCTTCGTGCAGGTGGGCCTGGTGGTGCTCATGGGACTGGCCTGCAAGAACGCGATTTTGATCGTGGAGTTCGCACGCGAGCTGGAGATGCGCGGCTCGCCAACCGTCGATGCCGCGCTGCAGGCCTGCCGCCTGCGGCTGCGCCCCATCGTCATGACCTCCATCGCCTTCATCGCGGGCGCCGTGCCCTTGCTGATCGGCAGCGGCGCGGGCAGCGAGGTGCGCGCGGCCACGGGCGTGACGGTGTTCTCGGGCATGCTCGGCGTGACGCTGTTCGGCCTCTTCCTCACGCCGGTGTTCTACGTCACGCTGCGCCGTCTGTCGGGCCGTTCGCTGGCAGCTCGCCCGCCCGCCCAGCCGGCCGCCGCTGTGTCACCCACATCTCTGGAGGGCAGCCATGTCTGAGATCCGCAAACCCTTGCGCCGGCATGCGCTGGCATGTGCCGTGGCGGGCCTCTCGGCCCTGCTCGCAGGCTGCGCCGTCGGCCCCGACTTCCGCGCGCCCGAGCTGCCCGCTGCCGGCGCGCAGTTCGCGCGGGCCGAGCCGTCCGCAGTCCCGCAGCAGGCATCCCCCGAGACCGGCTTCGATGCCGCGTTCTGGCGTCAGTTCCAGGATGAGCAACTGACGCAGCTGGTCGAGCAGGCCCTGCGGGCCAACCAGGAGCTGCGCGGTGCGCTGGCGCGGCTGGATGCGGCCCAGGCCCTGCTGCGCGAAAGCCGTTTTGATCAGCTGCCCACGCTCACCGTGTCGGGCCAGGCGCTGCAGCAAAGACGCGGCGAAAGCCAGGCACCAAGCGGGCCGCGCAGCCAGCGCAGCTACAGCGCCGGCATCAACGCGAGCTGGGAGCTGGACCTGTTCGGTCGCGTGCGCCGCAGCATCGAGGCCGGCAGCGCCGACCTGCGCGCCAGCGCTGCCGATCTGGCTGCGCTGCAGGTGGCCATTGCGGCCCAGGTCGCGACCAGCTATGCCGATCTGCGAGGCTGGCAGCAGCGTCTGCATCTGGCCGAGGCCAATGCCGCCAATCAGCAGGACACACTGCGCCTGGTGCAACTGCGGCTGGCGCATGGCAGCTCCGCCGAGTTCGATCTGGCGCGCGCCCAGGCGCAGCTGGAGACCACGCGCTCGCGCATTCCGGCGCTGCAGGCTCAGATCGCCGTGGCTCAGCACCGGCTGGCCGTGCTCACCGGCCAGGTGCCCGAGGCGCTGATCGCAGCGCTGGACGCGCCGGCCGCGTTGCCACAGTTGCCCGAGACCATCGCTCCCGGCACGCCCGCCGAGCTGCTGCGCCGTCGCCCCGATGTGGCCGCCGCCGAGGCGCGTCTGCATGCCGCCACGGCGCGGGTGGGCGTGGCCACGGCCGACCTGTTCCCGCGCCTGTCGCTGGGCGGTCTGCTGGGCAGCTCTGCCCTTGGCGCGGGCGCGCTGTTCGAGGCCGGCAGCGCCAGCCGCAGCGTGTTCCTGGGTGTGGACTGGTCTTTTCTCGACGTGGGCCGCGTGCGCGCGCGCATCGCTGCCAGCGAAGCCGGTGCCCAGGCCGCGCTGGCCCACTACCAGCAAAGCGTGCTGCTGGCGCTGGAGGACACCGAAAGCGCCCTGGTGGGTCTGGCGCGCACCCGCACCGAGGACGCCCATCTGGCCCAGGCTGCCGAGCAGCGTGCACGCGCCGAGCAGCTCGCGCAGCGCCGCTACCGCCTGGGCAGCGTGGGCCTGTACGAGGTGCTGGACGCGCAGCGAGATCTCTATGCGGCCCAGGACGCGGCCGCCGATAGCCGCGCGCGCGGCCTGCGTGCCGCCGTGGCGCTGTATCAGGCGCTGGCTGGCGGCTGGGTGGGGCCGCCACCGGCCAAGCCTATGATGGCGTTGCAATGACGCTTTCGCTGTTTCCTGTCGACCCCTTGCCCGCCGAAATCATTGATGACGGCGCCGTGCTGCTGCGCGGCTTTGCGGCAGCCGAGGAGCAGCGCTGGGTGGCCGAGGTGACGGCCTTGCAGGCGCGGGCCGCATTTCGCACCATGCAGGTGCCCGGGGGCAAGTTCATGTCGGTGGCGATCAGCAACGCCGGCGGCTGGGGCTGGATTTCGGATCTGCGGGGCTACCGCTACAGCGCCGTCGATCCGCAGACCGGCAAGCCCTGGCCTGCCATCCCGGCTTTTCTGGGCGAGCAGGCGGCCGGGGCTGCGGCGCTGGCCGGCTATCCGGGTTTTGCGCCCGATGCCTGCCTGATCAACCGCTATCAGCCGGGCGCGCGCATGGGCTTGCACCGCGACCAGGACGAGAGCGACTTTGCTGCGCCCATAGTCTCGGTCTCGCTGGGCCTGGCTTGCAGCTTTCTCTGGGGCGGGCTGACGCGCCAGAGTCCCACCCGGCGCCTGGCGCTCACCCATGGCGATGTGCTGGTCTGGGGCGGGCCCTCGCGCCTGGTGTTTCATGGTGTCGCCCCGCTCAAGCCGGGCCAGCACCCGCTGCTTGGCCATGAGCGCTGGAATCTGACGTTCCGCATGGCCAAGGCTCGCTACCCGGCAGGCCTGCCATCGGAATAGGCGCTGGCAGCAGGGCAATGCCCGGCTGCCCGGCAAAGCCTGCCAGCTTTCCTACAATGGCGGTCTATGAGCCAGTCGCACCCCACCCCCGCCTACACCCGAGCCCAGGAGCTGCCCGCAACGCTTGTCAAGCGCCTCGTCATTCTTGACGGCGCCATGGGCACCATGATTCAGCGTTTCAAGCTGGGCGAGGCTCAGTATCGCGGCGAAGGCTATGCCGGTGCCGACGGTGCGGGCGAGCGCTTCAAGGACTTCGCCCATGACGTCAAGGGCAACAACGAGCTGCTGTCGCTGACCCGTCCCGACGTGATTGGCGACATCCATGAGAAATACCTGGCTGCCGGCGCCGATCTGATCGAGACCAACACCTTTGGTGCGACCACGATTGCGCAGGAGGACTATCACATGGCTGATCTGGCCTATGAGATGAACCTCAAGAGCGCCCAGCTCGCGCGTGCGGCCTGCGACAAGTACAGCACGCCCGATCACAAGCGCTATGTGGCCGGCGCCCTGGGCCCCACGCCCAAGACGGCCTCCATCAGCCCCGATGTGAACGACCCTGCCGCGCGCAACATCACCTTCGAGCAGCTGCGCCAGGCCTATCTGGAGCAGACGCTGGCGCTGATTGAAGGCGGTGCCGACGTGATCCTGGTCGAGACCATCTTCGACACCCTCAACGCCAAGGCCGCGCTGTTTGCCGTGGACGAGGCCTTCGAGCAGACCGGCGAGCGCCTGCCCATCATGATCAGCGGCACGGTGACCGATGCCTCGGGCCGCATTCTGAGCGGACAGACCGTGACGGCCTTCTGGCACAGCGTGCGCCATAGCAACCCGCTGTCCGTGGGCCTGAACTGCGCGCTGGGCGCCACGCTGATGCGTCCCTATGTGCAGGAGCTGGCCAAGGCGGCTCCCGACACCTTCATCAGCTGCTACCCCAATGCCGGCCTGCCCAACCCCATGAGCGACACCGGCTTTGACGAAACGCCCGAGATCACCAGCCGTCTGGTGCACGAGTTTGCGGCCGAAGGTCTGGT
The DNA here is from genome assembly GCF_030505195.1 of Comamonas testosteroni. Lineage (NCBI taxonomy): Bacteria > Pseudomonadati > Pseudomonadota > Betaproteobacteria > Burkholderiales > Comamonadaceae > Comamonas > Comamonas testosteroni. The sequence goes on from NZ_CP129672.1 coordinate 2,603,632, forward strand.
CAATATCGTGGGCGGCTGCTGCGGCACCACACCCGACCATATCGGTGCCATTGCCAAGGCCGTGCAGGCCACGACCACACGCAAGCTGTTCTACCCGGCAGAAGCCTGATTCCGCCCGCAATGGTTCGCCCCCGGCCCGCGCTTGTGGTTGCAGGCGTGAACCATGCGGCTCCGGCACGACCTGGGCAGCCCTGGTGCTGGAGCCACAAGCGCTGGCAGCTCTTTTTCCGATGCTCTTATCCGCAGGGGCGGGCACAATGGCCTGGTTCCGGCTTTGCTGCCCCGCCACCGACGACCGCATGACTGCACCACTGCAACCCGTTGCCCCCGTACTGCCCGTGTCCGTGCCCACGGCTCAGGCGGCTGCGCAGGCCGGCAATGTGGCAGCGGCCACTGTCTCAGACCTTCCCGCAGCGCAGCAACTGCCTGCCGCTCAGGCGGTGCCCCCGGCGACCAGCATGGTGCAGTGGTCGCCGCAAACCTTGCAGAACCTCAAGCTCCAGGCCTTTGAGCATCTGATTGCTCAGCTGGCCCTGCAGGTGCAAGCGCAGCCCGGTGCGCCTGCGGCGAGCTGGCCCAGTCAGGGCCTGCCAGCGGCCGTGCAGCAGTTTGTGCAAAACCTGCTCGCGCAGGTTCAGGTCAGCCTTCAGAGACAGGCCCAGCCCTTGCAACTGCTGGCCGGCCAACAGGGGTCGGTTGCGCTGATGCAGGCCTTGGCGCAGGCTGCGGCGTCTGGCGCACAGCCGCCCAGCTCGGCTTTGCAGACGGCGGCGGCCCTGTCGCCCACGGCGGCCGTGGCGCTGGAGCAGGCGCAGCAGGGCATGGCGGCAGCACCTGCAGGTGGCGCTGCCGCACCGCGTCTGCCCCAGCTGCAGAACTGGCTGGTGCAGCAAGGCACGCTGGTCACGCCGCAAGGCGAGCGCAGCTTTTCCCTGACACTGCAGGTGCCCGCCGCCTGGGCGCAGGCTGTGGGCGCGCCAAGCATCCCGGCAGCCCAGGCGCCGGGGACGGCCCTGCGCCTGCCCATGGCGGATCCGGGTGTCCTGAGCAGCGGCCCTCTGGCGCTGGTGGTGCAGCCGCAGTCATCGGCGGCGACCAGCACGCTTGCCACCAGCGCATTGCTGTGGCTGGAGCTGCAGCCCGTCACGGCGATCGCGGCTCAGGCGACGCCGGCACAGATGGCCGCTCTGCCCCTGGCCCTGCCCGCGCCGGCGCTGGCGCAGGAAGTGCAGCAGTTGCTGCAGAACAAGTCCGATCCCTGGCTGATGATGGCTGCGGCCCAGGCTGCCAATGCCCTGCCTGTGCCGCGCCGCAGCAGCGAGCACCGCTCGCATCTATGCATGACCGAAGGCTGTCAGTACCAGGGGCTGGCACCTTGCGCCCAGCCGTTTTGCAGCGAGATGAATCGCATCTGGGCCACCTCCGGCGTGGCGCGCAGCGGCTGAACCAAGCTGACGCAGGGCTGGACTCTGCGCAGTCCGCACTTTCATAATGCATCCCGTTGCCTGCTTTTCGAGCAGGCTACTCGGGTCGGAATTGGCAGCCCCGCTGCCAGCCATGTTCCGGCTGTCTTCAGTGCATCAGGCAGGGCCTGACTGCCTGTCATCGCCTCATCTCACAGGTCTTCGACCTTCTCTGTCTTCTGCTGTGCCAAGGGCTGGCTGCGGGGGCAGTGACTTCACAATTCAAGGAGAACCACCGGCATGCGCTTGCGTACTGGCATTGCTTGTTCCACATGTTTCACTCTTTTGTCTGCCGTGCTGCCTGCGGCGGCCCAGTCTTCCAACGTCAGCATTGGCGGTCTGATCGATGGCGGCATCTATCGCGGCTTTGATGGCACGGCCCAGGCCGGCACGATTCAGCGCAGCAATCTGGCCATTGCCGGCTGGGAAGACCTGGGCGGCGGCCTCAAGGCCACGTTCCGTCTGAGCGCACGTTTCGATATCGACACCGGGCGTCTGGAAGACCAGGGCAGCAAGCCGTTCTGGCACGACGAGTCCACGGTGGGCCTGCGGGGCGGCTTTGGCCACGTGCGCCTGGGCCGGGCCCTGTCGGCCATGTGGTCGCAGGACTGGAAGTTCGACCCGTGGGCCAATTTCAACCGCATTTCCTCACCCGCCTGGTATCAGTGGCACTACCTCACGCCTACCGATCGCTACAGCAACAACGGCGTTGCCGAGTATGGGCGCATGGCCAACGGCATCTTCTACGACTCGCCCACGATGGCCGGCTTCACTGTGCATCTGAGCGCCTCGCCGGAGCGCACCGAGGTGCCGCTGACCTTGCGCCGCGAGGGGCGCGGTTACTCGGCCTCTCTCAACTATGACTCGGACAGCCTGAGCGGCATGCTGGCCTTCGAGCGCAACGGCAGCGGTGACAAGGACACTTTTGTCGCGGGCAAATACCGCTTTGGCGCAGCCGCCGTGATGGCCGCCTGGGACTACTCGCGCGTGGCCCAGACAGCGCTTTCAGCCAAGGCCGTGACGCTGGGTGCCACCTATCAGATGGGGCAGACCACGCTGAAGGCCGGCTATGGCCGCCAGCGCATGCAGGAGCAGACCAATCATTTCTACTCCCTGGGGGCCGACTACGCGCTGTCCAAGCGCACCACGCTCTACGCCAGCCTGGGCCGCAAGAGCTACGAGTACGGTGCGGATTCGGGGACTTCGTTCGGTGTGGGCATGGCTCACGCCTTCTGAGCCCAGGCCTCCCGCCCTCCAGCCGCAGCCTTGCTGCGGCTTTTTTGCGCTCGGTGTGAATGTCCAACAAGAGTTGAGGGAATTAAATCCGCCAGTTTTGGGTGTTTGTCCGCCTTTGCACGGACGGCACAGCACCGTTTTTGGCCATGAGTCAGGCCATGTCCGGGTAAAAATCGCCAAAAACCGTGTTTTTTGACGATATCTACGCTCTTCCTCGTTGAAATCCAAGGCGTGAATCTGGTGCATTGCGTTGAATTGAGCGCACAAGGGCTGCAGTTGACGGAAGTTATAGCTGGCTGTTTCGAATGCGCGCTGAAAATCCGTCAAATGCATTGAAATGGCATTCAAAAATAGCGCTTCTTGCTGCAACTCTTTGGTGGTCAACTATTTGCATGCGGGCTCTGTAAATCCTTGATTTTTATGCCCAAAATGCGCGGCATTCCCCCGATTGAGGAGAGACCGCGATGTCCCATTCCATGCCCGAGCAAGACCACCCAGCCCGCACCGCCGACGCACAGCAAGCCGACGCCTGCGGCAGCCAGACCATGCACTGGCATGCGCCGGCCAAGCCCGCTGCGGCGCCCGAAGCGCAGCGCTGGCCCGTGGAGGCCGTGCAGTCCCTGCTGGATATGCCTTTCCTGGACTTGCTGCACCGAGCCCAGAGCGTGCATCGCGAGAACTGGCCGGCGGGCGAGATCGAGCTGGCAACCCTGCTGTCCGTCAAGACCGGCGGCTGTCCCGAGAACTGCGGCTACTGCCCGCAGTCGGCCGAGTTCGACACGGGCGTGAAGGCCGAGAAGCTGATGAGCGTGGAGGAGGTCACCCGCGCCGCCAAGGCCGCTCAGGATGCCGGGGCCACGCGCTTTTGCATGGGCGCCGCCTGGCGCGCGCCCAAGGACCGTGACATCGAGAAGATGAACGAGCTGATCGGCGCGGTGAAGGGCCTGGGCATGCAGACCTGCGCCACGCTGGGCATGCTGCAGCCCCATCAGGCGGCATCGCTGCGCGATGCGGGTCTCGACTACTACAACCACAACCTCGACACCGCGCCCGAGTATTACAAGGATGTGGTCAGCACGCGCCAGTACCAGGATCGGCTGGACACGCTGTCGGCCGTGCGCGATGCGGGCATCAGCGTGTGCTGCGGCGGCATCATCGGCATGGGCGAGACCGAGGTCCATCGTGCCGGCCTGATTGCCCAGCTGGCGAATATGCAGCCCTACCCCGAGTCCGTGCCCATCAACAGCCTGGTGCCCGTGCCCGGCACGCCGCTGGCCGACAGCGAGCCGGTGGATCCGCTGGACTTTGTCCGTGTGATCGCCGTGGCGCGCATCACCATGCCCAAGGCCCGCGTGCGCCTGTCGGCCGGCCGCCAGCAACTGGGTGAGGCCGTGCAGACCCTGTGCTTCATGGCCGGGGCCAATTCCATCTTCTACGGCGACAAGCTGCTGGTGACCGGCAATCCCGATGTGCAGGCCGATACCACCTTGATGCGCAAGCTGGGCCTCAAGGGCCTGGGGGCATCGGCCGCGAGCTGATCCCTGAACCTTCCCCGGCCATCGCGCCGGGGGTTTGTCTTTCCGGATTGTCTGGCCTGGCCTCTTGCTCAGGTCAGGCCCCGCCGTGCCTGCGATCCGGCAAGGCCGGTGATTCGCCTCAGGAGTTTTTGATGGACCACAGTCTTGCCAGCCGCAGCGTGCGCCATGTCTGGCACCCTTGCACCCAGATGAAGCGGCACGAAGCGGCGCCGCCGATTGCCATTGACCATGCCATCGGGCCCTGGTTGGTGGATACCGATGGCCGCCGCTATCTGGACGGTATCAGTTCCTGGTGGGTCAATCTGTTCGGTCACTCGCATCCGCATATCCGGGCGGCGCTGACCGAGCAGATGCACAAGCTCGATCATGTGATGCTGGCCGGTTTCACCCACGCCCCCGTGGTCGAGCTGTCCGAGCGTCTGGCCGGTCTGACTGGCCTGGGCCATGCGTTCTATGGCAGCGACGGCGCGTCGGCCACCGAGATCGCACTGAAGATGAGCGCCCATTACTGGCGCAACCAGGGGCATCCCGCCAAGCACCGTTTCGTGGGCCTGGCCGGCGGCTACCACGGCGAGACCGTAGGCGCGCTGTCGGTCACCGATATTGCGCTGTTTCGCGATGCCTATGGCCCCCTGGTGCGTCTGTCGGCCACCGTGCCCAGCCCCGATGCACGCCTGGCCAGGCCCGGCGAAACCGCTGCCGATGTGGCACGCCGCGCAGCACAGGGCCTGGAGGCCTGGCTGCAAGCGCATCACCAGGAGACTGCGGCCCTGATTCTGGAGCCGCTGGTGCAGTGCGCCGCCGGCATGGCCATGCACGATGCCGAATATCTGCGTCTGGCCAGAGCGCTGTGCGACCGCTATGCGGTGCATCTGGTGGTGGACGAGATCGCCGTGGGCTTTGGCCGTACCGGCAGCCTGTTCGCCCACCAGCAGGCCGGCATCAGGCCGGACTTCATCTGCCTGTCCAAAGGGTTGACCGGCGGCACGCTGCCCTTGTCTGCCGTGCTGACGACCGATGAGGTCTATGCCGCGTTTTATGACGACGATGCTGCGCGCGGCTTTCTGCATTCGCACTCCTATACCGGAAACCCCCTGGCCTGCCGCGCTGCCGTGGCCACGCTGGAGCTGTTCGAGCAACTGGACCCGCTGGCCGCCAATCGGCAGCTGGCCCGGAAAATCAGTGCGGCATTCGCCGGGCTGAATGCTCACCCCCGCGTCAGCAACGCGCGCCAACAGGGAATGATCTGGGCCTGGGACATCGATACCGCCTTGCCGGACTTTGCGCAGCGCTACCACCAGGCGGCGCTGGATCTGGGCCTGCTGCTGCGCCCCATCGGACGCACGCTGTACTGCATGCCGCCCTATGTGCTGGACGACGCCGATATCGCCCACCTGGGCCAGGCCGCGCTGGCCGCGCTGAACACCGCCTTGCAGCAGGAAGCGGAGCTTGCCGCGAAGAAGGCAGAAGCATGATCGGCTGTTTCGTCACGGGCACCGATACCGGTGTGGGCAAGACCCTGGCCAGCTGCGCGCTGCTGCACGCACTGGCGGGCCATCATCCGCGCGTGGTGGGCATGAAAGCCGTGGCCGCGGGGGCCGATCCCGACGGGCAGGGCGGCTGGGTCAACGAAGACACGGTGGCCCTGCGCGCTGCCTCCACGCTGGCCGTGGTGGCAGCGCTGGACAACCCCGTGCTGCTGCCCGACCCCATGTCGCCGCATATCGCGGCGCGGCGCGCAGGCGTGGAGGTGACGCTGGCGCCGATTCTCGACGCCTACCGGCAGCTGGCCGCGCAGGCCGATGCCGTGGTGGTCGAGGGCGCGGGCGGCTGGCGCGTGCCGCTGTCGGACTCTCTTTGCATTGCCGATCTGGCCGTGGCGCTGCAGCTGCCCGTGGTGCTGGTGGTGGGCCTCAAGCTCGGTTGCCTGAACCATGCGGTGCTGACCGCCGAGGCGATTCGCGCCGCCGGCTTGCCGCTGGCGGGCTGGGTGGCAAGCCGTGTGGAGCCGCAGATGCTGGTGCCCGAGGAAAACATGGACTGGCTGCGCAACCAGCTGGGACGGCTTGGCGCGCCGCTGCTGGCCGATATTCCGTGGCAGGCCACTCCCGATCCTCGTCTGACCGGTTTCTCTTTGCCCAAGGAATGGCAATGACCGCATCTTCCAATTTCTGGCTGCAGGATATTCCACAGCAGCTGGCTGCCCTGGACGCCGCCGCGCTGCGCCGTACCCGTCGTACCGTAGCGCCCCTGCAAGGCGCGCGCATCCTGGTCGACGGGCAGCCCATGCTGCAGTTCTGCAGCAACGACTATCTGGGGCTGGCCCAGCACCCGGCCATGATCGAGGCGGCTTGCGCGGGTGCGCAGGACTTTGGCGTGGGCTCGGGCGGCTCTCCCATGGTCAACGGCCATAGCACGGCCAATGCCGCGCTGGAGCAGGAGCTGGCCCGCTTTGTGCAATTGCCCCGTGCGCTTTACTTCTATGCCGGGTTCGCCACCAACGCCAGCATCATCCCGGCGCTGGTGGGGGCGGGTGACGCCATTTTTTCGGACGCTCTGAACCACGCCAGCCTGATCGACGGCTGCCGTCTGTCGCGTGCACAGATTCACCGCTTCGAGCATGGCGATCTCGCGACCCTGGAGCAGCTGCTGGCTGCTTGCCCGGTGCAGCGCAAGCTGGTGGTGAGCGATGCCGTCTTCAGCATGGACGGCAATGTGGCCGATATCGAGGGCCTGCTGGCGCTGTGCGAGCGCCATGACGCGCTGCTGCTGCTCGACGATGCCCACGGCTTTGGCGTGCTCGGCCCCCAAGGCCGCGGCAGCCTGGCTGCTGCAGGGCTGACGGGGGCCAAGGCTTCGCCACGCGTGCTGTACATGGCCACGCTGAGCAAGGCGGCCGGCGTCTCGGGTGCCTTTGTGGCAGGCCATGAACTGCTGATCGAATGGCTGCTGCAGAAAACGCGCAGCTACACCTTTGCGACCGCAGCACCGGCGATGCTGGCGCGTGCCCTGCAGACCAGCTTGCAGCTGATAGAGCAGGAGAGTGTCTTGCGCGAGCAGCTGCAGGCCCGTATTGCCCAGTTGCGCGCGGGTCTGCAGCCCCTGCTGCAGGGCAAGGGCTGGCGGCTTGTGCCGTCGCATACCGCCGTGCAGGCCCTGGTGGTGGGCGGCAACGATGCCGCGCTCGGCCTTATGGAAGGGCTGCGCCGCCATGGCCTGTGGGTGCCGGCGATTCGTCCTCCCACTGTGCCCGTGGGCACGGCGCGGCTGCGCATCGCCTTGTCGGCACTGCATACCGAGGCCGATGTGAACCAGCTGCTGGCGGCGCTGCGGGAGCTGGCAGGCTGACACTGTCCGGGTCTTGGCGAGGAGTCATCCAGGCAAAATCAGGCTCACCAGATCTGCTGTCGATGGGGCACAGGCGCAGGCCGTCGAGCCCGGCGAGGCACCGGTGCAGCCGCTCAGATGCACAGCGCACGCAACACGCGCGCCAGCTTCCGGGCAGCGACTTCCAGCTCATGCGGTGTGTGAGCTGCAAATCCCATGAGGAAACCCGCCTGGTGCCGGCTCGATGCATGCAACTGGGTCAACCCGAGCAGGTCGATGCCTGCTGTGCGAGCGCAATCGACTGCGGTGCGCTCGGAGATGTCGCGAATCAAGGTACACGGCATCTGCATGCCGCCCGCAGGCACCCGAGGCTCCAGAAAATCCCCCAGATGCTCGCGCACCAGCCGCGCCAGCACGTCACGCCGCTCGGCATAGACGGCGCGCATGGTACGCACATGCGCTCCCAGGTGCCCGCCTTCGATGAACCGCGCCAGCGTCAATTGCGCAATGGGTGCGCTGTGTCCATCCAGCAAGGTCCGCGCCACCGTCATGGGGGCAACCAGCGAAGTCGGCAACACCATGTAGCCTATGCGTAGCCCAGGGAACATCGACTTGGTGAAGGTGCCGACATAGATCGTGCGCTCGTGCGGGTCCAGCCCCTGCACGCAGGCCGTGGGCTTGCCGGCATAGTGGAATTCGCTGTCGTAGTCATCTTCGATGATCCACGCCTGCTCCTGCTGCGCCCAGGCTATGGCAGCCAGTCGGCGATCCAGGGCCAGCGTGGTGCCCGTCGGGAACTGGTGGGAGGGCGTCAGGAACACCGCCTTGGCGCACGGCATGGTCTGCAACAGATCCACCTGCATGCCATCGGCATCCAGCGGCACGGGCACACATTCCAGCCCCGCGGCATCGAAGGCCTTGCGTGCGCCGTGATACACCGGGTCTTCGATGAAGATGCGATCACCGGCATCGAGCAGAACGTTGGCGCACAGGGTCAGCGCCTGCTGCGAGCTGGTCAGCACCAGCACGCGTTCGGGCGTGGCGCGCGCGCCGCGCTCCAGGTTCACATAGGTGGCAATGGCCTGGCGCAAAGCCTCGATGCCCTGTGGCGGACTGTGCAGCAGAGCCTGGGTGCCGTACTCCTTGAATACCTGTCGCTGCAACCGCTCCCAGGTCTGAAGCGGAAAGTTGCGTGTCTCCGGCACACCGGGCGCAAAAGCGCGTGGTGCCAGGAAATCACGCAGGCCACCGCCCGCGAACATGGCTGCGCCGCGCTGGCTCAAGCGCAAGGCGGGAGCGTGCCCCGCAGGGCTGTGCATCAGGCCGCGCCCCGGAAGGCGCTGCACCTGCTCGGACACAAAGCTGCCGCTGCCCGTGCGTCGTTCGATAAAGCCTTCGGCATGCAACTGGCCATAGGCGGCCTCCACCGTATCGCGCGAGACGGCCAGCGATTGGGCCAGGGCGCGCGATGCCGGCAGGCGCCGGCCCACGTCCAGCGCGCCATCGAGGATCAGCTGGCGCAGGGCTCGCTGGATGCGGGCATGCAGCGGCAAGAGGCCATGAGCGGGGTCGCTGATCCAGGCCTTGACGGATTCGAGTTGGGCGTGCTTGAACAATTGGTCTGTATGCCTTCAAAAAAGTGGCTGGGAACATCAGTCCATTTCGATTCTATAAATCGAATGCCCTCAGGGCCGATCAATTTTCAAGAGCTACAGCAAGACATGCCAACCATCCATTCGCCAGCCTCCCCGCGCTGGAACGATCTCCTTCATCCCATCGTGGCAGGCCTGATCTCGGTCATCGTCAACTACGGCGGCACCTTCATTTTGGTGTTCCAGGCGGCCAAGGTGGCTGGCCTCGGACCGGAACTGACGGCCTCCTGGGTATGGTCGATTTCGATTGGCGTAGGGGTGACAGGTCTGCTGCTGAGCTGGGTGACGCGCGAGCCCATCATCACGGCCTGGTCCACTCCTGCTGCGGCATTCCTGGTGACGGCCTTGGCGACCACGCCCTATGCCGAGGCAGTGGGAGCCTACCTGGTCTCGGCGCTGGCTTTCGTGGTGCTGGGACTGTCGGGATATTTCGAGCGCGTCATCCGGCTGATCCCTGCCGGTATTGCGGCCGGGCTGCTCGCGGGCATCCTGCTGCAATTCGGCATCAAGGCGTTTGGCGGCATGAGCGTCGATCCCACGCTGGCGGGCCTGCTGATCGTGGCCTATGTGATGCTCAAGCGGATGTCAGCACGCTATGCCGTTGTCGGCATTCTGGTGCTGGGGCTGATCTTTTTGCTGTCTCAGAACCGGGTTGATCTGTCCGGGCTGGAGTTGAAACTCGCTGCTCCCGTGTTCACCAGGCCGGAGTTCTCGCCCAATGCCCTGCTCAGCGTCGCGCTGCCGCTGTTTCTCATCACGCTGACCGGGCAGTACATGCCCGGCATGCTGGTGCTGCGCAACGATGGCTTCAAGACCAGTGCCAACCCCATCGTCACGATCACGGGCCTGGGATCGCTGCTCATGGCACCGTTTGGCTCGCACGCATTCAACATCGCCGCGATCACGGCCGCCATCGCCACGGGCCCGCAGGCGCATGAAGATCCGTCCAGGCGCTGGATTGCCGGCGTTGCTGCAGGCGTGTGCTACATCCTGGTCGGCATGTTCGGGGTCACGCTGGCGGCGGTCTTCATGGCGTTTCCTGCCACCTTCATCACCACGCTGGCAGGCCTTGCCCTGCTGGGAACCATCGGTGGCAGTCTGGCTGCGGCCCTGACGGATGCCAAGGGCCGCGAGGCCGCCTTGATCACTTTCCTGGCCGCCGCAGCCAACATCACGTTGCTGGGTATCGGCGGCGCCTTCTGGGGCCTGATCATCGGACTGTTCTCCTACGCGGTGCTCAACGGGCAGATGCCGTGGAGCGCACGGCCGGACGCGACAGCCGCCATCGAAAAAGCATGAGGGGGTGTCCATGACTTCAGAAACCCTGACCCGCCACGATCGGCATGGCCTGTATCCCGAAGCCTGTACGGTAGAGGATTTCCGCAGCAACCTCGCCACCGTGCAGGAGCGCATTGCCGCTGCCTGCCGGCGCGTGGGGCGTGATCCAGCTAGCGTGCGCTTGCTGCCCGTCAGCAAGACCAAGCCACAAGCCAGCCTGCGTCTGGCCTATGCGGCGGGCTGCCGCTGGCTGGGCGAGAACAAGGTGCAGGAGGCTTTTGGCAAATGGGAGTCCATGCAGGAGCTGACCGATCTGCACTGCTCGGTCATCGGCCACCTGCAGACCAACAAGGCCAGGCTGGTGGCGCGCTTTGCCAGCGAGTTCCAGACCCTGGACAGCCTGCGCGTGGCCGAGGCGCTGGACAGGCATCTGCAGGCCCAAGGGCGGTCGCTGGACGTGTTTGTGCAGGTCAATACCTCGGGCGAGGCCAGCAAATATGGCTTGAGTCCCGAGGCCGTGCCGGACTTCATCCAGCAACTGCCCGTGTTTTCCGCGTTGCGCGTGCGCGGTCTGATGACGCTGGCGCTGTTTTCCGCCGAAGCCGAACGGGTGCGTCGGTGCTTCATTGTCCTGCGTCAGCTGCGCGATCAGTTGCGGCAAAGCGCGCCCGCGGGCATGGAACTGGATGCTCTGTCGATGGGGATGTCCGGCGACTTCGAGATTGCCATCGAGGAGGGCGCCACCGTGGTGCGCGTGGGGCAGGCCATCTTCGGCGCGCGTCCGTTACCCGATAGCTATTACTGGCCAACGCGCTCTGATCCGGATACGCGGGAATCCGCTACCGACTGACATGGCATCGGCGCAATCGCAAGTGTCTTGTGCCCACGCTGCGCGTTGCGGCCGTAGCGAGCCGGCCGATCTGCCGCCAGGTCCTGCGGGTGCTGCGCCATGCCCGGCAGGCGTGATGCGCGATTTTTGCCACTGACACCGGGCCTTGAGCCGCTGCAGAGTTCTCCTGAACTGGTTGATTCCCGCCAGCTCTCCTTCACATCCCACCGGAGCATTGCATGTTGCAAACCGACTCTCACCTGATGCGGGCATACGCCCGCCAGCCCGTTTCTTTTGTGCGAGGGCGCGGCGCGCGCCTCTGGGATGAGCAAGGGAGGGAATACCTGGACGCCATCGCCGGAGTGGCCGTCACCAGCCTGGGCCATGCCCATCCCGAGATTGCTGCCGTCATGGCCGATCAAGCCGCCACGCTGCTGCATACCTCCAACGTGTTCCGTATCGACTGGCAAGAGCAGCTTGGCGAGCGCTTGTGCGCGCTCGCCGGCATGGAAAAAGTGTTCTTCTGCAATTCGGGTGCCGAGGCCAATGAGACGGCTCTCAAGCTCGCCCGTCTGCACGGGCATCGCAAGCAGGTGGCTCAGCCGCAAATTCTCGTGATGGAGAACGCTTTTCACGGCCGCACGCTGGCGACGCTCGCCGCCACGGGCAATGCGGCCAAGCAACAGGGCTTCGAGCCGCAGATGCCCGGCTTCGTGCGCGTGCCCTATGACGACATCGATGCGGTGCGCCGCGCGGCCCGGGAAGCACCAGGTATCGTCGCCGTGCTGGTCGAGCCCGTACAGGGTGAAGGCGGCATCCGTGTCGCCAGTCCCGGCTACCTGCGCGCTCTGCGCGAGCTCTGCGACAGCCAGGGCTGGCTGCTGATGCTCGACGAGATCCAGACCGGCCTGGGCCGCACGGGGGCCTGGTTCGCACACCATCACGCCGGGATCACGCCCGATGTGATGACCCTGGCCAAGGCATTGGGCAATGGTGTTCCCATCGGCGCCTGTCTGGCGCGCGGCGCCGCCGCCGATCTGTTCTCCCCGGGCCAGCACGGCTCCACCTTCGGTGGCAATCCGCTGGCCTGCCGAGTCGCCTGCACGGTGCTGGGCATCATGGAAAGAGACGGTATGGCGCAGCGGGCAGCCCTGCTGGGCGAGCGCCTGTTGGCCGGGCTGCGGCTGGCTCTGGCAGGGCACCCAGATGTGCAGGCCATCCGAGGCCTGGGGCTGATGGCAGGGGTCGAGTTGAAGCGCAACTGCCAGGAGCTGGTCGGCCGCGCGCTGGCCGAACAGCGATTGCTGATTACCGTGACCCGTGAGCGCACGATTCGTCTGTTGCCGCCGCTGATCTGTGACGAAGCGCAGATTGACGACATCGTGGCTCGAGTTGCAAGTCTGTGCCATGACGGTGGCGCCAGTCACCACGCCGTCTAGCCCGCGCCTGCCGGGTCCGCAAAAAAGCCGCTGCCATGCAGCGGCTTCTGATTTTGGGGAGGCGGGCAGTCTTATTTGCCCGCACCCTCCACCTGCTTGGGCACGCGGGGAGCCACGGCGCACATCAGCTCATAGCCCAGCGTGCCGGCCGCAGCGGCTACCTCGTCGATGGGCAGCACGGCGCCATTGCTGGCGCGACCCCAGAGCGTGACCTCGCTGCCCAGCCTGGCCTTGGGAACGGGGCTCAGGTCCACGGCCATCATGTCCATGCTGACGCGGCCCAGGGTGCGGGTGCGCACACCGTCCACCAGCACGGGCGTACCCGTGGGGCAGACGCGCGGATAGCCGTCCGCATAGCCGCAGGCCACCACGCCCAGGCGCAGCGGTCCGTCGCACTGAAAACGCGAGCCGTAGCCCACGGTGTCGCCGGCATGCAGCTCCTGCGTTCCGATGATTTTGGACGACAGCGTCATGGTCGGCTCAAGACCCCAGTGCGCCGCATCATGGGTGGGGAAGTCTGGCGAGCTGCCGTAGAGCACGATGCCGGGGCGCACCCAGTCGCAGCGCACATTGTTCTCGTCACCATGCAGCAAGGTGGCAGCGCTGTTGCTGATGCTGCGCTCGCCGGGCAGGTCCAGCGTGGTTTCGTGAAAGACCCGGAGCTGGTGGTCCATGCCATGCTCCACATCGGCATCGCTGAAGTGGGTCATGAACGAGATCTCGTCGACCTGGGGCAGGGCGTTCAGCCGCGCATAAGCCGCACGAAAACGCTCGGGTGTAAAGCCCAGCCGGTTCATGCCGCTGTTCATCTTGAGGAAGATTCGGTGGCCGACCTGGGTCTTGTGCGCGGCCAGCCAGTCGATCTGTTCGTCGCAGTGCACGGCATGCCAGATGCCCAGGCGCGAGCAGATTTCCAGGTCGCGCAGCTCGAACACGCCTTCGAGCAGCAGGATGGGGCCGCGCCAGCCCAGATTGCGCACGCGCTGGGCCTCATCGAGGTCCAGCATGGCGAAACCGTCTGTCGCTCGCAGGCCGTCGAACACGTTTTCGATACCGTGGCCATAAGCGTTGGCTTTGATCACGGACCACAATTTGGCATCGGGGACGGTCTGCCGCACCCGCTCCAGATTGTGGCGAATGGCTTCAGGATGGATGGTGGCAATAATGGGACGGGGCATGGTTTTTCTCAATCAGACCAGTGGGATTCTGGCACTGTAGGCTCAAGCCTGCGTGATATAACCGCCAGTCACTTGCCACGGGGTCTCTTATTTACTCGGCATCGGTCCAGCCGATGCCAGTTCCAGCTAATTCATGAAGCGCGGTTTCTACACCATCATGTCAGCGCAGTTTTTCAGCTCGCTGGCAGACAACGCCTTGTTTGTGACCGCTGTAGAGCTGTTGCGTGCCAATGGTGCCCCTGAGTGGCAACGTGCTGCCCTGGTGCCCATGTTTGCACTGTTCTACGTGGTTCTGGCGCCCTTTGTCGGAGCCTTTGCGGACGCATTGCCCAAGGGCAAGGTCATGTTCATCAGCAACGCCATCAAGGTGATAGGTTGTCTGATGATGCTCTTCGGCCATCATCCCTTGATCGCCTATGCCGTCATCGGGCTGGGCGCGGCCGCCTATTCGCCGGCCAAGTACGGCATCCTGACCGAGCTGCTGCCGGCCTCCCAGCTGGTCAAGGCCAATGGCTGGATCGAGGGGCTGACCATCACCTCCATCATTTTGGGCGTGCTGGTGGGCGGCCAACTGGTGGGGCCGACCATTTCCGGGCATCTGCTGGCTTTTGACTTCCCGTATCTCGATACCGGCGTGGACACCCCTGCCGAGGCCGCAATTGCCCTGCTGATCCTGATCTACGTCGTGGCGGCCTGGTTCAATCTGCATATTCCGCTGACGGGCGTGGCCATGCGCCCGCTGCGCGAAGACCCGAACAAGAGCCTGGTGGCCAATCTGCTGGGCCTGCTGCCCGACTTCTGGCGCTGCAGCAAACGCCTGTGGGCCGACAAGCTGGGCCAGATTTCGCTGTCCACCACCACGCTGTTCTGGGGGGCGTCGGGCAATTTGCGCTATATCGTGCTGGCCTGGGGGGCCGCAGCCCTGGGTTACAGCACCACCCAGGCTTCGGCCCTGGTGGGGGTGGTGGCAATAGGCACGGCCGTTGGTGCCGTGCTGGCATCCATGCGCATGCGCCTGGACAACGCCACGCGGGTGATTCCCCTGGGCGCGCTCATGGGCCTGCTCGTGGTCTGCATGATCTTTATCGACAATCTCTGGGTGGCCGTGCCCTTCCTCATTTTGCTTGGCGGTCTGGGTGGCTTTCTGGTCGTGCCCATGAATGCCCTGCTGCAGCATCGCGGCCACAATCTCATGGGCGCGGGTCGCTCGATTGCGGTACAGAACTTCAACGAGCAACTGGCCATTCTGGCCATGGGCGGTTTCTACAGCCTGTCCACCAAGATGGGATTGACTGCCTTTGGTGCGATCACGGTATTCGGTCTGCTGGTTGCCGCTAGCATGGTGCTGATCGGTATTTGGCACTGGAATAATTGCAGAAGGCACTCGGCAGAGGTTGAAAAGCTGCTGGAAGTCGCCCGCCGCGACTGCCATTGACGCCCTGCAGCGGGCCCCGGCAAGCTGCACTCACTACACAATCAATAGCTTCTAACGCTTGCAGAGCAAGTGTTAGAAGTCTTTTTTATGCATAGTCCACTGCCTGTATTTGCGCTGCTGCTCAATGCCCTGATCTGGGGGTTGTCCTGGTGGCCATTTCGTCTCATGCATGAGGCCGGACTGCATCCGCTGTGGGCCACGGCATCGATGTATGCGCTGGTGCTGGCCGGTCTGCTGGCGCTGCGCCCCGCCAGCCTCAGGCAGGCCTGGCAATACCCGGCGCTCCTGCTGCTGGCTGCCAGTTCGGGCCTGAACAATGTGGCCTTCAACTGGGCCGTGACCGTGGGCGACGTGGTGCGCGTCATCTTGCTGTTCTATCTCATGCCGGCCTGGGCGGTACTGCTGGCCTGGAAGCTGCTGGGCGAAAAGCCCACGCCCATGGCGCTGCTGCGCCTGTTGCTGGCCTTTGGCGGTGTGGTGCTGGTGTTGCTGCCCGCCGATGCCTCGCTCTCCGGGCTGTTTGCCGGTCTCACCGTGGCCGATGCGCTGGCCGTGTTCGGCGGCTTCATGTTTGCGCTGACCAATGTGTTGCTGCGCCGCTTTCAAGGCATTCCGGCCCAGGCCCGCATGCTGGCCATGTTTGCCGGCTGCATGAGCATGGGCCTGCTGACCGCCCTGACCGCCCTGACCGCCAGCAGCCTGGGTGTGGTGCCGGGCTTTCCAGCCTTCGACGGCAGCTGGGCCCTGGTGGCACTGGGCCTGGCTGGGCTGCTGATGCTGGGCAACTGGGCCCTGCAATTCGGTGCCGCCCATCTGCCTTCAGGCGTGACCTCGGTGGTCATGCTCAGCGAAGTGGTGTTTGCCAGCGTCTCCTCGGTGCTGATCGCCCATGAGGTGCTCTCGGCGCGTACGCTGGCCGGCGGTGCGCTCATCATGGGAGCAGCCTTGCTGGCCACCTTGGGCAGAGCACCGAAAAAATAGCCCAAACCCCATCAAGGACACCGAGGAAGGGCCTGCGCCGGCCGCCCAGGCGCACAGCGCCTCAGGGGGTCACATGAGCTTCCCCGCCAGGATCAGGTATCCGGGCACCCAGCCCGTCAGCACGCCTTGGGCGATGCACAGCCAGCCCGTGGGGCGCTCAATGCTTTTCTTGAGCGCCAGCAGCGCGAAGAACAAGGCCCAGAGTACGGCCCAGGCTGCCCAGTTGATGCCCATCCACCAGTCCAGCCCCGAGATGGCGCTGGTCAGTGTATCGAGGGCGACGGGAACGGCGGTGACCGCCACGAACAGGCTGAACCAGCCCAGACCGCGGCCGTCGGCGCCGCTGAAGCGATTGAAAGCCACCCAGAGATAGGTGAAGGCGAACAGCAGGGTCAGCGCGCCGCTCTTGACCGATGCCGCGTCGGCCGCCGGGCCGAAGATGCTGGCCAGGCCGATGCATAGCGACACCACTCCGGTGAAGATATTGATGACCCAGATCTCCTTGTCGGCAATCTTGCCCAGCATCCACAGGCCGTTGAGAAACAGCACCGCACCCACATAAAACAGCGACAAACCCAACCACATACACGCTCCTTGGCTGCAGGCCGGTGCAGCGCGGCCGAGATTGTGGGGCCGTGCGGGGCGGGGCGGAACCCTGGGCGAACGCAAAAGAGTCTTGCGCCATGGGGCGGGAATGGGCTCACAAACCCTCGTCGCGACCATCGCGCAGGCGGCGGTACAGCGTGCCGCGCGAGATGCCCAGGGCGCGCGCGGCCTGGGAGACATTGCCGCCATGCTGGTCCAGCGTCTCCCTGATCAGCTGCGCGCTGTGCTCGCGCAGCGTCGCCAGGGGCTGCGCCTCGGCGGCGGGCGTTGCTTCGGTGGTTACGGGGCTGGCCTGGTCTTGCGCACTGCTGGTGTCCAGGTGCGTGCCAAGGCCGTGCGAGGTTTGCAGATGCGCCTGCATCCAGACGCCCAGGCCGCTGGTCAGGCGCAGCGGTGCGGGGCCGGGCTGGCCGCTCAGTTGCAGCAGGCGAGATAGATCATGGCCCAGCAGCTCCTGAGCGCTGCGCGCACCGAGGCCGCGCTGGCCGATGAGCTGGGCGGCGGTGCCGTTCATCCAGGCGACGCGGCCATCGGCAGCCACGCCCATCAGCGCCTGCAGCGGCGTGTGCAGCAGTGCCGGTGTCACCTGAAAGCGCAGCACCAGATGCTCGTGCGACTGCGCCTGCAGCAAGGTGTTTTCGATGGTCGTGGCATACATGCCGACCACGGGACTGGCATCGAAGCTGAAATGCTGCTCCTCCACCATCAGGTTGAGCACCCCGGCCAGGCGGCCATGCACGTCGCGTATGGGGGCTGCTGCGCAGCGGAAGGCGTGCAGTTCGTCGAAATAGTGCTCGCCGTTGGTGACGGTGCAGGCCTGGCCGGTGGCGGCGACGATGCCCGGTGCGTTCGTGCCCATGGCCTGCTCGGACATGTTCAGGCCGACCCGCTCGTCACGGGGCCGCATGGATGCCGGGGAGACATGGAGCACGATGCCCTTGTCGTCCGTCAGCATCACCCGCGTGCCGGTGCCCGCCAGGGCCTGCTCCAGGGTCGGCAGCTCGTGCTGCAGTGCCTGCAGCAGGCTGCGGCAGCGCTCCTGCGTGGCATGCAGCCGGCTGGGGCTGACGGGAGCCAGAGCCAGCCGCCGGCCATTGCAGTGCTGGCGCTGGCTGCGCAGCCAGGACTGGATGACCGCCTCGCTGACCAGGCCCGAGGGGCGTATGCCGGCCTCGAAGAACTGGCGGCGAGCCTGCAAGGCCCGCTCCGCACCGGTGCTCGAGAAGCACTGCTGTAGCGCGTCCATCGCGCGTGACTCATCAACGCTCATGTCATGTCCAAGCTGTCCGCAGGAGCGGTCAATGTGTTCCGCAATGGAACAGTTCGAGCCTGGGGAAATCCCGATCGTGAACAAAAACAGGCCATGGACCATGCTTTGCGGCATAGCAATCACAACAGGAGACCTCGATGAAACGGCTGATCGACAACTCTCGCGGACGGCCAGGCCGCATGGTCTGGCTGCTGGCCGCCTGCCTGGGGAGCGCAGCGGCTTTCGCGCAAGCCGAGCCTGCGGCGCAGGCCGCTGCCGCCGTGCAGCGCGTCGATGGCGCCTTCATTCGTGCCAATGCCGCCAAGACGCCCGACTGGCCCACCACTGGCGTGGACTATGCCGAGACCCGCTACAGCCGCCTCGATCAGATCAACGCCGCCAACGTCAAGGACCTGGGCCTGGCATGGTCGTACAACCTCGAATCCACGCGCGGCGTGGAGGCCACGCCGGTGGTCGTGGACGGCATCATGTACGTCAGCGCCTCGTGGAGCGTGGTGCACGCCATCGACACCCGCACCGGCCAGAGGATCTGGACCTATGACCCGCAGATCGACCGCAGCACCGGCTTCAAGGGTTGCTGCGACGTCGTCAACCGGGGCGTGGCGCTGTGGAAGGGCAAGGTCTATGTGGGTGCATGGGATGGCCGCCTGATCGCGCTGGATGCCGCCACGGGCAAGGAGGTCTGGCACCAAAATACCTTCGAGGGGCAAAAGGGGTCGCTGACCATCACCGGCACGCCGCGCGTGTTCAAGGGCAAGGTCATCATCGGCAACGGCGGCGCCGAATATGGCGTGCGCGGCTACATCACGGCCTATGACGCCGAGACCGGCGAGCAGAAATGGCGCTGGTTCAGCGTGCCCGGCGATCCGTCCAAACCTTTCGAGGACGAATCCATGAAGCGCGCCGCCAGGACCTGGGACCCCAGCGGCAAGTGGTGGGAGTCCGGCGGCGGCGGCACCATGTGGGACAGCATGACCTTCGATCCCGAGCTCAACACCATGTATGTGGGCACGGGCAATGGCTCGCCCTGGTCGCACAAGGTGCGCAGCCCCAAGGGCGGCGACAACCTGTACCTGGCCTCCATCGTGGCCCTGGACCCCGACACCGGCAAATACAAGTGGCACTATCAGGAAACGCCGGGCGACAACTGGGACTACACCTCCACCCAGCCCATGATCCTCGCCGACATCAAGATCGCCGGCAAGCAGCGCAAGGTCATACTGCATGCGCCCAAGAACGGCTTCTTCTTCGTGCTTGACCGCACCAACGGCAAGTTCATCTCGGCCAAGAACTTCGTGCCCGTGAACTGGGCCAGCGGCTACGACAAGCATGGCAAGCCCATCGGCATTGCCGCAGCGCGCGACGGCAGCAAGCCCCAGGACGCGGTTCCGGGCCCCTATGGCGCGCACAACTGGCACCCCATGTCCTTCAACCCCCAGACGGGCCTGGTGTATCTGCCTGCGCAGAATGTGCCCGTCAATCTGATGGACGACAAGAAGTGGGAGTTCAACCAGGCCGGACCGGGCAAGCCCCAGTCGGGCACGGGCTGGAACACGGCCAAGTTCTTCAATGCCGAGCCGCCCAAAAGCAAGCCTTTTGGCCGCCTGCTGGCCTGGGACCCCGTTGCGCAAAAGGCTGCCTGGAGCGTGGAACATGTCTCGCCCTGGAACGGCGGCACGCTGACCACGGCGGGCAATGTGGTGTTCCAGGGCACGGCTGATGGCCGCTTTGTGGCTTATCACGCGGCCAGCGGCGAAAAGCTGTGGGAAGCGCCTACGGGCACCGGTGTGGTGGCCGCGCCCAGCACCTATCTGGTGGACGGCAAGCAGTATGTCTCTGTGGCCGTGGGATGGGGCGGTGTCTACGGTCTGGCTGCGCGCGCCACCGAGCGCCAGGGCCCGGGCACGGTCTATACCTTCGTCGTGGGCGGCAAGGCCAAGATGCCGGAGTTCGTGGCCCAGCGCACGGGCCAGTTGTTGCAGGGCGTGAAATACGACCCCGCCAAGGTCGAAGCCGGCACCATGCTGTATGTGGCCAACTGCGTGTTCTGTCACGGCGTGCCGGGCGTGGACCGTGGCGGCAACATTCCCAATCTGGGCTATATGGACGCGAGCTACATCGAGAACCTGCCCAGCTTCGTCTTCAAGGGCCCGGCCATGGCGCGCGGCATGCCGGACTTCACGGGCAAGCTGTCGGGCGATGATGTGGAGTCCATCAAGGCCTTCATCCAGGGGACGGCGGACGCCATCCGGCCCAAGCCCTGAAGCCTGCACTTCACCACGCCGGTACGCCGGGCCACCGGCTCGCCCGAGCCACGCACCGGCGACCCCAAATCGCCAATATCTTCTTTTGACTCGATACCAAGGAAATAGCCTTATGCAAGACCATCTGCAGTTCTATATCGACGGCCAATGGGTGAATCCGGTCAGCCCGCGCAGCCTGGAGGTCATCAATCCCTCCAACGAGCAAGCCATTGCCCGCATCAGCATGGGCTCTGCCGCCGACGTGGACAAGGCGGTGGCCGCCGCGCGCCGCGCCTTCGAGAGCTACTCGCGCACCAGCCGCGAAGAGCGCCTGGCCCTGCTGGCCAAGGTGTTGGAGGTCTACCAGCGCCGCTACGGCGACTTTGTGCAGACCATCTCGCAGGAGATGGGGGCGCCGCTGTGGCTGTCCAAGGCGGCGCAGGCCGCCATGGGTGTGGCCCATCTGGGCTCCACCATCGAGGTTCTCAAGAACTTCGCCTTCGAACAGGTGCAGGGCAGCACGGCCATCGTGCACGAGCCCGTGGGCGTGGTCGGCATGATCACGCCCTGGAACTGGCCCATCAACCAGATCATGTGCAAGGTTGCGCCGGCCCTGGCCGCTGGCTGCACCATGGTGCTCAAGCCCTCGGAGGTCGCCCCGCTCAATGCCCTGCTCGTGGCCGAGGTGCTGCACGAGGCGGGCGTGCCTGCCGGCGTCTTCAACCTCGTCAACGGCGACGGCCCCGGTGTGGGCGAGGCCATGTCCTCTCACCCCGACATAGACATGATGACCTTCACGGGCTCCACGCGCGCGGGCATTGCCGTGGCCAAGGCCGCGGCTGACAGCGTCAAGCGCGTGGCCCAGGAGCTGGGCGGCAAGTCCGCCAACATCGTGCTGGATGACGCCAACCTGCAAAAGGCGGTGACCCAGGGTGTGCAGGCGGTGCTGATGAACTCGGGCCAGAGCTGCAATGCCCCCACGCGCATGTTCGTGCCGCGCGCCCTGCATGGGCAGGCGGTGGAGATCGCACGCAGCGTCGCTGCAGCAGCGACCGTGGCCGATGCGCTGGCCGATGGCATGCACATGGGCCCTGTGGTCAGCGAGGCGCAATGGGGCAAGATCCAGGCCCTGATCCGCAAGGGCATTGAAGAGGGCGCGACCCTGGTGGCGGGCGGCACGGGCCGCCCCGAAGGGTTGGCCCAGGGCTACTTTGTCAAACCCACGGTGTTTGCCGACGTGAGCAACGACATGACCATCGCGCGCGAGGAAATCTTCGGTCCCGTGCTGGTGATGATTCCCTACGATGACGAGGAAGACGCCATCCGCATGGCCAACGACACGGTGTACGGCCTCTCGGGCTATGTGCAATCGGGCAGCCTGGAGCGTGCGCGCCGCGTGGCCGCGCGCCTGCGCACTGGCATGGTCCACCTCAACGGCGCAGGGCCTGACTTCAATGCGCCGTTCGGCGGCTACAAGCAGTCAGGCAATGGCCGTGAATGGGGCGAGCACGGTTTCCGCGATTTCCTCGAAACCAAGGCCGTCATGGGCTACGGCGCGGCCTGATCTATTCAAAATCAATAGCTGCTGGTGCCCATCTGATGGGCGCCAGCAGCTTTTTTTTATTGAATATTCTGCTGGCGGCGACGCGCGCGTTCCAGCTGCTGGGCGACCTGGCGCGGATTCATGCCGTACATCTCGGCGAACTCCTGCTCCGAAGCCTGACCGCTGAGCTGGAAGGAGCGCAGCAGTGCCTCGTCCTTGGCGGCGCGGGCATCGGCCTCGGCCAGAGCATCTAGCACCAGAGCGTTGGTCTTTTCGTCACGGCCCTGCACGCGCTCGGCGTATTCCTCGCGGGTGAGACCGGAGGCTTCGTAGGCGACGACGATGCGGTTGCGCAGCTTGGGCGTCAGGTCTTCCTGCGTGCGCTGCTGGCGGCGGCGGAAGACTTCGATCAGCGCGTGGTGAACATGCTCGGGCAAAGTGGCTTCGACGGGCTGGCCATCGAGGTCATGGCGCTGATGACCGCTGGCCATGGCGGCCAGATAGCGACCGGAGCGGGTGTGCTGTTGCAGCGCGCTTTTGAGTGCGTCCTTGTCCAGCTCCGGGTGGGCGGCGAGCAGGTCTTCAAAAATGCCGCGCTTGAAGGGCAGCAGTTGCTCGCCAAACAGGGCCGGGTGCCACTGTGCCAGTTGCTCCAGCAAGGGGTGTTGTGGACGTGCGGCCTGCGGGGCGGCTTTGGCTGCAGGGGCCGGGTTCTGGCGGCCACGGCCGCCTCGGCGCGAGCGTGAGCCGGGCTGCGAGTCCTGCACGCTGTGCTGCGATGCCGCTTGCGAGGCTTTCTGCTCTTGTGATTCAGACACGATTTCAGTCATGGCAAAGCCCGTGGGCCTGGGAAAACAAAACCCCCAATCATGCCAGCATTGCAAACTGCAGTGGCACGCGGGGGTGTCAGCCGGTGGTCAGGGCCTGATCCAGCAGCTCCACCCAGTGCATGACCGGGACCTCGGTTCCGTTTTGCAGGTGGACGATGCAGCCCATATTGGCCGAGAGAATCGCTGCGGGCTTTTCGGGGGCGAAAGGCTCGTCCAGTGCAGCGATCTTGCGGTCGCGCAACTGGTGCGAGATCTCGGGCTGCAGCACCGAGTAGGTGCCGGCAGAGCCGCAGCACAGATGGGACTCGGTGCGCGCCACGCGCAGATCGAACCCCAGCTCGCGCAGGCCCGCTTCCACGCCGCCGCGCAGTTTCTGCCCATGCTGCAGTGTGCAGGGCGGGTGATAGGCCACGGGAGCCCGTGGCACCGTGACGCGGTTCCTGAGCTTGTCCACCAGCTCGGGCAGCATGTCCGGCAGCAGTTCGCTGAGGTCGCGGGTCAGGGCGCTGATGCGCGCGGCCTTGTCGGCGTATTGCGGCTCCAGCCGCAGCAGATGGCCGTACTCCTTGACGGTGACGCCACAGCCCGAGGCGTTC
This sequence comes from Comamonas testosteroni, assembly GCF_030505195.1. Lineage (NCBI taxonomy): Bacteria > Pseudomonadati > Pseudomonadota > Betaproteobacteria > Burkholderiales > Comamonadaceae > Comamonas > Comamonas testosteroni. Next base: position 2,627,076 of record NZ_CP129672.1, read on the forward strand.
ATCACGATCGCCTCGACCTCGCCGCGTTCCACCAGCGGCCACCAGGCGTCGATATTGGCGCGCATCTGGGCCTTGCCGCCGTCCTGGTCGTTGAGGTGGAATTTCACCGCACCGCAGCAACCGGCCTTGTCGGCAATCACGGTCTGCACGCCCACGGCGTCCAGCACGCGGGCCGTGGCGTAATTGATGCGGGGCATCATGGCCGGCTGCACGCAGCCTGCCAGCAGCAGCACCTTGCGCGCATGCTCGCGCACGGGCCAGGCCCCGGCATCCTGGGCGGCCGGTATCTTCTCGCCCAGGGACTCAGGCAGCAGGCCTTTGACGGCGCGGCCCAGCTTCAGCGCGGGGGCGAACAGCGGGGAATTCATGCCCTCCTTGAGCAGCCAGCGCTGCAGCTTCTCGCCCGTGGGGCGTTCGACCTGCTCATCGACAATTTTGCGGCCGATATCGACCAGGTGGCCGTACTGCACGCCGCTGGGGCAGGTGGATTCGCAGTTGCGGCAGGTCAGGCAGCGGTCCAGATGCAGCTGCGTGGCCCGCGTGGGTGTTTGCCCTTCCAGCACCTGCTTGATCAGATAGATGCGGCCGCGCGGGCCGTCCAGCTCGTCGCCCAGGGTCTGATAGGTGGGGCAGGTGGCGGTGCAGAAGCCGCAATGCACGCATTTGCGCAAGATGGCTTCGGCTTCCTGACCTTCGGGCGTGGCACGGTATTCGGGCGCGAGATTGGTTTGCATGGGGTGCTGTCCTTGTTCTTACCAATGCGCCGAGAGACGGCCCACATTGAGAATGCCGGCGGGGTCGAATGCCTGCTTGAGCCGGGCATGCAGCTGTGCCGATGTGCGGCCTGCCGGGCTGGCCTGTGCATGCGCATCGAGATCGCTGTTGGCGCTTGTCTGGCTGGCGTCCTCGGCTCTGAAAAGAGAAGCGGATCCGCCGGCTGCCTGCGCGATTTGCTGCAAGGCGGCAGCAGCCGAGCGCGGGGCCTGCACCCAGCGCTGAGCGCCATGCCAGTCGATGAACGGGCCTGCTGCGCCTGGCGGCAATGGCAGCGGCGCTGCGGTCGCAGGAGTGGACAGACGCCACAGGCAATGATCGGCAGCGCGCTGCTGGAACCAGGGCAGGTTCAGATCGCGGCTGGAGCTCCAGTCGGCGGCAACGGCGTCTCTGTCCAGCCGCTGGCCACCCAGGCGCAGCGTGGCGGCCTGAACGGCGGCGCGGGCGCCGCGCAGTCGCAGATACAGCGTGCCCTTGCCGTCTTCTTCCAGCCAGTTGCTGGCATTGAGCGGCAGAGGCTGGCCACCCCAGTGATTGAGCCAGTCCAGCGCCTGCGCCTGGCTGCAGCTATCAAAGCGCAGCGTGGCCTCCGCAGGGGCCATGGGCAGGACCTTGAGGCTGATCTCGGTGATCAGGCCCAGCGTGCCCCAGCTGCCCGTCATCAGGCGCGAGACGTCATAGCCGGCCACATTCTTCATGACCTGGCCGCCGTAGCGCAGCAGCTCGCCCTGGCCGTTGATCATCTCCAGGCCAAGCACAAAGTCACGTACTGCGCCCACGCTGGCACGCGACGGGCCGGACAGGCCTGCGGCGACCATGCCCCCGACGGTGCTGGCGGCGCCGAAGTGCGGCGGCTCGAAAGCCAGGCACTGGCCTTGGCTGGCCAATGTTGCCTCCAGCTCGGCCAGTGGCGTGCCGCCGCGAACGGTCACCACCAGCTCGCTGGGCTCGTAGCTGACGATACCGCTGAGCGCGCGCGTGGACAGCGGCTCGCCCTGCAGACGCAGGCCATAGAAGTCCTTGCTGCCGCCGCCGCAGATGCGCAGCGGGGTCTTGTCACTGGCAGCGGCGCGAATGCGCTCGCTGAGCTGATTGATTTGGCTGGTGGCTGAATCCATGGCCTGCATGGTAGCCGGGCCGCCCCTTGGGCAGGAAGGCCTGGTCTTTGATTTTTTTGAAAAGCAGGCGTGAATAAAAAAGCCCCGCAGCTTGCACTGCGGGGCAACGTAATGAAACTGAACTTGCGAAGAGCCTGCCGCTTAGCGGGTGTAGGCCACCTCACCGTGAGAAGTGATGTCCAGGCCTTGGCGTTCGGACTCCTCCGAGACACGCAGACCCACGGTCAGATCGGCAATCTTGTAGGCCACGTAGGAGACCACGCCGGACCAGACGATGGTCACCAGCACGCTCTCGACCTGCACCCACAGCTGATGGGCCATGTTGTAGCCCTCGGGCTCGATACCGCCCAGGCCCTTGGCGCAGAACACGCCTGTCAGGATGGCACCCAGGATACCGCCGACACCGTGGACGCCGAACACGTCGCAGACGTCGTCGACCTTGAGCATGTGCTTGAGGCCGGACACGCCCCAGAAGCACAGAGGGCCGGCGATGATGCCCATGACGATGGAGCCCATGGGGCCGACAAAACCGGCGGCGGGCGTGATGGTCACCAGACCGGCCACGGCACCCGAGGCGGCGCCCAGCATGGAGGCCTTGCCGCGCAGCAGCGCTTCGGCCACGATCCAGGAGATGGCGGCAGCGCCGGTCGCCAGGATGGTGTTGATGAAGGCCAGGCCGGCAATGCCGTTGGCAGCACCGGCAGAGCCGGCGTTGAAGCCGAACCAACCCACCCACAGCAGCGAGGCGCCCACCATGGTCAGCGTCAGGCTGTGAGGAGGCAGGGCTTCCTTGCCGAAGCCGATGCGCTTGCCCAGCATGTAGGCACCCACCAGACCGGCCACGGCGGCGTTGATGTGCACCACGGTGCCGCCCGCGAAGTCCAGCGCGCCATCGGCACCCAGCAGACCGCCGCCCCACACCATGTGGGCCATGGGGATGTAGCTGAAGGTGAACCACAGCACGGAGAACACGATCACGGCCGCGAACTTGATGCGCTCGGCAAATGCACCCACGATCAGCGCCACGGTGATGGCGGCGAAGGTGGACTGGAAGGCCACGAACACATATTCGGGGATGGTCTTGAGCATGGACGACAGCGTGTCAGGCGTGATCCCCATGAGGAACAGCTTGTCGAAGCCGGCGAAGAACTTGCCCTCGCCACCAAAGGCCAGCGAGTAGCCGTAGATGGCCCACAGCACGGTGATCAGCGAAAAGATCACGAAGACCTGGGCCAGCACGGACAGCATGTTCTTGCTGCGCACCAGGCCGCCGTAGAACAGCGCCAGGCCGGGGATGACCATCAGGATCACCAGCATGGTCGAGGTCAGCATCCAGGCGGTGTCACCGGCGCTCAGGGTGGGAACGGCCTCGGCCGCTGCTTCGGCCACAGGCGCTGCGGCGGCGGCAGCCGTTGCAGCTTCCTGGGCAAAGCCTGTGGCACTTGCAGCCAGCAGGCCCAGTCCCAGGCCTGCGCTCAATAATTTCTTGATCATGGCAATCTTTCTCAAAACGGTTCCAGAGAGACTGGGCCTTTACAGGGCCGCGTCGCCGGTTTCTCCTGTACGGATACGGATCGACTGCTCCAGCGTCTGCACAAAGATCTTGCCGTCGCCGATCTTGCCGGTGCGGGCTGCGCCCTCGATGGCGTCGATGGCGGCATCGACCAGATCGTCGGCAATCGCGGCCTCGATCTTGAGCTTGGGCAGAAAGTCCACCACATACTCGGCACCGCGGTACAGCTCGGTGTGACCCTTTTGACGACCAAAGCCCTTGACTTCGGTCACGGTGATGCCTTGGACACCGATTTGGGAAAGCGCTTCACGCACTTCGTCGAGCTTGAAGGGTTTGATGATGGCGATCACCATTTTCATGACGGGCTCCTGAAAAATTAGAAAGTCTTGGAGAGCGTCAGAATCAGACGCGCCTTGTTCACATCGCCGAAGTAGGCCTTCTTGTTGGCGCCGGTCACCGCTGCACCAGCAGAGAAGCCGTCGCCCAGGTCATAGGCACCACCCAAGCTGTAGTCCACATAGTTGGGAACGCCCAGGTCCTTGATGTCGCTGGAAAAATGGGTGTAACCAACTGATGCTTTCAGTGTCACCTTGGGCATCACTTCCTGGCTGTAGGAGAACTGCAGATATCCGGTGTTGCGGCCCTTGAGACCCGAACCCGCCTTGGCGCCGGCCCAGCCGAAGTAGTCCTTGGACACCGTGTGCGAATACTTGGCAGTGAACGGGCCGTAGGTGCCGGAGCCGTAGATCTCGGTGGTGTTGCCGTTGGCATTGCCCGAGTACACATAGGTCAGCATGCCCACGTCCCAGTCCACATCGGCTGCCTTGAACTTGTAGCCGCCGTAGAAGTCGGTTTCCAGCGAGTTGCCGGGCAGCCAGTCCACGGAGGAGTTCCAGTTGCCCACGTAGAAGCCGCTGTCGCCGAACGTGTAGTCAAAACCACCTTGCAGCGCGGGCTTCACGGCCTTGGTGCGGCTGGCGTCCTGGTCCTGACCGCGGAACTTGTAGTTGGTGGTCAGGGCAACGTTGGCGGAGAGCTGGGCATGGGCCCACATGGGGGCGACAACGGCGCAGGTCAGGGCGGCAGTCTTGGCGAAAGTCTTGAAACGGCTTGCAGCGGGACTAGGCATTCAGGGTTCCTCCGGTTTGAAAATTTCGTGGCAAAAATCTCGGATGAACTTTCAAAGCACAGACCGTGCCAGTCTCTGCGGCGACTGCGGCACGGTGCGCTGCCCAAGGCCCTGAAACAGGCACCGGACCATAGCTGCCCAGTACAAAAAGCTACGAGTTTTCACAATCACTGAGCGCAACTTTCGCCACCTGGGTGCTGGCCGAAATTGATTGCACCAAGATGGTGCGTTTTTGCGATGCACCGCCATGGCTCTGCTTTTCCCCGGCTTCTTGCACCAATCAGGGGATTTGAGAGTGAGTGCGCGCTCTTTATCTGGGCGCAGGCAAAGAAAAAGCCCATCGGCTGGGCGATGGGCTTGGGGGGAGGCAGCAATTCAGAAGCTGGCCTGGGGCAGGTCTGCCTTGGTGAACACCAGCGAGACCTTGGCTTCCTGCGGAATGGGCGGCAAGTCCTGATTCCAGTGCTGCCAGGCGCTGCGCAGCTCGGCCAGCTTCTGGGGCTCACGATCACGCAGATTGGCGCGCTCGCGCGGGTCGTTGCCGATGTGGAACAGGTATTCGATGCCCTCGATCTGCAGGTATTTCCAGTCGCCGCGTATCAAGGCCTTTTGCTCGCGGTGCTTCATGCGCCAGGCCAGGTCGCGCTTGGGCATCCAGCTTTGATCCTGCATCAGCGGCAGCAGGCTGATGCCATCCAGCGGATAGTCGGCATGCGCGGCCACGCCGGCGGCGGCCAAAAAGGTCGCCGACCAGTCCATGCTCAGGCTGGGCGTGTCGCAGACGGCTCCGGCCGTCATGCGCGCCGGCCAGCGTGCCAGCAAAGGCACGCGGATGCCGCCCTCGAGCAGGTCCATCTTCTGGCCCACGAAGGGCCAGGTATTGGAGAAGCGCTCGCCGCCGTTGTCGCTGGTGAAGACGATGAGCGTGTTCTCGCTCATGCCTTTTTCCTCCAGCGCATCCAGCAGCCAGCCAATGCCTTCGTCCATGTGATGGATCATGCGCTGATAGGTGTCTATGGAGCCGCCGTCTATGTGCTTGCCCATGCCTTGCAGGCGTTCGGACTCGGCGCGGTCCTCGCGCGTCAGCCAGGGCCAGTGCGGCGCGCTGTAGTGAAGCGAGAGGTAGAAGGGCTGCTCGGCCGTCTGGCGCTTGACGAAGTCCACGGCGCGGCGGCTCAGCAGATCGGTCAGGTAGCCGTCTTCGGTGTGCGGCTCCTCGTTGCGCCAGAAGTCGGGGCGCCCGCGCGGATCGCAGTGGGCGAAGTAGTCGGCGCCGCCCGCGTGAAAGCCGTAGAACTCCTCGTAGCCGGACAGGCGCGGGCCGAAATGCGGGGGGTAGCCCAGATGCCATTTGCCGACCAGGGCCGTGGCATAGCCGGCATCGCGCAGCAGCGAGGCCACCGTGGGGTGATCGGGCGGCAGGCCCAGCACCTTGTCGCCATGCACGCTGGCGATGGGTTCCTCGGCCGCACCGCGCAGGCGGTACTGCCAGCGGCCCGTGGCCAGCGCAAAGCGCGTGGGCGAGCACACCGACGAGTTGGAGTAGCCGCGCGTGAAGCGCAGGCCCTGGGCCGCCATGGCATCCAGGCGCGGCGAGACGTCGGTGGCGTTGTTGTGTGCATCGCGCGCACCGGTGCAGCCCAGGTCGGCATAGCCGAGGTCATCGGCCAGGATGAAGATCAGGTTGGGGCGGGAGTCGGTCATGAGAGGGCGGGGAATATTCAAAAACAGGAGCTTCTATCGCCTGTTATGAAAGGATTCTGAATAGATTTGATGCTGAAAATGTTTGGTAGCAAGCGATAGATGCTCCTCAAATATCAGGGCTTGAAGCCCGAGCGCTGTACGACCGGCGCCCATTGCGCGCGGTAGGCCTTGAGCATTTTTTCCGTCTCCTGCGCGCTGCTGACCACAGGCACCAGGTTGGAGGCGGCGAACCTGTGCTGCGTGTCGGCTTCCTTCATCACCTCCTGCACCAGCTGGGACAGTCGCTGCACCGTGGCCGGCGCCATGCTCTGCGGCGCGAACAAGGTGTTCCAGCCCGTGCCCACCAGATTCACGCCCAGCTCCTTGAGTGTGGGAATGCCGGGCGCCATGGCGCTGCGGCGCTCGCCCGAGGTGGCCAGCACGCGCAGCTTGCCCGCTTCGTGCTGGGCGATCTGGGTGTCGAAAGTGTCCACGGCAATGGGGATCTGCCCGCCCATCAGGTCGGTGAGCAGCGGGCCCGAGCCCTTGTAGCCTACGACCTCGACCGGCACCTTGGCGGCCTCGCCCAGCATCAGTGCGAAAAAGTGCGGCAGGCTGCCCGTGGCCGGCACGCCGAAATTGGCCTGCTGTGGATTGGCCTTGAGCCAGGCCAGCAGGTGCGGCAGCTCCTTCACGGGCACGGCACTGGCCACGGCCAGACCGAACTCGTAGCGGTTGACCTCGCTGATGGGGCGGAAGTCCTTGTCCGGCTCGTAGCCCGAGTCCGGAAACACCAGCGGCGCCACCACCATCACGGCGGGATTGGCCAGCAAAATGGCGGGCTGGGAGGCCGGCGCATTCTTTACGTACTGGGCCGACAGACGGCCGCCTGCGCCGGGCTTGTTTTCCACGATGACCGGGCTGCCCAGTCTGGCCTGCAGCCGGTCGGCCACGATGCGCGCCACGCGGTCGGTGGCGCCGCCGGGCGGATAGCCGACCACCATGCGCAGCGGTGTCTTGTTGGGAAACAGGGCATGGCTGTCCTGGGCCTGCAGCGCGCCGCTGCCCAGCAATCCTGCGCTCAGGCCGAGCCCCGCAGCGAGCTTGCCGAAGATTCTTCTTTGCATCGTCATGTCTCTCCTGGTCTGTGATCCGAGCCGAGGGCTCGCGCCATTTCTGCTTGAAAGCGGGCAGTGTAAGTGCGTGCCGGCACTGGCCTGAAGCGCTCAGATGGCAGGCGCCAGGGCCTGCGGCCTTGGCCTCAATCGGGTTTCAGATTGATCTTGCGGGCCAGCGCTTCCCATTTGGCCGAGATCTCGCGCACCCTGGCCTGGGCCTGCTCGGGGCTGCTGCCCACCATCTCGATATCCACGGCCTTCACCCGCTCCTGCTGCTGCGGCGAGCGGATGGCGGCATCCATGGCGGCGAGAAAGCGCTTCTGGATCTCGGCAGGAACACCCTTGGGAGCCGCCAGCAGCAGCCAGTAGGTGCCGTCGAAATCGGGGTAGCCCGACTCGGCAATCGTGGGCAATGCCGGCAGCAGGGGCGAGCGCGTGCGCCCTGTGGTTGCCAGGGCAGTGACCCGGCCGCTCTGGATCTGGGGCAGCACCGTGGGAGCTGCCAGGAAGCCGCAGTCCACCTGGCCGCCCATCAGATCCTGCATGGCCGGTGCCGGTCCCTTGTAGGGCACATGCACCATCTTCACGCCGGTGCCCGACAGCAGGGACTCCATGACCAGATGGCCGGGCGAGCCCGCGCCGCCGGTGGCATAGGTCAGCTCGCGCGACTTGGCGGTCTCCAGCATGTCCTTGACGGACTTGAAGCCGAGGCCGGGGTTGCAGATCAGGGTCTGCGAAAACCTGGCGGCGGCGTTGAGCACCACGATGGCATCGCTGGAATAGCCGATGTTCTTGTAGATATGCCTGTTGACGGTGAGCACCGGGTCCATGGCCCACAGCCAGGTGTAGCCGTCGGCCGGAGCCCGGGCGACCTCGGCCGCACCGATATTGCCGTTGGCACCGGCCCGGTTTTCCACGATCACGGCTTGACCTAGCGCCTTTTGCACGGCCGCCGCCAGCGGGCGCACGGCGAGGTCGGAAGGGCCGGCCGGCGGCGTGGGAACGATGATGCGTATGGGCTTGGCGGGCCAGCTGTCGGCAGCATGGGATGCCGGCAGCAGCAGCGCGGCGGTCGCCAGCCCGGCCAGAGCGCTGCGGGCGATACGGGTGCAAGGCATGATGTCTCCAGTCGTTTGCTTTGGAGCCACTGTAAGCAGTGACTCGATAATGGATCTAATCCATCATTCCTAGAGAAAACCCACAAAGACCCATGACCAAGGCGCAGCGCCACCCCTGGCGGCAGCCGTCCGAGCTGGACGATTTGTTCCTCTACCATCTGGCCCGTCTGATGAGCTCGGCGGGAACCATGGTGGTGCGCCTGTGCGAGGGCGGCTTCGGCATCACCCGGCGCGAGTGGCGCATGATCGGCCTGCTGGCCACCAAGGGCGCCATGCAGCCCTCCGGGCTCGCAGAGCTGGCGCAGCTCGATCGCACGCGCACCTCGCGCACCATCTCCGCGCTGATTGCCAAGGGGCTGCTGCACAAGCAGGGCATGGCCGGCGACGGGCGTCAGGCCATGGTGCAGCTGACGGCCGCCGGGCTGGCGCTGCACACCCAGCTGTTTCCGCAGATACAGGCGATCAACCAGGAGCTGCTTGGCGACGTCAGCGATGCCGAGCTTGAGGTGTTGTCCCAGGTCTTCGAGCGCGTGCGCACCAGGGCGGCGCTCATGCAGGAGCAGGGCGGCTTTCCCAAGGCCGAGCGCCGTCGTGGCCGGGCCGCAGGCAAACGGCCGGCCCGCGATGACGCCGCAGGCTGACGGCCTGTGCACACCCCTATTGCCTGTTTGAGCCGCTGGCGCATACGCTAAGCCCTACAGTCCGGCTTGAAGGGGAGGGGCGTGATGGGTCTGGCACTGGTTCAAAGTCGTGCCCTGCTGGGCCTGCAGGCACCGGCTGTCACGGTGGAGGTCCATCTGGCCAACGGACTGCCTTCGTTCACGCTGGTGGGCCTGGCGGATGTGGAGGTCAAGGAGGCCCGCGAGCGCGTACGCGCGGCCATCGTCAATGCGGGGCTGGAGTTCCCGAACAACCAGCGCATCACGGTCAACCTGGCTCCGGCAGATCTGCCCAAGGACTCAGGCCGCTTTGACCTGCCGATAGCGCTGGGAATTCTGGCTGCCAGCGGCCAGATCGATGCACAGCGGCTCGCCGATTATGAGTTTGCAGGAGAGCTGTCCCTGACCGGTGCCCTGCGCCCGGTACGCGGCGCCCTGGCTACGGCGCTGGCCCTGCAGCGTCAGCAACAGCGCGTGCGCCTGGTGCTGCCGCCGGACAGTGCGCTGGAGGCCGCTTTCGTGCCGGCAATCGAAGTCTTCGGCGCTGCGCATCTGCTGGATGTGGTCAGGCAGTTCATCGCGCATGACGCCACCCCGTCGGAGCAGGGCGATGGCGTGGAGGGCTGGCAGCGGGTGCACTCCAGACCTGCTGAAGCTTCTTTGCCGTCGCTGGATCTGCGCGAGGTGCGCGGCCAGATGCAGGCCAAGCGCGCGCTTGAAATTGCAGCTGCCGGCGCACATGGTGTGCTGATGATCGGCCCTCCGGGTTCGGGAAAATCCATGCTGGCCCAGCGCTTTGCGGGTTTGCTGCCCGGCATGACCGATGAGGAAGCGCTCGAAGCCGCAGCCATTGCCAGCCTCAGCGGTCGTTTCACGCCGCAGTTGTGGCGCCAGCGGCCGTTTGCCGCTCCCCATCACACGGCCAGCTCCGTCGCGCTGGTCGGCGGCGGCTCTCCGCCCCGGCCTGGCGAAATCTCCTATGCCCATTGCGGGGCGCTTTTTCTGGACGAGCTGCCTGAGTTCGCGCGCAGTGCCCTGGAGGCCTTGCGCGAGCCGCTGGAGACCGGTCGCATCACCATCGTGCGGGCTGTGCAGAGGGCGGAGTTTCCGGCCCGTTTCCAGTTGGTGGCAGCCATGAACCCCTGCCCCTGCGGCTACTGGGGCTCGCGCGTCAGGGCCTGCCGCTGCTCGCCTGATCAGGTGGCACGTTATCAGGCGCGCATCAGCGGGCCCTTGCTGGACCGTATCGATCTGCATGTGGAGGTGGCGGCACTGTCGCCCGAGGAACTTCTGGCAGCGCCCGAAGGGCAGAGCAGCGCGGCCGTGCAGCAACGCGTGAGTGCAGCCAGAGACAAGGCCTTGCAGCGCCAGGGCCTGCCCAATCATCAGTTGCAGGGCGTGCAGCTCGACACGCATCTGCAGCTGGAGCCCGAGGCGCTGACCTTTGCGCACAAGGCTGCAACGCGCCTTGGCTGGTCGGCACGCGGCACGCACCGGGCCTTGAAGGTGGCGCGAACCATCGCCGATCTGGCGGACTCGGATGCCATCACGCAAACCCATCTGGCCGAGGCATTGCAGTACCGCCGCGCGCTGATGCAGCCGTGATGGCGGGCCGGTTTCAGGCCGCCAGGGCCAGCGGCACGGGCCGTGCCTGCGCGGCACCAGGCCCGACGCCCAGCACCTGGGCAAACGCATGCAGTGCGGGCGACCAGCCCGCCACGGCGGCGGTCACAAAACAGGTGTCGACAAAGGCCAGCTCCTGCCCGCTCTTGCCGGGCAGAGTCATCCAGTGCACGCCAAAGCGCTGCTGCTGGGCTTCGACCAGCGAGCGCGACAGCAGCGCATAGCCCATACCTGCGGCCACGCAGCCGAGGATGGTGTCCAGCATGCCCAGCTCCATGATGCGTACCGCCGTCACACCCATAGAGGCCATCAGCAGCTCGATGCGCTGGCGATAGCTGCAGCCCTGGCGAAAGGCCAGAAACACGGCGCTGCTGAACTCTGCGGCGCTGGGGAAGCGCGTCAGAGGCTGTCCGCTGACCAGCACCAGCTCTTCGCGGAACACGGGCCAGGATTGCAGCTCGCTCTGTGGTGCGGCACCGTTGATGAAGGCACAGTCGATGCGACCGGCCGCCAGCTCCATCAGCAATGCGGCGCTGGGCTGGGCGTCCAGCTCAAGGTCGATATCCGGATGCTGCCTGCGCAACTCGGCCAGCAGTGGCGGCAGACGCAGCGCGGCCGTGGTTTCCATCGAGCCGATGCGCAAGGCGCCCTTGACCTGGCCGGCTGCAAACTGCCGGGCTTGCAGCATGGCCAGCACCTGGTCATGCGACTGCAGCATCTGCCGCGCAGACTCCAGCAGCGTGCGTCCGGCCGGAGTGGGAAAGACCGGGCTGGCCCGCATCAGCAGCTGCACGCCTGCTTCGCCCTCAAGCTTTTTGATATGGGCCGTGACATTGGATTGCACGGTGTGCAGCCGCTGGGCTGCGGCACCAAAGCTGCCGCTTTCGCAGACGGCTTCGAACATGCGCAGGGATTTGAGTTGCATAGGCGGCTCCAATATCTTGAATTGAGATGCAAGTCATCATTTTGAATCATTGGACATGATTGCGTCGCAGCGTTTAGGCTTGATGCCAATTTCCCCCGGAATCCGAGCTGTGATCGAGCGCAAAGAACTTCCCCTGCTGTTGACCGGCTTCATGGCCACCCTGAGCGGCGTCGGCCTGGCGCGTTTTGCCTATACGGCGCTGATGCCGCAGATGGTGCATGCGGGCTGGTTCAGCGGCGAGCAGGTGGCTTATCTGGGCGCAGCCAATCTGCTCGGTTATCTGATCGGGGCGCTGGTCGCCGCGCCGCTGGCCGAGCGCTGGGGCGCGCTGCGCGTGCTGGTGATCTGCTGGGTGGCCGTGATGCTGAGCTTTGCCGGCTGCAGCCTGCCCCAGCCCATGGGCTTGTTCTTTGTCTGGCGGCTGATCTCGGGCATTGCCGGGGCCGCGCTGATGGTGCTGGGCCCGTCGGTGGCCATGGCTGCAGCCGCGCCGCAGCGCCGTGCTGCGTTGGGTCCGCTGATGTTCTGCGGCATTGGCGTGGGTGCCTTGCTGGCCGCCACCCTGGTGCCCATGTTTGCGCGCAGCAGCCTGAGCGCCGTCTGGTGGGCATTGACGGCGCTATGTGCGCTGGCGCTTTACAGCGGCTGGCATGCTGCGCGCCAGATCCCGCTGCATGCGCCGGTGGCGGTCCAGCCCACGGCGGTCGCAGCTTCCTGCACAACGCCGTGGAGCCTGGCGGTGATTCTGGTGCTGACTGCCTATGCCTGCGACGCCTTCGGCTTTGTGCCGCACACCGTGTTCTGGGTGGACTATCTGGATCGGGAGCTGCAGTTGGGCGGCGCCTATGCATCGACGCAATGGGCCTTCTTCGGGCTTGGCGCGATGGTCGGGCCGCTGTGTGCGGCCTACTGCGCTACGCGCTGGGGCTGGTGGGGTACGACCACGGGCGCCTACGCCCTCAAGGCCGTGGCCATCGGCCTGCCGCTGGTCTGGGCCGGTTTCGGCGGCCATGCGCTGTCGGGCTTTGTGGTGGGAGCGCTGTCACCGGGCATGGCGGCCATTACCTCGGGCTATCTGATGCAGCTCATTGGACCCGGCCAGCACAAGAAAATGTGGGGCTATGCCACGGCTGCATTTGCGCTGTTGCAGGCCAGCTCCGGCTATCTGATGGCATTTGTCTACGTCAGTACCGGCAGCTATCGCCAGCTGTTCGTGCTGGGCTGCGCGGCGCTGGGCCTGGGCGCGCTGCTGGTGGCCTCTAGCCGCCTGGCCCGCACCGCGCAATGATCAGGATCGAGATGTGAAACCGGGAGACGCGCGATGAGCAAACTACCTTCATGGATGACAGGACTGGGCCTGCAGCATCCCATCATTCAGGCCCCGATGGCCGGGACCTCGACCCCGCAGCTGGCGGCCGCCGTGAGCAATGCATCGGCCCTGGGCTCGGTGGGCATAGGTGCCTATGGCCTTGAGCAGGCGCGCCAGCACATCGAGCAGACGCGCGCGCTGACCGAGCGGCCCTTCAACGTCAACCTCTTCTGTCACCGTGCGCCAGCAGCAGATGCAGAGCGTGAAGCACAGTGGCTGCGCTATCTGGCGCCGGAGTTCGAGCGCTACGGCGCGTGCGCGCCGCCCGCCCTGCGCTGCATCTACGAGTCCGCGCTGGGCAATGCGCGATTGCAGGCCATGCTGCTGGAGCTGCGTCCCGCCGTGGTGAGCTTTCATTTCGGCCTGCCTGAGCAGGGCTTTGTCGATGCCTTGCGCGCCGCCGGCATCACCACGCTGGCCTGTGCCACCAGTCTCGACGAGGCGCGCCAGATCGAGCAGGCCGGGGTGGATGTGATCGTGGCCCAGGGCATGGAGGCGGGCGGCCATCGCGGCGCTTTCGTGCCAGAGCAGGACACTCTGATGGGAACCATGGCGCTGGTGCGACTGCTGGCGCGCGAGTCCCGCCTGCCCGTGGTCGCCGCTGGCGGCATCATGGACGGTGCAGGCATCGCTGCCGCTTTGCAGCTGGGAGCCTGTGCCGTGCAGATGGGCACGGCCTTCATCCTCTGCCCTGAATCCGCAGCCAGCCAGGCCTACCGCGCCGAGCTGCAAAGCGACAGCGCGCAGCACACGGCCATCACCGCCGCCATTTCCGGACGCCCTGCGCGCGGCATGTTCAACCGTCTGCACCAGCTGGGACGAGACTATGCGGGTGCACTGCCCGCCTACCCCATGGTGTATGACGCGGGCAAGGCGCTGCACCAGGCCGCCAGCGCGCAGGGCAGCAGCGACTATGCCGCGCACTGGGCCGGCCAGGGCGCACCGCTGGCACGCGCCCTGCCTGCCGCCGAGCTCGTGCGTACGCTGGCGCAGGAGCTGGAGCAGGCGACCTCGGCCTAGCCCGTATCAGGCGCGGTCCACCCAAACAAGGCATGGAGCGGTCTTGCGAGGCTAGAGCACCTGTTTGTCGCGCAGCGCCTGCAGTTGTGCAGCGTCGAGCTGCAGTCTTTCACGCAACACCTCCTCGGTGTGCTGGCCCAGGGCTGGAGGCGCATAGCGCAGTGTGGCTGGAGTGTCGGACAGGCGCAAAGGGCTGGCCGTGGTGACCACCTGGTTGATGCACTCGCCCTGCGGCAGCTGGCCATCCGGGTAGCGCTGCTGCGTGATGCGCAGGCCACGTGCCTGCACCTGGGGGTCTTCAAAGGCCTGATGGATGTTGTTGATGGGGCCGCAGGGCACGGCGCGGGCTTCCAGCAGCGCGATCCAGTCGGCCGTGCTGCGGCTGACGGTCAGCTCGGACATCATGTCCACCATCTCCACTCGGTGAATGACCCGGCCCGCGTTCGTGGTGAAGCGCGCGTCCTGGTGCCAGGCCACGCCGGCTGCTTCGCAAAAGCGTGCGAACTGGCCGTCGTTGCCTATCGCCAGCAGCATATTGCCGTCGGCTGTGGGAAAGTCCTGATAAGGCACCACGCTGGGGTGGGTGTTGCCCTGGCGGCCCGGAATGCTGCCGGTGTTCAGGAAACCTGTGCCTTGGTTGGCCAGCACTGCCATGGCCACGTCCAGCAGCGCCATATCGATATGCTGGCCCCGGCCCGTGTGGTGTCGTGCTTCCAGCGCGCTCAGAATGGCGCTGGTGGCATACATGCCGGTGAACAGATCGATCACGGCCACACCCACGCGCAAGGGGCCGCTGCCGGGCTCGCTGTCCGCGCGCCCGGTGATGCTCATCAGACCGCTCATGGCCTGGATCAGCAGGTCGTAACCTGCGCGCGGCGCATAGGGCCCGGTATGGCCGAAGCCGGTGACGGAGCAGTAGATCAAACGGGGATTGAGGGCCGCAAGGCTGGCGTAGTCCAGGCCGTAGCGCTGCAGGCCGCCGGTCTTGAAGTTCTCCACCACGATGTCGCTGTCCCTGGCCAGCTCGCGGATGATGGCCTGGCCTTGCGGGGTTGCCATGTCGACCGTGACCGAGCGCTTGTTGCGGTTGCAGGCCGCGAAGTAGCAGGCATGTGCGGAGGCATCGCCCTGTGCATCGGCAAAAAAGGGCGGGCCCCAGTGGCGGGTGTCATCGCCTTCGCCGGGCTTTTCGATCTTGATCACGTCGGCGCCCATATCGGCCAGATTCTGCGTGCACCAGGGGCCGGCGAGCACGCGGGAGAGGTCCAGTACGCGCAGATGGCTCAGGGCACCTGTGCGGGCAGTGTCAGAAGAGGCAGGGGAAGCAGCAGTCATGGAGGCGGAAGGAGGGTTCAGGTCCGAAAAGAGGCTAGCAGACATCGTAGGCAAGCCCGGCCGCTGCGTGTTTCGCATTTGTGGAAGCCGGGTTTATCCGGGCCGACCACGCCAATCCGCGACAGCCGATCACTGGCTGCATTCATACAATGCAGCCATGTCCATGCACTTTGACCTCGTAGACCTGCGCCTGATGACCCATATCGCGGAGGCCAACAGCATGACTCGTGGTGCCGAACTCTCGTGCATTTCATTGCCGGCCGCCAGCACGCGCATCAAGAATCTGGAAGACAGCATCGGCACCAAGCTGCTCTACCGCACCAGTCAGGGCGTGACGCTGACGCCGCCCGGCCAGGCGTTTGTGACCCATGCGCGCATGGTGCTCAGCCAGATCGAGCACCTGCGCGGTGACATGCAGGAGTATGTGCGTGGCATCAAGGGCCATCTGCGCGTGTATGCCAACACCACTTCGCTGAGCGAATTCCTGCCGCCGGTATTGCGCGAGTTTCTGGGTCGCAATCCGGATGTGAATGTGGATCTGCGCGAGCGTCTGTCCCACGACATCGTGCGCGCCGTGACCGAAGGGCAGACCGACATCGGCATCGTGGCCGGTCTGGTGCGCACCGAGAACCTGGAAACCCTGCCCTATCGAAAGGACAGGCTGGTGTTGGTGGTGCCCAAGGGGCATGCGCTGGATGGGGTGATGCAGCTGGCGTTCTCCGACACGCTGGATCTGGACTATGTGGGCCTGCACGAGTCCAGCGCCATCCATGCTTTTCTGCGTCAGGCCTCGGACCATCTGCACAAGCCCATCAAGCAGCGCATCCAGGTCGGCAACTTCGAGACGGCTTGCCGCATGATCGAGTCCGGCGTGGGCGTGGGCGTGCTGCCGGAGTCGGCGGCCAGCCGCCATGCGGCAGTCATGAACATCGCCATCGTGCCGCTGTCGGATGCCTGGTCGGTTCGCGATATGCAGATCTGCATGCGCAGCCTGGATGCGCTGCCCAGTTTTGCCAAGGAGCTGGTGCAGCTGCTGGTGATGGATGCTGCGGGAACGTCCGATACCGGCGAGCTGCTCTAGGAGCGTCAACACTTTCTAAAACGAGAGCGCACTGCGCCCGTAAAGTGGAGGTTTCAAGGTGATTTAAGTCTAAAACCGTGGTTTCACGGGCGATGACTGCTCACTTTTCGAGTGTGGTTGGGGCCTTCCAGTACTTGAACGTGCCCTGGGCGGTAGCCACCAGCGTGCCTTGTGCGTCGGTGATCCTGGCGGCGCAGCTGCACAGGCTGCGGCTGGCTTGCACGACCCAGCCTTCGGCCAGCAAGCCACCGCGACCGGGACGGTGAAAACGGCTGCTCATCTCCACCGTCACGGCGGTCTGCGATGGCGCCTGGGGCAGCGCGCTGGCGGCGCGCGACATCACCGAATCCAGCAGGCTCATCAGCACGCCGCCATGGGCGGCAGGCAGCTGGTTGAGCAGCTCCTCGGGCAACTCGGGCAGTCGTATCTGCACCATGCCGGGGGGCGCATCGGCCACCTGGCAAGCGCCCAGCAGGCGCATGAAAGCGCTGCGCTCATGGGCGGATGCTGCGGGCATTGTGGTCGAAGGGGTGAGGACGCTCATGCGTTGGCGCGGGCTTCGCGAACCATGTTGCGGGCAATGATGATCTGCTGGATCTGCGTCGTGCCCTCGTACAGCCGGAACAGACGCACATCGCGGTAGAAGCGCTCGATGCCGTATTCGGACATATAGCCCGACCCGCCCAGGATCTGCACCGCGCGGTCGGCCACGCGGCCGCACATCTCGGTGGCGAACATCTTGGCGCTGGAGGCCTCGGTCGACACATTGCCGCCGTCGTCACGGCGGCGGGCCGCATCAATCGTCATGCATTCGGCCGCGTACAGCTCCGCCTGGCTGTCGGCCAGCATGGCCTGCACCAGCTGGAAGTCGCAGATCGGCTGGCCGAACTGCTTGCGCTCCAGCGCGTACTGCAGGGCATCGCGCAGAATGCGTCTGGCGCAGCCCACGGCCACGGCGGCAATGTGAATGCGGCCTTTTTCAAGCACCTTCATGGCGGTCTTGAAACCCTTGCCTTCCTGCAGGCCGATCAGATTGGCGGCCGGCACCTTGACGTTGTCAAAGATCACATCGCAGGTGTGGGCGCCGCGTTGGCCCATTTTCTTGTCGTATTTGCCGAAGCTGATGCCCGCAGACCTGGCGTCGACGATGAAGGAGGACACACCACCCGCGCCCTTGTCCTCGGGGTTGGTGCGGGCCATCAGCGTGAACATGCCCGCGTGCGGCGCATTGGTGATGAAGCGCTTGGTGCCGTTGACGATGTAGTGGTCGCCGTTCTTGACCGCCGTGGTGCGCAGCGATGCCGCGTCAGAGCCGGCTTCGGGCTCGGTCAGCGCGAACGAGGCAATCACCTCGCCAGTGGCAAGCCTGGGCAGCCACTGGGCCTGTTGTTCGGGCGTGCCATCCATCAAAATGCCTTGTGAGCCAATGCCGACGGTGGTGCCGATGACGGAGCGAAATGCCGGTGCAGTCTGGCACAGCTCCAGCAGCACGCGGACCTCTTCCTCCATGGTCAGCTCCAGCCCCCCGAAGCGCTCGGGAATGGTCAGCCCGAAGAGGCCCAGATCGCGCATCTCCTGCACGATGGTGGCGGGGATTTCGTCGGTATCGGCCACTTCGTTTTCGGCAGGCACCAGACGCTCACGGACAAAGCGGCGCACGCTGTCGAGCAGGGCTTCAAGGGTTTCGGGGTCGCGAATCATTGGCGTGATTTCCTTGTCAGTTATTCAGGGGGTGAAGCATCGCCTATGGCAAACGCAGGTGGCGCAGTTCAGGCCAGAGGCAGCGAGCAAGGGCCTTGGCGGCCCCGCCGCCCCGCGGCGAGGCTGTCGTCCCCCTCCGGCGAAGCGAGAGAGGACGCCCGGTCAGGGGGAAGGCGCGAAGCGACTCAGGGGGTGAAGTTCCCCAGAACCGCCGTGGCCTGGCTGGACAGCGTGCCGCCATTGCCATGGACCACGGCCGTGCGGTGGCGTGCCAGTTGCCGCTGGCCGGCCTGACCGCGAAGCTGGCGCACGGCCTCGATCAGCAGGAACACGCCATACATGCCCGGGTGGACGCAGGACAGACCGCCGCCATTGGTGTTCACGGCCAGGCGGCCGCCGGGGGCGATGGCACCGCCTTGCACAAAGGAGCCGCCCTCGCCTTTGCGGCAAAAGCCCAGGTCTTCCAGGAACAAGAGGGTGTTTATCGTGAAGGCGTCGTACAGCTGGGCCATGTCCATGTCGGCTGGCGTCAGCCCCGCCATGGCAAAGGCCTGCCGGCCGGATTGGGTGGCCGAGGTCACGGTCAGATCGGGCATGCAGGAGATCTGGCGGTTCCAGCAGGCCGTGGCACTGCCCAGGATGTAGACGGGGGGCTGTGGCAAATCCTTGGCTCGGTCCGCGCGGGTGAGCACGATGGCACCGGCACCGTCGGTGACCAGACAGCAGTCGCGCACGCCCAGGGGGCTGGAGACCATGCGCGCCTTCAGCACATCGTCGATGGTGAGCGGGTCGCGCATAAAGGCTTCGGGGTTGAGCTGGGCCCAGGCACGGGCTGCTACTGCCACCTCGGCCAGCTGCTCGCGCGTGGTGCCGTACTGGTGCATATGGCGCTGGGCGGCCAGCGCATAGGCAGAGGCCGGCAGCAGCGGCTCGTAAGGGTGTTCGTAGGGCTGAGGGTCCATGGTGCGCCGAGCGGCCACGATGTCCTTGCGGCCCGCGACACCGGAGCGCTGGGCGCTGCCGTAGCAGATCAGCACGGCTTTGCACTGCCCTGCTTCCAGCGCGCGCATGGCGGGCAGCAAATGGGCCACGAAGCTGCTGCCACCCAGCATGGTGCCGTCGATGTAGGTGGGGTTGATGCCCAGATGTTCGATCACCGGCATGGCCCACATGCTGGCGGTGACGCTGCAGGTGGCAAGGCCGTCGATGTCCTGCATGGACAGGCCGGCATCGGCCACTGCCGCGTGGGCAGCACGTACCAGCAGCGTCATATCGTCCATGCCGGGGGATTCGCCGCAGCCATAGGTGGCAGCGCCGGCAATGGCTACTTTGCCGCGCAGGGCGCGATTCGCGGCTGCGGCATCCAGGCTGGATGAAGGCAGAGAAGCACTCATGCGACCTCTCCTGGTGCATTGACGGCGGGGTGGAATACGACCAGTCCCTTGCCGTTGTGCTGGATCGTCTGGGCAGTGACCCGCATGCCGATCTGCACGCGCTCGGGTGCAATGCCTTCGATGCGGCTCATCATGCGCACGTCTTCATCCAGATCGATCAGCGCCACGTTGTAGTCACCGCCGGCTTCGGCTTTGCGGGCGATGGTGGTGGTGGAGTAGACCGTACCCTTGCCGCTGGGGCGTACCCAGCGCAGCGGGCTGGCACCGCAGTGCGGGCACAGCTCGCGCGGGGTGAACACATGTTGCTGGCAGGCCGTGCATTGCTGGATGGCGAATCGGCCGGCATCCAGTTCGGCCTGGTAGTGGGTCTGTGCGCTTAAGTGCATGGGTGAGGCTCCGGGTTTCCTTGTTTTGAGGTCAGCATGCCTGCATCGCGCCCCGGTCTCAATTCGTGAATCTGAAACACCGTCTTCACGGAATATGGCGCCGCTCCGGGAGTGCCGCGAAGCGGGCGAGCGCGCATGGCGCGAAAGCGACAGAAGCGCCTCAGGCATGCTGTTTTCCTCCGGGACCATGGCTGCGTGTTGAGACAGGGGGTCAGCCGGCCTTGATGCCTGCGGTCTGTATCACCTTCTGCCACTTCCGCAGCTCGCCTTTCAGGCGCTGGCGCATCTCTTCGGCCGTGCCGGGATCGCCTTCGGCGCCGGCCTCCAGCAGACGGGTCCTGACGGCAGGGTCGTTCAGGGCCAGGTTGAAGTCGGCGTTCAGCTTGGCCAGCACTGTCTCCGGCGTCTTGGCTGGTGCAAACAGCGCAGCCCATGAATAGGCTTCGTAGTTCGGTAGACCGCCGGATTCTGCAATCGTCGGCACCTGGGGCAGCATGTCCGAGCGCTTCTTGCTGGCCACGCCCAGCACCTTGATACGGCCTGTCTTGATGTGTTGCAGGGCTGAAGGGGCATCGGCAAACATCAGCTGGATCTGCCCGCCCAGCAAGTCGGTCATGGCCGGTGCACTGCCCTTGTAGGGAATGTGCTGCAGCTGGGTGCCGGCTTCCATGTTGAAAAGCTCGCCCGCCAAGTGGGTGCCGCCGCCATTGCCGGATGAGCCATAGCTGAGCACCGTGCCTTTTTGGGACAGCGCAATCAGCTCTTTGACGTTGTTCGCCGGCACGGAGGGATGGGCCACCAGAAAGACCGGGAACAGCGCGGCAAAGCTGACGGGGACGAAGTCCTTTTCGATGTCATAGGACAGCTTGCCCATCAGCCAGGGGTTCACCGCATGGTGGATGGAGCCGACAAAGAAGTTGTAGCCATCGGCTGGGTCCTTGGCCGCAGCTGCGGCACCGACCACGCCGCCCGCGCCGGCGCGGTTGTCGATGATGGCGGCCTGGTTCCACATCGTGGCCAGCTTTTGCGTGAAGATGCGCGCCGTGGTGTCCACCGGGCCACCGGGAGGAAACGGCACGGTGAACTTCACGGCCTTGACTGGCCAGTGGCTGGCCTGGGACCAGGAGGCATTGCCCAGGGAGCTGAGCACGGCTGCTGCGAGCAGATGGCGGCGGTTCAGGGAAACGGCGTGGGATGGCATGGAGGATGTCTCACTGGATCTTGGCGGAGGCCCTGGCCTCACATGGGAAGGGATTCGGCCTGGGCATGCAGCAGGCGTTTGACGATTTTTCCGTTCGGGTTGGTGGGCAGCGCGGCCACCGTCTCGATGCGGGATGGGCGCTTGTAGGGCGCCAGTCGTTCGCGCAAATGGGCTTGCAGGGCCGGGATATCCAGCAGGCAACCGGGGCGCAGTTCCACGAAGGCAATCACCTGTTCGTTGCCATCGGCCTCCTTGCGCCCCACCACGGCCGAGCGCTCGATGCTGGGATATGCATTCAGTGCGGTCTCGACCTCGGCGGGATAGACGTTGAAGCCGGAGCGAATGATCATTTCCTTCAGGCGGCCCACCACCCACAGAGCACCGTCTGAACTCAGCTCGCCCAGGTCGCCGCTGGCATACCAGCCGCCGGGGCGCATGGCTGCAGCGGTGGCTTGCGGGTCGCGGAAATAGCCGGGCATCAGACCACGGCCGCGCACCCACAGCTCTCCGCGCTCTCCGCAGGGCAGGGCCTGGCCGGTGGCTGGGTCGGTCACCTGTACTTCAGCCTCGGCTACGGCATAGCCAGCGCTGGTGTCCTTGCGCCACTCGCGCATGCGGGTGATATGGACCGAGCCCGCGTATTCCGACAGGCCGTAGCCATGGTGCAGGGCCTGACCGAAGAGGTTTTCCACACGTTCTTTGAGCGCCATGTCGAGAGGGCCGGCGCCGGTATAGACAAAGCGCAGCGCCGGAGCCTTGACCTGATCTATGCCTTGCTCCTGCAGATAGGCCAACAGACGCGAGAACAGTGCGGGCGGGCCTTGCAGTTGCGAGACTCCATGGTGTTCGAGTGCATCCAGCAGATCGGCCGGGTCGAACTGGGGGCGCATTACCAGCTGGGCCCGCGCATGCAAGGCCGTGAGCATGACGGTGGCCAGGCCAAAGATGTGCGTCATGGGTACGAAGGCATAGCAGCGGTCAGCCGGCGACAGCGCACGCGAGGCCGCAGATTGCTGCGCAAAATGGCACAGCGCATCATGGCCCAGCATCACTCCCTTGGGCTGGCCGGTGGTACCCGAAGTGAAGATCAGGCCTGCCACCTCGGATTGCAGCGGCCCGGTTTCGCTGAGGCTGTCCGCCTTGATGGGGCTGTAGGCCATGCCTGGCAGACAGCTGGGCAGGGCCTGGTAGCGCCGGGCATGTGCTTGTGCGCTGGCGGAAGCGCTGGCCGTGAAGTACACGGTGCGCGCATCGGCACGTTCGGCGAAGGCATCGATTTCGGCCGGCGCCATGCGCGCGTTGACGCCGCAAGACCAGGCGCCTATGCGGCTGCAGGCAAAGATCAGCGCTGCGTGTTCGGGGCAGTTCTCGGCGACGACCATTACGCGGTCGCCGGGGCGGACCTGCAGGCTGCGCAACTCCTTCTCGGCCTGATCGGCCAGGCGGGAGATGTCTCCAAAACTGAGGCTGTGATCGGGCAGCAGAATGAAGGGGGCATCGGCTCCCTGCTCCAGGCTGCGTTCCAGCAAATGGTGGATGCGTGCAGTCATGGTCAGTTGATCTCGATGCCATGGGTCACGGTGGCCCACATGGCGCGCTCCTTGGCGGCGCGGTCGGTCAGCGTCTGGGCAGAGCCGGTCCATTCGTCATAGCCCAGTTCTGCGTAGCGCTTTTTCAGCTCGGGCTGGCCCAGTGCGGCATTGATGGCTTTGTTCAGTTGCTGCACCAGCTCCGGCGCCATGCCCTTGGGTCCGTAGACTCCATACCAGCCGCCCACGTCAAAGCCCTTGAGGCCCTCGATGCCGGATTCGGCAAAGGTCGGCACATCGGGCAGAGAGGCGTTGCGCCTGGGCGAGGTCACCGCCACGGCCCGCACCTTGTGGCTGTGGATATAGGTGCTGGCAGTGCTGATGATGTCCATCATCATGCTGATCTGGCCGCCGATCACATCGTTCATGGCCGGGGCATTGCCTTTGTAGGGCACATGATTCATCTCGATGCCGCTGCGCGTGGCGAGCAGCAGGGCGCCGAGATGGTTGGAGCCGCCTATGCCGGCCGAGCCATAGCTGAGTTTCTGGGGATGGGCCTTGGCGTAGCTGACCAGCTCGGCTGTGTTTTTGTAGGGCTCGTTGTTGTTGATCACCAGCACGTTGTAGTAGCTCAGCACGGGGGCCAGTGCGCTCAGATCCTTGGCCGGATCGAACTGCATCTGCTTCATCACATTGGGGCTGATGGTGATGGTGGGGCTGGCGGCAAACCAGAGGGTCTTGCCGTCGGGCTTGGCGCGCACCACCTCGCTGCCGGCCAGCGTGGCATTGGCGCCAGTCTTGTTTTCTACAGTGACCGGGCTACCCAGTTCCTTGGAAAGCGCCTGCGCAAACAGGCGGGCGCCCTGGTCCACAGGGCCGCCGGCCGAGTAGCCGACCAGCAGGCGAACAGGGGCGTTGCCGGCACCGATCTGGGCCACGGCCGTGGTGGCCGTGCTCAGCGCCAACGCGGACAGTAGAACGTTGCGACGTGTGCGGGTGTGCATGTCTTTTTCTCCTGGTGATGGGGCCGTTGTGGGTATGCATGAGGGTCATGCGTATCTGGCCTGGTTTACCGATAAGACGCCATGGTGGGCGAGCCCGCTGCCTACGGGAATCTGCATTTTGCAAACCCGGGCTTCGCCCGTTTTTATGGGGTAGTAACCCTGAGCCATCCCTGCGTAGCCACGCAAAAAAGCCACCGGCCGAGACTGCCGGTGGCAAGCACAACCGAGGAGACGGTGTTCAGTAACGCTCGAAAACGGCGGCAATGCCCTGGCCACCACCGATGCACATGGTCTCCAGGCCATAGCGGCCTTTGCGCCGTTCAAGCTCATGCAGCAGCGTGGCCAGAATGCGCACGCCAGTGGCGCCAATGGGGTGGCCCAGCGAGATGCCGGAGCCATTCACGTTCAGCTTGTGCTCGATGGCCGCCTGGTCATGCCACTCCCAGCCTTTGAGCACGGCCAGCACCTGGCAGGCGAAGGCCTCATTGAGTTCCACCAGATCCATATCGTCCAGCGTGAGGTGCAGGCGTGCCAGCAGCTTCTTCACGGCGGTAACGGGGCCTATGCCCATGTGCGAAGGCTCGCAGCCCGCTGCCGCCCATCCCACCAAAGCGGCCATGGGCGTCAGGCCCAGTTCGGCCAGCTTGTCCTCGGCCACGATCAGGCAGGCCGCCGAAGCATCGTTTTGCTGGCTGGCGTTGCCCGCCGTCACCGTGCCGCCGGGCATCAGCACGCGCAGCTTGGCCAGGCTGTCCATGGTGGTGGCGGCACGAAAGCCCTCGTCCTGGCTGAACAGCACAGGCTCGCCCTTGCGCTGGGGCACGCTCACGGGAACGACTTCGTGGTGAAAGCGACCAGCGGCCCAGGCATCGGCGGCACGCTGGTGGCTGCGCATGGCAAAGGCGTCGGCCGCCTCGCGGCTGATGCCGTAGTCGCGGGCCAGGTTCTCAGCGGTCTCGATCATTCCCGAAATCTTGCCAAAGCGCTCCACGGGCTGCGAGCGCTCACGGCCGCGATCCAGGCGGTCGTACATGCGCACATTGCCAGAGCGCGCGCCCCAGCGCATGTCGGGGCTGTAGTACTCGATGTTGCTCATGCTCTCCACGCCGCCGGCAATCACCACGTCGGCCGCGCCGCTTTGCACCATCATGGCGGCCGTGGCAACGGCCTGCAGACCACCGCCGCAGCGGCGGTCCAGCTGCATGCCCGGCACCTCCACCGGCAGGCCGGCCTGCAAGGCGGCCCAGCGGCCCACGCAAGGGGTCTCGCTGCTGGCATACGACTGGGCGAACACCACATCGTCGATGCGGGCGGGGTCTATGCCGCTGCGCTCCACCACGGCACGCACCGTGGTGGCAGCCAGCTCCTCCACGGGAACCGGGCGCAGGCTGCCGCCGAAAGTACCGACGGGGGTGCGAAGCGGGGTGACGATGGCGGCTCTGCGCATGGTGTTGTCTCCTTGGGAATCAATGGATCAGGAAAAGGCTGCGCCGCATTGGCGCAGCAAGGTATGTGCCTGTTGTTCCAGGTCGGCGCGGTGCTCCGGTGCGGCGATGTCGATCAGCCGTTTCACACGGCGCGACAGCGTCTGGCCGCGCAGGTCGGCCACGCCGTGTTCGGTGACGATGAGGCCGGCATCGCTGCGCGGCGTGCTGACGGGGCCGGACAGCCGCGCGACGATGCGGGTCGCACCCCTGGCCGTGGCGGGCAGGGCGATGATGGGCAGGCCGCCGCGGCTGCGTGCCGCGCCGCGCAGAAAGTCCACGGCGCCTCCCACGGCGCCCACGTAGACGCCGCCCGCCACTTCGGAGTTGATCTGGCCCGTGATGTCCACCTCCACCGCCGAATTGATGGCGGCCAGCCGGTGGCTTGCGGCCAGCACCTCGGGGGCGTGCGTGTAGCGCGTCTCGCGCAGTTGCAGGGCGGGGTTGCGGTGTGCCCAGCGCCTGAGCGATTCGCCCCCCATGAGGATGCCGCCAATGCCCACGCCGCGGTCCTGGCTCTTGCGTGCGTGGGTCAGCACGCCGGCTTCGGCCAGGGCGGCAATGCCGTCGCCCACGGCGCCGCTGTGCAGGCCCAGGTCGCGGTGGCCGTGCAGGGCGGCGAGCACGGCCTCGGGCAGGTTGCCCACGCCCACCTGCAGCGTGGCGCCGTCTTCGATAAGGGCTGCCACATGGCCGGCAATGGCCTGTTCGGCAGGGCCGGATGCGCTGCGCGCCTGGTCCAGCGGAGGGTGTTCGGCATCGACCAGCAGCGCGAAGTCGCCGGCCTGCAGGTGCAGGCTGCCGTGCGTCCAGGGAATGGCGGGGTTGACCTCGCCGATCAGCACGCGTGCCTTGCGTATGGCGGCCGGCAGGTATTCATGCACCAGGCCCAGGCTGTAGCGGCCCTGTGCGTCGGGCGGGGACAGCTGCAGCAGCACCACGTCGGCAGGCAGCAGGCCATCGTCGATCAGGCCGGGCAGGTGGGAGTAGTGGCTGGGCAGGATGTCCAGCACGCCCGCCTGGGCCAGTGCGCGGTGGGGGCCGCCGGCCGCATAGCCGAAGAAGTCGATGGCGTCGGCATGCGCCGGTTGCAGCGTGTCCGATGCGCCCATGCCCACGAAGACGCGCAGCCGGCCCTGGCCACCGTGCCGCGCCAGTGCCTGGCGC
Organism: Comamonas testosteroni; assembly: GCF_030505195.1. Classification (NCBI taxonomy): domain Bacteria; kingdom Pseudomonadati; phylum Pseudomonadota; class Betaproteobacteria; order Burkholderiales; family Comamonadaceae; genus Comamonas; species Comamonas testosteroni. Next base: position 2,653,407 of record NZ_CP129672.1, read on the forward strand.
TGCGCGACCACGGCGCGCGTGAGCGTCAGCGGCTCGGCCGTGGCCTGGCCCCACCACAGCGTGTCGCCGGGGCGGATCAGGGCCTGCAGCCTTTCTTGCAGGGCGTCCGGCGGCAGCACGCTCATGGCGCGCGGTCCCAGTCGAAGCGCGTGGGCTGCTTGTCCTTGAAGCGCTGTACCGCCTCCTGGTGGTAGTCGGAGCCACGGCACATCGTCTGGGCATAGGCTTCCAGCTCGGCCATGGCGCGTGCGTCCAGCTCGAAGGCCTGGTTCATGGCTGTCTTGGCCATGCCGATGGCGGCTGTGGACGCCTCGCCGAAGCGCCGGGCCAGCGCCACGGCGGCGGCCTGCAGGGCCTCGCCGTCTTCCACGATCTCGTAGACCATGCCCAGCGACCTGGCTTCCTCGGCCTGCACGGTGCGCGCGGTGAAGACCAGCTCCTTGGCCTTTTGCAGGCCCACGATGCGCGGCAGCATGTGCATGGCGCCCAGGTCAGGCACCAGGCCGATGCGGCCGAACACGGCGCAGAACTTTGCGCGCCGCGTGCACAGCACGAAGTCGGCGGCCAGCGCCAGGCTCAGGCCCGCGCCGAAGGCTGGGCCGTCCACGGCGGCGATCACAGGCTTTTCGAGGTTGACCAGCTCGGGAAACCACTGGTGCAGGCTGCGCATGCGCTGGCGCCAGGGCAGGCCGGCCTGTCTGGCATCCATCATCTGGCTGATGTCGCCGCCCGAGCAGAAGGCGCCGCCCGCGCCCGTGAGGATGACTGTGTGCACCTGCGCGTCGTCACGCATCTGCGCCACGGCGGCGGCCAGGGCCGGGCGCATGGCCTGGTTGAGCGCGTTGCGGGCCTCGGGGCGGTTCAGCGTGATCGTGCCTATGCCGTCCTGGACGGAGGTCAATACGGGGGAGGTTTCAGGTGTTGTAGTCATGGTGCCGAGGTTGGATTCTTTGAGATCGAAAAAGCTGGAATGTCTTGCTTGCTCCTGCGCGCACCTTTGACGAGGCGTCCAAATCGGCATGTCCCAAGCCAGGGACACCGAGCAAGGGCCGCCCCGCAGCGAGGGTATCGTCTCCCTCCCGCGAAGCGAGAGAGGGCGCCGTGCACACGGGGGAAGGCGCGCAGCGACTCAGGGGGTGATCCATTCAAGCGAGTTCGGCGTAGCCGTGGCTCAGCACGACCTTGTCGCGTTCGAGCACGCGGGCGCGCAACTGCAGCTGGCAGGGCTGGTCGGGCGTGTGCCAGATCTCGGTGACCAGGGTTTCGCCGGGATAGACGGGCGAGGTGAAGCGCACATCCAGCGCCTTCAGGCGCGCGGGATTGCGGTCGCCGCATTGGCGCAGCACGGCATGGGCCACCAGGCCATAGCTGGCCAGGCCATGCAGAATGGGCCGCTCGAAGCCGGCCTTGCGTGCCACGGCCGGGTCGGCATGCAGCGGGTTGTAGTCGCCCATCAGGCGGTACAGCAGCGCGGCCTCGGGGCGTATGGCCTGGGTGTCGGTGAAGTCGGGCGCGCGGTCCTCCGGCGTGGGGCGCAGCGGCGCCAGGGGCGCGTCGCTGGGCTGGCCGCCGTCCAGCAGGCTGTAGCCGCCGTCGCCGCGCAGAAAGCTGACCTGCTGCACGGTGGCCAGCAGCTCGCCCGCGGCGGTCTCCAGGCGCCGCTCGGTGACCATGATGGCGCCCTTGCCTTCGCCCTTGTCCGTCAGGTGCGTGATGCGGTTGTGGCCCACCACGTCGGCGCTGGCCGGCAGGGGGTGGTGCAGCCGCATGCGCTGCTCGCCATGCAGCAGCTTCACCCAGTCGATGCCGGTATCGGCCTCGCGCGCCCAGAAGCCCGGGTAGCCCAGCACCACGGCCTGCGAGGGCAGGGCGCGCAGCCCGCCCGGCGCCCCTTCGTAGAAAAAGGGCAGGGCCGCGTCCGACAGCGGATCGCTGCCCAGGCCCAGGCTCAATGCATAGAGCATGGTGTCGCGCTCGCCATAGTGCTGGCGCACGGGCTCGAAGGGGCGCTGTTTCAGGTGCTGATAGCTGATGGCCATCACGGTTCCTCTCAGTGTTTGATTGCGCTGGCGCGCTTCAACCCTCGCAACTGGCGCGGCCGGACTCAGGGACACCGAGGAAGGGCCGCCCCGCACCGAGGGTGTCGCCCCCCTCCCTCGCGAAGCGAGTAGAGAGGGGGAAGGCGCGTAGCGCCTCAGGGGGTGTCGTTCAAACAGGATCCCAGCTAAACACGTCGGCCGAGCGATCCATGGGTACAAACGAGGCCTTGAGTGCGGGCATGCCGTGCTCGGCAATGAACTCGGGTGTCCAGCCTTCGCCGCGATGCACCGAGCGCAGCGGACGTGGCTGGCTCATCAGAAACAGCTCGTTGTTGCGCACGGCAAAGACCTGGGCGTTCACGTCTCTGGCCTGGTCGGACAGCAGATAGACCGCCAGCGGCGCGATCTTGTTGGGCGTCATCTGCTGGATCTTGGCCACACGCGCCTGCTGCTCGGGGGTATCGGTGGGAATGGAGCCGATCATGCGGCTCCAGGCAAAGGGCGCGATGCAGTTGGAGCGCACATTGAACTTGGCCATGTCCAACGCAATGGATTTGGACAGGGCGGTCAGGCCCAGCTTGGCAGCGCTGTAGTTCGCCTGGCCCAGGTTGCCGATCAGGCCGGAGGTGGAAGTCATGTGGACCAGGGCGCCGCTTTCCTGTTCCTTGAAGTGGTTGGCGGCGGCGCGGCTCATGAAGTAGCTGCCGTAGAGGTGAACCTTGATGACGGCGTCCCACTCCTCCAGGCTCATCTTGTGAAAGAAGCGGTCGCGCAGAATGCCGGCGTTGTTGACGACACCATCGATGCGGCCGAAGCTGTCCACCGCGCATTGCACAATGCGACTGGCACTGGCCGCTTCAGAGACGCTGTCGGTACTGGCAACGGCCTGGCCGCCTGCGGCCTTGATCTCGTCGACCACTTTCTGCGCCGGACCGGCGTCGGTGCCTTCGCCAGTGGTGGACGTGCCGATGTCGTTGACCACCACTCTGGCTCCCGACGCCGCCATGGCCAAGGCGATGTCTCGACCGATGCCGCCTCCGGCGCCGGTCACCACTACGACCTTGTCTTGCATCATCTTCTGGTCCATGGCTTGTCGTCCTTTGCTGTTGTCGTGAGAGATGAGCCCAGCATGCCGGCAAACCGGTGCGGACGCCATTTGCCAATCCCGAGGGCGGACTTCGTCAGCGTGAAAGTCGCTGTTGCGCACCACGGGTTGTCACGCCCTTAGGCAGCGCTGAAGACATGCTTTCAAAAACGCGGATTGCCTGCCGGCGGCGCTGCCTCGACCATGGCAGCCATGACAGAACCGCAACCTGCAATCATCGATGACGCCAAGCTGGCACAGCTTCAGGCTTGGCAGAGCAAAAGCGAAGCCGCGCTCGACATCATCACCGCCGCCCCGCTGCGTGCCCTCTCGGCAACGCTGGACCGTGACGACCCCGTGCCAGAAGACGGCTCAGCCGTGCCTGCGCTGTGGCACTGGCTATATTTCCTGCCGCATGCGCGCCAGAGCGAGATCGGTCCCGACGGGCATGCGAGGCGCGGCGGCTTTCTGCCGCCAGTGCCGCTGCCGCGCCGCATGTGGGCCGGCGGACGGCTGCGCTGGGAAGCGGGGAATCCGCTGCGCGTGGGGCAGCAGGTGCAGCGCGTCTCCACCATCCGCAGCGTGCAGCACAAGACAGGACGCTCGGGCGAGCTGCTGTTCGTGCTGGTGGAGCATCGTTTCTCGAACCAGGACGGTTTGGCGTTGGTCGAGGAGCATGACATCGTCTACCGCGCGGCTGAACGGCCCCCCACGCTCGGCACTGGCGTGTCCTCGCTGCCCCCCGAGGGGGCCCTCGCGGCTAGGGGCGGCCCGTCGCCGCTCAAGCCCGGCGATCCCGCGCCCACGCCGCAGAAGCCACCGCTGGACGGCCAGCAAACCTGGTCTCGCACCATCGTTCCCGACGACGTGCTGCTGTTCCGCTACTCGGCCCTGACCTTCAACGGCCACCGCATCCACTACGACCGCCAGTATGTGACCCAGGTCGAGGGCTACCCGGGTCTGATCGTGCATGGTCCGCTGATCGCCACGCTGCTGCTCGATCTGCTGCGCCGCCAGCTGCAGGACGCCAGGGTGGTCGCGTTCGACTTCAAGGCCTTGCGGCCGACCTTCGACCTTCACCCTTTCAGCGTGCACGGCAAGCTGCACGAGGACGGCAGGACCATCGACCTGTGGGCGCAGGACCATGAAGGGCTTCTGACCATGCAGGCCACGGCCACCGTGGCTTGAAGACTGAAACCCATCGCTGAGAGCGCTTGCTGGACAAGCGTTTGTCGCCAAAAGGCTTGAAATGATTGAACACACCAGCTCCAATAACCACCACGAGATCCGCGACGCCATCCGTGCGCTGTGCGCCGAGTTTCCCGACGAGTATTTCCGCAAGATCGACGAGCAGCGCACCTACCCCGAAGCCTTCGTCAACGCGCTCACGCACGCAGGCTGGCTGGCCGCGCTGATTCCGCAGGAGTACGGCGGCAGCGGCCTGGGCCTGACCGAGGCCAGCGTGATCATGGAGGAGATCAACCGCTGCGGCGGCAACTCGGGCGCCTGCCACGGCCAGATGTACAACATGGGCACGCTGCTGCGCCATGGCTCGCAGGCGCAGAAGGAGAAATACCTGCCGCGCATCGCCTCGGGCGAATGGCGGCTGCAGTCCATGGGGGTCACGGAGCCCACCACGGGCACGGACACCACCAAGATCAAGACCAGCGCCGTGAAGAAGGACGGGCGCTATGTGATCAATGGCCAGAAGGTCTGGATCAGCCGCATCCAGCACAGCGACTTCATGATCCTGCTGGCGCGCACCACGCCGCTGGCCGAGGTGAAGAAAAAGAGCGAGGGCATGTCCATCTTCATGGTGGACCTGGCCGAGGCACAGAAGAGCGGCCTGACCGTGCGCCCCATCCCCAACATGGTCAACCACGAGACCAACGAGCTGTTCTTCGAGAACCTGGAAATCCCCGAGGAGAACCTGATCGGCGAGGAAGGCAAGGGCTTCAAGTACATCCTCGACGGCCTGAACGCCGAGCGCACGCTGATTGCGGCCGAGTGCATTGGCGACGGCTACTGGTTCCTGGACCGCGTGACCAACTATGTGCGCGACCGCAACGTGTTCGGCCGCCCCATCGGCCAGAACCAGGGCGTGCAGTTCCCGATCGCCGATGCTTTCATTGAGGTCGAGGCCGCCAATCTGATGCGCTGGAAGGCCTGCGAACTGTTCGACGCGAACCAGGCCATGGGCGCCCAGGCCAATATGGCCAAGTATCTTGCCGCCAAGGCCAGCTGGGAGGCGGCCAATGCCTGCATCCAGTTCCACGGAGGCTTCGGCTTTGCCTGCGAGTACGACGTGGAGCGCAAGTTCCGCGAGACCCGCCTTTATCAGGTGGCGCCGATCTCCACCAATCTGATCTATTCCTATGTGGCCGAGCACATCCTCGGGCTGCCCCGTTCGTTTTGACATGAAGTACCCCCTGAGTCGCTACGCGCCTTCCCCCAAAGGGGGACGACACCCTCGGGGCGGGGCGGCCCTTCCTCGGTGTCCCTGGCCTTGGGCCGCGCCAGTTGCACAGGCGGCGCCAAAGTGCAATGGATTTTCAAGATGAAAAAGCATAGTCTTCGACCCCTGGACGGCATCACCGTCGTCTCGCTGGAACATGCGGTGGCCGCACCGTTTTGCACGCGCCAGCTCGCCGATCTGGGCGCGCGCGTGATCAAGGTGGAGCGCCCCGGTGCGGGCGACTTTGCGCGCGGCTATGACCAGCGTGTGAACGGCCAGTCCTCGCACTTCACCTGGATCAACCGCAGCAAGCAAAGCCTGGCGCTCGATCTCAAGCGGCCCGACGCACTGGAGGCGCTGATGCAGCTGCTCGAAGGCGTCGATGTGCTGGTGCAGAACCTGGCACCGGGCGCGGCCGCGCGCATGGGACTGTCCTGGGAGGTGCTGAAGGCCCACAACCCCCAACTCATCGTCTGCGACATCAGCGGCTACGGCGCAGAAGGCCCCTACCGAGACAAGAAGGCCTACGACCTGCTGATCCAGAGCGAGGCGGGGTTTCTCTCGGTCACGGGCACGCCCGATGTGCCCTCCAAGGCGGGCATCTCGGTGGCCGACATCGCGGCCGGCATGTATGCGTACACCAACATCCTGTCGGCCCTGCTGCTGCGCGGGCGCACGGGCGAGGGCAGTCACATCGACGTGTCCATGCTGGAGGCGCTGGGCGAGTGGATGGGTTACCCCATGTACTACGCCTGGGACGGCGCGCCGCCGCCGCCGCGCACGGGTGCATCGCATGCCAGCATCTACCCCTATGGCCCCTTCGAGGCGGGCAAGGACGTGGGTGATGGCGGCACGGTGATGCTGGGCCTGCAGAACGAGCGCGAGTGGAAGACCTTCTGCGATCAGGTGCTGCTGCAGCCAGCGCTGGCCGGCGATGCGCGCTTTGACAGCAACGCGCGCCGCAACGCCAACCGCGAGGAGCTGCGAGCGCTGATCCAGGATGTGTTCAACGCGCTGGATGCGGCCCAGGTCGTGCAGCGGCTGGACGCGGCAGGTATCGCCAACGCCCGCGTCAACGACATGGCGGGCCTGTGGGCCCATCCGCAACTGGCCGCGCGTCAGCGCTGGTGCAGTGTGGACAGTCCGGCCGGGCCGGTGCAGGCCCTGCTGCCGCCTGGCGTCAACAGTGCCTTTGACTACCGCATGGAGGCGGTGCCCGCCGTAGGCGAGCACAGCGAGGTCATCCTGGCCGAGCTGGGCTGGTCGGCCGAGCGCATCCGTGCTCTGTATGCCGAAGAAGCAACTCTGTGAAAGCTGTGCGCACCGTATGCGCGGGAGTGATTCCATGAAGAACGAGACCCAAGTGAGCATTCATCCGCTGGCCCGGTTCGCGGCCACGCTGTGCTGGGAGGACATTCCGCAGGAGGTGCGGCGGCGCACCGAAGATCTTTGGGTGGACTGGTTCGGTTCGGTTATGGCAGGCCAGGGCGCGCGCCCCGTGCAGAGCATCACGCGCTTTGCGCTGTCCCAGGGACCGGCGCAGGGGCCCTGCGAGATCCTGGGCCGTGCCGACACCAGCTCGCCCATGATGGCGGCACTGGCCAATGCCGCGGCCTCGCATGTGGCAGAGCAGGACGATGTGCACAACGGCTCGGTCTTCCATCCCGCCGCCGTGGTCTTCCCGCCCGCGCTGGCCGTGGCCCAGAGCATTGGTGCCAGCGGCGTCGAGCTCATGGCCGCCTGTGTGGCCGGCTATGAGGTCGGCATCCGCGTGGGTGAGTTTCTGGGCCGCAGCCACTACCGCATCTTCCACACCACGGCCACGGCAGGCACGCTGGCGGCAGCCGCCGCCGTGGGCCGGCTGCTGGGCCTCACGCCCGCGCAGATGCAGCATGCCTTTGGCTCGGCCGGAACGCAGTCGGCAGGGCTGTGGGAATTCCTGCGCACAGGCGCCGACAGCAAGCAGCTGCACACCGCGCATGCGGCCGCTGCGGGCCTGATGTCGGCCTACCTGGCCCGGGACGGCTTCACGGGCGCGCAGGACATCTTCACCGGGCCGCAGGGCCTGGCGGCAGGCATGTCCACGGACGCCGATCCCACGCGCCTCACGGATGGCATCGGCACACGCTGGGCCACGGCCGAGACATCGTTCAAATGGCATGCCTCCTGCCGTCACACCCACCCTGCGGCCGATGCGCTGCTGCAGGTCATGCAGCAGCACGACCTCGCGCCCGCCGACCTGGCGCAGGTCACCTGCCATGTGCACCAGGGCGCCATCGATGTGCTGGGCCCCGTGGTCAGGCCGAGCACCGTGCACCAGAGCAAGTTCTCCATGGGCACGGTGCTGGCGCTGGCGGCGCGTCACGGCCATGCGGGGCTGACGGAGTTCGATCGAGACTATCTGGCACAGGAAACCGTGGGGCTGCGCGACAAGGTGAGCATGGAGCTTGATGCCGAAGTCGACGCAGCCTATCCCCGGCGCTGGATAGGCAAGGTCAGCGTGCAGACCACGGATGGCCGTTTGCTCAAGGGCCGTGTCGACGAACCCAAGGGTGACCCCGGCAACACGCTGTCGCGCGAGGAGATCACGGCCAAGGCGCTGCGCCTGATCGCCTATGGCGGAGCCCTGCAGGACGACCCCGCGCAGGCTGCTGTAGCGCGGCTGTGGCAGATCGCGCACTGGCCGCGCGTGCAGCGCCTGCTTGGCTGAGTTTTCGCGCCGGCCCCGGCCGGCGGACCCACGGGAAAAGTGCCGTCACAGAGCGCCTCCCGCTTCCACCCAAGTGCACAGGAGACAAACCATGCAAAGCACAAACCCTTTCCGCCGCCGCCTTGTTCACGCAGCGACCGCCGCCTGCGCCCTTGCCGCCGGAGGGTCGAGCACCGGAGCCCTGGCCGCGGCCTGGCCCGAGAAGCCCGTCGTCCTCGTCGTGCCCTACAGCGCTGGTGGCCCCACCGATGTGGTGGCGCGCCTGCTGGCCATTCCCATGGGACAGGTGCTGGGCCAAAGCGTGCTGGTGGAAAACACCGTGGGCGCGGGCGGCACCATTGCGCCCAACCGCGTGGCCAAGGCCAAGGCGGACGGCTACACCATCCTCATCCACCACATGGGCATGGCCACGGCGCCCGCGCTGTACAAGAAGCTGCCCTATGACCCGCTCAAGGACTTCGAGTACATCGGCCAGGTGCTGGACGTGCCCATGACGCTGCTGTCGCGCAAGGACTTTCCGGCCAACAACTTTGCAGAGCTGCTGGACTACGTGAAGAAGAACCAGGAGAAGGTCTCGCTGGCCAATGCCGGCATTGGCGCCGTCTCCCAGCTGTGCGGCATGCTGTTCATGCACCAGGCGGGCGTCAAGCTCACCACCGTGCCCTACAAGGGGGCCGGTCCCGCCATGAACGACCTCATGGGCGGGCAGGTCGATCTGCTGTGCGACCAGACCACGCAGACCGTGCCCGTGATCAAGGACGGCCAGCGCGCCAAGGTCTTCGGCGTGACCACGCCTCAGCGTCTGTCGTCCCTGCCCAACATTCCCACGCTGGACGAGCAGGGCCTCAAAGGCTTCGACGTCAAGGTCTGGCACGGCATGTATGCGCCCAAGGGCACACCCAGGGACGTGGTCATGGCCATCAACAAGGCGCTGAACGTGGCCATCAAGGACGAGAACGTCAAAAAGCGCATCGCCGAGCTCAGCTCCGACCTGGTTTCGCCTGAGAAGGCCACGCCCGAAGGCCTGCGCACCCACCTGCAGGCCGAGGTCGCGCGCTGGGACAAGGTCATCAAGGCGGCCGGCGTCTCGGCCGAATAAGCAATCCCGCAAGGACATACGCATGCACGATCTGGCGCGACAGGCCACCTCCTTTCTCTTCGTCCCCGCCACGCGCCCTGAGCGCCTGGGAAAGGCCCTGGACAGCGGTGCCGACATGGTCATCGCCGACTGGGAGGACGCCGTGGCCCCGGCCGACAAGGAGGGCGCGCGCCAGGCGCTGGCACAGGCCGTGGAAGCGCTGGAAGGCCCGGCCCGCGCACGCCTGCTGGTGCGCATCAACGCCGAAGGCTCGCCCTGGCATACCGAGGACCTGCGCGCGCTGGCGCAACTGGTGGAGCAGGGCGTGGCCGGTGCCGTGGTCTCCAAGGCCGAGCGTGCCCAGACCCTGCATGCAGTGGCGCAGGCTGCGGGGGCGCAGGCGGCCTTGCTGCCCCTCATCGAGAGCGTGGCCGGACTGGACGTGGCCGATGCTCTGGCCGCCGCGCCCCAGGTGGTGCGGCTGGCCTTCGGCCATCTGGACTTCCAGGTCGATGCGGGCATGGCCTGCGGCCAGGACGAAGAGGAGCTGCTGCCCATGCGCATGGCCCTGGTCCTGGCCTCGCGCCGCGCCGGCCTTGGCGCGGCCGTGGACGGCGTGACGGTGGACACGCGCAACCCCGAGCGGCTGGCCCGGGACGCGGCACGCGCGCGGCGCATGGGCTTTGGCGGCAAGCTGTGCATCCATCCGGCCCAGGTGCAGCCGCTGCATGCCGTTTTCGACCCCGACCCCGCCGCCGTGGCCCACGCGCAGCGCCTGCGTCAGACACTGGCCGAGGCAGGCGGCGGGGTCTGCGTTCTGGACGGCCGCATGGTGGATGCGCCCGTGCTCCATTTGGCGCAGCAGACACTGGCCCGCCACGCCTGGGCCCAGCAGCGCATGCAGCGCACCACCTAGTCTTATCGGACGTTGCCGGGCTCCGCCGTCTGGTTCAGATTCAGGCTGCTTCATGAAACAGGGGAACGGCATGAACCAGGCTTTGGTATGTGTGGTGACGGGGGCCAGCCGTGGCGTGGGCCGGGGGGTGGCGCTGGCGCTGGGTGCGTCGGGGGCAACCGTCTATGTGACGGGGCGCAGCGTGAAGGAGGGCGACTCGCCGCTGCCCGGCACGGTGGGCAGGACGGCTGCCGATGTGACGGCTGCCGGCGGCCACGGCATTGCCGTGGCCTGTGACCATGGCGATGATGCCCAGGTGGCTGCACTGTTCGAGCGCGTGCGCCGCGAGCATGGCCGGCTCGACATTCTGGTTAACTGTGCGATTGCGATTCCCGATCCCCTGACCGTGCCTGGCCCGTTTTGGCAAAAGCCGCTGGAGATGACCGGGCTGCTCGATGTGGGTCTGCGCTCCACCTACGTGGCCAGCCATTGCGCGGCCGGCCTGCTGATCGTGGCGCGCGGCCTGGTGGTCAATATCTCGTCAGCCGGCAGCCGCTGCTACATGCATGGGCCGGCGTATGGCGCGGGAAAGGCCGGCTCGGACAAGATGAGCTTCGACATGGCCCACGATTTCAAGCCTGCCGGCGTAAGCGTGGTTTCGCTCTGGCCCGGCCTGGTCAGGACCGAACGCTCCGAACGCGTCTGCGCGGTCGAACCCGACAAGTACGGCGACAGCTTCGACAGCGCCGAAACGCCGCAATTCATAGGCCGGGTGGTGCTGGCCTTGCATGCCGATGCCGACTGCCTGGAAAAGCGCTCCGGGGGCGTGTTCTATACGGCCGAACTGGCCAGCCAGTATGGCGTGCAGGACATCGATGGCGCGCAGCCGCCGTCACCGCGCGCCTACTTCGGCGCGCCACCGGAGTTCAGCCCGGTGGTGGTCGAATAAGCCGGTGCACTGACAGCACCCAGGAGCAGGGCCGCTGTGGCGACTACACTGCGGCCTTCCTTGTTTTTGCTTTGCCCGGTCCGTGTCTGCTTCTGTCTCATTTTCCCGCCGTTGCTGTCTGCATCTTTTCTTCTCGCTGTCTCTGGCTCTGGGCCTGTCGGCCTGTGCCACGATCACCCCCGAACAAAGTCAGGATGAGCTGATCGAGCGCTTTTACGCGCTGGTTGCGGCCGGTGATTTCGACGCCTGCATTGCCCTGGTCTCGGCACGCAATATTTCCAGTGAGCAGCTGGCGAGTTTTGAGTACAAGCTGCGCCGCCTGCTGGCAGGTGCCAAGGGAATGATCGACTCCAAGGGCGGCCTGGCCAAGGTGGAGGTGGTGGAAAGAAAAATGTCCGAGGAGGAGCAGGTCCTCAAGCTCAGGGTGCTGGTCAGCTATCGCGATGGCAGCACCCGCCGCGAGCGCATCAATCTGGTCCAGGAAGAAGGTGTCTGGAAAGTGCGGCTGTGATGCTTGCGCGGCTGGCAACGGCCGCTGGTATCGCAGTGTGTGCCTGCTGTGAGGGCCTGGCTTTTGCCATGCCGCCGTTGCCGCCGCAGGCTGCGCCCGGCGATCTGATCTTTCGCCGGGGTACGGAGAACGTCAGCCAACTGGTGCAAGCCGTGGACGGTGGTGACTTCAGCCATGTGGGCATGTTGGTCGGACGGCCCGGCCAGTGGCAGGTGCTGCATGCCACGCCCTCCGAACGTGAGGGTCAGCCCGATGCCGTGGTGCTGGATTCGCTGGACTTCTTTCTGGACGTTCGGCGCGCCCACGCCTATCGCCTGTACCAGGTCACGGCAGACCCTGGGGCGCGTGAGCGGGCCGTGGCCTGGGCCATGGCCCAGCAGGGCCAGCCGTTTCAGTTGCTGGGCTCGGGCCAGGGCATCTACTGCACCACCTTGGTCTGGCGGGCCTGGTTGCAAAGCGGTGCGGATCTCGAGGTGGTATTTACCGAGGTGGAACTGCCGATTCTGGGCGGCCGTTATCTGCTGCCGAGCAGCCTGTCGCGCTCCAGCCGGCTGCGCGCGCTGACGCCCTTGCTGTCGACGCGCTGAACCTTGGCTGTCAAACGCCCAGATATTGCTGGCGCACGGCCTTGTCGCCAGCCAGTTCGGCCATGCTGGCTGCGTGCACGATCTGGCCTTTTTCCAGCACATAGGCCCGGTCGGCCACGACCTCGGCAAACGGCAGGTTCTGCTCGCTGAGCAAGATGCCAATGCCCTGTGCCTTCAGCTCCAGAATCGTGCGCGCCATCTGCTCGACGATCAGTGGAGCAACCCCCTCGGAGGGCTCGTCCAGCAGCACCAGGCAGGGCTGGCCCATCAGCGTGCGGGCCACGCTCAGCATCTGTTGCTCGCCACCGCTCATGCGTCCGCCAAGTCGCTCGGGCATCTCGCCCAGGTTGGGGAAAAGCGCAAACAGTTTTTCGGGCGTCCAGTGCGGCACGGCCTGTCCATCGGGCCAGCGGCGTGGTTTTTGCTTGCCGACCTCCAGGTTTTCCAGCACCGTCAGTTCGGTGAAGATGCGGCGGTCCTCGGGCACATAGCCCAGGCCGCGCTGTGCGATCTGGTGCGAGGCTTTTTTCTCTATCGCCTCTCCCATGAAGCGAATACTGCCTTCGCGGCGCGGCACCAGGGCGGCAATGCTCTTGAGCGTGGTGGACTTGCCCGCTCCATTGCGCCCCATCAGTGCCACGACCTCGCCGCGTCCCACGGCCAGCGATACCTCATGCAGGATATGGGCTGCGCCATACCAGGCATTGAGGTTCTGGATTTCAAGCAATTTTGGGCTCTTGCCCTTATCCATCAAGAGCTGGTTGCTATGCATTTGATTCATTGCTGTTTTTCAAGAACGAGGCCGGTGCCGAGGTAGGCCTGCTGCACGCGCGCGTCGTCGCGAATGGCCTGCGGCGTACCTTCGGCCAGCAACTGGCCGCGCACCAGCACGGCCACACTGTCGGCCTGTCCGAAAACCACATCCATGCTGTGCTCGGTAAACAGCACGCCCATGCGGCGCTGCTGCGCAAGCTGGCGCGTCAGCTGCATCAGGGCCACACGCTCGCCTGGGGCCATGCCGGCCGTGGGTTCGTCCATGAGCAGCAGCAGCGGCTCATGGGCCAGCGCCATGGCCAGCTCCACTCGTTTCACATCGCCATAGGCCAGGGCGCTGCAGGGGCGATCGGCCTGGGCCTGCATGCCCACCTGCTCCAGCAGGGCCAGGGCGTCGGCACGGCGGTGGCTGGCGGCACGCGGCCACCAACTGAAGATTTTGCGATCGGCCGACAGCAGCGCCATCTGCACGTTTTCCGTCACGCTGAGCGAGGCAAAAGTCTGTGCAATCTGGAAAGTGCGTCCCACGCCCTTGCGCCAGATGGCGCGCGGCGGCAGGCCGGTGATGGCCTGGCCGTTCAGCAGCACCTGGCCGCTGTCGGGCGGTAACTGCCCACCCACCATGTTGAAGGTGGTGCTCTTGCCCGCGCCGTTGGGACCGATCAAGGCCAGCAGCTCGCCGGCCTGCAGGCTGAACGAGACGTTCTGCACGGCCTGCACACCGCCGAAGGCCTTGCTGATGTTCTTTACTTGCAGCAGGCTCATGCGCGGCCTCCCGCTGCTTGCTTAGGAGCGAGCCTGGCCCACAGCATCTGCGCGTACCCGGCAATGCCCTGGGGGGCCAGCAGCACCAGAATCAGCATGGTCGCTCCCATCAACGCGCGCCAGTATTCGGTGTTGCGTGCCACGGTGTCGTGCAGCCAGGTGAAGGCTGCTGCGCCGACCAGGGGGCCGGCCAGCGTCTGCACGCCGCCCAGCAGCACCATGACCAGCGCATCGACCGATTGGGTGACCGACATCGCGTCAGGCGCAACGCCGCCCTTGCTGAAGGCAAACAGCGCCCCGGCCAGGCCGGCGAACAGCCCGGCGATCACGAACGCCGTCCACTGCACGCGGCGCACATCGATACCGATGGCATCGGCACGCAGCGCCGAGTCGCGCGAGGCGCGCAGCGCATAACCCAGAGGAGAAAACAGCAGACGGCGCAGCAGGTATATGCCCAGCGCGCAGAGGCCCAGAGCCAGCCAGTAGAACGCCGGGCCCTGCGATGCCCATTCGGGGGGCCAGACGCCAGTCAGGCCGTTGCTGCCGCCCGTGAAGTCATCCCACTGAAAGACGATGGCCCAGCTGATCTGCGCAAACGCCAGCGTCAGCATGGTCAGATAGACACCCGACAGCCGCACGCAGAACCAGCCATAGAGAAGGGCGCCCGCAGCGGCGGCCAGAGGACCGAGCAGCAGCGCGGCTTCCATGGGCAGATCCAGCGTACGCACCAGCAGGGCCGCGCCGTAGGCACCGAGGCCAAAGTAGGCCGCATGACCGAAGGAGTGCATGCCACCGGGTCCGAGGATGAAATGCAGGCTGGCGGCAAACAAGGCGGCGACAAAGATATCGGTCAGCAGCACGGAGGCGTAGCTGCCGGACTCTCCGGCGACCAGCGGAAACAGCACCAGCATGGCCAGCAAGGCCGCCCATGCCGAAGATGCACCTCTGCCCGCAGCGCGCAGCGGCTGTTCGGGCTCGCCAGCGCTGCGTGCCAGCGCCTGGGGCTTGCCCAGCAGGCCCCAGGGGCGCCAGACCAGCACCACGGCCATGACCAGGAACTCCACCACCAGCGTGAGCTTGGAGAACGAGATCTCCAAGCCCGCAATCTCCTGCGCGCCCAGCCAGATGCAAACGGCCTTGAGCTCGGCCACCAGCAGTGCCGCAACAAAGGCGCCGGGTATGCTGCCCATGCCGCCGACGACGACCACCACAAACGCGGCGCCAATGGTCAGCATGTCCATTTCCAGGCTGGCAGGTTCGCGCGGCAGCTGCAGCGCACCGCCCAGACCTGCCAGCAGCGTGCCCAGGGCAAACACGGCGGTGAACAGCCAGGCCTGGTTGACGCCCAAAGCTCCCACCATCTCACGGTCCTGTGTGGCCGCGCGCACCAGCGTGCCGAAGCGGGTTTGGGTCAATAAAAGCGTCAGGCCCACAAGCACGCAAGGGCCTACAGCGATCAAAAACAGATCGTAAGTGGGGAACTGGCGGCCCAGAATTTCGACCGAGCCTTCCAGCCCCGCCGCGCGCGGGCCGAACAGTTCTTCGGGGCCCCACAGCCACAGCGTCGCATCCTTGATGACCAGTACCAGCGCAAACGTGGCCAGCAGCTGGAACAGCTCGGGTGCCTTGTAGATGCGGCGCAGCAGCAGCATCTCCGTCAGTGCACCCAGCAGGCCGCAGGCCAGCGGCGCGAGCAGCAAGGCAGGCCAGAAGCCGATATGGGGCGAAAGCAGATCCACGCTGCTGTACGCCATGAAGGCGCCCAGCATATAGAACGAGCCATGGGCAAAGTTGATGGTGCGCGTGACACCAAAGATCAGCGACAGCCCGACGGAGACCAGGAATAACGACGATGCGCTGGCCAGACCGTTGAGCAACTGGGCCAGCAGGCCGGATGCACTCATGCTGCGTAGCTCCTGAAGCTCGACATAGTGTTTGCGGAGATGAAAAAGCCACCTGCGGCAGTGCAGGTGGCCTGGTATTTTCGCTGAAGCGAAATCAGTTCGCTGTCGCTGGGCGCAGCTTCTTCACTTCCTCGTCCGTGGGTTGATAGTTCTTGCCGTCGGCGTAGTGGTAGTTGACCAGTACGCCGCGCCCCAGTTTCTCGTCATAGGCGGTCTTGCCGATATAGGCACCCATGGTGGACTGGTTGTCCTGGGCGCGGTAGGTGATGGGGCCGAAAGGCGTGGCGACTTCCAGGCCCTTGAAGGCCGCAATCAGTTTCTCGGTGTCGGGGTCGCCCTTGGTCTTGCGCAGGCCCGCAGCAATCGACTGGATGGCGTTGTAGCCCACGATGGTGCCCAGGCGTGGGTAGTCCTTGAACCTGGCCTGATAGGCCTTGAGGAAGGCTGCGTGTTCGGGGGTGTTGATGGAATACCAGGGGTAGCCGGTCACGGTCCAGCCGATAGGCGCTTCCCTCTTGAGCGGGTCCAGGTATTCGGGCTCGGCCGTCAGCAGGCCCACGACTTCGCGGCCCTTGAACAGGCCGCGTGTATTGCCTTCGCGCACGAACTTGCCCAGGTCGGTGGCGAACAGCACGTTGAAGATGGCATCGGGCTTGGCATCAGCGAGCGCCTGCACGACGGAGCCGGCATCGATCTTGCCCAGCGCAGGTGCCTGCTCGGCCACAAACTCGATATCGGGCTGCCTGGCCTTCATCAGCGTCTTGAAGGTGGCAATCGCAGACTGACCGTATTCGTAGTTGGGGTAGACGATGGCCCATCGCTTCTTCTTGAGCTTGAGCGCTTCCTCCACCAGCATGGCGGTCTGCATATAGGTGGAGCCGCGCAGACGGTAGGTGTAGTGATTGCCGTCGGCCCAGACGATCTTGTCGGTCAGGGGTTCGGAGGCGAGGAAAAAGCGCTTTTTCTGCTTGGCGTAATCGGTCAGTGCCAGGCCCACATGCGAGAGAAAACTGCCCGTGAGCACATCGATTTTTTCGCGCGTGTAGAGCTCTTCGGCGGCACGCACGGCATCGCCCGGCGTGGCGTTGTCGTCGCGCACGATGAGCTGCAGCTTCTTGCCGGCAATGCCGCCTGCGGCATTGACCTGCTCCACCGCCAGTTCCATGCCCTTCTTGTAGGGCTCCAGAAACGCGGGTTGAGCCTTGTAGCTGTTGATTTCGCCAATCTTGATCACGCCCTGTGCCCAGGCGGGCAAGGCGGCCAGTGTCAGCAGGGGCAGGGACCAGCGCAGCTGCATTGTCATTCTCCTCGGTGCTAGGTGGGCGACCATGGTCTGAGGTACTGGGTCGCCGCAATCACTAATGCTCAATTTGAGCATTTATATAGACAAATAAAGCGCTTGTTCAAAGCGCGTGGGAAATGATCCTAGAGCAGCGTTTTCCCTGCGTCAAGATGGGTGAGACAGTTTTTCGGCGATCGGGCGGTATCTGAGCGCTTCATTCTGCTTATCACTATTCGATCTCAAGACATTCATGTGTGATTCACCCGTTTCTGTGCAATTGCCGGACAATATAGGTCTTGTCCCGCTTGGCAACCGGCAGCCAACGCGCTAGCAGCCCTGACCTGCAGTGCCCCGCCACCGCCCAGCATTTGCCGCGCAGGTTTTCTGCTTCGAGTTTTTATTTCAGACGAATCATGAGTGCTTTTCTTGAAGAACGCGTGCTGTCCGTCCACCACTGGACCGACCGTCTTTTCTCCTTCACCACCACCCGCGACACATCGCTGCGCTTTTCCAACGGTCACTTCACCATGATCGGCCTGAAGGTGGATGGCAAGAACCTGCTGCGCGCCTACTCCATCGCCAGCCCCAACTACGAAGAGCATCTGGAGTTCCTGTCCATCAAGGTACCCGAAGGCCCTCTGACCTCCAAGCTGCAGAACATCCAGGTGGGTGACACCATCATCGTGGGCAAGAAGCCCACAGGCACGCTGCTGATCGACTATCTGCTGCCCGGCAAGAATCTGTATCTGATCGGCACGGGCACCGGCCTGGCTCCCTGGCTGGCCGTGGCGCGCGACCCCGAGACCTATGAGCGTTTCGACAACGTGGTCGTGGTGCATGGCGTGCGTCAGGTGCAGGAGCTGGCCTATCAGGAGCTGTTCGAGAAGGAATTGCCCGAACATGAATTCCTCGGCGATATCGTCAAGGGCAAGCTGCATTACTACCCCACGGTGACGCGCGAGCCCTTCCGCAATCAGGGCCGTATCTCGGCACAGATCAACAACGGCACCTTCCCGCAGAATCTGGGTCTGCCCGATCTGAATCCCGAGACTGATCGCGTCATGCTGTGCGGCAGCCCCGCCATGCTGTCCGAACTCAAGGAACTGCTGGAAAAGCGCGGTTTCAAGGAAGGCAATACCACCACACCAGGCGACTTCGTCATCGAACGCGCATTTGTGGAAAAATAACAGTCTGTAACGCGACTAATGCAAGCCTGCGGATGCGCAGGCTTTTTTATTTTTAATGCTTCAATCAACAAAAATATTTATTTCGGCGGCTATAGCATGCTTGCTGGTTTATGGTCTTGGATACGGGCACCTCGAAGATGCGGGAGACGTCGCAAGAAGCGTATTTTTTATGCTGTCGACCGGAGCCTTGTTTTTTTACAGCTTACGCAGAAGGTGGGAATGCACAGCAGTCTTTTTCATAGCTCTGTGCTTTGCTTTGTTTATGGCTTTGGGTGTTGGTATCGATTACGGCGCACCGAACATGAGTCTGGTGGCATCGGCTTTGGAGACGAATGCCAGTGAAAGCCTGGAGTTCCTCGCCAACCTTAATTGGAGAGATTGCCTGCTCTCGGTTCTAACGATTATTTTGCTTTTTGTGCATCGATTTGTGTTGCTCGAAAAATCGTACGATAAATCGCTGGTTTTCAAGAAAAGCCTCTGGATTTTTCTTCTGATAGTCAATGTTTTTGGATTGTTCACGTACCACTGCGGCGTAGCCTATAAAAAATATATCAAAGAAAAGCCGGTGGTCGGAGAAATTCTGAAATCTGTGGATTGGGAAATTCAGGAAATCAAGCACAACCGCAGCTTGAAGGTTCTGGTGGTGGGGGAAAGTGTCAGCAAGCGATATTTGTCGCTAATGGGAAGCCCTTGGGCTACGACGCCTTTTCTTGCGGCTTCGCCTAAGGTGACGGCATTTACTCATTACTACTCGCCTGCACCCAATACGGTGACCAGTTTGAGCCGGACCCTGACTCATTCCCGCTCGTCCGATGGTGAGTTTGATCTGAACCGCAACGTGGTGGCGCTGGCTAAAGCAGCAGGCTATTCAACACTTTGGGTTTCGAATCAGCGAAGCATGGGACCGAATGATTCCAACGTGGCGCGAATGGCTCATCAGGCGGACCAGCACCGATTTCTGGACAAAATGCCTGTCATTGAGCCGGCGAAAGATGATTTCGCTTTGCTGAATTACTTGCGCGACAAACTTGAGCAGCCAAAAGCGTTGCCACAAGACTCTATGGTCTTTCTCCACATGCTGGGTTCGCACCCGCATGCCTGTTCACGCGTACCTGACATGCCTGTGAAATTGCGTGCAGGTCATGGTCGTCATATTGACTGTTATCTGACCAGTTTGCAGAAGCTTGATCTGTTCATGCAAGCTCTAACCGAGTTGCTGGCCAATTACTCCGAAGACTATGAAGTCCTCTATGTGAGTGATCATTCCTTACGCGTCTCTCCGATGAGCGAAACAGAAAAGCTGATGGATAGTTTTCACCTGCCGACAAAGAATATTTATGTGCAGCCTCAAGTCAGAGAGGCCTATGACACTCCTTTGTTCTTCATTTCGTCCAAGCAGAAGCAAGCGAAAAAGGTTGAAGTTCCTTTGAGTGGATTTGATTTCTTACATTTGTTCGGAAATTGGCTGGGTGTCTCAAGTCCTTGGATCAACTCCGCAAAAAATCTGCGAAATCCCAGTAGCAGTGCGCCGATTCAAGTGTTTAACTGGAGCCACATGGTGCCACTGGACTCCTTGCACGATACGCAGCCCATTGCTCCTCCTGTTGATGGGTCATTGGCTTTTGCTAACTAATCTGTGCATCTACTAATGGCTGCCAGTGCTTATCCAGAAAGCGCTCTTGACCAACTTATATGCCCTCCCCCGCGTTCTTTGGCAGTCGCTCCAGATCCATAAGGCGAGGGCTGGACAGCTTGGGTGAGGTGAAAGGCATGCGCAGCTTGAGCTTGGACTTGCTGCAGGCCTTGGCCGTGGCGGCCGAGAACAGCAGGATGGCCGAGGTGAAATAAAACCACATCAGCACCACCACCAGCGAGCCGGCTGCGCCATAGGCCGAGACCACGGCGGCGGTGGACAGGTACCAGGCCAGGGCCTGTTTTCCGATGGTGAACAGGGCTGCTCCCGTCAGCGAGCCCAGCAGCAGGTATTTGGTGACGGGTTTGATGCTGCTACCCATGCGCATCAGACCCCAGAACAGCAGCACCGCGATGCTAAAGGACAGGCCCTCGTTGATCAGCCCCATCAACGGGCCCAGCGGCACAAGCTGCAGCTCGTCATTGGCCCATTTGGTGATCATCTGGATGGCGGTTGAAAGCACCATGGACACCAGCAGCAAAAAGCCCAGGCCCACGACATAGCTCAAACCCCAGAGACGGGAGATGGCCATGCTCCACCAGGGCTTGTTTTCCTGCGGGCGAGACTCTTCGCCCATGGACCAGAGCTTGTCCAGCGAAGCCTGCAGCTCCACAAACACGCCCGTGGCGCCCGAGAGCATCATCACCAGACCGAGCACGGACGCGAGCGAGCCCTGATTGGCATTCTGGGCGCTGGCCAGAGCGCTCTTGACGACCTGTGCCGCACGTTCCCCGACCACGCTCTGTATCTGGCTGATCAAGGTGCTTTCCACATAGCTGCGATCCAGCCACCAGCCCAGCAGCCCCACGACGGCCAGCAACAGCGGAGCCAGGCTCAGCATGCCGTAAAACGACATGGCGGCACTCATGCGCAGACCGTCGGCCTGCAGCCAGAGTTGTACGGAGTCGATCAGCGGTTGCAGGGGGTGGGCGAGGCGTCGCAGCTTGTGCTGCCAGCCGGAGGTATCAAAAGCCATGTGTCGAATTCTGGTTGCTGAACCATGGTGGTTTTGTCAGCCTATGTCTGCTGGCAGTGAGTACAGGCAAATATTTTGTAATTTCCGCCTGCATTCTGGCAACTCTGCCATGGTGGTTGATTTCAGCGGTTTCAAGTTTTCATCCTTTATCCGGTGAGCGATAGATGCTCACTTTTTTGAGTTATGAATCCAATTTCGTTGGCTTCTTTCAAGAAAGCGCATCGGGGTTTTCTCTAGTCAACTACGCTTGGCGACTCTCTGTGTGTCGTAGTTCAATCCGGGTTTGCACCAGTCAAAGTGCAACTCTTCAACTACAAAAAAATACCATCCCTCTTCAAGAAGGCTGGCAGGACGAGACACATTACATGCAGACTTCCTTTTCCACCGCATCTCCTGCAGATCGCGTGCTTTGCCCTGTCTTGCGCGAACGCATCATGACGGCTGACCAGGCCGCCGGCCTGATTCAATCCGGCATGACACTGGGCATGAGCGGCTTCACACCCGCTGGCGCACCTAAGGCCGTGCCTCAGGCATTGGCACGCCGGATCGAAGCGCAGAACGCCAATGGCGGAAACTTCCGCATCAGTCTATGGACGGGAGCTTCGACCTCACCCGAACTCGATGGCGCACTGGCCAAGGTGCATGGCATTGAACGCCGTCTGCCCTACCAGTCGGACCCCACGGTGCGCAAGGAGATCAACGAGGGGCGCATGCAGTATGTGGACATCCATCTGTCCCATGTGGCGCAGCATGTGTGGTTCGGCTTCCTCGGCCATCTTGACGTGGCGGTGATCGAGGTGGCGGGTGTTTTGCCCGATGGCCGCCTGATTCCATCGACCTCGGTGGGCAACAACAAGACCTGGCTGGAACAGGCCGACAAAGTCATTCTCGAAGTCAACAGCGCCCAGCCTGCCGAGCTCGAGGGCATGCACGACATTTACTACGGTGCGGCCGTGCCCCCAAAGCGCAAGCCCATACTCATGGAGCATCCGTTCGATCGCATTGGCGAGCCCTATCTGCATTGCGATCTGAGCAAGGTGATTGCCGTGGTGCCAACGGCCCAGCGTGACAGGCTGGCAGCGTTCACGGCACCCGATGAGGGCTCCATGCGCATTGCCGAGAACATCATCGATTTTTTGCAGAACGAGGTAAAAGTGGGCCGCCTGCCGCCCGAGTTGCTACCGCTGCAGTCGGGCGTTGGCAATATCGCCAACGCCGTGCTGGCGGGACTGAACAACGGCCCGTTCGACCACCTGAACGCCTATACCGAGGTGCTGCAGGACGGCATGCTGGACATGCTGGAGTCGGGCAAGCTCGATACCGCATCGACCACCTCGCTGGCGCTGAGCCCGGCGGCCATGGAGCGCTTTCTGGCCAATATCGACTATTACCGCCAGCGCATCATGCTGCGCCCGCAGGAGATATCGAACCACCCCGAGCTGATCCGTCGCATGGGTTTGATTTCGATGAACGCGCTGATCGAGGCCGATATGTACGGCAACGTCAACAGCACGCATGTCATGGGCTCGTCCATCATGAACGGCATTGGCGGCAGCGGTGACTTTGCGCGCAACGCCTATCTGTCGATCTTCATGACACCTTCCACGGCCAAGGGCGGCAAGATCAGCTGTATCGTGCCCATGGTCTCCCATGTCGATCACACCGAGCATGACGTGCAGGTCATCGTGACCGAGCAGGGTCTGGCCGATCTGCGCGGCCTGGCACCGGTGCAGCGCGCACGTCTGATCATCGAGAAATGCGTGCACCCCGACTACAAGGCGGCGATGAGCGAGTATCTGGAGCGCGCGCTGCGCGATGCACCGGGCAAGCACACGCCACATTTGCTCGATCAGGCTTATGCCTGGCATCAGCGCTATCTGAAGACGGGCTCCATGCAGGGCTGAGGGAGCATGCGCAAACCAGAAACGCTGCCATATGGCAGCGTTTCTGGTGATTCTGTCTGTGCCCTGATGGCGGCTTTTCCAAGCGCTCTGGATTCGAGAGCGCTCTCGAGGTGAGGGCGCCGTACGGATTCAGGTCACCGGAGCCGGGTTGAACAGCACCAGCGCGTTATGCAACTGCCAATGCTCGGCCCAGGTCTTTTTGCGGCCGCTGGCGACATCGAGCATCAGCCTGAACATTTCCCAGCCGATGTCTTCGATCGTGGCCTCGCCGTCGGCAATGCGCCCGGCGTTGATATCCATCAGATCGTGCCAGCGGCGCGCCAGGTCGCTGCGCGTGGCCACCTTGATCACCGGCACCTGAGCCAGACCGTAAGGCGTGCCGCGGCCCGTGGTGAAGACATGCAGGTTCATGCCCGCTGCCAGCTGCAGCGTGCCGCAGATGAAGTCGCTGGCCGGCGTGGCCGCATAGACCAGGCCCTGACTGATGTCGCGATCGGCCAGCCGCTGACCCGGCGACAGCACGCCGGTGATGGGGGCTGTCCCGCTCTTGATGATGGAGCCCATGGCCTTTTCAACAATGTTCGACAATCCGCCTTTTTTATTGCCGGGCGTGGTGTTGGCGCTGCGGTCCACCTTGCCCTTGTCCAGGTAGGCGTCGTACCAGGCCATTTCCTCGATCATGGCTTCGGCCACTTCGGGGCTTGCAGCGCGTGATGTGAGCTGGTCGATGCCGTCGCGCACCTCGGTCACCTCGCTGAACATCACGGTGGCGCCCGCGCGTACCAGCAGGTCGGTGCAAAAGCCCACGGCCGGGTTGGCGGTGACGCCGCTGAAGGCGTCGCTGCCCCCGCATTGGACTCCCACCACCAGGGCGCTGGCAGGCACTGTCTCGCGGCGGCGGGCGTCGAGGCGGCGCAGATGCTGCTCGGCCTGGCGCATGATGGAGTCGATCATGGACATAAAGCCCACATGGGCCTCGTCCTGCAGACAGACCACGTCCAGTTCGGTTTCACGCTCGTCGACGATGGGAAAGCTGCCCGGCGGCAGCAGGCGCTCGGGTTGCAGCTTTTCACAGCCCAGGCTGACCACCATGACCTCGCCGCCGAAGTTCGGGTTGCGGCTGATATTGCGCAGCGTGCGCTGCGGTATCTCGGCTCCTACGGCATCGATGGCCACGCCGCAGCCGTAGCTGTGCTCCAGACCCACCACGTCGTCCACATGAGGGTAGCGGGGCAGCAGCTCGGACTTGATGCGGCGCACCGCAAAGTCGAGCACCCCGGCCACGCATTGCACCGTGGTGGTGATGGCCAGGATGTTGCGCGTGCCCACCGTGCCGTCCGCATTGCGGTAGCCCTCGAAGGTATAGCCTGCCAGCGGCTCCAGCGCGGGCGGCTTGACGGTGGCGATGGGCAGGCCCTCAAGCGAGCGAGCCTCGGGCATCTGCAGCAAGCGCTCATGCACCCAACTGCCGGCGGCAATGGGCTTGAGCGCATAGCCGATGATCACGTTGTAGCGGCGCACCGCACCGCCCTCGGGAATGTCCACCAGCGCCACTTTGTGCGCCTGCGGTACCTTGTCGACCAGCACCATCCCCCCGGGCATCACCGTGCCCGCAGGCAACCCCCCGTCATTGGCCACGATGGCTACGTTGTCGGCCGGATGCATGCTGATGGAAAGCGGAAGTGGGGTACTCATGACAATGTCTTTTCAGTTTCTTATCGCTGTCCGCTGGGCACAGCCCGCCCAAGCAAGCGGCACAGCCCACGCAACAGGCGCAGCCCAAGGCGATGGACACCGAGGAAGGGCCGCCCCGTACCGAGGGTGTCGTCCCCCTCCCTTGCGAAGCAAGTAGAGAGGCGCCGTGCAACGAGGGGGAAGCGGCGCAAGCCGCTCAGGGGGTGCTTTATTTACTCAGCCTTTATTCCAGCAGACTTGATCACCTTGGCCCACTTGCTCACTTCGGCCTTCTGATAATCGGCCAGTTCGACGGTGCTCATGTTCGACGACAGCATGCCGAAGTTCTTGAGGCGGGCCTGGACTTCGGGGGTGGCGACGATCTTCAGGATTTCGGCATGCAGGCGGTCCACGATGGGCTTGGGCGTGCCTGCAGGGGCGAAAACGGCCTGCCAGGAGCCCATGTCGAAACCCTTCTCGCCGGCTTCCGCAATCGTGGGTACATCGGGCAGCGATTCCAGGCGCTTGGAGCTGCTCACGGCGATGGGGCGCAGCTTGCCGGACTGGATGTGCGGGCCGACGACCAAGGCAGTGTCGAACATCATGTCCACCTGTCCTCCCATGACATCCTGCACGGCGGGGCCGCTGCCCTTGTAGGGCACATGGGTGAACTTCACGCCGCTCTGGTAGGCCAGCAGTTCCAGCGCCATGTGGTTGGAGGTGCCGTTGCCCGGGGAGGCAGAGGTCAGACCGCCCGACGAGGCCTTGGCCTTGCTGCCGGCCAGTACGTCGGCCAGAGTCTTGTAGGGGCTGGAGGCGGGCACCACCAGCACCAGAGGGCCGGAGCCGAGCATGGCGACGGGCGTGAAGGACTTGATCGGGTCGTAGTCCAGCTTGGAGTACAGGCTGACATTGATGGCGTGCGAGCTGATGGTGCCGCCCAGAATGGTGTAGCCGTCGGCCGGGGCGCGTGCCGCCAGCGCCGAGCCCACGCTGCCGCCGGCGCCGCCCTTGTTCTCGATGACCACGGGCGTGCCCAGGGCCTTGCTCAGCGGCTGCGCAATCACGCGTGCCAGGGTGTCGGTATTGCCGCCGGGGGGGAACGGCACCAGATAGGTGATGGGCTTGCCAGTGGGCCAGTTGCCTTGTGCCAGTGCGGGTGCGGCGACAAGGGATGCGCCCAGCAGCAGGGAGCTGGCGGCAAGGATGGATTGAAGCAGGGTGCGGCGTTGCATGATGGTTGTCTCCGGTTGAAAAGCGTCTTTTTGCGCTGTGCAAAGGGGTGCGATCGGACCAGCTCGGCTTGGGCTGGATGTGGGCTCTGTTCGGTCTTCCTGTGCAGGGGCTGGAATTCAGAAGCGCGGTTGCTTGCCGGTGAATTCCGGGTCGTATTTGCGCATCTGTCCAAGGTCGTCGCGGTTGCGGATGCCGCAATGCAGATAGTTGTCGTGCAGACGGGCCAAGGCTGCGCGGTCCAGGGTCACGCCCAGGCCGGGCGTGGTGGGCACGCGCAGGCTGCCCTGCTCGAACTGCAGGCGCCCGCCCTCGACGACTTCCTCGTCCTGCCACGGATAGTGGGTGTCGCAGGCATAGGTCAGCAGGGGCACGCTGGCGCACAGATGAGTCATGGCCACCAGGCTCACGCCCAGATGGGAGTTGCTGTGCATGGACAGGCCCAGGTCGAAGGTGCGGCACAGCGTGGACAGGCGCTGTGTGGCGCGCAGGCCGCCCCAGTAATGGTGGTCGCTGAGCACGATCTTCACGGGGCAGCCCATGTCGGCGTTGCGGCGGAACTCGGCAAAGTCCGTCACCACCATATTCGTGGCCAGGGGCACATCGCACTCGCGAGCCACGGCGGCCATGCCGTCCAGGCCTGGTGCCGGGTCCTCGTAGTACTCGAGCACGCCGCGCAACTGCTGCACGATCTTCAGGCTGGTCTCCACGGTCCAGTTGCCATTCGGGTCAATGCGCAGTGGTGTGCCAGGGAAGGCCTCGGCCAGCGCCAGGATGCCGGCAGCCTCCTGCTTGGGCGGCAGCGTGCCGGCCTTGAGCTTGATGCTCTGGAAGCCGTACTGGTCGATCATGCGCCGGGCCTGGGCCACCAACTGGGCCGGCGTCAGGGCCTCGCCCCAGGCGTCGGGTGCGTAGGGCTGGCCCACATGCTCGGCGTACTTGTAGAAAAGGTAGGCGGAGTAGGGCACGCGGTCGCGTGCGGGTCCGCCCAGCAGGTCGACGATGGGTGCCCCGGCCATCTGGCCCTGCAAGTCCAGCATGGCGACTTCGAAGGCGCTGACCACCTTGGCCACGGTCTTGGAGACATGGGTGCCAGGTGCCAGCGAGACCTGCTGACCCAGAAATTCCGAGGCCGTGAGCTGGGGCGGAGTGACCAGGGCGGCGACGCGGGCTTCCATTTCATTGAGCGCCCAGGGCGAGAGCCCGACCAAGGCAGGTGCGGTCTTGGCCAGCGCATCCAGCATGGGCTGGTCGCCATAGCTCTCGTTGATGCCGACCAGGCCGGAAGCGGTTTCGATCTCGATGATGGAGCGCAGCGCCCAGGGTTCGTGAATGCCGGCGGCGTTGAGCAGCGGCGGATCACGGAAGGCAATCGGCGTGATGCGGATGTGGCGGATCTGGTGAGAGGTGCTCATCTTGAGATGACTGATGCGGCGCAGGAGCTGCGGCCCGAAGTTGAAAGAGGGAGTTTGTGTGGTATGTTGTCGTACAACTGAAAGCCATTATCATCAGGCTTATGAGTACCCAGACATCGGAATTACCCCAATCAACCCCGTCTTTGCCGCTGACGGAGGGGTACGCCCTGCGCAGCAAAACCAGCAAGGGCAGCCGCAGTCTGGCGAATCTGTTGTCCGAGGAGTTCGAGCACAAGATCCGCCAGGGCCTGCTGCATGAGGGCGACAAGCTGCCCACCGAGTCCGAACTCGTGCGCAGCTACGACGTCAGCCGCACCGTGGTGCGCGAGGCGCTGTCCAAATTGCAGGCTGCCGGGCTGGTCGAGACTCGCCATGGCATAGGCACTTTCGTGCTGCCGGCGCGCCAGAGCGCAAGCCCCATGCTCAGCGCGCGCGAGCTCAGCGAGTCCGTCGACGTGCTGGCCGTGCTGGAGCTGCGCATCAGCCTGGAAACCGAGGCTGCAGGTCTGGCCGCCCAGCGCCGCAGCGAAGCCCATCTGCAGGTCATGAGCGAGGCCCTGCAGGAGTTCGAACATCATTTCGCCCTGGGGCACGACACTGTCGAGCACGATCTGGCCTTTCATCTGAGCATCGCGCAGGCCACTGGCAACCGGTATTTCCAGGACATCCTGCAGCACTTCGGCACGCTGCTGATTCCGCGCAATCGCATCTCCTCCATGCATACGCCGGCACGCGACCCCGACTATCTGCGTCGTGTGAACCGTGAGCACGAGGAGATCTATGCCGCCATCGCGCGCCAGGATGCCGATTCGGCCCGCGCCGCCATGCGCATCCATCTGACCAACTCGCGCGAGCGTCTGCGCCTGGCCCAGCGCCTGAGCCTGAGCGCAGAGTCCTGACCCTGAGACCCCGAGAGCCTGGTCCGGGCGGGCGCTTGATGGAAGAGGCTGACCGCAGCGGCTGGCTGCCTGCGGCATGCGGCTGCCACTGTGTCTTCGCTGCGCCGAACACTTGGAAAAGCTTAAAAGTGATAGCTTGAAGAGAGCTTTGGTATTGGGTTTGAAGCCAATTTCATAGATTGAATAGGCGCAAGCCAAAGACTGGGGGCCGGCTGCGACCCGTGCTTACCCTTAGAAGAAATGTCTTGGCGTTCAAAAATACCTAGTTGTATGATGACTGACCACAACAAGGAGACATTTCACCATGGTCCGACGCTCGCACTTTCTGCGCTCTCTGCTGGCCCTGGCGGCCAGCGGTTTGCTGTCGTCCACATTGCTGGCTGCCGATGCTTGGCCGAGCAAGCCCATTCGTCTGGTGGTTCCCTATCCTCCCGGCGGCAGCTCCGACATCATTGCGCGCTCAATCGGGCAGCTGATCTCCCAGGAGCTCAAGCAGACCGTGGTGATCGACAACAAGCCCGGCGCCAATGGCAATCTGGGCGCTGAATTCGTCGCACGTGCACCGGCCGATGGCTATACCTGGCTGCTGTGCGATCTCGGTGCACTGGCCATCTCTCCCTCGATCTATACCAAGCTCAGCTTCGACCCTTCCAAGGCGCTGCGTGGTGCGGCCATGCTGGCTTATTCGCCTCATATGCTGGTGGTACATCCCTCCGTTCAGGCCAGCAATCTCAAGGAGCTGGTGGAGCTGTCCAAGAAGCAGGACCTGAACTTTGCCGTCACTGCATCGGGCAGTGCCCCCCATCTGGCCGGCGTGGAGCTGGCCCGCATCACCGGCGCCAAATGGGTGTACGTGCCCTACAAGGGCGGCGTGCAGTCGGTGCAGGACACGGTGGCAGGCCAGACCCAGGTGCTGATGAACGGCATGCTGGCCACCTATCCGCATGTGCAAAGCGGCAAGCTCAAGCTGCTGGGCATTTCCAAGAACACCCGCATGCCACTGATTGCCGATGTGCCGACGTTGGCAGAGCAGGGCGCACAGGGTTTCGCCTCGGGCACCTGGCAGGGCGTGGTGTTGCCCGCCAAGACGCCTGAAGCCGTGGTGCAGCGCGTGAACCAGGTGCTGCTCGCTGCCATCCGCTCCACCGAGGTCCGGTCTCGCCTGACCGGCCAGGGGGCCGAGGTCGTCACGATGACGCCCGCCGAAACCGACAAATTCTTCAACGCCGAGCGCGCGCGCTGGCGCGCCGTGGT
This sequence comes from Comamonas testosteroni, assembly GCF_030505195.1. Classification (NCBI taxonomy): domain Bacteria; kingdom Pseudomonadati; phylum Pseudomonadota; class Betaproteobacteria; order Burkholderiales; family Comamonadaceae; genus Comamonas; species Comamonas testosteroni. The sequence continues at coordinate 2,682,675 of NZ_CP129672.1, forward strand.
GCAAGCCGCCCAACTGCAGCTGGATTGAGCTGCCAGATCTTTTTTGCTCCCCTCTATTCAAGGATTACCATGACACCCCAACACCTCAAAGACGTGATGAGCTCCGGCCTGCTGTCCTTCCCCGTGACGGACTTCGACGCCCAGGGCAACTTCAATGCCAAGGGTTATGCCGCGCGCCTTGAATGGCTGGCTCCCTATGGCGCCAGTGCCCTGTTCGCCGCCGGTGGAACGGGCGAATACTTCTCGCTGTATGGCGAGGAGTACGGCCAGATCATCAAGACCGCCGTGGATACCTGCCGCGGCAAGGTGCCCATCATTGCTGGCGCCGGCGGCCCCACCCGCACCGCCATTGCCCATGCGCAAGAGGCCGAACGACTGGGCGCCCACGGCATTTTGCTGATGCCTCATTACCTGACCGAAGCCGGCCAGGAAGGACTGATCGCCCATGTGGAGCAGGTCTGTAAGAGCGTGAAGTTCGGCGTCATCGTCTACAACCGCGACCGCTCACGCTTTACGCCCGAATCCCTGGCCATCCTGGCCGAGCGTTGCCCCAACCTGGTGGGCTTCAAGGACGGCCTGGGCAATATCGAGACCATGTCCTCCATCTTCATGAAGATGGGTGACCGTTTTGCCTACCTGGGTGGCCTGCCCACCGCTGAAGTCTATGCCGCTGCCTACAAGGCTCTGGGAACGCCCGTGTACTCCTCTGCCGTCTTCAACTTCATCCCCAGGACGGCGATGCAGTTCTACGAGGCCGTGCGCATCGATGACCAGGCCACGCAGCACAAGCTGCTCAAGGAATTCTTCATGCCCTATCTGAAGATCCGCAACCGCGTCGAAGGCTATGGCGTGAGCATCATCAAGGCCGGTGCCAAGCTGGTCGGCCACGATGCCGGTCCCGTGCGCGCGCCCCTGACCGACCTCAAGCCCGCCGAGATGGAAGAACTCAAGGTCCTGATCGACAAGCTCGGCCCTCAGTAAGACCCGATGCAGGGGTCAGACCAAGAACCGGGCCCCGCGTCTTCAGGAGACAAAGCATGAAAAAAATACTGATCACGCTGGGCGCCACCCTGGCCCTGGCCGCCCAGGCGGCCGGCAACTTTCCCGACAAGCCCGTCAACATCATCGTGCCGTTCCCGGCTGGTGGCTCCACCGACACCGTGGCGCGTGCCCTGGCTCTGAGCATGGGCGAGCAACTGGGCAAGCCCTTTGTCGTGGAAAACCGCCCTGGCGCCACGGGCACCATCGGAGCGGGCGCCGTCAAGCGTGCAGCGGCCGATGGCTACACCTTGCTGGTGGCCTCGCTGGGCCCTTTCGTGGTGACCCCTCATATGGTGAAGAACGTGCCCTATGACGCCGGCAAGGATTTCGACTACATCACCGTTCCCGTGCAGGCGCCCAATGTGCTCGTTGCCAGCCCGACGCAAAAGGCTCGCAGCGTGAGCGAGGTGATTGCCGCGCTCAAGGCCAATCCCGGCAAGATCAGTTTTGCAAGCTCCGGCAATGGTTCCTCGGATCATCTTTCGGCCGAGCTGTTCTGGCAGCAAACGGGTACCGAAGCCGTGCATGTGCCCTACAAGGGCGGAGCACCGGCAATCACCGATCTGCTGGGCGGTCAGGTGGATTTCTCCTTCCAGAACGTCAACGCCGTGCTGTCCCATCTGCGCAGCGGCAAGCTGCGTGCCATTGCCGTGACCGGTAGCCAGCGTTCACCTGTGCTGCCCGATGTGCCCACACTGGCCGAGGCCGGTGTCAAAGGGGCCGAGGTCTATTCGTGGCAAGGCATGGCAGCTCCCAAGGGCCTGCCGGCCGATGTCAAGGCCAGACTGGCCAAGGCCGCCATTGCCGCCCTGCAGCAGCCCGATATCCGCAAGCGCTTTGTGGATCAGGGGCTGGAAATCGTGGGCAACACGCCCGAGGAATTCACGCGCTTCCAGGCCCAGGAGAACGAGCGCTGGAAGCAGTTGATCCAGACCAGAAAAATCACGGCGGATTGACATGCCGCACCGCCTGCGTCGCTTTGCCCCTTCGCCCTTCCTGGCTGCGCCGGAGCCGGGCGGGGCGGCCCGTGCGCGGTGCCCACCACCTCTGCCCGCGCCCGTTGCAAACGGCCTTGAGGACCCCGCGCACGACGGGCCACTGAGATAGAAATGTGGGTTGGCCCACAGGCCATCTCCGCAGGCCTGCCACCCGGCAGGCCCTTTCCACCGGGCTTCAGGCTCCCGCAAATTCCAAGGATTTCCCAGCATGGCGACCACCCGACCACGCGTTCTGCAATACGGCAAGATGCCACTACCCCAGCTCGATGCCGAGCTGGCCCAGACCTATGCGGTGACGCTGCTGTCCGAGCAGACCGACCCCGACCGTTTCCTGGCCGAGCACGGTGCGCAGTTCGAATACCTGGTCACCTCGGCCGCCATGGGCCTGCCTGCGCGCGTGGTCGACGCCTTGCCCAACCTCAAGTTCGTGAGCAGCTTTGGCGTGGGTTTTGACGCCCTCGACAAGGACGCCCTGCTGCGCCGTGGCGCACGTGTGGGCTACACGCCAGGCGTGCTCGACGATTGTGTGGCCGACCTGGCTTTTGCCCTGCTGCTGGACGCCACGCGTGGCCTCAGCGAATCCGACCGCTTCGTGCGCCGTGGCGACTGGAGTCAGAGCCGCTTCGGCATCCGCACGCGCGCCAGCGGCAAGCGCCTGGGCATCTTCGGCATGGGCCGCATCGGCAGCGCCGTGGCGCGACGGGCCTCTGGCTTCGATATAGAAGTGGCCTACTACAACCGCCGCCCCGTCGATGGCTCGCCCCACCGGTACCTGCCTTCGCTGCTGGAGCTGGCACGCTGGGCCGACATCCTGGTCGTCACTGCGGCCGGCGGTGACGGCACACGTCACCTAGTGAATGCCGAGGTGCTGGCTGCCCTGGGCCCTCAGGGCTTTTTGGTCAATGTGGCACGTGGCAGCGTGGTCGACGAAGCCGCCCTGGCCGATGCCCTGGAGAGCAAGCGCATCGCCGGTGCGGGCCTGGACGTGTTCGAGGACGAGCCCCGCCCCCTGCCGGCCCTGCTGGCCCTGGACAACGTGGTGCTGGCCCCCCACATCGCCAGCGGCACGCAAGAAACCCGCCGTGCCATGGCCGACCTGGTGCTGCACAACCTGCAGCAGTTCATCGCCACGGGCCGGCCTGCGGCTGAAGTGCCTTGGTCTGCTGCGCAGTGATCGCCCTGTGATCCCCTTTTTCCTCCGCGTCTGTTGAAGAGCCTTCCTATGTCCACTACCCCGACCATCACCGCCATCGAAGTCATTCCCGTCGCCGGCCGCGACGGCATGCTCATGAACCTCAGTGGTGCCCACGCGCCCTATTTCACCCGCAACATCGCGCTGGTGCACGACAGCGCGGGCCACATGGGGGTGGGCGAGGTGCCGGGCGGCGAAGGCATTCGCCAGGCGCTGGAGGACAGCAAGCAGGTGTTGATCGGCCGCTCCATCGGCCAGCATCTGCAGCTGCTGCAAGAGGTGCAGAAATCCCTCGAAGGCCGTGACACCGGTGGCCGTGGCCTGCAGACCTTTGATCTGCGCATCGGCGTGCACGCCGTGACCGCCATCGAATCCGCCCTGCTGGACCTGATGGGCCAGCACCTGGGTGTGCCCGTGGCCGCCCTGCTGGGCGAAGGCCAGCAGCGCGACCGCGTGGAAATGCTGGGGTACCTGTTCTTCGTGGGCCCCAGTGACAAGACCGGCATGGACTACGTCAAGGCCGGCGAAGACACGCTGGGCACGGACGACTGGACCCAGGTGCGCCACATGACGGCCATGACGCCCGAGACCATCGTGCGCCAGGCCGAAGCCGCCTACGCGCGCTACGGTTTCAACGACTTCAAGCTCAAGGGGGGCGTGCTGGCCGGCGAGCAGGAAGTGGAGGCCGTCACCGCGCTGGCCAAGCGCTTCCCCGACGCGCGCGTCACCCTGGACCCCAACGGTGGCTGGCTGCTCAAGGACGCCATACGCCTGATGCGTGACATGCGCGGTGTGCTGGCCTATGCCGAAGACCCCTGCGGCGCCGAAGGCGGCTTCTCGGGCCGCGAAGTCATGGCTGAATTCCGCCGCGCCACCGGCCTGCCCACGGCCACCAACATGGTTGCCACCGACTGGCGCCAGATGGTGCACGCGCTGTCGCTGCAGTCTGTGGACATCCCTCTGGCCGACCCGCATTTCTGGACCATGGCCGGCTCGGTGCGCGTGGGCCAGACCTGCCGCGATTGGGGCCTGACCTGGGGATCGCACTCCAACAACCACTTCGACATCTCGCTGGCCATGTTCACCCACGTGGCTGCCGCCGTGCCCGGCAAGGTCACGGCCATCGACACGCACTGGATCTGGCAGGACGGCCAGTACCTCACGCAACAACCCCTGCAGATCAAGGGAGGCTTCGTTGAAGTGCCAAAGACTCCCGGCCTGGGCGTGACCGTGGACCGTGCCGCGCTGCAGCGCGCCAACGCCCTGTACATGGAGCACGGCCTGGGCGCGCGTGACGACGCCATTGCCATGCAGCACCTGATCCCCGGCTGGAAGTTCGACAACAAGCGCCCTTGCATGGTCCGGTAGCGCTCCCCCTGAGGCGCTACGCGCCTTCCCCCTCTCTACTCGCTTCGCGAGGGAGGGGGGCATACGGGCAGCCGGCGACACCCTCGGTGCGGGACGGCCCTTGCTCGGTGTCCCTGGCCTGAGCCACGCCGGTGACAAGCGCCATCCCCTGACCGCCACGCCGCTGCGCTTCTCACACTGCCGCCGATCCCCCTATTTTTCTTACGGAGTACCCCATGTCCCGCTACGACAACCTCATCAACGGCCAATGGACGGTCGCCACCACCTACAGTACCAACACCAACCCCAGCGACCTGTCCGATGTGATCGGTGAGTATGCCCAGGGCGGTGCGTCCGACGTGCAGGCCGCCGTGGCCGCCGCCGCTGCTGCGTTCCCGTCCTGGTCCACCTCGGGCATCCAGGCGCGCTTCGACGCCCTGGACAAGATAGGCACGGAGATCCTGGCGCGCAAGGCCGAGCTCGGCGAGCTGCTGGCCCGCGAAGAAGGCAAGACCCTGCCCGAAGCCATTGGCGAAGTCGGCCGCGCCGGCCAGATCTTCAAGTTCTTTGCCGGCGAATGCCTGCGCCTCACGGGCGAGACCGTACCCTCGGTGCGCCCCGGCATCGGCGTGGAGATCACGCGCGAGCCGATGGGCGTGGTCGGTCTGATCACGCCCTGGAACTTCCCCATCGCCATTCCCGCCTGGAAGATCGCCCCGGCCCTGGCCTTCGGTAACTGCGTGGTGCTCAAACCCGCCGATCTGGTGCCCGGCAGCGCCTGGGCCCTGGCCGACATCATCCACCGCTCGGGCCTCCCCGCCGGCGTCTTCAACCTGGTCATGGGCTCGGGCCGCGTCATCGGCGAAGCCCTGGTGAACCATGCCGATGTGGCAGCCATCAGCTTCACGGGCTCGGTGGGCGTGGGCCGCGGCATCGCGGCAGCCTGCGTGGCTTCGGGCAAGAAGGTGCAGCTGGAAATGGGCGGCAAGAACCCCCAGATCGTGCTGGACGACGCCGACCTGGAGCAGGCCGTAGAGCTGTCGGCGCAAAGCGGCTTCTACTCTACGGGCCAGCGCTGCACGGCATCGAGCCGCCTGATCGTCACTGACAAGATCTACCCGGCCTTCATCGAAGCCCTGCAGGCGCGCATGGCGCGCATCAAGGTTGGCGATGCACGCGCTGCGGGCACCGACATGGGCCCCGTGGTCAGCCAGGCCCAGCTGGAGCAGGACCTGGGCTACGTGGAAATCGCCAAGGCCGAAGGCGCGCGTCTGGCGGCCGGCGGCAGCCGCGTCGCCTGCCACACGGGCAGCGGCAAGCAGGGCTACTACATGGCGCCCACGCTGTTTGTGGACACCGAAGCGGGCATGCGCATCAACCGCGAGGAAGTCTTCGGCCCCGTGGCCAGCGTGATCCGCGTCAAGGACTACGACGAAGCCCTGGCCGTGTCCAACGACACGCCGTTTGGCCTGTCGGCCGGCATTGCCACCACCAGCCTCAAGTACGCCACGCACTTCAAGCGCCACAGTCAGGCCGGCATGGTCATGGTCAACTTGCCCACGGCGGGGGTGGACTACCACGTGCCGTTTGGCGGACGCAAGGGATCGAGCTACGGCCCGCGCGAGCAGGGCCGCTATGCCCAGGAGTTCTACACCACGGTGAAGACGGCCTATACGCTGGCGTGATGCTTGGGGCTGTTCAAGCAAGTTGCAAAGCTTGAGTGGCCCATTTTTCAGAAGAGGAGCGAGCATGCCCGGGCCGCGCCGGCCCTGCTGCGAAAGCTGCTACGCTGCGGCCCAGGTTTTCGCTCTTCTCTTCCATGGATTCGCTCACCCCTTTGCGCGCCTTTCGGCGCATTGTTGAACTAGGCAGCATTGCCAGGGCTGCTGATGCACTCGATCTTTCCTCGGCGGCGCTGAGCAAGCAGTTGCGCGCGCTGGAGGCACAGCTGGGTGCGGTGCTGATCCAGCGCACCACGCGCCGCATGAGCCTGACCGATACCGGCCGGGCCTACTACGCCGAATGCTGCCGGCTGCTCGATGGCTTTGACACGCTGGAGAAATCGGTGCGGGCGCAGTCCGAGCTGGTGACGGGGCGGCTGCGCGTGAACGCGCCGCTGTCGTTTGCGCTGAGCACGCTGGCGCCGCTGCTGGCGCGCTTCATGCAGCGCCATCCGCAATTGCAGCTCGATCTGTCCATGGAAGACCGGCTGGTGGACGCCGTGGGCCAGGGCTTTGATGTCTCCATACGCCTGAGCGCCGAGCTAGCGGATTCCTCGCTGATTGCGCGGCGCCTGGCCTCGCTGTCGCAGATGCTGTGTGCGTCACCGGCCTATCTGCAGCAACACGGCCGCCCGGCCAGCACAGCCGAGCTACGCGACCATGCGCTGCTGAATTACAGCCTGGCACAGGCCGACGATGGCTTGCAAGTTCCGAGCGAAGCTCGTGCCAGCGTCAACAACAGTCTTATGTTGCGTGAGTTGCTGGAGGCTGGCCTCGGCATCGGTGCACTGCCGTCCTTTCTGGCCCGGCCCGCCATCGCCCAGGGCCAGCTGGAGGCATTGAGCCTGCAAGACTGGGCAGAGCCGCCACGCCATGTCTATGTGGTCTACCCGACGCAACGTCACCTGCTGCCCAAGGTGCGCGCCTTTGTGGACTTTCTGGCAGAAGAGCTGCCTGCGGCCATGGGCGGCGATTCTTGACGCAGGATTAAGAGTCTCTCAAGCGCAGGCCTCTTACTCCTGCGAGGCCTGCGCCCTACGCTTGCGGTCCATCAGCCATGAAGGACACAAGCATGACGCAATGCCATGATTTTTCCTGCGCTCTGCCCGCGCAGATCGCAGCCCATCCCGCCCCTGGCCCGGTCCTGTCCGCGGCAGCGCAGGCTGCTCCCGTCATCGATTTCTTCCACGACGTGGTTTGCGGCTGGTGCTATGTGATGTCGCCGCGCCTGCGCCAGGTGGCCCGGGAGCTGGGCCTGCGCGTACGTCAGCGCAGCTTTGTGCTGCAAGCTTCCCGCGCCGAGATGGTGGCCCGGTTTGGTTCCATGGAGCAGGCCAAGCAAACCATTCTCGGGCACTGGGAGGCTTGCGCACGGCATGACGACACACAGCGCATCGACATCGAAGGCATGCGCCGCGAAACCTTTGAGTACCCCAGCGGCCTGGCTGGCGCACTGGCCTGCCAGGCTGCCCAGATCCTGGAGGGCGACGAGGCCCACTGGAATCTGTTCGATGCCATACAGCACGCCCATATGAGTGCCCACCGCAACATAGGCGACGCCGAGGTGCTGCTGGACATCGCCACGCACACCGGCTTCGAGCGCAATGCTTTTGCACGCTGCATGGAAAGTGCCGAGGCCTTGAACCTGGTTCACCAGGACCTCGCACTGGCTCAGCACCTGGGCCTGCGCAGCATTCCCAGTGTCATCGTTCCGGGTCTTCCCACGCTGCAGACCCTGCCCCTGGACCAGCTGCGTGAACGGCTGCGCGCCCTGGTGGGTTAAGCCATTCCAGCACTCTTTCATACCCGCGCCGCAAGGTGCACAGCTTCCTAGGAAACACCCATGAACTTCTCTTCACGCGCCCGTGCCCGGCGCTTACCCTCCCTGTTGCTCGCTATGGCAGCAGCGTTCTCCGGCCTGGCTCATGCCCACGGTGGCCACACGCTCCCAGCCGGTGCCAGCCAGGACGTGGGCCGCAGCCCCTGGGGGCCGGGCGACGAGATCGGCCGCCTGAATCTGATCACGCCTGCCTCGCGCGCCGCCATCCTGCAGCGCATCGCAGGCGGCCAGGTCTATGACCTCGCCACCGAGTACTACGTGGGCATGCCCAGCTGGCAGGACGCCGGCGATCCGCACTACCAGTTCTGGATGACGCACACGCCACGCGGCACCGTGGTGGACGACCCCATGAACGTGGGCAAGAGCATGAACGCCACGCGCAGCTACACGGGTACGGCGTTCTCCATGTACAGCCATACGGGCACGCACATCGACGCACTCAACCACTTCGGCATACGCGGCAAGATCTGGAACGGCTTCAGCGCCGACGAGCATCTGGGTGATCGGGGCTGGCAGCGCACGGGCATTGAGAAATTCCCGCCACTGGTGGCGCGCGGCGTGCTGATTGACGTGGCGGCGGCCAAGGGTCTGGACATGCTGCCCGACCAGTACCGGATCACCCGGCAGGACCTCAAGGAGGCGCTGGCACGCCAGAACGTGACGCTGCAAAAGGGCGATATCGTGCTGATTCGCACGGGGCGCATGAAGCTCTACGAGCAACCCCAGGCCTATATGGCCAAACCCCCGGGGCTAGGCCTGGATGCCGCACGCTTTCTGGCCGAGGATGCGGGTGCCATGATCATCGGCGCCGACAACCTGAGCCTGGAGACTTTCCCCTCAGAAGTGGACGATGACTATGTGCCGCTGCACAGCTATCTGCTGGCCCAGCAAGGCATTCCCATCATGGAACTGGTGGCCCTGGACGGTCTCTCGCGCGACAAGGTCTATGAGTTCGCTTTCATTGGAAACCCGCTGAAGATCCGAGGCGGCGACGCCGCGCCGCTGCGCCCGATTGCCATTCCGGTGCGCTGAGAGCGGCGATTGCCGGAGCCAGTCCCCGAGCGCGGCTCAGAAAAACAGTGTCCGCACCCAGGGCGCGGCCAGCACGTTCACGGCACCGGCAATCATCATCACCAGCGATGCCATCACGGCCTGCACCTCGCCGGCCTGGCGCGCCCGGGCCACGCCGCTGCCATGGGCGGCTCCGCCCCAGCTGGCGCCCGTGGCCAGCGTGATCCGCGTCAAGGACTACGAAGAAGCCCTGGCCAACGACACTCCGTTCGGCCTGTCGGCCGGCATTGCCACCACCAGCCTCAAGCACGCCACGCACTTCAAGCGCCACAGCCAGGCCGGCATGGTCATGGTCAACCTGCTCACGGCGGGCGTGGACTATCACGTGCCGTTTGGCGGTCGCAAGTGATCGAGCTACGGCCCGCGCGAGCAGGGCCGGTATGCCCAGGAGTTCTACACCACGGTGAAGACGGCCTATACGCTGGCGTGATGATTGGGGTTGTTCAAGCAAGCTGCAAAGCTTGAACGGCCCACTTTCCTCTAGAACTTGCTATTTTTTCTGGGTTAGGTTGTAAACGATGGCGTGCACAATACCTGGCAGACTGCCCCAATCAAGCAAAAATGCTAACCATGCCAAGCCATTCATGGGATTGTTGGGAAATAAAGAAAACCCAATGAACGCAAGAATTCCGCCGAGCAGGGGTATCCAAGATGGCGACGGTTGCTTTTTTATGAACGCCACATAAAAGCAGCGCCAATTCAGGAATGACAGCCAAGTGCCGACCAGAAGCAACAAAGCGCACAGGACAATCATCATGACAAATAAACACCCACGCCCACAGGAGTCAGAATCATAGGCATCAATCTAGCACTGGCGCTCCCTAGCGCTTGAATCGTGGGAGATTCTGACGTGACTCGCAGTTAGCGCTCATGCAGGTTGTAGCGGCTTGTTTCCCGCGCCAGCAAGACTCTGAAGGCTTGGCAAAAGTTCTATGAATCATAAAAGAAGCCACCGGCCCAAGCTTAGCGGCTGACGCGGGGTTGCAGGTGGCTTTTTTATTTTTAAGATCGCCCCAATGCAGGCTTTCTCTTGCCTGATTCATCGGGGTGCCGCTCAAGATCCGCGGTGGCGACGTCGCGCCGCTGCGCCCGATTGTCATTCCGGTGCGCTGAGGGCTGCGCTTGCCGGAGCCAGTCCCTGAGCGTAGGTAGCGCAGGGCCGGTCAGAAAAACAGTGTCCGCACCCAGGGCGCGGCCAGCACGTTCACGGCACCGGCAATCATCATCACCAGCGATGCCATCACGGCCTGCACCTCGCCGGCCTGGCGCGCCCGGGCCACGCCGCTGCCATGGGCAGCTCCACCCCAGCTGGCGCCCGTGGCCAGCTTGCTGCGGATGCGGGGCAGCACACGCAGCACGGTCTCGCCCAGCAGCATGGCACTGACGCCGGTCAGCAGAACGAACAGGGCCGCCAGATCGGTGGGGCCGCCCAGCACTTTCTCGGCCTCGATTGCAAACGGTGTCGTGATGCTGCGCACGGCCAGGCCTTTTTGCAGCGCCTCGGAAAGGCCGAACATATCGGCAAACGCAATGGTGGTGGATATGGAGACCAGGCTGGCCACGACCACGCCGGTGGCTATCGACATCCAGTGCTTGCGCAGCAGCTTGCGGTTCTCGTACAGAGGCAGTGCAAATGCCACCGTAGTGGGGCCCAGCAGCCAGACCAGCCAGTGGGTCTGGGCAATGTACTGCGGGTAGCTGACATGGGTCAGCAGCGACAGGCCGATCAGCACCATGGGGGTGGCGACTATGGGCATCAGCAACGGGTGGGGATGCTTGCGATACAGACGCTTGTTGACCCAGTAACAGGCCACGGTGGCCAGCAGCGACAGCAGGCCGATGACTTCATTCGACAGCATGGCTTACTCCTCATCCAGGGCCGAGGCATCGCGGCTGGACTTGCGCCGTGCCAGCCACAACTCGAAGCGATAGACACGATCGACAGCCAGTGCGGTCACGGCCATCACGCAGGCTGTGCTGGCCACGATGACGGCCAGGATGCGCAAGCCCTGGTGGCGAATCAGGTCGGGGTATTCGGTGACCACCAGCATGGCAGGCACGAAGAACAGCAGCATCTCGGCCAGCAGCCAGTTGGTGCCGCTTTGCAGCCAGCGTGCTTTGACCAGGCCCGAAAAAAGGCCCACGGCCAGCAGGCCGAAACCGATCAGGCCGGCCGGCATGCTCCAGCCGAAATGCTGGCGCAGCACATCCATGGCAATCCAGATGGCGCTGAGCAGGCACACTTGCAACGCGGCCCTGAGCAGCTGCCAGAGTGTCCGGGCAAAAGAATGGCTGCCGCCCTGGGCGCGAGGGGCGACAGCTTCCGTAATCTGTGACATGCGTGAATTCTAGGGTTTACACCCATATTCATAAAATGACTTATTTTCATTTTTTCCATGCGTAAAAGGAATTGTCATGGACTTGCGCGCCCTGCGCTATTTCATTGAGGTGGTGCGCCAGAACGGATTCACCCGTGCGGCCGAAACCCTGCATGTGACCCAGCCCACCATCAGCAAGATGGTCAAGGCGCTGGAAGATGAATTCGGTGGCCGTTTGCTGCTGCGCGAGGGGCGGGGTGTGCAGCTCACCGATGCCGGCCAGGTGGTCTATGACCGCGGACTGGAGATTCTTGAACAGGCCCAGCTGCTGCGCCGGCAGGTGGCCGAGGTGGATCACATCACGCGCGGCGAGCTGTCCCTGGGCATCATGCCCACCACGGGCCATTACATGGCACCGGTGATCGCGCTGTTCCAGCAGCGCTATCCGGGTGTGAACCTGCAGGTCAACGAGCAGGGCGCGCGTGCCCAGTACCAGCTGATCCAGGAAGGCAAACTGGATATGGCGCTGGGCCTGTTCGCCGCTCCCGATCCGGCGCTGGAGCGCTACACCGTGGCGCGCCAGAAGACGCGCGTGGTGCTGCCTGCCCAGCAGGTGTCTGACCCCAGCCAACCCATGCGCTGGAGCGATCTGCGCGACCTGCCGTTTGTGCTCTACACCTCGGACTTTGCGCTGCACGAGCATGTGCTGCAGCAATGCGAGGCGGCTGGCTTCACGCCACAGGTCAAGCTGCAGACGCGCTACTGGGATTTCATAGGCCATCTGGTCGCGGCCCAGGTGGGCGTGGCCGTGATGTTCGAGCATGTCATCGCCCGCTATGACCCGCAGCGCGTGGCCAGCCGCCCGCTGGTGGAGCCCGAGATCCCCTGGAATGTGGCGCTGATGTGGCGGCCCGGCTATCTGTCGCGTGCGGCCCAGGCATGGCTCAACTGCGTGCGTGAGGTGTATCCACAGCCGCTCCTCGGTGCTGCGTTCCCGGATTTTCAAAACTGATAGCTGTTTTCCTATGTCCAGTAAGCGATGCAAGGCATTCTGATGCTTGATGTCAGTCCTGGCCTTTGTTGCTAAGCTCGCCGCCATGCCCCGTCCGTTCTCTTCCAATCGCTCCAGCAACCTGCGCCGCAGCACTGCGGTGCGCCAGCCCTCGCCCCGGCCCGAGGTCACGCGCCTGCTGTGCTTTCACAAGCCCTATGGAGTGCTCAGCCAGTTCACGCCCGAGGGCAAGTGGCAGGGCCTCAAGGACTGGATCGATGTGCCCGATGTCTATGTGGCGGGCCGGCTCGATGCCGACAGCGAAGGCCTGCTGCTGCTGACCAATGACGGCCAGTTGCAGGCCCGCATTGCCGACCCGCGCCACAAGATGGAGAAGACCTACTGGGTGCAGGTCGAAGGCATGCCTGACGAAGCTGCACTGCAGCGCCTGCGCGAGGGCGTGGAGCTGAGCGACGGCAAGACCCTTCCCGCCAGGGCCCGCCTGATAGAGCCCCAGCCCAGCATGTGGCCGCGCAACCCGCCGATCCGCGTGCGCCAGAACATTCCCGATTGCTGGATCGAGCTCGTCATCCGCGAGGGCAGGAACCGCCAGGTGCGCCGCATGACGGCCGCCGTCGGTCACCCCACGCTGCGGCTGGTGCGCATGGCCGTGGGGCCCTATTCGATTGACGGGCTGGAGCCCGGCCAGTGGCTGGATGTGTTGCCGCTCAGTGGTTCTTAGCGCAAAGCATCGAGCCGCTGCAGCTCATCTTCATCTTGCGGCAAGGCCGCTGCCTGCCAGCGTGGCAGAGCCGGCCAGGGGCGAAAGCGATTCCAGCCCACTTGCACCTCCTGCAGATTGCCCCGCAGCAATGGAAGAGCGGTTGTCAGCTCGGATTGGCGAGTCCGCACGCATTCGCGCAGCGATTGCATGGCTTGCTGGCCACGCCCGAAAAAGCGCTGTCTGCCCAACCAATCGGGGGACGGCTGGCATTGGGCATAGGCCAGTGGCAGGCTGCTGGCCTTTCCTTCCACCACGGAAATCAGGGCCTGCAGATGCATGTTGAGCTGCTCCTGCGGCATCAGACCTGCCAGTTGCAACTCCAGCGCATCCTCATGAAAGCGATAGCGTGCGGGCAGTGCGGCGCTCAGGGTATAGCTGCTGCCGCTGCGCGAGTGGGCACGGTGACTCAGGATGCGGCTGCCTTGGTCCAGCATCGGGCGGACCAACTGCAACAAGGCCTGCTGGTGCTCGGCATCGTTGTGCTTCAGGGGGATGATCAGCCGCGTGCTGTCATAGCCGCGCCATTGCTCGCGCCAGACCATCCAGCCCGCCGTATGCGGTACGAAGAAAATCAGGGTGATCAGGCAGAGCATGGGCACAATGCCCGCCGCCAGTGACCAGGCCGCCCTGATCTCGGCAGCGGCAGCGGCCTCCTCACCCAGGCTGACGAGATTGCCGCTCAGCTTGATGAGGGTGGCAAGACTGATGGCAAACACCAGACCACAGATCAAAGAAAGCTGCTCGGGCGAATAAAGGCTATCGGGCAGATGAATCAGGGTGGCCAGTGCGGCAGCGCATCCCAGCAGAGTCACGGCTGCGGACAGCAGATAAAACAGGGCGCAAGGGGCCTGCTGCTGGATATCGAGGGCCGGGTTCTGTTCCAGCTCGCGCCGCAACTGCCTGCGGCGCCACCAGCACAGCAGCGGCCAGAGCAGGGTTCTGACCGCCAGGCCGGCGAGCATGCTGATAAACAGCGCCGAAAAAGCCCATAGCAGCAAGGCTGCCATCAGTAAGAGACCCAGTCCGACCAGCCAGTTCATGCCCGCGATTGTCCTTTTGAATTGATAGCTGCGTGTGTTTGATGGACAAGCAATCTAGCCTGTTTTAAATGAAAAAACGCGCTGCCTGCAATCGCAGGTCAGCGCGATGGTTTGATGCTACAGGTTTAGCTGCAGCTCTTGTTGTTGGCGCCGTGCATGCCGGCAGCCTTGGCATCGGCCTCGCTCATGTACTTGCCGTTCTTGGTCGTGCCGTAAAAGCGGGTGCCGGGGCAGTGATAGATCTTGCTGTCCTCATTGGCCCAGACCTTGCCTGCACCGCCGCCAGGTGCGGCGGCGGCGGCCGGTTTGGCGCCTGCAGCTGCCTTGGCAGTGGCCTGCTGATCAATGCCCTTGCGGCCCGAGCAAGCTCCCTTGGAGGACGCCGCGCTCATGGTGGTGCCATCCTTGCAGACAAAGGTCTGCATGTCCGCCTTGGCAGCGGCAGGGGCCGGCACTGTCTTGGCTGCGGGTTCTGCCGCCGGCTTGGCGGGCATGGGGGCTGTTTTGGCAGCTGGTGCGGCAGGTGCCGCTGCCGGTGTCTGAGCAAGGCTCGCCCATGAGCTGCTGACCAGGGCTGAAGCCAGGCAAATTTTCCATAAACTGCGCATACGAACTCCCTCCAGTGATGTGATGTCACAAGGCGTGACAGGCGCATGCTGCTACGGAAGACCTGATTCCGCAAGCCTCGGCCGTCAGGATTCAGGTCCCGCTGACATAGGGGTTCAGCTTGCGCTCGCGGCCAAAGCTGCTTTCCGGGCCATGTCCGGGGATGAAGATCGTCTGGTCCCCCATGGGCCACAGGCGCTGAACGATGGAGTCGATCAGCTGCTGATGATTGCCCTGCGGGAAGTCCGTGCGGCCGATGCTGCCGGCAAACAGCACATCGCCGACAAAGGCGCGGTCGATCTGCGGTGAGTGGAAGACCACATGGCCGGGCGTGTGACCTGGGCAGTGGCGCACGTTCAGCGTTTCCTGGCCGATGCTCACCGTATCGCCGTCATGCAGCCAGCGTGAGGGCACAAAAGGCTCGGAATGGGGAAAGCCGAACATGGCGCCCTGTTGGGGCAGGCCGTCGATCCAGAACTGGTCGCCCTCATGCGGGCCAATGATGGGCAGCTCGTACTTGGCCGCCAGCTCGCTGGTGCCGCCCGCGTGGTCGATATGGGCGTGGGTGATCCAGATGGCCTTGAGATTCAGGCCCAGGCGCTCCACCTCCCACTCGATCTGCTCGATATCTCCGCCAGGGTCGATGACGGCCGCATCCATGGTCTGGTCGCACCAGACGAGAGAGCAGTTCTGTTGAAAGGCGGTGACGGGGACAGTGTGATATTGCAACATGGGTGACTTGTATTTTTCGGGCGTTTGCGTAGTCTCGCGGGCTGCGAACCCCGCAAGCATGACACGGCATGGTCGAGGCATCACAAATGCCCGCTCAGATTTCGACGTCATCCCTCATTTGAGCTAGCATGGATGCGAGTGCCCCATTTTGGTGCGGGCTGCTAAAACGTATTTGTGCTGCAAGGCAGCGGGCATTCGCTTCATGGGAGGCGGCCCGACACAGTTTCAAGATCGTTCAGGCCGTGCCAATGCCCATGCAAGCAAGTTCCTCCTGCGGTAGGAATGGTTGGGAGCGGGTCGGCCCGAATGGAACCAGTTTTTAAACTCCAGGAGACTCCTCGTGTCTACCTCTTCCAACCCGCCGACCGACGTCCAGCGCACTGACGCGCAGCGTAGTGACGCCCAGCGTAGTGACGCCCAACGCATCGGCATTCCACGGGAAACCTTTCCGTTGGAAAAGCGCGTGGCCACCGTGCCTGATGTGGTCGAAAAGCTCATCAAGCTGGGCTTTTCGGTCGCCATCGAATCGGGCGCTGGCGATGCCGCCAACTTCAGCGATGACGCTTATCGCGCAGTGGGTGCCGAGGTGCTGCCCAACGCTGCTGCGGTCTGGGCCGCTGCCGACATCCTCTTCAAGGTGCGCCCGCCCACCTCGGAGGAAGTCGCGCTGATGCGCGAAGGCCAGATCCTGATCGACTTCATCTGGCCGGCCCAGAATCCCGATCTGATGCAGCAACTGGCCGCCAAGAAGGTGACCGTGCTGGCGATCGACTCGCTGCCCCGGACATTGAGCCGCGCGCAGAAGATGGATGCACTGACCTCCATGGCCGGTGTTTCGGGCTACCGCGCCGTGATCGAGGCAGCCAACGCCTTCGGCCGCTATTTCAACGGCCAGATCACGGCCGCAGGCAAGGTGCCGCCGGCCAAGGTCTTCATTGCTGGCGCTGGTGTGGCCGGTTTGTCGGCCATCGGCACGGCGGCCAATCTGGGCGCCATCGTGCGCGCCAACGACACGCGCGCCGAAGTGGCCGACCAGGTCACATCGCTGGGCGGTGAGTTCGTCAAGGTTGACTACGAAGAGGACGGAGCTGGCGGCGGCGGCTATGCCAAGGTCATGAGCGAGGGCTTCCAGGCTGCGCAGCGCCAGATGTATGCCCAGCAGGCCAGGGAGGCCGACATCATCATCACCACCGCGCTGATCCCCGGCAAACCCGCGCCCAAGCTCATCACGGCCGAGATGGTGCAGAGCATGAAGCCCGGCAGCGTGATCGTGGACATGGCGGCCGAGCAGGGCGGCAACTGCGAGCTGACCGTGCCCAATGAGGCCGTGGTGCGCCATGGCGTGACCATCATCGGCTACACCGATCTGGCTTCACGACTGGCCAAGCAGTCGTCCACCTTGTACGCGACCAATCTGCTGCGCCTGGCCGAAGAGCTGTGCAAGGCCAAGGATGGCGTGGCCGTGGTGAATATGGAAGACGATGCGATTCGCGGGCTGACCGTGGTCAAGGACGGCGAAATCACCTGGCCTGCTCCGCCCCTTGCCCAGGCGCCCAAGCCCGCCCCCAAACCGGCTGCGGCTGTGGTGGAGCAAAAGAAAAGCGGCCACGGCCATGGCGCTGCCGGCCCGCTGCCTGCCAAGACCTTGGCCATTATTTTTGCGATTGCCGCCCTGGCCTTCTGGTTCATCGGTGCCTACGCGCCGGCGGCCTTCCTGGGTCACTTCACGGTGTTCGTGCTGGCTTGCTTCATCGGCTACATGGTGGTGTGGAATGTGACGCCTGCGTTGCACACGCCGCTGATGAGCGTGACCAACGCCATCTCTAGCATCATCGCCATTGGCGCCCTGGTGCAGATTGCCCCGCCTGGAACGGCGGGTACAGCTCGCCCTGATGATTTGATTCGTTGGCTGGCCTTTGCAGCGCTGGTGCTGACTGCCATCAATATGTTTGGCGGCTTTGCCGTGACACGTCGCATGCTGGCCATGTTCCGCAAATAAGAAGAACGAGCACAAGAGAGAAACACCATGTCCCAAAGTCTCGCAACGGTGGCCTATCTGGGGGCTGCCATTCTGTTCATCCTCAGCCTCGGCGGCCTGTCCAACCCCGAAACCTCGCGCCGCGGCAATCTGTTCGGCATGGTCGGCATGGCGCTGGCCGTGCTGGCCACCGTCTTCGGCCCGCGCGTCGATGCCGGCGGCATCGCCTGGATCGTCGGCGCGCTGGTGGTCGGTGGCGGTATCGGCCTGTATGCGGCCAAGGTCGTCAAGATGACCCAGATGCCCGAGCTGGTCGCCCTCATGCACAGTCTGGTCGGTCTGGCGGCCTGCCTGGTGGGCTTTGCCAGCTATGTCGATACCTCCATCGAGCTGGCGGGCGCAGACAAAGCCATTCACGAGGTGGAAATCTACGTGGGCATCCTGATCGGTGCCGTCACCTTCTCGGGCTCGCTGATTGCCTTCGGCAAGCTCAACGGCAGGATAGGCGGCAAGCCGCTGTTGCTGCCCGCACGCCACTGGCTCAATCTGGTGGCGCTGCTGGTGGTGATCTGGTTCGGCCGCGAGTTTGTGCGCGCCGAAACCGTGGCTGACGGCATGCTGCCGCTGATCGTGATGAGCGTCATCGCCCTGCTGTTCGGCGTGCACATGGTCATGGCCATTGGTGGAGCCGACATGCCTGTGGTGGTGTCCATGCTCAACAGCTACTCGGGCTGGGCTGCTGCGGCGACCGGCTTCATGCTGGGCAATGACCTGTTGATCGTCACCGGCGCGCTGGTGGGCTCTTCGGGCGCGATCCTGAGCTACATCATGTGCCAGGCCATGAACCGCAACTTCATCAGCGTGATTGCCGGCGGCTTCGGCTCCGGGGCTCCGGCCAAGAAGGGCGGCGCATCTGCGGCTGCCGAGCCCCAGGGCGAAGTGGCGCCCGTCAGTGCCGCAGAGACCGCCGAGATGCTGCGCGAAGCCAAGAGCGCCATCATCGTGCCCGGCTACGGCATGGCCGTGGCCCAGGCCCAGCACACGGTCAATGAAATCACCCGGACCCTGCGCGAGCAGGGTGTGGATGTGCGCTTTGCCATCCACCCGGTGGCGGGCCGCATGCCCGGCCACATGAATGTGCTGCTGGCCGAGGCCAAGGTGCCCTACGACATCGTGATGGAGATGGACGAGATCAACGATGACTTCCCCGCGACCGATGTGGCCATCGTCATCGGCGCGAACGACATCGTCAATCCCGCAGCCCAGGACGACCCCGAAAGTCCCATCGCCGGCATGCCGGTGCTGGAAGTGTGGAAGGCCAAGACTTCCATCGTGATGAAGCGCTCCATGGCCTCCGGCTATGCGGGCGTGGACAATCCGCTGTTCTACAAGGACAACAACCGCATGCTATTCGGCGATGCCAAGAAGATGCTGGACGAGGTGCTGGGGGCACTGAAGAGCGGATGAAGTGGAGTGATTTCCCTTGAGGCGCTCTGCGCCTTTCCCCTGGCCGGGCGCCCCTGGCCGGGCGCCCCTGTCCTGCGTTGCCATGCGGGAGGGGCGACACCTTCGCCGGGCTTCCCCGCCGCGAGGCGGCTCCTGCTCTGTGCCCTGGCTTGTAGCCTGTGCCTGCTTTTGAAATGCCTGCGGTTTTCGGCCGCAGGCATTTTGTCTTTCACAGATGCTGGACGGCGATCTCGCCCAGCAGCACGGCGGCAATCAGCAGCATCAGCGTGCCCGACAGGCGCGAGACGGCAAGCGCGGCGGCGGGGCGCGAGCGCAGCACGCTTTGCGAGCCCCAGCCCACGCCGAAGTAGACCACGGCACAACTGGCCGCATGGACGGCGCCCAGCGCCATGATTTGCGCAAACACCGGCCAGCTGTCGGCGGGCCGCACAAACTGCGGCAGCAGGGCCAGCAGCAGCAATAGCTGCTTGGGGTTGAGGCCGCTGACGCTGGCTCCCTTGACCGTCCAGTGCCAGCGCGTGCCGGTCTCGGCATCTGCGGCGGTGCTGATGGCGGCCGGGCTGCGCCACAGGCCCACGCCCAGCCAGGCCAGGTACAGGGCTCCGGTGGCCGTCAAGGCGGTCAGCAGGGCCGGGTTGCGCGCCACCAGAGCGCCCACGCCCGCTGCCACGGCCAATGTGGCCAGCAGCGCGCCGCAGGCCAGGCCCAGCGTGGCGGGCAGCACCAGCCGCCGGCCGCGCAGACCGGCCGAGATCACATAGGCCCAGTCGGCACCTGGCGTGAGCACCAGAAGAAAGGAGACGGCCCAGAAGGCAGTCAAGGCGGCGTAAGACACGGAATTCCCTCGAAAAGCGTTGATGCCGAGAGAATATGGAAGAGGAGAGAGAATGTGCTCTCAATATTCGCCGCTGATCGGTTTGAAATTGGAAGAAACTGCCCCGTGAATTCGCTGGATCGAAAAATTCTTGCTGCGCTCGAAAACAATGGCCGCCTCACGGTGACCGAGCTGGCCGAGCAGGTGGGCCTGAGCCTGTCGCCCTGCCACCGGCGTGTGCGTGCGCTGGAGGAGTCGGGCGTGATTCGCGGCTACCGCGCCGAGCTGGACCCAGCAGCGCTGGGGCTGGATTTTTCGTCCCTGGTCTTTGTCACTCTCAAGGACAGCAAGTCCGTGCCCGCGTTCGAGGACGCAGTGGCCCAGCTCGCCAACGTGGTGCAGGCCCAGCGCCTGTTTGGCGACCCTGACTATCTGCTGCAGGTCGTGGTGCGTGATCTGCCGGCCTATCAGCGTCTCTATGACGAGCACCTGACCCGGCTGCCCGGCGTGCTGCGCATGACTTCCACGCTGGTCATGAAGCATGTGGTGATCAACAGACCGCTGACGTCGGCGATGGAATAAGCCATGAAAAAAGCGCCTGTGACTTCCGTCAAAGGCGCTTGGGATCAGCAAGGTTTGCTATCTATTTAGAATCTCATGGCGCTTGTTGGTAAAGGATTTCAGGTATTTATATAGCTGAAATCCTTGTGGGAAAAGCGCTAATAGCTACTAAAAAGTGAGCATCCAGGATCAGGAGCCCAGCTTGAGCGTGCCCTTCATGAGGGCCGCGTGACCGGGGAAGGAGCAGAAGAAGGCGTAGTCCGTACCCGCCTTGAGCTTGCTCGCATCGATGTCGAACTTGGTGGTCTCGCCGCCACCGATGAGCTTGGAGTGAGCCAGCACGCGTGCATCGCCGGCCTTCACATAGTCGGCGCCAGCACCTGCGGCCATGCCGTCGGTGATCACGGGCTGCATATCGGCTGCGGTGCTGACCACGATGTTGTGGCCCATGGCGGTCTTGGGCATCTTGCCCACATGCTTGAGAGTCACGCTGAACTTCTTGCAGGACTTGGGCACATCGATGCTTTTGACATTGAACTGCATGGCGTCGTTGCTCTCGACGACAGCTTCACAGCCTGCCGCCATGGCGGGCGCGCTCAGGGCACCGGCTGCACACAGGGCCAGGGTCATCAGAATCTTCTTCATTGGCTATTCCTTTTCCTCAAAGCGAAACGGGAACCGCTGTGGCCTTGTTGCCCTCCAGGTTCCGCCGTTCATTCTTTCGGAAACCTGCCCAGCCGGCTCAGTACAACTCATGCTCGCATGGGTTGTACTGTTGCACCTTGCGCTAACTCAATTCGCCGAGCCTGCGTGCGTTCACTGCCTTGCAGCTTGCTGCCGGCGTTGCCTGCGCGCCTCAGAGCGTCAGGTCATAGCCAATGGTGATGGGCGCGTGGTCCGAGAACTTCTCGCCCTTGTAGATGGATTCGGTGCGCGCCAGGGTCGCGATCGCCGGCGTGGCCAGGTGGTAGTCCAGCCGCCATCCCACGTTGTTGGCATAGGCCTGGCCGCGATTGCTCCACCATGTGTAGCAGGCGTCCGTGGTGTCGGGCTGGAGCAGACGGTAAACGTCCACCAGACCGCCGCTGATCTCGGTCTTGTGCAGCAGCTTGGTCATCCAGTCGCGCTCCTCGGGCAGGAAGCCGCTGTTTTTCTGGTTGCCGCGCCAGTTCTTGAGGTCGGCCTGCTGGTGCGCGATATTGATGTCGCCGCAGAGCACGAAGTCGCGCTCTGCCTTGAGATGCATCAAGTGGCTGTGCATCTTGGCCAGAAAGCGGAACTTGGCTTCCTGGCGCAGCTCGCCCGAGCTGCCGCTGGGAAAGTAGGCGCTGATGATGGACAGCTTGCGGCCGGGCGTGTCGAAGCGGGTTTCGACGTAGCGGCCTTCGGCGTCGAACTCGTCGGTGTCGAAGCCCACGACCACATCGCTGGGCTCGTGGCGGGTATAGACGCCCACGCCCGAATAGCCCTTTTTCTCGGCAAAGTGGAAGTAGCCTTTCATGCCGGCCAACACTTCGAAGCGCCCGGCCATATCCGAAGCCTGGGCCTTGATTTCCTGGACGCAAATACAATCCGGCGCAGTGGCTTCGATCCAGGCTTCGGCGCCTTTGGTCGTGGCAGAGCGGATACCGTTGAGGTTGAGGCTGGTTAATTTGAACAAGGATGAATCCATGGTGGTGAGTGAGAAGCCAATGGGCGGTGCAGACCGTCTGGCGCAGGATTTCGTGCAGTTTGCCGTCGATGCGGGCGTGCTGCGTTTCGGCGAGTTCAAGACCAAGGCCGGGCGCATGAGCCCGTACTTCTTCAATGCCGGCCTGTTCGACGATGGCGCCAAGATGGCCCGTCTGTCCGAATTCTATGCAAAAGCCATTCTGGCCAGCGGCATGGAGTTCGATATGGTCTTCGGCCCTGCCTACAAGGGCATTCCTCTGGCTGCCACGGTGGCCGTGGAGCTGGCGCGCCAGGGCAAGAACGTGCCCTTTGCCTATAACCGCAAGGAAGCCAAGGATCATGGCGAAGGCGGCACCCTGGTGGGCGCTCCCCTCAAGGGCCGCGTGCTCATCATTGACGACGTGATGTCGGCCGGAACGGCAGCGCGTGAGTCGATTGCTATCATCAAGGCCGCCGGTGCCCAGCCGCATGCCGTGGCCATCGCTCTGGATCGCCAGGAAATGGCGACAGAGAATGGTCAGGACGTGGCACACAGCGCCGTGCAATATGTGCGCAACCAACTGGGCATGCAGGTGTGTGCGATTGCCAAGCTGGCAGATCTGTTGCTTTATCTCGAGCAGCAGGGCGGGGAGGGCGGCCCCGAGCATCATGAACGCGTGCTGGCCTATCGTCAGCGTTATGGTGTCGAAGACAAGGAATAAACACGCAAATGAAGCAGGCCTTGCATGCAAAACTGAGTTTGTATGTGGTAGCTACCGTCTGGGCAGGGGCCATGCCTGCTCCAGCCCAGGCCAATAGCGGCGGCATCTACGCCTGCACGGATGCCAATGGGCAGCGCATCACGGCCGACAGGCCGATTACCTCCTGCGTCGATCGCGAGCAGCGTGTGCTCGGCAACTCGGGGGTCGAGTTGCGCCGCGTGGGCCCGACTCTGACCGATCAGGAGCGCAGCGCACAGGAGGCCAAGCGCCGTCAGGATCAGGCCGAGCAGCAGCGCCTGCGCGAGGAGCGCTCGCGCGAGCGCGCCATGCTGGCGCGCTTCCCCAGCCAGGGCGTGCATGATGCCACCAGAGCCGAGGCGATTGCCCAGGTCAACGATGTGATCGGCGTGGCTCAGAAGCGCCTGGTCGATCTCAAGGAGCGCCGCCGCAAGCTCAACACCGAGCTGGAGTTCTATCAGAACGATCCGAAGAAAGCTCCCGCCAATCTGCGCCGCCAGCTCGACGACAACACGGAATCCCAGGCCGAGCAGCAGCGCTTCATCAAGCAGCAGGAAGAGGAAAAGCAGCGCATCAACCAGCGCTTCGATGCCGAGCTGCAGCAGCTGCGCAAGCTATGGACAGAGCTGCCGCCCGCCGCGCCGCGTTCGCGCTGACGGCTACGCCTTCAGTCTTCGTGGCCGTCTTTGTGCAGGGCCATGACTCGACCCAGCAGCAGGGTCGCAATCCAGGCCACTGCCGCGATGATCAAGGGCATCTGCACCAGCAGCGGTGCCTGAGCCATGAGCATCAGCGCATCGGCCTGCCACAGCGCCCCATAACCCTTGAACAAGCCATAGGCCAGCCATAGCAGCAGGCCTGCGCTGGCAATGGTGGCCATGCTGCGCATATTGCGGCCGTCACGGCTGCCTGCCGGAACGCGCAGGGCCGAGCGCCAGAGCCAGCCCATGGCCGCCAGCACCAGCAGCACGCAGGCCGCGACGGACAGCGGCAACCAGAGGGAGAGAGGAATCAGCGACATGGCGCCGCACTTTAGCCCAGTTGATCACTGGATGAAAAAGAAAATACCCACCGAGGTGGGCATGCATGAAGGGGCCTGTCAGCAGCTCAGTTTGAGCGCCAGACCAAGTGATGGCCCGGCACGGACTGTATGCCCAGCACGATGGCGTGGTGGGTGAGCAGCTCTTCGAAGGTCTTGGTGACTTCGCTGCTGGCGGTGCTGCCCTCATACTCCGTGGCCACCTGTGTTGCGGTAAAGGAGTTGGCGCCAAAGCTTTGCACGATGTTGCGCAGCTTGTCGAGGTTGGGGGTGAACACGGCGTCCATGGCAGCAACTCCTTTTCGGCAATCAAACCAGTACTGCCCATAGTTTATCCAGCAGCCCGTGCCAGGCAAGAGGGCCTTTGCCCACATGGCTATTGATTGATGGAGAGCAAAGTGCGGATCACGTCCGAGCGCGTGATGACCCCGACCAGGGTTTTGCCGCGCAGCACGGCAATGAACTGCACGCTGTGCGACGCCAGCTCGTGCAGCAGATCGCCCATGGGCGTGTCTTCCTGCACGCTCATCTCTGGTGCGCGCATCAGCTCCTGAGCTACGGATTGCACTTTGGATGGTCGGCTGCGCAGGCGTTGCCAGAGGTTTTGCTGCTGGCGCGAGCGATGGTCCTGCCAGAGCCAGTCGAACAGGTCGGCACGCAGCACGCGGCCGATCAGCTCGCCCTGGGCATCAACCACGGGAAGGCTTTTGATCAGATGACGGTGAAACAGCTCGGCCACCTCTTCAAGCGGAGTCTGCGGGCTCACGGTCAGCAGCTTGGCGGACATGACGGTGCCGCAGTTCACGCTGGACAGCCGGCGCTTGATGGCCTCCTCCTCGGCGGCGGCCAGCAGCTCGCCCAGATCCTCGGGT
Organism: Comamonas testosteroni; assembly: GCF_030505195.1. Taxonomy (NCBI): domain Bacteria; kingdom Pseudomonadati; phylum Pseudomonadota; class Betaproteobacteria; order Burkholderiales; family Comamonadaceae; genus Comamonas; species Comamonas testosteroni. The sequence continues at coordinate 2,707,477 of NZ_CP129672.1, forward strand.
GTCAGGTTGTAGCTTTGCTCGAAGCGCTGCAACAGTTGTTCCAGATCCTGCTCGCTCAGCGCCAGCCGCGTGGTGGGGCGCTGGGTCTTGGCCGCTTGAGGCGGCTGGTGCAGGTAGGGGCGGCCGCAGGCACGGTGGTAGAGCACGCCGACTGCTGCAAGAACGCCCGAGAGTACGGCCATGGGAATCAGCAGATGCCAGCCAAGGGGAGCCATCTGTGCGGAGGCCAGTACCGTCAGCAAGGCCACGGCGCCGCCTGGCGGGTGCAGGGCACGCAGCAACAGCATCAGGGCAATGGCTCCTGCCACGGCCAGCGCGGCCAGCGAGGTCTGGGACAGCATGGGGAACGCCCACAGCAGCAGCAAGGTATATAGCGCAGGCATGGTGTTGCCGACGACACAGTTCCAGGGTTGGGCCAGCGGGCTGCTGGGCACGGCGAACACCAGCACGGCGGTGGCGCCCAGCGGCGCGAACAGGAACAGGGTGTTGGGAAAGAAATGCTCGACCAGCCCCACCAGAATGCCGGCCAGTGCCAGACCCAGACCTGCGCCGATGCTGGCGCGGATCAGCTCTTTCCAAGAAGGGCGCGAGGCCACCGGCCCCAGGCGTTGCCACATTGTTTGCATGACGGACATATAGGCTATGGCTGCTGGGTTGCAGATTGGACGGCTGCACCCGCAATGTTGTATTTGCTAATGCGGCAATTCTGTCAAAAAAAGCTCCACAGGGTGAGCGGTGGAGCTTTGGCGGGATTGGGGCCGCTTCAGGCCGTTGCGGCGGCTTGAACGGCTCCGGCACTCAGCATTTCGGCCAGCGGCTTGCGGCCCGAGGGCTGCTCGCGCTCGTGCAGATCGTCGGGCAGAGTGGAGGCATCGGTGCGGCGGCCCACGGCGATCACGCATTCGGGCACCAGATGCTCGGGCAGGTTCAGCACCTTGCGGGCCTCATCGGCAGAGAAGCCGCCCATGGCGTGCGTGGCCAGGCCCATGGCATGGGCCTGCAGCGCCAGATAGCCCCAGGCGCAGCCCGCATCGAAGCTGTGCTTGGCGGCGGAAGCCTGCTTGTCCGACAGCAGCACGATCAGCGCGCCGCCATTCAGGCACCAGCGGCGGTTGGCTTCGTTGGGGATCTGCGAGAACGCCTGCCAGTTCGCGTCATCGCGCAGGGCGTAGGCAAAGTGCCAGGGCTGCTTGTTGCTGGCCGAAGGCGCCCAGCGGGCGGCTTCCACCAGTTGCTCAATCTGGGCAGCACTCAGTGCTTCAGGTACAAAGGCGCGAGGCGACATGCGCTCGATGAATTGTGCGTGGACGGGAACGGTACTGCTACGGGTGGTGCTCATGGTGATATCACTGAACTGAAAAGAAAAGGGCCCGCCTACTATGCAGAGGCGGGCCCGAAACCATAGCGCAAGCTCCGGCCTTTTTGCCGGAGCCGGAAAATCAGGACTTTTGACCCGATTGCGCGCCGATGCCTCGCAAATGGCGCTCCATGCGGAACATCACCAGCGCCATCATCACCATCACCAGGCAGGAAATCAGCAGCGTGGCAAACGCCGTGTCCATGCCCAGAAACTCCCACTTTTCCTCATCGGGGTTGTCGCCGCGCAGCTTGGCGGCCGTGCGGTCGAACGACAGCGTGTAGTTGGTCAGCAAGGTGTTGACGATCTGCGGGGCGGACTGCTGCTGCAGCTTCTTGGCCAGGCTTTCGTTGCCCAGCACCTTCTCCAGTGCCACGGGCAGTCCCTTGATGTAGGCCGCGTACGAGCCCTCGCCATGTTCCATCTCGGCGGCCTGGGCACGGTCGTTGATTTCGGAGGCCAGGTTCACCGGATCCATCAGCACGGCCTCGTCGCCCGCAGCCTCGGCAGCTGCCGCAATCGCTGCATCGGCTGCCGCATCTGCGGCGGCACGGGCCATGCGGTCCTCGCGGGTCAGCGAGATGCGGCGCGCTGTCCAGGCGGCATCCACTTCGGCAGCGGCCGCGTCGGCAGCCTCCTTGTCGCAGCAGGAGTTTTCTCGTGCCTCGCGCATTTTGATCTGGCGGTTGACATCGTCGGCCGAGGGCAGGGCATCGCCCTTGAGCAGGGGGTGGATGGGATCCAGGCCCTGGCTGCTGTTTTCCGTCTCTACGCGTTTGCGCGCAGCCGTGTCCCTGTAGATGAAGCCACGCAGCAGGCCGTCGGCCTTGCGGAAATCCGGACGCAGGGCGGGGTCGGCCAGACGCTTTTCCATGGGCACGGCGTTGCCGAGGCCGCTCAGATCGCGACCGGTTTCTTCTTCCATGTATTTGAGGTCGTAGGGCGCATCCTTCCAGTTCAGCGCCGTTGCACCGGCAGTGGCGGCATCGGGCTTCTTGGGCTTGTAGTGGTCCCAGATCCAGTGGCCCATGCCAAACAGCACAAAGATGGAAAAGGCGAGCAAGACAAGACGCAGAACTTGAATCAGCAAATCTTCTGCGCGGCGCAAGAGGGTCAGCATAGGCAGCAAATCCTTGTAAAAAGCTTGAGTGGTCTGCACTTTCAACTATGAAATTGGAAGCGCGTGAATGATCGCGATTGTAGGAAGCGAATCAGAAAGTCGTAATTTGTTACAGGTGAGGCGACCAATGCACGCTTTTGCTCTGCTCTGCTCTACCCAGTGCTCGTTTTTGGGCCAGGCACGCCGGTGCTGCTCCTCTTCACTTCATGAAAGGGCGATGCACCCAGATCCTGTAACGGAATTACGAAACCGCTGTAATGGAGTTTTGATGGATCGAGGCTGGATCATGGGTAAGACGTCGCTGGATAAATCGAAGATCAAGTTTTTGCTGCTCGAGGGCATACATCCCTCCGCGCTCAAGGTGTTGCATGACGCGGGCTACACCAATGTGGAGGCTCTGACCGGCGCGCTGGATGGCGAGGAACTCAAGCGCAAGATTGCCGATGTGCACTTTGTCGGCATTCGCTCGCGCACCCAGCTCACGGCCGATGTGTTCGCGGCCGCGCAGAAGCTGGTGGCCGTGGGCTGCTTTTGCATCGGCACCAACCAGGTCGACCTCAACGCGGCGCGCGAGCGCGGTGTGGTTGTCTTCAATGCGCCTTACTCCAACACCCGCTCCGTGGCCGAGCTGGTGCTGGGCGAAGCCATTTTGCTGCTGCGCGGCATCCCCGAAAAAAATGCCGTCTCCCACCGCGGCGGCTGGAAGAAGAGCGCGGAGAACTCCTTCGAGATTCGCGGCAAGACGCTGGGCATTGTCGGCTACGGCTCCATCGGCACCCAGCTGTCGGTGCTGGCCGAAGGCCTGGGCATGAAGGTCATCTTCCACGACGTGGTGACCAAGCTGCCGCTGGGCAATGCCCAGCAGAGCAGCGGTCTCGGCGAGCTGCTGGCCCAGTCCGACATCGTCACCCTGCATGTGCCCGAGCTGGCCTCCACGAACGGCATGATGGGGGCTGCCCAGATTGCGGCCATGAAGCCCGGCAGCATTTTGATCAATGCGTCGCGCGGCACCGTGGTCGATATCGAGGCCCTGGCCGAGTCGCTCAAGAGCGGCAAGCTGCTGGGCGCCGCCATCGATGTCTTCCCCAAGGAGCCCAAGAGCAACAAGGACGAATTCCTGTCGCCGCTGCGCGGCATGGACAACGTCATCCTCACGCCTCACATCGGCGGCTCCACCATGGAAGCCCAGGCCAATATCGGTCTGGAAGTGGCGGAAAAGCTGGTCAAGTACAGCGACAACGGCACGACCACCTCGGCCGTCAACTTCCCCGAAGTGGCACTGCCCGAGCACCCCGGCAACAACCGTATCCTGCATGTGCACGAGAACCGTCCCGGCATTCTCTCTGCCATCAACCAGGTGTTTGCCGATAACGGCATCAATATCGCGGGCCAGTACCTGCGCACCGATGAGAAAGTGGGCTATGTGGTGATCGATATCGATGCCAAGTCCTCGGCGCTGGCACTGGAAAAGCTCGCGCAGATTGCGGGCACCATTCGCTGCCGCGTGCTGTTCTGAAGCCTTGGCTGCTGAACGGAAAAGGAGACCTCGGTCTCCTTTTTTCATGGACCGGCCATTGGCAACGCCAGGAGCTGGCGCGAAGGGGCGCACGACGGATATGGCGTTGTGCGCCGCTGATGCTAGGCTTGTGCCGTCACAGACCCTCCCGCTTGCACAATGAATACTCCAATCAAGAGAGAGTTCACCTTCCGTGGCGTGCTGCTTGGCGCGCTCATCACCCTGGCGTTCACCGCCGCCAACGTCTATCTGGGGCTCAAGGTCGGGTTGACCTTTGCCTCGGCGATTCCCGCTGCCGTGATCTCCATGGCGCTGCTCTATCGCTTCAAGGATTCCAACATCCTTGAAAACAATCTGGTGCAGACCCAGGCTTCCGCAGCCGGCACCTTGTCCTCGGTGATCTTTGTGCTGCCGGCACTGCTCATGCTGGGGCTGTGGACGGGTTTCCCGTTCTGGCAGACGGCATTGATCTGTGCGGCTGGCGGCACATTGGGCGTGCTCTACACCGTGCCCCTGCGTCGCGTGCTGGTGGTGCAGTCCGAGCTGCCCTATCCCGAGGGCGTGGCCGCTGCCGAGGTCTTGCGCGTAGGCGACGATCAGCGCCACGCCCATGACCCGCAGAGCCTGGGCAAACCGCGCAGTTCGGGCTTGCGCGAGCTGGGCTGGGGCACGGGGCTGGCCGCGCTGTTCGGCTTTCTCAGCGGCGGTCTGCGCCTGCTCGGCGATGCCTTCAATTTCTGGATTCCCGCAGGCGGCGTGGCCTTTCGTGTGGCGGCGGGCTTCTCGCCTGCCCTGCTGGCCGCCGGCTATCTGATGGGCGCGGCCGCAGGCATTGCCGTGCTTGTGGGGCTGGCGCTGTGCTGGGGGGTGGTGGTGCCCTGGCTGACGGCCCAGGCTTCTCCTGCGGCCGGCCAGGCGCTCTCCGAGCTGTCCACCCAGCTTTGGGGCAGCAAGGCCCGCTTTCTGGGTGCGGGCGTCATCGGCATCTCGGCGCTGTGGACCGTGGCCACGCTGGCCAAGCCGATTGTCCAGGCGATTCGCAACCAGCCTGTACGCAGCGTCGCCGAGGGGGGCGGTGGCGACGAAACCGACAAGGACATGCCGCGCAGCTGGATGTTGATGATAGGAGCCGCCGCCCTGGGCGTGCTGTTCCTGGTTGTCAATGACTTCATCGCCGGGCATATGCCCGATCTTGCCGCTGGCGCGCGCTACGGCCTGGCAGCCCTGTGCGTGCTGTTTGCGGCCCTGTTCGGCTTTCTGGTGGCGGCGGCCTGTGGCTATATGGCCGGTCTGGTCGGCTCTTCGGCCAGTCCCATCTCGGGCATCGGCATCATTGCCACCTTGCTCATGGGAGTGAGCCTGCTGGCGCTGCATGCTCTGGTGCCGGCCTATGCCAGCGCCGTGGCGGGGCAGATGGGCATTGCACTGGTGCTGTTCATGGTCTCGGCCGTTCTGGCCATGGCTGCGATCTCCAACGACAACCTGCAGGATCTCAAGACCGGCTATCTGGTGGGAGCCACGCCCTGGCGTCAGCAGATCGTGCTCATCATCGGCTGCCTTGTGGGCGCGCTGGTCATACCGCCCGTGCTGGATCTGCTCTACAACGCCTACGGTTTTGCGGGCAGCATGCCGCGTGCCGGCATGGACCCGAATCAGGCCCTGGCCGCACCGCAGGCCACGCTGATGATGCAGATTGCCAGCGGCATCTTCAAGGGCTCGCTGGACTGGAGCATGCTGGGGCTGGGCGTGGCCGTGGGCATTGCCGTGATCCTGGTCGATCTGGCCCTGCGCAAGAGTGGCAAGGGCGCGCTGCCGCCGCTGGCCGTGGGCCTGGGCATCTATCTGCCGCCCACCATCGGCCTGACGCTGACCATCGGCGCGGTGCTGGGCTGGTGCATTGCCAGAGCCATCAAGGCCTATGCGCAGCGCGGCGGCAAGGACTGGACGGCGGCGGCCGAGGAGCGCGGCCTGCTGCTGGCCTCGGGCCTGATCGTGGGCGAGAGCCTGATGGGCCTGCTGATTGCGGCACTGATTGGCTTCAGCGGCAAGGATGCGCCACTGGCCCTGGTGGGTGAGGGCTTTGCGCCCGCCATGTGGCTGGGCCTGGCCTATTTCGTGGGCCTGTGTGTGTTCTTCTATCGCCGGGTGCTGCGCAAATGAGGACCGGAAAATTCGATGGGGAGCAGGCCGAATACCGCCGGGGCAATTTCGGCTTCGCGCATGAGTGGCTGCAGGAGTTCAAGACGCTGGACGAGGTGCTGGAGCGGCTGGACGCGCTGCGCGCCGCCGACCCAGCGCACCGCTACCTCTGCACGCTGGACGATGTGAGCCAGTGCAGCTACACCAGCGGCCATGCGAGCCAGGATGAGCGCCTGTATCTGGACAGTCCCGAGGACATGGATTGGGACGACCCGGCGCAGCAGCAGGCCCTGACGCTGGCATCGCTGCAGCACCGGGTGGCGCAGCTGCAGCGGCCTGAACTCGTGCAGGACTGGACGCAGGTCTGCGGCACGCTACTCTTGTCGCCGGAAGACGTGAATGCCCTGCTGCAGGCCAACCGCAGTCCCGAGGCCCTGCTCGACGAGGTGGTCTATGTCCAGCGTCTGCCCGTGCCCAGCGACGAGCTGATGATTGCGGGCCAGCCCAACGGCTATTTCAGCGCGGACTGGGACAGTTTCCAGAACCACGCGGTCATCCGCCATCTGGCGGCGCAATATGGCTATCGCTTCTTCGGCATGGGCGCTGCATGGATGGGCTTTGTGCGCGCCAGCTTGCCCGATGCGATGCGGGTCGAGCGGCTGATCGAGGATTTGCGCATGCTCTACGGCCAAGGGCAGGACGAGGTGCGGGAGCATGCGGGCTGGGCACAGCTGGCGTCCGTGCTGCTGACGCGGCGCACGCTGATGCTCGGTTATGCCGAGGGGCTGGCCGAGAACCTGGATGAAGGCCTGGGGCTGGATCTGCCTGCGGAGTAAAGGCGCATCGCCACGCTGACAGCGCTTGCCGCATCAGCGCCAGAGGCCTTTCAGGCCTGTTTTTTCTGGCCGTCCACAAACTGCTCTATGGCGCTCCAGAAGCCGTTGGCGCGGAAGATGGTCGAATGGTTCGCCTGGGCGAATGCCTGCACCTGCACCGCCTTGTCCCTGAGGCTGTGCAGCAGGGCATCGGTGCGCTCGGGCAGCACCACCTGATCGCGTCCGGCGCGCAGCACCAGAATCGGCCCTTGGTAGTTGCGCAGATGCGCGGCAGAGTCGAACGGGTCGCGCAGCAGCAGTTCCACGGGCAGCCAGCCATACATGCCGCGCACCGTGTTCAGAATGCTGTCGAAGGGAGTGACCAGCACCAACTGGTCCGGCTGGCGCAGATCGGCCACGGCAGCCGCCACGCCCGTGCCCAGGCTGCGGCCGATCACGGTGATGGGCAGCTGAGGGTGCAGGCGTTTGACCTCGTCGAACAGGGCAGCGGCATCGAGCTCCATCAGCTCCTGCGTGGGCTCGCCCTCACTGGCGCCATAGCCGCGGTAGGCCAGCATATAGATATCGCTGTGCGGCAGGCTGCGCGACAGCTGCTGGCGCCGGTGGGCAATGTTCTCGGCATTGCCTCCAAAGTAGATCACCGCATTGCGCGCCTTGCCGTCGGCCGGGTGCAACTGCCAGCCTCGCAGCAGCACATCGGCGCGTTGCAGCGAGAAATCGGTGCTCTCGGCCGCCACCTGCGTGCCGCCGCCCGGAAAAATCATCTGGCGCTGCTGCGCAAACATATAGCTGCAGATACAGATATAGACCGCCAGGCACAGGGCCAGCAGCCAGAGCAGGGGCTTGAGCAGCTTTGAGAACATGGAGCGCAAAAGTATGGGATTTGCGCCGGATTGTGCGCAGATTTGTGTGGGTTTGGTGTGCGCTTTACCTCGGCTTTATGTAAGCGGGGGTTTGAGGAATTGATAGCGGGTGGCACTGGTGTTGCCTGCGGCTGGGGCTTGTTTGGCTCGTGTTTTGTCTTGACCGCATGCCTGCTTGGTTTTCAGAGAGCGGGTCTCGGCCCGCCTGCCGACTTACTTTCTTGCTGGTGCAAGAAAGTAAGCAAAGAACACAGCCCCTGCTGCCCACGACCCCTTCGCTGCGCTCTGGGGCGACCTGCGCCGTCAAGCTCTTGGGGCTGTGCGGCAAAACTCACTTCGCGTCTTCGACGCTCCGTTCAAACAGGTTGCCGCAGACTGGATGACGATGCAGTTGCACTCTGTGGTGCAACTGCCAACCCCAAGAGCTTGCCGTCGCAGGCGTGGGCACAAGGGGCAATACCGGATGCGGGATAGCTTCTTTGGAAAATTAATAGCTGCTACCGCAATACAGATAAGCGAAAGAAGCCAATTTCGTCATAACTCTCGCAGGCCGTCCGTACCCGCTTCCACCCGTGTGTCAGCGCCTGCGGCACGCGGGTCAGGCTGCGGGCAACGCTGCCGCAGGACAGCGTTGCATCGTCATCTGACTTGCGGCAACGTGTTTGAGCGGCGCGCGCAGCGCAAAGCGAGTTTTGCCGCACCGCAGACTGAATGGCGTGACGCAGGTTTGCCCGCAGCGCAGCGAAGGGACGCAGACAGTCGGGGCGTGTTCTTTTGCCTTCTTTGCTTGCACGAGCAAGAAAAGAAGGTCGCGTGCCGGGGCGAGACCCGGCCTCTGTCGTGTACGACGACGCCGAAGGAAATTTGAGAGCCGCTTGCGATTATGGTGATTGGGCTGGGGGCGGATTTTGCTTGAAGTCTCTGCTTCGGCGACATGCCTGATGAGTGGACAGTGGGCGGGTCTCTGCCCGCCATGCCGACCTACTTTCTGCTGCCGGTATGCCGGACCACCAGAAAGTAGGCAAAGAGCTGGCCCCTACTGCCCCCGTTCCTTCGGCTGCGCCTGCGAGGGGAGCAGACACCTAACTATCACGCCCCCGGCAAAAAATACCCCGCCTTGTGCTGATTTCGAGAACTGCTCACACACAGCTTCAGTCGCGCTTCCATGTACTGGCGCACTTCCGAGCGGTCACACATCTGCGCCAGGTCTTCCCAATACAGCAGGCTGGTGAAAGCCGACTTGGCAGGCTCAGCGGTATCGCCTTCGAGCACTTCTGCGGCGCGCGCAGGGGGGGGAACATAGACAGAGCCATTCACCGGGGCGTAGTGCTGCACCGGGCGGCCTGCGGCTTCCTCCTTGCGGCGCGAGGTCAGCACAAAGTAATGCTGGCGGGCGTCGGCCAGATGCGGTTTCTTGTCGGCGTCAAACACCTTGTCCAGGCGCTCCAGCCCTTTGGCCACATCGGCGGCGTAAGTCCAGTTGCTCAGGTATTTGGTCTCGATGAACAGAAAGACCTGGCGTGCGGGGTCTGAGATGACCACATCGGCCAGCTTGCTGCGCAGGCGCTCGTGGCACAGGTAGGCGTGGGTGTCAAACGAGATATGGGGGCTTTGAATGCCCAGGTCTTCGTGGCCCGTGACTTCCTGGATGTAGCGGTTGAACTGGACGATGCGCTTGGCATAGCCGGCCGTGAATTCGTTGAAAAAGTAGCCGGCAAAGAACTTGGTGCAGAGGTTGCGTTCTTTTTCAGATTCGATGAGGGAAGCGTTCGAGAAGATCACTGAAATTTTCCTGAGCCGCGCGGCGCAGGGCATGGAGACGGCGGACCTGGATGTCCGGCAAGCAACAAGGCCGCAGGCATGTGCTGCCTGCGGCCTTGAACGGTGGGTTGGCGCCTGGAGTTGGCGGCTTAGGCCAGCTTGGCCTTGAGCAGCTCGTTGACCTGGCCGGGGTTGGCCTTGCCCTTGGAGGCCTTCATGACCTGGCCGACCAGGGCGTTGAAGGCCTTGTCCTTGCCGGCGCGGTATTGCTCCACGTTGGCGGGGTTGGCGGCGATGACCTCGTCGATGATGGCTTCCAGCGCGCCGGTGTCGTTGGACTGCTTGAGGTCCTTGGCGTCGATCACGGCGTCCACATCGGAGCCTTCGCCGGTCCACAGGGCTTCAAACACCTGCTTGGCCGAGTTGTTGCTGATGACATTGCCGTGGATGCGGGCGATCAGGGTGCCCAGTTGCTCGGCGCTGACCTTGACCTGGTCCATGCCGATCTCTTCCATGTTCAGGCGGCGCGAGATCTCGCCCATGATCCAGTTGGACGCCAGCTTGGGCTGGCCGCAGGCCTTGGCGGCGGCTTCAAAGTAGGCGGCCATGGCCTGGCTTTGCGTCAGCGTGGTGGCGTCGTACTCGGGCAGGCCGTATTGCGCGACAAAGCGCGCGGCCATGGCGCGGGGCAGCTCGGGCATCTCGGCCTTGACTTGGCTTACCCATTCGGGCGCCACGACCAGCGGGGGCAGGTCGGGGTCGGGGAAGTAGCGGTAGTCGGCCGCGTCTTCCTTGGTGCGCATGGCGCGGGTCTCGCCCGTGTCGGGGTTGAACAGCACGGTGGCCTGCTGGATCTTGTGGCCGTCCTCGATCTGCTCGATCTGCCAGAGGATTTCGTAGTCGATGGCGATCTGCATGTTCCTGAACGAGTTCAGGTTCTTGATCTCGCGGCGTGTGCCCAGCGGCTGGCCGGGCTTGCGCACGGACACGTTGGCGTCGCAGCGGAACGAGCCTTCCTGCATGTTGCCGTCGCAGATGCCGATCCAGGTGACGATCTTGTGCAGCTCCTTGGCGTAGGCCACGGCTTCGGCGGTGGAGCGGATATCGGGCTCGGTCACGATTTCCAGCAGCGGCGTGCCGGCGCGGTTCAAATCGATGCCGGACTGGCCGATGAACTCGTCGTGCACCGACTTGCCGGCGTCTTCCTCCAGGTGGGCGCGCACCAGGCGCACGGTCTTGAGGACGTTGTTCTTGCCTTCTTCCAGATAGAAGCTGACTTCACCGCCTTGCACCACGGGGATCTCGAACTGGGAGATCTGGTAGCCCTTGGGCAGGTCGGGGTAGAAGTAGTTCTTGCGCGCAAAAATGCTGCGCGGCGCAATCGTCGAGCCCAGCGACAGGCCGAGCTTGATCGCGCATTCCACGGCTTTTTTGTTCATCACCGGCAGCGTGCCGGGCAGGGCCAGGTCCACGGCGCAGGCCTGGGTGTTGGGCTCGGCGCCGAAGGCGGTGCTGGCACGGCTGAAGATCTTGCTGTTGGTCGCCAGCTGGGTGTGGGTCTCGAAGCCGATGACGACTTCGTAGCCATTGATCAGTTTCACAGTCATTGTTCTGTGTGTCCTAACTGCTAAAAGAGAAGCTGCTTGCGCTTTATTTGATTGGATTTCAGGTTGTTTTGATGCTGAAAGTCAGTCATTGCAAGCGCAAGCAGCTATTAATTTTTAAATGCCAACAGGGCTCTTCAGGTGGAAGTCGGTCGCTTGCTGGAAGCGGTGGGCCGCGTTCAGCAGCTTGGCTTCGCCGAAGTAGTTGCCGATCAGCTGCAGGCCCACGGGCATGCCGCCGTCGCCAAAGCCTGCGGGCAGGCTGAGGCCGGGCAGGCCGGCCAGCGATGCGGGCAGGGTGAAGATGTCGGCCAGGTAGTTGCTCACGGGGTCGGCCTTGCCGCCAATTGCCCAGGCGGTTGTCGGCGCGGCCGCGCCGGCGATGACGTCGCAGTCCTTGAAGGCGGCCTGGAAGTCGTCGGCAATCATGCGGCGGATCTTCTGTGCCTGCAGGTAGTAGGCGTCGTAATAGCCTTCGGACAGCACATAGGCGCCGATCATGATGCGGCGCTTGACCTCATCGCCGAATCCTTCGGCGCGGGTCTTCTTATACATATCGTTGAGGTCTTCGTACCTGGCGGCGCGATGGCCGAACTTCACGCCGTCAAAGCGCGACAGATTGGACGAAGCCTCGGCCGGAGCCAGGATGTAGTACACGGGCACGGACAGCTCGGTACGCGGCAGGCTCACGGGAACCAGCTTGGCGCCCAGCTTTTCGTATTCCTTGAGCGCGGCGTCCACGGATGCGCGGACATCGTCGGACAGGCCTTCGCCAAAGAACTCGGCGGGCACGCCGATGCGCAGGCCCTCGATCGAGTCACCCAGGCGGGAGCTGAAGTCCTCGGCGGGGTAGTCCAGGCTGGTGGAGTCGCGGTCCAGATCGGGGCCGCACATTTCGGACAGCAGCAGCGCGCAATCTTCGGCACTGCGGCCCATGGGGCCGGCCTGGTCCAGGCTGGAGGCAAAGGCGATCATGCCGTAGCGGCTGGCGCGGCCGTAGGTGGGCTTGATGCCGGTGATGCCGCAGAACGACGCGGGCTGGCGGATCGAGCCCCCGGTGTCGGTGCCGGTCACGGCCGGGGCCAGACGCGCGGCCACGGCGGCGGCCGAGCCGCCCGATGAGCCGCCGGGCACGCGCTCGGTGTTCCAGGGGTTGCGCACGGGCTGTGCCGCGTCAAAGCCCACGGGGGCCACGGCCGAGTTCTCGTTGGCGCCGCCCATGGCGAATTCGTCGCAGTTGAGCTTGCCCAGGGTGACCACGCCGGCATCGGCCAGCTTCTTCACCACGGTGGCGTCAAACGGCGATTGGTAGCCTTCCAGCATCTTGCTGGCGGCGGTGGTGGGGAAGTCCTTGGTGACGAAGATGTCCTTGTGCGCAATGGGCACGCCGGCCAGCTTGCCGCCTTGGCCGGAGGCGATCAGGGCGTCGGCCGCCTTGGCCTGGGCCAGGGTGGCGTCTTCATCGATGGCGACAAAAGCGCCCAGGTTCTGATGCTGCTTGGCGCGGGCCAGGAAATGCTGGGCGGCTTCGGTGGCGGAGACCTGCTTGGCGCGCAGTTGCGCGGCCAGCTCGGCCACGCTCAATTGGTGGAGTTCGGTTTGGCTCATGTTTTTGTGTGTCCCGCGCGTTTATTCGATGACCTTGGGTACGAGGAAGTAACCCTTCTCGGCTGCAGGGGCGTTCTGCATGTTGGCGTCGCGGTTATTGCCTTCACTTACCAAATCGTCACGTAGCCGTAAGGCGACGTCCTGAATGGCTGCCACCGGATGTGACAGGGGGCTGACGCCCGAAGTATCCACAGCCTGCATTTTTTCGACGATGCCGAAAAAGTTGTTTAGTTGCGCGAGCATGCGCTTACTTTCGTCTTGCGACAGCTCAAGGCGGGCCAAGTTGGCGATGCGCGCAATGTCTTGATCGTTCAATGCCATAGAAATTATTTAACAGGGCCGCCGCGTGTAAAGCAGTGTTTCTAACCCTGACAGTAGAAGTTATTCACAGGGGATACGGTATTATCTCGGCTTTGCCGCAATACCTCCGTTCGGCTGGTCATTGTGCAAAAAATGCCCACTACCCAGACTCCATTACCTTACATCCCGGCGACGGCCAGCCGATGCGCACGCCGTGCCTGAGAGGACCTTGAATGTTCGGAGCTTTCCGTCGGTACTTCTCCACCGACCTTGCCATTGACCTTGGCACAGCTAACACCCTGATTTTCGCCCGAGACAAGGGCATTGTTCTGGACGAGCCTTCGGTGGTTGCGATTCGTCACGAAGGCGGCCCCCACGGCAAGAAGGTTATCCAGGCTGTCGGCCGCGAAGCCAAGGCCATGCTGGGCAAGGTGCCCGGCAACATCGAAGCCATCCGTCCCATGAAGGATGGCGTGATCGCCGACTTCGTGATCACCGAGCAGATGATCAAGCAGTTCATCAAGATGGTGCATCCGCGCTCGGTGCTCACGCCCAGCCCCCGCATCATCATCTGCGTGCCCTGCGGCTCCACCCAGGTCGAGCGCCGCGCCATCAAGGACGCCGCCGAAGCTGCGGGCGCCACGGCCGTGTACCTGATTGAAGAGCCCATGGCAGCCGGTATCGGCGCGGGCCTGCCCGTCTCCGAAGCCTCTGGCTCCATGGTGGTGGACATCGGCGGCGGCACGACCGAAGTGGGCGTGATCTCGCTGGGCGGCATGGTCTACAAGGGCTCGGTGCGCGTCGGTGGCGACAAGTTCGACGAGTCCATCATCAGCTATATCCGCCGCAACTACGGCATGCTGATCGGCGAGCCCACGGCAGAACTGATCAAGAAGCAGATCGGCTCGGCTTTCCCCGGCTCCGAAGTCAAGGAACTGGAAGTCAAGGGTCGCAACCTGTCCGAGGGCGTGCCGCGCAGCTTCACCATCTCTTCCAACGAAGTGCTGGAAGCGCTGACCGATCCGCTCAACCAGATCGTTTCCGCCGTGAAGAACGCGCTGGAGCAGACGCCTCCCGAGCTGGGTGCCGACATTGCCGAACGCGGCATGATGCTGACTGGCGGCGGCGCGCTGCTGCGCGACCTGGACCGTCTGCTGGCCGAAGAAACCGGTCTGCCCGTGCTGGTGGCCGAAGAGCCGCTGACCTGTGTGGTGCGCGGCTGCGGCATGGCGCTGGAGACCATGGATCGCCAGGGCAGCATCTTCACCAGCGATTAATCGCTGTGCAATGTGGTGTTTTGCGGCACGCGGCATAGTGCGCGTACCGCAGCCACTTCCATGAACAGGGCCTGAGTCCGTGATACGCCTGCTTACCGCGCTCTCTTTTTGCATTCCTTCTGATCAAGGAGGCCGTGCGCATGCTGCCATGCTGCGGGAACACGCATGAGCCTGGACACCCTGGACCACCGCGCCCCATCGCTGTTCAAGCAACAGGCATCGCGCACTTCCCAGCTTGCCCTCTACAGCGCCTTGGCGCTGTTTTTGATGGTGGCCGATGCGCGTTTCAAGATCACCACGCCAGTGCGCTCTGCCTTGTCGGTGGCGCTGTCGCCCGTGCAATGGGTGGTGGCCCAGCCGGTGCTGGCCTATCAGAACGCCAGCCGCTATGCCGAAGTGCAGCAGCAGGCCGTGGCCCGCGAGGATGCCGCGCGCAAGGAGCTGGTCGTCATGGCTCAGCGGGCCGAACTGGCCGATGAGCTGATCAAGGAGAACGAGCATCTGCGCTCCATGCTGGAGTTGCGTGAGCGCTCGTTGACGCCGGGCCAGGTGGCCGAAGTGGTCTATGACAGTCCTGACCCCTATACGCGCCGCGTGGTGATCGACAAGGGGCAGGCCGACGGGGTCGAGCCGGGCTCGCCCGTGCTGGATGAAAAAGGCGTGGTCGGTCAGGTCACACGTGTCTACCCGACGCGCGCCGAGGTCACGCTGCTCATTGATCGCGATCAGGCCATTCCCGTTTTCAACCCGCGCACCGGTGCGCGCAGCGTTGCCTATGGCGATGCATCCTCGACCCGCGCCGGCGGGCTGGAGCTGCGCTTCATGCCCAGCAATGCGGATGTACAGGTGGGCGATTTGCTCACTACCAGCGGTATTGACGGGCTTTATCCCTTGGGTCTGCCCGTGGCCAAGGTGGTGACGGTGGACCGCCGTGCCGACTCTGCCTTCACCCGCATCTACTGCGAGCCCGTGGGCCGCGTGCAGGGCGTGCGCCATGTCATGGTGCTCAAGCCCCAGGGCCGGACCGAGCATCCCGAGGCTGCCAATATGCAGGCCCAGGTCGATGCCGGGAAGTCCGACCGCGCTGCCAAGGCACGTGGCAAGAAGGAAGCGGCCGCTGCCGAAAAGGAGAAGGCCGCCGCCGAGAAGGCGGGGACCAAGCCTGAAAAGGATCCCGCATGATCATGCCGCGCGGCCAGCAGCTGTTGCTGCCGGTCAATCCTCTGTTCATCGTCGTCACCCTGGTGATCGGCCTGGCTGTCAATATGCTTCCGCTGGGCCGCATCGTCTGGCTGCCGGACATGCTGCTGCTGCTGCTGGCCTTCTGGAGTTTGAACCAGCCGCAGCGCGTGGGTCTGGGCATCGCCTTTGCGCTGGGCCTGGTCATGGATGTGGACCGAGCCTCGCTGCTGGGCCAGCATGCGCTCGCCTACACCTTGCTGGTCTTCGTGACGGGCTGGATGAGTCGCCGCCTGCTCTGGTTTTCGAGCCCCGTGCAGGCCCTGCACCTGCTGCCGGTGTTTGCTGCGGCGCACGGCATTCAGGTACTGCTGCGTGTCGTGACGGGGGGGATCTTCCCCGGACTGGAGTTTCTGATCGCTCCGGTGATCGAGACTTTGCTGTGGCCTGTGGTTAGCGCTTTGCTGCTGGCGCCGCAGCGCCGCGCGCCTGACAGCGATGAAAACCGGCCTCTGTGAGATGCATTCCCTCTTGAGTCGCTTCGCGCTTTCCTGCCTCTTGCTTTGCGGGGCAGGACGGCAGCCTCGCTGCGGGGCGGCTTTGTTTGCTGGTGTTGTCGCATGATGGAGATCCGTAATACCGAAGTCGAGCTGCAGCGCTTCCGGATGCGTGCAGTCGTCATGTGCTGCGTGGTATTTCTGGCGTTCTGTCTGCTGGTCTGGCGTCTGCTGGTGCTGCAGGTCGAGCGCCATGAGGAATTTGCCGAGCGGGCCGAGAGCAATCGCACGGCGGTGGTGCCCATCGTGCCCAACCGGGGCCAGATACTGGACCGCAACGGCGTGGTGCTGGCGACCAATTACTCGGCCTATACGCTGGAGATCACACGCTCCAAGGTCGAGGACCTGGACGAGACCATCGAGGGGCTGTCCGGGGTCATAGAGATCACGCCGCGCGACCGCCGCAAGTTCAAGCGGCTCATGGATGACTCCAAGAGCTTTGAGTCGATTCCGATCCGCTCGCGCCTGACGGATGAGGAAGTGGCCAAGTTCGCGGCTCAGCGTTATCGCTTTCCGGGCGTGGACATCAAGGCCCGCCTGTTCCGCACCTACCCGCTCAAGGAAACCGGCAGCCATTTGATCGGGTACATCGGTCGTATCAATCAAAGGGAAAAGGAAGAGATCGACGATTCCGACGATGCGGCCAACTACCGCGGCACCGAGGTCATGGGCAAGCTGGGGGCCGAAAAGAGCTATGAGCTGCAGCTGCACGGCCAGACCGGCTGGGAGGAAATGGAAACCTCGGCTGGCGGTCATGCGGTGCGCCGCCTGGGCAGTCGCCCTGCCACGCCGGGACACAGCCTGCAGTTGTCGGTGGACATCAAGCTGCAGAAGATGGTGGAAGACCTCTACGGCAATCGCCGCGGCGTGGCCATCGCCATGGACCCGCGCAACGGCGAGGTGCTGGCCATGGTCAGCAAGCCGACCTACGACCCGAATCTGTTTGTCGACGGTATCGACCAGGAGAGCTGGAAGGCACTCAACGAATCGCTGGACCGCCCGTTGCTCAACCGCTCCATGCGCGGCACCTACCCTGTGGGCTCGACCTACAAGCCCTTCATGGGCCTGGCGGGCCTGGAGACCGGCAAGCGCACGCCGGGCACGGTGATCCAGGATGGCGGCTCCTGGACGTTCGGTGGCCACACCTTCCGCTCCGGCCATGCGCTGGGCCCGGTGGATCTGGCGCGCGCCATCCAGCATTCCAGCAACGTCTATTTCTACACTCTGGCCAACGAGATGGGCGTGGATGCGATCCACGACTTCATGAAGCCGCTGGGCTTTGGCCAGATCACCGGCATCGATCTGCCCGGCGAGGTGCGCGGCGTGCTGCCCAGCAAGGAGTGGAAGCGCAAGACCTACAAGCGCGCCGCCCAGCAGCAGTGGTTTGCAGGCGAGACGATTTCTCTGGGTATCGGCCAGGGCTACAACAACTTCACCATCCTCCAGCTCTCGCATGCGCTGGCCACGCTGGTCAACAGCGGCATGAGCTTCACGCCCCATGTGGGCAAGGAGCTGATCGACTCCGTCACCGGCACGCGCACGGCCATTGTTCAGCCAGCTCCCGTCAACCTGGGCTACAAGCAGAGCAATGTCGATGCCGTCAAGCGTGGCATGGTCGGAGTGGTGACCGGTGGCACTGGGCGTGGCGTATTCGGCAGTGCCAGCTATCTGTCGGGTGGCAAGACCGGCACGGCCCAGGCCGTGAGCGTGGGCCAGAAGGAAAAGTACAACGCTGCGCGTCTGGCCGAGTATCAGCGCGACCATTCGCTCTATATCGCCTACGGTCCGGCCGAAGCGCCCAGGATTGCCGTGGCCGTGATTGTGGAGAATGCCGGCTTCGGTGCGGCGGCGGCCGCACCTATCGCACGCCGCATCCTGGACTACTGGCTGGTGGGCAACTATCCCAGTGAGGCGGATATTGCTGCCGTGCGCCAGGGCAAGGCAGGCCCACCGATCGGCACACCGCGCCGTGTGGAAGATATCTCGGTGCTGCCCGACGACGAAACAGCACCTTGATAAATTGAGAGCGGCTGACGCTTTTAACGCAGGGGCTTAACGCAAAGGCTTAACGCAAAAAAGCGTCGTAACCTGTCTTCAGAATCAGCAGGCTGACCACGCCGATGAAAATCGTGCGTACAAAGCCCGTTCCGTGGCGCAAGGCCATCCAGGTGCCCAGCATGCTGCCCAGCACGTTGGCCACGGCCAGCGGGATGGCAAAGTGCCACCAGACATGGCCCTTGAGGGTGAACAGCAGCAGTGCTGCAGCGTTGGAGGCCAGATTCAGCAGCTTGGCGCTGGCCGAGGCGTTGAGGAAGTCATAGCCCAGCAGGCGCACGAACAGGAACACGAAGAAGCTGCCTGTGCCGGGGCCGAAGAAGCCGTCGTAGAAGCCGATCAGCAGGCCGATGGTGCTGGCGGTCAACATCTCGGTGCGGCCCGCCAGGCGCGGCTCATGGTCGCGGCCCAGCTCTTTTTTGGCCAGGGTATAGCCCAGCACGCCCAGCAGGATGAAGGGCAGCAGCTTGCGCAGAAAATCGGGCGAGATCAACGTGACGGCCCAGGCTCCGAGAAAAGCGCCCACCAGCGTCGTGCCGATGGCGGGCACCAGCGTGGCCCAGGTGATATGCACGCGCTTGCTGTACTGCCAGGCGGAAATGGCCGTGCCCCAGACGGCGGCGCTCTTGTTGGTGCCAAACAGCGTGGCGGGCGTGGTGGTGGGGAAGGCGGCAAACATGGCCGGCACCAGAATCAGTCCGCCGCCTCCCACGATGGCGTCAACAAACCCGGCCAGGGCCGAGGCGAGGGAAACAAGAATCCATTCCATGGAGTAAATGCCTGCAATTGGTGCATGCCGTGAGCAGCGCCCGTTGCCGCTGGGGCGGCGCTGCCGGAGGCGGGATGAAGAAGCCAGGGGAGAGCGGGCGTGCATGCCCGAAGATGGCGCCGGCATTGTCGCACTGCTGCCTCAAGCTTGTGTGCAGGCATAAAAAAAGCGCCCCCTGAGGGGCGCTTTTGAACGCATCTTTGATGCTTTTATATGTATTGGTCTGGTTGTGTCGAGTTGTCTCCTCGGCCCTCCATGCTGCTTCGTGGAGCAGCGAGAGTGACGAGAATGTAAGGGCTGCACCTGTGTGGTGCATTGGGGAATTCCCTTGGGTTATATCAAAAACGTCTGACAAATGAATCAGAAAGCTTCGTGACATCCTTAGGAGTTTTGCGATATTTCAAAAACAATAGCGTCATATGCTTATAAGTAAAAGATCTCTGAGGGCTTTGATCCATAGGACATGACGCCGCGCGGGATTCTTCCGCCCGGACAGACTTGGCGCTCCAGAGCGAATTTCAGGCGCTCACGGGCTTGTCGTAGTGAATCGCTCGGCTTTTTGAGAGGCCGTTTTTCAGGTCGCGTCACGAATCCACTGCGCCGCCTTCTCGGCCATCATCAGCGTCGGGCTGTTGGTATTGCCGCTGGTGATGGTGGGCATGGCGCCGGCATCGACCACGCGCAGGCCTTGCACGCCTCTCACCTTGAAACGGCTGTCCAGGACCGCCATCGGGTCGTCGGCGCGCCCCATCTTGGTGGTGCCCACGGGGTGGAAGATGGTGGTGGCGATATCGCCGGCCAGACGCGCCAGCTCCTCGTCGCTCTGGTATTGAGCACCGGGCTTGAACTCTTCGGGCTGGAAGCGTGCAAGTGCCGGCTGGCTGACGATGCGCCGCGTGACGCGCAGGCTGTCTGCCGCCACCTGCCGGTCTTCTGCCGTAGACAGGTAATGGGGGGCGATGGCAGGCGCCTGGTGGAAATCCGCGCTTTGCAGTTGCACCGTGCCGCGGCTGCTGGGGTTGAGGTTGCAGACGCTGGCGGTGAAGGCGGCAAAGTCGTGCAGCGGCTCGCCAAAGGCATCCAGTGACAGCGGTTGCACGTGATATTCCAGATTGGGGTGGGCCAACGCCGGATTGCTGCGTGTAAAGGCCCCGAGTTGCGAGGGTGCCATGCTCATGGGGCCGCTGCGCTTGAGTGCGTATTCCAGGGCGATGGCCGCCTTGCCCCAGAGGCTGCCGGCCATGGTGTTGAGCGTCTTGGCGTTCTGCACCTTGTAGACCGAGCGGATTTGCAGGTGGTCCTGCAGATTGGCGCCCACGCCGGGCAGATCGCGGCGCACGGCCACGGCATGGCGGTGCAGCAATTCGCCGGGGCCTATGCCCGACAGCTGCAGGATATGCGGCGAGTTGACCGCACCCGCGCAGAGCAGCACTTCGCGCCCGGCCTGCACGGTCACCATCTCCTCTCCGGTCCAGACTTCGGCGCCGGTGCAGCGCTGGCTGCCGTCCGGCAGATCTTCCAGAAGCAGCCGGCGCACCTGGGCGCGGGTCCACATCTCGAAGTTGGGGCGGCCGTAGCAGGTGGGACGCAGAAACGCCTTGGCCGTGTTCCAGCGCAGACCTGACTTCTGATTGACTTCAAAATAGCCCACGCCCTCGTTGCAGCCGCGGTTGAAGTCATCGGTGGCCGGAATGCCGGCCTGCTGCGCGGCCTGGGCAAAGGCGTCGAGTATGTCCCAGTGCAGACGCTGCTTCTCCACCCGCCATTCGCCGCTGCCGCCTGTGCTTTTGCTGCCGTGCAGGCGCTTGAATTCCTCGCTGGGGCTGCCTCCGGCGTCGAGACGCCAATGGTCCTCGTGCTGCCGGAAGGCCGGCAGCACCTGCTCCCAGCGCCAGGTGTCGTCGCCGGTCAGCTCGGCCCATTGCTCGTAGTCGCGGGACTGGCCGCGCATATAGATCATGCCGTTGATGCTGGAGCAGCCGCCCAGTGTCTTGCCGCGCGGGTAGCGAAGGCTGCGGCCGTTGAGCCCGGGGTCGGGTTCGGTCTGGTAGCGCCAGTCGGTGCGCGGGTTGCCTATGCAATAGAGATAGCCCACAGGGATATGGATCCAGTGGTAGTCATCCTTGCCGCCTGCTTCGATCAGCAGAACCCGGTGATTCTTGTTGCGGGTGAGGCGGTTGCACAGCAGCGAACCTGCTGTGCCGCCGCCGATGACGATGTAGTCGAACTGGGTGTCACTCATGGGAAGATCAAAAGGCCGGCCAGGCACAGAGGCCAGAGCGTCGGGCAGTCATGGGCAAAAAGGCTGGTTCATTAGGTGTGATGAGCTTGCAGGTGTCGATAGGGAAAGCGCTCGCATACTCCTGTTTTGGAAGCTGTCGGCGCAGTGCTGGTTTTGACTTTCGCGGGTTTTTGATAAAAATTGCAACGCTATCATTGCGTGGCATGCGGCAGCGGCCTACGTGCTGCGTTTGGCATGCTCCTCACTGGGCGCGTTATGCTGGCCCCAGTGGCCAGCCGTCTCCCTCATGTCCTAGGAAGCTTTTCTTTGCCCAGCTCAGACCAACTACCTCAATGCCCGCTGCAGTCCCGCGAAGGTCAGCAATGGGCCGTGCCTGTGGGCCGCTGGAGTGCTGCCGAGCTGGGCGACCGTCATATCTGGCGTCAGCTGGCGCCGCAGATCAGGGCGGTGCCCAAGGGCGTGGCCTGGGATTTGCAGCAGATGGTCTGGCTCGACCATATCGGTGCGCAGCTGCTGTGGGAGCAATGGGGCAAGGCCTGGCCGGCCCAGTTGCTGACGACCAAGAACCAGCGCTCCATGCTGGAGCGTGTGGCCAGGTTCAGCGAAGTGCCCAAGCCCAAGCCGGAGCCCTCGGGATGGATGTGCGAGGTCAATCGACTGGGTCAGATGGTGATCGACGCCTGCGGGCACTTTTCCAACTTGATTCAACTGGTCGGTCAGTTGCTGCTGGACTGCCTGCGGCTGCTGCGCAATCCGTTTCGTGGCCCCTGGCGCGATATTTCAGGCCACCTCTATGCGACGGGGGCGACTGCCTTGCCGATCACGGCACTGGTCGGCTTTCTGATCGGTGTGGTGCTGGCCTATCTGATGGCGCTGCAGCTGCGCCAGTTCGGGGCCGAGTCCTTTATCGTCAACATTCTTGGCATTTCGCTGATCCGCGAGCTGGGGCCGCTGCTGGCGGCGATTCTGGTGGCAGGGCGCAGCGGCTCGGCCATTACGGCGCAGATCGGCGTGATGCGCGTGACCGAAGAGCTCGACGCCATGCAGGTCATGGGCATCTCACAGGGCTACCGGCTGGTGCTGCCGCGTGCGCTGGCGCTGGCCGTGTCCATGCCGCTGGTGGCTTTGTGGACCATTCTTGCGGCACTGGCTGGCGGCATGGTCGCGGCGGACCTGACCATGGACATCACGCCGTCTTACTTCATTCAAAGCCTGCCTGCGGCCGTAAAGATCGGCAATCTGGTGCTGGCCATGGGCAAGTCCGTGGTGTTTGGCGTGTTGATTGCCCTGATCGGCTGCCATTGGGGCCTGAAGGTAGAGCCCAATACCCAGAGTCTGGGGCGCGGCACCACGGCGGCGGTGGTGTCATCCATCACCATGGTCATCATCGTGGATGCCATCTTTGCCATCCTCTTCAGAAACGTGGGCTTTTAGGATGAACTACCCCCTGTGCGGCTTCGCCGCTTCCCCTCAAGGGGACGACACCTTCGCTGCGGGGCGGCCCTTGCTCGGCGGCTCTGGCTTGGGTCGCGCCAGCCTCGCGCGGCGGGGGGCACGCAAATGACAGAGGTGATGCAGAACCGTCGTATCGAGGGCGCCGTGGGCGACTACGCGCCGCCGCAGGATGTGAAGCCCTTGGTGCAGGCGGTGGACCTGTGGACCGAATTTGGCGAAGGCGCGTCGCGCTTTGCCGTGCACCAAGACTTGAACTTCGATGTCTACCCGGGCGAGATTCTGGCCCTGGTGGGAGGCTCTGGCACGGGCAAGACGGTGCTGCTGCGCCAGATTCTGGGGCTGCTCTCGCCATCGCGCGGTACGGTGACCGTGGATGGCAGGCCCTCGCGCGAGGTCATCAGCGGCGAGCTGGCGGCGAGTCAGGTGGGCATGCTGTTCCAGCAGGGCGCGCTGTATTCGGCCTTCAACGTGCTGGACAACATCGCGTTTGCGCTGCGTGAGCAGGGCACCTTGCCCGATGCCGTGGTGCGTGATGCGGCCATGGTCAAGCTGCAGATGGTGGGCCTCAAGCCCGAGCATGCCTCGCGCATGCCTGCAGATCTGTCGGGCGGCATGATCAAGCGCGTGGCGCTGGCACGTGCGCTGATGATGGATCCGCCGCTGCTGCTGCTGGACGAACCCACAGCTGGACTGGACCCCAAGGGCTCGGACGAGTTCTGCGAGTTGCTGCGCGATATCCATGCCGAGCTGGGCCTGACCGTGATCATGGTCACCCACGATCTGGATACGCTGTTTGCACTGTCCACACGAGTGGCCGTGCTGGCCGAGAAAAGAGTGCTGTTCACCGGAGCTCCGCGCGATGTGGCCCGGATCAAGCACCCGTTTATCGAACATTTCTTCCAGGGAGAGCGTGGCCGCCGTGCCATGGCCCCGGTGCAAGGCGGCATGGCCGCAGAGGAAAGCTGATGGAAAACAAGTCCCATGCCATGGCTGCCGGCATCTTCGTGCTGGTGGTTGCGGCCCTGCTGGCAGGGCTGGCCGTCTGGCTGACGCGTGACAACCGCGAATACCAGCTCTATGAAATGTCCACCAAGGACGGCGTCAGCGGCCTGCAGCCCCAGGCCACGGTGCGCTACAAGGGCGTGCCCGTGGGCAAGGTGGTGCGCATCGGTTTTGACCCGCAGATTGCCGGCAATGTGTTGATTCGCATTGCCGTGGGCGAGGACACGCCGGTCACGCAGGCCACCTACGCCCAGCTTGGCTATCAGGGGGTGACGGGGCTGGCCCATATCCAGCTCGACGATGACAGCAAGTCTTCGCAACCGCTCAAACCCGGGCCCAGCGGCCTGCCGCGCCTGACCATGAAGTCGTCGCCGCTGAACATGCTGGCCGACCAGGGGCCGGTGCTGCTGGAGCGGGTTGACGAAATTTCACGCCGCCTCAATGCCATGCTGGATGAGGACAACCAGAAGCGGGTGAGCGTGGCGCTCGACAATATCGCTGCCGCATCCGGCGGGATCAAGGACCTGGCCGAGACCATGAACAAGACGGCCAAGGACTTTCCGCAGATCACGGCAGATGCGCATCAGACTCTGCAGTCCCTTACCAAGGCCGGCAATGCCGCCACGGGCGTGGCGACCGATCTGCAACAGACCGTGCGCAAGGTCAATGCCCCCGACGGCCCGCTGCAGCAGATTGCCGAGGGCACGCAGGCTCTGTCGCAGGCGGCCGAGTCGTTGGGACGCAGCACCCTGCCGCGCATGAACGGCGCGGCCGACGATGTCTCGCGCGCGGCGCGCAGCATGGGCGCTGCTGCGGGCCGCTTCAATGACAACCCGCAGTCCGTCATCTACGGTCAGGGCCTGGGCCTGCCAGGCCCCGGCGAGCCCGGTTTTGTGGCTCCGGCCAAGTGAATCGGCAACAAGGACACGACTTGCGCAAACTCGGATCAGGCAGGGTGTTTTTTGCGATAGGAATTCCCGTTGTCCTTTCCCGTTGGCGCCAGTCCTAAAGGAATCAATATGGCAGACACAAAGCTTTCACTCACAGGCCGCAGAGCATGGCGATTGCTGGGCGCTTCTTCTCTGGTGCTGGCGCTCGCAGCCTGCTCAGGCCTGCCCACAGCTCCCACGCAGCCGGTGCGCTATGACCTGGGCATGACCGACCTTGTGGTGCCGGCCGCCAATGCAGCCGCTCCTTCGGTGGCGCCGGTGCCGCTGGTGCTGGCCGAAGTCCAGGCTCCAGGCCTGCCCGAGGGCCTGACGGCCATGTTCTACCGCCTGAACTACAGCGACAGCCAGCAGCTGCGTGCCTACCAGAACGCGCGCTGGAGCCTGCCTCCGGCCCAGATGGTGGAGCAGCGTCTGCGCATGCGTCTGGGGCTGGAGCGTCCCGTTCTTTCGGGCAAGGACAATGTCCGCGCGGTGCTGGCCGACAAGCGCTCGATTGCGCAGCTGCGCGTGACGGTGGACGAGTTCAGCCAGGTCTTTGACAGTGCCAGCAGCAGCCGTGCGCTGCTGCGCCTGAGTGCCAGCCTGATTGGTGCCGGCGAGAGTGCAGGCAACCAGTTGCTGGGCCAGAAGGTGTTCACGGTCGAAGTGCCTGCTGCTGCAGCCGACGCAGCCGGCGGTGCCCAGGCCATGGCGCGTGCGGTGGATGAGGCGGCTGCCCAGCTCAGCCGCTGGTTGCAGGGTTACGGGCGCTAAGGCCCGACGAGCCCCAGGCATTGCCGCTCCCAAAGCCCTGTCATGCAGGGCTTTGTTGATTCCGGGCAAGTCCTGGCTGCCGGCGGGCAGCTGCTTTGCTGATGTGGGTCAATGGCCGGATCAGGTCTTGTTCTTAAGCTGCCAGTTCCTCAATCTCGCACAAGGAACTGCCATGGCCAGCCTCGAATGGAATGCCGCTCTCATCCTGGATTTTCCCGTCATGGACGCGGTGCATGAGGAGTTCGTTGCCCTGCTGGCCCAGGTGGAGGCCGCCGCCGACGAGCAGCTGTGTGCTCGATGGGACGAGCTGATTGCCCACACCCAGCAGCACTTCGATCAGGAAGACCGCTGGATGCAGACCACGGGATTTGCCACGGTCAACTGCCACAGCCAGCAGCACAAGGTGGTGCTGGCCGTCCTGCGCGAGGGGGCGGTCAAGGCAGAGCAGGGTGATCTGGCCACCATCCGCCATATGGCGGCCGAGCTGGGCCCCTGGTTCAGCCACCATGCGCAGAATATGGATGCCGCCTTGGCCCTGCATATGCGCCGCTCGGGCTTCGATCCGGTCAGCGGCGCAGTGATGATGCCCGAGGCCTTGCCGACTGAGCCCATTACCGGCTGTGGCGGCGCCTGCGGTGAAGCTGAAAAAAAGGAAGTGGTAACTGCCTGAAACTGGCACTCGCCAAGGCGAGAGACAGCGAGCAAGCGCCGCTGCCGTCCCCCTTGGGGGAAGCGGCGTAGCCGCTCAGTGGTTCAAGGGTAAATCGCCGGGGAGGCCAGGATGGGGAAGATCTTGATCAGGCCTCCCGCCATCACCTCGATGGCCAGCGCGGCCAGAATCAGGCCCATGAGCCGGGTCATCACATTGATGCCGGTCTTGCCCAGCACGCGGGCAATCGGGTGGGCCAATGAAAAGCACACCATGATGGCAGCAGCCACCACCACGCCGTAACCGACCAGTGCCACATGCTGCCAGATGGTACGCGCCTGATCGGCATAGATCACCACGGTGGACATGGCGGCAGGCCCGGTCAGCAGCGGAATGGTCAGCGGCACGACGGCAATGCTGTTGCCCTCGGCGGCCTTTTCGACGCCGGCTGCCAGAGTGGCATTGTTGGGGCGCTCTTCGGCAGGGCGTGCGTTGAGCATGTTCATCGCGCTGATCAGCAGCAGCAGACCGCCGCCGACCTGAAAGCTTTGCAGCGAGATATTGAAGAACTGCAGAATCTGCAGCCCCAGCAGGGCGCAGACCGCAATCACGCAGAACGCTGCAAAGGCGGCGGTGCGAATGGTCTGCCAGCGCTGCTCGGCGTCGAAGCCGGCCGTGTAGTGGATGAAGAATGGGACGATGGCCAGCGGGTTGATGATGGCGACCAGGGTGATCAGCGGCTTGATATCCATTACAGCTCGTCTCCTGGCATGAGGGGCTTCTTGCGACTGTCTGCCTTTTGTGGGGCGGGGATAGCTGGCATCAACACTCCTGTGAAAAAATGGCCGAATCATCGACGCGGCATCAGCCATTACAGCATTGCTGGAGACCGCGTCGCGGATTTCCCTTTTGAACCATGTTAAGGAGCTTCGCAATGGGCAGCTTTATTGAACTGACAGCCGTGGATGGCGCAAAAACCCCGGCTTATGTGGCCATGCCGGAGGGCCAGGCACGTGGTGCCATCGTGGTGCTGCAGGAGATCTTTGGCGTGAACTCGCATATCCGCTCGGTGGCAGACCGCTACGCGGCCCAGGGGTACGTGGCTGTGGCTCCCGCCATGTTTGCCCGCGTCAAGCCCGATGTGGAGCTAGGTTACAGCGAAGAAGACATGAAGGCCGGCTTTGCGCTCAAGACTGCGGTGGAAGCCCTGCCCGAGCCCGGCGCGCTGCGCGATGTGGAGGCGGCTGCGGCCCATGCCGCGACGCTGGTGCCTGGCGGCAAGATCGGCGTGGTGGGCTTTTGCTGGGGCGGCCTCATGACCTGGCGCTCGGCCTGCAATCTGGCCAGCGTCTCGGCTGCAGTCTGCTACTACGGCGGCGGCATGACGGGCGAGCTGGAAGCCAGTCGTCAGGCACTGTGCCCGGTGCTGGCCCACTTCGGCAGCAAGGACCATTACATCTCGCTGGAGTCCGTCGAAGCCTTCAAGAAGGCTCAGCCCCAGGCGCAAGTGCATGTATACGACGCCGACCACGGCTTCAACTGCGACCAGCGCGGCTCCTATAACGAAGCCGCTGCAGCGTTGGCAGGTGAGCGCACTCTGGCCTTCTTCGCCCAGCATCTGGGTTGATATAAAAACAATAGCTGCTTGTGCTTGATATATAAGCGCAAGCAGCTGTTTTTATCTAAAGCCCGTTGCCGCTGGGCGGTTCCCCATCAGAGACATCAAGCAAGCGCCGCCGCGCAGCGAGGATGTCGTCCCCCTTGGGGGAAGGCGCGGAAGCGCCTCAGGGGGTCATTCTTTTTCTTCGCTTTCCAGATAGCGCCGCCGCCAGAAATAGGCCACCAGCACCACGGTGATGATCACCATGGCCAGCAGGGCCCAGATGAAGCCGTCCTTTTTGTGCACGAAGGGGATGAACTCGAAGTTCATGCCGAAGATGCCGGCAATCAGGTTCAACGGCAGAAAGATGGCCGTCACCGTGGTCAGCGTGCGCATGATGTCGTTGGCGCGGTTGCTCTGCGCCGAAAAGTGCATCTGCACGGCGGTCTCGGCGCTTTGTTCCATGCGGTGAATGTGGTGGGTCACGCGCTCTATATGTTCGAGCACGTCGCGCGAGCGCACGCGCAGCAACTCGCGCTCATGCTGGCGCGCGGGTGTGTGCTCGGGCGGCCAGCCCTCCAGTGCCTCGGTCCAGTCCTGTACGGCGGCGCGCTGGTCTTCGCAGATTTCATCCAACTGGTGCAGTGCCAGGCGCACATCAAGCACGCTGGCCCAGTTGCTGAAACGCTTGTTGGGCTTGAGCAGTGCCATCTGCCAGTGGTCGATCTGGCGCGTCAGCGAACGGCGCAGGTCCAGATAGCCGTCCACCATGCCGTTGACCATGCGCAGCATCAGGTCGGCAGGCTCCACGGGCATCTTGGCGCTGACCTGGCGGCCGTCGGTCTTGGCGGGGCCGGAGATCAGGCGCTGCCAGAAATTTTCCAGCACAAAGCAGCCGTCGGGATGCACGGACAGCAGGATCTGGTCATACAGCGCAAAGCCCACGGGCTGGGTTTCCACGCGTTGCAGCACCGGCGCTTCGCGCTGGCCACTGTGAGCCGGGTTGTGGGATGGAGGCGGGGCGCTGGATGATGCACTGCCGGTGCCGGTCATCGCTGCAGGCAGGCCAGGCGGTGCGGCCACGGCGGGCGAGGCCGGGGCGTGGCTGCCGTTGAGCGGCGGCAGATGGGCGTTGGCCAGGCGGCGGAACACCAGCACGTCGTACACCGAGGTGTAGTCGTAATTAGAAGGGATGGCCGGATTCAGCAGGTCGGAGACATGCAGGTCCACGAGGGCGGAGCCGCCCAGCCTGGCCAGCATGGTCTGAATGGCCGGCAGTTGAGCCTCCAGCTCCGAGCGTGTGCAGGAGACCCAGTAAAACCCCATTGTCGCCGCCTGCGTGGGCAGTCCGTCAACAGGCTGGGCATAGAGGGGAGATATATGCAGCACGCGCATGGGAATTGGCAGTCTCGATGTCAGTGCAAAAAGCAGATGCAAAAACGGCCCGGGCCAGCAGCCCGAGCCGTCAGATCATGCCTGAAATGCCCTCAAACGCAAGCATGACCTGCGCTGACAGCTATCAATTTTTTACAGGCCGCGCAGCTTTTTGGCGGCGTCGATGGCAAAGTAGGTCAGGATGCCGTCGGCGCCCGCGCGCTTGAAGGCCAGCAGGGCTTCCATCATCACGGCGTCGTGATCGAGCCAGCCATTGGCGGCTGCGGCCTTGAGCATGGCGTATTCGCCGGACACCTGATAGGCGAAGGTCGGCACCTTGAACTCGTCCTTGACGCGGCGCACCACGTCCAGATACGGCATGCCGGGCTTGACCATGACCATGTCCGCGCCTTCGGCGATGTCCTGCGCCACTTCGCGCAGGGCTTCGTCGGTGTTGGCAGGGTCCATCTGGTAGACATTCTTGTCGGCCTTGCCCAGGGCGCCGCGTGTGCCCACGGCATCGCGGAAGGGGCCGTAGAAGGCGCTGGCGTACTTGGCGCTATAGGCCATGATGCGGGTGTGAATATGGCCTTGGAGCTCCAGTGCTTCGCGGATGGCGCCGATGCGGCCGTCCATCATGTCGCTGGGGGCGACCATGTCCACGCCGGCTTCGGCATGGGTCAGGGCCTGGCCGACCAGCACTTCCACGGTGTCATCGTTGATGATGTAGCCGCTCTCGTCCAGGATGCCGTCCTGGCCGTGGCTGGTATAGGGGTCCAGCGCCACATCGGTCATCACGCCCAGCTGGGGGAATTCCTTCTTCAGCGCGCGCACCACACGCGGGATCAGACCGTCGGGGTTCAGGGCTTCCTTGCCGTTGGGGGTCTTGAGACTGGTTTCAATGGCGGGGAACAGCGCCAGATAGGGAATCTCCAGCTTCACGCATTCCTCGGCCACGGGCAGCAGCAGATCCAGGCTCAGGCGGTCCACGCCGGGCATGGAGGGCACGGCCTCGCGCTTGTTCTGGCCTTCATGCACGAACACCGGGTAGATGAAGTCGTGCGGCGTCAGCACGCTTTCGCGCACCAGATTGCGGGTGAAAGCATCGCGGCGCAGACGGCGCGGACGATTCTGGGGAAAAGGAGTAGGGCTGGACAAATGCATGGGGAAAATTGTGCCCCATTCGCCATGGCTTGGCTTGCAGCTGCGTGACTATTCCATGACGGCCGTCTCATTGCGGGGTAAAGAGGCGGCGCGCAGCGGCTGTGGCGCAGCGCAGGCCTTTACACTGGCCCCATGCTATGGGTCAAAGCCTTTCACATCATTTTTGTCGCCAGCTGGTTTGCTGGTCTGTTCTACCTGCCGCGCATCTTTGTCAATATCGCCATGGTCACCCCGGGCTCGGTGGCAGAGCGTGAGCGCCTGCTGTTGATGGCGCGCAAGCTGCTGCGCTTCACCACCATGCTGGCCGTGCCCGCGCTGGGGCTGGGCCTGTGGCTGTGGCTGGGCTGGGGCTTCGCGGGTGGCTGGCTGCATGCCAAACTGGCGGTGGTGCTGCTGGTCATCGGCTACCACCACAGCTGTGCCGTGCTGCTGCGCAAGCTGGCGGACAACACCTGTCATAAAAGCCATCGCTGGTTCCGTTTCTATAACGAAGTGCCGGTGCTGCTGCTGATCGCCGCCGTGATTTTGGTGGTGGTCAAGCCCTTTTGAGTCTTGTGCCGAGAGTAGGAGGCGACTGTGTCCGATTCCGCGGTGCCGGTGATTTCCATGCGCCATACCTCGGCCTGGCCGCTGGCGCTGGTCTATGGCCTGCTCATCGTGTTTGCCAGCCTGTTCCCGTTCGATGGCTGGCGCGCGCAGGGCATTGATCCCAGCGTATTCCTGTTCGCCAGGATTCCGCCGCCGTACTGGACCTGGTTCGACGTCAACACCAATATCGTCGGCTATGCGCCGCTAGGCTTTTTCCTGGCGCTGGCCCTGATGCGCTCGGGCCAGCCCAGGCTAGCCGTGCCGCTGGCTTTTCTTGCCGGCACGCTGCTGTCGCTGTGCATGGAGTTTCTGCAGATCTATCTGCCGCGCCGCGTGCCGTCCAATCTGGATCTGGTGCTCAATGCCGGCGGTACCTTGATCGGTGCTCTGCTGGCGGCGCTGCTGGAGAGGCTGGGGGCTCTTTCGCGCTGGAGTGCATTTCGCAACCAGTGGCTGGGCGAGGGTGGTGCTGGTGTGCTGGTGCTGCTGGCGCTGTGGCCCTTTGCGCTGCTGTTTCCGGCGGCCGTGCCGTTTGGTCTGGGTCAGGTGCTGGAGCGCATTGACGATACCTTGCAGGAGTGGTTGCTGAACACGCCGTTCGAGGACTGGTTGCCACTGGGCGATTTCGCCATGGCGCCGCTGTCGCTGGTGACGGAGATGCTGTGCGTGATGCTGGGGCTGTGGATTCCCTGTCTGCTGGCCTACTGCGCCGTGCGCCATATGGGCCGCCGCGCGCTGGCCGGATTGCTTCTGGTGGCGGCAGGGGTGGGGGTGACAGCACTGTCGGCCGCGTTGAGCTGGGGCCCGGCCCATGCCTGGGAGTGGGTGGATCTGCCGGTACGCCTGGGTGTCTGGGGTGGGCTGGGCCTGGCCGTGATTGCATTGCCTGCCTCGCGCAGCATGTGCGCCGTGCTATTGCTGCTGGTGCTGGTGCTGCATCTGAGCATCCTCAATCAGGCGCCGACAAATGTGTACTTCGCCCAGACCCTGCAGGCCTGGGAGCAAGGCCGCTTCATCCGCTTCTACGGCCTGGGCCAATGGCTGGGCTGGCTCTGGCCTTACGTGACACTGGCGTATGTAGTGATTCGACTCTCGCGTCGCCAACAGCCTGCCTAGAATGACCCTCCATGAGCGACATCCAGAATCAAGACCAGGCCGGCGGCTACTACCAGCGTCATATCTTCTTTTGCCTGAACGAGCGCCCCAACGGTGAGGACTGCTGCGCTCTGCACGGCGCCAAGGCGGGCTTTGACCACTGCAAGCGCAAAGTCAAGGAAGAGGGACTTGCCGGTAAGGGGCAGGTGCGTGTGAACAAGGCCGGCTGCCTGGATCGCTGCGCTGGCGGTCCCGTGGCTGTGGTCTACCCCGAGGCCGTCTGGTACACCTTCATCGACGACAGCGATATCGATGAAATCGTCGAATCCCATCTCAAGAACGGCAAGGTGGTCGAGCGTCTTGTGCTGCCCGAAAGCGTGGGGCGTTGATCTGGCTGCCTTGAGTCCTTTGGCTGCCCCGACAGGCTTGCGGCAAAGCGGTTCTTGTCTGGCGCGGCCGACTTTGGGCTTGCCTGTTCAGGAACTTTAAGTGTTTTCAAGCGTCAGCCCAATTACAGCAAGCGCAAAAAGCTACAACTAGGATAGCAATCGTGAATTCCCAGACTGAACGACTGACGCTCATCGGCACTGCCGGTGCCATTGAGGCCCTGCGCGATGCGCCGCAACTGGTCGAAGGCCAGAGCCCCAAGGGCGTGGCCGTCATCGCCCATCCGCATCCGCTGTTTGGCGGCACCATGGACAACAAGGTGGTCCAGACCCTGGCGCGAGCCTTTGTTCAGTGCGGCTACACGGTCGTGCGTTTCAACTTTCGCGGCGTGGGTGCCAGTGCCGGCGAGTATGACGCCGGCAAGGCCGAGCTGCAGGATTTGCTGGCCGTGGTACAGCAGGTGGCTCCCGAAGGCCCGATCGCCCTGGCCGGTTTTTCCTTCGGCGCTTTCGTCACCAGCCATGCACTGGCCCAACTCTGGGGTACAGGCCGGGTGCAGAAGGCCGTGCTGGTCGGCGCCGCCGCCAGTCGTTTCGAAGTGGCTCCCGTGCCTGCCGAGGCCCATGACCAGACCCTGGTGATTCATGGCGAGGCGGACGACACCGTCGAGTTGTCCGCCGTGATGGA
This sequence comes from Comamonas testosteroni, assembly GCF_030505195.1. Taxonomy (NCBI): domain Bacteria; kingdom Pseudomonadati; phylum Pseudomonadota; class Betaproteobacteria; order Burkholderiales; family Comamonadaceae; genus Comamonas; species Comamonas testosteroni. Next base: position 2,740,364 of record NZ_CP129672.1, read on the forward strand.
CTGGGCGCGCCCGCAGATACTGCCTGTTACCGTGATTCCGCAGGTCGGCCATTTCTTTCACGGACAATTGCCTCTGCTCAAGAGCCTGGTGGTGCGCCACCTGAAGTCCCTGTAAGAGCCATACCCCACACCTTGACGCACGTGAATTGCTGCCCCGTCTCGGTTAACTCCCTTTTCATAGCGCCAGGCCGAGGTATATCCTTGGCTTTGGCCGTTTTCGACGGTAAATCACCGCGCTTATCTTTGCTTTAGCGAGAGTCCTCTTCATGAAGCCCATCTACTCCACACTGCGTGTTCTGGCCGTTGCTGCCGCAGTGGCACCCGTGTTTGCCATGGCACAGGTGGCGGCCCCTGTTCCTCCCGAAATCGCTGCCCGCAACTATCTGCTGGTGGACGTCACTGCCGGCCAGGTGCTGGGCGCCAAGGATATCGACGCTCCCGTCGAGCAGGCATCGCTGACCAAGCTGATGTCTGCCTATGTGGTGTTCGATGCCCTGCGCTCCAAGAAAATCACGCTGGAGCAACGCATGCCCGTGAGCGAGCGTGCCTGGAAGATGCCCGGCTCGCGCATGTTCATCGACCCCAAGATGCAGGTGCCCGTCAATGACCTGCTCAGCGGCATGATCATCCAGTCCGGCAACGATGCCACCATGGCATTGGCCGAGGCCGTGGGCGGCACGGCCGAGAACTTCGTCAAGATGATGAATGACCAGGCCAAGGCCCTGGGCATGAAGAACACCAGCTACAAGAATCCCGAAGGTCTGACCGAGCCCGGTCACCTGACGACGGCGCGTGATCTGTCCATCCTGGCTCAGCGATTGATGCATGACTTCCCCGAGTACATGCACTACTACTCCACCAAGCAGTACAGCTACCCCGGCACCCCCGCTTCCAACGGCAGCAACCGCAATGCCTTGCTGTTCCGCGATCCCACGGTGGATGGCTTGAAGACCGGTCATACCAATGCCGCCGGCTATTGCCTGGTGGCCACGGCCAAGCGCGACCTGCCCAATGTGGGTCAGCGCCGCCTGCTGTCCATCGTGCTGGGCACGGCCAGCGAAAAGGCGCGTGCCAACGAAAGCCAGAAGCTGCTGAACTGGGGTTACACCGCTTTCGATGCCGTCAAGCTGTTTGATGCCGATCAGCCTGTGGCCACTCCCGCCGTCTGGAAGGGCGCAGCCAATGCGGTCAAGATCGGCAAGGCCGACGGTGCCGTGGTGGTGACCGTGCCCTCGGGTACCGGCGGCAAGCTGACCACCGAAGTGGTGCGCCAGGATCCGCTGATTGCACCGATTGCCAAGGGCCAGTCCATGGGCGTGCTCAAGGTCAAGTCGGGTGCGGATGTGGTGGCCGAGGTGCCGCTGGTGGCGCTTGAGGCCGTCGAGCAGGCCGGCTTCTTCGGCCGACTGTGGGACACCATCCGCCTCTGGATCAAGTAAGTTCCCGGGCCGGCAGGAGGCCGCTCCAGCCGGCGACAGCCTTGAATAAGGCTCAAGCAAAGCATCTTGCTGCCTGGGGGCTATTGCCCAGAGGGGGTTGTGCTGATTTGCGCAAGCTGGTACATTCGAGGGCTTTTCGGAATTTCCGAAGGGATTCACGTTTCCGCATCAGCATCTGTTTTTGCGGATAAACCTTTTGCTTTCACGAAGCAAATTCACGTTTAGGGACGTTTAATTAATGCCAACCATTAACCAACTCGTGCGTCAGGGCCGCACGGTAGAAGTTGTTAAATCCAAGAGCCCTGCTATGGAAAACTGCCCCCAACGCCGTGGCGTGTGCACCCGTGTGTACACCACCACTCCCAAGAAGCCTAACTCGGCTCTGCGTAAGGTGGCCAAGGTTCGTCTGACCAACGGTTTCGAAGTGATTTCGTACATCGGCGGTGAAGGCCACAACCTGCAAGAGCACAGCGTTGTGCTGGTGCGCGGTGGTCGTGTGAAGGACTTGCCCGGTGTGCGTTACCACATCGTGCGCGGTTCCCTGGACCTGCAAGGCGTCAAGGACCGTAAGCAAGCTCGCTCCAAGTACGGTGCCAAGAAGCCTAAGGCTAAGTAATCAGCCCTGGTTTTTTGAAAACAAACGGTGTTTGATTCGCCTGACTGGCGCGGTCAAACGTAGTGGCCCTAAGCGCAAATGTTTTGTGCGGGTCGAGTAAGTGAGAGTTTTGAATAGCTCTCGCGGTATCTGAAAAGATGCCAACTGAAGCAAAGATAGAGGTAAAAAATGCCACGTCGTCGCGAAGTCCCCAAACGTGAAATCCTGCCGGATCCCAAGTTCGGCAATGTAGAGCTGTCCAAATTCATGAACGTGATCATGGAAGGCGGCAAGAAGGCGGTTGCTGAGCGCATCATTTACGGCGCTCTGGACCTGATCGAGAAGAAGCACCCCGGCAAGGACCCTCTGGAAGCTTTCGTTGTTGCCATCAACAACGTCAAGCCCATGGTCGAAGTGAAGTCCCGCCGTGTTGGCGGTGCCAACTACCAGGTGCCCGTGGAAGTGCGTCCCGTCCGTCGTCTGGCTCTGGCCATGCGCTGGATCAAGGAAGCCTCCCGCAAGCGTGGCGAGAAGTCCATGGCTCAACGCCTGGCCAACGAGCTGCTGGAAGCTACGGAAGGCCGTGGCGGCGCGATGAAGCGTCGTGACGAAGTGCACCGTATGGCCGAAGCCAACAAGGCCTTCAGCCACTTCCGCTTCTAATCGGAATCTCGCTCGAGATACAGGGCCGCATGCAAATCTTGCTGCGGCCTTGTGTCGATTCTGAGCGCCCCCATATAGAGCTGCTGCCTCCTGCGCACAATGCGGGGCCGGCAGTACTCCCATACGATCAAGCAAGGATCCATCATGGCTCGCAAGACCCCCATTGAGCGCTATCGCAACATCGGTATTTCCGCTCACATTGACGCAGGTAAGACAACCACTACAGAACGTATCCTGTTCTATACCGGTGTGACCCACAAGCTGGGCGAAGTGCACGACGGCGCTGCCACCACCGACTGGATGGAGCAAGAGCAAGAGCGTGGTATCACCATCACTTCCGCTGCAGTGACCTGCTTCTGGAAGGGTATGGATCTGTCTTACCCAGAACACCGCTTCAACATCATCGACACCCCCGGTCACGTGGACTTCACGATTGAAGTGGAACGTTCCATGCGCGTGCTGGACGGTGCTTGCATGGTGTATTGCGCTGTGGGTGGCGTGCAGCCCCAGTCCGAAACCGTGTGGCGTCAGGCCAACAAGTACAAGGTGCCTCGTCTGGCCTTCGTGAACAAGATGGACCGTACCGGTGCCAACTTCTTCAAGGTCTATGAAGGCATGAAGACTCGCCTGAACGCGAATCCTGTGCCCGTGGTGATCCCAATCGGCGCTGAAGAAAACTTCCTGGGCGTGGTTGATCTGGTCAAGATGAAGGCCATCATCTGGGACGAAGCTTCCCAGGGCATGAAGTTTGAATACCAGGATATCCCTGCCGAACTGGTGGAAACCGCCAACAAGTGGCGCGAAAACCTGGTGGAAGCCGCTGCTGAAGCTTCGGAAGAGCTGATGAACAAGTACCTGGAAGAAGGTACTTTGTCGGAAGAAGAAGTGAAGGCCGGTATCCGTGCCCGTACTCTGGCGGTTGAAATTCAGCCCATGCTGTGCGGTACAGCCTTCAAGAACAAGGGTGTGCAGCGCATGCTGGACGCCGTGATCGACTATCTGCCCGCTCCTGTGGACATTCCTGACGTTACCGGTACTGACCCCGATGACGAAGAGAAGAAGCTGAGCCGCAAGGCCGACGACGCTGAGAAGTTCTCGGCTCTGGCCTTCAAGCTGATGACTGACCCCTTCGTGGGCCAGCTGACCTTCGTGCGCGTGTACTCTGGCGTTCTGACCAAGGGCGAGACCGTTCTGAATGCCGTCAAGGGCAAGAAAGAACGTATCGGCCGTATCGTGCAGATGATGGCCAACGACCGCGTGGAAGTCGAAGAAATCCGTGCCGGCGACATCGCTGCCTGCGTGGGTCTGAAGGACGTGACCACCGGTGAAACCCTGTGCGATATCGCAGCACCCATCGTGCTGGAACGCATGGTGTTCCCCGAGCCCGTGATTGCACAGGCTGTGGAACCCAAGACCAAGAGCGACCAGGAAAAGATGGGTATTGCCCTGTCGCGTCTGGCTGCAGAAGATCCTTCCTTCCGCGTGCGTACTGATGAAGAATCCGGTCAGACCATCATCGCCGGTATGGGCGAGCTGCACCTGGAAATCATCGTTGACCGCATGAAGCGCGAATTCAACGTGGAAGCCAACGTGGGCAAGCCCCAGGTTGCCTACCGCGAAACCATCCGCAGCACGGTCAAGGACGTGGACGGCAAGTTCGTTCGTCAGTCCGGTGGTAAGGGTCAATACGGTCACGTGGTATTCACCGTCGAACCTCAAGAAGCCGGCAAGGGCTTCGAGTTCGTCGACGCCATCAAGGGCGGTGTGGTTCCTCGCGAATACATCCCTGCAGTGGAAAAGGGTGTGATCGAAGCCCTGACTTCCGGCGTGCTGGCTGGCTACCCTGTGGTCGACGTGAAGGTTACGCTGACTTTCGGTTCGTACCACGATGTGGACTCGAACGAAATGGCGTTCAAGATGGCCGCTATCTTCGGTTTCAAGGAAGCTGCCCGCAAGGCCAACCCCGTCATCCTGGAACCCATGATGGCTGTGGAAGTGGAAACACCTGAAGACTACGCCGGTACCGTGATGGGTGACCTGTCTTCCCGTCGCGGCATGGTGCAGGGCATGGACGACATGGTTGGTGGCGGCAAGGCCATCAAGGCTGAAGTGCCTCTGTCCGAAATGTTCGGCTATGCCACTTCGCTGCGTTCCATGACTCAAGGTCGCGCCAGCTACACCATGGAATTCAAGCACTACGCTGAAGCTCCTCGTAACGTGGCCGAATCCATCGTCGCTGCCCGCGCCAAGTAATTGACGCAGGTTTGACGAATCCGTCATAATCTAAGGCTTCCAATCGCGGCAGTCCCTTGAGGATTGCCGCGATTTTTGCCGGTCTGCGATCCCATGCCGTCCTGTTTCCTGTGCGGGGCGAATCAGCAATGAGGTGCAGACCTTAAACATCACACAGGTTTTTGCTCTTTCGGAGAAATCATGGCAAAAGAAAAGTTTGAACGCACCAAGCCCCACGTGAACGTGGGCACCATCGGTCACGTTGACCACGGCAAGACCACTCTGACTGCTGCTATCGCTACCGTGCTGTCCAAGCACTTCGGCGGTGAAGCCAAGGACTACTCGCAGATCGACAACGCCCCCGAAGAAAAGGCTCGTGGTATCACGATCAACACTTCGCACGTTGAATACGAAACTGCCAACCGCCACTACGCTCACGTGGACTGCCCTGGTCACGCTGACTATGTGAAGAACATGATCACTGGTGCCGCTCAGATGGACGGCGCTATTCTGGTTTGCTCCGCTGCTGACGGCCCCATGCCCCAGACTCGCGAGCACATCCTGCTGTCGCGTCAGGTGGGCGTGCCCTACATCATCGTGTTCCTGAACAAGGCCGACATGGTGGACGACGAAGAACTGCTGGAACTGGTCGAAATGGAAGTGCGCGAGCTGCTGTCCAAGTACGACTTCCCCGGTGACGACACCCCCATCATCCGCGGCTCCGCCAAGCTGGCCCTGGAAGGTGACCAGTCCGACAAGGGCGAGCCTGCCATCCTGAAGCTGGCCGAAGCTCTGGACACCTACATCCCCACTCCCGAGCGTGCTGTTGACGGCGCCTTCGCGATGCCCGTGGAAGACGTGTTCTCCATCTCCGGTCGTGGTACCGTGGTGACCGGCCGTATCGAGCGCGGTATCGTCAAGGTCGGCGAAGAAATCGAAATCGTCGGTATCAAGGACACCGTCAAGACCACCGTCACCGGCGTGGAAATGTTCCGCAAGCTGCTGGACCAAGGTCAAGCTGGCGACAACGTGGGTCTGCTGCTGCGCGGCACCAAGCGTGAAGACGTGGAACGCGGCCAAGTGCTGTGCAAGCCCGGCTCCATCAAGCCCCACACCAACTTCACTGCTGAAGTTTACGTGCTGTCGAAGGACGAAGGCGGTCGCCACACTCCCTTCTTCAACAACTACCGTCCCCAGTTCTACTTCCGTACAACTGACGTGACCGGCTCCATCGAACTGCCCGAAGGCAAGGAAATGGTGATGCCTGGCGATAACGTGTCGATCACTGTGAAGCTGATCTCCCCCATCGCCATGGAAGAAGGTCTGCGTTTCGCTATCCGCGAAGGTGGTCGTACTGTGGGCGCTGGTGTGGTTGCCACGATCATTGCCTAATTCTTAGAAAAGCTAGGAATTAACAATGTCTAAGCAAAAAATCCGCATCCGTCTGAAGGCTTTCGATTACAAGCTGATCGACCAGTCTGCAGCTGAAATCGTTGATACCGCCAAGCGCACCGGCGCCATCGTCAAGGGTCCCGTGCCCCTGCCGACACGCATGAAGCGCTTCGACATCCTGCGTTCGCCTCACGTCAACAAGACCAGCCGTGACCAGTTCGAAATCCGTACGCACCAGCGTCTGATGGACATCGTGGACCCGACTGACAAGACTGTTGACGCTCTGATGAAGCTGGACCTGCCCGCAGGTGTGGACGTCGAGATCAAACTGCAATAAGAGTTTTGGAAGCCTCGCAAGAGGCTTTTAAGGGTCTTTGTTTAACGCGAACTTGCTTGAAAAAGCAGTTCGCGTTAAAATTTGGAGCTTCGCTTTTGATGCGAAGTTTTATTAACCTTCTTTTGTGTGCTAGGCATGATTGCTAAAGCACAACGCTGGGCCAATTGCAGTTTCAGCGGCAAAAGTTTTGGAGCAAACAAATGAGTCTGAGCAACTCCCTGGGGTTGCTGGGTCGCAAGGTGGGCATGATGCGTCTGTTCACTGATGATGGGGACGCAGTGCCTGTCACAGTGGTGGATGTTTCTAACAACCGAGTGACTCAGGTCAAAACCCAAGAGAACGATGGCTATGTGGCCCTGCAGGTCACTTTCGGTGCACGCAAGGCTTCTCGCGTGACCAAGCCTCAAGCCGGCCACCTCGCCAAGGCGGGTGTCGAAGCCGGTGAAGTGACCCGTGAATTCCGCGTGACTGATGAAACCGCTGGCAAGTATGCCGCTGGTGCCGTTCTGCCTGTGGCAGAGCTGTTCAGCGTTGGCCAGAAGGTGGACGTGCAAGGCACCTCCATCGGTAAGGGTTACGCCGGCACGATCAAGCGCCACAACTTCAGTTCGCAGCGCGCTTCGCACGGTAACAGCCGTTCGCACAATGTTCCCGGTTCTATCGGTATGGCACAAGACCCCGGTCGCGTGTTCCCCGGTAAGCGTATGACTGGCCACATGGGCGACGAAACCGTCACTACTCAAAACCTCGACGTGGTTCGTATCGACGAAGCACGCCAACTGCTGTTGATCAAGGGTGCCATTCCTGGTGCCAAGGGCGGCTTCGTTTCCGTGCGCCCCGCGATCAAGGCTAAAGCTTCCAAAGGAGCGAACTAATGCAGCTCGAACTCCTGAATGAACAAGGCCAGGCCGCTTCCAAGGTGGAAGCTCCCGAGACTGTGTTCGGTCGTGAATTCAACGAAGATCTGGTCCACCAGCTGGTGACTGCCTACCGTGCCAACGCACGTCAAGGCACTCGCGCCCAGAAGGACCGTGAACAAGTGCGTCACACCACCGCCAAGCCTTTCAAGCAAAAGGGTACAGGCCGTGCACGTGCTGGTATGTCCTCCTCGCCTCTGTGGCGTGGCGGCGGTCGCATCTTCCCCAATCTGCCCGAAGAAAACTTCTCGCAGAAGATCAACAAGAAGATGTACCGCGCCGGTATGACTGCCATCCTGTCTCAGCTGGCCCGCGAAGGCCGTCTGGCAGTTGTGGAGTCCCTGACGCTGGATACCCCCAAGACCAAGGTGCTGGCAGACAAGTTCAAGGCTATGAACCTGTCTTCGTCGGTGATGGTGATCGCTGAAGAAATCGACGAGAACCTGTACCTGGCATCCCGCAATCTGAAGAACGTGTTCGTGGTTGAGCCGCGCTATGCAGACCCCGTGTCGCTGGTGCACTACAAGAAAGTGCTCGTCACCAAGGGTGCGATCGACAAACTCAAGGAGATGTTCGCATGAGCACTACCAAGTTTGACGAAGGTCGTCTGATGCAAGTACTGGTCGCTCCCATCGTGTCCGAAAAGGCCACTCTGGTTGCTGAAAAGTCCAATGCTGTGACATTCAAGGTGCTGCAGAACGCTACCAAGCCCGAAATCAAGGCCGCTGTGGAATTGATGTTCAAGGTTGAAGTGGCTGGCGTGTCTGTGGTGAACACCAAGGGCAAGACCAAGCGCTTTGGCAAGACCGTGGGCCGTCGCGACAATGTGCGCAAGGCTTACGTGATGCTCAAGCCCGGTCAAGAGCTGAACCTGTCTGGGGAGGCTGCGTAATCATGGCTGTTATCAAGCTCAAACCTACGACCCCCGGCCAACGCGGCGCGGTGAAGGTTACTCGCGACCACCTGCACAAGGGTGAGGGCTTTGCCCCCCTGCTGGAAGCTCAATTCCAGAAGGCCGGTCGTAATAACAACGGTCACATCACAACTCGCCACAAGGGCGGTGGTCACAAGCACCACTACCGTGTGGTGGACTTCAAGCGCAACAAGGACGGTATCCCCGCCAAGGTTGAACGCATTGAATACGACCCCAACCGTACTGCCCACATCGCTCTGGTGTGCTACGCAGACGGCGAGCGTCGCTACGTCATTGCTCCTCGCAACCTGGAAGTCGGCGCTACCATCATCAGCGGCTCCGAAGCTCCTATCCGCGTGGGCAACACCCTGCCTATCCGCAACATCCCCGTGGGCTCGACCATCCACTGCATCGAACTGAAGATCGGTGCCGGTGCTCAGATCGCTCGCTCGGCTGGTACCTCCGCCACTTTGCTGGCTCGCGAAGGCATCTACGCTCAAGTGCGTATGCGTTCGGGCGAAGTCCGCAAGGTACACATTGAGTGCCGCGCCACCATCGGTGAAGTTGCCAACGAAGAACACAGCCTGCGCCGTCTGGGCAAGGCCGGTGTGAAGCGTTGGATGGGTATTCGTCCTACCGTCCGCGGTACGGTCATGAACCCTGTCGACCACCCGCACGGTGGTGGTGAAGGTAAGACCGGTGAAGGCCGTCACCCAGTTGACCCATGGGGCAATCTGACGAAGGGCTACCGTACCCGTAACAACAAGCGCACACAGACAATGATCGTGTCGCGCCGTAAGAAGTAAGGGGTAGCAAATGACTCGTTCTCTTAAAAAGGGTCCGTTTGTTGACCATCACTTGCTGGCTAAGGTCGAAAAGGCCATCGCCACCAAGGATAAGAAGCCAGTGAAGACTTGGTCGCGTCGCTCCATGGTCCTGCCCGAGTTCATCGGTCTGACCATCGCCGTGCACAACGGCAAGCAACACGTGCCGGTTTATGTGACTGACCAGATGGTTGGCCACAAGCTGGGTGAATTCGCGCTGACTCGTACCTTCAAGGGTCACCCTGCGGACAAGAAAGCCAAGAAGTAAGGAATAGAACATGTCTGAAACACGTGCTGTTCTCCGTGGCGTCCGCCTGTCTGTTGACAAGGGTCGCCTGGTCGCGGATCTGATCCGCGGCAAGAAGGTGGATCAAGCTCTGAACATTCTCCAGTTCACACAGAAAAAAGCTGCTGTGATCTTGAAGAAGGTTCTGGAATCCGCTATCGCCAACGCTGAGCACAACGACGGCGCCGATATCGACGAACTGAAGGTCAAGACCATCTACGTCGAGCAAGGCACTACGCTCAAGCGTTTCACTGCTCGCGCCAAGGGCCGTGGCAACCGCATCAGCAAGCCTACCTGCCACATCTATGTGACAGTGGGTAACTGAGGCCTTAAGGAAGAATATGGGACAGAAAATCCATCCTACCGGCTTCCGTCTGGCGGTGAGCCGCAACTGGGCAAGCCGCTGGTACGCTAGCAACCGTGACTTCGCCGGCATGCTGGCCGAAGACATCAAGGTGCGCGAGTACCTGAAGGCCAAGCTGAAGAACGCTGCCGTGGCTCGCGTTCTGATCGAGCGTCCTGCCAAGAACGCCCGCATCACCATTTTCTCGGCTCGTCCGGGCGTGGTGATCGGCAAGAAGGGTGAAGACATCGAGGCCCTGAAGAAGGAACTCGCTGCTCGCCTGGGCGTGCCCGTGGCTGTGAACATCGAAGAAGTGCGCAAGCCTGAAATCGATGCCAAGCTGATCGCTGACTCCATCTGCCAACAGCTGGAAAAGCGCATCATGTTCCGCCGCGCCATGAAGCGTGCCATGCAGAACGCCATGCGTCTGGGTGCTCAAGGCATCAAGATCATGTCTTCCGGTCGTCTGAACGGTATCGAAATCGCTCGTACCGAGTGGTACCGTGAAGGCCGCGTGCCTCTGCACACTCTGCGTGCCGATATCGACTACGGCTTCTCCGAAGCCAAGACGACTTACGGCATCATCGGCGTGAAGGTCTGGGTCTACAAGGGTGACACCCTGGGCCGTAACGATCTGCCCGCCGTGGAAACGCCCCGTCCTGAAGACGAGCGTCGTCCTCGTGGTCCTCGTCGTGACGGTCGCCGTGATGGCCGTGATGGCGCTGGCCGTGGTGGCCGTCGTCCCGCAGGCACCAATGCCGCTCCTGCCGATGGCAGCGACAAGCCTGCTGGCGCTGGTGCTGATTCCGTTAAGCGCGTTCGTAAGGCCGACGCGCCCGCTACAGCAGCGGACGGTAAAGGAGAATAAACATGCTGCAACCTGCACGCCGCAAGTTCCGTAAGGAACAAAAAGGCCGCAACACCGGCATCGCTACCCGTGGCAACTCCGTTGCCTTCGGCGATTTCGGTTTGAAGTCTACTGACCGTGGTCGTCTGACCGCACGCCAGATCGAAGCTGCACGTCGTGCAATTTCCCGTCACGTCAAGCGTGGTGGTCGTATCTGGATCCGCGTGTTCCCGGACAAGCCCATCTCTACCAAGCCCGCCGAAGTGCGTATGGGTAACGGTAAGGGCAACCCCGAGTACTACGTGGCCGAAATCCAGCCCGGCAAGGTGATCTACGAAATCGTGGGTGTACCTGAAGAGCTGGCCCGTGAAGCGTTCCGCCTGGCTGCTGCAAAGCTGCCTCTGCGCACGACCTTCGTGTCCCGTCACATTGGTGCTTAAGGAGATCAACATGACGAAATCTGCTGAACTCCGCCAAAAAGACGTGGCTGGTCTGGAAGCTGAAGTGAAGTCCCTGCAAAAGGCTCACTTCGGTCTGCGCATGCAAAAGGCCACGCAACAACTGGGCAACACTGCGACCATCAAGGCTACACGCCGTGACATCGCTCGTGCCAAGACCATCCTTGCTGAAAAGCAAGCCGCCAAGTAAGGAGCCGACATGACGGAAGCTAAAACATCCCTCAAGCGCACCTTGATTGGCAAGGTGGTCAGCGACAAGCGTGCCAAGACTGTGACCGTTCTGGTGGAACGCCGCGTCAAGCACCCCATCTACGACAAGATCATGATCAAGTCGAGCAAGTACCACGCTCATGACGAGCAAGGTGAGTACAAGCTGGGCGACGTGGTTGAAATCACCGAGAGCCGTCCTCTCTCCAAGACCAAGAACTGGGTTGCTACCCGCTTGGTTCAAAAGGCTGCTCTGGTGTAAGCCTAACCAGGCCCGCCGGCTGCAAAGCCCTTGAAAACGACCCACAATGCTGTGGGTCGTTTTTTTATTTGGGCCGCCAAGAATGCGGTCCGTGCTTTGCAACAAAGGAGATAGTCATGATTAAAGTTGGTGATGCCCTGCCCGCAGTGACCTTGATGGAATATGTGGAAGTGGAAGGCAATGGCTGCAGCCTTGGTCCCAACCCCGTGAAGTTGCCCGAGGCTCTGGCCGGCAAGACTATTGCCGTGTTTGCCGTGCCCGGCGCTTTTACGCCCACCTGCTCCGAAAAGCACCTGCCAGGCTATGTGGCCAAGGCCGAAGAGCTCAAGGCTGCTGGCGTCGATGAAATCTGGTGCCTGGCCGTGAACGATGCTTTCGTGATGGGCGCCTGGGGCCGCGATCAGAAGGTGGCTGGCAAGGTGCGCATGATTGCCGACGGCGATGCGGCCTTTGCCAAGGCGACCGGCCTGACGCTGGACCTGAACGGCAAGGGCCTGGGCCTGCGCGCCAATCGCTTCTCGATGCTGGTCAAGGACGGCAAGGTTGCGACCCTGAACGTGGAAGCTCCCGGCAAGTTTGAAGTCAGCGATGCCGGCACCATGCTGGCTCAGGCCAAGCAGGGTTAAGTCTCTGATCGGCTGTACGAAGCCTGTTCCAAAAACGCCGCTTTTGCGGCGTTTTTTGTCTCAATCTTCGGCGTCGACGGGGGCGGCAGGGCGCTTGAGAGGGGAGGACGGTGCGCCGTTGTCGAGAATGGGTGTGGTCCAGCGTCCGGTCTTGAACACGTCGTCCACGCCCCGATTGCGTGCTTCCTGGGCTACTGTCTTGCGCCAATCTTCCAGCAACTGGGTGCGTCCTGCTGCGTCCTGCATCAGCAAAGCGGTCTTCAGAAAGTGCATGAGCCGTGTGACGGTGGATGACGGTCGGGCATCGGGCCGCATCCAGCGATAGGCGGCAGAGCTTTCGGCACCGAAATAAGTGGCAAAGCGCTTGGGCTCAATATCGGCAATCTCGTTCATGAAGGCCAGCATCTCGGGCGCAGTGGGCTGTTTGGGGATCACGGCCAGTTCCGGGTGCTGAGCCAGAAAGCGCACCAGCAAGGCCAGGGTAGGATCTTTGACGGGCTCATCCGGTGCCTGACGCACCACCTGCATCCAACGTGTGATCGACATGCTGAGCACCCAGATGATGTCGTTGGTCAGCAAGCCGAACTCCTGACGGACAGCATCCAGATCACGGCCTAGGACGGGGCGGTTGGAAGGGATCATGGTGTGAAGGGTGAGATTGTTGCAATTTAGGCTTGTTCAGGTGCCTGCTGCTCAAGTGACGTCATGGCGACCCTGTTCGGCTGACGCAATGCGTGCAGAAACGACAGAATAGAAGGAATCTTGGTGTGAAATTTAGCATTGTGAATATACTGTATGTCACGCCATTGATTCACCCACCCCCGATGTAGACGTTTCCCGCACCTATGTCCCATACCGTTTCGTCTCGTGTCCAGCTCACATTGCTCAGCCTGTTTCGCCTGCATGGCAAGCATCTGCAACCCGTGGTTGGGGCGGAGCGTGTGTTCGATGAAGGGCATGGTCTGCAGGTGGTTGCGAACTCGATTCCATTTCGCAACCGGGCTATGGATGCCAGAGCGCCGCGTCCCGGTATGGGCCTGCTGGCGCTTTTCGGTATTCGCGATGCGCTCGACGAGTTGCAGCACTGGCGCATGGTGGCACGCACCTCCCAAGCGCAATTTGCCTACCTGCAGTTGCAGGTAGAGGTGGGCACGAATGCCACCGTGGCACCCACGCGCCAGATGCTGCGCGAGCAGGGCGCGGGCATGCGCTTTCTGAACGTGCGCCGCAGCGCCTCCGAGTTCCAGAAGGACCTGCTGGCGCGCTTTGCCCAATATGTGGCGCAAGAGGGAGGCAGTCCCGAGCGCGATATGGCCCATGTGCGGCAGATGGCGCTGCGCCCGGATCTGTTCGAACGGCTGCTCTACGAGGACGAGGACCTGCGGCATATCGATGTCCTGATCATTCCTCTGGCCGATTGGCCGGACCCGACGCGCGTGCGCCAGGTGGCCTATGTGCGCGCCGGTACGCCACTGCTGGCCCTGCTTCAGGGGAGCGATCAGATGCAGGTGCACCTGCCAGGCTGGATGGCGCGGCGTTATCTGCCAGGGCAAGCTCTAGATACTGTGCCATTTGGGGCGGGCGAGCTGGCACAGCCCCTGTAGTCCGCTGGTGCGGGCATGGCATTCATGAGTGCGATGTCTGGATGTATCGATCGCTATATAAAATGTAGCATGTACCGCTTTTTGGACATCGATTTCAATGGCTTTTATTGCTGAAGCCATTGTATTTGTTGCGCTGGATGCTCCTCTTTTAGCCAACTGTCCCTAGCACCTTCAATTCCTTGCCCTCTGGTACCTCGTTGAAGGACAGCACCTGCAGACCTTGGGCAAACAGGCGTGCGTAGCGCGCCAGCAGGGGGCGCAGCTGGGGTGTGACCAGCAGCACCGGTGCCGTGGCCTGCTGTTTCATCAGATCGCGCGCATGACTCATGTGCTCCTGCAACTGGCCCAGCAGATTCGGATCCACCGGGAAGTTATCCAGCGCGACCTTCTTGTTGGTGTGGCGTGCGGTGTTCAGCGCGCCCAGCAGCAGCTGCTCCAGGCTGTTGCCCAGAGTGAAGGCCTGGATCTCGGGCACCGATCCCACGGTGGAGTTGACGATCTGGCGGCGCAGCGCGCAGCGCACCTCGGCGGCCAGCAGGATGGGGTCCTTGGTGGCTTCGGCGCTGTCCACCAGGGCGGTGGCGATCAGCACGATGTCCTTGAGCGAAACACCCTCGCGCAGCAGCTGCTTGTACACCGTGTGCTGCAGCGGCGCGGGGCAGGCTTTTTCCAGCGCGGCGGCCAGCTTGGGCGACAAGGCCGTAAGGCGTTCGCCCATGGCGTGCACGTCCTCGAAGCGGATCAGCTCGTCCAGATGGCTGCGCACCACGCGCGTGAGGTGGGTGGCGACGATGCTCACGCAGTCCGCCACCTGGTAGCCCATGCCCAGGGCATGGGCCTTGTCCTTGGGTTCGATCCAGGTCACGGGCAACTGGTAGGCGGGCTCGATGCCGGGGATCCCGTCAAGCTGACCGTAGACATGGGGCGAGGGAATGGCCATCAGCCGGTCGGCATGCACCTCGGCCTTGGCCACCACGGTGTCGTTGATGAGCACGGTGTACTGGTTGGGTGGCAGCGTCAGGTCATCGCGCACATGCACAGGGGGCAGGACAAAACCCATGGCTTCGCTGATGGTCTGGCGCACGCCGCGCAGGCGCACGGCCAGAGGTGCGCCCTGAGCCGGGTCCAGTTGGCCGACCAGGCGGTAGCCCACGCGTACCGACAACTGTTCGGTGATCGGCAGGCTGTGCCAGCCAAAGTCCTGGGCAGCGGCTGCGGTCACGGTCTGCAGCAAGACCATTTCATCCTGGGCGGGCAGAGGCCTGGCCGGTTGCTTGGCCATGACCCAGCCGCCCAGCACCAGCACGCTGGCAAAAGCCAGGAAGGGCAGCCAGGGCATGCCAGGAATCAGGCCCAGCACCAGCATCACCACGGCAGCGCTGTACAGCACCGTGGGCTTGGCCAGCAGTTGCTGGCGCACTTGGTCGGGGAATTCACCCGCATCGGCGTCGCTGATGCGGGTGACGATCACGGCCGAGGCTGCCGACAGCAGCAGGGCCGGAATCTGGGAGACCAGGCCGTCGCCGATGGTCAGCAGTGCGTAGAGACGGAAGGACTCGCCCAGCGGCAGGTCGTGCATCAGCGAGCCGATGGCGACGCCGCCGATCAGGTTGATGACCAGAATCAGGATGGAGGCGATGGCATCGCCGCGCACGAACTTGGAGGCACCGTCCATGGCGCCGTAGAAGTCGGCCTCGGTCGCTACGTCACGGCGGCGCGTCTGAGCCTGCTGCTGATTGATGAGGCCGGCATTCAGGTCGGCATCGATGGCCATCTGCTTGCCAGGCAGCGCGTCCAGCGTGAAGCGGGCCGAGACTTCGGAAATGCGTTCTGCGCCCTTGGTCACCACCACGAAGTTGATGATCATCAGGATGACGAACACCACCAGGCCTACGACGAAATTGCCGCCGATCACCACGTTGCCGAAGGACTCGATCACATGGCCGGCCGCATCCGGGCCGTTCTGGCCGTGCAGCAGCACCACGCGCGTGGAGGCCACGGTCAGGCCCAGGCGCATCAGCGTGGTGGCCAGGATGACGGTGGGAAAGATGGAAAAGTCCAGCGGTCGCTTGACCCCCACGGCCACCAGAACCACCACCAGCGACACCACGATGTTGAAGGTGAAGAAGATGTCCAGCGCCAGCGGCGGCAGCGGCAGCATGATCATGGCCAGCAAGGCCAGCAGAAACACGGGCACGGCCCACTGGTGGCGGGAAAGCGCCTGGCGCAGTTCGGTGAGGTACTTCATGGGGCGGGTTGGGGGTCGGACAGTTCGGCGGGTATATCCAGCTCGCGCGGTAGATCGGGGCGGCCAGGGCGTCGGCCCTGGCGGAAAGCCTTGATCTGCAGCACGTAGTGCAGCACCTGGGCGACGCTTTGGTAGAGCGCCGAGGGGATTTGCTGGTTCACCTGGCTGGTGTGGTAAATGGCTCGCGCCAGCGGCGGCAGGCTCACTACCTCCACCTGGTGGCGGGTGGCAATGTCGCGGATGTAGAAGGCCATCTCGTCCACGCCCTTGGCGATGACATAGGGGGCTTCGGCGCGCTGCGAGTCGTAGCGCACGGCCACGGCGTAGTGCTCTGGGTTGACGATGACGGCATCGGCCTGGGGCACTGTGGCACGCACGCTGCGCCGCGCCAGCTGTCGCTGGATCTGGCGGATGCGGCTCTTGACCTCGGGCCGGCCTTCGTTGCTCTTGTGCTCTTCCTTGACTTCCTGCTTGCTCATGCGCTGGCCGCGCAGAAAGAAAAAGCGCTGCAGCGGCACGTCGATCAGGGCCAGGATGATGAAGATCACCACGATGGACATCACACCCGAGAGAAACAGATGTATGCCCTCGCGCACCGCCAGATCCAGCGTCATTGATGGCAGTGCCGTGAAGTGGCGCACATTGGCCTTGCAGTAGGCGTAGACCACGGCGGCCACGGCTGAGACCTTGAGCACCGACATGACCAGGTCGCCGTAATGCTTGGCCTTGAAGAACTTGGACAGGTTCTGCTGGGGGCTCAGGCGGCTGAACTTGGGTTGCAGATTCTTGGCCGACAGCAGCCAGCCACCGGGCACCAGCGAGGCCACGGCCACCAGCAGCGGCGTGATGAACAGGGGCAGCAGCATCTGGGCGAACAGCCAGCCGGCGTCGGCCCAGACCGCGCCCACGATGTTGTTGAGGGAGCCGGGGCCCGAGGTGTCGTCGAGCCCGCGCTGGAACAGGGCGTGGAATTTGCGCAGATAGTCGGGCATGAAAAGTGCCGTCACCTGCAGCGTGGCCACCAGGCCCACGGCCGTGGCCAGATCGCGCGAGCGCGCCACTTGGCCTTCCTCGCGCGATTTGCGCAGCTTGTGGTCCGAGGCGTTTTCGGACTTGTCGCCAGCACTGTCGGCCACGATGTCAGCCCTTCATGAGCTGCGTCAGCATATCGAGCGCGCGGCGCGTCATCTGCAGATAGTGCGCAGGGATGTGGCGCAGCATGAAGGCCAGCATGGCCAGGCCGAACAGTGTGACCACCGAAAAGCCCAACGCAAAAATATTGAGGCTGGGCGAGATGCGGGCCATGAAGCCAAAGCCCAACTGCACCAGCATGGCGGCAAAGATGATGGGCGTGGCCAGCAAAAAGGCCGCGGCAAACACCCAGCCCATGTTGTAGGCCACGGTTTGCAGCTGCAGGCGGCTCAGGCTCTGGCCCACGGGCCAGGCGTCGAAACTGGCGGCCAGAATGCCGGCCAGCAGCAGGTGCACGTCGAGGGCGAAAAACAGCAGCATGCCCATTAGCAGTGCCAGCACCGAGAGCGCGTCCGAGGAGCTGCCATGCACGGGGTCGTTGAGCATGGCCATGGCCAGGCTGGTCTGCGAAGCGCTCAGATAGCCAAAAATGCTGAGCGCCGTGGTGGCAAATTGCAGGCCTATTCCCAGCACCGCGCCGATGGCGATCTGCTCCAGCGTCAGCGCCACGGCGCGCAGCGAAAACGCCTCCACTGCCGAGACATGGGGGGCGACGCTGGGCAGCATGACTACGGCCAGCACCATGGCGATGATGACGCGCACCCGCTGGGGCACGGTGGGGTCGCCAAAGATCGGGGCGAAGGACAGCAGCGCCATGGTGCGCACGAACGGCCACCACAGCGGCTGCAGCCATTGCAGCAGATACGGATAAAGGCCTTGCTCCATGTTCAGGCTCAGCCCAGCAGCGTGCTGGCGTATTGGAAAAAGCGCACGCAAAAATCCATGAGCTGGGTGACCAGCCAGCGCGCGCTCAGTGCCAGGGCCAGCAAGGTGACCATGAGGCGGGGTAGAAAGCTCAGCGTCTGCTCGTTGATTTGGGTGGCGGCCTGAAACAGGCTCACCAACAGGCCGACCAGCAGGCCTGGCACCACGAGCACGGCCACGATGACCAGCACCAACTGGATGGCCTGCAACATCAGGTCCACGGCGATGTCGGGCGTCATGCTGCTACAGCCCCTGGACGCTGGTGACCAGCGTGTTGACTGTGAGCGACCAGCCGTCCACCAGCACGAACAGCAAAATCTTGAAGGGCAGCGAAATCACGAGCGGCGACAGCATCATCATGCCCATGGCCATGAGCACCGACGAGACCACCAGGTCGATCACCAGAAACGGAATGAACAGCACGCAGCCGATCATGAACGCGGTCTTGAGCTCGCTGAGCACAAAGGCCGCCACCTTGACGGTGAAGGCGTGGTCCTGCGGGCTGGCCACCGGGCCTTCCTTGGCCAGGGCGCTGACCTGCTTGAGTGCGGCCTCGTGGGTCTGGGCCAGCAAAAAGTCCGACATCGGTTTTTCGGCGCGGCGCAGCGCTTCCATCAAGCCGATCTGGTCTTTTTCATAGGGCTCGAAGGCCTCGGTCCACAGGCGCTCGCCCACGGGGCGCATCACCAGCAGGGTGAGGATCAGCGCCACTCCGGTCAGCACGCGCGTGGGCAGGCCCTGCTGCAGGCCAAGTGCGGAGCGCAGCAGAGCCAGTACGATGATGAAGCGCGTGAAGGTGGTCATCATCAAGGCCATCATGGGCAGCAGACCCAGCAGCGTCATGAGGATGAAGATCTCGGTCTTGATCGACAGCTGTGTCACCCCGTGGCTTTGCTGGCTTTCCAGCAGGGGGATATTGGCGGCCTGGGCGTGGCTCACGCAAAGCCATAGACCGCTGGCCAGACTCAAAAAAACGAGGGCGCGAAGCGCCCTGTGCATGTGTTGTTGCATGCTGGAAATCTGTGGATCAGTGGCTCAGTGCAGGCAGATTGGCACTCAGCTCCAGGACCTTGAGTCCGTATGCCTCGCCGCAGACCACCACCTCCCCCTTGCCGATGGGCGAGCCATTGACCTTGATGGTCAGCGGCTCGCCCACCACGGTGTCCAGCGGCACCACGCTGTCGGTGCCCAGATCAGCCAGTTCCTGCAGGGTGATCCGGGCGGAGCCGGCTTCCAGCGTCAGCGTGACGGGGATGCGGTGCAAAAACGGCGACAGACGCTCGGGTTCGGGGGGGCTGAGCGCTGGCGCAGGGGTATCGGCGGCAGGGGCTTGTGCATTGCTGTCCAGCAGATCCTGCAGGTCCATATCGGTGTGGAGATCCATCGTGTTCATTCCAAAGTCTCAAAGGCCGTCAGGTGCAGCTTGCCCTGGTGTTCGGTCACGGTGGCCGCAAGCAGGGCTTCGCCATTGATCAGCACCGTGGTGGTGCCCAGGGCAATCGGCAGCACGCTGCCGGTGCGCAGGGCCTGCACATCGGCGGTGGAGACGGTTTTTTCCAGCAGCCGTGCGGTCAACTGGATGTGCAGGGGCGCTGCCGGCTTGGGCGTTGCCGGGGTGGGTGCGGGGCGAGTGCGCCGCAGCAGCAACACCTGTTGCTCCAGCGCCTGACAGCAAGCTATGTCCAGCGCGATGTTCAACGGTTGCCAGGCGCTGTCCGCGACCTGGATCTGGGCCTGCCATTGCCAGGTGCTGGCCGTGATGAGGGGCTGAGCCGTTGCGGCCGGCATCAGCGTGGTCTGGGTGGCGCGGCGCACCGCATCGTGCAAGGCGGTGGCAATGCGCTGCTCGGTCGGGCTGGCGGGCTGGTCGTCGGACGTCGGGGTCATGTCGTCCTGCGTGAAGCCGTAGCGCGCAGCCATGTGCGCCTGCACGGTGGCGCGGGTCAGGGTGATCTGCGGCTGAGCCGGAGCCGCAGCGCGCAACGGCGTGAAGTGAGCGTGTTCGATACGCATGGCTACCGGGCGATGGCCGGTTTGCTGCATCTGCGTTTCCACCTGGCGGGCGAGCAGCGCGGCCAACTGGTCGAAGGCTTGCACCGGTCGTCCCAGCATGACCGGGTCCAGGGTTTTTGCATTCTGCACAGTAGATATCTTCTTCGCTTGTTATTTTGGTGGCGATGTGGCGGGATTTTGCGCGAATTTCGGCAATTTCTCTATGAAGCCTGAACGAGTCGCTAAATCGATAAAATTTGTATCAATTGTGAATAGTATACTGTTCGTGCAACAACATCCCCCCGAAGGGCTGGCTCCAGTGGTAATCGCCGCGTCGGAGGAAATGGCTTGGGGAACGAACGATGAAGATCGAACCCTCCAGCCTTTTGATGCGCACCGCCGGTGCTTTTGCGGCCTTTGAGTCGCCACTTCCAAGCGCGATTGCGCCCGCTGCCGACAGCCCGGCCCCGGGGAGCGGATTTCTGCAGATGTTCGAGGGCGCGGTGCGCTCGGTGGACGCGCAAAACCAGGCTTCTTCGGAGCGGATGGCGGCCGTGGACGCGGGGCGCAGCGACGATTTGGTGGGGGCCATGCTGTCCAGTCAGGAGGCCAGCCTGTCGTTTTCCATGCTGATGCAAGTGCGCAACAAGGTCATGGGTGCGGTGGACGAAGTCGTCAAGCTGCAGGTGTAAGACAGGGAAACGTTCGTGCTGGATTCCATTAAAAACCGCTTCTCAGGTATGCCTGGTGCACAGCGGCTGCTCTCCTTTTCTTCACAGCCCGGCGCGCTGCGCATGGGCGTGCCCTTGGTGCTGGCTGCGGTCATCGCCACCGCGCTGGTGGTCATGCTGCTGTGGCAGGGCAGCAGCAATTACCGTCCTTTGTTCGGCGCCCGCGAGAATGTGCTGACCGCCGATGTGGTGGCGGCGCTGGAGGCGGAAGGCCTGAAATACCGTTTGCACCCGGAATCGGGCCAGGTGCTGGTGGCCGACAGCGATCTGGGTCGTGCCCGTATGCTGCTGGCCGCCAAGGGCGTGGCCGCCAAGCTGCCCGAGGGGCTGGAGCTGATGGATCGCAACGATCCTCTGGGCGTGAGCCAGTTCGTGCAGGACGTGCGTTTCCGCCGCGGCCTGGAAGGCGAGTTGGCACGCAGCATCGGCTCGCTGGATGCCGTGGCAGGCGCACGCGTGCATCTGTCGATTGCACGCTCCTCCTCATTCGTGGTGAATACCGGCGACAAAAGCTCGGCGTCGGTGGTGCTGCAGCTCAAGCCCGGGCAGCAGCTCAAGAACGAGCAGATCGCGGCCATCATCCATATGGTCTCCAGCAGCGTGGCCGGGCTCGACCCGCAGCGCGTGGCGCTGACCGATCAGGCGGGTAACTTCCTCTCGGCCCGCGTGGACCTGTCGGAGGGCTTTGATCCGCTGGCGCAGGACGGGCAGTCGGGCAAGATCAGTGCCGAGCTGCGCCAGAACGCCCAGGAGCTGCTCTCGGCCGCAGTGGGCGCTGGTCACTACCGCGTGACGGTCACGGCCGACCTGAGCCAGGACCGCACCGAGGAATCCTACGAGAAGTACAACGGTGATCCCCGGGTGCTCAATGAAGCGACCCGGGAGGAAAACGACCGCTCCGGTGGTGTTGCTTTGGGCGTGCCGGGCTCGCTGAGCAACCGCCCGGTCAATGTGCAGGCCGATGCGGGCAAGGAAGGCAAGGAAGGCAAGGAAGGCAAGGAAAGCAACAACAATTTCCGGGCGGCGGTCTCGCGCAACTATGCCTACGACCGCAGCGTGATACAGGTCAAGCGCGGCAAGGGCCGCATCAACAAGCTGCATGTGGCGGTGATGCTCGACGATGCCGTGGCTCCCAAGGAGGCCAAGGCATGGAGTGAAGCCGAGCTGGCACGGGTTGAAAAGCTGCTGCGCGTGGGCCTGGGGGTGGACGCCGGGCGCGGCGACCAGATCGCTGTCTCCAGCATGCCGTTCACGGCGCCCACGCCGCTGCCGGCCTGGTGGCAGGAGCCCGGCAACTGGTATGGCTGGGTGGTGACGGCCCTGTGGGCTGCGGGCGGTCTCGCACT
Source organism: Comamonas testosteroni (assembly GCF_030505195.1). NCBI lineage: Bacteria > Pseudomonadati > Pseudomonadota > Betaproteobacteria > Burkholderiales > Comamonadaceae > Comamonas > Comamonas testosteroni. Next base: position 2,762,582 of record NZ_CP129672.1, read on the forward strand.
GCTGGTGCTGCTGGCACGCCTGGTCAATGCCGTGCTGCGTGGCGCTGCCGCTACCAAGGTGCCGCAGGCGGGCGAGGCTGTCGCCTTGGCCGGTGCGGCGGCGGGCGGCGCCTCCTTGCTGCCGGCGCCGGAGCGTCAGCGTGCCGCCTCCGATATGTCCATGGTGTCGCTGCTGGAGAACGTGGATCTGCCACCCCAGGGTTCGGAAGTGGATGTGATGGTCGAGCATTTGCGCACCCTGGCGGCTAAAGAGCCGGAGCGGGTGGCGGAAGTGGTCAAACAATGGGTACAAAAACATGGCCAACCAGTTGGTGACTAGCGCCGAAGGCGCGGCAGGCGTGGCGTTGCTGGAGCAGCCGGCCCCGGAAAGTCTGGATCTGATCGAGCAGGCTGCCATCGTGCTGCTCAGCATGGGCGAGGAGCCTGCTGCCGGCGTGTTGCGTTGCCTGGAGCGCGAAGACCTGCTGGCCGTCACTCAGGTGATGTCCCGCCTCAGCGGTATTCGCGTGGATTCGGTGCGCCAGTCGCTGCAGCATTTCTTCGATGACTACCGCGAGCAAAGCGGTGTGCATGGTGCCTCGCGCAGCTTCTTGCAGCGCTCGTTGGCGCTGGCGCTGGGCGGCGACATCGCCGGCAGCGTGCTCGACAGCATTTACGGCGACGAGATCCGCCCCAAGATGGCGCGGCTGCAATGGGCGGCGCCGGCCTGGCTGGCCGAGCGGCTGGCCCAGGAGCACCCGCGCATGCAAGCGGTGTTTCTGGCCTTTTTGCCGCCCAAACTGGCCGGCGATGTGATCGAGCATCTGCCCGAGTCAGGCCGCGAGGCCCTGGTGCTCAACGTGGCCAAGCTCAAGGACGTGGATCGAGATCTGCTGGTGCAACTGGAAATGCTGACCGAGCAGTATCTGGCCGAGTTCGGCACGCAAAGCGTGTCCATGGAGGGTGTGAAGCAGGCGGCGGAAATTCTCAACCGCATTCCGGGCAACAAGCAGGAGTTGGTGGCGCGCCTGCGGGCCCGCGATCCTGAAATCGCCTCCGCGATCGAAACCGAGATGTATGACTTCTTCGTGCTCTCGACCCAGTCCGAGACCACGCTGACCCAGATCATCGAGGCCGTGCCGGCCGAGCTGTGGGCGCTGGCGCTCAAGGGCGCCGAGCCTGCGGTGCGCAAGGCCGTGCTGGGCGCCATGCCACGCCGCCAGGCGCAGAGCTTTGAAGACCAGATGCGCCGCAGCGGCCCCGTGCCTTTGAGTCGTGTGGAGCAGGCGCGGCGCGAGATCATGGATCTGGTCAAGGCCATGGTTGACGCGGGTGAGCTGGAGATTCAGTTGTTCGCCGAAGCGGTGGTGGAGTGAGCGTGCTTTACCGCCCCTATCATTTTCCGCCCTTGGACCTGGTGCAGGCCGACCGCGCACAGCAGGGTGCAGACGGCAGCGCCGCCGGCGATGCCGTGGGGCCGGAGGATGCCCGGGCCTTGGCTCAGGCCTATGAACAGGCGGTGCAGCGCGGCCACGCCCAGGGCTTTGCCCAGGGGCAGGCCGAGGGCGAGCGCGCCGGCTATGAGGCCGGGCTGCAAACCGGCGTTCAGGCAGGTCGCGCCGAGTCCCTGCAAGGCGCGCGCGACGAGCTGAAGAGCCTGGGCGCGCCAGTGACGGAGCTGAAGCAGCAGCTGCAGTTGCTGCATGCCGACTGGGAGGCCAGCCTGCGCAAGGATTTGATCGACCTGGTCGAGCGGGTGGCGCGCCAGGTGGTGCGCTGCGAGCTGACGCTGCAGCCGGCGCAGATTCTGGCGCTGGTCGAGGAAACCCTGCAGGGCATGCCCCAGCGCACGGGCGAGGTCCAGGTCTACCTGAACCCGGTCGATCTGCAGCGCATCCAGGAGCTGGACAGCACGCGCGTGCCCGACTGGAAGCTGCAGGCCGACAGCACTCTCGATGCCGGCGAATGCCGTTTGCGCGTGGGAGAGGCCGAGGTCGATGCCGGTTGCAAGCAGCGTCTGGGTGCCTGTATGGAACAGGTGCGTGAGCAGCTGCAGCCAGCGGAGGCCTTGTGACCACGGGCATGGCGGCAGGCAACAGCATCGGACTGGCGCAGTCGCTGCGCAGCGTTCAGCTCGACGATGTGCCGGTGGCGCAGCCGGCGGCACGCGTGCATGCGGCCACCGGATTGCTGCTGGAGTGCACGGGTGCGGCCCTGCCGCTGGCTGCCCGTTGCCAGATCGAATGGCAGGCTGGCGCCTGGTTGCCGGCCCAGGTCGTGGGCTTTCGCGGTGCCGTCTCCTATCTGATGCCGCTCAAGCCGGTCACCGGCCTGGCAACCGGGGCGCGCGTGACGCTGGATTCCGAACGCCAGCAGCCGGGCATCGGCATGGGTTGGTTGGGGCGGGTCATCAACGGCCTGGCAGAGCCGCTGGACGGGCTGGGGCGGTTGACTGGGGACGGTGTGCTGCCTGCGCAACCGCCCAGGGTCAATCCACTCAAAAAGCGCCCGATCGAGCAGGCGCTCGATGTGGGCGTGCGCTGTATCAACGGCCTGCTGACGCTGGGGCGTGGCCAGCGCGTTGGCCTGTTCGCCGGCAGCGGCGTGGGCAAGAGCGTGCTGCTGGGCATGATTACGCGCCACACCGAGGCCGATGTGATCGTGGTGGGCCTGATCGGTGAGCGGGGCCGCGAAGTGCGCGAGTTCATTGAGCATTCCCTGGGGCCGGAAGGCATGCGCCGCGCCATCGTGGTGGTGGCGCCGGCGGACGAGCCGGCGCTGATGCGCATGATGGCGGCCGAGCTGTGCCACACGATTGCCGCGCATTTCCGCGATCAAGGCCTGAATGTGCTGCTGCTGCTCGACTCCCTGACCCGTTATGCCATGGCGCGGCGCGAAATTGCGCTGGCCCTGGGCGAGCCTCCGGCCACGCGCGGTTATCCGCCGTCGGTGTTCAGCATGCTGCCGCAGCTGGTGGAGAGCGCCGGCAACGGCGAGCGCGGCGAGGGCAGCATGACGGCCATCTACACCGTGCTGGCCGAAGGAGATGACCAGCAGGACCCGATCGCCGATACGGCGCGGGCCATTCTGGATGGCCATATCGTGTTGCGGCGCGAGCTGGCAGAGCGCGGACATTACCCGGCCGTGGATGTGGGGGCCTCGATCAGCCGCTGCATGCCGCTGGTGGTTTCCGAAGCCCATTTGCAGGCTGCGCGCCAGGTCAAGGAGCTGCAGGCCCGTTATGCCCAGGTGCGCGAGCTGATCCCCATGGGGGCCTATGTGCCCGGCGCCGATGCGCGCACCGACCAGGCCGTGCAGCGCTGGCCACAGTTGGAGGCATTCTTGCGCCAGGGCACGGCAGAGGCTGCTCCTTTTGCCGCCTGTGTAGCCCAGCTGGGCGAGGTGCTGGCATGAGCTTGCCCGTGGTGGCCCTGGCGCAATATGTGGACGTCCTGGACCAGCGCGCCCAGCAGTCCATGGCCGAGGCCGCTCGGGCTCGGGCGCTGCTGGTCAAGACCCAATCCCAGCTGGAGCGCCTGCACAGCATGGCGCACAGCGCCGGGGTGAAGAAATTGCATGGGAATGTCGCCTTGTATGCGAATGCAGCAGGTTTCCGTTCGGGGTTGATGGACATGGCCGGGCAATGCAAGGACGCCTGTGGCGTTCAGCAGCTCGAATATGCCCAGGCCAGTGCGCACATGCAGGCCGCCTTGCGCCAGCACGACAGCATGCAGTCGGTGCTGGAGCGGGCGCGCGCCGACATGGCACAGCTGGCGCAGCGCAAGGCGCAGAACGCCATGGATGAACTGGCTGGTCAGGCCTGGCAGCGCCAGGCCCGTCAGCAGGTCGCCGGAAACCGCTAGCACTGTCCATTCGCGAACGCATACAAGGGAAACACAGTGGCTACCTACGATCCGGTTACAACCGCCAAGGCTTTGGCCGAAAGCTACGTCCACGCCCGCCAGGCGCAGGTGGATACCAACACCAAGAAGACGCAGAGCAAAACCACGGCGCTGACATCGCTGCAATCGGCGCTGTCGGGCTTCTCCACGGCGTTGAGCAGCCTGTCCGGCAAGGGCAGCGTGATCGCTCAGACGGCGGCGGTGTCGCGCAGCAGCGCCGCAGCGGCGACGGTGTCCAGTGCCGCTGCGCCAGGCAATTACACCTTTGGCGTGAGCAAGCTGGCCACGGCCCAGCAGACGCTCTACAGCATGCAGGATCTGGGCCTGGCCCCCGATACAGACTATCCCAAGGACGCGACCATGGTGGTGTCTGCCGTGGGCGGAGCAGGCTATGTTCAGGTGGACCTGGACAAGGCCGATGAAAACGGCGACGGCAAGCTGTCGGTGACCGAAATCGCCCGGGCCTTGAACCAGGCCAGCGCAGGCAAGATCACGGCGTCGATGGTGACGCAGGGCGGCGAGCAAAAGCTGATGCTGACCAGCACCGAGACCGGTGAAGCGAATGCTTTTGAGTTGAAGATGCAGAAGCAGGATGGCAGCGCAGTGGCTTTGGTCGCAGGCCAGAAGCTGTCCGAGGCCCAGGATGCCGTCTTTACATTGGGTGCTGGCACTGGAGTGGAAATCCGCCAAGCCTCCAATACCTACACCGGCATCGAAGGCCTGACGCTGGAATTCAAGGAAGTGACGACTTCGCCCTTCACCGTCACCGTCGCCAAGGACGAGGCCGCGACCAAGGCCAATATGCAGGGCTTTATCGACGCCTACAACGGCCTCGTCAAGGCCATCGACAAGCTGACGGCGGCGGGCTCCGCAGAAGGCGGTGTGGCGGCTGCTGCACTTAATGGGGACTCCGGCGTGCGCGGTCTGCGCAACCAGCTCAACAGCCTGCTGCGCAGCACCGTGAACGGTGTCAGTCTGACCGACTTCGGCATCTCCGCGCAGCGCGACGGAACGATCGCGCTGGACGCTGGCCGGTTCGCCAAAAAAGTGGCGTCCAACCCCGATGCGCTGACCAGCCTGTTGGGCAAGACCGACACTCTGGAATACAAGCGCACCGGCGTGCTGGGCAGCCTGCAGACCTATGTGGGCAGCTGGACCAACAGCTCCACCGGTTATCTGAAAACTCGTCAGGACGGCTTGCAAAAGCAGTTGACGCAGTACACCAAAGACCAGTCGACCATCGAGCGGCTGTATGCACAGGCATATCAGCGCTATCTGACGCAATTTACGACCCTGGCGAATTTGGAAGCCACGATGAGCAACACCTCGAACTATCTGAGCTCGATGTTCGCGCCGTCGTCCAAGAGCTAGCCGGGGCGCAGGACCCATAACCCATGAACGACAACCTTTGGAACGACGGATACGGCGACTATCGCGCCGCCAATACGGTGGCGCAGACCGCCCAGGCATCTCCGGTGGAGCTGGTGCTGATGCTGGTGGACGGCCTGCTCGAAGAGATGGCGCGCCTGCGCATGCATATCGCCCAGAAGCGCTTTGAGGAAAAGGCGCGCTCTATTGCCAAGTGCGCCGACATCCTGACCGGGCTGGGCAGCGCGCTGGAGGCTGACGCCGGCAATGAAGTCGTGGAGAACCTCTCGCGTCTGTACGACTTCTGCGCCCAGCGCCTGAATCAGGCGGGTTTCGACATGGATGTCGCCAAGGTGGATGAGGTCCATGGCATCTTGCAGACGCTGCGCTCCGGCTGGCAAGGGATGGCGGATGCCCGTCTCTGATCGAGAGCGTTTGCTGGCGCTGGCCCGGCAGCTGCAGGTGGTGAGTGCGGCCCAGGACTGGGGGCGCTTGGCGCAACTGGACCGCTTGGTGGCCGACTGGGCGACCCGGTCGCCGGCCCTGTTGCCCGCGGATGAGGACATGCGTGTGGCTTGGCAGGAGCTTGCCGCTGCTCACGCTGCCGCCCATGCGGCCTGCCAGCAGGCATTGCACGAAGCCGGGGTGCGCCTGCGCGATTTACAGCATCGCAACGAAGCCCATAAAGCCTATGCCTGGCAGGAGCAATTTTCATGAACGCCATGCCGACGACCTCCGTGCCTGCATCCTCTGCGGCCCTTGCCGCCGCAGGCGGTGTGACTGGCACACCCGCCATCGCCGGCAATGGGCTGGAGCAGTCCAGTGCATTGCCAGCCGTACCGCCGCCCGTCATGTTCGCTGAGCTGGCTGGTTTTTGGGGTGCGGCCGCGCTGTCGGCTCAGATCAGCGCCCTGCCGGAGGCCGCCGATGGCGAGCAGACGGATCCCTCCGCCCAGGAGTCGACAGATCTTGCAGCGGCAGATGCTCTGCCTCTGCTGGCTAGCTTTGCGCCGACCTGGCAGCCCGAGGTTCAGGCCCAGCTCGGCTCGGTGTCTATTGAGCCCAGCGCAGCGCAGAAGCCATCCTCCAGCGTGGCTGTCGCCGCGCTCAATCCGGCAGCGGTGCAGGCACAACGTGATGGCAAAGAGTCCGTGGTGGCCAAGCTCGCCGAGCAGGCTCCGACGCATGCAGCCACTGCGCCCCAAGGTGCAGCGGTAGTGGTGCTGCAGTCGCCTGCGTTGTCAGCGACAGAGCCTGTGGCTTCGGTGCACTCTGCTGCACGCGCGGCAGCGGCAGCCACGCCCAGTGCTACGCGGGCCGCGCAGCCGCTGATGCAGGCCTTGTCGCAGCGCATTCAGCTGCAACAGGCTCAAGGTGTGGATGTGGCCACGGTGCGACTGGATCCGCCGCAATGGGGCAGCGTGGAGCTGCGCATCCAGCACGACGCAGGTGGGGTGCAGGTGTTCATTCAGGCGTCGCACGCCGAGGTGGGCCGTCAGCTGGCAGGTCTGGCCGAAGGCTTGCGCCAGGAGCTGCAGGCGCGCAGCAGCGGCGAAGCCAGCGTGGTCGTGGCCCAGGGGCGGCACAGCGGCGGTGCCGCAGGCCAGGGCGGAGGCGCCCGTGACGAGGCTCTGCCCTGGACTCTGGCCGCAGAAGACGATGTGATTGGCCAGGCCCTGCAGGTCTGGCAGCAACAGGCAGAAGGCCTGGGGGCAGATAAAGGCTGAAGGACTATGAAAAAAGTAGTGATAGGAGTCGTGGTTGCGGTTTTGCTGTGCCTGGGCGCGGCAGGCGGTGTCTGGTGGTGGGGGCAGAAGCAGGCGGCGGCGGTTGCGGAGCCGGCAGAGGTCAGCGGCCCGAGTCTGGACCCGCGCCATGCCAGCTATGTGTCCTTGGACAAGATCGTGGTCATGCTCAAGACCGACCTGGGCGAGCGCATGGGCAACAGCTATATGTCCCTGGACCTGGTGCTGCGCACCGACAAACCGCACGAAAAAGCCCTGAAGGCGGAGTTGCCCATGCTCAAGGGGGTTGCCGTGCGCACGCTGTCCCAGGTGGGGCTGACGCAGGCCAGGGGCATGAGCATTGATCAGTGGACCGAGCTGCTGAGTGCCGATCTGGTGGCCGCCTATGCCAGTCATCCCGACTTGCGCTTGTTCGACAAGGTCATGGTCTCGCGCCTGATCATCGAGTAGGTCGGGGCACCCATCCTATGCTGCAGCACGAATGCGCAAGCTATGGCGATGCCTCCGCTTTGGCGGGGTATGCGTGGACGCAGGCCGGCGCTGCCTATGGAGCGGTCCAGGTGACGCCGCAGCAGGAGCAGGATGTGCTGCAGGCCTATTTGCCCATGGTCAAGCGCGTGGTTCGCCAGCTGGCCTCCCAGGCCATGGATGTCATGGACCAGAGCGACATGACTCAGGTGGGGCTGATGGGGCTGCTCGAAGCCCTGCGTCGCTACGGTCCGGTGGACGAGGCGTTTGCCGGCTATGCCCGCCAGCGCGTGCGCGGCTCCATTCTCGATGAACTGCGTCGCCAGGACTGGCGCCCGCGTACCGTGCGTCAGAGCGCGCACAAGGCGCGCGATGCCGTGCGGGCGTTGCGTCGCCAGCTCGGCGCAGAACCTACGCCGCTGCAGATTCAGCAGGCTCTGGGCATGGATGACGAGGCCTATCTGGCCTATGAGCAGGCGGAATCGGCCGAAGCCATGGCCAGCCTGGACGAGCTGGTGGGCCAGGGCATGGATATGGCCAGCTCGGCTGCCGATCCGCAGCACGCCGTGCTGCAGCGCCACCTGCTGGAGCAGGTGCTGGCGCAGCTGAACGAGCGAGAGCAGCGCGTCATTCAGCTCTACTACGAATACGACCTCAATCTCAAGGAAATTGCAGCAGTGCTGGAGTTGTCCGAGGCCCGGGTCTGTCAGATCAACAAGGAAGCGCTGCGCAAGATGCGCGCCGCGCTTGAGGTGGCCTGAGCCACCTGCCGCTACCAAGGGAAATACAGAGCATGTTGCAACTACTGGGCATCTTCATTGTGCTGGCCACCATCTTTGGCGGATTCCTGCTCAGCGGCGGCAAGCTGGCAGTGATCTGGGAGCCTATGGAGCTGATGATCATTGCCGGCGCCGGCCTCGGAGCCCTGGTGCTGGGCAACCCCAAACACATTCTGGCCGAGCTTTGGCTGCAGCTGCGCCAGGTGCTGTCGCGCACCAAGCAGACCGTGGAGTTCCAGCGCCAGTTGCTGCTGTTGATGTATGAGCTGCTGCTCACGGCGGCCAATGGCCTCAAGGCCCTCGACGCCCATGTGGAAAAGCCGGCCGAAAGTACCCTCTTTCAGCGCTATCCGCTGGTGCTGGAAGACACCAAACTGCTGCATTTCATCGTGGACAACTTCCGTCTGATGGCCATGGGCAAGATCAGCAGCCATGAGCTCGAAGGCGTGCTGGACCAGGAGCTGGAGGCCATTCACGAAGAGCTGCTGCAACCGGCCAAGTCGCTGGGCAAGATCGCCGAAGCCATGCCTGGCTTCGGCATTCTGGCGGCGGTGCTGGGCATTGTGATGGCCATGAGCTATGTGGCCGACGGCGCCACGGCCGGTGAGATCGCCGTCAAGGTGGGCGCGGCCATGGTTGGCACCTTTATCGGCATTTTTCTCTGCTATGGCGTGCTGGACCCGCTGTGCAACTTCATGAAGCAGCGCGTGATGGAACATCTGTCGGCCATGGAGTGCGTCAAGGTGGTGCTGGTCGCCCACGTGGCGGGAAAGCCGCCTCTGCTGGCCATCGACGCGGGCCGCCGCCTGGTGCCCTTGAATAGCAAGCCCGGCTTTGCGCTGCTGGAGACCTGGATCAACGACATGAACAGTCGCGACAGCGGAGCGGCTCGTGGCTAAGCGGCCCGGCCAGGAGCATGGCGAGGTCGTCGTCAAGAAAGGCGGCGGCAAACACCAGCACGACGAACATGGCGGTGCCTGGAAAGTCGCGTTCGCAGATTTCTGTCTGGCGCTGATGTGCCTGTTTCTGGTGATGTGGGTGCTTGCGGCACGCGACAAGGAAGAGCTGCAGATGGCCATGGCCGGTGGTGGCGCACAGAAGATGAGCTACGAGGGGCAGGGCGAACGCATGATCGGCGAGTACCAGCCAGGCGAGCTGATCCCGCGCCAGCCCGTGACCGAAAGAGTTCAGGAGCGCTCGGGCGGTCAGCTGGAGGCGAAGCTGCTGCTGGAGTCGCCCGAAGAACTTGCTGCGCTTTCGAAGCGTGTACGCGAAGTGGGCTCGCTGGTGGGACTGGGCGAGAACCTGACCATGCTGGTCACCGCCGAAGGCCTGCGCATCATGGTGCACGACACTGAAAAATCCGGCATGTTCAAGCTTGGCAGTGCCGAGCCCACGCCGCAATTCATCAGCCTGCTGCGCCGCATCGGCCCCATGTTCCGCGAGATCGACAACCAGCTGGTGATCGCCGGGCACACCGATGCCCTGCAGTTCAGCAGCCACAACGCGTTTGCGGCCTCCAATTGGACGCTGTCCATGCAGCGTGCCCTGGCCGCGCGCGCCCATATGCTGATGGGCGGGATGCCCGAGCGCAGCGTGCTGCAAGTCATAGGGATGGCCGAAGTGGCGCCGCTGGACGCGGAGCATCCCCAGGCTCCTGTGAACCGCCGCGTGGAGCTGCTCGTCACCACCCGGGCCCATGCTCGCAGCATCTATCAGACCTTTGGCAAGCTGCCGGCAAGCGAGCCGCTGACGCGCGAGCTCGAGAGCACACCGGCAGATACCCCCATGCTGGAGACACTGCGCAACCTGCTGCTGAAGCCCGTGAAGGCTAACGCGCAGAGCGCGCCATAAAACTGTCATCATGCAAAGCAGCAAACTCAGAGGCTCGAGGATGAAACTCTCCCCCATGACACCGGCGGCCGGTGCAACGACCGTGCAGGGCGATACGGTGCAGGGCGCTGCTGCCCCTTTGCCCTCGGCGGCTGCCGTGGCTGCTCCCGACGTGCAACTGGGCGGCCAGGCCGCGCGCATGCAGCGCGCACAGGCCGCACTGGCCGCCATGCCCGAGCTGGATTCAGCCAGAGTGGCTGAAATCAAGGATGCCCTGGCACGCGGCGACATCAGCTTCAATCCCCGAAAGCTGGCACAGCTGATTGCGCGTCACCACGGAGGCCAGGCATGAGCATGCAGCCCGAAGCGGGCTTCGGTTTGACGGAGCGCCAGCGCTGGGCCGACATCGCCCGGGGCATGCAGCAGGACCTGGCCGCCTATGCCGGACTGTCCGGCCTGCTGCAGGCCCAGTTCCACTCAGCGTTGCGGCATGACGCGGCGGCCATGGAAGAAGTGGCACGGCAGATTGCGGCCCAGGTGCAGCAGCTGGACGGCACGCGCCAGCAGCGCAGCTTGCATGCCCGGGCGCTGTTGCCGGCCGGCGCGGCGCTGTCGATGACGGCGCTGTTTTCCCTGCTGCAACCGCCTTTGCAGCAGCAACTGCAGGCGCTATGGGCGCAGTTGCAGGCGCGGGTGCAGGAGTGCAAGGCCTGCAATCTGCGCAATTGCCAACTCATCATGGAGCAGGCCGAGGTGATGCGCAGCGTGATTGCGGGCAGCAGCCAGCCGGATATCTATGTTCCATTCTGAGCGCATGACGCAGCCGGGTCTGCCGGCACTGCCCGCCTTCCCGCAGTCGCCAGCCGTGGCTGCTGCGTCCATGGGCGGCGTGCCGGGAATGCCCCAGGCTCCGGACGCTGCGGCTTACACCCCGCTGGGTCAGGATGTGCTGCGTGAGGTGCAGCAGTTCATCAACCAGGGCGGTGGTGCTGCCAGTGCCCTGGCCTCTCCCCAGGCCAGCTGGCTGGCGCTGCAGGCCGCGCGCCAGGCTGCGCGCAAGGAGGGTCCCGAGCGCACGAGCGCCGTCGGTGGCACGCAGCCCGGTGCCGAGACGCAGGACGCGCAGCCCGGCCCGCCTCTGCGCGCGGAGCAGTTGGCATTTCTGGAGCGCATTGGCCCCTGGGCCCGCCAGGCTGCGCAGCGCCTGGGCGTGTCGCCGCGTTCGGTGATGGCGCATGCCGCGCTGGAGAGTGGCTGGGGCCAGCGCCCGGTGCGCGATGCACAGGGGCGGGACAGCCTGAACCTGTTCGGCATCAAGGCCCTGAGCGGCTGGCAGGGCGAGCGCGTTCAGGCGCAGACCACCGAATACGAAAACGGCCAGGTCGTGCCGCAGTCTCAGCCGTTTCGGCAGTACGCCGATCTCGACGCCACCTTTGCCGACTATGTGCGCCTGCTGGCCCACAGCCCGCGCTATGAGGCGGCGCTGCGCTCGGGTGACGATGTGCAGGCCTTTGCCGGTGCGCTGGCCCAGGGCGGTTACGCCACCGACCCGCAGTACGCGCAAAAGCTGGTGCGCATCAGTCGTCAGATTCCGCAGTAACCTGAACCAGAACGCCGTCTTTGGGTGCCTGGCTGCCCGCCAGCAGCACCCCGGGGGCAATCAGCGTACCTTTGACAGGGCGGCCGCTGCGGGCGTTGCGCACCACCGCCGTCTCGCCGAGCTTGCCGCTGCCGGTGGCAATGCCGGCCACGCTGACCTGCACGCCATCGTCCTGGGCGCGAATTTCCACTTTGTCGCCTCTGCGCACCACCACCGGTCGCGCTATGTCGCGCGGCTCAAGCATCTGGCCGCTGCGGCCGTCGGCGCGCAGTTGCATGCCCAGCAGGGCGGACTCGGGCAGCAGCGCCTCCAGCTGGGTCAGCTCGCGTAGCTGCAGCTGCAAATCCTCGGCACGCAGGGCCCGTCCGGCGGGCACATCGGCGCGCAGCGTCCATACCGGTGCGCGGGCCTGTACCTGGGCCACCACGCTGCCGCGCTGGCTTTCGCAGCGCAGCGGCACGGTCACCCGGGCCAGATGCCGGAAGTTGAGTGGGCCCATTTCCCAGCCGCCGGGGCAGGGCTGGTGTGCCGCGCCGCGTGCTGCACCGAACCCTATCTGCACCTGGGCGCCCTCGCGCTGTGCTGCGGGCAGGGCCTGCAGCAAGGCCGCGTGCACCTGTCGATAGACCGCGCCACGCACGGCCTCGGGCAGCTCGGGCGGTGGTGTGGCGGGTGCCGCAGCCAGGGCCGGGGTGCCCGCCAGCAGAAAGGCGGCGCAGGCCGTGACTATGGTTTTTTCAATTGCAAACAAGATATGTAATTTGCTATTTTCGTAAAAGTTGCAAACCGAATTGCTAAAAGTATGTGAGCGCAAACATTTTAATTGTTTGTGCTGAAAACCATACGATTGGCGAATATTTCAATAAAACAATAGCTTCTAACATACGTAAATCAATACTTTCAAAGGACTTTTACATGGAAATCCTTGTGTGGAAGGCGATAAATGCTATGAAAAAACATCAAATTCGACAGTTGTGTATCAGATTGCATTGAAAAGTAGCACTCTGAAACATTCGCATAGTATGATTTAAAGAGCGCAAGAAATATCTCTTGCGCAAATATCGTAACCACTGGGTCGCGTCGCCTGCAGGGGCGCGACTTCGCGAAATGGCACTGAATTTCGACTCCGCGCTTTCCGTGCATGCGCAGGCGCTGCGCGTGCGCTCGGAGCGCACGCAATGGCTGGCCTCCAACCTGGCCAATGCCAGCACGCCGGGCTACCAGGCCCGTGACATTGACTTTGCGGCCACCATGGCCCGCACCGCCGACGCGGCTGGCCAAGCCGGGCTGGGTCGGGGTGGCGACGGGGATGCGCTCTTTCGCGTACCCAACCATCCCGCGCAGGACGGCAACACCGTGGAAGTGGGCGTGGAGCAGGCGCTGTTCTCGCAGAACACCTCCGACTTTCAGACCAGCCTGACGTTCTTGAACATGAAGCTGCGCGGGCTGCATTCCGCCATCAAAGGGGAATAGGCATGGGATTTCGTGAAATTGCGCAGATCGCAGGCTCGGCCATGACGGCCCAGAGCACGCGCCTGAACACCGTGGCCAGCAATCTGGCCAATGCCGGGGCGGCGGCCTCCTCGGACACCGAGGCCTACAAGGCACGCAAGCCGGTGTTCGCCGCCGTGATGGGCCAGAGCACGCTGGACAGCTACGCCGCGCGCGTCCAGGTGCTCGATGTGCTGGAGAGCACCGAGCCCGTGCGCAAAGTGCACGAGCCCGAGAACCCGGTGGCCGATGAAGCGGGCTTTGTCTACTACTCGAACGTGAACACGGTGGCCGAGATGACGGACATGATGTCCGCGTCGCGCGCTTTTGAAAGCAATGTGGAAGTGCTGGGCCGTGTGCGCTCCATGCAGGAGTCCTTGTTGCGCCTGGGAGAGCAAGCATGAGTCTGATCAACGCAACCACCGACACTGGCACCAAGGCCGGCAATGCGCCGGATGCCATCACCCAGGCCCTGGGCGGCACGGAACTTGGCCAGATGTTCACCAAGCTGCTGGTGGCGCAGGTGAAATACCAGAACCCGCTGGAGCCCACGGATTCGAGCACCTTCATCACCCAGCTCACGCAGCTGAGCCAGACCGAATCGCTGCAGTCGCTGCAGTCGCAGCTGAGCATGCAGTCCTCAATTCTGGGCAGCCTGCAGACCTTGCAGCTGGGCAGCCAGGTGGGCTCCACCGTGATGGTCTCAGCCAAGAGCCTGCAGTTGGGCGAGGCTCCCGTGAAGGCCGCGGTGAACCTGCCGGCCACGGCCGATTTGACGCTGGAGTTGACCGGCGCCGACGGCAAGGTGACCAGGGTGAGCCTCGGCTCGCGCGCCGTGGGCGATGCCGATTTTTCCATCGACCCCGCCGCACTGGGCCTGGCGTCCGGGCGCTATGACATCGCCGTCAAGGATGCAGGCGGCACCAGCTACCCCGTGGAGGTGGCCGGCACCCTGCAGGCCGTGCGCCTGACAGCGGCCGGCGCCGTGGCCTTGCAGGTCGAGGGACTGGGCGATGTCTCGCCAGCCAGCATCACGCGTTTTGTGGGTCAGCAGGCCTGAGTGCCCTGACGTTCTCTTTCTTCATTCTCCAGGCCTGAACTCATGAGCTACCAGATTGCCCTGTCGGCGCTGCAAGCGATCAACTCCCAGCTCGACACGATTTCCCAGAACATTGCCAACACCGGCACCACGGGCTACAAGTCGAGTCGCACCAACTTCTCGGCCATGTACTCGAGCTCGGCGCCCAACGGCGTGCGCGCATCGTCCACGACCCAGACCCTGGACATGTCCGGCGGCCTGCTGAGCACAGGCCGGAATCTGGACGTGGCCATTGCCGGCAAGGGCTACTTCATGGTCAAGGACAGCACCGGCGTGATGAACTACACCCGCGTGGGCGTGTTCGATGTGGACAAGCAAGGCTATGTGGTGGATCACATGGGCCGCCAGGTGCAGGGCTATGCCCAGCAGCCCGGCAGCACCACGCTGGGCGCTTTGGGTGAGCTCAAGGTGCCTACGGGCCAGATTCCGGCCAAGGCCAGCAGCTCGGTGGACTTTGTCGGCAATCTGTCGGCGGACTGGGTCGCCCCCGCCGTGGCGTTTGATCCCAAGAACTCGACCAGCTACAACAGCTCCACCGTCTCGGTGGTCTATGACTCGCTGGGTAGCCAGCACACGATCACCCAGTATTTCGTCAAGACGGCGAGCAACGAGGTGACGGTGCATTACCAGAATGAAAACAATGCCGTGGGGACCAGCACGCTACGCTTCACCAGCGCAGGCCAACTGGATATGACGGCTGCGCCAGCGGGGTCGGTAATCAACCCCGTGGCTCTGGCGCCGACCGGTGCCAACCCCCTGTCGGTGGCCTTCAACTACGCCGGAACCACCCAGTTTGCCGGCGATACCGCCACCACCACCAATGCCTCGGACGGTTACGCCTCGGGCTCCATGGTGAATGCGCTGGTCGCGGCCGACGGTTCGGTCAACGCGCAGTACAGCAACGGCATGCTGCAAAGCGTGGGCAAGATCGCGCTGGCCACGTTTGCCAGCGAAAGCGGTCTGAGCAATGTAGATGGCACCAGCTGGCAGGCCACGGTCAAATCCGGCACGGCCTTGATCGGTACGCCGGGTACGGGCCAGTTGGGCGGGCTGGTCAGCCAGCAACTGGAGCAGTCGAATGTGGAGGTGGCCAACGAGCTGGTGGGCCTGATGGGCGCCCAGCGCAACTACCAGGCCAACACCAAGGTGATCAGCACGCAGAACGAAATCATGCAGTCGCTGATGCAGGTGCTGTAAGGCGGGTGCGGTCATGGACAAGCTGATCTTTACCGTCATGACGGGCGCGGAGCGGGCGTTTCACGCCCAGCAGGTGCACTCCAACAATCTGGCCAATGCCGATACCGCGGGTTTTCGCGCCGACTACGAGGTCGCGGGCAGCCAGGTCGTGCCCGGCTATGGCTTTGACAGCCGCCACCAGAGCAAGGCTGCCACCGATGTGGTGGCGCGGCGCGAGGGCACGGTGCGTGAGACAGGGCGTGATCTGGACATCGCCGTGCTGGGCCAGGGTCTGATTGCCGTGGCCGACGGAGAGGGCGAGGCCTACACCCGCGCCGGTGCCATGCTGGTGGATTCCGAAGGCAACCTCTCCATCAACGGCCGCGCAGTGCTGGGTGACGGCGGCCCGGTGGTGCTGCCGCCGTTTCGTGCGGTGTCGGTGACGGCCGACGGCACGCTGTCGGTGCTGCCGGAAAACGGCACCGAGATGCAGGACGTCGACCGCCTGAAGCTGGTGGATGGCAGCCAGCCCATGATCAAGAACACCTCGGGCCTGCTGGTGGCGCGCGACGGCCAGGCCTTGCCGGCCAGCGAGACCGTGCGCGTGCGCGGCGGAGCGCTCGAATCGTCGAACGTGCGGGCGGTGGAGGAAATGGTGGCCGTGATGGACATCAGCCGCCAGTTCGAAATCCAGATGAAGCTCTACCAGGCCGCCGACGGCATGGCCGAGGCCGGCAACCGCCTGCTGCGCGGTTAAGACAATGCACGCCACCCCGGCGGGTGGCACCGAACTCCAGGAAAAGACCAAAACATGAATCCCGCTTTGCTCGTCAGCAAGACCGGCCTGCAGGCCCAGGAAGCCAAGCTGCAGGTGATCGCGCACAACCTGGCCAACGTGAATACCGTGGGCTTCAAGCGCAACAGTGCTGCTTTTGAGGATCAGTTCTACGAAGTCGCGCGCCGCCCCGGCAGCAACAGCCAGGGCGACAACCGCGTGCCTGCCGGCGTGCAGCTGGGTACGGGCGTACGCCTGGTGTCCACTCACAAGCAGTTCACCGACGGCAGCATGCAAAACACCAGCCAGCAGCTGGATGTGGCCATCGTGGGCAACGGATTTTTGCAGGTGCTGTTGTCGAATGGCGAAACCGCCTACACCCGCGCCGGTCAGCTGCAGGTGGACAACGAAGGCCGCCTCGTCAATGCCAACGGCCTGGTGGTGCAGCCGGAGATCACCTTCCCGGCAGAGACCAAATCCGTGAGCATCAGCGCCACGGGCCGGGTTTCTGCCACGGTCGGTACCGAATCTACGCCTCAGGAGCTGGGCGCGCTGCAGTTGGCGTCGTTCGTGAATCCGGCCGGTCTGGTGGCCCAGGGCGAGAACCTGTATCTGGTCTCGCAGGCCAGCGGTGATGCCGTGCTGGGCGAACCCGGTGAAGCCGGCTTTGGCACGCTGCGCCAGTTCGCCCTGGAGAGCTCCAATGTTCAGGCCGTGGAGGAAATGGTGGACATGATCTCGGCCCAGCGCAGCTATGAGATGAACACCAAGGTGCTGTCCGCAGCCGACGACATGATGCGCAATCTGGCCCAGGCCTCATGAGGGCCCTGGCTGCATGGCGCGCCGCCGCTGCGCTGCTGGCTGGCCTGGTGCTGGCCGGCTGCGCAACGCGTCCGCCCGAGGTTTCGCAGTTGCCCGAGCCTGCGCCCGATTTTTTGTCCGTCCCCCAGGCCAGGCCCCAGGGAGGCGGCTTGTTCGTGCCCCATGCATCCACGGGTCTGTTGGCCGATCAGCGTGCCCACCGTGCCGGTGATGTGCTGACCGTGATGCTCGAAGAAGTGACGCAGGCCAGCAAAAAAGCCGACACCCAGACCAACAAGGGCAGCAGTGCCAGCATCGCGCCGCCCGTCATTGCAGGCAAGAGCATCAAGGCCGATATCGGGCTGGATGGCAGCAGCAAGTTCAAAGGTGGTGGCAGCAGCACGCAGCAAAACGCGTTGACCGGCTCCATGACCGTGATCGTGCAGCAAGTCATGCCCAACGGCCTGCTCTACATCAAGGGTGACCGGGCGCTGTCGCTGAACCAGGGCGATGAGGTGCTGCGCCTGAGCGGCTATGTGCGCGCTACCGATGTCGACCTCTACAACCGCGTGTCTTCTCTGCGGGTGGCCAATGCGCGCATCAGCTATTCGGGCCACGGCGCCCTGTCCGATGCCAGCCAGGCCGGCTGGCTCACCCGTGTTTTCCAAAGCCCGCTTTTTCCTTTCTGATTCACGATGTTGTCTGCCTTCCTGATTCGCGGCCCTGGCCGCAGCGCGCTGGCCTTGCTGCTGGCCGTCACGGCCTTGCACGCTGCGGCGCAGCCCGCCCCCCGTCTCGCGCGGGCCGGGGTGGACAGCTCTGCCAAAGTCAGCATGCGCGCGTTGCGCCATCTTGTGCATGTCGAGGGCGTGCGCGAGAACCAGTTGATCGGCTACGGCCTGGTGGTGGGCCTGAATGGTTCTGGGGACAGCACCCAGGTGAAGTTTGCCGGGCAGTCGGTGAACAATATGCTCACGCAGTTTGGCGTCAAGCTGCCCGAAAAAAGCAGTACCAAGCTCAAGAACGTGGCCACGGTGATGGTCAGTGCGGTATTTCCACCCGGCTACCGCAAAGGCCAGACCATCGACGTTACCGTGTCCTCGCTGGGCGACGCCAAGAACCTGCGTGGTGGCATGTTGCTGATGGCTCCGCTGCGCGGTGTGGACAACGAGGTCTATGCCATCGCTCAGGGCCAGCTGGTCGTGGGCGGCCTGAGTGCCGCTGGCGCCAGCGGCTCCAGCGTGACGGTGAACACCCCGACCTCGGGACGCATTCCCAACGGCGCCACGGTGGAGCGCGAGATCCCCACGGATTTTGAAAACGGCGACACCGTGCTGCTGTCGCTGCGCCACCCCAGCTTTCGCACGGCGCGCAACATCGTGCAGACCATCAATGCGCGCTACGGCGACATCGCCAGCACGCGCGACGGCACCAGCATCGAGGTGCGTGCGCCGAGCGTGCCCACCCAGCGCGTGGGCTTTGTCGCCGACCTGCAGGACCTGCAGGTGGCCATGGGCCAGGAGCTGCCGCGCGTGGTCTTCAACTCGCGCACCGGCACGGTGGTGATTGCCGAGGGCGTGACGGTCAAGGCCGCTGCGGTATCGCATGGTGCGCTGCGCGTGGTGATTCGCGAGCAGTCCAATGTCAGCCAGCCCGCGCCATTCAGCCAGGGCCGCACGGCGGTGACGCCCGAATCCGATGTACTGGTCAAGGAAGGCAACGGCCAGATGTTTGAATGGCCGGCCGGTGCCAAGTTGCAGACCATCATCGACACTATCAACCGCACCGGAGCCTCGCCGGACGACATCATGTCCATCTTGCAGGCTCTGGACCAGGCCGGTGCCCTGCAGGGTGAGCTGATCGTAATTTGAGGCCTCACCACATGGATATCGCACGCACTTTGGTTCAGAAAGCCACGGCAAGCAAGCAAGCCCCAGAAGCCGTCGCGCCTGCCGCCACGGCCCCGGACGCTGACACGGTGCAGCGCCTGACGGCGGCAGCAGTGAAGTTTGAGAGCTTTTTTGTCGCCCAGATGATGAAGCAGATGCGCCAGGCCACGGCGGCTCTTGCCGATCCCGGCAGCGCCATCAACCAGCGCGTCAACGACAGCACGCTGGCGCTGGCCGAACAGGCCGTCGCCGACGGGCTGGCCCGACAGCGGGCGTTTGGCATTGCCGATGTGCTGGTGCGCCAGATGCTGCCCGCTGCACCGGCATCGACCGGCTCTGCCGCAATCAGGAAACTTTCATGAGCATGCTTTTCAACGGTCTCACGGGTGTGCAGGCCTCTCAGGTCGCCCTCAACACCGTCAGCCAGAATCTGGCCAATGCCTTGACGCCTAATTACACCCGCCAGGGCGTGATGTTGACGGCCAAGGCCGCGGCCAACAGCGCGCTGGCCGCGGGTGACGGCGTGGCCGTGACCTCGCTGATCCGCTATGCCGACACCTACAAAACCCAGCAGATGTGGCGCGCGGCCAGCACCCAGGGCCAGTACGAGGCGGCACAGACCTATTTGCTGCAGCTCGAGCAGGTGATGGGCGATGCCGATGGCGGCATCAATATGGCGCTGGACGGATTTTTCAGTGCCCTGAGCGCCGCCAGCGTGGAGCCCACATCCACTCCGTTGCGCCAGCAGATCATCGAATCGGCCAAGGCTCTGGGGCAGACCGTCAACAACATCAGCCAGATCGTGGCCAATCAGGCGCTGGCCGTCCGCCAGCAGCGCAGCGTGGCCGTGGACCAGGTCAACTCGTATATCAACGAGATCGCCGCGCTCAACGACAAGATTGCACAAAGCTCGGGGGCGGGCCTGAATACCTCGTCCCTGCAGGATCAGCGTGATGCCAAGATCGACCAGCTGTCCAAGCTGGTGGGCGTGCAGAGCACGCTGCAGCCCGATGGCTCGGTCAACCTTTCGCTCAAGGGCGGCCAGCCGCTGGTGGTGGGCAATCGCGCAGCCACAGTGCAGTTGGACCCTGGCTCGCAGTCGCTGAGCGTGGTTTTCGGCACCGAGACCTTCCAGCTGGGCGCCGACAACTGGGGTGGCACCCTGGGCGGTCTGGCGGCGCTGGAGCGCGATGTGCTCGCACCCATGGATGCCTCGGTGCGCGGCCTGGCCGGGGTCATTGCTCAGGAAGTCAATCAGGTGCTACAGGCCGGATACGGTCTTGACGGTCAGGCCGGTGCCCCGCTGTTTGTGTTTGATGCCACCTCCAGCTCGGCCCTGCTGACGGTAGGCGGCAGTCTGACGCCGGAACGTCTGGGTCTGTCGGGTGATCCTGCCAAGGTGGGCGACAGCGCCCAGCTGCAGGCGCTGATCGCCCTGCAAAGCAAGGCCGTGAACATTTATGGCGCGGGCAACACCGGCATGGTGGGCTCTTCGGTGCTGCTCGGTGACGTCTACACCCAGCTGGTGGGCAAGCTGGGCATGTACAGCCAGCAAAACAACGCCTCCTACGAGACGGCCCAGACCGTGCGCAACCAGTCTGAGGCCAACTGGCGCTCCACCAGCGCGGTCAACACGGACGAAGAAGCCGTCAATCTGATGCAGTACCAGCAGATGTACCAGGCCAATATGAAGGTCATCACCGTGGCCAACGAGCTGTTCGACAGCCTGCTGCAGATGCGCTGAGGCGCGTTGCGTTCACATTCACGAATCGGGAAATCACGCCATGCGCGTCTCCAGCAACCAGTACCACATCACCGTCAACGCCTCGTTGCAGAACTCCAATGCCCAGTTGGAAAAGCTCATGGGGCAGATGGCCTCGGGCAACCGCCTGACCCGTCCCAGCGACGACCCCATCGCCCATGTGCGCATTGCGCGCCTGCAGCGCGAGGAAGCCAGCATTGCGCAGTACAAGGACAATATTGGTGCCTTGTCCGGCCGCATGACGCAAAGCGAGACCGTGCTCGGCAGCATCAACAGCGATCTGCTTGCAGGGCGCGACCTGCTGGTCTGGGCGCTGGATGGCGGCAACACTGCAGAAGACCTGAGCGCCATGGCCACAAGCCTGGAAGCCCTGCGTGACGGGTTGTATGCGAGTACCCTGACCAAGGATCAGGAAGGCACCTACCTGTTTTCCGGCACGCTGAGCAAGACGCCGACGCTGGGCCTGGACCGGACCGCTGCCGTCGGCAGCCGCTACAGCGCCGACGGCAATGCCGAGCAGCAGATGGTGGTGGTCGGGAACGGCATCACCCAGCCCGCCAACGTGACCCTGGGTGGTGAAATGGCCAGTGTGCTCAATGCGCTGGATGCCGCCATCGGTGTCATCCGCGGTGGCAACACCACGGCCAATGATCCGGCGACGCGAGCCACGCTGCAGGCTGCCCTCGAAGGCGTGGACCAATCCATGGACCAGGTCTCCACCAAGATTTCCAAGCTCGGTGGCGCCCAGAACATCATTGCGACGCTCAACACCAATTGGAGCAATCTCAGCACGGCCAACCAGACCTCGGTGCTCGAGTATTCGCAACTCAATTACTCGACTGCGGCGGTGCAGCTCAAAAGCCTGATTTCAGCCGTGCAGGCCACCCAGGCCGCCTATGGCAAGGTCAGCCAACTGAGCCTGTTTGACGCCCTGTGAGCAGCACGCGGATTGCCGGCGGTGCGCCGGGGCGTGCGGGCAGCGTGGGCGGGTCGCAGCCTGGTATAGCCACGGCGCCGGTTGCTGCCGTTGCGGCGCAGCTGCTGCCCCAGGTTCGTTACCAGAGCACCTGGCCCAAGGGCTGGATGGCTGCGGCGGTTGCGCAGCATGTGCGCGAGTTTCAGGTGCAGGTCAGCAAGGCGCAGATGACGCAGGATTTCCTGATCGCGCTGGGGCGGGCGCTGGGTCTGCTGGGACAGGCCGCTCGTCACCAGCGCAAACTGCCCTCGGAAGCCGCTCTGGCACGCATGCGTATTGCGCTGCAGCAGGTGCAGGAGCTATGGGCGCAGCGCCCCGCGCGCACGCTGGACAGTCTGGATGAATGTCTGCAGTGGTCGCCGGAGCGCGTCGCGCGCAAGCCATTCCTGCTGGCAGGCTGGAGCTGGGAGACTCTGCAGGCCCTGAGCGCTCAGGACAAGGAGCTGGTGAGCTTTTGCCTGCTGGGGCAGGATGGTGCCCATGGCACCTGGCAGGCCAGCCAGACGCGCTCGGCCGGTGCCAGCCGCCATGCGCTCGCCGCAGCCCTGGCACCGCTGGGCATGCAACTTGGCCCCCTGGAGCAGCCGCTGCAGCTTTCGGTCGATGAGCGCTGCTGGCCCCAGGTGCAGCAGCGCTTCATGGTCAAGGGCAATGGTCAGCGTTTTCCTGCGGGCCAATGGGTGGCGCCCAGGCTTCAGACGGTGGCCGAGGCTCTGCCAGTCGCAGGCTGGAGTGTGGCGGACACTGAGCGTGCCCAAGAGCTGCAGCTCACACTGCCGGTGGTGCGCGAGAGAGTGAGTCAGGCGCTGGCTGCCGTGCAGGCCTTTCAGACCGGCGCGGGCCTCAGCCTGCAAGACCAGGCCGCACAGACTGCGGCCATGCAGAAATTTGCCATCGCGTTCACCAGTGCTGCTCAGGTGCCTGCCTATGATTGGGTGCTGGCCGTGGTGCCTGCGGTGCGGGCCATCTCCCGTCGGCGCGTGGCGCGTTTGCTGCAAAGCCGTGGTGTGCTGGGATAAAGACCGCTACTGGTCTTTGTCCATCGACAATATGGTGTTCACCAAGCTGCCTCAAGCTAATGCCGTACCTGCCATGATTGATTCGTCGTACTCCCGCCTGGACAGCCCGGGTGCTCTGTTGCAGGTGTTCGAGACCTTGCAGCGCCAGCAAAGCGTGATGACCTTGCGGGCTGAGGCGCACGATGCCTCCTGCCTGGACGATACCGGCGGCCGTCCCTGCGGCATGGGGCTGTTGAGCCGTATCGATGCGGACCAGCAGCAGCTGGCACTCGATGTCTCCGGCGCGCTGCAACCCCTGCCGACGCAGGTGCTGGCCGTGGCGCATTTGCCGGGGGGGCTGCTTACCCAATGGGTGATGCAGGCGCAGTGGACGCAACAGGCAGGTGGGGGCTGGCTGCTGGAGGCACCCTGGCCGGCACAGGTGCTGCAGCACCAGCGCCGGCGCTATCCGCGTGTGCCGCTGCCGCTGGGGCAGTACGGTGAAGCCCGCTTTATGTTCGGTCAGCGCCCTTGCGTACTGCATGTGGAAGATCTAAGCGCTGGGGGGGTGGCCTTGCGCGGCTCGCGCAGCGAAACCGCCATGCTGTTCATGGGCCGAAAAATTCCCATGGTGGTGCTCAATCTCGGCGATGGTGTGCAGATCCAGGTGGACCTTGCGGTGCGCTCGCGCCGCAGCTACCGCTCGTTTCTGCTTGGCGAGCTGGTCGTTGTGGGCTGCAGCCTGGAAGGCCTGACTCAGGAGCAGCAGGCCACGCTGGAACGCATCATGGCCGAGCGCCTGAACTAGCCGCGACAGCCTTGGGAAAAGGCAGATGCAGAAGCAAAAAAAGCCAACCGAGAGGTTGGCGTTTTTTATTGGGCAAAGAGGCCTGCGCCTCACGCTCGGTGCTGCAATTACTGCAGCAGCGAAGCCACCATCTGGCTCATGCTCGAGGACTGCTTGAGCATGGCGGAAGACGCCTGCATCAGCATCTGCTTGTTGGTCATGTTGGCGGTTTCGCTGGCGTAGTCCACGTCCAGGATGCGGCCCTTGGCGGCCTCGGTGTTCTGGATCATATTGCCCAGATTGTTGTAGACATGCTCCAGGCGGTTGGAAGCTGCGCCCAGTCCCGAACGCATCGTTCCGACGGAATTAATAGCAGTCTCGATGTCGGAAATGATAGCGTTGGCATCAGTCAGGGTCTTCACTTCTGTGCCGGCAGCGGGCGCGTTGGCGAATTGTGTGGACACTGCTCCAAGGTCGGCGAGCACGTCGGTAAGTGTGCCGTCTGCAGAAGCAGCGGCGCCACCGAATTTGATAGTCATTGTTTCGGCTGCATCGGCGCCAATTTGGAAGGTTGCGCCGGCTGCAGTACCCAATGTTCCGGCGGCGGTGGCGATGCTCGCTTTACCTGCGACGAACAGGCTTTCACCGCCGAATTTGGTGTTTGCCACGATATTGGCCATTTCTGCGCCCAGAGCATCGAATTCGGCTTGCATGGCATCGCGATCGTTTTGCGTAGCTGTGGCGTTGGCGGACTCGGTGGCAAGATCCTTCATGCGCAGCAGAATGTTGCTGACTTCCGACAGCGAGCCTTCGGCGGTTTGCAGCATGGAGATGCCGTTCTGGGTATTTTTCTGTGCCACGGACATGCCGCGTGCCTGGGCGTTCAGGCGGGTGGCGATCTGCAGGCCTGCTGCATCGTCCATGGCGGAGTTGACACGGTAGCCCGTGCCCAGCTTGGTCATGGAGGAAGACAAGGCCTTGTTGGTCGAGGCCAGGGAGTTTTGCGTGCTCAGGGAAGCGGCGTTGGTGTGCAGGCTCAGCATGGAGTGCTCCTAAAAACAGAGTCGTTGTGACAGACCGAACGCCACTGCGGCGCTCTTGCCTGTCCAAAGCGACGGCTAGGGCAAATTTCTTAAATAAAAAAACCGCCCGAAGGCGGTTTTACACAAGAGTGACGGTGCTTATTGCAGCAGCGAAGCCACCATTTGGCTCATGCTCGACGATTGCTTGAGCATGGCGGACGAAGCCTGCATCAGCATCTGCTTGTTGGTCATGTTGGCGGTTTCGCTGGCGTAGTCCACGTCCAGGATGCGGCCCTTGGCGGCCTCGGTGTTCTGAATCATATTGCCCAGATTGTTGTACACATGTTCCAGACGGTTGGCACCTGCGCCAATAGCAGAGCGCAGCGTGCCCACGGCATTGGAGGCGGTTTCTGCCAGTGTGATGGTGCCGTTCGCAATGGCGCCTGCCTTGAGGGCAGTGATGGCTGTATTCAGTGCTGTCAGGCTGCCTGAAGCGTCAAAGGAATAGGTTTCTGCAGCTGTGGCGCCGATCTGGAATGAGGCGGCGGCCGTGAGTGTGCCCCCGGTGGCCATCAGCGCTTGTCCACCGAACTTAGTGTTGTCCATGATGTTGGTGATTTCGGCACTCAGGGCATCGAATTCGGCCTTCATTGCAGTCTTGTCGTCAGTTGTTGCTGTGGCATTGGAGCCTTCCGTCGCAAGATCCTTCATGCGCAGGATGATGTTGCCAACCTCGGCCAAAGCGCCTTCGGCAGTTTGCAGCATGGAGATGCCGTTCTGGGTATTTTTCTGTGCCACGGACATGCCGCGTGCCTGGGCGTTCAGGCGGGTGGCGATCTGCAGGCCTGCTGCATCGTCCATGGCGGAGTTGACACGGTAGCCCGTGCCCAGCTTGGTCATGGAGGAAGACAAGGCCTTGTTGGTCGAGGCCAGGGAGTTTTGCGTGCTCAGGGAAGCGGCGTTGGTGTGCAGGCTCAGCATGGAGTGCTCCTAAAAACAGAGTCGTTATGACAGACCGAACGCCACCGTGGCGCTCTTGCCTGTACTAAGCGGCTCTGTCACGCCGAAACTTAAATCGAGGTGCAGAAAAAATTGCCGTGTTCTCGAGGCGCTAAAGGCGCGCGATGCGCGGCCTTAGCCGATATCGGCCTTGAGGTAGTGCGACCCTGGCAGCGGGTTGTGATAGTAGGGGGCGATGGATTCAAAGCCCAGCTCGACATAGAGTGCGCGGGCGGCTTCCATGTCGTCGAGCGTGTCCAGCAGCACATGGTCGTAGCCGGCCTGGCGTGCCTGGTCGAGCATCGCCTCTGCCAGTTGGCGCCCCAGGCCAAAGCCACGAAACGCCTTGCGCACGAACAGTCGCTTCATCTCGGCGGCATTGGGATAGTCGGAGTCATCCAGGGGGCGCAGTGCACAGCAGCCTGCAATGCTGCCGTCTACACGAGCCAGCAGAATATGCCCGCGGGGTTCGGCATAGTCGCCGGGAAGCTCGGCGAGTTCGGTTTCGAATCCTTGAAATTCCAGGTCGATGTTCAGGCTGTCCGCATACTCTTGGAAGATCTGACGCACAGCGTCCATCTCCTCGAGTGTGGGCGTCAGCAAGTCCACGGCAGGCTTGTCCACGGCAGCTAGGCAATGATGAAAGAAGGGCCAGTGTAGCGGCAAGCGCGCTGCATGGTTAAAGCGCGGCGGCTGCTGTCAGAACTTAGAAAGCAGCACTTTGGCCAAGTTGCTGAATCCACCAGGACAGGGCGCTTGCCAGCAGTGCCAGCACCACGGCCAGAGCGCGGCGGCCGGCGGTGTCGCGGCTGGCGGGCACTGGCTCTTGCAGCAGCTTGTCACCCGTCACCATGGCGGGCACCAGTTTGTCGCCCTTGATGCTGTACCAGATCAGGGCGAGGACATGCAGCACGACCAGCCCGTAAATGAGGTACTGACCCCAGTGGGCGTGATAGCCCGTGGCCTGGGAAATCAGGTCGCCGGACACAAAGCGGGTCAAGGGGCCGCTGAAGGCAATTTCGTCGTCGCTGATCAGCCCGCTGGCGACTTGCGCTATCAAAACAATGAGCATGGCGAGCACGGACAGTGAGCCCAGCGGGTTGTGGCCGGCGCGATCTTGAGTAGTTGATTTGCCGTGCATATATCGCTGCAGTGCGGCGGGAGAGGGGATGAAGCTGCCAAAGCGCGACCAGTAGCCGCCGACCAAGCCCCAGAAAATACGAAAGACCAGTAGCGCCAGAACCACCTGACCCAGTATCAGATGCCAGTTCATGGCATTGCCACCCATCTTGGCCGTGATGACGAGGGCCACGATGCATGCTGCCAAAAGCCAGTGGAACAGGCGGGTTGGCAGATCCCAGATGCGCACTTTATGCGGGGCTGTAGAAGTGGTGTTGGTGGCTTGCGTCATGGACTCTGTTCGTGGCGTGTCGGTGCAAACATTGTGCCTTGAGGGGTGGGTAAGCCGAGCTGCAGCGGCAGTGCATGCTTTCACTTTCGTCTGCCATACTGGTCAGGCGGCCGCCTGCGGCAGGCTGCGGAACCAAGAAAGGATACCCCGATGAAAGCTTTTTCCACTCTGGCATTCGCTGCTGTGGTTGCCACCGTGGCCCTGCCCGCCTCGGCCCAGTTCGCCAAGGCTGAAGATGCCATCAAATACCGCCAGAGCGCCCTGAGCGTGCTGGGCACGCATTTCGGCCGTCTGGGCGCCATGGCCAACGGCAAGATGCCCTTTGATGCCAAGAGCGCGCAGGAAAGCGCCGAGGTCGTTGCCTTCATGTCCAAGCTGCCCTGGGCCGGTTTCGGCGCCGGCACCGAAGGCGGCAAGACCAAGCCTGAAGTGTGGAAGGAGCAGGCCAAGTTCCATGACCTGTCGGGCAAGATGGAAGCCGAAGTCGTCAAGCTCAACGCTGCCGCCAAGACCGGTAATCTGGACAATCTCAAGACGGCTTTCGGCCCGGCAGCCAATAGCTGCAAGAGCTGCCACGACAGCTTCCGCAATAAGTAAGCCAAGACTGTCCTGCATCAAGCAGACGTAAAAAAACCGGCATTGCCGGTTTTTTTACGAGCGCCTTGCGCTTTCTGCTGGCTGATTTCAGTGTGATTTCATCTTGAGATCGTTTGGCAGCGTGCGCAGTTGAATGAGATCAAGCGTTCGCCGGCTCGGCCAGCAGCTTCTCGATCAGCTTGTGCAGCTGCTCAAAGTCGGGGGCGCCGATATAGCTCTTCACGATCTCGCCGCGCTTGTTGACGATGAAGGTGGTGGGGGTGAGTTGCACATCGCCCCAGGCCTTGGCCACGTTGCCGGTGTTGTCCAGCGCGACCTGGAAGGGCAGCTTGCGCGATTCGACAAAGTTCACGACATAGCTGGGCGGGTCGTAGCTCATGGCCACGGCCAGGGTGTCAAAGCCCTTGCCCTGGTACTTCTGGTAGGTGCTGATGATCTCGGGCATCTCTGCCACACAGGTGGTGCAGCTGGTGGCCCAGAAGTTCACCAGCGTCACCTTGCCCTTGAGGTCTGCGGTGGTTTTCTGGCTGCCGTCCAGCAGCACAAAGGTGGATTGCGGCGCCGCAGTCTGCCCTGCGCCCGAATACACCCAGGCCCCGACGCCGATGACGGCGGCCGCCACAATGCCTGCGATCCAATGTTTGCTTGCCATAGAGATTGATTGTGCACAAATCTTCAGCACCTTGCTGATCTGTGGTTTGGTGTGCCAAACACGCCGAAAGTTCAGTTCTTACTGCCTGACCCACGGGTCAACCCTAGGCTTGCGTGACAGGCCGGGCCCATGCCGCTGCCGATAATGGGTCATGAAGAAAACCGGACTCTGGGCTGCGACGGTGCTGGTCTGCTGCGCGCTGCTGGTCGCCTGCAGCCCGGCGCTGAATTGGCGCACCATCCAGCTCAAGGGTGCGCCGCTGCAAGCGCTGCTGCCCTGCGATGCGCAGACGGCCAGCCGCCCTGTCGAGCTGGGCCTGGGCCAGGTGCCGCTGTCGGTGGTGGGCTGCGAGGCCCAGGGCGCGACCTATGCGGTATCGCATTTCGCCGTGGCCGAACCCGCCCGCGCGGCCGAGGCTCTGACGTTCTGGCAGCAGGCGGTGCTGGCGCAGCTGAAGTCGGCAGGCGGCGTCGCGACAAGGCTCGATGCCAAGGGGGACGGTCCGTGGGTGCCCAAGGGCACGTTGAATCTGCCGCAGTCCTTGCGCATGACCTTCGAGAGGCTTGGCCCCCGGGGGCAGAAGGTGGTGGGGCATGGCCTGTGGTTTGCTCGCCTGGAGGGCAGCGGCGCCAGGGTCTATCACGCCGTGATTTACGCCGACAAGCTCAGGTCTGCCGAGGCCGAGATGTTTTTTTCGGGCCTGCAGTTGCAATAAGCCCGCATCCAGATCATGACCCTTGCGCTTCCTCCACCTCATTGCCCTTGTTGAAGGCGGCAACAGGCCATAATTTGCTATCAAGAACTGTGACTACATGACCACGCGCATTCTTTTGCTCACTCACGCTCCTCTGGCCGCTGCATTGCGCGAATGCGCCCTGCATGTGTTTGCCGATAGCGCTGACGACTTGCTGGCCCTGGATGTGCCTTCTGAAGAGGCGCCCGAGGCCACGCTGGAGCGCGCCCTGGCCATGCTGGTGGCACATGGCGGACTGGATGCGCCGACCCTGGTGCTGACCGATCTGTTTGGCGCCACCCCATGCAATGTGGCCCAGCGTCTCACGGGACTGTTGCAGGCCAGGCTGGTGGCGGGTGTGAACCTGCCCATGCTGTTGCGCTCCATCGGCTATCGGCATGAGCCGCTGGATGCCCTGGTTTCGCGGGCCATGGTGGGCGGCAGCCAGGGGGTGATGCAGGTAGCCGGCAGTTCCCGACAAAATCAAAGCGCACGACCTTCCAATGATCAAGACCAATATCACCATCAGCAATAAATTGGGCCTGCATGCCCGTGCATCGGCCAAGCTCACCAAGCTGGCCGGAAGCTTCCCCTGCGAGGTCTGGCTGACCAAGGGCGAGCGCCGCGTCAATGCCAAGAGCATCATGGGCGTGATGATGCTGGCGGCGGGCATAGGATCCGCGCTGGAGCTGGAAACCGATGGCGCGCAGGAGCAGGAAGCTACGGATGCGCTGGTGGCCCTGATCAACGACAAGTTTGGCGAAGGCCAGTAGAAACTGCTTCACCTGCGCCGCGGCTTGACCGCGAGCAGGTGGCGGCTCGACGGTTAGCTCTTTTGATAGCAGGCAAGATCTTGCTGTCAATGAAGTAGAGCGCTTTTGATGCTGTAGTGCAGCGATAGTTGGCGCTGACTGCTGCAAAAACAAGAGCAAGAAGCAAGCAAAAAGCAATCGCGAAATTCGCGAAGGGGCATTCGCTATGACATTTGCCATCCACGGCCTGGCCGTCTCCCGGGGGATTGCCATCGGGCGCGCGGTCGTTGTGGCCTCCAGTCGCATGGAGGTGGTGCATTACTTCATCCGGCCCGATCAGGTGGAGTCGGAGATCCAGCGTGCCCGCACGGCACGCAATGCGGTGATTGACGAGCTGCGCCGGCTTCAGGAGGAAATGCCCAAGGATGCGCCCGGAGAGCTGGATGCGCTGCTTGATGTGCATCTGATGCTGCTGCAGGACCAGGCACTGGCCGAGGCCATCCGAAACTGGATCTCGGAGCGGCTGTACAACGCCGAATGGGCGCTGACCACGCAGCTGGAAATCGTCTCGCGCCAGTTCGACGAGATGGACGACGAGTACCTGCGCGAGCGCAAGGCCGATCTGGAGCAGGTTGTGGAGCGCATTTTGCGCCACATGAAGGGCGCGGCCAGTCCGATTGCGCAGGTTGCGCCCCCGTTGGCACCGGCTGGCGCCACGCTCGTCGCGGATGGACAGCAGCTGCCACTGGATGTCACCACGGAAACCCCGCTGGTGCTGGTGGCACAAGATCTGTCGCCAGCGGACATGCTGCAGTTCAAGAGCAAGGTCTTTGCGGGCTTCATCACTGCCGTGGGCGGCAAGACCAGCCACACGGCCATCGTCGCACGCAGCATGGACATTCCGGCCGTGGTGGGTGCGCGGGCCGCAAGCCAGCTGATTCGCCAGGATGACTGGGTCATCATCGACGGCAACGAGGGCGTGGTCATCGTGGACCCCACGCCCATCATCCTGGCGGAGTACAGCTTTCGCCAGCGCCAGACCGAACTGGAGCGCGAGCGTCTGACCCGTCTGCGCTACACCCCCTCCCTCACCATGGATGGGCAGAAGGTGGAGCTGCTGGCCAATATCGAGCAGCCCAGCGACGGAGCTGCTGCCGTGCGTGCTGGCGCAGTCGGGGTGGGGCTGTTCCGTACCGAGTTTCTGTTCATGGGGCGCAGCGGCAATCTGCCCGGGGAAGAGGAGCAGTACCGCGCCTATCGCGAGGCCATCGACGGCATGCAAGGCATGCCGGTCACCATCCGCACGCTGGATGTGGGGGCCGACAAGCCGCTGGACAAGGCTCAGCCCAAGGACTACTACCTCAACCCCGCGCTGGGCCTGCGTGCCATACGCTGGAGTCTGGCCGACCCCGTCATGTTCCGCACCCAGCTGCGCGCCATTTTGCGCGCCGCAGCGCATGGGCAGATCAAGCTGCTGTTTCCCATGCTGGCCCATCGCAGCGAGATCGAGCAGACCCTGGCCCAGTTGCGCCAGGCGCAGCATGAGCTCGATGTGCGCGGCATCGCCTACGGGCCGGTCAAGCTGGGTGCCATGATCGAGATCCCGGCGGCCGCCCTGACGGTGCGCAGCTTTCTCCAATATTTCGACTTTCTGTCCATCGGCACCAACGACCTGATCCAGTACACGCTGGCCATCGACCGTGCCGACGAAACCGTGGCCCATCTCTACGACCCCATGCATCCTGCCGTGCTGCGGCTGGTGGCCGAGGTCATCGCCGCAGCCAATGCGGCAGGCAAGGAAGTCTGCGTTTGCGGCGAAATGGCGGGCGATCTGAGCATGACCCGGCTGCTTTTGGGCCTGGGCCTGCGCAGCTTTTCCATGCACCCTGCGCAGATTCTGGCCGTCAAGCAGGAGGTGCTGCGTTCGGACTGCAGCAAGCTTGCACCCTGGGCCAGCGAGGTGCTGGTCAGCGAATGCCCGGCGCAGATGCTGGCACCCTGAAGAAGCCAGGGAACGACCTCAAGGCAGGCAGAAAAGGGATGGATGAATTACGCCAATTCGCAGGAAATCGCCCGTGCGCTTGAGCCGGTGCTGGGAGATGCAGCGCTTGCGCAGCAACTGGCAGCGCACGCCAGGCCGGCTGTGGCTACAGGTGCCAACGGTTGCGAAATGGCTGTAAAACAGGTGCTTACAGATTTCTTTTTGTCGGAAGTGAGAATTAATTGATATTGATTCTCATTTAATGTTAATATCCGCCCCAGCTTGCAGCGCAGGACTCTGGTGGGGTATCAAGTGCTGCATTGCTCAGTTTCATCGTGGGGCGACTCGTCGGGCCTGTTCAGCCTGCAGTCGTTTTTGCCAGCCAGCGGTTTGCCGGTTAGCCAGGCGTTTTTTCGATGCAAACAGTGAGTTATTCAAAATTCATAGCTTTTAGCGCATGATCTGCAATGATCCTGCTATGAAATTACCTTGTAATCGTTGCAGGAAAAGCGCATCAAGCTCCTTATTCAGGAGCTTTATTTTTGGGCAAATCCTGGAGCGTGCAGCACTGCTTGTTGCGTGTGGCCATGAAAAAAGCAGCCCGTGGGCTGCTTTTGGGGGGAGCATTTTCTTCGGTGCTCAGACGCCTGCGGCATGCGCCTGCTGATCGGCGTGGTAGCTGGAGCGCACCATGGCGCCGACAGCGGCGTGGGTGAAGCCCATCTTGTAGGCCTCTTGCTCGAACATCTTGAAGGTGTCGGGGTGCACATAGCGGCGCACGGGCAGGTGGCTGTTGGTGGGGGCCAGGTACTGGCCGATGGTCAGCATGTCGATGTTGTGGGCGCGCATGTCGCGCATCACCTGCAGGATTTCCTCGTCCGTCTCGCCCAGGCCCACCATGATGCCGCTCTTGGTCGGCACATCGGGGTGCAGTTCCTTGAACTTCTTGAGCAGGTTCAGGCTGAACTGATAGTCGGAGCCGGGGCGCGCTTCCTTGTACAGGCGCGGCGCGGTTTCCAGGTTGTGGTTCATCACATCGGGCGGGGCCGACTTGAGGATCTCCAGCGCGCGGTCGTCACGGCCGCGGAAGTCGGGCACCAGGATTTCGATCTGCGTCTCGGGCGAGAGTTCGCGGATGTTCTTGATGCACCCCACAAAGTGGCCCGAGCCGCCGTCGCGCAGGTCGTCGCGGTCCACACTGGTGATCACCACGTACTTCAGGCGCAGCGCGGCAATGGTGCGTGCCAGGTTCAGCGGCTCGTTCACGTCCAGCGGATCGGGGCGGCCATGGCCCACGTCGCAGAAGGGGCAGCGGCGCGTGCACTTGTCGCCCATGATCATGAAGGTGGCCGTGCCCTTGCCAAAGCACTCGCCAATATTCGGGCAACTGGCTTCTTCGCAGACCGTGTGCAAGTTGTTCTTGCGCAGAATGTCCTTGATCTCATAAAAGCGTGTGCTGGGGCTGCCGGCCTTGACGCGAATCCACTCGGGCTTCTTCAGGACTTCGGCCTGCTCCACCTTCACGGGGATGCGCGCCAGCTTGGCTGCAGCCTTCTGCTTGGCCAGCGGGTTGTAGTTTTCGGCGGACTGCGCTTCGCGCACGACTTCATTGGTGCTCATGATCTTGCCTTCAGGGTGAGAGACGCGCCTTCAGCTGGCGGCCCAGCACGGATGCGGCCTCGTCCCAGGTTGTCTGTACGCCGATTGTAGAAAGGTCCACCGTCCTCAGCCCTGCGTATCCGCAAGGGTTGATTCGCAAATAAGGTTCCAAATCCATATCGACATTGAGGGCCACTCCGTGGTAGGTGCTGTGGCGGCTGACCTTGATGCCCAGGGCGGCAATCTTGCCCAGACCCTCGAAATGCGGCTCGGGCGCCGGGCTACCCGCTTCGCGGTGCTGAGGGCGCTGCTCCAGCATGGCATGGCTGCGCGGGTCGTCCAGGCGCACATAGATGCCGGGCGCGCCTGCCACGCGGTGGCCGGTAACGCCGAAATGATCCAGCGTGCGGATCACTGCATCTTCCAGCCGGTACACATACTCTTTGACGAAGTAGCCCATGCGCTGCAGATCCAGCAGCGGATAGGCCACCACCTGACCGGGGCCGTGATAGGTCACCTGGCCGCCGCGATTGGTGGCGACCACGGGAATATCGCCGGGGTTCAGAACATTTTCGGTCTTGCCAGCCAGCCCCTGGGTGAAATGCGGTGAGTGCTCACAAATCCAGAGTTCGTCACGCGTGCTCGCGTTGCGGGTGCGCGTGAACTCCTGCATCGCGACCACCGCAGCTTCATAGCCGGTGCGCCCGAGAAAGCGCAGGTCCATGGGTTCAGGGGGCAAGGCAGAAGCAATCGGGCTGTCGCTCACAGCACGACCTTCACCAGGGGGTGAGAGGTCAGTGCGCGGTAGGTATCGTCCAGCTGCTCGCGGCTGGTGGCCGTGATGGTGATGGTCACGCCCAGGTAGTTGCCGCCGGAGCTGGGGCGCAGCTCCACCGTGCTGGCGTCAAAGCTGGGGTCGAATTTTTCGGCGATCTTGGTGATTTCATGCACCAGATGTTCATTCTTGACACCCATGACCTTGATGGGAAACTGGCTCGGATACTCGATCAGCGAATCCTTGCGCGGGTCTTCTTGCTGACCGTTCTCGTTGGCGGCAGAGGTGTTGGGCGTGTCGCTCATGAAGAATCCTTGGCTGAAATGAAAAATTGCCGTTGGTGAAACAGCCTGTCAATGAGTAAGAAAGATTGTGCGCCACACCGCGCAGCCATGCGTGCGTGGGCCTAATCGATGGATGGCCAGAGCCTGCAAACCTTCAAAGCCCCTGGGGGCAGGCAGGCAATTCAGGGCAATCAGGTTTTTCAATTGAGGCACACTCGCGCCGCACCAAAGCAGCGGGCGGCAAATGTTGTCACTCGGCGACAACCCTCGGGTCTTGTCAAAGACGTTTTGCGCATGACAGTATCAACCCCTATCTAACGACGGGGGTTTTTACTTATAATCAGAGGCTTTGTAAAAAGTCTTGTCTGGTCAGCGGTGTGAAAGAAAACATGACAAACATGCCCGCTGATTTTCAGGATGAGGACGAAGTCGAAGACTTCAAGCCCCTGACTGCACAAGAAGCCTCTGCATGGCGTTCGCGCTTTCCGCAGGTTTCGGTCTGGCGCATCGTCATGGTTCAGACGCTGGTAGGCGTTATCGTGGCTTTGCTGTCGTGGTTGATCACGGGGCGTGCAGCCGCAGGCTGGTCGGCAGCGTATGGAGCGCTGGCGGTCGTGTTGCCCGCGGCGCTGTTTGCAAGAGGCGTGGTTCGTCAGCGGCCGGGAGGTGCCGGTGGCGCCATGGCAGGGATTTTCGGTTGGGAGCTGGTGAAGCTGGTGCTGTGCATTGCCATGTTGGCGGCGGCACCCAAGCTGGTACCTGACCTGAGCTGGCTGGCGCTGCTGGTTGGCTTGATTGTTGTGATGAAAACGTATTGGGTTGCGCTTCTGGTGCGATCCAGTGTCCAAAAACCGATTGATATTTGAGAGAAGTTGACCGATGGCCGCAGAAGCGCACGCACCAACTGCAAGTGAATACATCGTTCACCACTTGCAACACCTCCAGAACATCAAGCAGAAGTCCATCATCGACTTCTCCGTGTTCAATCTGGAT
The DNA here is from genome assembly GCF_030505195.1 of Comamonas testosteroni. Taxonomy (NCBI): domain Bacteria; kingdom Pseudomonadati; phylum Pseudomonadota; class Betaproteobacteria; order Burkholderiales; family Comamonadaceae; genus Comamonas; species Comamonas testosteroni. The sequence goes on from NZ_CP129672.1 coordinate 2,797,808, forward strand.
TCGATTGCCGTGAGTGTGACTCTGGGCGCTTTGTGCCTGTTCGTCCTCTGGCTGGCTGCCCGCAAGGCGACTTCCGGCGTTCCCGGCCGCTTCCAGGCCGCCGTGGAAATGCTGGTCGAGATGGTGGACAACCAGGCCAAGGCCAATATTCACAACGCTCAATCTCGCAAGTTCATCGCTCCTCTGGCTCTGACCGTGTTCGTCTGGATCTTCGCGATGAACGCCATGGACATGCTGCCTGTGGATCTGTTGCCCGTGCTGTGGCAGACCGCTCAGGGCGACTCTCACGCCTACCTGCGTGTCGTGCCTACCGCCGACCTGTCCACCACTCTGGGTCTGTCGACCGGCGTGCTGGTGCTGTGCCTGATCTACAGCGTGAAGATCAAGGGCCTGGGCGGCTGGGCTCACGAACTGGTGACCGCTCCGTTCGGTACCTCGAAGAATCCCGTGTTTGCTGTGATCCTGGGTGTTGTGAACCTGGCCATGCAAATCATTGAATACGTTGCCAAGACGGTTTCGCACGGTATGCGACTGTTCGGCAATATGTACGCTGGTGAGTTGGTGTTCTGTCTGATCGCCTTGATGGGCGGTGCGGCTGCCATGTCGCTTTCCGGTGTGTTGCTCCCCGTGGGGCACATCATTGCAGGTTCGATCTGGGCGATCTTCCACATCCTGATCATTACCCTGCAAGCCTTCATTTTCATGATGCTGACGCTGATTTACCTCGGCCAAGCACATGAAGCTCACTGAAATCCTTTCTTTCACTCAACCTTTCTTTAATCCCTAGGAGTCATCATGGAAAACGTTCTCGGTCTCGTCGCTCTGGCTTGTGGTCTGATTGTTGGTCTGGGCGCTATCGGCGCTTCGATCGGTATCGCTCTGATGGGTGGCAAGTTCCTGGAATCCTCGGCACGTCAGCCTGAGCTGATCAACGAACTGCAAACCAAGATGTTCATCTTGGCTGGTCTGATCGACGCCGCCTTCCTGATCGGTGTGGCTATCGCTCTGCTGTTCGCCTTCGCCAACCCCTTCCAACTGGTTGCCTAAGCTCCGTTCAACGCCCTAAATAGAAAGGTGTTGCCGTGAGTATTAACGCGACCCTGTTCGTTCAGCTTGGTGTTTTCCTGGTTCTGGCGCTGTTCACGATGAAGTTCGTGTGGCCCCCGATCGCGAAGGCACTGGATGAGCGAGCCCAGAAAATCGCCGATGGCCTCGCTGCTGCCGACAAGGCTAAGACCGAACTGACCGCTGTCAACAAGCGCGTCGAGCAGGAATTGGCCCAGACGCGCAACGAAACAGCTTCGCGGCTTGCGGACGCCGAACGCCGCGCCCAGGCCATCATTGAAGAAGCCAAGGCTCGTGCGACAGAAGAAGGCAACAAGATTGTTGCTGCTGCCCGCGCTGAAGCTGACCAGCAAGCCATTGCTGCCCGTGAAGCCCTGCGTGAGCAAGTGGCAGCGCTGGCCGTCAAGGGTGCCGAGCAGATCCTGAAGAAGGAAGTCAATGCCGGTATCCACGCTGATCTGCTGAACCGTCTGAAGACAGAGCTGTAAGGAAAGCAAAAAATGGCAGAACTCGCCACCATTGCCCGCCCTTACGCCGAAGCATTGTTCAAAGCCTGTGCCGACAAGGGCGCAGACTTGAACAGCACTGTCGCTTGGGTGGAGGAATTGGCGGCGATTGCCGCCAACCCGCAATTGCGCCAACTGGCCGACAACCCGAACGTGAGCGACGCGCAAGTGTTCGATCTCGTCACGGGTGTGGCCAAGTCGGCATTGCCCGAGTCCGCACGCAACTTCCTGCATGTGGTCCTCGAAAACGGCCGTCTGGACGTGCTGCCTGAAGTGGCAGCCCAGTTCCGCAGCCTCGTGAACAGCAAGAGCGGCTCCTCGGATGCCGTGGTGTACAGCGCTTTCCCGATTGAGGATGCAGCGCTGGCCGAGCTTGGCGCCACGCTGCAAAAGCGCTTTGGCCGCAAGCTGAATCTCACCGTGAAGCTCGATGAATCGCTGATCGGTGGCGTTCGCGTCGTGGTGGGCGACGAGGTGCTGGACACCTCCGTCAAGGCCCGTCTGGAACAAATGAAAGCGGCCCTCACCGCGTAATGCGCTTGAGGTCTCGGCTAACACACAAGAAAGAAGGAAAGAGTCATGCAACTCAATCCCGCAGAAATTTCTGAACTGATCAAGAGCCGCATCGAAGGGCTGGCTGCTAGCACTGACGTCCGTAACCAAGGCACCGTGGTGTCGGTGACTGACGGTATCGTGCGCGTGCACGGCCTGTCGGACGTGATGGCTGGCGAAATGCTGGAATTCCCCGCAGGCGCCGACGGTCAACCCACTTACGGTCTGGCTCTGAATCTGGAGCGCGACTCCGTGGGCGCCGTGATTCTGGGTGCTTACGAGCACATCGCAGAAGGCAACACCGTCAAGTGCACCGGCCGTATTCTGGAAGTGCCCGTGGGCCCCGAGCTGGTCGGCCGCGTGGTGAACGCCCTGGGTCAGCCTATCGACGGCAAGGGCCCCATCAACGCCAAGATGACGGACGTGATCGAGAAGGTCGCTCCTGGCGTGATCGCACGTCAATCCGTGGATCAGCCTCTGCAGACCGGTATCAAGTCCATCGACTCCATGGTGCCCGTGGGCCGTGGTCAGCGTGAACTGATCATTGGTGACCGTCAGACTGGTAAGACGGCTGTCGCTATCGACGCCATCATCAACCAGAAGGGCCAGGGCGTTACCTGCATCTACGTCGCTATTGGTCAGAAGGCATCTTCGATCAAGAACGTGGTGCGCTCTCTGGAGCAAGCCGGCGCGATGGACTACACCATCGTCGTTGCTGCTACCGCTTCCGAATCGGCAGCCATGCAGTACGTGTCGGCCTACTCCGGCTGCACGATGGGCGAATATTTCCGCGATCGCGGTGAAGACGCTCTGATCGTTTATGACGATCTGTCCAAGCAGGCTGTGGCCTACCGTCAGGTTTCGCTGCTGCTGCGCCGTCCTCCCGGACGTGAAGCTTTCCCCGGCGACGTGTTCTATCTCCACAGCCGTCTGCTGGAGCGTGCCGCTCGCGTGAACGCCGACTACGTCGAAGCCTTCACCAAGGGCGAAGTCAAGGGCAAGACCGGTTCTCTGACCGCTCTGCCTATCATCGAAACACAAGCTGGCGACGTGTCCGCTTTCGTTCCCACGAACGTGATTTCGATTACTGACGGCCAGATCTTCCTGGAAACCAGCCTGTTCAACGCCGGTATCCGTCCCGCTATCAACGCCGGTATCTCTGTGTCCCGCGTGGGTGGTTCCGCTCAGACCAAGGTGGTGAAGGGCCTGTCCGGCGGTATCCGTACCGACTTGGCTCAGTACCGTGAACTGGCTGCCTTCGCGCAGTTCGCTTCCGATCTGGACGAGGCAACCCGCAAGCAGCTGGACCGCGGTGCCCGCGTGACCGAACTGCTCAAGCAGGCTCAGTACTCTCCTCTGTCGACCGCTCTGATGGCTTCTTCGCTGTTCGCAGTGAACAAGGGCTTCATGGACGACATCGAAGTCAAGCAAGTGCTGCCCTTCGAATCTGGTCTGCACCAGTTCCTGAAGACCAGCCACGGCGCTTTGCTGGACCGTCTGAACGAAAAGCGTGCTTTCGACAAGGAAGGCAAGGACGAAGCTGAACTGACTGCAGCCATTACTGCATTCAAGAAGTCCTTCGCTTAATACCGGCGAGGAGTCATCATGGCAGCAGGTAAGGAAATACGCGGCAAGATCAAATCGGTGGAAAACACCAAGAAGATCACCAAAGCCATGGAAATGGTGGCTGCATCCAAAATGCGCAAGGCGCAGGAGCGGATGCTGGCTGCCCGTCCATACAGCGAAAAAATCCGCAACATTGCAGCCCATCTTGGCGAAGCCAACCCTGAATATGTGCATCCGTTCATGCAAGTGAGCGATGCCAAGAAGGTCGGCGTCATCGTGGTGACGACCGACAAGGGTTTGTGCGGCGGCATGAACACCAACGTGTTGCGTGTCGTCACCAACAAGTTGCGCGAACAGCAGGATGCGGGCATTGCGACAGAAGCGGTGGCCATTGGCGGCAAGGGACTGGGTTTTCTGAACCGTGTCGGTGCCAAGGTGGTCTCTCACGCTACAGGCTTGGGCGACACGCCTCACCTCGACAAGCTCATCGGGCCTGTCAAGGTGTTGCTGGACCAATATGCTGAAGGCAAGCTGGGCGCGGTGTACCTTGCGTACACCAAGTTCATCAACACCATGAAGCAAGAGTCGGTGGTGGAGCAACTGCTCCCCCTGTCGTCCGAAAAATTGCAAGCCGAGAAGACGGGTGCATCCTGGGAATACATCTACGAGCCTGACGCTCAGAGCGTCATCGACGAACTGCTGGTTCGTTACGTGGAGTCCCTCGTGTACCAGGCAGTTGCGGAAAACATGGCGTCCGAGCAATCGGCGCGCATGGTGGCCATGAAGGCCGCTACCGACAACGCCGGCAACGTCATCAGCGAGTTGAAGCTGGTCTACAACAAGACGCGTCAGGCAGCGATTACGACCGAGTTGTCGGAAATCGTGGCAGGCGCAGCCGCTGTGTAAACGGCTTTAACGAACAAACAGATTGGAGCAAAAAATGGCTCAAGTACAAGGCAAGATTGTTCAATGTATCGGCGCCGTGGTGGACGTGGAGTTTGCCCACGGCCAGGTGCCCAAGGTGTATGACGCCTTGAAGCTGGAAGGTACGGCCCTGACCCTGGAAGTTCAGCAACAGCTGGGCGACGGCGTGGTGCGTACCATTGCCCTGGGTTCTTCCGACGGCCTCAAGCGTGGTCTGATGGTCACCAACACCGGCAACCCCATCACCGTGCCCGTGGGCAAGGCGACGCTGGGTCGTATCATGGACGTGCTGGGCAACCCCATCGACGAGCGCGGCGATGTGGACCAGACGCTGACAGCCCCCATCCACCGCAAGGCTCCTGCTTACGACGAACTGTCGCCTTCGCAGGAACTGCTGGAAACCGGCATCAAGGTGATTGACCTGATCTCTCCTTTCGCCAAGGGCGGCAAGGTGGGTCTGTTCGGTGGCGCCGGTGTGGGCAAGACCGTGAACATGATGGAACTCATCAACAACATCGCCAAGGGCCACGGTGGTCTGTCGGTGTTTGCCGGTGTGGGTGAACGTACCCGTGAAGGCAATGACTTCTATCACGAAATGTCGGATGCCGGCGTTGTGAACCAGGCCAACCTGAACGAATCCAAGGTTGCCATGGTTTACGGTCAGATGAACGAGCCTCCAGGAAACCGTCTGCGCGTTGCGCTGACCGGTCTGACCATGGCCGAAGCCTTCCGTGACGAAGGCAAGGACGTGCTGTTCTTCGTGGACAACATCTACCGCTACACACTGGCCGGTACCGAAGTGTCCGCTCTGCTGGGCCGTATGCCTTCCGCCGTGGGCTACCAGCCTACCCTGGCTGAAGAAATGGGTAAGCTGCAAGAGCGTATTACCTCCACCAAGGTGGGCTCGATCACTTCCATCCAGGCCGTTTACGTGCCGGCCGATGACTTGACCGACCCCTCGCCCGCGACCACTTTTGCTCACTTGGACTCCACCGTGGTGCTGTCCCGTGACATCGCTTCGCTGGGTATCTACCCCGCCGTGGACCCACTGGACTCCACCAGCCGTCAGCTGGACCCCCAAGTGGTTGGCGAAGAGCACTACAAGGTGGCTCGCCAAGTGCAGGGCACACTGCAGCGCTACAAGGAACTGCGCGACATCATCGCGATTCTGGGTATGGACGAGCTGGCTCCCGAAGACAAGCTGGTCGTGTCCCGCGCTCGTAAGATGCAGCGTTTCCTGTCGCAGCCTTTCCATGTGGCTGAAGTGTTCACCGGTGCTCCCGGCAAGTACGTTCCCCTGTCTGAAACCATCCGTGGCTTCAAGATGATCGTGAATGGCGAAGCCGACCACCTGCCCGAACAGGCTTTCTACATGGTTGGTACCATCGACGAAGCCTTCGAGAAGGCCAAGAAGCTGGCAGCCTAACGGACTTTCACCCCCTGAGCGGCTAACGCCGCTTCCCCCTCTCTCTTCGGGAGGGGGACGACGCCCTCGCTGCGGGGCGGCCCTTGCTCGGCGTCTATGGCTTAGGGTGTGCAAGTTTCAGGACCAGTTTTAACCTTTTCCAAGGAGCAAAGATGAACACCATCCACGTTGATGTGGTCAGTGCCGAAGAGTCCATCTTCTCCGGTGAAGCGCGCTTTGTCGCCTTGCCCGGCGAAGCGGGCGAGCTGGGCATTTATCCCCGCCACACACCGCTGATCACCCGCATCAAGCCGGGTTCGGTGCGCATCGAAATGCCTGATGGCAGCGAAGAGTTCGTCTTCGTGGCCGGTGGCATTTTGGAAGTGCAACCCAACTGCGTGACCGTGCTGTCCGACACCGCCATCCGCGGCAAGGATCTGGACGATGAAAAGGCGCAAAAGGCGAAGGCTGCCGCTGAGGAAGCCCTGAAGAACGCCAAGGGCGAGCTGGATATTGCTCGTGCACAGTCCGAGCTGGCCGTCATGGCAGCTCAGATTGCCGCTCTGCGCAAGTACCGCCAGAAGCGTTGATGTCTGGTGCCCTGGAGCACCTGCATCAGCCAAGAAAAGCCACCGCATGCGGTGGCTTTTTCATGCCTGTTAACTCCTGAGGTTCAGGCTCATCGTGCGGCAAGGCCCGAAATACCCGATGTTTCGGAGTGCTGCAGGGCTTAGCTGTTGCAGGCGGCCTGATAGCCGTAGACCACGGAATTGTCCTTGGGGTCCACATGGCGTGATTTGCGCACCACGGCCTTGCTGGGGTCTTCGCAGAGAGCGCGAATCTGGGCTTCGCACTTCTTGGGGTCATCTTCCTTGAGCTTGCAGCTCAGTGCGTAGTCGTATTCAGCCGGTGCTTGGGCGCCTATGGGGCTGATGGAGGAGCAGGCGCTCAGTGCCAGGGCAGAGCTGATGACGGCCAGAGAGAACAGAGATTTCTGCATGCTTGAGTGCTTTCTTAAGAAAATACGGCTGCCCCAAAACTAACACAGCCATGCGGGGGAAAAGGTTTTTTCTGGACGGGACCCGCCTGCTTTTTGCATCACCGGGCCTGTTCGCGGTGTCAAAAACAACAAAGGATCTAGATGCGCTACAGCGGTACCTTGACGCAATGGAATGGCGAGCGTGGCTTCGGCTGGATAGAGGCCGATGGCGGTGGCGAGCGCCTGTTTGTCCATATCAGTGCTTTTGAGCCGCGCCCGCCCGCAGAGCAGCGTCCCCAGCCCGGCCTGCGTCTGGAGTTTGCCGTCGGTATGGAGCAGGGCAGAAAGCGCGCGCTTCAGGTTGCATGGCGCGCTGGCGGTTCGGTGCCTCATGCCCGCTCGTCTCCGGTGCGGCGCAACAGCCCGTCTGTAGGGCGTTTGCAGTCCTCGCGTACGCCGCCTCAGGGCTGGCATGCCTCCAGCGGCTTCAGCTATGGGGTGTTGCTGGTTTGGCTGCTGCTGATGCTGGCCGCCGCCGTCATCTGGGGCGTACCGCGCATCTTCTGGCTGGTCTATGCGGGCCTGAGCATGCTGACCTTCATGGCCTACTGGCAGGACAAATGGGCCGCCCAGAAGGGGCAGTGGCGCACACCGGAAAAAACGCTGCAGACCATGGCGCTGGCCGGAGGCTGGCCCGGTGCCCTGCTGGCCCAGCAGTGGCTGCGCCACAAAAGCAGCAAGACCAGCTTTCAGCTGCAGTTCTGGCTCATGGTCCTGATCAATGTGGTTGCAGTGCTCTGGCTGTGTTCGCCGTATGGGCGGCATGTGCTGGCCTGAGGCTTGTGAGGTTCTGCAGCCGGCGGATGCGGCTGCACAACCGTATCAGCGGCTGCGGCCCGGCAGATGCCTTTGGATCACGGGCGCATCGGGCAGGTTGCGCTGCGTGTTGGCCGCGGATTTGCGCGGGAAATGCGCCTGCAGTTGCCGGTTGACGCGCTCCAATGCCGATACCAGGCCCACACTGAAATGCCCGCCCTTGAAGGCGGACTGCATATCGCTGATCAACGTTTGCCATTGCTCGGCGCTCATGGTGCGGTCCAGGGCGCGGTCGGCCACGATTTCTATGGCGTGGTCGGCCAGCAGCAGGTAGATGAGGGCACCGTTATTGTGCTCCGTGTCCCAGACATGGAGTTTGGCGAACTGCGAGAGCGCACGCTGGCGGGCCGTGGCATCGCGCCAGATATAGCTCCAGGGCAGGCCGGCCTCGACGCAGATGCGGACTTGGCCGGTGTGGCCCAGCTCGCTTTTGGCAATCAGCAGTTCCAGCTCCTTGAGCGTGGCAGGCGGCAAGGCCTTGCGCAGATGCTGTTCGGCCCAGCGGTGCCGCACCAGGCGTGCCAGGCGTTGGAAGATATTGCTCATTTCACCAATCCCCCGAGGCGCCACCGCCACCAAAGCTGCCGCCGCCACCGGAGCTGAAACCGCCTCCACTGCCGCTGCTCCATCCGCCGCCCCCGCCAGTGCTGATATACGGTCCGCCCCCGCCACGCGAGAGATTGGAGAGCAGGGTGAAGATCAGGCCCAGAAATCCTGCCACGCCCGCAATCAACAGGCTGGTGGTGACCACATAGGCAGCCACCCCGGCAATGCCGCCAATGAGCAGCGAACCCAGCACGCGGCCAAAGATGGCGCGGGCGATGGCAATCCCGATCGGAAAACCGAAGAACAGTAGTGGCAGCAGAAAGTCCAGCTGGTCAGCCCAGGACTTGCCGGACTTGCGCGGCTGGGACGGCGGTGAGGGCAGTTTCTCGCCATGAATCAGCAGGCTCATCTGCTCGATGGCGGCAGACAGTCCACCCGCATAGTCGTCGGCGCCAAAGCGCGGCTTCATGGCTCCGTCGATGATGCGTGCAGCCTGGATGTCGGGAATGGCGCCTTCCAGCTTGCGCGCCACTTCGATACGCATGCGCCTGTCGTTCTTGGCCACGACGATGACAGAGCCATCGCCTATGTCCTTGCGTCCCAGCTTCCAGCTGCTGGCCACACGCCAGGCATAGGCGGCGATGTCTTCCGGGGCCGTGGTGGCAACCATGAGCACGGCGACCTGGGCGCCGGTCTCATCCTCCAGCTTCTTGAGCTGCTCGCTCAGCGATTGCAGATCGCCGGGGCTCAGCGTGCCGGTCTGGTCGATGATGCGCGCAGTGAGCTCCGGCACAGGTTGCAGCTGCGTGCCTGCAGCACCTTGCGCCCAGACTGGCAGCGCAGCAAGCAGTGCCAGCCATGCAAAAACAATAGCTACAAGCGCTTTATGTATAAGAGCTTGAGGTGTTTGGTGCATGGTTTTTGAAGCGGAAGCCCGCCATTACTTGTTGCCAGCAGGCGCTGCAGGCGTTGAGAAGTCCACGGCCGGTGGCTGGGAAATCTGGGCCTCGTTCTGCACCGTGAAGGTCGGCTTGACCTGGTAGCTGAATACCTTGGCCGTGATATTGGTGGGGAAGCTGCGCGCCAGCACGTTGTAGGCCTGTACGGTGCCTATGTATTCGTTGCGCGCCACGGTGATGCGATTTTCCGTGCCCTCCAGCGTCACGCGCAGATCGCGGAACGCCTGATTTGCCTTGAGCTCGGGATAGCGTTCCGCCACCACCATCAGGCGCGAGAGTGCGCTGGAAATCTCGCCCTGTGCTTGCTGGAACTTGTTGAAGGCTTCGGGGTTGTTGATCAGCTCGGGAGTGGCCTGAATCGAGGTGGCCTTGGCGCGTGCTTCGATCACCTTGGTCAACGTCTCCTGCTCGAAGTTGGCCTCGCCCTTGACTGTGGCGACGATGTTCGGAATCAGGTCCGACCGGCGCTGGTACTGATTCAGCACTTCGCTCCAGGCCGCCTTGGATTTTTCATCCAGGCGCTGAAAGTCGTTGTAGCCGCAGCCCGTGAGGGAGAGCATGGAGGCGGCGGTTGCGATTGCCAGAAGCCAGCGTTTCATGGGTGTTTCCATTCACGAAATTGAGACGGAAACCATAGCATAAGGGCTTAGCAGGGAAGTGTGAACGCGGGGCTTGTCGTCCTGTCAGCTGCCTAGCGGCGATAGCATTGCAATCATGTCCACTGTTTCTCCACTTGATGCCCTGCGTGGCGCACAGCGTCCCGGCCCGAAAACTGCGGTCTTGCCGCGCCTGTTGCTGGCCGGGGCCACGGGGCCGCTGGGTAACGAGGTGCTCAGCCGAGTGGTTGGCGCGCAGAACTATGGGCTGGTCCAGGTGCTGGCGCGCGAGCCCTACGTCCAGGGCCTGCGTGGCATGGAGTTGCTGACGCAGCAGGATGGCGATGTGCAGCAATGGCCTGTGCAGCATGCCGATGTGGGCCTCATCATGTTCGAGCCACCGCGCCCCTATTACCAGCGCGAGCGAGCCTTGTGGACGCCTCGGCCGGATCAGCTGCAAGCGGTGGCGCAGTGGATGCGGCGCTGTGGTGTGCACACGCTCGCTGTGGTACTGCCTCACGATATGGGCAGCCTGCCCCAGGCGCTGAAGCAGGGGCTGGCCAATCTCAATGAGCAAGGCGTGGCCGCGCTGGGCTTCGAACGGCTGATTGTTGTGCGCTCGGCCAGAGAAGCTCGGAAAATAAATGACGGCCATTGGCTGCAGCGCACGGCAAAGACCATGCTTTCGGCGCTCAGCTATATGCTGCCGCAGACGGAGCGTCCTGTGTGCGCCATGCATGTGGCCCGCCTGGTGGAGGCTGCCTTGCTCAAGGCACCGCCGGGAATTCATGTGGCTCCGCCTGAACTGGTCTGGCGGTCGGCGCAGAAAGACGCTCTGGGGGCAGAGCTGCAGAGCTGGCTGGGTCCCTCATGAATTTCGAACAATTTCGTGCACCTTGGTGGCAACCCGGAGGTCATGTCCAGACCATCTGGGCTGCACTCTATGCGAAGGGCGGGGTGTTTCCTGCGTGGCGGCGCGAGCGCTGGGATACGCCTGATGGCGACTTCATCGATGTTGATTTTTCAAGTCATCCGGCAGGTGCAAACGCTCCCACTCTGGTGCTGTTTCACGGCCTGGAAGGCTCGTCCTCAAGTCACTACGCCAAGGCCCTGGCACAGGTCTGCGCGCAGCGCGGCTGGCATCTGGCCGTGCCGCATTTTCGCGGCTGCAGCGGTGAGCCCAACCGCCTGCTGCGCGCCTACCACTCCGGCGATGCGGACGAGGTGGACTGGATTTTGCGACGGCTACAGCAAGGCGCGAGCGGCGAATTGCTGGCAATGGGGGTATCGTTGGGCGGCAATGCCCTTGCGCGCTGGGCCGGGCTGCAGCAGCAGGCGGCTGCAGAGCTCGTCAAGGGCGCGGCAGTGATCTGTGCGCCGCTGGATCTGGTGGCCGGAGGCGTCAATCTGGGCCAGGGGCTCAATCGCTGGATCTACACCCCCGTCTTCCTGCGTACCCTGGTGCCCAAGGCACTGGCCAAATGGCAGCAGGCGCCGGGCCTGTTCGATAGGCAGCGGCTGCAGCGTGCGCGAACCCTGCATGACTTTGACGATGTGTTCACGGCCCCGGTTCATGGCTTCAGGGATGCCGATGATTACTGGCGCAGGGCATCGGCCAAGCCCCTGCTCAAGCAAGTGGCCGTGCCCTTGTTGCTGCTCAATGCGCGCAACGATCCGTTTGTGCCGGTGCACAGCCTGCCCACGCCCGATGAGGTGAGCGCAGCCGTGCAGCTATGGCAGCCGCCGCATGGAGGGCATGTAGGCTTTGCCAGCGGTGCATGGCCTGCCCATGTGCAGGCCATGCCACTGGCCGTGACCGAATGGCTGGAACAGTGGCTTTGAGCGACCACGCAATGATCAGGAGATAAGTGATGGATGACATCGTGAAGCAGGCCATGGCGAAATGGCCCAATGTGCCGGCCTGCAGCGGCTGGCTGGGGCTGGATGCACGCGGCCAGTGGTGGCTCAGGGACGAGCAGGCCCAGGCCTGCGGGGCGTTTGCGAGCGGGCAGCCCGGTGCCAGGGGCAGTCTGCTGCGCCATGAAAAGCTGGCCGAATTCATCGGTCGCAACTATCTGGCCGAGTCCGACGGCCGCTGGTATTTTCAGAACGGCCCGCAACGCGTGTATGTGGAACTGGAGAGCGCGCCATGGATATGGCGTCTGCGAGGCACAGAGCATGGTGTGCAGTTGCGCAGTCATACGGGCCAGGAACTGGCTGCCGAACAGGTGCAGCAGGTGCTGCTCGATGAGCAGGGGCGGCTTTTCCTGGCTTTGCCGCAGGGCCTGGGCATGGTGCACAGCCTGGACATGCTGGATGCCGCGAATGCGCTGGAGGGCGGCGTGCTGCCTGAGGTGCAGGAGGTCGACAGCGCTTCGCTGCCATTGAAGTTTGGTTTTGTGCCTAGCCCGAAAGCTGATCAAGTCTGATGGCTGCCTTTACTGGTGTACAGAAGGCTTCTGGTGAAAAATAACAAAACCGGCCAAAGGCCGGTTTTTGCGGGGGACAGAGCAGGGCTTACTTGGCTGCATCCACCATGTACTGAATGGCGGCCTTGAAGTCTGCGTCCGAAGCGGTGGAGCCGCCTTTGGGAGGCATGGCCCCGACACCTTGGGTGGCCTTCTGCACCATATCGTCCATGCCCTTGGCAATGAAAGGCGCCCAGGCAGCCTTGTCGCCAAACTTGGGCGCCCCGGCGACACCACTGGCGTGGCAGGCCATACAGGTGGTGTTGTAGATGTTCTTGCCCACATCGGAGGCCGCGGCAGCTGCCGGAGCCGCGGCGGGCGTGGGTACTGCCTCGGTGGTTGCAACAGCGGCTGCAGGTGCAGCGGCGACAGGGGCCGCAGGTGCTGCTGCGGGGGCATCACCAGCTGCTGCGCCGGCAGCAGGCTGGGGCTCGGGGAAGTTGGCGCCGGCAGCATTGGCCATATAGACCACGCCACGGGCAATTTCCGTGTCATTGAACTCGCCGCCACCCTGGGCCGCCATTGCACCCTTGCCGGTCAGGGCAGAGTGCACCAGCGTTTCCAGGCTCTGCTTGATGCGCGGGCCCCAGGCTGTCGCATCCTGGAATTTGGGTGCGCCGGCTACGCCGGTTTCATGGCAGGCTGCGCATTGCGACTTGAAGACTTCCGCGCCACCGCGCAGAGGGCGGTTGGCATCACGAATTTCCACCGTTCCCACTTTTTGTAGACGCATGGCCTTGGCCATTTCGGCATTGGCCGTACCTGCGCCCGTGGTGTCGGACGAAGTCACGAACTTGACCAGACCGATGATGACGAAGATGGGAACCACAAACGAGAAGAAGACAGCAAGCAACAACTGCTTGGGTTTTTTAATGGGGCCTGTATGGGCTTCTTCGTGGTGTTGCTCGCTCATGAAGTCCTCTGAGATCGTGGGATGGGAATTAACAAACCATTATAGAAGTGAGGGTTAAGAACACCAGTGCACGACGATCCGGGTTGACGGCTGCTGCATAAAGGAGTTGAGTTGGATCAACTTTGTGCAGCCAATTTGTTGCGGGCATGAAAAAAGGCGTCCGAAGACACCTTGTGTGAGAGTGCAAAAATGGCCCGATTACTGGGCTGTAGTTGCTGCCGCAGGGGTGTTGCCGGCACCTGCCTCGGTCCAGCCGCCGCCCAGCACCTTGTAGAGATTGACCTGGTTTTGAAGCTGCGCCAGGCGCACCTGAACCACGGACTGCTCCAGTGCAAACAGTGAGCGCTGCGCGTCCAGCAGATCCAGGTAGCTGGCCACACCGTTGGTGTAGCGCAGGTCCGACAGCTTGTAGCGAACCTGCTCGGCCTCCAGCTGACGTGACTGGGCATCTAGCTGATCCTTGAGTGCTCGGCGATTCACCAAGGTGTCGGACACCTCGCGGAAGGCTGACTGGATGGAGCCTTCGTATTGCGCCACGGCAATCTTCTGGCTGGCTTGTGCAACCTGGAGATTGGCGCGATTGCGGCCTGCATTGAAGATGGGCAGGTACAGCGAAGGCGCAATCGTGAATGCTGCAGAGTCAGACTTGAACAGATCGGAAACCTCCGAATTCACAAAGCCTGCCGAGGCAGTCAAGGAGATGTTCGGGAAGAACAGCGCACGTGCCGCGCCAATGCTGGCATTGGCGGCAATCATGCTTTGCTCGGCCTGACGGATGTCGGGCCGGCGCAGCAGCAGGTCAGAAGGCAGGCCCGACGGTACATCGGCCAGGGCAGGCAGATCGCGCAGCTGCTTGCCTTGCATGCTGGTCTGCAGATCGGCAGGTAGAGCCTGGCCCACGAGCAGCGTCAGGGCGTTGACGTCGCGCTCGCGCTGACCGGCTTGCTGGGCCAGCGTGGCGCGTGCGCTTTCGGTCAGCGACTGAGCCTGGCGGTAGTCCAGCTCGGAGGCCACGCCAGAGTCCAGGCGCAGCTTGGTCAGCTTGATGGACTGCTCGCGTGTACCCAGGGTACGACGGGAAATGGCCAGCAGCTCCTCGTCAGCCTGCAGGTTCAGCCAGGTGTTGGCGACCGTTGCAATCAGACTGATCTGGGCCGCCTTGCGGCCTTCCTCGGTTGCCAGATACTGGGCCAGAGCTTGCTGCTTGAGGCTGCCGATGCGGCCCCAGAAGTCAATCTCCCAGCTGGGCATGGAAAGGCCGGCCATGTACGAGTTGGCATAGCGGCCCGTGGTGGCGCTGGGCTGGCGGCTGGCGCTGCCTGCCACACCGAACTCAGGGAACTGGGCGGCGCGCTGGATCTGGTATTGAGCCTGTGCCTTTTCGATATTGAGCACGGCCACACGCAGGTCGCGGTTGTTGTCCAGCGCGAGCTGGATCACCTGCTGCAGGCGTGGGTCCGTGTAGAACTGCTGCCAGGGGATGTCGGCGGCCGCGATGGTGCCGGCCTGCTCGTCGGCTGCCGAGTAATGCTCGGCCACCGGAGCGGCAGGGCGCTCCAGCGTGGGGATGAAGGAACAGCCGCTGGCCAGCAGCGCGCCGGCCAGTGCTACGGGTAGCAAGGTTTTATTCATGTTGCGAGCCTCCCTGTGCTGCAGAAGTTGCCGCCGGGGGAGTGGCGTTGGAGTCTTGCTTGGACTTCTTGCCAAACAGATTGAACACGGCCACAAAGAACACGGGCACCAGGAACACGGAGATCGGCGTGCCTATCACCATGCCCCAGAACACGCCAGTGCCGATTTCCTTCTGGCTGGCAGCGCTGGCGCCGGAGGCGATGTACAGCGGCACCACGCCCAGAATAAAGGCCAGCGAGGTCATCAGAATGGGTCGGAAACGCAGATGACCGGCCTCCAGCGCGGCCTCCAGCGCGCTCTTGCCTTCCGCATGCAGGTCCTTGGCGAACTCCACGATCAGAATGGCGTTCTTGGCCGAGAGACCAATCACCGTGATCAGCGCCACCTGGAAGTAGATGTCGTTGGGCATGCCGCGCATCAGCATGCCGGCCACGGCGCCGAACACGCCCAGAGGCACGACCAGCAGCACGGACAGCGGGATGCTCCAGCTTTCATACAGTGCGGCCAGGCACAGGAACACGGCCAGGATGGAGAACGTGTACAGCAGCATGGCCGAGGAGCCCGCCTTTTTCTCGTCCAGAGACTGGCCGGTCCACTCGTAGCCGAAGCCGTCGGGCAGTTCCTGGGCCAGCTTTTCCATTTCCTTCATGGCGTCACCGCTGGTGAAGCCGGGTTTGGCCTGACCGGTGATGCTCATGGAGGGGTAGCCGTTGTAGCGTGTCAGCTGCATGGGGCCGCTGATCCACTTGGCGCTGACCATGGTGGAAAGCTCCACCAGCTGGCCTTGCGCGTTGGGAACCGTCAGGCGCATCACGTCCTCGGGCTGCATGCGGCGGGCGGCATCGGCCTGGATGGTGACGCGCTGCATAAAGCCGTTGTTGGGGAAGTCCGTGGAGTTGGACGAGCCCAGGGCCGTTGCCAGCGTCGAGGCAAGGTCGCCCATGCTCACGCGCTGGGCATAGACAGCATCTCGGTTGATGTCCACCTGCCATTGGGGGGCGTCATCCACGCCATCAAAGCGCACGCCGGTCAGCACAGGGCTCTGGTTGGCCTTGGCAACCAGCTGATTGCGCGCTGCCAGCAAGGCTGCATGCCCCTTGCTGCCGCGGTCTTGCAGACGGAAGGTGAAACCGTCGCTATTGCCCAGCTCCGAAATGGAGGGGGGGACCAGCGTGAAGATGAAACCATCGCGCAGCGCTGACATGGCGCCCATGGTGCGTCCGGCAAAGGATTTGGCATCCGAGCCAGCGCCTGTGCGCTCGGACCAGTCCTTGAGCGTGGTGAACGCCAGGCCCACGTTCTGGCCCTGACCCATGAAGCTGAAGCCCAGAATGCTCACGATGTGATCGGTCTCAGGCTGGCTCAGGGCGAACTTCTCCAGCTCAGCCATGGTCTTGCTCGTGCGTTCCAGGCTCGCGCCGGGAGGCAACTGTGCCAGCGAGATGACATAGCCCTGGTCTTCGGTGGGAAGAAAGGCCGTGGGCAGTCGTAGGAACATGAAGACCACACCGGCGATCACCAGCAGGTAGATGATGAAGGCCTGCACGGAGCGCTTGACCACACCGGACAGAGCGGCTGAATAGCGCTTGGTGCCGGCTTCAAACTTGCGGTTGAACCAGTTGTAGAAGGGGCCGAGCAGGCCGGTCTTCTTGTCATGCGCATGGCCCTTGGGAATGGGCTTGAGCATGGTGGCGCACAGCGCGGGAGTCAGTGTCAGCGCAAAGAAGCCCGAGAAGAAGATCGAGATGGCCATCACCAGCGAGAACTGGCGATAGATGTTGCCGGTCGCCCCGGAGAACATGGCCAGAGGCAGGAACACCGTCACCAGAATCACGGTGATGCCGACCACGGCGCCCTGGATCTGTCCCATGGCCTTGATGGTGGCTTCCTTGGGGGGCAAGCCTTCCTCGGCCATGATGCGCTCGACGTTTTCCACCACCACGATGGCATCGTCCACCACGATACCGATCACCAGCACCATGGCGAACATGGCCAGAATGTTGATGGTCAGACCGGCAACCAGCATCACGGCAAAGGTGCCGAGCAATGCGATGGGGACCACGATGGTAGGGATCAGGGTGTAGCGGATGTTCTGCAGGAAGATCAGCATCACGATGAACACCAGCACGATGGCTTCAAGCAGCGTGTGCACCACCTTTTCGATGGAAATCTTCACGAACTTGGAGGTGTCGTAGGGCGAGGACCACTTCACGCCGGCAGGCAGGAAGGGCTCCATCTCCGCCATCTTGGTCTTGACCAGCTTGGCCGTCGCCATGGCGTTGGCAGTAGAAGTCAGCTGCACGGCCATTGCCACGGCGGGCTTGCCGTCCAGGCGCGACTCGAAGGCATAGCTTTCAATGCCCAGTTCGATGCGCGCCACGTCCTTGAGGCGCACGGTGGAGCCGTCGGAGTTGGAGCGCAGCACTACTTCGCCGAATTCCTCGGGTGTGCTCAGCTGACCGGGCACCACAATCGTGGCAGTGGTCGTGGTGCCGGGTGTGCTGGGCAGGTTGCCCAGGGCACCGCCGGAGATCTGCTGGTTCTGCGCGGCAATCGCTGCGTTGACGGATGCAATCGACAGGCCATAACCCTGGAGCTTGGCCGGGTCCACCCAGACGCGCATGGCTCGACCCGAGGCAAACAGCTGAGCCTTGCCCACGCCGTCCAGGCGCTGGATTTCAGGCACCACATTGCGGTTCACATAGTCGGCGATGTCGTCACGCGAGGTCTCCCCGGACTCGGCCTGGAAGGCCAGAATCATCAGGAAGTTGCTCATGGACTTGTCCACGCGTACGCCCAGGGCCTGAACCACCTGAGGCAGGCGGGGCAGCACGCGCGAGAGGCGGTTTTGCACGTCCACCTGTGCCAGATCGGGGTTGGTGCCGGGGGCAAATGTGACGGTCAGAGTGCCTTGACCGCCCGCGGGGGCGGAGGCTTCCATGTACATCAGACCTTGCGCACCGTTGATTTCGCGCTCGATCAGTTGCAGAACGGAGTCCGTCATGGTCTGTGACGTGGCGCCCGGGTAGGTCGCTGTCACGTTGATGGTGGGAGGTGCCACCGATGGGAACTGTGCCACCGGTAGCTTGGTGATGGAGATCACGCCCGCAATGATCACGAAAATCGCGATCACCCAGGCAAAGATCGGTCTGTGGATGAAAAACTTGGACATGGATCGTGCCTGTTACTTGGCTGCCTTGCCTTCGCCAGCAGCTTCGGCTGGTGTGGCAGCTTTCTCTTGCGCTGGTGCGGCGGGGGCCGCAGCAGAGGGCTGTGCGGGGGCGCCGGCAGCCGCATTGTTGATCTCGACGGGCTTGACCTTCTTGGCTCCCATGCCCACCTTGATCAGGCCGTCCACCATGACTTTTTCTCCAGCTTTCAAGCCGGATGTGACGACCCAGTTATTGCCACTGGACTGGCTGATCTGAACGGGACGCGGCGCCACAGAGCCATCCTCGGCCACGATCATGACGAAGTTGCCCTTTTCGTTGCGGGTTACGGCCTGTTGCGGAATCAGCGCGGCGTTCTCGACCTGTGCCTGCTCCAGGTGCACGCGCACATAGGTGCCGGGCAGCAGCAGCCCATCGGGATTGGGTAGTTCCGCGCGCACGCTGACCTGGCCGGTAGTCGGGTCCACGGTCAGGTCGGTGAACAGCAGCTTGCCGGTGTGTGCGTATTCCTTGCCATCGTCCAAATAGACGTGGACGCGCGCGGCGTTGCCACCTACCTTTGCTAACTTGCCGGAACTGAGCGCTTCGCGCATGCGCATGATGTCGGAGGAGGACTGGGTCAGGTTCACGTACAGCGGGTTGACTTGCTGAATGGTCGCCAGCTGCGTGGCTTCGCCCTGGCCGACCAGAGCGCCTTCCGTCACCAGAGCGCGGCCGATGCGTCCGGAGATGGGGGCTGTCACGCTGGCATAGCCCAGGTTGACGTTGGCATTGGTGACTGCCGCCTTGCCTGCCGCAACTTGTGCCAGTGCTGCCTTCTCGTTGGCAATGGCCGTGTCGTACTCCTGCTTGCTGATGGCATTGGCTTCCACCAGCGGCTTGTAGCGGCGTGCGGTGGCAGATGCCTGAGCAAGATTGGCTTCGGCCTGTGCAAGGGTCGCCTGAGCGCTCTGCAGATTGGCCTTGTACGGGGTGTTGTCAATCTGGAAAAGGGCCTGGCCGGCTTTGACATCCGAGCCTTCCTGGAACAGGCGCTTTTGCACGATGCCAGCTGCGCGGGCGCGAACCTGAGCAATGCGCGATGGCTCCAGACGGCCTGGCAGATCGGAGATCAGAGGCACGTTCTGCATGGATACCGTCACTACACCTACTTCTGGTGGCTGTGCCTGAGCGGCTGCTTGTGCTTTTTGAGCTTCCGCGTTTTTGTCACTGCATGCGACTAGGCCCAATGCAGCAGCCAAGCTCAGGCCAATGACCATGGAGCGGGTGCCGGACGCGGCTGAGTTGGACTGATTGTCGGGAGCCTGGTTTGCTTCATACATCGGGTGCATGAACGTCCTTCCGGTTGACATTGTGAAAACGAGAAAAGAGCGCTGTCCGCGGTGGAGCGCTCATTCGGGTGGAAACCCTAGATGGTTTCCTGCATATCGGTGCTACGGAAATTATACATACATGCATAAATGTATAATTGAAAACGTTGCGTAAAGCAGCTGGGAAATGGTTTTTCTCGCGGCGAGCTATCGCTGGCGAGTGATGAAGAAGGTGAGTGATGGCTCGAAGAACCAAGGCTGAAGCGGATGAGACGCGCACCAAGCTGCTGGATGCGGCTGAAGAGGTGTTTTTCGAGAAAGGGGTATCTCGAACCTCTCTGGGCGATATCGCGCAGCGTGCAGGGGCCACACGCGGGGCGGTGTATTGGCACTTCAAGGACAAGATGGATGTCTTTGTTTCCATGCTTGGGCGCATATGCCTGCCTTTCGAAGAAATCTGTGACGACAGGTATGGTGACCTGTTGCCGCTAGAGCGCATTCGTCACTCCATCCTGTGTGTGTTCGAGAGCTTGGACGAGGATGAGCGCAGACGCAAGGTGTTTGAAACGGCGCTATTCAAAATGGAATACGTGGGCGAACTGGCTGATGTGCGTTTGCAGCATATAGAAAGTTCAGGCTTCGCTCGGGAAAAATTTGCGCACGACCTAGCGGCTGCAGCGCAGGGGCAGTCCGTGCAGTTGTCGGTATCCCCGGAAGAGGCTGCCCTTGGGTTGCACTCTCTTTTTGTGGGTCTTATACATGGCTGGGTATTGACCGAAGGGAGTTTCTCATTGGTCAAGGTCGGTTCGATGTCGGTGGATGTCTACTTGTCAGGTTTGGGATTTCAGGTGAATTTGTGATTTGGGTGTCCAAAGCCGTGCAATAATTGCGGCTGTTGAATTGTTGTTGGCCGTGCGAGCGGCCTGACGGACTCGCGGCTGTAGCTCAGTGGATAGAGTATTGGCCTCCGAAGCCAAGGGTCGTGGGTTCGATCCCCGCCAGCCGCGCCAGCATCGATCTTCGGCAAGAAAAAAGAAATTTCAAAATTTCTTTTTAAGCTGAAAATAGATGCTACAATTCAAGTCTCTTCGGAGGGGTGGCCGAGTGGTTAAAGGCAGCAGACTGTAAATCTGCCCGCTAACGCGTACACAGGTTCGAATCCTGTCCCCTCCACCAGCAATGGTTGAGAAGAGCGATTGCTAGAAATAGCAGTCACGTGCAGTAGTAAATCTGTGCGGGAGTAGTTCAATGGTAGAACCCTAGCCTTCCAAGCTAATGACGCGGGTTCGATTCCCGTCTCCCGCTCCAGTTTGCGAGCAAAGATTTTAGAAGTTGTTTTTTGCAGCTTCTTTGCCCATGTGGCTCAGTGGTAGAGCACTCCCTTGGTAAGGGAGAGGTCGCGGGTCCGATTCCCGCCATGGGCACCATTTTCTGGTGCGCTCGCTTGATAGGGTTGCGCCGAAATCCTCTTGCAGTGAATTAGTTTTTTCGGAGTCGGAAAAATGGCAAAAGAAAAATTCGAGCGCACGAAGCCCCACGTGAACGTGGGCACCATCGGTCACGTTGACCACGGCAAGACCACCCTGACTGCCGCTATCGCTACCGTGCTGTCCAAGCACTTCGGCGGTGAAGCCAAGGACTACTCGCAGATCGACAACGCCCCCGAAGAAAAGGCTCGTGGTATCACGATCAACACTTCGCACGTTGAATACGAAACTGCCAACCGCCACTACGCTCACGTGGACTGCCCCGGTCACGCTGACTATGTGAAGAACATGATCACTGGTGCCGCTCAGATGGACGGCGCCATCTTGGTTTGCTCCGCTGCTGACGGCCCCATGCCCCAGACTCGCGAGCACATCCTGCTGTCGCGTCAGGTGGGCGTGCCCTACATCATCGTGTTCCTGAACAAGGCCGACATGGTGGACGACGAAGAACTGCTGGAACTGGTCGAAATGGAAGTGCGCGAGCTGCTGTCCAAGTACGACTTCCCCGGTGACGACACCCCCATCATCCGCGGCTCCGCCAAGCTGGCCCTGGAAGGTGACCAGTCCGACAAGGGCGAGCCTGCCATCCTGAAGCTGGCCGAAGCTCTGGACACCTACATCCCCACTCCCGAGCGTGCTGTTGACGGCGCCTTCGCGATGCCCGTGGAAGACGTGTTCTCCATCTCCGGTCGTGGTACCGTGGTGACCGGCCGTATCGAGCGCGGTATCGTCAAGGTCGGCGAAGAAATCGAAATCGTCGGTATCAAGGACACCGTCAAGACCACCGTCACCGGCGTGGAAATGTTCCGCAAGCTGCTGGACCAAGGTCAAGCTGGCGACAACGTGGGTCTGCTGCTGCGCGGCACCAAGCGTGAAGACGTGGAACGCGGCCAAGTGCTGTGCAAGCCCGGCTCCATCAAGCCCCACACCAACTTCACTGCTGAAGTTTACGTGCTGTCGAAGGACGAAGGCGGTCGCCACACTCCCTTCTTCAACAACTACCGTCCCCAGTTCTACTTCCGTACAACTGACGTGACCGGCTCCATCGAACTGCCCGAAGGCAAGGAAATGGTGATGCCTGGCGATAACGTGTCGATCACTGTGAAGCTGATCTCCCCCATCGCCATGGAAGAAGGTCTGCGTTTCGCTATCCGCGAAGGTGGTCGTACTGTGGGCGCCGGTGTGGTTGCCACGATCATTGCATAATTGATTTGTAGGGGTATAGCTCAATTGGCAGAGCGTCGGTCTCCAAAACCGAAGGTTGTAGGTTCGATTCCTACTGCCCCTGCCACCTCTTAATGGTGGAATCAACAAGAGCCCGCCTTTGGCGGGCTTTTGTGTCTTGAAATTGCACATTTTTGTGCATTTGAAACAAAATATGGCCACTACTCAGGTTGAAACAGTCAGCTCTGCTGCTGACAAAGCAAAATTAGCCGCTGTTGCGGCTTTAGTTGTTGCTTCTATTGCTGGCTTTTATCTGTTGAGCAAGCAAGGTGCGCTGGTGCAGTGGGCGACTCTGATTGTCGGCCTGGTGCTGGCTGCAGGCGTGTTTCTGATTTCTGAGCCGGGCAAGCGCTTCATTGGCTTTGCTCGTGATGCTTGGCGTGAGGTGAAGAAGGTGGTCTGGCCCACCCGCAAAGAAACCATGCAGATGACACTGTATGTCTTTGCATTTGTGGTGGTGATGGCCTTGTTCTTGTGGTTCACCGATAAGACGCTTGAATGGGTCTTGTACGACTTGATTTTGGGCTGGAGGAAGTAATGGCTGATGCAGTCGAAACAGATGTGAATGGTGGAGCAGCGGGACCCGCCAATCCCGATCTGCGCTGGTATATCGTCCATGCCTATTCGGGTATGGAGAAGGCTGTCGAGCGCAATATTGCGGAGCGTATTGCTCGCTCGGACATGCAGTCCAAGTTTGGCCGCATCCTGGTGCCTTCCGAAGAAGTTGTGGAAATGCGCAACGGCACTCGTCGCACCACAGAGCGTCGTCTGTTCCCGGGTTATGTGTTCGTCGAAATGGTGATGGATGACGATACCTGGCACCTGGTGAAGCACACCAGCAAGGTGACCGGTTTCGTCGGCGGTGCCAAGAACCGTCCTGCCCCCATTTCTGAAGAAGAAGTTCGCAAGATCGTCGACCAGATGCAGGAGGGCACCGAAAAGCCCCGTCACAAGGTCGAGTTCATGGTCGGCGAGATGGTGCGTGTCAAGGAAGGCCCTTTCGCAGACTTCAATGGCTCCGTCGAGGAAGTCAACTACGAAAAGAATCGTCTGCGTGTCTCGGTCACCATCTTTGGCCGCGCAACTCCTGTGGAATTGGAATTCTCTCAAGTTGAGAAAACTTGAGATTCGCAATAGAATCTAGGGCTTCGCATTTTTTGACTCGATGCGAAGCTTTTTTGTAGAGTCAGCAACCTCGGGGAGCTGTTTGCAGACCTTGCAAATGGCGCTATACCCGTAAGGAGCTCAACATGGCGAAAAAAATCGTCGGCTTCATCAAGCTGCAAGTGCCAGCTGGTAAGGCCAATCCTTCTCCTCCTATTGGTCCTGCGCTGGGTCAGCGCGGCCTCAACATCATGGAATTCTGCAAGGCGTTCAACGCCCAGACCCAAGGTGTCGAGCCCGGCCTGCCTCTGCCCGTGGTGATCACGGCTTTTGCTGACAAGAGCTTCACGTTCGTCATCAAGACTCCTCCCGCAACCGTTCTGATCAAGAAGGCTGTGAAGCTGGACAAGGGCTCTTCCAATCCTCTGAAGAACAAGGTTGGCAAGATCACACGTGCTCAGCTGGAAGAAATCGCCAAGACCAAGCTGAAGGACATGAACGCCGCTGACGTTGACGCTGCTGTGCGTACGCTGGCTGGTTCTGCCCGTTCGATGGGCGTGATCGTGGAGGGTGTGTAAATGGCCAAGTTGACCAAGAAGCAAAAAGCTCTCCAGGGCAAGGTTGATTCCAACAAGCTGTATTCTTTCGCTGACGCCGTGGCGCTGGTGAAGGAAGCTGCAACTGCCAAGTTCGATGAATCCATCGACGTGGCCGTGCAACTGGGCGTGGATGCCAAGAAGTCGGACCAAGTGGTGCGTGGCGCCGTGGTGCTGCCTCACGGTACCGGCAAGACTGCTCGCGTGGCTGTGTTCGCACAAGGCGCCAAGGCTGAAGAAGCCAAGGCCGCCGGCGCTGACGTGGTCGGCATGGACGACCTGGCTGCTCAAGTCAAGGCCGGCGACATGCCCTTCGACGTGGTGATCGCTGCTCCCGACGCTATGCGCGTTGTGGGCCAGCTGGGTCAGATCCTGGGCCCCCGCGGCCTGATGCCCAACCCCAAGGTTGGCACCGTGACTCCTGACGTCGCTACGGCCGTGAAGAACGCCAAGGCTGGTCAAGTGCAATTCCGCGTGGACAAGGCTGGTATCGTGCACGGCACGATTGGTCGCCGTTCGTTCGATGCCGACAAGCTGCAGGGCAACCTGGCTGCTCTGGTCGATGCACTGAACAAGGCCAAGCCTGCTTCCAGCAAGGGTCAGTACCTGCGCAAGGTGGCTGTTTCGTCGACCATGGGTGTGGGCGTTCGCGTCGATACACAATCCATCTCGGCGTAATTGCTAGAAATCGTCAGATGAGCCTGGCTCATCTGGTGTGGTGGGCTGCGGGAGTTGTTGCTTCTGCAGGTCATCCAAGACCGTTGGTGTGATTTGATCACTTAATCACGAAGGCCAACGCAGATGGCGATCCCGCTGCAGATGGAAATTTTTCCTAAACAGTTGGTCGCTGCAACAAGAGCGTGTATGTAGGGCTTGCCTTGCATATGCATTTGAAGGAGTAGACCTTGAGTCTTAATCGCAGTGAGAAAGAAGCGGTCATCAACGAAGTGACCAGCCTCGCCGCTAAAGCTCAAACGCTTGTGATCGCGGAATACCGTGGCATCACGGTCGCCGACATGACCAAACTGCGTGCCGATGCTCGCAGCAAGGGTGTGAGCCTGAGCGTGTTGAAGAACACCCTGGCCCGCCGTGCTGTTGCCGGTAGCGCGTTTGACGTGGTGGCTGACCAGATGACTGGTCCCCTGATCTATGGCTTCTCTGAAGACGCAGTGGCTGCCGCTAAGGTGGTGGCCGACTTCGCGAAGACCAACGACAAGTTGGTGATTCGCGGTGGTGCGTTCGGAGGCAAGGCCCTGGACATCGACGGCGTTAAGCAACTGGCAAACATCCCCTCCAAGGAAGTACTGCTCGCACAAGTGTGCGGCTTGCTCATGTCGCCTATCTCGCGTACAGCCGTTGTGCTGGGCGCTCTGGCGGCCAAGAAGGGCGAAGGCTCTGCCGAAGCGGCAACAGAAACAGCTGCAGCCTGAGTGCTCGGCAAAACCAACCAATTTTAGGAAATCAAAATGGCATTCGATAAAGACGCATTCCTGACCGCCCTGGACAGCATGACTGTTCTGGAACTGAACGACCTGGTCAAGGCTATTGAAGAGAAGTTTGGCGTGTCCGCCGCTGCTATGGCTGCTCCCGCTGCTGGCGGTGCTGCTGGCGGCGCTGCTGCTGTTGAAGAAAAGACCGAATTCAACGTGGTGCTGACCGAAGCTGGCGCCAACAAGGTGTCCGTGATTAAGGCTGTGCGCGAAATCACCGGCCTGGGTCTGAAGGAAGCCAAGGACCTGGTCGACGGCGCTCCCAAGACCGTGAAGGAAGCCGCTCCCAAGGCTGACGCTGAAGCCGCTGTGAAGAAGCTGGTTGAAGCCGGTGCTAAGGCTGAACTGAAGTAATTCAGTGAAATCAAGGGCTGGAGACTCGTAAAAGGGTCTCCAGCCTTTGGCGCTTGTGGAACGCGCTGAAAGAACACACCAGAAAGCAGGTTTCCTAGGGAGTCTGCTTTTTAGTGTCTTCTGACAATCCGACAGCAGAAGATGCCTTGGTTCGGGCGATGTGCAACGCATCGCCGTCAGCCATGGTTGGTAGTGGCCAACCGCCAAGCCCGCAGGAGAACCCTGTGGGGCAGTCGTCGCAGACCCAGGACTCATGTCTTTGCCCGGAGATCTCATGGCCTATTCTTATACCGAACGCAAGCGAATCCGCAAAAGCTTCGGGAGCCGCGATAGCGTGCTCGAAGTGCCTTATCTGCTGCAGATGCAAAAAGATGCCTATACAGCATTCCTGCAGGCAGATGTAGCCCCCAAAAAACGTACCATTGATGGCCTGCAAGCGGCCTTCAATTCCGCCTTCCCCATCGTCTCCCACAATGGTTTTGTGGAGATGAAGTTTGTCGAGTACAACCTCGCCAAGCCCGCTTTCGACGTTCGTGAATGCCAGACCCGTGGTCTGACCTTCGCCTCCGCTGTCCGCGCCAAGGTTCAGTTGATCATCTATGACCGCGAGTCCTCCACGGCTCAGTCCAAGGTGGTCAAGGAAGTGAAGGAACAAGAGGTCTACATGGGCGAAGTGCCCCTGATGACCGACAAGGGTTCGTTCATCATCAACGGTACCGAGCGCGTGATCGTGTCTCAGCTGCACCGCTCGCCTGGCGTGTTCTTCGAGCACGACAAGGGCAAGACCCATAGCTCGGGCAAGCTGCTGTTCTCGGCTCGCATCATTCCTTACCGCGGCTCCTGGCTGGACTTCGAGTTCGACCCCAAGGATCTGCTGTACTTCCGCGTCGACCGTCGCCGCAAGATGCCTGTGTCGATCCTGCTGAAGGCCATCGGCATGACGCCCGAGACCATCCTGGCAACGTTCTTCGTGAACGACAACTTCCGCCTGATGGACAGCGGTGCCCAGATGGAGTTCGTGGCCGATCGCCTGAAGGGCGAAGTCGCACGTTTCGACATCACCGACAAGTCCGGCAAGGTTGTTGTCGCCAAGGACAAGCGCATCACCGCTCGCCACACCCGCGAGCTGGAGCAGTCCGGCACCAAGTTCGTCAGCGTGCCTGAAGACTTCCTGCTGGGTCGTGTGCTGGCCAAGAACATCGTTGATCCCGATACCGGCGAAATCATCGCCAAGGCCAACGAAGAACTGACCGAAGCCCTGCTCAAGAAGCTGCGCAGCGCCGGTGTGCAGGACGTTCAGTGCATCTACACGAACGAACTGGACCAAGGCGCCTACATCTCGCAGACCCTGCGCACCGATGAAACCGTGGACGAGTTCGCTGCCCGCGTTGCCATCTACCGAATGATGCGTCCTGGCGAGCCTCCTACCGAGGACGCCGTGCAGGCCCTGTTCCAGCGCCTGTTCTACAACGCCGACACCTATGATCTGTCGCGCGTGGGCCGTATGAAGTTCAACGCCAAGATCGGCCGCGAAGGCGCGACCGGTCCCATGGTGCTGTCCAACGAAGACATCCTGGCCGTGGTCAAGATCCTGGTGGACCTGCGCAATGGCCGTGGCGAAGTCGACGATATTGACCACCTGGGCAACCGCCGCGTGCGTTGCGTGGGCGAACTGGCCGAAAACCAGTACCGCACCGGTCTGGCTCGTATCGAAAAGGCTGTGAAGGAACGTCTGGGTCAGGCCGAGCAAGAGCCCCTGATGCCTCACGACCTGATCAACTCCAAGCCCATCTCTGCGGCTCTGAAGGAGTTCTTCGGCGCCTCGCAGCTGTCGCAGTTCATGGACCAGACCAACCCTCTGGCAGAAATCACGCACAAGCGTCGTGTTTCCGCCCTGGGCCCAGGCGGTCTGACTCGCGAACGTGCCGGCTTTGAAGTGCGTGACGTGCACGTGACCCACTACGGTCGCGTCTGCCCTATCGAAACGCCTGAAGGTCCCAACATCGGTCTGATCAACTCGCTGGCTCTGTACGCCCGCCTGAACGAGTACGGTTTCATCGAAACCCCGTACCGTCGCGTGGTGGACGGCAAGGTGACGATGGACATCGACTATCTGTCGGCCATCGAAGAAGGCAAGTACGTGATCGCCCAGGCCAATGCCGATCTGGATGCCGCAGGCAATCTGGTGGGCGATCTGGTGTCGGCCCGTGAAGCCGGTGAATCGACCCTGGTGTCGGCCGAGCGCGTGCAGTACATGGACGTGTCGCCTGCGCAGATCGTGTCCGTGGCCGCCTCGCTGATTCCCTTCCTGGAACACGACGACGCGAACCGTGCCTTGATGGGCGCCAACATGTCGCGTCAGGCCGTGCCTGTGCTGCGTCCTGAAAAGCCCATGGTCGGTACCGGCATCGAGCGCGTTGCCGCTGTGGACTCCGGCACCGTGGTCACCGCCAAGCGCGGCGGTATCGTGGACTATGTCGACGCCACCCGCATCGTGATCCGTGTGAACGACGACGAAGCCGTGGCCGGTGAAGTCGGCGTGGACATCTACAACCTGATCAAGTATCAGCGTTCCAACCAGAACACCAACATCCATCAGCGCCCCATCGTCAGCCGTGGCGACAAGCTGGCCAAGGGTGATGTGCTGGCGGACGGCGCTTCGACCGACCTGGGCGAAATCGCCATCGGCCAGAACATGCTGATCGCGTTCATGCCCTGGAACGGCTACAACTACGAAGACTCGGTGATGATCAACGAGCGCATCGTGGCTGACGATCGCTACACCTCGATCCACATCGAAGAGCTGGTGGTGATGGCTCGCGACACCAAGCTGGGTGCCGAAGAAATCACACGCGACATCCCCAACCTGTCCGAGCAGCAACTGAACCGCCTGGACGAGTCCGGCATCATCTACGTGGGCGCCGAAGTGCAACCCGGCGATGTGCTGGTGGGCAAGGTCACGCCCAAGGGCGAGACCACGCTGACGCCTGAAGAGAAGCTGCTGCGCGCCATCTTCGGCGAGAAGGCTTCCGACGTGAAGGACACTTCCTTGCGTGTGGATCAGGGCTCGCAAGGCACCGTGATCGACGTGCAGGTGTTCACGCGTGAAGGCATCCAGCGCGACAAGCGCGCCCAGCAGATCATCGACGATGAACTCAAGCGCTTCCGCCTGGACCTGAACGATCAGCTGCGCATTGTGGAAGCCGACGCTTTCGACCGTATCGAGAAGCTGCTGACCGGCCGCGTGGCCAACGGCGGCCCTCAGAAGCTGTCCAAGGGCGCCAAGATCGACAAGGCCTATCTGGACGGCGTGGAGAAGTTCCACTGGTTCGACATTCGCCCTGCCGAAGACGAAGTGGCCGCTCAGCTGGAGTCCATCAAGAACTCCATCGAGCAGCAGCGTCACACCTTCGACCTGGCGTTCGAAGAAAAGCGCAAGAAGCTCACCCAGGGCGACGAGCTGCCTGCCGGCGTGCTGAAGATGGTCAAGGTCTACCTGGCCGTCAAGCGTCGTCTGCAGCCCGGTGACAAGATGGCCGGCCGTCACGGTAACAAGGGTGTGGTCTCCAAGATCACTCCTGTGGAAGACATGCCTTTCCTGGCTGATGGCTCCACCGCCGACATCGTGCTGAACCCGCTGGGCGTGCCTTCGCGTATGAACATCGGTCAGGTGCTGGAAGTGCACTTGGGCTGGGCCGGCAAGGGTCTGGGCCAGCGCATCGGCGACATGCTGCAAAAGGAAGCCCGTGCTGCTGAAGTGCGCGCCTTCCTGGAAGAGATCTACAACCGCAGCGGTCGCAAGGAAGAGCTGTCTCAGCTGGACGACGGCGAAGTCATGTCCATGGCCAAGGAGCTGACCACGGGCGTGCCATTCGCAACGCCGGTGTTCGACGGTGCTTCCGAAGCCGAAATCAAGGACATGCTGAAGCTGGCCTACCCTGATGACATCGCTGCCACCAAGGGTCTGACCGAGACACGCACTCAGGCTTATCTGTATGACGGCCGCACCGGCGAGCGCTTCGAGCGTCCGACCACCGTGGGCTATATGCACTACCTGAAGCTGCACCACTTGGTCGACGACAAGATGCATGCCCGCTCCACCGGTCCTTACTCGCTGGTGACGCAACAGCCTCTGGGCGGTAAGGCCCAGTTCGGTGGTCAGCGTTTCGGTGAAATGGAAGTGTGGGCGCTGGAAGCTTACGGCGCCGCCTATGTGCTGCAGGAAATGCTGACTGTGAAGTCCGACGACGTGGTCGGTCGTACCAAGGTGTACGAGTCCATCGTCAAGGGCGAGCACTCGATCGAAGCGGGCATGCCCGAATCGTTCAACGTGCTGGTCAAGGAAATCCGCTCTCTGGGCTTGGACATCGAGCTCGAACGTTCTTAAGCACTATTAAACAGAGAGCTGCAACCGCTTAAAAACAAAGGATTTGCGCTTGGTTCGTTGCTGAAACCAAGGCAAATCCAGCGGTGGCTGCAATGATTTTTGACGAAAAGGAAAGAGTTACATGAAATCGCTACTCGACCTGTTCAAGCAATTTACGCCTGATGAGCATTTCGATGCCATCAAGATCGGTCTGGCCTCGCCCGAGAAGATCCGTTCCTGGTCTTTCGGTGAAGTGAAGAAGCCTGAAACGATCAACTACCGTACTTTCAAGCCCGAGCGTGATGGTCTGTTCTGCGCCAAGATCTTTGGCCCGATCAAGGACTACGAATGCCTGTGCGGCAAGTACAAGCGCCTCAAGCACCGCGGTGTGATCTGCGAGAAGTGCGGCGTTGAAGTCACACAGACCAAGGTGCGTCGCGAACGCATGGGTCACATCGACCTGGCCGCGCCCTGCGCCCACATCTGGTTCCTGAAGTCCCTGCCTTCGCGCCTGGGCCTGGTGCTGGACATGACGCTGCGCGACATCGAGCGCGTGCTGTACTTCGAAGCCTATGTGGTGACCGACCCCGGCATGACTCCGCTGAAGAAGTTCAGCATCATGACCGAGGACGACTACGACGCCAAGCAACTCGAGTACGGCTACGATGAATTCACCGCCAAGATGGGCGCTGAAGGCATCAAGGATCTGCTCGAAGGCATCGATATCGACATCGAGATCGAACGCCTGCGCAACGACTTGACCGGCTCCGAAGTCAAGGTCAAGAAGAATGCCAAGCGCCTGAAGCTGCTGGAAGCGTTCAAGAAGTCTGGTATCAAGCCCGGCTGGATGGTGATGGAAGTGCTGCCTGTGCTGCCTCCCGATCTGCGTCCTCTGGTGCCCCTGGACGGTGGCCGTTTCGCCACTTCCGACCTGAACGACCTGTACCGCCGCGTTATTAACCGTAACTCGCGTCTGCGCCGCCTGCTGGAGCTGAAGGCTCCCGAAATCATTGCTCGCAATGAAAAGCGCATGTTGCAAGAAGCGGTTGACTCGCTGCTGGACAACGGCCGTCGCGGCAAGGCCATGACGGGCGCCAACAAGCGTGCCCTGAAGTCCCTGGCCGACATGATCAAGGGTAAGAGCGGTCGTTTCCGTCAGAACTTGCTGGGCAAGCGCGTGGACTACTCCGGTCGTTCCGTGATTACCGTGGGTCCTTACCTCAAGCTGCACCAGTGCGGTCTGCCCAAGCTGATGGCGCTGGAGTTGTTCAAGCCCTTCATCTTCGCGCAGCTCGAGCAGCGCGGCATCGCCACGACCATCAAGGCTGCCAAGAAGGAAGTGGAAGCCGGTACGCCCGTGGTGTGGGACATCCTTGAAGAAGTCATCAAGGAACACCCCATCATGCTCAACCGTGCGCCTACGCTGCACCGTCTGGGTATCCAGGCTTTCGAGCCCATCCTGATCGAAGGCAAGGCCCTGCAACTGCACCCGCTGGTCTGCGCGGCCTTCAACGCCGACTTCGACGGTGACCAGATGGCCGTTCACGTGCCCCTGTCTGTGGAAGCGCAGATGGAAGCCCGCGTGCTGATGCTGGCCTCGAACAACGTGCTGTTCCCCGCTTCGGGCGAACCCTCCATCGTTCCTTCCCAGGACGTGGTGCTGGGTCTGTATCACGCCACGCGTGAAAAGATCAACGGCAAGGGCGAAGGCATGGTGTTTGCCGACCTGATGGAGCTGCAACGCGCTCTGGATGCCGGCGAGACCGAACTGCACGCCAAGATCAGCGTGCGCCTGACCGAGTGGAACAAGAACAAGGAAACCGGCGAATTCGAGCCCGTGACCTCGCTCGTGGAAACCACCGTGGGCCGTGCCCTGCTGTCTGAAATCCTGCCCAAGGGCCTGGCTTTCAGCAACATGAACAAGGCGCTGAAGAAGAAGGAAATCTCCAAGCTGATCAACGCCTCCTTCCGCAAGTGCGGTCTGAAGGCCACGGTCGTGTTTGCCGACAAGCTGCTGCAAAACGGTTTCCGTCTGTCCACGCACGCTGGTATCTCGATCTCCATCGACGACATGCTGGTGCCTCCGCAAAAGGCCGACATCCTGGCCCGCGCAGAGTCCGAAGTGAAGGAAATCGAGCAGCAGTACGTCTCGGGTCTGGTGACCTCCGGCGAGCGCTACAACAAGGTGGTGGACATCTGGGGCAAGGCCGGCGACGACGTGTCC
The DNA here is from genome assembly GCF_030505195.1 of Comamonas testosteroni. Taxonomy (NCBI): domain Bacteria; kingdom Pseudomonadati; phylum Pseudomonadota; class Betaproteobacteria; order Burkholderiales; family Comamonadaceae; genus Comamonas; species Comamonas testosteroni. The sequence goes on from NZ_CP129672.1 coordinate 2,830,120, forward strand.
AAGGTGATGATGGACCAGCTCAAGGTCCAGAAGACCACCGACCGTCACGGCAACGAAGTCGATCAGGAATCGTTCAACGCGATTTACATGATGGCCGACTCCGGCGCCCGCGGCTCCGCAGCGCAGATTCGTCAGCTGGCCGGTATGCGTGGTCTGATGGCCAAGCCTGACGGCTCCATCATTGAGACGCCTATCACCGCGAACTTCCGCGAAGGCCTCAACGTGCTGCAGTACTTCATCTCGACCCACGGTGCCCGTAAGGGTCTGGCCGACACGGCGCTGAAGACGGCTAACTCCGGTTACCTGACTCGTCGTCTGGTGGACGTGACGCAGGATCTGGTCGTGAACGAACAGGATTGCGGTACCTCCAACGGCTATCTGATGCGCGCCATCGTCGAAGGCGGTGAAGTGATCGAATCCCTGCGCGACCGCGTGCTGGGCCGTTCGACCGCCGAAGAAGTGCTGCACCCCGAAACCCGTGCCGTGCTGGTGCCTGCCGGTACCCTGCTCGACGAAGACACCATCGAAGAGCTGGAAGCTCAGGGCGTGGACGAAATCAAGGTGCGTACGGCTCTGACCTGCGAAACCCGTTTCGGCCTGTGCGCCACCTGCTACGGTCGCGACCTGGGTCGTGGCGGCCTGATCAACCTCGGCGAAGCCGTGGGCGTGATCGCTGCCCAGTCCATCGGTGAACCCGGCACGCAGCTGACCATGCGTACCTTCCACATCGGTGGTGCCGCTTCGCGCGCTGCCATCGCTTCGAGCGTGGAAGCCAAGTCCAATGGCGTGATCGGCTTCAACAGCACGATGCGCTATGTGTCCAACACCAAGGGCGAGCTGGTGGTGATTTCGCGTTCCGGCGAGATCGTGATCAGCGAAAACGGCCGCGAGCGCGAGCGTCACAAGGTGCCTTACGGCGCCGTGCTGACCATCAAGCCCGATGAAGCCATCAAGGCCGGCAAGATCCTGGCGAACTGGGACCCGCTGACTCGACCCATCATTACCGAATACGCCGGTCAAGTGCGTTTCGAGAATGTGGAAGAAGGTCTGACGGTGGCCAAGCAGGTCGACGAAGTGACCGGTCTGTCCACTCTGGTGGTGATCGACCCCAAGCGTCGTGGCTCTGCCAAGGTGGTGCGTCCCCAGGTCAAGCTGATCGATGCCAACAACCAGGAAGTCAAGATCCCTGGTACCGACCATGCCGTGACGATCGGCTTCCAGGTCGGCGCCCTGATTCAGGTGCGCGACGGCCAGGACGTGGGCCCCGGCGAAGTGCTGGCCCGTATCCCTGTGGAAGGTCAGAAGACCCGCGACATTACCGGTGGTCTGCCCCGTGTGGCCGAACTGTTCGAAGCCCGTACGCCCAAGGACAAGGGCACGCTGGCCGAGATGACCGGTACCGTGTCCTTCGGCAAGGAAACCAAGGGCAAGATCCGCCTGCAGATCACCGATCTGGAAGGCAAGGTCTGGGAAGAACTGGTGCCCAAGGAGCGCAACATTCTGGTCCACGAAGGCCAGGTGGTGAACAAGGGCGAGTCCATCGTTGACGGTCCTGCCGATCCTCAAGACATCCTGCGTTTGCTGGGTATCGAAGAGCTGTCGCGCTACATCGTGGACGAGGTGCAGGACGTTTACCGCCTGCAGGGTGTGAAGATCAACGACAAGCACATCGAAGTGATCGTGCGTCAGATGCTGCGTCGCGTGATCATCGAGAACTCTGGCGATACCACCTACATCCAGGGTGAACAGGTCGAGCGTTCCGAGGTGCTCAACACCAACGAACAGATGCAGAAGGAAGGCAAGCTGCCTGCCACGTACTCCAACGTGCTGCTGGGTATTACCAAGGCTTCGCTGTCGACCGACTCGTTCATCTCTGCGGCTTCCTTCCAGGAAACCACCCGTGTTCTGACCGAAGCTGCCATCATGGGCAAGCGCGACGAACTGCGTGGCCTGAAGGAAAACGTGATCGTGGGTCGTCTGATCCCCGCCGGTACCGGTCTGGCCTATCACCAGGCTCGCAAGGCCAAGGACGAAATGGACGATGCCGAGCGTCGTGCCATCGCCGAAGCTGAAGAAGCCGAGCTGGCCGGCGTGCTGGCTGATGACGTCGAAGCACCTGCTGGCGACGCCTCTGCCAACTAAGCACGGCTCTGGGCCGCGGCCGGCAACGGCTGCGGTTCGCTGCTGATGCACCGCGCTCCCGCTCTGCCTTGTGCAGACGGGAGCGTTTTTCATTGATCAAGACACGACTTGTGCAAGTTCGGATCCAGCATGGCGCTTGTCGATGGACATGCCCGCTGTGCCTTCCTGTCTGCGTCAGTTTTCCAAGTTTTTCAGGTCTGCTCTTCATGACTTCCAAGCCTTCCCAACCCAAGAACGCCGCTGCTGGTGCTGCCGTGCCCAACGCTCCTGCCCTGTGGCAACAGCTGGATGCAGTGGCCAAGGCCCTGCACGGTATCCTGGGTGGCCAGTCCAGCAAGGCTGTGCTGGCACAGGTGCCGCAGCGCTTGCGTCCGGGAGTGCAGGCCTTGCTGTTCCAGGTGCTGCGCAATCTGGGGCGTGCCCAGGCGCTGCAAAGGCAGCTGGCGCCGCGCGCACCGGCGCCCAAGGTCAGTGCCTTGCTGAGCACGGCGCTGGCTCTGGCCTGGGATGAGGCGCAAGCCCCTTACCCGCCCTTCACCCTGGTCAACCAGGCCGTGGAAGCCGCCAAGAACGGTGCGGCACGCGCGCAGTCCGGCTTCATCAATGCCTGTCTGCGCCGCTTTCTGCGCGAGCGCGATGCCCTGGTGAGCGCCACCGACAACGATCCCGTGGCCGTCTGGAATCACCCCGCCTGGTGGATTGCCCGGCTCAAGAAAGACCACCCCCAGGATTGGCAGGCCATTCTGGTTGCCAACAATGCCCAGCCGCCCATGACGCTGCGCGTCAATGCCCAGAAAAGCACTGCAGCCCAGTATCAGACTGCGCTGCAGGCGATGAACCTGAAGGCGACAGCTGTCGCCGAGTGTGGTCTGCAGTTGGAGCAGGCCGTGCCCGTGCAGGAGCTGCCGCATTTTGAAGAGGGCTGGGCCTCGGTGCAGGATGGTGCGGCGCAGGCTGCGGCCCCACTGCTGCTGGCCGGCTTGTCCCAGCCCCAGGGGCGCCCGCTGCGTGTGCTGGATGCCTGTGCGGCACCCGGCGGCAAGACCGCTCATCTGCTTGAGCGCGCCGCGCCCGGCAGCATCGAAGTCACGGCCCTGGAGATCGACCCCGAGCGGGCTCGCCGCATCGATGAAACCCTGTCACGCCTGGGCTTGAAGGCCAAGGTGCTGGTGGCCGATGCGTCCGCGCCAAAGGACTGGTTCGAATCGCAATGCGGCGCTCAGCCCTTCGATGCGATCTTGCTCGATGCGCCTTGCACGGCATCGGGCATTGTGCGTCGCCAGCCCGATGTGCGCTGGCTGCGCCGTGAGAGCGATGTGGCCCAGCTGGCAGACATACAGTCCAGGCTGCTCGATACCCTGTGGCCGCTGCTGCAGCCCGGTGGCCGCATGGTCTATTGCACCTGCTCGGTCTTCAAGGCCGAGGGCGATGCACAGATGCAAGCGTTTCTTGCACGCAACACTACGGCGGCCAGCTTGCCTGCTCCGGGTCATTTAATTCCCGGCAAAGCTGCGAAACACGATTCCGTGGCAGACAATCCCCTGGGTGACCACGACGGCTTTTTTTACGCTCTGCTGGAAAAATTGCGCTAACGCTGTAGCGGGGGCCTTGTGGCCTGTGGCCCGCGCAGTTTCGCTGGTGCTGGCACTGTCCCTGTTTTTCCTGCTGGCCCGGGCCGATACCGTGCCGCCGGATATCAGCTCCATGCAGCTCACGCGTACGGAAGAGGGTGTGTTTCTCTCGGCCAATCTGCAGTTCGAGCTGCCCGGCCAGGTGGAAGACGCCCTGCGTCAGGGCATTCCCATGTATTTCATTGCCGAGGCTCAGGTGCAGCGCGAGCGCTGGTACTGGTCCGATCAGCAATTGGGTGTCGCCACCCGCTATTACCGCATTACGTACCAGCCGCTGACCAAGCGCTGGCGTTTGCATATCTCCAATTCCGCCTTCACCGGCGGCAGCGGCACCGGACTGGCGCTGGGCCAGTCCTACGAGCAACTAGAGGATGCTATCGCAGCCATTCAACGCATTTACCGCTGGAAGATTCTGGAGTCCGGCCAGCTGAGCTCCACCTCGGGCGTCTCGGTGCAACTGCGCTTTCGCGTAGATCTGTCGTCCCTGCCCAGACCTTTGCAGATTGGGGCGCTGGGGCGCTCGGGCTGGAATCTGCAACTGTCGCGCACGCAGACGCTGGAGGCCGCTCCCTGATGGCGGACATCAAGCTCCCGGATGGCGAAGCCAGCGGCTCCTCTGCCACACGCTGGTCGCGCGCCACGCGCTTGGCCGTGGGCACGGGCGTGGCGCTGATGGTGGTGGTGGGCGTTTTGCTGCTGTTCCTGCTGACCCTGGCCACGAATAACCGGCTGGCCTACGAGCGCAACTACAACTGGCTGTTTGCTGCCAATGTGGTGGTGGCCGGATTGCTGCTGCTGGTGCTGTTCTGGGGCGGTTTGCGCCTGGCTCTGCGGCTCAGGCGCGGGCGTTTTGGCAGCAAGCTGCTGCTCAAGCTGGCGGGCATCTTCACCTTGGTGGGTTTGCTGCCGGGCTTGTTGATCTATGTCGTGTCCTACCAGTTTGTTTCGCGCTCGATAGAGAGCTGGTTTGACGTCAAGGTCGAGGGGGCCTTGTCTGCGGGCGTGAGCCTGGCCAGTGCCACGCTGGACACCGTGGCCAATGACATGGCCAACAACACCCGCACGGCAGGCCTTCAGCTGTCTCAGACTTCGGATGCAGGGGCGGCACTAATGCTGGAGCGTATCCGCGATCAGATCGGTGCCTCCGATGTGGTGCTCTGGAATGCATCGGGCAAGGCCATTGCCAGTGCCGGTCAGTCTCAGTTCAGCCTGGCGCCGGAGCGGCCCAACACCCAGCTGCTGCGAAGCTTGAAGGAGCAGGCCGGCCAGCGTGCCGTGGCCAGCATCGAAGGCCTGGATGATGCCGGCGATGTGCCTGCCGATCAGGCTGCGGCCAACGCCAAGGTGCGCACACTGGCGCTGGTGCCCAGCTCGGCAGTGAATCTGCTGGAGGAGGCGCGTTATCTGCAGGCCACGATTCCCCTGCCGCAAGCCCTGGTCAGCAATGCTCTGGCCGTGCAGGAGGCCAATCGCGAGTATCAGGAGCGAGCACTTGCTCGCGGCGGATTGCAGCGCATGTATATCGGCACTCTGACGCTGGCGCTCTTCCTGGCGGTGTTCGGCGCCGTGGTGCTGGCCGTGGTACTGGGCAACCAGCTGGCCAAGCCGTTGCTGCTGCTGGCCCAGGGCATGCGCGATGTGGCGCGTGGCGATCTGCGCCCCAAGCCCGCGCTGCAGAGCAAGGACGAGATTGGCGGGCTGACGCGCTCCTTTGCCGTCATGACCCAGCAACTGGCTGACGCACGCTCCGACGCCAACCGCAATCTGCTGCAGCTCGATGCGGCACGCAGCAATCTGCAGACCATTCTGGACAACCTCACCTCGGGCGTCATCGTGCTCGATCGAGCCGGACGCATCGTGCTCAGCAACCCTGGCGCGACACGCATTCTGCGTGCGCCCATGGCGGTATTCCAGGGCAAGCGCCTGCGCGATGTCTCGGGCTTGCAGGACTTTGCGCGCGTAGTGCAGGAGCAGTTCGAGATCTTCCTGGGCGATGCTTCGGCCCAGCAGGGGCGGGACCGCTGGCAGCAGGTCTATGAGCTGGATGCCGGCAATGGCAATGGCGATGTGGTGCACAACACCACCAGCCTGGTCATGCGAGGTGCGGAGCTGCCCGAGGACCAGCGCCTGCTGGTGTTTGACGATATCTCGGAAATCGTCTCGGCCCAGCGTGCACAGGCCTGGGGCGAGGTGGCGCGTCGCGTGGCGCATGAGATCAAGAATCCGCTGACGCCGATTCAGCTGTCTGCCGAACGTCTGGCCATGAAGCTGACCGACAAGCTGCAGCCTGCGGAGCAGGCGCTGCTGGCCAAATCCGTGAAGACTATCGTCGATCAGGTGGGGGCCATGAAGCGTCTGGTCGATGAGTTTCGCGAATACGCACGTTTGCCGGCTGCCAATCTGCAAGCGCTGGATCTGAATGCACTGGTCGCGGAGGTGCTGCAGCTCTATGGTGAAGAGAATGCGTCGGTGCGTGTGGAGGCATCGCTCGACGAGGCCTGTCCGTTGATTCAGGGCGATAGCCAGCAATTGCGTCAGGTCATCCACAATCTTTTGCAAAATGCGCAAGATTCCACGGCGCAAAGAGCGCAGGAAACAGGGCAGACTCCAGGATCCGTCACCATCGAAACCCGCTGGATGGACACGGCCCAGCGTGTGCGCCTGAGCATCAGCGACAGTGGCACAGGTTTTGCTCCCAATATTCTTCAAAGAGCCTTCGAGCCCTATGTGACCACCAAGACCCGCGGCACCGGCCTGGGTTTGGCGGTGGTCAAAAAAATCGCCGATGAGCATGGCGCAAGAGTGGACCTGGGTAATCGAGAGGAAGACGGGGTAGTGCAAGGCGCGAGAGTGTCGCTATCATTTGTACCTAACGACCGTGCAGGGGCGGCTTGATCCGTTTCGCACAAGGCATAGCAACAGGCTTTAGACACATGGCAAACATACTAGTGGTCGACGACGAACTGGGGATCCGGGATTTGTTGTCGGAAATCCTCAACGACGAAGGTCATAGTGTGGACGTGGCGGAGAACGCCACGCAGGCACGCGTATCCAGGGCGACCAACAACTACGATCTGGTGCTGCTGGACATCTGGATGCCGGACACCGACGGCGTCACCTTGCTCAAGGAATGGGCTACGGCCGGTCAGCTCACCATGCCAGTCATCATGATGAGCGGTCATGCGACTATCGAAACGGCCGTCGAGGCAACGCGCATCGGCGCGCTGTCCTTCCTCGAAAAGCCCATCACCATGCAGAAGCTGCTCAAGGCGGTGGAGCAGGGGCTGGCGCGCAGCACGGCCAGCCAGGGCTCGGAAACTGCGGCGCATGCCAGCAACGGCACGGCTGCATCGGCCGTGGTCAGCATCACGGCCCAGGCGGCGGAAGACAATCTGCCCAATTCGCACCAGGGCTTCGATCTTGACCGTCCCTTGCGCGAGGCGCGCGACGGCTTTGAAAAAGCCTATTTCGAATTCCACCTGGCACGTGAAGGCGGCTCCATGACGCGCGTGGCCGAGAAGACCGGCCTTGAGCGCACCCATCTGTACCGCAAGCTGCGCCAGCTGGGCGTGGACCTCGGACGCAATCGCCGCGGATAATTTTCAAAAAAATCGCAGTTTTCGATTTCGGGTCGAAAAGTGTGCCTATAATCGTGGCTTCGGCACTCAAGGGTGCCGAAAAAAAAGGCCCGGTAGCTCAGTCGGTAGAGCAGAGGATTGAAAATCCTTGTGTCGGCGGTTCGATTCCGTCCCAGGCCACCAAACATAAAGCGCCAGATCAGCAATGATCTGGCGCTTTTCTCTATCCGGACCTGTTTTCGCCGATTGCTTGCATCGCTGGATGTGATGCCTGGTCAGAATTCGAGGGTGAAAAAATATGCCTATAATCAGTGGCTCAGCAAACAAGCGCTGAATAGCAAAGGCCCGGTAGCTCAGTCGGTAGAGCAGAGGATTGAAAATCCTTGTGTCGGCGGTTCGATTCCGTCCCAGGCCACCAGATTCAAAACCCCAGCACTGGAAGGTGCTGGGGTTTTTTGTTGGTCGGTGCAGTGGATGCTGTCATCTCTGGGACCTGCGCTAACCAGAACGAGTGAAGACGGCTTTCTTGCGGGAAGCGCTTGCTTGAATCCGATTTGCGCAAGCCGTGGTCTGGAGTGACGCGGTATTTGCGCTGCATCAGGCTTTTGATTGTTGCAACTGGTCGTGCTTCATAAGATATGCAATAAATACATCTTATGTCGCAGCAATGGCTGGAAGGAGTTGCAATGGATACCAAGGAACTGTGCACCGAAGAGGAAGTTTCCATCCTGGTGCATGCCTTCTATGCGCGTGTGCGCCAGGACGAGGTGCTGGGGCCCATCTTCAACACGCACATCGTCGATTGGGACCATCATCTGTCCAAGCTGACGGATTTCTGGTCGGCCATTCTGCGGCGCACGGCGCGGTTTTCGGGCGCCCCCATGCCCAAGCATGCAGCGCTGCCGGGGCTCAGCATGGAGCTGTTCGAGCGTTGGCTGGGTCTGTTCGACGCCACGTTGGCCGAGCAGCCCAACCGAGCCATGGCCGAGCAGGCGGGGCAGGCTGCGCGCCGCATTGCGCAAAGTTTGTGGATGGGCTACCAGATGAGCCGCGACCCCCAAGCGCTGCCGGAAGGGGTGAACCATGCCTGAGCTGCTGCAGATCGAGGAGCCGCGCTCTGCTGCCCAGCCAAAGATGCCAGCACCGCAATGGCGCGCTTTTCTGGAGCTGGGCTTCAGACCCTTGTACATCGCGGGTTGTCTGTGGGCTGCAGTGTCGGTGGCGCTGTGGGTGTTCGCGCCGAAGTGGCTGGTGGGGCGACTCGGCGGTGTGCTGTGGCATGCACACGAAATGCTCTGGGCCTTTGTGGCGACGATTGCCGTGGGCTTTCTGCTGACGGCGGCTGCCAACTGGACCGGGCGCAACCCGATGCAGGGCCGAGCGCTGGGTGGCCTGTGTCTGTTGTGGGTGATTGCGCGTGCGGGCTTTCTGGCAGCAGGCGATACGGCTTTTGTTTTGGCCGTTGTGTGTGAGTTGCTGTTCTTCGGCGTCGCTGCCGTGGCGCTGGGCCGGGTGATCTATATGGCGCGCAGCCGGCGTAACTACGGCCTGCCGCTGCTGATGCTGGGTCTTGGCGTGACCGATGCGCTGTATCTGTGCACCATCTGGCAGGGCCGCGACTATGCCGCGCTGATGCAATACCTTTATTCCGGCCTGCTGTGCATGGCCGTGATCGCGCTGCTGGTGGCGCGGCGCGTGATTCCGTTCTTTGCCATGCGGGCGGTGGCGGGGCTGCAGATTCCCATGCACACGGCCAGCGGTCAGTGGCAACTGGGCGCCGGCGTGCTGGCTGTTGCCTGCCTGCTGCTGGGCTGGACTTCAGGCTTGGTGGCGGCTTTGACCCTGGCGGGGATGTTGACGCTGTGGCAGGTGCTGGCCTGGAAGCCCTGGGCCGTGCGCCAGGTACCGCTGCTGTGGATTCTGTACCTGGGCCATGCGGCCCTGGGCGCGGGCCTGTTGGTGGCAGCGGCCCAGGCGGGCGGCTGGGTGCTGCGCCTGGCCTGGCCGGTGCATGTGATAGCCGTGGCCGGCTTTGCGGTGCTGATCATTGGCATGGTGACGCGTACTGCGTTGGGTCATCTGGGCCGGCCGTTGCGCACCGACTGCGCCATGGTGACCATGTATGGGCTGGTGCTGGCTGCCGCCATGCTGCGGCTGCTGGCTCTGTGGCCGACGAGTTTGGCACTGGCCGCGCAGCATGCCTCGGCGCTGGTCTGGGTACTGGCGTTTGCGCTGTATCTGTGGCGCTTTGCGCCATTGCTGATCCGGCCGCGCCTGCAGCAGGCGAGTCAGCCCGTGGTGCAAGTGGCTGCGCGGGCGGCCCGCCCCGGAAAACCTGTTTGAACGGAGCGGATGGATGCGCCTGACCCTGATGACCGACTATGCGCTGCGTCTGCTCATGCATGTGGCACGGCACCCCGAGCGGTTGTGCACGATTGCCGAGATTGCGCAGGCGCATTGTATTTCCGAAGCGCACCTGATGAAGGTGACGCACCAACTGGCCCGCCAGGGCTGGATAGAGACCGTGCGCGGCAAGGGCGGCGGCATGCGCCTGGCCCATGCGCCACAGCAGATCAGCGTGGGCGCCGTGGTGCGAGACATGGAGCCGGACTTTGCGCTGGTGGAATGCCTGGGTGGCAGCAATCAATGTGCCTTGACGGGCGACTGCCGTTTGACCGGCATGCTGCAAGGTGCACTGAACCGCTTTGTGGAGCATCTGGACGGTTTCAGCCTGGCGGACCTGATGGTTCAAAAGCCTGCAGGCAGCGTGCCGTCACTGCAGACCATCCGGAGACTCAAAGAGGAACACGCATGAGCTACGGTCTGTTGATCACCGTACACCTGCTGGCGGCCGTGGCTTTTGCCGGCACGGTGTTTTTCGAAGTCGTTCTGCTGGGCGGCGTGCACGGCAAGGTGGCAGCTCAGCACATGCGTCCCGTGGAGCAGGCACTGGGCACGCGCGCTACCGCTGTCATGCCCTGGGTGTTGCTGGCGCTGTACTCGGCGGGCGCAGGCCTGGCCTGGCAGCACCGCGCGCTGCTGGCGCATCCGCTGGCCAGCAGCATGGGCCTGCTGATGGCGATCAAGATTGCGCTGGCGCTCAGTGTGCTGCTGCATTTCTTCACGGCCATGTGGTGGCGTCGCAAAGGGCAGCTCAACGGACGGCGCTCGCATAGGCTGCATCTGAGTGTGTTCTGCCATGTGCTGGCCATCGTGCTGCTGGCCAAGGCCATGTTCTATCTGCACTGGTGAATGAGGAGCAGATTTGATAGCTTTTTGCGCTTTATTAATCTGAATTTCAATATGTTTTTTATTTGAAATCATTGATTGATCAGCGATAGCAGCTCTTGATGCAGGAGCGGAAGGATTTGCGCAGCTGCGCCCTCGAGTCGCGTTAAGCTCGCCGCTGGCGTGGCAGGCAATACAGGAGGGCGTGAGTGGCAGCGCATTGGCAACCGGGCTTGATCGCCCTGCATGGAAATCGCACCGAAGCGTTGGCCGACACGGTGCTGGCCTGGTTGGCCGCTCACCCTCTGGCCGCGCTGGAGCCCGAGATCGTGCTGGTGCAAAGCAACGGCATGGCCGAGTGGTTCAAGATGCGCATGGCCGAGCAGCAGGGCGTGTGCGCCGCTGCACAGGTTGAATTGCCGGCGCGCTTTGTCTGGCGCAGCTACCGGCAGATTCTGGGAAGGCACGAGGTGCCGCGTGAATCGCCGCTGGACAAGACGCCCATGATCTGGCGCCTGATGCGTCTGCTGCCGCAATGCCTGGGCGAGCCTGCGTTTGCGCCCATTGCCAACTTTCTGCGCCCCGGCGAGCCGCAGCGCCTGCTGCAGCTGGCCGAAAAGCTGGCCGACCTGTTCGACCAGTATCAGATCTACCGCGCCGACTGGCTGGCCGCCTGGCAGAAGGGCGAGGATGTGCTGCGTACAGAGGGCCGCCCCGATGCGCCCGTTCCCGAAGGGCAGCTCTGGCAGCCCCAGCTGTGGCGCAAGGTGCTGGCCGAACTCGATGAACAGGAGCGTGCCGCCACCCGTCCGGCCCTGCTGGCCCGGATTCTGGATGCGCTGCAAAGCGGCCAGCCGCCGGTCACCCCGCTGGCGCGCCGCGTGGTGGTGTTCGGCATGAGCCAGATGCCTCTGTCGCTGATGCAGTTTCTCAGCGGCATTGCCCGGCACAGCCAGGTGCTGATTGCCGTTCCCAACCCCTGCCGCTTTCACTGGGCCGATGCGATTGACGGGCGCGAGCTGCTGCGACAGCAGCGCCGCCGCCATGCCGACAAGGGCGGCAAGGACCTGGCGCAGATTCCGCTGGCGGCCATGCACGCCCATGCCCATCCGCTGCTGGCGGCATGGGGGCGGCAGAGCCGCGACTATGTGCGCCAGCTCGATGCCTTCGACACCACGGGCGACACCGCGGTGCAATGGGGCTGGCCGCGTGTGGATGTGTATGACGAGGCCGATGCGGTCGAGCTGATCGACGCACCGCTGCTGGCCCAGGTGCAGCAGCGCATTCGCGATCTGGTGCCCATGTCGGAGCACCCTGCGGTCGAGATCGCGGCGGCCGACCAGTCCATCGTCTTTCACAAGGCCCATGGCCTGGTGCGCGAGCTTGAAGTGCTGCACGACCAGCTGCTGCAATGGCTGGCCGAGCCTGTCGCTGCGGGCCGTCCAGCGCCGGCGCCGCGCGAGGTGGTGGTCATGCTGCCGTCGATCGAAGAGGCGGCACCCGCCATCCGCGCGGTGTTCGGCCAGTACGGCCGCCACGATGCGCGCCATATTCCGTTTGACATTGCCGACGTGGGCGCGCGCGCCAGCAGCCCGCTGGTGACCGCGCTGCAATGGCTGCTCAAGCTGCCGCAGCAGCGCTGCCGCCTGAGCGAGTTGTGCGATCTGCTCGATGTGCCCGCCGTGGCGGCGCGCGTGGGTCTGGCGGCCGACGATCTGCCCCAGCTCACGCACTGGATGGCCGGCGCGGGCATTCGCTGGGGGCTCAACCATGCACAGCGCGCCCAACTGGGCCTGGCGGCCTGCGGCGACCCCAACAGCGCCTGGTTCGGCCTGCGCCGCATGCTGCTGGGCTATGCCAGCGGGCCGGCCCCGGAGGCCGCTTTCGACGAGGCACAGGCTTTTGCCGGCATGGAGCCCTATGACGAAGTGGGCGGCCTGACGGCCGAGCTGGCCGGATCGCTGGCCAGCTTGCTGGGGCGCATGCTGCAATGGTGGCAAACCGCCGGCGAGGCGGCTGCCCCCCAGGTCTGGGCGCAGCGCTTTCGTGCACTGCTCGATGATTTCTTTGTCGCGCAGGGCGATGAGGACCAGGCCTTGTGCGCCGCACTCGACACGGCCCTGGTCGGCTGGCAGGCCGCCTGCGAGCAAGCGGGTTTTGAGGCCCTCATTCCGCTGGAAGTGGCCCAGGAGGCCTGGTTGCAGGCTCTGTCCGAGCCCGCGCTCAACCAGCGCTTTCGCGCCGGTGGCGTGACTTTTTGCACGCTGATGCCGATGCGCGCGATTCCCTTCGACGTGGTGTGTCTGCTGGGCATGAACGATGGCGACTACCCGCGCCGCGCCACGCGCGTGGACTTCGATCTGATGGCCTTGCCCGGCCAGCATCGTCCCGGCGACCGCGCGCGCCGCGACGATGACCGTCAACTGATGCTGGATGCCTTGCTGTCGGCACGCAGCAAGCTCTATATCAGCTGGGCCGGTCGCAATGTGCGCGACAACAGCGAGCAGCCGCCCTCGGTGCTGGTCTCGCAGCTGCGCGACTATCTGCGCCAGGGCTGGCAGGGCGAAGGCAGCGCAGGTCTTTGCGCCAGCGAGCGCGGAGATCTGCTGCTGGCCCAGCGTACCCGCCAGCATCCCTTGCAGCCCTTCAGCCGCCGCTATTTCGAGCAGGCTTCGGTGCTGTCGACCTTCGCGCGCGAATGGTATGGCGCGCATGAACAGCGGGCAGCGCAGGCGCTGCCGGTCGTGGCCGCGTTCGAGCCCGATCCCGAAGTGCCGCTGACGCTGGCGCGCCTGACGGAATTTCTGCGCCATCCCGCACGCAGCTTTTTGCGCAACCGCCTGCAGGTGCGCTTTGAACAGGACGAGGAGCTGCTGGAGGACGACGAGCTTTTCAGCGTCGATGGCCTGACCGCCTATGGCCTGATTCAGCAGCTGCAGCAAGGCGTGCGCACGCAGCTGGCGCATGATGCGGCGCTGGACGTGGGTCTGCAGGTGCAGCGCCAGGTGCAGCGCCTGGGGCGTGCCGGCGTGCTGCCGCTGGCAGGTCTTGGCAGGCGCGAGGCCGAGGCCTTGCAGGCCCAGGCCACGCCGTCGCTGCTGGCCTGGCAGCAGCAGATGCGGCTGTGGCCCCATGCGGCGCCGCGCGAGCGTTTGCTGCTGCACTCCGGCGCGGTCACGCTGGACGACTGGATGGATGGCTTGCAGGAGCGCCAAGAGCAGTCTTCGGATGCAGGCTTGGGCCGTTGCTGGTTCGCACTGGAGCCGCGCACGCTGTTGAACAAGAAAGGCGAGCTTCAGGCCCATAAGCTACTGCCCATTTATGTGCGCTGTCTGGCGCTTTCAAGCACGGGCAGCGACACGCTGATGGGCGTGATCGCACGCGACACCCTGGTCTGGGTGCAGCCGCTGGAGCCGGAAGTGGCCACGGCGCGCTTGCAGGCCTTGATGCAGCTGTGGCTGGCGGGCCAGAACGAGCCCCTGCCGCTGCCTCTCAAAGCCGCCATCGCCGCCGGCCTGGACGATCTGAGCGCCGCCGCACAGGCCTACGAGGGCGGCTACATGATGGGCGGCGAATGCGAGGACCCCAGCTGGGCGCGCTGCTACCCCGACTGGGAGGCGCTGACGGCCGATCTGCGCTTTCACGCTCTGGCCAAGCAGGTCTATGGCCCGCTGCATGACTGGCTGGCCGCGCAGGTGCAGACCGAGGATCTGCCCTTGATGCAGTGCGCAGACCAGGACGAACAACCAGGAGAGCCGGCATGAGCACGCCCGCCAACCCCATGAAGCCCGGCAGCCAGGCGCTGCAGCCCCTGCATTTCCCGCTCTGGGGCTCGCGCCTGATCGAAGCCAGCGCGGGCACAGGCAAGACCTGGACGATTGCCGCACTCTATCTGCGGCTGGTACTGGGCCATGGCGCCGAGAACGGTTTTGCCAGGCCCTTGATGCCGCCCGACATCCTGGTCATGACCTTCACGCGGGCCGCCACGCGCGAGCTGTCGGACCGCATTCGTGCACGCCTGATCGAGGCCGTGCAGTGCTTTCGCGGCGAGGCCGAGCCGGCAGCGCACGACCGCTTCTTGCGCGACCTGCGCGATGCCTATGCCGAAGGCGTGCAGCGCGACGCCGCTGCCTGGCGGCTGGACATGGCTGCGCAGTGCATGGACGATGCCGCCATCCACACCATAGACGCCTGGTGCCAGCGCATGCTGCGCGAGCATGCGTTCGACAGCGGCAATCTGTTTGATGAAACGCTGGAGGCCGATGAAAGCCAGCGTCAGACCGAGGCCGCCCAGGATTACTGGCGTCAGCAGTGCTACCCGCTGTCGGGCGAGGTGCTGGAGGCGGCGCTGCAGGTCTGGCCCGATGTGCAGGCCCTGGTCAAGGATATGCAGTCGCTGCTGCGGGAAAGCGTGCCCGCTGCGGCAGGCGCCGGGACCTTGGGTGAATGCATTGCGCGGACACAGGCCGAGCGTGCGCAGCAGTTGCAAGCGCTGTCTGCAGATTGGCAGGCCAAAGCCGAGCGCATGCAGCGCTGGATCGACGCTGAACTCGATGGCCGCGCAGCACTCTGGGACAAACGCAAGCTGCAGTCACGCTACTACCTGGGCTGGTTTGCCCATCTGACGGCCTGGGCGCAGGACCCGCACAACCGGCAACTGGAGCTCAGTGACTCCGCGCGCAAGCGACTCAGTCCCGAGGGCATGGCCGAGGCCTTCAAGGGATCGACCATGGACTTGCTGCTGCCTGTCGAGTTTGCCGAGCTGGAGCAGCTGCTTCAGGCCCTTGCGCAGCTGCCGTCCCTCCATGTGGCGCTGCGCCTGCATGCGGCCGTCCATGTGAGCCAGCGCCTGTTGTGGCTCAAGCGCCAGGCCGGCACCTTTGGCTTTGCCGACATGCTGCAGCGCCTGGATGCGGCCCTGGCCGGCGACAACGGCCCCGCGCTCCAGGCCGGCATTGCGGCCCAGTACCCGGTGGCGCTGATTGACGAGTTCCAGGACACCTCGCCGCTGCAATACCGGCTGTTTGACCAGATCTACCGTACGGCAGACAACGGCGCGGACAGCGCGCTGCTGCTGATCGGCGACCCCAAGCAGTCCATCTACGGCTTTCGTGGTGCGGACATCTACAGCTATCTGCAGGCCAGGCGGGCGACCGAGGGCCGCCACTATGTGCTGGACACCAACTTCCGCTCCACCGAGGCGCTGGTCGATGCGGTCAACCAATGGTTTGTGCAGGCTGAAGAGCGCGAAGGCGAGGGCGCGTTCATGTTCCGCGCCGGGCAGAGCAATCCACTGCCGTTCGAGAGCGTCAAGGCAAATGGCCGCAAGGAGCGGCTGATGCAGGGCAGCCAGCGCATGGCCGCGCTGACCATTGCCTGGGATGGCAGCAGCGATGAGCCGCTGAGCAATGACGACATCCGCCGCCGTGGGGCGGAGTTCTGCGCCAGCCAGATCGTGCAGTGGCTGATGGACGGTGCCACGGGCTTTGCCGAGACCGGCCAGCCGCTCAAGCGCCTGCGCCCGGCCGATGTCGCGGTGCTGGTGCGCACGGGCAAGGAGGCCGCTGCCGTGCGCCGCGCGCTGGCGCGGCGCAATGTGGCCTCGGTCTACCTCTCCGATCAGGACTCGGTCTTCGCCAGCGGCGAGGCCCAAGACCTGCTGCTGTGGCTGCGTGCCGTGGCTGCGCCCCTGGACGGAATTGCCGTGCGCGCCGGTCTGGCCATGCCCATGATGGGCCTGTCGTTTGACGAGCTGGCCTGGCTGGCCAGCGATGACGAGGCCTTCGATGCGCGCAGCGAGCTGCTCAAGGAGCTGCACAGCCTCTGGCAGCGCCTGGGCGTGCTGGCCATGCTGCGCCAGACGCTGTACCGCTTTGAATTGCCGGCACGCTGGCTGCAGGACATGGGCGGCGAGCGCCGTCTGACCAACTATCTGCACCTGGCCGAGCTGTTGCAAGGTGCGAGCGCCCAGCTGGAGGGCGAGCAGGCGCTGATCCGCTGGCTGGCCACCCAGATCGAGAGTCCGGGCGCGGCCGGCGATGCGCAGATCGTGCGGCTGGAATCGGACGCCGATCTGGTCAAGGTCGTCACTGTGCACAAGAGCAAGGGGCTGGAGTATCCGCTGGTCTGCCTGCCGTTTGGCGGCAGCTTCCGGCCCGTGGACGGCAAGGCGGCCTATCTTTCGCTGCCCGTGCAGATCGATGGCGCACCCGCGCGCGAGCTGGTGCTGGACTACGACGATGCGCAGCTGGCGCAGGCCGACAAGGAGCGCCTGCGCGAGGATCTGCGCCTGCTGTATGTGGCGCTGACCCGAGCGCGCCATGCGCTGTGGATGGGGCTGGCCCCGATGAAGCGCGGCAGCGGCAAAAACTGTGCGAACGAACAGGGGGCGGCGGGCTATCTGCTGGCCGGAGATGTTTCGCAGGCCGCAGCCGGCTGGCGCGCCAGTATCCAGGCCCTGAGCCAGCGTTGCACGCAGATCGCCGTGGTGGATCTGCCGGCCGAACTGCCTGTGCCCACGCGCCATGTTCCCGCGCAGGCCTTGCCCGCCCTGGCTGCTGCGCCCGTGTACGAGGCGCAGTTCGACCGCCGCTGGGGCATTGGCAGCTTTTCGTCGCTGACCCGCGCCATGGCCGCACCCGGCCTGCCGGTCCTGCCGGTGGCCGCACAAAGCCCGGCCGAGGACGAGCGTGCGCTGCAGGCCCAGGAGGCGGGTGAAGCTGCGCTGGACCTGGGCGCCATCAACGATGTCATGACCGCCCTGCCCACCTGGGGCAGACTCGCCGCCGGCGCGCGCAGCGATGCTGCGGTGTGGCACCGTTTCATGCGCGGCCCGGTGGTGGGCAATTTCCTGCACGACCAGCTGGAATGGCTGGCCGCAGAGGGCTTTGCGCTGCAGCCCGAGGATGATCCCGACAGCAGTGAGCCCCTGGCGGCCCGCCTGCTGCGCCGTTGCGAGCGCGCAGGCCGCAAGGAACAGGCAGCCGATGTGCTGCAATGGCTGCGCGCCGTGGTGCACCAGCCGCTGGCGCCGCTCGGTGTCTCGCTGGCGCAACTGGGCCAAGGCGATGCGCTCTTGCCCGAGATGGAGTTCTGGCTGCCGGCGCGGCGCCTGTCGGCACCGCGCATCGACGCGCTGTGCCGCCAGCACATCCTGCCCGGCCAGCCGCGCCCGGTGCTGCCCGAGCGCGAGCTGCACGGCATGCTGATGGGTTTTGCCGACCTGGTGTTTCACCATGGCGGCCGCTACTGGGTGCTGGACTACAAGACCAATCACCTGGGCCAGGACGGCGATGCCTACGCCCCTCAGGCGCTGGAGCAGGCCATGCTCGCGCACCGTTATGACGTGCAGGCTGCGCTGTATCTGCTGGCTCTGCACCGCCTGCTGCAAAGCCGGCTGGGCGCGGCTTACGACCCCCGCGAACAGCTGGGTGGCGCGCTCTATTTCTTCCTGCGCGGTCTTGATGGCGAGGCCGCCGGCATGCATGTGCTGAAGCCGCCGCTGGCGCTGCTGGACGGGCTTGAGGCGCTGCTTGGAAACTGCGAGAAAGAATCGAAGGAGGAGCAGTCATGAAGGGCCGCCGCAAAGCCGATCTGCAGACGCTGGACCTGTTTGCAGCCCCCACGGATGGCGACTCAATGGCACTGAGCACCACGGACTGGCTGGCCGCGCTGGAGCGACTGGCCGATGCGGGTCTGCTGCGCCGCCTGGATAGCGCCCTGGCGGCCTTTGTCGCTGCGCAGGACGCCGAAGCCGGGCCTGCGCTGCTGGTGGCCACTGCCGTGCTGGCGCAGATGGAAGGGCGTGGCCATAGCTGCCTGCCCTTGAAGGCGTTGGCTGGCGATCCCAATCAGATTCTTGCCTGGCCCAAGGAGGCCGAGCGCCTGCAGCAATCGCTATGGGAGCCATTGCCCGGCCGGCTGGCTGACTGGCTGCAGGCCCTGCGCCGCAGCCCCGTGGTGCGTGTCGTGCAGCCGGGAGCGGTAGTGGCAGACCGAGGCCAGCCGCTGGTGCTGCTGGACGGCGCTGCGCCCTTGCTGTATTTGCGCCGCTACTGGGACTACGAGCGCAGCGTGGCCGCGCATATGGCGCAGCGCACGGCGGCCGATGCAGCGGCGCTGGACGAGCCCAGGGTGCGCGACTGGCTGGGGCTGCTTTTCAGCTCGCCCGCCGCTGCCGCCAATGCGGTGGACTGGCAAAAGCTGGCTTGCGCGCTGGCGCTGCGCGGGCACATGTCCGTCATCACCGGCGGGCCGGGCACGGGCAAGACCTATACGGCAGCGCGCCTGCTGGCGCTGCTGTTTGCCACGGCGCCCGATGCCACGCAGCTGCGCGTGGCGCTGGCTGCGCCAACTGGCAAGGCGGCGGCGCGGCTCAAGCAGTCCATCGACAGCTCGCTGCTGGAGCTCAAGGAGG
The DNA here is from genome assembly GCF_030505195.1 of Comamonas testosteroni. Taxonomy (NCBI): domain Bacteria; kingdom Pseudomonadati; phylum Pseudomonadota; class Betaproteobacteria; order Burkholderiales; family Comamonadaceae; genus Comamonas; species Comamonas testosteroni. The sequence continues at coordinate 2,849,115 of NZ_CP129672.1, forward strand.
CCGTGGGCCGCGAGCTGGATCTGGAAGCGCTGGTCAAGCGCATGGGGGCGGCACGCACCCTGCATTCGCTGCTGGGTGCCAGGCCTGACACGCGGCGCTTTGCCCACCATGCGGGCAATCCGCTGGATGTGGATGTGCTCATCGTCGATGAGGCCTCCATGATCCACCTTGAGATGATGGCCGCCTTGCTGCAGGCCCTGCCGCCCACGGCGCGCCTGATTTTGCTGGGCGACAAGGATCAGCTCGCCTCGGTGGAGGCCGGTGCCGTGCTGGGCGATCTGTGCCGCGATGCGCAGCGGGGCAATTACGCACCGGACACCGCAGCCTATGCCGAGCGCGTGACCGGCCAGCCCCTGCCAGCGCAGTACCTGGCGTCAGCCAGGGCCTTGCCGCTGGCCCAGCACACCGTCATGCTGCGCGAGAGCCGCCGCTTTGGCGGCCCTATCGGTCAGCTGGCGCAGGCCGTGAATGCCGGCGATGCACCGGCTGCCATGGCGCTGCTGCGCACGCAGACCCAGGCCGGTCTGCATGCCGAACTCTGGGCGCGCGAAGGCGGTGATGTCGATGCCGTTGTGCGTAGCGCCGTGCAGGGCCGTGGCGGTATGGCCAGCTATGCTGCCTATGCCGAGGTGCTGGCACAACATGGTCAGGGCAAGGAGCGCGGCTTTGCTACCGAGGCCGAGCACCGGCAATGGGTGAGGGACGTGCTCGCCGCCTTCGACCGCTACCGCCTGCTGTGCGCCGTGCGCGATGGCAGTTGGGGTGTGGCGGGTCTGAACCGCGCGGTGGAGCAGGCCTTGCAGGCCATGGGCGCCATACGCAAGGAGGGCGAGTGGTATATGGGCCGTCCGGTGATGGTCACCCGCAACGATGCGCAGCTGGGCGTGTTCAATGGCGACATCGGCATGGCCTTGCCCAGCTTTGCCGACCCGGCGCGGCTGCGCGTGTACTTCATGCAGGGCGAGCAACTGCACCATGTCAGCACGGCGCGCCTGGCCCATGTGGAGACCGCGTTTGCCATGACGGTGCACAAGAGCCAGGGCTCGGAGTTCGAGCACACGGCGCTGGTGCTGGCCGCGCAGGGCGGCAATGTGCTCAGCCGCGAGCTGGTCTATACCGGCATCACGCGCGCACGCAAGGCGTTCTCGCTGTGGACCGAAGTGCCCGGCCTGCTAGTGTCGGCGATGGGCAGTCCCACGCAGCGCAGCAGCGGTTTGCTGGGATTCATGGAACGTGCTCAGTAGCTTATGGGTGAGGACCTGTCTTGATCGCTGCTGGTGCAGTCCAGGCGCAGTCCACGCGCGTGACGGCCAGCAAGGACCGCCCAGCAGCCAAGTTCGTCTTCCCCCTTCGGGGGCAAGGCGCGAAGCGGCTCAGGGGGATTAGTGCTCGTAAACCGCGTCCCAGTGGGCAAACCCCTTGACCTCGATCGGGTTGCCGCAGGGGTCGGTGAAGAACATCGTCCACTGCTCTCCGGGCTCGCCTTCGAAGCGCACTTGCGGCTCCAGGATGAAGGCCGTGCCGGCGGCCTTGAGGCGTTCGGCCAGGGCCAGCCAGTCGGGCTTGAGCAGGATCACGCCCAGGTGGGGCATGGGCACCATATGGTTGCCGACCTTGCCGGTGTTGCTCACGGCAAAGGGCTGGCCCAGATGCAGGGAGATCTGGTGGCCGAAGAAGTCGAAATCGACCCAGGTGTCGGTGCTGCGACCCTCGCGGCAGCCCAGCACGCCGCCGTAGAAGCGGCGGGCCTGGTCGAGATCGGTGACGTGGTAGGCGAGATGAAAAGCGCTTTGCATGATGGCCTCAAGCGTAGCATCAGCGGGCCCGGTCCTGCCAGGTTAGGCCAGGCTGGACCAGACCCTTAGCGCATCAGCGCGCAGCCTTGGCCTGCACGCGTGCCATCAGCTCTTCGGTATTGCTCTTGCGGTCGGCGTTGACCTTCTGCACTGTGGGGCGCTCGCTCATGCGCGCCAGATAGTCGCGCACCGGCAGCTCGGCCAGCAAGTCGCTGCCGCCCACGATCTTGCAGGCGCTGCTGACCAGGGGCAGGTGCACGATGGCGCTGCAGTCGGCCAGCGTGAAGCTGTCGCCCGCGATGAACGGGGTATCGAAGCGGGCCAGCTTGGCAAAGGCTGCAATGTTCTTTTTGAGCTGCTCCAGCGTCTTGTCGCGCGCGCCGTCGCTGATCTTGCCGCCGAAGAAGGCCTGGGGATAGAGGTTGCGCGCCACCAGCTCCAGGTGCAGATTCAGATAGACGCAGAGCTCACGTACCTTGGCGGCACCAAACGGGTCTGCGGGCAACAGCGGCACCTTGTTGGACAGTGTTTCCACATATTCGATGATGGCGTCGGACTCGCTGATGGCACCATGCTGGGTGCGCAGATACGGCACTTTGCCCAGCGGTGATTCCTCGGGGTTGGTGCTGCCCAGCCAGGCCAGCTCCTCGGCGAAGGGAATCTGCTTTTCCATCAAGGCCAGCTTGACCTTGTTGTAGTAGTTGCTGGCCGAAAATCCGCACAAAGTCAGCATGCTTGTCTCCTGATCGGTGGTTGTGAATAGGTATACGTGGCCAGTGATCGTAGAGGCAAGTGGCGCAAGCCCTGCGTCGCCAACCGGATAGCGGGCCGGCTTCTACAATCGCTCCATGCAATGGCGCTCATTCCATCCTCGGCACCGACCGGCAGCTCTGCTGGCGCGCCGGGTGCTGGGTGCGTGGTTCTGCGTGCTACTGGTCAGCGTGCTCACGCCCTGGGCGCGGGCCACGCCGCCTGCCGGCTGGGAGGCCGTGTGCACGGCCGGCGGCAGCACCCACTGGGTGCCCAGCCCCGCCAGCGACGATGCCGCCACTGCGCATGGGCTCGACTGCGCGCTGTGCCTGCCGCTGCTGGCGCCGCCGCCCGCGCAGCGGTCAGATCCGGGCATTCACCGCGCCGTTGTCGATGCCCGGCCTTGGGCCGATGTCGCTCACAGAGCCTTTGTCTCCACCCTGCCGCCGGTACGTGCGCCGCCCTTTGAAACCCTGAAAAACATGGCTGAAGGCGCTTGATGCTCAGGCGCTTCAGGTCGCTTTGAGATGGACACGACTTACGCAAAACAGGCTCAAGCAAGGGCTTTGTTTCAAGGAAATCATCCTGATGCCCCCTTGTTTGCGTAAGTCCAGACTGAATTTTTGAATGGAGATGGTTTCATGAATATGCGTCGTTTTACCGTGATGGCCCTGGGTTCGCTGGTCGGCTCGCTGCTGGTTTCCGGTGCCGCCTGGGCTCATGCCGATGCTGCCCATGTCAAGGTTGAAAATGCCTGGGCCCGCGCCAGCGTGGCGGGTCAGCAGGCTTCGGGGGCCTTTATGCGCCTGACGGCCCAGGAGCCGCTCAAGCTCGTCGGTGTGGAAACCACGGCCGCCGCTGTGGCCGAGGTGCACGAGATGAAGATGGAGGGCGATGTGATGCGCATGCGCGCCATCGAGTCGCTGGATCTGCCCCAGGGCGTAGCCGTGGATCTCAAGCCCGGCGGCTATCACCTGATGCTGCAGCAGCTCAAGGCACCGCTGGTCAAGGACAGCCAGGTGCCCGTGACCCTGGTGTTCAAGGATGCCAAGGGCGCCCTCTCGCGCCTGAGCCTGGAACTGCCGGTGCGTGCGACGGCCCCAGCGGCGGCCGGTGCCGGGCACCAGCACATGGGCCATGGTGCGCATCAGCATTGAGGCCCTGAGCCAGGGTTGCTGCCTGCTCCCTTGTTTGCAGCAAACATCGCAAGTGCAGTAAGCTAGTTCCGCATCCGGCCCTGACCGGATGCGGATTCTGGTATCCATCCCTGCAGTGGAGAGCACTATGAGCGGTGACGCATCGGCATTTGGTTTCGGCAAATTCATTCCCGGCTTTGACTTTCTGCAGGGGCTGGCGCAAAGCGCTGGCGCTGCGGCCAATCCCCTGGGCCGCGTGCCGCAATGGGTGGCTCCCACGGTGAGCGTGGAGGAGGTGGACAAGCGCATTGCCGAGCTCAAGGCCGTGCAGTTCTGGCTGGAGCAAAACAGCCGCGCCCTGGCTGCCACGATCCAGGCGCTGGAAGTGCAGCGCATGACGCTGTCCACGCTCAAGGACATGAATGTCAGCATGAGCGAGCTGGCCAAGTCCTTTCCTTTCCCCGGTGCAGCGCAGGCAGAGCCCGCTGCGACCGGCAATACCGGCTGGCCCATGGACAGCGCCTCGGCCAGGGCGGCAGCCCCAGAGCCATCAGCGGCGCCAGTGTCGGAGCCCGAGGCAGAGCCCGCCGCGAGCGAGGCGGATGCCAAGGCCCAGGCCGAGCGGCCTTCCCAGGCTGCCTTGAGCCAGGCCATGCAATGGTGGGGAGCGCTGACCCAGCAGTTCCAGCAGATTGCGGCCAAGGCCATGGCAGAGCCTGTTCCCCCCGAGACCTTGGCCGCTGCCCAGCGCGCGACCGAGATGGCCAGCGGTTTTGCCAAGTCCACCATGGAAAAGGTGATGGCCCAGGCAGGCGGCCTTGGCGCTGCTGCAGCAGCAAAAAGTGCGGCACAGAGCGCTGCGGCAGCCGAGCCCAGGCCTGCACGCAAGGCGGCGGTCAAGACCGGTCAGCCAAAAACGGCAGCCAGCAAGACGGCAGCCGCTAAAAAAACGGCTTCCAAGCAGCCTGCCGCCAAAAAGACGGCAGCCAAAACCTCTGCTACCTCGCGCAAGCCCTGAGCAAACCCTTCCCGCTAAGGTGGAAAATCGTGGTTGCAAGGCATCCACGCTCCAGCAAGAACAGGAGGGCTTATGTCACTGTTTCCCGTCGCTCATGCCGCTCATGAAGACTGGCGCACTGCGGCAGAGCAAGTCGTGCTGCAACTGCGCGAGCAACTGCTGCGCCAGTCGCTGCAGCCGCATCGCCTGGGGCTGATCTATATCGCCCAGGGCCTGGTGCCCCATTCGCAGCAACTGCTGGCGCTGCTGGCGCGCGAGCTGCCCCAGGTCACGGATTGGGTGGGCAGCTCCGGCCATGCCGTGCTGGCCATGGAGCATGAGTATTCCGAAAGTTCCTCGCTGGCGGTGATGCTGCTTGACCTGCCCGCCGCCCATTACCGCGTCTACTCCGGTGTCGCGCCGCTGGCGCAAAGCGGCGCCGAAGCCGGATTTGAAGCGCATTCGGCCCTGGTGCACTCCAGCATCGACCAGCCCGATCTGGCAGAGCTGCTGCTGGAGCTGTCCGAGCGCATCAGCTCGGGAAATCTGTTCGGGGCGCTCAGCAGCGAGCAGGGCGTGCAGTTCGCCTGCCGCGCCGAAGATCTGCCCCGCTTGCGTGCCCAGGCCAGCGTCGGCATCTTTCATGCCGGCTTTTCGGGGGTGGCCTTCGATGCCGACGTGGCCTGCATCTCCAGGCTGGCGCAGGGCTGTGCCCCCTTGGGCGGGGGACTTGCGATTACCGATGCCAGAGGCCCGGTGGTGCTGGAGCTGGAAGGCGAGCCCGCCTTGCCCCGCTTGCTGCAGATGCTGGATGTGGAAGCCAGCCCCAGCGCTGGTGGCGGCTGGCAGGCGGCGTTGTCGCAGCTGCGCAAGACCCAGGCCGCGATTGCCCCGCTGGGCCGGGGCCTGGAGCGCGGCGCGCTGACCGACGAGGCCCAGGTGCTGCATATCGTGGGGCTGGATCCGGTACGTCAGGGCGTTGCGCTGTCGTCGCCCGTGGAGGCCGAACATACGGTGATCTTCTGCCAGCGCCAGAGCAGCGCGGCACGCCATGAGCTGATGCAGATGGGCGCGGCCCTCAAAGATGCGCTGCAGCCGGACTTTGCCGATGCCGGCCCCGAAACCATCGCCGAAGCGGCCGTGCCGCAGCATATACGCGGTGCCATCTATGTGAGCAGCAAGGGGCGTGGCAGCGAGCTGTTTGGCGGCGCCGATGCCGAGCTCAAGCTGCTGCGCCATGCGCTGGGGCCGGTGCCTCTGATCGGCCTGGTGGCCGAGACTCAGCTGATGGATGCGCATGTGCATCAGCTGGCCGGCGTGCTGACGGTGTTTACCGGCAAATAGCTTTAAATTTGATAGCTGCTAGCGCTTTATTTAAAAGGATTTCAGAATCAATTGATGCTGAAATCCTTAGCTGGAAAGCGCAAGCAGCTATCAAAAATATGGGCAGCCCCGAAACCGGCGCAGCCCCACAAAGACATGGCAAGCAAGCGCCGCCGCGCAGCGAAGCGGTCGTCCCCCTCCCGTAGCGCGCAGCGCGCAGAGAAAAGAGGAGGCGGCGGGGCCGCCCCGGCAAAGCCGCTCAGGGGGTTGAATACAGCTCCACGCCCAGATTCAGCATCAGGCGGTTCGCCCAGCCAAATAGTGCGGCCGAGTGCAGCATGTCCAGAATTTCCAGATCGGACAGACCGGCGTCGCGCAGCGGCTGCAGATTCTGCTTGCCAAAGCTGCCCGGCGTACGTGTCAGTGCCAGGGAGGCCTGGATGATGGCGCGCTCGCGGGCATTGGTGCCGGCGGTGTCGGGCTCGTCAAACAGCTGGGCCATCACATCGTTGCGCTTGGCCAGCTGCTCGAAGCGCTGTGCGTGCACCGATGCGCAGTACACGCAGCCGTTGGAGCGAGAAACGGCAGTTGCCGCCACTTCGCGCTCGGCGCGGGACAGGCCACCGGGCGCATACATGATGGCGTTGAAGGCCTGGGAGCGCTCCAGCAGCACCTGGGGCTGGCGGGCCAGCAGCAGGTAGAAGTCCATGCTCTTGGCCTTGGGGTGGCTGACCTCCAGCACCTGCTGCTGCTCGGGCGTGGCGGTGTCGGGGTCCAGCACCTGCAGCCAGGCCTTCCAGTCCAGCGTCTCGCTGGTAAAGCCGTTGCGGCGCAGCGGCTCGCCGGGCGGCGGCAGGTTGGCAGGGTGTACAAAGGGCGCAGCATCGGCAGGCTGGGCGGCAGGCGCCTCGGTCACGCCGCCCAGCTCGCCCATGGCCTTCACACCCGCCAGCAGGCGGGCTTGGTAGGCCACAAAGCCGATCAGCTGGGCCAGCAGCACGGTGTCGTTGAGCGACAGACCGGCGGCAGGAATGGCCAGCAGCGCAGCCTGATCGCTCTGGGCTGGGTTCAGGGCCAGGGTGCGCACAAAGTGCAGCATGGCATCGAGGCGTGCATTGCCGGTCTGCGCTCCGGGCTGATCGAGGAGGGAGCGCAGCTCGGGCGTGATGGCATCACCCAGGGCCTGGGCGCGTGCACGGTATTCGGCTTCCAGCACGTTCACGCCGCTGACGCGGGCCTGCTCGGCGGCCAGCACCAGGCGCTCGGCCTGGGTCAGATCGCTGTCCAGCTGATTGCCCAGCAGCAGGTCTTCGCAGGCCTGGGTGGCCAGAGCGACTTTCTCGCGCTCGTGGCGGGTGGTGAATGTGGGGCTGCCCTGTTCGAGGCCGGCCAGTCGGTCGATGGTGTCTGTCATGCGAAGTCTCTTGATTTAGGGTTGCAGCTGCCGGATGCGCACAGCGCTGTCGGCGGCGGTCCATTCCGTGCCGTCCAGTTCGGGCTCGGCATAGGCCTTGAGCTTGGCAAAGTGCTGCTCGATATCGTTCAGGTAGAACAGCGAGGCCAGACCTTGCGCGAGTTTGCGCGCTCCGTCGCTGATGGCGGGAATATCGCCCGACACCGTGCCGTGCGAGAGTGCAGCGGGATAGCAGAAGCAGTGAATCCGGTCGAGACCGGGAAGGTCGCCCTGAAACTCGAACAGCGGCCCCAGATCGGGCGATGCCGACAGCTCGGCATCTTCATCGCCGGCCTCGGGCGTGAAGCGGCTGTTCCACAGCTTCACATGCGGCGCAATGTCGGCAAACTCGGGACGCAGGCTCCAGTCGATGGCAAAGCCTGTGGAGACGATGAGAAAGTCCAGCACGAACACGCCGGCCGAGGTCTGCACCTGCAGCTTGTCGCCCGCTTTCTCCACCGCCTGCACGGCGCAGCCCAGGTTGAAGAAGGCGTTGTCATGGCGCGAGACGCGCAGCGTGCTGCCATGCGGCGGCGGCACCTGCTGGGCGTTGATGTAGTGGCGGATGCGCCATTTCCAGGCATCGGGCAGCAGGTACTGGCCATGCGTCAGGCCGGGCACGCCCGAGCCCTTGGACTTGTTGACCAGTGGCAGCTGCTGGCGGCGGATCAGCATGTCCACGCTGGCTGCGCCGTGTTCGAGAGCCGTCGCGGCGCTGTCCATGGCCGACGCTCCGGCGCCCACCACGCCCACATGCTTGCCCGCCAGCGTGGCGTAGTCCATGGCGTCGGAGGAATGGGCCCAGAACTTCCTGTCCACGCCCCGCATGAAGGCGGGAACCGTGGCACCGCCCAGACCGTCGCGGCCCGTGGCCAGCACCAGGCGGCGGGTTTGCCAGGTGGCGGTCACGCCATTGGCCTTGACATCGACTTCCACCACGCCATCGGCCTGCGGGCGCACGGCAATGACTTCATGGCCGTTGCGCACATCGGCGTTGGTCACGCGGCGGTACCAGCGCAGATAGTCCATCCACTGCAGGCGCGGGATCTTGTCCAGCGCCGTCCAGGCATCCAGACCGAACTGGGCGATGAACCAGGCGCGAAAGGACAGGGCTGCCACACCCATGGCGGGGCCGGTCAGCTCCTTGGGCGAGCGCAGGGTTTCCATGCGCGCCGTGGTGGCCCATGGGCCTTCGAAGTCCGGCGCGGACCTGTCCAGCAGCACAGGCTTGATGCCGACCTGCTGCAGCGCCATGCTCAGCGCGAGGCCGGCCTGGCCGGCGCCGATGACGAGCACGTCATGCACCGGCAGTCCCTTGCGCGTGGAGGCAGGAATCCAGGCCTTGGCAGGCCAGCCCAGAGTGACGAAGTCGTCACGCAGGCGCTCTTCCAGCGCTGCCAGCCCCGTGGCGGCGGCTGTCGTAGAAGGTGAAATTGACATAGCTAAAACCCAAAAGCGTCTGAGGCTTGAGCCGCAGACGCATCAAACAAACACCGATAACTTAACACTGCTTGAACTCGAAGCAGGACCAAGAGAGAGAGACACCGAGGACGGGCCGCCCTGCACCGAGGGTGTCGTTCCTCTGCCTTGGCGCGCAGCGCGTAGACAGAGGGGGGAGCGGCAGGGCCGCTCAGGGGGTGTTAGTCAATACTTATCTTGGCATCCTTGACCACCTTGGCCCACTTGATGCGGTCTTCATGCACGGTTTTCTTGAACTGCTCGGGGGTCTCTTCGCGGATGGTGTTGCCCTGGGAGACAAAGCGCTCGCGCACCTCGGGCTGCTTGAGCACGTCGTTGACGGCCAGATTGAGCTTCTTGATGATGACCGGGTCCGTGCCCTTGGGCGCGAAGATGCCGAACCAGATGGAGCTGTTGAAGCCCTTGGTGCCGGGCAGGCCGCTGGCAGCAATGGTGGGCACTTCCTTGACGGCTTCCACGGGCTTGGACGTGGTCACGCCCAGCAGGCGCACCTTGCCGGCCTTGTAGTGGCTCAGCACGGTCTGCACCTGGTTCATGATGCAGCAGGTCTCGCCGCGCAGCACCGAGGTGATGGCTTCGGGGCCGCCCTTGTAGGGCACGTGCACCATGTCCAGGCCCAGGCGCGAGTTGAACTCGGCAAACGCCATGTGGGTGCCGGCGCCGTTGCCGGTGGAGGCGTAGTTGTACTTGCCGGGGTGGGCCTTGACCTCGTCCACGAACTCCTTGAGGTTCTTGACGTTGATCACATTGGGATTGATGGTCAGCACATTGGCCACGTCCACCAGCGGAGCGACGGGCACGAAGTCGGCCTCCACGTCGAACGGCAGTTTCTTGTACAGCGCGGCATTGCTGCCATGGGTGGCGGCGGTGCCGAAGTAGATGGTGTAGCCATCGGGCTTGGCACGGGCCACGAACTCGCTGCCGATATTGCCGGCGGCGCCGCTCTTGTAGTCGATGATGACGGGCTGGCCCAGAATCTTGCCCAGGGGCTCTTGCGCCACGCGGCCGATCACATCCACACCCGATCCGGCGTTAAAGCCCATGATCATGGTGATGGGCTGGTGCGGATAGCTGGCGGCGCCGGGGTCGGCCGCCTGGCTGGCCAGGGGAAACAGGGCGGTGGCCGCTGCTGTGGCAACAAGACCGGAGATGAAACGGGGCAGCAAACGCATGATGGGACTTGTCCAGAGGAACCTTGAATGCTGTGAATTGTGTCCGTAATTTAATGCTTTGCTTCTATATGCTTATGCAGCATTAAGCTCGTGGGGTTAATGCAAAAAAGCCCAGTTCTCTTGCGAGACATGGGCTGAAATCCGCTGGAAAGTGATGACTCGGAGGGCCAGCGGAGGGAGCGATCAGGACCTCAATCGTCTAAGTGGTTTAGCGACGATAGGGGTTGTGGGGGTTGCGGTCATGGCGGTTGGGTACGCCGTCACCATCCCTGTCCCAGCGGCTGGCGCGGTAGTCCCAGCGCTTGCCGTGCTGTACCCAGACGGGCTGGCGGTACACATAGCCGGGGCGGTTCTGCACCCAGTGGCCGGCGCGCCAGACATGGCGGTGGCCGCGCGGCTCCCAGTAACCAGGAGCCCAGACATAGCCACGGCGCGGAGCGGGTACGGCTTCATAGCGGACTGGGGGCGGTGCGTTGAACTGCACGTTCACATAGGTGCCCTGGCCGGCACCCGCCCAGTAAGCGCTTTGGGCCTGTGCACTACCGGCAAAGCCCAGCAAGGCGAGTGCGCCTGCGGCAGCGACGGTATGGATGGTGTTGCGGATTGTCAGCATATACGCCTCCTTCATGGGTAGCGGGTTGCCGGTGGTCCAGGCATCCCTTGGGCTCCATGTTGGAAGGCCAGCGTCAACCGTGGGTTGCCGCTGTGCGAAGTCTTGCAATCTTGTGTGTCTGCTTGGTGAAGAATGTATAAAACAGGCGGTTGATGCAGATGCAGCAAGCGCATTTAGCTACATATTTGGGAGTGACGGTCTACCTGCGCAAGGCCGCAAAGGCAGGCAGCTCCCATTTGCGCATGCCCAGCACCAGGGTGTAGCCCTCGATCTTGTTGGGGCCCAGGCGCTGATCCTGAAGATGCTGCTGCGAAAAGTCCTGACCGATGCGCTGAATGCGCTCCACGAAGCTGGGCGCAAGGCTGGGGGCGACGGAGCCATGCACCAGCAGCATGGTCTCGTCCTCGCCGGCAAAAGTGCCACCAAAGTAGTCCAGCACGGCGTTCTCGCGGAAGAAGTCCATCACCGGGCCGTTGGTCTGCCAGCGGAAGGTCTTGGCCAGGCGCAGCTTGTAGCGGTTGCCGGGACGCAGCTCGATGATGCCGATGCGGTCCAGCTGCGCCAGATAGCCGATGCCCTCGGGCTCGCTGATGCGGTAGGTGGCGACGATCTGCTCCAGCGTCCACTGGCTGAGCACGCAGATGGCCGTGAGCAGCAGCTTGCGGTCGGCAACCACGGCAACCTCCTGCTCGCGCGTGATCTGCTGCAGCAGCGGCCGGCTGTCGGCCACATTGCGCGCGAGGTCGGCAAAGTCCAGGTGCAGGGCGCGGCAGATCTCGTCGATGCGCGACAGCGGCATGTCGCCCTTGGCCAGCATGCGCTTGACGCTGGATTCGGCCATGTCTATGGCCTGGGCCAGGTCGGCATAGGTCATCTGCGCGGCCTTGAGTTCTTTCTTGATGGCGGTGACGAGATCGGCGGTCGTGCTCATGGTATCGGTTGGTAGTACTGGCAGTGCAGCGATATGGCGCAAGTTTAGAAGATCGATGCCGTTGAAGCGGCGGATTTTCATACTGCGCGGCAAACACACACAGGAAGCACCATGCAACTGCACAACTCACCGATCGCGGCCGTGGAAATGGCGAGCCCCGAGACCTCGGGCACGCTGGAGCAGCGCTTTGCCTTGTTTGGGGGCATGGCCTTGCTGTTCACGCTGGCGCTGCTGATGCCCGGCATGGCCCAGCCCGAGCACTATCACGCCTTTGCCGACCGGCGCGGCTGGCTGGGCCTGCCGCATGCGGCCGATGTGTTGAGCAATCTGGGGTTTGTGCTGGCCGGGTTGGCGGGCGGGCTTGCTCTGTGGCGTGCCGACTATCAGAAGCTCAATGGCACGGCGCGTGCCTTGTGCGCTCTGTTCTTTGCGGGCCTGCTGTGCTCGGGGGCGGGCTCGGCCTGGTACCACTGGGCGCCGCAGGACTCGAGCCTGGTCTGGGACCGGCTGGGCATGAGCCTGGCTTTCGCCGGCTTGCTGGGTCTGGCGGTGCAGACGCGCATTGACGACATCAGCGCCCGCATCACTGCCGCGATATTGCTGGTGGCGGCGCCCGTCAGCGTGGCAGTCTGGGCGCAGACCAGCAACGTGCTGCCCTGGGTGCTGGTGCAGGGCGGCGGCATGCTCATTCTCCTGTGGCTGGCTTTTGCGACGCCGCATCGTCATGCGCTGCCCGTAGGGCTGGGCTGGGTGATCGGTCTGTACCTCGTGGCCAAGCTGCTGGAGTTGTCGGACGGCGATGTATTTGATGTGACCGCGCACGCAATCTCCGGCCACAGTCTCAAGCACTGGGTGGCCGCCGCCGCAGCATGGCCTGTGCTGCGTGCCTTGCAGCAGTGGCGCGAGTCGTAATATTCATAGCGGCTGGCGCATGTTCATCAAGCGCCAGCGGCATAAAACCTACAAAAAAATCCGGGCAAGTTGGCACAATGCCAGCAGCGCCACAGGGAGAGATCCATGAATTCCACGCCGACCGTGCATACGGCCGCCGCTGCACAGCAGCATGCCCACCCTAACCAGTTTGCCCTGTTGGGCCAGCGCCGCTTTGCGCCGTTCTTTTGGACGCAGTTTGCCGGCGCGGGCAATGACAATCTCTTCAAGTTCGCCTTCACGGTGATGGTCACCTATCAGCTCAGCGTCTCGTGGCTGCCGCCTTCCATGGCGGGCCTGGTGATAGGTGCGCTGTTCACCCTGCCTTATCTGCTGTTTTCGGCCACTTCGGGCCAGCTGACCGACAAGTGGGACAAGACCCGCATGTTCCGTCTGGTCAAGAACCTCGAGATCGCCATCATGCTGATCGCGGCCTGGGGCTTCATCCAGGCCAATGTGCCGGTGCTGTTGCTGTGCGTGTTCCTCATGGGGCTGCACTCCACGCTGTTCGGCCCCGTCAAGTTTGCCTACCTGCCCCAGGTGCTCAACGACAGGGAGCTCACGGGCGGCAACGGCATGGTGGAGATGGGCACGTTTGTCGCCATCTTGCTGGGGCAGGTCGCCGGCGGCCTGCTGATCGCCGTGCCCGAGGTCGGTCATATGCAGGTGGCCATGGCCTGCGTGGCCGTCGCGGTCGTGGGCCGCATCTGCGCACAGTTCATTCCCCATGCGCCGGCCACCGATCCGGGCCTGGTGATCAACTGGAACCCGTTCACCGAAACCTGGCGCAACCTCCAGCTGGCGCGTCAGCAGCCCGTGGTGTTCCGCTCGCTGCTGGGCATCAGCTGGATGTGGTTCTTCGGCGCGGTGTTTCTCTCGCAGTTTCCCAGCTTTGCCAAGGAGGTGCTGCATGGCGACGAGCATGTGGCATCGCTGCTGCTGGTGATCTTCTCGGTGGGCATAGGCATTGGCTCGCTGCTGTGCGAGGTGTTCAGCCGTCGACAGGTGGAGATTGGCCTGGTGCCGCTGGGCGCGATCGGCATGAGCGTGTTCGCGATTGATCTGTTCTTCGCCACGCGTTCCCTGCCGCCCTCAGAGCTGATGGGCGTGAGCGCCTTTTTTGGAGAGCCCAGGCACTGGCGCGTGATGCTGGACCTGGGCCTGCTGGCGCTGTCGGCGGGCATCTACAGCGTGCCCATGTATGCGCTGATCCAGATGCGCAGCCAGCCCACGCACCGCGCGCGCATCATCGCGGCCAACAACATCCTGAACGCGCTGTTCATGATCGCTTCGGCCGTGCTGGCCGGTGCCCTGCTGGCCGCAGGCTGCAGCATTCCCCAGGTGTTTCTGATCACCGGCATCGCCAACGCCATCGTGGCGCTCTATGTGTTCCTGCTGGTGCCCGAATATCTGCTGCGGTTTGTGGCCTGGGTCATCACCCACTTTGTCTACCGCTTCAAGGTGCGTGGCGACGAGCATATTCCGCGCGATGGCGCGGCCGTGCTGGTCTGCAACCATGTGAGCTTTGTCGATGCCATCTTGCTCATGGCGGCCAGCCCGCGCCCCATCCACTTCGTGATGGATCACCGCATCTTTCAGACACCGGTGCTGGGCTGGTTGTTCAAGCTGGCCAAGGCGATTCCGATTGCATCCCACAAGGATGACCCAGCCACCTATGAGGCCGCGTTCGCACGTGCTGCCGAGGTGCTGCGCGAGGGCGATCTGCTGGCCATCTTCCCCGAGGGCGGCATCACCTCTGACGGCCAGCTGCAGCCGTTCAAGGGCGGCATCATGAAGATTCTCGACCACGCGCGAGACGACGGCCTGCAGGTTCCCGTCATTCCCATGGCGCTGACCAATCTCTGGGGCTCCTACTTCAGCCGCATCGAGCTGCGCGGCGGCAGGAATGTGGCCATGGTCAAGCCGCTGCGCCGCGGCCTGTTCAACCGTGTGGGGCTGGAGGTGGGCGAGCCTGTGGCGGCGGCTGCGGTCACGCCAGCCCTGCTGCAGCACAACGTGGCGGAACTGCTTAGGCGTTGAGGTTGGATGATCAGGGAGTGAGCCGGATATCACCCATGTAGGCAAGTCCTTCTCCATGGGTGTTGTCCGAGTCCGCCGAGACGGTGACGCCGATGATGGTGGGCATGGCCTGGGACTCGTCGCCAAAGGCGTGCAGATAGTCGGACGTCAGATTGCGCTGCTCCGTTACCCACTGGCCTTTGTGCGTGCTGCCGCTTTGCAGCACGATATAGCGCATGCGATGCGTGAACGCGTTGTGCATGACCGCCCCTGCGGGCTGCTTGTTGTCCCAGACATAGCACAGCGTCTCGGCCGGAATGTCCTCTCCAGTGCTGATTCTGCCCAGACGCAGCTTTGCCCGTTCGCCAAAGCTCAGCTGCGATTTGTCAAAGTCGAAGGACACGCAGAGCTTGAGCGCCGCATCGTCACCGGCTCTGGTTTTGATATCGGCCTTGTCGATCAGCTGATCCACGCGCCAGCGCCACTGCAGCTGCAGATCGGGCGCGCCAGCCAGGTGCAGGGCGTGCACCATATTGCCGTAGGCGTCCTGCGTGCTCACGCGCAGCACATGACCGCCATCCTGCTCCACCACATTGAATGCCGTCGGATTCTTGTTGGGCAGGGTGGCAAAGTGCCAGGGCCCGCCCAGCGGGCCCGGCGGCATCTGCGAAAAAGCGGGGATGCAGCTGCCCTGCGCCAGTGCCGAGACAGCTAGCGCGGACATGGCCGTGGCGAGCGCTGTCGCATGCCGGCTTTGCCGGCGTGAAGGTCTGTGCAGGGTGAAGGTCTGAGAGTGAAGCCGCATGGATTGCCTGATGATTTTTGAAAGTTGTGGGCGTGGGAGTGGGGCAAGATGTGCAAGCTGCAGCTGGATTGAGGGCTGGCAGCGGGCGGGAAGTATCGCTTTGCGATACTGCGAGACCTGCCGCTTGCTGATTTTGACAAAAAACAGGGCCGAAGTTTCGGGCGCATGGATGATTCGTTCGTCGCCGCATGCAAATCGCGGTCCATTTCAAAAACCACCGGGAGCCATTTGTGATCAACGTCCTGACCTTTATCCGTCCTCTTCGCAACAGCCTGTGCGCCCTGGGCGCGGCCTGTGCCTTGCTGGGCGGCAGTGCGGTCCACGCCCAGAGCGAAGCCTCTTTGGTGCTGTCGGCCCTGCCTGTGGCATCGGTGGTTGCAGTGGCATCGGGTGGCGCTTCGGAGGAAGTCGTGGCAATACCCCTGTTTCTGTCGGCGGCAGGTGCATCCGTGATCGTTGAGGCGGTGGAGGGCAGTGCCACAGGCGTGACCTATGTGCTCAAGAATGTGGCTGATGGCACTTCGGCCGTGGTCAAGGTCTCCGGCCAGGCCGCAGGTGCCCTGTCGGTCGGTGTGGGCACGGTGGTGGAGACCAGCGCCACGGCGGCCGGCGTGATTCTGTCCACTGCAGGCAAGGTGCTGGCCTTCATCCCCAATGAAATCGGCAAGGCGCTGATGCACAACGAGCGTCTGTAATTCAAGAAGCTGGAGGCTCGCATGATCAAGAAACCGACAAGCGTTGTACACGCCATGGCGCCCGCTCAACGCACTGGCATGCCCATTCCCGGCCCTGTGGTGCTGGCGCTGGGCGCCGCGCTGATTGCCTGGGCAGGCTCGGCAGAGGCTGGCCGCAGCTGTGAGGCCCGTCCGCTGACTGCCGATGTCATGGCCAAGGGGCTGAATCTGGCCGCGCGCACCGCCAAGGCACTGGATGCCGAGTTTCAGAAGAACGGCACCCAGGTCGTACTGCTGGCTCGGCAAGGGCAGGACTTGAGCAAATACGATCTCAAGTACTCGCACTATGGCTGGGCTTATAGAACACCCGCCGGCCCCTGGCGCGTGGCGCACAAGCTCAACGAGTGCGGCACTGCATCCGGCCATATCTACCGCCAGGGCCTGGGCGAGTTCTTTCTTGACGATATGTGGCGCTACGAAGCCGCCATTCAGATCCCGACGCCGGCGGTGCAGCAGGCCCTGCTCAAGTTCTTGAGCGCTCCCACGGTGCTGCGCCTGCAAAACGAGCCCTACAGCATGGTCAGCTATGTCTGGAGCAGCAAATACCAGCAGTCGAACCAATGGGCGACCGAGACGCTGGCCGCTGCCATGGAGCCGGCAACGATTCAGAACCGCGCACAGGCTCAGGCCTGGCTGCAGTCCAAGGGCTATGAGCCCAGCGCGCTCATCATTCGGGCGTTCTCGCGAATGGGCGGGCGCATGACGGCTGCCAATATCGCGTTTGACGATCATCCGAATGAAAAGCGCTTTGCCAGCCGCATAGAGACGGTGACCGTGGACTCCGTGGTCCAGTGGCTGCAGCGCACGCAAATGGCATCGGCCGTGCGTACTGTGCAGTGAATTTGAGTCTTGTTAGCTTCAAGGCCTTGCTAAGTATGCGCATGGCGCTACGTTTTTGGAGTAATTGAAAATGAGCAAGTCTCTGCGTTTGCCTGAGAAATGGTTTCGCCGCGGCCTCTGGCTGGTGGCGCTGGTGTTTGCCTTCTTCCTGATCGGTCTGGGTGGACTGGTGGTGGGCAATCTGCCGCAGCCTAATCGCTCGCTGGAGGTGGAGTCCTTTATTCCGCAGGCCGATGCACAGCGTGTGCAGGCCGAAATCGACCAGGCCCGGAAGACGGCCGGCGTGACCCAGAAGGCTTTGGACAGGGCTCAGCTCAAGTTCGATGCCGAGCGCGCGCGCTATCAGTCGGCGCGCGACACCTTTGACAACTGGGTCGCGACCCGCCGGGCGACGGAGCGCCCCGAGCAGGACGCCGAGCTGGTCGCGCGCAGCAAGGCGCTTGATGCGCTCAAGCAGGCCGAGGACATGGCCCGCCAGGAGCGCGAGAAAGAGGCACAGACCCATCTGGAGGCCAATCAGGCCGTCTCCAACGCCGAGGCGGAGCTGAGCAGTCTGCGCGAGCAGGCCTATCCCCAATATGAAGCCGCCATGCGTGCCAGCGAACTGCGCGTGTTTCTGTTCCGCCTGGCCATCACCCTGCCCCTGCTGGGTGTGGCGGGCTGGCTGTTTGCCAAGAAGCGCAAGAGCACCTGGTGGCCCTTTGTCTGGGGCTTCATCTTTTTTGCGCTGTTCGCCTTCTTTGTCGAGCTGGTGCCTTACCTGCCCGACTACGGCGGCTATGTGCGCTACATCGTGGGCATTTTGGTGACGGTGCTGCTGGGTCGATATGCCATTTTGGCGCTCAACCGCTATCTGGAAAAGCAGAAGCTGCAGGAGTCCTTGCCCGAAGAGCAGCGCCGTGAGGAGCTGAGCTATGACGTGGCGCTGGAGCGTCTGTCCAAGAATGTGTGCCCGGGCTGCGAGCGTCCAGTGGATCTCAAGAACACCGAGATCGACTTCTGCCCCCATTGCGGTATCGGCCTGTTCGACCATTGTGGCAGCTGCAATACCCGCAAGAGCGCGTTCTCACGCTTTTGTCATAGCTGTGGCGCTGCAGCCAGCAAGACGCTGCCGCGTCCCGACACGGCGGTGGCGGCACCGCTCGCATCCGGCTCTGGCGAGCTCGGATGACCGTGGGCCGGGCTACCGGCTGGTCGGGGGCGCAGTGGCGTGTCGCACTCAGCGAAGCTGCGCCGCGACGCAATCGCGCCCGGCGGCCTTGGCCTCATACAAAGCCTGGTCTGCCTGCTGCAGCAGCAGGTCCAGGCTTTGATGCGCTTGCAGTCGGCTGGTATGGACCAGGCCTATGCTGACCGTGGCGCTCATCATCTTGTCATCCATGCACACGCGCAGCTCCCGGATGGCGCGATTGATGCGCTTGGCGATCTCCTGGGCAGCGGTTGCGTCCACCTTGGGTAGAGCCACGGCGAACTCCTCGCCTCCCATGCGGCCCACGATGTCCTGAGCGCGCAGCACCTGGGTCAACGTCTGGCTGAAGCTGCGCAGCAATTGGTCGCCTCCCGCATGGCCGAAGCTGTCGTTGATCTGTTTGAAATGGTCGAGATCCAGCATCAGAATGGCGAAGGGCTGGCCATCCTGGCGGCAACGCTCCAGTATTCTTTGCCCCTGCTTCATGAAGGCACCGCGTGCCAGCATATCGGTCAGAAAGTCGTGGTTGACGGCATGACTGAGCTTTTGCATCAGCTCGTTGCGCGCCATATGCGATCCTGCCACCGCAAGTGGGCCCAGCACCAGCATGCATAGCCCCACGCGCAATGACAAAGTCTCCAGAAAATGTGCGGGTGTGAATTCAAGCGTGCCCAGCGAAATGAAAATGATGCTGCTCAGGCAATGTGTTGCCGTGATCAGAGTCAGACTGAAGATGCGATAGCTCAGCGCGCACCATATGAGAGCCGGCAGCGAGAACGCCAGCGAGCCGGGACCTTTGATCCAGTAGCTGATGGCTTCCAGCGCAATGACAGACAGCAAAGGCAGGATGCGGCGCAAGGGGGAGGGCTCGCCCAGATGCCCAACTGGCTGCTTGCGTGTCGGCCAGGCCAGGACAATGGGCAAAAACATCATGTAGTTCAGCCATTCGCTGCTCAGCCACATGGAAAAGGCCTGCCAGTGCGGCGTCCCGAAAACGGCGCTCAGCACCGGCGCTCCCAGCAGTGCGGCCGTCAGTGCGCCCAGGCCGCTGCCCACAAACAGCAGCAGCGCGGAGGACTGGCGTTGCATGAACAAAGTGGCATGGCGCTGCCTGTGCATCAGCGCCCAGGCCGCGCCCACACCGGCCATATTGGCGAGGCTCAGCAGGATTGCCACATCGAGCCGGCTGCCTGTGAGCAGATCGGCTGCGATATAGGCTGCCGAAATCGCCAGCACCGAGCTCGGGCGCAGCCAGTCAGGGCGGTGCAGCAAAAGGCCCAGCAGCAGTGCGTTTGCGGGCCAGATCGCCGAGAGAAATCCAGTGGGGCGCCCCAGTATGCCCAGCAAGGCGGCGAGAAACACCAGGCTCCCAAGCCCGAGCGCCGCTGCCCATGTCCTGGGGGCAGCGGTCTGCAGCAGCGGCGTTGGCTTGGATGCGGAGGCTTCGGTCATGAGAGAGGGGCCGCGAGCGTTTCGTGGAGCTTTCTTCAGTGGCTCTTTGGGAATTCGATCTCAATCGCCAAAAGTGCCTGTTGTTGCCGTCAAATGTTGTGGTTTTAACAAAAACATACAGAAAAGTGATTGCCGAAGCAGCGAAATTGACGATGTTTTTCATTTGCCGGACTCCAGGCATACGGGATGTCAACCGCCGAATGAAAAAAGCCAGAGACTCGCTCTGGCTTTTGGGAGGTTCTGCTGCGGCAGACGATGGGTGGCTCAGACCCCGCGTGCGCGGTCGGCCTTGAATTGGGCGCGGAACTGTGCAAAAGTGCCGGCGTCCAGGGCGTTGCGGATTTCCTGCATCAGGTTCAGGTAATAGTGCAGATTGTGGATGGTGGTGAGCATGGGACCCAGCATCTCGCCGCAGCGGTCCAGGTGATGCAGATAGGCGCGGCTGAAGCCGTCGCGACCGCCATCGTCCCAGCTCACGCCGCTCTTGCCCGCGCAGGCGTGGCAGGTGCAGGTGGTGTCTATGGGCTGGTGATCCACCTTGTGGCGAGCGTTGCGGATCTTCAGATCGCCGTAGCGCGTGAAGATGGTGCCGTTGCGCGCATTGCGGGTAGGCATCACGCAGTCAAACATGTCGACGCCGTCGGCCACGCCTTGCACCAGGTCCTCGGGTGTACCAACGCCCATCAGGTAGCGCGGCTTGTTGGCGGGCAGCAGATGCGGCGTGTGGGCCATGATCTCCAGCATCTCGTCCTTGGGCTCGCCCACAGAGACGCCGCCCACGGCATAGCCGGGGAAATCGATTTCCAGCAGACCCTGCAGCGATTCCTCGCGCAGATTGGTGTACATGCCGCCCTGGACGATGCCGAACAAGGCATTGGGGTTCTCCAGGCGCTGAAACTCCTCCTTGGAGCGCTTGGCCCAGCGACGGCTCATCTCCATGGACTTGCGCGCTTCGGCTTCGGTGGTCTTCTTGCCGTTGGTTTCGTAGGGCGTGCACTCGTCGAGCTGCATGACGATGTCCGAATTCAGAATCGTCTGGATCTGCATGCTGACCTCGGACGACATGAACAGCTTGTCGCCGTTCACGGGGCTCTGGAAATGCACGCCTTCCTCGGTGATCTTGCGCATGGCACCCAGCGACCAGACCTGGAAGCCCCCCGAGTCGGTCAGTATGGGCTTGTCCCACTTCTCGAAGTCGTGCAGACCGCCAAAGGACTTCATGATGTCCAGGCCAGGACGCATCCACAGATGGAAGGTGTTGCCCAGGATGATCTGTGCGCCCATTTCTTCGAGGCTGCGCGGCATCACGCCCTTGACGGTGCCATAGGTGCCCACGGGCATGAAGATGGGGGTCTGGACCTTTCCGTGGTTAAGCGTCAAGGTGCCACGGCGCGCGTGGCTGGTCGGGTCGGTCTTGAGAAGGTCAAACTGCAGCATAGCCGGCTATTTTCCCAGATGCCCGCAAGCACTGCTGCAATAGCCGGTGCTTGCCCCAGATTCGCAACCCGTCTTTGCAGCCTGCGCCTACACTGGTGCGCAAGACGAACAGGAGGTTGCCATGCTCAAGATCATGATTGCGGTGGATGGATCGGATGTCGCACTTGAGGCCGTACGTCACGGCATCAAGCTTTTACAGAGCGGACTGGATGCTCACTTTGTGATAGCTCATGTGCAGAAGGAGGCCACGCTGCTGGAGCTTGCAACCACAGATTCAGACCTGATTGCCAACGCCAGCATCGAAGCCGGCATGGATCTGGTGGCGCCTGCACAGGATCTTCTCAAGGAGGCCGGGGCCTCCTATGAAGTGGAGATCAGCCTGGGCGAAGAGGCCAATACCCTGATCGATATTGCCGAGAGCAATGAATGCGACCAGATCATCATCGGTGCCACGGGCCAGAGCGGCCTGGGCAGCATTCTGATCGGCTCGGTCTCACGCGAGGTGGCCAGACACAGTCGGCTGCCGGTGACGATTGTGAAAATGCCCGAGGTGACCGAGGCGGATGACAGCTCCGCTGAAGAGGCTGAATCCTGATTTGATGGCGCTCTGCGCTTGATTAATAAGAGCTGGCGGAGATTGGAGTGGAAATCAGGCAGCCTGGCGCTGCTGGCCGGACTCACGTCTTTGCCAGCTGTTGCGGCTGCCTGCACGATGGGCTGCAAATTTGCCATGTGGCATGTTTGCCAGACGCGTCAGCATCCAGCGGCAATAGCCTTGCACGCTCAGGCATTTGTTGATTTCTTCTTCGGGCAGCGGGCCGGAGACCACGACCAGCCGGTTTGCGCCTTCCCAGTCTCCTGCCATGCGCAGACGGCGCTGCGCGCCCATGGCCCAGGAGTGAATGCGGGTGGGGTGACCATGCTGGTGCACGCGACCGGTGATCCGGTCAAACGCGATGGCGACCAGCTCGGTCTTGAGGCGATAGGGGCGCTCTCCCGTGATGGCGTTGGGCGCATCACGCATGTCGTAGAGATAGTAGAACCCGGACTTGAGCCGATATCGCAGATGCAGTAAATCCATGAACCATGCCCCCAAGCCTGTGTCACGCAGGATTGCGTGCAGGGCATTCTCCATGAAATTGTCACAAAACGGTGTTTTTTCGGGCTCAGGCACTATCTGGCGAGCTCAGCACCTGCCTGAGCTTGCCCAGTTGCTCGTACAGATCACTGGCGTTTTTGCTGCCCAGTGGAGTCAGCAACTGCTCAAGCCATAGCTCATGCGCGGCAGCCATGGCCTTGAACTGCTTTTTGCCCGTGCGGGTCAGGCGCACGATCATGGAGCGGCGGTCTTCCTCGTCAGCCACGCGCTCCACCCAGCCTTCGGCCACCAGTTGATCGGTCAGTCCGGTCACATTGCCGCCGGTCACCATCAGATATTCCGACAGGGTCTTCATGCGCAGACCTTTGGGAAAGCGGCTGAGCTGTGCCAGGTAGTCAAAACGAGGCAATGTCGTGCTGAATTCTGTGCGTAGCTGGCTGCGAATGACTTGCTCGATCTGTGTGCTGCAGGTCAGAAGGCGCAGCCACAGGCGCACGGCCTGATGGTCGGAGTGGGACAGGCCCGCCTCGCGTCCCGGGGCTTCGGGCATGTCGATGGAAAAATCCGGATTGTGTTGGGCCATGGTTGGCATGGTGCGCAAACTAGAGTGCTTTGGGTTCAGGGTTTGGCCGGATTTTAGTGAAAATTTCATGCATTAATAATTTAGGTATAAAGTAATTTTTGAAAAGCCAGGAACGGATCACTGTCATGAAAATTGTCTGCATAGGTGGTGGCCCCGCCGGCTTGTACTTCGCTTTGCTGATGAAGCAGATGAGCCCTGCGCATGAGGTGACGGTGGTGGAGCGCAACAAGCCCTACGACACCTTTGGCTGGGGCGTGGTTTTCTCCGATGCCACCATGGACAATATGCGCGACTGGGACCCGGTGACAGCCGCGCAGATCGAGCAGGCTTTCAACCATTGGGACGATATCGAGTTGCTATTCAAAGGGCGCAAGATTCGCTCCGGCGGGCATGGTTTTGTGGGGATTGGCCGCAAGCATCTGCTCAATATCCTGCAAGCGCGTTGCGAACAGCTGGGTGTGAACCTGGTGTTCGAGACCGATGCGCAAAGCGACGAGGACTATCCGGATGCCGACCTGGTGATTGCCTGCGATGGCGTGAACTCGCGCATCCGCAGCAAATACGCCGACATCTTCAAGCCCAATATCGTCACCCGCCCCAATCGCTATATCTGGCTGGGCACGAACAAGGTCTACGAGGCATTCACCTTTGACTTCGTGCGCACGCCGCATGGCTGGTTTCAGGCGCATATCTACAAGTTCGACGACAAGACCTCAACCTTCATCGTGGAGACCACGGAGGAATGCTGGAAAGCCAGCGGCCTCGACACCGCCGATCAAGAGCAGTCCATTGCCTTCTGTGAAAAGCTGTTCGCGGACAATCTTCAGGGCGAGAAACTGATGACCAATGCCCGCCATCTGCGCGGCTCGGCTTGGATCAATTTTCAGCGCGTGGTCTGTGACCAGTGGTGGTTGAAAAACCCCAAGGGCAGCCATGTGGTGCTGATGGGCGATGCCGTGCATACGGCACATTTCGCGATTGGCTCAGGAACCAAGCTGGCGATCGAGGATGCGATCGAGCTGGCACGCCAGTTCAAGCAGCGGGGTGATGCGGCTGGGCATATTCCCGAGGTGCTGGCGGCCTATCAGGAAGCGCGTCGCGTTGAGACGCTGCGCATTCAGAACGCAGCCTGGAATGCGATGGAGTGGTTCGAGGTCTGCGGCCAGCGCTATTGCGACCAGCTGGAGCCCGAGCAGTTCATGTACTCCATGCTCACGCGCAGTCAGCGCATCAGCCATGAGAACCTGCGCCTGCGTGATGCGCAGTGGCTTGGCGGCTATGAGAAATGGCTGGCCGAAAGAGAGGGGGTCGCGGTCGCTGCCAAGGCGCCGCCGCCCATGTTTCTGCCCTATACCCTGCGCGGCCTCACGCTGAAGAACCGTATCGTGGTCTCACCCATGGCGCAGTACTCTGCGGTTGATGGCGTGCCTGGTGAGTTTCACCTCGTTCACCTGGGTGCGCGTGCGCTCGGTGGTGCAGGTCTGGTGTTCGCCGAGATGGCATGTGTCAGCCCCGAGGGGCGCATCACGCCCGGCTGCCCGGGTACTTATAGTGCTGGGCAAAAGCAGGCCTGGAAACGCATCAGCGACTGGATTCACGCCAACACCGATGCCAAGTTCGCCATGCAGATCGGCCATGCGGGTGCCAAGGCCTCGACGCGGCTGGCCTGGGAAGGTACGGATCTGCCGCTGGAGCAGGGCAACTGGCCCATCATGGCCGCGTCGGAGCAGCAATATCTGCAGGGAGTGAGCCAGATCTCCAGGGCCATGACACGCGCCGACATGGATGAGGTGCTGCAGCAGTTTGTGCATGCTGCGCACATGGCGGCCGACATCGGCGTGGACTGGCTGGAGCTGCACTGCGCGCACGGCTATCTGCTATCCAGCTTTATCTCGCCGCTGACCAACCAGCGCAGTGATGAATACGGCGGCAGCCTGGAAAACCGTCTGCGCTTCCCGCTGGAAGTGTTCAAGGCCATGCGTGCCGTTTGGCCTCAGGACAGGCCCATGTCCGTGCGCATTTCTGCCCATGACTGGGTGCCGGGCGGCATCACGCCCGAAGATGCGGTGCAGATTGCCAAGGCCTTCAAGGCTGCGGGTGCCGACCTGATCGACTGCTCGTCGGGGCAGGT
Source organism: Comamonas testosteroni (assembly GCF_030505195.1). Classification (NCBI taxonomy): domain Bacteria; kingdom Pseudomonadati; phylum Pseudomonadota; class Betaproteobacteria; order Burkholderiales; family Comamonadaceae; genus Comamonas; species Comamonas testosteroni. Next base: position 2,873,984 of record NZ_CP129672.1, read on the forward strand.
CAGCAAGCTCGAAAAGCCGGTGTTCGGCCGCATGTATCAAACCCCGTTTGCCGACCGCATCCGACAGGAGGCTGGCATTGCCACCATGGCTGTGGGAGCGATCAGCGAGGCCGATCATGCCAACAGCATCATTGCCGCAGGGCGTGCCGATCTGTGCGCGATTGCCAGACCGCATCTGGCCAATCCGGCCTGGACGCTGACCGAGGCCGCCAAGATTGGCTACACGCCTATCGTCTGGCCCAAACAATACTTCCAGGGCAAGCGCCAGATGGAAGCCCTGTTCGAGCGCGAGAAAGCGCAGCAAGCCGCAGCCAAATGAAACACTCCCCGAGTCGGCTCGCGCCTTCCCCCGCTCTCAACCCGCGAAGACGCAGCCCACACTGCGGGGCGGTCCCTTTTCTGCTGCCGCGGGCTGGAGTGCGCCAGTTTTGTGGGCCAGCTGTCTGGAGAGTTCAATGACAGGCGATCTGAACGATCAACATGCGCTGGTGACGGGCGCGGGCCAAGGCATTGGCGAGGCGATTGCACGCCAGTTGCTGGAGCAGGGCGCTCGCGTCACGGTGCTGGGGCGTCGCGCCGAGCCGCTGCAGAAACTGGTGCAAGAGCACCCCGTTCAATGCAAGATGGTGCTGGCCGATGTGGCGGATGAATCACAGGTGAAAACGGCGTTTGAAAAGGCAGCGGCTGCGCAAGGTGCTATCAATATCCTGATCAACAACGCAGGTCAGGCCGGCAGTTCACCGTTCATGAAAATGGATGCCGCGCATTGGCAGCAGATGCTGGCAGTCAATCTCAGCGGCACCATGTACTGCATTCAGCAAGTGCTGCCGGCCATGTTGGCATCAGGCCGGGGTCGCATCGTCAATATGGCCAGCACGGCAGGACTGGTGGGCTATGCCTATGTCGCGGCCTATGTAGCGGCCAAGCATGGCGTGGTGGGCCTGACGCGAGCCCTGGCGCTGGAGTACGCCAAGACCGGGATCACCGTCAACGCCGTCTGCCCCGGCTATACCGAAACCGAGATTGTCAAAACCAGCATTGACCGCGTTGTAGCCAAGACCGGCCGCACACCAGAGCAGGCAATGGCTGAGTTCGTCAAATCCAACCCCCAAGGCCGCCTGGTACAGCCGCACGAGGTGGCTGACGCCGTGCTGTGGCTATGTGGTCGAGGCGCATCAAGTATTACCGGGCAAGCCATAGCCGTCGCTGGTGGCGAAGTCATGTGACCCGGATTTTTGGAGACAGACATGAGTGAATATGCAATCGATCCAGCGCTGCAAGCTGGCAATCACAAGCTGCTGGCGGGCTATAGGGCCACGCATTTCCAGTGGCAGGTGACAGATGGCGTGGGAACCATCACTCTCAATCGTCCGGAGCGCAAGAATCCGCTGACGTTTGATTCCTACGCCGAGCTGCGCGACCTGTTTCATCAGCTCAAGTGGGCGCAGGATGTGAAGGCCGTGGTGCTGGTCGGCGCGGGCGGCAACTTCTGCTCGGGTGGTGATGTGCATGAAATCATCGGTCCGCTGGTCGCGCTCAAGGCTCCCGAGCTGCTGATGTTCACCCGCATGACGGGCGAGCTGGTCAAGACCATGCGGGCCTGTCCGCAGCCCATCATTGCGGCAGTCGATGGGGTGTGCGCGGGTGCTGGGGCCATCATGGCCATGGCCTCGGACATGCGCCTTGGCACTGCGCGCAGCAAGACTGCGTTCCTGTTCAACCGCGTGGGGCTGGCGGGCTGCGATATGGGAGCCTGCGCCATGCTGCCGCGCATCATTGGCCAGGGCCGTGCGAGTGAGTTGCTCTATACGGGACGCAGCCTGGGCGGCGAGGAGGGCGAACGCTGGGGCTTCTTCAACCGTCTGTGTGAGCCCGAGAGCTTGCCGGCCGATGCGCAGAAGCTGGCCGCCGATCTGGCCGCCGGGCCCAGCTTTGCCAACGGCATCACGAAGACCATGCTGCACCAGGAATGGGCCATGACGATTGAGCAGGCGATTGAAGCCGAAGCGCAGGCCCAGGCGCTGTGCATGCTGACCGAGGATTTCTCGCGTGCCTATCACGCGTTCGTCGCCAAGCAAAAACCGGTCTTTCAAGGAAACTGACATGGCAGACACCAGCTATCTGAAGTGGCCTTTTTTCGAGCCCCATCACGCACGTCTGACACAGTCGCTGGATGCCTGGGCAAGGCAGAGCATTGCACATGCGCATGGCCCCGATGTGGATGCCGAATGCCGCAAACTGGTCAAGTCCCTGGGCGAGGCTGGCTGGCTGCGTCATGCGGTTGCGGGCACGGCCTATGGCGGTGCCGCAGAGCATATTGATACAAGAGCCATCTGCCTGATCCGGGAGACTCTGGCGCGTCATAGCGGGCTGGCCGACTTTGCGTTTGCCATGCAGGGTCTGGGCTCGGGGGCGATTTCTCTGGCGGGCAGCGAGGAGCAGAAAAAACGCTATCTGAGCCTGGTGGCCAGGGGCGATGCGATCTCGGCCTTTGCGCTGTCCGAGCCCGACGCCGGCTCGGACGTGGCGGCCATGGCCTGCGAGGCCAGGCTGGAAGGTGATCACTATGTGATCAACGGCGAAAAGACCTGGATTTCCAACGGCGGCATCGCCGACTTCTATGTCGTTTTTGTGCGTACCGGCGAGGCTGCCGGCTCGCACGGCCTGTCCGCGCTGATTGTGGACGCCGACACATCGGGCTTCGAAGTGGCCGAGCGCATCGACGTCATCGCACCGCACCCGCTGGCGCGTTTGAAGTTTTCGAACTGCCGCGTACCTGCCGCTCAGCGCGTTGGCGTGGCGGGCGAGGGCTTCAAGGTGGCGATGCGCACGCTCGATGTGTTCCGCACCTCGGTGGCCGCCGCATCGCTGGGCTTTGCGCGTCGTGCCATGGATGAGGCCTTGCAGCGCGCGACCAGCCGCAAGATGTTCGGCGGCGTGCTGGCCGATTTCCAGCTCACCCAGGCCAAGCTGGCGCAGATGGCCACGCAGATCGACAGCGCGGCGCTGCTGACCTATCGCGCAGCTTGGTTGCGCGACCAAGGCGAGAACGTGACACGGGAAGCCGCCATGGCCAAGATGACGGCGACCGAAAACGCCCAGCAGGTGATCGATGCCGCCGTGCAGATCTGGGGCGGCCTGGGCGTGGTCAGCGAGCAGCCCGTGGAGCGCCTTTACCGGGAGATTCGCGCCCTGCGCATCTACGAAGGCGCGACCGAGGTGCAGCAGCTCATCATCGGTCGTGACCTCATCAAAAACCATGGCTGAAAGCGCTCACCCCAAAAAGAACATCAGCCTGTTTTGGCCAAAAGGAGTGTGAGTCATGTCGTACACCGCGCATATCGATACCTTTGCTGCCGACAACCTGCCGCCACCCGAGCAGCAGCCCGAGTTCATTTTCGAGCTGCCCGAGCTGCGGTTCCCCGAGCGCCTGAACTGTGCCGTGGAGCTGCTGGATAGACATGTGAGCGAGGGGCGCGGTGATCGCCTGTGCATTCAGGCCGAAGGCCTGCGCTGGAGTTATGCGGATCTGCAGCTCAAGGCCAATCGCATCGCCAATGTGCTGACGCAGGAGCTGGGATTGCAGCCCGGCAATCGCGTGTTGCTGTGCGCACCCAACAACCCCATGATGGTGGCCTGCTGGTTTGGCGTCATCAAGGCCGGGGGCATTGCCGTGGCCGCCATGCCGCTGCTGCGGGCCAAGGAGCTGTCCACCATCATCGACATAGCGCAAGTCAGCCATGCGTTGTGCGATGCGGCGCTGCGCACCGAGGTACAGGGCGCACAGGAAAAAACCAGCACGCTCAAGGCCGTGCGCTATTTCAACAGTGTGCAAGCCGATGCACTGGAGCGCCTGATGGAGCAGGCGGGCGATGACTTCCAGGCCGTGGAAACCGCCGCGACCGATACTTGCCTGCTGGGCTTCACCTCGGGCACCACGGGCGTGCCCAAGGCCACCATGCATTTTCATCGTGATGTGATGGCGGTCTGCGCCTGCTGGCCCGTGCATACGCTGCGTGCCAATGCCGACGATGTGTTCATAGGCAGCCCGCCGCTGGCATTCACCTTCGGGCTGGGTGGGCAGGTTCTGTTTCCGATGTCCATCGGTGCCAGCATGGCCTTGCTGGAGAAAGCCGGCCCCGTGCAACTGGTCGATGGCATTGAGCGATTTGGTGCCAGTGTGGTGTTCACGGCGCCTACGTCCTACCGTGTGATGGCCCAGCAGGGCGAGCGCATCCGCCGCACCCGGTTGCGCAAATGCGTGTCGGCGGGCGAGGCCTTGACCGCCTCCACACGAGCGCTGTGGAAGGAGGCGACCGGTATTGAGATCATTGACGGTATCGGCTCCACCGAGATGCTGCACATCTTCATCTCGCACCGCGAAGAGGAGGCTCGTCCCGGTGCCACCGGCAAGGCCGTGCCCGGCTATCGTGCCAAGGTGGTGGATGATGCGGGGCTCGAGGTACCGCCCGGCACCGTGGGCAGACTGGCCGTGCAGGGACCCACGGGATGCCGCTATCTCAACGACAGCCGTCAGGCCAAGTATGTGAGCCGGGGCTGGAATCTGACGGGCGATGCCTATCTGATGGATGTCGATGGCTATTTCGTTTATCAGGCACGCACCGACGACATGATCATCTCGGCCGGATACAACATCGCCGCGCCTGAAGTCGAAGAAGCCCTGATGCAGCACGGTTCTGTGGCGGAATGCGCGGTGATTGGCGTGGCTGACAGCGAGCGAGGCCAGATCGTCAAGGCTTTTGTGGTGCTGCGTGCCGGCCATGTGGCCAGCGATGCCATGGTCATGGAGCTGCAGGACTTTGTGAAGAGCCAGGTCGCACCCTACAAATATCCACGGGCCGTACAGTTCGTCGATCAACTGCCACGCACGGCCACGGGCAAGTTGCAGCGCTTTCGCCTGCATCAAACCTGATTGCTATGTTTTTAAAAAAGCTGCACGCGCTGATTGAAAAGCGCTGCAGGCAGATTTTGCTGAAGGAGCTGTTTGGGTATGAATGAAGTGGCAATGGCTTCAAAACGCTTTGTGACGCAGTCGCCGATTCGTTTTGCGCACTGCGATCCGGCGGGCATCATCTTCTTTCCGCAGTATCTGGTGCTGTTCAACGGGCTGGTCGAAGACTGGTTCAACCACGCACTTGGCCTGAGCTATGCGGACATGGTGCACAAGGACAAGGTGGGTCTGCCCATCGTGCACCTGGAGTGCGATTTTCGCGCCATCACCCGCATGGGTGAAACTGTGGCGCTGGGCCTGTCGGCTGCCAAACTGGGCAATCGTTCGCTGACACTCGATGTGGACTGCACAGGCCCTGACGGACAGCTGCGTGTGAGGGCGCAGAAAGTGCTGGTCTTCACCAGTCTTCAAACCCATCAGGCCATCACTGCGCCGCAACATATCCGCCACGCAATCGAGCGTTGGCAAAGTTCATCCAATCCAACAGAAAACAGGAGTTGAACATGCAAGTACTGCTGCCTCCGGGCTGGCCTCGGCCCAAGGGATATGCGAATGGCGTAGCCGTCAGCGGCCGCCAGATCTATGTGGCCGGCATGATTGGCTGGGACGCCGAGGGCCGGTTTCATACCGACGACCTCGCGGCGCAGGCCAGACAGGCTCTGCACAATATCGTCGAGGTGCTGCAGGCCGGTGGAGCCAGGCCCGAACATATCGTGCGCATGACCTGGTACATCACCGACAAGAAGGAATATCTGGCACAGCAGGCCGAGATCGGCAAGGCCTATCGCGAGCTGATTGGTTCATTCAACGTGGCCATGACGGCCGTGCAGGTGGCGGCCTTGATCGAGGACCGGGCCAAGGTGGAGATCGAGGTGACGGCAGTCGTGCCCGACTGATTGGCAATCTGCACACGCATAGCCGCTGGGCCTTGGGCGCAGTGGTTTTTTTACGGCTGCTGCCTTTGCAGTTTTACCGTGGTGCAGCGCGGTTTGCATAGGGGCGGCAGAGGCTGAGCTATCCTCAGGCCCAAGGAGCTGCCCTCCAGCCGTTGCAAACCCGCTGTTTTGTGAGATGCCATGAAACCGATATTTGACCCGTACCGACGCCATGTCCTTCAAGGCATGCGTGCCGCAGCATTGCTGACGGGTGGCGCCATGCTGCTAAGTGCCTGTGGCAAGAAGACACCCAAGGCCGCTGCCGTTCCTGCCGGTGCTACCGTGCTGGCGCTTGGAGACTCCTTGACGCAAGGTGTTGGCGCCAATGCAGATGCCGGCTACCCCAGCCTGCTGGCCGAGCGCACGGGCTGGAAGGTGGTGAATGCCGGTGTTTCGGGCGAGACCAGCAAACAGATTGCGGACCGTCTGCCGGGGCTGCTCGATGAGCACAGGCCATCGTTGGCAATTCTGTGCGCGGGTGGCAACGACTGGCTGCAGCGCAGGAGCGAGCAAGTTGTGCAAGGCGAGATCACGCGCATGCTGCAGCTGTGCAAAGCAAGGGCGACGCCCGTGCTGCTGGTGGCCGTGCCGGAGCTGAGCCTGGGTGCCGCGCTGACGGGGCGCATGAAGGATCACTCCATCTACCAAACCTTGGCCAAGGAAAACCGGGTGGCATTGCTGCCCGATGCCTGGAGCGAGGTGCTGGGCAATAGTGCCTTGCGCGCCGATCAGGTGCATGCCAATGCCGCAGGCTATGCGCGGTTCACCGAACTACTGATGGCTCAAGCCCGGGCTTCTGGTTTTCTGGCGTAAATCACGGCTCGGCCCAGCGGCCGAGGGCCAAGCCGGCTTCAGAAGTCCAGCAGGCTCAGGCCCACGCTGAGTACCGTGCGCTTGTTGTTGTAGTCGATCAGGCTGTCGCCATAGCCGCTGAACAGCTGAACATGCAGGCGCAGATTGCTCTTGCCGCCGTTCCAGCCTTCGCCCAGAGTGCGCAGCCACTCGATGCGACCGGAGCCCTTGCCCTTGCCCAGCGAGCCACGTGCGGTCAGGCCCAGGTAGTTCTGCTCGTTGACGTTCCAGCCCAGCTTGACTTCACCGCGACCGATGTAGTCCTGGATATGGGGGTTGTCGTCCTCAAGCGCACTTTCCTTCATGCGCTGCCAGGCTTTCAGATGCAGCTGCCAGCGGTTGCCCAGCTCGGCCCCGGTCATCAGATACCAGCGGTTCCAGCTGCGCGAAAGCGGGTTGCTCTGGCCGTTCGACTGGTGCGCTATGCCTATGCCCGAGTAGCGCCAGCGCCAGCCTAGCGGCAGTTGGGCGTCCGTCGGGTAGACGTAGAACACCTCGGGCTCGTGGTCGGTGGTGCGGAAAGGGCGCGAAATATCGCCGTTGAACAGCTGCCAGTAGGACTGCTGGGTATAGCCGAACCACAGCGAATCCTTGCCCTTCGAGGTGGGGCCGGTCAGCAGGCCGGAGGCAATCTTGGTGCGGGCCGAGAGCTGCAGGCGCATCTCGTGCTTCTGGTAGGGCTGCTCGGTTGCCAGGCCTCGGCTGGGTGAATAGGGCTGCTGATTGACCTCGTCGCCCACCACCACGGAGACCGACATGGGGCGATAGCCGCGGAAGTTGAAGGTGCCGCAGTCCGTACCGGGCTCCAGCTCGAAGTAGCGCGAGACCTCGGTGTAGCGCGGATCGCGGCAGCCGCCGTTGGTGGGCGAGAGGCCCAGGCCTCTATCGGCGCTGGCGACAGTCGCCGCAGCCGCACTGGCGGGCGCGGCGTCGTTGGCCGAGGCGGTCGCGGCAGTGAGAGCAGGCGCAGCTTGTGCGCTGGCTGCAGGCGCACTCCAACCGGTGGCCTGTGGCGCAACCGCCGGGCCTTGCTTGAGTGCCCAGGCATCAAAGCAGGCCAGGCGATCATTGTTGCTGGTGGTGGCAGAGCATTGCTGCCAGCTTTCGGGGGGCGGCAGTTCCGCGCTGCTGGCGGTGGCCGGGTTCAGGCCGCCGACCAGTGTCAAGCCTATGCTCAGGGTCAGGGGGGACTGGGTGAAGAAGCGAATACTCATGGGATCAATCAATGCACAGGCAGTACAAGGCCCGACCCTGCTCAGGGTTGGGCCTTGCGCATGATGAACGCGCGGGGTGGATCATTTTCCCCCTCCTGGTAACTGCCGTGAATTTCTGTACCGCAGCTGCCCTCGACCACCTCACCCAGCCAGGTGGAGGTGATGCGTGAGCCGTCTGCGCTTTCCTCAAGCGTGACCGTGCCTTCGTTCACATCGCCGACCATGGGGTGGCTGCTGCCCGGGCGGCTGATGCTGCCTTTGACATTGCCTTCCCATTCGGGGTGCGGGCCCAGCACCATGCGGGCGGTTTCCTCACTGCCGGCGACGGAGCCCGTCCATACGCCTTGCAGCTGCTTGTCGCTCATCTGCCAGTCTTGCGTGCAAGTGCTGGCGGGCTTGGCGTCGAACTGCGCGCAAGCATTGATGGAAAAAGCGCTGGCAGCTATGAATATCAAGGTTCTCAAAGTCATTTCGGGTCTTCAGTTGGTGGCGCCCGGCGCCGCCTGATTCTTGCGTGCCGCAAATTCTTCGCGCAGCTTGCGCAGCTTCTCGCGCGGGTCTTCCTTGGCCGTGGCTGCATCGAGGCCCATCTCCTTGATGAAGCGGCTGGGCTGGCAGGCCACCATTTCGCGGCCTTTCTTGCGGCGCTTGGTCCAGCTCACGGCCAGCGTGCGCTGGGCACGGGTGATGCCCACATACATCAGGCGGCGTTCTTCCTGCAGCCGCGCTGCCGTTTCATCGCTGACCTTTTGCTGCTTGCCGTCGTCGTCGTCGAGCTTGAACGGCAGCATGCCCTCGGTCACTCCGACCTGCATGACATGGGGCCATTCCAGACCCTTGGAGGCATGGAGGGTGGAGAGCACGACCATGTCCTGCTCCTTCTCGCGCTCGCTGATGGTGGACAGCAGGGCAATGTTCTGCGAGACCTCCAGCAGGCTCTTGACCTCGGTCTGGGTGCCGGCGCCTGCAGCATCTTCTATCTGGCCGCCGGCGCGCTGGGCCATCCAGTCGCAGAACTCCAGCACATTGCTCCAGCGCGCGGCGGCGACGGACTCGCTGTCTTCGCTGTCATACAGATACTGTTCGTAGCCAATTTCCTTGAGCCAGTCGATCAGAAAGCTGCGTGAGGCTTCAAAGCCCAGGGTGTGGCGGGCGCGGTATTCCAGGTCGTTGATGTAGCGTCCGAATTCCAGCAGGCTGTCGAAGGCCTTGCGTGGCAGCGCCTCCGGGAGCATCGCATTGAACAGCGAGCCGAACATGCTGAGCTTGTGCGCAGCGGAGAATTCCCCGAGCTTGCCCAGCGTGGTGTGACCAATGCCGCGCTTGGGGGTGCCGATGGAGCGCAGAAACGCCGGGTCGTCGTCGTTGTTGATCCAGAGACGGAACCAGGCGCACAGGTCCTTGATCTCGGCGCGGTCGAAAAAGCTGGTGCCGCCCGAGACCTTGTAGGGGATGTTGGCCTTGCGCAGCGCCTTCTCGAAGGGCTTGGCCTGGTGGTTGGCGCGGTAGAGGATGGCGAAGTCCTTCCACGCGGGCTGCGGGTTCATATTGGCACGCAGGCTCTGGATGCGGGCCACGGCGCGCTCGGCCTCGTGCTCTTCGGTGTCGCAGTCGACGATGCGTACGGGTTCACCCTCGCCGAGTTCCGAAAACAGTGTCTTGGGAAACAGCTTGGGGTTGGGGCCGATCACATTGTTGGCGGCGCGCAAGATGGCGCTGGTGGAGCGGTAGTTCTGCTCCAGCTTGATGACCTTGAGCTGCGGAAAGTCCACGGGCAGCTTCCTGAGGTTGTCCAGCGTGGCGCCGCGCCAGCCGTAGATCGACTGGTCGTCGTCGCCCACGGCCGTGAAGTGGGCGCGCTCACCCACCAGGAATTTCAGCAGCTCGTACTGCGTGGCATTGGTGTCCTGGTATTCGTCCACCAGTACATGGCCCAGCAGGCGTTGCCATTTCTCGCGCACCTCGGGGTGGCCGCGCAGCAGACGCATGGGCATGCCGATCAGGTCGTCGAAGTCCACGCTCTGGTAGGCGGTCAGGCGCTCCTCATAGCGCTGCATGATGAGCGCGGTGCTGCGTTCGTTGTCGTCCTGCGCCATGGCCAGGGCCTTGCGACTGTCCCAGCCCTGATTCTTCCAGCCGCTGATGGTCCACTGCCACTGGCGTGCCGTCGCCACATCGGTGGTGCCGCCTGCGCAGTCCTTGAGGATGCCGGTGACGTCATCGGTGTCCAGAATGCTGAACTGAGGCTTGAGACCGAGAATGTGGCCGTCCTCGCGCACCATGCGCACGCCCAGCGAGTGGAAGGTGCAGATCAGCACCTCCTTGGCCTGGCGGCCTATCAGACCTGCGGCGCGTTCGCGCATTTCGGCGGCGGCCTTGTTGGTAAAAGTGATAGCGGCAATGCGCCGTGGCGCCAGACCGGTTTCGATCAGACGGCCGATCTTGTGCGTAATCACACGGGTCTTGCCCGAGCCGGCACCTGCCAAAACAAGGCATGGACCTTCGGTGTAATGCACGGCCTGGAGCTGAGCGAGGTTGAGACCAGCAGACATGAAGCAGAGTGACCCATCATCAAAAACAAGGACTGGGAGCATACCGCTTCGCTGTAAAGAGCCCTGATGACAGCGCTCACAACTGACAAAAATCAGGGACTCAGCGAGCCCTTCACCTACACGTGCGCTCTGCTGTTACTTGAATAATTGTTGTAATAAGGTGTTAGTTGTGTAGCGTGAAGATTGCATCGTGTCCGGCCTTGATCCCGACAGCGCCAGCGAATTGTCGATGGTTGAGGGATCCATCGTCTTTTCCTCAACAGTCAGGGTGCTGTGCATGGCGAGAACCATCGGTGAAGTGAGCTTGGCCGCAGAACTTTGGACGCCTGCCTTGCAGCAGCGCTTTGAAGCGCTGTTCGCCGTCGCAGCGCGCAAGTCGCTTTCCGCCTGGCGTCAGGTTCCGCGTCATGCGGCCGAAGTGCTGGTGATCGAAGGGCTGGATAGCCTGCTGGCCAGGGCCGAGGCGAGAGCCCCTTGCGTGGTCTATCTCGGCGGCGAGCCTGCCATGCAGCCGCTGGGGCGTTCTTCCCAGGGCTGGGTAATACATCTTGATGTGGACTTCACGTTGTCAGACCTGATCGACATGCTCGACCGGGCCGCGGTTTTCCTCATGGACTGGAGGGCTGGACACCGCAGCAGCGCAGGCCTGAGCCTGCAGCGCGCCTTGGAGGAGCTTCAGCAGCAGGGGGCTGGCTGCCTGCATCGCTTTCAGATCAAGTCCTGGATCGCCTTGCCCGGCGGCGCCAACAGCGCGCAGAACATGCGCGTGCTGGCGCTGCTGTCGCGCGGGCCCATCGATGCCAGATCGCTGGCCGAACATGCCGGTATCGAGATGCGGCAACTCTGGGCACTGTTGTCGCTGCCCCAGCTCCAGTCCGTGCTGAGCTGCAGCCAGTCTGGCAGCGAGGAGCCCGCCGCCGCTGCAAAGCCGAGCGTCGCCAGGCAGCCGGCCGCTGCCGCGCCGCTGCAATGGATCAGCAAGCTGACGGGCTGGATTACCCGTGGAGGACGTACATGACATCTTTCATGCCCATGCAGCCTGGTCAGGGCATGCTGCGGGTGAGTCTGCTGGGGCCCATGGGCATAGGCAAGACCACGGCTCTGCGCAGCCTGTGCGGGGAACTCATGGCGGGCAGCGATGTGCGCAACCTGGACAAGGCGGCGCACCACAAGGAGTTCACCACGGTCGGAGCGGAGTTTGGCGAGATTGACCTGGGCTCTGGAGAGCGACTGCAACTGGTAGGCAGCCCTGGTCAGGATCGTTTTGATTTCGTGCGCCGCTGGGTGCTCTCTGCATCGGTGGGCGCGTTGCTGATGGTGGACGTCAACGATGCGGGCGCGGTGGACTACGCCTGCGAGATGCTGACGGGGATCGCAGAGCTGGACCGGGCACCTTTGATGGTCATTCTCAGTTGCCGTCCCGCCAGCGGAGCAAGGCTGGAGGCATTCAGCTCCGCCCTGGTTGCCAAAGGCCATGACCTCACCCCGCTTGTTGAGGCCGATCCACGTGATCGCCAGCAGATGCTGGATGCCCTGAGCGTGCTTGCATCGCTGTTGTCCTTGCAAAGTCAAACTCTATGAAGGCCCATACCTCCCTCGTGATTCCGCGACATGTCGTGGAGGCCGGTCAGGAAATCCTGGCGCGCGTGGTCGCCCCGGTGGCGGGCGTCCACATCGCCTTGCTCTGCACCCCTGACGGCTTCGAGATTTCAGCGCTGCGCATTCGCAGCGAACTGCCGACCGAACGACTGTCGGCCATGGCGGGCTCGCTCATGGCCATGGCCAAGGCCGTGGCCAATGAGATCGGACACAAGGATTGCAAGCGCCTGACCTTCGAGACGGAGTCGGGCACGGTGGTATTCCAGGCGGTGAACGGCTCCTTCCCGGCCGTGCTCTGCCTGGTGGTGGATCAGAACGCCTTGCTGGGTCGCGCGCTGTGGGCGGCCGGTGAGGTCGCCACAGGGTACCTGCCCTCTTGATCACAGGTTCACTGGAGTTCTGAGTCTGAGTGGGTGCGCCTCTGGCGCGCGAGTTCCTTGTCTTGCTTTTTCAAAAGGTGGATTTATGGCCTCTATCCAGGATTCTCTGAACGCTTTGATGACCACAGACGGTGCCGTCTGTGGCGCTCTCGTGGACAGCGCCAGCGGCATGCTGATGGGCAGCGTAGGCGGCGGCGTGGACATGGAGCTGGCTGCGGCCGGCAACACCGAGGTCGTGCGTGCCAAGATCAAGACCATGCGCATGCTCAATCTCAACGACCAGATCGACGACATACTGATCACTCTGGGCAAGCAATATCACATCATCCGTCCCGTGGCCGCCAATGATGGCGTGTTCTTCTATCTGGTGCTGGACAAGGCTCGTGCCAACCTGGCGCTGGCGCGCCGCAAGACTGCCGATGTGGAAAAGGAACTCAAGCTCTGACGCGCTGTCCTCGTATCTGTCACAGCAGCCTGCCTTGCGCAGGCTTTGTTTTGGGGTAGGTCTGCACTGAAAAATTTTCATAGAAGGCCGCGAGAGGGTTGGAGCCGGTCGCTGTCACAATTTGTGCGTGTTGTCCGTTTTACTCATCACCTTCCCCTTCTTTGCATTGGTGGCTTGCGGCTTTGCCGCCACATGGCGCGCCGTCCTTCCCCAGGCGGCCATTCCTGGCCTCAATGCCTTTGTGCTGTACTTCGCGCTGCCTTGCATGCTATACCGCTTTGGCGCGCAGACGCCGATTCATCAGCTGCTCGATATCCATGTCACCCTGGTCTATCTGTTCTGTGCGGCGCTGATGGTGGGCGTGACCGTGTTGCTGACACGCAGACGCCTGGGCTGGAACGATGCCGCATTCGGCGCTTTGGTGGCCGCGTTTCCCAACACAGGCTTCATGGGCGTGCCCATGCTGGCGGCGCTGCTCGGCGCTCAGAGCGCGGGGCCGGTGATCGTGACCATGACCATCGACATGGTCATCACCACCTCGGCCTGCATTGCGCTGTCGCGGCTTGATCTGGCGGGAGGGCAGGGGATCTGGTTGGCGGTACGCAATTCGCTCAAGGGCATGGCGTCCAATCCCATGCCCTGGTCGATTCTTCTGGGCGGTCTGGCGTCGGCCATGGGCTGGGTGTTGCCCGGCCCGGTGGACAAGACCGTGGCCATGCTGGCCGCAGCGGCTTCGCCGGTGGCCTTGTTCACCATCGGTGCGGTGCTGGCGCGCTCGCAGATGAACAGCCATGAGCGCGTGGCGGCGCGCGACTATGTGCCGATTGCGCTGGCCAAGCTGCTCGTCCATCCGCTGCTGGTCTGGACTGTCGGGTTGGCGGCGATCTCCATGGGCTTGGGGCTTCAGCACGAAACCCTGGTGGTGCTGGTGCTGCTGGCGGCCCTGCCTTCGGCCAGCAATGTGTCGCTGCTGACCGAGCGCTACGGCGCCCACAGCGGCCGCGTGGCGCGCATCATCCTGGTATCGACCAGCCTGGCCTTCCTCAGTTTCTCCGCCGCGGTGGCGCTGATGACCTGATCAAAAACAAGAGCGGCTTGCGCACACCCTGTATACGCAAGCCGCTGTTTTAATCGAGACCTTAACCAAGCATGTCCTCGCAAAGAGACACCGAGGAAGGGCCGTCCCGCACCGAGGGTGTCGTCCCCCTCCCGAAGAGAGAGGGGGAAGGCGCGAAGCGCCTCAGGGGGAGTGCTCAGTACTCCCAGAACATCCGCTGCAGTTCCTTGGTATTGGCGCCCTTGGTCAGCGCCAGCATGGTCAGCAGGCGTGCTTTTTCGGGGCGCATATCGTGGGCGACCACCCAGTCGTACTTGTCGTCGGGCTGCTCGGCATTGCGCAGCACAAAGCCGTAGGGCACGCGTGACGAGCGCACGATGAATACGCCCTTGCCGCGTGCATCCTGCAGCGGCTTGACCATGCGGTCGGCCACCGAGCCATTGCCGGTGCCGGCATGGACGATGGCCTTGGCGCCGGCATCGACCAGGGCATTCACGGCCGTGGGCTGGACGCTGCCATAGGCATAGACGATGTCCACCTGAGGCAGTTTGTCGATGTTGTCGATATTGAACTCGGAGTTCATGGTGTGGCGCTTGACGGGGGCGCGGAACCAGTAGTTCTTGCCCTCGACCACCATGCCCAGCGGGCCCCACTGGCTCTTGAAGGCACCGGTCTGGATGTTGATGTCCTTGTTCACATCGCGGGCGGTGTTGATCTCGTCATTCATGGTGACGAAGACGCCTTTGCCCCTGGCGTCCTTGGAGCCTGCCACGCTGACGGCATTGACCAGATTCAGCGCGCCATCGGCGGACAAGGCCGTGCCCGGGCGCATGCTGCCGACCACGGCAATGGGCTTGTCGGTGTGCACGGTCAGGCTCAGGAAGTAGGCCGTCTCGGCCAGAGTGTCCGTACCGTGGGTGACGACGATGCCGTCCACATCAGGCTGCTTGGACAATTGCGAGACACGCTTTGCCAGGGTCAGCAGATTGTCGTTGGTAAAGCTCTCGGACGCGATCTGGAACACCTGCTCGCCGCGCACATTGGCGATCTGGGCCAGCTCGGGAAGGCCGGCCAGCAGCTTGTCCACAGGCACCTTGGCGGCCGTGTAGGTGGCGCTGTTGACGGTCGAGGCACCGGCACCCGCAATCGTGCCGCCCGTGGCCAGCACCACCACATTGGGTTTGGCTGCCTGCGCCTTGGCCGCCTGCGCGGCCGCAGGCGATGCATCCTGCGCCAGCGCTGCGCCGGGGCCGGACAGAACGCCCAGAACGGCAATGGTGGCGGCCAGCAAGGACTGGCGGAAGACTTGTTTTTGCATGAAGTAGTGCTCCGTGATTGAATGAAACGGCCTCTTGTGGAGCCGAGCCTCACACCATGCAATAGCCATGCCGGCTTGCCCATTCGCGCAAATCCCGATGGATTTGCCAAGCGCCTGTAATTTATATAAATTAATAGCTGTCAGGGCTTATGGGTAAAGGCCTGAAGACTTAAAAACCTTAAATTCCTAGAGGCTTTAAATGCTGAGCGGATCCACATCCACCAGCCAGCGCACCAGCGGCCTGTGCTCGGGCAGAGTGCGCAGCCAGTGCAGATACTGCTGCCAGGCATTGAGAAAGCGCAGCAGGGCGCTGCGGCTTGCGGCTTCCAGCAGCATCTGGGCACGTTCCACATTGGCCACGCGCTGCACCGCCATGGGGATTGGCGGGTAGATGAACACTTCGTCCAGATAAGGCAGCCTGGCCTCTTTGGCGACCTGGGTGGCGGCATTCAGAAAGGCCTGTGCGGCTTCCTGAGTGCGTGCATCGGCCCGGACTATGGCCTGGAAGGCATAGGGCGGCATACCGGCATCCAGCCGTTCCTTGAGCTGTTGCCTGGCAAACGCCGGGTAGTCATGCTTGCGCAGTGCGGTGTAGACGACGTTTTGCGGGTCGTGGCTTTGAATCCACATCTCCGGATGGCTGCCTTGGGCCTTCACATATTGCGCGTCGCGCCCGGCACGCCCTGCGGCCTGCATCAGCAGGCAGAACAGCCGCTCCGGGGCGCGATAGTCGCTGGAGTACAGCGCGCTGTCGGGTTGCACCGCCGCCACCAGCGTGATGCGCCGGAAGTCATGGCCCTTGGCCACCATCTGGGTGCCAACCAGCACATCCACATCGCCGGCATGCACCTGGGCCAGCTGCTCCTGCAGGCTGCCCTTGGCCTTGGTGGTGTCGGCGTCGATGCGCGCCACGCGGGCCGGATTGCCGTCGGGGCGCTGCACATTGCGCAGCAGCCGCTCCAGCTCTTCCTGCAACTGCTCCGTGCCCTTGCCCAGCGGCAGGATGTCGGGGTTGCCGCAGCTAGGGCAGGCAAACGGCACACGCTGGGTAAAGCCGCAGTGGTGGCAGCGCAGTGTGCGGTCGCCCTTGTGAAAGACCTGGTGAGCGCTGCAATGGGGGCAGTCGCTTTTCCAGTTGCAGTCGGCGCAGAACAGCACGGGGGCAAAGCCGCGGCGGTTGAGCAGAATCAGGCTTTGCTCGCCGCGTTCGACGCGCTTGGTGATGGCCTCGATCAGCGCAGGCGAGAACACGGCGCGTTTGGGCTGCTGGCCCATGTCCACCATTCTCACCTTGGGGAGGCTGGCCGCGCCTGATCCGGCCGCGCCGATGCGGCTGGGCATATGCAGGCGCAGGTAGCGGCCGACTTCGGGTTCCGAGGCATGCCAGCTCTCCAGCGACGGTGTGGCACTGCCCAGAATGACTTTGGCGCCGGCATCGCGCCCGCGCCAGATGGCCAGATCGCGTGCCGAATAGCGTGCGCCTTCCTGCTGCTTGTAGCTGGCGTCATGCTCCTCGTCGACCACAATCAGCGCCAGTTGCGGCACGCTGGCGAAAATAGCCATGCGCGTACCCAGCACGATGCGGGCGCGGCCCGTGTGAGCGGCCAGCCAGCTTTTGAGACGCTGCGGGTTGGTCATGCCGCTGTGCATGCTGACTACGGCATCCTTGCCGTACTGAGGCACGAAGCGGGCGATAAATCGCTCTTCCAGCTGAGGCGTGAGGTTGATCTCTGGCACCATCACCAGGGCTTGAGCCTCTGGGTTGGCATCCAGCACGGCTTGCACTGCACGCAGATACACCTCGGTCTTGCCGCTGCCCGTGCTGCCGTATAGCAGGAACGGGCCTGGGTTTTGCTCAATTTGCTCGAAAACCGAGGATTGCTCGGCGCTGAGTGCGAGCAAAGGCGTTGCGCTGCTGGCGTCCGGCGCGTGAGCGATCGTCTCGGTGCTCGCTTGTGCTGCTTCGGCAACTGGTGCCTGTGCCTTCTTGCGCTTGCCGGCCGGTGTCTTGGCCGTCTTGGGCGGAGCCAGCCGCCGTGCCAGTTGTTCGGGCGACATATCGCGCAACTGAGGCGGCAACGCGGTGACGGCGATCTCGCCCAAGCTGCGCTGGTAATAGTGCGCGGCAAAAGCCACCAGCCGTCGCCAGGCTTGGTTCAGCGGCTCTATGCCTTGCAGCAGGCCGGCAATGCGACGCAGTTCCACCCCGTCTGGAATGGCTTCAGGGGCCGCGGGCGTATCCCAGACCACCCCCAGCAATTCTCTCTTTCCCAAAGGAGCGCGCACCAAGGTGCCGGGCTCCAGCCATGCATCGCTAACGTAGCTCAACAGATCACCTACGGCGCTGTGGGCAGGGGTCTGGACGGCAACGTAAACGATATGGGGCATGGAGTTGGATCAGGGGAAGGCGCTGCGGAGGCCGCAGCTCCTCAGAGCTATAGCAGATTTTGAGGCCTGCAAAGGCTTTGCGTTCTGTGGATAACTTTGTGAGAAACAATATGCGCGAAAGGCCTGAGCAAGTCCTGTTCGCGTTGGCAAGCCGGCAGGATGACTGAGTGGTTGAATAATTAATTTATTTAAAACAAAGACTTATATGTATTCATGGCGCGATGGGGAGCTTGCCTTGGCAGAGTGTTGGCAGGGAGTCTGCCTCGCCATATCTGTGCATAAATCAGGCGATGAGTCACTGTCAACCGAGAAGCTCCCTAAACCTAAATGCGTTCAAACCGCAGCGCAAAGTCCTTAACTTCTCAAAAAAATAGCACTAGAGCAAGCAGCCATGAGACGTGCAGTTATCTCGGAGCATCCCTATGTGGATAACTTCCGTCAATCGACGCAGCGGTCGGTGAAAAAATAAAAAAGCGCCAAACACTGCTGGCGCCGAATTTTTCAGGGTCTGAGATTTAGTGATTTGAAATCAATGATTTGCTGCCGCTTTACTGCATCTCAGGCCGGTGATTGTCGTTCAATAACCATTTGATCTTATCGGGTGATTGGGGGCCGTTGTTCTGCAACAAATGCCAGGGAAGGCATCGGTTGCAGGCGGAGTCAGCCCTTTGTGCGCAGCAGGCGCGAGTGGCTGTGCACGGCCTCGACCAGCGCGGCCACATGTTCGGGCGGGGTGAACTGGCTGATGCCGTGACCCAGATTGAAGATATGGGTGGGGCCGGTGGTGCTCTTGTCGGTATGGGGCTTGCCAAAGCTGTCCAGCACGGCGCGCGCCTGGGCGGCGACCTGCTCGGGCGCGGCAAACAGCACATTGGGGTCGATATTGCCTTGCAGTGCCTTGCCTGGGCCGCCAACCTCGCCGCCCACGATGGCGCGAGCCTTGCCCAGGTTGGCCGTCCAGTCCAGACCCAGCACCTCGCAGTCGATGTCCTTCATGTCCTGCAGCCAGATGCCTCCCCCCTTGGTGAAGACGATGCGGGGCACATCGCTGCCATCGACACCGGTGCGCTTGAGCTGAGCCAGCACGCGCTTGGTATAGGCCAGGCTGAATTCCTGGAACGCGCCGTCGGCCAGGACGCCGCCCCAGCTGTCAAAAATCATCACGGCCTGGGCGCCGGCATCGATCTGGGCGTTCAGGTACTGGGCCACGCTGTCGGCGTTGACTTCCAGGATGCGGTGCATCAGGTCGGGGCGCGAGTACATCAGCGACTTGACGGTGCGGTAGTCATCGCTGCCCTTGCCCTCGGTCATGTAGCAGGCCAGTGTCCAGGGGCTGCCCGAGAAGCCGATCAGCGGCACACGGCCATTGAGCACCTTGCGGATATTGGTGACGGCGTCAAACACATAGCGCAGCTTGTCCATGTCGGGCACGGCCAGCTCCGCCACGGCTGCCTCGTCGCGCACGACCTTGGCAAAGCGCGGCCCCTCGCCTTCGGCGAACGACAGACCAAGGCCCATGGCATCGGGCACGGTCAGGATGTCGCTGAACAGAATGGCCGCGTCCAGAGGGAAGCGATCCAGCGGCTGCAGGGTCACCTCGGTAGCGTAGTCCACATTGGTGGCCAGGCCCATGAAGCTGCCGGCCTTGGCGCGGGTGGCCTTGTACTCGGGCAGGTAGCGTCCCGCCTGGCGCATCAGCCACAGGGGCGTGTAGTCAGTAGCCTGGCGACGGCATGCGCGCAGGAAGGTGTCATTGGTCAGGGGGGCGAAACTCATATGCTGATTGTCGCCCACTCCGGCTTTCCCATTCACCACAATCCCGAGCAGCAATTCAGCTCTCTGCGCAGGGATGGCGGTTGCCATGGTTTGTCATGCAACCGTCATCCAAATGTCGCGCGGGCTTCATCTGTGTTTTCCACAATGACGCCACGCAGACACACCGTGTGGCACAGGCAGGCCGCCAACTGCGTCCAACACCGGAGGAAAGCAGACATGAGGCATCCCGAGATTCTTGATGCGCTGAATGGGCAGAGCATCGCGACGACACCGTCATCGGCTCCCTCGCTTTCCCATCGCCCCGCCAGTCCCGTGCATGCTGCCGCGCCCGCTTTGCGCCTGCAGGTGCGCTGGGCCCGACATCTGGATGAGGTTCGTCAGGCGCAGCGCCTGCGCTACCAGATCTTTGCCGAAGAAATGGGGGCAGTGCTGCAGACGCCCGTGGCTGGCTACGATATCGATGTCTTTGATGATTTCTGCGAGCATCTGATGGTCTGCGATGAAGAGCAGAACAAGGTGATCGGCACCTACCGTCTGCTGACTCCCGCTCAGGCCCAGCGTGCCGGCGGTCTGTACAGCGATCAGGAATTCGATCTCTCGCCCATCAACGCCTGGCGTGCGCAGATGGTCGAGCTGGGGCGCAGCTGCGTGCATGCGGAGCATCGCCAGGGCGGCGTGATTCTGGCGCTCTGGGGAGCATTGGCCGAATTCATGCAGCGCAACCGGCTCGAGGCCATGGTGGGCTGCGCCAGCATCCCCATGCAGTACCCGGGTCTGGCCCATGGCGAAGGCCCGGCACGCATCTGGCAGCAACTGCGCCAGAGCCATCTGGCCGAGTCCGAGCTGCAGGTGCGTCCCCGCGTAGCCCTGCCCGAGGAGCTGGCTTGTATCAGCAATGTCTCGGCTGATGCGTTGAAGGTCGAGCCGCCAGCGCTGATTCAGGGCTATCTGCGTGCCGGTGCCAAGGTGCTGGGGGCGCCGGCCTGGGACAGCGACTTCAATACGGCCGATCTGCCCATCATGATGCGCATGCAGGATCTACCCTCTCGCTACCGCCGACTGTTCTGGCGCATGAAGGCCTGAGGCGAGGGCAGGAAGCAAAAAGCCTGTGGCCATGCCACAGGCTTTTTTGATGGCTGGACGGGTCATCCAGCGTGGCTGGGCTTATCTTCCAGACCTTCGGCAAACAGGCCCAGCGCCGTAACCATCAGGCCCAGCATGAGGAAGGCATAGGCTGCAATGGACAGCACCAGACTCATGCTGTAGCCCCATTGCAGAACAGAGCAGGCCCAATCCCAGGACCCATAAAGCGCGCTGCACTGATTGCTGGCCGGCATGTGCACATACCAGGTGACGGCGATCCACATCAGGATCAGCATCACCACCGTGGTACGAAGCTTGTGTGATGGCGTCTGGTCCATGCTCTTGAGCAAGACCACCGGTATGGCTCCGCCCCAGACAAACATCATCAGCCAGCTGAAGGCAGGAGCCTGCGCCAGTGCCTGTTGCAACCAGTGCATCTTGGGCATGCTGTTGATACTGGCCAGGACGTCCCAGGCAAAGGGCAGGGCCAGACCGGCGATTGCCAGACTGGCCAGCGCCAGTGCACGCAACAGGCAAAGACGTTTGTGAGACGGCTGGTGGATAAGGTTGGCATGCATGGCTTACCTCCTGTGCAGTTCAGGCAGTCCGCAGTGGTCAACGCGCGCAAGGCTGGAAACTGCGGTTGCGCCTGGCTTGTGGGCCGTTCCAGTCTAGAGCTTTTGCCTAGTTTGTGCCATAGGCACTGTGCGCCTGTTTGAAGTCGCTCTCCAATCCATGCCGAAGCTGCCGGTTTGAGCAGGGCCAGACCGATGTGCCCAGTCGTAAAGTTGATTGCGCCACGTTCATTGAGCTGGCCGGGGCTGGCATCTGCCCACCCCTGGGACTAAGCTTGGTCTGCTCGACTCAGGGCCATGATCCCGCAGTGCCGGGCAAAGGAGTTCTTATGCTGAGCCATTCTGCTGTGACGACGATGCTGCCGGTGATGGATATGGCGCGTGCTCGTGCTTTCTACGAAGAAAGTCTGGGTCTGCAGCCAGGAGAGCTGCGGCCCGATGGAAAGTTTGTCTACCTGGTTGGCGGCAGTGCGCTGGCGCTCTTTCCAAAGCCTGGCGGCACCAAGGCCGAGCACACTGCCATCAGCTTCCGGGTGCCCGACATCGCTGCAAGCATTCGGGAACTGAAAAGCCGGGGTGTGGTGTTTGAGGACTACGACTTTCCCGACTTCAAGACCGTCAACCATGTCTGCGTGCTGGGGTCCGAGAAGGCTGCCTGGTTCAAGGACACGGAGGGTAATTACCTCTGCCTGCACGAGGAGGTGGCGCCAGCCTGAATTGCGTCATGCTCTGCGCGCAGCAATGGCCTAGATCTGTTGGAGTGCGTCAAGTACCTCACTCTTGGAGAGCAACTCGCTCATCACCACAGGCGGCTTGCCGGGCAGGTACAGCACGTAGACGGGTACGCCGCTGCGCCCCAGCGATTGCAGTGCCCGGGTGATGGCCGGGTCCTGGCGTGTCCAGTCGGCGCGCAGCAACTGCACCTGGTGCTGTGAAAAGGCGGCGAGTACCTCTGCATTGTTCAGTGTGGTGCGCTTGTTGACCTGGCAGGTCACGCACCAGGCGGCCGTGAAGTCCACAAACACCGGTTGGCCCGAAGTCTGGGCCGACTGAACCTTGTCTGCGGACCAGGGCTGCCAGAGTTCACCGGCCTGTGCCCTGACCTGATCCACAGGTTCTGCCTTGATCAGCGGCAGGGCGTAATAGGCCACGCCAACAGCCAGCAGCAAGGCGAGCGCTCCGAGGCTCAGGCGGCTCTTGCCGCGCAGGCCCAGGGCCCAGATCAGCGCGGCCAGCACCAGCAGCAGTGCCAGCAGGGCCGCCGCTGCATCCATGCCGCCCTGATGACCCAACACCCACACCAGCCAGACCACGGTGGCAAACATGGGGAAGGCCATTGCGTGGCGGAAGGTCTGCATCCAGGGCCCGGGGCGAGGCAACCAGCTCACGACTGCGGGCACGAAGCTGGCCAGCAGATAGGGCAGGGCCATCCCCATGCCAAGCGCTGCAAACACCGTCAGCGCCTGCGCCGCTGGCATATCGATGGCAAAGCCCAGCGAGGCACCCATGAAGGGCGCTGTGCAGGGCGATGCGATAGCCACGGCCAGCACGCCTGAGAGAAAGGAGTCCAACATCGGGTTGCGCGCCTGGGCGCTGGCAATGCTGCTGGGCAGCAGATTGCCGAACTCGAACAGTCCGGCCAGATTCAGTCCCAGCACGGTGAACAGCGCCGCCAGCAGCGACACCACCACGGGCGACTGCAGCTGGAAGCCCCAGCCCAGCTGCTGGCCCGCCGCGCGCAAGCCCAGCAGCAGTGCGCCGAGTGCCACAAAGGACAGCACCACGCCTGCGGTATATGCCAGGCCGCTCAGTTTCTGGGCATGGCGGTTCTGGCCATGACCCGAAAAGCCCAGTACCTTGATGGCCAGCACGGGAAACACGCAGGGCATGAGGTTGAGGATCAGGCCACCGATCAAACCGCCCAGCAGTGCTGCCCAGAGGCTGCCTGCCGTGGCCGTATTGCCTGTCGTTGCGGGTTGTGAAGCGGTCTTGTTGGCCTCCAGCGCTGCGGCCAGGGCCGGAGAAACGCCTGCGAGCGCGGGGGCGCTCCAGCGGCCCTGCACGGCCAGCTCGCTGCGCCAGCCAGCGCTTTCGCCGCGCTGCAGCGCGGCAGCGCGCTCAGCGGGCGGCAGGGCCAGCACCACGGCCAGTTGCGCCGCAGTTTCGCCGCGCATATCGGACAGGGGCATGTTCTCGCCCACCCATACCTCACCGTCCCAGTACTGCTTCCAGTCCTTGCCTGACTCTGCGGCATGCTTGAAGGTGTCGGCATTCTCGGGATAGAACTCCAGTGTCTTGCCCCTCAGGCTGGCGGGCAGTCCGGGTATGCGCAGTGTCACGCGGTCGTCGGGCAGGTTCGCGCCCTCGGCCTTGCCGGACTCAACAAGGGCCTGGCCGCTCTGGTTCAGCGTCTGGGGCTGGCCGGCCTGGGCCTGCACAAAGGCCTGGCTTTGCGAGGCGCTGCTGCCCTGAACGGGGATCTGCAGCTGGAAGTTGCCGGATTCGGGAATGCATTCCACGCGGCAGACCAGCCATTCTGCGGCCAGGCCCACATCCACCATGCCGGAGGCCGGTGCCTTGAAATCGGCCGCGACCTTGATGGGCACGGGCAGCAGCACCGTGTCTTCATAGCCATAGTTGACCAGGGGCCCCAGGCGCAGCGCATGAGGCAGCGGCCAGTCGATGGGGCCGGCCTCCAGGCCCGGGGGCAGCTGCCACTGCAGCACGGTGGGCAGGCCCGAATCGCCGGCATTCTTCCAATAGGTATGCCATTCGGGCTGATGGGTGATCTTCAGCCCCAGCCAGAAGATCTGGCCGGCGGCAATGCCCTCGGGGGCCTGGGCCACCAGCTCGGCCTGCACGCGCGGCGTCTGTACGGTGGCGCCACCCGAAGCTGCATTCTTGAGCAGGATCTGCGCGCCGGCACCGGTGGAGAAGGCACAGACCCAGACGGTCAGCGCCAGCATCAGCCAGAGTGAAAGGTGCTGCGAGAGGCTGCGGGGTCCGGCGGTCAGGGAAGGGGCTTGAGAAGACATGGCGGACGGTGGGAGTCGGTGGCGGTGTTTTTGGTTCCCTGCACGGGGGCGGCCGATTGGCAAAACCAATGCTTGCATAGGCGCATGGTATTGGACAGAAGGCGCGGGTGGACTCCATCATGGCCTGGCCTACAAGGCTCAAACAGCCCGCAGCCCGCAGCCCGCAGCCGGAGCCGGTCGCCGCAGTCCGTTGCCGGGCAATGACAGGAGACAAGCATTATGGTGAATACTTCACGCCGCCGCTTTCTTGCCACCTCGGCTGCCTGTGCTGCCACCGCGCTGCCCTGGCATGCGGCCGCAGCGCCCGGCTATCCGGACAAGCCGGTACGGGTCATCGTGCCGTTTCCAGCCGGGGGCACCACGGACGTGGTGGCGAGGCTGGCCATGCAAAAGCTCGGCGAAATCACGGGCCAGTCCTTTGTGGTCGACAACAAGGGCGGCGCCAACGGTGTCATTGGCTCCGAGCTGGCGGCCCGCGCCGCGCCCGATGGCTACACGCTGCTGATGAACACGGCAGGAGCGCAGACCCTGAGTCCCGTGCTCTACAAGACCAGCTACGAGGCGCTGGCCAGCTTCGAGCCCATCAGTCATCTGTGCGATGTGGGCTTTGTGGTGATTGCGCGCAAGGACCTGCCTGTCAGCAGCATGCCGGAGCTGATCGCCATGGCGAGGCAGGGCCGACCGCTGAGCGCCTCCTCGGGCAGCAGCATGATTTCGCTGATCACCGAGCAGTTCAAGAAGGTGGTCGAGGTGCCCGGCATCGTCAATGCCCAGTACAAGGGCACGGGCGCGCAGATGCAGGCCGTGGTGGCGGGCGAGGTGGACTTCTCGTTCGACTCCTTCACCTCGGCGGAAATGATTCGCGCGGGCAAGGTCAAGGCCCTGGCCGTGCTGCTGCCTCAGCGTGCACCGGCCTTGGCGCAGGTGCCCACGCTGCGCGAGCTGGGCATAGGGGGCATGGATTTCAGTTCCTGGTCGGGCCTGCTGGCGCCCAAGGGCACACCGCAGGAGGTCGTGGGCTATCTGGCCCAGCAGATGGACAAGATCATGCAGATGCCCGATGTGACGGCCAGGCTCGCCGGCTACAACTATCTGCCGCGGCGCAGTACGCCCGAGGAGTTCGGACGGCTCATCGCCGCCGACCACGAGCGCTGGAAGCGCGTCGTCAAGGAAACGGGCATCACCCTGGGTTAGCGTCGCGCGGTGGCGCACCCGTACCCGTACCCGCATCCGTGGCCAGGGTGGCCACGGTACTGGGCGGCTGGCCGCCCACCTCGGCCGGGATGGCGATGCGCTCGCAGGGGGCGGCCCGGGCCATCAGCGCATCGCTGTCCACGGGGGCCTGTGCTTCGAACTCCTCGCTCGCCTGGGCCTGCGTCGGCACCTCCATCCCTGCGGGCTGCGCCGGGGACTGGGCTGCAGCCGGCAGCATGTGCGCCTTGCGCCAGTTGCCCCAGCGGTAATGGGCCAGCATCATCAGCATGGAGCAGACGGAGCTGATGGGAAAGCTCCACCAGATGGCATCCACGCCCATCACGGGTTGCAGCCAGCGTGCCACGGGAACGCGTATGCCCCACATGGCAATGGCCAGAATGAGCACCGGCGCCATGACCGCCCCCGTGGAACGCACCACGCCGGCCAGCACAAACGTCACGCCGAAGAAGAGGAAGGAGCCGATGGCGATGTGGTTGAGGTGGCGGGCCACCTCCAGCGAGGGGCTGCCTCCGGGCAGAAACCAGCCCAGCACATGGCGGTCCAGCAGCACGATGAGGGCGATCAGGCTGCCGGTCAGCGCAAGATTGCCCAGCATGCCGGCATGGGCCGTGGCGCTGACACGCTTCCAGAGGCCCGCGCCCACGTTCTGCGCCGCCATGGACGAACAGGCTGCGCCCATGGCCATGGCCGGCATCTGCACATAGGTCCACAGTTGCAGCGCGGCGCTATAGGCGGATGCCGTCTGCACGCCGTGTTCGTTGACCATGGAGATCATGGCGATCATGGCCAGCGAGATCATCACGATCTGCACGCCCATGGGCAGGCCCTTGACCACCAGAGTGCGCACAATCGTCAGATCGGGCTTGAACAGCCCCAACTGCCGGCGACCTATCCATAGCGGGTGGCGGCGCAGACGCAGCCAGCCCAGCAGGGCTGTAAAGCTCACGGCATTGGCAATCAGCGTGGCGACCGCCGAGCCCTGGATGCCCATGCGCGGCACGGGCCCCCAGCCAAAGATCAGCACAGGGTTGAGCGCCATGTCCAGTGCCACGACGACGAGCAGAAACCAGAACGGCGTTCGGGTGTCTCCCGCGCCGCGCAGGGCCGCCGTCACAAAGCTGAACATGAACAGCAGCGGAATGGCCAGAAAGATGACCTTGAGATAGGCCTCGGCCAGCGGCAGCGCCGCCTCGGGGGTGCTCATCCACTGCATGAGATGGCGCGAAAGTGGCCAGCCCAGCAAGGCAATCAGCAGTGAAACAACACCAAAGAACGTTGCGCTGGTGCCAAGCACCCGCTTGGCCTGCGCGATGTTTTTCGCGCCAATGCTCTGGGCAATCAGGATATTGGTCGCCATGCTGATGCCGAACACCGCACCGATCAGCGCAAACATCACATTGTTGGCATTGGCGGTGGCCGTGAGTGCGGCCTCGCCCAGGTGACCGCCGACCCAGATGGCATTGACCGAGCCGTTGAGCGACTGCAGCACATTGCCGGCCAGAATCGGCAGGGCAAAGATCAGCAAGGTGCTGGCAATCGGGCCCTGGGTCAGGTCGCGGGTCTGGGGCTTGGAGGTGGCGGTGCGCGCACTCTGGCGCGGGGCGCTTGCGGAGGCTTCAGGCATCGGGCCATTGTGGGGCATGTCGTCCGGTTGCGGATGACGGGAGGCCGGACCGAAGTCGGGAGCGAGACGTGGTTTTGTGGTGCTGGCGCAGCTACGATGATGGCCATGAGCAATATCCCGACCACTCCCGCAAGCGCGCTTCCCCGCTGGCCGTCACGCTTCTGGGCCCAGGCCTCGGCCCATGACTTTGCCCTGGCCCAGAGCAATGGTCTGGCCGCCGATACCGTGGCCGTGCTGCCCGTGGCGGCGGTGGAGCAGCATGGGCCGCACCTGCCGCTGTCGGTGGATGCCAGCCTGATCGATGGCGTCATCGATGCCGCTCTGGCGCAGTTGCCTGCCGAGCTGCCAGTGCTGTTTCTGCCGCCGCAGAACATCGGCTTTTCGGTCGAGCATACGCACTATGCGGGCACCTTGAGCCTGCAGCCCGCCACGCTGATTGCGCTGTGGACGGAGCTGGGCACCTGCGTGGCACGCGCCGGCATCAAGAAGCTGCTGCTGCTCAACGGCCATGGCGGCCAGGTCAGCGTGATGGACATCGTTGCGCGCGAGCTGCGCATCCGGCATGGCCTGCTGGTCTACAGCGCCAGCTGGTTCGGGCTGGTGGACGACGCGGCCAACCAGCAGTTCTGCGCGCATGAGCATCGCTTCGGGGTTCACGGCGGCGAAGTGGAGACATCGATGATGCTGCACCTGGCGCCCGAGACCGTGCATATGGAGCGTGCGCAGAACTTCGCCTCCAGCTCGGAGCTGCGGGCCGGCAAATACCACTTCATCGGCAATGGCCGCAGCGCCAAGCTGGGCTGGGCCATCGAGGACTACAACCCGGTCGGAGCCGTGGGCAATTCCGCCGCCGCGACGGCCGAGCGAGGCGCGGCCATGGTGCGTTCATCGGCGCAGGGCCTGGTCAGGTTGCTGTGCGAGATTCATGACCTGCCACTGAGCACGGTGGGGAATCAGCCGCAGCCGCTTTGAATTCAGGAGCTTATTGCGCAATGGCAATATGCATTTGAGATACATTTTGTATTGAAAATCAATGCTATCAAGCGATATAAGCTACTTTAAAGATAGCAAAAAACAGAAAAGCCCTGAAAGGCCACTGCAAAAATCTGTTTCATCGCGAGCCTCGCTCAACGCAAGCCGCCAAAAACTGGCGTGCTCCATGCGCGTGACAGCGAGCAAGACCTGGGCGGCCCTCGCCGCCGCGCCGCGAGGCTGTCGTCCCCTTCCAGTGCGAAGCACCAGAGAGGGGGAAGGCGCGCCAGCGCCATAGATCTGCTCGCAGACACCGTAGTGCAGCAGCCGCAGCCTCTGTCAACGCCCTGAAAAACTGGCGCGGTCCGCAAAGAGACAGCGAGCAAGCGCCGCCGCGCAGCGAGGCTGTCGTCCCCTTCCGGTGCGAAGCACCAGAGAGGGGGAAGGCGCGCCAGCGCCATAGATCTGCTCGCAGACACCGTAGGGCAGCGGCCGCAGCCTCTGTCAACGCTCCGAAAAACTGGCGCGGTCCGCAAAGAGACAGCGAGCAAGCGCCGCCGCGCAGCGAGGCTGTCGTCCCCTTCCGGTGCGAAGCACCAGAGAGGGGGAAGGCGCGCCAGCGCCACAGGGGGAGATTACTGTTTAGCAATCTTGGCTGTGGTGATGACATCGCCCCAGCGCTTGATTTCCGACTGCAGCAGCTTGGCGGTCTGCTCGGGCGTGCTGGCCTGGGCCTGCACATTCAGTTCGCGCAGCTTCTTGGCGACCTCGGGGTTGTTGATGGCGGCGTTGATTTCCTTGTTCAGACGCGCGATCACGGGGGCGGGGGTCTTGGAGGGCGCAGCCAGCGCATTCCAGGACGAGGCCACAAAGCCCTTGACGCCGGATTCCTGGGCCGTGGGCACATTGGGCAGCAGCGGCGAGCGCTTCTCTCCCGTCACCGCGAGCAGGTTCACGGCCTTGGAGTTGATCTGGCCCATGATGGGCGTGAGAATTTCCACGGCCGCATCGATCTGCTTGCCGCGCAGCGCGGTCACCACGGCGGGGGTGCCGTTGAAGGGCACGATCTGGGCATCGATGCCGGCCGTGGTCTTGAACAGCTCGGCCGCCAGATGCTGGGTGCTGCCCACGTTGATGCTGCCCAGATTCAGCTTGCCGGGATTGGCCTTGGCATAGCTGACCAGCTCGCCCAGATTCTTGAAGGGCGACTTGGCATCGGTGATGACGCCAATGTCGAAGTAGCCCAGCGTGGAGATGGGCGTCAGGTCCTTGACCATGTCGAAGGGCAGGTTGTTGAACAGGTTCACCGTGACGGCGC
Organism: Comamonas testosteroni; assembly: GCF_030505195.1. Lineage (NCBI taxonomy): Bacteria > Pseudomonadati > Pseudomonadota > Betaproteobacteria > Burkholderiales > Comamonadaceae > Comamonas > Comamonas testosteroni. Next base: position 2,903,294 of record NZ_CP129672.1, read on the forward strand.
TGCCGTTGGACATGAGAAACAAGGTATGTCCGTCAGGCGCAGCCTTGGCCACGGTATCGGCCGCCACAATACCGCCCGCGCTGGGCTTGTTGTCGATGACCACGGGCTGGCCGAGCTGGGTGGACAGCTGCTGGGCCACCACACGGGCCGTCACATCGGCCACGCCGCCGGCACCGAAGGGCACGACGATGCGGATAGGACGGTTGGACAGGCCTTCGGCCTGGGCGGTGGCGGCAAATCCGCTCAGCAGGGCAGCCCCCGCTGCGGCGCTGATCAGAGATTGGGTAAAACTGCGGCGTTTCATGCTTGTCCTTCTGTCTGAAACTTTTATCCACAGAGTGTGCCGCTGAACGCCCCCTGGAGGCAGCAGCAAAGCGTTCTGTCTGCTATGCCGCACAGGTATGGCTAGTTACCGCTTGCTTGCAGGGCGGCCAGCCCCCAGTGATGCATGGCCTCGCGGAGTATCAGCAGGGCGGCTGCATGTTCGGCGGTCTGCGGCAACTGCGGGTCGGCATGGCCGGACTGCTGGGCCTGGCGCGCCAGCAACTCGAACAGGTTCTCGATCGCATCGCGCGAAGCCTGCGTGGCTTGCGGGTCGGCCGTGGCACTGTGGATCAACTGCCTCAGCAGCGGGTCTGCCGTTTGCAGCACGCGGGCACCTGCAGGCAGCCAGCGCCCGGCCGGTATGATGGCATCTTCCACATCGGCAATCGCGTTTTCCAGCGTCAGCGCATTGGGCATGTGCTGGCCAAATGCCTTGACCAGGGTGGCAAGGCCTATGGGTAGCCGATGTTGCTGCGAGCCGATGTCGAGTGTCAGCGCCGTATCGCCAAGGGTGAGAAAGATGGAGTCCATGCCGGCTTTGTAGCACTTTGCGTTGGCCGGCTCCAGGCCTGAGGGGGGTCAGGCGCTGGTGATCCAGCTTCTGTATTCGGCGCTATCGAGATGGTTGAGCGTGTTGAAGCTTTGCAGCATCAGGCGCTTGGGGCTGATGCTGAACTCGGTCACGGCAATGTTGCGCAGTCGCATATTGAGGGCAATGGTCACCTCGGGCGCGGTGCCAAGCACCTGGCCCACGGCAGCAGAGATGGGGCCGCCGCTGCTGACCAGCAGCACGTTCTGGCCGCTGTGCTGGTGGCGTATCTCCTCGAGTACCTGGTGCACGCCGTCCGCAAAGCCGTTCCAGTCGGGCATGCCCTGCGGGCTGATGGTGCCCCCCATCCATTGCGCCAGGGCGTCGCACAGCAGGCGGAAATGATGGCGGTACAGCTCGGGCGTATCGGGCCTTGGCAAGGGGGCCGGGTGGATGGCGCGCAGCAGGGCTTCGCTGTCGTACTCGTTGAGTCCGGGGCGGCTTCGTGCCTCGACGCTGGAAGCGCTGCCCAGGCCCTGGACGATGCCGGCCAGCGTCTGCTGATGGCGCTTGAGCGTGCCCGCATAGACGGCGTCGAACTTCAGACCTCGCTCACGCCAGTATTCACCCAGACGAACGGCCTGTTCCTGGCCGCGTGAGCTGAGCTGGTCGTAATCATCCGCGCCAAACGAGGCCTGGCCATGGCGCACAAGGTAGAGGTTTCCCATGGCGCGGATGTTGGCCCTTGGCTGCTTGCGGCGCTGTCATGCCTGCGACCAGGTGGCGCTTGGGTGACAGCGGACTGGTTCGCATTTCCGTATCCCGCATCGGGATTGAGGCGCGGGCATGGCCTGGCGCTCGGTTAAGATAGTTGAGAGCGATTCTCAAAAACATAAAAACACGCTCCGCTTTCGGTACTGGTTCACGGGCCTCCTGCACTTGGCTGGCAGGAGGCTTGCTAGTTTCGAGGCGGAGCGTATTTTTTTATGCCTGTTCACCTTCTGGAGCCCTTCATGTTTCGACGACCCCTGTTTGCACTGGCCGCCGTTGCCAGCCTGTGCGCCCCTGCGCTGTCCGCACACGCCGAGGACATCACGCTCTACACCACCCGTGAACCGGCCCTGATCCAGCCCTTGCTGGCGGCCTTCACGGCGCAGACCAAGATCGGTGTGAAGACGGTGTTCGTCAAGGACGGCCTGCTGGAGCGCGTCAAGGCCGAAGGCCAGCGCTCGCCTGCCGATGTGCTGATGACGGTGGATATCGGCAATCTGCTCGATCTGGTGGACGGTGGCGTGACCCAGCCGGTCAAGTCCAGCCTGCTGGAAGCGGCCATTCCGGCCCAGCTGCGCGCCGCAGACAACCAGTGGTTTGCGCTGTCCATGAGGGCCCGCGTGCTGTATGCCGAAAAGGACATGAAGATCGGCGCCTTCCGCTATGAAGACCTGGCCAAGCCTCAGTTCAAGGGCAAGGTCTGCAGCCGTGCCGGCCAGCACCCCTACAACACGGCGCTGATTGCCGCCATGATTGCCCATGACGGTGAAGCCAAGACCGAGCAGTGGCTCAAGGGCGTCAAGGCCAATCTGGCGCGCAAGGCCACGGGCGGCGACCGCGACGTGGCGCGTGACATTCTGGGCGGCATCTGCGATGTGGGTCTGGCCAACACCTATTACGTGGGCCATATGAAGGCGGCCAAGGAGGGCACGGATGCACGCAAGTGGGGCGATGCCATCAAGGTCGTCAAGCCCAGCTTCGACGACCCCAAGAGCGGCACGCATATCAATATCAGCGGTGCCTCGGTGGCCAAGCACGCGCCCAACCGCGACCAGGCCGTGAAGCTGCTGGAGTTCCTGGTCTCGGAGCCAGCTCAGAACATGTACGCCCAGGCCAACTACGAGCACCCTGTGCGCAAGGGCGTGGCGCTGGACCCCGTGGTGGCCCAGAGCATTGGCGAGATCAAGATCGATCCGCTGCCGCTGACCGAGATCGCCAAGCACCGCAAGGCTGCCAGCATGCTGGTCGACAAGGTGGGGTTTGACAAGTAAACACCCCTGAGCGGCTTTGCCTGGGCGGCCCCGCCGCTTCCCCTCTCTCTAGGCGCTGCGCGCTAGGGGAGGGGACGACAGCATCGCAGCGGGGCGGCCCTTGCTCGCTGTCCCTTGCTTCGGAGCATGCTTGTTTTAGCATTGCGCTCCTGTATGAGCCCCTTCGCTGGGGCATATCTGTTTCTGGGGCGTTGGTCTTGCTGTGATCGTTTTGTCTTGATGTTTTCTTATCTTCGTTCAGGGCTGCGGCCCGTCGGGCCGGTGTGGCAGGGCGCAAGCTGGTTGATTGCGCTGGGGGTGTTTGCGCCCATTGCCTCGCTGGCCTGGCTGGCGCTGGGGGCGGACTGGGCGCACTGGCAGGATCTGCTGCGCTATGTACTACCCGATGCCGCTGCCAATACGGCCTGGCTGCTGGGCGGGGTGGGCCTGGTGGTGCTGGTGGTGGGCACGGGCTGTGCCTGGCTGGTGACGGCCTGTGATTTTCCGGGGCGGCGCTGGCTGCACTGGGCACTGCTGCTGCCGCTGGCCATGCCGGCCTATATCGTGGCCTTTGCCTATCTGGATCTGCTGCACCCCATAGGCCCGGTGCAAGGGGCGCTGCGCTGGCTGCTGGGTTACGACAGCCCGCGCCAGTGGCGCCTGCCCGATCTGCGCTCCATGGGCGGTGCAATCTTTGTGCTGGGGTTCACGCTCTACCCCTATGTGTATATGACGGCGCGGGCCATGTTCATGACCCAGCCGGCGCATCTGATGGAGGCCGCTCGCTCGCTGGGTGAGACCCGCTGGGGTGCTTTTTGGCGCGTGGCTTTGCCCATGGCGCGGCCGGCGCTGGTCGTGGGCCTGAGTCTGGCGTTGCTGGAGACGCTCAACGATATCGGTGCGTCCGAGTTCCTGGGCGTGCACACGCTCACGGTGTCGATCTACACCACCTGGGTCACGCGCTCCGATCTGGCCGGTGCCGCGCAGATTGCCTGCTCCATGCTGCTGGCTGTGGTGGCACTGGTCTGGCTGGAGCGTCAGGGCCGCAGTCGTCAGCGCTTTGGCTCGGCCCAGCGCATGAGGGCCATAGCGCCGCACCGCCTGCCCCCAGGCAGCGCCTGGCTGGCCACGCTGGCCTGCAGTCTGCCGGTGCTGATCGGCTTTGCTGCGCCAGCGGCCTATCTGGCTTGGGAAAGCGGCAAGCGTCTGGTGCAGGGCTCGGGTGTCTCCGAGGGCCTGGTATCCAGTCTGCTCAACACGTTGGGGCTGGCGCTGGGTGTGACCGTGATCGCGGTGGCAGCGGGTCTTGTCGTGGCCTGGGCCACTCGCACCGGCGTCAGCACGCGAGCGCCTTCGCGCTGGCCAGCGCAGCTGGCGGCGCTGGGTTACGCCGTGCCGGGCACGGTGTTGGCCATCGGCCTGTTGACGCCGGCGCTGGCGTTCGACGCCGGGCTGGCCCAGCTGTTCGGCATGGACGGCCTGCCGCTGATGGGGCAGGGCATTGTGCTGGTGGCTGCCTGCGTGATTCGCTTTCTGGTCATGCCCGTGGGCGGTATCGAGGCCGGACTGGCCCGTATCCCGCCGACGCTGGAGCAGGCCTCACGACTGCTGGGCGAAAGCCGCCTGGGCACCCTGCGGCGCGTACACCTGCCGCTGCTGCGCCCTGCCATGGCCACCAGTGCCATGCTGGTATTTGTCGACGCCATGAAGGAGCTGCCCGCCACCTTGCTGCTGCGCCCGGCCGATTTCGACACCCTGGCCACCTGGCTCTATGCCGAAGCCGCGCGCGGTACCTATGAGGAGGGCGCGATCGCCGCGCTGTGCATTGTGGTCGCGGGGCTGGTTCCCGTCATGCTGCTGGCGCGCACGCAGCTGTCGGACGGGCAGCGATGAATACGCATGAGCATCGGCTGCGGTGCTTATTTATATTGCGCAAGCAGCTATTGAAAATGAATAGGATGAATAGGACTTATGCAAACAAGAATGCAAGAACGGCCTGCCTGCCCAGGCAGTCGTCTTGCCTGAACCCGTTTTTGCGTAAGTCGTATGAAGTGATTGCATGACCGCCTCTCTACAAATTGCGCAGCTGCAACTGGGCTACGACACGCCCAAGGGCTTGCACACCGTGCTGCAAGGCTTTGATCTGCAGGTGCCTGCCGGACATATCGCCAGCCTGCTGGGGCCCTCGGGCTGCGGCAAGACCTCCGTGCTGCGAGCGATTGCGGGTTTTGAGCCGGTGCGCGCGGGCAGCATTCATCTGGGCGAGGTATTGCTCTCCGGCCCCGGCACGCATCTGCCCCCCGAGCAGCGCCATGTGGGCATGATGTTTCAGGAGTATGGGCTGTTCCCGCATTTGACGGCAGTGCAGAACGTGGGCTTCGGCCTGCGCCGCATGGGCAAGCCAGAGCGCGACAAACGTGTGCAGGAGCTGCTTGCCGTGGTGGGGCTGGCGAATTCAGGCAGCAAGTTCCCGCACGAGTTGTCCGGCGGTCAGCAGCAGCGTGTGGCGCTGGCCCGCGCCCTGGCGCCGTCTCCGGCCTTGCTGCTGCTCGATGAGCCATTTTCCAATCTCGATGCCGCCACGCGCGAGCGCCTGACGCTGGAGGTGCGCGACATTCTGCGTGCCACCGGGCAGACGGCGATTCTGGTCACGCACAACGCGCAGGAGGCCGAAACCATGGCCGACCAGATCTGCAGGATGACGCCGGTCCAGCTCTGAGATTTAAAGAAGGACGCGGCCTGATGTGACGGTCACGGTGTGCCCGCCCACCCAGAGCTTGCCGTTGGCGGCGGTCTGGACATGAACCTGTCCGTCACGGCCCACGCAAACGCCTTGCGCGGCGATATAGGGCGTCTGCAGCAGACCTTCGCCCGTCAGCCATTGGGCCAGCGCAGCATTCAGGCTGCCGGTGACAGGGTCTTCGCTCGCGGTCTCCCCTATCAGGGCGCGCACTTCGAGGCGTGGCTGGGCTGGGGTCACTCTTTCTTGAACGGCTTCTTCGGCCTGCTTGGCAAAGGCGCGCGCTTCGCGGCTGGAGCGGCCTATCAGCACAGCCGCCTCTTCAGGCTCGTGAATCGCAGCCAGGCCCGCCTTGGCATCGAGCTTTTTGAGCGCCGCAAAATCGGGCTCCACCGCCAGCACGGTGTCCGGGTGATCGAGCAGCAGGCCCAGCCAGGGCGATCCGTTATCGAGGCTGCGTGCCATCAGCAGCTGCTCACGCTGCAGGCCCAGTGCCTGCAGAACGGGTGCCAGTTCCTCTTCGGAAATCTCCTGAGAGTCGAGTGAGGGTGCTTCGAAAAAAAGAGCGCCTTGTGCATTGCAGCCAATGGCCACCAGGCCTTTTTTGCACTCCTGCAGTACCCGCTCGGGGTTGCGCGGTTGTCCGCCCTGGGCCAGCCAGGCATGGCAGCTGCCCAGCGTGGGGTGGCCAGCAAAAGCCAGCTCGCCCGCAGGCGTGAAGATGCGCAGCTGGTAGTCGGCCCCCGCGGCCAGCGCTGCTGTGCTGGGCTGCAGCACAAAGGTGGTTTCCGACAGATTGGTCCAGCACGCAAAGGCCTGCATCTGAGCATCGCTCAAGCCATCGGCGCCCAGCACCACGGCCACGGGGTTGCCGAGCAGCGAGGTGTGCGTGAACACGTCCACGGTCATATAGGGACGGGATAGAGCGGCATGGGGGGCTGGAGCAGACATGGGCAGCGATTGTCGGCAAAAAGAAAAACCGGCGCTGCACGGAGGTTCGTGTCAGGCCGGTTGATGAGGCGCAACATATGTCAAGCGGTGTCAGAGACACCGAGGAAGCGCCGCCGCGCACCGAGGGTGTCGTCCCCCTCCCGCGAAGCGAGAGAGGGGGAAGGCGGGTAGCGCCTCAGGGGGAGCTTTCAGGTCAGAGGCTGGCCTTGATGGCCTCAGCCAGAGACTTGATGCCGACGTTGATCTGCTCGGCAGACACCGTCACGTAGGACAGGCGCAGCGTGTTGTTCTGTGCATCGCCGGCGTAGAAGGGCGCGCCGGGCACAAAAGCCATATTGCGCTCCACGGCCTTGGCCAGCAGGGCCTGGGCGTCCATGCCGGCAGGCAGCTTGACCCAGAGGAACATGCCGCCCACGGGACGTGTCCATTGCACGTCGAGGCCGGCCATCTCGCGCTCCAGGGCCATCAGCATCACATCGCGCTGCACCTTGTACATGGCGCGGATGGTGGGCACATGGCGGTCCAGGAAGCCGTCCTTGATGACTTCGGCCACCACGCGCTGGTTGAAGCTGGGGGTGTGCAGGTCGGCCGCCTGCTTGGCCTGGGTCAGCTTGCCGTACACGGACTTGGGCGCGACGATGAAGCCGATGCGCAGGCCCGGGGCCAGCACCTTGGAGAACGAGCCCATATAGATCACGCCCTCGGGGTTGCGTGCAGCCAGGGGCAGGGGAGGTTCCTGCTCGTACCAGAGGTCGCCGTAGGGGTTGTCCTCGACCAGGGGAATGTCCAGTTCCCTGGCCTTGTCGACCAAAGCCTGGCGGCGCGCATCGCTCATGGTGCGGCCAGTGGGGTTCTGGAAGTTGGGCAGCACATAGGCCAGACGGGCCTTGTCGGCGCCGCTGCCGATCTGCTTGGCAAAGTCGTCGATCAGCATGCCTTCGTCATCGCTGTCCACGCCCACGGCCACGGGCTCCATGGGAGTGAAGGCCTGCAGGGCGCCGAGGTAGGTGGGCTTTTCAACCAGCAGACGGCTGCCCTTGTCCAGGAACACCTTGCCGATCAGGTCCAGCGCCTGCTGGCTGCCGGTGGTGATCAGGATCTGCTCGGGATCGACACTCCAGGGCAGGAAGTCGGCAATCGCCTGACGCAGCGGGGCAAAGCCTTCGGTGGTCGAGTACTGCAGGGCTGCGGCACCGTCACGCTGCATCACGGTCTGGCAGGCTTCGGTGAACGCGTCCAGGGGGAAAGCCTTGGGGGAAGGCAGGCCGCCAGCCATGCTGATGATGCCGGGGCGGTCGGTCAGCTTGAGGATCTCGCGGATGGCGGAGGAATTCATCTTGGCAGCACGTTCTGCCAGCGTCCAGGTTGTCATAAACAGTACTCGATCTCTACGTTGCCAGCCCGGGCAGGGCTGGCCAGTGTGCATTCTCACGCCATTGTCGGGCATGTGCCGGCCTGAGCTTGGGGCTCGGGATGCATCGCTGCGGCGCACAAAGCGCTGCAACCATGCACCAGCAGGTGGGGCTTATTGTGTCGCGGCCGGTTTGCCTGTGTGGGCTGGCGGGCAATTGCGACGTTTGGTCTGCAGTCGGTGAGACCGCAGACCGTGACCATAGCCCTGTGTGGAGGGCGGCCAAGAGAGGTTGATGGACTCAATATACGCTTGAGACCATTACAGTACCTATACAGACAGTCTCACAATTATGGCTTCTGTATCGGTATTCGCTTCAATACAGTTCGCGGCCCATCACCATGTCCATCTCCCTGTCCCGCCAGGCGGCCCTGACCCTGACCCAGCAACTGGCCGAGCGTCTGGCCGAGCGCATACGCACAAGGCTTTTGCCCGCAGGTGCGCGCCTGCCTTCGGTGCGTGAATGTGCGCGCCAGCAAGGCGTGAGCCCCTACACGGTGGTGGCCGCCTACGACCTGTTGCAGGCCCAGGGACTGGTCGAGGCCAGACCGCAACGCGGCTTCTATGTGCGGGATATTGTGCAAAATCCGCTTCAAACGCAGGAAGGTAAAGCGCAGTTTGCTCTCAATGAGGGAGCGGTCAATACCCCGGTAGGCATCCCGCCGGGCACGCGCATCAACGCCACCATGCTGATCCGCGGCATGTTTGTGGAGAGTGTGGCCGGCAAACCCCAGCCCGGTGCCGGTGTGCTGCCCGCCGAATGGCTGGATGCCGGCTTTCTGGTGGCGGCCATGCGCAAGGTCACCAGCGGGCAGGCGCTGCGCGAATCGCTGGTGCGCTATGGCGAACCCATGGGCGACAGCCGGCTGCGCGAGGCGCTTGCGCGGCGCCTGCAGCGCATAGGCATCGCGGCGGGGCCGGGCCAGATCATCACCACCCTGGGCGCGACCCAGGCGCTGGACATTGTGAGCCGGGCTCTGCTGCAGCCCGGCGATCCGGTGATGGTGGAAGAGCCGGGCTGGGCCGTGGAATATGCGCGCCTGGCCGCCATGGGCATGCGCGTGCTGCCGGTGCCGCGTGGGCCCGAGGGGCCGGACATGGCGGTGATGCAGCGCTATTGCGAGACCATGGCCCCCAAGCTCTATGTGAGTGTCAGCGTGCTGCACAACCCCACGGGTTACAGCCTGAGTGCGGCCAGCGCCCATGAGGTGCTGCAGATGGCGCAGCGCCATGGCTTTTATGTGGTGGAGGACGATAGCTACTGCCATATCGCTGCCGATCACGCGCCGCGTGTGTCGGTGCTGGACCGGCTGCAGCGCAGCATCTACATCAGCGGCTTTGCCAAGGTGCTGGTGCCCAACTGGCGCCTGGGCTATCTGGCGGCGCCGCCCGAGCTGGTCGAGAGACTGCTGGACACCAAGCTGCTGTCCACCCTGTCCACGCCGACTCCCATGGAGCAGGCCCTGGCCCTGTGCATGGAGCAAGGCCAGCTGCGCCGGCATGCCGAGCGGCTGCGCCAGCACCTGGCCCAGGCACGCACGCGTAGCGTGGCGCTGGCCCAGGCGGCTGGCTGCCGTTTTGTGGCCGAGCCTGCGGGCATGTTCGGCTGGGTGGATACCGGCGTGGATACCGAGGTGCTGACCCAGCTGTTGCTGGATCAGGGCTATATGATCGCCCCGGGCGCCATGTTCCATGCCAGCCGGGGCTCCAGCACCTGCATGCGCATCAATTTCGCGACCACGCAGGACGCCGTCTTCTGGCGCGTCTTCGAGCGCGCGGTGGCCCAGATGCGGGCCCAGGCGCAGAAGTCCTAGCCCAGCTGGACGGGGCCCTGATGGATATGACAGCCGCCGCGCTGCAGCAGCTCGCCAAAGGCGTCGGACATCAGATAGTCGAACTCCACGGGGCGCTGCCTGCCTATGGCGTCGCCTGGCACCACTCCGCTGGCCGGGTGGCACATCAGCAGGCCGCCGGCCGCCATATGCGGCAGCCAGGCGGCCATCTGCCTGCCGTAGCTGGCCGTGTCGGGTGCATCAAAGCCATAGACGCCGCCAAAACCATGATTCATGGGAATGCCTGCATGGCGCAGCCGCCGGGTGGTGGCCCAGCCGCCCAGCAAGGCAATGACGGCAGCCTTGGGGCTGCGCCACAGACCTGCGGCCGGTGCCGTGGAGCGCACCCAGGGCATCTCGCGTGCGGCATAGCGGGCCTGGAGTTCCTGCTGCATGGCAGCGCGCAGGCCGGGCAACTGATGCACATGCTGGTGGCCGTCGATGAAGTCCGGGGCCGTGCCCATGACCCGCTCGAAAGCATCGAGCTGTTCGCGCCAGGCCTTGCGCATCAGATCTTGCGGCATCTGCCGTGCATAGGCCCGGCGCAGCACCTTGCCCAGTGCCTGGGCGTCATGCTGTCCGCCATGGTCTTCGGTCAGGTTGAAGTGCAGACCCACCGAGAGCCGGGGACGCAACTCCCGCAGTGCCGGCGCGGCTTGCGGCCACAGAGGCGAAGTGGTCATGCAGCTGGTGGCCGACAGGCGACCGGCAAGCGCCAGCTGCCGCACGGCGTCGTTCACCAGCGGATGCAGGGCGTAGTCATCGGCGCACAGCAGGATGGCGCGGGTGTTTTTCATGTGGTTCATGCGGCGCTGCTTGCCTTGAAGGCCCAGAACTTGCTCATGACAAAAGTGCCTATGGCCACCAGCACCAGCACGGCGGCCAGACTCCAGAAGTAATGCCAGTGCAGCCAGTTCAGGGCGATGTAGTACAGCGCCTCATTGGCGACAAAGGAAAGGCAGGCCACGGCAAAGAATTTCGCCACCACCGGCCAGCCCCTGGCCTGCGCTGCCGAAAAGGTGAGCAGGGCATGACCGTTGTAGCTGACCACAAAGGCCACCAGAAACGCCAGCACATTGGCCCGGAGCGGCGGCATGCCGCCAAGTGAGACCAGCAGGCCGACCACCGCCAGATGCGTGGCCGCTGCCGAGCCGCCCACCAGCACGAACTGCAGCAGCTGCGGCAGGCGGCGCAGTCGTTGCAGCGCGTGCGCGATCACGATGGCTCGCGCAGCGGGCTGCGGTCTTCGTCATGCGCCACCAGGTAAATGGGGCGACGCTTGACCTCTTCGTAGATGCGGCCGATGTACTCGCCCAGAATGCCGATGGACAGCAGTTGCACGCCCGAAAACAGCATGATGCTTGCAGCCAGCGTGGGCCAGCCGCGCAAAGGGTTGCCAAAGAACAGGGCTTCAATCGCAATCCACAGGCCGTAGGCCAGAGCCAGCAGGGAAATGCCGGCACCCACCATGCTCCAGATGCGCAGGGGCAGGGTGGTGAAGGAGGTCAGTCCGAGCAGCGCCAGCGATCCCAGGCGGCGCAGATTGAAGCTGGAGTTGCCTGCCGCACGGTCCTTGGGGACAAAGGGCAGGGCCGCGGTCTTGAAGCCGACCCAGGCGTACAGACCTTTCATGAAGCGGTTGTTTTCAGGCAAGGCCTTGAGGGCATCGACGACCTTGCGGTCCATCCAGCGGAAGTCGCCTGCGTTCGGCGGCATCTTGACCGAGCTGCCCGAGTTCATCACGCGGTAGAACAGTTGGGTGCCCATGCGCTTGGCGCCACTTTCTGCGCCGCGGTCGGCAATCACGCCGTAGACCATCTCGTAACCCGCTTGCCACAGCCCGTGCATCTCGCCGAGCATCTCCAGCGGATGCTGGAAATCGGCGTCGATCAGCAGCACGGCGTTGCCTCGGGCGTGGTCTATGCCGGCAGTCAGGGCGGCTTCCTTGCCATAGTTGCGCGACAAGGCCAGATAGCGCAGCGGAAGCTCCTGCGCCAGACGCAGGCTCAACTCATGCGTGGCGTCACGGCTGCCGTCGTTGACCACCACGATCTCGAAATCTGGAGTCAAAGTCCTCACCGTCTCGGCCAGCGCACGCAAAAAGCCCTCGATATTGGCCTGTTCGTTATAGGCCGGGACCACGCAGCTCAGCCTCAGCGGCTGGCGCGGCAATTGTGCTGGCGGGGCTGCGGGCGCATATTCGGCATGAAGATCGGTCATGGGCAGGATTTTCGCGCAAGTCTGTAACTGCTTGCTGGAGCCGGTCACGGTTCGTGTCGCCTCTAAGGGCCGTCGCTATACTCACGCCCCTAGGCAATGCTGCCTCTGCTCCTTTATTTCCTTGATCGTCTGATGACCGCTGTCCCACGCGAATCTCTTGTTCTTACCGGCCGTGCCGTTGCCGCCTTGCTTGCGGTGTACGGCGTGATCTGGCTGGCCATTCACTGGGTGACGGCCCTGGCCGCGCCCGGAGACAATGTGGAGCAGCTGATCTGGATTCACTCTCTGGAGCTGGGCTATTTCAAGCATCCGCCGATGCCGACCTGGATCATGGCTGCTTCTGCGGCCGTCTTTGGTCCGTCCATCGGGCTGACCTATGTGCTGGGCGGTGTGATCACGCTGGGTTCATTGGCGATTTTCTGGAAGCTGCTGTGCGATATGCGGGGCCAGGCCTATGCGAGCGTGGCTCTGCTGGCGGCGCTGAGCATCACCTTCTACTGCGGGCGGCTCTATTACTACAACCATAACGTCGTGATGATGCTGTGGATCTCGCTGGCCGCAGCACTGACCTGGCATGTCTCGCAGAAGCCATCCCTGGCGGGCTGGGCCTGCTTGGGCCTGGTCTCGGGCCTGGGCATGCTCAGCAAATATCAATATGTGCTGGCGTTGGGCGTGATAGGCCTGTGGTGGCTGCGCATTGGCGCCTGGAAGAATCCGGTGCATGTCAAAGGGGCAGCGCTGGCGACCGTGATCGGCCTGTTGGTGCTGTCTCCCCATCTGTACTGGCTGAGCACCCATGACTGGATGCCCATGCATTACGCCGAGCGTACTTCCCTGGGTCTGCACCTGGATACGGCCGCCCGCATCAATATGTCCTGGAAGTTCGCGGTGGACTGGATCTTCAACCGCTGCATGCCTGCCTGGATCGTGCTGGGTGTGGCTCTCTGGTGGGGACGGCGCAGGGCGGGCAAAACTGGCGTACAGACTGCGCCGGCACAGGTGACGCCGGTCGCTGCGGACAGGATGCTGCGCGAGTTCTGGTTGCTCTGGGGTCTGGTGCCGCTGCTGGCCATGCTGGTGCTGTGCCTGTTTACGGGCTCCTATCTGCATCTGCAATGGGGTACGGCCTTCATGTTCCTGTGCGTGCCTGCCGTCATGGAATGGGCTCGCTCTCCGCAGAGCTGGGGCTCAGCCGGGGACATGCGTGCCGCTTGGCTGACGTTCGGGGTTTTGCAGGCGCTGCTGCTGCTGCAGTTCTGGCTGGCTTCGCCCATGGGACTGTCGGGCTACAAGAGCAGTCATCAGAACCATATCCCCGTGAACAGGATCGTGGAAGGTCTGGCACCTGCGGCGCATCAGGCACTGGGCGGTCCTGTGGACATCATCATCGGCCCGCAGGCGCTGGCCGGGCGCATTGCCATGGAGTTGCCCGAGCGTCCACGAGTCTACGTGGAGCGCAATCTGCAATACAGCCCCTGGATTCGTGAGGACGAACTGCCGAACGCCCGCATCATCGAGGTGATGGTGGCACCGGACCCATTGCCCGAAGGCGTGACGCGAGCCTACGGTGTCTGGGCTTGGCGGCCCGTGAAGATTGCCAAGGGCGAGCACTGAGACTTGTCAAAACAAGCAAAGGCGGACCTCTGGCCCGCCTTTTTTGCTGAAGTTGCCGATTCGAGCCTAGCTGGCTGCGTGATAGATACGTGCGCGGCCGGTCTGCGATGCGCCGCGCAGGCTGCTTTCGTAGGTGCTGTCTTCGGCTGCAGGCACCAGGGCCTTGGTGCGGCGCTGGTTGAGCACGGAAAGCCGCGCCAACTGGTCGCGGACCAGGGAGATTTCGCGGTCCAGATTCTGTGCGCGCTCGCGCAGCGCAGGCGTCCAGTCGTCGGCCGAGAAGCGCTTGACGAGCTGGGAGAACGCCACCATGGCGTCACGCAGGCGGTTGCTGGACTGTTCCAGGGCGGATGCGTCCGGTGACTGCAGCGATGCCGAAACGGTCTGAATCACCGCATCCAGCGAATCGAGCATTTCCTGCAAGGTCATCGGGTCAGCCTCTGTTCGGGAGTTCAGGCTCGGGCGCTTCAGCCGCGAGCGTGAACCAGGAATTCTTCGGTATTGGCCAGCAGCTTGTCTGCCACGGCCTCGGCGTTGACGCGGAAGCTGCCATTGGCAATGGCTTCGCGCATGGCCTTGACGCGATCGGCATCAAAGTCGGTGTTGGTGCGGCTTTGGCTATCCAGGGCGCGGGCCGAGGACGAAAAGGACACGGGCACGCCGGCGGCGCGCTCGGACAAGCCTTTGGTCGATTCTTCGGTGGCAACCGTGGCTGCAGATTTCGGGGCCTGCTTGGCGGCTGCAGCGGTCTGCTGCAGCTCCGGCTTATTGCCTATCTTCATGCTGGTTCTCCAATCGCCCTGTATCGGCGTAGGGCGCTGTAGCCTTGCTTTCGACAAGGGCGCGTAAAACTTGAGGAATATTTGGCACGGTCTTAGAAGTGAGTGAACACTCTCTTGTTACTGAACCAGAACCACGCCACTGGCATTGACCGTTCCTGTGACAAGGCGGCCATTATCCATGCGCACCCGTACCTGTTGTCCTTCTCCGGCGGCAGTCATCGCCTTGCCCGAGCCGGCAACGCTGAAGCCGCCGCCGTTGATCATCACCTGCACGGGCGATCCCGCCGTGAACAAGGCTGGCGGGCGCACCATGTTCTGGCGCAGAGCCTGGCCGGATGCCAGCGGGCGGGCTGCGACCATGCCGATGAAGTCCTGGGCATTGGCGAAGACGGGGGCGCTGTCCTCGGCCCAGTCCACCTCCGCAGGGACTGCGTCCTCGGCGCCCAGGGTCTTGCCGGCCGGAATATTGCCCTGCGCCACCCAGGCCGGGCCATAGGCACGCACGGTGATGGGCAGAAACACATTCCAGGGCACGCTGCCCTGCACGCAGCGCAGGCCCAGTCGGGTGCGACCCCAGAGGCGGCTGCCTGCAGGCAGATAGGGCTCGACCTTGGCACAGGCCGCCAGACGCAGGCGCGAGTCCAGCTGGCCCATCTGGACCTCCATGCGCAAAGCCATGCCGTTGCCGGCCTGCACTGTCTCGGCGGATGGCTGGTGCAAAGCGGTGTCCACAAAGCGCTGTCCGATCTGGCTGAGCTGCGCCGCACCATCCTGGGCTTGTGCGCCGGCCGTCAGCAGCAACGCGCCCAGACCCCACGCCGCAGCCAGGCCCCGAGAGGGGCGAAGGCGCAGAAACAGGGAAAAGCGGCCAGACATGCATCAATCCTTTGAAGTATCCGCAGTCACGAAGCTGCAGACGACGCTTGCAAATATAGGCGCGACATGGCTTGCGCAATGGCTTGAAGTGCCAGCGCAATACCGCTTTCTTCGCGCTTTAGTTTGCGCTGCCGATTTTCATAATCCTCGCATGCCGCAGTCCGTGGGCTCCGGCATCCCCGAATTTTTGAAAGCGAGGCCGCAATGCTGAACAAAATGACCGAACGACTGGACTTCCAAAGCGAGGCGCTGCTCTTGCGCGCCGAGCGCCAGCGAGCCATTGCCAGCAATATCGCCAACGCCGACACCCCCGGCTATGTGGCGCGCGACTTCAACTTCCGTGAAGCCTTGATGGCCGCGACCAGCGGGCCCAAGCCCCTGACCCAGGCCAGTGTCACGACGGCAGGCCATATCCCGCTGCAGGCACAGATATCGGACGAGGCGCTCAAGGCCAAGCTCGGCTATTCGGTCAATTCCCAGCCCAGTCTGGACAACAACACCGTGGACCTGGATCGCGAGCGTGCCAATTTCGTCGATAACTCCGTGCGCTACGAAGCGACGCTGCGCTTCATCAACGGCCAGGCCAAGACCATGCTCAGCGCCATTCAAGGCCAGTAAGCCCAGGAGCTAAACCATGTCCATGTTTTCCATCTTCAATATCTCGGGCAGTGCGGTCAGCGCCCAGTCCCAGCGTCTGAACGTGGTGGCCTCCAATCTGGCCAACGTCGATGCCGTTGCCGGTCCCGACGGCAGCGTCTACAAGGCGCGTCAGGTCGTGTTTCAGACCGTGCCCATGGGCAATGACGGCAGCGCGGGCGTCAAGGTCAATGCCATCAGCGAGGACAACACGCCCGGCCGTCGCATCCACGACCCCAGCAATCCGCTGGCCGATGGCGAAGGCTATGTCACCCACTCCAACGTGAGCGCCGTGGACGAAATGGTCAACATGATCTCGGCCTCGCGCTCCTATCAGAACAACGTGGAAGTCATGAACACGGCCAAGACGCTGCTGCTCAAGACTCTGCAAATGGGCCAGTAAGCCCGGGAACACGCACATGATCTACGGCGCAAGCAGTGTGGACGGCACCACGACCAACACCACCAGCAATACCAAGAATTCGGTAACCGACCCCAACGAGGCCCAGGACCGTTTCCTCAAGTTGCTGGTGGCCCAGCTCAACAACCAGGACCCCATGAATCCCATGGACAACGCGCAAATGACCTCGCAGATGGCGCAGATCAACACCGTGACCGGGATTCAGCAGCTGAACCAGACCATGGCTTCCATGTCCGGCCAGTTCACGGCCATGCAGGTGCTGCAGGGCACTTCCATGATCGGCCGTACGGTGTTGACCGAGGGCAATACCCTGGGCGTGGCGGCCGATGGCACGCATACCGCCGCCTTCGATCTGGAAAACCAGGCAGCCAGCGTCAAGATCCAGATCACCACGGCCGGCGGCGAGCTGGTGGACACCATCGATCTGGGTGCCGGCGCAGCCGGGCGCAACTACTTCACCTGGGAAGGCAAGGACAAGTACAGCGGCGACGCTTCGCAGCTGCGCTACAGCGTGGTCGCCACCAATGGAGCGACCGCTGTGGCATCCACACCGCTGGCGCCCCATGCCGTGATCGCCACCAGCTCGGCCAACGGCGCGCTGTCGCTGGAGCTCGACAACGGCAGCAGCGTGGCTTATTCCGGCGTCAAGGCCGTTTACTGATTGAGGAACACATCATGGGTTTTCAACAAGGTCTCTCCGGTCTGAACGCCGCCAGCAAGAATCTGGACGTCATCGGCCACAACATCGCCAACTCCAACACCACGGGCTTCAAGGCCTCGCGTGCCGACTTTGCCGAAATGGTCGCCAGCGCCATCGGCTCGGCCAGCGGCCAGAGCAGCGGCATCGGTGTCAACGTGGCCAGCGTGTCCCAGCAGTTCAGGCAGGGCCCCATCACATCGACGGGCAACAACCTGGACATCGCCATCAACGGCAACGGCTTTTTCGTCGTCAAGCAAAGCGACGGCAGCATTGCCTATACGCGCGCCGGCAACTTCGGCCTAGACAAGGAGGGCAACCTCAAGACCGTGGACAACGACAATGTCATGGGCTATGTGGTGGATCCTTCGACCGGCAAGATCCAGTCGGGTGCCACGCCCGTGCCGATGAGCTTTCCCACGGGGCAGCCGATTCCCGCCAAGCAGACCTCCACGGTGAATGTGGAGCTGAACCTGGATGCGCGCGCCACGGTGGCCGCCGGCGACGCGACGGCCACGCCTCCTGTTGCCGCCACGCCGCGTGCCACCTACGGCACCTCGCTCAATGTCTATGACACCCAGGGCACGGCGATCCCGGTCAATCTGTATTTCGAGAAAGACGCCACAGGCAACACCTGGAATGTCTTCAACTCGCTCGATGCCACGGCCACGCCCATCGGCAAGGCCGTGTTCGACGCGAGCGGCAAGCTCACCAGCGTCACTCCCAATGCACCGACCACAGGTTCGGGCACCACGCTGAATCTGAGCGTCAGCGGCGGCACGGCCAATCCCAACGGCCTGCAGCCCTTCAATGTCGCGTTCGATTTCGGTGGTCTGACCCAGTTTGGTACCAAGTTTGCCGTCAGCAGCCTCAAGCAGGATGGCTATACCTCTGGCGCACTGACGGGCATCAATGTGGGTCGCGACGGCTCCATCGTGGCCTCCTACTCCAACGGCGTCACGCGCACCGAAGGCCAGATCGCGCTGGCAGCCTTTACCAATACCCAGGGTCTGGGCTCCATTGGCAACAACAAATGGGTTGCCACCTCCGACTCCGGTCCTGCGCTCAATGGTTCGGCCCAGACCGGCACCTTCGGCTCGCTGCAGTCGGGCGCACTGGAAGAGTCCAACGTGGATCTGACGGCCGAGCTGGTCAACATGATGACGGCGCAGCGCTCCTACCAGGCCAATGCCCAGACCATCAAGACGCAGGATCAGGTGTTCTCCACCCTGGTGAACTTGCGATAACAGCTAAGCCCCTGAGGCGCTTTGCGCCGGGGCTGCAAAAGCGATTGCTTTGACGGAAGGAAGGTCAGCATGGACAAAATTATTTATACGTCGATGACTGGGGCCAATGCGGCAGCCCAGCGTCAGGCCGTGCTGGCTCACAACCTGGCCAATGCGGGCACCAACGGCTTCAGGGCCGAGATGTCCACCTTCCGTTCGGTGCCGCTGCAGGGTTCGGGGGCCGGCACGCGCGTTTTTGCGCTGGAGGCAACCTCTGGCTATCAGGACACTCCCGGCCCTGCCCAGCGCACCGGCCGGGCGCTGGACGCCATGGCCATGGGTCGCGCCTGGTTTGCCGTGCAGGGCCTGGATGGTCAGGAAGCGTACACGCGCAACGGCGTTTTCGAGATCTCGCCCGAAGGGCAACTGGTCAACAGCAACGGCCAGGCCGTGCTCTCTGACGGCGGCGCTCCCATCGATATCCCGCCCGAGTCCACGATTTCGCTGGGCTCGGACGGCACGCTGACCGCCAAGACGGGCAATCAGCTGCCCGTGGCCGTGGGGCGCGTCAAGCTGGTCACGCCTCCCGTCGATGAGCCGCTGGTGCGCGGCGATGACGGTTTTTTCCGCGCGGCCCAGGGCGATGCGCTGCCCAACGACGAGACGGCACGTCTGCTGTCGGGCTCGATCGAAGGCTCGAACGTGAACTCCGTCGAAACCATGGTCGGCATGATCGCCGCCTCGCGCCAGTTCGAGCAGCAGATGAAGTTGCTGCAGACCGCTGAAACCAACGATAAATCCGCCAGCCAGCTGCTGAGCTTGAACGGCTGATAGCCAAAGGAATACGTCATGATCAATTCGCTGTTCATTGCCAAGACCGGCATGGAAGCCCAGCAGACGCAGCTGGACGTGATTTCGCACAATCTGGCCAACGTCTCCACCACGGGCTACAAGCGCGCGAATGCGGTTTTCGAGGATCTGATCTATCAGAATCTGCGCCAGTCCGGTTCGCAAACGACCGAGCAAAATCAGCTGCCGACCGGCCTGCATCTGGGCCTGGGCGTGCGTACCGTGGCCACCAGCCGCAACTTTCTGCAAGGCAGCCTGCAGCAGTCGAGCAATGCGCTGGATGTGGCCATCAACGGCAACGGCTTCTTCGAAGTCAATATGCCGGACGGCACGATTGCCTATACCCGCGATGGCTCGTTCGAGGTCAATGCCCAGGGCCAGTTGGTGACCTCCAGCGGCCTGCCCGTGGCCAACGGCATCACCATCCCCAACGGGGCGACCAAGGTGTCGATCAGCAATGACGGCGTTGTGAGCGTCACCATGCCCGGCCAGGCCGCGCCGCAGCAGGTGGGCAATATCGCCATGAGCCAGTTCATCAATCCCGCCGGCCTGGAGCCGCGCGGCCAGAACCTCTACATCGAGACCGCCTCCTCGGGCCAGCCCCAGCAGGGCACGCCCGGCACCAACGGCCTGGGCACGATTCAGCAGGGCTATCTGGAAGCCTCGAATGTGAATGTGGTCCAGGAACTGGTGACCATGATCCAGACGCAGCGCGCCTACGAAATGAATTCCAAGGCAATCCAGACTTCCGACCAGATGCTGGCCAAGCTGGCGCAGCTCTGATTGATTGCTATGTATTGAGGAGCTTATTGCGCTTGATAAATATGATTTTCAGATGCAATATGTGTCGAAATATATGTGTATCAGGCGCTAATTGCTCCTATTTAAGTAGCGTGCATTGCGCACGCGAGGGCACAAGGGGCCAAGCGCCTGACTGCCAAGGACTTGCCGTCATGTTCAAAGCCATTGTTTCCCATTGCCCACCGGTCTGTGCCCTTGCTGCGGCCCTGCTGGTTTCGGGCTGCGTCACGCTCAATCCGCCGCCGCCCGTGGATATGCCATCCACCGCACCTCCCGTGCTGCAGCCGCGCGAGCAGACGGCCCAGGCGCCCACCGGAAGCCTGTTCAACGCCAGTCGTTACCGGCCCATGTTCGAGGATCAGCGGGCTCGCATGGTGGGCGACTCGGTGACCGTGAATATTGTGGAGCGAGTCTCTGCAGGACAGAGTACGGACTCCAAGGTGGGGCGCTCCAATGACATGACCACGGGCATCACCAGTTTTCCTCTGATCAAGGGCAGTGCTGGAAAGGCACTCTCAGATGCGCTGAGCATGGGAGTCGATAGCAAGAACGACTTCAAGGGCTCCGGTGCGACGAGTAGCAGCAACTATTTCACTGGCTCCATCGCCACCACTGTGATCGACGTGCTGCCCAACGGTCATCTGGTGATTGCCGGCGAGAAGCAGATTGGCGTGAACCATAACGTCGATGTGCTGCGTTTCACGGGCACGGTGGACCCGCGCTCGCTGCGTCCGGGCAGCACCGTGGCATCGACCCAGGTGGCCAATCTGCGCGTCGAGTCGCGCAGCCGTGGCCAGGCTGGTGAAGCCCAGTCAATTGGCTGGTTGTCCCGGTTCTTTTTGAACGTTATGCCGTTCTGATTCTTCCGAGAATGGGCAGTATGAAAGTACTGTCCACGCTCCTGTCACTGCGCTCTGCGCACACCGCCTTGCTGGTGGTCGCAGCCCTTGGCGCCAGCGGGCTCACCCTGCCTGCGCATGCCACACGCATCAAGGAGGTTGCCGCCATCCAGGGCGTGCGCAGCAACCAGTTGACAGGCTACGGTCTGGTGGTCGGCCTCGACGGCACGGGCGATCAGACCACGCAGATGCCCTACACCAAGCAGGCGCTGGCCAATTACCTGGAGCAGATGGGCATCGCCCTGCCGGCCTCAGGCAATGCGGCCCAGCTGCAGCTCAAGAATGTGGCGGCGGTGATCATCACGGCCGAGCTTCCGGCCTTTGCGCAGCCCGGCCAGGTCATCGACATCAACGTCTCCTCCATGGGCAATGCCAAGTCGCTCAAGGGCGGCACGCTGGTGGCGACACCGCTGCGCGGCGCGGACGGCGAGATCTATGCACTGGCCCAGGGCAATGTGGTGGTCGGCGGTGCCGGGGCTGCGGCCGGCGGCTCCAAGGTGCAGGTCAATCACCTGAACGCGGGCCGCGTGCCGCAGGGCGCGCAGGTGGAGCGTGCAGTGCCCACTCCCGTCAACCAGGGCAACACGATCACGCTGGGCCTGAATCAGACCGATTTCCAGACCGCCGACAAGATGGTGCGCGCCATCAACCAGCGCATGGGCGCGGGCACGGCCATGGCATTGGACGGCCGCACGGTGCAGGTCAATGCCCCCATCGATCCGGGCTCGCGCGTGCGCATGATCGCCGAGATTCAGGAGATGCCCATCGAGACCTCCAAGCCGGCGGCCAAGGTGGTCATCAATGCGCGCACCGGCTCCATCGTGCTCAATCAGGCGGTGACCCTGGGTCCCTGCGCC
This sequence comes from Comamonas testosteroni, assembly GCF_030505195.1. Taxonomy (NCBI): domain Bacteria; kingdom Pseudomonadati; phylum Pseudomonadota; class Betaproteobacteria; order Burkholderiales; family Comamonadaceae; genus Comamonas; species Comamonas testosteroni. Next base: position 2,924,980 of record NZ_CP129672.1, read on the forward strand.
ATTGCGCACGGCAACCTGTCCATCACCATCAGTACCACGCCGGTCATCAGCCAGCCCGCACCGTTCTCGCAAGGGCAGACCGTGGTGGCGCAGAAGTCCGATATCCAGCTCAAGCAGGAGCCCGGCAAGGTCATCAACATGCCCAATTCGCCCCAGCTCACCGATGTGGTGCGGGCGCTGAACTCACTGGGCGCCACGCCGCAGGATCTGCTGGCCATCCTGCAGGCCATCAAGGCCGCAGGCGCCTTGGACGCGGAGCTGGAGGTGATATGAGCACGTCATTGCCCCATTCTTCATCCCTGGCGGCCAGCAATGCGCTGGCTGTCGATGCACGTTCGCTCAATGCGCTCAAGACGGCGGCCGGCGAGAACAGCCCTCAGGCCGCACGCGAGACCGCCAAGCAGCTCGAATCGCTGTTCATGCGCGAGATGATCAAGAGCATGCGCGAGGCGACCATGAAGTCCGGCCTGCTCGACAGTGCGCAGGGCAATCTCAGCACCGACCTGCTGGATCAGCAGCTCTCAGTGGCCATGGCGGGCCAGCCCGGCGGCCTCACCGATGCCATCAGCAAGCAACTGGCGCGCAGCATGGGGGTCGACGCCGCCGAGGAAGCCGAAATTGCCGTGCCTTCCACCCTGAGCCTGAGCCGCAATGCCTGGCGCAATGTGGGCAGCAACGGCGCCTGGAGCGGCAGCCGCAGCCAGGCTGTGCAATCGATCAACGCCTATGCACCAGCTCCCAAAGGGCGCGACAACTTCGTGACGGCGCACACCGGCGCAGCGCAGCGTGTGGCCAGCGAGAGCGGCATCCCGGCTCACTACATGATCGGCCAGGCCGGGCATGAGACGGGCTGGGGCAAGAGCGAGATCCGCAACAAGGACGGCAGCAACTCGTTCAATCTGTTCGGCATCAAGGCCGGGGGCAGCTGGACGGGCAAGGTCGCCGAAGTCACCACCACCGAATACATCAATGGCGCGCCCAAGAAGGTGACGGCCAAGTTCCGCGCCTATGACTCCTACGAGGAGTCTTTCCGCGACTACGCACGTCTGATCGGCAGCAATCCGCGCTACGAAAAAGCCATGGCCCAGACCGGCTCTGCCCAGGCCTATGCCAGCGAGTTGCAAAAGGCCGGCTACGCCACCGATCCGGCCTATGCGCAAAAGCTCAGCCGCGCCATCCAGAGCGTGGCCCAGGTCACAGTCGCCAGCGCCGGCAACAGCAGCGCCAATGTCGCAAGCCGTCTGGGCGCCAGTGCCCGTGCAGCCCAGATCAACAAGATCACCGAGAACCAGTCATGAGTCTTCTGAACGTGGGCGCGCGCGCCCTGATGGCCAACCAGATCGCCCTGCAAACCACGGGGCACAACATCGCCAACGTCAACACCGCCGGCTATTCGCGCCAGAGCGTGGCCTTCCAGACCTCGGCGGGTCAGAACATCGGCAATGGCTATATCGGCAATGGCTCCGATGTGACGACCATCTTGCGCAACTTCAGCGAGCTGCTCAACCGTCAGGCCACGGCGGCCACCGCCGCCAGTGCTGCGGACTCCGCGCGTTCGAACTCGCTCAACCAGTTGCAGGAAGTGTTCTCCGGCGGAACCAACGGCCTGGGCGCGGCCATCAACGACATGATGAATGCGTTTGCCGATGTCAGCAGCGCGCCTACCGACTCTTCGGCACGTCAGGTGGTGCTGACGCGCATGAGCGAACTGGCCGCGCGCTTCCGTTCGGCTTCGGCCCAGCTCGACGAGATGGACTACAGCACGCGCCAGCAGATGAGCAATGACGTGAATGTGGTCAACAGTCTGTCCCAACAGGTGGCGGCGCTCAATGGCCAGATCAGCAGCGCCATCGCTACGGGCCACACGCCCAATGACCTGCTCGATCAGCGCGACCAGCTGGTGCGTGACATCAACAAATACGTACAGACCTCGCAGGTCGATGCAGGCGATGGCTCCATCAGCCTGTTCGCGGGCGGCAGCCAGCCGCTGGTGCTGGGACAGAGCGCTGCCAAGCTCAGCCTGCAGGAGTCCACGCAGTACCCCGGCAGCGGCAAGATGAGCCTGTATTTCCAGCAGCAGGGCGGGCAGCCCGTGGAGCTGACTCCAGCCATGGCTGGTGGCGGCGAGATTGCCGGTCTGCTGCAGTTCCAGAACAACGACCTGAGCGAGGGACGAAACCTGCTGGGGCGCATGGTGATCTCGATCGGCGATACGCTCAATACGCAAAACCAGCTGGGCCTGACCTTGTCGGGCCAGAAAGGCGGGGCGCTATTCAATATTCCGATGACGGCCACGGGCTCCACCACAGGTGCTCAATGGGTACAGCCCGATACGCCCACGGTCACGGTCAAGGACTCAAGCGCGCTCAAGGCTTCGGATTACAAGATCGTTTTCGGCAACGATGCGCCCAAGGGCAAGGTGGTTCGTCTGTCGGATGGCCAGACCACGGCCTTCAACGATCTGACGGACCTGCGCAGCATGACGATTGACGGTCTGCAGTTCGATCTCAAGAACGATGGCCAGGCCGGCCAGTCCGTGCTGTTCAGTCCTGTGGCATCGGCGGCGCACGATATTCAGACCATGGTGCATTCCGGCAACGATCTGGCGGTGGCCAATCCGGTGTCGGCCAAGATCAACTCGCTGGGCGATGCGGCCGTCCGCATGTCCAGCCTGAAGGTGGGAAAAGGCTTCGATGCCTCTGCCTTTCCTGCAGGAACCACCCTGTCTTTCGCTCCTGATGGGGCGGGTGGCATGACCTACACCATCACTCCTGCCCCCAGTGGCGTGGCTGCGACAGGCGCCTATGTCTCCGGGCAGGCCATCGAGCTGGCTCCGGGGCTCAAGGTGACGCTCACCGGCACGCCTGCAGTGGATGGTGCCACCAGCGATACCGTGAGCTTCGGCCCCAACAGCTTCTACAGCTCGGATACGGGCAATGCCAGCTCCTTCCTGTCGTTGCGCGACGCCGTGATCTTCGATGGCGCGACCACGCTCAGCGACGGTTTTTCCACCGCCATGGCGCAGATCGGCACACGCACGCAAAGCGCGGCCTACGCAGCCAAGTTGTCCGACTCGATTGCCAAGAATCTGGAGGGCGATCGCACCGCAGTGTCCAGCGTCAATCTGGACGAGGAAGCCGCCAAGCTGCTGCAGTACCAGCAGTCCTACCAGGCCTCGGCCAAGATGCTGCAGGTGGCTCAGGGCATTTTTGACAGCGTGATCCAGGCCGTTGGCCGTTAACCCCCTACAGCCGGAGAACAAGCATGAGCATCAACCGCATTGGCACGGCCAATATGTATGACAGCACCATCAACAACCTGGGCTCGCGTCAGAGCAGCCTGGTGGACCTGATGGAGAAAACCACGGCGGGCAAGCGCGTGCTGCGCGCCAGCGACGATCCTGTGGCTGCGGCCCAGGCCGAGCGTGCGCGCACGCGCATCACCCGTTCCGAAAATGACCAGCGTGTGCTCGGTGCCCAGCGCGATGTGATCGCTCAGGGGGAGTCCGAGCTGGGCAAGGCCTATGGCGCGTTGCAGGATTTTCGGGATCTGCTGCTGGGTGCTGGTAACGGTTCGTATGACTCGGTTGCGCGCGACGCCCTGGTCCAGCAGCTGCAGAGCCTGCGTGACCAGGTTCTCGGTTATGCCAATGCCAAGGACTCCAACGGCTTGCCGATCTTTCGCGGGCTGGGCAGTCCCGATACACCGCTGCTAAGCACGCCTCCGGGCTCGAGCAGCCAGCTCAACCCTGGGCAGAACACCGGCAGTGACAACGGCCTGCCCATCTCCCTGGATGGCCATGCGGCCTGGCTGAACGTGCCTACCGGCAACGGGGTGTTTGTGGTGAACGGCGCTGCCTCCAATTCCGGCAAGGCCTGGGCGGATGCGGGATCGGTCACCGACCCGAGCAAGGTCACAGGCGATAGCTACACCCTGGTATTCACCAAGGATCCGACTACCGGTGAGGTCAGCTACGAGATCAACTCCAGCTCGGCCACGGCGACCAATCCCGTGGTTCCGTCCACGCCCTACAAGGAAGGGCAGGCGATTACCGTCGGCGGTCAGCAGATCAGCATCAAGGGGGCTCCGGCCGACGGCGACAGCTTCACCATGTCTCCAAGCACACGCACCGATATTTTCAGCGTGCTGGATCAGGCCATTGCCACGGTCAAGGGCGGCACGGGAGGATCGACCGCATTGCAGCAGGGTCTGGGGCGCGCCTTGAGCGAACTGGATTCGGGAATGAACCGGGTGCAGGCCATGCGCAGCTATGCCGGCGACCAGCTCAAACGTGCAGACGGCCTGGAGTCCGACATGAAGGATCAGGCACTGACACAGGAAGGAGCGCGTTCGCGTGCCGAAGATATCGATATGATCACGGCGCTGTCGCAAGTGGAGACGCAGAAGGTGGGCTTGCAGGCCGCCCTGCAGTCCTATGCACAGATGCAGAAGCTTTCGCTGTTCAACTACATCGGCTGATTCCGGCGGGCTCTGTCCGTCTTGATGTCTCGTCGTCTACCTGTCCAAATCCTCCATGACCCAGTCTGTCCTCAGCTCTTTGACTCTTGGTTATCGGCCGCTCTGGGGACGTACGCGACGCCTGGCAGGGATTCAGCTTTATGTCCACGAGGACTCGGGCTCCTCTGCCGACATGGCGCATTTCCTGCGCACGGTGGATGAGCTCTGGAGCCGTCAGGCTCCGCCGCTGCTGATATCGCCGCAGTCCCGCCAGGTTCTGTGCAATCTTCTCGAACATGCACCTCAGGTCAGTCCCTGGATAGAGGTGCGCGGCGACTGGCTGCAGCAGGATGAAGGTATCTACGAGCTGGTGCAGAAGGCCAAGGCACGTGGGCTGATGCTGGTTTGGGGAGGATCGCTGGCCGATGTGCCCGATGCCGATGCTGCGCGCTGCTTTGCCAGCAGCCTGCTGAGCCTGCCGCCGGAAGGAGCCGCAGGACTGCCCAATGTGGTGCGCCCAAGCCAGCCGGCAAAAGATGCGGACAAGGAGAGTGCCTCGGGCTTTTTTGGCACTCAGCCGCTGAATCTGCTGGACGGCCAGATGTACCAGAGCCTGCAAAGCCTGGAGCTGGCGCGCTCCTGTCTCGATGTGCATGAAGCGGCCGCCGTGGCCGGCTGGCCCGTGGCAGACACCATGCAGGCCTTTCGGCTGCAACAGCCCCAGCCCTCGCGCGATGCGCTCTTCAGGCTCATGAAAGCCATCGACAAGGAGCAGTCCCTGGATGTGATGGAAGAGATCCTGGGCTCGGACCCGGTGCTGGCCTATCGCTTTTTGCTCTATACCAACTCGGCCGCACTGGGCCTGCGTCGCGGCGTGGACTCGCTGCGCCGCGGGCTGGTGATGCTGGGGCTGGGCACGCTGGAGCGCTGGCTGGCCGACCAGCTGCCCCATGCCTGTACCGAACAGGACCTGGTGCCCCTGCGCACGCAGGTCGTGCTGCGCGCCAGGCTGGCCGAGCAACTGATCGAGGCCGGGGTGAGCCTGGATCTGCAGCGCGAGATGTACTTGTGCAGCCTGTTCTCGCAGCTGGACTTGCTGCTGCATGAGTCGGTGGCGACCATCTTGCGACGCACGCCGCTGAACGAGCGCATTTTCGATGCCATCGTCACGCGCTCCGGTCCTTATGCGGCCGTGCTGCAGATGAGCCAGGCTCTGGAGAGCCGTGACCCGGCGCCCATCCGGCAACTGCGCGAGCAGGAGGAGTGGGAGGCCGAGGACCTCAACCGGATGCTGCTGCGCATGCTCAGCGAACTCAAGCTGGGCATGCCGCAAGTTCAGACCTGAGTGTCTGGGTGAAAATTCGCTAAAAACAGGCTCTATCTTCTGATGGGAAAGCGCAGGCAGCTATCAAACATGCTGAATGTGCTGTGAGGCAGAGTCGTGCATAAGCAGGGCTTGGCTGCCGCTTATCCGCGCATTGCCTGGGCGCCGGATTCGGACAATTGGGATATCCAATCCGTCCGTGCGCCATGTCCGAATCCCAAGACAAAAACCTGCCCGCCACCGAACGCAAGCTGCAGAAGACGCGCGAAGACGGCCAGGGTGCGCGCTCGCGCGATCTGTCGCATCTGGCCATTCTGGGTACGGGCGCATTGCTGATGCTGATGGGCACGCAGCCCATGATCAATCATCTGCGCGAGGCCATGGCCCGGCAACTGGTGTTCAACGCGGCGGCGGCCAAGACTCCGGCGCTGATGCTGGAGCGCTTTCAGTCCATGCTGGTGCTGGGCCTGGGCATTGCCGTGATCTTTGCCCTGGTGACCACCACGGCCTCGGTGCTGTCCGGCGTGGCTGCCGGTGGCTGGATCTTCAGCTTCAAGCCCATTCAGCCGCGCTTTGGCAAGCTCAACCCCTTGTCGGGTCTCAAGAATCTGTTTTCCAAGCAGCAACTGACCACGGTGGTCAAGATGGTGTTCATGACCATCGTGCTGGGCTTTGTGGCCTGGAAGTACATGAGCGCCAATATTGCCGAAATTGCATCGGTTTCGGCCCAGCCATCGCCCATGGCACTTGCCATGGTCGGCTCCTGGCTGACCACGGGCATCACCTTGCTGCTGATCGTGGTGCTGCTGGTGGCCTTGATCGACGTGCCGCTGCAGGACTTTCTCTTCAAGTCACGGCTCAAGATGAGTCATGAGGAAGTGAAGCAGGAGCACAAGGAGTCCGAAGGCAATCCGCAGCTCAAGGGCAAGATCCGCCAGAAGCAGCGTGAGATCGCCGACCGGGCCAGCGTTTCCGCCGTGCCGAAAGCCGACTTTGTGGTCACCAATCCCACCCACTATGCCGTGGCGCTGCGCTATGACGACGCCTCCATGGCCGCTCCCCAGGTCATTGCCAAGGGCACGGATCTGGTGGCGCTCAAGATTCGCGAAGTAGCGGGCGCGCACCAGATACCGGTGCTGGAGTCTCCCATGCTGGCGCGTGCACTCTATGCCCATGCCGATCTGGATCAGGCCATCCCTGCTGCGCTCTACACAGCCGTGGCCCAGGTGCTGGCCTATGTCTATCGTCTCAAGGCTGCACTGAGCGGCCAGGGTCCAATGCCCGATGTCCTGGGCGAGCCCCCCGTGCCCGTGGAGCTGGATCCGCACCGTGGCCGCACCCAGCCTGCGGCGGTCGATGCTGCCGCGCAGCAAGAAGGTAATCTGTAATGTCGTCGAATCCTCTGCAACTGCTCCAGAAGTGGTCTGGCTCCAACGCCAGCGCCCTGCAAGGGATGACCGCTCCCATTCTGGTGGTGGCCATTCTGGGTCTGATGGTGTTGCCTGTGCCGCCCTGGCTGCTGGACACCTTCTTCACCCTCAATATTGCCGTGGCGCTGATGGTGATGATGGTGGCGGCCTACATGATCAAGCCGCTGGATTTCGCGGCCTTCCCTTCGGTACTGCTGCTGACGACGCTGATGCGCCTGTCGCTCAACGTGGCATCGACGCGCGTGGTGCTGATGGAGGGCCACACCGGGCCCGGCGCTGCGGGTGCAGTGATCGAGGCCTTCGGCCACTTCCTGATCGGCGGCAACTTCGCCGTCGGTCTGATCGTGTTCAGCATTCTGGTGGTCATCAACTTTGTGGTGATTACCAAGGGCGCCGAGCGTATTGCCGAAGTCTCGGCCCGCTTTACGCTGGACGCCATGCCCGGCAAGCAGATGGCTGTGGACGCCGACCTGAACGCGGGCCTGATTGATGAAAAAGAAGCCAAGCGCCGCCGCGCCGAGGTGGGCGAGGAAGCGAATTTCTTTGGCTCCATGGACGGTGCCAGCAAGTTTGTGCGCGGCGATGCGGTTGCCGGCATCTTGATTCTGGTGATCAACGTCATCGGCGGCCTGATCATCGGCATGGCCCAGCATGGCCTGTCGGCCGGGCAGGCCGCCGACAGCTATATCCTGCTGGCCGTGGGTGATGCGCTGGTGGCCCAGATTCCGGGTCTGCTGATTTCGGTGGCATCGGCCATGGTGATTTCGCGCGTTGGCAAGGATGCCGACATGGGCCGCCAGATCGTGCAGCAGCTGTTCATGTCGCCCAAGGTGCTGGGCATCACTGCCGGCGTGATGATCTTGCTGGGTCTGATTCCCGGTATGCCGCATGTGGTGTTTCTGCTCATGGGCGCCTTGCTGGGCTGGGGTGCCTGGTTGCTGGACAAGAGGGAAAAAGCCCGTCTGGCCGCCCAAAACAGTGCCCCGGTGCCCCAGCAACAGGCGGCGCAAAATGATGGCGAAGCGACCTGGGACGATCTGCAGCCCGTGGACTTGCTGGGTCTGGAGCTGGGCTACCGCCTGATCGCGCTGGTGGACAAGAGCCGCCAGGGCGACCTGCTGACGCGCATCAAGGGCGTGCGCCGCAAGTTCGCCCAGGAGGTCGGCTTTCTGCCGCCGGCCGTGCATGTGCGCGACAACCTGGAACTCAAGCCCAGCGCCTATCGCATGACGCTGCGCGGCGTCATGGTGGGCGAGGGCGAAGCCTTCCCCGGCATGTTCCTGGCCATCAACCCCGGCGGTATCACCACGCCGCTGATCGGCACGGCCACTACCGATCCGGCCTTCGGTCTGCCTGCGCACTGGATCGACGAGCGGCAAAAGGAAGCGGCACAAATGGCCGGTTTTACCGTCGTTGATTCGGAAACCGTGATGGCGACGCATTTGTCACACTTGATGCAAGTGCACGCGGCCAAGCTGTTGTCTCGTACCGAGACGCAGCAGCTCGTTGACCATGTGGCCAAGTTGGCCCCCAAACTCATCGAAGAAGTCATCCCGAAAATGGTGCCCATCACAACGTTCCAGAAAGTGCTCCAGCTGCTGCTGGAGGACTCTGTGCACATTCGTGATATCCGCACCATCATCGAGACGCTGGCCGAAAACGCCACGCAGACGACCGACCCGGTGGAGCTGGCGCGTCGCGTGCGCATTGCGCTGTCGCCTGCCATCGTGCAGCAGATCTACGGTCCGACCCGCGAGCTCAATGTGATTGCCATCGAGCCCGGCCTGGAGCGTATGCTGGTGCAGGCACTGTCGAACCCCAATGCGCCATCGCTGGACCCCGGCGTGGCTGAAATCCTCACACAAAAAGCGGTCGATGTGGCCAACCAACAGGAAGAGCTGGGCCTGCCCGCCTGCCTGCTGGTGCCGGACGCGATCCGCAACTCTCTTGCCAAGCTGCTGCGCCGTGTGGCGCCGCGTCTGCAGGTGCTCGCGCACAGCGAGATTCCCGAGACGCACACCATCCGCATCGGCCCGATTCTTAAAGGTGCATCCGCATGAATATCAAACGCTTTTACGCCCCGACCGCCCGCGAGGCCCTGGCCAAGGCGCGCATGGTTTTTGGCGACGGCACCCTGATTCTCTCCAACCGCCAGACGCCGGACGGAGTGGAAGTCATGGCCACGGCCGAAGAGACCCTCCAGGACATGGATGCTGGCATGCAGACCGGCTCGCCCCTGCAAAAGGCTCTGGAGCGTCGCGCAAGCGACGAAGGCATGAGCCTGCGCAAGGAGCGCTCGCCTCTGGCCCCCGCTGCTGCCAGGCGCGGCACGGGCGGTGAAGCCATGAGTACGCTGGAGCATGTGCAGGCGCGCCAGACGGCCAAGCAAGAGCAGGCCCGCGAGATGCAGGTTCAGGCCAAGCCGGTCAAGGCCATCAACGAACTGGCCCAGCATTCCGTGCAGGACGATGTGGAGCAACTGTCCATGAGCACGTTGACTTTCCAGGACTATGTGCGTGAACGCATGCTGCGCCGTCGCCATGAGTCGTCGCTGGACAGCAGCGAAGCCCTGCCCACTTTTGCCCAGCGCGTGCAGGAGCGCAATAACGAACGCCCCGCCATGGCTGCCAAGTCTCAGGCGGCCAGCGCCACGGTGGTTCGCCACAATCCTCTGCGCCCCGAGAAGATTCAGCTCAAGGAAAGCGCCAGGCCCGTCAGCGCGGCTGCACCCCAGAACTTCATGCAGGAGATGCAGTCCATGAAGGATCTGATCGAGGAGCGCTTCAACACGCTGACCTGGCTGGGCCAGACGCGCCAGAACCCGATCCAGTCCAGCCTGATGCACAAGCTCATCCGCGCCGGATACTCGCCCGCACTTGCGCGTGCACTGATCGAGAAGCTGCCGGAGACGCTCTCCGCCGGCGACGCCGTGCGCTGGCTGATGCAGGTGCTGGAGCGCAATCTGCGCACCGATGCCGCACAGCCCGCTATCTACGAGCAAGGCGGGGTGTTTGCCCTGGTCGGCGCGACCGGTGTGGGCAAGACCACGACCACGGCCAAGCTGGCGGCGCTGTGTGCGGCCAAGCACGGTCCCGCCTCCGTGGGCCTGATCACGCTGGATACCTACCGCATCGGTGGTCATGACCAGCTGCGCACCTATGCACGCATGCTGGGCATGGTGGCCCATCAGGCCCATGACAAGGCGGCTTTGCAGGACCTGCTGGGCCTGCTGCAAAGCAAGAAGATGGTGCTGATCGACACGACCGGCGTGGCCCCGCGTGATCCGCGCAAGGACGAGATCATGGATGTGCTGGCCATTGACGGCGTGCAGCAGCTGCTGGCTGTCAATGCGGCCGCGCAGGGCGATGCGCAGGACGATGTCATGCAGGCCTTCAAGGCGCGCGGCTCGCAACATGCCATCCTTACCAAAGTCGATGAAGCCGTGAAGGTCGGCCCCTCGGTGGATACGCTGATTCGCCATCAGATCCAGCTGTGCGGCGTGACCAATGGCCAGCGCGTGCCCGAAGACCTCGAGCGCGCCAATGCGCAGCTGCTGGTCTCGGCCTCCATGCGCTCGGCTGCCAAGTCGGCCTTTGATCCTCAGTCACTGGATCTGGACTTCTTCTTTACCCCTTCGTCCGCCAGCGGCGCAGAGGCTGCCCATGCTTGAGCGCCGTTCGCCCCTGCATCAGGGCATGGCTTTGCATATGAGCGATGCCAGCACCGCCGGATTGCGCGTGCTGGCCGTGCTGCACAGCGCATCGGGTGCGGCTGCCGAGCAGGCCGTGCTCTGGCCGTTGTGCGCTCAATTGCAGCGCCTGGGCCAGAAGGTGCTGGTGCTCGACGGCAGCCAGGCCGAATCCTTTCACACGCCAGGTCTTGCACAGCTGCTGGCGCAGCATGCCTGGCAGGCCCAGGTTGGACTGCGCGCAAGCGTCGGTGATGCCCAGTCGGTGGCCAGTCTGCCGGCGCGGATGGGCCTCAAGCAGCTCAAGGCCTCGGCCGACGAGATGGGGCTGGACATGCTGACGGCCCTGCAAGCCTATGTGCGCGGCTACACCACCGTGATCATCTATGCGAGCAGCGAAACCTTGACGCCACTGCTGCAAGGCCAGGGTCTGCAGCCGCTGCTGGTAGTGCCGCCCGACTCCGAGCATCTGCTCGAAAGCTACCGTCAGCTCAAGCATCTGGCCGTTTTTGCAGGCGTGGAATGCACGATTGCTGCGCTGGAAGGGCCGCTGACAGCAGACAGCCCACAGAAATACGACTGGAGCCGCAAGCAGAGCAGCTCGCAGACAGCCAAGCAAAACGCTCAGACACGCCTGCAGCGTCTGAATGCATTGCTACAGTGTTCGCAGCGCCACCTGGGCGATGCCCCGGTACTCTTGCGCCTGCGCTGGCGCCAGGCCAGCGATCTGCATCAGCTCACGCTGCACATGCTCAAGACGGCTTGCACCCTGCCCATGCATGCCCAGCCCACAACGGCTGCCGCGCCTGAATCTCTTGTCTGGAGCCATTGACTGCCATGTACACCGCCAAAGGCCAACTCGACCGCGACGCGCTGATTCGTCAGCATGTGCCGCTTGTGCGTCGGATTGCCTTGCACATGATCGCCAAACTGCCACCGAATGTCGAACTGGATGATTTGATCCAGGTCGGCATGATCGGTCTGGCCGAAGCGCTGTCGCGCTTCGAGAGCGAGCAAGGCGTGCAATTCGACACTTTCGCCAGCCAGCGCATCCGTGGTGCCATGCTGGACGAACTGCGCGAAGGCGACTGGATGAGCCGCAGTTCGCGCAAAAGCCAGAAGGAAATCGAGCAGGCGCTCAACCGCCTGGAGCAGCGTCTGGGACGGCCCCCGCTGGAGTCGGAAATCGCGGCCGAGCTGGGCATGGCCTTGGACGACTATCAGTCCCTGCTAGGCAAGGTGCGAGGCACGCAGCTGGTCTATCTCGAGGACATAGGCGGAGGTGACGGCGACGATGGCGACGATTATCTGGAGCGGCATGTGGCCGACTCGGGTGCCGACCCCTTTGCCTTGCTGCGTGACCAGCGCATGCGCTGCGCATTGGTCGAGGCCATCAAGGCCCTGCCGGAGCGCGAGCAGTACGTGATGGGCATGTACTACGAGCACGACATGAACCTCAAGGAGATCGCCGCCGTGCTCGGCGTGACCGAATCGCGGGTCTGCCAGCTGCACAGCCAGGCCATTGCCCGCCTGCGCACCAAGATGCGCTCGCATTGATCACTGAAACGGCTCGCCAGGAGCGGGCCGTTGACCACAACAGAAGCCGCCGCGCTGGCAGATTCCATCTGCCCACGCGGCGGCTTTGCTTTTGTGACGCCGCCCGGCTGCGTTCTGGTGCTTCGCTATCGATAGCTTGTGGCGTTCTACGGCATTGGATTCATGGATGTTTTGATCGCTCATCCGTCGTCGCTGCAAGCAAAAAGCCCTGTTGCATCGCTGCAGCAGGGCTTGGAGTTGAGTGGCTTGGCAATCAGTGCATCACATGCGGCTGACCGTCGAACATATGCTCGAAACTTGCAAGCCAGGGCTCGGCCAGCACGCGAATCTGGGCGTCGTTGCGCAAGATGCGCTGCATGATGCGCGCCTTTTCCTTGCGCAGTTCGGGCGCCAGCTTTTCATCTCGCGAGCGAAAGCGCAGTTGCTCGATCAGCACGGCACAAGTGCCCTCATAGCGCGCAACACCATCCCAGTCCTTGGCCTGGGCGGCCTGCAGCATCTTGGCACTGCTTTCCTCTATGGCGCGGTAGAAGTCGATCAATGTGTGCTCCATTTTTTAGGCAGCAGCGGGTGCTGGTGCATTGGTTATTTCATTCCAGCCCTGTGCCACCGTGCTCACAAGGCCTGCGACTTCATCGACCATGCTTGCATCGTTGCGGGCATTGGCCAAGGTCAATCGGGTGGTGCAGTACTCATAGAGCGAGGCCAGGTTGCCGGCCAGCTCGCCCCCTTTTTCGCGGTCCAGCGCGCCCAGCAGGCCCTCCTGCAGAATGCGCACCGCCTTGCCGATATGGCGCACTTTCTCACTGATATCACCGCGCTCGATCGCACCGCGTGCCGCATTGATGGAGGCCAACAGGCCATCAAACAGCATCTTGATCAACTGCTGAGGCGATGCGCTGTCCACCATGGATTGCACACCCACCTGACGGTAAGCCGACATTGCGCGCGCATTGGCTGGGGAAAACATCACAAAACTCCTTTGTTGCAGTTTCTCAAATTACTGTTCTTCTTATCGGCCGACTCAGGGGGCAATTAAGTCCTTTCTGCAGGCTTCAATCGCTTAGCTGCTGGACTTGTTCCATGCGGCTACTTGCTGGGATACATAGGTGTCCAGGGCTTTCAGGCTGGCCATTTGCGTATCCAGACGTGAATACTGGGCGCGCACGCGCGCTTCGTAGGCTGTCACACGTGCGGTCTGGCGTTCCTGATCGGCTGTATTGCGCTTCAAGGCATTCTTGAGCGTCTCGTCCTTGGTCGAGAAGGTGCCGCCAGTGGCCAGCAGACCGCTCGTGAAATCCTTCATGCGCACTGCCAAGCCGTCCTGGTTGGCATCCGCAACGTCTGCGGTGAAGAACTTGGACATGCTCTCCGGGTCCTTGAGGGCCTTGTCCAGCTTGGTGTCGTCAATCTTGAGCGTGCCGTCTTTCTGGAAGGCAACGCCCATCTGCGACAGGCTGGTGAATCCACCGCCTTCTCCGCCCGGACCAGACAGCAAACGACGCATAGCGGACTGTAGATTCACCGCCGTCGAATCGCCTTGCAAGGTGCCAGCCGTCTTGCTGTCCTTGTCATAGGCGGTCATGGTTTTCAGGGCGTTGCTGAGTGCGTTATAGGACTCCACCAGATTTTTCAGCGCTGTCTTGGCCGTCGCTGTGTCATTGGCAATGGTGATGCGCACCGGAGCAGCATCCTTCGCTGACTTTTGCGCTACCGTCAACGTCACACCCGCCGCCACCTCCTCAAATACATTGGTGTGCGAGGCCATGTCGATGCCGTTGATCTTGGCCAGAGTGTCCTGTGCCTCAACGGAACGCTTCATGGTCCCGTCGGTGCCGTTGTAGGCAAATTGTTGCAGCCCGGCGCCTTCGGCCTCTACCGAGAAGGCAGAGTTCACGCCCGTGGTCTTGGATTGCAGCACCAGGCGCTCGCCCGTGTGGTCCTTGAGGACAGTGGCGCTGACATCGCCCTTGGCGGCATTGATCTTGGCAGCAATCTTGGCCAGAGAGTCATCTTCTGCAGTGATTTCCACGCTGAAGCTCACATTCTTGCCGTCCTTGGTATTGGGCGTCAGTCCATTGGCGCCATAGGTTCCCATGGAAATGGTCAGTTTGCCAGGTCCCAGAGTGGAGCCACTGGCCACCAAGCCTGAGCCAATGGTCTGGCCCGCCGCCATTTGCGACACCTCCACGTCATAAGTGGCTTGCACGGCGCTGGAGGTTGCCGTGCCTGTCACTTGGGCGGAGTTGGAAGAAGTCAGCGTATTGCCCAGCCAGGTCGCAGGCTTGGTCAGCTTGTCCACCTGATCCTGCAGATTGGAGATTTGCGACTTGAGCTGGCTGAAGGCCGAGATCTGGGTATTGATTCCGCTGGCCTTGGTCTGCAGCGCGGCGATGGGCTTTGACTCCAGAGCCACCAGTTGCGAAACAATGGTTTCGACTTCCAGGCCGCTGCCAATACCGACTGAACTGATACCCATACAAAACTCCCTCTGCGCAGGACCGCAGGCGTTTGTCACGCCCAGTCTGCGTCATTGAACAAACGGCGCTTCTCGCACCGTCTTTATGGACAGTACTACGCATTGTGTTTCGGCAGGCCGAAACAGAACTTGAGTACGAAATGCCAAGTGCCGATATCAGCCTTGCAGCAGCTTGAGCACTTGCTGCGGCAGCTGATTGGCCTGTGCCACCATAGCTGTGCCGGCCTGCTGCAGAATCTGTGTGCGGCTCAGATTGGCGGTTTCTGCGGCAAAGTCGGCATCCATGATGCGGCTGCGAGAGGCAGACAGGTTTTCCGTGTTGACGCTCAGATTCTCGACCGTGGTTTCAAACCGGCTTTGGATAGCACCCAGATCTGCTCGTGCACCATTGATGGCGCGCAGAGCGGCATCCATGGCCACGATGGCGTTGTCAGACTCGTGAGGGTCTTTGACGTTCAAATCGTCAAAGCCAGTTTTGTTTTGTGTGATCTGACCGTTGCTGAAGGTCGTCTCGAAGGCGGTGTTCAGAGCAGGGGGGGTATTGGTGCCACCGGTTCCGCCGGTGCTTGTGCTCGTAATGACAAGAGGAGTTCCGTCCAGCTTGGAAATCACGGCCGTTCCGGCAGCAAAGGTGCCCGAAAGCTTGTATCCAGCACCTTCAGTTGTCGTAGAGAAAGCAGCCCATGCTGCGTCAAGATCTTGACCTGTTACTGCTGGGTCTTTGGTTTGTCCAGTCGCAACAACAATCGGGGGGAGCGAGTTCCCGTCAAGTACAAGGGAGAACTCGTAATCATCACTTGTGGTGCCCGTAACAGATCCGCCCGTGAATGTGCCAAATGCTTCACTTTTGCTCGGCGTCGGCACGGATTTCCATTCGCCAAGCTTGTCAATTCTTGAATCGGCAATGCTATTGACATCAATCGTTTGCCCTTGATTGGCGCCCACTTGGAAAGCCATATTTGTGAACGAGCCATCCAGCAGCTTGGTGCCATTGAATGAGGTGTCGCGTGCAATTCGGCTGATTTCAGCTTTGAGTTGCTGAACTTCCGCATCCAACGCCGCACGATCCTCTTCCGAATTGGTGGCGTTGCGCGACTGCACGGCCAGTTCGCGAATGCGTTGCAGGTTGCTGCCAACCGAGCCCAGCGCACCTTCAGCCGTTTGTGCCAGCGAGATGCCGTCATTGGCATTGCGCATTGCAACCGTGAGACCGCGCACCTGCGTGGTCATGCGTTCAGCAATGGCCAGGCCAGCGGCATCGTCCTTGGCGCTGTTGATGCGCAAGCCCGAGGACAGGCGCTGCATGGAGGTAGCCAGCTGGCTTTGAGATGAGCTCAGACTGCGCTGTGCATTGAGCGACTGGATATTGGTATTGATGATGGCTGCCATGGTATGTGCTCCTGTTTCAAGCCAGTAAACCGGCGACGTACTAGCCGTTTTCACGACCAGCGACGGCGCTGGCCCACGTGACCGGAAACACGGACGAAGTCTGGTATTCCGGGTACGAGGATTGTTGGAGCAAGCCATGCATGACATAAGACCGATAAGAGGCCTAAAGTCCTGCCATTTTTACAATTGACGGTTGCATATTGGGAGCGGCAAACCAGCAAAAAAAGGCCTCCCGAAGGAGGCCTGGCCAAGTGCCGACTGCACCAGCGCATGGCTGGTGCAACTGCTGGATGTGATTAACGCAGCAGGGACAGCACGCCCTGGGGCAACTGGTTGGCCTGTGCCACCATGGCGGTACCGGCTTGCTGCAGAATCTGCGAGCGGCTCAGGTTGGCGGTTTCCGAAGCAAAGTCGGCATCCATGATGCGGCTCTTGGATGCAGATAGGTTTTCGCTGTTCACGCTCAGATTGGAAACCACCGATTCAAAGCGGTTTTGCATGGCACCGAGCTCGGCGCGCGTATTGTTAATCTGAGTCAAGGCAGCATCAATCGACTCCAAAGCCGTGTTCGCGCCAGCCACGGTAGAAACATCCAACTGCGAAAGCGACGATCCAGTGCGTGCCACATTGGTGTTCGCCACAGTCAAGCCAGACCCCGCAATAGTGCCCTCAATCTTCAGTTGCTTACCGGACTCACCCGCATAGGAAACTTCATAGGTTGTCTCTGAAATACCTGCGGCAGCCATACCGAAGTTGGCTTCCGTAAATGTTCCATAGGATAGGTCAATATTTCGCCCATCAGCAGCAACTAAGTCAACCCCCGAACCGTTGTCCTTGGCAATCACGCCGGTTTGGGCCGACATATTGTTAATGGCATCCACTGCCAGTTGTCGATCCGTGGCGGCATTACCGGTAGTGGTAAAGGAGGCCGTCGTCTTGTTATTAATGGTAATAGTGCCAGTAGCTGCTGCAGCCGTCTGCGCAGTTGCAGCCATCGTTGTCGGGCCAGTAATTTTTGCAGACACACCATCAATCCCTGCAGAGTTGATCGCATCCACCATGGTCTTGGCATCTGCCGTAGCCGCCGTATCTGTCCCCAACGCAACGCCATTAATCTTGATTGCGCTCAAGTCAACAGTGTTCGAACCATCCAAGGTGCCGGAGGTCACCTTGGCTTGGTAGAACTTACCCAGCTCGCTGGTGCGAGTGCTGCCGATAGCTGTGAAATCGATGGTTTCACCTTTGTTTGCCCCGACTTGGAAAGAGGCATTCTTGAAACCACCATCCAACAATTTGGTGCCATTGAAGCTTGTTGTCGAAGCCACACGATCGATCTCATCGGTCAATGCCTTGACTTCTTTTTGCATAGCTGCACGATCGCTTGCGCTATTGGTCGCGTTGGCCGACTGCACAGACAGCTCGCGCATACGCTGCAAATTATTGCCGATGGTACTCAAAGCGCCTTCAGCGGTTTGCGCCAAAGAAACTCCATCGTTTGCATTACGTTGGGCTTGATTCAGGCCTGTGATCTGGGTTTGCATGCGCGATGCAATGGCCAGACCAGCAGCATCATCCTTGGCGCTATTGATGCGCATACCGGAAGACAGGCGCTGCATGGAAGTGGACAGCGAAGATTGCGAAGCACCCAGGTTGCGCTGTGCGTTGAGCGACTGGATATTGGTGTTGATGGTCATTGCCATGATGCGAACTCCTTGATGCGATCAAAACGTCGCCGCCACAGTGACCTGAAATATTCAGGGTGGGCGGCGGCGGCAGCCCAATCCAGCACCCCAGCCTGCAGTTCCTTGTGATATTTGCTGCTGTGGCTCGCTGGTGACAGGGCTTTTTTTCCCTGTTGAAGCTGTTATCGGAGCCATCCCGCAAAAACTTTAGAGAGTTCTGCAAATATTTTTCGGGATGTAACAAGTGCAGAAGCTGTGCTTTGCCTGTATGCCGCCAGAGCCTTCAAGTCGTTGCTTGGTTCGGAATTACCCTACATAACGACGGCTAGCTGCCGATCTAGCTTCCAAACGCCCAGCTTTTTGCGGCTATGGCGGCGCTTTTGCAACTTCACAATCGGCACCTATGCTTGTTCTCATCGGTTATATCGTTGCCTTCGGCTGCATCTTCGGCATGTATGTGCTGCACGGCGGCAGCGTGGGCGTTCTTGTCAAGGCGCTGCCGTTCGAGATGGTGACCATTGGCGGTGGCGCTCTGGGCGCTTTCATCGTCAGCAACCAGCCCAAGGTGCTCAAGGCCACTGCCAAGGCGATTCCCTCGGCGCTCAAGCCCTCGCGCTATAACAAGGCGCGCTATATGGAAGTGATGGCGCTTCTGTACGAGCTGCTGCAGAAGGCGCGCAAGGAAGGCCTGATGTCGATCGAGTCCGATGTGGAGGATCCGCAGTCGTCGACGGTGTTTCAGAACTATCCGCAGCTGATGGCCGACCACCATGTCGTCGAGTTCCTCACCGACTATCTGCGCATGATGGTCTCGGGCAATCTGAACTCTCACGAGATTGAAGCGCTGATGGACAGCGAAATCGAAGCCCATCATGCCGAGGCCCATGCGCCGGTGATGGCTCTGAATCGTCTGGCGGGCGCCTTGCCGGCCTTCGGCATTATTGCAGCGGTGCTGGGTGTGGTGAACACCATGGCTTTCGTGGGGCAGCCCCCGGCAGTGCTGGGCGGGATGATTGCCTCGGCGCTGGTGGGTACCTTCCTCGGGATTTTGCTGGCCTATGCGCTGGTGGAGCCTATGGCTGCGCTGTTGGAGCAGCGTGCCCAGGATGCGGCCAAGGAGTTCGAGTGCATCAAGGCGACGCTACTGGCCAGCATGCAGGGCTACAACCCGGGCACGGCCATCGAGTTCGGCCGCAAGGTGCTGTTCTCCACCGAGCGTCCAGGCTTTCTGGAGCTGGAGACGCACGTCAAGGGCAAGAAGTAATGAGTGCTCACTCTCGACATTACCTGGTGATGGAGCGCAGCTATGGCTGACAAGAAGCTGCAGCCCATCATCATCAAGCGCGTCAAGAAGACCGCCCATGCCCACCATGGTGGTGCCTGGAAGATTGCCTATGCCGACTTTGTGACAGCGATGATGGCCTTCTTCCTGCTGATGTGGCTGCTGGGCTCGACCGCTCAGGGCGAGCTGCAGGGGATTGCTGCGTATTTCAATTCGCCGCTGAAGGTGGCCATGTCGGGCGGCAGCGGTGCCGGTAACAGCTCCAGCATCGTGCCGGGGGGCGGCAACGACCTGTCCAAGGTGCACGGCCAGGTGCGCCGCTCCGAGTCCGAAGACAATGCCAACCGTCGCTCCAGCCAGGCCATGGGCCGGGCCGAAGAGTCCGCACGCGATGCACAGCGTCTGCATGCGCTCAAGGCCAAGGTGGACAGCATGATTGCCAACAATGCGCGCCTGAACGAGTATCGCTCGCAGATTCGCACGGAGATCACGCATGACGGCCTGATGATTCAGATCGTTGACGACCAGAACCGCCCCATGTTCGATAGCGGCAGTGCCGTGGTCAAGCCCTATATGCGCGATATCCTGCGCGAGATCGGTGCGGCCATGGGCAATGCGGAAAATCGCATCAGTCTCTCGGGCCACACCGATGCTGCGCCTTACGGCAATGCCGATCGAGGCTATAGCAACTGGGAATTATCGGCCGACCGCGCCAACGCATCGCGCCGCGAGCTGGTGGCAGCCGGAATGCCTCTGGACAAGCTGGCGCGCGTGGTCGGCATGGCCAGCAGTGACCTGCTGCTGCCGGAGGAGCCGCGCGCGGCGCAGAATCGCCGCATCACGATTACCGTGCTGACCAAGGAGGCCGAGCGCCGTGTGCTGGGCAATGACAAGGAGCGCAGCATGGAGCAGGTGACCAGTGCCGAGGAGGCAGCCAGCACGATCAATCAACCCAAGGCCCGGCGCGCAGTACCCAGCGCTGTCGACAAGCAGTCTCTGGATGCCAAGGAAGAGTTTGTTGTAACAAACCCTGAAGTTGCCACGGAGACTGTCGAAAAGCCTGACAATGCACGTCCAATGCCGGGAGGTTGACAAATTGTTACCATCACGGCTGAAAACTTGTTCCCACGCACCTATTCCGACCGAAAGGGCCTCTCGTGGCTAATGCCCTGCGATTTTTGATTGTTGACGACTTCTCCACCATGCGCCGCATCGTGCGCAATCTGCTCAAGGAGAGTGGCTTTGCCGATGCCGATGAAGCTGAAGATGGTGTGGTTGCCATCACCAAGCTGCGTGCTAGCAAGTTCGACTTTGTGGTGACCGACATCAACATGCCGAACATGAACGGCTTTCAGCTGCTCACCGAGATCAAGCAGGATGAAAAGCTCAAGCATCTTCCGGTGCTGATGGTGACTGCTGAAGCCCGCAAGGAAGATATCGTGGCTGCTGCCCAGGGCGGCGCGGCCGGCTATATCGTCAAGCCCTTCACCAAGGCCACTCTGGAAGAGAAGGTCAATCTCATCATCAAGAAACTCGATCTCTGAGCCATGAGCAGCGACCAGGCTTCCGCCAACGTCCACTACAAGATTGGCGTACTCACGCGCCAGTTGCATAACTCGCTCAATGAGCTGGGCTATGCGGACCGTTTGCGCGGCAGTGCGGGGGAGCTTCCCGATGCGCAAAGCCGTCTGTCCTATATCGCCCGTCTGACGGGAGAAGCTGCCAACAAGGTGCTGGGTCAGGTCGAGGTGACGCAGAGCTGCCAGGATGCGCTGGCCGAGCGTACCCGTGCCATGCGTGCAGAACTCATCAAGGATCCTGTGGCTGCGGTGGCCAAGGGGCGCGTGATGAACTATCTGCAGGAGGTGGAGGAAGGTACGGAGCAGACCAATAGCCATCTGACCGAGATCATGATGGCGCAGGACTTCCACGACCTCACCGGTCAGGTGATTGCTCGTGTGGTGGCGCTGGCGGCCGATCTGGAGTCGCAGCTGCTGGAGCTGCTGATCCAGACCTCGCCGGATGCTGAGCAGATGCCGGCCCTGGCGCCCGTGGAAGCCGCGCACCCCAAGCTGGCCGGCCCGGTGGTGGATCCCGAAAACACCACCGACGTGGTGACTTCGCAGTCCCAGGTGGATGATCTGCTGGCCAGTCTTGGCTTTTAAAAAAATAGCTGATTGCGCTTTGCAGATAAGCGCTTGAGCCCGAAAAGCCCGGTCTTTCAATGGATCGGGCTTTTTTATTGGGCGCTGCCAGGAGGGCGGAGCGCAAAAAGCCCGCATGTCATCACAACATGCGGGCAAGCCTTGGAGGGCAATCTGCCTTTTGAGCGGTGTGTGGCGTTGCGCCGATCACACCTGCATATTCATTACATCGGAGTAGGCCTGCACCAGGCGGTTGCGCACATGCAGCGTGGCCTGAAAGCCGATCTGCGATTTTTGCATGGCCACCATGGTCTGCTCAAGGCTGACGGCGGGGTTTTCCAGCTGCACTTCGCGCTGCAGCTGGCCGGAATGGTTTTGAGCGGCGCTCACCGATTGCAGTGCATTTTGCAGGGCCTGACCGAAGCCGCCGGCCACGGGCGCAGTGCCGGCGCTGCCGACCTTGGTGAGCTGGTTGCCCAGTTGGGCGGGGTTGATTGCAGGGATCTTCAGGTCCATATATTTATCCAACTGGCTTGGTGAGTTGGAGGTGATCGTAGGTTTTTCGCTTGATCGCAGACGGGCAATAAGTGGGTGAATCGGCTTGCTTATCGGGGGAACGCCACTGGCCCGAGTCCGAATAATCCACTGGACGCTAGACCTCGTGTGGGGTCTGACACCATGGAATCAAGATGTCTGCTGTAGCTGAAGTACCTGTCCCCAATGCCGTGCCCGGTGCCACGTATGCGCCCCGCCCTGCGCTTGCGCAGCGCTGGAATGCGCTCGACCGTGGTCAACGTCTTCGCTGGGGCGCGCTGGTGGCCCTGGTCGCTGTAGGTCTGGTTGCGGCGGCGGTGTTCTATCGCCAGCCCGATTACAAGCTTCTGTTCTCCAACGTCAGCGACAAGGATGGCGGTGCCATCGTGGCGCAGCTGACGCAGATGAACGTGCCCTACAAGTACAGCGAGGGCGGCGGCGCCATTCTCATTCCTGCAGACCGTGTGCACGATGTTCGCCTGAAGCTGGCCACGCAAGGCCTGCCAAAGGGCTCGGTGACGGGCTTCGAGCTGATGGAGAACAGCAAGTTCGGCATCACCCAGTTTCAGGAACGCCTCAATTTCCAGCGCGGCCTGGAAGGCGAGCTGACCCGCTCCATCCTCGCGCTCAATGCCGTGCAGAGTGCCCGCGTGCATCTGGCCCTGCCCAATCAGAACGGATTTTTTCGCGAGCAGCAAAAGCCTTCGGCTTCCGTGCTGCTGAGCCTGCATCCGGGTCGCATGCTGGACCGTGCGCAGATCGCAGGCATCGTGCATCTGGTGGCCTCCAGCGTGCCAGAGATGGAACCTGCTGCCGTCAGCGTGGTGGACGACACCGGCAAGCTGCTTTCGCAGTCGCCTGACGGCAACGCCGGCGGCGTGGACATGCAGCAGTTCCTCTACACCCAGCAGGTGGAGCAGCAATATGTGCGCCGCATTCTGGACATTCTCGAGCCCGTGGTCGGCAAGAGCAATGTGAAGGCCCAGGTCTCGGCCGAGCTGGATTTCAGCCAGACCGAGTCCACCTCCGAGCAGCATCGTCCCAATCAGTCCACCAACGGCGGGGCCGTTCGCAGCCAGCAGGTGATGGAAACCAATGGCGAGAAGACGGCCACCCCACCGACCGGCGTGCCTGGCGCGACCAGCAACCAGCCACCGCAGAACTCGACTGCGCCCATCAACGGTGCCAATCCTGCGCCGCAGGCCGCCGGTGCAGGCCAAGGCAACGCCCAGGGCAACAAGCGCGAGTCCATCACCAATTACGAAGTGGACAAGACCGTCAAGGTTACACGCGGCAGCACCGGCACCGTCAAGCGCCTGACGGCTGCGGTGGTGGTCAATGCACCGCTGGCCGCTGCGGCAGGTACCGATGCCGCGACAGCGGCAACGGCAGCCGCCGTCAGCTCCGGCCTGCGTCCCCTGACGGCCCAGCAGCAGGAGCAACTGCTCACGCTGGTGCGTGAGACCGTGGGCTATAGCGCCGACCGAGGCGACTCGGTGAATCTGGTCAGCGCTCCCTTCATGGACAGCGGTGCCGCACCGGCCGAGTTGCCGATGTGGAAGGACCCCGAAATTCAGGCCATGGCCAAGAGCCTGGGCGTGCCGATTGCGCTGGCGCTGTTTGGAGCCCTGGTGCTGCTGGGCCTGGTGCGGCCCTTGCTCAAGGGCCGCAATACCAGCCCCGGCGGGCAGCTCAATGCCATTGAAGCCGAGGCGCTGGACAGACCTGCTCTGCCAGCACCGGCGAAGGATCTGTCGCCGACCAAGGAGCAGGAACGACTGGATCAAGCCCGTCATCTGGCCAAGCAGAACCCGATCGCGGTGGCGAACATCGTGAAGACATGGATTAACGGTGAGGGGTGACGAAGTCACCCCCTGAGGCGCGTTGCGCCTTCCCCCTCTCTCTTGGGGAGGGGGGCGATGCCCTCGCTGCGGGGGCGGCCCTTGCTCGGCATCCCTGGCATGGGACGGTTGAATAACTAGTAGAGAGTTTTGAATATGGACGATAGAGGTCTGAACGACGCTGCCATCTTGCTGGTCTCCCTCGGTGAGGAAGAGGCGGCCGAGGTGTTCAAGCACCTCACGCCCAAGGAAGTGCAGAAGCTGGGCGAGACGATTGCCCGCATGCGCGGCGTGACGCGGGAAAAGGTGGATTTCGTGATCGACCGTTTCACCAGCGATGCCGCGTCGCAGAGTCTGCTGGTCGACGATGCCAGCGACTATGTGCGCTCGGTGCTCAAGCGTGCGCTGGGCGATGACAAGGCGGCGCTGCTGATCGACCGCATCATGCAGGGCGGCGATATCTCGGGTATTGAAAGCCTGAAGTGGATGGATCCGCTGTCTGTGGCCGAGCTGCTGCGCGGCGAGCATCCGCAGATCGTGGCGGCAATTCTGGTGCACCTGGAGTATGAGCAGGCCGCTGCCGTGCTGATGCAGTTCCCCGACCGGGCACGTAGCGAGGTCATGCTGCGCGTGGCCACCCTGGAAGGCATCCAGCCCACGGCACTCAAGGACTTGAACGAAGTGCTGTTCAAGGTGCTGGCGGGTGGCGACAAGGTTCGCAAGACCTCGCTGGGCGGCGTCAAGACCGCAGCCGAAATGCTCAATCAGATGGGCGGCAATGCCGATGTGGCGGTGCTCGATACCATCCGCAACTACGACCCCGAGCTGGCGCAGAAGATCATGGACAAGATGTTCGTCTTCGACGACCTGGTCAAGCTCGACGACCGCTCTGTGCAGATGGTGCTGCGCGAGGTGGTATCCGAGACGCTGATCGTGGCGCTCAAGGGCGGCTCCATGGAAGTGCGCGACAAGATCCTGGCCAATATGTCCATGCGTGCGGCCGAGTCGCTGCGCGAGGACCTGGAAGGCCGCGGCCCCATGCGTCTGTCCGAAGTGGAGGCTCAGCAGAAGGAAATCCTCAAGGTCGTGCGTCGTCTGGTCGAAGAAGGCCAGGTAACCATCGGCTCTGGCCCGGAGGACAGCTATGTCTAAGGGCCAGCCTCCGCGCTCGCACTCGCGCTTTATCCCGCAGGAAGAGATCGACGACAGCACCGTGGTGCAATGGCGCTTCGGTGCAGTGGACGCGCAAAGCGGTGGTGTCTTCGCGCCCGCACAGCCGTCGGCCTTCATCCCGGCGGGGACAGAGCACTTCAACGGCTTTTCGCCTTCTCTTGCCCATCAGCTGCAGCCACCGCCAGAGGCGCAGGCTGTGGAGCCGGTGGAGCCAGCCGCCCCGGCTTTCGACGAGGAGCAGCTGCAGCAGATGCTGGATCAGGCGCGCACCGAGGGCCATGCACAGGGCCTGGCCGAAGGCCGCACCCAGACCCAGCAGCAATGGCAGCAGCGCCTGGACGACCATATCAATGGAGCGGGCCGCGAGAGCGTGCAACGTGTCGACGGCGTGTTGCAGGGCCTGGAAGACAACTTCAAACAGCTGCAGTCGGGCATGGCCCAGGAGCTGCTGAATCTGGCCTGCGACATCGCACGTCAGGTGGTGCGCCAGGAGCTGCGCAGCCAGCCTCAGGCTTTGCTGCCCGTGATTCGCGAAGCACTGGACATGCTGGTCGAGGAGAGCCGCCCGGTGACCGTGCGTCTGAACCCCGCGGACTTTGAGCTACTCGACGAAGCCCTGCGTGCCGAGCATGGTGCGCACAGCCGTATCCAGTGGCAGGGCGATGCCTCGATTGCCCCCGGCGATGTCAAGGTGGAGTCGGGCGGTGCCGAGATCGACGGCGGCCTGGACAAGCGCTGGCGCCGTGCCGTGGCGGCTCTGGGCCTGGTCTCCACCTGGTATGACGGAGACAAGGCATGAACCCCTGGCAGCAGTTCATGAGCCAGGCGCGAGCGCGCTATGCCGAGCCTGTGCCGCTGGAATGCCAGGGCCGACTGACCCGGCTGACCGGCATGGTGCTGGAGGCTTCTGGGCTGCGCGTGCCCGTGGGGGCGCAATGCCATATTCATCAGCATGGGCAGGAGCCTGTGCTTGCCGAGGTGGTCGGTTTTGCCGGCGAGCGCGCCTTTCTGATGCCTGCGGGCGATATTCAGGGCCTGTCCAGCGGTGCCATGGTGACGCCGGCAGCTCCCTTTGTTCCCGTGCCCCAGCTGGGCGTGGTGGAGACCGAGAGGATCAGGCAGACCGTGGGCGTGCTGCGCCTGCCCATGGGGGATGGCTTGCTGGGGCGGGTCGTGGATTCGCAAGGCATTGCGCTGGACCATGCGGGCGAGCTGGGTAGCGTGGTGCCCGAGGTGCTCGATCGCAACCCCATCAACGCCATGGACCGTGACCCCGTGCGCGAGTCGCTGGATACCGGTGTCAAGGCGCTGAATTCGCTGCTGACCGTGGGGCGCGGCCAGCGTCTGGGCCTGTTTGCCGGCTCGGGTGTGGGCAAGTCCGTGCTGCTGGGCATGATGGCGCGCTACACCCAGGCCGATGTGATCGTGGTGGGCCTGATCGGCGAGCGTGGCCGCGAGGTCAAGGAATTCGTCGAGGACATTCTGGGTGCCCAGGACCGCAGCCGTGCTGTGGTGGTGGCGGCCCCCGCCGATGCACCGCCGCTGCTGCGCATGCAGGGCGCCAGCTACGCCACGGCGATTGCCGAGCATTTTCGCGACAAGGGCAAGCATGTGCTGCTGCTCATGGACTCCTTGACCCGCTATGCCATGGCCCAGCGCGAAATCGCACTGGCCATCGGTGAGCCGCCGGCCACCAAGGGCTATCCGCCATCGTGCTTTGCCAAGCTGCCCGCGCTGGTGGAGCGCAGCGGCAACGGTCTGCATGGCGTGGGCTCGATCACGGCCTTCTATACCGTGCTGTCCGAGGGGGACGATCAGCAGGACCCGATTGCCGATGCGGCCCGCGCCATTCTCGACGGCCACGTTGTGCTCTCGCGGGCTCTGGCCGAGACCGGGCATTACCCAGCCATCGATATCGAGCAGTCGGCTTCGCGCGTCATGCACAACGTGGTCTCGCGCGAGCATTTCGAGTTGGCACGTCGCTTTCGCGCCGTCTATTCGCGCTATCAGAAGGGGCGTGATCTGGTGCAGGTCGGCGCCTATGTGCCGGGCTCCGATCCGCAACTGGACGAGGCGATTGCGCTGCAGCCCGCCATGACCGGGTTTCTGCAGCAAAGCATGTTTGAAAGCTCCAGCATGGAGCAAAGCCTGGCCGGCATGGCGCAAGCCATGCAGCGGGGCTGAGCATCAACGGGTTAGCCAGAGGGAGAGTCGCAGATGTCGTCCTTGAATGCCTTGAACGTCGCCATTGAAGCCGCAGAACGCAAGCGTGACGCGGCCCGCACCGCCATGCAGGAGCGCCAGCGCGCTCAGCAGGCGGCGCAGGCCCAGATGGATCAGCTGCAGGGCTATGTCCTTGAGATGCAGGCGCGCTGGGGGGCCCAGGAAGGGCTGGCCGTGCAGCCCGAAGTCATGCACCACCAGTATCAGTTCATGGAGCGCCTGCAGCACGCCATCGGCTTGCAGACTCGGGTCGTGGCCGATCAGGACATTCGTCTGGAGACCTCACGTCAAGCCCTGCTGGCGGCGGAGTTGCGCGTGACCAGCCTGCAGAAAGTGGTGCAGGCCCGCAGCCGTGATGTGGCACTGGCCCAGATGCGGCGCGAGCAAAAAGATACCGACGAGCGCGCCACCATGGCATTTTTTCGACGCAGCTTCGGTCTGCAACTCCAGGAGGCCTGAGCATGGCGGAAACCAGAATTGACGGCCCCCGCAGCAGCGAAGCACGCACCGGCAAGGCCATGGCGCAGTCCATGAGCTCGGTCAAAAGCGCTGCGGCTGCGGCAGGCGAGTCCGGCCAGGGATTTTCATCGCTGCTGGCATCGCTGGACGGATTGGTGACTGCAGGTCTGCCGCAGACGGTGTTGCAGACGGCCGAGGTGTCGGACGCGAAGCCGGCACCGGGCGAGCAGGATGCGCTGCTGATCGCTCAAGGCCATGCGCCGTGGATGAGCCTGGTCGGGCAGACCGCGCAGCTGGACGGGCAGGGAGATGCCGATCTGCGCCAGGGCGTGGCCACCGACTTTCTTTCAGGCACAGGCCATGCTGCGCAACTGGCCCATCGCCAGGCTTTGCAGCTCGGGTCGGGGCAGACGCACGCCGCATTCATGGGCAAGGATTTGCAATCAAATCAGGCTCAAACGTATGCAGCACAAGTGCAAGCAGCTATTAATTCTGATGCGGCTGCCTTGCCGCCGCAGCAGGACGCAGCCGCGCAGGGGCAGGACAGCGTGCCGAGCGCGCTGGCTTCGGTGACTGAAGAGGCGCCTGCTGCGCGCCTCGATCCTGCTGTGCACAAGGCGCAGGCCTTGCCGCAGCAGGGCGTCAGCCTGCAGGGCATGACGGCCGTGCAGCCGCAGGCCCTGGAAGGACTCAAGGATTTGCTGCGTGCGGCCCGCTCGCCCCAGCAGGATGAAGCTGCGCCACAGGGCAAGACGGCGGCAGTGCAGGGCGGGGCCGACTTGCAGGCCGCAGCGGCTGCCGTCGGGGCAGCCATGGGGGCGGCGAGCGCGGGTATGCAGGGCGGCGGCCAAAATAGCTCTGACTTCGGCCAGAGCCTGGCGGGGCAGGATGCCGCACCTACAGAGCGTGAGCAGGAAGTGTCCGAGCAGGTGGCCTTCTGGGTGCATCAGAAAACGCAGAATGCCGCGCTGTCAATCCAGCATGAGGGCAAGTCGATCCAGGTCCAGGTGCAACTGAACGGCCAGGAGGCCCATGTGCGCTTTGCTGCGGGCGATGAGCAGGCACGCCAGTTGCTGGCCGACGGCCAGGCTCAGTTGCGCGAGCTTTTACAGGCCCAGGGGCTGAATCTGAGCGGCGTCAGCGTGGATGGCGGCGGTGCCGACGCCCAGTCCGGGGGCGATAGCCAGGGCGAGGACGCCCGGCGCGGCCAGTCCAGGGTGGCCCGAGTCTCGGTCAATGCAGCCGAGCTGCCCATGGGCACCGCCGGAGCGCGCAATGGCGCGCGGCCGGTGCAGTCCGGTGTGGACCTTTTCGTGTAGATGATCAGAGTCGGTTCACGGAAGCGGTGAGCCGGACATGGCGCGAAACCCGGAATGAAGCCGGGTTTCGCGCTTTTATTCGGGCAATGGCCTGCAGGGCGGGCGGCGAATAATTCAGGCGTGGATCTTCCGTGTCGCGGCAATGGCTGCGAGGTGGATGCAGTCCCCCACTCTTGAGGAATACCCGCCGTGTCAGCCAATCCCAATGCCGCCCCTGTCGCACCTGCTCCTGCCAAAAGCAAGAAGCTGATCGTCATCGTGGCCATCGTTGCCGTGCTGGCCATAGTGGCTGCTGCGGCCTATGTGCTGATGATGCAACGCCAGCACAGCAGCGCCGATGGCGAAGAAGAGGTCAGCGCCAAGGCCACAGTGCCCACTTTCCTGCCACTGGACAACATGGTGGCCAATCTGGCTGACCCCGGCGGCGACCGCTTTGTGCAGCTGGGCATCACGCTGGAGCTGGCCGACGAAAAGACGGCTTCCACCGTCAAGCAATACCTGCCCAGCATCCGCAACGGCATTCTGATGCTGGTGTCCCAGCGCACGGCCGACGAGCTGCTGGCGCGCGAGGGCAAGGAAAAGCTGGCCGCCGACATCCTGACCGAGGTCTCGGCGCCGCTGGGCTTCGGCACGGGTGCCAAGAAGCGCTCGCGCGACGACGAGGACGCCGACGAAGACAGCCCGCGTGCCAATCGCAAGGGGCCTGTGCGTCGCGTGCTGTTCTCCAGCTTCATCATTCAGTAAGCAGGGAGGGAGTGCATGAGCGATTCTTTTCTCTCCCAGGAAGAGGTAGATGCTCTTCTTGAAGGCGTTACCGGCGAAAGCCAGCGTTCCGAAGTGGTGGAGGTTGATCTCGGCCAGGTTCGCAGCTACGACATCTCCAGCCAGGAGCGCATCGTGCGTGGGCGCATGCCCACCATGGAAATTGTCAACGAGCGTTTTGCCCGCAATTTCCGCATCGGCCTGTTCAACTTCATCCGTCGCAGCCCCGAGGTTTCCGTCGGCACGGTGACGGTGCAGCGCTACAGCGCCTTCCTGCGCGAGTTGGCTGTTCCCACCAATTTCAACATCATGGCCATTCGTCCGCTGCGCGGCAATGGTCTGATCGTCTGCGATCCCTCGCTGGTGTTCGGCGTGATCGATACGCTGTACGGCGGCACGGGTCGCCTGCAGACCCGCATCGAGGGGCGCGACTTCTCGACCACCGAGCAGCGCGTGATCAACCGCATGGTCAATGTGATCTGCGAGGAATACAAAAAAGCCTGGCATGGCATCTATCCGCTGGAGCTGGTCTATCAGCGCTCGGAAATGCAGCCGCAGTTCGCCAACATCGCCACGCCCAGCGAAATCGTGGTCTCCACGGCGTTTCAGCTTGAGATCGGCGATATCTCGGGCTCCATCCACATCTGCATGCCCTATGCGACGCTGGAGCCGATTCGCGATGTGCTGTATTCCTCCACTCAGGGCGATGCCATCGAAGTGGACCGCCGCTGGGTCAAGGTGCTGACGCGGGAGATTCAGGCCGCCGAGGTCACGCTGGTGGCAGAGCTGGCCCGCGCCGATGCCACGGTGGAGCAGCTGCTGGCCATGCGCCCGGGTGACTTTATCGAGCTCGACCGCGAGCCGCTGATTCGCGCCTCCATCGGTGGGGTGCCGGTTTTCGAGTGCCAGTACGGCACGCACAACGACAAATACGCAATCCGCGTGGAACGCAGCCTGCGCGGCGGCGAGGCCAGCTGGATGGGAGAGAAGCATGGCAATTGACGACAACAACAAGCCCGCGGGTGACGATCCGTTCTCCGGCTGGGCCGAGGCGCTGGAAGAGCAGCGTCAGCATGACCAGGCCGTCGAAGGCCCCGAGCTGTCCGACCAGGGCGGGCCGCTGGCTGGCGACGCCGCTCGCAGCTATGGCGATGTGCCGGTGCACGATATCAACATGGTGCTGGACATTCCGGTTCAGTTGTCCGTGGAGCTGGGCCGCACCAAGGTGCCCATCAAATACATTCTGCAGCTGGCTCAGGGCTCGGTGGTGGAGCTCGATGCGCTGGCCGGCGAACCTATGGACGTGCTGGTCAACGGCTACCTGATTGCCCAGGGCGAGGTGGTGGTGGTCAACGACAAGTTCGGTATCCGTCTGACGGACGTGGTGACACCGTCCGAGCGTCTGCGTCGAGTCAGCCGTGGTTGAGAGCGCGGCCAACTCTGCGGCAGCGACCCCTTCCATGTGGCCTACGCTGCTGCTGGTCATCCTGTTTGTGGCGGTCATGGCGGCGTTGCCCTGGCTGGTGCGTCGTCTGCAGCAAAAAAACCTCCTGCCCCGCGGCATGGGGATGGCCCGTGGTGCCACCTCAGTTCCGGCGCAGGTGCTGAGCACGCTGGCCATTGGCCCGCAGCAGAGGGTGCTGACCGTGCAGTTGGGTGAGGGGGAGCAGGTCGTGCGACTGGTGCTTGGCGTGACGGCGCAGCAGATTCAATGTCTGCATGTGCTGCAAGACCCGTCCGCGTCTTTGCAATCCGCCCGTGCAGCCCATTCACCAGCCGTTTCATCGTTCACCGACTCGCTGATGCGCGCGCAGGCTGACGAAGCGGCCCGGAATTCTGGAAATGTCTAAATTCGTCTCTCGTGCTGCTGCCGCTGTCCTGCTGGCGATGCCCCTGATGGCCGCCGCCCAGGGCGCACCCGCCAGTCTGCCGCTGCTGGTAGGCCAGGGCGCGGGCGGAACCAGCTATTCGGTGCCGATCCAGACACTGCTGTTTTTCACGGCGCTGTCGTTCCTGCCCGCCATCTTGCTGCTGATGACGGGCTTTACCCGCATCGTCATCGTGCTGAGCCTGCTGCGCCAGGCGCTGGGCACGCAGTCCGCCCCGCCCAATCAGGTGGTGATCGGTCTGTCGCTGTTTCTCACCATGTTTGTGATGGGGCCCACGCTGGACAAGGTCTATCAGGACGCCTATCTGCCTTACACGCAAAACAGCATCAGCTTCGAGCAAGCCATGGAAAAAGCCGAAGCCCCCATGCGCGGCTTCATGCTCAAGCAGACGCGCCAGTCGGACTTTGCGCTGTTCAAGCGCCTGGCCAAGCTGGATGCGAATGTCACGGCAGAAACTGCACCTCTGCGTGTGCTGGTGCCGGCCTTTGTGACCAGTGAGCTGAAAACGGCTTTTCAGATCGGCTTCATGATCTTTATTCCGTTTCTGGTCATCGACATGGTGGTGTCTTCCATCCTCATGTCGCTGGGCATGATGATGCTCTCGCCGGTGCTGGTGGCCCTGCCTTTCAAGCTCATGCTGTTTGTGCTGGCCGATGGCTGGAACCTGATCATCGGCTCTCTGGCGGCGAGCTTTGCTGCATGAGATACCCCCTGAGGCGCTTGCCTAGGCGGCCCGCGCCTTCCCCCAAGGGGGACGGCATTCTTGCTGCGAGGCGGCTCTTGCTTAATGCCTCTCACTTAGGTTGCGCTAGTTTCAAGTGCGTTTAATCCTGTCGCTAATGTGGGGAGAAAAACAATGACCTCTCAATTTGTTCTGACCTTTGGCCGCGAGGCGCTGACCTTGCTGCTCATGATCTCCATGCCTGTGCTGGGCGTGGTCATGGGCGTGGGCCTGCTGGTGAGCGTCTTTCAGGCCGTGACCCAGGTGCATGAGGCCACGCTGGCCTTTGTGCCCAAGCTCATCGCTGCCATGCTGGTGTTTGCCGTGGCGGGACCGTGGATGCTGTCCACGCTGGTGGATTTCATTCGTCGCACCATAGAGAGCATTCCAGGTTCGGTGGGATGATTTCCTTTAGCGAAGCCCAGATCGCCGCCTGGCTCTCGCCGCTGATCTGGCCGTTTGTGCGCGTGCTGGCGCTGTTCACCACGGCGCCTGTGTTTTCTCAGAAAGCCATTCCCACGCGACTCAAGGTAGGGCTGGCTTTTCTGGTTGCGCTTTGCGCGCAGCCCGTGCTGGGCGAGCAGACGGTGGTCAGCATTGCCTCGGCCCAGGCGCTGGGCACTCTGGTGCAGCAGGTGGTGGTCGGTCTGTCCGTGGGCTTTGCCGTGCGCCTGGTGATGGCGGCCATCGAAGTCGCCGGTGAAGTGGTGGGTCTGCAGATGGGCTTGAACTTCGCGTCTTTCTTCGATCCGACCAGCAATGCCCAGCTCAGTGCCGTGGCGCGCTTCATGGTGCAGATCGCCACCTTGCTGTTCATCGTCATCAACGGCCATCTGCTGGTACTGATGGCGGTTCTCAAGAGCTTTGAGGCCTTTCCCGTCGATGGCAACTTTCTGCAGGCCATCTCTCAGATGCGGATCCATGAGATGGGCAGCGCCGTTTTTGCCAGCGCTTTCTGGATTGCCCTGCCCATGATTGCCATGCTGATGTTCGTCAATCTGGTGCTGGGCATCATCTCCCGTGTCGCGCCGCAGATGAATATCTATGCCGTGGGCTTTCCTGTCACCTTGACTGTGGGTCTGCTGGGACTGACTGCGACTCTGCCCTTGCTGGAGCAGCCCCTGGTGGCGTTGCTGCAAAAAGGCATGGCAGTCTTCGGAGTTTAGTGTGAATGCTATCTATTTGATAGCTTTATGCGATTTGCAGTAAACGGATAGGTTCGTTTTTGGTCTTGAACGGAAACGCTGCCTCTATGCGGGCGCGCAAGCCAGAGATAGCCAGGCCGCGCATCGCCTGCCGCGCGCTTCAGGGCGTATCAATCAGTCCGTTCTTGATGGCATATGCGGTCAGCTCCGCGTTGCTGCCCATGCCCAGCTTCTCCAGCACCCGTGCACGGTACACGCTCACCGTCTTGGGGCTGAGCATCAACTCCTGCGCAATATCGGTCTGGCGCTGACCGCTGGCAATTTTCAGCAGCGTCTGCATCTCGCGCTCGGACAGGGTTTCATGCGGCACGGGGGCGGCAGGCTGGGCCAGGCTCTCGGCCAGCATCTGGGCCACTTCGGCAGTCAGGTATTTGCGCCCGCTGTGGACGGTGCGTACGGCATCGATCAGCAGCACCGGATCCCCCGCCTTGTTGGCATAGCCGGCCGCGCCGGCCTTGATGCTGCGCAAGGCGTACTGGTCTTCGGGGTACATGGAGACCATGATGACGCGGATCTGCGGATGCGTTTCGCGCACGCTGGCCAGCACTTCCAGGCCGCTGCGGCCCGGCATATTGATGTCCAGCAGCAGCACATCGCAAGTTGCGTCGCGCAGTTGCTCACGCAGTTCGGCATAGCTGCCGGCTTCCGCGGTGACGCTGATGTCCGTCGCCTCCGCCAGGGTGTCGCGTATGCCCCGGCGCAAAATGGCATGGTCGTCGCACAGCACCACGTGAATCAAGGTCGCTCTCCCAGGAAGTCAGATGGCGGACCGGGCAAGCGCTTGGTTGGGCGGCTCATGCCTGGATCTCTGCCAGAGGAATGGTGAGAATGATAGAGGTTCCTAGGCCTGTGTGGCTGCTTACATCCAGCCAGCCTTGAATTGTTCGTGCACGCTCACTTAGTCCTCGAAGTCCGAAAGACTGCGGCTTGTTGCGATCATCCTGGCTCAGGCCTACCCCGTTATCTGTTACTTCCAGTGTCAAAAAACCCTCGTGGTCGGACAAATCCAGCTTCACGTGGCTGGCTTGAGCGTATTTGCTGATATTGGTCAAGGATTCCTGTGCCGTACGGTAGACCACCACCTGTTGCGCGGGTGCTATTTCCATATGCTCACGGCTGGTGTGCAACTGGGCGGGTATGCCTGTGCGGCGCTCGAAGTCCTGGGCCAGCCATTGCACGGCAGCCACCAGTCCCTGGTCCAGAACGGGCGGGCGCAGGTTTTGCATGATGCGTTGGCTGGCACCCAGTGCGTGCTCCAGCATCTCCAGTGCCGATCTGGCATGCTCGCGCTGCTTGCCTTCGGGGCTGTTGCGGATCAGCCAGGCCAGATCGAACTTGACGGCAGTGAGCGAGCCGCCGATGTCATCGTGAATCTCACGCGAGATATTGGCGCGCTCCTGCTCGATGCTGGTGTGCAGATGTTCGGTCAGTTCGGCCAGGCGCTTTTCGGACTCCGCCAGTTGCAATGCGGCGCGACGGCGGGCTTGCCGCGCCTCGTGGACCTCCATGGCGCGCTTGATGACATGGGGCAGGCCGTTGATCTGGTCTTTGAGCAGATAGTCGCTGATGCCCAGCCGCATGATGTCCACGGCGGCGGATTCGCCGATGGCGCCCGACAGCAGCACAAAAGGGGGGGCATCGGAACGGGTTCTCACCAGGTCCCAGACGTCGAGAGCCGTGAAGCCGGGCAGATGATAGTCCGCCAAAATCAGGTCGAAATCCTGTGTCTCCAGGGCGTTGCGTACCTCCTGCAGACTGTCCACGGCCGTGAGCGTGCAGGGCAGCTGCCCGCGCTTGAGGCTCAGGCGTGCCAGAGACTGATCTGCGACAGAGTCTTCAATATGAAGGATTTTCAAGGTCTGATTCCGGAATTGCATATCGCCAAGGACGCTATCATTGGATACATTTTGGAACATCGTGGGTAGTCGTCAATTGTGGCCGTGCGGTCACGGGGCGGGTTACCGGGCGGTTTATTTCGTGGAGCATGGCAGCAGGGCTGTCATGGTGGTTTTACGCAGTTGGAGTAACAATGCAGACGATGCAAAACCCTTCGGGTGTGCCTGCAGTTGCCGTGCCGGTGATGGTGGCTGCGGAGCTGCAGGATGCCTTGCTGGTCACGCTGCGTGATCTGCAGCGTCTTGAAGGGCTGCTGGACCATGCCACGCACAATCTGTTGGAGCGCTTTGAGCAAGTCAACGGGCAATTGTCGCAGCCTGCCTTGCCCGATTCTGCAGCACTGGCTACAGCACGTGAGTCGCTACGGCTGGCGGTGACCGAGCTCCAGTTTCACGATATGTCGTCTCAGCTGATTGCCCATATGGCACATACCTTGCAAGCCTGCGCTTTCAGGCTCGGGGCTGCCGCCATGGGTAGGGACGAGGATGAGGCGGAGTCCGCCATCAGTCTGCCAAACCTGCCCGAAAAGCCCAATCCCGTCACGCAAAGCGAGATGGATGCCGGCTCTGTGGAGCTGTTTTGAACTTCTACCCTATTTTCCGTTGCCCGTCTGTTGGAGCTGTACATGCGATCGATTCTGGCTGTTGATGATTCCCCCTCGATGCGAAAGATGGTGTCTTTCACATTGAGCAGTGCTGGTTTTAAGGTGGTGGAAGCCGTCGACGGTGTGGATGCGCTGGAAAAAGCACAGACGCAAAACATCGATCTGGTGCTGGCCGACCAGAACATGCCGCGCCTGGACGGCATCGGTCTCACGCGCAAACTGCGTGAAAATCCGAAATTCAAGGGCACGCCCATCTTGATACTGACGACGGAATCCAGCGATCTGATGAAGCAGGCGGGCCGGGCCGCAGGTGCCACGGGCTGGCTGGTCAAGCCCTTCGATCCCAATCGATTGATCGAAGTTATTCAAAAAGTGCTGCGTTAAGCCGATAACAACGAATCACAGCAGGAAACACCATGGCGGATACACACCAGGATGGCGCAGGTTCGGGCGCAGACTTCGACCTTAGCCAGTTCTATCAAATCTTTTTCGAGGAAGCGAGCGAGAACCTCGACCAGATGGAGCAGATGCTGCTCAGCCTGGACCTTTCGGCCGCCAACGATGAAGAGCTCAACGGTATTTTCCGCTGCGCCCACTCCATCAAGGGCGGTGCGGCGACCTTCGGCTTCTCGGATGTGACCGAGCTCACGCACCGCATGGAATCCCTGCTGGACCGCTTGCGCCGCCATGAAATCACGCCCATCCCCGAGATGGTCGATGTGCTGCTGGAGTCGGCAGACGCCAGCCGCAGCCTGCTGGCACGTCACCAGTCCGGCGACGAGGGTGAGCCGGTTTCCACTGCTGAACTGGTGGTGCGTATCGAGGCCCTGGCCCAGGGCCTGACCGAAATCCCCCAGGTCAACCGCAGTGCCGCAGCTGCCGAGCCTGTACAGCCAGCTGCCGCTGTTGCCGCGGTGGTGGCGGATACGCCCGCTCAAGCACCGGCCCAGGCGGCAGAGCCAGGCCCTGTGATCGGTACCGAGCCTCCCGAGGGCGCGCGCGAGCTGACGATCGAGATCGGCCCGCTGTCCCGCCTGGAGCTGGGCGACGCCATCAAGGAGCTGTTTCGCGATATTCCAGGCCTGGGCACGATTCAGGACCAGGCCAGCACCAAGGCCGATCACCGTCTGTTCAAGGTCAGGACGGTGTCCACCGATGACGAGCTGCGCGATCTGTTTGTCTTCCATGTCTCCAAGGAGCAGGTGCAGATCAGCGATGCCGCCCAGCCGCAGTCCGCAGCCGAGCCGGTAGTCGAGCCGGAAACCATGGTGGATGAAGAAGCCGCCATGCCGCCCCACAATCTGCCGGCCGAAGAAGCCTACGGCTTTTTTGCGGGCGCACCGGGCAGCCCCGATGCCCAGCAAAATCAGGAGCATGCCGTGCTTGGCGGTGCTGGTGGCGTGGTGCAAAAGGCTGCACCCAAGGCCGCTGCCGCGCATATGGAGTCCACCAGCATCCGCGTGGATGTGAAGAAAGTGGATCAGCTCATCAATCTGGTGGGCGAGTTGGTCATCACCCAGGCCATGCTGGCGCAGAACAGCCAGGGGCTGGATCCGACGACCTATCAACAGCTGCTGGCCGGCCTGGCCGACCTAGATCGCAACACGCGCGACCTGCAAGAGTCCGTGATGTCGATCCGCATGATTCCCATGTCCACCGTGTTCAGCCGCTTCCCGCGCATGCTGCGCGACCTGGCGGGCAAGCTGGGCAAGAAGATCGATCTGGTCACGCTGGGCGAAGCCACCGAGCTGGACAAGGGTTTGGTCGAAAAGATTACCGATCCGCTGACCCATCTGGTGCGCAACAGCGTGGACCACGGCATCGAGATGCCTGAGGACCGCATTGCTGCAGGCAAGTCCGAGCATGGCACGCTGACGCTGGCGGCATCCCATCAGGGTGGCTCGATCGTCATCGAGGTGCGCGACGACGGCAAGGGCATGAATCGCGAGAGGATTCTGACCAAGGCTCGCGAGCGCGGCATGGATGTCTCCGACAGCATGCCCGACAGCGATGTCTGGCAGCTGATCTTTGCGCCGGGCTTTTCTACGGCCGATGTGGTCACCGATGTCTCAGGCCGCGGCGTGGGCATGGACGTGGTCAAGCGAAACATCACCTCGCTGGGCGGCACGGTGGAGATCGAGTCCGTTGCCGGCGTGGGCATGAAGGTGGCGGTGCGCCTGCCGCTGACGCTGGCCATCATGGACGGCATGTCCGTCGGTGTGGGCGAAGAGGTCTATATCCTGCCGCTGTCCTCGGTGGTCGAGTCCTTCCAGGTCAAGGCCGACGATGTCAACACCGTGGCCAATGGCACACAGCTGGTCAAGGTGCGCGACGAATACATGCCGGTGATCGCGCTGGAGCGCACTTTCAAGGTGCCGCGCGCCGATGAAAGCCAGACCAGCAACATCATGGTGGTGGTCGAGGCCGAAGGCAGCCGTGTGGCGCTGCTGGTCGACGAGCTGCTGGGCCAGCACCAGGTGGTGGTGAAGAACCTGGAAAGCAATTACCGCAAGGTGCCCAATGTATCGGGTGCCACCATTTTGGGCGACGGATCCGTGGCGCTGATTCTGGATACGGGCGCTCTGGTGCGCCGTACCCGCCATTGAGGCAGCCAACCCGAACAACGCAGAGAGAGCCGACATGAACATCATCAACAAGACTGCCGAAGGCGTGGCCACCGGGGCCCGCGAATATCTGACCTTCCGCCTGGGCGAGGAGGAATACGGCATCGACATCCTCAAGGTGCAGGAAATCCGCGGCTACGAGCAGCCCACGCGCATTGCCAACGCGCCCGAGTTCATCAAGGGCGTGGTCAATCTGCGCGGCACCATCGTGCCCATCGTGGACATGCGC
Source organism: Comamonas testosteroni (assembly GCF_030505195.1). Taxonomy (NCBI): domain Bacteria; kingdom Pseudomonadati; phylum Pseudomonadota; class Betaproteobacteria; order Burkholderiales; family Comamonadaceae; genus Comamonas; species Comamonas testosteroni. The sequence continues at coordinate 2,963,892 of NZ_CP129672.1, forward strand.
CTGCGCTTCAACTGCTCCGAAGTGGAGTACAACGCCTTTACCGTGGTCATCATCCTGAACCTGCGCAACCGCGTGGTCGGCATTGTGGTGGACTCGGTCAGCGATGTGATGGAGCTGCCCGCAGATGCCGTGCGTCCTGCACCCGATATCGAAAGCGCCATCGACAGTGGCTGCATTCTGGGTCTGGGTTCGGTGGGCGAGCGCATGCTGATCCTGCTGGACATCGAGAAGCTCATGGGCAATGTCGACATGGGCCTTGTGGCCTCCGAAGCCTGAGCGCGCCAGAGGTCTGTGTGCTGAACCTGGGACGTCATACTTCATTCGCAGCCTCTCCTGCCAGGCCTGAGCAGGATGAGGAGGCGCTGCCGGGCGGCATGTCCGGCCCGCTGGCTCAGGGGCGCGAGTTCGTCTGGTCCAATCGCGACTTTGCCCGTGTGCAGGCCCTGATCTACAAGCGTGCCGGCATCAGCTTGCATGATGGCAAGCACGCCATGGTCTATAGCCGTTTGTCGCGCCGCCTGCGCGAGACCGGGCATGAGAGCTTTGTCAGCTATCTGGATTGGCTGGAGAGCATCAATGACGGGCCCGAATGGCAGGAATTCGTCAACGCGCTCACCACGAATCTGACCTCGTTCTTCCGCGAACAGCATCACTTCGACATCCTGGCTCAGCATCTGCGCAGCCACAAGCCCGGCGGCAATGGCTGGAAGGTGTGGTGCAGCGCGGCCTCCACGGGAGAGGAGCCTTATTCCATCCTGATGACGGCCGTGGAGAGTCTTGGCGCCTCGGCCAGTTTTCAGCTCATGGCCAGTGATATCGACTCGCGCGTGCTGGAAACCGCCTCGCGCGGCGTCTACCGGGCAGAGAACCTCAAGGGCGTGAGCACCGAGCGGCTGCACCGCTTTTTTCTGCGCGGGCGCTCGGCCAACTCCGGCATGGTGCGGGTCAAGCCGGAGCTGCGCCGCATGGTGGACTTTCTCAACGTCAACCTCATTGCCGGCGATTGGCCGTTCCGGGAGACCTTCGACATCGTCTTCTGCCGCAATGTGATGATTTATTTCGACGCATCGACCCAGCGTCGCGTGCTGGAGCGCATCCATCAGGTGATGCGCCCGGGTGGGCTGCTGTTCGTCGGTCATGCCGAGAACTTCAGCGATTCGCGCGATCTGTTCGCGCTCAAGGGCAAGACCGTCTATGAGCGCCAATGAAGCTGAAGGGCAGGGCCGCAAGTCATGAGGAATCTGAGCTCTCCGCTGGATCTGCCAGGTGCTGGCGCTGCCAGACCCCTGCGCGGCAACAGCTTCGTGCCCCAGGGCTATCCTGATCCTGCCATGCCGGCGCCGGTTTCATCGCTGGAGCAGCTCAAGCGCCAGCCGCGCCAGCCCGGCGAGGCCTCGTTCTTCTATTACGACCCGCACTTCCAGCTCAATTCGGCCAAGGTGCTGCCGGGCGAGTATTTTGTCTCGCGCGACGAGATGGCCATCGTCACCGTGCTGGGCTCCTGCATCGCCGCCTGTCTCTGGGATCGCTTCATGCGCATCGGCGGCATGAACCACTTCATGCTGCCCGACGGCGACAGCAGCGATGTCTCGGGGCGCTATGGCTCCTACGCCATGGAGCTGCTGATCAACGAAATGCTCAAGCTGGGGGCGCGGCGCGAATCCATGCAGGCCAAGATTTTTGGCGGCGCCCAGGTCATGGCCAATTTCACGACCATGAATGTGGGCGAGCGCAACACCAGTTTTGTGACAGAGTATCTGCAAACCGAGCGCATTCCCATCGTCTCCGAGGACGTGCTGGACATCTATCCGCGCAAGGTGGTGTTTTTTCCATCCACGGGCAAGGCCATGGTCAAGCGCCTGGCACACGCCCATCCTGAGGCATTGGTGCAGCAGGAAATCACTCGCGGCAACGCGGCTGCGGTGGCACGCAATACAGCGGGCGGCTCGGTGGATCTGTTTTGAGGAAGGTTGAGCGTTGTTAAAGCCAAAAATCCGGGTGATCGTGGTGGACGATTCTGCGCTGGTGCGCAGTCTTCTGGCCGAGATCATCAACCGCCAGCATGACATGGAGTGCATCGGCTCGGCCAATGATCCGTTGATTGCTCGTGAAATGATCCGCGATCTGAACCCCGACGTGATCACGCTGGATGTGGAAATGCCCCGCATGGACGGCATCGATTTCCTCGGGCGGCTCATGCGCCTGCGTCCCATGCCGGTGGTGATGATCTCCACGCTGACCGAACGCGGTGCCGAAGTCACCATGCGCGCCCTGGAGTTGGGCGCCATCGATTTTGTGGCCAAGCCCCGCGTCGGTGTGGCCAACGGCCTGCAGGAGCTGGCCAGCCAGATCGTGGACAAGATCCGCGTGGCTGCCGTGGCCCAGGTGCATCGCCTGCCGGTGGTGCCGCATGGCGTGGCAGCGGCAGCGAGTGCGGGTGCCAAGCCTGCTGCGCCCCGTGCGCCGGCGGCACCCAGCCTGCTGGGCCGCATCTCGACCGAAAAAATCATCGCCATCGGCGCTTCCACAGGTGGCACCGAGGCGATCCGTGAAGTGCTCACGCATTTGCCGGCCGACTGCCCGGCCATCGTCATCACCCAGCACATGCCCCCTGGCTTCACCACCAGTTTTGCGGCGCGCCTCAACAGCCTGTGCCAGATGACGGTCAAGGAGGCCACGCACGGCGAACGCTTGCTGCCCGGTCACGCCTATATCGCACCCGGCGGCAAGCATTTCTCCATCACGCGCAGCGGCGCCAACTATGTGGCCGTGGTCGATGATGCGCCGCCTGTCAACCGCCACAAGCCCTCGGTCGAGGTGCTGTTCAAGTCCGTGTCCGCCAGCGCCGGGCGCAATGCCTACGGCATCATGCTCACCGGCATGGGTGCCGATGGTGCCACCGCCATGCGCGAGATGCGTGATGCCGGCAGCTACAACCTGGTGCAGGACGAGAGCACCTGCATCGTCTTCGGCATGCCCCGCGAAGCCATTGCCCATGGTGCGGCCGACGAGGTGCTGCCACTGCCGCAAATCGCCCATGCCCTGCTGACCAAGCTGCGCGGTAGCTCGGATCAGGTGCACCACCGTATCTGAGGTTGCATAAAAAAGAGAGCGCCTTGCGCTTGTCAGGTAAAGATTTCAGGCTTGTAGAGCTTTGAAATCAAGAGCTGACAGGGGCAAGGCGCTCTTTTATTTGAAGGCTTGATTATGCGGACAGCGAGGTCCAGCGCTCCAGCGCCTCCATCAGCGCTTCATCGATTTCCGCGTCGCGCTGGTGCATGGCAACGGCCTTGGCGTTGTCGCTGGCAAACAGGCTACCGTCGGCCAGCGCTTGCTGGATCTGCTTTTGCTCGGCCTCCAGGGCGGCAATCGTGGCCGGCAGGGCTTCCAGCTCGCGCTGATCCTTGTAGCTGAGCTTCTTCTTGGAGCTGGCCGCAGCTTCGGTGCGGCTTGCGACGGGCTTGGGTTCCTCCTTGGGGGCGGACCTGGTCTGCGCGGCTTCGGCCATGGCCTTGCTGCGGCGCGACTGCTCCATCCAGTCCGTCACGCCACCTTCGTATTCACGCCAGTGGCCGGGGCCTTCCCAGGCGATCGTGCTGGTGACCACGTTGTCGAGGAACGTGCGGTCGTGGCTGACCAGAAAGACCGTGCCGTCATAGCTTTGCAGCAGGTCTTCCAGCATGTCCAGCGTCTCGATGTCCAGGTCGTTGGTCGGCTCGTCCAGTACCAGGACATTGGCCGGTCGCGCAAACAGGCGGGCCAGCAGCAAGCGGTTGCGCTCACCGCCAGACAGCGATCGGACCGGGGAATGCGCACGCGCCGGAGAGAACAGAAAGTCCGCCAGATAGCTCTTGACATGCTTTTTCTGGCTGCCGATCTCGATCCACTCGCTGCCGGGGCTGATGAAGTCCTCCAGCGTGGCATCCAGATTCACCTGATGGCGCATCTGGTCAAAGTAGGCCACCTGCAGATTGCCGCCCAGGCGCACCTGACCGCTGTCCGGAGCCAGCTCGCCCAGAATCATCTTCAGCAGTGTTGTCTTGCCTGCGCCATTGGGGCCCAGCAAGCCAACCTTGTCACCGCGCAAAATGGTGCCGCTGAACCCTTCGACGATCTTCTTCTCGCCAAAGGACTTGCTGACATCGGTCAGCTCGGCCACGATCTTGCCCTGATAGCCGTCACCCTTGCCGGATGCGATATCCATGTTCACGCTGCCCAGGACATCACGGCGCTGGGCATGGTTGGCACGCAATTCCTGCAGACGGCTGATGCGGCTCTGGCTGCGGGTGCGACGGGCTTCCACGCCCTTGCGAATCCAGACCTCTTCCTGGGCCAGCAGCTTGTCCGCCTTGGCGTTGATGACGGCTTCTTGGTTGAGCTGCTCTTCCTTTTGCAGCACGTACTGGGAGAAGTTGCCCGGGTAAGTGCGCAGAACGCCCCGATCCAGTTCCACGATGCGGGTGGCAATACGGTCCAGAAAGCTGCGGTCGTGGGTGATCGTGATCACGCTGCCCTTGAAGGCAATCAACAACTCCTCCAGCCACTCGATGGAGTCCAGGTCCAGGTGGTTGGTCGGCTCGTCGAGCAGCAGGACATCGGGGCGGGCCACCAGAGCCTGGGCCAGCGCCACGCGCTTGCGGGTGCCACCGGACAAGCTGCCTACCAGGGCATTCGGGTCCAGATGCAGGCGCTGCAATGTTTCCTCTACGCGCTGCTCCCAGTTCCAGGCGTCATAGGACTCGATCTGCGTCTGCAGCTCGTCCAGATCCTCGCCCTCGCCGCCGGCCAGATAGCGCTCACGAATCGCAATCACCGCCGCAATGCCGTCAGATGCCGACTCGAAAATGGTGTGCGCAGGGTTCAGATCGGGCTCCTGCGCCACATAGGTGATGCGGACCCCGTTCTGCACCTGGAGCTGGCCGTCATCGGCCTTTGCCAGGCCGCCCAGAATCTTGAGCAGCGAAGACTTGCCGGCGCCGTTGCGGCCGATCAGGCCGACGCGCTCGCCAGTTTCCAGGGAAAAATTTGCGTGGTCTAAAAGAGCCACGTGCCCGAACGCCAATTGAGCGTCTAACAAAGTAATCAGTGCCATCGTGCCAGCATTATCGTTGGCCGCCATAGAGACAGCGGCCGTAAGGCCGCTGTCTCTATCTCTGTCTAAGGACACAGCCCAGGCAAAGACCACGCTGGCAGATGAATCTTTTGTGTCAGAAGCGGCGTGGCTAGGGTTTTTCCTATGCTATAGTTCGATCCATCGCAGCAAACGACTGCCTCGCAAAACTTCAAAAGTTCTTGTGCAGCGCCTCGAAAGTTGTGATACACTACAAGGCTTCGCTGATCGCAGCAAGCAACGAGATCCAAGATCAAGTTTTTTGGTTTTGCACTCGGTTCATTAAAAAAATACAGCCGATAAGCGTGGGCGTTTGAGGGCAAGCAGCCAGTTCTTCGGAACAAACTCTTCGGAGTTATCAAGCGCTCACAAAAACAGTAATGAGGAAGAATTTATTCTTCTTGATTCCGTCAAGTGAGTGAGCAGTCGAAAGACTTTAAATTCAAGATCGAACTATAGAGTTTGATCCTGGCTCAGATTGAACGCTGGCGGCATGCTTTACACATGCAAGTCGAACGGTAACAGGTCTTCGGATGCTGACGAGTGGCGAACGGGTGAGTAATACATCGGAACGTGCCTAGTAGTGGGGGATAACTACTCGAAAGAGTAGCTAATACCGCATGAGATCTACGGATGAAAGCAGGGGACCTTCGGGCCTTGTGCTACTAGAGCGGCTGATGGCAGATTAGGTAGTTGGTGGGGTAAAAGCTTACCAAGCCTGCGATCTGTAGCTGGTCTGAGAGGACGACCAGCCACACTGGGACTGAGACACGGCCCAGACTCCTACGGGAGGCAGCAGTGGGGAATTTTGGACAATGGGCGAAAGCCTGATCCAGCAATGCCGCGTGCAGGATGAAGGCCCTCGGGTTGTAAACTGCTTTTGTACGGAACGAAAAGCCTGGGGCTAATACCCCCGGGTCATGACGGTACCGTAAGAATAAGCACCGGCTAACTACGTGCCAGCAGCCGCGGTAATACGTAGGGTGCAAGCGTTAATCGGAATTACTGGGCGTAAAGCGTGCGCAGGCGGTTTTGTAAGACAGTGGTGAAATCCCCGGGCTCAACCTGGGAACTGCCATTGTGACTGCAAAGCTAGAGTGCGGCAGAGGGGGATGGAATTCCGCGTGTAGCAGTGAAATGCGTAGATATGCGGAGGAACACCGATGGCGAAGGCAATCCCCTGGGCCTGCACTGACGCTCATGCACGAAAGCGTGGGGAGCAAACAGGATTAGATACCCTGGTAGTCCACGCCCTAAACGATGTCAACTGGTTGTTGGGTCTTAACTGACTCAGTAACGAAGCTAACGCGTGAAGTTGACCGCCTGGGGAGTACGGCCGCAAGGTTGAAACTCAAAGGAATTGACGGGGACCCGCACAAGCGGTGGATGATGTGGTTTAATTCGATGCAACGCGAAAAACCTTACCCACCTTTGACATGGCAGGAACTTACCAGAGATGGTTTGGTGCTCGAAAGAGAACCTGCACACAGGTGCTGCATGGCTGTCGTCAGCTCGTGTCGTGAGATGTTGGGTTAAGTCCCGCAACGAGCGCAACCCTTGCCATTAGTTGCTACATTCAGTTGAGCACTCTAATGGGACTGCCGGTGACAAACCGGAGGAAGGTGGGGATGACGTCAAGTCCTCATGGCCCTTATAGGTGGGGCTACACACGTCATACAATGGCTGGTACAAAGGGTTGCCAACCCGCGAGGGGGAGCTAATCCCATAAAGCCAGTCGTAGTCCGGATCGCAGTCTGCAACTCGACTGCGTGAAGTCGGAATCGCTAGTAATCGTGGATCAGAATGTCACGGTGAATACGTTCCCGGGTCTTGTACACACCGCCCGTCACACCATGGGAGCGGGTCTCGCCAGAAGTAGGTAGCCTAACCGCAAGGAGGGCGCTTACCACGGCGGGGTTCGTGACTGGGGTGAAGTCGTAACAAGGTAGCCGTATCGGAAGGTGCGGCTGGATCACCTCCTTTCTGGAAAAATGCTGCTTCAAATTGAACGTCCACACTTATCGGTTGTTGGAACAAGCCAGGTGGCCTGCTAAACAGTAGGCTGCATGGAATGGGTCTGTAGCTCAGCTGGTTAGAGCACTGTGTTGATAACGCAGGGGTCGTTGGTTCGAGCCCAACTAGACCCACCAAGATTCCAATATCTGGTCAGAGGATCCCGGGGGATTAGCTCAGCTGGGAGAGCACCTGCTTTGCAAGCAGGGGGTCGTCGGTTCGATCCCGTCATCCTCCACCAAAAATGATAGCGCCGAAAGGTGCTATAATCGTTGGCTCGGCAGATGTGAAGCGCAAGCGGATCGGAAGCAGAGTAAAAGCGAAAAAACCAAATTCAATATAAAAGCAGTCTGCACCAGACTGCTTTTATATTGATCTTTGATCAATAGGCTGTTCTTTAAAAATTCATAGAGTCGAAATCAGCGTTGCTGGTGGAAAGCACAAACCAAGGTTTGTGCACCGTGCCGCCAGCAACATTTTGATTGCGTCAAAACAGATATTTTGCGAATGCAAATTTATCTAGTAATGACGAATATTCTCTAAGCTGCATCGAAAGATGCAGCCAAAGATATTCACATTACGGCATAACGCGTGAGGTGCAAGACCTCACCAGTCTTTGAAACCAGGCTTTGATTCTCGACAAGAGAGTCCAAAGTTATAGGGTCAAGTGACTAAGAGCATATGGTGGATGCCTTGGCGATGATAGGCGACGAAAGACGTGATAGCCTGCGATAAGCTTCGGGGAGCTGGCAAATAAGCTTTGATCCGGAGATTTCTGAATGGGGGAACCCACCTCGCAAGAGGTATCGTGCACTGAATACATAGGTGCTCGAAGCGAACCTGGAGAACTGAAACATCTAAGTACCCAGAGGAAAAGACATCAACCGAGATTCCGATAGTAGTGGCGAGCGAATTCGGAAGAGCCTTGCAGTGATAGTCGATCAGTTAACAAAACGGCATGGAAAGGCCGACCATAGTGGGTGATAGTCCCGTATGTGAAAACCGATCGGTGGTACTAGGCTGCAGACAAGTAGGGCGGGGCACGAGAAACCCTGTCTGAATATGGGGGGACCATCCTCCAAGGCTAAATACTCATCATCGACCGATAGTGAACCAGTACCGTGAGGGAAAGGCGAAAAGAACCCCGGGAGGGGAGTGAAATAGATCCTGAAACCGTATGCTTACAAAAAGTCGGAGCCCTTAGGGGTGACGGCGTACCTTTTGTATAATGGGTCAGCGACTTACATTCAGTGGCAAGCTTAACCGAATAGGGGAGGCGAAGAGAAATCGAGTCCGAATAGGGCGATTAGTCGCTGGGTGTAGACCCGAAACCAAGTGATCTATCCATGGCCAGGATGAAGGTGCCGTAACAGGTACTGGAGGTCCGAACCCACTAATGTTGCAAAATTAGGGGATGAGCTGTGGATAGGGGTGAAAGGCTAAACAAACTTGGAAATAGCTGGTTCTCTCCGAAAACTATTTAGGTAGTGCCTCAAGTATTACCGTCGGGGGTAGAGCACTGTTTAGGCTAGGGGGTCATGGCGACTTACCAAACCTATGCAAACTCCGAATACCGACGAGTACAGCTTGGGAGACAGAGCACCGGGTGCTAACGTCCGGACTCAAGAGGGAAACAACCCAGACCGCCAGCTAAGGTCCCTAAAATTGGCTAAGTGGGAAACGAAGTGGGAAGGCTAAAACAGTCAGGATGTTGGCTTAGAAGCAGCCATCATTTAAAGAAAGCGTAATAGCTCACTGATCGAGTCGTCCTGCGCGGAAGATGTAACGGGGCTAAGCCAGTTACCGAAGCTGCGGATGCACAGTTTACTGTGCGTGGTAGGAGAGCGTTCTGTAAGCCTGTGAAGGTGTCTGGTAACGGATGCTGGAGGTATCAGAAGTGCGAATGCTGACATGAGTAGCGTTAAAGGGGGTGAAAAGCCCCCTCGCCGTAAGCGCAAGGTTTCCTACGCAACGTTCATCGGCGTAGGGTGAGTCGGCCCCTAAGGCGAGGCAGAGATGCGTAGCTGATGGGAAACAGGTCAATATTCCTGTACCGATCAATAGTGCGATGTGGGGACGGAGAAGGTTAGCTCAGCCAACTGTTGGATATGTTGGTTCAAGCCTGTAGTCGTGCCTGGTAGGCAAATCCGCCGGGCTTAGATGAGGGGTGATAACGAGTCTGCTTGCAGACGAAGTGAGTGATACCCTGCTTCCAGGAAAAGCCACTAAGCTTCAGCTATTGACGACCGTACCGCAAACCGACACTGGTGCGCGAGATGAGTATTCTAAGGCGCTTGAGAGAACTCAGGAGAAGGAACTCGGCAAATTGACACCGTAACTTCGGGAGAAGGTGTACCCCAAGTAAGTGAAGTTGAACAAACGGAGCTCAAAGGGGTTGCAAAAAATTGGTGGCTGCGACTGTTTAATAAAAACACAGCACTCTGCAAACACGAAAGTGGACGTATAGGGTGTGACGCCTGCCCGGTGCTGGAAGATTAAATGATGGGGTGCAAGCTCTTGATTGAAGTCCCAGTAAACGGCGGCCGTAACTATAACGGTCCTAAGGTAGCGAAATTCCTTGTCGGGTAAGTTCCGACCTGCACGAATGGCGTAACGATGGCCACACTGTCTCCTCCTGAGACTCAGCGAAGTTGAAATGTTTGTGATGATGCAATCTCCCCGCGGAAAGACGGAAAGACCCCATGAACCTTTACTGTAGCTTTGTATTGGACTTTGAACGGATCTGTGTAGGATAGGTGGGAGGCTTTGAAGTGCGGTCGCTAGATCGCATGGAGCCAACGTTGAAATACCACCCTGGTGCGTTTGAGGTTCTAACCTGGATCCATTATCTGGATCGGGGACAGTGCATGGTAGGCAGTTTGACTGGGGCGGTCTCCTCCCAAAGCGTAACGGAGGAGTTCGAAGGTACGCTAGTTACGGTCGGACATCGTGACGATAGTGCAATGGCATAAGCGTGCTTAACTGCGAGACTGACAAGTCGAGCAGATGCGAAAGCAGGACATAGTGATCCGGTGGTTCTGTATGGAAGGGCCATCGCTCAACGGATAAAAGGTACTCTGGGGATAACAGGCTGATACCGCCCAAGAGTTCATATCGACGGCGGTGTTTGGCACCTCGATGTCGGCTCATCTCATCCTGGGGCTGTAGTCGGTCCCAAGGGTATGGCTGTTCGCCATTTAAAGAGGTACGTGAGCTGGGTTTAAAACGTCGTGAGACAGTTTGGTCCCTATCTTCCGTGGGCGCTGCAGATTTGAGGAAGCCTGCTCCTAGTACGAGAGGACCGGAGTGGACACACCTCTGGTGTACCTGTTGTCACGCCAGTGGCATCGCAGGGTAGCTAAGTGTGGAAGAGATAACCGCTGAAAGCATCTAAGCGGGAAACTCGTTTCAAGATGAGATCTGCCGGGGCCTTGAGCCCCCTGAAGGGTCGTTGTAGACCACGACGTTGATAGGCTGGGTGTGGAAGCGCAGTAATGCGTTAAGCTAACCAGTACTAATTGCCCGTGCGGCTTGACCCTATAACTTTGGGTAAGCCTGGAAAAAATAAAGACAGAACGCAAGTTCTAGTTATGCCGAAAAGGCGCAATCGAAAAGCTGATTGAAGACTCTATGAATTCGTTGGACTGAAGGTGAGCAAGATTAAGAAGTTAATCAAGGCGCCGTCAATCTGACAAAAAGTTTATGCCTGATGACCATAGCAAGTTGGTACCACTCCTTCCCATCCCGAACAGGACAGTGAAACGACTTTGCGCCGATGATAGTGCGGGTTCCCGTGTGAAAGTAGGTCATCGTCAGGCTCTTACGCCAAAACGCCTGGCTCACGCCAGGCGTTTTCTTCTCCCTCCTTGTGCTGAGGGGTGAGAAGAAAACGCAAAAACGTTTTAAAAGTACTGTGAAAACAGTGCTACAATAGAAGGCTTCGCTGATCGCAGCAAGCAACGAGATTCAGGATCAGATTTTTGATTTTGCACTCGGTTCCTTAAAAAAATACAGCCGATAAGCGTGGGCGTTTGAGGGCAAGCAGCCAGTTCTTCGGAACAAACTCTTCGGAGTTATCAAGCGCTCACAAAAACAGTAATGAGGAAGAATTTATTCTTCTTGATTCCGTCAAGTGAGTGAGCAGTCGAAAGACTTTAAATTCAAGATCGAACTATAGAGTTTGATCCTGGCTCAGATTGAACGCTGGCGGCATGCTTTACACATGCAAGTCGAACGGTAACAGGTCTTCGGATGCTGACGAGTGGCGAACGGGTGAGTAATACATCGGAACGTGCCTAGTAGTGGGGGATAACTACTCGAAAGAGTAGCTAATACCGCATGAGATCTACGGATGAAAGCAGGGGACCTTCGGGCCTTGTGCTACTAGAGCGGCTGATGGCAGATTAGGTAGTTGGTGGGGTAAAAGCTTACCAAGCCTGCGATCTGTAGCTGGTCTGAGAGGACGACCAGCCACACTGGGACTGAGACACGGCCCAGACTCCTACGGGAGGCAGCAGTGGGGAATTTTGGACAATGGGCGAAAGCCTGATCCAGCAATGCCGCGTGCAGGATGAAGGCCCTCGGGTTGTAAACTGCTTTTGTACGGAACGAAAAGCCTGGGGCTAATACCCCCGGGTCATGACGGTACCGTAAGAATAAGCACCGGCTAACTACGTGCCAGCAGCCGCGGTAATACGTAGGGTGCAAGCGTTAATCGGAATTACTGGGCGTAAAGCGTGCGCAGGCGGTTTTGTAAGACAGTGGTGAAATCCCCGGGCTCAACCTGGGAACTGCCATTGTGACTGCAAAGCTAGAGTGCGGCAGAGGGGGATGGAATTCCGCGTGTAGCAGTGAAATGCGTAGATATGCGGAGGAACACCGATGGCGAAGGCAATCCCCTGGGCCTGCACTGACGCTCATGCACGAAAGCGTGGGGAGCAAACAGGATTAGATACCCTGGTAGTCCACGCCCTAAACGATGTCAACTGGTTGTTGGGTCTTAACTGACTCAGTAACGAAGCTAACGCGTGAAGTTGACCGCCTGGGGAGTACGGCCGCAAGGTTGAAACTCAAAGGAATTGACGGGGACCCGCACAAGCGGTGGATGATGTGGTTTAATTCGATGCAACGCGAAAAACCTTACCCACCTTTGACATGGCAGGAACTTACCAGAGATGGTTTGGTGCTCGAAAGAGAACCTGCACACAGGTGCTGCATGGCTGTCGTCAGCTCGTGTCGTGAGATGTTGGGTTAAGTCCCGCAACGAGCGCAACCCTTGCCATTAGTTGCTACATTCAGTTGAGCACTCTAATGGGACTGCCGGTGACAAACCGGAGGAAGGTGGGGATGACGTCAAGTCCTCATGGCCCTTATAGGTGGGGCTACACACGTCATACAATGGCTGGTACAAAGGGTTGCCAACCCGCGAGGGGGAGCTAATCCCATAAAGCCAGTCGTAGTCCGGATCGCAGTCTGCAACTCGACTGCGTGAAGTCGGAATCGCTAGTAATCGTGGATCAGAATGTCACGGTGAATACGTTCCCGGGTCTTGTACACACCGCCCGTCACACCATGGGAGCGGGTCTCGCCAGAAGTAGGTAGCCTAACCGCAAGGAGGGCGCTTACCACGGCGGGGTTCGTGACTGGGGTGAAGTCGTAACAAGGTAGCCGTATCGGAAGGTGCGGCTGGATCACCTCCTTTCTGGAAAAATGCTGCTTCAAATTGAACGTCCACACTTATCGGTTGTTGGAACAAGCCAGGTGGCCTGCTAAACAGTAGGCTGCATGGAATGGGTCTGTAGCTCAGCTGGTTAGAGCACTGTGTTGATAACGCAGGGGTCGTTGGTTCGAGCCCAACTAGACCCACCAAGATTCCAATATCTGGTCAGAGGATCCCGGGGGATTAGCTCAGCTGGGAGAGCACCTGCTTTGCAAGCAGGGGGTCGTCGGTTCGATCCCGTCATCCTCCACCAAAAATGATAGCGCCGAAAGGTGCTATAATCGTTGGCTCGGCAGATGTGAAGCGCAAGCGGATCAGAAGCAGAGTAAAAGCGAAAAAACCAAATTCAATATAAAAGCAGTCTGAAGCAGACTGCTTTTATATTGATCTTTGATCAATAGGCTGTTCTTTAAAAATTCATAGAGTCGAAATCAGCGTTGCTGGTGGAAAGCACAAACCAAGGTTTGTGCACCGTGCCGCCAGCAACATTTTGATTGCGTCAAAACAGATATTTTGCGAATGCAAATTTATCTAGTAATGACGAATATTCTCTAAGCTGCATCGAAAGATGCAGCCAAAGATATTCACATTACGGCATAACGCGTGAGGTGCAAGACCTCACCAGTCTTTGAAACCAGGCTTTGATTCTCGACAAGAGAGTCCAAAGTTATAGGGTCAAGTGACTAAGAGCATATGGTGGATGCCTTGGCGATGATAGGCGACGAAAGACGTGATAGCCTGCGATAAGCTTCGGGGAGCTGGCAAATAAGCTTTGATCCGGAGATTTCTGAATGGGGGAACCCACCTCGCAAGAGGTATCGTGCACTGAATACATAGGTGCTCGAAGCGAACCTGGAGAACTGAAACATCTAAGTACCCAGAGGAAAAGACATCAACCGAGATTCCGATAGTAGTGGCGAGCGAATTCGGAAGAGCCTTGCAGTGATAGTCGATCAGTTAACAAAACGGCATGGAAAGGCCGACCATAGTGGGTGATAGTCCCGTATGTGAAAACCGATCGGTGGTACTAGGCTGCAGACAAGTAGGGCGGGGCACGAGAAACCCTGTCTGAATATGGGGGGACCATCCTCCAAGGCTAAATACTCATCATCGACCGATAGTGAACCAGTACCGTGAGGGAAAGGCGAAAAGAACCCCGGGAGGGGAGTGAAATAGATCCTGAAACCGTATGCTTACAAAAAGTCGGAGCCCTTAGGGGTGACGGCGTACCTTTTGTATAATGGGTCAGCGACTTACATTCAGTGGCAAGCTTAACCGAATAGGGGAGGCGAAGAGAAATCGAGTCCGAATAGGGCGATTAGTCGCTGGGTGTAGACCCGAAACCAAGTGATCTATCCATGGCCAGGATGAAGGTGCCGTAACAGGTACTGGAGGTCCGAACCCACTAATGTTGCAAAATTAGGGGATGAGCTGTGGATAGGGGTGAAAGGCTAAACAAACTTGGAAATAGCTGGTTCTCTCCGAAAACTATTTAGGTAGTGCCTCAAGTATTACCGTCGGGGGTAGAGCACTGTTTAGGCTAGGGGGTCATGGCGACTTACCAAACCTATGCAAACTCCGAATACCGACGAGTACAGCTTGGGAGACAGAGCACCGGGTGCTAACGTCCGGACTCAAGAGGGAAACAACCCAGACCGCCAGCTAAGGTCCCTAAAATTGGCTAAGTGGGAAACGAAGTGGGAAGGCTAAAACAGTCAGGATGTTGGCTTAGAAGCAGCCATCATTTAAAGAAAGCGTAATAGCTCACTGATCGAGTCGTCCTGCGCGGAAGATGTAACGGGGCTAAGCCAGTTACCGAAGCTGCGGATGCACAGTTTACTGTGCGTGGTAGGAGAGCGTTCTGTAAGCCTGTGAAGGTGTCTGGTAACGGATGCTGGAGGTATCAGAAGTGCGAATGCTGACATGAGTAGCGTTAAAGGGGGTGAAAAGCCCCCTCGCCGTAAGCGCAAGGTTTCCTACGCAACGTTCATCGGCGTAGGGTGAGTCGGCCCCTAAGGCGAGGCAGAGATGCGTAGCTGATGGGAAACAGGTCAATATTCCTGTACCGATCAATAGTGCGATGTGGGGACGGAGAAGGTTAGCTCAGCCAACTGTTGGATATGTTGGTTCAAGCCTGTAGTCGTGCCTGGTAGGCAAATCCGCCAGGCTTAGATGAGGGGTGATAACGAGTCTGCTTGCAGACGAAGTGAGTGATACCCTGCTTCCAGGAAAAGCCACTAAGCTTCAGCTATTGACGACCGTACCGCAAACCGACACTGGTGCGCGAGATGAGTATTCTAAGGCGCTTGAGAGAACTCAGGAGAAGGAACTCGGCAAATTGACACCGTAACTTCGGGAGAAGGTGTACCCCAAGTAAGTGAAGTTGAACAAACGGAGCTCAAAGGGGTTGCAAAAAATTGGTGGCTGCGACTGTTTAATAAAAACACAGCACTCTGCAAACACGAAAGTGGACGTATAGGGTGTGACGCCTGCCCGGTGCTGGAAGATTAAATGATGGGGTGCAAGCTCTTGATTGAAGTCCCAGTAAACGGCGGCCGTAACTATAACGGTCCTAAGGTAGCGAAATTCCTTGTCGGGTAAGTTCCGACCTGCACGAATGGCGTAACGATGGCCACACTGTCTCCTCCTGAGACTCAGCGAAGTTGAAATGTTTGTGATGATGCAATCTCCCCGCGGAAAGACGGAAAGACCCCATGAACCTTTACTGTAGCTTTGTATTGGACTTTGAACGGATCTGTGTAGGATAGGTGGGAGGCTTTGAAGTGCGGTCGCTAGATCGCATGGAGCCAACGTTGAAATACCACCCTGGTGCGTTTGAGGTTCTAACCTGGATCCATTATCTGGATCGGGGACAGTGCATGGTAGGCAGTTTGACTGGGGCGGTCTCCTCCCAAAGCGTAACGGAGGAGTTCGAAGGTACGCTAGTTACGGTCGGACATCGTGACGATAGTGCAATGGCATAAGCGTGCTTAACTGCGAGACTGACAAGTCGAGCAGATGCGAAAGCAGGACATAGTGATCCGGTGGTTCTGTATGGAAGGGCCATCGCTCAACGGATAAAAGGTACTCTGGGGATAACAGGCTGATACCGCCCAAGAGTTCATATCGACGGCGGTGTTTGGCACCTCGATGTCGGCTCATCTCATCCTGGGGCTGTAGTCGGTCCCAAGGGTATGGCTGTTCGCCATTTAAAGAGGTACGTGAGCTGGGTTTAAAACGTCGTGAGACAGTTTGGTCCCTATCTTCCGTGGGCGCTGCAGATTTGAGGAAGCCTGCTCCTAGTACGAGAGGACCGGAGTGGACACACCTCTGGTGTACCTGTTGTCACGCCAGTGGCATCGCAGGGTAGCTAAGTGTGGAAGAGATAACCGCTGAAAGCATCTAAGCGGGAAACTCGTTTCAAGATGAGATCTGCCGGGGCCTTGAGCCCCCTGAAGGGTCGTTGTAGACCACGACGTTGATAGGCTGGGTGTGGAAGCGCAGTAATGCGTTAAGCTAACCAGTACTAATTGCCCGTGCGGCTTGACCCTATAACTTTGGGTAAGCCTGGAAAAAATAAAGACAGAACGCAAGTTCTAGTTATGCCGAAAAGGCGCAATCGAAAAGCTGATTGAAGACTCTATGAATTCGTTGGACTGAAGGTGAGCAAGATTAAGAAGTTAATCAAGGCGCCGTCAATCTGACAAAAAGTTTATGCCTGATGACCATAGCAAGTTGGTACCACTCCTTCCCATCCCGAACAGGACAGTGAAACGACTTTGCGCCGATGATAGTGCGGGTTCCCGTGTGAAAGTAGGTCATCGTCAGGCTCTTACGCCAAAACGCCTGGCTCACGCCAGGCGTTTTCTTCTCCCTCCTTGTGCTGAGGGGTGAGAAGAAAACGCAAAAACGTTTTAAAAGTACTGTGAAAACAGTGCTACAATAGAAGGCTTCGCTGATCGCAGCAAGCAACGAGATTCAGGATCAGATTTTTTGATTTTGCACTCGGTTCCTTAAAAAAATACAGCCGATAAGCGTGGGCGTTTGAGGGCAAGCAGCCAGTTCTTCGGAACAAACTCTTCGGAGTTATCAAGCGCTCACAAAAACAGTAATGAGGAAGAATTTATTCTTCTTGATTCCGTCAAGTGAGTGAGCAGTCGAAAGACTTTAAATTCAAGATCGAACTATAGAGTTTGATCCTGGCTCAGATTGAACGCTGGCGGCATGCTTTACACATGCAAGTCGAACGGTAACAGGTCTTCGGATGCTGACGAGTGGCGAACGGGTGAGTAATACATCGGAACGTGCCTAGTAGTGGGGGATAACTACTCGAAAGAGTAGCTAATACCGCATGAGATCTACGGATGAAAGCAGGGGACCTTCGGGCCTTGTGCTACTAGAGCGGCTGATGGCAGATTAGGTAGTTGGTGGGGTAAAAGCTTACCAAGCCTGCGATCTGTAGCTGGTCTGAGAGGACGACCAGCCACACTGGGACTGAGACACGGCCCAGACTCCTACGGGAGGCAGCAGTGGGGAATTTTGGACAATGGGCGAAAGCCTGATCCAGCAATGCCGCGTGCAGGATGAAGGCCCTCGGGTTGTAAACTGCTTTTGTACGGAACGAAAAGCCTGGGGCTAATACCCCCGGGTCATGACGGTACCGTAAGAATAAGCACCGGCTAACTACGTGCCAGCAGCCGCGGTAATACGTAGGGTGCAAGCGTTAATCGGAATTACTGGGCGTAAAGCGTGCGCAGGCGGTTTTGTAAGACAGTGGTGAAATCCCCGGGCTCAACCTGGGAACTGCCATTGTGACTGCAAAGCTAGAGTGCGGCAGAGGGGGATGGAATTCCGCGTGTAGCAGTGAAATGCGTAGATATGCGGAGGAACACCGATGGCGAAGGCAATCCCCTGGGCCTGCACTGACGCTCATGCACGAAAGCGTGGGGAGCAAACAGGATTAGATACCCTGGTAGTCCACGCCCTAAACGATGTCAACTGGTTGTTGGGTCTTAACTGACTCAGTAACGAAGCTAACGCGTGAAGTTGACCGCCTGGGGAGTACGGCCGCAAGGTTGAAACTCAAAGGAATTGACGGGGACCCGCACAAGCGGTGGATGATGTGGTTTAATTCGATGCAACGCGAAAAACCTTACCCACCTTTGACATGGCAGGAACTTACCAGAGATGGTTTGGTGCTCGAAAGAGAACCTGCACACAGGTGCTGCATGGCTGTCGTCAGCTCGTGTCGTGAGATGTTGGGTTAAGTCCCGCAACGAGCGCAACCCTTGCCATTAGTTGCTACATTCAGTTGAGCACTCTAATGGGACTGCCGGTGACAAACCGGAGGAAGGTGGGGATGACGTCAAGTCCTCATGGCCCTTATAGGTGGGGCTACACACGTCATACAATGGCTGGTACAAAGGGTTGCCAACCCGCGAGGGGGAGCTAATCCCATAAAGCCAGTCGTAGTCCGGATCGCAGTCTGCAACTCGACTGCGTGAAGTCGGAATCGCTAGTAATCGTGGATCAGAATGTCACGGTGAATACGTTCCCGGGTCTTGTACACACCGCCCGTCACACCATGGGAGCGGGTCTCGCCAGAAGTAGGTAGCCTAACCGCAAGGAGGGCGCTTACCACGGCGGGGTTCGTGACTGGGGTGAAGTCGTAACAAGGTAGCCGTATCGGAAGGTGCGGCTGGATCACCTCCTTTCTGGAAAAATGCTGCTTCAAATTGAACGTCCACACTTATCGGTTGTTGGAACAAGCCAGGTGGCCTGCTGAAAACAGCGGGCTGCATGGAATGGGTCTGTAGCTCAGCTGGTTAGAGCACTGTGTTGATAACGCAGGGGTCGTTGGTTCGAGCCCAACTAGACCCACCAAGATTCCAATATCTGGTCAGAGGATCCCGGGGGATTAGCTCAGCTGGGAGAGCACCTGCTTTGCAAGCAGGGGGTCGTCGGTTCGATCCCGTCATCCTCCACCAAAAATGATAGCGCCGAAAGGTGCTATAATCGTTGGCTCAGCAGATGTGAAGCGCAAGCGGATCGGAAGCAGAGTAAAAGCGAAAAAACCAAATTCAATATAAAAGCAGTCTGAAGCAGACTGCTTTTATATTGATCTTTGATCAATAGGCTGTTCTTTAAAAATTCATAGAGTCGAAATCAGCGTTGCTGGTGGAAAGCACAAACCAAGGTTTGTGCACCGTGCCGCCAGCAACATTTTGATTGCGTCAAAACAGATATTTTGCGAATGCAAATTTATCTAGTAATGACGAATATTCTCTAAGCTGTATCGAAAGATGCAGCCAAAGATATTCACATTACGGCATAACGCGTGAGGTGCAAGACCTCACCAGTCTTTGAAACCAGGCTTTGATTCTCGCTAAGAGAGTCCAAAGTTATAGGGTCAAGTGACTAAGAGCATATGGTGGATGCCTTGGCGATGATAGGCGACGAAAGACGTGATAGCCTGCGATAAGCTTCGGGGAGCTGGCAAATAAGCTTTGATCCGGAGATTTCTGAATGGGGGAACCCACCTCGCAAGAGGTATCGTGCACTGAATACATAGGTGCTCGAAGCGAACCTGGAGAACTGAAACATCTAAGTACCCAGAGGAAAAGACATCAACCGAGATTCCGATAGTAGTGGCGAGCGAATTCGGAAGAGCCTTGCAGTGATAGTCGATCAGTTAACAAAACGGCATGGAAAGGCCGACCATAGTGGGTGATAGTCCCGTATGTGAAAACCGATCGGTGGTACTAGGCTGCAGACAAGTAGGGCGGGGCACGAGAAACCCTGTCTGAATATGGGGGGACCATCCTCCAAGGCTAAATACTCATCATCGACCGATAGTGAACCAGTACCGTGAGGGAAAGGCGAAAAGAACCCCGGGAGGGGAGTGAAATAGATCCTGAAACCGTATGCTTACAAAAAGTCGGAGCCCTTAGGGGTGACGGCGTACCTTTTGTATAATGGGTCAGCGACTTACATTCAGTGGCAAGCTTAACCGAATAGGGGAGGCGAAGAGAAATCGAGTCCGAATAGGGCGATTAGTCGCTGGGTGTAGACCCGAAACCAAGTGATCTATCCATGGCCAGGATGAAGGTGCCGTAACAGGTACTGGAGGTCCGAACCCACTAATGTTGCAAAATTAGGGGATGAGCTGTGGATAGGGGTGAAAGGCTAAACAAACTTGGAAATAGCTGGTTCTCTCCGAAAACTATTTAGGTAGTGCCTCAAGTATTACCGTCGGGGGTAGAGCACTGTTTAGGCTAGGGGGTCATGGCGACTTACCAAACCTATGCAAACTCCGAATACCGACGAGTACAGCTTGGGAGACAGAGCACCGGGTGCTAACGTCCGGACTCAAGAGGGAAACAACCCAGACCGCCAGCTAAGGTCCCTAAAATTGGCTAAGTGGGAAACGAAGTGGGAAGGCTAAAACAGTCAGGATGTTGGCTTAGAAGCAGCCATCATTTAAAGAAAGCGTAATAGCTCACTGATCGAGTCGTCCTGCGCGGAAGATGTAACGGGGCTAAGCCAGTTACCGAAGCTGCGGATGCACAGTTTACTGTGCGTGGTAGGAGAGCGTTCTGTAAGCCTGTGAAGGTGTCTGGTAACGGATGCTGGAGGTATCAGAAGTGCGAATGCTGACATGAGTAGCGTTAAAGGGGGTGAAAAGCCCCCTCGCCGTAAGCGCAAGGTTTCCTACGCAACGTTCATCGGCGTAGGGTGAGTCGGCCCCTAAGGCGAGGCAGAGATGCGTAGCTGATGGGAAACAGGTCAATATTCCTGTACCGATCAATAGTGCGATGTGGGGACGGAGAAGGTTAGCTCAGCCAACTGTTGGATATGTTGGTTCAAGCCTGTAGTCGTGCCTGGTAGGCAAATCCGCCAGGCTTAGATGAGGGGTGATAACGAGTCTGCTTGCAGACGAAGTGAGTGATACCCTGCTTCCAGGAAAAGCCACTAAGCTTCAGCTATTGACGACCGTACCGCAAACCGACACTGGTGCGCGAGATGAGTATTCTAAGGCGCTTGAGAGAACTCAGGAGAAGGAACTCGGCAAATTGACACCGTAACTTCGGGAGAAGGTGTACCCCAAGTAAGTGAAGTTGAACAAACGGAGCTCAAAGGGGTTGCAAAAAATTGGTGGCTGCGACTGTTTAATAAAAACACAGCACTCTGCAAACACGAAAGTGGACGTATAGGGTGTGACGCCTGCCCGGTGCTGGAAGATTAAATGATGGGGTGCAAGCTCTTGATTGAAGTCCCAGTAAACGGCGGCCGTAACTATAACGGTCCTAAGGTAGCGAAATTCCTTGTCGGGTAAGTTCCGACCTGCACGAATGGCGTAACGATGGCCACACTGTCTCCTCCTGAGACTCAGCGAAGTTGAAATGTTTGTGATGATGCAATCTCCCCGCGGAAAGACGGAAAGACCCCATGAACCTTTACTGTAGCTTTGTATTGGACTTTGAACGGATCTGTGTAGGATAGGTGGGAGGCTTTGAAGTGCGGTCGCTAGATCGCATGGAGCCAACGTTGAAATACCACCCTGGTGCGTTTGAGGTTCTAACCTGGATCCATTATCTGGATCGGGGACAGTGCATGGTAGGCAGTTTGACTGGGGCGGTCTCCTCCCAAAGCGTAACGGAGGAGTTCGAAGGTACGCTAGTTACGGTCGGACATCGTGACGATAGTGCAATGGCATAAGCGTGCTTAACTGCGAGACTGACAAGTCGAGCAGATGCGAAAGCAGGACATAGTGATCCGGTGGTTCTGTATGGAAGGGCCATCGCTCAACGGATAAAAGGTACTCTGGGGATAACAGGCTGATACCGCCCAAGAGTTCATATCGACGGCGGTGTTTGGCACCTCGATGTCGGCTCATCTCATCCTGGGGCTGTAGTCGGTCCCAAGGGTATGGCTGTTCGCCATTTAAAGAGGTACGTGAGCTGGGTTTAAAACGTCGTGAGACAGTTTGGTCCCTATCTTCCGTGGGCGCTGCAGATTTGAGGAAGCCTGCTCCTAGTACGAGAGGACCGGAGTGGACACACCTCTGGTGTACCTGTTGTCACGCCAGTGGCATCGCAGGGTAGCTAAGTGTGGAAGAGATAACCGCTGAAAGCATCTAAGCGGGAAACTCGTTTCAAGATGAGATCTGCCGGGGCCTTGAGCCCCCTGAAGGGTCGTTGTAGACCACGACGTTGATAGGCTGGGTGTGGAAGCGCAGTAATGCGTTAAGCTAACCAGTACTAATTGCCCGTGCGGCTTGACCCTATAACTTTGGGTAAGCCTGAAAAAATAAAGACAGAACGCAAGTTCTAGTTATGCCGAAAAGGCGCAATCGAAAAGCTGATTGAAGACTCTATGAATTCGTTGGACTGAAGGTGAGCGAGATTAAGAAGTTAATCGAGGCGCCGTCAATCTGACAAAAAGTTTATGCCTGATGACCATAGCAAGTTGGTACCACTCCTTCCCATCCCGAACAGGACAGTGAAACGACTTTGCGCCGATGATAGTGCGGGTTCCCGTGTGAAAGTAGGTCATCGTCAGGCTCTTACAGTGAAAACCCCGTAGTCGAAAGATTACGGGGTTTTTTTATTGGGTGCTTCGAAATAAGGAGCGTTTACCGCAGGCTGTCAAAGGATTACAGCTACAAAAATACCGGAAACCCATAAAAAGAGAGCGCTAGGCGCTCTCTTTTTATTTTGCAATGCCGGTCTGACGCACTTCAATAAGGCGCCGCCTGGCCATGCACAAACACGCGCAGCTCCCCGTTCTGGAAAGGGATCCACTGCTCGTTCTGTGTCAGAGGGGCGGTGACGATGATGGCCACCTTGTCCTGGGGGGTGGTTTCGCGGGAGAAATCCACGCTGAGATCTTCGTCGGACAGCTGCACCTGGGTGAAGGGATGTCTACGCTCGATGTAGCAGAGGTGGGTCGTGGCATGGGCCCAGAGCGCTTCGCCGTTGGAGAGCAGGAAGTTGAACGTGCCGTGCGGTGCGATCTTCGCGGCCAGCTCGCGCAGGGTGTGGGTCAGCTCTTCGATGCTGGGCACTCCGGCATGAGACTTCCATAGCTCCTGCATGATCCAGCAGAAGGCCTGCTCGCTGTCCGTGTTGCCAATGGGCTGGAAGTGGGCATGCAGCTTGGGGGCGAAGTTCTTGAGGTCGCCGTTGTGCGCGAAGACCCAGTTGCGTCCCCAGAGCTCGCGCACGAAGGGGTGGCAGTTCTGCAGGCTGACCACGCCCTGGGTGGCCTTGCGGATATGGGCGATGACGTTGGTGCTCTTGATCGGGTATTCGCGGATGAGCTTGGCGATCTGGGAGTCGACAGCGCGTTCGTGATCGACGAAGTGGCGCAGGCCTTTGTCTTCGAAGAAGGCGATGCCCCAGCCGTCGGTGTGGTCGCCGGTGTTGCCCGCGCGCTGCGTGAAGCCTGAGAAGCTAAAGCGCACATCGGTGGGCGTGTTGCAGTTCATTCCAAGCAGCTGGCACATGGCGTTGTCATATCTTTCAGGCAAAAAAGCTTTATAGCCCAAGAATCTATGGATGATCTGGTCAATGATGGTGCTGTATGGCAGAGATCGTCAACCGCTCTCGGGCCGGCATGAAAAAAGCAGCCGAAGCTGCTTTGCGAAAGAGGGCGGCGATGGCCTATTCGCGGTCCAGCCAGAGCTTGCCGCCGGTGGCCCAGTCGTGGCGCTTGATGTCGGTGATGATGATGTCCACCGATTCGGGCGAGCCGCCCAGCACTTCAACGCTGACGCGGGTGATTTCTTCGACCAGCTTGCGCTTTTGTTCGACGGTACGGCCTTCCATCATTTCGACATGGTAGGTGGGCATGTGCAGGTTTCCTTGCTGGCTTGGGTTGGGAAAAGAGGCCCATCATAAGGCCGGGCGGCTCAAGTGCCGTGCCGGGACGGTCCTGGCTGCGTGCGGGCCGCTCAGCTTTGCTCCGACCAGAGCTTGCCGCCGGTGGCCCAGTTGTGGCGCGGCACGTCGGTGATGATGATGTCCACGGACTCGGGGGCGCTGCCCAGAACCTCGGTGGTCACGCGGGTGATTTCTTCGGCCAGCTTGCGCTTTTGTTCAACGCTGCGGCCTTCAAACAGTTCAATGCGATAGGTGGGCATCAAGGTCTCCTGGCTGTGGTGGAGTGCCCGAGCTGCAAGGCGGTGAGCGCAGGATCAGGCAGGGGTGGAATCGTTGTCGAGCGGCCGCGCACAGGCGGGGCAGATGCAGGCCTTGCCGCGTGCGTCTGCGGGCAGCCTCTGCAGCGCGTCCCGGGAAACCGGGGTCTGCATGCACCAGCAGCTGTGCGGCGGCAGGCCGGCGCTGATGGCGCACTGGTTGGGCTGGCCGCACAGAGGGCAGCGGCTGGCGTCGATGAGGGGATCGATGGGCATGGCAGCAGTGTAGAAGCCATACCGCTCCGCGAGTGGCGAGGCCAAGAAAAATGCACTCGATGTACTGACATGCAGTGCATTTTGATAGCTGCTTGCGCGCTTGAATCAATGGATTCAGATATAGATACCTTTCAAATCCTTTCATATCAAGCGAAAGCCACTCCTTATTCAGGAGCGGCCTTGCCTGGCCATCAGGCGCCGGCCTTGACCTTCAGGCGCCAGGCGTGCAGCAGAGGCTCGGTGTAGCCGGAGGGTTGTTCCTTGCCCTTGAACACCAGATCCAGAGCGGCCTGGTAAGCCGCGCCATCGGGGTTGGCCGCCAGGCTCTTGTAGGCGGCGTCGCCGGCGTTCTGCTCGTCCACGATCTTGGCCATGCGGGCATAGCTGTCGCGCACCATGGCTTCGGTGACGATGCCGTGCTGCAGCCAGTTGGCGATGTGCTGGCTGGAGATGCGCAGCGTGGCGCGGTCTTCCATCAGGCCCACGTTGTGGATGTCGGGCACCTTGGAGCAGCCCACGCCCTGGTCGATCCAGCGCACCACATAGCCCAGGATGCCTTGCACGTTGTTGTCCACTTCCTGCTGCTTTTCCGCATCGCTCCAGTTGGGGTTGGTGGACACGGGCACTTGCAGGATGGCGTTCAGCAGCTCGTCGCACTCGGCGTCGGCGTTGGGGCTTTCCAGACCCTTTTGCACGTCGGCCACATTGATCTGGTGATAGTGCAGGGCGTGCAGGGTGGCGCCAGTGGGCGAGGGCACCCAGGCGGTGTTGGCACCGGCCTTGGGCTGGGCAATCTTCTGCTCCAGCATGGCCTTCATCAGATCGGGCATGGCCCACATGCCCTTGCCGATCTGGGCGCGGCCGCGCAGGCCCATGTTCAGGCCGACCAGCACATTGTTTTTTTCATACGCGGGCAGCCAGGCGCAGGTCTTCATGTCGGCCTTGCGGACCATGGGGCCGGCATACATGGCGGTGTGCATTTCATCGCCGGTGCGGTCCAGGAAGCCGGTGTTGATGAAGGCAACGCGTGCCGGGGCGGCGGCAATCGCGGCCTTCAGGTTCACGCTGGTGCGGCGCTCTTCGTCCATGATGCCCAGCTTGACGGTGTTTTCGGGCAGGCCCAGAACCTTTTCCACGCGGCCGAACAGCTCGTTGGCAAAAGCGGCTTCGGCGGGGCCGTGCATCTTGGGCTTGACGATGTAGACGGAGCCGGTGCGGCTGTTTTTAATGCCGTTGGCACCGTTGCCCTTGAGGTCATGGATGGCGATGGCGGTGGTCACCAGCGCGTCCATGATGCCTTCGGGGATTTCCTTGTGCTCGGGGCCCCACAGTACGGCGGGGTTGGTCATCAGGTGACCCACGTTGCGCACGAACATCAGCGAGCGGCCGTGCAGCTTCACGCTCTTGCCGTCGGCGCCGGTGTATTCGCGGTCGGGGTTCAGGCCACGGGTCACGGTCTTGCCGCCCTTTTCAAAGGACTCGGTCAGGGTGCCCTTGAGAATGCCCAGCCAGTTGGCATAGCCGTTGACCTTGTCTTCGGCATCCACGGCGGCCACGGAGTCTTCCAGATCCAAAATGGTGGACAAAGCGGCTTCGACCACCACATCGGCCACGCCGGCAGCATCGGTGCCGCCAATGGGGGTGGACTTGTTGACGATGATGTCGATGTGGATGCCGTTGTTCTTGAGCAGCACCGATGTGGGAGCCGCAGCATCGCCCTGGTAGCCGATGAACTTGGCTTCGTCCTTCAGACCGGTCTTGCTGCCGTCTTTCAGGGATACGACCAGCTTGCCGCCTTCGACGGCGTAGCCGGTGGAGTCCTTGTGCGAGCCGGAAGCCAGGGGCACGGCCTGATCCAGGAAGTTGCGTGCGAACTCGATGACCTTGGCGCCGCGCACGGGGTTGTAGCCCTTGCCCTTTTCAGCGCCGCCTTCTTCGCTAATGGCGTCCGTGCCATACAGCGCGTCGTACAGCGAACCCCAGCGGGCGTTGGCGGCGTTCAGCGCGTAGCGGGCGTTCAGGATGGGCACGACCAGCTGGGGGCCGGCCTGGATGGCCAGCTCGGCATCCACGTTCTCGGTCGTTGCCTTGGCGCCCTTGGGGGACTCGACCAGATAGCCGATGGTCGTCAGAAACTTGCGGTAGGCCACCATGTCGGTGATGGGGCCGGGGTTGGCCTTATGCCAGGTATCGAGCTGCGTCTGCAGGCGATCGCGCTCGGCCAGCAGGGCTGCGTTCTTGGGGGCCAGATCGGCCACGATGGCGTCGAAGCCTTTCCAGTAGGTCTCCTGGTCCACGCCCGTGCCAGGCAGCACTTGCGTGTTCACAAAGTTGTACAGCTCGGTGGCGACTTGCAGGCCGTGGACTTGGGTGCGATCAGTCATTGGAAACCTCTGGTTGTGATGTCTCTGGATTCAGGAGTCGTTGCCCATCACGGGCAGCATGTGTGGAGACTGTATTTGAATTTTTTGAGTACATAAATAGCCTAAATAGTTCAGAACTCATGATGTTTTTATATGGAGTTGCGGGACTTTATGCGTTTTACGCACCAAAGGCGCCAGAGTTCGTCAGTTCTGACCGGTAGGCGCGGCGGCTTCGGTGGTGGCCGGCTCAGCAATGGCTTGCAGAGGCTGGAAGAGGCGGGGCGAGCTCTCTCCCGAAGCAATAGCTTCAATCGCTTGCCAGGCCTGAGCTTGCGGCAGATTGGACGGTGTTTTCACGTGCCTGATCCTTGGTATGGAAGTGAGTGCGCGCAATCAAATGACGAGGTTTTGTCTGTCATAAGTCGATATCCGCGCTCAGAAATGATTTGTTAATCTTGAAACAAATTGAGCATCTTCCGATATCGGCCAGCCTATCTTTACCAAGGAGCTCCTGATGGCGAATCTGAACGAAAGCCTGCAAGAACTGATGACCCTGGATGGCGCCATGTGCGCGGCAGTGGTGGATTACAACAGCGGCATGCTGCTGGGCAGCATAGGTTCCGGCGTGGACTTGGAGCTGGCCGCTGCCGGCAATACCGAAGTGGTGCGCGCCAAGATGAAGACCATGAAGTCCCTGGGTCTGAACGACAGCATCGAAGACATTCTGATCACCCTGGGCAAGCAGTATCACATCCTGCGCCCTGCCGAGAAGATCAACGGCATCTTCATCTACTACGTGCTGGACAACGGCCGTGCCAACCTGGCCCTGGCCAGGCGCAAGGCCTCGGATGTGGAGTCCAAGTTCGTCATGTGATTGAGCCGGCCTGAAGAGGCGCAACGGGACCGGGGATCGGTTCTTGTTTTCCGCGCCGCATTGATCAGGCCGCGATCAATGGGGCGCGGAACTGGTAGCCCACTTTCTGTTGGGACTGCAGTGGCACGGCCACGGGCGTTGCCTTTTCGATGCGGCGGCGCAGGCGGTAGATGGTGGCGTGCAGGTTGTTGTCGGACTCGGCTGCGCTGGTATGGGTCAGCAGGCTGCGGATATGGTCGCGGCTGACGGTTTCGCCCTGGGCCTGCAAAAAGCACTCCATCAGCATCAGGTCGGTGGCGCCCAGCTCCACGCTCTGGCCGTCGGGGGCGGTCAGCAGGCTGCGGCGGCTGTCCAGCTTCCAGGCCGTGGCCGTCCGGGCCGTTGTCATGATGCGCCGGTGCACGGCGCGTACCGCCAGCTCCACCTGCTCGAAGCTCACGGGCTTGGTCAGATACATATCTGCACCGGCGTTGATGACCTCGGCAAACACTTCGGGTCCCAGGCGCCCCGAGACAATCAGCACGCCCGCCTGGCTGCGCTTGCGGATGATGCGCAGCAGCTCGGTGCCGGCAACCCCCGGCAGCATCAGGTCCAGGACATAGAAATCAAAGCGATAGGGTGCGTCGTCGGCCAGCAGGTCGCTGCTGTCGCTGTATGCCGCGACTTCCACGCCCTGGCTGCGCAGATGCTGGGCCAGAAATTCGCAGTACTCGGTGTCGTCGTCGACCAGGGCAAGAGTGGCAGGCAGCATGGGCGGCGGACCTCATTCGGCAAGACCTTGGGGAATGACCAGGCGCATGATCGTGCCATGCGGGCGGTGCGGCAGAGCTTGTACTGTACCTTGGTGCAACTGCAAGACCGAATGCACGATGAACAGGCCCAGGCCTGCACCCGGGCGGCTATGGCTGTGGTGGCCGCGCAAGCCTTTTTCGAACAGATGCGGGAGCAGTTCCTCGGCAATGCCGGGGCCCTGGTCCATGACTTCCAGAATCAGCGCCAGCGGCTCGTCGGACTCGGAGATGCGCAGCTGCACCCGGGTATCTGCGGGCGCATAGGCCAGGGCGTTGTTGAGCAGATTGCGAAGCGTCAGCCGCATCAGCGCTGGATGCAGTTGTACGGTGCGTGCCGTGGTCAGCCATTGCACATCGATGCGCGGGCGCAGGTCGGCCGCAATATCGTGCAGCACCAGCTTGATCAGCGTCGGCAGATCGGTCTCGCTGGAGGCGCCGGCCTTGCCGCCTGCGGCCAAGATGGTGCCGGCAGCCAGGGTGTTGTCCAGTGTGCCTATCACCTGCTGCAGCACATGCTCGGCGCGCAGCAAGGCTTTGGCCGCGGGTGCGGCATCGGCCAGATGCAGATCTTCGATGGCCTTGAGCGTGGCCTGCATGGCAGCCGAGGCATTGTTCAGCGGCTGGCGGATTTCGTGCGACAGCAGCTGCAGCATCTCGTTGTGTTCGCTCAGCATGGCCGTGCGCCAGTCCAGCAGGGTACGCAGCCTGTCGAGCTCGCCCGCGTCCTGGCGGCTGCTGCGCAGTTGCTCGTGCAAGGTCTGCAACTGTTCGCGCTGGCGTTCAATGACTTCGCCACGTGCATATTCGCGTCCTATGTCGCTGAGCTGCATCAGCACCTCGTGCCGGCCCCGGTCATCGGCTGTGCCGGGCATGAGCTGTATGCGGCGGTGGTGTTGCGAACCGGAGCCTCCAGGCCGAATGTCGTCATATTCCTGGTGCAAGCCCCGGGCTGCGGCGCTAAAGCGCTGGCCGTGGACTTGCCAGATCTGGGCAGGCAGCAGAGATTGCAGCGGCTGGCCGATGGGGCTTGCGTCCGCGGGCACATCCAGCCATTGGCACCAGGCGGGAGTGGCCATGAGCAGCAGCCCTTGGGCATTCCAGAGTGCACAGCCCTGGCCGGAGCGGCCCAGCAGATCGACCAGATGGGCGGCAGAAACGGGTGAAAAGCTCATGACGGCAGGCGGCAGCGGATTGGTAAATGTGTTTTGCAAATCATAGGTTTAACGCCTGGCTCTGCCCACCAGCTCATGGCGCTGGCGAATAAGCGATATTCCTGCCTCAGGGAAAACGGTAAATTTTGATATAAACGTATATAAACATCAGAGATTCGCTGACAACTTGTGACTTCTGAGTAAGATATATCGCAATAAAGTCACATGCGAGACAGGCATGTGGCACTGATTGATGACTTTTATAGTGATAGCAGTCAGCGCTCTTGTTTAAAGAACTTTCGATAAAAACATTTGAGAAATCAAGACTGCTTGTGCGGTATGTGCTCTTGTATTAACAGTGCACGCTACCGCAGCAGGAGACAACACGGACCAGACAGGAGCAGCGGTCATGGACAAACTCAAGGCATTTGAGTCTTTTGTATCGGTAGCGACCAGGGGCAGCTTGACGGCTGCCGCCAAGGCCGAAGGTGTGGCGCCCGCCATCATGGGGCGCCGTCTGGACGCTTTGGAAGAGCATCTGGGCGTCAAGCTCATGGTGCGCACCACGCGCCGCATCTCGCTGACCCATGAAGGCAGCGCCTTCCTTGAGGATTGCCAGCGTCTGCTCTCCGATGTGTGCAATGCCGAGGCCAGCGTGTCGGCCGGCGGTGTCAAGGCCACGGGCCATCTGCGCATTACGGCTCCCGCCGGTTTCGGGCGCCGTCATGTGGCACCGCTGGTGCCGCGTTTTCGAGACCTGCATCCCGATGTCACCATTTCGCTGAACCTCAGCGACCGCGTGGTCGATCTGGCGGGCGAGGGCTTCGATTGCGCGGTGCGCGTAGGGGATCTGCCGGACTCGGCCCTGGTCAGCGTGCGCATTGCCGACAACCGTCGCCTGTGCGTGGCCACCCCCGGCTATCTGGAGCGCCGCGGCACGCCCAAGCATCCCAGCGAGCTGACCCAGCATGACTGCCTGACGCTGTCGTCCGATGCCTCGCAAACACGGGGCTGGGCCTTCCGCATCCCGCATCCCGAAAGCGGCACCAGCGAGGTCGTGCACTTCAAGCCGGGCGGCCCGCTGGACTGCTCCGATGGTCAGGTGCTGCACGACTGGTGCCTGGGGGGGTGGGGCATTGCCTGGCGGAGCACCTGGGAGGTGGAGGCCGAGATCGCCGCGGGTCGCCTCGTGCCCGTGCTGGAAGAGTTTGCCGCACCTCCCAACGGTATCTTCGTGGTCTTCCCCCAGCGCAAGCACATGCCGCTGCGCGTGCGTATGTGGATCGACTACCTCAAGCACCACTACAACCAGCCGGACTTCTTTCGTCTTGGCGTGGATATCTGAGCGGGCTTGAAACGGTAGACAATGGATCGGTCGCCGTGGCCTCATGTGGGCCGCTGAATCCGTCCTTTTTTCTACTGTGAAGCCATGACCTTTGAAGCTGTTCTTGCCAGCGCCCATCTGCTGGCGATTCTGACCCTGGTGGTGTTTCTGACCAGCCAGGCCGCCTTGTGCCGTGTGGAGTGGATGAATGCCGCCGTGGTGCAGCGTCTGGCCAGGCTGGACATGATTTACGGCATTGCCGCCATCGTCCTGCTGCTGACAGGTATTGCGCGACTGCTCTGGGGCGTCAAGGGCATGGGGGCCTATATGGCCTCGCCGCTGTTCCACCTCAAGATGACGCTGTTTGTCATCGCCTTTTTGCTCTCGCTCAAGCCCACGCTGACCTTCCGCCGCTGGAAGAAGACGCTGGATGCGAGCGGCCAGCTGCCGGCGCCCGAGGAGGTCAGGCAGACGCGCAAATGGGTGATGTGGCAGGGCCATGTGGTGCCGGTGATCGCCGTGATTGCGATCTTCTGGGCGCGTGGCATGTAGTCCGCGCCAGACCCTGCAAAAGGCAAAGGCCGCTGCAAAGCGGCCTTTTTCATGTCTGCAGCATTCAGAACGTGCCGCGCAGAGTCAGCATCACATTGCGCGGATCGCCATAGTGGCTGCTGTTGACCAGGTTGCCAATCGAGGTGTAGTAGCGCTTGTTGAACATATTGTTGAAGTTCAACGAGACCTGCCACTGCCTGTTGATCTGGTAGCGGACATAGCTGCTCCAGACGGCACGCCCAGGCGCCGGGCGTCTGGTAGGTGCTCCAGAGGCGCAGCATGTGCGTGGGCGTGTAGGTATTGAAGTCCAGGCCCTGGTTGTTGATGCCGCGCTTGTAGGTGTTGCGGTTGAAGGTGTAGCCGGCAAACAGGCTCCAGCCGCGACTGAGCTCGCCGCTGAACGTGGGCAAGGTCTGCATTCTGGTTTGAGGCGAGAACGATTGCCATTTGCGCAAGGGCTGTGTACGGCCGGCGATACATGCGGATATACCCCCGCAGCCTGTGAACCGGCCCTGGAACAAGGGTGTGGCGCCAGCGATTCGGCAGGACTTGAATCCGGCACGTAAAATCCAACGATGCTCTCCGTCAAACAGGAATTGCTCGCAGCCCTGGCTGCTGAGCTCGAAACACTCTCGCCCGGCGCCGGCGCACGCGCTGCGTTTGAAAACCCCAAAGTGGCAGCCCATGGCGATTTCGCCTGCACAGCGGCCATGCAACTGGCCAAGCCTCTGAAGGCCAACCCGCGCGCCCTGGGCGAGCAGCTCAAGACCGCGCTGGAGGGCACCGCCGCCTTCCAGCAGTGGGTGGATGCGATTGAAATCGCGGGCCCGGGTTTTCTCAACATCCGCCTCAAGCCTGCTGCCAAGCAGGAGGTGGTGCGCGAAGTGCTGGCGCAGGCCCAGAAGTTCGGCTACCAGGCCGATCGCGGCGAGAACATCCTGGTCGAGTTCGTCTCCGCCAACCCCACCGGCCCGCTGCATGTGGGTCATGGCCGCCAGGCGGCGATCGGCGATGCCATCAGCAACCTCTATTCCACCCAGGGCTGGAAGGTTCACCGCGAGTTCTATTACAACGACGCGGGCGTGCAGATCGACACCCTGACCAAGAGCACACAGCTGCGCGCCAAGGGCTTCAAGCCCGGTGACGAATGCTGGCCCACCGACAGCGACAACCCGCTGGCCAAGAATTTCTACAACGGCGACTACATTGCCGACATCGCCAAGGCTTTCCTGAACAAGGAAACCATCAAGGCCGATGACCGTGAGTTCACGGCCAACGGCGATGTCGAGGATTACGACAATATCCGCCAGTTCGCCGTGGCCTATCTGCGCAACGAGCAGGACAAGGACCTCCAGGCGTTCAACCTCAAGTTCGACGAGTACTACCTCGAGTCCAGCTTGTACGAAAACGGCCATGTCGAAGCGACCGTGAACTGCCTGATCGCCAACGGCAAGACCTATGAGCAGGACGGCGCGCTGTGGCTCAGGTCCACCGACTACGGTGACGACAAAGACCGTGTGATGCGCAAGACCGACGGCGGCTACACCTACTTTGTCCCCGATGTGGCCTATCACATCCAGAAGTTCAAGCGTGGCTTCACCAAGGTGGTGAACATTCAGGGCACGGACCACCACGGCACCATCGCCCGCGTGCGCGCCGGTCTGCAGGCTGCCGATGTGGGCATCCCCGAGGGCTACCCCGACTACGTGCTGCACACCATGGTGCGCGTGGTGCGCAACGGCGAAGAGGTCAAGATCAGCAAGCGCGCCGGCTCCTACGTCACGCTGCGCGACCTGATCGAGTGGACCAGCAAGGACGCCGTGCGCTTCTTCCTGCTCTCGCGCAAGCCCGACACCGAGTACACCTTCGATGTGGATCTGGCCGTGGCCCAGAACAACGACAACCCCGTGTACTACGTGCAGTACGCCCATGCGCGGATCCAGTCCGTGCTGCGCGCCTGGCAGGAGGCCGGTGGTGCAGGGCTGGCGACGCTCAAGGATGTGGACCTGTCCGCTCTGGAAGGCCCGCAGGCCCAGGCCCTGATGCTGCTGCTGGCCAAGTACCCCGAGATGCTGACCGCTGCTGCCGAAGGCAACGCGCCGCACGACGTGACCTTCTACCTGCGCGATCTGGCCTCCAGCTATCACAGCTACTACGACGCAGAGCGTATTTTGGTGGACGACGAAAAGGTCAAGCTCGCACGTCTGGCCCTGGTCGCTGCCACAGCCCAGGTGTTGCACAATGGTCTGGCGGTGCTGGGTGTGAGCGCACCCGAGCGCATGTAATCCCAGTTTCCTGTCCATCGCTCGCCCTGCCGGCCTGCCTGTCAGGGGGCGATGGATCTGAGAATGGAATAACTGAAGCAGAAAGCGTTAAGCGACTGATATGAAGAACCAGCAACGCGGTGGAACCATCCTGGGGCTTATCTTTGGCATGGTCATCGGTCTGGCTGCGGCTTTGGCCGTGGCCATCTATGTGACCAAGGTGCCGGTGCCTTTCCTCAACAAGGGTGGAAACAACACTCAGCGCGATGCGGCTGAGGCCGAGCGCAACAAGAACTGGGACCCCAACGCACCGCTGCAGAGCCGCCAGCCTGCACCGCCCCCAGTGACACCACCAGTTCCTCCGAGCGACGTGACGGTGTCGCCGCCCACGCCGGCGGTACAACCTACTGCAACCGGCGGAGTCACCACGCCGCCGCCACCCTCTACGCCGGACAAGCCTGCATCAGGTGATCCGCTGGGTGATCTGGTCAAGGAGCGCTCCGCCGCCGCCGACAAGGCTGAAAAGTCGCGTGCAGACAAGGAAAAGGCGGCCGCGCAGACTGCATCCTCTTCGGACTCTGCATTCAACTACTTTGTGCAGGCCGGTGCTTTCCGCGGTCAGAGCGAAGCGGAAGCGCAGCGTGCCAAGCTGGCCATGCTGGGCTGGGAATCTCGCATCAGCGAGCGTGAGCAGAACGGCATCACCGTTTTCCGCGTGCGCGTGGGGCCGTTCAGCAAGCGTGACGACGCCGAGCAGCTCAAGGGCAAGCTCGATGGCGCGGGCGTGGACTCGACGCTCGTGCGTGCGGCCAGATAACAAGGCCCTTGCTTGAGATTTCAGGCTGGTGCCATTGGTAGTTTTGACAAAGCTGAACTTTTTTGGGCCTGTTGGCTCTGATACTGCAGACCTGATACAGGAGTTTGTTTAGATGAAACGTCGCGAATTCTCTCTGGCTGCCTCGGCAGCTGCTGCCGGTGCCCTGAGTCTGGGTGCCTCCTCCAGCTGGGCCCAGGGCGCTGCGCCCAAGGAAGGCAAGGACTACATCAAGCTCGGCAAGCCCGCCAGCGTGAGCGCGCCGGCCGGCAAGGTCGAGGTGGTCGAGTTCTTCTGGTACAGCTGCCCGCATTGCAATGCATTCGAGCCCCAGTTCGAAGCCTGGGCAAAGGGCCAGCCTGCCGATGTGGTGGTGCGCCGCGTGCCCGTGGCTTTCAATGCCTCTTTCGTGCCCCAGCAAAAGCTGTACTACGCCCTGGAGGGCATGAACCTGCTGCCCCAGCTGCACGTCAAGGTGTTCCGTACCATTCACGTGGATCGCAACCTGCTCAAGAACGATGACGCCATCTTTGACTGGGTCGGCAAGCAGGGCGTGGATCTGGCCAAGTTCAAGGAGGTCTACAACTCCTTCACCGTGGCCAATCAGGCGCGCAAGGCCGCTCAGCTGCAAAACGAATATGACGTCGAAGGCGTGCCCGCCATGGGCGTGGCCGGCCGCTACTACACGGACGGCACCAAGGCCGGCAATATGGAGAATGTGCTGCGCGTGGTCAATGCGCTGGTCGCCTCCAGTCGCAAGGCCTGAGATCAGGCGGCAGACGCCAGTGACGTTTGACGCCCAACGAGCCCGCCGCCGTGCGGGCTTTTTTATGGGTGTTTTTTACGCAAGTTGCAAAAAGGGAATGACTACAATGGATGCAAGAAACGTGCCTTCCATGAAAAAAACACTCCTACCTCTTGCGCTGGCCTGCGCCCTGGCAGCAGCGACCGGCATTGCTTATGCCGAAAAAGCCGACAGCGCCAAGCCCATGAATATCGAGGCGGATGCGCTGCGCCACGACGAGCTGCAGCAGACCAGTGTCTTCACCGGCAATGTGGTGATGACCAAGGGCACCATCGTGCTGCGCGGTGCTCAGCTCGATGTGCGGCAGGACGCCGAGGGCTATCAGTACGGCGTGGTCAAGGCCGAGGCTGGCAAGCGAGCCTTCTTCCGTCAGAAGCGCGATACGGTGGCCGGTCAGCCCGAGGAGTTCATCGAGGGCGAAGGCGAAGTCATCGAGTACGACGGCAAGGCCGATATCGTCAAGTTCATCCGTCGTGGCGAGATGCGCCGCTACCGTGGCGGTCAGCTCAGTGATCAGGTCACGGGCTCCATCATCATCTACAACAACATCACAGACGTCTACACGGTCGATGGTCAGAAGACCAGCGGTGGCCTGCCCAGCTCTTCCGTGGGGCAGGGCGGTCGTGTGCGCGCCATCATGGCGCCCAAGGACGGAACGCCGGGAGCCCAGCCCAAGCCTGCAACACCTGCCACGCAGCTGCGCCAGAGCATGACGCTGGGCGGCGAGAAAGCTGACGAGAAGAAATGAGCGAGCCGACTTTCTCCAGCAGCCGCAGCGGCGAGTCCGACAGCCGCCTGGAGGCCAAGCATCTGGCCAAGTCCTACGGCAGCCGCAAGGTGGTCAAGGATGTGTCCCTGTCCGTGCAAAAAGGCGAGGTGGTCGGTTTGCTCGGCCCCAACGGTGCGGGCAAGACCACATCGTTCTACATGATCGTGGGCCTGGTGCGCAGCGACGGCGGCGAGATCTTCATCGACGGTCAGCCGGTGGGCGGCATGCCGATTCACCAGCGTTCGCGCCTGGGCCTGTCCTATCTGCCCCAGGAAGCCTCCATCTTTCGCAAGCTCAGCGTGGAAGACAATGTGCGCGCCGTGCTGGAGCTGCAAAAGGACGAGCAGGGCAAGGCGCTGACGCAGGGCGAGATCGAAAAGCGCCTCACCGGCCTGCTGCAGGAGCTGCGCGTCGAGCATCTGCGCCAGTCGCCCGCGCTGGCCCTGTCCGGCGGTGAGCGCCGTCGCGTGGAAATTGCCCGAGCCCTGGCCACGCAACCGCGCTTCATTCTGCTTGACGAGCCGTTTGCCGGCATCGACCCGATTGCGGTGATCGAGATCCAGCGCATCATCGGCTTCCTCAAGGAGCGCGGCATCGGCGTGCTGATTACCGACCACAATGTGCGCGAGACGCTGGGCATCTGTGACCACGCCTTCATCATCAGCGACGGCCATGTGCTGGCCGAAGGCACGCCCGAGGAGATCGTGGAGAACGCCGATGTGCGCCGCGTCTATCTGGGCGAACATTTCAGAATGTGATGACCCCTACGCTCCCCCACTTTGTGTGGTCGCTGCCCCCGGAAGGGACCCTGACCGGCTGCGCCGAGGTTTGCCTTGGGGCGGCCCGGCGGCAAACCCATGGCACTGCGCGCGTTGGCAATGATTGTCTGGGAGCCGCGTCTCGATGAAGCCAGGTCTCTCGCTACGCGTTTCGCAGCATTTGTCGCTTACGCCGCAGCTGCAGCAATCCATTCAGCTGCTGCAGCTCTCCACTCTGGAGCTGGCGCAGGAAGTCGAGCAGATGCTGGTCGACAACCCTTTTCTGGAGCGTGCGGGCGATGAGGCCGAAACCGCAGGAGATGCTCCTGTAGATGTAGCTGCTAGCGCCGGTGAATACAGCACTTCAGATAGTATTCATGCTGAAAAGGAGTCATTGCAAGCGCAACCAGCTACTGAAACGGTAGCGGAGGCGTCAACCCCCGAAACCCCTGAAACGCTGAACTGGGAGGCCGACGGCATGGACGGCCAGGACGGGGAGTGGGGCGGTGAATCGAGCAGCGAGTGGGATGCGCCCTCGGCCAGCAGCTCCACGCGCAACCGCGATGGCGATGACGAAACCGATGCCATCGATCTGGCGTGCGAGCACCAGAGCCTGACCGACTTTCTCCATCGTCAGGCGCTGAGCCTGCATCTGGGCGCGGCGGACATGGCGGCACTGCGCTTTCTCATCGAGTCGCTCAGCGAGGACGGCTATCTCGAGGATTCCCTGGAGGAGCTGGCGCAGAGCCTGGCCGGCGACGACCTGGAAGAGCGCGAGGAGCTGGAGCAGCACTTTGTCATTGCTCTGAAGCTGCTGCAAAGCCTGGAGCCCGTGGGCGTGGGGGCGCGTGATCTGGCCGAGTGCCTGCAGCTGCAGCTGCGCGACCTGATCCGCAACGCCGAGGACGAGGGCACGACCGAGGCGCATATGAACCGGTTGCTGCTGGCGCAATCCATCTGCGCGCAGCCCATGGACCTGCTGGCGCGGCGCGATCTGCGCAAGCTCACCAGCCTGTGTGGCGCACGCGAGGAGCAACTGCGCGAAGCCATGGCCCTGATCGCCAGGCTGGAGCCGCGTCCGGGGCGCCGCTTTGTCGACGTGGAACGCCATATCGTGATACCCGATGTCATCGTGCGTCCGGTGCGGGCAGGCTCGGGCCGGGCGGACTTTTCCGTGCAGCTCAACCCCGATGTCATGCCGCGTCTGCGCGTGCACGACATCTATGCCAGCGTGCTGCGTCGCCACAAGAACAGCGACGGTCATGCGGCGCTGCAGCAGCAGCTGCAGGAGGCGCGCTGGTTCATCAAGAACATCCAGCAGCGCTTCGACACCATCTTGCGTGTTTCCGAAGCCATCGTGGAGCGGCAGAAGAACTTCTTTGTGCATGGCGAGCTGGCCATGCGGCCGCTGGTGCTGCGCGATATCGCCGACACGCTGGGCCTGCACGAGTCCACCATCAGCCGCGTGACCACGGCCAAGTACATGGCCACGCCCCAAGGCACCTTCGAGCTCAAGTATTTCTTCGGCTCGGGCCTGGGTACGGAAACCGGCGGCAGTGCCTCCAGCACGGCCGTGCGTGCGCTGATCAAGCAGTTTGTCGATGCCGAAGATGCCAAAAAGCCGCTATCGGATGCAAAACTAGCCGACATGCTCAAGGAGCAGGGTATCGAGTGCGCGCGCCGCACCGTCGCCAAATACCGCGAGCAGCTCAAGATACCGACGACCACGCTGCGCAAGGCGCTGTAGGGCGCCTCAGCCACAAAAAAGCCGCTGATGTATTCAGCGGCTTTTTGTTTAGAGCCATATGTCTTGATGAAGCAAGACCCAAGTGAGGGACAGCAAGCAAAGGCCGCCCTGCAGCGAAGATGTCGTCCCCCTTCCGAAGAGAAAGGGGGAAGGCGCAAAGCGCCTCAGGGGGTTATCAAGAAACCAACCACCAGATAAACCAGACCAGCACGCCAATCATCAGCCCGAACTTGAGGACCTTGTAGAAGGTCGGATTCCAGTCGCGGAAGGCGCGGCGGTATTTGCCGGCATAGAAGGAAATCTTGAACAGCTTGCTGATCATGCCGCGCGGATCGCCCTCGTTGTTGGGCGAGCTGGCGGCGGCCACCACGTTCTTGCCCAGCCAGTGATTGAGCCACTGGGCAAAGCCATTGGTCATGGGGCGTTCCACGTCGCAGAACAGCACGATGCGGTTGCCCTCGCTGCGGTTCTCGGCCCAGTGCATAAAGGTCTCGTCGAAGATCACGCCTTCGCCTTCACGCCAGCTATAGGGCTGGCCGTCGACCTCGATCATGCAGCGGTCGTCGTTGGGGGCCAGCACGGCCAGGTGATAGCGCAGCGAGCCTGCATAGGGGTCGCGGTGCAGATTGAGCTTGGCGCCGGGCGGCAGCTCGGCAAACATGGCGGCCTTGACGCTGGGAATCGACTTCACCAGGGCCGTGGTCTTGGGGCACAGCTCCATGGCCGAAGGGTGGGCGTCGCCGTACCACTTGAGGTAGAAGCGCTTCCAGCCGGTCTTGAAGAAGGAGTTGAAGCCTGCGTCGTCGTTGTTGGCGGCGGCCTTGATCTGCATGTTCTTTTGCAGATTGACGGCTTCCTCGCGGATTTCACGCCAGTTGGCCTGCAGCGGTGCCAGTTCGGGAAAGGTGCTGGTGGGCAGATAGGGCGTGCGCGGCACCTTGCTGAACATCAGCATGAAGACGTTGAACGGCGCCGTGAATGTGGAGTGGTCAAACAGCTGGCGCAGCACCTTGTGGCGCACCTTGCCGCGCAGATGCATGTACAGCCCGCAGCCAAAGAAAAGCAGCACCAGTGCCAGAACGATAATTTTTGCCATAAGGGCCAATTTTACCGGGGGCACCCCGGCGGTCACCATGGGGGCAGGTCAAACAGAACCGGGGTAGGGGAATATCAAAAGCAATAGCTGCAGGCGCTTGATGGTCAAGCGCAGCTGCCCGCTTGTCAGGTGCTCAAGGCAGAGCCAGTACGGCGCAGTTGCACAGATCCGCGCTCTCGAAGGCCGTGGTGTCGCCTGCTTTGAGCCCCGGCACGGGGAACAGGCGTACCGTCAGCGGCTTGTTGAGGCGAAAAGCCATGGTGCCCGTATCGCGCATGACGGCGGCGATCTGCTCGGCGCTGCTGTCGCCCGGCACGGGCACGGTATCGAGGCCGATGCCGCAGACGCTGCTGTAGGTCAGCAGGGCACGGATATCGAACTCCTCATCGAGGCTGGCCTGGGCCAGGCCCTCGTCCTCGGTGACTGCCAGCATCAGGCCGCTGAAGCCGATTTGCGTGACGCCGCTGACCGATTTGAAGACTCGCGTCAGCAGGGCCGAGGCCTCCACCGTGCCGCTGGCGCCGAAATGGGGTACGCCCAGCAGTTGGTAGACATCGACCATGGAGGCGCAGGATTTCGAAGGCGCAGCCGAGGTGTCCATGCCCGCGATATGCCAGCCCTCGGCCAGCGTCACACCGTCGGCGCAGCGCTGGATGGTGGTGGCATGCTCGTTCAGGGTCTGGCTCAGGCGCTCGAATGCGAGCCTGAACCACGCCGCGTGATCGAGCTGCAGGCGCTGCTGCTGCAGCTGCTGCAGTTCAGCCACCATGAGGTCTGGCGTTTCCAGACCCAGCACCAGGGCGCCGTGGTGCTGGCCGCGGTGGTAGCTGGCCGGGAAATAGGGAATACCGGGCGCGCAGTTGAAGTTGACCGTGAAGTTGAAATTGCCTTCGCCGCGCGGCGTGGTGCGCGCGATTTGCTGAATTGCCTGCACGCTTTGGGCCAGCAAGCCGGTCTGCACAAAGCCATGTTCATCCAGATCGATATTCACGCAGGCGTTGCACAGGTCGCCATAGGCGGCAATCAGCTGCGGCAGCAGGGCCACTTCCTGCGCATTGCGCGCTTCGCCCACGGCAAAGCGGATGCGGCGTTTGCCGGTGTTGATGGCCTTGAGCGTTTCGGCAATGCGCTGCAGGCCGGCGAGGGCGCCGTCTATGCCGCGGACGTCCAGATATTCGCCAAACGGGTTGCTCACGATGCGGATGGACTGCACCTGATAGCCCCGGGCCTCGATGGCATCGGCCACGGCATCGCATTGCTGCTTGGCCTGTGTCAGGCCCGCCTGCCACTGCGCCTCATCAGCGCTCAGGTTGACAAAGGCGGTGACGGTGCGCACGCGCACCAGCGGGTTGAAGCTGATATTCATAGCAGTATCCGTAGGCGGGAGAATGGCCGGCTGCCATTTTGCCTCTGAATATGCCGATCACAGCAGACGCGTGCCCAGCGGCACCTCCTTGTCGGGCACGCACAGGGCCACGGCTCCCGTGGCGTCGTGAAAGCCGGTCACAAGACATTCGCTCATCAAAGGCCCAATCTGCTTCTTCGGAAAGTTGACCACGGCCACCACCAGCCGTCCTATCAGCTCCTCGGGCTGGTAGTGGGCGGTGATCTGCGCGCTGGACTTGCGCTGGCCCAGCTCGGGACCCAGGTCCACCAGCAGCTTGTAGGCGGGTTTGCGGGCCTCGGCAAAGACCTCGGCCTGCAGCACGCGGCCCACGCGCAGTTCCACCTTCATAAAGTCGTTCCAGCTGATTTCTTCCATGTCCTCATCGCTCCTTGGCCTGGCATCATGCCTCGGGCCCTGCGTGTATCTGTAGAGCAACGCTTGTCGTGCGCGGGCACCGGAAAAGGCCTAGCGCGTATGCTTATGCCCTGTAAAGCGCACAACAGGCTCCCGTGAGCGTCCGGCGCCTGCGCCACTGCTGGCGCGCACTGATTTCTATGAACCAACTGCATTTGTTTCTGCCCTGCGCCGCCGGCGTCGAGGGCTTTCTGGCCGACGAGGTCCACGCCATCACCGGCGCCAGCGGGCAGGATCTGCTCGTGGGCCGGGGCGGCGTCATGCTGCGCGGCATGTGGCGCGATGCCATGCTGCTCAATCTGCACAGCCGCCTGGCTCAGCGCGTGCTGATCGAGCTGTCGCACACCATGTACCGCAGCGAGAACGATCTGTACCGGGCCGCCAGCGAGGTGGCCTGGGAGATCTGGTTTAGCCCCAAGGAAACCTTCAAGATCGAAGTGACGGCCCAGCACAGCCCGCTGACCAGCCTGAACTTTGCGGCGCTCAAGGTCAAGGACGCGATTGCCGACCGTTTTCGCGCCAAGCGCAACGGCGTGCGCCCCAGCGTTGAGACCCATCACCCCGATGTGCGCGTGCACCTGCACCTGACGACCGACGGCGCCACCCTCTATATCGACACCTCGGGCGAGGCGCTGTTCAAGCGCGGCTGGCGCGAGGACAAGGGCGATGCCCCGCTCAAGGAAACCCTGGCCGCGGCCATGATTGCTGCCTCGGGCTGGAACCCGCATGGCGACAACCCCCAGCCGCTGTACGACCCCTGCTGCGGCAGCGGTACCCTGGTGATCGAGGCCGCGCAGATCGCGCGCAAGATTCCGGCCGGCATTCTGCGTCGCTTTGCGTTCGAGAAGCTCGTGCCTTTTCAGCGCCATGTATGGGAAGCCATGCTGGATGAGGCCGAGAGCCAGATCCTGCCTGAATCGCCGGTGGGCATTTACGGCTCGGACATCGCCTTCCGCATGGTGGACTTTGCCCAGCGCAATGCCGAGCGTGCGGGTGTGTCCGACACGGTCAGCCTGCGCGGCGGTGATGCCTTGCAGCGCATGCCGCCCAGCGAGCAGCCGGGCATGATGCTGCTGAACCCGCCCTATGGCGAGCGTATCGCGGCCGCCGGCAGCGCGGGCCGCAATGCGGCCGAGCGCATGGGCCAGGTCGAACGCGCAGGCCGTGAAACCGCGCAGACCGAGGACGGCGGCGAATTCTTCAGTCAGCTGGCCAGCCATTGGAAAAAGAACTACAGCGGCTGGAGCGCCTGGATGCTGACGCCCGACCTCAAGCTGCCCAGCAAGATGCGCCTCAAGGAGTCGCGCCGCACGCCCATGTGGAACGGGCCCATCGAGTGCCGTCTGTTCTGCTTCGACATGATCAAGGGTGTGGTCAAGCCACGCAAGCCTGCGGACGATGCTGAGCAGAGCGGCAAGCCGGAAGGCCGGCCTGAATGAAGATCGCCCCCCTGCGCTGGCCGGCCTGCAACGCCGGCTACGACGGCCCTTTGCCGCGCCCCATGATTCTGGATACCAATGTGGTGCTGGACATGCTGATCTTTGACGACCCGGATATCCCCGCCATCCGCGATCTGGTCGCCCGTGGCGAGGTACGCTGGATTGCCGACGAAGCCCAGCGCATCGAGTTGGGGCGCGTGCTGCACTACAGCCAGATTGCGCCGCGCGTCAGCTACTACGGCAAGACGCCCGAAGGCGTGATGGCCGCTTTTGACGCAGCCGTCGAATATGTGTCCGCTGCCCCCAAGATCCGCTTTACCTGCACCGATCCCGACGACCAGCATTTCCTCGATCTGGCCAGCCAGCACAAGGCCTTGCTGGTCAGCAAGGACAGGGCCGTGCTCAAGCAGCGCAAGCGCGTGGCAACGCACTATGGCGCGACGGTTGGCAATGTGGTGGTGATGGAAGAAGAGGAGCGGCTGGCCGCCTAGCGTGGCGCAGCCAGGCGTGCTCCCCAGCGTCGACTGGCGGCGCTTCTTGGAGCGCGGCTGTATCTAGCAGGCTCTTGCACCTTTTCTTGCCGTCGTTGCCTGGCCGCCGATTCAGTCGAAAAACTGCATGCCTGCGTAAGGCCGCAAGCGGCATTGCGCCAGGCGGCTTTCC
Organism: Comamonas testosteroni; assembly: GCF_030505195.1. Lineage (NCBI taxonomy): Bacteria > Pseudomonadati > Pseudomonadota > Betaproteobacteria > Burkholderiales > Comamonadaceae > Comamonas > Comamonas testosteroni. The sequence continues at coordinate 3,007,361 of NZ_CP129672.1, forward strand.
AGCGAACCCACATGGGCTTCGAGCTGGTGGCCATCCGGGTCCAGAAAGTAGAAGGAATCGCCTTCGCTGTGGTTGCTCTTCCACTGCCGGACACCGCATGACCTGGCATGCTCCACAAAGTGCGCGAAGTCCCGCTGGGCAATCGTGAATGCGTAGTGGGTGTAGTCAGAGGTGCTGGCCTGACTTCGCTGTTCGTCTGAGGACAGGCACAGCCACAGATCGCCAAGTCCCAGATAGGCTCCCCTATCCCACTGCGCGCGTGGAAGAAAGCCCAGCACGCGCACGTAGAAGTCCATGCTGCGCTGCAGGTCCGTTACGGCAAGCGTGAGGTGATTCAATCCGCAAAGCATGGTGGCGAGGGGCATGGGCAGCTCAAGGCGTCGAGTGTGCCATGGCCCCATGCATCACTTCGCTCTGGGCAACCAGGGCACGCCGTTGATATGACTGCCGCCATCGACAAACAGCGTGTTGCCCGTGACATAGCGACAGTCTTCGCTGGCCAGGAATAGGGCCGCGCCGCCAATGTCCCGCTCGGGATCGCCCATATGGCCCATGGGGTTCAGGCGCAGCATGTCGGCGGCGTTATCGGGCTGGCTCACCGCAAATTTTTGATAGGCCTCGGTGGCCGCACCGGGGCACAGGGCGTTGCAGCAGATGCCAAAGGCCGCCCATTCGCGTGCGGCAGAGCGGGTGAGCGTGCGCAGCGCTTCCTTGGCCATGTTGTAGTCCACCGAATAAGGGTGGGCGTTGACGCCGTTGAGCGAGCACATATTGATGACCCGGCCCCAGCGCCGCTCCCGCATGCCGGGGAACACTGCCTGCATGGCCCAGAGCGCCGATTGCGCACCTATGCGCCAGGCCCAGTCGGAATCGAGGTCGTTGAGCGTTTCGACCCTGGCAAAGCCGGGCGCGCTGGCGGGGCGGCGGCCCCAGGCATTGTTGACGAGGATGTCGATGTGGCCGAACCGCGCCAGGGCGGCATCGACCATGTTCTGCACGGCGGCGTGCTCGCTCACGTCGGCCACGGCATGAGCAACCTGAACGCCAAATTCGGCGCGGATTTCTGCGGCGGCCCTGGCACAGGTTTCGGCATTGATATCGGCCAGCCACAGGCTGGCCCCTTCTGCCGCAAAGCGGCGTGCCACGCCTTTGCCAATGCCGGCACCTGCGCCCGTGATCAGGGCTACGCGGTCTTGCAGTCGGTTCATTGTTCAGATTTTCTCGTTGGATGGACGAGTCACTGTGCGGCGTTACCGGCGTTGCGACATCGTCGAATCGGACGAGAAATCGGCCCATGATTGTGGCGGCCGAACCACCCATGGCTGGCCCGGATTTGCCCGTGCGGATTAGGATTCATGCCGCAGGGACGACCTTGCCGGGCGATGCCATGCATGGCCTGAATTCCTGCCGGGACGGCCTGGCCATTCAATCTTCAAAGAGGTTTTCTATGGCTTGGGTTTATCTGCTGGTGGCTGGCGTTCTGGAAGTGGTCTGGGCCTTCACCATGAAGCAGTCCCATGGTTTCACCAACCTCAAATACAGCGCCATCACCATCGTGGCGATGATCGCCAGCTTTGGCCTGCTGTCGGTGGCCATGCGCTCGCTGCCCCTGGGCACGGCATATACGATCTGGACCGGTATCGGTGCTGTGGGTGCATTCCTGGTGGGCGTCACGGTGCTGGGCGAGCAGCTCAGCGCCATGCGCGTGGGAGCGGCGGTCCTGATCGTCAGCGGCCTGGTGCTGATGAAGCTTTCGGCCGGGGAATAAAGCACCGCCCGTACGGCTGAATCAGCGCTCCAGGGCGGCTGGGGTCTCCGGCTCCATCGGGCATTTGCTCAGCCACAGTGCCAATCCCTGCCGGTAGGCGGCCGGGTCCATGGCATCGCTGTGGCGGGGGATATGGTAGGCCTTGCCCTCGGCCGCGAGCCGGGCGCTGGCCACCTTGTAGAAGTCGGGCGTGGCCTGCAGGCGCGCGATCTGCGCCCATTCGAGCCGCTCTCGCGCACCCCGGTCGTGGATCAGCGTGAAGCCCTGATCGTCCAGCTGCAGGCGGTAGCCGCCCTCCATGCGCCGCAGGCGGGCCCGCAGGCCTGCGCGCACCAGCTTCCGGAGCAGGCCCTGCAGCGGTGCCTGGCGCATGGCTTGGTGCTGACGCAACGCGCCGAGCAGGCGCGCCGAGTAGCGCTTCCACAGCAGGATGCACAGCACGGTCGAGACCAGCATGGCGATGATTTTTTCGGGGCTCAGCGGCTGGCCCGGCCGAGCGATGGCCAGCAGGCCGCCGCCCAGGCCCAGGCAGAGCACCAGCGGGGCGAGCCAGCGCTCCTGCCAGCCCAATATCCGGGCCTGAAGGGCGGCCTGTTGTTGCGCGTGCTGCTGCATCTCGCGTTGCAGCGCGGCCTGCAGCCGGCAGTCGGTGTGGGCCGGGGTGATGGTGAACAGCAGTTCCATGGGCGTTGGCGTCCGGTCTTCTAGGGGCCGCCAGTCTACCGGGGCGGGGCGCCGTCCAGCCTTGCCTGGCTGGCCGCTGCAGGCCGCTTACCGCAGCCGCCGAAGGGGGCGAGCGCGCGGGTTAAAGCGCATGGCGCGACAATAACGGGATGACATCCTCCACGACGCCCCTGCATCCCAGCGCAGCTTCGGCCCGCAAGGCCCAGCCCAAACTGACCACGCTGGACAAGACCCGCATTGACGACACACGCATCAAGATCGTGCGCCCGCTGTTGACCCCGGCACTGCTGGAAGAGTGGCTGCCCGTGACTGAAGAGGCGCAGCAACTGGTCGAATCCAGCCGTGCCGCCATCTCGCGCGTGCTGCATGGCCAGGATGACCGGCTGGTGGTGGTGGTCGGGCCTTGCTCCATTCACGACCACGACCAGGCCATGGATTACGCGCGCCAGCTCAAGGTCCAGGCCGATGCGCTCAAGGACGATCTGCTGATCGTGATGCGGGTCTACTTCGAGAAGCCGCGCACCACCGTGGGCTGGAAGGGCTATATCAATGACCCGTACCGCGACGGCAGCTTTGCCGTCAACGAAGGGCTGGAGCTGGCGCGCCGCCTGCTGCTCGATGTGCTGGCGCTGGGCCTGCCGGCCGGCACCGAATTCCTGGACCTGCTGTCGCCGCAGTTCATCAGCGACCTGGTCAGCTGGGGCGCGATTGGCGCGCGCACCACGGAGAGCCAGAGCCATCGCCAGCTGGCCAGCGGTCTGAGCTGCCCCGTGGGCTTCAAGAACGGCACCGACGGCGGCGTGAAGGTGGCCAGCGATGCCATTTTGGCCGCCCAGTCCTCTCATGCTTTCATGGGCATGACCAAGATGGGCCAGAGTGCGATCTTCGAGACACGCGGCAATCAGGACTGCCACATCATCTTGCGCGGCGGCAAGGCTCCCAACTACGACGCGGCCCATGTTCAGGCAGCATGCGAAGTGCTGGAAAAAGCGGGCCTGCATCCACAGGTGATGATCGACTTCTCGCATGCCAACAGCAGCAAGCAACATCGCCGACAGATCGATGTATCAGCGGATGTGGCCCAGCAGATTGCCGGGGGCGACACACGCATCACCGGCGTGATGATCGAAAGCCATATTCGCGAAGGCCGTCAGGACATTGTCGAAGGGCAGGAGCTGCAGTACGGGGTCTCGCTCACCGATGCCTGCATCAGCATGGAGCAGACCACTCCGGTGCTGGAGCAACTGGCAGCCGCCGTGCGTGCGCGTCGCCTCAAGGCGGCCTGACGCCGGGCAAACGAAGCGAGATGAACAAGAGGTGCCAAGGCGCCTCTTGTGCTTTTCAAAGGGTAGTTCTTTTGGACATTGGGCGGGGCCGCCCCTGTCTTCAAAGCTCCAGCGTCAGCTTGAGCATGTCCTTGTGCTGTACGCCGCGCTCCCACAGCGGGGTGGTGTAGTTCTGCAAAAAGAAGTCGCGCTCGATATCGGTGACGCGAAACCCCAGGCGTTGATAGAACAGCAACTGGTCGCCAAAGCTGCCAGTTCCCACTTCCAGTTGTTGCACGCCGCGTTCGCGCATCTCGCGGATGGCGCGCTGCAGCAGGGCAGAACCTATGCCCTTGCTCTGCCAGGCCGTGGACACGGCCACGTTCATCAGCTCCCACCGGTGAAGGCCGTCGCCCTCGGGGATCAGCACGCATACGCCAATCAGGGCGCCGAGGCCGCTGGGCGTGAACTGTTCCGTCTGACGCGCTGCGAAGCAGGTGGAGCCGGGCAGATAGCGCTTGACGCGCTCGCGTGAGGGGTCGGCCAGCAGCAGCAGATGCCAGGGGGCTTCTGCGGGGTTCATGGTGGTGATATGCCAGGAGTCGGTCGTGCCGGGGCCGGCCAGTGTGGAGCTCATGCGCGCACTCCCTTGCCGCGGAAGGCGGGCGCTGCATATCGGCCGGGCTGGATGTCGGCATTCACTCGATGGGACGAGAGCCCGTCCATCTGCTTCAAACCACAATCTCGCGCCATTTCCACTTTCCACCTGCGGGAGTTGTGATCCCGCCACAAATATTGTCAACAGGCCATAGCGTAGCAGTCGGAGGGCAAATTCGGTGACGTACTGGTGAAAAGTACAGCATTCTGCGGCAATTTTGATGCAGGAATCTCGCAAACATTGATCTGCACAGGCCTTGCAACTGCGTGAGCGAGCACTTCAGGGCAGTGCACTGACGAGCCTGACGTTCTTTGCGCAGGATGGGCTTTGCAAAAATGGAGCTAGTGGTTTATACTTAGCGCCAAGGGTTAACCCTTAAGGTGAAACCCGCGAATGACAGTACATGAGATGCGTGCTGTCCATCGCTTGAAGTGCATCTCTTGATTTCATAGAAAGCTCATCATGCGCCAAGCTATCAACTCCCTGATCGAATTCATCCAAGAAGCTCGCGAGTTCCATCTGGATCTGGCCAACCAGTAATCACGCACTGGTTCGAGAAACAGCCGCCGCTCAAGGCGGCTTTTTTTCGTCCCGAAAGAGGTGATCAGGCTGTCAGCAGGCCTTGCTTCTCGATGAAGGCCACTACCTCGTCCAGACCTTCCAGTGTCTTGAGGTTGGTCATCACAAAAGGCTTGAGCCCCTTGGGCGTGGTGCGCTGCTTGATGGTGTCGCTGCGCATGATGTCCAGATTGGCGCCCACATGGGGGGCCAGGTCGGTCTTGTTGATGACGAAGAGATCGCTCTTGGTGATGCCGGGGCCTCCCTTGCGCGGAATCTTCTCGCCTGCCGCCACGTCGATCACGTAGATGGTCAGATCCGACAGCTCGGGACTGAAGGTGGCAGCCAGGTTGTCGCCGCCCGATTCGATGAAGACGATGTCGGCATCGGGAAAGTCCTTGAGCATGCGGTCAATGGCCTCCAGGTTGATGGAGGCGTCTTCGCGAATCGCCGTGTGCGGGCAGCCGCCGGTTTCCACACCCATGATGCGCTCGGCGGGCAGCGCGCCGCTGATGGTCAGCAGGCGCTGGTCCTCCTTGGTGTAGATGTCGTTGGTGATGGCGACCAGGTCCCATTTGCCGCGCATGGCCTTGCAGAGCATCTCCAGAATCGTGGTCTTGCCCGAGCCCACGGGCCCGCCTATGCCCACGCGCAGCGGTGGCAGCTTCTTGGTGCGGTTGGGGATATGGTGCAGTGCGGTCGACATGGTGAGTTCTTTCGGGAATGAGAGGGTTGCGATCAGCGGGCCTTGCCGTAGACACGCTCCACCTTGGCAATGCGCAGCTCGAAATGCTGGTACCAGGTGGTGTGGCCTTTTTCCTGGGCGATCTGGTGCTCGGCGTTGTGCTTCCATTGACGGATGGCTTCCTCGCTTTCCCAGTAAGACACGGTGATGCCGAAGCCCTGGGCATCGCGGGTGCTTTCAGCGCCCAGATAGCCTGCTTGCTGGCCGGCCAGCTCCACCATGCGCTCGGCCATCTCGCCATAGCCCTGGTCCGCCTGGGTGCGCAGGGAGGTGAAGATGGCGGCGTAGTACGGTGGCTGGGGTGTGGCGGCAAACAATGCAGACATGGCGGATGAAGGTTCAGCTACGGAAAAGTCGAGAATACTGGTGTTCATGCTGGGCCGAGAGAATGGCCAGCATGGGCGAAAAAGCCTGTCTTGCGCTGTCCGGCAATGCCAGTGCGTATTCGACGGCGGCGGGAATCTCGGAAGTCAGTCGAGCCAGAATGCGCTGGCCGGCGCTCTGGCCCAGGGGGACGGCCTTGATGGCGGCTTGAACCATGTTCTCTGCCCAGCCAAAGGCATAGGCCAGCAGTGCATCGCGCGGCGTGGCGCCGGTGCATTGCGCCGCAAACGAGAAGGCGATGGGGTAGCTGGCATCCTGCGCGGCCAGCCAGCGGATGGGGGCGAGCAGGGTTGTGTCATCGGCGTAGCGGTTTTTCAGCCACTCGGTCAGCGAGCGGCCCATCTGCTCGGTCTGCAGGCGCAACTCGCTGGTTTCGCGCGTGACTCTTACCCACTGGTTGAGGCTGGCAATGCGCGCCAGATCCGCGCTTTTCCAGGCCTGCATGGCCTGCGCAATCACGGCCATGTCCCCGCGCGACTGGGTCAGATGCAGCTGCTGCACCAGCCAGCCGGCGGCCTCTGTTTCCGTTGTCACCAGCGCTGCATTGATGGCCGCTTCTAGCCCTTCAGAATAGGAAAAACCGCCGATGGGCAGCGCCGGCGAGGCCAGCCACATCAGCTGCAGAAAGCTCTGCGCGCCAAGAGCCAGCAGTGGCTCAGTGGGCGTGGTCATGCGAGTGTCCATGGCCATGATGATGGTGGCTGTGGCCGTCATTGGTCACATGGCCGCCATAGGCGCCTCCTTCGGGTTCAAAGGGCAAATCGGTCTCGACGACCGTCATATGCATGCTGCGCAGCATATCGGCCAGCACATGGTCGGGTTCGATCTTCAAATGGTCGGGCTGCAGCTCGATCGGCACATGGCGGTTGCCCAGATGGTAGGCCGCGCGCATCAGGTCAAACGGCGTGCCATGCTCGGCGCAGGCAGTGATGTGCAGCACTTTTTGCGGTGCGGCCAGCACGCGGATCAGGCTGCCGTCTTCGGCCACCAGCACATCGCCGCCGCGCACGGCCTGGCCGCGCGGCAAAAAGACGGCCAGCTCGCGACCCTGGCTGTCGGTGGCGGCAAAGCGGCTTTTCTGACGCACATCCCAGTCCAGTTCCACGGACGCTGCGCGTTTGAGGATGACGGTGGAAAGGCCCTGGCCCTGGAGCAGCAGCTTGTTGGCAGTCAGCATGGTGAATTCACAATGAAATAAAAGGCCCGAACCCGGTTGGCGCGCATGTTGCATGTGCTGCGCATCTCAGTGATTTTGATGGTTCGAGCAAGATGACCACTATTTTGGAAACTTCGGCAGAAATGGCAGCCCCGACCTCTTTGCATGATGCGCCTGCTGACTGGCAGGGCTGTGGCGCAGCCTATGTGGCGGTGTATGGCACTTTGCGTGCCGGTGGCATCAACGATATTGCCAGGCTCCAGCCGGGCATCGCCTGTGTTGGCAGGACCCTGCTGACCGGCACTTTGCATGACCTGGGCTGGTACCCGGGCCTGAGGCTGCAAGGCTCGCAGACCGTGCTGGCCGAGGTCTACCCCATGGACGCAGCGCTGGAGCGGGCCATGGATCGCATCGAAGGCCTTTGGCCCGAAGACCTGGGCGAATACGCCAAGCGCATTCTGACCCTGCCCGTGATGCTGATCCAGGGCGCTCAGCAGTCCATCACGGTGCTGGTGTACGAGGCCTTGCCCGCCACCGTGAGCGCTGCGCCGCAGCTTGCCGTCAGCGACTGGCTGGCCTGGTTTGAGGGCAAGGGCGTGCAGCATCCGGATACGGAGTTTCAGCTCAACACCGCTCAGAACAGGAAGTAGCGCTGTGCCATGGGCAGGCTGACCGCGGGCTCGCAGGTCAGCAGATCGCCATTGGCGCGCACGGCATAGGTCTGGGCGTCCACCTCCATATGCGGCGCCAGATCGTTGTGGATCATGTGCTGCTTCTTCACCTTGCGTATGCCCTTGACCGCCGACAGGGTCTTGTGCAGCCCGAAGCGCTGGCCGATGCCGGCGGCAAGTCCTGCCTGGGAGACAAAGGTCAGAGAAGTTCTGGCAACCGCACCGCCAAAGCTTGCAAACATGGGGCGGTAATGCACGGGCTGAGGCGTGGGAATGGAGGCGTTCGGATCGCCCATGGCCGCCATGGCGATGCTGCCGCCCTTGAGGATGCAAAAAGGCTTGACGCCAAAGAAGGCGGGCTTCCAGATCACGATATCGGCCCACTTGCCCACCTCGATGCTGCCCACCTCGTGGCTGATGCCATGGGCAATCGCGGGATTGATGGTGTATTTTGCGATATAGCGCTTGATGCGGAAGTTGTCGTTGCGCGCGCCGTCGCCGCTCAGGGGGCCGCGCTGCAGCTTCATCTTGTGCGCGGTCTGCCAGGTGCGCAGAATGACTTCGCCCACGCGGCCCATGGCCTGGCTGTCGGAGCTGAACATGCTGATGGCACCGATGTCGTGCAGGATGTCCTCGGCCGCAATCGTTTCCTTGCGAATGCGGCTTTCGGCAAAGGCCAGGTCTTCGGCAATGCCCGCGTCCAGGTGGTGGCAGACCATGAGCATGTCCACATGCTCGTCCAGCGTGTTGATGGTGTAGGGGCGGGTGGGGTTGGTGGAGCTGGGCAGCACATTGGCCTCGCCCACCACTTTCAGAATGTCGGGCGCGTGGCCGCCACCCGCACCTTCGGTGTGGAAGGTGTGAATGGTGCGGCCCTTGAAGGCGGCCACGGTGTCCTCCACAAAGCCGGACTCGTTGAGCGTGTCGGTGTGGATGGCGACCTGGGTGTCGGTGTCTTCGGCCACATCCAGGCAGTTGCTGATGGCGGCCGGCGTGCTGCCCCAGTCCTCGTGAAGCTTGAGGCCGATGGCGCCGGCACTGATCTGCTCGTGCAGGCCGCCAGGCAGGCTGGCATTGCCCTTGCCCAGAAAACCCAGATTCATGGGGAAAGCGTCGGCGGCCTGCAGCATGCGCTCCATATGCCAGGGGCCTGGCGTGCAGGTGGTGGCGAAGGTGCCGGTGGCCGGGCCGGTGCCGCCGCCGATCATGGTGGTCACGCCGCTGGTCAGTGCTTCCTCGATCTGCTGCGGGGCAATGAAATGGATATGGGTGTCGATACCGCCTGCGGTGACGATATGGCCTTCGCAGGAGATGATTTCCGTGCCCGGGCCGATGATGATGTTCACACCCGGCTGGGTGTCCGGGTTGCCGGCCTTGCCTATGGCCGCGATGCGGCCGTCCCTGAGGCCGATGTCGGCCTTGACGATGCCCCAGTGGTCCAGGATCAGTGCGTTGGTCAGCACGGTATCGACCGCGCCACCTCCGTCAGGCCCTGTCCCCGTCCCGTCGCGCGTGCGCTGGCTTTGTGCCATGCCGTCGCGGATGGTCTTGCCGCCGCCGAACTTCACTTCCTCCCCATAGCCGCCGGCGGCCAGGGTGTAGTCTTTTTCGACCTCGACGATGAGTTCGGTATCGGCCAGGCGCAGGCGGTCGCCCACGGTGGGGCCAAAGGTTTCTGCGTAGGCTCGTCGGTCCATGGTGGCCATTGAGGAATCTCCGATTCAGGTATTCAGCGCAGGGACTGCTGCTGGGCTGCCGGTGGCAGGGCTGCGGGGCTTGTGACGAGCAGGTCGCGCAAGGTGCCCAGCGCCAGGGCCAGCAACAGTGCGGCGCAGCAGCGGTAGGTAAAACGGCTCCAGTGCGCAGCAGCGCGGCGGAAAAGCCGGTCCACCAAGGCTGCGCAGACAAAGCACCAGAGCAGGGATGAAGTCATGAATCCCGCGAAGAACAGCCCGTAATCGCCAGCGCTGGGCTGGGTCACTCCCACCGCCCCGAGGGCGCTGCCCATGGCGGCCCAGTAAGCAAGGTTCTGCGGGTTGCTCAGCGACAGGGCCATGCCGCGGCGCAGGGCCTGCTTCTGCGTGGCGGCGGCGGCGGTTGAGGCATCGAGCCGGTGTTCGGTGCGCGCTGCCTGCCAGCTGTCCCAGGACAGCCAGAGCAGGTAGGCGGCGCCCGCCAGGCCAACCGGCCAGCGCAAGGCGTCGATCTGCATGACCAGACCAATGCCGGCCAGGCCCAGCAAGGCCCAGCTCGCGTCGCCCACCAGGGAGCCCAGCTGTACCGCCAGCGCGGGGCGATAGCCGCCGCGCACACCTTGGCGCACGGTCTCTGCAAACACCGCGCCGGGCGCAGCATTGAACACCAGGCCCAGCACGAAAGCAGAAGCAAACAGCATCAGCATGACCGGTCAGTCCCTGGCAACTGCGGGCAATGGACCCTGGAGCAGACCGCGAAAACCATAGATCTGGCGGTCGCCGCCGATCTCGACCAGCTCCACCGTACGCTGCTGGCCCGGCTCGAAGCGCACGGCCATGCCGCTGGCAATATTCAGGCGCATGCCGTGGGCGGCGGCGCGGTCGAAATCCAGGCCGGCATTGGTTTCGGCGAAGTGGTAGTGCGAGCCGACCTGAATCGGCCGGTCGCTGGCATTTTTCACCACCAGCGTGAGCGTGCGGCGGCCGGGGTTGAGTGCATGGCTGCCCTCGTCAAGAATCAGTTCACCGGGGATCATCTATCGTCTCCTTGCGCTAGAGCCCTGTGCTGGGCCGTGCCGGGGTGTTGCATATCACGCCAGTTTCGTCAGCATGAAAGCGCCGAGCGCGGCGGTGGCAGCTCCGCCGAGCCTGGCAGTCCATTGGTGGCGCTGCATGACGGCATGACCGAGCACCATGCCGGCGATATGCAGTGAGGCCGAGCCCAGCGCAATGCCCACCAGCGCGCCGACGGCAGCCAGGCCGCTGTCTCCGGCCAGCTCAAAGCCGTGCGCTGCGCCGTGGAAGAAGGCAAACACCGCAGCCAGTGCGGCGGCAGCGGCCCAGGGCATTTTTTGCTGGACCAGCACCAGCAGGCCCAGCACCAGCACGGATGCGGCAATCATGGGCTCCACGCCCGGCACCCACAGGCCGGCAAAGCCGGCCACGGCGCCCGCCACCAGCAGGGCCACAAAGGCCGCTGGTGCACGCCAGGCCGTGCGCAACTCGGGCAGGGTCAGCGCGCTCCAGGCGCCTACGGCCAGCATGGCGGCCAGATGGTCTGCTCCGGTAAACGGGTGGGCAAAGGCATGAACCAGGCTGTCGAGAAAGTGGTGATGGCCGCCTGCATCGGTGCCCATATGAGCGAGGGCGGACAGGGGCAGTGCAGTCGCTGCAGCGGTTGTGGTGGCAAGGAGCTTATTGAATTTCATAGCTGTCTGCGCTTGATGGATAAGGGTTTGATGGCTGAAAGGCTTGAAGTCTCTGGATGCCGCTTCAGGCGATGGGCTCATGCACGGTGACCAGCTTGGTGCCATCGGGGAAGGTGGCCTCGATCTGGATGTCGGGAATCATCTCGGGGATGCCCTCCATCACATCGGCGCGGGTCAACACGCTACGGCCTTCGCTCATGAGCTGGGCCACGGTCCTGCCATCGCGCGCGCCCTCCATCACAAAGGCGCTGATCAACGCCACGGCCTCGGGGTAGTTGAGCTTGAGGCCGCGGGCCATGCGCCGCTCGGCCAGCAGGGCCGCGGTGAAGATCAGCAGCTTGTCTTTTTCGCGCGGTGTCAGTTCCATCTTCTTCCATCCCTCAGTCGGCGCGCGCATCCGGCAGGGCTGAATGAACGCGATGAGTCAGTGTCATGCCCCTTTATGTAGCAAGTGCCATGCCAAAGGCAAGCCTTTGTTGCCAGCCAGCAGGCAAGCCGCTGCAGATGTTCTGCACCTTGTTGGTGCCTTCGGCATGCGGTTGTGCACCACGGTGTATCGAAGAGGCAGCGATGGTGCTTTGTGGTGCATTGTCGAGCCGTAGCGGTGCATTGCATGGCACGAACTTTGCTGTTCTGGTGCATGTACAAAAGACCATTCAATAGGGGAGGCGCTCAGTGCCTGGGTACCACGGCAAGGCTCGGAGTGCTGGCCTTGGGCGGTACGCTGTGGATGGCTTCAGCCGTGCAAGCGCAAACAGCCAAGGACGGCGACAAGGTATTGCCCGAGGTGAGGGTGAATGCCCAGGTCAAAGGCCAGGCGCTGGACGATGCGCAACGCGCGTTTTCCGTCACCGAGTTCAGGCGCGACGAGATTCGCGAGCAGCCCAGGCAGGAAGTGGAGTCGCTGTGGAATCTGGTGCCTGGAATGCATGTCAATCACTACCAGCTCAGCGGTGTGGCCAATGCGCTGGTGTTGCGCGGCTTTGGCGGCGGAGGCCATGGCGGCGATGTGGCAGCCACACTGGACGGCATCCCGCTCAACGAAGCCATGTCGCATGCCGATGGCTATTTCGATCTCAATGTGGTGGTGCCGCTGGAGCTGGATCAGCTCAATGTCTATCGCGGTCCCGTGTCGGTGCTGCAGGGCAATTACAACCGCGCCGGACTGCTGGAGCTGCGCACGCGGCGCAGCGGCAGCTATACGGAGCTGGATGTCAGCGCGGGGTCGCGCGGCATGTTCGATGCCCAGGCCGCTCTCGGGCGCGGGCTGGAGGGGGGCGATCAGCTCAATCTGGCGGCCCAGCATTCGCGCGGTGACGGGGCGCGGCCTGTCTCTCGTTATGAGCGCAGCGCCATCAGCGGCACCTGGAAGCACCAGGTGCACGAAAAACTCGATATCTCGCTGTCGGGCCGCTGGCACGAGGCGCGTGGCGACTCGCCCGGCTATCTGAGCGAAGCGCAATGGCGAGAGAACCCTCAGGGCAAGGACAGCCGTGTGGTGGGCGATGGTGCCGACAAGCACTTTGGCACGCTGCGTCTGGATGCGCAGTACGCACTGGATGCAGAGACCCGGCTGCTGGGCTTTGTCTACGGCACGCAGCAGGATTTTGTGCGCTGGTTCACCCGCCCGCGCAGCGCCACCTGGATGCAGCGCGAGGAGCGCTACGACCGCAGCGTGCTGGGAGCAGGGCTGAATCTCAGCGGCAAGTCCCTTCTTGCGGCGCGCGAGCTGAACTGGATGCTGGGTCTGGAGCAGGTGCGTGAGTCCACCGACTATGGCTACTGGGATGGATTGCTCGATCGCCGGCGCACCGGCCCTGCATTGAATGATCGCAATACGCGGCTCGACAACACGGCGCTCTACGGCCAGGCTGGCTGGCAGCCAACGGCCTGGTTGCAGACCACGGCGGCCTTGCGCTGGGACCACTTTGACGGCCGCTGCCGCCTGCTGGGGGCAGAGGCCGGTGGCGATGAATGCAATCGCATGCAGGGCCGCAGCCATGCCAGCCCCAAGCTGGGGGCACTGGCGCAGCTCGATGCACTGACAGCCGTGCGGGCCAGCTGGTCGCAAGGCTTTGCGCTGCCCAGCGACTTTGCCAAATACGCGCTGCGCAACAGCGATCTGCATGCCAATATCTTTCGCCAGAGCGAGCTGGGCGTGGAGTGGAAGCCATCGGCCCAGTGGCTGATCGATGCCTCGCTCTACCGCATCGGCTCCAGCCATGAAATACGCAACACGGCCCCCGGCGAGTATGAAAACCTGGGAGCGACCGTGCGCAAGGGCGCCGAGCTGCAGCTGCACTGGCTGCCCAGCCGCCACTGGCATGTGGAATGGGCCTATGGCCGCAATCGCTCCGAAGTCACGCAGAACGCGAACACCGCACTGCTTGGTAGGCGTGTGGTGGCCGTGCCCGAGTACACCAGCACCCTGCATGCGCGCTGGATGCCGCGCAGCGATGTCACCGTGCATGGATTGCTGCGCCATGTGGGGCGCGCGCCCATCAACAACGGCAATACCGAATGGGCAGGCAGCTATCGCTGGCTGGACCTGGGCCTGCAGTACCGCCTGCCCGCCAACATTGCGCGCAACGCCCGCCTGAGCCTGTGGCTGCGCAATGCCGCCAACACCCGCTATGCCAGTACCACCACCATGATTGCCGGCCAGCGTCTGGTCGCGCCCGGCGCGCCGCGCAGCGTGCAGCTGGGCCTGCAGTTTTCCTTATGATTTTTCGGAGCCTCCATGTCTGTTTGCAGCACACGTCACAACATCATCGCGCGCATTCTGTGCACCACGGCCGCCGCCTGGCTGCTATGCGCCCAACCGGTCTCTGCCCATAACGTCTGGCTGGAGCCCGATGCCCAGGGCGGCTATGTCATGCAGTTTGGCGGTCATGAAGGCAGGACCGAAGTCTTTGACCCGGCCAAGCTGCAGCGCGTGCATGCCTATGACCTGCGCGGCCGCGAGGTGTCCAGCGATGTAAAGAATGTGCAGGGCGGTATCCGTGTCAAGCCCGATGCCAAGGCTGCGCTGATAGCCGTGGAGCTGGACAACGGCTATTTCAGCAGTGCCAGACCCGAGGGCGAGATGCTGCCTTTGCCCATGGACAAGAACCCCGGTGCGGTGCGCGGCGTGCATGCGCGCAAGTTCCACAAGACCGTGGTGCAGTGGGGCGCCGTCACGCAAAAGCCGCTGGGCCAGATGTTCGAGGTGGTGCCGCTGCAGGGGCAGTCTCCCCATGCCGGTCAGCCGCTCAAGCTGCTGGTGTTGCTGCATGGCAAGCCGCAGCCCGGCGTCAGGCTGTCCTGGGGAGAGAGAGGCTCTCCCACGATGACGGACGCTCAAGGGCAGGCGAGCATGACGCCTGCTGTCGGCAGCAATACGCTGCAGGCCATATTGCGTCAGCCGGTGCAGGGCGATCCCATGACAACAGAGAACAGCTACGAGTATCTGCTGCGCTTTGCCGTGCATTGATGAAGCTGCATTCCGCCAGTTCAAGATCCGTTTCACAGCCTGCTGCCATGACCGATTCCACGCCTGTTGTCCGCCGCACCCGAGAGCAGATTCTGCAAGCCATCCGCGAGGCGGCGATTGCGGAGTTCAGCAGCCATGGCTTCAAGGGGGCATCCACCCAGGCGATCGCGGAAAGAGCGGGTCTGACCAAGCCCCAGCTGCATTACTACATCGAGAGCAAACAGGCCTTGTATGACGAGCTGCTCTATGCCTTGCTGGAGGCCTGGTCGGCGGCATTTGCGTTCGATCCGGCACTCGACGATCCGGCGCAGATCATCGGCAACTATGTGCGGCGCAAGCTGGACTATGCGCTGGACAATCCGGCCCTGTCACGCATCTTCACCAACGAGGTGCTGGGTGGCGGCTTGCGTCTGAACCAATACTGGCCTGTCGCGCTGAGTTCCACGGCGCAGAAGGTGGATCTGATCAACGCCTGGATCGCGCAGGGCCGCATACGCAGCCTCGATGCGCGCGTGCTGCTGATGCAGATCTGGGGCATGACCCAGCACTATGCGGACTATGCAGTGCAGGCCAGGGTCATGCTGGAGTGCGCCGACGACCAGCCGCTGGATCGCGAGCATATCGCCCGGGAGCTCACCACTTCCGTGCTGCTGAGCTGCGGTCTGGCACCAATTTGAAGACGGTCTGCGCAAGCCTGGTGCAGATGGCAGGGGCGGCAGGCCGGTAGCTCTCTCTGGCGTGTTTTGGCACACCGTTTGCTTAGATTTGACCAGTCGATCAAATCGGATGGTCAATCATGCCAAACACTGCCCCGGATACTCTGGAAACGCCCGTAGAACAAGGCTTTGAGCTGGTATTGCTGCGTCAGGGATTGCGCTTGCCGGTGGAGCCTGCAGAGCGCATCACCGATGTGCTGCAACTGGCCGGTGTGGCCATAGAGACGGTGTGTGAGCAAGGCATTTGCGGCACTTGCGTCACGCGCTGGACGGCTGGCGATCCAGAACACCATGACCGCTGCCTGACCGCCGAGGAGCGCAGCACGCATGTGGCTTTGTGCTGCGCACGCAATCGCGGCGCGACGCTGA
This sequence comes from Comamonas testosteroni, assembly GCF_030505195.1. Taxonomy (NCBI): domain Bacteria; kingdom Pseudomonadati; phylum Pseudomonadota; class Betaproteobacteria; order Burkholderiales; family Comamonadaceae; genus Comamonas; species Comamonas testosteroni. The sequence goes on from NZ_CP129672.1 coordinate 3,023,210, forward strand.
CCCTGGATCTTTGAAGGGCTGTCATGCGAGTGCTTGTGATCTTCTCCCATCCTGTGGAAACCAGCTATCAGGCCGCATTGCATGCCGAGGTGGTGCAGCAGTTGCGCGGCGCCGGGCATGAGGTCGATGACTGCGACCTGTACGCGGAAGGATTCAATCCCGTGATGTCCCGCGAGGAACGCCTGGGCTATCACGAGGTGCCGCACAACCGGCTACCGGTGCAGCGCTATGTGGACCGTCTGCTGTGGGCCGAGGCCGTGGTCTTTTGCTTCCCGACCTGGTGCTTTGGCCTGCCGGCCATGCTCAAGGGGTTCTTCGACCGCGTGCTGATGCCCGGGGTGGCCTTCGACATCAGCGATCCGCAGAACGTCAAACCGGCGCTGACCCATCTCAAGCGCATTGCGGCGGTGGTGACTTACGGGCGTCCGCGCTGGACCGCGCTTTTCATGGGCGACCCACCGCGCAAATGCATCACGCGCTATCTGCGCATCCTCACGGGCGGCAAGGCGCGTATCGACTATCACGCCTGCTACCACATGAACGTGGCCACGCCATCTCGGCTGCAGTCCTTCAAGGCCCATGTCGGCCGGGCCATGCGCCGCTTTGCCTAGGAGAGCCTCCATGTCCTCACATCTGACACTCTGCAATGCACGGCTGCCGCGCTGGTTGCTCGCGGCCCTGGGACAGCGCAGCGAGATGCTGCTGTCGCGCCTGGAGATCGCCAACGGGCGCATTGCGGCCATCGGGGCAGAAACTCCAGGCCTGCCGCGCAGCTTCGGCTCCCAGGTCTGGGATCTGCAAGGAGCGCTGGTGCTGCCGACCATGGTGGATGCGCATCTGCATCTGGACAAGGCGTTCACACTGGAGCGCATGGGAGCGGTGAAGCCGGGCCTGCTGGCCGCGATAGAGGCCATGATGGTGGACAAGCAGAACTGGACGGCGGCCGATGTGCGCCGCCGTGCGGGCCAGGGCCTGCAATGGGCCTATGAAGCCGGTGTTTCGCATGCACGCAGTCATTGCGACTGGTGGGAGCCGGACTCGGTGCCCGTGGCCTGGGAAGTGCTGCGCGAGCTGGCGCAGGAATGGGCCGGGCGCGTGCTGCTCGAGCGCGTCAGCCTGATTCCCCTGCATCTGTATGAGGAACGCGGCATGGCGATGCGCCTGGCCAAGCAGGTGGCGCTCAGTGGCGCGGGAGCCTTGCTCGGCGGCTTTGTCCATTCCACCAACTGGAGTCCGCAGGCCTTGCGCAATCTGCTTGAGGCCGCGCAGCAGCACGGCCTGGACGTGGACCTGCATGTGGATGAGGAGCTCAACCCCGCAGCCCAGGGACTGGCCACCACGGCCGCGCTGCTCAAGGAGCTGCGCTTCGAAGCACGTGTGGTCTGCGGCCATACCTGCGCGCTGGCGGCGCAACCGCTGGAGCAGGCGCTGCGCACGCTGGATGCCGTGGCCAGCACTCCCATCACCATGGTCAGCCTGCCGGTGACGAACCTGCTGCTGCAGGACGCGCAAACCGGTATCACGCCGCGCCAGCGAGGCCTGACGCTGCTCAAGGAGGCCAGGGCGCGCGGCATACCGCTGATGATCTCCAGCGACAACGTGCAGGACCCTTTCTGTCCGCTGGGCAGTTTCGATCCGCTGGAGGCGCTGACCACCGGCGTGGCGGCAGCGCAGCTGACTTCGGCCTTTGACGAGTGGAGCGACAGCGTCTGTCGCCGCGACTGGCTGGGTCATGGTGTCGGCCGCCTGCCGCTGCAGCCTGGCGCGACAGCCGATCTGGTGATCCTTCCTCAGTCCAGCGTCAGCGGCTTTCCATCCCGCAGCCAGCGCCGCGTGGTGATGCGCGAGGGGCGCGTCAGCAACGGCGAGCCGCTGGCTGCCTGGTTCAGCCCCTGCATTGAACGGAGCGTTGCATGAGCACAGATACCACAGGCATTGCCCAGCCCCTGGCTCGTTATGCGCCCTGGCGGCGGGCGGGCGATCTGGTGTTCCTGTCGGGCGTGATCGCCGTGGACCCGGGCGCCAATCGCATCGTGCGCGGCTATGCCGACATTCCTGCTGAAGCGGCAGCGCTGATCGGGCGTACCGGTGAGTTCAGCACCGACATCAAGGAGGGCCCCATCCTGGCGCAGAGCTGGTGGGTGCTGGACCGCATCCGCCAGACGGTGGAGGCCGCCGGCGGCCAGATGTCGGATGTCTTCAAGCTGGTGCAGTACTTCCGCAATCTGGACCAGTTCCCGCAGTACAGCCGTGTGCGCAAGCTGTTTTTTCCCGGCGAATCACCGGCTTCCACGGTGGTCGAGGTGGCGGGCATGCTGCCCACGCCGGACATTCTGATCGAGGTGGAGGCCACGGCCTATCTGCCCTTGCGTTGACCCATTCACCACTCACCCCGGAGAACCCATGCTGCACGGATACACCCCTGCCGAGCGCTTTCTGCCCTATCTGAGCTGGACCGAGGTTGCGGCCCTGCCGGACAAGGCCAATACCGTGATCGTGCTGCCTGTGGGCGCCATGGAGCAGCATGGTCCGCATCTGCCCTGCTCCGTGGACGCAACGATTGCGGCGGGCGTGGTCGGCGCCGCCATGGCGCAGCTGCCCGCCGCCGTGCCTGCATTCGCCATGGCCCCCATCGTCTATGGCAAGTCGGAGGAGCATCTGCACTTTCCCGGCACGGTGACCTTGAGCGGCGAAACCCTGCTGGCCACGATCAATGAAATCGGCGAGTCGGTGTATCGCGCAGGCTTTCGCAAGCTGCTGTTCGTCAACGGCCACGGCGGCCAGCCCCAGGTGCTGGAGATCGCGGCGCGCGAGCTGCGCCTGCGCCATGGCGACTTCATCGTGGTGCCGAGCTTTACCTGGCGCGTGCCGCATGTCGCGGGCCAATATCTGTCGAACCTGGAGAAAAAGCTGGCCATGCATGCAGGCCATGCCGAGACCGCGCTGATGCTGGCGCTGGCGCCGCAGACGGTGCACATGGAGCGGGCCGTCATCAACTACCCGCCCGTGTTCCCCTCCAGCCTGCTGTCGCCCGATGGCCGTCCCGCCTGCGCCTGGACCGCACGGGACTTCGGACCCAGCGGCGTGATCGGTGATCCGACACCCGCCACCGCCGAACAGGGGCAGGAGATCCTGCAATCCCTGGCCCGGAGCTGGGCCGCCGCCATTGCCGAGCTGCACGAGCTGCAATGGGCCAGCCGCGACGAAGCCACCTGGGGTCGAGCCCAGCATCAGGGGCATGTGGAGCCTGCCCTGGCCTGATGCCCTCTCTCGCCTTGCCTGTTTCAAACCTTCGGAGATCCGCCACGATGAAGACTGCCAAACTCCTCAAACCCCTGACCTGCGCGGCCATGCTGGCCTGTGGTCTGAGCGGCCTCGGCCACGCCGAGGAAAAATTCGTCTACATGACCAACTGGTATGCCCAGGCCGAGCATGGTGGCTTCTACCAGGCCGTGGCCACAGGGCTGTACAAAAAGCATGGTCTGGAAGTCAGCATCAAGATGGGCGGCCCCCAGGTCAATATCACGCAGATGATGGCTGCCGGTCAGGCCGACTGTGTCATGGGCTCCAGCGATCTGCAGATGGTGCAGATGCGCGAGGGCGGCGTTCCCGTGACCACGGTGGCCGCGGTGTTCCAGAAGGATCCACAGGTGCTGATCGCCCATGAGGACGTGAAGCGGTTCGAGGACCTCAAGGGCAAGACCATTTTGATCGCCGCCTCCGCGCAGCGCGGCTACTGGCCCTGGCTCAAGGCCAAATATGGTTTCACCGACTCCCAGACCCGGCCCTACACCTTCAATATCCAGCCGTTTCTGGTGGACAAGAATTCGGCCCAGCAAGGCTATCTGACGTCCGAGCCCTTTGCGATTCAGAAGGCTGGCGTCAAGGCGAACACGCTGATGTTCAGCGATCAGGGCTTCCCGGCCTATGCCACGACCATCTCCTGCATGGACAAGACGGTCAAGGAGCGCAGCAAGGCGGTGCAGGCCTTTGTCACCGCCTCCATGGAAGGCTGGAAGAGCTATCTGGCCGATCCCGCGCCGGCCAATGCCCTGATCAAGAAAGACAACCCCAACATGACCGACGAACAGCTGGCCTACAGCGTGGGCAAGCTCAAGGAAATGAATATGGTCGCCGGCGGCGATGCCGCCAGGCTGGGCATCGGCGTGATGACCGATGCGCGGGTCAAGGCCAGCTATGACTTCCTGGTCAGCGCCAAGCTGATCGATCCGGCCAAGGTCAGGCAGGCCGATGCCTACAACCTGAGCCTGATTCAAAACATCAAGGTCCTGCCCTGATGGCATGGGCTGGCAGCGACAGCGAAAGGTGACTATGAGCGGCTCTGAAATTCCCGCAGCAGCAATTCCCGCAGTGGAGGTGTTGTCTGCAGAGAAAACCTATCCCGGCGGCACGCAGGCGTTGCTGCCCGTCAATCTACGCATCGAAGAGGGTGAGTTCGTGACCTTGCTCGGCCCTTCGGGCTGCGGCAAGAGCACCTTGCTCAAGATGGTGGCGGGTCTGCTGGAGCCCAGCGACGGCAGATTGCTGCTGTGGCGAAAGCCGGTGCCGCAGCTGCATGCCGGCGGCAAGAAGATGGCGTTTGTCTTTCAGCAGCCCACGCTCATGCCCTGGTCCAGCGTGCATGCCAATGTGCGGCTGCCGCTGGATCTGGCTGGCGTGCCGCGCGCCGAGGCCGATGCGCGCGTCGCGGAGGCACTGCAACTGGTGGGCCTGGCACGCTTTGCCAAAGCCCTGCCGCGCGAATTGTCCGGGGGCATGCAGATGCGGGTCTCGATTGCCCGCGGCCTGGTCACCGAGCCCGATCTGCTGCTGATGGACGAGCCCTTCGGCGCGCTCGACGAGATCACGCGTCACAAGCTGGACGCGGAGTTGCTGGAGCTTTGGAGCAAGAAGAAGCTGACGGTGATCTTTGTCACCCACTCCCTCCACGAGGCCGTCTTTCTGTCCAGCCGGGTGGTGATGATGGCGGCCAGGCCGGGGCGTGTGGTGGAGGAGTTTCGCATCGATGCCCCCTATCCGCGGCCTGCCGACTTCATGCTCGGCCCCGAGTTCGCCCGCCATGCCCAGCAGTTGCAATCGAGCCTGCTGCGCGCCAGTGCCATGGTGGAGGAGAGTCTGTCATGAGCGCCTTGCCCGCTTCCATTCCCGATGATGCGGCCAGGGCCGCCGACAACAGGTCGGCCGCGACCGGCGCGCGTGTAGTGGCTACCGTCAAGTCCGCCAAGGCGGCCACCCCCTGGCTGCTGCAGCCCAAGGTGCAGCGCGTACTTTTGCCGGCGCTGGTGGGCCTTGTGCTGCTGCTGCTCTGGCAGGCCCTGGTGAGCGGGCTGGAGTTGCCGCCTTATCTGGTGCCTTCGCCGCTGCTGATGCTGCAGACCTTAATGACGGACTGGGCTGCACTCGGCCTGTCCCTGTGGGTCACCGTCAAGATCACCTTGCTGGCCTTTGCGCTGGCCACCGTGGCTGGCGTGCTGATCAGCTTTGTATTCGTGCAGAGCAAGCTGATCGAGATGGCCTTGTTTCCCTATGCCGTGCTGCTGCAGGTGACGCCTATCGTGGCCGTGGCTCCGCTGATCATCATCTGGGTCAAGGACCCGGTGCTGTCCATGGTGATCTGTGCAGCGCTGGTGGCGCTGTTTCCCATCATCAGCAACACCACGCTGGGCCTGCGCAGTGTGGAGCCGGATCTGCTGGCCTACTTCAAGCTCAACCGGGCCACGCGGCTGCAGGTGCTGATGCGCTTGCGCATTCCCAGTGCCTTGCCCTATTTCTTCGGGGGGCTGCGCATCTCCAGCGGCCTGGCACTGATAGGTGCCGTGGTGGCCGAGTTCGTGGCCGGTACCGGCGGGCAGGGGGCGGGTCTTGCCTACCAGATCCTGCAAGCGGGTTTTCAGCTCAACATCCCGCGCATGTTCGCTGCGCTGCTGCTGATTTCGCTGACCGGCGTGGCGCTGTTCGTGCTCATGGCCTGGTGTACACGCCGGGCGCTGGGCGGCTGGCATGCCAGCGAATCCGGTAGCGACTAGCGCTTCACCCCTTTGCTCATTTCTGCTCCCGTCATGCCCGCACTGCGCGGCATATGGGCCGACTCATGCCTTGCATTTTTGCGCCACGACCATGAACACCAATCCGATTGCCGAGAACAGCAGCCAGCTGGCCAGCGCCTTGCCTGCGCTGGACTGGATCACCGACTCCCTGAAAGTGTCGCGCCTGTCCCAGGATTTTTCCTGGTTCAGCCCGGTTCTGAAGCAGGCCCTGCAGGGCAAGCGCGGCGACATTGCGGTGCGTCCGCGCACCGAGGCCGAGATTGCCCAGATCGTGGCCCATTGCGCGCGCCGGGGCGTGCCCATCACGCTGCGCGGCAGCGGCACCGGCAATTACGGCCAGAGCACGCCGCTTCATGGCGGCGTGATCCTGGATCTGAGCGGCTATAACAGCCTGTGCTGGGTACGCGGCAGCGTGGGCCGGGCACAGGCCGGCATACGCCTGGCGGACTTCGACCAGCGCGCGCGCGAGCAGGGGCAGGAGTTGCGCTGGCTGCCGTCCACCTACCGCAGCGCCACCCTGGGCGGCCTGTTTGGCGGTGGTTTCGGCGGCGCGGGCTCCATCACCTACGGGCCGCTCGCCTCTGCGGGCAATGTGCTGGCTGCGCGCGTGATGACGGTGGAGGCCGAGCCGCGCATTCTGGAGCTGCGCGGTGCCGACGCCATGCGTCTGCACCATACCTATGGCACGACCGGCATCGTGCTCGAGCTCGAAGTGGCGCTGGCAGATGCCACGAACTGGACGGAATGCATTGCCACGTTCACGGGTTTTGACCAGGCGCTGGGCTTTGCGCAGCAACTGGGCAATGCACCGGGCATCCGTAAAAAGGAACTGAGCCTGATGGCGGCTCCGGTGCCGGCCTATTTCACCAGTCTGGCCGAGCATCTGCCCCCGGGCTGCCACGCGGTCATTGCGCTGGTGGCACCCGAAGCCGAGGAGGCCATGCAGCTATTGCTGGAGCGCAGCGGCGGCACACTCAGCTACTGCGAGCGCGGGCGCTGGTCTGAGCAGCCGGCTGCGGGCTACAAATCGCTGATCGAGTATTGCTGGAACCATACGACCCTGCATGCGCTGAAGCTGGACCGGGAGCTGACCTATCTGCAGACCGGCTACAACCCCGCCAGGTTTGGCGAGCAGCTCAAGGCCTTGCGCAGCGAGCTCGGTGACGAGGTCCTGTTCCATCTGGAGTTTCTGCGCACCAAGGAGGGACAGTTCAACTGCAGCGGGCTGGAGCTGGTGCGCTTCAGCTCGGCCGAGCGGCTCAACGCGATCATGGATATCTATCGCAAGCATGGCGTGCAGATCAACAATCCGCATGTCTATGTGGTGGAAGACGGCAAGGCCAACAACCAGCTCGATCCCGTGCTGTTGCAGACCAAGGCCGATCTCGATCCCCTGAATCTGCTCAATCCCGGAAAGCTTCGCAGCGCAGCGCTGCCGGCCTGCATTCAGGCCGACTGAGGCGGACATGCACTTCAATAGTGCCTGCGGCCCGGTGCGGTCTGTATCTGGTGCATGCGGCACTGCAATGGTGCTCGCAGGCGGCCGGCGCTGAGCGCAGGAAGAGGCATTCGGGCCGCGCCTGGCCCAAAAGAGGCAGCGGCGCCGATGGCCGCAGTGCCCGGGCCAGGGGGGCGGGGTGCTGGCACGGTAATTGCACTTCAGGTTTTGCGGTCAATGTGACCGAACAAAACCTCCTGGGAGTGCTGAAATGAATCGTCGCGGAACCCTCACAACACTGGCTGCATCCATGGCTCTGGGCCTGGGATTGACTTCTCAGGTGCTGGCTGCAGACACCATCAAGGTGGGAGTGTTGCACAGCCTCTCGGGCACCATGGCCATCTCAGAGACCGTGCTCAAGGACACGGTGCTGATGGCCATCGAGGACATCAATGCCAAGGGCGGCGTGATGGGCAAGAAGCTGGAGCCCGTGGTGGTGGATCCCGCCTCCAACTGGCCGCTGTTTGCCGAAAAGGCCAAGCAGCTGATCACCCAGGACAAGGTGGCCGTGGTCTTCGGCTGCTGGACCAGCGTGTCGCGCAAATCTGTGCTGCCGGTGTTCGAGCAGAACAACGGCCTGCTGTTCTACCCCGTGCAGTACGAGGGCGAGGAACTCTCCAAGAACGTCTTCTACACCGGCGCCGCGCCCAACCAGCAGGCGATTCCCGCTGTCGAGTACCTGATGAGCAAGGAAGGCGGCGGTGCCAAGCGCTTTGTGCTGCTGGGCACGGACTATGTGTACCCGCGCACCACCAACAAGATTCTGCGTGCCTTCCTCAAGTCCAAGGGTGTCAAGGATTCCGACATCATGGAAACCTACACCCCCTTCGGCCACAGCGACTACCAGACCATCGTGGCCGATGTGAAGAAGTTCTCCACCGGTGGCAAGACGGCGGTGATCTCCACCATCAACGGCGACTCCAACGTGCCCTTCTACAAGGAGCTGGGCAATGCCGGCCTCAAGGCCAAGGATGTACCGGTCGTGGCCTTCAGCGTGGGTGAGGAGGAGCTGCGTGGCGTGGACACCAAGCCTCTGGTCGGCCACCTGGCGGCATGGAACTACTTCATGAGCGTGAAGAACCCGACCAACACGGCCTTCATCAAGCAGTGGGGCGACTACGCCAAGGCCAAGAACATCGCCGGCCACAAGGACAAGCCGCTGACCAACGACCCGATGGAGGCCACCTGGGTCGGCATCCACATGTGGAAGCAGGCCGTGGAGAAAGCCAAGAGCACGGATACAGACAAGGTGATTGCCGCCATGGCCGGCCAGACCTTTGCCGCACCCAGTGGCTTCACGCTGAAGATGGACGAGAAGAATCACCATCTGCACAAGCCCGTGATGGTCGGCGAGATCAAGGCCGACGGCCAGTTCAGCGTGGTCTGGAAGACCAAGGGTCCGGTCAAGGCCCAGCCCTGGAGCCCGTATATCGAAGGTAACGACAAGAAGAAAGACGAGCCCAACGGCAAGAGCTCCTGATTCGCTCCCTCGGACTGGAGAGGTCTGGTGGGCTCTCCAGTCCTGAAGAGATAGCTGCTTGCCCTTTATTGACAAGGGCTGCAGCGCTAGAAACCTGAAATTCCTATGAACATACTGCGCAAGTCATTGAGGCTGGCATTGGCCGCCGGGCTGGGCTCGTTGCTGAGCTTTGCCAGTCACGCACTGACGACCGAGCAGGCCTATGCCATGGCTGCGGCAGACGACTCCGAGCAGCGCGTGCTGGCGATCAATCAGGCCGTGCTGGCGCCGGATGCACAGACCGACGGCGGTCGCCTGTCGGCCTATCTGGGCGCGCTCGCCAACGATGAAGTGCGCGTTTCTCAGGGCAAGGTCTATGTGATGAGCGGCGACGCGGTCACCGACCCGGTGACCGGTCAGGCCGCCCAACTCCCGGCGGATGCCGAGGAGGTCGTCAGCAACAATTACCTGCGCTCGGTCATCGACACGGCGCAGGCCGCGCTGGCGCTGGGCAGCAGCGATGTGCAGGCGCGCCGCAAGGCTGCCGAGCAGCTGGCCTCCGAGCCTGATGCTGGGCGGCTTCCCCTGATCGAAAAAGCGCTGGCCGCTGAACAGGACGGGCAGGTCAGAGCCCTGCTGGAGCGCAGCCTGGCTGCCAGCCTGCTGGGCAGCGACGACGTGCAGCAGCGTCTGAAGGCGGTGCAGCAACTGTCGCGCCAGCAGACGCCGGAGACGCAGTTGCTGTTGAACCAGCGCCTGTCCGAAGAGTCCGATCCCGGCGTGCAAAAAGCCATCAAGGCCGCGCTGGCCAGCATCGCCGAAGGCCTGGCCTGGGGGGACAGACTGGGTGCTGTTTTCAGCGGCATCAGCCTGGGCTCGGTGCTGTTGCTGGCGGCGCTGGGTCTGGCCATCACCTACGGCCTGATGGGCGTCATCAACATGGCGCACGGCGAGCTGATCATGATCGGTGCCTATGCCACCTATCTGGTGCAGGTCGCATTCCAGCGCTGGTTGCCCGAGGCCGTGTTTGGCTGGTATCTGGTGGTGGCGGCTCCCGTGGCTTTTCTGGCCTCGGCGCTGGTGGGCGCGGTGCTGGAGCGCGGCGTGATCCGCTTCCTCTACGGCCGCCCGCTGGAGACCCTGCTGGCCACCTTCGGCATCAGCCTGGTGCTGCAGCAAACCGTGCGCAGCCTTTTCGGCGCGCAGAACGTGGGCGTGGAAAACCCCGTCTGGATGAGCGGCGGGATCGCGCTGCTGCCCAATCTCACGCTGCCCTACAACCGCATCGCCATCATCGTCTTTGCGTTCGCCGTGCTGGCGGGCGTGGCCTTCATGATCGCCAGAACGCGGCTGGGCCTGTTCGTGCGCGGCGTGACGCAGAACCGCGCCATGGCTTCCTGTGTGGGCGTCAACACGGCACGCACCGACACCTATGCGTTTGCACTGGGCTCCGGTATCGCCGGTCTTGCCGGCTGCGCCCTGAGCCAGATCGGCAATGTGGGCCCGGATCTGGGGCAGAACTACATCGTGGACAGCTTCCTGGTGGTGGTGCTGGGCGGTGTGGGGCAACTGGCGGGCACCGTCTACGCGGCTCTGGGTCTGGGCGTGCTCAGCAAGCTGCTGGAAGGCTGGACCGGCGCCGTGCTGGCCAAGATCGCCGTGCTGCTGTTCATCGTGGTCTTTATTCAAAAGCGTCCGCAAGGCATCTTTGCCTTGAAGGGCCGCAGTGCGGAAACATGAAACACCCCCTGGGTCGCTTCGCGACCTCCCCCGCTCTCGCATTGCTGCGCGCTGCGGGCAGGGGACGACACCCTCGCTGCGGGGCGGCCCTTGCTCGGTGTCTCGTACCTGGGCCGCGCCAGCTGCGCAGGCCATGTGCCTTGCTCGACTTGAGGGAAAACTGACATGACAACCCAATTCATACCCATCGAACTGCCCAAGCCCGCGCCGCTGCTATCCGCCAAGGGCTGGACGGCGTTTCTGCTGGCCCTGACCATGGTCTGCGCCGTGGCTCCTGCACTCAATCTGTGGGTCCCCGAGGACAGTGCGCTGCACCTGTCCGACTACATGCTGGGCCTGCTGGGCAAGTTCATGTGCTATGCGATCTGCGCGCTGGCGATTGACCTGATCTGGGGCTATACCGGCATCCTGAGCCTGGGCCACGGCCTGTTCTTCGCGCTGGGCGGCTATGTGATGGGCATGTACCTGATGCGCGAGGCCGCAGGCCCCGATGCCTTGCCCGCCTTCATGGGGTTTCTGGACTGGAAGGAGCTGCCCTGGCACTGGGCGCTGTCGGGCAGCTTTGCCGCCACCGTGTTGCTGGTGTTCCTGGTGCCGGGCCTGATCGGCGGGCTGTTCGGCTACTTTGCCTTTCGCTCGCGCATCAAGGGCGTGTATTTCTCCATCATCACCCAGGCCCTGACCTATGCCGCCATGCTGCTGTTCTTTCGCAACGAGACCGGCTTTGGCGGCAACAACGGCTTCACGGGCTTCAAGACCCTGCTGGGGTTTTCCGTCAACTCGCAAGCCATGCATGTGCTGCTGTTCGCGCTGTCGGGGCTGGCGCTGCTGGGCTGCTTTCTGTTCTCGCGCTGGCTGATACGAAGCAAGTATGGGCGCGTGCTGCAGGCCGTGCGCGATGCCGAATCGCGCACCATGTTCTGTGGCTACAACCCGCTGCCCTACAAGCTGTCGATCTGGGTCATCTCGGCCATGATGTGCGGCCTGGCGGGCGCGCTGTATGTGCCCCAGGTGGGCATCATCAACCCCAGCGAGATGAGCGTGGGCAATTCCATCGAAATGGCGGTGTGGACGGCCGTGGGCGGACGTGCCTCGCTGGTCGGTCCCATCATCGGCGCGTTTGCCGTCAACGGCGGCAAGAGCTGGCTCACCGTGGCCGCGCCCGAGTACTGGCTGTATGTGCTGGGTGCGCTGTTCATCGTCGTGACGCTGTTCATGCCGGGCGGCCTGATTCGCCTGCCGCAGCAGCTTCGCCAGTGGCGTGAGAAGCGCAATGCGCAGACGCAATCCGAGCTGAACCAAGCCGCTGCTGCCCTGGCCCGCAAAGCCAGCGAACGCGCTGTCGCCGACCCGCTGAAAGGAGCCCGCGCATGACCCCCGATCTGATGCAGGAAGGCGAGCAGCGCCTGGCCTCCTACCAGCAGCGCGAAGCCGCGCTGCGCACCGAATCCGGCGGACGCAACGCCAGTCTGGCGCGCCCCGTGATTGCCGGCGAAGTGGATGTGACTCACGGCCGAATTCTCTATCTCGAAGACGTGCATGTGAGCTTCGACGGCTTCAAGGCCATCAACGGTCTGAGTCTCGATATCGCGCCCGGCGAGCTGCGCTGCATCATCGGCCCCAACGGCGCGGGCAAGACCACGATGATGGACATCATCACCGGCAAGACCCGGCCCGACAGCGGCACGGTGTTCTTCGGCTCCACCATCGACCTGCTGCGCTACAAGGAGCCCGAGATCGCCGCCATGGGCATAGGCCGCAAGTTCCAGAAGCCCACGGTGTTCGAGCAGCTCAGCGTGTTCGAGAACCTGGAGCTGGCGCTCAAGACCCACAAGGGCATTGCCTCCTCCATGCGGTTCAAGCTCAGCGGCGCGCACAAGGACCGCATTGCCGAGGTGCTGCACACCATTCATCTGGCGGCCAGCGTCACGCGCCAGGCCGGCCTGCTCAGTCACGGACAGAAGCAGTGGCTGGAGATTGGCATGCTGCTGGTGCAGGAGCCCAGGCTGCTGCTGCTCGACGAGCCCGTGGCCGGCATGACCGACGAGGAAACGGTGCGTACGGCCGAGCTGTTTCTGACGCTCAAGGGCAAGCATTCGCTGATGGTGGTGGAGCACGACATGAGCTTTATCGACACCATCAGCGAGAAGGTCACGGTGCTTTGCGATGGCTCGGTGCTGGCCGAGGGAACGCTGGCCCAGGTGCAGGCCGACGAGCGAGTGATCGAGGTGTACCTTGGGAGATGACCCCCTGAGGCGCTTTGCCTGGGCGGCCCCGCGCCTTCCCCCTCTCTCTCTCTCTTCGCAGGAGGGGGACGACACCGTCGCTGCGGGGCGGCCCTTGCTCGGCGTCCGCCGATGGGCCGCGCCAGTTTTGTGCGCCATGTTTATCGAAGCGGGCTATTGAAAAAAGATAGCTGCTTGCGCTTGCTGTGTAAGCGTTAGAGGTCAAAAATGCTTAAAGTTCAGAACCTGCATCAGTACTACGGCGGCTCGCACATCCTGCGTGACGTGAATTTCACGGCCGAGATCGGCAAGGTCACGGTGCTGCTGGGCCGCAACGGCGTGGGCAAGACCACCTTGCTCAAGAGCCTGATGGGGCTGGTGCCGATCAGAAGCGGCGGCATTGAATGGCAGGGCCGCGATATCGCGCGCAAGACGCCCTACGAGCGCGCGCGCAGCGGCATCGGCTATGTGCCCCAGGGGCGCGAAATCTTCTCGCGCCTGTCTGTGGAAGACAATCTGCGCATGGGCCTGTCCTATTGCTCGGCAGGCACCCGGATTCCGGGCGAGCTGTACGAGCTGTTCCCCGTGCTGGGGCAGATGCTGCACCGCCGTGGCGGCGATCTCTCGGGTGGCCAGCAGCAGCAACTGGCCATTGCGCGAGCGCTGGCACCGCAGCCCAAGATCCTGATCCTGGATGAGCCCACCGAGGGCATACAGCCCAGCATCATCAAGGACATCGGCCGCGTGATCCGCATGCTGGCCAATCGCGGCGATATGGCCATCCTGCTGTGCGAGCAGTACTACGACTTTGCCGAGGAGCTGGCCGACCACTATGTGGTGATGGAGCGCGGCGAGGTGATCGCATCGGGCCCGGGCAGCGAGATGCAGGAGAAGAATGTGCGCTCGCTGGTGGCGATTTGAACAGCGGGCGAAGAAAAAAAGGTGCCGCAAGCGGCACCTCAAAGCCTCAGGCCATGCCTGCAGGACAACTCATTTCGTCAATACGCTGCGCCGTGCGCGGCCAGCACCGGATGGCCCTGTATGGCAGTGCTGGCGCGGCCGTCGGCACCCCGGGGGACTTCGCCCACCAGCGTGGTGCGGTAGAGCTGGCGATCGAACTCCAGCGCAAAAATATCCTGTGGTGCCACATGGGCCGTGGAGCGGTTGTCCCAGAAGGCCAGCGAACCGGGCTCCCACTTGAAGCGCACGGTGAACTCGCTGCTCACGGCATGCTCCCAGAGCAGCTCCAGCAGCACGCGCGATTCGCGGGTGGAGAGTTCCACGATGGACTTGAGAAAGCCGGGGCTGATGTAGAGCACTTTCTCGCCGGTCTCGGGATGAATGGTGACCAGCGGGTGTTCGCTGATCAGGGTGTTGTCGCGCACCAGATCCAGATATTCCTGCGATGCCGTGGCTCCCTGCGGTGCGCTGAAGCGGTGCTCGCCGCGCAGGCCCTGCAAGAAGGCCTGCAGCGGTTTGGAGAGCGCTTCGTACGCGGCAGCCAGATTGGTCCATTGCGTGTCGCCGCCATAGGGCGGAATCGTCACGCCGCGCAGAATCGACGCGGCAGGCGGGTTGTGGGCGGCCGTCACATCGGCATGCCAGCCGGTCCAGGGGCGCTGTTCGGACTGGCCGCTGTGGCGGTTGGCCTTGCGGTGCTTGGCAATCGAATACAGCTCGGGAAAGCCTTCGACATGACCGAAGACGGGGTGGCCGGGCGTCAGCTCGCCAAACTGGCGCGAAAAGGCGATCTGCTGCGCGTGGCTGAGGTGCTGGTCGCGAAAGAAGATCACCTTCCAGCGCAGCAATGCCGAGCGAATGGTGTGCACTTCGGCGGCGCTCAAGGCCTGCTTCAGATTGACGCCGCTGATCAGCGCGCCGATATGCGCCGATTGCGGCGCGATGCTGATATGTGGAGTGATGTGGCTTGCGGAGCTCAGGCGTTCGTCCAGATGCTGCAGCGGAGCGTGGGGCAGGGGCATGTTCATGGGATTTTTCCTGATGGGCGCGGTGCTTCAGCGCGCCTGGGCAATACGGGAGGTGCTGGCCGGCAGCAGACCCAGCTCGGAGAGAAGCGCATGGTTGCGTTCGACCTGGGCATGCAGTGCGCGAGCCGTGTCCTGCGGGCCGAGAAACACCGGCTCCCATTGGTTCAGCGCCACAAACTCCTTCCATTCCCGGGTTTCGGAAACCTTGCGCAGCGCGTTCACCCAGTAGGCCTGTTGAGCGGTGCTGGCACCGGGTGCCGTCATCACGCCCTGAAACGAGTCGCTGACATAGTCGATGCCCTGCTCCTTCCAGGTGGGCGACTGGGCGAACACGCCTTCAAGCCGCTTGTCGGCGGCAATCGCCAGCACGCGCACGCGGCCCGACTGCAGATAGGGCAGCAGGTTCGGCGTGGTGGCCGAGACCACATCGAGATGGCCGCCGGCCAGCGCCACCATGGATTCGGCGGAGGACTTGTAGGGCACGATGCGCAGCTTCTGGATGTTCACGCCGCCTTGCTGCAAGGGCTGGGCCACGCCCAGATGGATGTGATTGCCCAGCGTGGTAGCGATGCCGATGGAGTATTTCTCGGGGTCCTGGCGCAGCTGAGCGATCAGGTCCTGGGCATTGCGCAGCGGCGAATCCGCACGCACGACCACCGTGGTGAACTCGCGCAGCAAGGTCACCAGCGGTGTGCCTTTTTGCAGATGCGCGGGCAGGGCGTTCTGCGCCAGACTGTTGCCGTAGCTGGTGCTCAGCGTCATCAGCGTGTGGGCGTCGCCAGGGTGGCGGTGCAGGCTCTCCAGCGCGGAGATCGCATGCGCGCCAGATTTGTTGCTGACCACGAACTGCGGTGCATGCCCATCGCGTGCCAGCAACTCGGTGAGCTTGCGGGCCGCCAGATCCAGCGCCGCGCCGGCACCGCTGGGGACAATGAATTCCGTGGACTTGCCGGGCTTCCAGGTCGGGGTCGCTGCACCGCCGGATTGCGCGGCAGCAGGGCCCGTTGCCAGCGTGCAGCACAGCACCGCCATCGATGTCAGCCATGGGGCCAGAGTGCGAGGCAGGCGGGAATGAGTTACGGTACTGGCCGACATGAAAGCTCCTGAAATCAATCGCCATGCGCTTTGCGCGCTGGCGTGCTGAAGCACTGTAGAAGTGCGGCAGCCTTGCAACAACGAATGAATTTTCATGAGTTAGTAAGCAAAAGAGCTGAGCTACCCGGGCCTGAGCGGCAGGCCTGCTTGAAGAGGCAAGAACGACAATGACCTGGCATGCGCAACTGGCGCTGAACTATTCCCTGCAGGCTGGCAAGACCTCGGTGCATTTCACCCACGATGGTCCGCTGCGCATCCTCAAAAGTCTGTATCCCGAGGGGCCAGCCATCTGCCACAACGTGCTGGTGCACCCGCCGGGCGGTCTGGTGGGCGGCGATGTGCTGGACATTGATGTCCATGTCGCAGAAGGTGCACATGTGCTGGTCACCACGCCTGGTGCCACGCGCTTTTACAAAAGCAACGGCAAGCAGGCCATGCAGCGCACCCGGCTGCGCCTGGATCCCGGTGCGAGGCTGGAGTGGCTGCCGCTGGAGGCAATCGCGTACAACGCCTGCGATGCGGTCAACCATCTGGAGTTCGAGCTTGCCGAAGACGCGCAGCTGCTGACCTGGGATGTGACGGCGCTGGGTCTGCCACTGGCCGCCCAGCCCTATGAGTCCGGCATCTTCGAGCAGCACATTGA
This sequence comes from Comamonas testosteroni, assembly GCF_030505195.1. Taxonomy (NCBI): domain Bacteria; kingdom Pseudomonadati; phylum Pseudomonadota; class Betaproteobacteria; order Burkholderiales; family Comamonadaceae; genus Comamonas; species Comamonas testosteroni. Next base: position 3,039,926 of record NZ_CP129672.1, read on the forward strand.
GTGGCCGGGCCGTTTTCTGGAGCGCGGCGTGGTCAACGCGCAGGATGCGCTGCTGCTCGATGGCGATCTGGGGCTGGCCGGGCATCGCTGCCTGGGCAGTCTGATCTTTGCCAGTGGCTCAGCCATGACGCGCCATCAGCGCGAAGCCTTGCTGGAGGGCACGCAGGAGCTGCTTGCACAGGCCGCCCCGGCGGTGTTGAGCGGGGTCACTGCTCCCAATGAAAGCATGCTGGTTCTGCGCTGTGTATCACCTGTGGTTGAGCCTGTGATGATGTTGTGGAAAACCGTGTGGAGTTTCTGGAGAAAAGAACTTTGGGGCCTGCAGGGCAGCACTCCGAGAATCTGGTCCATGTGAGCCAGCGCCGGCCCGATCTGCGACTGCTGCATACCGGCATCCCGGCATCCCGGCATCCCCAAAGGCCTGGCGCTGCGGCAGGGCCGGGTTTCAAGGCGCCGATCGGCCGGTGCACCGGGCCAGCTCCGCCCGGCTCCAGTCCAGTCGCTCGCGCACGCGGGCACAGGCGGCATCGCCGGCTTGCGGGTCGCGTTCCATGCAGCGCTCCTCGACCATGGTCAGGCGGGCGCGTGTGTGGCGGTATTGCTCCTGCGAGCAACTGCGCGTGCCGGCCTCGGCGCGTGTTCCCCCTTGCGCGCGCGTGCCAGGCGGCACGGCCGTCCAGCCGCGGTTGTGCCAGGGCGAGAAGGAGCCTGAAGGCGTGATCTCTATGCCATTCACCCGTCCTTGCAGGCCGGGAAATGTGGACAGCATGGCGGCAGCCATCAGGGCCGGGTCGCTCATGCGTCCCAGGGCGGTATCGCAGTCCATGACATCGGGATTCAGGCCCGGCGGCAACAGCCTCAGCACGCCATAGATGCGGGTGGCATCGGTCTCCAGCTCCTTGACGCTGCGCCCGTTGCTGCCCGGCACCAGGCCCATGCCGACCAGTGGGTACTGCGTGTCGCGCAGGGCGGTATCGGGGCCGGCATGGATCTGGACCTCGCCCGAGACCCGGCCCGCGAACATCAGCAGCCTGAAGGCATCTGTGGAGAACAGCGCCTGCACCTCCAGATGACAGCGGGCCGGGGCGGCGGGGCGCAGCAGGCTTGGCAAATCCTTGGCGGCGTCACCGTGGACCAGCATTGCCGTGCGCGGCAGCATCTCCACGGCTATCCGTGCCTTGCCCAGGCTCACGGTGGCCGCCACGCTGGCGTCGATGGTGGCGACCGTGGGAAATTGCGCCAGGGCCTTGAAGCCGGGCTGCATCACGGACAGTCTGTCGCTGCTGACGATGCCGCCTGTGGCGATCTCCAGGCGCCCGTTCTCGAAGCGGTAGTAGCTGGGCACTTCGTCGGTCTCGGTATGGCTGCCGTGGCGCGTGGAGATGCGGTAGCGGATCTCGCGCCCGCCGATCTCCATGAAGGGGCGCAGCGTCTGCACCAGGGCCTGGCGCGTGGCGGCATCGTCCTGGCGCAGCGTGATCTCCACACGTGTGGAGCCATAGCCCAGCAGCTTGTCAAACGCATGGCGCATGACGGCCTGGTTCGGAAAGGTGATGACGGCCCCCACCATGCCAGCCAGGGCCGCCACGCCGCCCAGCAGCAGCGGCCAGGTCGAGCGCTCGTCGGCTTGAACGCGAGTCACGGCGTTCCAGATGGCTTGCGCGCCATGGCCCAGCCAGCTGGTGAGCACGAAGGCGATGAGCGCTGCAGTCGGCGCCCACACAAGAATCAGCAGTATTTGCAACAGGCCCATATGGGCAGTGATTCTAGGCACAAGCCATGCTTGGCCTGGCGGCAGCGGCCTGCCGGTGCCTGCCCGCCGGGGGCTACCCGCCGGGGGCTACCCGCCTGGGGCGCTACAGCGCCAGAACGATTCTGGACTCCTGCGTCCTGGCGCGCGAGCAGCAGCTCATCATCTTGTTACAGGCCGCGCGCTCGGCGCGGGTCAGCACCATGTCGCGATGATCGATATCGCCTTCGAGCACCGGCACCTCGCAGGAGCCGCACAGGCCTTCGCGGCAGTCGCACTCGATATCGATATTGGCGCTGCGCAGCGCATCGAGCAGGGTTTCATCGTTGCGCACCTGCAGCGTGATGCCGGATTCGCGCAGCTCGACTTCAAAGCCGTGCTCCTTGTCCGGGTCGAGGGCTCCCAAAGTGCTGGAGAAATGCTCCACGCGCAGGCTGTCCTCGGGCCAGTGACGGCTGGCCTCAGCCAGCCCGTCGAGCATGCGCTGCGGACCGCAGGCATAGATCTGTGCGCCGGGCCTGACCTGGGCCAGCAGCGCCGGGTAGTCGGCTCGCCGGCCCTGCGCGCCCACATAGATCTGCAGACGCTCGCCATGCCGTGCCTGCAAGGCATTCAACAGCGCCATGCGCTCGCGCTGGCTGCAGCTGTAGTGAATCTCATAGGGAATGCCCAAGGCCTGGGCGCGAGCCGCCATGGCCGCAATCGGCGTGATGCCGATGCCGCCGGCGACAAGAATCAGCTGCTGCGCGCCTTCGTCGAGCTTGAAGTGGTTGCGCGGGCCGCGCATCTGCACCTTCATGCCGGCCTGCAGCACGCCATGCACCCAGGCCGAGCCGCCACGGCTGTGCTCCTCGCGCAGCACGGCGATCTCGTAGGTATCCGCTTGCTGCGGATCGCCGCATAGCGAGTACTGGCGCGAGATGCCGGTGTCACCGCAGTGCAGATCGATATGCGAGCCCGGCGTCCAGCGCGGCAGATCGCGCCCGTCGGGTGCCTTGAGGCGCACGCGCAGCACGTCCTGCGCAATCAGCTCGGTGCTCTCCACCAGCATGCTGCGGCTGACGCCGCCTTGGGAGGATTCGCCGATGCGCACGGGCTGCTGCTCGGCCAGCACGGCGGGGTTGGCGCGCTCGGGGTTGCGGCTTGCATCCCATTGCACCCACAGGTGTTCGGGGCCTCGGAACGAGGTGTTGGGCACATAGGTGAAGCGTTGCTCGGCCAGCTGCATATGGGGCAGGCGGCGTGTGAATTCCTCGAGGAAGATCTGCATTTCCATGCGCGCCAGATTCTTGCCCATGCACTGGTGGGAGCCATAGCCGAAGGTCAGGTGATCGCTGGCATTGTCGCGGTGTATGTCGAACAGGTCGGCATCGACAAAGTGCTGCTCGTCGTGGTTGGCCGAGGAGGTGACGATGAGCAGCTTGCTGCCGGCCGCAATGGCCTGGCCGCCGATCACCACGTCCTTGGTGGCCAGACGCCGCCAGGCGGCCACCGAGCCGTTGTGGCGCAGGCATTCCTCCACGGCGTTGGGGATCAGCGAGGGATCGGCGCAGATCTCCTGCCAGACCTTGGGGTGCTGCAGCAGCAGCTTGACGGCATTGGCCGTGGCGTTGGCCGTGGTCTCGTGCGCGGCGACCAGGCCGGCCATCATCATCGAGTGCAGATAGGAGTCGGTGACGACCTCGGGCAGCTCCTTTTGCTTGCGAATGCCGTATTGCATCCAGCCCTCGGCCTCGGGATCGGCACGCATCTTGTCGAGAATCCGGCCTGCGTGCTGCCAGAAATTGCCCACGGCATGGGCCACGGCCACCTGCTCTTCGGCCCGGGGGCGTCCCCAGGTGTTGACGGTGTGGGCAATGCTGTACTGGCGCAGCGTGTCCATATCGTCTGCAGGCACGCCCAGGAAATGCATGGCCACGGTGAGCGGCACTTCCCACAGCATCTGATCGACCAGATCGGCGCGGCCGTCGTCGATGAAGCGGTCCACATATTCGCGTGCCAACTGGCGCACCATGGGCTCATGGTGTTTGAGTGCCTCGGGCGTGAAGGGCTGCATCAGCGCGCGGCGGCGCGGCATGTGGGCGGGCTCGTCTTCGTTGACCAGAGTGCGGTTCAGCGCAAAGCCGTAGCTGGCGAGCACGGCGTTGGCTTCGTCGCCCGTGGGCGTGATCTTCTCCAGCGCAATCGAGGGGCTGAAGGTCAGGTTGTCGCGGAAGATGGCCTTGATGTCGTCAAAGCGCGTGACCACCCAGTAGCCCAGCTGCGGGCTGTAGAACACCGGCTCCTGCTCGCGTGCCCAGCGCACATATTCGGGCGGGTCCTGCTGGTAGCCGTCGGCAAAGGGATCGAAGCTGGCGGCCCCGTGGCTGATGGGGCAGCCCGTGGGGCCGCTCTGGCCGGTGGGCTTGCCGAACTGGCTGTGATCGATGGGGCAACGGCTGGGGGTGGAAATGGTCATGGCTATCTCATGGAGTGGCAGGTGGACGGGGCAACCATCCATAGGGCATGCAAAGGCGGCCTGCCGCCAGCCTCTGCGCTTGCAAAGCTTGCGCTACGAACGTCGTTCCTGGTCTGCAAAACGGGCGCGCTCGCTAAAGAGAGGCAGCGAGCAAGAGCCGCTTCGCAGCATGGGCTGCCCCAGCGAGGGCTGCCCCAGCGAGGGCTGCCCCGGCAAGGCTGTCGTCCCCCATTGGGGGAAGGCGCGAAGCGACTCAGGGGAGGCAGTCTCAGTCCAGCGTGATGTTCAGATCCTTGATCAGCTTTTGCCAGCGTGCGCTTTCGCTGTGGATCAGTGCCTGGAACTGCTCGGGCGTGTTGCCCACGGGCTCCACGCCGAAGTCGATGAGCTTTTGCTTGACGGCAGGCTCGTTGATGGCGGCGGCCACCTGCTTGTTCAGCGCCGTGACGACATTGGCCGGTGTCTTGGCCGGGGCCACCATGCCGACCAGGGCCGCAGCCTGCACGCCGGGCAGGCCCAGCTCGCCGAAGGTGGGTACATCGGGCAGCTGGGGCAGACGCGTGGCATTGGCCACGGCCAGGGGGCGCACCTTGCCGCCCTTGATGAAGCCGGCGCCGGCAGCCAGGTCCACCATCATCACGGGAATCTGACCGCCCGCCACATCTGCCAGCGCCGGAGCCGCACCGCGATAGGGCGCATGGGCGAGCTTGAGGCCGGCCTCGGACCTGAGCAGTTCCATAGCCAGATGATGGGGGCTGCCCGCACCGGCGGAGCCGTAGTTCACGCCCTCTGCACTGGCCTTGGCGGCGGCAATGAATTCCTTGGCGGTCTTGGCCTTCTCGGCGGGGCCGGCCACCAAAATCATGGGAAAGCGACCCATGAGCGTGACGGGCGTCAGATCCTTGCCGGGGTTGTAGCTCAGGCTCTTGTAGAGCACGGGATTGAAGATCAGCGTGCCGTTGTCGGCCGACAGCACGGTATAGCCGTCGGCCGGTGCGCGCGCGGTCTCCGAGGCGCCGATGGCCGTGTTGCCGCCCGGGCGGTTGTCCACGACGATGGGCTGATGGGCCTGTGCGCCCCAGGCCTGGCCTATGGTGCGGGCCAGGAAGTCCGAGCCGCCGCCTGCGGCGTAGGGCACGATCCAGCGCACGCTCTTGCTCGGGTACTTGTCCTGGGCCACGGCGGTGCCAGGGGCTGCGGCCAGCCAGAGCATGCTGGTGGCCAGAACCGAGGCGGTGAAGAGGCGTTTTTTCATTGAGGGTGTCTCCTGGGCTGTGGTGTTGTTTGTCTGCGGGTTAACCAAGCTTCACTCCGCCTGCGGTTCCGCTTTAATACGGAAATTATTTTGCGTAATTTTTATACGCATAGCGTAAATATGCTTCAAGGGATTACCCGAAAGCCAGCATGAGACATGCGTGAAAATGTCTTCAACGGCTTACGAGACAGGCGCAACCAGCTATGAAAATCGAGAAGAAGACCTTGGCTATGGCCAAGCGGCAAGCAGCCAGCCCAGCAGCAGCAGTGGCGTCGCACAATGCCCGGCAAGAGCCGGATCAGCGTCGCCAGCGTGTGCAGGCAGCAGAGACCTGTCTGGCCGTGCTCAAGGCTCTGGCCGGGCTGGGCGGGCGTGCCAGTCTCACGGCCATCGGAGCTGCCGTCGATGAAAGCCCGGCCAAGGTGCATCGCTATCTGGCCAGTCTCATGGCCGAAGGTCTGGTGGAGCAGGATCGTGGTGGCACCCAGTACGCGCTCGGACGCGAGGCCATCCATATCGGCCTGGCTGCGATGCGCCAGAACGATCCTGTGCGCATGTCCGAGCCCGCTTTGCAGCATCTGCGCGAGTCCTTGCAGGTCACGAGTTTTGTCGCGGTCATGGGCAATATGGGGCCCACCATCGTGCGTTTCGAGGAGCCCAGCCTGCCCATTACCGTCAATGTGCGTGTGGGCTCGGTCATGTCCATGCTGTGGTCGGCCACGGGGCGGGCATTCTTTGCCTTCATGGAGCCGCAGCCAGAGGTCCAGGCGCTGCTGGCGCGTGAGCTGGAGGCCGCCAGCCCCGAGCATCGCCGCCTGCTGCATGCCAGCAAGCCTCTGGAGCAGCTGCGCAGCGAGATTCGCGCAGCCGGCTGTGCGTCGATCCGGGACCTGAACCTGCCCGGCATCAGCGCCGTTGCTGCCCCATTGTTTGACTACCACGGCCACGTGGTGGCCGTGCTCTGCGCGCTGGGGGCCAGCGGCGGCTTCGACCCCGATCCGCAGGGCCGCATTGCCCAGGCTGTATGCCAGGAGGCGCGCAGTATCAGCGCTTCGCTGGGTTACAGAACCTAGGTCTGTGATCAGGCCCCGGTCAGCGCAGCCGGGGCTCCGAGGCGCTGGGACAGCTGACGCGCCTGGGCCTGCAGCTTGCGGGCTGGCAGACCGGCGGGGTCCAGCGTCAGCGTGACCGAAGGGCCGATGGCGGCAATCGCCAGCACCAAGTGGCCGAAGCCGTCAAACACAGGCACCGCCAGCGCGCTTACGCCGGAGAGCAATTGGTTCTCGACCACGCTCAGGTGGTTGCTGCGAATGGAGTCCAGCTCCTTGGCAAACGCCGGCTCGTCCAAGCTGTGGCCTTCGGCCTGCAGCAGCGGTGCGATACGGGCCGGGTCGCCGAAAGCCGCAAAAATCTTGCCCGTGGCGGTATGGCGCAAGGAGGCCGGCGTGCCGTGGCGCATGGCCACATAGACATGGGTCGGGCCTTCCTCGACACGGATGATGGTCGGCCCCTGGCCGCTCCACATGGACACCGACACGGTGTAGCCCACCTCTTGCGCCAGGGCGGGCAAATCAGCAATCGCCATGCGCACAGGGTCTGCCTGCTGCAGGCTGATGAGCCCCATCTGAATGGCCAGCGGCCCCAGGCCGTAATGGCCGCTGACGCGATCTTGCTCCATCAGGCCCAGCTTGCAAAAGCTCACCAGATAGGGGTGGGCCTTGGCCGCCGTCATCTCGGCCTCGCGTGCCAGATCCTTGAGCGCCATGCGCCGGCCCGTGCGCGCCAGCACCTTGAGCAGCTGGCCGCCGACCTCCACGCTCTGTATGCCGCGCGGTGCGCGCGTGGGCTCGTCGTCACTGGATTCAAGCATCAAACGGGCGTCGGTCGAAGAGGTGTTGGCGTGAGGCATGACGGCATTGTGACGGGGAACGGTGGCTGGAAACCCTCCAGGGTTTTTCACTATGACAAATCAATTGTGCAATGTTGAATTTATATCTAGCATTCAGAAATTCGATAAAGATGAATGCATTTGTTTAAAACAAAGAGATTGCAACGATGAACACCAAGACCTTTGCCTCCGCCGCCGACCTTGAAGTCAAGAAGGTGAGCTTCGACAAGCTCTCCGAACATGCCTATGCCTACACGGCCGAGGGCGACCCCAACACCGGCATCATCATTGGCGAGGATGCCGTGATGGTCATCGACACCCAGGCCACGCCCGTCATGGCCGAGGACGTGATCCGCCGCATTCGCGAGGTCACGGACAAGCCCATCAAATACGTCACGCTGTCGCATTACCACGCGGTGCGCGTGCTGGGTGCCTCGGCCTACGGCGCCGAGCACATCATTGCCAGCCAGGACACCTACGACCTCATCGTCGAGCGCGGCGAGCAGGACAAGGCCAGTGAGATCGGGCGCTTTCCGCGCCTGTTCCAGAACGTCGAGAGCGTGCCCGAGGGCATGACCTGGCCGACCATGACCTTCACCGGCAAGATGACGCTGTGGCTGGGCAAGCTCGAGGTGCAGATCCTGCAGCTGGGCCGTGGCCACACCAAGGGCGATACCGTGGTCTGGCTGCCGCAGGAGAAGGTGCTGTTCAGTGGCGATCTGGTCGAGTTCGATGCCACGCCCTATGCCGGCGACGCCTACTTCCAGGACTGGCCGCAGACGCTGGATGCCATCGCCGCGCTGAAGCCCGAAAAGCTGGTGCCCGGCCGCGGTGCGGCACTGCAGAACGCAGCCGAAGTGCAGGCCGGTCTGGCGGGCACGCGCAATTTCATCAGCGACCTGTGGGCCGAGGTCAAGGCCGGCGCCGATGCGCGCCAGGACCTGCGCAAGGTCTACGAGGCAGCCTTTGCCAAGCTGCAGCCCAAATACGGCCATTGGGTGATCTTCAACCACTGCATGCCGTTTGATGTGACGCGCGCCTATGACGAGGCATCGGGCCATGCCGACCCGCGCATCTGGACCGCCGAGCGCGACCGCGAGATGTGGCTGGCGCTGGAAGGCTAGTCGCCACCCGGGCCGCCCGGCTGACAGTTTCCTGCGCAGGTGCGGCGGTCTGCGGCAAAGCTTTCAAAAACAGGAGCTGCTTGCGCTTTTAGTACAAGGAATTCAAGTGGAAAAGATATTGAATTCGTTGACTGACAAGCGGTAGTAGCTATCAAAAAACACAGTCTAAATCCGGCCGCAAAGAGCCGGAGGGGTGGCTTTTGCCCCAAAGAACAGATCCACGCTTTTCAAGGTTTGCGCACCGATGAACTCCATGTCCACCCCAGCCATTGCTCCTGAGGCCCTGCGCGGCAGCGCCGCCGACATTCAGTCCATCCAGATTCCCTATCGGCGGCATGCGGACCAGGATGCCGATGTGCCGGCTCGCCACCCCGTGGTCGTCGTCGGTGCCGGGCCCGTGGGCCTGTCTCTGGCCATCGATCTGGCGCAGCGCGGCCAGCCGGTGGTGGTGCTCGACAACGACTGCAAGCTGTCCACAGGCTCGCGCGCCATCTGCTTTTCCAAACGCACGCTGGAGATCTGGGACCGCCTGGGCGTGGGCCAGCCCATGGTGGACAAGGGTGTGTCCTGGAATCTGGGCAAGGTGTTTGCCAGGGATCAGTCGCTCTACCAGTTCGACCTGCTGCCCGAAGCCGGTCACGAGCGCCCGGCCTTCATCAATCTGCAGCAGTACTACGCCGAAGCCTATCTGGTCGAGCGCGCCCTGCAGCTGCCGCTGATCGATCTGCGCTGGCACAACAAAGTCACGGCGCTGGTGCCGCGCGACGACGGTGCCCTGGTGAGCGTGGAAACGCCCGAGGGCGAGTACCGGATCGATGCCCAGTGGGTGCTGGCCTGCGACGGCTCGCGCTCGCCCTTGCGCGGCTTGCTGGGCCAGGAAAGCCATGGCCGCATCTTCCGCGACCGGTTTCTGATTGCCGATGTGAAGATGCATGCGGATTTTCCGACCGAGCGCTGGTTCTGGTTCGATCCGCCGTTTCATCCGGGCCAGAGCGTGCTGCTGCACCGCCAGCCCGACGATGTCTGGCGCATCGACTTCCAGCTGGGCTGGGAGGCCGATCCCGAAGAGGAGAAAAAGCCCGAGAACATCCTGCCGCGCATCCGCGCACTGCTGGGCAAGGACGCGCACTTCGAGCTCGAATGGGCCAGCGTCTACACCTTTGCCTGCCTGCGCATGGACCGCTTCGTTCACGGCCGCGTGGTCTTCGCGGGCGACAGCGCGCATGGCGTCTCGCCCTTCGGCGCGCGCGGTGCCAACAGCGGCGTGCAGGATGCCGAGAACCTGGCCTGGAAGCTCGACCGCGTGCTGCGCGGCCAGGCCGATGCTGCGCTGATCGCGACCTACGGCGCCGAGCGCGAATACGCGGCCGACGAGAACATCCGCAACTCCACGCGCGCCACCGACTTCATCACGCCCAAGAGCGAGATCAGTCGCCTGTTTCGCGATGCGGCGCTGGAGCTGGCGCGCGAGCATGAGTTTGCGCGTCGCATCGTCAACAGCGGGCGCCTGTCGGTGCCGGCCACGCTGCATCACTCGCCGCTCAACACCCCGGACAGTGAGGAGTTCGCGGGTTCGCAACTGCCTGGCGCTGTACTCAGCGACGCGCCTATGCGACGTCCCGGCGACGCTGCCACAACTTGGCTGCTGCGCGCACTTGGCAGCGATTTCACGTTGCTGCATTTCGGTGCCACGCCGACCTGGGCGCGAGAGCTTGGCGGCGTGCTCAATCTCTCGATAGCCGCCGAGGGCGATGTGCATGCCGACCAGGCCGATCTGCTGGATGCACAAGGCCTGGCGGCGCAGCGCCTGGATGCGCGACCGGGCACCAGCTATCTGCTGCGCCCCGACCAGCATGTCTGCGCGCGCTGGCGCCGTCCCGACGAAGCCGCCGTGCGTGCCGCGCTGCAGCGTGCCGGCGGCTGACATGAAGGCACCACCTGAGGCGCTGCACGCCTTCCCCCTTGCGAGGGGGACGACAGCCTCGCTGCGGCGCGGCGCGGCCGGCCTGGGCTCTTGCTCGCTGTCCCTGGTGGAGTGCAACACCCTCAGAAGATTCCCCCTTTTTTAGGAGACTGCCATGCTGCTGTCCACCCACCCGAACCTGCAGGCCTGCGACGATTTCTATGAGGCCCTGATCGCCACGCATCAGGGCCTGGAAACCGCGCAAAGCCATGCCCTCAATGCCCGCCTGGTGCTGCTGCTGGCCAATCACATTGGCCATCAAGAGACCTTGCTGCATGCGCTCGAACTGGCCCGCGCCAGCGCAGGATTCGCTCCTGCCGGCGCAGACCCGGCCGAGCGCGGCGCCGTGACACCGGTTGCCCCGGTACACGCTGCCGTTTGAGATGCAGCACGCCGCCAGCCTGGCGGCAGCTGCGCCATCCCCTAAAGGCCCCGTCACCAAAATCTATTCAAGGGGCCATGAATCAAGGAGACAAGGATGATGCAACGCAAACAATTTCTGGCCGCACTGGCCTGCTCGACGCTGGCCTGGGCGGCAGGGCCTGCCGCCATGGCGCAGGAAAAACCCCTGGAATGGGTCATCGGCTACGCCGCAGGCGGGGGCTCCGACGTGGTGGCCCGCGTGATTGCAGAGGCCATGGGCCGCAATCTGGAGCGCCCCATCGTCATCAACAACAAGCCCGGCGCGGGAACCAATATCGCAGCCGAATACAGCGCGCGCTCGCATGACTTTGGCAACCTGATGTTCACGGCCGACTTCGCCACGCTGGCGGCCAATCCTTTTCTGTTCCGCAAGCTCAACTACAACGCCGAGAAAGACTTCAAGCCCGTGGGCATGCTGGTGCGCTTTCCCATGCTGCTGGTGGTCAACAACGATGTGCCGGTCAGCAATCTGACCGAGTTTGTCGCCTGGGCCAAGCAGCAGAAGACCGGCGTGAGCTGGGGCTCGGCCGGCCTGGGCAGCCCCCATCATCTGGTTGGCGAGCTGTTTCGCGAAGAAGCCGGTCTGGGCAATATGACCCATGTTCCTTATCGCGGGGCCGCGCCCGCAGTGCAGGATGTGATCGGCGGCCAGATTCCCGCCATGTGGGCCGACAGCGCCACCATCATTCCCTTCCTCGGCGAGAAAAAGCTCAAGGCCATAGGTGTGGCCAGCCCGGCCCGCATCGATGTGCTGCCCAAAGTCGCCACCTTGCAGGAGCAAGGCCTCAAGGGATTCGAGGGCTATGCCTGGCAGGGCATCGTCGTGCCCAAGGGCAGCTCGGCCGAGGTGGTCAGGAAGTTCAGCCAGTCGCTGCAGTTTGCGTTGGCCGACACGCGCACCAAGGCCCGTCTGGCGGCCATGGGGGTCGAGCCCATGCCCGGCAGCTCCGAGCAGATGGAGAAATTTGTCAGCACCGAGCGCAGCAAATGGGGTCGTGTGATCACGGCCAACAACATCAAGCTCGATTGAGAACCGGACTCGGTGGGCCGCAGCCTCGGTGACGGACAGGCCCGGGCACTGCGGGATATGCGTTTTTGCAGATGCGGCGCCGTGCCAGCCGTGGCAGACTCCGAGCCATGTCCGAGTCCACTCTTCTCGTTGCCGACGATCACCCGCTGTTTCGCGCAGCGTTGATCCAGGTGCTGCACGACCGCTTTCCGCAATTCCGCATTGTGGAGGCGGCCAGCGCTCAGACCCTGGGCGCAGCGATGCAGGAGCATCCCGAGATCGAGCTGGTGCTGCTGGACCTGGCCATGCCCGGCGCGCGCGGCTTCTCGTCCCTGCTGCATCTGCGCGGCGAATATGCGCAGGTGCCGGTGATCATCGTCTCGTCCAATGACGACCCTCGCATCATCCGTCGCGCCCAGCAGTTCGGGGCGGCAGGCTTTATCTCCAAGTCTGCGGCTGCAGACGATATGAGTGCCGCGATTGACGATGTGCTGAGCGGGGATATCAGCTTTCCCTCCATGGTGGCCGAGCGCTCGGAGGCCGATGCGGCCCTGGCCGCTCGTCTGGCCCAGCTCACGCCCCAGCAGTTTCGCGTGCTGCTGTGCATTGCCGACGGACTGCTCAACAAGCAGATCGCGCACGAGCTGGGCCTGGCCGAAAACACCGTCAAGGTGCATGTGACGGCAATTCTCAAGAAGCTCGAATGCTATTCACGCACCCAGGCCGCTGTGCTGGTCAAGAGCCTGGAAAACGATCACGAGGTTTGATCGCCCTGGTGCCTCACGGGCTCTCCGTTTTGATAGCTTGCGTTGCAGTTCGATGGCTACAAGTGCGCAAAAAACTCCGGCGTCGCGTCCCAGCGATCGTGCATGCCATCGACATAGGTGACGGGAATTCGCGACAGCTCCTGCTCCGAGATCTCTTCCAGGCAACCGATATTGATGCCGTACATCTGGCCTGTCGGCGTGTTGTGGCCCACGCCAAAGACGCGGATGCCGCAGCGCTTGCAGAAGAAATGCTGGTTCTTCTGCGAGCCAAACACATAGAGGGTGAGCTCCTTCTCGCCCGTGATAAGGCGGAAATTTTCGGGGCTGGCGATGGCGGGCCAGAACCGGCTGCGTCTGCAGATGGAGCAGTTGCAGCGATAGCTGGGCTGGCTCAGGTCCAGGCTGACTTCAATCTGGACCCGGCTGCAATGGCAACTGGCGCGATAGGACTTCAGCATCTGGCGATCCCCCTGTGTTGAGACGGGCTGCCATCGGCATGTCAGCCCTGGTCGAAGCTTAGATAGTTCAGATGCTCCTGGCTACGCCAGACGGCACACCATGCATTGATATCGCTTCCGTGGGAGAAAAAAATCTCCCAGCGATGATCGACTTCGTCCTGAAAATCCTGTCTTGCCGCATTGATGAAGCGATGGCAATGGGCCTGGAGCGGGCCTTCTACATCTTGCGCATCGATCAGCCAGAGGAAATCCTCTTGCCAGCCGGCGTCGCACAATACGTCATGCACGGACTTCAGGCGCAGTCTGCCGACCACATCGGGCCAATGCGCGAGATCGATTCGGCAGCGCACAGCCAGGCGGTCGTCAATGCCGCTGCCTCCGGCATAAAAGCCCAGCGCATAGTGCAAGTCTTCCTCTGCAGGCACAAAGCCAATCAGATTGGCAATGAGTGACATGGGCGGCTCCACGCACATGTCTTGGCTGCAGTGTCGATGAGCCAGGCTGTCGTAGTCGCGCATGTCTTTTGCCACTGTCTAAGCAAGAGCAGGCATGCAGAGGTGCGTTCCCTCATGCGGCATGGGTTCGTCCTCCCAGGGAGGACAGCACGGCGGGCGCGATCAGCCTGTGCATGGGTTTGACGGGCAGCATGTAGAGGCGGCCCAGTGCGTTCTTGACATGCACGACGGTGGTGATAGTGATGACGGCGTCCGGGGAGCTGATGTCGCTCTTGCGGTGAATGCTGAGCACGACCTTCAGATGCTTGTCGTCGTCGCCGATCAGGGCTTCGTCAAAGGTGTTCTCGAACACCGTGAAGATGCCGACCCTGTCGCCAAGGCCGTAGCTGGCTGCTGGTTTTCCGGGCTGCAGGGCCGACAAGGTGCCCAGGTTCTTGAGCCCCGCCAGACCGCCGATCAGATTGCGCGCACGCATGCAGATTTCAATCCAGCGCGGTGTTTTGCGCGCTGCAAGAATGAAGTGGTCCAGTGCAGACAGGCCTGTGGCGTCCGAGACGATGCTCCAGGAGTCGTGAAAGCTGGAGCCGGCCAATTGTTGTGCGATGCGGCTGCCGGGTGGAACGGCGGATTCAACGGGATGATGGTGCATGCTGTCTCTGTCAGGGTTGAGCGGCCCGCGTGCCTGAAAGCCGCAAAGGCTGTTGCAGCATAGCGAAGAATCCGCCACTGGGCTTGCGCAGTCGTGGCGTGCAGATCGGCGCTGGTTCTGAATTCATGGCGAGAGTGCGATGCCCTGAAATCGCCGCAGCTGGAAATGACTTTGGTTTTCAGGCGCTGCCGCCTTCTCGTCCGCGCAGAAAAGTCTGGCTCATCAGTGCCCGCAGCGCCGGCGGTCTGACCGGCTTGGCGAGAAACCCCCAACCGCGTTCGGCCGCCTGACGGCGCAGTGTGCTGTCGCCTTCGCCGGTCAGCAGAATGACGGGAGGCTGTCGGCCCCAGCGCTCGCAGAGCTGGGCATAGACATCGGGGCCGTAGAGCTGGCCCAGATGCACATCGAGCAGCACCAGTTGCGGAGCATTGCCGGGCGCTGCATAGGCCAGGGCCTCGGGGGCATTGGCGGCCAGCGGCACATCGCAGCCCCAGCGCTCGAGCAAGGCGCAGGTGGCGTCGCGGGTGGCGGGATCGTCCTCCACATACCAGACGGTGCGGCCCTGCAGCGGGCTGTCCACACGGGCGCTGGGAGAAGGCTCCTTGGAGACCGGTGTCAATGCGGCGGCCTGGCCCAGTGGAACCTTGACCCAGAAGACGCTGCCCTTGCCCAGGGTGGAGCGCAGGCCGATCTCATGGTCCAGCAATCTGCCCAGGCGCTCCACAATGGCCAGGCCCAGGCCGGTGCCGCGGTCGTCGGCATGGCCTTCGTCGAGGCGGCGGAACTCTTCGAAGATTTCCTTTTGCAGGCTCAGAGGAATGCCCGGTCCCTGGTCATGCACCTCGATGCGCACCTGGTCGCCCTGGCGGCGACAGCCCACGACGATTCGGCCCTTGCGCGTGTAGCGAATGGCGTTGGAGACGAAGTTCTGCAGTATGCGACGCAGCAAGGCCTCGTCGCTGCGCACGATCAGCCGGCTGGGCATGCAGTGCAGGCTCAGGCCCTCGCTTTCGGCCTGCAGCGCAAAATTGTTGTGCACCACTTCCAGCAAAGAGCTGAGCGCGAAGTCACGCACGCGGACTTCGAGCTGGCCCGATTCCATGCGCGAGATATCGAGCAGGCTGGTGAGGATGGCGTCCTGAGAGGCCAGCGCCTTGTCCACCCGCTGGGCCAGTTGGCGGCCGGCCTCATCGTGCAGATAGGTGGGCAGCAGGCTGGTGAAAATGCGCGCCGCATTCAGCGGCTGCAGCAGGTCATGCACGGCCGAGGCGACAAAGCGGGTCTTGTAGCGGTTGGCGCGCTCGGCCTCCTGTTTGGCCTGGGCCAGGTCTCGGGTGCGATCGGCAATGCGCTTTTCCAGCGTATCGGCCAGATTGCGCAGCTCGCGTGCCGTGTTCTTGTAGCTGGTGATGTCGGCATAGCTGGTGACAAAGCCGCCGTCGGGCAGGGGGTTGCCGCGAATCTCCAGCACCGTGCCGTCGCCCTTGGCGCTCTCGTGCAGATGGGGGCTGCCGCTGCGCAGATGCTGGAGCCGGCGCTGGATCGCAGGCTCCACATCGCCCTTGCCCAGCAGGCCGCGCTTGGCGTTGTGGCGTATCAGGGCCTCAATGGGCTGGCCCACATGCATCAGCTCGGACGGATAGCGGAACAGCTCCACATAGCGCGAGTTCCAGGCCACCAGCCGCAACTGCGGGTCCACCACCACCACGCCTTGCGGCAGGTGCTGCAGGCTGCGCGAAAGTCCGGTGTCTGCCTGCTTGGCGGCCTGGACAATGCCGTCCTGCGCGGTGCGCAGCTCCTGCGCATGCTGGTGCAAAACGGTCTCCAGCTCCTTGCGGCTGCGCTGGCGCAGGGCTGCCAGGCGCTGGCGCTGTCGGATATAGAGCACCAGCAGCGATGCGGCCAGCCACAGGCCGCCGGCGGCCACTGCCGCCCAGTGGCTGGCCGTCTGGCTATGGACGATGTCGTGCAGCAGGTGCAACTGCCATTGGCTTTCAGGGAGTTCCATGCGCAGCCAGAGCATGGGGTCGACCAGCGGAGGCTGACTGAAGTGAGCCAGCATGCCGATGCCGGCAGGCTGCCGGCTGGTGCGATAGCCCAGCGCGATCAGGGCCTGGCCCGCGTATTGATGGGTTTCGCGCACTACCTGCTGGTCGCTGCTGGACAGCGGCTCCAGCAGGCGGTAGCGCCATTCGTCGCGGTTGGAGAGAAAGACCACGCCATGCTCGTCCGTGGCGAAAACAATGTCGGGCGACTGGCTCCACTCGCCTTCCAGCTCCTGAAACAGGATCTTGATGGCGATGAGTCCAAGCACCGAGCCGTCTTCATCATGAATGGCCTGAGAGAGAAAGTAGCCGGGCAGTCCTGTGGTCAGGCCGATGCCATAGAAGCGGCCACTGCCCTGGCTCAGCGCCTGGGTCACATAGGGGCGAAAGCTGTAGTCCTCGCCCACATTGCTGTGCGAGTCGCGCCAGTTGCTGGCGGCCAGGGCCTTGCCGCTTTTGTCGATGAGAGTCAGCGTGGAGGCCTGGCTGGCGCCGTTGGCCTGCTCCAGCTTGTGGTTGAGCCTGTCCACCTCGGTGGCGCTGAGTGGATGGCTGAGCGCGCTCTTGAGTTCGGCATCGAGCGCCAGCACTTCGGGCAGGGTGCGGTAGCGATCCACGCGCTGCACCATGGCTTGGGCATAGAGCGTGAGCTGGCGCTGCACGCTCTCGCTTTCATCGTGCAAAGAGGTCTGCAGCGCGACGCGACTGGCGGCCCACATGCTCAGCAGCATGCCGCTGAGCACGATGACAAGGGTCAGAAACAGTCGGTTTCGGGCAAGGTTTCGCGCAAGACGCATGACGAGGTGGGGTGATCAAGGAGCCCAGTGTGGCTCTGGAGCAGGTTCAGTGCGGATTGTGACGCCTAGGGATTTCCCTGAGTTGGTGCATGCTCTCCCTAGGAGCGCATCCCGACCTAATACCAATGGGTTATCGGCACAAAAAGGGCGCGGGAGTACAAACGGCAGCAATTCGGCGCACCACGGTGGTGCGCCTGCAATCTTGGAGATGCAGCGTGCACACTCTGCCCACCGAATCTGCTCCGCGCGAGCACTTGCCGTTCTACCGTCAGCTCTACTTCCAGGTGGTGTTCGCCATCATCGTGGGCGTGCTGCTGGGGCATTTCGAGCCCGCCTATGGCGAGGCCATGAAGCCCTTTGGCGATGCCTTCATCAAGCTCATCAAGATGATCATCGCGCCGGTGATCTTCCTGACCATCGTCACCGGCATCGCCAGCATGACGCACCTGAGCGCCGTGGGTCGTGTGTTCGGCAAGGCCATGGCGTATTTCCTGACCTTCTCCACGCTGGCGCTGGTTGTGGGCCTGATCGTGGCCAATGTGATGCAGCCCGGTGCCGGCATGCATATCAACCCCGCCGATCTGGACCAGACGGCCGTCAAGGGCTATGTGGCCAAGTCGCACGAGATGACGCTGACCGGCTTTGTGATGGACATCATCCCCAAGACGCTGATCAGTCCGTTCGTGGGCGACAACATCCTGCAGGTGCTGCTGGTGGCCGTGCTGTTCGGCGTGTCCCTGGCCATGGTCGGCGAGGCTGGCAAGCCCGTACTGAGCTTCTTTGAAGCCCTGACCAAGCCCGTGTTCAAGCTGGTCAACATCGTGATGAAGTTCGCTCCCATCGGCGCGTTTGGCGCCATGGCCTTCACCATCGGCAAGTTCGGTCTGGGCTCGCTGGTCAACCTGGCCGAGCTGGTGCTGACCTTCTACATCACCTCGGCCCTGTTCGTGCTGGTGATCCTGGGTGCGGTGGCGCGCTTGTGCGGCTTCTCCGTGTTCAAGCTGATCAAGTACCTCAAGGACGAATTGCTGCTGGTGCTGGGCACATCGTCTTCCGAATCGGCTCTGCCTTCGCTGATGCACAAGATGGAAAAAGCCGGCTGCAGCAAGTCCGTCGTCGGTCTGGTCGTGCCTACCGGTTACTCCTTCAACCTGGACGGCACCAATATCTACATGACGCTGGCTGCGCTGTTCATTGCCCAGGCGACCGATACCCATCTGACCCTGGGCCACCAGATCGCTTTGCTGCTGGTTGCCATGCTGTCGTCCAAGGGCGCGGCGGGTGTGACGGGGGCTGGTTTCATCACCCTGGCCGCGACCCTGGCCGTGGTGCCCGAGGTGCCCGTGGCCGGCATGGCTCTGATTCTGGGTGTGGACCGCTTCATGTCCGAATGCCGTTCGCTGACCAACTTCATCGGTAACGCCGTCGCTACCGTGGTGGTTTCCAAGTGGGAAGACGCGCTGGACCACGACAAGCTGGATGCGGCTCTGGCAGGCCAGGAAGAAAACGAGGCGGTGTCCGCTCACTCCTGAGCGCACCCACGCCTGAATCAAGAAGCCCCGACCTGACGGTCGGGGCTTTTTTCATGGCGTTCAGGCTTCCAGTCCAGTCGAGGACAGTACTGGCGTCTCTTGTTTTTAGGGCATTCAGGCGGAGAGCGGGGGAGGCGCCAGCAAGTCATGGGCTGCGAGCACCCGCAGGGTGTCGCGCCCCAGGCTCTTGCTGCGGGGCAGAAAGCGCACCCAGCTCAGTTTGTTGACGGTGCGCTCCAGTACCTGCCGGGCCTCGGCGGGCAGCTGCTGCACAAACTGCTGCCAGGCCTGTCGGGCCTGCTCCAGCGCACCTGCCTGCTGCAGGAACAGCGCTGTGGACTGGGCGTAGTTGAGCGCATCGCGCGCCATGCAGACGGCTTGCGGCAAATGGGCCGCAGGGTCGTCTTCAAAGTCGATGAAGCCTATGACCCCGTCGGCGCAGACCACCATATTGCGCGCCACGGCCTGACTCAGCACCTCGCCGCGGGCATGCGCCTGCTCGATGGCCTCCAGGCCTTTTTGCCAGAGCTGCAGCGTAGGCTGCGCGCCCCGGGCAATCGCATCTTCGATGGCATTGCTCAGGGACGGCGCCTCTTCGCCCGGGCGGCCCAGATGGCGCATCACAAAGGCCTGCTCGTGCGTGGCCAGCACTTGCGGCACGCGCAGGCCCTTGGCCATGAAGCTGCGCAGGCGGCGCACTTCGGTTTGCAGGGATTCGGGACCGCCGGGGTTGGGCACGGGCTGCAGCACGGCGGCCCGGAACAGCTTGGCCAGCGTGCTCAGCAGCCAGTAGTTGAGGGCCGGGTTGCCCTTGTTGGCGCGCTTGACCCACAGGGTTTCATGCGCGAGTTCATAGCGCATGATGCTATGAGGCTGGTCCAGATGCTCGCGCAGGAATGCCTGGTAATCGATGGCGGTCTGCGCAGATGGCATCTGCTCTGGGGCGGAAATATCCTGAGATGGCACGGCGTGGGGTCTGTCAGGCGCGCGAGGCTCTGGCTTCTCAGGTCCAGATGCCGTTGCGCTGGGGAAAAGCCTGCGATTGTGCCGCGTTGTCGGAACTGCCCGCAGCAGAGGGGCGCAACACGGGCTCGTGCAGCGGCTGAAAGCTCTGTGCCGTGGCCAGCGGCCAGTAGTTCTGGAAGACCTTGTGCTGGCGCTCCAGGCTCTTGAGCAGGCAGCCCGGCTCCACGCGCAGCATCAGGTTGGACAGCAGGCTGACCTGGGTGTCGTCCAGCCGGCGCACGATATGGTGGGCCGTGATCTCGTTGGGATGCCTGAGGCCGGCGGCCTGAACCAGCTCCTGCAGCGCATGCAAGGTGTTCTTGTGGAAGTTGGCCACGCGCGTGGCCTTGTCGGGCACGACCAGCGCCTGCTGGCGCACGGCGTCTTGCGTGGTGACGCCCGTGGGGCAGGTGCCAGTGTGGCAGCTCTGGGCCTGGATGCAGCCCAGCGCCATCATGAAGCCGCGCCCCGAATTGCACCAGTCGGCACCCAGGGCCATCATGCGGGCAATGTCGAAGGCCGTGATGACCTTGCCGGCCGCGCCGATCTTGATGCGCTGGCGCAGGTTCACTCCCAGCAGCGTGTTGTGCACCAGCAGCAGGCCCTCCTGCAGCGGTACGCCCACATGGTCGACAAACTCCACCGGCGCAGCGCCCGTGCCGCCTTCGGCACCATCGACGACGATGAAGTCGGGCGTGATATTGGTTTCCAGCATGGCCTTGACCATGGCAAACCATTCCCAGGGATGACCGACACAGAACTTGAAGCCCGTGGGCTTGCCGCCTGAAAGACGGCGCAGCCTGGCGATGAACTGCATCAGCTCCACAGGGGTGGAGAATGCGCTGTGGCTGGACGGCGAAATGCAGTCCACGCCAATGGGTATAACGCGTGCTGCTGCAATTTCGGGAGTGACCTTGGCACCGGGAAGCATGCCGCCATGGCCGGGTTTGGCGCCCTGGCTGAGCTTGATCTCTATCATCTTGACCTGCGGATCAGTGGCGTTGGCGATGAATTTCTCTTCGCTGAACGTGCCGTCCGCATTGCGGCAGCCGAAGTAGCCCGAAGCCACCTCCCAGATCAGATCGCCGCCATGCATGCGGTGGTACTGGCTGATCGAGCCTTCGCCCGTGTCGTGGATGAAGCCGCCCATCTTCGCGCCCTGGTTCAGCGCCTGGATGGCGTTGCCCGACAACGCGCCAAAGCTCATGGCCGAGATATTGAAGACGCTGGCGTGATAGGGGCGGGTGCAGGGATCCACTCCTTCAGCGGGTTGTTCCTGCGTGCCTCCAATCCACAGGCGGAAGTCGTGCGAGCTGAGCTTGGTGGGTTGCAGAGAGTGGTTGACCCACTCATAGCCCTGCTGACTCACGTCAAGCTGGGTGCCGAACGGCCGGTTGTCGACCTGGCCCTTGGCACGCTGATAGACCAGCGAGCGCTGGGCGCGCGAGAAAGGCTGGGCCTCGGTGTCGCCTTCGATGAAGTACTGGCGAATCTCGGGACGGATGAATTCGAAGATGAAGCGCAAATGTCCCATGACGGGATAGTTGCGCAGAATGGCATGCTGCTTTTGCAGCAGATCCCAGATGCCCAGCAGCACCAGCAGGGTCGACGCAATCAACCATCCAAGCCCCCTGTCTGCTGTCGTCAGCGTGTAGAGCGAGATGCCCAGTACGACCACCGAAATGATTAGCGCGCTATAGCGCAGAGGCAGACTGTTGAAGAAGCGATGCACTGCAGATACTCCCATGGCAGGGTGTGTTGATGGTGGCCCGCTAAAATCCAGCCTGTACGGGAGCATCCTGCCCCCAGCTCCATCTTCCGGCCCTGCACTTCGATAGTGATGAAACGGTCCGGGCCATCATAAAAGCCTTTCCCTATGCAAGAACAAGCACCTAACTCCGCAGCAGAAGACTCGGTCCTCGTCGACATGCCCGAGGGCGCACTGAGCAACGATCAGCTCGAAGAGCTGGATGCGCTGCTCGATGAGTTGCGCACTCGCGGCGAAGAAATTCCCCAGTGGGAATTCTGTGACGGTTTCCTGACCGCTCTGGTCTGCACGCGCCGCCCCATCGCCGCAGCCGAATACATGCCCATGTTGCTGGGCGATGGCGAAGCCCTGCAAGTGGCCGAAGGCCAGCCCCTGCCCAAGCTGGAAGTCTTCAAGGACGAGGCCCAGCAGGCACGTTTCATGGAGCTGTTCGAGCTGCGCCTGGCCGAAGTGCGCGAGCAGCTCGATGCCGACATCAAGTCCCTGGCAGATGACGCCGCCTTCCAGCCCGAAGCTCTGGACACGCGTGGCGCCATCGCCATCCTGCCCGAAGCCGAGCAGGCTGAGTTGGCTGACGAAGAAGTGCCCTCGTTCTCGCAAGTGTGGGCGCTGGGCTTCATGTTCGTGGTGGAGAACTGGGCCGACGAATGGGCGGCGCCCCGCGACAAGGAAGCGGCCCAGTTGCTGGATGCGGCCATGGAGTTCATCGTCAACCTGACCGAAGACGACACCGACGAGCCGGCTCTGAATCTGTACGACGAAGCCGGCCCCGCCTCGACCAGCCAGGAACGTGTGGATGCCTTTGGCGAAGCCATCTGGGCCGTGTATGACCTGTACCGCCTGTGGAAGAGCATGGGCCCCCGCCAGGAAACCATCGTCAAGGGCGAGCAGCCCGGCCGCAATGACCCCTGCCCCTGCGGTAGCGGCAAGAAGTTCAAGAAGTGCCACGGGGCCTGACCAGGGCCACCGCCTGAGGCGCTTTGAGCGCTTTCCCGCCAAGGGGCGGGAGCACCGCCGCAGGGCGGTCTTTGCGTGCTGCCTCCGAGTCAGGGGGCGCTGCGTTGCCAAGCCCTGTGCCAAGGCGTCTCGGTCGTCGGGAGGCTCAAACTCAATAAAGGCCGCGTAGCATTTGCGCAGGCATTGCCGTGTCGTGTGAGTGGGTGGGATAGATGACGCATTTAGGTGAGCGCATACGCGCCCGGCGACAGGCGCTGGGTTTGAGCCAGGGACGCTTGGCGCAGATGGCGGATGTCACTGCATCCGCCATCTCGCAGATCGAGTCGGGAGCCATTCGCACTCTCAAAAATGACACGCTGGCAAGACTGGCCGTCGCCCTGCAGACCACGGCGCTGGAATTGATGGCCGGTCTGCATTCCGAGACCGCATCGCTACCCTGCGATGAGCAGCGCTTGCTCGACTGCTATAGAAAACTGCAGCCACCGCTGCAGGACATTGCTCTCAAACTGATTAAAGCTCTGCAATGATTTCCGAGTCGCTGTATTGAGCGATCTCTTTTGTTTCAAAAAGGCCTGTTAACGACAGGCCTTTTTGTTTTTTCATTCAAGAACAAGGGTTAACCCGATTGCTGAATGTAGGATGAAATCCAATAGCTTGTAGGAAATGAATGAAGATTGCGTAGATTGAACCGGAAGCTACACGTGAGGGATTCGTCGGGAAAATTGCAGATGATCTCTTTCAGTTTGTGAAGTGATTGTTTTTATTGGGGTTTTTTGTGCGGCAGTGCCTGCTTGCCCGAGGGGTGAAATTGTTGAGGGCTATGCTGCATATTTGTTGATAGCTATTTCAAATATTTCAAGATGTTTCTTGCTTCGTAAGATAGGTTCCGCGGTGGTCGAAAACAGCCACAGCGATCTACAAACCTGATTGTTGAAGGAGCTAGTCATGAAAGACCAAATCATCAAATTCTGGCGTGATGAAGAAGGTGCAACAGCGATTGAGTACGGCCTGATCGCAGGGCTGATTGCAGTCGGTTTGATCGTCTCCTTGGAGGGAGTTCGTAATGCAATTGGTAATCTTTTTACGCGAATCACCGATGTTTTAGGAACTGTTGCTGTCACCAATGGGGGGGCTGGCTCTGGAGGCAACTAACGTGTTAGTTGGCATGACATTTCTGCTGTGGCTTTGCATAGCCGCAGCAGGTGATGTTGTCTATAGAAAGTGTTTTAACTGGATTGTGCTTGCTGGTTTTTTATTAATAATAATTATATTGTTGACTAATTTTGAATACGATTTCATAAATATATCTGTAAAAGATAGATTGATAGGGGCAGGTTCGGCATTTGTTATTCTTTTGATTTTTTATTCAATAGGAATGATGGGTGCTGGCGATGTTAAATTTGCAACTGTTCTCGGAGTTTGGGTAGGCTGGAGTTTATTATTGTCTATATGGGCATTGAGTTGCGTATTTGCGGTGGTTCATGGCCTAGTGGCGCGAAGTGATTTGAAGTATTTTCATGTTCCGGTAGTAAATTGGAGTGATAGTCACCAGGAGAATAGGAGAAGATTCATTCCTTATGTTACCTATCTATCGTTGGCGACGGTAGTTGTTCTGATGCTTAATAAATAGCAAGAAGAAAGGAGGGGCATGCAATTAAAGCAACAGCAAGGTGCGGCAGCCATTGAATTTGCCATTGTCTTTCCCATCTTCTTTCTGATTTTCTACGCCATCATCACTTACGGCCTAATCTTTGCTGCACAGCAGACCTTGACCTTGGCTGCCGCCGAAGGAGCAAGAGCCGCAGTGCGATATCCCTCGGCTCCCTCCGGCAGCGCGATGACCAAGCCAGCGCAGTTGCAGGCCCGCTTGGCTGCAGCCTGCGCCACGGCGGCCTTGTCGACGGATTGGCTCTCCAGAATGGGCACCGGCTTGGGCTCTGCAGGCTGCAGCGCAGGAGTCAGCAATGCTGCGGGTCTGCATGCCACGCCTGGTCTGTGTGGCACGGGCTCAGCATCTTTCACTGCCTCCAACGATGCCAGCCTGGTGAACTGCGTGACCATGCAGGTGAATTACAACTATGCCTCTGCACCGCTGATTCCAAGGTTGCTGGGGTCTGTGTTGAGTCTGCCCACTCCCAGTCTTTTGCGGGGACAAGCGGTCGCTCAAATTAGCTTGCTTGACTGAGAACGATAAAGCCTTGCTCCTTGAGGCCCAGTAAGAAGAGGGAACGTTATGGTGAATGTCGCAAAGATCGCGGTCGGGGTTTTGCTGGCGGTGGCCTTGGCCCTGGGCGTTTATGGATGGATGCTCGCCAGGGCACCTCAGGCGCCGGCCCCGCAGGATCAAGCTTTCGCCAGCGACAACAAATCCAATGCGAGCATGAGCGTGGTGGTGGCTGCGCAGGCCATTCCCGCAGGCCAGGCACTCAAGGCCGAGGATCTGCAGCTCACGCAGTTGCCTGCCAAACCCGATGGTGCCTATGGCGAGATTCAGGCAGCCATTGGCGCCGTTCCTGCGGTGGACATTCCCAAGGGCGCGCCCGTATTCCAAGGGCAAATGGTGACTGGCCTGGCGCTCAAGTTGTCTGAAGGGGAGCGTGCAGTCGCGGTCAAGGTCGATGAAAGCATTGGCGCCGGCAATCGCATCAGACCTGGTGACTTTGTCGATGTGTTCTTTGCGCTGCGCCGCGATGGCAATGAAATCGACCAGAGCCAGGCGCGTTTGCTGCTTTCGCGCAAGCGCGTGCTGGCCTATGGTGCGGCATCGGTGGATGCTCTGAGCTCGGCGGAGAAAACAGAGGGCAAGCAGCCGGCCAAGGCTCCCGACAACGCCAGAACTGCGGTACTTGCGGTGCCGGTGGCCGAGGTCAATCAGTTGCTGCTGGGCGGCTCCAATGGCAGCTTGCTGCTGGCACTGCGCAATCCCACGGACATGACCGAGCCGGATAGCGAGAAGTTTGCTCCGCTGCCTGGCGTATTGACCGTCGCCATGACCAAGGGCTCTGCTGCCGCTGCGCTGGAAGGTGCCGACGCAGCGCAGGCCGGTGTGGCCATGAGCAGCCTGGCTGGTTCTGCAGGCACTTCGGCAGCCCGCACGACTGCGGCCAGGCCCATGACCGCTGGTGTCGCCAAGCCTGCCGTGCCGCGCACACGTACAGCATCCGCAGATCCTTCCCTGCCCGTTGAATTCGTGCGTGGCGCCAATTCCCAAACCGTGCGGTACTGAGCTATGAATAACAAGACGTCTATGATCTCGCCCCGCACCCTGTCAATGAAGCCGCTGTATCTGCTCTGCGGTCTGTCATTGAGCGCCGTCACAGGCTTGGCCCTTGCGCAGCAGGCGCCCAATGCAGGCGAAAGCCGAGCGCAGCAAGCAACAGCAGCCAGGGAAATCAAGCTGGTCATGGGCGCTCAGCATGAGCTGAACCTGCCCGGCGGTGTGGAACGCATTGCCATCGGCGACGACACGATCGCCGCTGTGCATATCAAACGTGCGGGCAAGGGGGCTGCCGCCAAGATCCTGCTGAGCCCGCTCAAGCCTGGCAGTACATCGTTCATGGTCTGGCCGCGCGGTGAAGCCCAGGCGCAGACCTATATGCTCAATGTGCAGCAGCGCGTGGAACTGCGCACGGCCAAGGCTTCCAGCCTGATAGAGCAGCAGTTTGCCGGCGAGCTGGCGAACGCGCAGTCCGCCGACAAGGCAAAGACAGTGGACCTCTCCAGCGTCCAGCTCAAGAGCAATGTGGTGCAGGTCGATGTCAAGGTAGTCGAGTTCAACAAGACCCAGATGAAGAAGGTGGGGCTCAACCTCTTCAGCACGTCTCCCAACAGCTCGGGCTTCAGCTTTGGTATTTTTGGACGCGGCTCCTATGGCTCAAGCGGTGGGAGTTCCACGACGGGGGCCACAGCGAATCCTTTGACCCAGGCCTTCAACCTGCTGATGCAATTCGACAAGGCCGGCATCGGGGTCAATATCGGCATGCTCGAAGGCAACAACCTGGCGCGGGTGCTGGCGGCTCCGACCCTGGTGGCCTTGTCCGGCCAAAGCGCCAACTTTCTGTCGGGCGGCGAAGTGCCGGTTCCCGTGCCTGCGGGCACGGGCATGGTGGCCATTCAGTACAAGCCTTACGGCATTGGTTTGACGGTCTCTCCCACGGTGCTGTCCAACGATCGCATCGTGCTCAAGGTAGCGCCCGAGGCCAGCGAACTGGACTATGCCAACACCATTGTCCTGAACAGCGCGACCGTCCCTTCGATCACCACTCGCCGTGCCGATACCACGGTGGAGCTGGGCGACGGCGAAAGCTTTGTGATTGGCGGCCTGGTCAGCCGCAACACCACATCGGGCACCGACAAGGTTCCATTGCTGGGCGATATCCCGATTCTGGGTGTGCTGTTCAAGCGTCAGGAGTTCCAGCAAAAGGAAAGCGAGCTGGCGATTGTGGTGACGCCGCGCCTGGTCAAGCCGCTGGCCCGCGATGTGAATGTGGAGCCGCTGCTGCCCGGGCGCACCGAGCAGCGTGATCCTGCGGTGTGGGGCCCATGGGTGGCGGGTGGTCTGTCGTCCAGCGTGGCGCCGGGCTTCTCGCGCTGAGCGCCAGAGTAGAGACATGAATATGCGCATGGACTCCTCCCAGCTCAATACGGCGCAGCCAGGGTCTGTGCACGTCAATGCACGCGTGGTGTTGGTAACGCAGTCGTCATCGCACGCTTTCTGGCTGGCGAGTGCCCTGGGTAGCGATGCGGAAGTGATACCGGTGGCGGGCGATCTGGCAGCGCTTCACGCTGCGATTTCGGTGCCAGGGCTTGGCGTGGTGGTGGTGGATTTCTCTGCTCCCATGACGGGGGCTGCCATCGCCCTGGTCGGCGAACTGCGTGCCGCATTCCCCAGTGTGGTGATCATGGGCGCTGGATCTGCTGCCGAGCCCGCTTCCATGCGTGCAGCCCTGCGCTGCGGTGTGGCCGAATTCATTGACTGGGATGCGTCCGAAGGCGAGGCCAATGCAGCCGTCAGGCATCAGATGCATGCACGCAGTCAACTGCCTGCGGCTGTAGCACTGGAGCCGGAAACCAAAGGTTTCTCCCTGCCTTTGCTGGGTGCACGTGTCGGGATGGGTGTCACTACGCTGGCAACGCATCTGGCCGTGATGTTCCAGGAAATGCATGCCTATGACGTGCGAGGCAGCAAGAACAGAAAGCAGGTTGCCAGGCCGTTTGGCGCAAGTCAGTTGCCGCAGGATGAATCCGCACATGCGGCATTGCTGGATCTGGGTTTGCCTGCACGCGATGGCTTGCTGTATCTGGGCATCGCGGGTGACTTCAGCTTTGTGGATGCGGTTCAGAATACGCGCCGCCTGGACGCGACATTGATCGAATCGGCCTTTGCAAAGCACTCCACCGGCGCTGTGACTCTGGCCTGGCCTTCCGATCTGGGCATGTTGCGCGAAGTCAGCCCTGCGGCTGCAGCGGGCGTAGTCAACACGCTCAAGAGCTTGCTTGGGGTGCAGGTGATCGATCTGGGCGGTATGGTACAGGCTGATTTTCTGGCACCTTTGCTGCGCGAGAGCGGACAGGGCTGGGTGGTTTGTGACCAGTCGCTGGGAGGCATCGTGTCTACGGCTCAGATGCTCAAGGAGCTTGATGCCAAGGGCGTGAATCGCAGCACGCTCAAGCTGGTGCTCAACCGCTTCAATGCACAAGCCGGCCTGCCCGCCAAAGAGGTTGCGCAGCGCCTTGGTCTGGAGCTGCTGCACGTGGTTCCGGACCGATCCACGGTTTTGCTGAATGCGGCCAGCTGCGGTCAGCTGTTGTCGCAGTCGCTGCGCGGTGATCCCTATGTGACCTGTGTCAGAAGCATGGCCAGAGCATTGCTGAGCGGAGCGGTTGCAGCCGACAAGGTCGCGGTGCCAGCGCCGGGCGTTCTGGGGCAATGGGCCAAGCGATTGAGGAGAGGCGAATGAGCATGGACATTGTTTTCGCCGAAAAAAGCAGTCATTTTTCGGACTCCAAGCAGCTGCTGCTGATCAAGAACGTCGCACACGAGCATTTGCTCACGCGTGTGGAGGAGCTCGGCGCGGTGTTTGCCAAATGGTCAACCAGCCGTGTGCGCCAGTTTGTGCACCAGGAGCTGGAGCAGTTTGTGCGTCAGCAGCGCTTTCCCGTCAACGACGAGGAGGTGCAATGGATTGCACAGGCCCTGAACAAGGAACTGTCGGGGCTGGGGCCGCTGGATGACCTGATGGCAGATCCGGAAGTGGAAGACATTCTGATCAACGGTTACCAGCGCGTCTTTGTCTCGCGCAAGGGAATTTTGCAGCAGGAGGCCTTGCACTTCACCGACAACGCCCATGTGCTGCGCATCGTGCGTCGCATCATCTCCCCGCTGGGCCGCCGCCTCGATGAATCCACGCCCATGGTCGATGCGCGCTTGCCGGACGGTGGCCGTATCAATGTGGTGATCGAGCCGTTGTCGCTGGACGGGCCGGCGGTATCCATACGCAAGTTTCGCAATGATCCGCTGCGGGTCCAGGATCTGGTTGATTTCGGCACCATGGACGAAGGCATGGCCCGCTTGTTGGAGCTGGCGGTGCGCGAGCGCTGCAATATTCTCATCAGCGGCGGCACCAGTTGCGGCAAGACCTCGATGCTCAATGCGATTGCGGGCTTTATCCCCGCCAATGAGCGGGTGGTGACGATTGAGGATACGGCCGAGCTGACGCTGCCTCACCCTCATGTGGTGCGCATGGAAAGCCGCCCCGGTGGCTTTGAAGGAGCGGGGGTGGTCTCCATTCGGGACCTGCTGCGCAACAGCCTGCGCATGCGCCCGGATCGCATTGTGGTGGGCGAGGTGCGCGGCGCGGAAGTGCTGGAGATGCTGCAGGCCATGAACACCGGTCACGACGGCTCCATGGCCACCATCCATGCCAGCTCTCCTCGCGAGTGTCTGCACCGTATGGAGATGCTCGCGGGCTTTGCGGGCTTTCAGGGCAGCGAGGTCAGCCTGCGCCGCCAGATTGCCAATGCACTCGACTTCATCGTGCAGATCAGCCGCCTGCCCAATGGTAAGCGGCGCATCACATCGATCACCGAAGTCACGGGCATTATCGATAGCGTGATTGCCACGCAGGAGCTCTATCGTCACGAGCTGCTGCCCCAGCCCGACGGCGAGGATCTGGAGCGTTGGACCACGCTGGGCATGGTGCCTCATACGCCAAAGCTGGCACGCTATCGCGCGGTGCTGCAGCACGCGGGAGGTAACGGCGCAAGCCAAGTGGGGCTGCGCCATGGCTAGCCATGCGTTTTTACTCCTGAGTCTGGCGCTGCTGATGGCTGCAGCTGCCATGGTGCTGTGGATGGTTGTCAGCCGGCAGCAAAAGACGCGCCGTATGACCCGGCATCTGGAGCAGAGTCTGGAGAAAAGTGCTGCAGCTGCCGCCGGGTTTGTCGCCAAGGATGCAGCGGCATCGGCTTTTGACGGCTCCGTGGCGGATGCCTTGCTGGGCAATGAAAAGAGAACGGGCTGGCCGGTTCCCGCGATTTTGTTGGGGACGGTCGGTGCCAGGCTTTTCTATGGCGGGCTGGTCTTGATTGCTGCGACTTTTCTGGCCGTTGGCCTTGCGGTCGGCTGGCTGGCCGGTAGTGCCGCGCTGGTGCTGCTGGGGATTGGCTTCTTCTTTTTGCTTTACACGCGGGCACAGAAGTACCGCGCCAGGCTCACGCAGCAGTTGCCCGGCTTTCTCGACAACACGGTGCGCTTGGTGACCATTGGCAACTCCGTTCAGGCAGCGTTCCAGATGGCAGCAGCCAGCACCAAAGACCCGTTGCAGTCGGTCATGGAAAAAGCCGCCAGTCTGGCCCGCGCGGGCATGGATCTGGAAAATGCGGTGGCCCATGTAGCGAGGCAGACCAGGCTGGACGAGCTGCACCTGCTGGCAGCTATTCTGCGCATCAGCGTGCGTTATGGCGGCCGGGTGGACTTGTTGTTGGAGCGTGTGGCCCACTTCATGCGTGACCGCGAGCAGGCCGAGCAGGATCTCTCGGCCATGACGGCCGAAACGCGCATGTCCGCCTGGGTGTTGAGCCTGCTGCCGGTGGCTGTGTGCTGTCTGATCATTTCCTTCAACGCGAGCTATTTTCTGAATATGTGGAATGACGCCAGTGGCCGCAACATCATCTGGGCAGCGGCGGCACTGCAGGTCTTTGGTGTTGTGTTGCTCTACCGCATGGCCAAGCTCGATGAGGGGGCTGACTGATGGAGACATCCCGTCTTTTGCTGATGTTGAGTGTTGCATTTTTGGCCTTGGCGGCGCTGGTCGGCGCGGCTTTGATTGCCTATGCGCATCAGCGTCGTGAACGTAGCAGTCGGGTCGTGCAGGATGCGCTGAGCCGCAGCGGTGCGGCTGCGGCGAAAGAGACGACGTTGCCTGCCAGGCCCGCAGATCTGCTGCGCTCGCTCAATGGCGACGGCGAGCTGCCAGCGCACTGGCTCAATACATCATTGGGCAAGGCGCTGGTTGCACAGGAAGACCGCATTTTGCTGAGCAAATGCGGCTGGGGATCGACTCGCGCGCAGCTGCAATACCTGATAGCGCGCTGCGTTGTTTCGGTCTTGCTTTCGCTGCTTGCTGCCTTTGTTTTTTCGGGCAGCAAGCAATTTTTGCTGTATCTGTTTGCCGCTTTCACCATCGGTTTTTTGCTTCCCAAATGGGTGTTGCGCAGCGTGGCGCGCCGCCGCAGGGCCAGCGTGGCCCGCGAGCTGCCTTTGCTCGTCGACTTGCTGGGCTTGCTGCAAGGCACGGGCATGAGTCTGGACCAGACCCTGCAGGTGATCGGCTCTGACTTTGGCAATGTCATGCCCGTGCTCTCGCGAGAGATACAACTGGCCAACCAGCAGTACAGCCGGGGCGGAACGCGCGAGCGTTCCTTTGCTCGCATGAGCGAGGTCTATCAGAGCGACAACCTGGCCAACCTGACATCGCTGATGACCCAGATCGACAGATACGGCGGAGCCGTGCAGGAGCCGCTGCGCGTGTTTGGCGAACGTCTGCGCGAGCAGCGCAAGGCCAAGATGAAAGAGATGATTGGAAAGATCTCGGTCAAGATGACTGGCGTTATGGTGGTGACGCTGCTTCCGGCCCTGATCATCATTACCGCCGGACCGGGGTTCCTGGCCGTGATTCGGGCATTGGGAGGGATGACAAAATGAAAAAAGAAAGCCGATATCTGATGCTGCCATTGGCGGCTGCAAGCATAGCCCTTCTGTCGGGTTGCTCCAGCATGGGCAATCTGCTGGGGCAGAGTCAGCCCGTGCTCTCGCCTGCGGCCAAGGCTGCGGCAGACAGGCCGCTGGAGAAGGAGGCGGTGGTCGACACGCAGGACACCTACCTTTCTCTGGTCAAGCAGATGCAGTCCAAGTCGCTCTGGTATGCCTCCATCGCTCACCTTGACGCACTGGACAAGCAATGGGGCGCTTCCAGCGACTCGCGGCTGTTGCGCGCCGATGCATTGCGTCAGGTGGGCCAGCTCAGTGCGGCCATCCCCATCTACCAGAGCCTGCTGGGCAGTGCCAAGGATGGTGCCGCGCGCTACGGCCTGGGCCGTGTGGCCGCCGAGCAGGGCGACTTTCGCAGTGCTGCTCAGCAGATGGAGCAGGCGCGCATGAGCAATCCCGTGGACTCGCGCCTGCTGACCGATCTGGGCTATGCCTATCTGCGTGCGCATGATCTGAACGCAGCGCGCATTCCCTTGATGCAGGCGGCGCAGCTCAACCCCGAGGACGCACAGGCCAACGTCAACCTGAGCCTGTTCATGATGGTCAGCGGCCAGAGCGCGCAGGCTGAGGAATTCATGCGCCAGCGCAAGCTGGACGCACAGACCCAGCAACTGGTCAAGGAGCAGGCCGGGCAGTGGCTGAGGGCTGCCAGTCTGGCCGCCGCAAAGCCTGCTGAGGCTGCGACCGGAAAGGTCGTCAACCTCTCTCGTCCGGAAGTGAAGACCGCCCCCGAGGCCGTGGCCAGCTCCGGGAAATCCGCCGAAGCGCCAGAGCCTGCTGCAGTGCAGGAGGTGCCCGCCGCAAAAAAGCCCGCACCGGAGCCTGAAGCCGCACAGGCTCCGGTAGTGGTAGTCAAGGCACCGGGGTCGGTGTCGTCTCGCTCCCATGTGCCCCAGACTCTGTTGCCGCTGCCCCAGGCTCAACCTATGGTGGCGCAGAGTGTGGAGCGGGCGTCCGGCGGTGGTCAGTGGATGGTCTCTGGAGGCAGCTTCGATGCAGGGCGGCCGCGTCACCCCGGCCAGGGCGCGAGCCCATTGATGCCGGCGGCTGCGCAAACCTATGCCTACGCGCCGCCTGTGCCTGTGCAGGCAATGGATGCTCCTGTCAATGTAGCAGTTACCGCTTCATTGGAAAGGATTTCAGATATAAAACAGTCTGAAATCACTGTAGATAAAGCGCAAAAAGCTCCTGTATCAATAGCAAAAACGGCACCGCCGCCGGAGGCGGCCATGGCGACGGCTTCTCGGTCCGCGAAGCAGGAGACGCCCAAGCCTGCACAGCCTCTGCTTACCGAGGCGATGCCCGCCAAAGTGCAGCAGACGCGGCCAGCAACGGCTTTGCAAGCCGAGCCTGCACCGCAGCCCGTGATCTCGCGCCAGCCCGTGCGCCCGACAAGATCGGTGCCAGACGCTGCCGTGGTGATGGCTGCGGCAAACCCTGTCGCAGTGCGTCAGAGCGGTGAATCCGGTGGCAAGCAGGCCGTGCAAGCCATGCTGCCCCAGCGCGCGGCGGCGGGCGGCTTGTTTTTCGAGACGCCCGATGAAGATGCCGGCAGCAAGCCGGCAGCTTCTGCCAAGAAGGGTGCGCCCGAGCGTGCCTGGCCCTGAACCTTCAAGGAGTTCTCATGAATACGCAGACAGCATTCATCCAGCGGGCCCGAACATTCACCTTGGCGTTGATGGCACTGGGCATGGCCTCGGTCGCCTTGGCGCAGGCCGGCAGCAATACCGGCTCCGGCACGGGCGTGAGCAATATGAGTGCACCCCGAAGTGCGGCAGCGATGCCTGCAGCAACTGCGCAGGCCGCGGTGACACAGACACCGGCCCCCGGCAATGCGTCCCTGACACCGCCGGCAAGCAATCGTGTGGGCGAGGCCACCAGCTATCTGCTGGCGCTGCAGGCCAGCGGTCAGTACGCATCGCGCAATGCCTATCCCGTGACAAGCGATGTGGCCCAGCGCACCTATCAGCGCTATCTGGAGAGTTTTACCCACAAAATCCCGGAGAGCTCTGAAACACAGGTGGGCAGTTCAACGGGCGGTAGTCGCTAATCGCTCACAGCGGCTCTGTGCATGCAGTCTTTTGCCAAAGGCCTGTGCCGTGATCGCATTCGTCGCCAATCGGGTTCCGTGGCGATGCTGGGTGCGATTTGGCTGATGATTGCCGTGATCTGCCTGGCAACCATCGATATCGGCAATGTGTTCTGGCAGAAGCGCGAGTTGCAGAAGATTGCGGATCTGGCAGCTCTGGCGGGGGCCAGTGGTGCTCTGGATCAGAACTCTTGTCGCACCAATGCAGAGAGAAATCTGACGCTCAACGGTAGTGTGGTCTCCGAGCTTGTGACTGCACAGGCCGGGCATTGGGACAAAAGCGCCAGCCCCTTCTTTGGCAGCGCCAGCAAGGCCAGCGAAATCAATGCATGCAGGGTGTCTTTTCAGAGGACAGTTCCGTTCCTGTTTGTCTTTGCCGCCGGAGCCGAAAGAGGGCGCCAGATATCGGCCCAGGCCACAGCAATGCAGTCGGCCAGGATCGCCAGACTATCCGTGCGTTCGACCCTGTTGACACTGGATACGGAAAAGTCAGCCCTTCTGGATGCGGTCGTCGGCGGGATGCTCGGAGGCAAGATCAATCTGGGCGTTGCCGGATGGCAGGGCATCGCCAATGCGAACATCAGCTTGTTGAGTTTTTTCGATGCCCTGGCCGTCAGGGCCGGTCTGAATGTCGGTGATTACGATCAGGTCGTAAAGACCAAGGTCACGCTGGACAAGGTCATGCTGGCAATGCTGGATGCCTTGCCGCAGCAAGGCAGTCTGGCGGCTGTCAATGCGCTCAATGCATTGGCGCTGGGGGTCGGCAATATTCAGATCGCGCTGCAGGATATTCTCAAGCTGGGCACGGGCCTCGGGTCGGCGGCTCTGAGAACGGACGTGAATGTTCTGGACCTGGTGAGCACGGTTGCGCAACTGGCCAACAGCCAGAATGCGGCCAAGGTGGGCGTCAATCTCAATCTGGGTCTGGTCGAGGTTGGATTGAACCTGAAGGTGATTGAGCCGCCGCAAAGTGCGATCGGTGATCCGGTCAGGGACAGGATTGAAGCCAAGACATCCCAGATCGATCTGGTGACCGGGCTGAAGCTGAATCTGGCACTGGTCGCCGCCAGCCTGTCTCTGGATGTCAAGCTGGCGCAAGGCAGCGCCTTGCTGACCGACCATATGTGCTCGCCTCAGAAAAGCATGAGCGTGAATGGCGTCACGGGAGTGGGAACGGTGGCCTTGAAAGGCGCGGTCGACATTCTTCCGCTGCCATTGATCCCCAAGTTGTCGATCCCTGTAGAAGTCAAGATACCGCTGCTCTCGAAAACCCAGAGGCTTGACTATCAGAATCCTCCGAACCTGAGCGAGCCGGCCAAATGGGCAACCATCTACCAGAGCAATCTGGTGGAGAGCTTGATCCAGTCATTGACGGATCAGCTGGGCTTGCTTGGCTCTTTGCTGGCCGTGGTTCTTGCGCCGTTGACCTTGGTGCTCGATGCCGTGCTGAACCTGGTGTTGAATCTGCTGGGCCTGAATCTGGCCCAGACAGATATCGGCGCACAGCTCAATTGCATTGGGCGCAATGTGGTGCTGGTGGAGTGATGGCGGACAGCAGGTGCTCAACACTGCGGCGGGTGGTGGCCAGGCGGATGCTGCTGCGGCTGCCGCTCAACTGCAGCAACTGGCTATGGATGGCGTTCTGGACTGCCCAGCCCACCCAGACCGTGCCCACAGGCTTTTCGGCAGAGCCTCCGCTTGGGCCCGCAACCCCCGTTACGGCAATGCTGACCTGGGCGCGCGAGTGACGGAGAGCGCCCTCGGCCATGGCGCGCACGACTTCCTCGCTGACGGCTCCGTGCCTGGCGATCAGCTCGGCGGGCACACCCAGCATCTCGGTCTTGGCCTCGTTGGAGTAGGTCACGAAACCACGCTCGAACCATTGGCTGGAGCCTGCGAGATCGGTGCAGGCTGCGGCAATCATGCCGCCGGTGCAGCTTTCGGCGGTGGCCAGCATCCAGCCTTTGTCGCTCAGTCTGGCTGCCAGTTGCTGAACCAGTTCTTCGATATGGGCTTCTTGTTTGCTCATCGTCTCCTCCAGGACTCACGCGGTCAGAAGAAATGCCGCCAGAGGGCCACGACCAGCAGGGTGCAGAAGGCAGCAACCAGGTCATCCCACATGATTCCCCAGCCGCCGCGCGGGCCGAAGCCTTTGAACAGGCGGTCGGCCCATTTGACGGGCTGGGGCTTGACGGCATCGAAAAAGCGGAACAGCGCAAAGCAGGCCAGCTGCCCCCAGAAGCCCATGGGCATGCACAGCCACAGAACAATCCACATGGCGACCACTTCGTCCCAGACGATGTGGCCGGGGTCGGCCACGCGCATATGCCTTGCGGTGACGGTGCAGGCCCACCAGCCGAGGGGAATGCTGGCGGCAATCAGCCAGCCGATCTGTGCCGGGCTCAGCCACAGTGCCAGCACCAGATAGGCCAGCCAGGCCCACAGGCTGCCCACCGTGCCGGGGGCGACGCGGGGCAGGCCGGAGCCAAAGCCCAGAGCAATCAAATGGGCCGGATGCTGCAGCATGAACCCCACGCTGGGGTGGGCGATTGCTGCCGCACTCATGCCGTTGCGTGCTTTGTTATTGATAGCTGCCTGCGCAATATCTGTATGCGCTGCGGCGCTATTTGATAGATCATCCGTCATGGCGTGATGATACGCGCTGCCTTATTGCAGGCCGGAGATGGGCTGGTTTTCGGGGAAGCGGATCTGGTGCGTGGCCTGGAACTGGGCGGTGCTGCGGGCGGCCAGATTCTGCTCCCAGGCAACCATGCCGTTTTGCGCATTCCAACTGGTGGTGGCAGGCTGCGGGCTGTACTGCGACTGCACCTTGATCTGCTCATTGCGCGAAACAGGAGCCGAGTCCAGCACCTGCAGCGCGATGGGCTGGTTGTGGCGGTTTTCCACGGCGTAGTTGCGTGCGATGCTGCGCTCGGTTTTGCTGCTGGCCCAGCCGCCGCTGCCGGTATGGCTTTGCGCAGGCAGGCGGCGCACCACGACGTTGTCATCGCGACCAAAAGACAGTCCTTGCGCCAGCGCCTGAGCGTTGCCAAAGTCCAGTCTGCCATTGCCAACCAGCGCCTCGTCCCGGAACAGCGCTACCGGGCCCGCCGGCCAGATGCCTGGCGGAGCCTGCAGCGTGGCAATCAGATAGGCTGCCTCTTCCATGGCCGGCGCGGTGCGGGTCAGCAAGCTGGTGGCCAGATTTTCCTGACCTAGCGACAGCGTGATGCGCTCGGCGCTGGAGGGCACGCTGATCTTGTACGGCACGATGAATTGCGTGCTGTAGGCCGTATTGATGCTGGAGACATCGAGTGCTGGCAAGTCCGGTGCCGCTGCCTCTTCGCGCATCGCCCTGGCTCCGCTGCGCGCCATCATGGCGACGGGGGCCGGTGCCGGTGCGGCAGGGGGCAGTGGCTGAGCGATATCCACCGTCCAGGGGCGCGGCATGACACCTTGGGTGTTGCGGCCGGGCTGTCCGGTGGACAGGCGCAGGCGCACATTGCTCCAGTCCTCGCCACTGGCCTGCACGACCAGGGCCTGACGCTCCAGCTGCACCTGCTGCCTGGCGGTGTTCAGCTGAGCGCGGTAGCTGGGCTGCCAGCTGGGGCCGCGCACCTGGTAGCTCAGGCGCACATTGGCCGCGCGCGGGCTGGCCAGCTGCACGCTGACTTTCATGACCTGAGACTGCTCGGAGCCCGTGCGGTCGCGCTCCTGGCGCAGGGGCTGAAGCTGTGCCAGCAGATCCTGCTTCTGGCGCTGAATCTGGTGAGCACGCAGGCTGTTGTCGCGGCTGGTCTGGCGCAGGGCCTGGCTGGTGCCGGCGATCTGAGCGGGGCTGGTTCTGGCTTGGTCGCCGGGCTTGCTCATGCCCTGCAGAAAATCGCCCACCAGCCGGGCTGCCCCTTCTTCGGCCTCGATGTTCGCGAGCTGATCTTCGAGGGCGCGAATCTGCTGATCCAGCGGGCTGGTGCATTCCTTGGCCGCCACCTGCCTGGACTGCATCAGGGTCTTGATTTCACCCACGCGCACGCCTTCGTCGCCACTGATCTGCAGGCTCTGCGTATCCACGCTGGCGGGCAGGCATTCAAAGCTGAGCAGGCGGGTCTGGGCGTCGATGCGTGCCTCGCGCTGTACGGCGGCGATGCCGGGATAGAGCATGACTTCGGTGATGGGCGCGCGATTGCCGGAGACACTGAGGCTGCCGGCGTCGGCCAGGGCGAGCCCGGGCAAAGCAGCTGCGACATAGACCATGGACACAGGCAGAAGACGGCTTGAACGCATTGGCGGCTCTTGTGGGCAGTGGACAGGGACATGACTTGTGCAAAACGGGCTCAGGCAAGACGACTGCCTCAGCAGGCCGGCCCTTGTTATTCCTGTTTGCGTAAGTCCTAAGGGTTTGAGCTTAACCCAGGCGGTTTCCTATCCCTATGCTGGCGCATCGTGTGTCCGGCCCGCGCTCCTTGCGTTCATCCGCCGAAGTGGTCGAAGGACTTCCAGCGGTGTTGCAGCAGCGCACCGTCAGCGCCGATCACGCGCAGGCCCGGCTCGGCATCGATACGGCCTATGCGATGCACCGGCGTGCCGCTGGCAGCGCCTGCTGCCAGCACGTCGGCATGCCGCGCTGCGGGGGCGGTAAAACACAGCTCGTAGTCGTCGCCGCCGGCCAGCGTGCATTGCTGCTGCAGCGTTGAATCGAACTGCCAAGCACCGCTTTGCGGATAGGCAGCTGCAGCCATCAACGGCGTGGTGCAGCGGCTGTCTACCGTGGCACCGACGCTGGACAGCTCCAGGATATGGCCGAGGTCGCCGAGCAGGCCGTCGCTGACATCCAGCGCGCTGCTGGCCAGGCCGCGTAGCGCCAGGCCCAGGGCCACGCGCGGCGTCGGTGCTTCCAGCCTCTGGCGCGCCTGCAGCAGCAGCTCGGCAGGCAATTGCACGCGGCCCAGCATGGCCTCCAGTGCCAGGCGTGCATCGCCCAGAGTGCCGCTGACCCAGATCTCATCGCCGGCCCTGGCGCCGCTGCGCAGCAAGGCCTGGCCGGCAGGGACTTCGCCGAACACGGTGATACAGATATTGAGCGGGCCGCCCGTGGTGTCGCCGCCGATCAGCTCGCATTCATGGGCATCGGCCAGGGTCAGCAGGCCGGCCGCAAATTCGCTGATCCAGTCTTCGTCGGCACCGGGCAGGGACAGGGCCAGCGTGAACGCCAGAGGCCTGGCACCGCTGGCTGCCAGATCGCTGAGGTTGACGGCCAGAGCCTTGTGGCCCAGCAGGCGCGGGTTCACATCGGCAAAGAAGTGGCGGCCCTCGACCAGCATGTCGCTGGAGATGGCCAGTTGCATGCCGGGGGCCGGGGCCAGCAGTGCGCAGTCGTCGCCCACGCCAAGGGCGGCGCGACGCACGGGGCGCTGGAAATAGCGGCGGATCAGATCGAATTCACCCATAAGGTCTCTGGCCGCCCGCGATGCTGCGGCCTGGTGGGCCGCTGGTTGGC
Organism: Comamonas testosteroni; assembly: GCF_030505195.1. Taxonomy (NCBI): domain Bacteria; kingdom Pseudomonadati; phylum Pseudomonadota; class Betaproteobacteria; order Burkholderiales; family Comamonadaceae; genus Comamonas; species Comamonas testosteroni. The sequence goes on from NZ_CP129672.1 coordinate 3,079,086, forward strand.
GGCGGTTAAAGGTCAAGGCCAGAAAAAGCTCAGCGGCCTGCGCCAGAAACGCTGGCGTATGGCCTTGTAGATGCGCGAGCGGTCCACGCCGCTGACGTTATGGGCGCGCAGGGCGACACGGAATGCCAGGTAGAAGCTCACCCCCACATTCAGCGCCGCATTGAAGGGCAGCATGGCCACGGCCCACCACAGCAGATCGTCATGCAGCACTTCCCAGCCCAGCGATGCCACGGCCACGCCGATCTGGCCCGTGGACAGGGTGACGTGGCGCACTTCCAGTCCCAGGCCGAAGAAGGCCGCAAATGCAGGCACCAGACCCAGCATGAAACCCAGCGAGATATTGGATGCCAGGCTGGAGACATTCTTGCGCAAGAAGCTTGCCCAGCGATCCGCGCGGCCCGTGCCCAGAAAGCGTGTGATGCGCGGGTTGTAGCGAATCACCGAATCGATATTGCGCAGCACAAACCAGTTTTCCGCACCGCCGGCAATCAGGCTGCTGACAAACAGCAGCACGCCGGTAAAGGCGGCGAAGAGCACGGACGGCCCTAGCAGACTCAGCGAGTCCAGCACCTGGCGCGCATGCGGGGTGCTGAGCGCCTGATGACCGACAAGATAGGCATAGCCCAGCGACAGCAGCAACGCCCCGGGGAAGACGATGAGCACGTTGCCCAGAATGGCCGCCACCTGGGAGCGCACCAGATGGGCGACCTCATCGACGAACTCCTGGATGGATCCATCGCTTTGGATGTCCTTGAGCTTGGCAGCCATGGCCGGCGCCGTCATGGCCGGCTGCTTGGTGGCCACCGTGAAGTGCAGCATCTGGATCAGCACAAAGCTGATGGCGTAGTTGAAGCCCGCAGCCAGTCCCGACCAGAAGACGGACAGTCCCAGCGCATACAGCGCAAACTTGGCCAGCGTGGTGAAGGCCATCACCAAGCCGCCGCCCGCAGCCTTGGCCACCATCTTGCGGTATTCGCTGCCGTCGCGGGTGATGTAGTGCTCGCCGGTTTCGGCGCTGCGCTCGGCCACCTTGGCCGCCAGCAGCGATGAGTTGGTGGACATCAGCGCGCGCACGCTGCGCCGCTCTATGCCCACGGCCACGAGGTTGGAGAGCAGCTCGGACGTCTCGTAGGCACGGTCTTCTGCCAGCAGGCAATCGAGCAGGCGGCGAATGCGCAGAATGCGCGCACGCACCTGGCGCAGGCGGAAGATCAAGCCGACGGAAATGCCTTCGGCCTCGACGTAGGAGTAGACCGAGGACACGGCGGCGCGGCAGGCCTCAAGCCGCTCGCGCAACTGCGCTGCAGCGGCGTCGCGCCTGTCGGTGGTGCGCAGCGGCAGCATGACCTCCACGCGCAGGTTTTCCACATCGTGGATCAGCGCATGAAACGGCTTTTCCTCGCGTGCCTGCTCGCTCATGCGCAGGCGCAGCTCGGGGGCAAACCCGGTGGAGAGAATCTGGCCCGCGCAATAGGTGATGGCGTCCAGCAGGTTGCGCTCCCAGAAGCTCACGCCTTCTTCGAGCTGCTGCGGGGTCAGCAAGGTGGTGATGCGGGCCATGAGCTGGCTGTCCAGCGCATGCAGCCAGCGGGCGTCGAAACGCTCGGGAAAGACCAGCATGAACAGCTCGGAGGCATCCTCGGTCTCGGGCGTGCTGGGCAGCAGCTTGTAGCGCAGGCGCTCGGCCACTTCGCTGGCCATGGCCGTGCGCGGGGCAAAGCCGAAATCGGCCAGCAGGGCGGTGATGTCCACCGTCTCCATCAGCGTCTGGCTCCAGCGGCGCAGCCGGGCTAGAGCTTCGGGGTCGGCCTCGAAGGCCTCGACGATCTGTTTCACGCGCTGCACGGCGCCTTCGACAGAGGGCTCGGCTGCGCGTATCCATTCGGCCAGATGGATCAGCCACAGATGGCGTTGCGCAAGGCCTGCGCCGGGATCCAGGGAGGCCAGCAGGCCGGGCAGGTCAAGAGTGCTTTTCTTCATGCAAATGTGGGGTGGCTGCCTTAGTGCAGAACGCGTTTCTCGGGCATGGGCATGGGGTCCCCGGACTCATTCACCTGCAGCACGAAGAGCGGAACCTCGCATTCGAAGGTCTCGCCCTCGTGATTCACGCAGAGATAGCTGCCGCGCATGGTGCCCGTGGGCGTGCGCAGCTGGCAGCCGCTGCTGTACTCGAAGGATTCACCGGGCTGCAGCAGCGGCTGTCGACCCACCACGCCCAGGCCCTTGACCTCTTCGACATGGCCCAGCTCGTTGGTGATGATCCAGTGCCGCGCAATCAGCTGCGCCGGCACCTCACCCGTGTTGGTGACGGTAATGGTGTAGGAAAACACATAGACGCCGGCGGCCGGGGCGGATTGCTCGGGCAGGTAGGCGGGCTGGACTTGAACCAGAAACTCATTCATTGGCATGAGCTAATGGTAACTGCGACAATTGCAATCCATGAGCCCCACCTACCGTATTGCCCCCTCCATCCTGTCAGCCGACTTCGCCCGTCTGGGTGAAGAAGTGCGTAATGTCATTGCGGCCGGCGCCGACTGGATCCACTTTGACGTGATGGACAACCATTACGTTCCCAATCTGACTTTCGGCCCCATGATCTGTCAGGCACTGAAGCCCCATTCGGTCACACCCGATGGCAAGCCCGTGCCCATCGACGTGCATCTGATGGTGCAGCCTGTGGACGATCTCGCCACGGCCTTTGCCAAGGCAGGTGCGGACTACATCAGCTTTCACCCCGATGCGTCGCAGCATGTGCATCGCAGCGTGCAGAACATCAAGGCCCACGGCTGCAAGGCCGGTCTGGTGTTCAATCCCGCAGCGTCGCTGGAGGTGCTGGACTGGATGATCGAAGACATCGATCTGATCCTCTTGATGAGCGTGAACCCAGGCTTTGGTGGTCAAAGCTTTATTGACAGCACGCTGCGCAAGATCGAAAAGGCCCGCAAGTTGATCGATGCTTGTGGCAAGGACATCCGCCTGGAAGTTGATGGCGGCATCAAGGAAGCCAATATCCGCGCCGTGGCCGATGCCGGTGCCGACACCTTTGTGGCTGGCAGCGCCATCTTCGGCAAGCCCGATTACAAGGCTGTCATCGACACCATGCGTAAGAACCTTGCGTAACTCCCCCTGAGGCGCTTTGCCTGGGCGGCCCCGCGCCTTCCCCCTCCCTCTACGCGCTGCGCGCCATGGGAGAGGGGCGACACCTTCGCCTTGGTGGCCCCGCCTTGGTGGCCCCGCCTGGGCGGCCCCGCCGCGAGGCGGCTATTGCTCGGTGCCCTGGTCTGCAACCGGCCTTTTTTGCCGTTGGATTCCTGTACCAGTCAATGTAGATATTTTTTATTTTTGGCTGCAGGCCCAATATTGAAAAGCGCATGCAGCTATTGAATTGATAGTTGTATGAAGCTGACTCTGCCTGCACCCGCCCAAGCCCTCGAAATTGATGCCGTGATGGTCGACCTGGACGGCACCATGGTCAACACATTGGGCGATTTTGCCGAGGCGCTCAACCGCATGCTGGCCGATCTGCAATTGCCGGCCATAGCGCCGCAAATCATCGAGAACATGGTGGGCAAGGGCAGCGAGCATCTGATCCGCTCTGTGCTGGCGCATGTGGAGGCGCCGAACATCGATGCCCTGTATCCCCAGGCCTGGCAGCGTTACGAGCACCATTACCTGGCCATCAATGGCCAGTTTGCCGATGTCTATCCGGGCGTGGCCGAAGGCCTGCAGGCACTCCAGTCCCTGGGGCTGCGCATGGCCTGCCTGACCAACAAGCCTTTGTCCTTTGCCCAGCCCCTGCTGGCCGCCAAGGGACTGGACGGATTTTTCGACTGCGTGTTCGGTGGCGACTCCTTCCCGCGCAAAAAGCCCGACCCCATGCCGCTGGTCGAGACCTGCAAGGCTTTGGGCAGCGAGCCCGCGCGCACGCTGATGGTGGGTGACTCCAGCAACGATGCCCAGGCCGCCCATGCCGCAGGCTGCCCCGTGGTGCTGATGACCTACGGCTACAACCACGGCCAGCCCATCACGACTGTCAAGGCCAGGGCGCATCTGGATTCACTGGAGCAGCTTGTTGCGTGATCCGGTGTTTTTGTTCGCATATCTGGCATGAAAGAGTGCGAATAAGCATATTTGCTAGAGTCAGTCGCTTTGTCTGAATCCATGCCGGCTCCTGCATCACTGTGTGGTCGGCAGAGAACAAAGGGGGACTCGCACCACATGCACGGACTGCACCTGACTGCCGACCTTTACCAATGCACAGGCCATGAGCGCTACATGCTCGATGCCGACGCCATCGCCGGGCTTTGCCGCGACCAGACTGCAGCCAGCGGCCTGACCCTGGTGGATGACACCTGGGTGAAGTTTCCGCCCTATGAAGGCCAGCCCGGGGGGGTGACGGGTACGGTGCTCTTGGCGGAGTCCCATCTGGCCATACATACCTGGCCCGAGACGGACAGTGTCACCATCGATGTCTATGTGTGCAATTTTTCCGAGGACAACTCGGAAAAGGCTCGACGCCTGATGGACGGCGTGATCCAGGCCTATGCTCCCGGGCAGGTGCTGCGCCAGCAATTGATGCGCGGCGACATCGGCATGGCGCAGCCGGTAGACCATGGCGTGGACCCTGCACCCATGTCCGAATCCGGCTGGGCCACGGAGCAGCTCACGCCCCATGCCCGCTTTGGCTATCGCGCCGCAGTGCTGCAGACGCAGCAGACCCCGTATCAGAAGCTGGAGCTGTTGCAGACGCCGCAGTTCGGCAAGGTGCTGCGTCTGGATGATTGCTTCATGACCTCCGAGGGCGAGGAGTTTTTCTATCACGAGGCTCTGGTGCACCCGGCCGCCATGGCCCACCCCGCGCCGCGCAAGGCCTTGATTCTGGGTGGGGGAGATGGCGGAGCCGCCGAGGAGCTGCTCAAGCACCCGAGCATCGAGCGCGTGGTGCTGGCCGAGCTGGACGAGGCCGTGGTGCAGTTCTCGCGCCAGCATCTGCAAGCCGTGCATCGCGGCGCGCTCGATGATGACCGTGTTGAGGTCCGCATAGGCGACGGTCTGGCCTTGATGGAGGCAACCGATGAGCGCTTCGATCTGGCACTCATGGATTTGACCGACCCTGACACGCCGGCCAGCGCCCTGTATGCACCGGCCTCGCTGGCACGCATGAAGCGCGTGCTGGCGCCGGGCGGCGCGCTGGTGCTGCATCTGGGCAGCCCCGTCTTTCACGGCGCGCAGGTGGCCGAGCTGGTGCGCAGCCTGCGTCAGCAATTTGCCGTGGTGCGTTGCTACGGCCTCTATATTCCGCTTTACGGCGCTTACTGGGGACTGGCCGTGGCCTCCGATGAGCTCGATCCGCTGGAGCTGAAGGCACCGCAACTGGCCGAGCGCCTCAAGCAGCGCAAGGTGCGGGATCTGCAGTACTACAACGAGCAGGTACACGGCGCGCTGTTTGCGCTGCCCAACTATTACCGCGAGCTGCTCAAGTGAGTCAGGGTGCCTCGCCCAGCAGCGCCTTCTTGAGCTGCTGATCGGCGGGCTTGGAGCCCAGCCAGATGCCCAGCAGGGCGTTGAAGAATTCGGGCTCCTTGAAGGCCTCGCCCTGTGGCTGGCCCTTGACGGTCACGATGGAGCCCTGGCCGGGCAGCCAGTCCACCGAGAAGTTCTCGCCTGCAAGCAGCTTTTTGTGCTGGGTGAAGATCTCGCTCATGCGCATCACCCCCGGAATCAGCTTGGAGAAGGCGGCCCGCTCCATATTGTCTTCCATGCCGCGTGAGAACAGCTTGCCCAGCTCGGCCGAGTCGATATCGCGCAGCATGGTCACGCTGATGCGCTTGGGGCCGGGCAGGGCGGCGATTTCCTGCAGGCTGCGCGCCGGCTTTTCCAGGTACAGGCCGGCGGTATAGACCTTGAACACGGCCTTGTAGCGGGTGCCTGCGCCGTTGAGCTGCAGGGCCTGACCCTGCAACTGCAAGCTGGGTGCGTAGTTCACTCCATGCAACTTGACGGGTTCAGTCGGGCGCTCCTGAGCATGGGGGGCAAAGCTGGAAAGCGCAGCGGCCAGCAGCAAAGCCTGTGGCCAACGTAGGCTGGGCATGAATGTCTCCTCGTGTTGGTTGTTCCTGGCCGCTCTGCAGGAGGCCTTGAATTGCGAACGGTCGTGCATATTTGTGTCTGCCGGATTTCGTCGCAATAAGGACTGTCCCCAGCATGGGGCTTTGAGATGGGTCTTTCCCCGGGGATCTGGTTTGCGGAGAAATTCCGCAGTTCATGCGCTACACTGTCCGGCATCATGTTCATTCATCGCACGTTCAATGCAGGTTGTGGAGACCGGGGAGCCTGGCCCTGGCGTAAGCCTGCACATCTGAACTGCTGAAGCACCCGGCACGAGCCCGGCGTGCACCCCGCGGCCCCATGCATTGCATACTTCGGGCCAATTGGAATGAACCGGCGCATCTTCTCTTCAAACGCGTCATCTGCCCTGTAATCCAACCGTGCAGATGCACCATGCGCCATGACTCCCGGAGCTTCTGCCGTGATCACGGAACTGGAATTCAAATCGCTTGCGGCCCAAGGCTATAACCGCATCCCGCTGTTAATTGAGGCCTTTGCCGACCTCGAAACCCCGCTGTCCCTCTATCTCAAGCTGGCCCATGCCAATGGCGACGGCAAGTACAGCTTCTTGCTGGAATCCGTGGTCGGCGGCGAGCGCTTCGGCCGCTACAGCTTCATCGGTCTGCCGGCACGCAGCTTTGTGCGCGCCTCGGGCTTTGGTGACCAGGCCAGGACCGAGGTGGTGACCGATGGCAAGGTGGTGGAGACGGCCGGCGGCAATCCGCTGGACTTCATTGCGGCCTATCAGCAGCGCTTCAAGGTGGCCGTCACACCCGGCATGCCGCGCTTTTGTGGCGGCCTGGCCGGCTATTTCGGCTATGACGCCGTGCGCTATATCGAGAAAAAGCTCGAAAACAGCTGCCCGCCCGACAGCCTGGGCACGCCCGACATCATGCTGCTGCAGTGCGAGGAAGTCGCCGTCATCGACAACCTCTCGGGCAAGCTCTACCTCATCGTCTATGCCAATCCCGGCGAGGCCGAGGCCTATACACGTGCCAAGAAGCGCCTGCGCCAGCTCAAGGAGCAGCTGCGCTATTCCGTCAGCGCGCCGCAGATTCGTGCCGGCGAAAGCTATCCCGCAGAGCGCAGCTTCGACAAGCAGGACTATCTGGACGCCGTGCAAAAGGCCAAGGAGCTGATTGCGGCGGGCGACTTCATGCAGGTGCAGGTAGGCCAGCGCATTCACAAGCGTTTCACGGCCTCGCCGCTGTCGCTGTACCGCGCGCTGCGCTCGCTCAACCCCAGCCCCTATATGTACTTCTACCATTTCGGAGATTTCCATGTGGTGGGAGCCAGCCCGGAGATTCTGGTGCGTCAGGAGCGCACGCCCGATGGTCAGAAGGTCACGATTCGCCCCCTGGCCGGCACCCGTCCGCGCGGCAATACGGTGGAGGCCGACAAGGCCACCGAGCAGGAGCTGATCGCCGACCCCAAGGAGCGTGCCGAGCATGTGATGCTGATTGATCTGGCGCGCAACGATATCGGCCGCATTGCCAGGACCGGCAGCGTCAAGGTGACCGAAGCCTTTGCCGTGGAGCGCTACAGCCATGTCATGCATATCGTGAGCAATGTGGAAGGCATCTTGCAGGACGGCATGGAGAACATGGATGTGTTCAAGGCCACCTTCCCCGCCGGCACGCTGACGGGCGCTCCCAAGGTGCATGCCATGGAAATCATCGACCGGCTCGAGCCCAGCAAGCGCGGCATCTATGGCGGTGCCTGCGGCTATCTGAGCTTTGCCGGCGACATGGATCTGGCGATCGCGATCCGTACCGGCGTCATCAAGGACAACGTGCTCTATGTGCAGGCCGCTGCCGGCGTGGTGGCCGACTCCGTGCCCGAGCTGGAGTGGAGAGAGACCGAGCACAAGGCCCGCGCCTTGCTGCGCGCTGCAGAACTCGTTGAGGAAGGTCTGGAATGAAAAACGACTACCCCCTGAGGCGCTGCGCACCTTCCCCCTTGAAGGGGGACGACGGCCTTTGCTGCGGGGCGGCCCTTGCTGGCCGTCTCCTGCAAGGAGCTGCAACAGCTTTGAGTGCAGTGACTGACCTGCCACGCGATGGAGAAATGCAATGAATCGTTCCATTGAGAAGGTGCAGCACTGCACCACCATGGAAGATGTACGCCGCAATGTGAATGCGCTCGACGATGTGCTGGTGCCGCTGCTGGTCACGCGCATCGGCTATATGCAGCAGGCGGCGCGCATCAAGGGGGACGTGGGCCAGGTGCGCGATGAGGCGCGCATCGAGGCCATCGTCAGCCGCGTGCGTGAGCGCACGGCGCAGGAGGGCGGCCAGCCCGATGTGATGGAGACCGTCTATCGCGCGCTGATGGAAGCCTGCATCGCCTACGAGCACCAGGAATTTGCGCGCCTGCGTGAACCCAAGAAATCAGGGGAGTAAGACCATGAAACTGCTGATGGTCGATAACTACGACAGCTTTACCTACAACATCGTCCAGTACTTTGGCGAGCTGGGCGCAGAGGTGACCGTGGTGCGCAACGACGAAACCACGGTGGCCGAAGTCGAGGCGCTGATCGCGCGCGAAGGCATCGAGCGGCTGGTGATCTCGCCCGGGCCCTGCTCGCCCAACGAGGCGGGCATCTCGGTGGCGGCGATCCGGCATTTCGCGGGCAAGCTGCCGATTCTGGGCGTCTGCCTGGGTCACCAGAGCATTGGCGCGGCCTTTGGCGGCGACATCATCCGGGCGGGCCAGCAGATGCATGGCAAGACCAGCGTGATCAGCACCGACCAGAAGGGCGTGTTTGCCGATCTGCCCAGGCAGTTCACGGTCAACCGCTATCACTCCCTGGTCATCGACCAAAGCACGCTGCCCGAATGCCTTGAAATCACGGCGACCAGCGAAGATGGTGAAATCCAGGGGGTGCGCCACCGCGAGCTGGCCATCGAGGGCGTGCAGTTCCACCCCGAGAGCATTCTGACCGAGCATGGTCATGCCATGCTGAAGAACTTTCTCGACCAGAAATAGCTGTTGATTTATTGATAGCTGTCATCGCATGTCAATGCTTGATTTCAGAATGAAAACAATAGGAAATCGATTGCTGATAAGCGCAGACAGCTATTAAAAACATAGAGAGATATTGCAATGATCACTCCCCAGGAAGCGCTGCAGCGAACCATCGAGCATCGTGAAATCTTCCATGACGAAATGCTGCACCTGATGCGCATGATCATGCGCGGCGAGCTCTCGCCCGTGATGACGGCCTCCATCATCACCGGCCTGCGCGTGAAGAAGGAAACCATTGGCGAGATCTCGGCTGCGGCCGAGGTGATGCGCGAGTTCTCCAACAAGGTGAACGTGCACGACAAGAGGAATCTGGTCGATATCGTCGGCACCGGCGGCGATGGCGCCAACACCTTCAACATCTCGACCTGCTCGACCTTTGTGATTGCAGCGGTGGGCGGCAAGGTCAGCAAGCATGGCGGGCGCAGCGTCAGCAGCAAGTCGGGCAGCGCCGATGCCATGGAGGCGCTGGGCGTCAACATCAACCTCAACGCCGCGCAGATCGCCGATTGCATACGCGATGTGGGCATCGGCTTCATGTTTGCGCCTAACCATCATCCGGCCATGAAGAACGTGGCCCCCGTGCGCAAGGAACTGGGCGTGCGCACCATCTTCAACATCCTGGGCCCGCTCACCAACCCGGCATCCGCCCCCAATATCCTGATGGGCGTGTTCCACGAAGACCTGGTCGGTATCCAGGTGCGTGCCCTGCAGCGCCTGGGCGCCGAGCATGCGCTGGTCGTCTACGGCCGCGATGGCCTGGACGAAATCAGTCTGGGTGCGGGCACGCTGGTCGGCGAGCTCAAGGACGGCGTGGTGCGCGAGTATGAAGTCCATCCCGAGGACTTTGGCCTGCGCATGGCGGGCACGCGCTCGCTCAAGGTCGAGAATCCCGAGGAGTCCAAAGCCATGCTGATGGGCGTGCTGCAGGGCGAGCCTGGCCCGGCACGCGATATCGTCTGTCTGAACTCCGGCGCTGCCCTGTATGCCGCCAATGTGGCCAGCTCGATCGAAGAGGGCCTGGAGCGTGCGCAGAAGGCCATCGACAGCGGCGCGGCACTGGCCAAGCTCCAGGAGCTGGTGGCCTATTCGCAAAAGCTCGGCCAGACAGCGGCATGAGCCTGCTCGACGCGCCCATCTGGAGTGATGCCGGCACCTGGATCGTGCTGGGCATCTCTCTGCTGTTCATCGTGGTGGGCATAGGCATGCACCGCGTCATCGTGAAGGTCTTGCGTGCCCCAGCAGATGCCGCCACCAACAAGGAAAACCATGTCTGACATTCTCAAGAAAATCTGCGACGTCAAGGTCCAGGAAGTTGCCGCTGCCAAGAAGGCCGTGCCGTTTGCCGAGATGCGCCGCGATGCGCAAAGCCGTGTCTCCACGCGCGATTTCGTGGGAGCCATCCGTGCCAAGATCGCCAAGGGACAAGCCGGCGTGATTGCCGAAGTCAAGAAGGCCAGCCCCAGCAAGGGCGTGATCCGCCCCGACTTCGATCCTGCCGATATCGCCCAGAGCTATATGGTGGGCGACGGCAAGATCAGTGCGGCCTGCCTGTCGGTGCTGACCGATCGTCAGTTCTTCCAGGGGCAACCCGACTATCTCAAGCAGGCCCGCGCGAGCACGCTGCTGCCGGTGCTGCGCAAGGACTTCATGGTCGACCCCTATCAGATCTACGAATCGCGGGTGATGGGCGCTGACTGCGTGCTCTTGATCGCCGCCTGCCTGGACGATGCGCAGATGGCCGAGATGGAGCAGATTGCGCACAGCCTGGACATGGATGTGCTGGTGGAAGTGCATGACGCCGAGGAGTTGCAGCGCGCTCTCAAGCTCAAGACGCCGCTGGTGGGCATCAACAACCGAAATCTGCGCAGCTTCGAGGTCGATATCCAGACCACGATTGCGCTCAAGAAGGATGTGCCCGCCGACCGCCTGCTGGTGACCGAGTCCGGCATCCTGAGCCGCGACGATGTGAAGACCATGCGTGATGCCGGCATTGACGCCTTCCTGGTGGGAGAGGCCTTTATGCGTGCCCGCGAGCCGGGCGAGGCCCTGGCCCAGCTGTTTCAATAAAGGACTGGCTCAGGTGCAGGTTCAGCGCAGAACCTGTACATCGGCATCCAGAAAATAACCGGCACCGCGCTTGGTCTTGAGCAGCGTGGGTGCGCGGCTCGATGCTTCGACCTTGCGGCGCAAGCGCAGCATCTGTACGTCAATGGCGCGGTCAAAAACATCGTCCTGGGCCTGTGTCATGTCCATGATCTGCTCACGGCTCATGATTTGCCTGGGACGTTTGAGCAGGGCCAGCAGCAGCGCAAACTCGCTCTTTGTGAGCCCCACCTCATGCCCGGCAGCGCTGATGAGGCTGCGCGAGCGCAGCCTCAACTCCCAGTCGGCAAACTTGAAGCCCTGTGGACTCAAGGTGAACGCAGGACGGGTGCAGGAAAAGAAGGCCTGCACGGCAGAGGCTTGTGAGTGAGTGGCAGAAGATGTGTGCATGAATAACTCCTTGTGAGCCTGAGCCGCCAAGTGGTCAGCTATGTTGGAGTCGATTCTTTGCAAAATGTCAGAATGTGTCACTCACTGAAATCAGGTATTTTGAGCCTCGAAATAGGTGAGAACCCTTGAGGAAATCCTTCGAGGGGGCCGTGGAAGTTGAGAGAATCCACGCATGAACTTCACTAGCCAGAGCATGGGTGCTAACACCGCTGCGCCTACCCAGTTGATGAGTGCAGATCCACAGGACTGGCCTGTCTCGTCAGACTGGCAAGCCGTTGTCGAGCCTTTCTTTGCAGGGAGCACAGGTCAGAAGCTGCTGCAGTTTTTGCAGCAAAGACTGGACGCCGGCGCCGTGATCTTTCCCCCGGCTCCCTTGAGGGCCCTGGAGCTGACGCCGCCCGAGGATGTGCGGGTCGTGATCCTGGGGCAGGACCCCTATCATGGTCGTGGGCAGGCCGAGGGCCTGGCATTTTCTGTCGCCCCCGGGGTGCGCGTGCCGCCATCGCTGCAGAACATCTTCAAGGAAATGCAACGCGAGCTGGGCACGCCGTTTCCGGCTTTTCCCCAGCCCGGCGGCAGCCTGGTGAGCTGGGCCCAGCGCGGCGTGCTGCTGCTCAACACCAGCCTGACGGTGGAAGAAGGGCAGGCCGCAAGCCATGCCAAAAAAGGCTGGGAAGAGCTGACCGATGCCATCATCCGACATGTCGCCGAGCAGGGGCGGCCCACGGTCTTCATGCTCTGGGGCTCGCACGCCCAGTCCAAGCGTGTGTTCATTCCTCAGGATCGTGGCCATCTGGTGCTGATGAGCAACCACCCTTCACCGCTATCGGCTCTGAGGCCTCCCGTGCCCTTTATCGGTAACGGACACTTCGGCAAGGCCAGGGAGTTCAAGCTCAGACACGGCTATTGAGATGGCCGGACTGGGCTGTCTCAGCGCTTTTCCCGGATCCCCAGCCAGACGCCCGTCAGGCCGCTGAGCGTCACCACCGCCATGCCGATCAGCGATGTGCTGTCGGGACGCTGTCCGAAAAACAGCCAGCCCATCAGCATGGCAAAGCCGATCTGGCTGTAGAGAAAAGGCGCCACGGTTGCGGGCGTGGCGTGGGTGTACGCCTGCAGCAGCATCAGGTGGCCAATGCCGCTGCAAAGGCCCATCACCGTTGCCGCCGCGTAGATCTGCCACTGATCGATGGGCTGCCATACAAAGCCTATGACAGGAGTGGTCAGCAGCAAGGGCAGCCAGGTCGAGTAAAGCTGGGTGGTCGGAGGTGAATCCAGGCGCGAGAGGCGACTTCCGAGGACCTGGTAGGTGGTGCCCGATACCAGCAGACCCACCGGCCACAGGGCGGCCAGGCCCAAGGGCTGTCCATCGTTTTCCGGTCGGACGATGGCAATCACGGCCAGCAGACCGATCACCAGCAGCGACCAGCGGGCAGGGCTGACCTGTTCCTTGAAGAAGAGTGCCGATGCGACCACGATAAAGAGCGGAGCTGCTGACCAGATGGCTGTGAAATTGGCCAAAGGCATATTTTTGATGCAAAAAAAGGCGCAAACCGTAGTCAAAAGCCCTGAAACTGCCCGCAGAAGCTGAAACCTCAAGTTCCTGGTTCTCAGGGCCGAAAAGCCGTGCCGAGGCAAAACCAGCACGCTGGTGACCATGGCCTGGGCCATGAAGCGCAGCCACAGAACCATGAAAACCGGAAGCAGCGTGCCCGTGAATTTGGTGGCGCTATCCAGAACCGCAAAAAGCGCACAGGCGAATATGGTGAGCAGAACACCGCGGATGGCAGACTGCGCTGACTGGGAAAGTGTGGGAGATAGCCAGCGGGAGAGCATGTCCGTAGCGATTTGCGACCAGAGAGTCGCAGAATTCTAGGTGGATGAGGTTGTCGACTCTGGTCGCGACGCCCATAAAAATGCCCGCACTGTTCGGTGCGGGCGCTGGATGAGGCGATGAAGGATTACCAGGGCATGGCGTTACGAATACGCGCAATTTTTTCGGCCTGCTCGGTCGAGGATTCCTTGGCGGTGCGCAGCGCTTGCCGGATGAACACAAAAAGCAGCAGGATGAAGCCGGTGCCCACAGCCGCACCAATGGCGAGCATGGACTTATTGGGCTTGATGGAGAGCTCGGGCAGGGTCGGCATCTGGATCACATCGTCATTGTCCAGACCTTCGAGGCGGCGCTCCATGTCAAGAATCCCCTTTTGGCGATTGCTGTTAGCGGTCAGCAGCTCGCCGTAGAGGCGGCTGGTCGCTTCGGTGACACTTTTGCCGGAGGAGAGATTGGCAGAAGTGTCATGCTCGAGCTTGAGTGACTCCTCCAGGCGCGTCTTTTCGGAGGTCAGTTGCACTTCCAGCTGCTTTTTTTCCATTCCGCGCGGCTTGCTCAGGGGAAACAAGGTGTCCAGCAGTGCCTGGTTGAGCTTTTGAGCCGCTTCAGGCGATTTGGCCTGCGTTGCAATATTCAGCAGCTTGTCCTGCTTGCCGACATTGACGGTGATGCGCTTGCTGAGCTTTTTATAGATCTCTTCCTTGGTCTGACCTTCGGTCAGTCCCGCAATGGGGGCAATCTGGTGCAGCACGTCTGCAGACATGGCCAGGCTGGCGGCCATGGGGGCGGTAAAGCTGGAGCCAGTACGCTCCACCTGAACCGATGAGCTGCTTTCATAGGTCTTGGGGATCACCAGACCGATGCCATAGGCCGCGATGCCGGCTAGCAGCGGGCCGAAAATCAGAATTTTCCAGTTTTCCGCGAGAGTGACCAATAGATCCAGCAGATCCAACTCTTCATCTTGTGAGGTTTGAACTTCCATTGATTTTTTCTAAATGAATAAGCACTTTGACAAAACGATGAAATCTACCACCAAGACAAGATTGGACCCAGTGTTTCTGTAACTCCTTATGCCAGCAGCCGACGCAGCGGCTCCAATGTGTTGCAGATCAGCGCTGACGCTCCAGCAGCATGGAGTCTCCATAGCTGAAGAAGCGGTAATGCTGGGCAATCGCATGCTGGTACATGGCCATGATGTGCTCATAGCCCGCAAAAGCGCTGACCAGCATCATCAGCGTGCTTTTGGGCAGATGGAAGTTGGTGATCAGCATGTCGACCACCTGGTATTGAAACCCCGGGGTGATGAAGATGCTGGTGTCTCCGCTGATATTGCCGTACTTGGCCCAGGACTCCAGCGTGCGCACCGTGGTGGTGCCCACGGCAATGATGCGGCCGCCGCGCTGGCGGCAGCGCTCCATGGCGGCCAATGTGGGCAGGGGAATGTCATACCACTCGCTATGCATGATGTGGTCGGCAAGGTTTTCGGTCTTGACGGGCTGGAAGGTGCCGGCACCTACATGCAAGGTGACGCTGGCGCGCTCCACGCCCTTGGCTTGCAGGGCGGCAAGCACGGTTTCGTCGAAATGCAGGGCTGCGGTCGGTGCGGCTACGGCACCAGGGTGGGCCGCGAACACGGTCTGGTAGCGTTCGCTGTCTTCCTTTTCATCCGGGTCGTGGTCGGCGTTTTGCTGGCGCTCGATATAAGGCGGCAGCGGCAGGTGGCCGAACTGCTCCAGCAATTCATAGGGCGACTCGCCCTGGTTGCCCTTGACGGAAAGCTGGAACAGCGGCCCGTTCTCGTCCGGCCAGCGGCCCAGCAGCGTGGCTTCGAAACCGCCGTTCTTGAGGCCGCCGCAAAGATGGATCTTGGCTCCGGGCAAGGGCTTCTTGCTCACGCGCATATGGGCCACGACCTCGTTGTTCTGCAGCACACGCTCGACCAGCAGTTCGATCTTGCCGCCGCTGGCCTTTTCACCGAAGACACGTGCCTTGATGACCTTGGTGTCATTGAAGACCAGCAGGTCGCCGGGCTGCAGCAGATCGGGCAGTTCGCGGAAGATGCGGTCGGTGGCAGGGAGGCTGCGGCCATCAAGCAGGCGCGAGGCGCTGCGAACAGCGGTGGGATGCTGGGCAATCAGGGATTCGGGCAGGTCGAAGTCGAAATCGCTGAGTGTGAATTCACGGGTGCAGGAAGACATGCGGTGCTTGAGGGCCGTACGAGGCCCGTTCCAAGTTCAATCAAACAAGTGGGCGATTGTCGCAAATCGCCATTAGGGCTGCCGGCTTCAGGGCTGAGCAGTGGCGGGGTTCCAGAGCTCGTTGAGATTCCTGAAGGGCCAGTCGGCGGGGTCTTCGCGACCGACGATGCTGTCGTTGGCATGGGGACAAGCCAGGTCGAGAATCTCGGGCGTTATGCGGCGCTGCTGGCTGAGGCAGTAAAAGCGCCGCACTTTCGGGGTCAGCAAACAGGTTGGCGAGACATCCAGCACTACGGCAAGATGCTGCGACTGCAGTCGCACCAGCGAGCCCAGCGGGTAGATGCCCACTGTCTGGACAAACTGCTCGAAGATGGCTTTGTCGAAATGATGGGGCGCCCATTGCGCCATGCGCTGCAGCGCGATGGCCGGGTGCCAGCCTTGCTTGTAGGGACGATCCGAGGTGATGGCGTCATAGACGTCGCAGACGGCCGTCATGCGCGCCATCAGGCTGATGTCGTCCTGCTTCAGCCCGTCGGGGTAGCCCGTGCCGTCGACTTTTTCGTGGTGATGCAGGCAGGCGTCGGTAACGGTGTCGTCCAGCCCCTGAGGCAACAGGAGTTCATAGCCCCAGCGAGGGTGGGATTTCATGATGACCCATTCCTCGGCATCCAGCGGCCCAGGCTTGTTGAGAACCTCGAGAGGCACTTTGCTCTTGCCGATGTCGTGCAGCAGGCCCGCGATACCGGCCAGATGCACCTGGTGTTCGTCCAGGCCCATGCGGTGCGCCAGCCCGATCATCAGGGCACACACCGCGATGCTGTGCATATAGGAGTAGTTGTCCGCAGTCTTCAGGCGTGCCAGGCTGATCAGGGCATGGGGGTTGCGCTTGATCGACTCGGCCATCTCGTCGACCAGCAGGCTTGAGGCCGGCAGGTCCAGCGGACGGCCCAGGCGAACGTCGTTGAACATGGTCTTGAGCACATCACGTGCCTGCCCGATGATTTGATGGGCCTGCTGCAACTCGACGCTGGTTCTGGTCAGCCGTGCCGGTGAGCACGGCACAGTGTCGTCGACTGGCGACTCGGAGACCTCTGCGGGCGTGATGTCGGGGGCAATGTCGGCCCCCCTGCTGGTGTCTATCCACACCTGGCGGATGGTGGTGGCAAGCAGACGCTCCAGGTCCCTGGGCTGATCGAGCAGGAGGCGGGGACGTAAAAAGGGATGCTCCATCCAAGAGCCGCAGAACTCGTGCACAAACATTCCCGGGCGAAGGTGCTCGACATCAACTCGCTTCAACATGAATTTCTACGGAAACACAAAGTAACAAGTTGAGGATGGTAGCGATTTTGACGTTGTTGCGCTGGAGGCAGTTGTTTGCAAACCTGAATATGCTGTATATAAATACATTGCTTTCCTGGTCGCGGGGAGTGTAGTCAAGGAGTCCTATTTGTCTGTGTCAAAAAAGCCTGTTGCCGAGCCGAAGTCTGCTGCCAAGCGCGCAGGGACTCGCGCTGGGACTCGTGAAAAAAACGCAGGCACGGATTTGGATGCCGCTCCCAAAAAGACCATCAGCCCTGCGCAGCAGGCTTTGCTGAAGATGGGGCTGACGCGCGATATCGATCTGGCTTTGCATCTGCCGCTGCGCTATGAGGACGAAACCCGCATCGTGCCGCTGAAGAACGCGCGCGATGGCGAGACGGTGCAGATCGAGGCCACGGTCACGCACAGCGAGGTGCAACTGCGCCCGCGGCGCATGCTCAAGGTCACCGTGGATGATGGCAGCAGCACTTGTCTGTTGACCTTCTTCAGTTTCTATCCGTCGCAGCAAAAGACCATGGCGCCCGGCGCGCGCCTGCGCATCCGTGGCGAGGTCAAGGGCGGCTTCTGGGGGCGGCAGATGATGCACCCCGCATTCCGGGTGGCGGGCGGAGAGCTGCCCACGGCGCTGACGCCTGTCTATCCCGCCACGGCCAGCCTCCCGCAGGCCTATCTGCGGCGGGCCATCGCCTCGGCGCTGCTGCGCGCAGACCTGTCCGAGACCCTGCCACCGGGGCAGTCACCTCCCATTGCGCAGTTCTATGGTCAGGATGGGATTCAACCCATATATGACTTGCGCAATGCGCTCACTTTTTTGCATCACCCAACGCCCGATGTGGCACTCGTCACGCTGGAGGACCATTCCCATCCGGCCTGGCAAAGGCTCAAGGCCGAAGAGCTGCTGGCTCAGCAACTATCCCAGTATGAAGCCAAGCGCGAGCGTGCCCGCTTGCGCGCGCCCGTGCTCAGGCCGCAGGCCGGCATGGCGGATTTGACGCAGCAGTTTCTCGCGCAGCTGCCGTTTGGCCTGACGGGGGCGCAGCAGCGCGTGGTGGGCGAAATTCGGGCCGATATGGAGCGCCGCATTCCCATGCACCGGCTGCTGCAGGGCGATGTGGGCTCGGGCAAGACGGTGGTGGCGGCCTTGTCTGCCGTGGCCTGTATCGAAGCCGGCTGGCAATGCGCCTTGATGGCGCCCACCGAGATTCTGGCCGAGCAGCATTTTGGCAAGCTGGTTGGCTGGCTGGAGCCGATTTTGGCGCCGCTGGGCAAAAAGGTCGCCTGGCTGGCCGGTGCCCAGAAAAAGAAGGAGCGCGCCGCGATGCTGGCGCTGGTGGCGAGCGGCGAAGCGGCGCTGGTCGTGGGCACCCATGCCGTGATTCAGGAGCAGGTGCAGTTCAAGAACCTGGCCCTGGCCGTGATCGACGAGCAGCACCGCTTTGGCGTGGCCCAGCGTCTGGCGCTGCGGCAAAAGCTGGCGGCCACGGGCATGGAGCCGCATCTGCTGATGATGAGCGCCACGCCGATTCCGCGCACGCTGGCCATGAGCTATTACGCCGACCTTGATGTCTCCACCATCGACGAGCTGCCGCCCGGGCGCACGCCCATCGTCACCAAGCTGATCTCGGACAGCCGCAAGGAGGAGGTGATCGAGCGCATCGGTGCCCAGGTTGCCAGCGGGCGCCAGGTCTACTGGGTCTGCCCGCTGATCGAGGAGAGCGAAGCGCTGGATCTGTCGAATGCCACGGCCACCCATGAATATTTGAGCGAAATGCTGCCCGGTGTCATGGTGGGTCTGCTGCACTCGCGCATGCCCACGGTCGAGAAAAAGGCCGTGATGGAGCTGTTTTCAGCCGGGGTCATGGGCGTGCTGGTGTCCACCACGGTGATCGAGGTGGGAGTGGATGTGCCCAATGCCTCGCTGATGGTCATCGAGCACTCGGAGCGCTTCGGCCTCTCGCAGCTGCACCAGCTGCGCGGCCGAGTGGGGCGCGGTGCCGCAGCTTCGGCCTGCGTGCTGCTGTATTCGGTCAATGACAACGGGCGCTTGTCCGATACCGGCAAGGAGCGCCTGCGTGCCATGGCCGAGACCAATGACGGCTTCGAGATAGCGAGGCGGGATCTGGAGATTCGCGGGCCGGGCGAGTTTCTTGGTGCCCGGCAGTCTGGCGCCCCCATGTTGCGCTTTGCCGATCTGGAGCAGGATGTGCTGCTGCTGGACTGGGCACGCGAGCTGGCACCGCTTATGCTTGAGCAGTTTCCTGCGCTGGCTGCACGCCATGTCAGCCGCTGGCTGGGTGGAAAGGCCGAGTATCTGAAAGCCTGAAATACCGAATCATGCGTTCGAAGACGTAAAAAGTTACGTTTTTGCAGGAATATATGTAATCTTTTGCCTTGGCAATTTGTGATTGAATGCAAAAACAGGATGAATCAATGCTGTTGTTGATGATCCCAATGACCCACTCTTTATGACTCTTACCGAATTGAAGTACATCGTGGCCGTTGCGCGGGAAAAGCACTTTGGCCGTGCCGCCGAAGCCTGCTATGTGTCCCAGCCTACGCTGTCCGTGGCGATCAAGAAGCTGGAGGAGGAGCTGGATGTCAAGATTTTCGAGCGCAGTGCCGGTGAAGTCTCGGTGACCTCGCTGGGCGAGGAGATCGTGCGCCAGGCGCAAAGCGTGCTGGAGCAGGCCAACGAGATCAAGGAAATCGCCAAGCGCGGCAAGGACCCGCTGTCCGGCGTTCTGACCCTGGGCGTGATCTACACCATCGGCCCCTATCTGCTGCCCGATCTGGTGCGCAACTCCATCAACATGACGCCGCAGATGCCGCTGATGCTGCAGGAGAACTTCACCGTCAAGCTGCTGGAGATGCTGCGCACGGGCGAGATCGACTGCGCCATCATGGCCGAGCCCTTCCCGGATACCGGTCTGGCACTGGCGCCGCTGTACGACGAGCCCTTCATGGCCGCCGTGCCCAGCGCCCACCCGCTGGCGCAGAAGAAAAGCCTGTCCACCACGGATCTCAAGAACGAGACCATGCTGCTGCTGGGCGCGGGTCACTGCTTCCGCGACCATGTGCTCGAGGTCTGCCCCGAATTCGCGCGCTATGCCAGCAACTCCGAAGGCATTCGCCGCACGTTCGAAGGCTCCTCGTTGGAGACCATCAAGTACATGGTGGCCGCCGGCATGGGCGTGACCCTGGTGCCGCGCCTGTCCGTGCCCGAGGATGCGCTGGCTCCCACTGAGCGCCGTCGCCGCGCCGATGAGCCTCATATTCGCTATCTTCCGATTCATGAGGAAGACGGCATTGCTCCGCCCACCCGCCGTGTGGTGCTGGCCTGGCGACGCAGCTTCACGCGCTATGAGGCGATTGCCGCACTGCGCAATGCCGTCTACGCCTGCCCGCTGCCGGGAGTGCAGCGCCTGACGCAGTAAGCATGGCTTCAGCGGCTCGAAGAGGGCCGGAGTCTGGATTCGTTAAACCTGAAAGGTGAGTGCATGACCAAGCAAGGCAAGGACAAATCGCAGAAACAAAAGTCGGACGCCGCGCCGCAGGTGCCCGCAGGCATCCACATCGGCATCAGCGACGAGGATCGCGCCGCCATTGCCAAGGGGCTGTCGGCGCTGCTGGCCGACACCTATACGCTGTACCTGACCACGCACAACTTCCACTGGAATGTCACGGGGCCCATGTTCAACACGCTGCACACCATGTTCATGGCGCAGTACACCGAGCTGTGGAATGCCGTCGATCCCGTGGCCGAGCGCATCCGCGCACTGGGCCACCATGCGCCCGGCTCCTATGCCCAGTTCGGCAAGCTCACCAGCCTGCCCGATGCACCGGCGCAGCCGCCCAAGGCCCTGGAGATGGTGCGCGTCCTGGTGCAAGGCCACGAGGCCGTGGCGCGCACGGCCCGCCAGCTGTTTCCCCGTGCCGACAAGGCCGGCGACGAGCCCACGGCCGATCTGCTGACCCAGCGCCTGGCTGTGCACGAGCAGACCGCCTGGATGCTGCGCTCCCTGCTCGAGGAGTGAGGCGCGCACCCAGGCCGTCGTTCGCGCGGACTCCCCAAGCCCTGACGGGCCCGCCTCCAGAGGCCCGTCAGGGCTTTTTCGCTTTTGCTCCTGAAAGGAATGCCTGTGTTTTCTGCGGCGACTCCCGTGGTCCTGCTGGCGCAGTGGGTGGACCGCCATGCCATCTGGGTGCTGGTGCTGTTGCTGCTGCTCGCGGCCGGCATGCTGCGCTGGCGTGCGCAGGGCAGGGCCGCGTGGCTGTGGCAGGACCGCAGCGCGGATCTCAGGCCTGGCGGCAACTGGCTGCTGGCGTTGGCGGGGTTGGCTGGCGCTGTTCTGGCCCTGCTGATCGTCGGCGTGCAGCAGTCTCAGCCCCTTCAGCCGCCTCAGGGGCTGATGGCCCTGGACCTGAAGCTACAGAGCGCGGTGAGCGCAGGCCTGCCGCCCAGTCTGCAGCCCCTGGTGCGTGGCTGGACCATGCTCGGGGATTTGCGCGTCATGGGGCTGCTGAGCCTGGCCGTGGGCCTGTGGCTGCTGTGGCAGCGCCAGGGCCTGCAGCTGCTGGGCTGGGTGGTGGCCGTGGCCGGCACGGGACTGTGGGTGCGCTTCATCAAGGCGGCCATGCGACGCGAGCGTCCGCTGGACGCTCTGGTGCATGAGGCCGGCTTCAGCTTTCCCAGCGGCCATAGTGCGGGCACGGCTGCGATTTTCGGCATGCTGGCCTGGCTGGTCGCGCGTCGCCTGCCGCCGCGCTGGCGGGCTGGGACCTTTGCGGCGGCCGCGCTGCTGGCCCTGAGCACGGGCTTGAGCCGCGTGCTGCTGTCCGTGCACCATGGCAGCGATGTGCTGGCGGGCCTGTGCCTGGGGCTGAGCTGGACGGCCCTGGTGCTCTGGTTGACAGACCGTGTCGAGCATGGGGGCGGCACCATCGGGTCGCCCCAGGCCGAGGCACAATTGCCGCTGCGCTGACCGCGGCCTGGGAGCCCGGTCGTGATCTCCTGCCTTCCGGAACCTCTCTCATGTCCGCCTCCATTCCTGCCTCGCCGCGCTCCAAGCTGTCGCTGTATCTGGATCTGATCCGCTTCAACCGTCCCGCGGGCTGGCTGGTGCTGGTCTGGCCCACGCTGGCGGCGCTGTGGGTAGCCGCTCAGGGCTTTCCGGGCTGGCATCTGCTGATCGTCTTTGTGCTGGGCACGGTGCTGATGCGCAGCGCGGGCTGCACCATCAACGATATTGCCGACCGCGACTTTGACAGGCATGTGAAACGCACCACCCAGCGCCCCATCACCAGCGGCCAGATCTCGGTCAGGGAGGCCGCCTTGGTCGGCCTGGTGCTCACGCTGGTGGCCTTCGGTCTGGTGCTGTCCACCCGCTGGGAGGCCGTGGCCTGGTCGGTGCCTGCCGTGCTGTTCACGATTCTCTATCCGTTCACCAAGCGCTTTTTTGCCATGCCTCAGGCCTTTCTGGGCATTGCCTTCAATTTCGGTATCGTGATCGCGTTTGCGGCGGTGACCGGTGAGGTCAGTGCCACGGCCTGGACGCTGTGGCTGGCGAATATGTTTCTGGTGCTGGCCTATGACACCGAATACGCCATGGTGGACCGCGATGACGATCTCAAGATCGGCATGAAGACTTCGGCCATCACCCTGGGCCGTTTCGATGTCACGGCCATCATGCTGTTCTTTGCCCTGTGCTGGGGTCTGATCGCCTGGGTGCTGGCGCCTTATCGGCTGGGCTGGCCCTTCTGGCTGGGCATGGGCGTGGCGGCGGCCCAGATCTTCTGGCATTTCAGCCTGATCAAGGATCGCACACGCGAAGGCTGTTTTGTCGCCTTCAGCAAGAGCCACTGGATTGGCGCCGCGATCTTTGCGGGCGTGGCGCTAGGGTTTGCCTTGAAATAGACCTGTTTTGATAGCATGGATCGCTTGAATGGCGAGCGATTCATGCCTGAAAGACTCAAAAAACCGGCCGAAGCCGGTTTTCTTTATTTGCCGAACTCGGCGGCCAGCTCCTGTGCGCGGATCTGGGCCTTGCGCATGGCCTCGATGAAATGCTCGGGCAGCTTTTGCTCCTGCATATGGGTGATGGCCGCATAGGTGGTGCCGCCCTTGCTGGTCACGCGCTGGCGCAGCACTTGGGCGCTCTCGCTGGAGCGAGCGGCCAGTTCCGAGCCGCCCGCAAACGTGGCCACGGCCAGCTTGTAGCTTTGCTCGGCGCTGAGGCCCATGTCGACACCCGCCTGGGTCATGGCTTCGAGGAATAGGAACACATAGGCCGGGCCGGAGCCGGAGAGGGCGGTCACGGCATCCAGATGCGCTTCCTGGTTCACCCAGGTGAGTTCGCCGGTGCTGCCGATCACGGTCTCGACCAGGGCCTTGCCCTGGGCATCGACCTCGGGGCGGGCGAACAGGCCCGTCATGCCCCTGCCCACCAGGGCCGGGGTATTGGGCATGGCGCGCACGATGCGGTGGGTGCCGGTCCAGGCCGCAATGCTGTCGGTGGTGATGCCTGCGGCCACGCTCAGGTGCAGGGCATTGCGGGTGTGGGCGGCAACGGGAGCGGCCGCTTCCTTGAAGCTCTGGGGCTTGACGGCCCAGACCACCAGCTGGGCGCTTTGCAGGGCCTCGGTGGCGGCGGGCAGGGCGTCGATGCCGAAGCTGGTCTTGATCGCGGCGCGCGTGGCGTCAAAAGGCTCGACCACGGTGATGCTGCTGGCTGGAACACCCTGGCGGATCAGGCCGCCGATGATGGCGCTGGCCATATTGCCGCCGCCGATAAAGGCGATGGGAGGGAAGACGGAGGTCGAGTGGTCGGTCTGGCTCATGATGGTTCGATTCGCTTTGCAATGCAGCAAGTGGGCAGGCCCGGCTTCGGATTCCAGGCGCACAGCGGCACTATAAACCCGCGCCGCAGCGGCCGCGCTCTTCGCTCAAGGCGACGAACTGGGTGACTTCGGCGGGATTGAAGTTGTTGTCGCTGACCAGCAGCAGCACGCGCCGGCCATCGGGCAGTGGCGGCCCCCAGCTCATGCCCTCCAGGTTGTCCACGGAGCGCAGGCTGGCATCGGCCAGGTCCAGCAGCAACTCCTTGTCCGCAGGCCGGTAGTTGCCCGGCAGAAGCCGGGCCTGGCCCAGCGTATCGCTGCTTGCGTCGGCACGGGTGCTGATGCGGTAGATGCGGGCACCGAAGCGCAGCGGCGGCGCAAAGAATCGCTCCAGCACCAGCAGATGCTCGGCGTCGTCGGCCAGCACGGCGCTGACGCCGTTGATGGCGCCGCGTTGCAGCCACAGGTCGGCAGGCAGGGCATCGGGCTGGTAGGCCAGCTGGCGCATCGGCTGCTGCGTGCCCATGTCATAGGCGGTGATGCGCACCGGGCCGCCCGCTTGCCCGGCTGCGGGCAGGGGCCCGTCTTGCCTGAGCGCCGCCTCCATGGCCAGCCAGAGCGTGCGGCCATCCTGGCTCAGCGCCAGAGCTTCGAGCGTGAAGTTGCTGCGCGGCCCCTCTGACTTGCTGGCCGGCAGGCGCAGCTCGGGCGGCAGCGGCCATTCGCGCTGCCAGCGTCCGTCCGTGCCTGATTGCAGCAGTTGCGGGCCGAAGCCACGCGCGAAGTCGCCCTCGCTGCTCCACAGCAGGGATCGTCCTCCTGGCAGCACGCGCAGGGCTTCCGCATCGGGCGTCGCGATGCCGGGCAGGGGCTGGCGGAGACTGGGATAGGGGGCCTGGGCGGGGCTGAGCAGCGCTCGCGTATCGTGCAGCCTGACCTGATGCAGGCCGCCGGCGTCGTAGTCGATGCGCGCCGTGTAAAAGCGCGCCGGCCCGTGCGCGGAGCGGTCGTCGCTGACCAGGTAGTACAGATTGCTGCCCGCGTCGTAGTCGATCGATGACAGACCGCCCACAGCCGTGCCGGCAAACAGCTTGTCATGCTGCCAGCGGATTTCCCCAAGCAGGGACCAGGGCCGGGCCTGGGATGTGCTGCAGATGTGGTGCGGTGAGAGCGACGCCGTCGTGCAGGCAGCCAGGCTGGCGCAGACCAGCGAGAGGCCCCAAAGCCGGAGCTGTCGTGGATTGTTCACATTTGTGCCTTGTATTTTTCGCCGATCGCTTTCTAAGATGCCAGCGGTTCTGTGCCGCGCGGGGCGGCACGGACGACGCCATCGGAAATAGGGGGCAATCATGGCATCCAATGTCAAAAAATGGTCGGCGGAGTTTCTGGGTACTTTCTGGTTGACGTTTGGCGGTTGTGGCAGCGCGGTGCTGGCAGCGGCCTTTCCAGAAGTGGGCATCGGCCTGCTGGGCGTGTCCTTTGCCTTCGGCCTGACGGTGCTGACGGGCGCTTACGCCTTCGGCCCCGTCTCCGGCGGCCACTTCAACCCGGCGGTCTCCGTCGGTCTGGCGGTGGCGGGGCGTTTTCGCTTTGCCGAGCTGCCCGGCTACATCATTGCCCAGGTCCTGGGCGCCATCGTGGCGGCAGCCACGCTGTACTTCATTGCCAGCGGCAAGGCCGGCGCCCAGGTGACCGATCTGGCCACCAATGGCTATGGCGACCACTCGCCGGGCAAGTTCAATATGGCGGCGGCGCTGGTGACCGAGGTGGTGCTGACCGCCGTGTTTCTGCTGGTGATTCTGGGCTCCACCACCAAGAAGGCCGCCGTGGGCTTTGCGGGCATGAGCATCGGACTGTGTCTGACGCTGATCCATCTGATCTCCATCCCCGTGACCAATACCTCGGTCAACCCTGCCCGCAGCACCGGCCCGGCGCTGTTCGGGCCGGCCATCGCGCTGGAGCAGCTGTGGCTGTTCTGGCTCGCGCCCATCGTGGGGGCCGTCATCGGAGCCGTGATCCACAAGGCGTTGCTGGGCGACGAAGACTGAGCGCTGCGGCTGTCGCTGCCGACGAGAAAAGAGAAAAGGGATGCCGTGGCATCCCTTTTTTGATGGCTTTTGCTGGCCCGCCAGCCCGGGTACAGGAGGGGCCGCTTTACTGTGCCGTGGTCTGGCGCACGGCCTGTTCCCAGCGCTGCATCAGCTCGTCGGCGCGGCCCTTGCCCAGCGTGGGCAGGAAGCGGCGCTCGGCCTTCCACAAGGCAGACAGCTCCTCGGTGCTCTGATAGACGCCGCTGGACAGGCCGGCCAGATAGGCCGCACCCAGGGCCGTGGTTTCCACGCAGGCCGGGCGTACCACGGGAATGCCCAGCAGGTCGGCCTGGAACTGCATCAGCAGATTGTTCACGCAGGCTCCGCCGTCCACGCGCAGCTCGCTGACCGGCGTGCCGCCCGTGGCCACGGCGTCTCGGCTCATGGCGCCGAGCAGGGCCGCACTCTGGTAGGCGATCGATTCCAGGGCCGCGCGCGCAATATGGGCCATCGTCGTGCCGCGCGTCAGTCCGGTGATGGTGCCGCGCGCGTCAGGCTTCCAGTAGGGGGCGCCCAGGCCGGTAAAGGCCGGCACCAGCATCACGCCGCCGCTGTCGGGCACGCTTTCGGCCAGTTGCTGCACCTGGCCGCTGTGCTCGATGGCCTGCAGGCCGTCGCGCAGCCACTGCACCACGGCACCGCCGACGAAGACGCTGCCTTCCAGCGCAAACTGGGGCTGGCGGCTCGCCTGGGCGGCCGATGTGGTCAGCAGGCCGTTGCTCGAGGTCTGGAAGCTGGTACCCGTGTGCATGAGCATGAAGCAACCCGTGCCGTAGGTGTTCTTGGCCATGCCTGCATCAAAACAGGCCTGGCCGAACAGTGCGCTTTGCTGGTCGCCGGCCACGCCGCCGATGTTGATGGAGCCGCCCAGCACCTCGTCAGCCGTCTGGCCGAAATCGGCGGCCGAAGGCAATACCTCGGGCATCAGACACGCGGGAATGTCCAGCAGGGCCAGCAGATCGGCATCCCACTGGTTGCTGTGCACATTGAAGAGCATGGTGCGGCTGGCGTTGCTCACATCGGTGACATGGCGCTTGCCGCCCGTCAGCTGCCAGATCAGCCAGCAATCCACCGTGCCGAAGGCCAGCTCGCCGGCCTGCGCTGCGGCGCGTGCGCCGGGCACGTTGTCCAGCAGCCACTTGAGCTTGGTGCCTGAAAAATAGGCATCGATGCGCAGGCCGGTTTTGCGCAGAATGGCGTCGCTGTGACCGGCTTCGCGCAACTGCACGCAGGTGGGTTCGGCGCGGCGGTCCTGCCAGACGATGCCGTGGTGAATGGGAGCGCCGGTCTTGCGGTTCCAGACGATGGTGGTTTCGCGCTGGTTGGTAATGCCCACCGAGCGGATGTCGGCTGCCTTGAGGCCCGCCTTGGCCAGCGCCTCTTTGGCGGTGCTCAGCTGGGTGCGCCAGATCTCGCGCGGGTCATGCTCTACCCAGCCCGGTTGCGGATAGATCTGCGGCAGCTCCAGCTGGGCCGATGCCACGATGCGGCCTTGCGTGTCGAAGACGATGGAGCGGGAGCTGGAGGTGCCCTGGTCCAGGGCGAGCAGATAGGTTGTCATGGGTTGTCAGTGATTCAGAGGGGGAGCACAAAGCGCGCCATTTCGGCCTGTTCGCTCCAGCCCCGGCTGGAATAAAAGCCGCGCACATAGGAAGGACGCTCGCGGTTGTTGACCAGCCAGATGCGCAGGCAGCGGCGCTCGCGCGCAGCCTGTGTGGCCGCATCCAGCAGCAACTGGCCGAGGCCGGCACCGCGCGCCGCTTCGGCGACAAACAGCTCGCTGACATAGGCCTCCCAGCCCTGCTGCACGGCGACCGGCAGCCAGTGCACGGCACAGTAGCCGTGAATGCGGTGCTGGCCGTCTTGCGCCACCAGCATCAGAGAGCGCTCCGGCCCGGTCTGCAGCTCGTCCAGCAGCGCCTGCACGGCCTCGGTGTTCTGGGCGGCGGAATGGGTTTCATAGGCCTTGAACCAGCCGATGTCGTGCAGTAACCCGGCAATGCCTGCTGCATCTTCGGGGAGTGCGGGGCGGATCAGATAGGGGGCAGCGTTCATTGGGCGATGGTGCATTGCACCTCGGCATCGCGCAACAGGGCATCGAAGGGAGCGGAGGGTGCAACGTCGGTGAACAGGCGGTCGATCTGGTTCAGTCGGGCCAGCTCCACCATGGCCTGGCGGCTGAACTTGCTGTGGTCGGCCGCCAGCCAGACCTCGCGCGACTGGCCGATGATGGTCTGGGCCACCTTGACCTCGCGCAGGTCGAAGTCGCGCAGGCTGCCGTCCGATTCGATGGCCGAGATGCCGATCACCGCAATGTCCACCTTGAACTGGCGCATGAAGTCCACGGCAGCCTCGCCCACGATGCCGCGGTCGCGGGTGCGCACCACGCCGCCCGCGACGATGACCTCGCAATCGGCATTGCTGCTGAGGATGGCGGCGACATTGAGATTGTTGGTGATGACGCGCAGCCCCTTGTGCTGCAGCAGGGCCTGGGCCACCGCTTCGGTGGTGGTGCCGATGTTGAGAATCAGCGAGCAGCCGTTGGGAATGGCCTCGGCGATGGCGCGCGCAATGCGCATCTTGCCTTCGGCATGCAATACCTGGCGCTGGGTATGGGCCAGGTTCTCCACGGTGGCGCTGGGCACGCGCACGCCGCCATGAAAGCGCACCAGCAAGCCGGCATCGGCCAGCTTCTGGATGTCGCGGCGCACGGTCTGCAGCGTGACCCCGAGGATTTCGGCCAGTTGCTCCACCGAAGTGGATTGGCGGGCGCGGACTTCTTCGACAAGCTGCAACTGGCGGGGATTGCTGTTCATGACTGGTGACTGGTTATATAGGTGCTATTGGCGCATGGACGTGCTGCAGGCGAAGCGCTCTATAGGGAAGCGCGCTAGCCGCAGCGGGCAGTGCAGGGATTGTGAGCGAATCCAAACGAACCTCTAATAGGGTGATTTTCTATGGAATTGCCCGGTAAAAAACAAAAATGAATCCGCGCCGAGTCCGAAGTCTGACAGCAAGCTGCGGTTGTATGTCATCGTGGCGAGTTGTTGCAGCAGTAACAATTGGCACGGCAAGAAGAATGCAGTTCATGCATTGAGTGTGTGCAAGCGCGTTGGTTGCCGATGTGGCAGCCAGGCCGGAGCAGCGCCGGGGCGGCGGTTGTGGCTTGAATCGCGCAAAAACGAATCGATATTTGGGCGTTGTAATGCGCGAAAAGCGAAAAAGAGCGAAAATATTCGATCTGAAATTTGTTCTTTGCTGTGCGCGTCTCATCGCTGGATGATGGCGGCGTGGCGATCACCGCAGAAGTCGTTCCATGAACCAGTCCACTCAACCCTTGGCTACAACGCGTGCACAACTGCTGGAGCGCCTGGCGCAGACCGAAAGCTTCGATCTGGCCATCGTGGGTGGCGGTGCCACGGGGCTGGGCGTGGCGGTGGATGCGGCGGCACGCGGCTTCAAGGTCGTGCTGCTGGAGTCGCTGGACTTCGCCAAGGGCACCTCCTCGCGTGCCACCAAGCTGGTGCACGGCGGCGTGCGCTATCTGGCGCAGGGCAACATCTCCCTGGTGCGCGAAGCACTGCATGAGCGCACGACCCTGTTGCACAACGCACCGCACCTGGCGCAGCCTCTGGCCTTTGTGATGCCCTCGTACAAGCTGCTGGATACGCCGTTCTACGGCATCGGCCTCAAGATGTACGACGCGCTGGCCGGCAAGGCCGGCCTTGGGGCTACCGAATTCCTCTCCAGCGCCAAGACCGTGAAATACCTGCCGACCGTGCAGCAAAAAGGTCTCAAGGGCGGCGTCAAGTACTGGGATGGCCAGTTTGACGATGCGCGTCTGGCGCTGGCGCTGGCGCGTACCGCAGCGGCCAAGGGCGCTTTGCTGATCAACTACTGCCCGGCAGAAAAGCTGATCTATGAAAACCAGCAGATTGCCGGACTGATCTGCCGCGATGCGGAATCGGGTCGCAACTTCACCGTGCGCGCCAAGTGCGTGGTCAATGCCACGGGGCCCTGGGTGGATCTGTTCCGCCAGCAGGATGCCGAGGCCCAGGGCAAGCCCGTCAAGCCCATGGTGGCGCCCAGCCAGGGCGTGCACGTGGTGGTGGACCGCGAGTTTCTGCCCACCGATCACGCGCTGCTGATCCCCAAGACGGCCGATGGCCGCGTGCTGTTTGCCGTGCCGTGGCTGGGCAAGGTCATTCTGGGAACCACCGACACGCCGCGTCATGACCTGGCGCGCGAGCCCCTGCCTTTCCCTGAAGAACTGGATTTCATTCTCGGCGAGGCCGGCAAGTATCTGAATCGCCAGCCCACGCTGGCCGATGTGCGCAGCATGTGGGTGGGTCTGCGCCCGCTGGTCAAGCCGCAGGACGATGATGGCGAGAACACCAAGAAGATCAGCCGCGAGCACACGGTGATGTCCAGCAGGACGGGTCTGGTGACCGTCACCGGCGGCAAATGGACAACATACCGGGCCATGTCCGAGGATGTGCTGGCCGAATGCTTCCAGATCGGTCGACTGCCCAGCCGCCCTGCCGGCGTGACCGTGAACCTGCCCCTGGTCGGTGCGCCGGCCGAAGCCGCAGTCACGCACCGCATGAACCAGAGCCAGGGTCTGCACTCCTACGGCACGGATGCCGCCGCCGTGGCGGCGTTGCCGGGGGCGCAGAACTGGCTGATGGACGGTCTTTCCGAGGCCATGGTGCGCTTTGCCGCGCGCTTCGAGTACGCGCGCACCGTCGAGGACATGCTGGCGCGTCGCAGCCGGCTGCTCTTTCTCGATGCCCGCAAGGCGGCCGAGATTGCGCCCCGCGTCGCCGCCATCCTGACCGAGGAGCTGGGGCAGGATGTGCATCTCAACGACTTCCTGGCCCTGACTCGCCAATATCTGCCCGCTCAGGGCTGATCTGCGTGGCTGCTCTGCGCGGCCGCTCTGTGGTGCGCTCTGTGGGGCGTGGCGTGCGGGCAACAGGCTGCGCTCCTCAGACCTATTGAAAATGTGAGCTTGATGCGCTTGCCATCTATTGATTTCAGATGACTTTCTATTTGAAATCAATGTATTGCAAGCGCTATGCGCTATTGTTTTAGTTGCAAGTGCGAGAGGCCTGTCCGCCAGGCTTTGCGCCAGTGAAATCAGTGCGGGTATTGCAGGCTAAGAGCTTGACGTACAAGGGATTTCCTGCGACAATCTCCTGCTTCACGTTTAAAAGCGTGGAACTTTCTGCCCAGCGGGAAGCCCTCCGGAATGGTCCGGAAGGTGGACGACGGGCCCAAGACTGACCGGCTGCTTGATCAGCCCTTGAGAAGACTCTGGGGCTGTCGAGCGTTGCTGGAGCAAGTTGGGAATATTGAAATGATCCAAACAGAATCTCGGTTAGAGGTTGCCGACAACACCGGCGCGAAGTCTGTTCAGTGCATTAAGGTGCTGGGCGGTTCTCATCGTCGCTACGCAAGTGTTGGCGACATCATCAAGGTGAGCGTCAAGGAAGCAGCTCCTCGTGGTCGCGTCAAAAAAGGCGAGATCTACAGTGCTGTGGTTGTGCGCACCGCCAAGGGCATCCGTCGTGCAGACGGTTCGCTCGTGAAGTTCGACGGCAATGCCGCCGTGCTGCTGAACGCCAAGCTGGAGCCTATCGGCACCCGCATCTTTGGCCCCGTGACTCGTGAACTGCGTACCGAAAAGTTCATGAAGATCGTGTCGCTGGCCCCTGAAGTTCTCTAAAGGAATAGCACCATGAACAAGATTCGCAAGGGCGACGAAGTTATCGTGCTGACCGGCCGTGACAAGGGCAAGCGTGGCGTGGTTTCTCTGCGCAAGGATGACTCCCACGTAATCGTGGACGGTATCAACCTGGTCAAGAAGCACACCAAGCCTAACCCCATGAAGGGCACCACCGGCGGTATCGTGGAAAAGGCTATGCCTATCCACCAATCCAACGTGGCTATCTTCAATGCAGCGACCGGCAAGGCCGATCGCGTGGGCATCAAGGTGAACGCCGACGGCACACGTGTTCGCGTGTTCAAGTCCAATGGCGCTGAAATCGCCGCCTAAGGAGTAACACATGGCACGACTGCAAAAACTCTATCGCGAAAAGATCGCGGCTGAACTGAAAGAAAAGTTCGGCTACACCTCCGCTATGGAAGTGCCCCGTCTGACCAAGATCACTCTGAACATGGGTGTGAGCGAAGCCGTGGCCGACAAGAAGGTGATGGACAACGCCGTGGCTGACCTGACCAAGATTGCTGGTCAGAAGCCTGTGGTGACCAAGGCCAAGAAGGCTATCGCTGGTTTCAAGATCCGCGAAGGCCAAGCTATCGGCTGCATGGTGACCCTGCGTGGCGTTCAGATGTACGAATTCCTGGACCGTTTCGTGACTGTGGCTCTGCCCCGCGTGCGTGACTTCCGTGGTATCTCGGGTCGTTCGTTCGACGGTCGCGGCAACTACAACGTTGGCGTCAAAGAACAAATCATCTTCCCCGAAATCGAGTACGACAAGGTGGACGCTCTGCGTGGTCTGAACATCAGCATCACGACAACAGCGAAGAACGACGAAGAGTGCAAGGCACTGCTCGCCGCTTTCAAATTCCCCTTCAAGAACTGAGGTGGCGCATGGCTAAAGTAGCAATGATTCAGCGCGAACTGAAGCGCGAAAAGCTGGCAGCCAAGTATGCTGCCAAGTATGCAGAACTCAAGGCAATCGCCGGCGACGTGAAGCGTTCCGACGAAGAGCGCGACGCCGCTCGTCTGGGTCTGCAGAAGCTGCCCCGTAACTCGAACCCCACTCGCCAGCGTAACCGTTGCGAGATCACTGGCCGTCCTCGCGGTACCTTCCGCCAATTCGGTCTGGGTCGCGCTAAGGTGCGTGAATTGGCCTTTGCTGGCGACATCCCCGGTGTCACCAAGGCCAGCTGGTAAGCAAGCAGGAGAGATTAAACATGAGCATGAGTGATCCCATCGCTGACTTGCTGACCCGCATCCGCAATGCACAAATGGTCTCCAAGGCCACTGTGTCGGCTCCTTCCTCCAAGGTCAAGGTTGCCATCGCACAAGTGCTGAAGGAAGAAGGCTATATCGACGGCTTCGAAGTGAAGTCCGAAGGTGGCAAGTCCGAACTCGAAATTACCCTGAAGTACTACGCCGGTCGCCCTGTGATCGAACGTATTGAACGTGTGAGCCGTCCCGGCCTGCGCGTGTACAAGGGTCGTCACGCAATCCCTCAGGTCCAGAACGGCCTGGGTGTGGCCATCGTCACTACTCCCAAGGGCGTGATGACTGATCGCAAAGCACGTGCTGCCGGTATCGGCGGTGAAGTGCTGTGCTATGTGGCCTAACGGACATTAAGGAGAAATACTGAAATGTCTCGCGTAGCAAAAGCTATTGTGACCATCCCCGCAGGTGTGGATGTGTCCATCAACGCTGAAACCATCAAGGTCAAGGGCAAGGGCGGCGATCTGTCGCTGTCTTTGAACGGCCTGGTGACCATCGGCAACAACGACGGCAAGCTGTCCTTTGCTCCCGCCAACGACTCCCGTGAAGCTGACGCTCTGGCCGGTACCATCCGCCAGCTGGTCAACAACATGGTCAAGGGCGTGACTGAAGGCTTCGAGAAGAAGCTGACGCTGATTGGCGTGGGCTACAAGGCCGCTGCACAAGGTTCCAAGCTGAACCTGGCAGTGGGCTTCTCGCACCCCGTCAACTTCGAGATGCCTGCCGGCATCAGTGTCGCTACCCCCACTCCGACTGAAATCGTGATCAAGGGTGCTGACCGTCAAGTGGTCGGTCAATTGGCTGCTGAGATCCGTGCCGTTCGTCCTCCCGAGCCTTACAAGGGCAAGGGCATTCGCTATGCGAATGAGAAGGTCGTGATCAAAGAGACCAAGAAGAAGTAAGGAGCTGCATGATGTTGAACAAGAAAGAGCAGCGTCTGCGCCGTGCCCGTCAGACTCGCATTCGCATTGCCCAGCAAGGCGTTGCACGTCTGAGCGTGAACCGCACCAACCTCCATATCTACGCCTCCGTGGTTTCGGAAGACGGCACTACCGTGCTGGCTTCGGCCTCCACTGCAGAAGTCGAAGTGCGTTCGCAGCTCGGCGCCGCTGGCAAGGGTGGCAACGTGGCCGCCGCCACGCTGATCGGCAAGCGCATTGCTGAGAAGGCTAAGGCTGCTGGCGTTGAGAAAGTGGCTTTCGACCGCGCCGGTTTTGCATACCACGGCCGCGTGAAGGCTTTGGCAGAAGCCGCTCGCGAAGCGGGCCTGCAGTTCTAAGCGGAGCGGATACAAATGGCTAAATTTTCCCCCAAAGTGCAAGACGAAGGTCGTGACGACGGTCTGCGCGAAAAAATGATCGCGGTCAACCGCGTCACCAAGGTTGTGAAGGGTGGTCGTATTCTCGGCTTCGCTGCACTGACCGTGGTTGGCGACGGTGACGGTCGCGTTGGCATGGGTAAGGGCAAGTCCAAGGAAGTGCCTGCTGCCGTGCAAAAAGCGATGGAAGAATGCCGTCGCAACCTGATGAAGGTTGCACTGAAGAGCGGCACCATTCACCACTCGGTGAAGGGCCATCACGGCGCTGCCAAGGTCGAGCTGCACCCAGCTCCTAAGGGTACTGGCATCATTGCTGGCGGCCCTATGCGCGCTGTTTTTGAAGTGGTGGGTATCACCGACATCGTGGCCAAGAGCCACGGTTCGTCGAACCCCTACAACATGGTTCGCGCAACTTTCGACGCTTTGAAGAACTCCACGACCCCTGCGAACGTGGCAGCAAAGCGCGGCAAGTCGGTCGAAGACATCTTCACCGCCTGATCGGAGTCCAGCACATGACAACACAACAAACTGTCAAGATTCAGCTGGTTCGTAGCCCCATCGGCACCAAAGAGTCGCACCGTGCGACTGTGCGTGGCCTGGGTCTGCGCAAGCTGAACAGCGTCAGCGAACTGCAGGACACTCCTGAAGTGCGCGGCATGATTAACAAGATCGCCTACTTGGTGAAGGTTCTCTGAAAGGATTGATGATGGAACTCAATAGCATCAAGCCTGCAGACGGCGCCAAGCACGCCAAGCGTCGCGTGGGTCGCGGTATCGGTTCTGGTCTGGGTAAGACCGCCGGTCGCGGTCACAAGGGTCAGAAGTCGCGTTCGGGTGGCTACCACAAGGTGGGCTTCGAAGGCGGTCAAATGCCTCTGCAGCGTCGCCTGCCCAAGCGTGGCTTCAAGTCGCATCTGCTGAAGTTCAATGCAGAAGTGACCCTGTCCGAGCTGGATAAGCTCGGCCTGGCCGAAGTCGATCTGGCTGCTCTGAAGCAAGCCGGTCTGGTTGGCTCTATCGCTAAGGTGGTGAAGATCATCAAGAGCGGTGAACTGACTAAGGCTGTCAAGCTCAACGGTATCGGCGCTACCGCCGGTGCCAAGGCTGCCATCGAAGCTGCCGGTGGCAGCATCGCCTGATTAAAGTTCTGAAAGAAGACATCCGTGGCTACTAGCGCAGCTCAAATTGCAAAGACTGGAAAATTCGGCGACCTGCGTCGTCGTCTGGTTTTTCTGTTGCTTGCGCTGGTCGTATACCGCATCGGGGCACATATCCCCGTTCCGGGCATCGATCCAGCGCAGCTGCAGCAGCTGTTCTCTGGCCAGCAGGGCGGCATTCTCAATCTGTTCAACATGTTCTCGGGTGGAGCGCTCTCGCGCTTCACAGTGTTCGCACTGGGGATCATGCCGTACATCTCGGCATCGATCATCATGCAGCTCATGACCTACGTGGTCCCGACATTCGAGCAGATGAAAAAGGAAGGTGAAGCAGGTCGTCGCAAGATTACCCAGTACACCCGCTACGGCACTCTGGGCCTGGCGCTGTTTCAGTCCTTGGGAATTGCTGTTGCCCTGGAAAGCTCCGCAGGCTTGGTTCTGAACCCTGGTTTTGGCTTCCGCATGACTGCGGTGGTCAGTCTCACGGCCGGTACCCTGTTCCTGATGTGGCTCGGTGAACAGATCACTGAACGTGGTCTGGGCAACGGTATCTCGATACTGATTTTTGGCGGTATCGCCGCAGGCCTGCCGAGCTCTATCGGCGGTCTGCTGGAGCTGGTGCGCACCGGTGCCATGAGCATTCTGGCGGCAATCTTCATTGTTCTCGTTGTGGCAGCCGTGACGTATTTCGTCGTGTATGTCGAACGAGGTCAACGCAAGATCTTGGTGAATTACGCACGCCGACAAGTCGGCAACAAGGTGTACGGTGGTCAGTCTTCGCACTTGCCACTGAAGCTGAACATGGCAGGTGTGATTCCTCCCATCTTCGCTTCGTCGATCATCTTGCTGCCTGCTACGGTGGTGAATTGGTTCAGTGCAGGAGAATCCATGCGCTGGCTGAAGGATATTTCGAGCACGTTGACCCCTGGTCAGCCAATCTATGTCATCCTTTATGCTGCCGCGATCATTTTCTTCTGCTTCTTCTATACGGCCCTGGTTTTCAACAGCCGGGAAACTGCCGACAACCTGAAGAAGAGTGGCGCTTTCATCCCCGGGATTCGTCCTGGCGAACAGACAGCCCGCTACATTGACAAGATTCTGGTTCGCCTGACCCTGGCTGGCGCGATCTACATTACCTTCGTTTGCTTGTTGCCCGAATTCCTGATCCTGAAGTACAACGTTCCGTTCTACTTCGGTGGTACATCGTTGCTGATCATCGTGGTCGTGACAATGGACTTCATGGCGCAAGTGCAGAACTACGTGATGTCGCAGCAATACGAGTCGCTCCTGAAAAAAGCGAACTTTAAGGCTGGTATTTGATGACAAGGCTGCCCAAGGGGGCAGCCTGCCAAAAGTTAGTAGACGCCCATCGATCTATCGCGGGCATTGTTTCCCGGTCGATAGGCCGATAGTGGATGGAACGTTTTAGGAGAAAAGAATGAGAGTTTCGGCTTCGGTCAAAAAAATCTGCCGTAACTGCAAGATCATCCGCCGCAAAGGTGTTGTGCGCGTGATCTGCACTGACCAGCGCCACAAGCAGCGCCAAGGTTGATTGAAAGCATTAGAGGACTAATATGGCACGTATTGCTGGCATTAACATCCCGCCGCACAAGCATGCTGAAATCGGCCTGACAGCCATCTTTGGCATCGGTCGCACTACAGCTCGCAAAATCTGCGAAGCATGCGGTATCGAGTATTCCAAGAAGGTCAAGGACCTGACGGACGCTGATCTGGAAAAGATCCGTGACTTCCTGAATCCCATGACTCTGGAAGGTGATCTGCGTCGCGAAACCACCATGAACATCAAGCGTTTGATGGACATCGGTTGCTATCGCGGTTTCCGTCATCGTCGCGGCCTGCCCATGCGCGGTCAACGTACCCGCACGAACGCTCGTACTCGCAAGGGTCCGCGCAAGGGTGCAGCGGCTCTGAAGAAATAAGAGATTGAAAGATCATTATGGCTAAGTCTCCCGCAAACAACGCAGCTGCTCGCGTTCGCAAGAAGGTCCGTAAGAATATTTCTGACGGTATCGCGCACGTGCACGCTTCGTTCAACAACACGATCATCACCATCACCGACCGTCAAGGCAACGCTCTGTCGTGGGCTTCGTCGGGTGGCCAGGGCTTCAAGGGTTCGCGTAAGTCGACTCCCTTTGCTGCCCAGGTTGCTTCGGAAGTGGCCGGTCGTGCTGCTATCGAACAGGGCATCAAGAACCTGGAAGTCGAAATCAAGGGTCCCGGTCCTGGCCGTGAATCCTCGGTTCGCGCCCTGGGTGCTCTGGGTATCCGCATCACTTCCATCTCGGACGTGACTCCGGTTCCCCACAACGGCTGCCGCCCTCAAAAGCGCCGTCGTATCTAATTTTTTATCAAGCCCACCGCCGCCCAGGTGCTTTTGCATCGAGGGCGGCTCCCGTGTTTGCGCACGGTAGATGACACAAAGGAAATCAAGTGGCACGCTATATTGGCCCCAAGGCAAA
This sequence comes from Comamonas testosteroni, assembly GCF_030505195.1. Lineage (NCBI taxonomy): Bacteria > Pseudomonadati > Pseudomonadota > Betaproteobacteria > Burkholderiales > Comamonadaceae > Comamonas > Comamonas testosteroni. The sequence continues at coordinate 3,116,941 of NZ_CP129672.1, forward strand.
ACTCTCCCGCCGCGAAGGCACCGATCTGTTCCTGAAGAGCGCACGTCGCTCCATCGCAGACAAGGCAAAGTTCGACACCAAGCCTGGTCAGCATGGCCGCACTTCCGGTCAGCGCACTTCCGACTACGGTCTGCAACTGCGCGAAAAGCAGAAGGTCAAGCGCATGTACGGCGTGCTGGAGAAGCAATTCCGCCGCTACTTCGAAGCTGCTGACCGCAAGCGTGGCAACACTGGTGCCAACCTGCTGTCGCTGCTGGAATCGCGTCTGGACAACGTCGTGTACCGCATGGGCTTCGGCTCCACTCGCGCTGAAGCACGTCAGCTGGTGTCGCACAAGGCTATCACTGTGAACGGCCAGTCCGTGAACATTCCTTCTTTCTCCGTGAAGGAAGGCGACGTGGTTGCTCTGCGTGAAAAGTCCAAGAAGCAAGCTCGCGTGGTCGAGGCTCTGCAACTGGCTGCTCAAGTGGGCTTCCCCGCATGGGTTGAAGTGTCTGCTGACAAGGCAGAAGGTACTTTCAAGAAGTCTCCTGACCGCGATGAATTCGCAGCTGACATCAACGAATCCCTGATCGTTGAGTTGTACTCGCGTTAATCTTTAGCAGCGACATTTCTGTAAACCGTCCCCACGGCGCGAGGCATCGCGCCGTGGGTGCTTCACCAGCCTTACCGGTGTAACGAGCCGAGGGTATTGAGAGGAAGTCTGCATGCAAACGAATTTGCTGAAGCCCAAGACAATCAATGTCGAGCAACTTGGTCACAACCGTGCCAAGGTTGTTCTGGAGCCGTTTGAGCGTGGCTACGGTCATACGCTGGGCAATGCCCTGCGCCGTGTTCTGCTCTCCTCCATGGTGGGTTACGCAGCGACGGAAGTGACGATTGCTGGGGTGCTGCATGAGTACTCCTCCATCGACGGTGTCCAGGAAGATGTGACTAACATCCTGCTGAACCTCAAGGGTGTGGTGTTCAAGCTGCACAATCGTGACGAAGTCACCCTGAGCCTGCGCAAGGATGGCGAAGGTGTTGTCACTGCCCGTGACATTCAGACCCCCCACGACGTAGAAATCGTCAACCCTGATCATGTGATCGCCCATCTGTCGCAAGGCGGCAAGCTGGACATGCAGATCAAGGTGGAAAAGGGCCGCGGCTATGTGCCCGGCAACGTGCGCCGCTACGGTGACGAATCGACCAAGTCGATCGGCCGTATCGTGCTCGACGCTTCGTTCTCGCCCGTCAAGCGCGTGAGCTACGCTGTCGAATCCGCACGTGTGGAACAGCGTACCGATCTGGACAAGCTGGTTCTGGAAATCGAAACCAACGGTGCCATCACCGCTGAAGACGCAGTGCGCGCATCCGCCAAGATCCTGGTGGAGCAGCTGGCAGTATTTGCCCAGCTCGACGGTGGCGATATCGCCAGCGTGTTCGACGCTCCTGCCGGTGGCCGCGGCGCTGCCACATCGTTCGATCCCATCCTGCTGCGTCCCGTGGACGAGCTCGAGCTCACCGTGCGTTCTGCCAACTGCCTCAAGGCAGAGAACATCTACTACATCGGCGACCTCATCCAGCGTACCGAAAACGAGCTGCTCAAGACTCCCAACCTGGGTCGCAAGTCGCTCAACGAGATCAAGGAAGTTCTGGCTTCCCGTGGTCTGACGCTGGGCATGAAGCTCGAAAACTGGCCACCTGCTGGCCTGGAAAAGCGTTAATCGCTACAATAGAGGACTTTGCTTGATCCGCTTTGGTTCGGGCAAAGTCCAAGTGCCTCGGGCAGTACCTGATACGGCTGCCTGATTTAATTTAAAAAAGATCTCCGGATAAAAACGGGGAGCAAAGGAAAAGCACCATGCGTCACGGCAACGGCCTCCGCAAACTGAACCGCACTTCTGCACACCGCAAGGCAATGCTGCAGAACATGATGAACTCGCTGATCGAGCACGAAGCCATCAAGACCACGGTCCCCAAGGCCAAGGAACTGCGTCGCGTGATCGAGCCCATGATCACTCTGGCCAAGGTTGACACCGTGGCTAACCGCCGTCTGGCTTTCGACCGTCTGCGCGACCGCGACAGCGTGACCAAGCTGTTCAACGTACTGGGTCCCCGCAACGCTCAGCGTCCCGGCGGCTACACACGTATCCTGAAGATGGGCTTCCGCGTGGGCGACAACGCTCCCATGGCCTATGTGGAACTGGTCGAGCGCGCTGAAGAAGCCGCTGCAGCAGCTGAATAAGCCATGGCAGGCTGCAAAGCCTGCTATAATTTGGAAATACCGCGCGATGGAGCAGTCTGGTAGCTCGTTGGGCTCATAACCCAAAGGTCGGAGGTTCAAATCCTTCTCGCGCAACCAAATTGAAAAAGGTCACGACAATGTCGTGACCTTTTTTTTGTCCATTTTTTCCATAGACCATAAGGCTGTGCCCGCCTCGGCTCGTCATAACCCTGGCAGGGTGCCTGAGCGACGGCGCAGATGTTCGCGTACCCGGTTGGCGATCACCTGTGCGATCTCCGGGCTCAGCACCTCGCTGATATGCAGTACCTCGGTGTAATGCAGATAGAGCAGGCCGCGCAAGGTCTTGAATGCCGTCTCATGCGCGGCTCCGCAGATGGCGGCATCGTTGGCCAGCACGCGCTCCACGGCACCGTGCTCAAGCAGCCGGATCTTGCAGATAGCTGCCTGATGCAGGATCTCCAGGTCTATTTCCTCAAGGCGGTTTTCCCATTCATCGGACAAGAATCGATTCGCTGGCATGTAGGGTGGCTCTCCTGCTCAATTCATGGACAGACTCGAATGCTGGCATACCCCGGGTCTGGCCGTCGGTTTTGCTCCTACAAGTCTTGATGCTTGTCAAATGTCGATAAGGTGAACGTCGGCCTGGGGTCGAGGCCGTGCGGCACTGCATCATGATGCCAGTCTGCGACCTGACCGCCAATGCCTGTCCGTGTCTCCTGGATTTCTCCGAGCTGAGGTATGGTGTCTCGATGCGCTGCAGGTAAAGAAAAGGACTTGTATGTTCGAGAAAATCGTCTCGATGTTCCGCTACCTCAAATCGGCCGTGCCGTTTCGGCTGGTGCCTGCATTGATTGCCACCCTGGTGCTGATCGGTCTGCTGCTGACGCCGGTGCCGGCTGGGCTGGATACCAAGGCATGGCAGCTGGTGGCCATCTTTCTGACGACCATCGTGGCGATCATTCTCAAGGTCATGCCCATAGGCGTGATGGCTCTGATGGCGATTGTCATCGTGTCGCTGTCTCAGGTGACCTCCAGCTCCTCCAAGGGGGCGATCACGGATGCGCTGAGCAGCTTTGCGAACCCCTTGATCTGGCTGATCGTGGTGGCTGTTCTGATCTCGCGCGGCCTCAAGAAAACGGGGCTCGGCAACCGCATCGGATTGCTGTTCATTGCGCTGATGGGCAAGCGCACCATAGGCATAGGTTACGGACTTGCGATCTGTGAGCTGGTGCTGGCCCCGTTCACGCCCAGCAACACGGCACGCGGCGGCGGTATCGTGCATCCGATCATGAAGTCCATTGCCAACGCCTTCGAATCGGACCCGGCCAAGGGAACCCAGGGCAAGGTCGGGACCTATCTGGCGCTGGTCAACTACCATTCCAATCCGATCACTTCGGCCATGTTCCTGACCGCGACGGCACCCAATCCTCTGGTCGTGGACCTGGTGGCCAAGGCCACGGGTCAGTCCCTGCATCTGAGCTGGACAAGCTGGGCGCTGTACATGCTGCTGCCGGGCTTGCTGTGTCTGCTGCTGATGCCGCTGGCGGTCTATCTGCTGTCGCCTCCCGAGCTCAAGGCCACGCCCAATGCCGTGGAGTACGCGCGTGCCGAGATGGCCCGCATGGGCCCGCTGTCGGGCAAGGAGCGGGTGATGCTCGGGACCTTCGGCATGATGCTGCTGCTGTGGGCGAATGTGCCGCAGATGCTGTTCGGCCCGGCTCTCACGCTGGACCCGACCGTGGTGGCTTTTCTGGGTCTGTTCACCCTGATCATCACGGGGACCATCGACTGGGATGACGTGCTGTCCGAGAAAAGCGCCTGGGACACCCTGATCTGGTTCGGTGCCCTGGTGATGCTGGCCGAGCAGCTCAATAGACTCGGGGTGGTCGCCTGGTTTGCCGAGGGCCTGAAAAATGCCATTGTCGCCAGCGGCCTGGACTGGCTGCCCGTGGCCGCCATTCTGGTGGGCGTCTTCGTCTTCTCGCACTATCTGTTTGCCAGCACCACTGCCCATATCAGCGCCATGATGCTGGCCTTTCTGACCGTGGGCGTGCAACTAATCCCGGCCGACTACGTCGTCCCCTTCATGCTGATGATGACGGCCGGCTCGGCCATCATGATGACGCTGACGCACTACGCGACCGGAACATCGCCCATCATCTTCGGCAGCGGCTATGTGACTCTGGGTGTCTGGTGGCGTGTAGGTGCTGTCATGTGCGTGCTGGAGCTGCTGATCTTCGCTGTCGTCGGAGCAGCCTGGTGGAAGCTGCTGGGGCTGTGGTGAGCTGTGGCGTCAGGTGGCGGTATGCAGGGGCTCGCCCAGGGACAGCATGAGTCGGTTGGCCCAATTGAAGAAGGCCGTGCCGTGAAGCGCATCGGAGATGGCGGCGTCGTCCAGGCCGGCGGCACGCAGCGCATCGATATGACTGGACTCCAGTGCGGGCGGTGTCTGCGTCAAGGCCACGGCAGCGGCAACGATGGCATTCCAGCGAGGGCCCAGGTCGGTGCCCGGACCTTCATCGAGCAGGCGCTGCACATCGGCAGCGCGATGCGAGAAATGCGTGGCAAAGCGCGCATGTACCGAAGCGCAGTAGATGCAGCCGTTGGTGCGTGAGGTTGCAGCTGCTGCCAGTTCACGCTCGGCACGCGGCAGGCCGGCATCGGGGTTGTAGAAGATGTCCTTGTCGGTGCGTGTGCGTGCTCCCAGCGTGTCCGGGTCGCGCGCCAGCAGCCGGAAATAGGTTGAATGCGCGCGCGCCGCATCCATCAGTCCCGCATAGTGGCGCTCGCTCAGCTCGCTCTCCTGCAGCGGAGCTATCCATGGCTGCCAGTCGAGCTGTTCCTGGGTGAAGCTCTGGACAGAGGTGTTGTGCGTAGTGGTCATGGCTGGGCTTGCAGGGCGATGGTGGAAGATGCCGTGGTGACTGAAGCCCGTGCGCCGAGCACGCGCAGCCCCGCCACGAGGCGGATCTGGAAGGACAGGAAAGAGGCGAGCTGGGAGAGGATGACGATATCGGTCTCGCTCCAGCCGGCCTGCTGCAGCGCCAGCAAAGCCTGGGCACTCGCATCGCGTGGGTGGTAGGCCAGCAGATGGGCGTGGGCCAGTGCGGCGCTCAGGCGCGGGCCTAGCAAGGCCGCATGAGCCGGATCCACGGCGTAGCTGGGGCCGCTCTGGTCCTCGCGGCTCAAGGGGCCGGCCGGATAAATTCCGTAGGGGCCGTGCGGGCCGCTGCCGGCCTGCAGGCTGGCAGCGCGCCCGCGCACCACTTCCGAGCTCACGGCAGCAGCCAGATCGGCATCCTCGGCCGCCAGGGCGCGTGTGTAGAAGGCCGTGCTGCGTGGCTCGCCATGCAGGCCTGCTGTGAAGGCGGCCAGCGTCAGGCGCTCGCGCAGCGAGACGGCTCCCGCAACGGGCTCGGCAGGGGTGAACAGCGCGGCAAAACTTTGCTGGGCCTGGGAGCGAGCCTCGCTGCGGTGGCGGCGGACCTGATCCAGTGTGCTCCCGGCAGCGATATCGGCGAGATGGTCGATCACATCTTTGGGAAAGCGGGTCTGTGCGGTGATGCTCATGATCATGCGGCTTGAAGCAGTTGGGTCCGGACTGGGGGGTGGGAAGCGCCTGTGGGGGCCTCGCTGCGGCGCCAGCCAAGAGCCGGTGCCACGACGGACGCAGTCAGCTCGATGGAGCGCAGAATGGCCAGGTGCGGCGGGTCGATGGAGTGGACTTGGAACACGATGTCGGTGGCTTGCGCCAGCGCCGTGTCGGCGCGCAGCGAGGCGATCACCTCCTCGGGAGTGCCCACATGCACGTCATAGGCTTCAATGAGCTGCTGCAGCGGCGCCTGTGGATCGACGCGTGTTGCCCATTGCGTGGATGCGGATGAAGCCTGGGCCGCATGACGCTGGGCCGAGCGGCGCAGCCCGGCCTCGGCCCATTGCAGCGCCTGAGAGCGCTTGTCGGATACCAGCAGGGTGCGTGAAGCCAGGATGCGCGGTGCGCGACCCGCGGGCAGGGCCGCGAGATAAGCATCGATGATGGGGTTCTGTATCTCGGACAGCGTGGCCTGAGGCCGGCCTTCGGGTCGGGGCTGGGTGCGCGAGAGCATCAACCCGTCCCCGTTGGCGCCGGCGCGTGCCCCGCCTTCGACCGAGAACGTGGCTTGCCAGACGCGCTCCAGCAGCTGCGGGGCTGCGGGGTACAGGCGCACGCCGCCTGCCAGCTCGCGCCCGGCCCAGGCATCCTGCAGCACGGCGAAGTTGCGTGCGAAGACCGCGCCGCGCTCGCTGCCTGCGACGCCGAAGGCCTCGAAGGACTCTGCCGTGCCGCCCGTGCCCAGACCCACTTCGAGCCGGCCGCCCGACAGCAGGTCCAGCACGGCTGCGTCCTCGGCCACGCGCAGCGCATTTTCCAGCGGCAGCGTGACCACGCCCGTGCCCAGGCGGATGCGCCGCGTGCGGGCCGCCACATGCGAGAGAAAGACAAAGGGTGAGGGCAGGCCGCCCTCGCTTTCGTGGAAATGGTGCTGGGCGATCCATGCCGAGTCGAAGCCCTGGGCTTCGGCATGGGCGATCTGCTCGGTGACCAGGCGGTAGCGTTCGGCGGCCGGTACCTCATCGAGCAGGCGGCTGAAGAAGCCCAGGCGAGGTTGGTGAAGATTGTCAGGCGGGGTGAGGGACAAAATCGATGCTCCTTTTGCCGGGAATGGCGTCCATGAGTTCGCGCGTGTAGTCGCTGGTGGGGCGCAGGAATACGTCCTCGACGCTGCCCGCGTCCACCACCTTGCCTGCGCGCAGCACCGACACCGTGTCGGCGATCTGGCGCACCACGGCAAGGTCGTGCGAGATGAAGAGATAGCTCAGGCCCAGGTCCTGCTGCAACTGCGCGAGCAGGGTCAGGATCTGGGCCTGCACGGTCACGTCCAATGCCGAGACGGCTTCGTCCAGAACGACCACCTCGGGCTGCAGCACCAGGGCGCGTGCAATCGCCACGCGCTGGCGCTGGCCGCCCGAGAGCGCATGCGGGCGCCTTTCGAGCACGGCGGCCGGCAGGTCCACGCGTTTCAGCATGTCAAGCACGCGTTGGCGGCGCTCCTGAGTCGGTAGCGGCTCGAAGTTGAGCAGCGGCTCCTCGATGATGTCGAAGACACGCTGGCGCGGGTCCAGCGAGCTGAACGGGTTCTGATAGACCAGCTGGACCTTGCGCCGCAACTGGCGCAGGGCCTCGCCGCGCAGGCCCGTGAGTTCGGTGCCGGCGATGCGGATGCGACCCGATGTGGGACGTCCCAGGCCCACGATGTCGCGTATGGTCGTGGTCTTGCCCGAGCCCGACTCGCCGACGATGGCGTGCGTGGAGCCCCGGCGCAGACGCAACGACAAGCCGTCCACGGCGCGGAAAACGCCGCGCCCGCGGCCGGGGGCATGGAAATCGTGTACCAGGTCCTCGACCTCGATGGCCCAATCCTCGGTAGCGGCCGCAGCCGCCGCTGGCGCAGTGCGACGGGGCGCGGGCGTGAGCGAGGGAGCGTCGGACAGCAAGCGGCGCGTATAGGCGCTTTGTGGATTGCGCAGAAGCTCCAGTGTCGGGCCTTGCTCCTGAATGCGACCGCCCTGCATGACGATGAGGCGATGAGCGCGGTCTGCGGCCACGCCCAGGTCGTGGGTGACCAGCAGCACGGCGGTGCCGGTTTCGCGGCGCAGCTCATCGATCAGATCCAGTATGCGCCGCTGCACCGTGACGTCCAGGGCGCTGGTGGGTTCGTCAGCGATGATCAGCGCAGGTCGCAGCGCGATGGCGATGGCGATCAGCACGCGCTGGCGCATGCCGCCCGACAGCTCGTGCGGATACTGGCGCGCCCGCAGGGCGGGCTGGGACAGGCCCACGCGGGTCAGCAGGTCGATCACGCGCGCCTCGACGGCAGCGCGGTCGCGCAGGCCGTGAATGCGCAGTATTTCGCCTACCTGATCGCCCACGGTGCGCACGGGATTGAGCGAGGTGGTCGGGTCCTGGGGCACCAGGCTGAGCACGCGGCCGCGAATGCTGTTCCAGCGCGCGGGGCTCCAGTCCGAAACATCGGTGCCCTGCAGCCGGATGCTGCCTTGCTCGCGGCGCCCGTTGTCCGCCAGCAGGCCGATCACGGCCTGGGCCGTGGTGGTCTTGCCTGAGCCCGATTCGCCGACCAGGGCCACGACCTCGCCTGGTGCTATCGAAAACGACAGGCCGTGGACCACGCGCTGCTCCTGGCCGCCGTGGTCACGGTAGGCGATGATCAGGTCCTGGACTTCGAGCAGCGGGGCGGCAGCAGCGGCAGGGATTGTCGTGGTGGGGCGGTCTTGCAGCAGGGCGCTCATGCCGGCCTCCGCGCGAATGAGGTGCCGATGCGGTTGGCTGCCAGCACCACGGCCACCACGACCAGGCCCGGTGCCGTGGTCATCCACCATGCGGTGGCGATGTAGTTGCGCCCTTCGGCGATCAGCAAGCCCCATTCGGGCGTGGGCGGTGGCGCTCCGTAGCCCAGAAAGCCCAGCGTGGAAATCGACAGGATGGCCGAGCCGAACTGCAGTGCGGCCAGGGCCACCACCGAAGTCAGCGAATTGGGCAGCACATGGCGCCACAGCACGGCGGCAAAGCGTCCGCCGCTGCCGAAGGCCGACTCCACATAGTCAGAGCGCCGCACGCGAACCACTTCGGAGCGCACCAGGCGCGCGAAGCCGGCCACGGATGCCACCCCCACGGCGATGGCCGCATTGATGGTGCCAAAGCCCAGCAAGATGATGATGGTCAGCGACAGCAGCAGCGAGGGCACGGCCAGCAGCACGTCGACCAGGCGCATCAGCGCGTCATCGACGCGGCCGCCCGTGGCTCCGGCCAGCAGGCCGATCAGCGTGCCCGCCACCAGGCCCACGGCCACGGCCAGGAAAGCGCCAGACAGTGAGTGCACGGAGCCATGCACCACGCGGGCCCAGAGATCACGCCCCAGCGCATCCGTGCCCAGCCAGTGTGCGAGGCCGGGCGCCAGCAACTGTTGACCGGCCTGGCCGACGACGGGATTCTGATGTGCAAACCAGCCCGGAACCAGTGCCCACAGTGCGGCCGCGGCAATCACTAGCCAGGCCAGGGCCAGCGTGGGCGACAGGCGCCTGAGCCTTTGCAGATCGATGAGGACGGGGCGAAGGCTTTTGGCGGCCGCTGCCGGCGAGGGGGCTTGCCTGGGCGTTGCGGAGGACGCGACGCTGGAAGCCTGGGACTTGGGAATGATGGTCGAGACGGCGGTGTTCATGCCCGGTTCTCCACAGAATGACGCAAACGAGGATCGAGCAGCGGGTAGAGCAGGTCCACGGCGAGGTTGATGAGCACGAAGGCGGCGGCCGAGACCACGACCACCGCCTGGAGCACGGCCGTGTCCTGGTTGCCCACGGCCTGCTGGGTCAGCGTGCCCAGGCCGTTGAGGCCGAACACGGCCTCCGTCACCACGGCACCGGCCAGCAGCTCGCCGAACAGCACGCCGGCAATCGTCAATGCCGGCAGCAAGGCATTGCGCGCCACATGGTGCAGCAGCACCCAGGCGCGAGAGGCGCCCTTGGCGCGGGCTACGGCCACGAAAGGCTGGGCCAGCACGGTGTCGATATTGCGCAGCAGGATCTGGGCCAGCGGCGCCGAAATTGGGACGGCCAGCGTCAGCGTGGGCAGGACCAGGCCTTCCCAGGGGCCGGGATTGATGACGGGAATCCAGCCCAGACGGAAGGACAGCACCTGGATCAGCATGATGCCCAGCCAGAAAACGGGCACGGAGACGAAGACCGAGGGCAGGGCTTGCAGGGCATTGCGCAGCCAGGCCAGAGGCGCGAGGCTGGCCGCCGCCGCAAGCGCTATGGCCAGCAGCGCCGCCGTGGAAAAGCCCAGGCCTGCCAGGCGCAGCGTGGGCGGCAGACTGGTGGCCAGGCCCTGGCTCACGGGAACGCCGGCTTGCAAGGAGTAGCCGAAGTGGCCCGTGAGGAACTGCCCCAGGGTGTGCAGGTATTGCTGCCAGACGGGCTGATCGGCCCCATAGGCGGCGCGGATGTCGGCGATCTCCTGCGGGCCCAGGCCCAGCTCGGGGTTCAGGAACTTGATCAGCACGGCGTCGCCCGGCAGCAGCTGCAGCAGGATGAAAGAAGCCGTGAAAGCGGCCCACAGCACCAGGGCGGCCTGTGCGATGCGGCCAAGCAGATAGCGGCGTGACATGGGTGCGCCTCCTTTGTCGGTGCGCGCTCAGCGCTTGGCCAGCCAGGTGCTGTAGAAGCTGGGGCGGCCCACGGCCTCGAAGCCCACTTCACGCACCCAGGTCGCACCCGCGAAGGCCTGGGGCTCCTCGAAGATCGGGATCACATAGGCCTGGTCGATCAGATAGTTCTGCACCTCGCCGGTCAGCGCCAGGCGCCGGTTGGCATCGGTCTCGGCAGCAATGGCATCGAACAGGTGGTTGAGCTTGCTGTCCTCGAAGGACTTGACCTTCTGGCTCACACCGCCTTTTTGCAGCAGCACATTGCGATTGCTCGGGTAGTAATTGCTCTTGATCACGTCGGGATCGGCGCGGCCCACCATGCCCGGCAGCACGCCGGTCTTGTCGGGGTCCAGCGTATCCACCGTGCGGCTGCCCGAGTCTCCGGCCAGCACATTGAGCTTGATGCCCAGCCTGGCCCATTGCTGGGCCACCAGTTGCAAGGTCTCCTTGTTCTGCGGCTGTGGCAGGGACTCGTAGGTCGAGAGCACGAAGTCCTGGCCGTTCTTCTGGCGCAGGCCGTTGGCGCCCAGGCTCCAGCCGGCCTCGTCGAGCAATTGCCTGGCCCTGGCCTCGTCAAAGACCAGCTTGGCCGACAGGTCCACATAGCCGGCTGCCGTGGAGGCGATCACCGAACGTGCCTGAGGGTAGCGCGGCGAGAACAGGGTCTCCACAATCTCCTTGGTATTGGTGCCATGCAGCAGGGCCTGGCGCACCTTGAGGTCGGCCACCAGGGCGTTGTCGGGGCGGATCGCGATGCTGTTGTTCACACCGCGCGTGGATGGTGCGTAGATGGTGAACTTCTGCTGCTCCACGCGCTTTTCGTCATAGGCCTGGACCTGGCGGATGAAGCCGGCCTGGCCGGCCAGCAGCGCACCTATGCGCACGCTGTCCTCGGGGGTGACGATGAACTTGACTTCATCCAGGCGTGCGCGGCCCTGATGGGCCAGCTTGGCCGGACCCCAGCGGTAGTCCTGGCGCGCCTTGAGTACCAGCTCCTTGCCCAGGGTCTCGCTGGCCACCACGAAGGGGCCCGAACCTATGATGCGCGTGGCGTCGCCCAGCTCCTCGAATGGACGATCCAGCGTGGCCGGCGAGACCAGGCCCGAGCCGATCACCGAAGTGCCCTGGAGAAAGCCCGGTGAGGGCTTTTTGAAGAAGAACTTCACAGTCAGCGGATCGACGACTTCGCTGCGCTCGTAATTGTTGATGACCTCGGAAACCGGCTGCTTGAGCGCCTTGTTGCCCAGACCGTAGGTGTCGAAGTTGCGCGCCACGGCGGCTGCGTCCAGCGGTGATCCGTCCGAGAAGCTCACGCCGGAGCGCAGCTTGAAGCTGTACTCGGTGGCATCGGCGTTCACGGTCCAGGACTCGGCGATCCAGGGCTGGATCTCCAGTGTTTCGGGGTCCTGGTAGGTCAGCTTGTCCGTGATCTGGTTGAGCACGCCACCGTTGGGATAAAAGCCTCCGGCAGGCGGATAGAGGTTGGTATGTGCCTGCTGTTCCAGGTAGACCAGGGTGCCGCCCTGAGCCGGCTTGGCCGAGGCATCGGCCTGGGCCGTGCCGGATTGCCTGGAGCAGCCAGCCAGCAGCATGCTGCCCGTCAGCACTGCCACTGCGGCCCATAGAGTCTGGCGTTTGGCCGACTTGTTCACTGGCTGTTTGATCGACGGATCCGTCTGCGAAGGGAAAAACACGTTCATACCTCGTCGCCACATGGCGTTGAAAACTCAGGTTCCGGACGCATTGCCGCAGCGGCTGTCCGGATTCATGGCTCTCATGCTATCGACGCCAAATATTCGTGTTCATATATTGAGTAGCATCGTTATTTGAAAAACAACTAAGAGGCTGGCGCCTGCATATTTGCTGAGCGCATAAGCGCAGGCGAATTCCTTTGTTGGTCCGGCAGGCCGCTCTCACAACAATGGCCAGGCATTCCTTCATCGAAAGCCCGCTCATGAGTCATCTCAACGAATATCTATCCGAAAAACGCGCGGCCGTGCTGGCACGCAGCGCCGCCATTGCGGCGGGCACGGCCCAGGCCGCCAGACTCAAGGCCAGCGTGCGTGCCGAGGGGCGCAGCGGCGTGCGCCGCCTGCGCATCCGCGAGCACCAGGTCATCAGCGACAGCCCGCCCGACTTCGCAGGCTACAACCTGGGGCCGAGCTCGCCCGAGCTGCAACTGGGCGTGCTGGGCACCTGCGTCACTCATATCTTTTTGATCCAGGCGGCCGAGCGTCAGGTACCGCTGGAGAGCCTGGAGGTCGAGGTCACGGGCGTCATCGACCCGCGCGGGGGCAAGCCCGGCCACGAGGCGACGCCGATCTGGCCGCACGATATCGGCTATACCGTGCATATCGATTCGCCGGCCAGCCGTGCCGAGATCGATGCACTGTTCGAGGCCGTGGAGAGAACCTGCCCCATCCTGAACCTGCTGCGCAACCCCCAGTCCATCCGCGCCGAGGTGCGCCATACCGACTCCAGCGCGCCCGAGCGCCTGGCGGCCTGAGAACCTTTTGGAAAGACTTTTGCATGAGCTTGCCACTCGACCATATCGTCATCGCGGTCCAGGACCTGGAACGCACGATTGCCGACTACCAGTCCCTGGGTTTCAATGTGCTGCGCGGCGGCGAGCACCCGGGCCGCTCCACGCACAACGCCCTGGTGGTTTTTGCCGACGGCGCCTATTTCGAACTCATTGCCTGGCGTGCCGCCGCGCCCGAGGAGCGCTGGTGGCAGCAACTGCATCAGCACGGCGAAGGGCTGGTCGACTTCGCGCTGCTGCCCACTGAGACTGGCGCCGTGGTGGCGGCGGCCCGGGCGCGCGGCCTGGACTATGAAGCCCCTTATGAGGGCGGACGTCTGCGTCCCGATGGAGAGCAACTGCGCTGGCGCAGTGCACGCGCCCACAGCCAGGATCTGCCGTTTCTGTGCGGCGACCTGACGCCGCGTGCCCTGCGCGTGCCCGAAGGCCAGGCCCGTGTGCATCCCAATGGCGCGACCGGAGTGGCCCGTCTGGAGGTGGCGGTGCAGGACCTGCAGGCCAGCCTGGCGCGCTGGCGGGCATTGCTCGGCGATGCAGTGAGCGTCGGCCCGCTGCGGGTCTCGGCCGACGGCAGCACGCAGCAGGTGTCGCTGGGTCTGGGCGCCACCGAGCTGGTGCTGGCCGCACCCATACAGGCTGCGGGCCCCCTGGCCCAAAGACTGGCCACGCGCGGCGAAGGCCCTTATGCGGTCGTGCTGTCAGTGCCGCAGCAGGCAGCAGCAGGGGGACTGGACGAAGTTGCTACCCACGGGGTGCGCATTGAACTGGAACAGCATTCCGGGATCGAGGTGGAAACCGCCGCCGCCTAGGTCCAATAACAGGGGCGCTAGAATAGCGCCCCCGCTGACACCCATGCCCACTTCGGTGGGCGTTTTCGTTGCGGCCGCGGCAGCCTTTCCGGGCCGGCGCGGTGCAGCGCTGCCTTTCATGACCACAGCTCTCACGCCTGCCACTCTGGGCATCGATTTCGGAACGTCCAACTCTGCCGCTGCCTATCGCCTGCCTGGCAAGACCGCCGCTTTGCTGCCCCTGGAAGGGGCGGCCACCGGCATGCCCACGGCGCTGTTCTTCAATACCGAAGAGCACAGCACGCATTTCGGCCGCGATGCCATGCAGCAGTATCTGGCCGGCGAGGAAGGGCGTCTGATGCGCTCCCTCAAAAGCCTGCTGGGCAGCAGCCTGTTGCTGGAAAAGACCGCAGTGCACGAGCAGCTTGTCAGCTACCAGGACATCATCGCGATCTTTCTCAAGCGCGTGGCCGATCAGGCGCGTCAGGCGCTGGACGGACGTCTGCCCGAGCGTGTGGTGCTGGGGCGTCCCGTGCATTTTGTCGACGAGCACCCGCAGCGAGACCGTCAGGCGCAGGACGCCCTGGCCGCTGCGGCGCGCGCCGCCGGCCTGGGCGAAGTCAGCTTTCAGCTGGAGCCGATTGCGGCAGCACTGGACTACGAGCAGCGCCTGAGCGAGGAGCAACTGGTGCTGGTGGTCGATATCGGCGGTGGCACCTCGGACTTCACGGTGGTGCGTCTGGGCCCGCAACAGGCCGGACATGCAGACCGTACTCAGGACATTCTTGCCACCACCGGCGTGCATATCGGGGGCACGGATTTCGACCATCGCCTCAATGTGGCCCAGGTCATGCCGCTGCTGGGCTACAAGCACATCGGCCCCAGCGGGCGTGAGGTACCCAGCAGCGTGTTCTTCGATCTCTCCACCTGGCATCTGATCCAGTGGCTGTACACGGCCAAGGCCCTGGCTTCGGCACGCGGTCTCAAGAGCGATTACAGCGATCTGCAACTGCACCAGCGCCTGATGAAGGTGCTGGATTGGCGTGAAGGCCACAGGCTGGCCGATGCGGTGGAGCAGGCCAAGATTGCGGCTTCGCAAAGCCATGCGGCCTCGGCCATAGCGCTGGACTGGCTGGAGCAAGACCTGCCTGCGGCCATCTCCCCGGAGGTGCTGCAGGAGCAGTTGCAGGCCTTGCTGCTGCAGGTCGTTGAATGTGCGCAGGACTGTGTACGCCAGGCCGGCGTGGCGGCACCGGACGCCATCTATCTGACCGGCGGTTCGTCGGCCCTGCGGACCCTGCGCGATGCGCTGCGCGTCGCTTTCCCGGATGTGCCGCAGGTCGAAGGCGACCTGTTTGGTGGTGTGGCAACCGGTCTGGCCTATGCCTGAGCTTGAAGCCCCCTGAGCCGCTGCGCGGCTTCTCCCGTGGGGGATAACTGCGCTGCGAGGCGGCCCTTGCCAGGCGTTTGCGGTTTGTACCGCGCCCGGTTGAAGTGCTTATTCTTCTTCGGCGGCTCGCTTGAGCTCCAGGGCACGGTCGTAGAGCGTGTTGCGACTGGCTCCCGTGATTTCGGCGGCCAGCTTCACGGCCGTCTTGGTCGGCAACTCGGCCAGCAGCAGCTTGAGCACACGCTCGGCCTCGCCTGACTCCTGTTGCACCGTTACGGGGTGCAGCACGATGGCGAACTCGCCCTTGACTCGCTGTGGCGAGGCCTGCAGCCAGGCTGCCAGCTCGTGGGCCGGCATGCTCGCGATCTCTTCAAACTGCTTGGTGATTTCGCGCGCCAGCGTGACGCGACGCTCGCCCAGCAAGGCCAGTGCCTGGGCCAGCTCGATGATGCGGTGCGGGGCTTCCAGCAGCACGGTGCAACGCGGCTGGTCGGCCAGTTTTTGCACGGCGGCCAGTCGTTCGGCATTCTTGGTGGGCAAGAAGCCGGCAAACACAAAACCGCTTTCGCCCTGTGCCGGCGTGACGGCACCGGCCACGCTGATGGCCGATGTCACGCTGCTGGCGCCGGGCAGCGGAATGCTGCGCAGCCCCACGGCCTGCAGCGCCGCGCACAGGCGCGCGCCCGGGTCGCTGACGCCGGGCGTGCCTGCATCGCTGACATAGGCGACGCGCTGGCCTTGCTGCAGGCGCTCGATCACCTGCTGGGCGGCTTCTGCCTCGTTGTGCTGATGCACGGCCAGCAACTGGTTGCCGGGGCGCTCCAGCCCGTAGCTGCGCAGCATGCCCTGGGTGTGGCGCGTGTCTTCGCAGGCGATGCAGTCCACGATCTGCAGCACATGCAGCGAGCGCAGGCTGATGTCGGCCAGATTGCCAATCGGCGTCGCCACCACATACAGGGCTGCCTGCGGATAATGCTGGGAAGCGGCCGCGTCATGTGCGGCAGTCAGTGCAGAGGCGAAAGAGGTAGTCAATGGATTTCCTTGGAAAGCGGCCCAAGCCGGCGCAAAGCACAACCGCACGCGGGCAACAGGCCGAGGATGCTGCGTTGGCCCATTTGCAGGCACGGGGCCTTAAGCTTGTCGAGCGCAATTATCGGACGCCGGGCCGTGGTGGCGGCGAAATCGACCTGATCCTGCGTGACCGCGACGGGTCTTTGGTGTTCGTGGAAGTCCGCAGCCGCAACACCGAGCGCTTCGGCGGTGCCGGCGCCAGCATCGGCCGCCTCAAGCAGCAACGCATTGTGCTGGCCGCCAGGCACTATCTGATGAGGCTTGCGGCAGCGCCGCCGTGCCGCTTTGATGTGGTGCTGGTCGACAGCTCCGGGAACCAGATGCGCATCGAGTGGCTCCAAGCGGCATTCGAGGCGCTTTAGTCGCCGCGTCATAGTTGTGCGCAACACTGATGCGCAAATAACGGTTTGCTACCAAAGAGATAACAGGTGGCGGGTATCATCGGGCCTCCATGCTAGAGCAACGAATTCAACAGCATTTCATCGACAGTGCCGACCTGAAGTACCAGGCCGCCCAAGCGCTGAGTCAACCTATTGCTTCCGCCGTACAGGCCATGCTGGCCTGCGTGACGGGCGGCGGCAAGGTGTTGGCCTGCGGTACGGGTGTTTCGGCCAGCGATGCCCAGTTATTTGCCTCCCTGTGCGTGACAGGGTTCGAGCGCGATCGTCCCGAGCTGGCGGCCGTGGCCCTGACTTCCGATGGCGGCCTGCTGGGCAGCGTGGGAGCCACGGGCTCGGGCGGCAATGCCAGCCAGTACCTGGCGCGTCAGGTGCGGGCGCTGGGGCAGCCCGGCGATCTGCTGCTGCTCATGTCGGTGACCGGCAACGACACGGCCGTGCTGGATGCCCTGGAGGCCGCCCACGAGCGCGACATGATGGCCGTGGTCTTGACAGGTCGCACCGGCGGCAATCTGGCCACCGCCGTGCGCGAGACCGATGTACTGATCTGCGTGCCCCACGACCGTGCGGCGCGCGTGCGCGAAACCCATACCTTGATCCTGCACTGTCTCGCCGACGGTGTGGACTCTCAACTGCTTGGTGACCAGGAGATGCCTTTATGAAGTTGAAGTGGACCCGTGTTGCATGTGCGGCCCTGACCGTTGCCGCTCTGGGCGGTGCCTTGAGCGGTTGCGTGGCTCTGGTGGGTGGCGGTGCCGCTGTGGCGGGCATGTCGGCAGTGGACAGGCGCACCACCGGCACTCAGGTTGAGGACCAGGGCATCGAGCTGCGTGCCGGCAATCGCATCAGCGAGGTGATGGGCGACAAGGCCCGCGTCAGTGCCACCAGCTACAACCGTGTAGTGCTGCTGACCGGCCAGGCAGGCAATGCGACGGACAAGGCGACCATCGAGAAGCTGGTGCGCGAACAATCCACCGTACGCCAGGTCTATAACGAGATCGAGGTCGCGCCTTTCACGGCCACTCTGGGTCAGCGCTCCCAGGACTCTCTGATCACGACCAAGGTCAAGGCCAGTCTGGTCAATGCCAAGGACATTTCATCCTCGGCCATCAAGGTCGTGACCGAGAACAACGTGGTCTATCTGATGGGCATAGTCACGCCGCGCGAATCCAAGCGGGCTGCCGAGATTGCCCGTGGCGTCAACGATGTGAGCAAGGTTGTGCGCCTGTTTGAGGTCATCTCCGAAGAGGAACTGGCTGCTGCAACATCCAAGGCCGCCCCTGTGGTCGAGGATCGCTCCAGCATGAACTGAGGCGAGTTGAGGGGCACAAAAAAGCCGGACTCGAGTCCGGCTTTTTCATGGTGCAGCGGCTCAGCGCAAGCGCTGAATCAGGCTGGAGGTATCCCAGCGATTGCCCCCCATGGCCTGTACATCGGCATAGAACTGGTCCACCAGCGCGGTGACGGGAAGGCGTGCGCCATTGCGCTGGGCCTCGGCCAGCACCAGTCCCAGATCCTTGCGCATCCAGTCCACGGCAAAGCCGAAGTCGAACTTGCCCACGGCCATGGTCTTGCCGCGATTGTCCATCTGCCAGCTCTGGGCCGCGCCCTTGCCGATCACGTCGAGGACCTTCTCCACATCCAGATCGGCACGCAGACCAAAGGCAATGGCTTCGGACAGCCCCTGGACCAGGCCCGCAATGCAGATCTGATTGACCATCTTGGTCAGCTGGCCGTTGCCGCATGCGCCCATATAGGTAAAGGCGCGCGAGAAGGCGTCGGCCACCGGGGCAACCTGATCGAAAATCTCCTGATCGCCGCCGCACATGACGGTGAGCTGGCCGTTGACCGCCCCGGCCTGACCGCCCGACACAGGGGCGTCCATGAAGTGCAGGCCGCGTTTGCGTGCTTCGGCATACAGCTCGCGTGCCACCTGGGCCGAGGCCGTGGTGTGATCGACAAAGATGGCGCCAGGCTCCATGCCCGCAAAGGCACCGTCGTCGCCCAGCGCAATCGAGCGCAGGTCGTCATCGTTGCCCACACAGCAAAAGACCATGCGTGCGCCCTTGACGGCTTCACGGGGCGTGGCCGCATGGCTGCCGCCGGGGAACTCCTGGGCCCAGGCCTCGGCCTTGGCCGCCGTGCGGTTGTAGACCGTGATCTGATGGCCAGCCGCAGCCAGGTGCCCGGCCATGGGAGAGCCCATGACACCCAGGCCCAGAAAGGCCACAGGAGTGGAAGCGCAAGCAGCGTAGCTGCGGGAGGCGATAGTGGCTGTGCTCATGAAATCCTCTAAGACTTGGTGCGGAATAGTTCGATCATGGTAGCGCCGCAGTGCATGGCTCCGGTGGCGCGGCGCATGGTAGCGGCTGCTTGCAAGAGCCTGGGGGGCACCGCATCCCTGCAGTGTCCCGGGCAAGGGCGTACCAGCGCCCTTGAGGGCTTAAACGATAGTCAGATGCTCGGTGCCGGCCGCCAGGTCCAGAGTCCGGGCGCGCTGGCTGTTGAGCTTGATCTGCAGACGCAGGTCGTTGACCGAGTCTGCATTGCGCAGCGCATCTTCGTAGGTGATGAGATTGGATTCGAACAGGTCGAACAGCGCCTGGTCAAAGGTCTGCATGCCGATATTGCGGCTTTTCTTCATGATCTCCTTGATCTCGACGACCTCGCCCTTGAAGATCAGGTCGGCGATCAGCGGCGAGTTGAGCATCACCTCGATGGCCGCTACACGGCCCTTGCTGTCCTGCTTGGGGATCAGGCGCTGGGAAATGATGGCCCGCAGATTCAGCGAAACGTCCATCAGCAGTTGCGGGCGACGCTCTTCGGGGAAGAAGTTGACGATGCGGTCCAGCGCCTGGTTGGCACTGTTGGCGTGCAGTGTGGCCAGGCACAGGTGACCGGTTTCAGAGAACGCAATCGCGTGCTCCATGGTTTCGCGGTCGCGGATTTCGCCCATCAAAATCACATCGGGAGCCTGGCGCAGCGTGTTCTTGAGTGCCGCTTCCCAGCTGTCCGTATCCAGCCCCACCTCGCGTTGCGTGACTACGCAGTTCTTGTGGGGGTGCACGAATTCCACGGGGTCTTCCACCGTGATGATGTGGCCGAAGGAGTTCTCATTGCGCCAGTCCACCATGGCAGCCAGCGTGGTGGACTTGCCCGAGCCCGTCGCGCCGACCAGGACGCACAGGCCGCGCTTGGTCATGGTCACTTCCTTGAGCACCTGCGGCACGCCCAGGCCGTCAATCGTGGGCAGGGTGGTGGGAATGGTACGCAGCACCATGCCGACCTTGCCCTGCTGCATGAAGGCATTGACGCGGAAGCGACCCACGCCGGCCGGCGAGATGGCGAAGTTGCACTCCTTGGTGTGCTCGAAGTCCGCCACCTGCCTGTCGTTCATGATGGAGCGCGCCAGGGCCAGCGTATGCAGCGGGCTCAGCGGCTGGGGCGAGACCTTGGTGACTTTTCCGTCAATCTTGATGGCGGGCGGAAACTCCGCCGTGATGAACAGGTCGCTGCCGTTGCGGCTGACCATGAGCTTGAGCAGATCGTTGATGAATTTACTGGCCTGATCGCGTTCCATGATCGTTCCTTGAGGCAGCGTCAAAATTGGCAGAGCCCAAGTGAGAGACGCCGAGCAAGAGCCGCCTCGCGGCGAGGGCGTCGTCCCCCTGGGGGGAAGCGGCAACGCCGCTCAGGGGGAGCCTTATCCCGGAAAGTTCTCGGGAATCTTGGCCTTGCTGCGCGCTTCGGCCGGGCTGATGAGGTTGCGGCGCACCAGATCGGTCAGGTTCTGGTCCAGGGTCTGCATGCCCATGTTCTGGCTGGTCTGGATGGTGGAGTACATCTGTGCCACCTTGGCCTCGCGAATCAGGTTGCGGATGGCGGGTGTGCCCAGCATGATCTCGTGCGCGGCCACACGGCCCTGGCCATCCTTGGTCTTGCACAGCGTCTGCGAGATCACGGCCTGCAGCGACTCGGAGAGCATGGAGCGCACCATTTCCTTTTCCTCGGCCGGAAACACGTCGATGATACGGTCGATGGTCTTGGCCGCCGACGAGGTGTGCAGCGTGCCGAACACCAGGTGACCGGTTTCGGCCGCCGTCATGGCCAGGCGGATGGTTTCCAGGTCGCGCATTTCGCCAACAAGAATCGCGTCCGGGTCTTCACGCAGCGCGGACTTCAGCGCTGCCGCGAACGACAGCGTCATGGGGCCGACTTCGCGCTGGTTGATCAGGCATTTCTTGGACTCGTGCACGAATTCGATGGGGTCTTCCACCGTCAGGATATGGCCGTACTCGGTCTCGTTGAGGTAGTTGACCATGGCCGCCAGCGTGGTGGACTTGCCCGAGCCGGTGGGGCCGGTCACTAGCACCAGGCCGCGCGGCTTCAGGGCCAGCTCGCCAAAGATCTTGGGGGCGTTGAGCTGCTCCAGCGTCAGGATCTTGCTGGGAATGGTACGGAACACGGCCGCCGCGCCGCGGTTCTGGTTGAAGGCATTGACACGAAAACGGGCCAGGCCTTCGATCTCGAACGAAAAGTCCACTTCCAGAAACTCTTCGTACTGCTTGCGCTGGGCATCGCTCATGATGTCGTAGACCATGGCGTGCACGGTCTTGTGGTCCAGCGGATCGATGTTGATGCGACGCACATCACCGTGGACGCGAATCATGGGGGGCAGGCCTGCCGACAAATGCAAGTCCGAAGCCTTGTTCTTGACACTGAATGCCAGCAATTGCGTGATATCCACGGAGATCCCTCTCTGGTTTGATACTCTGGCGCCAATTATGACGACGATTGAAAACAATCTGGGGCAGATTCATGCCCGCATCGCAGCCGCTTGCGCCAGTGCAAGCCGGCCCATGACATCGGTGCAGTTGCTGGCCGTTTCCAAGACCTTCGGCGCGGATGCGGTGCGCGAGGCCGTGCTGGCCGGCCAGCGCAGCTTTGGCGAGAACTATATCCAGGAGGCCGTGGAGAAAATGGCCGCAGTGCGCGCCATGCAGCTGGCAGGCGGCGAGGCGCTGCAATGGCATTGCATAGGCCCCATCCAGAGCAACAAGACGCGGCTGGTGGCCGAGAATTTCGACTGGGCCCAGACCGTGGACCGGCTCAAGATCGCCGAGCGCCTTTCGGCCCAGCGTCCGCAGGGCATGGCACCGCTCAATGTCTGCATCCAGGTCAATGTGGATGGCGGCAGCACCAAGTCCGGCGTCATGGCCGAGCAAGCGCTGGAGCTGGCCGAAGCCATGGTGAAACTGCCCAATTTGCAGCTGCGCGGCATCATGAGCATTCCTGACGACACTCCTGATTTCGAAGCGAAATGCGCAGTCCACAGAAGGGCTGCATCCATTTTTGAAGCCATAAAGTCCAGCGCTCTCGCGGGGCTGGAGCATTTCGACACGCTGTCCATGGGCATGACCGGCGATCTGGAGGCGGCCGTGGCCGCAGGCAGCACCATGGTGCGCGTGGGCAGCGGGATCTTTGGAAAGCGGAGCTACACCCCCTGAGCGGCTGCGCCGCTTCCCCCTCTCTCTACGCGCTGTGCGCTAAGGGAGGGAGACGACAGCCTCGCTGCGGGGCGGCCCTTGCTTGCTGTCTCCTGTTGGGGCCGCGCCAGTTTCAGATGTTCGCTCTGGCTTAAGGTCGCTTCATCTGGCAGTCGGTCGGTAGATCAAGCTGCTGGGCGGAGTAGACGGCGTCGGTTCTGAAGCCGTAGTTCGTGCCTTCCCAGCCGGTCTTGACCAGCTTGCCGTCCACGGGGGCGATGGTGTTGACGACCTGGGGCAGCAGCAACTGATGGTCCTTGCCGCGCATCCTGACGGGGCCGAAGACGGTGTCCATGGACATGTCCTCCATGGCCCTGGCGATCTTCACGGGCTCGGTGGACTGGGCCTTGGCCATGGCAGCGGCCAGCATGCGTGGCACCAGGTCCATGCGCGGTGCCAGAAAGTCCTGGTTCATCCTGGCCTTGTACTCCCTGGCGCGGGCGTCGGCCTGGGCGCGGTCGGCCATGCCGGGATGCCATTCCGCGACCCATGTCACCTGGCCTATCTTTGCCTGGGAAATGGAGGTCACGGTGCCTGGAAAGCCGCCTGCGCTATGGTTGAAGTAGCGCAGGTTGTAGCCCGAGTCTCCGGCGGACTTGAGCAGCAGAGCCAGATCCTGGCCCCAGTTGCCGGTGATGACCGAATCGGTTCCGGCTTCCTTGATCTTGGCCACGTAGGGGGCAAAGTCCTTGATGCGACCCATGGGGTGCAGGGTCTCGCCCACGAACTGTACGTCTGGTCTTGCCTTGCCGACCATGCTGCGACCGAAGCTGGCCCATTGCTTGCCGTGGGCATAGTCCTGGTTGAGCAGAAAGACCTTGCCGATCTCGGGCTGGGTCTTGATGTAGTTCGCAATGGCCTGCATGCGCATGGCGGTGTTGGCATCGAACATGAAATGCCAGAAGCTGCAGGACTTGCCGGTCAGCTCGGGATCGATGGAGCTGTGGTTGAGTATCAGCACCTCCTTGCCCGGATTGCGCTGGTTGTAGCGCGATGCCGCCTGTACCAGCGCCGTGACCACCGAGGAGCCCGATCCCCCCGTCACCACCACGCGTGCGCCCTGGTCAATGGCCGCCTGCAGCGCGCTCTGGCTCTCCTGGGCCGAGAGCTTGCTGTCGAACTGCAGCAGCTGGAATTTCGCGCCGTTGTAGAGGCCGCCCTTGGCATTCACGTCATCGACGGCATAGAGCACATGGTTGCGCATGACTTCTCCCACATTGGCAAACGGGCCGGAGAGCGGGTCGATGAATGCGATCTTGAACGGCTCTGCCGTCTGGGCGGATACGCTGCCGGCGCAAAGACCGGCAGCCAGCGCAAGGGCTGAGAAGCGAACGGGCATGGTTTTGTCTCCAGGGAGTTGGAATGGCGCCTTGGCCTCTGGGGCTCTCAACTGGCGCTGTGGCTGGTGGAGGAAGCGCTCTTGCGGCGCCTGGGGGGCGAAGGGTCTTGTGGCTGTGGCTGTGGCGGCGACGCAGTGCGGCTCGCGCGCTTGCGAGGCGCAGGGACAGGGGCGGGTGCAGGGGCAGGGTTGCGCAGGCCCAGCACGCGCGAGGCCAGATCGGTCAGTTCGACCACCATCTCGGCCGGGCCCAGCTTGCCGCCGGGCTGGTACCAGTTGTAGAGAAAGCCGGGCAGGCTGCAGGCCGCCTGGGCCGTGATGCGGGTGTCGCGGAAATCGAAATGCCCGCTGGCGCGGCCTTCGTCGAGCAGGGCGCAGAACTGCCTGTAGAACTGCTGGGCCACATTGCGCGAGGCCTTGAGATAGGCGGGACTGAAGGCCTGCGGCTCGCGGTAGGGGAAAAAGCCCGCCGGATAGTGCGCAATGGTGGCGGCGATCAGCCGCTGCAGGCCGTCGATGGCTTTTTCATGCGCGGGGCGCGGGTCGTCGGCCGCAAAGTCCAGCACCGTAAAGCAGGCCTCGGTCGGAGCCCAGCACAGGGTCTCGAAGATTTCCTGCTTGTTGCGGAAGTAGTAGTAGACGAAAGGCTTGGTCACGCCCAGCGCCTGCACGATCTGCTCGATGGTGGTGTTGGCATAGCCATAGCGATCGAACAAGGCTTCGGCGGCCTTGAGAATGCGCTCGCGCTTCTCGTCGGAGCCGGCCGTGGGCAGGCGCTGGCGGCCGCGCGGCGCCACGGGGGCAGCCGGCTTTCTGACGGTCTTTCTGGATGGGGCGGACATGAGGGTTTGCGCGTGTCGCATTCGTTATACCAATGGGTAGCATTGTTCTACCGGCAGGTATACATTGACAAGACGCCGAGCAGCAGATTGCCCTAAGGCAATCCCTGAGAACGCCCGCAAAGTGGCGCCGTTGCCCGGCTTTCACGATAGGACTTACGCAGACAAGGATTCATCAGGACCGTCTTCCTGAGACAAGGCGTTTGCCTGAGTTTGATTTGCGTAAGTCGTGCACGAGACACCCAGGAGACAACCATGGCTGAATCCGAGATCCTCATTGCCCTGCATGAGGCCTTGCGCCGCAACGCACGCCAGCATCCCGAGCGCGATGCCTATATCTGGTACGGGCAGCACATCAGCTGGCGCCAGGTGGATGAGGCCAGCGATGCCGTGGCCGCGCACCTGCAGCAGCTGGGCGTGAAGCGGGGCGAGCCCGTCGCCCTGTTCATGAACAACTGTCCGCAGTACATCGTTGCGCATTACGCGGTGCAGAAGATCGGTGCCATCGTCTGCCCCTGCGGGCCGCTGAACAAGGAGCACGAGCTCGAATACCAGCTCAACGATCTGCAGGCCCGGATCATTATCGCAGCCGATGTGCTGCTGCCCGTGGTGGACAAGGTGCGCAGCAGCACGGCGCTGCAGCATGTGCTGGCCGTGCGCTATGGCGACTGGCTTCCGGCAGTGCCCACGCTGCCCCTGCCTGCCGAGCTGCAGGCTCCCGTGCAGCAGCTGCCCGCCGATGTGACGTCGTTCTGGGATCTCATGCACAGCGCTGCCAGGCCTTCCCCTGTCGAGGTGGACATGGACGATGTGGCGCTGATGACCTATACCTCGGGCACCACGGGCCTGCCCAAGGGCGCCATGCTGAGTTTTGGCGCGGCCGCGTACAAGACCGCCGGTGCGTCCCGGGTGACCGGGGTCAGCGCCGAGGATGTCCTGCTGGCCGTGGCGCCGCTCTATCACATCGCCGGCATGTCCATGGGCGTGAACATGCCCGTGCATTCGGGGGCGCCCTGCGTGCTGCTGCATCGCTTCGATCCGCTGGCCGTGGCGCAGGCGCTGGAGCGCTATCGCGTCAGCTGGTGGTACAGCATCGCACCCATGAATGTGGCGCTGATGCAGGTGCCCGGCGTGGAGAAGATGGATTTCAGCGCGCTGCGCCGCAACACCGTCACCAGCTTCGGCATCACCTACACCGAGGATCTGGCGCAGCAGTGGCGCCGGTTCGCACCCAACGCCGTCTCCAGCGAGGCGGCCTACGGCCTGTCCGAAACCCACACCATGGATACCTTCATGCCCGGCGATGCCATCCGCTGGGGCACGCATGGCAAGCCCGCGCCGGGCAACGAGATCCGGGTGATAGATCCGGAGACCGGCGCGCCGCTGGCATCAGGCGAGGTGGGCGAGATCATCATTCGCGGCCCGGGCAACTTCAAGGGCTACTGGAACAAGCCCGAGGCCACGGCCAGGACGCTCAAGGACGGCTGGGTGCATACCGGCGACATGGGCAAGTTCGATGCGGACGGCTATCTGACCTTCATCGGCCGCTTCAAGGAAATGATCAAGGTCTCGGGCTACAGCGTCTTCCCCGAGGAGGTGGAGACGATTTTGATCAAGCATCCGGCCATCGCTCAGGCGGCCGTGATCGGTGTTGCCGACGCCCAGAAGGGCGAAGTCGTGCGCGCCTTCATCGTGCGCAAGCCGGGGCAGAGCCTGGAGGCGGACGGGCTGCTGGCCTGGAGCAAGGAAAACATGGCCAGCTACAAGGCTCCGCGCGAGGTGCGCTTCATCGATGCCTTGCCGGCCACCGGCGCAGGCAAGGTATTGCGCAGATTGCTCAGAGACATTCCCTGAGTCATTGCGCCAAAAGTGGGTGAACCCCTTGGCTGGTGAGTGCTAGAAGCTATTCAAACGAGAGTCCTATGTTCAAGAAAGTCCTGATCGCCAACCGCGGTGAAATCGCCCTGCGCATCATCCGAGCGCTGCAGGAGCTGGGCATTGCCAGCCTGGCGGTGTACGCCGCCGATGATGCACAGGCCCCGCATGTGCAGGCTGCAGACGAGGCGCAGGCACTGGGCGCCAGCGGCCCGGCAGCCTATCTCGATGGCGCGCATCTGCTGCGTATCGCGCAGCAGCACGGTTGCGACGCGCTGCACCCGGGCTATGGCTTTCTGAGCGAGAACGCGGACTTTGCGCGCGCCTGCGCGGCAGCCGGGCTGCGCTTTATCGGCCCGACACCCGAGCAACTGGCGCTGCTTGGCGACAAGGCCAGGGCCCGTGCGCTGGCGCAGCAATGCGGCGTGCCCCTGATGCCCGGCAGCACCGAGGCCGTGACGCTGGAGCAGGCCCAGCAGTTCTTTGCGCGCCAGCAGGCCGACGGGGCCAGCGGCATCATGATCAAGGCGATTGGCGGCGGCGGCGGGCGCGGCATGCGGGCGGTCACCGAGGAGGGCGATGTGGCGGCAGCCTACCAGCGCTGCCGCAGCGAGGCGCAGGCAGCCTTCGGCGTGGACGGCGTCTATGTCGAGCGGCTGATGAGCGGCGCGCGCCATATCGAGATTCAGTTGCTGGGCGACGGCAGCGAATGGCCCATGGCGCTGGGCGAGCGCGAATGCACGCTGCAGCGGCGCTTTCAGAAGCTGGTGGAGATTGCGCCCAGCCCCAGCTTGACGCAGCCGCTGCGCGAGCGCATCACCGAGGATGCGCTGCGCATGGCGGCCAGGCTGCGCTACGAAAGCCTGGGCACGTTCGAGTTTTTGGTCGATCTGCAGTCCGAGTCCCTGCCCTATGTGTTCATCGAGGCCAACCCGCGCCTGCAGGTGGAGCACACGATTACCGAAGAGGTCTTCGGCGTCGACCTGGTGCAGGCCCAGATCCGCATTGCGGCGGGCGAGCATTTCGCCGATCTGGGCCTGAACGTGAATGCCCCGCCCCGGCCGCGCGGCTATGCCATGCAGTGGCGCATCAATGCCGAAACCCTGGATGCCCAGGGCCACTCCCGCCCCGGCAGCGGCCGCATTGGCGAGCTGCAGTGGCCGCAAGGGCCGGGCATACGCATGGACAGCCACGCGCAGCAGGGTGCCAGCCCGTCGCCGCACTACGACACGCTGCTGGCAAAGCTTGTCGTGCACAGCAACGCGCCGCATTTCGAGGATGTGCTGCGCCGCTCCCGGCGCGCGCTGGCCGACTGCCGCATCGCGGGCTTGGCCACCAATGTGCCGCTGCTGCAGGCCCTGGCCCAGCGGCCCGAGATGCTGGATCAGACGGTGCACACGCGCTGGCTCGAAGAGGTCCTGCCGCAGTTGGTGGATGCTGCAGAAAAGATAGCTTCAAGCGCAAGTGATTCAAAGAATTCAAATACTTTTGATGCTGAAAACAAGGTGCATCAAGCGCATCAAGCTCCTGAAAATGCTGTGCTGGCCCCCATGCCAGCCAGGGTCGTGCAATGGTCCGTGGCCGTGGGCGAGACGGTGGCCAAGGGCGCCGAGCTGGGCGTTCTCGAAGCCATGAAGATGCAGCATGTGCTGCTGGCCCAGGCTGCAGGCCATGTCCTGCAACTGCTGGCAGAGCCCGGCAGCTATGTGGCGCAGGACCAGGCCTTGCTGGTGCTCGCGCCCGCACAGGGCGAGGCGGCGCATGCCGAGGTGCAGGCGCAGTTGCAGGATCCGGACCATATCCGGGACGATCTGCGGCGCGTCAGGGATCGCCATGGCTTCACGCTCGATGCGGCGCGGCCAGGCGCCATGGCCAGACGCCATGCCCAGGGCAGCCGCAGCGCGCGCGAGAATATCGCCGATCTCTGCGATGCAGGCAGCTTCATCGAATACGGGGCGCTGGCGATTGCCGCGCAGACACGCAGGCGCAGCCTCGACGATCTGGTGGCCAACACGCCGGCCGACGGCATGGTCACCGGCATGGGCTCCATCAATGCCGCGCAGTTCGGCGCAGAGCGCTCGCGCGCCGTGGTCATGTCCTATGACGCCACGGTGCTGGCCGGCACCCAGGGGGCGCGAAATCACGCCAAGACCGACCGCATGCTGGGCATCGCGCTGCAGCAGAAGCTGCCCGTGGTGCTGTTTGCCGAAGGCGGTGGCGGCCGGCCCGGCGATACCGATACGCCCGTGGTCGCGGGCCTGCATGTGCATACCTTCGCGGCCTATGCGGCGCTCTCGGGTCAGGTGCCCGTGGTGGGCATCACCCATGGCCGCTGCTTTGCGGGCAATGCCGCGTTGCTGGGTTGCAGCGATGTGATCATCGCCACGCGCAGCAGCAATATCGGCATGGGCGGACCGGCCATGATCGAGGGCGGCGGCCTGGGCGTCTTCATGCCCGAGGAAGTCGGCCCCGCCAGCGTGCAGCATGCGAATGGCGTGATCGACATCCTGGTCGACGACGAGGCCCAGGCCGTGGCTGCGGCCAGGCACTATCTGTCCTTCTTCCAGGGGCGCATCGACCAATGGTCCGAGCCCGATCAGCGCCTGCTGCGCCAGGTCGTGCCCGAGAACCGTCTGCGCGCCTACGACACCCGCGCCGCCATGGCCGGGCTGGTGGACGAGGGAAGTCTGCTGATGCTGAGAGTCGGCTTCGGCGTCGGCATTCACACGGCGCTGGCGCGCATCGAGGGCCGGCCCGTGGGGCTGATGGCCAACAACCCGGGCCATCTGGGCGGCGCCATCGATGCCGACGCAGCCGACAAGGCGGCGCGCTTCATGCAGCTGTGCAATGCCCACGGCATCGCCATCGTCAGCCTGGTCGACACGCCCGGCTTCATGGTGGGGCCGGAGATCGAGAAAACCGCCCAGGTGCGCCATGTCAGCCGGCTGTTCGTCATGGCGGCCAAGCTGCGCGTCCCATACTTCAGCGTGGTGCTGCGCAAGGGCTATGGCCTGGGCGCCATGGGCATGACGGCGGGCAGCTTTCATGCGCCCATCTTCAATGTGGCCTGGCCCACGGGCGAGTTCGGCGCCATGGGGCTGGAGGGGGCGGTGCGGCTGGGCTTTCGCAAGGAGCTCGAAGCCCTGCACGAGGGGGCTGAGCGCGAGGCGCTGTTTCAGAAGCTGCTGGCCCAGCAATACGCGCATGGCGAGGCCATGCACATGGCGGCCACGCTGGAAGTCGATGCCGTTATCGACCCTGCGGAGACCCGCGCCTGGCTGGTGCGCGGCCTGGCCGGTGCGCGCCTGCGCGAGGGTGAAGGCCGCTTCGTGGACACATGGTAAACGCGGATGGAGATTTCGCATCTGCAGCGTTTTATCGGCCAAAATCTTTGATGTACAAAGCGCTTGCAGCTCATGTTTTTGATATGAACTGCATACGTAAAACCATATTCCGGCTCATGCTAAGCTGATTGTCTTGCACCAGCGCCCCGGCGGCCCAACGGCTGCTGCTGGGTGTTTTTGACTGCCCAGTATTTGCGATTGGAGATATCCCATGCCCGGACTTTTGCCCGACGTCGATCCCGATGGCCTGCTTGAATTTTCGGTGGTCTACACCGATAGAGCGCTCAACCACATGTCCAAGAAGTTCGTGGGTGTGATGCAGGACATCCTGGGCATGCTCAAGGATGTCTATCACGCCCACACGGCCGTGCTGATTCCCGGCAGCGGCACCTTCGGCATGGAAGCCGTGGCGCGCCAGTTCGCCAACCGTGAGCGGGTGCTGATCGTGCGCAACGGCTGGTTCAGCTACCGCTGGACGCAGATCTTCGATGCCGATGCGGGCCTGGGCGGCGGCTCCGTGGTCTGCAAGGCGCGCAAGCAGGGCGAGGGCAGCCAGGACCCCTGGGCCCCATGCCCGGCAGCCGATGTGGCCGAGACCATTCGCGTGGAGCGCCCCAAGGTGGTGTTTGCCCCGCATGTGGAGACGGCCAGCGGCATCATGCTGCCCGACGAATACCTGCGCACCGTCGCCGACGCTGCGCACGAGGTCGGCGCGCTGTTCGTGCTGGACTGCGTGGCCTCCGGTGCCATGTGGGTCGATATGGAGAAAACCGGCGTGGACGTGCTGATCTCGGCACCGCAAAAGGGCTGGAGCAGCTCGCCTTGCTGCGCCATGGTCATGCTCTCGGCGCGCGCCCGCGAGGCCATAGAGCACACGCAAAGCTCCAGCTTCTCCTGCGACCTGAAGAAATGGATGCAGATTGCCGAGGGCTACGAAAAAGGCCAGCACGCCTATCACACCACCATGCCCACGGATGCGCTGCTGCGCCTGCGCGACGTGATGCTGGAGACGCGCGAGTACGGCTTTGCCAAGGTGCG
Source organism: Comamonas testosteroni (assembly GCF_030505195.1). Taxonomy (NCBI): domain Bacteria; kingdom Pseudomonadati; phylum Pseudomonadota; class Betaproteobacteria; order Burkholderiales; family Comamonadaceae; genus Comamonas; species Comamonas testosteroni. The sequence continues at coordinate 3,147,599 of NZ_CP129672.1, forward strand.
CGAAGAGCAGATGGAGCTGGGGCGCAAGGTGCGCGAGCTGCTGCAGTCGCGCGGCTTTCCCAGCGTGGCCGCCGAGGGCTACAAGGCTCCCGGCGTGGTCGTGAGCTACACCACGGACGCGGAAATCCAGAGCGGCAGCGCCTTTCTCAAGGTCGGCCTGCAGACCGCCTCGGGCGTGCCGCTGCAATGCGATGAAGGCCCTGACTTCAAGACCTTCCGCATCGGCCTGTTCGGCCTGGACAAATGGCATGACTCGGATCGCTCCGTGGCGCATCTGTCCAAGGCGCTGGACGATATCGGCATTGCCCGGACCTGAGTCAGGGGGGCCGGCAGCATTGCTGCCGTGACATTTTTTCGACCCGACTTCGTACTAAAGTCGGGTTTTGTTCATTCAGCGCATCCGATATGAAAAAAGCAATCTCCGTGATCGGTCTTGTATGGGCCATGGGTGCTGGCACAGTGGTTCATGCTGCGCCGGTCACCACCGCCAGCGGGCTGATCTATGAAAGCCAGGTTGAAGGCACCGGGCCCAATCCCAAGGCGACGGATACCGTCAAGGTGCATTACCGAGGCTACTTCCCCGATACCGGCAAGGAGTTCGACAGCTCCTATGCCCGCAAGCAGCCCATCGAGTTTCCGCTCAATGGCGTGATCCCCTGCTGGACCGAGGGCGTGCAGAAGATGAAGGTCGGCGGCAAGGCCAAGTTCACCTGCCCGCCAGCCATTGCCTACGGCTCACGCGGCGCGGGCCGTGCCGTGCCGCCCAATGCCACGCTGAACTTCGATGTGGAGCTGCTGGGCATCCAGGGCCGCTGATCAGGGCCTGTCGATCTCAAGCCGCCTGGCCAGGCGCTGCAGATTGGCACGATCGAGCTGCAGCTCGCGCGCTGCGGCGGCCCAGCTGCCCTGGTGGCGGGCCAGGCTGGCGCTGACCAGCTGGCGTTCATAGGCGCTGACAGCGGCGCGCAGGCCGCCCTCGGGCGCTGCTGCTGCGGTGGCCGGCTCAAGGGACGCTGCCGCCTGTTCGGCGGCAGGCGCCTCGCTCCGCACCCAGAGATCCGCCACCCCCAGCGTCACGATGCGCAGCCTGGCGCCGGGGCGGCTGGCGCTGCCGTCATTGCGGCTCAGGGCCCTGAGCACGGCACGGCTGATGCAGTGCTCGAGCTCGCGCACATTGCCGCTCCAGCTGCGATTGAGCAAGGCCGCCTGTGCGGCCGCATCCAGGCGCAGGCCGCCGAGCCTGAGTCGGGAGCGGTTCTCCTCCAGGAAATAACCCGCCAGCTGCAGCACGTCGCTGTCGCGCTCGCGCAGCGGCGGCGCATTGAGCGGATAGACATTGAGGCGGTGATAGAAGTCCGCGCGCATGCGCCCGGCGCGGACTTCCGCAGCCAGGTCGCGGTTGGTGGCGGCGATCACGCGCACATCCACATGGTGCTCCCGGTCCGAGCCCAGGCGCTGCAGCTGGCCGCTTTGCAGCACGCGCAGCAGCTTGGCCTGCACGGGCAGCGAGAGCTCGCCGACCTCGTCGAGAAACAGCGTGCCCTGATGCGCCTGCTCGAACTTGCCGCTGCGCTCGCTCAGCGCTCCCGTGAAGGCCCCGCGCACATGGCCGAACAGCTCGCTCTCGACCAGGTTGTCGGGCAGGGCCGCGCAGTTGATGCTGACCATGGGCTTGCCGGCACGGCCCGACTGCGCATGCACGGCCTGCGCCACCAGCTCCTTGCCGGTGCCGGTCTCGCCGGTGATGAGCACGCAAAGATCGCTGGCGGCGACCAGGGCAATGTCTTTCTGCAGCTGGCGCATGACGGGGCTTGCGCCCTGCAGTGCGCGCTCCTGCGGCGCGGCCGCTGTGGCAGCGCCGGTGGCGCCGCGCGCGAGCTGGGACAGTTGGTGCACGCGCTCGGCCGTGGCCACGGTGGCCGCAGCCAGATTGCTGAAGGCCTGCAGCATGGCCAGCGCTGCAGGGTCGGCAAACCGGCCCGGCTCCAGTGCATCCAGCGTCAGCAGGCCCCAGGGCAGGCCGCCCAGTTGCAGCACGCAGCCCATGCAGTCATGCACATGCAGCTCGCTGATGGCCTGGCCCTTGTGCGCCACCAGCCCGTCATAGGGGTCGGGCAGGGGACTGTCGGGCTCGAAGCGCATGGCCTGGCCGGCCGCCAGCAACTGGGCAAAGCGTGGATGCTCGCCCAGGCGAAAGCGCCGGCCCAGCGTGTCCGGCATCAGGCCGTCGATCGCCATGGGGCGCAGCCATTCGCCTTCGAGCTTGAGCAAGGCCACGGCATCGGCGGGCAGCAGGTTGCGCAGTGCGGCCAGCAGACGGCGCAGACGTTCGCGCTCGGACAGGTCCTGGGCCAGATCGGCGATCAGCGGGCTGACGGCGTTGAGAATGTGGGATGTTGTCATAACGACAGCGCTTTGTGTCAAAAAGACATCAATTGAGCAATGTCATATTGACTCATATTTTTGCAAGCCATTGTTTTGCAATGGTCTTGATGCTGGCATGCCGTTTGCATTTATCCGTTCAAGCCTTGCAGCTGGCAAGGCAGCAACCAGGAGATTTGCATGCTTACCGAACGTCAACGCGAAATCGTCAAGGCCACCGTGCCGCTGCTGGAAACCGGCGGCGAGGCGCTGATCACGCATTTCTACCAGACCATGCTGGGCGAATACCCCGAGGTGCGCCCGCTGTTCAACCAGGCGCACCAGCAAAGCGGTGCCCAGCCACGCGCTCTGGCCCACAGCGTGCTGATGTATGCCAAGAACATCGACCGCCTGGAGAACCTGGGCAATCTGCCCGCCCAGATCATCAACAAGCATGTGGCGCTGCAGGTGCAGGCCGAGCATTACCCTATCGTCGGCGCCTGCCTGCTGCGTGCCATTCGCGAGGTGCTGGGCGCCGAGATCGCCACGGACGAGGTGATCGCCGCCTGGGCTGCGGCCTATCAGCAGCTGGCCGATATCCTGATTGCTGCCGAGCGCAGCGCCTACGATCAGACGGCTGCCGCCGAAGGCGGCTGGCGCGGTGCGCGCGCCTTCAAGCTGGTGCAAAAGCAGGCCGAATCGGCCGAGATCACCTCGTTCTATCTGGAGCCTGCGGACGGCGGTGCGGTGATCGCCCATCAGCCCGGCCAGTACATCGGCCTGCGCGTGGTGGTCGACGGCGTGGAGCAGCGCCGCAACTATTCGCTGTCGGCGCCTGCCAATGGCAAGAGCTATCGCATCAGCGTCAAGCGCGAGGCCGGCGGCAAGGTCTCCAACCATCTGCACGACCAGTTGCAAGTGGGCGATACGCTGGAGCTGTTCCCGCCCGCCGGCCACTTCACCTTGCAGGGCGGCGCCAGGCCCCTGGTGCTGATCAGCGGCGGTGTGGGCATCACCCCCACGCTGCCCATGCTGCAGGCCGCGCTGCCCACGGGGCGCGAGATCACCTTCATCCACTGCGCGCGCGATCGCGGCGTGCACGCCTTTCGCGAGAAGATCGATGCGCTGGCCAGCCGCCATGAGCAGCTCACGCGCCGCTATTGCTACGACCAGGCGGACGCGGGCGATGAGGTGGATGCCCAGGGCCTGCTGAGCACCGACCGACTGGCCCAGTGGCTGCCCGCATCGCGCGATGCCGATGTCTACTTCCTGGGCCCGCGCGGCTTCATGCGCAGCGTCAAGCAGTCGCTGCGCGAGCTGGGCGTGCCCGATGCCCAGGTACATTACGAGTTCTTCGGACCGGCCGAAGCTCTGGCTTGACGTTATCGCACCTCCTGAGCGGTTTTGCCTAGGCGGCCCCACCGCTTCCCCCTCTCTCTACGCGCTGCGCGCTAGGGGAGGGGGACGATACCGTCGCTGGGGCAGCCCTCGCTGCGGGGCGGCCCTTGCTCGGTGTCCCTCGTTTTGGGCGCGCCGGTTTTGAGCGCTGTGATCTGCAAACCAATGGATGCTCATAAAAAAAGAGCTGCTAGCGCATGTTATTACTAGGTTTCAGTGCTTAAAGCATTTGAAATCCATGTAAATAAAGCGCAAGCAGCTATCTTTATTGAGGCGGCGATTGGGCTCATTGCTCTTTGAACTGGGCGAACGCCCAGTGAGAGACATCGAGCAAGGGCCTGGTGGGCGGCACCGCCCAGGCGCAAAGCGCCTCAGGCGGTCAACGGTAGTACGCTTCGACCGTGCCCTTGAGCTTGATCAGCAGGGGCTTGCCCTTGCGGTCCAGGGTCTTGCCGGCGGGCACCTTGACCCAGCCTTCGCTCACGCAGTATTCCTCGACGTCAAAGCGGTCCTTGCCGTTGAAGCGGATGCCGATATCGTGCTCGAACACGGCGGCCACATGGTGGGGGCTGCGAGGGTCAACGGACAGGTGGTCGGGCAGTTCGGGGCGGGTGGCTTCGGTCATGATTTTTCGAGAGTCAGGCAATACAAGAGCGCTATTTTCGGTGCAATTGCAAAAGCCTGCCGCCTGCTGTCGCAATGGCGCATGACAGGCAATGCGCCGTCATCCGTACCGCAGGCATAGGCGAGCAGGCCCGACTCGCCTATCCTTGCGCCATGCTCACCGAAGAACAACGCCTGTCCCTGCAGCGCGCCAAGCGGCTGCCGCTGATTTTGCTGCTGCTGGTGACGGCCGGCTTCATCGCCACGGCGCTGGCGGGCTCGCGCTGGGGGCTGCAGGGCCAGGCCGTGCCGCTGTGGCTGGTGTGTCTGCGGGCCATCTGCGAGGCCGCCATGGTGGGAGCGCTGGCCGACTGGTTTGCGGTCTCGGCGCTGTTTCGCCATATTCCGCTGCCGCTGGTGGGGCGGCACACGGCCATCATCCCGCGCAACAAGGACCGCATAGGGCGCAACCTGGCCACTTTCGTGCGCGACAAGTTTCTCGATGCGCCTTCGCTGGTGGCGCTGATCGAGCGCAACAACCCGGCCCAGGCGCTGGCCGACTGGCTGACGGCTGCCGCCAACAGCCAGCTGCTTGGCAGGCAGGTGGCGCGGCTGGCGCTGGCCGCGCTGGAGATGGTGCAGGACCAGCAGGTCGAGAAGTTTCTGACCCAGTCGCTCAAGGCCGTGATGCAGCATGTGGACCTGTCGCGTGCGGCCGCTTCGCTGCTGTCGGGGCTGACGGCGGGCGGGCGTCACCAGGAGGTGCTCGACGATGTGCTGGCGCGCATCAGCCGCGTGCTGCGCCAGGAGCAGACGCATGTGATGATCGCGCAGACCATCGTGGTCTGGCTCAAGCGCGAGCATCCGATCAAGGAAAAAATGCTGCCCACGGACTGGCTCAGCGACAAGGGCGCCAGCGTGATTGCCGGCGCTCTCGACAGCCTGCTGCAGGACGTGGCCCAGAACCCCGGCCACCGTCTGCGCGAGGCTTTCGACAACTCCATACAGCGCCTGATCGACGGCCTGCAGCACGACCCGGCCTACGCCGAGCGTGTGGAAAAGCTGCGCAACTATCTGCTGCATGACGAGAAGCTGGCCGTCTACCTGCGCGAGCTATGGGCCGGCTGGCGTGCCCGGCTGGAGCGTGATCTGGCCGACGAAAACTCGGCCATGGCGCGGCGCGCTGCCGTGATGGGGCGCTGGCTGGGGCAGGCGCTGGCGCATGACGAGGCGCTGCGCAGCTCCATGAACGAGCGCCTCAAGCGCTGGGCGACGACGCTGGCCCCCGATGTCTCGCAGTTCATCGCCAGACATATTGCCGACACGGTGCAGCGCTGGGATGCCGAGCAACTGGCCACGCTGATCGAGGCGCATATCGGCAAGGATCTTCAGTACATACGCATCAACGGCACGCTGGTGGGCGGCGCCATCGGTTTGCTGCTGTTTCTCATCTCGCATGCCGCGGCCCTGTGGCGCAGCCTGCTGGCCTGGCTGGGCTAAAGCCTGTTCACGACCAGGCCGCGCATGCCGCTGCCGGGCGATGCTGGTTTGAGGTCTTGCCAAAGTACTTAACCGTAAAAATTCTTTGGAAGGCCTGTTGGTTACGTTTACAATGAGAATTATTCGCAACAAGAAGACCTTGCTGCAATCTTTGACTCAGCCAGGCATGCCCATTGAATGGCCGCATGCCGCCATGCCCAGCTGCATGGTGTAGCCAGGGGCGATCTCATGTGCAGATCGTGATTGCCTTCTTCATCACTCCAACAGCGCGAATGCTTCGCTGACCGGCACCTGCTGTCCGTGGCTCCGGCCATGGGGCGCAGCCTTGCCTGGTCGATGTGCCTCTTTTTCCAAACTCATCATGCCAATTCATGCAGCCGCTGCTGCAGGCTTCGCCACGGCCTGCGTTTCTTCGTCTTCCCGTCCCTTGTCCACCGCCCGCCGGTCGCTGCGCCCCATGCTGGGCATGGCGCTGGCGGCTGCCGGCCTGTTGACTCACGGGCTGACGGCGGCTCAGGAGAAATCTCTGGAGACCGTGGTGGTGACGGCCTCGGGCTTCGAGCAGGAGATCAAGGATGCGCCCGCATCGATTTCGGTCATCACGCGCGAAGAGCTTGAAAAAGGCAGCTACAACAATCTGCACGATGCGCTGCGCGACGTGCCCGGCGTGAACCTGGTGCCTTCGGACAACAATTCCAACGACATCAGCCTGCGCGGCATGGGCGTGAACTACACGCTGATCCTGGTGGACGGCAAGCGCACCAACACGCGCGAAACCCAGGCCAACGGCTCCACGGGAACCGACCAGAGCTGGGTGCCGCCCCTGGAGGCGATAGAGCGCATCGAGGTGGTGCGCGGCCCCATGTCCTCGCTCTACGGCTCGGACGCCATGGGCGGCGTGATCAACATCATCACGCGCAAGGTGGCCAAACAGTGGATGGGCTCCATCCGCACCGAGGCCACGCTGCAGGAGCGCTCGTCCTCGGGCAATATCTACCAGAGCAATTTCTATCTGTCCGGCCCCATACAGACCGATCTGCTGGGCCTGAGCATCTACGGCAACTACAACAGGCGCGGCGAGGACAACATCCTCAACGGCTACAACGACTACGACAACCGCGCACTCAACGTCAAGCTGGCGCTGACGCCCAACAAGGACCACGACATCATTGCCGAACTGGGCACGGGCAAGCAGCACTACACCTCGACACCGGGCAAGACGCTGGCTGCCACGGCTGCACTCAGCGACCGAAAGTTCGAGCGCGACAACTTCTCGCTGCAGCACAAGGGACGCTGGGGCTGGGCGTCCTCTGACACCTATTTGCAGCAGGAGAAGACGCGCAATCTGTCGCGCGACATGACCATCAAGAACACGGTCTTCAACAGCAGCTGGGTGACGCCGCTGGGGGCCAGCCATCTGCTGACCACGGGCGTGGGCTACAACGAGCAGGATCTGAAGGACACCACCACCAACACCTTGCCCAATGCCAGCCGCACCAGCATCAACCGCAGCCAGTGGGCCGTGTTTGCCGAGGACGAATGGCGTCTGCTCAAGGACTTTGCACTGACCGGCGGCCTGCGCTACGACCATGACAGCCAGGCCGGCGGCCAGGTCAGCCCGCGCCTGTATGGCGTGTGGAATCTGGCGGCGCAGTGGACGATCAAGGGCGGAGTCTCCACGGGCTTTCGCGCGCCGTCGCTGCGCCAGACCGTGGGTGACTGGGGTCAGAGCAGCCGTGGCGGCAATATCTACGGCAACCCCGATCTGAAGCCCGAAACCTCGCTGACCAAGGAAATCGGCGTGCTCTACGACAGCGGCGCGGGCACCACGGCAGGGCTGACAGTGTTCGACAACGAGTTCGAGGACAAGATCACCCGCGTGGCCTGCCCCAGCTGCGGCCCGCTCAACAGCTCGGGCCGCGTGCCCACCACGAACATCAATGTGGACAACGCCATCACGCGTGGCCTGGAGGCTTCGCTGGGCACCCAGCTGAGCCGGGCGCTGCGCCTGAAGACCAACTACACCTTCACCAAGTCCGAGCAAAAGAGCGGCGAGTTTGCCGGCCTGCCGCTGAATCAGCTGCCGCGCCATCTGTTCAATGTCTCGCTGGACTGGAGCCCGACGGCCCAGCTCAACGGCTGGCTCAAGGCGTCCTACCGCGGCAAGGAAAGCGCGCCCACGGGCGGGGCCTCCTCAGGCAGCTTCACCCAGAAGAGCTACACCATGCTGGATCTGGGCGGCTCCTACAAGCTCAACAAGACCGTCACGCTGTACGCGGGCATCTACAACCTGCTGGACAAGCAGGTCATCTATGACGGCGTCAATTACGACACCGTGCTCGACGGCCGCCGCTACTGGCTGGGCATGAACGTCAAGTTCTGATCCTGGTCATCGCAGCCCGTTGCCGCAATGCGCGGCAAGGGCTGCCACTCCTTCTACTGTTTCCGCTTTTCAAGGTACTTCATGCAAGCACTGAACAGCCGTCGCGCCACCACCGTGGCCCTGCTGATGATGGCCGGCGCCGCCTGGGCGCAAACGCCGCAGGCCCTGTCGTCTGCGGCCCAGCCCGCCCGCATCCAGGTCGAGCATGCCCGGGGCGTGAGCGAGCTGCCCCTGGCTCCCCGGCGCGTGGTGGTGTACGACCTGGCTTCGCTGGACACCATGCAGGCGCTCAAGCTGCCGGTGACGGGAGTGCCCAAGGTTCATTTCCCCGCCTATCTGGCCGGCTATGCCGATGCCCGCTACCAGGTGGCAGGCTCGCTGTTCGAGCCCGACTACGAGGCGCTGAGCCGCATCCGGCCTGATCTGATCGTGGTGGCCGGCCGCTCGGCCAGCAAGTACGAAGCGCTGAGCCGGATCGCGCCCACGCTGGATCTGAGCACCTCGGGCAAGGACTTGCTCGGCGATATGCAGCGCAATGTGACCGCACTGGCCAGCCTCTGGGGCAAGCAGGTTGAGGGCGCGCAGCTCATGCAGCAGGTGCGCAGCGATGTGCAGGCCACCCGCGCTGCCGCAGCCAGGGCCGCACCGGGCCTGCTGGTGCTGGCCGTCAACAAGAACATGAGCGCGCAGACGCCGGGCTCGCGCTTCGGTCTGCTGCATGACGTGCTGGGCGTCAAGCCCGCCTTGCCTGCCGATCCGGCGCAGGCGCGCGGCATTGCGCTGAAGATGGAAGATATCGCCAGGATCGATCCAGAATGGCTGTTCGTGATCGACCGCAATGCGGGCACGGGCAGCACCAGGGACAAGGACGGCCAGCCGGTCCTGCCGTCCCGGCTGCTGTTTGACAACGACATCATCCGGAGCACGCGAGCGGGCCGAAAGCAGCAGCTGGTGTTCGTCGATCCGCAGCTCTGGTATTTGCTGGGCAGCAGCGGCCCCCAGGCCATGCGGGCCAATGCGCAGCAGATCCGCGCCGCACTCGAGCGCTAGTCTCCGTGGGAAATCGTAAATTTAATAGCTGCCTTCGCCAATGAATAAAAGGTTTCAATGCATTTATACATTGAAACCCTTTATTTTCATGTGATTAGTGCTATCAAAAAATATCAGGCATTGGGCGCGGAAGGCTCGGGCGGCAGCAACTGCTTGCCGATCAGCTGCCAGGCCTTGGCGGCATCGGCCTGGCCGGCAAACAGATGGCAGCTGGCGGCAGTCATGGCGATACGGCCGTTCTCGGGCTCCAGGTCAAAGGCCAGCTCGCATTGCGCAGCAGCGTTGGCCCACATGACCAGCGCGTTCCTGTCCTCTTCCTTTTGCAAGGCGTGGGCCTCGGCCATCCAGGCCTGTGCCAGACGAAAGGCGGCTTCGGGCTCGCTCATATCGGCCTTGTGCGCCAGATAGAACTCCTTGCCGGCGGCCTGCCAGAACGCGCGGGCCTGCTCGAAGTCCTGGGTGGCAATATTCTGGGCCTGCTGCACCAGCGCGTTGCCGGCCTGCAGATGGGTCTGATAGGTGGATGCGTCTTGATCTTGGGACATGGTTCATATTGTCCTCATTGCCTGGCCTTGAGGAGCGCGACCGCGCGCATCTCCCCTGGACGGCCCCGGGACATTGCCGCCGCCTGCCAGCGGCTTGTCGCTAGTAGCGGAAGTCCAGCTGATGCGGGCCCTTGCCGATCTCTGCCGACTGGGTCTGGCTGCGGCCTTCGCTGGTGGTGGCCGTGATCTTGTAGCTGCCGGCGGGCAGCTGGATCAGGCAGACCGGGCCGTTGGCCGTGAAGCGGCTGATGTCCTTGGCGGAGCTGACCTCGACCGCCACATTGGCCAGGTAGGCGCCTTCCTTTTGCGCAAACAGCAGCGACAGCGGGTAGTCCTTCATCGCGGCGCGCATGAGCGTGGATTCGTTCTCGCCTATGCCGCCGCAGCTGTAGCGCAGGGCGCCAGCCTGCTGCATATCGGGAATCCGGCCCTGAGCCGTAGCGGGCAGGCCAAGAGCTGCATGGGCGGCCAAGGCCAGGCAGGCCGCATGTCTCAAGCAATGCATGGTGTTTCCTTTCGGCGATGCACGGGCGGCCATCTTGCGGCCCGGACGCGCCGCTGCGTGTCATCCCCGCGCGCTGCTGCTTGTGGGCATCCCCGGCATTGACGCCTGGTTGCCTGCGGAAACAGGGGCCTGGGCTGATGGGTCCTGGTCCGCAGGCAGGCTCAGCCCGATGCTGGTGACGGTTTGTTCGGAGTGCGCAAACGCCTGTCCGCCATGCATGCGTGCAATGGCGGCCACGATGGACAGGCCCAGGCCGTGGTTGCGATCGGCCTGGCTGCGGGCAGCGTCCGAGCGGTAGAAACGGTCAAACAGTCTGGGCAGGTGCTCGGGCGCAATGGCCTGACCCTGGTTCTGCACCGCCAGCGTGACCTGGCCGGCCTGCGGCGTGCTGATCTGTATCTCTATGCAGCTGCCCGGCGTGGCATAGCGGGTGGCATTGCCCAGCAGATTGGACAGTGCCCGGCGCAGCAATCGCGCATCGACCTGGGCCTGTGCATCGCCCTGCACCCGCACCTGCAGACCGGCCTCCTGCAGCGCGGCTTCGTGGTAGTCCACCACTTCGTCCGCGAGGCTGGCCAGGCTGGCCACCTGAATGCGGTGCGCGCTCTCGCCGCGATCGGCGTGAGAGAGAAAAAGCATGTCCGCCACGATGCCGGCCATGCGCTGCAGATCCTCCAGATTGGAGGCCAGGATGTCGCGCAGTTCGCCCGCATCGCGGGGCTTGCGCAGCGCCAGCTCGCAGCTGCTGATGAGCGTGGTCAGCGGAGTGTTGAGCTCATGGGCCACATCGGCGTTGAAGGCCTCCATCTGGCGGTAGGCCACGGCCAGCCGCTCCAGCAGCGCGTTGAACTGGGCAATCAGCGGGCGCAGCTCCTGGGGCTGGTTGCTGTCGTCAAGTCTGGTCTGCCAGTCGCGGCTCAGATCCTTGGCGCCCAGCTGCCGGGTCTGCTCCACCAGCGAATGCAGAGGTGCCAGCCCGCGCCTCACCAGCCAGGCGCTGAACAGCGACACCAGCAGCGCACCGCTGACGGCAGCAAGGCCCAGAATCCAGGCCAGCTGGCGCAGCAGGGCATCGTCGGGGCGGCGGTCCAGCATCAGCAGCACCTGCACGCGCTGCTGCTCCTGCTGATCCACATGGGCTGGCAGCACGACGCTGAAGCTGCGCCGGGCGCTGTGAAGATCGTCGAGGGGCTGGTGCAGTTTCTCGAACAGCAGCGCGCCGCTGGCATAGCTGACGCGGATCGACATATCCTCGTGGCCCGTGAGAAAGTCGGACAGCATGTGCTGCATGCTGGACGCGGAGCGGTTGGCACGCGCTTGTTGCAGCAGATGCGTCACCGTGACCTGCTTTTGCTCCAGGCTTTCCTGCTGGCGCTGGGCCAGGGCCAGCCAGCTGCCCCAGTACACGGCCACACAGACCAGGCCCAGGCCCAGCATGGTCTGCAGGGCCAGCGAGCGCGACAGCCGCCGGCTCAGGTTCGGGATCTGAGGAGTGCTTGGAGAGGAGTGATCAGCGGTCATGAGTGGCTGCTATGCTGGACGATTCATCGTTTGCGGTTTGCTGGGAAAAGGAACGGACCATGAGTCTTGATAACGCCATCATGAACAACTACGCCTTCTTGCTGGAGATGTACGAGGACAGCTATTTCCCCGAAGAACTGGTGCGCAAGGGCGAGGATATTCTGAGAGAACTGTGTCTGCAGATCGAGCAGCAAACGCCGCAGAATCTGGAGCAGCTGTATCGCTTGAGCCACGCTGCGACCGAGCGTTTCAACGATCTGCAGCAGGAGTTCGAAGAGCAGGGCAGCGAGATAGAAACGGCGGCACGTGAATGCATTGCGGCTGACTTCGAGGCCATTGCCAAGGCTTATGGTTTTGAAGAAGCGGATCTGGAGGAGCTGATCGCTCTACGCGAATGGTAGGCGCCGGCTATCAGGCATCAAGGCGAAGCTCCAGCACATAGCCCATGCCGCGCACTGTGTGCAGCAGGGGCAGCTCGAACGGCGCGTCGAGCTTGAGGCGCAGGCGGCGCACAGCGACCTCGACGACATTGGTTTCGCTGTCGAAGTTCATGTCCCAGACCTGGGAGGCCAGCTCGGTGCGCGACAGCACTTCGCCCTGGCGCCGCAGCAGCAGACTCAGCAGATTGAATTCCTTGGCCGTCAGGTCCAGCCGCTGGCCCGCACGCGTGGCGCGGCGACGCAGCAGATCCAGCTCCAGATCGGCCATGCGCAGCACCGTGGCTTCGGGCGTGGCCTGAGCCTGCGGGCCGCGGCGCAGCAGTGCATGAATGCGGGCCACCAGCTCTGAAAACGCAAAAGGCTTGACCAGATAGTCATCGGCCCCGGCCTGCAGGCCTTTGACGCGGTCTTCCACCTGGGCGCGGGCCGTGAGCATGAGCACTGGCGTCTGGCGGGATTGGCGCAGAGCCGCCAGCACGGCCAGGCCGTCTATGCCGGGCAGCATGCCGTCCAGGATGATGAGATCGCAGGGTTGCTCGGTGGCCAGATGCAGGCCGTCAATGCCGTTGTGCGCGGTATCGACCACAAAGCCTTCCTCGCCCAGGCCTTTTTGCAGGTACTCGGCAAGTTTGGTTTCGTCCTCGATGACTAGAAGCTTCATGCGCAGATTGTCGAGCAAGTCGGCCGCTGGCGAAGATGACAAATTTGTCATCTTCAGGTCAGAACCCTGTGGGGGCCGCCACGCTAGATTTGCCCCGCCTGTACAGGAGTGCCAACCCAGGGGCTGGCATGCAGGCGGAGCATCACCATGACATTCATTACCAAGGCGGCCGCTGCGTTGCTGGGCAGCAGCCTGGGCCTTTTCGTGCCCTGCACCTGGGCGCAGCAGCCTGCGCCCGTCACGGCGGCGGCTGCCGCCCCCATCAGCCTGCAGGCCGCGCTGGCACTGGCCATGGAGCGCAACCCCGGTCTGCGGGCGGCAGCCCAGGCCCTGGCGGCCAGCGAAGGGGCATTGATCCAGAGTCGCGCCAGGCCCAATCCCGAGCTGGCCTATTCGCAGGAAGACACGCGCCGCGAAACCCGCTCCATGACGCTGCAGTGGAACCAGTCCATAGAGATCGGCGGCAAGCGCGAGGCCCGCATGAAGGCGGCCGAGCATGGCCGCGAACTGGCCAGGGCCGAGCTGGACGCCGCGCAGGCCGGTCTGCGTGCCGATGTGCGCACGGCATTTGCCAATGTGCTGGCCGGCCAGCAACGCGTGCAGCTGCATCTCAAGACGCTGGAGATTGCCAGCAGTGCCCGCGATGCCGCAGCCAAGCGCGTGCTGGCAGGCAAGGTGGCTCCGCTGGAGGAAACTAAGGCTCGCGTGGCCGAGAGCAGTGCCGAGCTGGCGCTGGCGCAAGCGCGCTCCGGTCTGCGTGTGGCGCGTCATCAACTGGCGGCGCTGTGGGGCGCGCAGCCTGCGGCATTTGGCAGCGCGGTGGGGGAGCTGGCGCAACTGCCGGTGCTGCCCGATGAAAGCCTGATGCTGGAAAAGCTGGAGCATTCACCGCAGATGCTGCGCGCGCAGCAGGCCGTTTTTCAGGCCAGGTCCGTCGCCGAGCTCGAGCGCGCCAAGCGCCTGCCCGACCCCAGCGTGAGCCTGGGCATGAAGCGTGCGCAGGAAGTGGGCCGCAATCAGCTGGTGGTGGGTATCTCGGTGCCGCTGCCGATTCTGGACAGCAACCGCGGCAATCAGCTGCAGGCACTGCGTCTGGCAGACAAGGCCGAGGACGAGCTGCTGGCCACGCGCCAGCAAATGCACGCACAGCTGCAGCAGCAACGCGAGCAGCTGCAGACCAGCCGGGCCCAGGCCGAGCAACTGGCGCAGCAGGTCCTGCCGGCGGCCCAGTCCGCTTACGAAGTGGCTGCCAAGGGCTTTGCCATGGGCAAGTTCAGCTACCTGGAAGTGCTGGATGCCCAGCGCACGCTGGCCGAGGCACGCAGCCTCTATCTGGAGCAACTGGTGGCAACCCATCAGGCGGCTGCCGACATCACCCGCCAACTGGGCGATGTGCCCGGTCTTGAGTAAGAGCAAGCACATATCATGAATTCCACATCCCCTAAGCCCCGCCGCACGGCGATTGCCATCGCCATCATTCTGGCGCTGGGTGCGGCCGCTGCTGCAGCCATTGTCTACGGTACGCAGCCAGCAGCTGCAAGCGCCGAAGGCCATGGTCACGGCGCTGCAGACAAGAGTCATGCCCATGAAGAAAAGAGCGGGCATGAGCATGACGAAAAAGAGGAGCATGACCATGGCAGCGAGCCTGGGCATGAACAGGCAGCAAGCACCGGAAAACCCGCAGTCAAGCCGGAATCCGCTCATGCCGATGACGAGGATGAAGGCCTGCTCAAACTCGATGCCGAGCGTGCCAGGGCTGCGGGCGTGGCATTGGCCGAGGCCGGCCCGGCGTTGATCGCCAGCATGCTGCAGTTGCCGGGCGAGATTCGCTTCAACGAGGACAGGACGGCCCATGTGGTGCCGCGGGTGGCGGGCGTGGCTGAGAGCGTGGCGGCCAATCTGGGGCAGGTGGTAAAGAAGGGCCAGTTGCTGGCCACCCTGACCAGCCCTGCGGTATCCGAGCAGCGCAGCGAGCTGATGGCCGCGCAAAAGCGTCTCGCACTGGCGCGCACCACCTATCAGCGCGAGAAGCAGCTGTGGCAGGAAAAGATCTCGGCCGAGCAGGATTATCTGCAGGCCCAGCAGGTGCTGCGCGAGGCCGAGATCGCGTCCGCCAATGCGCAGCAGAAGCTGGCTGCGATCGGTGCCGGCTCAGGCTCTGCCGGGGCGCTGAACCGCTTCGAGCTGCGCGCGCCTTTCGACGGGGTGGTGGTGGAAAAGCATCTCTCCGTGGGCGAGGCCGTGCAGGACAGCACGGCCGTGTTCACCATCTCCGATCTGCGTTCGGTCTGGGCCGAAATGAAGGTGGCCGCTGGCGACCTGCCCTTTGTGCGCGTGGGCGAACAGGCCACTGTGCATGCGACAGCCTTTGAATCGAAAGCCACGGGGACGGTGGCCTATGTGGGCGCCTTGATAGGACAGGAAACCCGCACGGCACCGGCACGCATCACCCTGGACAACCCGGATGGTATCTGGCGTCCGGGCCTCTTCGTGAATGTGGATCTGACGGGATCCGGCCAGAAGGCGGCGGTGACGGTGGCCAGTGCGGCGATCCAGAAGATCGACGGCGACAAGCCCGTGGTGTTTGTGCCGGTGGACGGCGGCTTCAAGGCGCAGGCCCTGAAGCTGGGCAAGACCGATGGCCAGAACACCGAAGTGCTGCAGGGCCTGAGTACAGGCCAGCGCTATGTGAAGGACGGGGCCTTCGTGCTCAAGTCCGAGCTGGGCAAGGCCACGGCCGAGCATGTGCATTGATTAGCCACCCCCTGAGGCGCGGCGCGCCTTCCCGTTGCACGGCGCCCCCAAGGGGGACGACACCCTCGCCTGGGCGGCCCCGCCGCGAGGCGGCTCTTGCTCGGTGTCTCTGGTTTGGATTGCGCCAGTGTGACAGGGCAGATGAAGATATTTGGAGTTTGAATGTTTGAGCGCATCATCCGCTTTGCCATTGCCCAGCGCTGGCTGGTCATGCTGGCCACACTGGCCCTGGTGGGACTGGGTATCTACAACTACCAGCGCCTGCCCATCGATGCCGTGCCCGACATCACCAATGTGCAGGTGCAGATCAATACCTCGGCGCCCGGCTATTCGCCGCTGGAGACCGAGCAGCGCGTCACCTTCCCCATAGAGACCGTGATGGCCGGCCTGCCGCAGCTGGAGCAGACCCGCTCGCTGTCGCGCTACGGCCTGTCCCAGGTGACCGTGGTGTTCAAGGACGGCACGGACATCTACTTTGCGCGCCAGCTGGTGAACGAGCGCATGCAGCAGGCGCGCGACGCCCTGCCGGCGGGCGTCGCGCCTGCGCTGGGGCCTATTTCCACGGGGCTGGGCGAGATCTATCTGTGGACCGTGGAGGCCGATGACGGCGCCACCAAGCCCGACGGCACGCCCTATACGCCTATGGATCTGCGCGAGATCCAGGACTGGGTCATCAAGCCCCAGCTGCGCAATGTGGCGGGCGTGACCGAGATCAACTCCATCGGCGGCTTCGCCAAGGAATACCTGGTGGCACCGCAGCCGCAAAAGCTCGCGGCCTATGGTTTCACGCTGGCCGATATCGTCGCGGCGCTGGAGCGCAACAACGCCAATGTGGGCGCCGGCTATATCGAACGCCAGGGCGAGCAGTACCTGATCCGCGCACCGGGGCAGGTGGGAGGCATTGCCGATATTCGCGAAGTCATCGTGGGGTCTGCGCAAGGCCAGCCGATTCGCGTGCGTGATCTGGCCGATGTGGGCCTGGGCCGTGAACTGCGTACGGGGGCTGCCACGGACAACGGTCGAGAAGTGGTGCTGGGTACGGTGTTCATGCTGATTGGCGAGAACAGCCGCGCAGTGGCGCAGGCGGTGCATGAGCGCATGCAGGTGATCAACAAAAGCCTGCCGCCCGGTGTGAAGGCCGTGACGGTGTACGACCGCACCCATCTGGTGGACAAAGCCATTGCCACGGTCAAGAAGAACCTGATCGAAGGTGCGGCGCTGGTCGTGGCGATTCTGTTCCTGTTTCTGGGCAATCTGCGGGCAGCGCTGATCACGGCGCTCATCATTCCGCTGTCCATGTTGTTCACCTTCACGGGCATGGTGCAGATGCGCGTCAGCGCCAATCTGATGAGCCTTGGGGCGCTGGACTTCGGCATCATCATCGACGGTGCGGTGGTGATCGTGGAGAACTGCGTGCGCCGTCTGGCCCATGCGCAGGCCGCAGCAGGTCGATCGTTGAGCCGCAGCGAACGTTTCGAGGAAGTGTTTGCGGCAGCCAAGGAGGCTCGGCGTCCGTTGTTGTTCGGTCAGCTCATCATCATGGTGGTCTATCTGCCCATCTTTGCGCTCACCGGTGTGGAAGGAAAGATGTTTCACCCCATGGCGCTGACGGTGGTGATCGCGCTGCTGGGGGCCATGCTGCTGTCTATCACCTTCATCCCTGCCGCGATTGCGCTGTTCATGGGCGACAAGGTGGCCGAGAAGGAAAACCGTCTGATGGAGTGGGCGCGCCGTGCCTATGCGCCGGTGCTGGACAAGGTCATGCATGCACCGGCAGTGGTGTTGACGGCGGCCAGCGTCATCGTCGCCCTGAGTCTGTTGCTGGCCACGCGCATGGGCAGCGAGTTTGCGCCCAATCTCAATGAAGGCGACTTTGCGATTCAGGCGTTGCGCATACCGGGCACCAGCCTGACGCAGTCGGTGCAGATGCAGATGCAGATCGAGAGAGCGCTCAAACAGCAGTTCCCTGAAATCGAGCGCGTGTTTGCGCGCACCGGCACGGCGGAGATCGCCTCCGACCCCATGCCGCCCAATATTTCGGACGGCTACATCATGCTCAAACCGCGTGAGCAATGGCCCGATCCGGCGCGCTCGCGTGACGATCTGCTGGCTGCCGTACAAGAGGCTGTAGAAAAGATTCCGGGCAGCAACTACGAGTTCTCGCAGCCGATACAGCTGCGCTTCAATGAGCTGATCTCTGGCGTGCGCAGCGATGTGGCCGTCAAGATCTTCGGCGATGACATGGCCCAGCTGGAAAAGTCCGCACAGGCCGTGGCTGCCATGCTGCAAAAGATTCCTGGTGCCTCCGAGGTCAAGGTCGAGCAGACCACGGGCCTGCCCATGCTCACGGTGCAGATCGACCGCGAGAAAGCCTCGCGTTACGGTCTGAACATGGGCGATGTGCAAGATGCCATCAGCACGGCATTTGGCGGGCGTGAAGCCGGTACGGTATTCGAGGGCGACAGACGTTTTGCCATCCAGGTTCGCCTGCCCGAGGCCATGCGCAGCGATGTGGACAGCATAGGCCGCCTGCCGATTGCGCTGCCGCGCGGCGGTAACGGGCGTCTGGGCTTTGTGCCGCTGTCATCGGTGGCGACGGTGGAGCTGGCACCGGGGCCCAACCAGGTCAGCCGCGAGGATGGCAAGCGCCGTATCGTTGTCAGCGCCAACGTGCGCGGGCGCGATATTGGCTCCTTCGTGGCGCAGGCTCAGAAGGAACTCGAAGGCGTTGCGTTGCCGGCAGGTTACTGGACACGCTGGGGCGGAACCTTCGAGAACCTCGAGTCGGCCCGCAAGCGCCTGATGATCGTGGTGCCCGTGGCGCTGGCGCTGGTGTTCACGCTGCTGTTTGCCATGTTCGGCAATGTGCGCGACGGCCTCATCGTCTTCACCGGCATTCCGTTTGCGTTGACGGGCGGGATTGCGGCGCTGTGGCTGCGCGGCATTCCGCTGTCCATTTCGGCGGCCATCGGCTTTATCGCACTTTGCGGCGTGGCCGTGCTCAACGGCCTGGTGATGATTGCCTATATCCGTTCGCTGCGCGAGCAGGGCATGGGCGTTGAGCAGGCAGTCACCGAAGGGGCGCTCACGCGTCTGCGTCCCGTGCTGATGACGGCTCTGGTGGCATCGCTGGGCTTTGTGCCCATGGCGATTGCCACCGGAACGGGGGCAGAGGTGCAAAGGCCGCTGGCCACGGTGGTGATTGGCGGCATTCTCTCGTCCACGGTGCTGACGCTGCTGGTGCTGCCGCTGCTGTACCGGCTGGGATATGGAGAGCGGAAATAGCCGCGCAAGCGCCAGCGTTCTGACTGGCGTTGTGATGTTTTTTGCAGAGGGCCGACGTGGGTGCGTCGGCCCTTTTTTCATGGCGCTTCGCGCTGAAGAGGGCTCGCGAGCTTCGAGCGCTGGCGCGATGCGAGGCAACGGACTGAAACACGGACGTCATCGGGATGACATGAGTTTTACCTAGATTCTTGCCGGTCGAAACCTGTCGACATCAAAGCGAAAGACTCCATGCAAAACAAGCGTTTGATCAAGGCGCTGGCGCTCGCCTGTCTGACGGCCGCCACGCTGGCCGCCTGTGGTGGCAGCGATGACAGCCCGCCTGCCCCAACGAATCCGACCAATCCCACGACCCCCACGAACCCCACGAACCCCACGAACCCCACGAACCCCACCGAGCCGGCCAAGCCGGAGATGCGCTGTGCTCCCTGAGCGCGGTGACAGACAAGGCTTCACCATGATTTCGCGACGCAACCTTCTGCAGGCCGGCAAGAACGCCGCCTTTTCCGCTGCCGCACTGGCAGCCTTTCCTCCGAGCATCCGCCGTGCGCTGGCCATTCCTGCCAACAACGTCACGGGCACCGTCATGGACGTGCAGCATGTGGTGATCCTGATGCAGGAAAACCGTTCCTTCGACCAGTACTTCGGCACGCTCAAGGGAGTGCGCGGCTTTGGCGACCGGATGACGATTCCCGTGCCCAACGGCCGCAAGGTCTGGCAGCAGGAGCGAGCCAACGGTACGGTCATCACGCCCTACCATCTGGATGGAACGGCCAACAACGCGCAGCGCGTTTCCGGCACTCCCCATTCCTGGCTGGACAGCCAGCAGGCCTGGGACAACGGCCGCATGTCGCGCTGGCCCGTGGCCAAGACGGACACCTCCATGGGCTATTTCAAGGAGCAGGAGCTGCCCTACCAGTTCGCGCTGGCCAATGCCTTCACGATCTGCGATGCCTACCACTGCGCCATGCATACCGGCACCGACGCCAACCGGTCATTCCACATGACGGGCACCAACGGTGCCATGCCCCAGAACGTGGCCTTCGTGAATAACGAGTGGGATGCCATCAACGGCGTGCCCAGCGATGCCAACACCGGCTACACATGGAAGACCTATGCCGAGCGGCTGCAGGAAGCCGGGGTGAGCTGGATCAGCTACCAGAACATGCCCGACGAGTGGGGCGACAACATGCTGGGGGCGTTCCAGAACTTTCGCCGAGCGAATCTGGCTTCGGGCTTTCCTGTCTCCAGCGGCGGCGCGCCCAATGCGCCCTATACCAACACCGGCCAGGCCTTGCCCTACCACGCCTATGACGCGGCCAGCGACGATGCGGCCAACCCGCTGTACAAGGGCGTTGCCAACACCTTGCCCGGCAACCAGCCAGAGGAGTATCTGGACGCCTTCAAGCGCGATATCCGCGAAGGCAAGCTGGCGCAGGTGTCCTGGGTCAATGCTCCGTCCATCTATTGCGAACACCCCGGCCCATCCAGCCCTGTGCAGGGCGCCTGGTTTCTGCAGGAGGTGCTGGACGCGCTAACGGCCAACCCCGAGGTCTGGAGCAAGACCGTGCTGCTGGTCAACTTCGACGAGAACGATGGCTACTTCGACCATATGCCTTCTCCCTCGGCACCATCGCAGAACGCTGACAAGACCTATGCAGGCAAGACCACGCTGCCGCAAGCCGATCTGCAGGCCGAGTACTTCACGCATGGCGCACCGGTCGGCAGCAGTAGCCAGCCCGCCCCCGATGGCCGTGTCTACGGTCCCGGTCCGCGCGTTCCGCTGTATGTGATCTCGCCCTGGAGCCGTGGCGGCTGGGTCAACTCGCAGGTGTTCGACCATACGTCGGTGCTGCGTTTTCTGGAGGCCCGCTTCGGCGTGAAGGAGCCCAATATCAGCCCGTTCCGCCGTGCGGTATGTGGAGATCTTCTGAGCACCTTCAACTTCAAGACGCCGAACAACGAGACACTGCCCGTGCTGGCCGGGCGGTCCACACGCGATGTCGCCGACCAGCTGCGTGCCGATCAGCAAAAGCTGCCTGCGGTGCCGGTGCCGCGCGATATGCAACTGCCTTTGCAGGCAGGCGGTACGCGTCCGTCACGGGCCTTGCCCTACGAGCTGCACACCAGTGCGCGCTGTCAGGCCAACAGCCAGGTGGAGCTGGTGTTTGCCAACACCGGTACGCAGGCGGCAGTCTTCCATGTCTATGACCGCTACAAGCTGGATCGCACGCCGCGCCGCTATATGGTGGAGGCGGGCAAGACTCTGTCCGATACCTGGGATGCCGTGCGTGATAATTTCGGCAAGTACGACCTCTGGGTGCTGGGCCCCAACGGTTTTCACCGCCACTTCAAGGGCGATCTGAATCGCCTGGGCAGTACACAGGCCGCCCCCGAGGTGCGTGTCTGCTACGACATCGCCAATGGCAATGTCTACGTGGATCTGATGAACAAGGGCGCTCAGGCTGCGGTGTTCACCATCACCCCCATGGCCTACCTGAGCGACGGTCCATGGACGGTTAGCGTGGCCGCGGCCGCCAGCGCCGAGAGGCATTGGGAGCTGAAGGCCAGTGGCCAGTGGTATGACTTTGCCGTAACCTGCAACAGCGATCCGGCGTACTACCGGCGCTTTGCCGGTCGCGTGGAAACCGGTCAGCACACGATCAGCGACCCCGCCATGGGCGAGGTATAGCGACCATGCCGCGCCTTTGCGGACCTGTCTGGCATGCACCATTGGCCCTAATATGGCGCTCTTTTATGACGATGGATGCCAGCCATGACTTTCTTCGCACTGCGCGACCTTGTTGACGACCTGCGTCATGCCCGGCCCGCGCTATGGGCCGGGCGCAGCAGTGGGGATCGGTCCACACACTTCATAGACGCCGCTCAGGTTCAGCAGGCTGTACAGCGTTTTGAGCGTTTTGCACCCTTGCTGGCGCGGCTGTTTCCAGAGCTGCAGGCGTCTGGCGGACGTATTGAGTCGGCGCTGCTGCACGTGCCGCAGATGCAGCAGGCTTTGGAGCTGCCCGAGCAACTGGGCCGGCTCTGGCTCAAGGCCGATCACAGCCTGCCAGTAGCGGGTTCCATCAAGGCGCGCGGTGGCGTGCATGAGGTGCTGGAGTATGCGGAGCAGATCGCTTTGCAGCATGGCCTGCTGGCCGATGGCGACTATCTGCAGCTGGCCTCCGATGCTGCGCGTGCGGTGTTCGCCCGGTACCAGGTGGCGGTAGGCTCCACGGGTAATCTGGGCCTGTCGATTGGCGTCATGGCTTCGGGCCTGGGCTTGAAGGCGACGGTGCATATGTCTGCCGATGCCAAGGAGTGGAAAAAGCAGCGCCTGCGAGCCCGTGGCGTGCAGGTGGTGGAGCATGCCGGCGACTATGCCCAGGCCGTCGCTGCAGGCCGCGCGCTGGCCGACCAGGATGCGCACTGTCACTTTGTGGATGACGAGCATTCGCTTTCGCTGCTGCTTGGCTATGCGGCGGCGGCTCCGCACCTGGTCGCGCAACTTGCAGAGAGCAAGATTGCCGTGGATGAAACGCATCCCTTGTTTGTCTATATTCCCTGCGGCGTGGGGGGGGCGCCCGGCGGCGTGGCGCTGGGTCTGCAGCAGGCATTCGGGCCGCATGTGCATTGTTTTTTTGCCGAGCCTGTGCAGTCGCCCTGCTTCATGGTGGAGATGCTGGCCGGCGCTGCAGCGCTGCCGGGTCTGGACGCCCATCCTTCGGTCTATGAGCTGGGCCTGAACAACCAGACCGAGGCCGATGGTCTGGCAGTACCGCGTGCATCGGAGCTGGCTGCTAACGTGGTGCGTGGCTTTCTCGGCGGAGTGTTCACGGTGGAGGACGAAACCCTGTTTCGCCATCTGTGCCTGCTGCAGGATAGAGAGGGGCTGCAGATCGAGCCATCGGCCGCAGCGGGATTTAGCGGTCCGTGCGCCCTGTTGGAAAGCGCTGCGGGTCAGGACTATCTGCAGCGCCAGAAGCTGCTGCCGCACATGGCAAACGCCACACATATCGTCTGGACCACGGGCGGTCTGTTTGTCCCTGACGAGGAGTACGCGAGGTTTCTGGCGCGTGGACGCGATCTGCTGAACTGAGCACCTCACCTGGGTTATCTGGGCTACCTGGGTTGAGTGGGTTTTGGCGCCGTGCCCGCTTCACTCATCAGGATCAGCAGGGTGCGGTTGAAATCCTCCACCACCAGCAGGCGGCCTGCATGATCGATGTCCATGCCCGTGGGGCGGCCGCCGGGACGCAGTCCGGGCCTGGCGTCCCATTTGCTCAGCCATTGGATGGGCTTGCCAGAGGGGCGGCCCTTGTCGTCGCGCGCAAAGCCCACGAGGCGTTGACCGTCTGCGCGCTGGCCGTGCCAGGCCACCAGCAATTGCCCGCCAAATGCGCTGCCCACTGGAGTGGCCAGCATTTGCAGCGGAGCCACATGGGCGGGCCAGAGCATATGCGGCACCTCGGTCTTGCTGCAATCAAAGCGCTTTTCATAGCCCTGCGCGTTCTGGCGTGCACCTGTGCAGTAGGGCCAGCCGTAGTCGGCACCCGCGCGCAGCAGGTTGAGCTCTTCTGGCGGCTGTTTGGGGTCGCGGTAGTCGATATTGTTTTCGCCTTGCCAGACGGTGCCTGCCGCAGGGCCGTCGGGCATCACGGCCAGCGCCATGGAGTTGCGCAGCCCCCCGGCAAAGGGTTTGAATTCCTTGACGGGCTGCTTGCCAGCCTGCAACAGCATGCGCCAGACGGCAGCGCGCGGCATGGCCGTGCTGCGTTCGGGGTAGGGCACGGGTTGCTTCTGGTCTTCACCCCGGCAGGCATCGGTGGCCGAGCCCATATTGACGTAGAGGCTGCCGTCCGGCGCAAACGCCAGCTCCTTGAGCAGGTGCGCACCGTCGGCCGGCAGGCCGCTGGCCAGCATCTCGGGCTGAGGTGTCTGTCCGAGTGCAGGCACCGCAGCGCGCCATATCTTGTCGGCCTCGCCGATGTAGATTTTGCCGTCCGGCCCGCGCGCCATTCCCGAAGGATAGTTGAGCTTGCTCAGCAACACTCTGGCTTCGACGGCCCTGGCCGTGGTGTTGGCATTGGCGGCAGTGGCGGCATCGGGCGGCAGCCGCAGCTCGACCAACTGGCCCACCTGGGGCACCCAGTTGCCCATGTCCAGCACCCAGATACGGCCCGGCTCAATCTCCAATACGCGGCGCGGAAAGCGCAGGCCGTGGGCTTCGTCGGCAATCAGCCCCACGCAGGTGCCTGGGGGAGTGGTGATGGCCAGGCGCGGATAGATACCGCATTTGCCAGTGGAGGCATAGCCGCGCGCATGCGCACCTGGGCTGGCAGCCATGAGCAGCAGCGCAGACAGACTCAGAATCAACCGGTATTTGCGCTGCATGGATCGGCTGGCGGTTAAAAGCGCGGCAGATCGGGATGAGCAATCTGTCCGCCGCGCACCAGCATCTTGCCGTACTCGGCGCAGCGGTTGAGCGTGGGAATCACCTTGCCGGGGTTGAGCAGCGATTGAGGGTCAAATGCTGCCTTGAGCGCGAACATCTGGGCGTTTTCGGCCGTGGTGAACTGGGTGCACATGCTGTTGAGCTTTTCCACGCCCACGCCATGCTCGCCCGTCACCGTGCCACCCATGGCGACGCTGGTTTCCAGAATGTCGGCGCCGAACAGCTCGCAGCGGTGCAGTTCGTCGGGGTTGTTGGCATCGAACAGGATCAAAGGGTGCAGATTGCCGTCTCCTGCATGGAACACATTGGCGCAGCGCAACTGGTATTTCTTCTCCATATCCTGAATCGCCAGCAGGATGTCGGCCAGACGCTTGCGGGGAATGGTGGAGTCCATGCACATGTAATCGGGGCTGATGCGGCCGCTGGCGGGGAAGGCATTCTTGCGCCCGCTCCAGAAACGCAGACGCTCTTCCTCGCTTTCGCTGACGGTGATGGCCGTGGCCCCGGCGTGGCGCAGAACCTCGCTCATGCGGGCGATCTCTTCCTCCACCTCCTCGGGCGTGCCGTCACTCTCGCAAAGCAAAATGGCCTCCGCCGTGAGGTCGTAGCCGGCGCGCACGAAGTCTTCCACGGCGGCCGTCATAGGCTTGTCCATCATTTCCAGTCCGGCGGGAATGATGCCGGCCGCGATCACCGCAGCCACTGCGTCGCCGGCTTTGCGTACATCGTCGAAGCTGGCCATGATGCAGCGCGCCAGCTGGGGTTTGGGCACGAGCTTGACCGTGACCTCGGTCACCACGGCCAGCATGCCTTCGCTACCGATCATGATGGCCAGCAGGTCCAGGCCGGGGGTGTCGAGTGCATCCGCGCCGAACTCGACGGGCTCGCCTTCGATGCTGAAGCCTTTGACCTTGAGCACGTTGTGTACCGTGAGCCCGTACTTGAGGCAGTGCACGCCACCCGAGTTCTCGGCCACATTGCCGCCGATGGTGCAGGCGATCTGGCTGCTGGGGTCGGGCGCATAGTACAGACCGTAGGGGGCAGCGGCCTCGCTGATGGCGAGGTTGCGCACGCCGCACTGCACCAGGGCGGTACGGCTGTAGGCATCGACCTTGAGGATTTTGTTGAATTTGGCCAGCGACAGCGTCACGCCCATGGGGTGAGGCATGGCGCCGCCCGAAAGCCCCGTCCCCGCGCCACGTGCAATGACAGGGGCGCCTATGGCGTGACAGGCCCTGAGCACGGCCTGCACCTGTGCATAAGTCTCGGGCAGGCAGACCAGCAGAGGGCGCTGGCGGTAGGCCGTCAGTCCGTCGCACTCATAGGGCGTGGTGTCTTCGCTCTGATAGAGCAGGGCATGCGCCGGCACATGGGGGCGCAGTGCTGCCAGCACCTCGGCCTGGCGCCTGGCGCGCTCGGACGGCTCGGGCAGGTGATGCGCGGCGTTGGCCGCTGTGCTGGAGGTGGCGACGAGATCGGTAAAAGTGCTGGCGGACGTCATGCCTGCAAATGTATGGGATGCGCCCGCGTATTGGTGTGAGCTTTATTGCAACGCTGCTTGAAATGCGTTGAGTCGATGATGAGATTTGCTCTTGAAGCGATAGCTACCGACGATTGATGAATAAGGCTTGGAGTTGATTTATTCCCTGAAATGGCCGCTTGCATCAATCATGGTCAACCCCACATAGCTGGAGCCGGTGCGTGGCGGTGTGAAGCGCAGATGCATGCTGCCGTAGCGAATCTCGCCCATGGCGTCGAGGGCGGTCAGCAGGCCCGCTCGACTGTTTGTGGGCGCAGCTTTACGCAGCGCATCCAGCAGGGTTCGGGTGTTGAGAAAGACTTCCAGGCCCAGATAGGAGGCAGGCGGCATTCCGCCGTGGGCGAGGAGCTGCTGGTAGTCCTTGATGGCCGAAACCGCGCCTTTCCAGGGACTGGGCACCAGGGTGGTGAAGGCAATGCCGCGCGTATAAGGGCCCAGCCCTTGCACCACAGCACGGTTGGCCTGGGCGGCCAGGTTGTAGAAAGGCGTCATGACATGGGCCTGTCTGGCCATGGTGATCAGACCTATGGTGGCAGGGGCGCCCGCCAGCACGATGACGCCTTGGAGATCGGGCAGGGCGGCCAGTTGCCTGGCCAGGTCCGGGGTGTTGCTGCCCGACGCTTCCACGGCCAGCGTGATGACGGGTTTGAGGTCCTTGGCGGCAAAGGCGGCCAAGGCGATCTGCAGGCTGTCTTTGCCAAAGCCGTCGTTTTGGTGAACGATGGCGATCCTCCGCAGACCTATGGTCTGCATCTGCTGCAGCATGGCCGCGATTTCAGCCTGGGTGCTGGCGCGCAGCGGATAGATGAAGCGGCCCGGCTGCTGGCGCATGCTGCCGGCTCCGGCAATCACGCCCACCAGGGCCGTCTGGCCTTGCTGGACCTCGGCTTGCATGGCTGTGCAACTGGCCGTGCCCCAGCAGTTGAGCAGGGCCAGGGCTCCT
This sequence comes from Comamonas testosteroni, assembly GCF_030505195.1. NCBI lineage: Bacteria > Pseudomonadati > Pseudomonadota > Betaproteobacteria > Burkholderiales > Comamonadaceae > Comamonas > Comamonas testosteroni. The sequence goes on from NZ_CP129672.1 coordinate 3,174,540, forward strand.
TCCTGGATCAGTTGACGTGCATTGCTGGCGGCGCGCTGTGGCTCGTAGCCATCATCCAGCACCTTGAGTGTCAAGGCTTTGCCGCCCAGGCCTCCCTGCTTGTTGAATGCCTCCACCTGCGCCTGCATGATGCTCAGGCCTTCCTTGCCGGCCTCGGCCTGCGAGCCTGACAGCGGCAAGCTGGCGCCTATGGTGAGGTTGTTCTCCTGCGCATGCAGGGGCAGGCTGGCGGTGATGCCGGCGGCCAGTAGCCAGGCGCAGCGCAATGGGGTTTGCATGGGTCTCCTCTTCGTTGTTGCGAGTCCATGGTGGGAGGGCTGCAACAAGGGTGGGAGAGGGCAACTGTGGCTATGTCGGCTGGGGGCGACGTTATGGTGTTTTGACCCGCTTATGAGATACGGGCTTGATCTGCATCGCCCCATGGCCTTGCGTCGTCATCTGCTTTCCAGTATCCACAGGCGCTTGCTGGCGCGGGTCATGGCGACGTAGAGCATGTTGCGCTGTGGGTCGCTCGCATTGGGCGAGAAGTGCCTGGGATTGACGAAGGGTACGGCCACATACTCGTATTCATGGCCTTTGCTGCGCTCTACCGTGAGCAGTTGCAAGCTGGGTTTTTCATGGCGCTGATGCTGCGCGATGCTCGACTGGACCATGAGGCTGAGGCGACCAAGGAATTCATCGACGGAAAGCCCGGTGCAGATGCGCGACAGCGCTTGCAGGCTGGTCAGGCACTGGCGCAGTTCTTCCTGGCTGATGGGGGCCAGGGCAAAGAACTGTCGCAATAGAGGGTGCTGGAGCAACTGCCCCGCATCGGCGCACTGGTCGGCGGGCAGGGCCAGCAACCGCGCGCAGGGGGAGTCTGGTGCGATGTAGGCGGCGAGGAAGCGGCGCATGGCGGCTTGCTGTCCCATGAGTTCGGCGGCAATGCGCAGCGTGTCGGACTCCGGCGGGGCGTCACCCAGTGCAGTCATGTCGAACAGGCCGTTGGCCAGCAGATCCCGGTCGGGCGGGCTGGCATGGCGCACATAGCGCATCAGACCTTCGGCAGCGCTGTTCAGAATGCCTTGTGAGAGCAGCGCACCGCCGCTGCAGCCCTGCATGGCCCACAGCATGGCCAGCACCAGGGCGATTTCGCGGCGCTGGTAGAAGCGCTGCATGCCTTTGCAGGCATAGTGCACGCCCTCGTGGGCGAACAGCCATTCGAGTAGCACCGAATCTTCGGGCGAATGCAGGATGACACGCAGCACGGCGGGCGGGTCCTGCGGTTTGCGGGGCAGGCGGGCCACGGCGGCATGAATGTCCAGCAATTGCCGGGCGCAGTCCTCGTCATCGCCATGGCGATGTTCGAACCAGGCCGAGGCGTTGCGGTAATGGGCGTCGAACTCCACGCCGAAGCGCTGGTTGAGTTCCTGGCAGATGACGGGGCCGAAGCGATAGGTCGTGTTGAGCGTGGCCTGGCCGGTGCCAGCGGGCAGCTCCTGCAGGATGCGCTGGGCGCTGTCGCCAAAGATGGAGGAGGCGCCCGGCAGGATGTGCTGGTTGAAGTCGCCGACACCGATGAAGCGCCCGTTGCCGCGCGCCAGATGGCGCAGCACCAGCAAAGCTGCCTCGTCCAGATCCTGCAGTTCGTCGAACAGCACGGCTTCGAAGCGACCCTGCAGCTGCGGGAAGCCGGCATCGAAGTCCAGTGCGGCCAGCTGGCAGGCCAGCGCGTAGGTGCAGTCGCCGGGCGCATAGAACAGCGGCTCCTGGGTGGGGCCTGCGCGCAGCCGCTCATAGCTGCGCAGCAGCCGGTACAGGCCGTAGTCCAGAGCGTTGTCGCGGCAATATGCCAGCGCGCCGAGGCCGCTGCTGTCGATGTCGAGTTCCAGCATGCACTGCTTGGCCTGGGCCTCAAAGGCGAGGAAGGCGCTGATGTCCAGAGGCCGTGCGAAGTAGTCCGCCAGCTCGGGTATGTCGAGCTCGGCATGCCGCTCGGCCTCTTGCGACAGCGCTTCATGCGCCTGCTGGATGAGCAGGTTCTTTTCCAGGCCGGAGGAGAGCATGGGGACAGGGTCGCCCTGCTCTTCGAGCAGGCGGGCGCAAAAATGCTCCAGAGTGAGCAGATGCAGGCCGTCGAGGCGCACAGAGGAGAGGCGGTCCAGGCGCGCCTGAATGGCCTTGATGCCGGCCTCCGAGTAGGCCAGCATCAGCACGTTGCGCGCGCCCTGGGTGCGGATCAGGTCGGTGGCCTTGATGGCCAGCGTGGTCGTCTTGCCCGTGCCGGCCAGGGCGCGGATGAGCAGCGAAGACGCTTCGCTGTTGAGTGCCTGGTTCTGGTCAAGGCCGGGGTAAAGCCTGGGCTGCAGGTTCATGCCGTGAGTGCTCCATTTTCGTTATCCATCGAGCAGCCCGTGTCACGAGCTGCTCGCCGGGCCAGGGAAGTGCGAGCAAGAGCTGCGCCACAGCGAAGCCTGCAGCTCAGCCCATCGCCTTGCGCAGCCACTCAGCGAAGGCAGCGCATTCCCAGCGGTCCATGATGCCGGTCTTCCAGCACAGGTAGTGGGCGTGCGGGCTGGGTGCATCGACATCGAAAAGGCGCACCAGCGTTCCGTTTTCCAGCCAGGGGGCGCCGAGCTTGTGGCGTACCAGGGCAATGCCCATGCTGGCCGATGCGGCGTCGCACATCAGGCCGATGTCGTTGAACTGCGAGCCTTCGTTGGGCTCGGCCATGTCGAGGCCGGTCGCGGCGAACCAGGTGCGCCAGGGCTCCAGCGGGCTGCGCAGCAGCGGCATGCCTTCCAGGTCGTCCGGGCGCTCGAACGGGCCATGTTCGCGGATGAAGCTGGGCGAGGCCAGCGGCGTGACCGTGTCGCGCGCCAGTTCGATGTGCTCCACATCGGCATAGTGGCCGGCGCCGAAGCGCACCATGAGGTCGGCATCCTCGCCGATAACGTCCAGCAGCGGAATCGATACCTGCAGCGCAATGTCGATCTCCGGATAGACCTCGGTGAACTGGCGCAGGCGCGGGATCAGGATCACGCGTGCAAAAGTGGGGGTGACGGCCAGCTTAAGGCGCCTGCGTCCAGGCGAGGCCGACGCTCCTGGAAAGCGTTGCAAGGCGCCCAGGCCTTCACGCACATGGGCCAGATAGGAGCTGCCGTCCGTGGTCAGGGAGAAATCCGTTCGGCCGAACAGGCGAGTCCCCAGAATCTGCTCCAGCTGCTTGACCCGGTGGCTGACTGCACTGGGCGTTACACACAGCTCCTCCGCCGTCAACGTGACTGAGCGCAGCCGCGCCAGAGCCTCGAAGGTGAGCAGGCACTGTATCGGCGGAATCCGCCTGGCCGTAATGCTGTTCAAGGCGCCGGGGCTGCGGGTCATATGATCAATCCCAAGCCCAGGGATTTAGCGGAACACAACGGTCTTGTGACCGTTGAGAATGACGCGGCGCTCGCTATGCCACTTCACGGCGCGGGCCAGAACCTGGCTCTCGGTGTCGCGGCCGCGGGCCGTCAGGTCTTCCACGGTGTCGGTGTGGTCGGCGCGCGCCACGTCCTGCTCGATGATCGGGCCTTCGTCGAGGTCGGCCGTCACATAGTGGGCGGTGGCGCCGATCAGCTTCACGCCGCGGTCATGCGCCTGGTAGTAGGGCTTGGCGCCCTTGAAGCTGGGCAGGAAGCTGTGGTGGATATTGATGGCGCGGCCGGACAGCTTTTTGCACAGGTCGTTGGACAGTACCTGCATGTAGCGCGCCAGCACCACCAGCTCGGCACCTTCTTCCTCAATGATCTCGTATTGGCGCTCTTCGGCCTGGGCCTTGGTCGCGGCAGTCACGGGAATGTGATGAAAGGGGATGTTGTAGCTGGCCGCCAGCTGATAGAACTCGCGGTGGTTGCTGATGATGGCCTTGATCTCGACAGGCAGCAGACCCGACTTCCAGCGGAACAGCAGGTCGTTGAGGCAGTGGCCTTCCTTGCTGACCATGATGACTGTCTTGATGCGCTCGGCTTTGGAGTGCAAACTCCACTGCATTTGATATTGATCAGCTAATTCGGCAACGGATGCCTTTAAAGAGGCGGCGTCTTTGCCATCGCAGGCAAACTGCACGCGCATGAAGAACAGACCGGTTACCGGGTCGTTGTACTGCGCTGCTTCTTCAATATTGCCGCCTTGTTCAAGCAAGAATCCGGAAACGGCATGCACCAGACCCAGTCGGTCTGGGCAGGATAAAGTCAAAATATAGGCTTGGGTCATAGCTCGGCAATTGTCGCAGCAAGGCGAGGACCCTGCGGACAAAGGAAATTCATGAAAAGCGAGGAGGGGCATTCTCCGCTCACACCCTGGGTGATTGTCGCCCTCTATTTGTGCGTGGGGATGCTTTGGTTGGGGGCGCAGGCTGGCGTGCTCGGCCATTTTGATGTATCGCTGAATCGACAGTCGCTGCGCTGGCAGATAGGCCTGTTCATTGTTTGGTTGCTGGCGACAGCGCTGGTTGCACTTTGGTTTATGCAGCGAAAGACGCGCGCCGACCAGCGTGGCCGGGAGACGGCGCAGGAGCTGGCGTTGGTGGTGCGTCACGCGCCGGCCGGCATGGCTCGCGTGCATGTGGGCGGGGCAGAGATCGTCTGGGCCAATGCCAAGCTGGCGGGTTGGCTGGGCCGCAGCCTGGAGTCGCTGCGCGGTCAGGATTTTCGCGTTCTGGTGCCGGTGAATGACCAGGATGAAGTTGCTCTGCAGCTGCAGCGCCTTCTGGACGGCAGCACTGATTACTTCCAGGTGCTGCGCCAATGCGTGCATGCCGAAACCGGCAAGGTTACACCCGTGCTGTGCACCACCAGCCGCGTGGCGGCATCGGGTGTGGACGGGCCGGTGGCCCTGGTCTGCGTGTTGCAGGATCTCAGCGAGATGGTGAGTGCCCGCAAGGCCATGGTGCGCAGCGAGACCATGTTGCGCCTGGCGCTGGAGGGCAGCGGCAATGGCGTGTGGGAATGGGATGCACTGGAGCAGCGGCTGAATTTCTCCACGGGCATGAGCGCCTTGCTGCGCTACCAGGGCCAGGATCTAGCGCGCGAGTTCGATTTCCAGCAGCGCCTGCACCCCGAGGATGCCGCAGCTGCGCGTGCCCAGGCCCAGCAGGCGCTGGAGCAGGGGTGCATGCTGGTGCTGACGGCACGTCTGCTGTGCTTTGACGGTCTGTATCGCTGGTTCCGCGCACGCGGCCAGGCCTACAAGGATGAGAGCGGACGTCTGATACGGATCTCGGGCCTGCTCTCCGACCAGACTGCGAGTCGAGAGGCCGATGAGCGCAGCCGCCTGGCCTCCACGGTGGTGGACAACACCATCGAGGGCGTGGTGGTAACCGACGCCCACAGCCGCATTCTCTCGGTCAACCACGCGTTCACGCGGCTGCTGGGCTTTTCCGAGCAGGAGATGCTGGGCAAGACGCCGCGCATGTTCAAGTCCGGCCGGCATGACAAGGCCTTCTACGACGCCATGTGGACCAACATGCACGCCACGGGCCACTGGCAGGGCGAAATCTGGAACAGGCGCAAGAACGGCGAGATCTTTCCCGAGCGCATGTCGCTGAGCGCGGTCAAGGATGCCAACGACAAGGTGACGCATTACGTCTGCATGTTCACCGACATCTCGGCCGAGAAGGCGCGCGAGCAGCAGTTGGAGTTTCTGGCCCATCGCGACACCTTGACCGGTCTGCCCAACCGCTCTCAGTTCACGCGCATGCTGGGTGAGGCGGTGGAGCTGAGTCAGAGCACCAACCGTCGCATGGCCGTGTTGCTGTTTAATATCGACCGCTTCAAGGACGTGAACGACAGCTATGGCCACTCCATCGGCGACGAGGTGCTCAGGCATGTGGCTGTGCAGATGCAGGGTGCTTTGCGGCACGGCGACATCATTGGCCGCCTGGCGGGCGATGAAATCTGCGTGGTGGCCCAATCCATATGCGGCCACAACAGCGCGGTGGAAGTGGCCGAGCGTCTGATGGCCGCAGCCGGCCAGCCCTGGACCACGCCAGACGGGCTGTCTGTTGTGGTGAGTGTCAGTGCCGGTATCTGTCTGTACCCCGAGCATGCGCTGACGGCCGACGATCTGCTGCAGGGCGCCCATGCGGCGGTGTATGGAGCCAAGGCCAGGGGCTCCAATGCCTGGTGCTTCTTCCATGAAAACATGACCCAGGCTGCGCGCGAGCGCCTGGCCATGGAGGCGCGTCTGCGCCGTGCGCTGGAGCTGGGCCATATGCGTCTGTATTACCAGCCACAGATTGAGCTGGCAACGGGGCGCCTGATGGGGGCGGAAGCCCTGTTGCGCTGGTTGGACCCAGAGGAAGGGCTGATCTCGCCGGCGCGTTTCATTCCCGTGGCGGAAAACTCGGGCGTCATCGGCCCGCTGGGTCTGTGGGTGCTGGGTGAGGCCTGCCGTCAGGGCCAGCAATGGCGTGCTGCGGGCCTGCCTGATCTGACGATTGCGGTCAATGTCTCGCTGCATCAGTTTTTGCTGACCGATATTGCCGGTGCCACGGCCGATGCGCTCAACAAGTCGGGTTTTCCGGCCAGCTTGCTGGAGCTGGAAATCACCGAAAGTGCACTGGCCAAAAAGCCCGAAGAGGCGTTGGCCGTGCTCAACCGCCTGCGCGAACTGGGCCTGCGCCTTGCCATTGATGACTTTGGCACCGGCTATTCCTCACTGGCGCACCTCAAGCGTTTTCCGCTCGATCTGCTCAAGATCGATCAAGGCTTTATCCGCGACATTCCGCACAGCGCGGACGATATGACCATCAGCAGCTCGGTCATTGCCCTGGGTCATGCCATGGGCCTGAAGGTCCTGGCCGAAGGCGTGGAAACCCAGGAGCAGCTGACGTTCTTGCAGCAAAAAGGCTGTGACTACTTTCAGGGCTATTTCTGCAGCCGGCCCTTGCCGGCCGAAGACTTCACGCGCCTGCTGGAAAAGACGCGCGAGGGGCTGCCGCTGGTGTCTGTCGCAACCGCGCACTGAGGAGCGCCAGCGCTGCATCAGCCCGTCAAGGCTTGGGCGCTGGTTTGTTTTTCCATTGTTCGCGCAGTTGCTGGCATGGGTCCTCGGAGGCATTGCCTTCTAGCGTCAGCTGTTTGTCTGCCTTCATCGTGATAGCAGTCTGCGCTTTATCTGATTGAGCTATTGCCACTTTGGGCTTGAATTCTGCTGGCAGCCAGGTCGGAACGCCGATATCGCTGCGCACATGGCCGCGGCCTGCCACCAGCAGCACGCTTTTGCCGGGCTGGCCCAGCTCACGTAAGGCTGCTTCTGACACTCTGGCCATGGATTCGTCGCGGGCCAGCTGAATTCGGGCCATGGGCGCGAACTGCGATTCGGGCAGCAGGCCGCAGTGGCCGTCCTTGATGGCATCGAGCTGCAGCTGCCAGCCCGCAGCCGGCAGGTGTGCGTCGTAGCGGGACTCGCCCATGGCCTGCTTCATCCGGATGCGCGGCAGATTGCCGCCGAGCACGGGCACGCCGGTTTTCACGGCAGCCATCACCACCGGGCCATAGTCCTGCCAGGGCCAGCCGCCCGGGCCGCCGCCCTGAGCCCATTGCAGAGCGGTTTTCGCCTCCTCATCGTTGGCCGATGCTGGCAGGCTCCGGGTGCTGCCGCCTGCAGGTGCCATCTCGACCACCAATGCCGCGAGCCTGCCTTGCGATACCAGGTGGCGCACGGTAGCGGCTTCCCACTGGTGATGGGAAATCTGGTCATGCTGCTCGCCGAGCAGGATGACCGGTGTTCCTGCCCACTGGTCCAGTGTCTGCAGCCACTCGGCATCGGTGGTTCGCTGAGCGCTTTGATGGGCGCAGCCGCCCAGCAGCAGGGCGCCGGCAAGCGCCGTAAGGGCCAAGGGATTGAAACGATTGAAGCGCTGGCGCGGCCGCGCCGCAGAAATGAAAGTCCACATATGAGCTGATTGCATTCGTCTAAGACGGGGCATGGCTTCGTAGCTGTAGATTTCGTACCGGCTTTGCCCACCGAGTTTTGCCGCGATACTGCGGGGCATTGCCCCTGTCGCGCGTCCATTGTCGTGCCTTGCCGGATTCCCGTGCACATGTCCGTATTGCTTCCCCCCGCGTTTCTGGCTCGTGTGGCCGCCACCTTGCTGTTGGCCTGGTTGGCTGCCCAGCTCTGTCTGATGCTGCATACGCCGCTGCCCTGGATGCTGGGGCCACTGATTTCCGTCTCGCTGCTATCGATTGGCGGAGCTCCCACCCAAAGCTGGGCCAGGCTGCGCGATCTGGGGCAGTGGACGATAGGCGGAGCACTGGGCCTGTATTTCACTCCTGCCGTGACCGAGCTGGTGGCAGGCCTGTGGTGGGCGATTGCGCTGGCCATTGCCTGGGCCTTGCTGCTGGGCTGGGCCTTCGGGCGCTGGCTGTATCGCGTGCAGGCCGCCTCCATGCTGGCGCAGCCGGGCATGGATAAAGAGCGCTTGCGCGCCACAACCTATTTCTCGGGCGCGATAGGCGCGGCCTCGGAGATGACGCTGCTGGCAGAGCGCGAGCATGCGCGCACCGATCTGGTGGCTGCAGCGCACAGCCTGAGGCTGGTGATCGTGACGGTGAGCATTCCTTTTGCCCTGCAATGGGCAGGATTGCAGGGCGATCCTAGCCTGACGCTGCCCAGCGTGCGTACCGTGCAATGGCCCGGCTTTGCCTGGCTGGTGCTGACCACTGGCGCGGGGGCATTGCTGATGCTCAAGCTCGGGCGTGCCAATCCCTGGTTTCTTGGCGCGCTGGCCGTATCCATGGGCTTGACCATGGCAGGCCTGGAGCTGTCCGCCGTGCCGCAATGGCTGATAAATGCCGCCCAGTTGGTGATCGGCGTCAGCCTGGGGGTGCGTTTTCGACGTGAATTCCTGCACACGGCTCCGCGCTGGCTGGGCATGGTGGCGCTGGGTACCGTGGGCTTGATGGCCGTCTGCACCGGCTTTGCCTGGCTGCTGCACTGGGGCACAGGCCTGCCCTGGGTGACCTTGCTGCTGGGCACATCGCCGGGAGGCATTACCGAGATGGCCATCACCGCCAAGGTGCTGCAACTGGGCGTTCCTGTGGTCACGGCCTTCCAGGTCTGCCGGCTGATTGCCGTACTGCTGCTGGTGGCGCCGCTGTACCGGTGGCTGAACAAAGCACTGCCGGGGGCGAGGCCATGATCCGCATTAGGCGAAACCCCTGGAAGTCGGTCCTGATCATCAGCGCCTGCGCCGGCTTTGTGGTGGCCGGACTTCTGATGTGGATGGCCTGGGAGCACAACCCCCAGTGCGAGATTCACTGCGCAGAGCAAGGCATTGACTGGGGCTACTGGCTGGCGCTGGGGGCGGGATGGTGGCTGCTGGGCTTTCTGGGCGGCATGCTGACTGCCTGGGTGTTGCTGCTGTTGTGCAGAAGGTCATAGCGGCAGGCGCTCGGGAGATCAGCGATGTAGCCGTCTTCAGACATTAAAAAACCACTCTTTCGAGTGGCTTTTGTCGAGTGGCTTTGGGTACGTGGTTCAGTGAATGATGACCGGCTGCTGGGCCAGGCCCGTGTAGGTGTCGAGAATTTCCTCTACCTCTTCCTCGGTGGGGGCGTCCTGCTGCCAGGCGAGGATCTGCTTCTGGAACATTTCGGCCCAGGAGCCATCCAGATACACCTCCTTGCCCGAGCGCTTGTCCACGATCTCGAAGCCGTGGCGGGGCAGTTGATGGGCTTGCTTGGTCTCGGCCTTGGCTTTGCCTGCCGGAGCGTCTGCTTCCATATCGGGACGCAGATGGAGCACCGCAAAGGATTCAGAGTCGTAAAGCATTTGCATGGTGTTCCCCCTTTCACTTCCGTTATGAGCATGCCTGCCATGGATATGGCGACAGGGTGCCGCATTTCAAGGTGGAAATGCCTGCTCTTGGCACTTGAGCACAGTATTCCACGGATTTGACATGGTTGTGGGCAACCGGCTTTCCCGATCTGTAGTAGGCAAGTCCTTGAACGGCGCGACAGCGTTCAGCCCGAGTCGATGCAGGTTGCAGGCCTTGGCTGGGAGGTGAGTGAGCGCTTTGGGTGCGGTGCTCCTGGGGTTTACGCCAGGGTGCGACATGGAGGCTATTGCGGCGCGGGCAGATATTTCTTGAGCTGCAGATCGACAAAGTCGTCCTGTCCCTGGGTGAGCTTGATGCGCACGGGCAGGTATTGCATGGACGGAGCCAGCCAGACCGAACCGTGCTGGTCGCTGCTGCTTTTGCCGGGCAGCTTGTCCAGGCGCAGCGCCATGACGCTGCCAAATGGCAGCTCCAGCGCCTCGCTGGCACCCACGCGGAACTGCCAGCGCACGGCTGAGCGTGCGCTGCTGGTGGTCAGCTCTATCAGAGTGCCTGGCGGATATTTCTCGGGGGCGGCAGCTATCAGGGCCGAGAGCTGCAGAAACACGCTGAGGCGGTCCTGCACGCCATCGCCAATGGCCGCATCGGTCTGGCCGCCGCTGTAGTGCGCCTTGCCGCTGGACACATCAAAGGCTGCGGACTGGGTTTTGCGACCCTTGTCGCTGAAGTTCAGTGGTTGCAGGCCCTTGGGTGTGATCAGCCCCTCGCTGGTCTGGGCGCGCTCGCCCAGCAAGAACATGCTGATCGACTGCCTGGCCTGGTAATACTGGCCGTCATGCTGCCACCGCAGTTGGGCGTCGGCCGAGTATTGAAAACCCTTGACCTGACCCGAGGCATTGAACTCCAGCGTTGCGGAGTTGGGCAATGTGACGGGCAGCACAGAGCCAGGCGGCAGCGGCGCGCTGCCTGCGGGCGTGACCTGGATGGGGCGGGCCGTGTCGGCACCATTGGCTTCGGGAGGCTCGGCCATGGGCTCGGGAGCCGGCTCTGCTGCAGCAGCGGGCTGCTCTGTATTGGTGGATGCTTCTGCTTCAGGAGCATCTTGCGGTTGTTGTTCCTGAGCTGGAGGCTGATTGGGCGCAGATTCCTGTTCGTCCGGCACGGGAGCAGAAGCCGGCGCTGGCGCCCGGGGTGCAGCTTGGGGTTTGGGCGCCGGAACTGGGGCCGGTTTGGGCGCTTCGTGTGCAGGAGGCGGAGGAGGGGGCGCTTGCAGCATACGCGTCTCCATCACGATCTGGTCGTCTGCTGCTTTGTCCGGCGGGCTCAGTTCGGGCAGACCCCAGAGCAATAGTCCATGGGCTGCCAGCACCAAGCCGGTGATGGGCAGCAGAGTCTTGTGTGCCTGGCTTGCCTGAGGGGAGCGGCCCATGAGCGTGATTCGGAGATTGCGGGTTTCAGTGGTTGGGATCGGCGCGCCAGCCCAGATCGCTGGAGAGCTGGCGGGCAGCCGCCTGCAGCGGCGCGTCTATGGCGCCACCATAGTCCGGGTCGAAAGTCGCCAGCGAGCCCAGGGTCATCAGACCCAGCACGATATGGCCGGATGCGTCGAAGACCGGTACGCAAAAAGCCACGATGCCCGGCAGCACGGTGTCGACCACGCGGGCTGTTCCACGACCGCGCACCTCGGCCAGCATGGCCGCCACGGCTTCCTCGGTCTGGGGCAGGTCCTGGCGCCGGGCTTTGCGTGCGCGCTCGATCTCGGGCTCCAGCAATGCGGCCGTCGCCTCGCGCGGCAGCCAGGCGCCGAAGCAGCGCCCCGTGGCCGATGCCAGCATGGGCATGACGTCGCCCAGGCGCAGGTTGGCGGTGACGGACTGCGCCGATTCCTCCCAATGCACGATGGTCGGGCCATGATTGCCCCAGACAGCGATGGCCAGCGTGTGATTAAGGGACTCAAGCAGTGCCGGGATGCGTTCACGCGCCAGACGCACCGGGTCGAGGCGGGCCAGCGAGGCCAGGCCTATCTTCAGCGCTGCGGGGCCCAGGTCGTAGCGCGAATTGCGTTCGTCCTGCGTCACCAGACCGATGCGCTGAAAGCTCACCAGGTAGCGGTGAGCCTTGGCGGCACTCATGCCGGCGGCGGCGGCGACATCCTTGAGCATCAGCGGTCCGCTGGCCTGTGCCAGCGCCTCGACGAGGGAGAAACCCACTTCGACCGACTGAATCCCTGCGCGTTCCTTTTCCATTGCAATAGAATCGTGTTTTGTTTAGTTAAATCAATTTAACCAATCGTAATTTTGGCTAGCGTTGTCTGGCATTGTGCCAGCACCGCCGCCGTGAGCAGAGGGACAGAGAATGAAACTGGCAACCTATAAGGATGGCTCGCGCGACGGGCAACTGGTCGTGGTCTCGCGTGACCTGAGCCAGGCCTGCTATGCCACCGGTATTGCCAACCGCATGCAGCAGGTGCTGGACGATTGGAGCTACATGGCCCCCCAGCTGCAGGATCTGTCGCACGAACTCAATCACGGCAAGGCCCGCCACGCGTTTCCCTTCGATCCCCAGCGCTGCATGGCACCGCTGCCGCGAGCTTATCAGTGGGCCGATGGCTCGGCCTACATCAACCATGTGGAGCTGGTGCGCAAGGCGCGCAATGCCGAGGTGCCGGACAACTTCTACACCGACCCGCTGATGTACCAGGGTGGCAGCGATGATTTCATCGGCCCCTGCGACGATGTGATCGTCCCCAGCACGGCCATGGGCATAGACTTCGAGGCCGAGATCGCCGTCGTTACCGGCGACGTGCCGATGGGCACGGATGCCAGGGATGCACTGGACGGCATCCGACTCGTCATGCTGGCCAATGACGTGAGCCTGCGCAATCTGATACCTGGCGAACTGGCCAAGGGCTTCGGCTTCTTCCAGAGCAAGCCCGCCACGGCCTTCAGCCCCGTGGCTGTGACGCTGGACGAGCTGGGCGATGCCTGGAAGAGCGGCCGCCTGCATCTGACGCTGCAGAGCACCTGGAACGGCCGCAAGGTCGGCATGTGCGATGCAGGCGAGGAGATGACTTTTCACTTCGGCCAGCTGATCGCCCATATCGCCAAGACCCGCAATGTACGCGCCGGCTCCATCGTGGGCAGCGGCACGGTGAGCAACAAGGGCGTGGAGACCGGCAGCGGCAAGAACAAGCGCATGGAATGGCCCAAGGGCTATAGCTGCATCGCTGAAAAGCGCTGCATAGAGACCATTCAGGACGGTGCGCCCAAGACCGAGTTCATGCAGTTCGGCGACACCATCCGCATCGAGATGAAGGGCAAGGACGGTCAGAGCATCTTCGGTGCCATCGACCAGAACATTGCGCCGCCCGGCGGCAGCAGGGATGAGGAGCCAGAGGGGAAGTCCTTGGATGGCTCCGAAGACTGAACCCTCGATCCAGCCGCCATGCCCATGCCAAGTCTTAATCTCTCGCGCTGGATTTTGCCTCTGAAGGCCGTGCCGGCCATGGCGCTCGCTTTGTTGACGGGCCTGTCCATGGCTGCAGAGCCAGCCGCCGAACCTGCTGCCAGTTGCCCGCCGCCGTTCAGCCCGCCGACGCCGGCTGAAGTGCAGGCCATGGCCCCCCAGATGCAGGACAGAGGCCTGCTCTGGCGCGTGCAGGACGGCGAGCGCACCAGCTGGCTTTACGGCACTTTGCATGTGGGCAAGCGGGAGTGGATATTGCCCGGCCGCACCATCGTGCGCTCCATGTATGGGGCGGACCTGCTGGCGCTGGAGCTCGATGTGCTGAATCCGCAGGTCATGCAGCAGTTGATTGAAGGTTTTCAGGCCCGTGTCGACGCCCCTGCGCTGCCCGCAGAGCTGGAGGCCCGGCTGGCGCAGCATCGAAAGCAGGCCTGTGCCGAGCATCTGAGCACACAACGTCCGGACGCCCAACTGCTGGGGCTGGTCAGCCAACTGGGCCGCAAGCAGGGGCTGGTGGCCGAGCTTGGTGCCGATCTGCTGCTGGCAGGCATGGCCCATGCATTGCACAAGCCCGTGCTGGGGCTGGAGTCGGCGCAGACCCAGCTCGAGGAGCTGCTTTCCGATGACCCCTTGGAGGTGCAGGAAAGCGTGCGCGACGGGCTGGACCAGCTTGATGACCCCAAGGCTCCGGAAATCCTGCAGCAGCTGGCGAATATCTGGGCCAGCGGCAATGAAAAACAGCTGGAGAACTATGCCGACTGGTGCGACTGCATCAAGACCGAGCGTGACCGGCTCAAGTACGCGCGCCTCATTGATGGACGCAATCCGGGCATGGCAGATGGCATTGTTCGTCAGCTCCAGCAGGGCAAGACCGTGTTTGCTGCCGTGGGTGCGCTGCACATGGTCGGGCCCAAGGGCCTGCCTGAGCTGCTACGTCAGAAAGGCTATCAGGTCGAGCGCGTGAGCTTCAAACTGCCACCCATGCAGAAATCGGAGTCAAAGCCGATTCAAACCGAATAGAGACAAGCACAGGCAGCTATCAATTAATAGAAAGAGCGCGCCTGGCGGGGTCTAAAAATCATTCCACAACCCTCTACATCACCCTCAAGGAGACAAACGATGGATCGTCGTCAATTCCTGGCTGCCGTGGCAGCCAGCTCGGCTGCTGCCGCATCCCCCTTCGCCATGGCGCAGGACTGGCCCGCCAACCCCGTGCGCTGGGTTGTGCCCTACCCACCCGGAGGCGGTACCGATGTGCTGGCCCGCACTGTGGCCGAGTCCATGCGCAAGACGCTGAACCAGACCATCGTGGTGGACAACCGTCCCGGCGCTTCGACCAATATCGGCGGCCAGCTCGTTGCTGCGGCCAAGCCTGATGGCTACACCATCATGTCGGCCGACAATGCCATCCTGGCGTTCAACGAGCACCTGTTCAGCAAGCTGCCTTTCAGCCCCGACAAGGATTTCACCTATGTGGGTGGCATCAGCCGCTTCCCCATGGCGCTGGTGGTCAACCCCGCGTTCGAAGCCAAGGATTTCAAGGAATTCCTGGCCTATGCCAAGGCCAACCCCGGCAAGCTCAACTACGCCTCCCCCGGCAATGGCTCGCCCCACCATCTGGCCATGGAGCTGTTCAAGAATCGCACTGGCACGAGTCTGACCCATATCCCTTACAAGGGCGCTGCGCCCGCGCTGGCCGATGTGATGGGCGGCCAGGTGCCCTGCATGTTCCTGGATCTGGCATCGGGCCTGCCGGTGATTCAGTCCGGCAAGGTGCGGGCTTTGGCCATAGGCACGGCCAAGCGCGTCCCCAATCTGCCCAATGTGCCCACGCTGGCCGAGCTGGGTCTCAAGGATTCCGAGGTCTATGCCTTCCAGGGCATTCTGGGTCCCAAGGGATTGCCGCCAGCCATCGTGCAGCGTCTCAATGCAGACCTGCAAAAAGCCCTCAAGGACCCCGACGTGGTCAA
The DNA here is from genome assembly GCF_030505195.1 of Comamonas testosteroni. Taxonomy (NCBI): domain Bacteria; kingdom Pseudomonadati; phylum Pseudomonadota; class Betaproteobacteria; order Burkholderiales; family Comamonadaceae; genus Comamonas; species Comamonas testosteroni. The sequence goes on from NZ_CP129672.1 coordinate 3,189,783, forward strand.
GCGCATGGCCGACTTCGGCATGGAAGCCCTGCCCGGCACGCCCGAGCAGTTCCACCAGCTGGCACGCACCGAAGCCAAGCGCTGGGGTGAGGTCATCAAGACGGCTGGCGTGAAGCTGGACTGATCGTCTTTCCTCTGAGCTACATGCGATCCTGAGCATGGCTTGAAGCCTTTGCGCAGACCTCGTCGGCTCATATCACCACGGCCCTGCCACCTTGAGTTGCAGGGCCGTTTCAGTAGGGCAGTACGCCGGGCAGCAGTGGGCGGCTGAGGCGCTCGCGCCACCATTGCTGGGCCCGGCCGCGGGCATCGCTGCGCCAGGCCAGCCAGAAGGTTTCGGGCGGACGAGGTTCCTCCACCGCCAGCTCCACCAGCACCCCGGTCTCCAGTTCCACACGCACGCAGGCGCGCGGCACAAAGCCGTGGCCCAGCCCGGCAGCCTGGCATTCGATCTTGGCCTGCATGCTCGGCACGGTGATGCGGCGCTGGCCGGTGAGCAGGCCCACGGTGCGGTCGGTCAGCGAGCGCGCGCCGTCCCCCACCACCACGGCGGTGTGTTCCAGCAGGTCGCTGCGCGCCAGTGGCCGACCCAATCGCGCCAGCGGGTGGCTGGCCGTCACGCAGAAGACGAAATCGAGCTGGCCCACGGCCACCGCCTTGTGGCCGCCGCCGGCCGGGCCTTCTCCTGCCGCCACGATCAGGTCGGCCCGGCCTTCGCGCAGGGCTTCCCAGGTGCCGGTCAGCGTCTCGCTGCCGATGCGCAGGCGCGTGCCGCTGTTCAGCGCCTCGAAGGCCTGAATGTCGGCGCCGAAGGCGCTGGTGGGGATCAGCGAGTCATGCACCAGGCGCACCTCGGTCTCGAAGCCTGTGGCGATCTGGCGCAGCCGCGATTCGAGCTGACGCGCGGCTGCCAGCAGCCAGCGCCCTTCCTTGAGCAGTTCCTCGCCCGCTGGCGTGAGGCTTACGCGCGGGCCGTTGCGAACGAAAAGGTTCAGGCCCAGTTGCTCCTCGAGTTTGGATACGGCATAGGAGATGGTTGATGGCACTTTGTGCAGCCGTTCGGCTGCGCTGGCGAAAGAACCATAACGCGCGATGGCATCCACGAGTTCAATGGCTTCCAGAGAGAGTTTGAGCATGGTGATGTGCGTAAAAAACAATCATCGAAATTTTCGATGATTAAAGCATTTTTCTTTCAATATTTGACCTTTGTTGGCCGCCGATACTTCATCCATCGCAACACGAAACGCAGCGAAACAAGGCAAACATGCCTGCAGCAGGAAGTGTGAAACCGATCGATTTTTTTGGAGATGAAAATGCTTGAAGTTCGCCAATCCAACCACCGCGGTCGCGCCAACCATGGCTGGCTGCAATCGCGCCACACCTTCTCCTTCGGCCACTACCGCGACGCCAATCAGCAAGGCTTTTCGGATCTGCTGGTCATCAATGACGACCATGTGTCCCCCGGTCAGGGCTTCGGCACCCACGGTCACCGCGACATGGAAATCTTCTCCTATGTGCTCGACGGCGCCCTGGAGCACAAGGACTCCATGGGCACGGGCTCGGTGATCCGTCCCGGCGACGTGCAGATGATGAGCGCCGGCACCGGCGTGGAGCACAGCGAGTTCAACCACTCGGCCCAGGATTCCGTGCACTTTCTGCAGATCTGGATCGTGCCCGCCGAACGCGGCGCTGCTCCACGCTATCAGCAGGTTCATGTGGACGATGCCGACAAGCGCGGCCGCCTGCGCCTGATCATCGCCCCCGAAGGCGCAGACGGCACCCTGGCCGTGCGCCAGGACGCCCGGGTTTATACCGGCCTGTTCGACGGCGAAGAGTCTGCCGAACTCGATGTGGGCTCCAACCGCCATGTCTATGTGCATGTGGCCCGCGGCAGCCTCAGCGTGAACGGAGAGCGCCTGTCCGAAGGCGACGGTGCCCGCATCCGCAACGCCGGGGCCCTGCGCTTCGATCACGGCGAAGGCGCCGAGGTGCTGGTCTTTGACCTGCGCCCCCGTGAACTGCCCACCTTGTAAGCAACAGTTTTCGTACCCCGGTTTTCATTCGGCTTTCTTGTTTCCCTGCAGCCTCTCGCTCACCTTTTACCCAGGAGTTTCACCATGTCCAACGCCAACGCTTCCATCGCCCGTCCCGTCGCCGTCGCCAAGCCAGGTGCCAAGCTGCTCAACCCCCATGACCACACACTGATCATGATCGACTTCCAGTCGCAGATGGCCTTTGCCACGCACTCCATCGATCCCGTGCAGCTGCGCTCCAATGCTGCCCTGGTCGCTTCGGCCGCAGCAGGCTTCGGTGCCTCCACCATCCTGACCACGGTGGCCGAAAAAAGCTTCTCCGGCCCCATGTTCGAGGAAGTGACCGCGCCTTTCCCCGGCCAGACCCTGCTGGACCGCACCTCGATGAACACCTGGGAAGACGAGGCAGTCATTAAGAAGGTCAACGAGATCGGCAAGCCCCGCATCGTGCTGGCCGGCCTTTGGACCAGCGTATGCATCGTCGGACCGGCCCTGTCGGCTCTGGACCAGGGTTTTGAGGTCTTTGTGATCGCCGATGCCTGTGGCGACATTTCGACAGAAGCGCACAACCGCGCCATGGACCGCATGGTGCAGGCCGGTGCCCAGCCCATCACGTCCTTGCAATATCTGCTGGAAATGCAGCGTGACTGGGCCCGCACCGAGACCTATGACATGACCACGGGCATCGCCAAGAAGCTGGGTGGCGGCTACGGCATCGGCATCACCTACGCCAAGACCATGTTCGGCGCCCACGAAGGCTAAAAAGAGCACATCATCTTTCCCCAGCGCAGACCGATCTCGCACCTGTGGTTCTCCCCGTACCCATGTACGGCTAGGTTCTCCATGTGACCTTGGTCTGCTCGCCAAGAAATCTGGCGCACTCTTCGCGCCGCTGAACCAATGGAGACCTCCATGACCCAGCCCTCCACCCCCGATCTGATCCTGTTCAACGGCCGTTTCACCACGCTGGACCGCAGCAAGCCCACAGCCACGGCCGTGGCAGTAAGCCAGGGGCGCTTCAGCGCCGTCGGCAGCGACCGCGAAGTCCTGCCCCTGGCCGGCCCGCAGACCCAACGCATCGATCTGGGCGGACGCAGTGCGCTGCCGGGCCTGATCGACAACCACCTGCATCTGATCCGCGGTGGTCTGAACTTCAACATGGAGCTGCGCTGGGACGGCGTGAAGAGCCTGGCCGATGCCATGGCCATGCTCAAGGCCCAGGTGGATGTGACTCCTGCGCCCCAGTGGGTGCGCGTGGTAGGCGGCTTCAGCGAGCACCAGTTTGTGGAAAAGCGTCTGCCCACGCTGGCCGAGCTGAACGCCGTGGCGCCCGATACCCCAGTCTTCATCCTGCATCTGTACGACCGTGCCCTGCTCAACGCCGCCGCCCTGCGCGCCGTGGGCTATACCAAAGACACGCCCGAGCCCCCCGGCGGCCAGATCCTGCGCGACAGCGCCGGTAACCCCACGGGCCTGCTGCTGGCCAAACCCAATGCATCCATCCTGTACGCCACACTGGCCAAGGGCCCCCAACTGCCGCGCGACTACCAGGTCAACTCGACACGCCACTTCATGCGCGAGCTCAACCGCCTGGGTGTGACCGGCGCCATTGACGCGGGCGGTGGCATGCAGAACTATCCCGACGACTACGGCGTGATCCAGGAGCTGGCCGATGCCGATCAGCTCACCATCCGTCTGGCCTACAACCTGTTCACGCAAAAGCCCCAGGAAGAGAAGGACGACTTTCTGCGCTGGACCGCCACCTCGCAGTACAAGCAGGGCACGGACTACTTCCGCCACAACGGTGCAGGCGAAATGCTGGTGTTCTCGGCAGCCGACTTCGAGGACTTCCGCCAGCCCCAGCCCGAGCTGGCCCCCGGCATGGAAGGCGAGCTCGAAGAAGTGGTACGTATCCTGGCCCAGAACCGCTGGCCCTGGCGCATGCACGCCACCTACGACGAGACCATCGACCGCGCCCTCAATGTGTTCGAGAAGGTCAATGAAGACATTCCCCTGGCCGGCCTGAACTGGTTCTTCGACCACGCCGAAACCATTTCCGAGAAGTCCATCGACCGCATCGCGGCCCTGGGCGGCGGTGTGGCCGTGCAGCACCGTATGGCCTACCAGGGAGAGTATTTTGTCGAGCGCTACGGCGCCGCTGCGGCCGAAGCCACGCCGCCTGTCAAGCGCATGCTGGAAAAAGGTGTCAACGTGTCAGCCGGCACCGATGCCACCCGCGTCGCCAGCTACAACCCCTGGGTTTCGCTGTCCTGGCTGATCACGGGCAAGACCGTTGGCGGTCTGCAGCTCACGCCCCAGCGCAACTGCCTGAGCCGCGACCAGGCGCTGCGCATGTGGACCGAAAACGTGACCTGGTTCAGCAATGAAGAGGGCAAGAAAGGCCGTATCCAGGTGGGCCAGCTGGCCGACCTCATCGTGCCCGACCGCGACTTCTTCGCCTGCCCCGAGTCCGACATCGCCGACACCTCGGCCCTGCTCACCGTGGTGGGTGGCAAGGTGGTCTACGGCGTCGGTGCCTTCGCCGACTTCGACGAATCGGCCCCGCCCCTGGCAATGCCTGACTGGTCCCCCGTGCGCACCTTCAAGGGCTATGGCGCCTGGGGTGTGCAGGAAGGTGCACCGCTGCAGTCCGTGATGCGCAACGCGGCAGCCAACTGCGGCTGCGCCAGCAACTGCAGCATGCACGGCCACGCCCATGCCACGGCCTGGAGCAGCAAGCTGCCCGTGGCCGATCTCAAGGGCTTCTGGGGCGCGCTGGGCTGCGCCTGCTGGGCGGTGTGATATGGGTGCGCTGCACGCTGCTGCCACCGCCCCCTGGGTGCAGTCGCTGGCCCTGCTGTGCCTGTGTGCGGCCTACCTGCAAGGTGGCTGGTACAAGTCCCTGAATTTCCGCGGGGCAGTGGCCGAGGTGAAGGCCCTGGGCCTGACTCCGGCTGCTCCCATTGCAGCGGCCGTCCTGGTGCTGCAGCTAGCGGCCTCGGCCCTGATCCTCACGGGCTGGTACCGCTGGCTGGGTGCGCTGGCCCTCGCAGGTTTCACGGTGCTGGCGGCCTTGCTGGCCGACCGTTTCTGGGTAGCGCCGCAGGCCGAGCGCCAGCGTGCTGCCAACGCATTTTTTGAACACTGGGGCCTGGTCGGCGGCATGTTGCTCGTCGCCTGGCACGATCTCGGAGGCTCCCATGCCGGATAACCCAAAAGCAGCCTCGGGCAGCTTTGCGCCCCTGGCCATTCCCGTCTTTGCAGTGCTGTGGGCCGCCACGGTGCTGGGCAATATCGGCAGCTTCATGCGCGATGTGGCCAGCGCCTGGATGGTGACCGAGCTCTCGTCCAGCCCAACGGCCGTGGCTCTGATTCAGACGGCGGCCACGCTGCCGGTCTTCCTGCTGGCCATCCCGGCCGGCGTGCTGTCCGACATCCTGGACCGCCGTCGTTTCCTCATCGGCGTGCAGGTGCTGCTGGGAGCCGTGAGCGGTACGCTGCTGGTGCTGGCCCAGAGCAACACCCTCACGGTGGAATACCTGGTGGCCCTGACCTTTGTCGGCGGCATCGGTGCCGCCCTCATGGGCCCGACCTGGCAGTCCATCGTGCCCGAGCTGGTGCCGCGCAGCGAACTCAAGAGCGCCGTTGCGCTGAACTCCCTGGGCATCAACATCGCGCGTGCCATCGGCCCGGCCGCCGGTGGTCTGCTGCTGGCCAGCTTCGGCGCTGCGGCGGCCTACGGTCTGGACGTGCTCAGTTATGTGTTCGTGATCGCCGCCCTCGTCTGGTGGAAACGCCCCAAGGCCGAGGCCTCGGCGCTCAACGAGCAGTTCTTCGGCGCCTTCCGGGCCGGCGTGCGCTATGCCCGTGCCAGTCGCGAGCTGCATGTGGTGCTGCTGCGCGCTGCGGTCTTTTTCCTGTTCGCCAGCTCGGTCTGGGCCCTGCTGCCCCTGGTGGCGCGCCGCATGCTGGGCGGCACGGCCGGTTTCTACGGTGTGATGCTGGGCGCCGTCGGTGCCGGTGCCATCCTGGGCGCCGTGCTGCTGCCCAAGCTGCGCAAGCGCCTCGACACCGACGGTCTGGTGCTGTTGGCTTCTGTGGTGACGGCCTTGGTCATGGGCGTCCTGACCCTGGCGCCGCCCCAGTGGGCTGCCGTGGCGCTGATGCTGGTGCTGGGTCTGGGCTGGATTGTCGCGCTGACCACGCTCAACGGCGTGGCCCAGGCGGTGCTGCCCAACTGGGTGCGCGGCCGAGGTCTCGCCATCTACCTCATGGTGTTCAACGGCGCCATGGCCCTGGGCAGCCTGGGCTGGGGCCTGATAGCTGGCCAGTTGGGCCTGCCGGTCACGCTGCTGATCGGAGCCGTGGGCCTGGTGCTGGTGTCCCTGGTCTTCCACCGCGTCAAGTTGCCTGGCGGCGAAGCCGATCTGCAGCCGTCCAACCACTGGCCCGAGCCCCTTCTGGCAGAACCCGTGGCCCACGACCGTGGCCCGGTCATGATTCAGATCGAGTACCGGATTGCGCATCAAGACCTGGCCGCCTTTTCCCAGGCCATGCAGCAAGTGGCCGAGGAGCGCCGTCGCGATGGGGCTTATGCCTGGGGCGTGGCCGAGCACACCGGCGAGCCGGGCCGGGTGATCGAGTGGTTCCTGGTCGAGTCCTGGGCCGAGCACCTGCGACAGCACGGTCGCGTGTCCAAGGCCGACGCCGATCTGCAGGCCGCTGCTTTGCGCTACCACCAGGGGCCGGACAAGCCCGTGGTCCACCACTTCCTGGCGCTTGATGCGCGCAGCGCCCAGCAGGAAACGGATTCCCCTGCCCACTGAGCGTCTCTGAAGCCGGCATTCATCGCTGACGCAGCAGGCGATGAATGCAAGGCAGGTGCGTTACTTACTTGACCGGTTTGGCGGCGCGCACGGCCACTACCTCGATTTCCACATACCAGGCCGGGTTGGCCAGGGCTGCAATCTGGAAGGCTGAACGTGCGGGAAGGTTGGGCTGGGCAGCCGTTCCAAAGAACTGGGTGTAGCCACGCATGAAGCCGGCAAAGTCCATCTTGTTGCCCTTGGCGGGATCGGCCACAAGGAAGACCTGCATCTTCACCACATCGCTCATGCCGAGATTCATGCTCTTGAGTTGCTCTTCCAGGCCTTTGAGGATGGCGACGGTCTGGCCCTCGGTATCTCCGCCGTAGGCAGCAGGATCAGTGGCGGGCCTGGATTTGTCCACTACGGGCGGCACCTTGCCCGAGAGGTAGACAGTGCGGGCGTCGGTGGGGATTTCCACGGCTGCGGCGATGGGGAAGGTCGAGCCCGGTGTCCTGTAACGCAGGACATCGCCACTGCCGGAGGTGGTGGCAGCGCAGCCGGTGAGCAGGACTGCCGTACCCAGAAGGGCGGCGGTAGCGGCGGTCTTGAAGATGGATGGAACGTTCATGTGATCTCCTGAATGGATTTATGGGGTGACGCGAAAGGGTTTGACGTCGGCGGCAGACAGCTTGTCCGCGTACTGATTGCCGAAGTTGCTGCGCACATAGTTCACGACGTCGGCAATCTGCTCATCGGACAGCTTGCTGGCAAAGGACGGCATGCCGTGCAGGCCGTTCATGACAACAGAGGCCGGGTAGGCAGCCGCTGCCAGCTTGGGGTTGGAGGCCAGCGCCGGGTAGAAGCCCGCGCCCTTGGCACCTTCGCCCTTGACCATGTGGCACCCCTGGCAGATGGCCTGGTACAGGGTCTCTCCGCCGCTCTGGCTGAAGCGTGGGCGGACCGCAGAGAAGTTCTGCATCAGCGCCTGGGTATCAGCGGGCGAGATGGAAAGAACGGCGGCAGATTGCAGCGTCTGCAGGTTTTTTACATCCTGGGTTTTCATGCCCTGTGATTGGGCCAGGACGGCGCCGGAGAGACCCAGGGCCAGGGCGCAAGCGGCGCAAAGACGGTGCAATGTGTGCATGGTGAAGTTCCTTGTGGCAGACATGAGCGATCAGAGGCTGGAGGCCTTGGCGTGCAGACGCTGGATGGCGTCCAGCGAGGACAGCACGGCACCTTCCTGCCAGGCGGGGATGTACGAGACATGCTCGCCCGCGAGCACCAGGCGACCGTCGATCTGGGCCAGATCCTTGTAGTGCTGCTCGCGCAGCGCATCGGTCCAGTTGCCGAAGCAGCCGTTGATCCAGGGCATGCGATGCCAGGCCACTGACACTCCGTTGAGGAACTCCTGCTTGTACTGCGGATGGATCTGCGCGCCATACTCCAGCGCAAGACGAACGCGCTCGGCCGGCTTGAGCGAGGAGAAGCGGTAGCTGTTGGAGTTCTCGAATGCATAGGCGCCCAGCAGCACGGCGGGGCCGGTGCCCATATAGCCGGTGGAGGGGTAGGAGATCTGCTGGATCGGCAGATCGGTGTAGCTGATGCCGCCGTAGATGCGCTCGTCCTCTTCCCAGAAGCGACGCTTGAACTCCAGTCCGACCTTCATGGAGCTACCGTAGGGCACGGCAGCAATCGCGTTCTGCATGGCGCTGCCGGCCTGCACTTCGATCTGGCTCAGGATGGACAGCGGAATCGTGCACACGCACCAGTCGGCGCGGGCCTGCAGCGTGGCACCGGGCTTGAGGGCGTCCACATAGTCCACGGTTACGCCCTTGTCGTTCTGGGCGATCCTGGTGACCTTGGCGTTGTAACGGATGGCAGAGCCCAGATCGCGCGCCATGGCCTGGGCCAGCATGTCCATGCCGCCTTCGGGTTGGAAGATGGCGCTGTGGAATTCGTAGATATTGCCCACGCCCATCTGGCGCCACAAATTGGATTCGAGCAGCTCGTGCAGGCCCATGGGCGTTGAAGGTTTAGCCAGCGCCATCATGCCGCCGCCGGGGTCGATGTCGTAGCCACGGAAATCGCTGACCGCATTGCTGGCACGGTAGCGGTACTCCTTGTCCAGCACGCCCCAGGCCTTGAGGCTCTCCAGCAGGCGTTCCTTGTCTTCCCGGCTGACGTTCTGGTCCAGTGCGCCCTGATTGGTAGCCTTTGACAGCAGCTCGGCCACATGGCCGTAGACATCGGTTTGCACATGGCGAAAGCGCTGAGGCTTGCCAGCCAGGGCTTTGCTGTTGTGCAGATATGCGTTGTAGTTGACTTGGTTGAAGGCTTCGAGCTTGATGCCGAAGCGCTTGTAGTAATCCAGCATCGCATGGTGGTGGTAGGGCACGCGCCAGGGGCCGGGGTTGAAGTAGTTGCCCTTGGCAAAGCCCACTTTCTGGCGCGTGCCGTCGAGTTCGCTGAATTCATCACCGCCGCGCAGCGTCCAGCAGCGGCCTCCGGCGCGGCTCTGGTATTCAAGCAACTGCACCTTGTAGCCGGCCGCACGCAACTCGTGGGCTGCCACCATGCCTGCCAGGCCAGCGCCCAGCACCAGAACCGATGCACCAGGTCTGGCGTTGCCGAGCCTGACCGGACCGCTGTAATGCGATTCGGCAGCATATCCCAGTGAACTCATGGCTTGATACATGGCACTGCCGCCCGCGACCTTTCCGATCATCGAGAGCAGTTGTCTGCGACTGACATGCTTGCTTGGCTCTGGCATCTGAAATTCCTTTGCTGTTGTGTATTCCGCTGTCCATCCGGGGCTGCGGGGCAAGGGTTTTCAGCAAGAGCTGTGCCAGGGCAGGGGGCTCAAGGCTTTAGTTCAATGAAATCAGTCACTTGTTATGTAATTCAGATCGATCTGCGTTCAATCCTCTTGAAACGTATGGTGCATGCTCACTAATTTGAAGCATCAATGGCCAAATTGGTGCAGAGGAGTCACACAATGATCTGAAAAAAAGCGTATCTGCTGTGACAGCGGATACGCCTTGAGAGGGTGCCTGAACTACGCTGCTGCCGGGTTCAGAGTTCGCTGGGAGGCTCGCTGGCCTCACTGACCATGACACGATTGCGTCCACCTCGCTTGGCTGCGTAGAGCATGGCATCGGCCTGCTGGAAGACGGCCTTGATATCGGGATCGCTGTCGGGCCAGTGGGCCACGCCCAGCGAGATCGTGATATGGCCCACTGGCGGCATCTCTATCTTCTCGACCAACTGACGCAGACGCTCTGCGGCATGGGCGGCGGCCACCAGCGCCGTGCCGGGCAGCAGCAGCAGAAACTCCTCGCCACCCACGCGGCAAGGCAGGTCATCGACACGCGAGACCTCGCGCATGGTGCGCGCGAGCTGTTTGAGCACCTCGTCGCCTGTATCGTGGCCAAAGCCGTCGTTGATATGCTTGAAGTGATCGATGTCGATGGCAATCACCGAGAACGGCAGCGCTTGCGTCTGAAAGGCGCTGATAGCAGCCTCCAGATGGCGGCGATTGCCCAGGCCTGTCAGCGGATCGGTGTTCACATCCTCGCGCAGCTTGGTGATATTGCGCTGCAGCAGGCCCAGGCCCTTGAGCATGGCTTTCTTGAGCTCGTAGGACTCGAAATACCAGGACTTGACGGCCTGGATGTTCTGCGCCGTCTCGGGCTTGTCCATATCGTGCGCGCCGTTGGCGAGCTGGCGCAGCGGGCTGGCAATGCGGCGCGCGCTCCACCAGATGACCACCAGCATCAGCAGGGCGATGGGCAGGGTCTTGTAGAGCACGGAGCGCATCAGCTTGTTGAGCGGGGCCAGCGTGGCCGCCTTAGGACGCTGGGCCACAATGCCCCAGCCCGAGGCGTGGATGATGGCATAGCCGGCCAGCATTTCCACGCCCTTGCTGTTGACCACCGGCGCCGTACCCGACTCGCCCCGGATCACAGCGTTGATGACATCGTTGTTGATCACCTGATCGCCGATACGGTGGTTGTCGGGGTGATAGATGATGTGCTTGTTCCTGTCCACTACATAGACATAGGTGCCGTCCTGGTAGAAGTGCGAGCCCAGCAGGGTGTCGAGAATGCTGTCTTCCTTGAGGTAGATGCTGCCGCCTACCGCACCGAGGAACTCGCCCTGAGGACCAAAAATGGGCTGGGAGACAAAGACGATGTAGTTGCCGGCCGTGGACATATAGGGCTGGCTGATGACGGGCCCTCGAGTGCTCAATGTCTGTGCCACTCCGGCGCTTTGCAGCGTCTTACCCTTGATCTGCAGGGTTTCGGGCGATGTCGCCAGCACATAGCCCGTGGGGTCGATGATGGTGACGGAGTTGAAGCTCTTGGTTTGCAAGCGCAGACGTGTGGCCTCCCTGGCCAGATAGTCCATGTCATCCATGTGCGCGCCCATCAGATTGGCGCTGTATTCCAGCTGCTGTAGGGCGGATTGCAGAAAATCATCCGTGCTCTGCGCCAGCTTGGTCGCATAGGCGTGGTGGTCTTCGAGCGTGTTGTCTATCAGCTGCTGGCGCTGCACCAGATAGCCGGCATAGAAGGTGTTGAGAAACGGGATCAGCGCGCTGCAGATGGTCAGGGCCAGTATCAGTCGACGCAAATCAAGCCGCTCAGGCGCAAGCCGGCGGTGCCAGGGGAGAGATTTCTTCACAGATGATGTCGCGAGAGCAGGGCGGCTCTGCGCTGTACCTGTGTGCTCTGACAGGCTCAGACACCGGCCGCATATTCATTGAGTGTCTGCATTATGGTTGCTCGCGCCGTGGTCCTGCTCACGGTCAACCACAATGCAGCTGTGTCAGGCTGACAACTCCTTGAACTTTTCCACCTGTACTGCGCAGTCGTAGAAGCAGGGCGCTCGGCCAATATCGGTGAGCTGCTGATGTGTCAGCTCGTTCACATTCGTGCCGTTGGCTCCCTGCTTGCGCCACCAGATGCCCAGGCCCACCACCACGCCGGCGCGAGCGCGGCCGTTGATGGCGGCGTGGCAGACATGCTCGCCGCGCCGGTTGAAGACGCGCAGCTGGTCACCGTCGGCAATGCCGCGCGCAGTGGCGTCATCGGGGTGCATCTCCAGCAGCGGGCGCTCTTCCATGCGGGCTAGACTGGCCACATTGGCAAAGCTGCTGTTGAGAAAGTTGCGTGCGGGCGGCGAGATCATGGCTAGCGGGTAGACCGTCGTGGGCGGCTCGTAATTGGGCAGATAGTCGGGCAAGGTGTTGATGCCCAGCCGCGCCAGGGCGGGGTTGTCGAATTCGCATTTGCCCGATGGCGTGGCAAAGCCGCCTTCGGCAAACGGCGCATCGGGCAGCGGGATATGGGCAAAGCCCTGTTGCAGCAGCTCTTCAAAATCAATAGCTGTGTCCGAGACCGCTGTGCGGCATAGAGTTTCATCAGACTCAGCAAAACATGCTGCCGCAAAAGCGGAATCCAGCCTGGCCATATGCTTGGCCAGATCGCGAAAGATCTGCGCGTTGCTGCGCGCCTGACCCTGGGGCTCGATCGCGGGGCGATTCAGCAGCACATCGGTATGGCCGTAGCTGCCGTGGATGTCCCAATGCTCGAGCTGCGTGGTGGCGGGCAGCACATAGTCGGCATGGTCTGCGGTGTCGGTCAAGAAATGCTCAAGCACGACGGTGAACAGATCTTCGCGCGCAAAGCCCGCGGCCACCTTGGTTGACTCTGGCGCCACTGCCACGGGATTGCTGTTGTAGACCACGACGGCTTCCACCTTGGGGCCGAAGCTGGTATCGCCCTCATGCAGCAGCACATCGCCAATCTGGCTCATGTTCAGCGTGCGTGGGCGACGCTCACCCAGCAACTGCGGCATCTGAAGAGAAGCCCGCTTGAAAGGCGAGACCCCCGAGGCGGACAGCAGCAGCCCGCCAGCGCGGTGGCGCCAGGCGCCGACAAGAGCCGGCAAGCAGGCCACGGCGCGCACGGCATTGCCGCCGCCGCGCACTCGCTGCATACCGTAATTGAGGCGAATGGCGGCTGGTCTGGTCGTGCCGTAATCACGTGCCAGGGACTGAATCTGTTCCACGCTCAGACCACAGACACTGGCGGCGCGCTCGGGCGGCCATTGCAATGCTCTGGCCTTGAGTGCGTCCCAGCCCTGGGTGTGTTGGGCGATGTAGTCATGGTCCAGCCAGTCGTGCACGATCAGCTCGTGCATCAGCGCCAGAGCCAGTGCCGCATCGGTGCCGGGCAGCAGTTGCAGGTGCTCCTGGCATTTGTCGGCAGTCTCACTCTTGCGCGGGTCTATGCAGATCAGCTTGGCACCCTGGCGCTTGGCCTCCTGCGCATAGCGCCAGAAATGAAGATTGCTGGCAATGCTGTTGCTGCCCCAGATCAGGATCAGCTTGCTTTCGGCAAAGAACTCCACACGCATGCCCAGTTTGCCGCCATAGGTGGCAGTCAGCGCCTCGCTGCCGGCACTGGCGCAGATGGTGCGATCCAGCAGGCTGGAGCCCAACTGGTGAAAAAATCGCCGGTCCATGCTCTCACTCTGCACCAGTCCCATGGTGCCGGCATAGCTGTAGGGCAGTATGGCTTCGGGCGCGCGCTGGGCAATGCCGTGCAGGCGCTGGGCAATATCGCTCAGCGCTTCGTCCCAGCTCACGGGGGTGAAATGGCCGCTGCCTTTGGGGCCGCTGCGCTTGAGAGGCTGCAGCACTCGCCCGGCGTGGTAGGTGCGCTCGGTGTACTTGCTGACCTTGGCGCAGAGCACGCCGCCCGTGTGAGCGTGTTCTGCATTGCCTTGCACCTTGGTGGCGGTGCCATCGACCACCGTGGTGACCAGGGCGCAGGTGTCCGGGCAGTCATGCGGGCAGGCGCCGCGTACTTGAACGATATGAGGCATGTCGTGGGCTCGAAAAATCTGGGCCGGTTTGCGGCTGAAGACCGTTTTGTGGGCCTATTATGCGGCGCGCATCCATGTCAAAAAACCTGAGATGCAAGACCCCAGAAACGGGTCGATCCAGCCCGTACCAATGAGTAGCCCGTAGAAAGAGATCGAGAGCAATGCAGGACAAGCGAGTGGAGTGGAATCGTCGTCAATTCATGACTGCAGGTGCAGCTGTGGCAGCCGGGAGTTGGACCGGCGCCAGTTATGCCCAGGATTCGAGCGGACCCATTGTGCTCGGGCAGTCCTGTGCGCTGAGCGGCCCTTCAGCGCAGCTGGGTATACAGTTTGTGCAGGGTGCCAAGCTGTACTTCGATCAGCTCAACGCCCAGGGCGGCATTGGCCGCCGCCAGGTGGAGCTGCGCACGCTGGACGATGGCTATGAGCCAGAGCGCTGCGTGGCCAATACCCAGAAATTCATTGCCGACGATGTAATGGCCTTGTTCGGCTATCTGGGCACTTCCACCAGCATGGCCGCACTGCCTTTGCTGCAGAAAGCCAGGCTGCCGCTGATTGCTCCACTGACGGGCGGGGCCGGCCTGCGCGACCCCAAGCTGGCGCAGACGGTCTTCAATCTGCGTGCCTCCTATGCCGATGAAACCGCACTCATGGTCAGACAACTGGTTTCTTTGGGCCTCAAGAAGATCGCGGTGTTTCACCAGAACGACGCCTATGGCCAGTCAGGTCTTGAGGGGGTGATGCAGGCGCTGCAAGGCCATGGCCTCAAACCCGTGGGCACCGCGACGGTGGAGCGAAATTCCCAGGATGTGGCCAAGGCCGTCAAGACTTTGGTGCCGCTGGGTGCCGATGTCATCGTGCAGGTCGGCACCTATGCGGCCAGCGCTGCGTTTGTGCGAGCGGCACGCCAGGCAGGCTATGGCGGTCAGTTCTACAACGTGTCGTTCGTGGGCACTTCTGCACTGGCACAGGCCCTTGGCAAGGAGGCCGAGGGTGTGGTGGTCACCCAGGTCGTTCCCTCGCCCTTCAAGACCTCGCATCCCCTGGCGCGTGAATTTCAGGCCGCACTGCACAAAGGCGGTGCGTCCCTGCAGCCAGATTACTCCAGCATGGAAGGCTATCTGGCTGCCCGTGTCGTGAGCGAAGCGCTGAAATCTGCCTCTGCCGCAGGTCGCCTGCAGCGCGATGGCCTGGTGGCGGCGCTGGAGGCTATGAATGGCCAACAGGTTGCGGGCTTTCCTATCGCATTTCGTGCACAGGCGGGCAAGCCCCGTTTTGTGGAGCTGTCCATGCTCACGGGCGACGGAAAGGTCCGGGTGTGAGGCTTTGAGGTGCGCAGGGCGCAAGCTCTCTCGCTTTGGGCCATCATGGCATCTTTGCCATTGATGACCCCAAGGAGAGAGCGCATGGCCCTGCTGCCCGAACTTCAAGCAAGCGCCCCTGACATTGCCGCGCTGCGTCGCGATATCCACGCCCACCCCGAGCTGTGTTTCGAGGAAATACGGACCTCGGATCTGGTCGCGGCGAAGCTGGAGCAATGGGGCATCGCAATCCATCGCGGTCTGGGCAAGACCGGTGTGGTGGGCATCATCCAAGGCCGTGACGGCGGCAAGAGCGGTCGAGCCATCGGCCTGCGCGCTGATATGGATGCCTTGCCCATGCAGGAGTTCAACACCTTTGACCATGCCAGCCGCCATGCGGGCAAGATGCATGCCTGCGGTCACGACGGTCACACGGCCATGTTGCTGGCGGCGGCGCAATATCTGGCCGCACATCGTGACAGCTTCGAGGGCACGGTCTATACCATCTTCCAGCCTGCCGAGGAAGGCGGTGGCGGTGCTCGCGAGATGGTCAACGACGGACTGTTCGAGCAGTTCCCCATGCAGGCCGTGTTTGGTATGCACAACTGGCCGGGCATGAAGGCCGGCACCATGGCCGTGGGTGCAGGTCCTGCCATGGCATCCAGCAACGAATTCAGGATCGTGGTGCGCGGCAAGGGCGGCCACGCGGCCATGCCGCATATGGTGGTGGACCCGGTACCTGTGGCGGCCCAGCTAATCATGGCTTTCCAGACCATTGTCAGCCGTAACGTCAAGCCCATTGAGGCGGGCGTGGTGTCGGTCACCATGGTTCATGCCGGCGAGGCTACCAACGTCGTGCCGGACAGCGTGGAGCTGCAGGGTACGGTGCGTACCTTCACGCTGGAAGTGCTGGACCTCATCGAGCAGCGCATGCAGCAGATCAGCGAGGCTGTCTGTGCCGCGCATGGCACGCAATGCTCGTTCGAGTTCGTGCGCAACTACCCTCCCACCATCAACACTGCCCCCGAGGCCGAGTTTGCCCAGGCCGTGATGCGCGAGATTTTGGGCGATGCCGGTGTGGTGCCGCAAGAGCCATCCATGGGGGCCGAGGACTTTGCCTTCATGCTGCTGGAAAAGCCCGGTGCCTACTGCTTTATCGCCAACGGCGATGGTGATCATCGCGCCATGGGGCATGGCGGCGGTCCCTGCACCTTGCACAATCCCAGCTACGACTTCAACGATGCGCTGATTCCGCTGGGAGCGACCTTCTGGGTCAAGCTGGCCCAGCGCTGGCTGGCCCAGCCTACACGCGACTGAAGGCTTGGGCCCTGGGTGGAAGGTTTCTTTCACGCCAGACCTCGGGCGGGCAGCCAAAGAGCGTGCTGAACCAGCGTGTGAAGGCACTGTGGCTGTTGTAGCCCAGCATGGCGGCGATCTGGCCCACGGGGTAGCCAGGGTTGCGCACATAGCGCTGGGCGAGATCTGAGCGAACCTCCTGCAGCAGGTTGGTAAAGCTCAGACCTTCACTGTCAAGCTCGCGCTGCAGGGTCCGTACGCTGCGCCCCAGACCTTGGGCCACGCAGACGCAGGTTGCATTGCCCGAAGGCAGCATGAGGTAGATGGCCTTGCGCACCTGCTGGCCGATGGAGGCCTGACGGCCCTGCTGCGTGGTGTCCACCATGGTCTTGGCATAGCGCACCAGAACCGGATCCGCCAAGGGGTTGGAAGCATCCAGGTCCTCGGTGCGAAACACAATGCCGTTGAAGTCCGCATCAAACTCCACGCGGCAACGAAACATCTGCTTGTGCAGGCTGGTGTCGCCGGGCGCGGGGTGGCTGAAGCAGACCCGCAGCGGACGCCATTTCTCATGCAGCAGCATATTGCAGGTGCGAAACAGCACGCCGATTGCCAGCTCCATGGATTGCGGAAGCGCCTCAGGCAGGGTGAACTCTTCGCGCAGCACCACGACGCCATTGGCGTCGTCCATATGAAGGACCAGTGACTCATTGAGCATGTGCACATGTTCGATCAGCGTACTCAGCACCTTGCGCAAGGTAGGCTGGTGCAGCAACAAAAGGCTGACGACACCGAAGTTCGAGACCTGCCGCGATTGCGCCATGCGCAGGCCGAAGTTTTCGCAACCCGTGATGCTTGCAGCTTCTTCCAGCAAGCGCCCGGCCGTCATCGCATCAATCAGCTGGTCCTGTTCGCGCACCACGGCGGGTCGCAGCCCCGCGCGACGCAATGCCGCGTCGGGGTCTCCACCCAGCTCGCTGAAGAGTTCCGAGAAATTTGTCAGAGATGCCGCGCGCACAAAAGTGACCATGACTGCTCCATACATAGAGGCGTGGAAATTCTGGCATGAGATGCATAAGGTTCGGCATGAAATGCACAACCTATGTGACACAGGTTTTCTAAAGTGGACTTACCGGGCGGCAGAGACCTGCAACAAGCCCGGGTTCAAAAAAGGTAGGAGACAGGTATGCAGATAAACCCTCTGACCTGTGCCATAGGCGCGGAGTTGGTCGATGTGCAACTGGCGGATGCGCTGCGCGATGATGGGCTTTTCGCCGAGATCAAGACGGCCTTGCTCAAGCACAAGGTGCTGTTCTTGCGTCGCCAGAGTATCAGTCGTGCCGAGCATGTTGGCTTTGCCCGGCGCTTTGGCGAGCTGGAGGACCACCCGGTGGTCGGCAGCGACCCCGAGCATCCCGGCCTGGTGCAGATCTACAAGACGCCGGACAAGCCGCTGGACCGGTATGAAAACTCCTGGCATTGCGATGCGACCTGGCGCGAGGTACCGCCCATGGGCTGCGTGCTGCGCTGCGTCGAGTGTCCGCCGGTTGGCGGCGACACCATGTGGGCCAACATGGCGCTGGCCTATGAGATGCTTCCGTCTCATATCAAGGACGTGATAGCCCCGCTGCGGGCACGCCACAGCATTGAGTGCACCTTTGGCGCTGCCATGCCTGCGCAAAAGCGTCTGGCCCTCAAGGCGCAGTTTCCCGATGCGGAGCATCCGGTGGTACGAACACACCCGGAAACCGGTGAAAAAGTGCTGTTTGTCAGCGGCTTCACCACTCATTTCACGAACTTCCACACGCCCGCCAATGTGCGTGTGGGCCAGGACTTCACCCAGGGCTCATCCAGTCTGCTGCAGTTCTTGATCAGCCAGGCCGCGATCCCCGAGTACCAGGTCCGCTGGCGCTGGGAGCCCGGCAGCATCGCCATCTGGGACAACCGCGCGACACAGCATTACGCGGTGATGGATTACCCGCCCAGCCATCGAAAGATGGAGCGTGCCGGAATCATTGGCACACCGACTTTTTGAGCATCGGAAGAGACGCCCGTGGCAAGGCGCAGAAACTGGCCCTGCACGTGCCGTGCGATACAAGCACGGCTGTACGCGAGGATCAAAGTGCGGGAATGGCTTTCATATAACAACGGAGACACCATCATGAATTTTCTCGACGGTCACCTGGTTGCCGAAAATCAGCAGCCTCTCATCATCACTGCAGCTCCTTATGCGCCTTCGTGGCTGCCGGAGGACTTCCCTGGCGAAATTCCCGTCACGATGGAGGAGCAGATTCAAAAAGCCGTGGACTGCTACAACGCCGGTGCCCAGGTGCTGCACCTGCATGTACGTGAGCTCGACGGTCGCGGCAGCAAGCGGCTTTCCAAGTTCAACGAGCTGATTGCCGGCGTGCGTGCCCGCGTCCCGGACATGATCATCCAGGTGGGTGGGTCAATCAGCTTTGCCCCCGAAACCGATGGCGCGGCCGCCAAATGGCTGTCTGACGATACCCGCCACATGTTGGCCGAGCTGGACCCCAAGCCCGATCAGGTGACGGTGACCATCAATACCTCGCAGATGAATATTCTGGAGCAGTTCGATGCGCGGGATATCCAGGGCACTTCGATGGAGGACCCTGCGGTGTTCAATGCCTACAAGGAAATGACCGTTCCCGCACAGCCGGGCTGGGCCGAAGAGCATATACGCCGCCTGAGTGCGGCCGGCATTCAGAGTGCTTTCCAGTGCTACAACATCAACAGCTTCGAGTCGGTTGAGCGGCTGATGCGCCGCGGCATCTACAAAGGTCCGCTGGTGCTGAACTGGGTGGCCATCGGCGGCGGCATGGACCAGCCCAGCGTCTACAGCCTGGCCAATTTCGTGCGCGCCGTGCCAGACGGCGCGGTGCTCACGGTGGAGGCCTCGGTGCTGAATGTGCTGCCCATCAATCTCATGGGCATTGCCATGGGTCTGCATGTGCGCTGCGGCACCGAAGACAACCTGTGGAATCAGACCCGAACCCGAAAAATGGGCACGGTGGAGCAGATCGCGCAACTGGTGCGTATTGCCAAGGAATGCAGCCGCCCCATCGCCACTCCTGCCCAGGCGCGCGAGATCTGCCAGATCGGCGTGTTCTACGACACGGTGGAGGAGAGCCTGGCAAGGAACGGCTTTGCTCCGAATCGTAACGGTGCTCAGCAGGGTTTTCTGCGCAAAGTCGCCTGAGTCCAAAGGAGCGCACGATGCAACGCATTCCAGTCCTGCTGTCCATTGCGCTGGCTGCAGCTTTGCCAACTGGCAGCGCCTTCGCTTTTACCGACAAGCCTGTCAAGCTCATTGTTCCTGCCCCGCCCGGCGGCACGATCGATGTGTTTGCTCGCATCATCAGCGATCAGCTGGCGCATGAGCTCAAACAGCCTGTGATTGTGGAAAACCGCCCCGGTGCCGGCGGAGCAATGGCAGTGAAATACATGCTGTCCCAGCCCTCGGACGGCAATACCCTGCTGGTGACGGTGACCAATATCCTGACCGAGGTTCCGCATGTGCTCAAGGGGGGCTTTGATGCCATGAAGGATGTCAGACCCGTCTCGCAGATGGCACGCTCCGTCATGGTCTTCATTGCTTCGCCTCAGTTTCCGGCCAAGGATGCCAAGGAGGCTATTGTCTATGTGAAAGCCCATCCGGGTCAGCTGTCTTTTGCCTCCTACAGTCAGGGGACGGCATCGCAGTACGCCGGAGTGATCCTGAATCAGAAGGCCGGCCTGGATATGCAACATGTGCCGTTTCCAGGCTCTGCACCGGCACTGGCACAGATCATGGGCAATCAGGTTCCGCTGATGTTCGACGGCTCCGTGACTACCAAACCGCTGGTTCCAAGTGGCAAGGTCAAGCTGCTGGCCGTTGCTTACAAGAACCGCCTGCCCGATTTTCCCAATGTGCCGACGATGGGCGAGCTCGGTTATCCGGAGCTTGATTTCAGCAACTGGGCGGGTGTGTTTGCTTCGGCAAGGACGCCACAGCCGTTGCTGGAGAAGATCAATGCCTCGCTGCAAAAGGTCAACGCCAGCCAGGCGGTGCAGGCACGTTATGTGGCCACAGGCTTTGAGCCGATTCGCCAGGAGCGCACTCTGGAGCAGCTGTCTACCGATCTGCAGGCCGAATACCAGCGCAACGGTGAGATCGTCAAGAGTTTCGGCATCAAGCTGAACTGAGTCGGCTCGTCAATCGGCCCGGGCATGTCTGCGACTGAGATGCTCGGACTTTTGCTTTGCAGCGCTTGCTGCACCTTGCTGTGAACAATAGAGACAGGAGCATTTCATGACTCAGGCCATTCGCTTTTACGAGACTGGCGGTCCAGAAGTTCTGCGACTGGAAAACGTTGCCGTGGGATACCCTGGCCCAGGCCAGGCGCGTGTGCGGCATAGCTATATCGCGCTCAACTTCATCGATGTGTACTTCCGCTCCGGGCGTTATCCGCTGGCCTTGCCCAACGGGCTCGGCTCGGATGCCGTCGGTGTGGTCGAGGCCGTCGGAACGGGTGTGACGGATGTTCGGGTAGGTGACCGCGTTGGCTATCTGATCGGTCCGCAAGGCGCTTATGCACAGGCACGTGTGATGCCTGCAGAAGTGCTGATTCCGCTGCCCGACGGAATTTCAGACCGTACTGCAGCCACGCTCATGATGAAGGGCATGACGGCTCAGTATCTGTTTCGTCAGGTTTATCCGCTGCAGGGCGGTGAAACCATTCTCTACCACGCAGCTGCCGGAGGCGTAGGCCTGCTTGCCTGTCAGTGGGCCCGCGCCATGGGGGTCAACATGATTGGTACGGTCAGCACGGATGAGAAGGCCGAACTGGCCAGGGCGAACGGGTGCACACACACCATCGTGACTTCGCGCGAAAACATCGTCGAGCGAGTGAAGGAAATCACGGCAGGCAAGGGCGTTCCCGTGGTCTATGACTCGGTAGGCAAGGACACACTGATGGACTCGCTCGATTGCCTGCAGCCGCGTGGCTCGCTGGTCAGCAACGGAACCTCTTCCGGCTCCGTGGTGGTGGACTCGTCGCTGCTGGCCGCCAAGGGTTCGATCTGGATGACCCGGCCGGCCATGATGCATTACATCCAGCCTCGCCCACATATGCTGGAGATGGCTGCAGAGCTTTTCGAGCACGTGCTGGCAGGGCGCATTGTGAGCGAGCCGCAGCAGGAGTTCGCATTGGCCGATGCGGCACAAGCCCATCGTGCATTGGAAGCGCGCAAGACCGTGGGGGCCACGGTACTCGTGCCATGAGCTGCTGGGTGCAAATGTCGGGCGCGTAAAGCCATTGCGAAGATCTGTGCCGGCACCTTTTCCAAGGCGCCGGCTTTTTTCTGTCTGACATTGGCTATGTGACGGGGCGACATTCCTAGGGATTTCACCTTGGGAACATGGCACCAAATAAGCAATGAATGGCATCAACTGCACAAGAGCTGCAGCCTTCCTTTTCTAGAGTGATTTCGCGGATCAAGACCGCGAATTCATAACGAAAAGGAGACATGAAATGCCACGTATTTCACGCTACATCTGGAGTCTTTTTGCCTTGTTCGCCAGCAGTCTGGCCAGCGCTCAGTCATCTGTGACGCTGTTTGGTGTCATGGATGCAGGCGTCAGCCGCTACATGGTACGCAGCAATTCCTGGGATGGCTCCGGTCGCACGGCCAGCCAAGGTATCTGGGCGCTGTCACCATCGGGTAATCTGGCCAGCCGTCTGGGTGTTCGTGCCGTTGAAGATCTGGGGGCTGGAATGTCTGCCAATATGTGGCTGGAAGCGCCTGTGAGCAACGACACGGGCGGCGGCGCGCTGAACTTTGGGCGACGCTCCACCGTCAGCCTGGCGGGCAGCTGGGGCGAGCTGCGCCTTGGGCGCGATCACACGCCGTCGTTTCTGAATGACTGGGCTTTTGATCCCTATTCAGTCAACGGCGTGGGCGTCAATTTGCTGGCGGTGGTCAGCAGCAACCTGGCCATCAACCGTGCACTGAGCATGCAGACCAGCGGCACGCTGCCCGAACGCTTGCTGGGAAACGGTTTGTCGGCAGGCACGGACAATTATCTGCGCGCGAACAATTCCATCGGCTACCACCTTCCGACAGGGCCGGACGGACTTTATGGTCAGCTGATGTATGCCTTCCCGGAAAATGATGCCAGGCGCGGCAGCTATGCGGGAGGCCGCATAGGCTGGGCCAGCGGCCCCACCGATATTGCGCTGGGCTATGGCGAAAGCATGCTGGGAACTTTCAATGGCCGCAAGGAAACTATCAAGTCCCTGAACCTGGGAGGTTCGTACAACTTCGGTCCGGTCCGCGTGTTGGGCGAGTGGTCGCAGGTGCGCAATGCGCGCAGCGATGTGCGGGCCACAGACCGCTATGACGGGCTTTTGGCTGGTGTGCAAATCCCTGTCGGACTGCATCAGCTCAGGGCGTCGGTGGCCAGGGTGCAATTCAAAAATGGGCAGGGAACTGGCGACGCATCGGTGAACAAGCTGGCCTTGGGTTATGTGCATAACCTCTCCAAACGTACGGCGCTCTACACCACGGTGTCACGTATCAGCGCGAGTAATGGACATAACAATCCTGCGGTGATGGGTGTGACGCCGCTGGCCGTCAGCAGCCCGGTCATCATGCCGCAGCCGGCCTACAGCAACAGCCCCGGCATGCAGCCGCGCAGCGCATTGGGCTTTGATGCGGGTCTGCGCATGATGTTCTGAAGGCCGTCCGTTGCTGCTGCCGCAAGGCGAATCACGAAGAGGCGGATCAGAGGGCGCGCGTGCCGCAAAGGGCTGCTTGCTTGCCGACGTCGCAGTACTTTGCGAAATAAAAAGAACGGTCGTTCTAATTTGGCGGATTTTTGGCTACACTGGCCTCGATTACTAAAGCCCAGGAGACCTTTCATGTCTGATCTGAACGCCCGGTTTGAAGAGACCGTCAAGAATTCCACCTCGCTCGGCGAGCGTCCCGACAACGCCACCTTGCTTAAGATCTATGCCTTGTACAAGCAAGCGACCGAGGGTGACAACGAAGCCAAGAAGCCCAGCTTCACCGACATGGTGGCCCGTGCCAAGTGGGATGCGTGGGCCAAGCTGGAAGGCACGACGCCGGATGAGGCCAAGCAGCAGTACATCGATCTCATCGAGTCGCTGCGCTGATCTGCGCCAGCCCTGATTGTCGACAAGGCTCCGGGACCCGGAGCCTTGTCGTTTCAATTCAGACCACATCACACTGCGCCAAAGACGGGGGCTGGAAACTGGCGCACCCCGAAGCCAGGGGCACCGAGGAAGCGCTACCCCGCCCCGAAGGTGTCGTCCCCCTAGGGGGACGCGGCAGGGCTGCTCAGGGGGTCAGTACTTGTTCGAGAAATTGGCGCTGATGCGCTGACGCAAATATTCCGCCCCTGTGATGGGCGGATATTTTTTGGCCGGCCCTTCGATCACCGTGTCCTCATTGGCCTGGCAGAAGAAGGCCAGGCTGTAGCGGGCTCCCTGGTACTCATGGGGCTGCGGGTTGCGCACGCGGTGGAAGTTGCTGGGCAGTTGATCGTCGCTCCAGCGCATCAGCATGTCGCCGATATTGCAGGTGATGACACCATCCACGGGCTTCACGGGTGTCCATTGCTGGGCCTCGGCCTCCTTGCCGGGCAGCACCTGCAGCCCGCCCTGGCCAGCGCGCTGGAACAACAGCGTCAGGCAGTCGAAGTCCGTATGTGCGCCTGCGCGCCACAGGCCGATTTCGTCCTTGAGTGCCGGGTCCACGGCAAAGTAATGCAGCATGCGCAGGGTGCTCTGGTAGCTGGGCACGGCGGGGTCATGTGCGCGGATGAAGAACTCCTCATCAAAGCCCAGCTTGTAGGCGAAGCAGGACAGCAACTGCATGCCTACCTGCCAGCATTGATGCTCAAAGGCCAGCGTGGCCTGCTTGAAGCCGGGCAGCTCCTGCTCGCTGGGCCACAGGCCCTGCATGCGCGGGCGTGTGACCTGATAGGACTCTTTCTGGTCGGGGGTGCGCGTGGAAGGGCGAATCTGCGCCTTGTGCTCCCAGCCTGCATTGCGCGATAGCGGCCATTGCGCCTTGGTTTCGGGCGGCAAGCCAAATAGCTGTTCGGCCCTGCCGAACGCGGCGTCGATATCGGCCTGGGCAATATCGTGGCCGGAAACCTGGAAGAAGCCGATTTCCATCGAAGCGCTCCAGATCTGCTCGGCAATCTCCTGCTTGCGCTTCTCGAAGTCGCTGATGTCTATGACGCGAACTTCGCGCGCCGAGGTTTCTGCGCCTTGCCCGCCCATGCGGGCTTCCTTGTCCAGTTCGCCAAGGCTGTAAGAGTGGCTGGTCATAGTCTGCATAAGAATTTCTCTTGCGATGACTTCAGACACCGACGTTGCCAGTGAGACTTTGGGCTGCGGGCATCTGAAGTGTGGATACCAGGCGCGGCCGGCTGCCGCACCCACTTCAAGAGCAATGACCCGCGAAGCTGCTGACCGGGGGAAGGTCAGAGCGCCGTGCTGAACGCTTCTACTCTTGATTTGAGTGCAGCAAACAGCGTGCCAGCCATTGAGCAGGGCGCCGGCACCCTTGGTTTTGGTGCATGGCTTCAATCTGGTGCATTGCTGTGCATGAATCCATGCATCCATCTCTTTTGCATGCACTTTGTTGATACCAGGCAAGGGGCAACCCAAAGCAGGCACGCCAATTGCTAGAAGGTTGAACGAGTAGAAGCGTTCAGCCTGCATCCGCGTGCAGTGCCCGGAAATTGCTCAAGTCCTGTCAGCAGCGGCTGCTGCTGGCGTTCCTGTCGCCAGAGACCTGAGAGTTCCACCATGCTACGACGCCATTTCCTTGCTGCTCTGCCTCTTTGCGGTGCACCCTGGGTCCATGCCCAGGGCAAGTCGCTGACTCCACTGAAATTCACGCTGGATTTCCGCGTCAACGGCCAGACGGCGCCGTTCTTTCTGGCCCAGCAAAACGGCTACTACCGCGATGAGGGGCTGGATGTGAGTCTGGACGTAGGGTCGGGCTCGGTGGCTTCGATTACTCGTATCGCCAGCGGTGCCTACCAGCTCGGACTGGGCGATATCAGCTCGCTGATCGAGTTCAATGCGCAGAACGCCGGCACACCTCGCGTGCAGGCCGTCTACCAGTACTACAACCGCGCGCCCTTTGTGATCATCGGGCGCAAGGACAGAGACATCACCTCGGATTTCGCCAGTCTCAAGGGTAAGAAGGTGGCCGCAGCGGCAGTGGAGTCCACGCGCCGTGCCTGGCCCATGGTTGCGCGGCGCAAGAATCTGCCCGCCGATCTGTTTGCCTGGTCCACGACGGAGTTTTCGGCACGCGACAACGTCATAGTGCGTGGCGATGTGGATGCCGCCACCTATTTCCATGATTCGGCGGTATCACTGTTTGCGCGCCTCAAGCCCGAGGAGCTTTCCATACTGCGCTACAGCGATGCAGGCGTTCATCTGTATGGCAATGCGATCCTGGCGTCCAGCCAGCTGATCGCCGAGAAGCCGCAGGTTGTGGCCGCTTTCCTGCGCGCCACCAACCGTGCGATTGTGGAATGTCTTGCCAACCCGGCCGCAGGCATTGCCGCCGTGCGCCGGCGCGAGCCGATTCTCGATGAGAAGCTGGAGCTGGAGCGCTGGTCCATCACCGCACAGTACGTGGCCGCAGCAGACACGAAAAGCCATGGACTGGGCGACTTCAGCAAGCGTTTGCTGGAGCAGCAACTGGACAGTGTGGTGCAGACCTTTGCGCTCAAGACCACGCCATCTGCCGATGCGCTGTTCAACAGCAGCATGCTGCCCGCCAGGTCGGCGCGCATGCTCAAGGCCTGAGGAGGGTTGGCCCATGTCCTTACCTCAAGCCCATGCCTTGAATGACACCGATGGCCGCTACTTGCGCGAAGCCATTGCGCTAGCGGATACGGCGCGCGAGCGCGGCAACCGGCCGTTTGGTGCACTGATCGTGGCTGCCGACGGGCGCGTTCTGGCCGAGGCCAGCAATGCCAACGGCGAGAGCGGTGATTGCACGGCCCATGCCGAGCTGTCCGCCATCCGCCTGGCCAGTCCCTTGCATTCACGCGATGAACTGGCGGGCGCCACGCTGTACTCGTCTGCCGAGCCTTGCGTCATGTGTGCCGGCGCGATCTTCTGGTCCGCCATCGGCCGAGTGGTCTATGGCATCGATGCCGAGCGGCTGCGCGTGTTCCGTGGCGAGCGGCTCGACCAGAAGGATGCAGAGCTGTCCTGTCGCGATGTGTTTCAGGCCGCTTCGCACGCCATCGAATGCATAGGGCCGGCCTTGATCGAAGAGGCCAGCAGCTCGCACCAGGGCGCCTGGAAGGTCTGAGCGCCGACATGAATCCAACCACAACTCGTTGACATAGAGAGAGGGAATCCACCATGCAAACCAAGCGCCTGTTCCTGCAATCCGTTCTGGCCCTGGGCAGCTTTGCCAGCGCCACGGCTGCCTTTGCCGCCACGCCCATCAAATTCCAGCTCGATTGGCGTTTCGAAGGGCCTGCGGCGCTGTTTCTGCAGCCTGTCGCCAAGGGCTACTTCCAGGCCGCAGGGCTGAATGTGACGGTGGACGCCGGTAGCGGCTCCGGCGGCGCCATCCAGCGCGTGGCGTCGGGCTCCTACGACATGGGCTTTGCCGATCTGGCCGCGCTCATGGAGTTTCATGCCAACAATCCCGAAGTCAAGGACAAGCCCGTGGCCGTGATGATGGTCTACAACAACACGCCGGCCTCGGTCATGGCGCTCAAGAAGAGCGCCATCGCCAAGCCTGCGGACCTGACGGGCAAGAAGCTGGGAGCGCCGGTCTTTGATGCAGGCCGACGCGGCTTTCCGCTGTTTGCCAAGGCCAACAAGGTTGGCGATGTGCAATGGACCACCATGGACCCGCCGCTGCGCGAGACCATGCTGGTGCGCGGCGATATCGATGCCATCACGGGCTTTACCTTTACTTCGCTGCTGAACCTGGAGGCGCGTGGCGTGAAGGCGGCCGATGTGACGGTCATGCCGTTTGCCGACAACGGCGTCAAGCTCTATGGCAACGCCATCATCGCCAGCGCCAAGCTGGTGCGTGAGAACCCGGAAGCCGTGCGTGCCTTCCTCAAGGCCTTCAGCAAGGGTGCCAAGGAAGTCATGGCCAACCCCGGTGCTGCCATTGCCCATGTGAAGGAGCGCGACGGCATCGTCAACACCGCTCTGGAAAGCCGCCGTTTGCAGCTGGCGATCGACACGGTGATCAACACCGCCGATGCGCGCGGCGAAGGCTTTGGTCAGGTCAGCCCCACACGCATGGCGCTGATGGCTTCCCAGATCTCGGATGTCTATGCGACCAAGACACGCGTGAATCCCGAGACGCTCTGGAACGGCCGCCTCCTGCCGCCCGTAGCGGATCTCGACGTTTTTCCCAAGAAGTAATTGCCCATTGATTTATAGCTGGATGCGATTGTGTGACAAACGCTACAGCCTGCTTTTATGAAGTCATCAGATACAGAAGCTGTCCGGCCATTTGTCGAATTCAAAGACGTCTGGCTGGCCTATAACGAAGAGCTGCTGCAGGCCAACCACTTTGCGGTGGAGGCCATCGACCTCACGGTGCAGCGCGGCGAGTTCATCGCCATCGTCGGTCCGTCGGGCTGTGGCAAGTCCACTTTCATGAAGCTCACCACGGGCCTGAAGATGCCGTCCATGGGGCGCATCACGGTCGATGGCCAGCGTGTGACAGGGCCGCTCAAGATCTCGGGCATGGCTTTCCAGTCCTCCTCGTTGCTGCCCTGGCGCACCACGCTGGACAATGTGCTGCTGCCGCTGGAGATCGTGGAGCCGCACCGTTCGCAGTTCAAGCAAAAGCGCAAGGAATACGAGGCGCGTGCCATTGAGCTGCTGGGCAAGGTCGGACTCGCCGGTTATGAGCGCAAATTCCCCTGGCAGCTATCCGGCGGCATGCAGCAGCGCGCCAGCATCTGCCGCGCCCTGATTCACGAGCCGCAGATGCTGCTTCTTGACGAGCCCTTTGGCGCGCTCGATGCCTTCACCCGAGAAGAGCTGTGGTGCATCTTGCGCGACCTTCAGGCCGAGCAGAAGTTCAATGTGATCTTGGTCACCCATGATCTGCGCGAGAGCGTGTTCCTGGCCGATACCGTATATGTGATGAGCAAAAGTCCGGGCCGCTTCGTGGTGCGCCGCGACATCGATCTGCCGCGCCCGCGTGATCTGGAGGTTACCTACACACCCGAGTTCTCGGACATCGTCTACGAGCTGCGCGGCCATATCGGCGCCCTGCGGAAAAGCGGCTCCGACACCACTGCTGCCATTCCTCAATAAGGCGCACCATGAAACATCAAA
Source organism: Comamonas testosteroni (assembly GCF_030505195.1). Classification (NCBI taxonomy): domain Bacteria; kingdom Pseudomonadati; phylum Pseudomonadota; class Betaproteobacteria; order Burkholderiales; family Comamonadaceae; genus Comamonas; species Comamonas testosteroni. The sequence continues at coordinate 3,218,495 of NZ_CP129672.1, forward strand.
AAACCGCTGAGCGCTGGGCTCCCTGGCTGCTGTTGCTGCTGATCGTCCTGCTCTGGCAGATCATCTGTTCAGGTCTCGGCGTTTCGGAATTCATCTTTCCCAGCCCCTGGGCCATAGGCCATCAGCTCTATGAGTTCGCGGGCACGATTGCCATGCATGCCTGGCGCACCTACTGGGTGACGATGGCAGGCTTTGCCCTGGCGATCGTGGTGGGCGTGCTGCTGGGGTTTCTGATCGGCTCCTCGCGTCTTGCCTATGCGGCGTTCTACCCGCTGATGACGGCGTTCAACGCCCTGCCCAAGGCAGCATTCGTGCCGATTCTGGTGGTCTGGTTCGGCATCGGCGCAGGCCCGGCAATTCTCACGGCCTTTCTGATCAGCTTTTTCCCCATCATGGTCAATATCGCCACGGGTCTGGCCACGCTGGAGCCCGAACTGGAGGATGTGCTGCGCGTGCTGGGGGCCAAGCGCTGGGACGTGCTGATCAAGGTCGGCCTACCGCGCTCCCTGCCGTATTTCTACGGCTCGCTCAAGGTCGCGATCACGCTGGCCTTCGTCGGCACCACGGTCAGCGAGATGACGGCTGCCAACGAGGGTATCGGCTATCTGCTGGTCTCCGCTGGATCTTCTATGCAGATGGGTCTGGCTTTTGCGGGGCTGATCGTGGTCGGGGCCATGGCCATGGTGATGTACGAGCTGTTCAATTTGCTGGAAAAGCACACCACGGGCTGGGCGCGTCGCGGCTCTCAGGGCGAGTGATGCACTGTTTCTGAGCGCTGTCAACGCCGCATCTGAAAACGCAAAAGGCCAGCCGGATCATTGATCCGGCTGGCCTTTTTGTGCTTTGCAGTCAATGCCTAGCCGGCCTTGCGGCAGCTGGAAAATGCATCCAGCGGCTGTTTGTAGGTCGGCGAGGTGACATCCATCAGACCCATGACCGTATGGAACAGGTTGTCATGCGAGAGCGGCTGATCCAGTGTCTTGCTCAGGCAGCCCTGATTCAAGCCGGTGCGAGCACCTAGGGTTCCCAGCCAGGCAATCATGGGCACATGCTTTTGATCATCGGGTGCCATGGCATAGGGCATGCCGTGCAGATAGACACCGAGCTCGCCCAGCGACTCGCCGTGGTCGGACATGTAGAACATGCCGGTTTCGAACTGGCTTTGCTGGGTCTTGAGCCAGTCTATGGTCTGGGCCAGGAAATGGTCGGTATAGCGAATGGAGTTGTCGTAGACATTGACCACGCTTTGCTGCGAGCAGCTGGACAGGGCATTGGTGGCGCACTCGGGCGTGAAGGCCTTGAGGTCTGGGGTGGAGCGCTTGAAGTACTCGGGGCCATGACTGCCCATCTGGTGCATGACCAGCACCAGACCCTTGGCGCGGCGTGCGGGGTCCAGCTTGGCGATGCGCTCGTCCAGGCCGCTGAGCAGCAGAGCATCCAGGCATTCGCCATCCTGGGTGCACAACGCCTTGCCAGCAGGCGTGTTCACGCTGTCGGCGGTGTCGGCCATGGGGATGCGCTTGCACACGCCTTTGCAGCCGGCCTGGTTGTCCACCCAGAGCACGGCCAGTCCGGCAGCCTGCAGCACGTCGAGAAGGTTGTCGTGCTCGACCTTGGAGGCGTAAAAGCCTTCACGGCCCAGGTTGGAGAACATGCAGGGCACCGATTCGCGGGTGCTGGTACCGCAGGAGTGGGCGTTGCGCCAGCTCAGCACATCACGCTTGGCCAACTCGGGGTTGGTATCGCGTTCATAACCGTTGAGGCTGAAGTTCTTTGAGCGTGCCGTCTCGCCAACCACCAGAACCAGCAGCGGTGGTTTCTGGGCTGCGGCATAGCTTGCACCCAGAGCTGCGCCACCCGTGATACTGACAAAGGGCCTGGGTTTGTTGAGTATGGGGTCCAGCGCCACCGAAGCTGCCGAGAGCACGGGGTTGATGGGGTTGATCATGTAGCGCAGCCAAAGATTGTTGCGCACCACGGGGGCCAGATCGCGGTACGAAACGGCCAGCGATGCGGCTATCAGGGCGATGCCGCCCAGCAGCAGCAAGGCGGTGCGCAGCATATTGCGCCAGACGCTGTTGGCGCGTTTGAGCGGGGTTTTCCACAGCCAGATGGCTGGCAGTATGGCGATGATCAACACCTCGGCCAGCAGCTTGATGTTGAACAAGTCCGAGCTTTCGCGCGCATCGGTCTGCAGGATGTTGTGAACCATGCCCTTGTCCATCACGGTGCCGTAGCTGACCATGAAGTACTGGGAACTGGCCGCCACCAGCAGCAGCGCAACCCAGAACGGCTTGGTAAAGCGCGGCCAGGCAAACAAAGAGGTCAGCAGAAGGCTGGCACCCAGCACCAGCGGCACAACCCGCAGGGCAAGCAGGGCCAGGCTGCCGTGATAGCCGTCCAGGGACGGCAGGCGCAGCCACAGGGCCCAGTTGGCCGTCAGTGTCAGCCAGATGGCCAGGGCCAGAGCGATGAACTGAGGCGTGCGAGGTTGAAAAAGCCCCTTTAAAAATGGGGCAGAAACGGAGTCTTGGGTAGCCACGGTAGACGGCAAAAAATAGGTATCGGAGGAGTCTGGCGGGACTTTCTTAAAAACCGCTGAAGTCTCCTGCATGGTTAACCATTGTAAAAATTTGTTTATGTCAATTTGAAATATTTATTGACACTGAGTCGCTGTTTTTGCCGCTTCTCCCCATTGGGCGCATAGCCGTAGCTTGCGTTCTTCAGCGGGCAGGGCCGCCAGGTCGCCCATCTGCGCATAGAAGCTGCGCCAGGTTTCTCGCGTGGGCGGGCTATCGCCGCGCAGCCGCAGCCACCAGCTAGTCATGGCGGGAACCCAGTCGTCATAGGCGGCCAGGGCGCCGAAACTGGCGTTATTGGCCTGGGCCACCCATTCATCGGTCTGGGTCAGGCGCCGGTAATACTGCTCGCGCAGGGCGATGCTGGTCAGCAGGGGCTCGTCAATGGCAATCCATTGCGTTCTGAGCTGCGTATAAGTAGCGCGGAATTCGTCAAATACTTTGCTTTTGATGGCTTCCAGCGCTTTGGCATCAAAGGGTTCAGTATTTTTCTGTTCATAAATCTGTTGCAGGCGCTGTCGGGTCTTGCGCGTCAGCTGCTGCCATAGCTCGCGCCGCTGCAGGCCCTGCTGCCAGCGTTGTTGTGTGGTTGCGCTGGCATGGCTGTGCAGCCACAAAGGTGTGGCCATGCGCTCCACCGTGGAGGCAAAGGATTCGTTGAAGGCCGTGTCGTTCTTCACATACAGCAGCTGGTGGGCCAGTTCGTGGAACAGCAGGCCGGCAAAGTCGCCCTCCTGCCAGGAGGTGAAGGTGCTGAGCAAGGGGTCGCCGCCCAGCCAGTTCAGATAGCCCAGCGTAGAGTAGGCCGGCACGCCATAGATGCTGGTTTCCAACCCCTGGGACTGAAGCGTTAGCGCCTGCGCCTGTGCGTCGCTCTTGCTGAAGTAGCCTCGGTAGGCAATGCAGCCGGTGATGGGGAAGCACCATTGGTGCATCTCCAGGCTGTAGGCTGGGGCTGCCACCACGTTCCAGACCGCAAACGGACGTTGCAGTTGGGCGTAGCGGGTGTAGCTGGCGTTGTCGGGCAAAGCCAGCTCCCGGCTGGCGAAGCGGCGCATCTGTTGCGCGGTCTGCAGGCGCTGACGCAGTGCTGCGGAGGTGCTGTCTTCGGCGATCCATTCATCAATAGGCCGTGCGGCCTGAAGAATCTGCATCTGTCCCTTGAAACCTTGCCAGTAATAGCCGGCGCTGCTGCAGCCCGTCAGGCCTGCAATTGCAGCACTAATTCCCAGCAAAGCCCTCAGGCTGACTACACTCATCCTTTTTCTCATTGCGCTTGTCCGCCTGTCTGGTTTCGCTTCATGGATTTTCTAACGCTCGTCATCATTGTCGCCACCGTGCTCTACGTGCTCAAGAAGCAGGAGCAGCGTCAGCACACCCAGCTTCTGGCCCAGCATCTGGCACGCTTTCAGATCGAGAAGCTCATGGCCAATTTGATGGAGGGATATTTGCGTGTCATCGGCGAGAAGGATGCGCACAGGCGTGAACAGATCTGGCCCGTGTTGGCCAATACCGAGAGCAGTCTGGTGAGCCAGTTTCAGCGTTTCGCGGATGAATTCGCCACCTTGCCGGCCGAGCAGACGCGTGCAAGCACCCTGCCGCTGGCGCTGCCCTATATGACCCGGGTGTTGCCTTCGGCCACCATGGATGTGCGCGAGACCATGAAGCTTCATGCCCAGGCGCTGGCGGCTGCCCGTGTGGGGGATGCGGCCGACGAGGAAGAGCGCAAGCGCCGAGCCTTCACCATGACGGCCGAACTGATGCTGATGCAACACACCTGCCACTGGTTCTGCCGCAGCCGCACCGTTGCCTCCATGCGCCTGCTGGCGCGTCACAAGACGGCTTATGAGCAAGTGTTGCAGTCGATAGCCCCCGGCACTCTCAAAGCCTATGCAAAGCTGGTGAAGGCCAGCAGCTGAGGTCTTTTCGGGCCCAGGGCAGTTTGGGGTTTGGAGAAGTTTCCCGTCTTGACCCTGCCATAGTCGATGTGAACAATGGTTTTCATGAAAAACCTGTTGAGCACATTGGAGCCGCTGCTAGCAAGACTTCCTGTGACGGCATCGGTAGAACTTCCATCGGGCGAGCGCATCGGGTCTGAGCGCAGTGCGGTTCAACTCATTTTCCGCTCCCCCAAGGCCCTGGCTGCGCTGCTGGACGGCCAGATCGGCTCGATCGGCTCGGCCATCGTCGAAGGCTGGGTGGAGGTCAAGGGCAGCTCCCGCGACATCATGGCTGCTGCTGCCGGACTGCTGCGCGGCGATCCGGTCAGCCATGCACCCTCGTGGTTGGGGCAGACGGTTTCCAAGGCCAGGTCGCTGGCCATGCACACGCTGACGCGTGATGCCGAGCAGATTCAGTTTCATTACGATCTTTCCGATGACTTCTACGCGCTGTGGCTGGATCCGCGCCGCGTCTATTCCTGTGCGTACTACAAGGAGCAGAACATGACTCTGGCCCAGGCACAGGAGGCCAAGCTCGATCACATCTGCAAAAAGCTCAAGCTCCAGCCTGGTGAGCGCTTCTGGGACATCGGCTCCGGCTGGGGCGGATTGATCTTCTGGGCGGCCGAGCATTACGGTGTTCAGGCCCATGGCATCACTCTGTCGCGCAACCAGTTCGAGCATGTGCAGCGCCTGATCGCCGAGAAGGGTTTGCAGGGCAAGGTTCAGGTCGAGCTGCGTGATTACCGGCAAATGGGTGATGTGGAGCCGTTCGACAAGATCGGCTCGGTCGGCATGTTCGAGCACGTTGGCAGCGCCAATCTGCAGGAATACTTCGAAACCATTTATTCCATGCTCAGGCCTGGCGGTCTTGCATTGGTCCATGGCATCACGGCGGGCGGCGTCAGCAATGTGGAGCTGGGCGCCGGCATGGGTGAGTTTATAAACCGTTACATCTTTCCCGGGGGCGAGCTCATGCATGTCAGCCGCGTGCTGCATGACCTGGCTGCCAGCGGGTTGGAGATGGTGGACACCGAGAACCTGCGCCCGCACTATGCACGCACGCTCTGGGCCTGGTCGGATACGCTGGAGAGCCGGCTGGGCGAGGCCCAGGCCATTTTGCAGGCCCAGTATGACGAGGAAAAAGCCGCCAAGGCGCTGCGTGCCTACCGCCTCTATCTAGCAGGATCGGGCATGGGCTTCGAGCATGGCTGGATTGCGCTGCATCAGATGCTTTGCTGCAAACCCGATGGCGATCTGCACAGCGGCGCGATGACCGGTGCACAGAGCGGCTATCCTTTTAACCGCGAATACATCTACCGTTGAAGGAACCGCTCCATGCCCTACAAATTCAAATCGCGTGCCACGGCAGACCTCATCATGCTGGACGCCAATGGCCGCAAGCTGCTGGAAATCATCGGCAAGTCGCCCGACGAGGTACACGGCATCATCACCGTGGAGCAGATTCCGGCAGCCATTGCCGCTCTGGAGGCGGCTGCCGCCGAGGAGGCAGTCAGGCGCAAGCAGCTGGAAGACGACGCACAGGAAGAGGATGCAGCGCCTGCCAGCCAGGACAGCGTGGCCCTGGGCCAACGCATCGTGCCTTTTGTCGACATGCTCAGGCGCAGTGCTGCCGATGGCAAGGAAGTGACCTGGTAAGTCCAGTCGCCTCTTGGCCGCCCCAACAAAAAAGCCTGCTAATGCAGGCTTTTTTGTTTCGACGAGCGCGTGCCCTATCAGTCGGCGTAGATGCCGGCGGCTTTGATGACCTTGCCCCACTTGGCGATTTCAGACTCCACAAACTTTTTGTGGCCGGCAGGGTTGGTACGGTCGTCCGTGGCAATCACGGCTCCCAGGGCTTCCTGGCGCTTGATGAACTCGGGGTCCTTGAGCGAAGCCTTCATGGCTTCGTTGATCTTTTGCACCACATCGGCAGGCGTGCCCTTGGGGGCGTACAGGCCGTGCCAGATGGTCACGTTGAAGTCCTTCAGACCCAGGGACTGCAGCGTGGGCAGGTCCTTGAGTGCAGGCGTGGACAGCGGCTTGGCAGTGGTCACGGCATAGGCCTGAACCTTCTTGGCGGCAATCTGCGAAGTGGTGTTGGTGGTCTGGTCGCACAGCAGGTCCACCTGGTTGCCCATCAGGTCGGCAATCGCAGGAGCTGCACCCTTGTAGGGCACGGGCGTCATGTCCTGCTGCAGCGAGGCCTGGAACATCAGGCCGCACAGGTGCGAGGCCGAGCCCACTCCGGCGTTGGCCAGATTCACCTTGCCCTGGTTCTTGCTGACCCAGTCCTTGACTTCGGCGAAGTTCTTGGCGGGCAGGGTGGGGCGGCCGATCAGCGTCATGGGCACATCGTTGATGATGCCGGCGTACTCGAAGTCGTTGAGCACGTTGAAGGACAGCTTGCGGTACAGCGTCGGGATGGTGGACATGCCGATATGCGTCAGCAGCAGCGTGTAGCCGTCATTGCGTGCGCGTGCAGCCTTGGCCGTGCCAATTGTGCTGCCGGCACCGTCTGCGTTGTCGATGACGATGGTGGCGTTGTTCAGTTGCTTGCGCATGGATTCGGCCAGGTCGCGTGCCACTTTGTCGGTGGGGCCGCCTGCCGTGAAAGGCACAATGATCGTGATCGTCTTGCCAGCGGCAGGGTAGCTGTCAGCATGGCTGCTGATGGCAGCGGTGGCTGCCAGAGCAATGGTGGCGATCTTGAAAATAGTTTTCACAGTGTCTCCCTAAAAATAATGTGCAAGCAGACCAGGACGGTTCGCTTTTCGTGACGTAAAGCCGGATTCTAGGTAGCGCTAATCTGTGGGGTTTTTGTTATTTTCTAAGTGTTATCCCTTGATGGAGCGGGCGATCACATTGCATTTGCGCCAAAGCAAAACGATTGCCTGTAGCGTATTGGCGACACATGTGCAGGAACTTGGTCAAGCTCAAGTCCCCGTACAAAACCTTGAAGCCGCAGAGCCAGCCGAATGCCGGCAGCTCTTCAGATCTTCACTGGTAGGAGCGCGCGTCCTCGATCACCTTGCCGTCGTTGGGCAGGCTGCCGGGGGCTACCATCTGCACCTCGCCGCGCAGCTTGGTAACTTCGCGCAAGGCGTCGATCACCTGCAGGGCAAAGCCCGGCGCGGTTTCCGTGGTTTCCACCAGCAACTGCATCTGGTCGTTGGCCATCTCACCCGTCACCACCAGCCTGGCCTTGGCGATCTGCGGAAAGCGCTTGACGACCTCGGCCACCTGTTTGGCATGCACGAACATGCCGCGGACCTTGGTGGTCTGGTCGGCGCGGCCCATCCAGCCCTTGATGCGGGCATTGGTACGGCCCGTGGGGCAGATTCCCGGAAGGTAGGCCGAGAGGTCACCCGTGCCAAAGCGGATCAGCGGATAGTCGGGGTTGAGCGTGGTGATGACCAGCTCGCCCACCTCGCCCTCGGCCACAGGGTCGCCGGTTCCGGGGCGCACGATCTCCACGATCACGCCCTCGTCCAGCACCAGGCCTTCCCGGGCGCTGGTCTCATAGGCGATCAGGCCCAGATCGGCCGTGCCATAGCTTTGGTAGGCGTCTATGCCATGCTCGCGCATCCATTGGCTGAGCGAGGGAGGGAAGGCCTCGCCGCTGACCATGGCCTTGGTCAGGCTGGGCAGCTTCACTCCCATCTCCTGGGCCTTTTCCACAATGATTTTCAGAAAACTGGGCGTACCCACATAGGCTGCAGGCCGAAGATCGGCCATGGCCTGCACCTGCTGCTCGGTCTGGCCCGTGCCGCCGGCAAACACCGTGCAGCCCAGGGCCTGGGCACCGGTTTCCATCATCGATCCGGCGGGCACGAAGTGATAGCTGAAGCAGTTGTGCACCAGCTCGCCAGCCTTGAAGCCTGCGGCGCACATGGAGCGGGCCATGCGCCAGTAGTCGGGGCGGCGGCTTTCGGGCTCGTAGATGGGGCCGGGGCTGGCAAACAGCCTGGGCATGTCGTGGCCAAGGCCAATGGCATTGAATCCGCCAAAAATCTGCTGCGGACGCTGCGCGGCCTGGCGCTCCAGCAGCTCGCTCTTGCGCGTGACTGGCAGCTGGGCCAGCGCGGTGCGGCTGGTGATACGGGACGCATCCACACCTTTGAGAATTTCGGCAAAAGCGCTGGAGCGCTGCTGTGCATGGGCAATCTGCAGCGGCAGGCTGGTCATGCAGTCGGCTTCGCGCTGCTCGGGGCTGCGGGTTTCCAGGGCATCGTAGAAATCACTCATGGCAAATCCTGTAGAGAAAATCTGCAAGCAAAACTGAAGTCAATGGGCGCAAGCTAAAAACTGGCGCGCACCAAGGCAGAGACAGCGAGCAAGCGCCGCCGCGCAGCGAGGCTGTCGTCCCCTTCGGGGGAAGGCGCGAAGCGCCTCAGGGGGCAGCCATCAAGCCAACCAGCGTTTTCTGCGCTTGTAGCTCTTCACGTCCTTGAAGCTCTTGCGCTCGCCGCCGCCCACGCCCAGATAGAACTCCTTGACGTCCTCGTTGCTGGCCAGGTCCTTGGCTGAGCCGTCCATGACGATGCGCCCGCTTTCCATGATGTAGCCGTAGTCGGCATATTTGAGCGCCATGTTGGTGTTCTGTTCGGCCAGCAGGAAGGTGACTTTTTCCTTGCTGTTGAGGTCTTTGACGATGTGAAAGACCTCGTCCACGATCTGCGGAGCCAGACCCATCGAGGGCTCGTCGAGCAACACCATACGCGGGTTGCTCATCAGCGCGCGGCCGATGGCGCACATCTGCTGCTCGCCGCCCGAGGTGTAGGCTGCCTGGCTGGTGCGCCGGGTCTTGAGGCGCGGGAAGTAGTTGTAGACCTTCTCGAGATTGGCTGCAATCTCGCCCTTGTCCGTGCGTGTGTAGCTGCCGGTGAGCAGATTTTCTTCGATCGTCAGGTGGGCGAAGCAGTGGCGTCCTTCCATGACCTGGACCACTCCGCGCTTGACAAGTTCGGCGGGCGAGAGGTTGGCGATCTGCTCGCCCTCCAACGTGATGCCGCCCTTGGTGACTTCGCCGCGCTCGCCCTTGAGCAGATTGGAGATGGCGCGCAGCGTGGTGGTCTTGCCCGCGCCATTGCCGCCCAGCAGGGCCACGATGCTCTGGTGGGGGACTTGCAGCGAGACGCCCTTGAGCACCAGGATCACATGGTTGTAGATGACCTCGATGCCATTGACTTCCACCAGCGGTGCTGTCTGGGCGGAACTGGAAACTGTGTGCGCGATATCGGTCATGCGGTCACCTGGTAACTCAAAATAGATAGCTGTCTGCACTTTATGGGCAAGCGCTTGAAGCTGATTTTTGTAAATCCGGTTGCGATGAGGCGAGCCTTGGTCAGAGACATCAGGCAAGGACCTGTGCTGGCCTCGCCGCAGCGAGGATGTCGCCCCCTCAGGCGCTAGGCGCCAGTGAGGGGGAAGGCGCGAAGCGCCTCAGGGGGTGCAGGTTCTTACCTTGACGTTCTTTTCCTTGGCGTACTTTTCCGCGAATTCCTTGTAGAGCGGATCGACCATGGACTTGTCGGCCTGGTACCAGTCGGAAGTCACCTTGAACTTGCCGCCGTCCCAGGTGGCGATACGGGCCCAGTCGGCGCCCAGGTGGTTTTCGCAGCTGGTCTTGAAGGGGCGGATGATCTTGCCGAAGCCCAGCTCGTTCAGGCGTTCCTGCGTCATGTTCAGGTTCTCCAGGCCCCAGCGCACCTGTTCGGGTGTCATGACCTTGCCCTTGCCGAACTTTTCCTGAGCGGTACGGATGGCCTCGACCTGCAGCATGGAGATCACCACGCCGCGAGTATGTGCCAGCTGGCCCAGTTCCTTGGCGTCCTTGGCCGTGCCCTGGCCCTTGTCGTAGAGCATGGACTTGATGTCGCCATGCACCTTGTCGCTCTCTGCCGTGTTGTGGATGGTCACCGTGTTGTAGCCCTTGGCACCGGCACCGATGTCCTTGACGTCATGGTCGGAGCCGCCCCACCACACGGCATACATCTTCTCGCGTGGGTAGCCTGTGGCCTGTGCCTCACGCACGGCCGTAGGAGTCATCACGCCGGCCGACCACAGCAGCACATAGTCGGGGCGGTTCTGGCGGATCTGCAGCCAGGTGGACTTTTGCTCCACGCCGGGGGCGGTCACGGGCAGCTTGATCAGCTCGAAACCTTCCTTGGCGGCGCGCTTTTCCAGCAGCGGAATGGGTTCCTTGCCGTAAGGCGAGTCGTGATAGACGAGGGCAATCTTCTTGCCCTTGAGGCTGCCCTTTTCCTTCTTCAGGATGTCCTGGACGATGGAGTCGGCGGCTGTCCAGTAGTTGCCCAGCAGCGGGAAGTTCCACTCGAAAACCTTGCCATCCACGGACTGGGACAGGCCATAGCCCGGGGTGACCACCGGCACCTTGTCGCCAGGAGCCTTGTCGGTCACGGCAAAGGTGATGCCGGTGGACTGGGTGTCAAAGCCGGAGGCGCCGCCGTCCTTGTTCTTCAGACGCTCGTAGCATTCCACGCCCTTGGCCGTGTCATAGGCGGTTTCGCATTCCTCGAATTTGATCTTCACGCCGTTGATGCCACCCTTGGCATTGACCAGCTTGAGGTAATCTTGCTTGCCGTCTGCCCATGGAATACCCAGAGGCGCGAACTGGCCCGTGCGATACACCAGCAGAGGCACGAACTGCTCCTGGGCCTGAGCCGCAGGTGAGGCCATCAAGGCTCCCATGCCTGCAGCAACAGCAGCGGCAGCAATCGCAACTTTCTTGAACATCATCGACTGTCTCCTTGGGTTGTATGGGACGCTGTCCCGGTGGCAGGCACTCTGCGGTGTCTTGTCAATAAATCAGCTATCTCTCAATCAAGCACTCAGCACTTCAGGGGCACCTAGCAAGAGTCGCCTCGAGGCGAAGGTGCCGTCCCCTTGGGGGAAGCCGCGTCAGCGGCACAGGGGGAGCCATCAATGCGGGAATGGCCAGACACGCAGCTTCTGACGGGCCGTGGCCCACAGCTTGGCCAATCCGTGGGGTTCCACAATCAGGAAGAACACGATGAGCGCACCAAAAATCATGTGCTCGAGATAGGTGGCCGTGGCCGTGGACAGCGGCAGGTCCAGCCAGTGGGGTACCTGGTTGAGCAGCAGCGGCAGCAGCACGAAGAAGGCGGCGCCGAAGATGCTGCCCACGACAGAGCCCAGGCCGCCGATGATGATCATGAACAGCAACTGCAGCGAACGATCGAGGCTGAAAGCCGCAGGTTCCCAGGCACCCAGGTGGACAAAGCCCCAGAGCGCGCCGGCCACGCCGACGATGAAGCTGCTCACGGCAAAGGCCGAGAGCTTGGCGTAGGTGGGGCGGATGCCGATCACTGCTGCCGCCACGTCCATGTCGCGCATGGCCATCCATTCGCGGCCGACCGAGCTGCGCACCAGATTCTTGGCGGCCAGTGCGAGCAGACACAGGATTGCCAGGCAGAGCAGGTATTTCTCCATGGGCGTGTCGATGGCCCAGCCCAGGATGGCCAGCGGCTTGGCGCTGACGGAGCCGGAAGAGGAGTTGTTTGTCACCCAGGCCGCGCGGGTCGCCAGCCAGTCCACAAAGAACTGGGCAGCCAGCGTGGCCACGGCCAGATACAGGCCGCGGATGCGCAGGCTGGGCAGGCCGAACACCACGCCGAACACCATGGCCACCACGCCGCCGCCGATCAGCGCCACCAGCAAGGGCATGCCTTCAATGCGGGCCTGAAGGTTGTAGGCCGCATAGGCACCCACGGCCATGAAGGCGGCGGTACCCAGCGAAATCTGGCCGCAGTAGCCGACGAGGATGTTGAGCCCCAGCGCTGCCAGCGACATGATGACAAAGGGAATCAGAATCGCCTGAAAGGTGTAGTCGCTGGCAATGAAGGGAATGGCCAGGAAGGCAAAGGCCAGCACCAACAGGATGACCCAGCGGTCCTGCGCGACGCCGAAGATCTGCTGGTCTGCTGCGTAGCTGGTCTTGAACTGGCCGTTTTCACGATAAAACATATTCTTGTTCTCCCCGTTCAGACGCGGTCAATGATTTTGTCGCCGAACAGACCTTGGGGCCGTACCAGCAGGAAGCAAAGGGCCAGACCATAGGCAAACCAGGTCTCGATGCCGCCGCCCACCATGGGGCCGATGTAGACCTCGGAGAGCTTTTCGCCCACGCCGATGATCAGGCCGCCGATGATGGCGCCGGGCAGCGAGGTCAGGCCGCCCAGAATCACCACGGGCAAAGCCTTCAGGGCCACCAGCGACAGCGAATACTGAACGCCCAGCTTGCTGCCCCAGATGATGCCGACGACCAAAGCCACGCCCCCGGCCACCGACCAGACAATGACCCAGATGCGCGACAGCGGAATGCCGATGGACTGCGCGGCCTGGTGATCGTCGGCGACCGCACGCAGGGCGCGCCCGGTCTTGGTTTTCTGAAAGAAGATGCTCAGGCAGATCACCAGGATGGCGGCGATGCAGGCCGCATACAGGTCTTCCAGGCTGATCATCACGCCGCCCTGAAAAAGGCTGTCCATGATGAAGACGGGGTCCTTGGGCATGCCGACGTCAATCTTGTAGACCTCGCTGCCAAAGACCATGGGGCCGAGGCCGTCGAGCAGATAGGCAATGCCCAGCGTGGCCATCAGCAAGGTGATGGGCTCCTGATTGACCAGATGGCGCAGGGCCAGCCGCTCTATCACCCAGGCCACGACCACCATCAGCGCCAGAGTGACGACGATGGCCAGCAGGTTGCCGACGATGCCGGGCTCCATGCCCAGCCAGCCGGGAATCCACTGCGAAAAGCGCGCCATGGCCAGGGCCGAAAACAGCACCATGGCACCTTGCGCAAAGTTGAAGACGCCCGAGGCCTTGAAGATCAGCACAAAGCCGATGGCGATCAGTGCGTACAGCGTGCCCACCATGAGGCCGCCGAACAATGTCTCTAAGAAAAATCCCATGACTGCTCCTTCAGTGGCCTGCGCCCAGGTAGGCGCGGATCACGTCTTCGTTGTTGCGTACTTCATCGGGAGCGCCGTCGCCGATCTTCTTGCCGTAGTCCAGCACCACGACACGGTCGCTGATGTCCATGACTACGCCCATATCGTGCTCGATGAGCACTATGGTGGTGCCGAACTCTTCGTTCACATCGAGGATGAAGCGGCACATGTCCTGCTTTTCTTCCACGTTCATGCCGGCCATGGGCTCGTCCAGCAGCAGCACCTGCGGCTCCATGGCCAGGGCCCGTCCCAGGTCCACGCGCTTTTGCAGGCCGTAGGGAAGCTGGCCCACGGGAGTCTTGCGATAGGCCTGGATTTCGAGAAAGTCGATGATGTGCTCGACGAACTCGCGGTGCTGCATTTCCTCGCGCTGCGCAGGGCCGATGCGCAGTGCCTGCATGAGGATGTTGCTCCTGATCTTGAGGTTGCGGCCGGTCATGATGTTGTCGATCACGCTCATGCCCTTGAACAGCGCCAGGTTCTGGAAGGTGCGTGCGACACCCATCTCGGCCACCTGGCGGCTGTTCATATGACTGAAGGTCTGGCCGCGAAAGGTGATGGAGCCTTCGGACGGTGTATAGACGCCGTTGATGCAGTTGAGCATGGAGCTCTTGCCGGCACCGTTGGGGCCGATGATGGAGCGGATTTCGTGCTCTTTGACATTGAACGAGATATCGGTCAAGGCCTTGACGCCGCCGAAACGCAGACTGATGTTCTTGATGTCCAGGATCACGTCGCCGCTGGTTCTTGTATTCATGAAAATTCCTCTCAGGCGGCAGCCTTGGCCGAAGCCGGGTGGAGCTTGGCTTCAACGATGGTCAGCGTGGCGCTGACGCTGCCTGTGCGGCCGTCCTCGAACTTCACCAGGGTCTCGATGAACTGCTGCTGCTTGCCGGTGTAGAGTGCCTCCACCAGCACGCCGTACTTGTCGGCGATGAAGTTGCGGCGCACCTTGCGGGTGCGTGTCAGCTCGTCGTCATCGGGGTCCAGCTCCTTGTGCAGCACCAGAAAGCGCGCCACCTGGGTGTCGGCCATGCCGGGCTCGCAGGCCAGATCGGCATTGACCTTGTCTATGCAGTCGGCCACCAGCTCCAGCACCTTAGCCTTGCTGGCCAGGTCCACATAGCCACCGTACGGAAGGCCCTGGCGCTCGGCCCAGTTGCCCACGGCTTCGTAGTCAATGTTGATGAAGGCGCAGACCTCGTCCTTGCCATGACCGAAGCACACGGCTTCCTTGATATGCGGGAAGAACTTGAGCTTGTTTTCTATGTAGTTGGGCGCGAACATGGCGCCGCGGCTGGTCTTGCCCACATCTTTGGCGCGATCGATGATGCGCAACTGGCCGTTGGCGTCGATTACCCCGGCATCGCCAGTATGGAAATAGCCGCTGGCATCAATCACCTCGGCCGTGGCGTCGGGGCGCTTGTAGTACTCCTTGAGCACGGACACGCCCTTGACCAGCACCTCGCCGTTGTCGGCGATCTTGAGTTCGATGCCCGGTGCGGCCTGGCCCACGCTGGAGAGTTCCACCTGGCGGTCGCGCTGCAGGCAGACATAGGCACAGGTTTCGGTTTGACCGTAGAGCTGCTTGAGGTTGATGCCGATGGAGCGGAAGAAGCGAAACAGCTCGGGGCCGATGGCAGCGCCTGCCGTATAGGCCACGCGGATGCGCGACAGGCCCAGTGCATTGCGCAGCGGCCCGTAGATGAACAAGCTGCCCAGCTGGTATTTGAGGCGATCCACGGCACCGACGTTCTTGCCGTCCAGAATGTCAGAGCCGACGCGACGTGCCACCTCCATGGCCTTGGCATACATCCATTGCTTGAGCGGCGACGCATCTTCCATGCGGATGGAAACCGAGGTCAGCATGCCCTCGAATATGCGCGGCGGAGCAAAGTAGTAGCTGGGGCCGATCTCGCGCAGGTCGATGGCGATGGTCGAGGCAGATTCCGGGCAGTTGATGGTGAAGCCTGCCACCAGCCATTGCGCAAACGAGAACAGATGGTCTCCCACCCAGGCCGGGGGCAGGTAGCAGATCACATTGTCCGTCGCATTCAGGCTGTCGGTCTGGACGCCGCCGCGGGCAGATTCGCCAAAGCTGGCATGGGTCTGGCACACCCCCTTGGGCTTGCCCGTGGTACCCGAGGTGTAGAGGATGACCGAGACATCATCGGGCGAGATGGCCTGGACCATGGCCTCATAGGCTCCCGGGTGCTGTGCATCCCATTCCTTGCCCTTGGCCAGCAGCTCCTCGGTGCTGATGAGGCCGGGTTGATCATATTTGCGCAGGCCGCGCGGATCGTCATAGATGATGTGACGAATGCCGGGAACGCTTTCGCGAACCTCCAGCAGCTTGTCCACCTGTTCCTGGTTCTCTGCGAAGGCAAACGCGATCTCCGCGTCCTCCATCACAAAGCGCATCTCGGCGGCCACAGCATCCTGGTACAGCGGAATGGGCACTGCGCCACAGGCCTGAACGGCCAGAAAGCCCATGTAGACATGGGGCCGGTTATCGCTGATGAACGCCAGGTTCTTGCCACTTTGAAGCCCCAGCGCGCGCAGGCCGCAGGCCATGTGGCGTACGGTTTGTGCGGCTTCGCGCCAGCTCCAAGTTTGCCAGATGCCATACTCTTTCTCGCGCAGTGCGGGCGCATCGGGGCGTTCTGTCGCGTGCTTGAGCAGCAGTTGCGGGAACGTGGTTGTCATGCCTGATCCTCTTGGTTGGGGTTGGAGCCGCCGCGGCTACCCTTCACGAAAGTCTTGCAGACATGCTATGAGCGACTTTGACGTCAGGATGTCTGTTTGACGACAATTTGAGGGAAAGCCTGCATAGTGAAAATCCGCTGTAACAAATGCTGCTGAAAATGGCGCATTTGCTGCCTCGTGGAAATCCCGCTGTTGCGCCAGCGCGGCTTTGGCAATGCTTCTGGGCATGAGTCAAGAACTGTCCCTGCATCAAAGGCGGCGCAAGCCTTTGAGCTCAGAACTCGATGGCATTCCCTGGTGGCCCGTCCTGTTGCCCATAGAGCGTGAAAACGTGGAACGCGTGCTGCTTGTCGGCGATGCCGAGCCGGGCGACTATGTCTGTCGCACCGGTCGCCCGCCTACCTACTGGTTTGGCGTGGTCGACGGCCTGCTCAAGATGAACACCGAAAGCGCCGACGGAGTCAGCATGACGCTGGCCGGTCTGCCGCCCGGTGGCTGGTTTGGCGAGGGAACGGTCATCAAGCGCGAGCCTTATCGCTACAACGTGCAGGCCATCCGCAAGACCGTTGTGGGCGGCCTGCCCATAGACATGTTTCACTGGCTGCTTGATCACTCCATAGGCTTCAATCGTTTTGTAATGAACCAGCTCAACGAGCGCCTAGGCCAGTTCATCGCGGCGCGCGAGATCGACCGCATGAGTAACCCCGATCTGCGCGTGGCGCGCACTCTGGCAGCTTTGTTCAACCCCTTGCTCTATCCCGGCGTGGGGCAGATTCTGCGCATCACTCAGCAGGAACTGGCCAATCTGGTGGGCCTGTCACGTCAGCGTGTGAATGAGGCCTTGTCCGTGCTGCAGCGCGAGCGTGTGATCCAGATCGAGTATGGCGGTCTGCGCGTACTGGACCTGGAGGCATTGCGGCATGGAGAGTTCTGCGCATCGCGCAAGGCGCTTGCCTGAGAGACGCCCTATAACCTAGCTCCGCGCTGGAATTGTGGATAACTCTAGCCTCGCGTCCGCGCGTCGCGAGACAATTACGCCCAAATGTCAGTCAAACCTCCTAAAGAGTCCGGCGCCCCTGGTGCTGGCAATTCCTCAGCGCCCTCTGATTCCTCGTCGGCGCGTCCTGTTTTGCGTGCACCGGCCAAGCCAGCCAAGGCGGAAAAGCCCGCGGCAGCCCGTGGCTCCCGGCCCGCAGGCGGCTCCGATCGCGGCCCGCGCAGCGAAGGCCCGCGTGGCGAGCGTGGCGCACGCCCTCAGCGTGAGCGCGACGAACGTCCCCGCGCTTCCGGCTTTGGTCGCCCCGATGGTGGTCGTCCTGCTCGTGACGAGGGCGAACGCAGCGGCGGCTTCTCGCAGCGCGACGAGCGCCGTCCCCGCTCTGATCGCGATGACCGCTTTGCCGAAGGCGGCGAGCGTCGCTTTGGCGGCGGTGATCGAGGTTTCCGCCCCTATGGCGAGTCGCGTGATGGTGATCGCAGTGGCGAGCGCCGCGAGTTCCGTCCCCGTGACGACCGCCGTGATGACCGTCCTCAAGGCGGCCGTGACTTTGGCGACCGTCCACGTTCGTCCGGTTTTGGCCGTCCCGACCAGGGCCGCTTTGAGCGCACCGAAGGCGGAGAGCGTCGTGAATTCCGTCCTCGTGACGACCGCCGTGATGACCGTCCTCAAGGCGGCCGTGACTTTGGCGACCGTCCACGCTCGTCCGGTTTTGGCCGTCCCGACCAGGGCCGCTCTGAGCGCTTCGAAGGCGGAGAGCGTCGTGAATTCCGTCCCCGTGACGACCGCCGTGATGACCGTCCTCAAGGCGGCCGTGACTTTGGTGACCGTCCTCGCTCGTCCGGTTTTGGCCGTCCTGACCAGGGCCGTTTTGAGCGTTCCGAAGGTGGCGAGCGCCGTGAATTCCGTCCACGCGACGACGAACGTCGTGGCGGTGATCGCTTTGAAGGCCGCCGCGATGAGCGTCCTCAAGGTCGTGACTTTGGTGACCGTCCGCAAAACCGTGGTTTTGCTCGCCCAGACCGCTCCGAAGGTGGTGAACGCCGCGAATACCAGCCCCGTGATGGCGAGCGCCGTGGTGGCGATCGCCCGCAAGGCCGCGACTTTGGTGATCGTCCGCAGAACCGTGGCTACGGTGACCGTCCCGAAGGCCGCTCCTTTGATCGTGGTGACCGTCGCAACGACGAGCGCCGTGGCGAACGCCGCGACGACCGTGGTGGCGAGCCTGAAAAGCGTCATATTCCCGGTTCGTTTGTATCGGAGGCCACTCGCCGCCCCACGACCGGCATTCGCACCTACCGGCCCGCTGCGGATGGCTCGGACCGTGCGATTCCCGTCAAGCGTGCGCCTGAAGCGGATGCGCGCCAGGACGATCGTCCCGGAGCGATTCGCATCAACAAGCGCATTGCCGACATGGGCCTGTGCTCGCGTCGCGAAGCCGATGAGTGGGTGGAAAACGGCTGGGTCAAGGTCAACGGCGAAGTCGCAATCATGGGCCAGAACGTGGTGCCCGGCGACAGGATCGAGATCGACCAGAGGGCTCAGGACCGTCAGGACCAGCAGGTCACCATCCTGCTGAACAAGCCCATGGGCTATGTCAGCGGTCAGGCCGAGGACGGCCACGAGCCTGCCGTGGTGCTGATCACCAACGAGAACCGCTGGAACGAAGACCGCAGCAAGACGCGCTTCAACTTCAGCCAGCTCAAGGGCCTGGCTCCCTGCGGCCGTCTTGACATCGATTCCGTGGGTCTGCTGGTGCTGACGCAGGACGGCCGTGTGGCGCGCCAGATCATTGGCGAGGACTCGGAAGTCGACAAGGAATACCTGGTGCGTGTGACCTTCGGCGATCGCGATGTGGATGTGCAGTCCGTCTTCCCCGAGGAAAAGCTGGCTCTGCTGCGCCACGGTCTGTCGCTGGACGAGCAGCCGCTCAAGCCGGCCCAGGTGGACTGGCAGAACCCCGAGCAGCTGCGCTTTGTGCTGACCGAAGGCAAGAAGCGCCAGATTCGCCGCATGTGCGAGCAGGTCGGCCTCAAGGTAGTGGGCCTCAAGCGCATCCGCATCGGCGGCGTGAGCCTGGGCAATCTGCCCACCGGCCAATGGCGCTATCTGGCGGCGCATGAAAGCTTTTGATACCCCCTGAGCGGCTCCGCCGCTTCCCCCAAGGGGGACGGGCAGCTTCGCCGCAAGGCGGCTTTTGCTCGCTGCCCCTCAGGCAAGGGTGACGCCATTTTTAAGTGGAAATGGCATCTATCTCTTTGCTGATAAGCGCAAGTAGCTATTCTTTTTGAATAAGCGCTTGCGCTTTTTTCTTGCCCGAATAGCCCTTGAAATATCGGGGACAGGCCCTAGCTATGACTGCGAATCGCCTTGAGAGGATCTCCGGGCGGCTTTTGATTTCAGTTTTTCGCTCACAAAGACATGACAAAGCAAACCCATTCCTTCCAGGCCGAAGTGGCCCAACTGCTGCACCTGGTCACGCATTCGCTGTATTCCAACCAGGAAATCTTCCTGCGCGAGCTGATCTCCAATGCATCGGATGCTTGCGACAAGCTGCGCTTTGAAGCGCTTGGCGACGCCAGCCTCTACGGCGATCAGCCCGAGCTGGAAGTGCGCGTTTCGTTTGACAAGGCTGCCCGCACGCTGACCATCACCGATACCGGCATCGGTATGAGCGAGCAGGAAGCCATCGACAATCTGGGCACGATTGCCAAGAGCGGCACCAAGGCTTTCATGGAAAAGCTCAGCGGCGACCAGAAGGCCGACTCGCAACTGATCGGCCAGTTCGGCGTGGGCTTTTACTCGGGCTTCATCGTGGCTGACAAGATCACCGTGGAAACCCGCCGCGCCGGTGCTCCGGCATCGGCCGGCGTGCGCTGGATCAGCGGCGGCACGGGCGACTTCGAGATCGAGCAGATCGAGCGCCCCCAGCGTGGCACCAGCATCATCCTGCACCTGCGTGACGACGCCGAGGAGTTTCTCAACGGCTACAAGCTCAAGCAGGTCATCTCCAAATACTCCGACCACATCAGCCTGCCCATCCTGATGGAAAAGGAAGAGTGGAAGGACGGCGAGAACGATCAGCCCGGCGAGATGGTCAAGACCGGCGAATGGGAAACCGTGAACAAGGCCAGCGCCCTGTGGACCCGCGCCAAGAAGGACATCACGGAAGAGCAGTACAAGGAGTTCTACAAGGCCATCAGCCATGACTTCGAGGACCCGCTGACCTGGAGTCACAACCGCGTCGAAGGCAATACCGAGTACACGCAGCTGCTGTACATCCCCGCCAAGGCCCCGTTCGACCTGTACCAGCGTGACAAGCACGCCGGCATCAAGCTCTATGTGAAGCGCGTCTTCATCATGGACGATGCCGAGGCGCTGATGCCCCAGTACCTGCGTTTTGTAAAGGGCGTGATCGACTCTGCCGACCTGCCGCTGAACGTGAGCCGCGAGCTGCTGCAGGAAAGCCGCGATGTGCGCCTGATCCGCGACGGCTCGGCCAAGCGCGTGCTGTCCATGCTCGAAGACCTGGCTCGCCACGACAAGCACGAAGCCGCGGCAGAGGCTGCCGATGGCGTGCAGGATGTCGTCAGCGAAGAGGACAAGGCCAAGGAAGGCAAGTTCACGCAGTTCTACAACGAGTTCGGTGCCGTGCTCAAGGAAGGTCTGGGCGAGGACTTCGGCAACAAGGAGCGCATTGCCAAGCTGCTGCGTTTCGCCAGCACCACGCATGAAGGCCTGAACACTTCGTTTGCCGATTACAAGGCACGCATGAAGGAAGGTCAGGACGCGATCTACTACATCACAGCCGACACCCTGGCTGCGGCGAAGAACAGCCCGCAACTCGAGGTGTTCAAGAAAAAGGGCATTGAAGTCCTGCTGATGACCGATCGCGTGGACGAGTGGGCGCTCAACTATCTGCACGACTTTGACGGCACGCCGCTGCAGTCCGTGGCCAAGGGTGCCGTGGATCTGGGCAAGCTGCAGAACGAAGAAGAGAAGAAGGCCGCCGAGGAAGCCGCCGAAGCTTTCAAGCCCGTGCTGGCCAAGCTCAAGGAAGCCCTCAAGGACCGTGCCGAAGACGTGCGCGCCACCAGCCGCCTGGTCGACTCGCCTGCCTGTCTGGTGGTCAGCGATGGTGGCATGAGCCTGCAACTGGCTCGCTTGCTCAAGCAGGCCGGCCAGGCCGCGCCCGAGTCCAAGCCGGTACTGGAAGTGAACCCCGATCACGCCCTGGTCAAGAAGCTGGACGGCTCCGTCCACTTCAACGATCTGGCCCAGATTCTGTTCGACCAGGCCGTGCTGGCCGAGGGCGGCATGCCCGAAGATCCGGCTGCTTATGTCAAGCGTGTGAACGCGCTGCTGGCCTGAGCGGTTCGGTTACCCCGATAAAAAACCCCGCAGAGTGGTGGCTCTGCGGGGTTTTTTTATGATTTCAGCCTTTATCCCTTATGGGAACGGCGCGACAAGCTATCAAAATTGATTAGTTGCGCGAGCGCGCAAGCAGGCTGCGATCCCAGAGCACCATGGCCAGAGTGAGCAGGCCCAGCAGGCCGCCCATGAGGCTGGTGCCGGCCCAGCCATAGGTCAGCCAGGCCCACGAGCCCAGTGCCGAGCCGAGGGAGGCGCCGAGAAAGTACGTGGTCATATAGACGGCATTGATGCGCGATCTGGCCTCGGGCGCCAATGCATAGACCACGTTCTGGTTGCTGATGTGCAGGGCCTGCAAGGCACCGTCGACCACCAGCAGACCCAGCAGAAACCACCAGATGCTGCTGCCGCCCAGCCACAGGCACAGCCAGCCCAGCAGCATCAGAATGGCGCCAGCCAGCGTGGCGGGCTGCTCCAGTCCCTTGTCGGCCATGCGTCCGGCCACATTGGCCATCAGCGCGCCGGCAATGCCCACGATGCCTATCAGGCCGATCATCAGATCCGAGAGTTCAAAGCCCGGCCCGGCCAGCAGCAGCGCCATGGTGGAGAACAGCACGCTCACGGTGGCAAAGCCGGTACCGCCAATCAGCGCGCGGCTGCGCAGGCGCGGATGCCGGCGCAGCAAATCCCCCAGGGACTTCATGACTTCGCCATAGCTGACGGGAGCGGCGGGAGCCGCCTTGGGCAGGGCCCGTGCCAGCAGCACGGCCATGAATGCGGTGCTGGTGGCACCGACCCAGTAGACGGTGCTCCAGCCGCCCAGATCGGACAGAATTCCCGCCACGCTGCGCGAGGCCAGAATGCCGATCAGCAGGCCGCTCATGACCAGGCCGACGGCACGCCCGCTGGCGCCAGGTGCGGCAAAGGTGGCGGCCATGGGCACCAGGACCTGTGCGGCCACCGAGAACACGCCGGCCATCAGGGTGCCGGCGGCGAGCAGCGCGAAGCTGCCCGCCAGGCCGCTGATGCCCGACAGCAGCATGCCGCAGGCGGCCAGCAGCATCAGGGTCAGAACCAGGCGGCGGCGCTCCAGCATATCGCCCAGCGGCACCAGAAACAGCAGTCCAAGGCCATAGGAGACCTGGGCCATGGTCACGGTGCTGGAGGCCTGGGCATCGCTGATCTGCAGATGCTGGACCATGGAGTTGAGCAAGGGCTGGTTGAAATAATTGGCTCCGGCGCACAGGCCGCAGGCCGTGGCCATGAGCAGCAGGGTGGTTCTGGAGAGGACGGTGGTGGCCGCTGGTGTTGTGGTTTTCATGAGACGCTCAGGTGCAGGGTCAGGCGGGAATGGCGGCTTTGGCGTCCATCTCCATGGGCAGGGCCGCCGTGGCCTCCACCTCGATCAGCATGCCGGGCAGGGCCAGCTTGGGTACGGGTATCAGCGTGCAGGCCGGAAAGCGCGGCCGCCTGCCGCCGGGCTCGCCGCTGCCCCAATGCTGTCTCACGGCGCTTTGCCAGTGCTCGAAGCGCTCCAGCGAGTGATCGACGATGAGCACGGTGAGCTTGAGCACATGGCCCATGTCCGCACCACCGGCGGCCAGGGCGGTCTTGATATTGGCAAGAGCCTGCGCAGCCTGCAGGGCAAAGCTGTCTGGCAGCTCGGCCAGGGCATTTTCTCCACCCTGGCCCGAGACGAAGAGCCAGCGCAGCGGCTCCTGGACGGTGACCACATGGGTGTAGCCATTGGGCAGGCTGTCATAGAGCCCGGTGGGCTGCAGATGGCGCGGATGCGGGGCAGGGGCTTGGGCAATGAAACTGGGCTTGGCGTCCATGAAGGTCTTTCAGGCAAGGCTTGTCCGGCAAGGCCCGCCAGCAGCAGGCCTTTGTTCCGGAAGCTGCTGGAATTGTTCAACCTCAACTAAGCTTGAGGTCAAGCGGTTTGTATGACCACACAGGATTGCGGTCATGGCGGCCAGGCGGGGACAACGGAAGGCAGCGGGAGATGACGGTGCAGTGTGAAGAGATTGACGATATGAATGGATGCGGCAACGGCCTGGTGGCCGAGGCTGAGGGAATGCCGGATCTCAGTGTGGGAGAGGTCGCCAGCCGCAGCGGGGTGGCGGTATCGGCCCTGCATTTCTATGAGAAGCAGGGCTTGATCGAGAGTGCGCGCACTGCGGGCAACCAGCGCCGCTATGCGCGAGCGGTGCTGAGACGGGTGGCGGTGATCAAGGTAGCTCAGCGCATGGGTGTGCCGCTGGCCGAGATAGCGCAGGCACTGGCCCATCTGCCTGCCAACCGCGTGCCCGGCAAGGCGGACTGGAGTCGCCTGTCCTTGCACTGGCAGGCACAGCTCGATGCACGCATTGCCATGCTGACCCAGCTCAGGGATCAGCTCGACTCCTGCATAGGCTGTGGCTGCCTGTCTCTGCAGGCCTGCCCGCTGCGCAACGATCATGACTGTCTGGCGGCCCAGGGAGCCGGCCCGCATTTCAGATAGCCGGGCTTACTGGCGCGGCATGGGCAGCACGCGTGCCCGTAGGCTGATGACGCCAAGCAGTGCCGACAGAAGGCCCAGACAGCCACAGAAGCCTATCAATGCGCCCGTCAGCCCTATATGGTCGGACAGCCAGCCCATGCCCAGGATGGGGACGATGGTGCCTACATAGCCCACGACCAGATAGGTGGACAGCAGGCCTGTGCGGTTGACCGGTTTGGAGACCTTGTTGACCACGGCCATGCCCGACAGATTGCACAGTGCATGACCGCAGGACATGCTCAGCACACTCAGAGCGAACAGCCATGGCGAGCCGGCAAACAGATTGAGAACCAGCAGGGCATTGGTCGCCGCCAGGGCGAAGAAGCCGATGATGATCAGTCGCTTGGTGGGGTAGGGCCGGGCGATCAGTTGGATGCCGGCCGACAGAAACAGGATGACGCCGATGGACAAGCCCGAGACTGCAGGTCCGTGCCAGGGCAGCATCTGCGCCATGAAGCTGGGGGCCATGGCGGCAAACAGGCTGAACATGCCGAAGGCGGAAAACGCCGCCATGCAGCCCAGCGCATAGTGGTAGAGAAAAGGCTTGCGCGGCTGGGAGATGCTGGGCAGAACATCTTTCAGCGTCAGGCCGGGCGCGCTGTGGACGGGCGCACTGGTCGCCGGCAGCTGGATTCTGAACAGCGCATGGATGCCCAGAAAGCTCAGTGCAATGGGCGGCAGATAGCTGCTGACCAGGGGAAATGGCACCCACTGCGCCATCAGGCCGCCAACCACGGGCCCGAGGCCGAAGCCGAAGGCAATCGTCAGGCTGGTGGTCGCAGCCGCACGCTGCAGGTCCCCCTTGTTGTTGAGCTGGGTCATGCCTATGGAGGCCGAGGTGGTGATCAACCCCGACGCCAGGCCGATGATGAAGCGGGAGGCACCCAGGCTCCAGGCATTCCAGGACAGGGCCGAGCCGATGACGCCCACGGTCATTACCATCAGTCCCAGGCGAAGCACTTTGAGAAAACCGAAGAGGTTGGTCAGACGGCCCAGAAACAGCAGGCTGATCAAGGCGCCCAGCATATAGGTCACGAAAATCTGCGTGATATGGCTGGGCTGCAGCCCCCAGGCCTGCTGGTAGAGCGGGTAGAGCGGGCTGGCAAGAGCCGTTCCCATGACGCCGACGCACATGGAAAAGCACACCCAGGCATAGGGACTCAGACGGGATTGCATTGGGAAAGCATGGGTGGGGAAGTCATCCGCATGTCCGGTGTGGGCAAGTCGGCTTGACCTAGAATTATTAAAAATGACTATTTGGTCAATTTTATGAATTCTAGAAAAGGATTTCAGCGCATGGCGGATGGCGCGACGGCTGCCCCTTGTGCAGACCCGGATATCGGCACGCAGGCAAAGCGTCAGCGGCGCACGCGCGGCCCGAGTCTCGACAAGACGGCGCAGACGCGTCAGCAGATTGCCGAGGCCGCGTTGGCCGAGTTCGTGGAGTACGGCGTGGCCCGCAGCACCATGGAGCGCATTGCCTGTCGTGCGCAGGTGGCCAAGGGCACGCTGTATCTCTACTACCCGTCCAAGGACGAGCTGCTGCGGGGCGTGGTGGAGCACGCGCTGCGGCATTCGGCCGTCTATCAGCAGCTGCGGCGCCGCAAGGGCGAGACGGTGCGAGCCTTTCTGCGCCGTAGTCTGCTGCCGACGCTGGAGGCCGTGGACAGCAGCGAGCGCGGCATGCTGGCACGCCTGGTGCTCAGCGAGGCACGGCATGCGCCCGAGCTGGCCAGACTGTACAAAGAGCTGGCTTTTGATGCCTGGCAGAACTATGTGCAGGATCTGCTGGCGCTGGCCGTGAAAGAGGGGGAGCTCAGGACCCGTTCGGTCAGCCGCAGTGCCCAGTTGCTGGCCAGCCCGTTCTGGATGGCGCTGGTGCACAACAACCTGCTGGCCTCCGAGGGCTCGCAGAAGCTGGCCCTCAAGCCACTGGTCGAGCTACTGATTGATAACCTTTTTGCGGGCACGGCGGGTGACAATGCGGCTGTTCAACGTCAGTGAGAGTCAGTGAGATGAATTCCATGCCCGTCACCATCAAGCCCGGTCATCACAGAATCCTGAGCACGGTCTGCGCCGCCGCTCTGGTGCTGGCCTTGCCCGCCTGCGGCTCCGTAGGAGCTGGCGTGGGTGTCGGGATTCCGGTGGGGCCGTTTTCCGTGGGCGTGGGTCTTGGCAGCGGCGGTCTCAGCGCAGGCGTCGGCACGGGTGTCGGGCCTGTCGGTGTGGGCGTAGGTGTCAACCAGCGCGGGCAGGTGCTGGGCAGTGCCGGTGTTGGCGCGTCCACCGGCGTGGGTGGTGCCAGCGTGGGTGTCGGGGTGGGGTCCTCCACCGTGCTGCATGACCTCAATCGCCCGCAGGCACCAGAGGTGCAGCCAGTGCCGCCCGCTGCCCCCGCGCAGAGCGGCGATGCCGTGCAATGGCGCGATGCGCGCGGGCAACTCGTGCCTGAATGCCGTTTGCAGGGGCGCTGCTAGCTCTTTGCAGGCATCGGCCCGCCTTACGCGTAAAGCGGCTCCAGCTGCATGGCTTCGATCTGTTCGTTCAGCATGTTCACCTGGCCCTGCCAGTAGTCGGTGCTGCCAAACCATGGGAAGTTGATGGCAAAGATCGGGTCCTGCCAGCGGCGCGCCAGCCAGGCGCTGTAATGCAGCAGGCGCAGGGTGCGCAGCGGCTCGATCAGTGCCAGCTCGCGCCGGTCGAAGCTGCGGAACTGTTCATAGCCTTCGAGCAGGGCCGACAGCTGCTGCGTCTGCTGGCCCCGGTCGCCCGATAGCAGCATCCACAGATCCTGCACGGCAGGACCGCTGCGCGCGTCGTCCAGATCGACGAAATGCGGTCCGCCATGGCCTTCGTTGTCCAGCGGCGTCCAGAGAATGTTTCCCGGGTGGCAGTCGCCATGCAGGCGAATCTGTGTCGCAGAATGCAGGGCGAAATGGCCTGCAGCACTTAACCCGTCAGCAGACGGCGCTATCAATGAAAGAGCTTTGTCGCAAGCCTGCTGCCAGCGGCTGCGCACTTCGAGCGCGACGACCTCATGTTCGAGCAGATAGTGCATGGATTCGTAGCCGAAGCTTTTCAGGTTCAGCGCCGGGCGATGCACAAAGGGCCGAGCGGCACCCACGGTGTGGATGCGGGCCAGAAAACGGCCTGTCCATTCCAGCACCTCCCAGTCGTCCAGCTCGGGGCGGCGCCCACCGCGCCAGGGGCTGATGCTGAACAGAAAGCCCGCATGTTCATGCACGGTCTGTCCTTGCAGCGCCAGCGGTGCAACCACGGGAACTTCCCCTTCCGCCAACTCCTGGGAGAAGGCGTGCTCTTCCTCAATCTGGGTGCGGCTCCAGCGGCCGGGGCGGTAGAACTTGGCAACGACCTTGTCGCCCTCGTCCTGGTGGGCCAGATACACGCGGTTTTCATAGGAGCTCAGCGCCGTCAGCCGTCCGTCCGGCACAAGGCCCGTGCTGCACAGCGCATCGATCACGCAATCGGGCGTGAGGTCCGCATAGGGGTGAGAGGGGTCTTGTGTATCGCTCATCCCAGCATTGTCAGGCCCAAACAGGTCAGTCCGGGTCGGACGGGGTTGCGCATACGTCGACAAGATTGCTTTTGATTTGATAGCGGTATTCGTCTGACAGGACTGGCCTGGAGCCTGAAAATTGGGAAAAACTGTCTTGGTGCTGTGCATGCGGCCGAAGCTGGCACACTGCCCGCATGCAAGAGAGCGAAGCACTTTCACAGCCCTGCGAGGACCGGGATTTTGCAGAGTGGCATCAAGGCTGCCCCTGGTGCGCCGTCTGGGTGGTGATGCTGCAAGGCCCTGACCTGGAGTCCTTGCTGCAGCAGGCCAGATCCAGACTCGGTGATGCCCTGCTGCCACGCCATGCGCGCCAGCCGCATATCACGCTGGCCTATAGGGGGCTGTGCCGGGGAGGGGATGAGCATGCGGCGCGGGAATATGACCGGCTGGCGCTGCGCGCCGATGTCGCCATGCTGCAAAGCCTGCGGCTGCGCCCTTTTGCCGTGCAGATCGCGGGGGCTGGCAGCTTCACCACCGTGCCCTATCTGGGCGTCGGCCGGGGGCAGGAATGTCTGCAGCGCCTGCATGCGGAGCTGGTGCCCGTGGAGCCCGCGCCGGGCTGGCGCTATGTACCCCATGTGACCCTGGGCCACTATGCGAGAAGGCTGCCGCTGCGAGAGGCTGTGGACAAGTTGCTGGCACTGATCCAGGACTTGCCGGTCTTTGAGGTAGGGCAGCTGGCGTTGGCCCGCTATGCGGCGGCCGATATTGCCGGGCCGCTGACGCTTGAAGGCGTCTTCGAGCTGGACACCGGGCGCTATGTTGCAGCGCCCGGTGCCCTGTGGCCTGAGCCGCTTTAGGCGATGGTCAGCGTCACGCCGATATTGCCGCGCGTGGCATTGGAGTAGGGGCAGACCTTGTGAGCGGCGTCCACCAGCTGCTGGGCCGCAGCCTTGTCCATGCCGGGCAGGCTGATCTTCATGCGCACGGCGATGCCGAACACTTCGCCCACGGGGCCCAGGTCGACTTCGGCATCCACCGACAGGTCGGCGGGCAGGGTGATCTTCTGGCGAGCGGCCACGGCCTTCATGGCACCGATAAAGCAGGCGGAGTAACCGGCGGCAAACAGCTGCTCGGGGTTGGTGCCCTTGCCGGCGCTGCCGGGCGAGCTCAGCTGGATGTCCAGACGGCCATCATCGGTGCGCGAAGCGCCTTCGCGGCCGCCGGTTGTGTGGGCGTGGGCGGTGTAGAGAACTTTGTCGAGCTGGGCCATGGTGTCTTCCTTTGCGAGATTGCCCGGCAGTGCGGGCGGGTGGAGGAAATCGTCACCCCGGTATCAGCCGGAGTGGCTGCGGCGCGGTGCCAGCCGTGCGCGCAGTGTGTTGAGCTGGCCCGTAAGAGCCTGCAGTTCGGGCAGGGTGCACTGGGTGCTCTGAAGCACGCAGGCAGGTATTTTTTCGGCCTCGGCGCGCAGTGCCTGGCCGGCGTTCGTGAGGGCGATGCGCACGCGGCGCTCGTCCTGCGCATCGCGCTGGCGTGCCAGCAGGCCTGCGCTCTCCAGTCGCTTGAGCAAGGGCGTCAGCGTGCCTGAATCCAGATAGAGGCGCTCACCCAGTTCCGATACGGTGAGCTGGTCGCCTTCCCAGAGCACCAGCATGACCAGATACTGAGGGTAGGTTAGGCCTATGGCATCCAGCAAGGGCTTGTAGAGCTTGGTCATGGCCAGCGATGCCGAGTACAGCGCAAAGCAGACCTGATTGTCCAGGCGCAGCAGCTCGGAGCTGTCGGGGAGAAGGTCGTTCGTGGATCGCATGGGTTGAATTATTGCAGACAATTTAATTGTGTGCAATTTAATTTGCAGATCACCAAGACCAAGGAGGCAGTGAAGAGGTTCGGCGCAATGCAAACAGGCTCCGTGAGCGGAGCCTGTTGCGGGCTGAAGCTGTCTCGCGCCTAACGGGTGGTCAGTGCATCGGCCAGCGCCTGGTACATGGGCAGGCTGGTCGGGTCTATGCCCGCATTGCCCGCAATCGGGTGGGAGGCATAGCGCACTACCACCATCTGGGCCTTGGGGTCGATATAGATGGCCTGACCGTGAATGCCGCGCGCCATATAGGCCCCGTTGGCGTTGTGCGAGACCCACCACATATTGCGATACGACCAGCCCGGCAGCGTGGCATAACCGGCCTTCACAAACTTGGCGGGGTCGGCGCCGCGGCGGATGTCCTGGACCACGGCCTTGGGCAGCACCTGCTGGCCGCTGGCGGCGCGGCCTTCGTTGCGCATCAGCTCGCCGAAGCGGGCCAGGTCGCGCAGCGTGGTGTTGAGGCCACCTCCACCCGATTCCGTGCCTATGCGATCCACCATGAAGTAGGCGTCTTGCTCCGCTCCGATTCGGCTCCAGATGCGTTCGGACAGCAGCTGGGCCAGAGGCTTGCCGCTGGCGCGGCGCACGATCCAGGCCAGAACCTCGGCGTTGGCCGTCTTGTAGGCAAAGCCCTGGTCATGCTCGCCCTCTTTCTGCAGGGTCTGCAGAAATTCGTAGAAGCTTTTGGGGCCGGCATAGTCCTTGCCCTGGGGCATCATGCCGCCGGCACGGGCGTAGTCCCAGACTTCGGCCTTGGGATCGGCGTAGTTCTCGGAGTACTTCACGCCGATCGTCATGTCCATCACCTGGCGCACCGTGGCGTCGCCATAGGCGGTGTTCTTCATCTCGGGCAGATAGTCGGTCACCGGTGCCTCGGGTTTGATGAGGCCCTCGTGGGCCAGCAGGGCGGCCAGGGTTCCGACAAAGGACTTGGTGACCGACATGGCCAGGTGCGGGCGCTGCGGCTCCAGCGCACCCAGATATTTCTCATAGATCACGCGGCCCTTGTGCATGACCAGAATGCCGTCGGTGTAGTTGCGATCCAGTGCCTGGGCAAAGGTCAGCTCCTCGCCCGTGCCCATGACCTTGAAGCGCACTTGCTCGATGTCGACCGGAGCCGAGCGCAGGGCGCTGGGAGCGCCCGGGCCGCGCCAGACATTGGCCGTGGGCGTGATTTCGCGGATATGCGAGAAGGTCCAGCGTATGCGCGGGAAGGTATTGCCCACGGGGTTGTCGAAGGTGATGAGCTTGTCGGCAGCGGGCGGAAAGCCCTGCATCCAGCCCATGGCCTGCAAGCTGGTGCTGACCGGGTCAGGCAGTGCGGGTGCGGGAGTCTGCGCATGGATTGCAGAAACCATAGCTGTCAGCGCAAGTGGCACAAGCGCTTTTCGCGTAGAAGACTTCAAGCTCATCATCACCTCTTGGAGTTGGAATTAACGACCGGTAAAACGTGCTGGGCGTTTCTCGACGAAGGAGCGCACGCCTTCGGCGGCATCCTCGCTGTTGGTCAGGCGCTGCTGCACGGGGATGAAATCGGCCACGGCGGCGGCCTGGCCCAGTTCTATGGCCTTGAGGACATTGAGGCGTGTGGCCACCACGGCCTGCGGTGCCTGGGCGGCAATGCGCTCGGCAATGCGAAAAGCCTCGTCCAGTTCCTGGCCTGCAGGCACCACTTTTTGCACAAAGTGGCAGCGCAGGGCTTCGGCTGCATCGAACGCGTCGCCGGTCAGCAGATGCAGCATGGCATTGCCCACGCCGGCGCGCTCGGGCATGCGCAGCGTGGCGCCGCCTGTGGGCATGATGCAGCGCTGTACTTCCATCTGTGCAAAGCGGCTGCTGTCGGCAGCGACGACGATATCGGCACCCAGCATCAGCTCTATGCCGACAGTAAAGCAGATGCCCTTGACGGCGGCCACCATGGGCTTGGTGCGGCGGCGGTAGCCGGGCAGGCCATAGTCATGAGGCTCCACGAGACCTGCGGGGATGGCCTTCTTGCCGCTTTTCATGAACTCGGCGATGACAGGCAGATCCAACCCCGCCGTGAAATGTTCGCCAAAAGCATGGAGCAGGCCCACGCGCAACTCAGGCTCATCGTCGAGCCGGGTATAGGCCTGGGCCAGTTGCTGGAACATGGCCGGCGTCCAGCCATTGCGCTTGGCCGGGCGGTTGATGCCGATCAGCAGCACATGGCCGCGGACTTCACAAGAAATACAGCCCTCGGGCGGAGGGTTGGGAATGTCGATTTGCATGGTGAATCTCCTGCGCAAAACAATAGACCGCAGCGGTTTCCGCAGCAGTCGCATACAGGACGAGTCATCGCTTGCAGAGCTAGGTGTTAACGCCAGCGCCTTGCACGCAGCTATGCTTTGGGCGTGATCCCACGAATTGGAAAAAAGATGCCAGAAGCGCCGCACCGTCAACTGTTCAGAGACTACCCGCTGGATGGCGCGCTGCTGCGTTTTCACCCGGAAAGCGGCACCAGCATCCGCATTGAAAACGCTGAAACCCGGCATCTGCAGCGCGTGGCCCCCCGGGTGGCCATGTTTGGCATTACCAATAAATGCAATCTGAGCTGTGACTTCTGCTCACGCGATGTGCAGCGCGAGAGCGCATGGACGGTCGATTCCGCCGCGCAGGTGCTGCAAGACCTGAGCGCAGCCGGTGTGTTGGAGGTTGCGTTTGGCGGCGGCGAGCCTTTTGTCTTTCGCGGCTTTGCCGATCTGGTTCAGCAGCTGCATGAAACCACGCCGCTGGCGCTGAATGTCACCACCAATGGCCTGCTGATTCGCCCAGGCAGCTTTGCGGCGTATGCGGGCCGCTTGGGGCAGGTGCGCATCTCTCTTTATGACGACCCGCGCTGGCGCTATACGGCGCAGGTTTTGTCCGGCTATGGGCAAAGATGGGGCGCTAATCTGCTGGTCGATGCGGCAGTGCTGACTATGCTGCCCAGTCTGCTGGGGGAGTTGGCGGCACTGGGTTGCCACGATGTGTCGCTGCTCTCGTATATCGGTGCCGATATGCGCAGGCATTTGACGGCTGAGGGGCGGCTGCAACTGGCGGCCATGGTGCAGGATGCTCCGCTGCCTTGCCGCCTTTCTGTGTGCTTTGGCGATACCGTTCCATTGCCTCGCTTGTTTGATGGAGCGGACGGTAGCGGGGACTGCGGCGCGGGCGTGGATTTTGTGTCCATCACTCCTGATCAGCGCATGCAGGGTTGCTCGTTCCACGATGGCGGCCTGCCCGCGCGCAATGCGCAGGAGATTCTGGCGGGCTGGCAGCATCAGCGCTCGCATCTGGCCCAGCCCAGTTTGCGTCATGGCTGTGCGGGCCGCAAACGGACTGGCGTGCCGCAAACGCAGCGCGCCCATGCCGCGGCGCCATCCATACGGGTGTGGCAGGCGTTTTCGGGCAATAACAGTGGCGAATGTGTGATGGTGGCCAAGTTCGACACCATTAGCGATGCCAACAGCTATCTGGCGCAACTGCTGCCAGCCTGGAGGCCGGAAGCAGACTATGCACCTGAATGGCAGCAGCTCTTTCAGGCGCAGGCCGTGGCCGGGCCGGGGCTGGCCTATGGCGAGATGCCGCGCGATTTGCTGGCCATTGGCCGATCGGTGCTGGCAATGGGCTACGGTCTGGAAGACCAGTTCCCCGAGCTGCGGGCGCTGGCCTGGAAGCAGGGTGCAGCGTCGATGTCCGGTGGCATACACAGCCATGAGGTGACGCTGCTGGCGGCAGTGCGCGCCGCCGGTGCAGCTGAAGCCCTCAAGCTCGCTGCAGTCGAGTGGGCTGATGAATTCCAGGCCCGGCCGTTTGTTTATGGCGATACGCTGCTGCTGGCCATGGGCCTGATGGGGCAAGAGGGCGAGCTGGAGGCTTGCAAGCGCAAGCTGGAATCTTTGGCTGATGGGCGCCCTCTGGCCGTTGAAGTGCACTCTGATATTGTCAGCAGCGAGAACATGCTGGAGGTGATGAAGCGGCTCGGTGTGCAAATTCATCAGACGCCGAGGCTGGTGCTGCAGTTCTGGGATGGTGACCCTGCGGTGGCGCAGAAGAAAGCAGCGCATTTTGCCCAGATGGTGACCGAGGCCGAAGTGACTGTGGCTGCAGATTGTGTGCTGATCTCAGGCCTGAGTCGGCGCAAGAGGCTTGCGGTGCTCGCGTATCGCCAGGGGGCGACGGTCGGGGCCTTGGATACTGCTGAGCTGCAGGTGAGCGCGCGGTTGGTGCTGCCTGAGTTGCCCAGACAAAAAGGCAAGCGTGCGATGCAGCCACCCATCGACATTGAGCTATTGCAGGATGAGCTGCGGCTAAGCCTTTGGCCCGGTGAGCAGTTGCAGGTGGCGCAGGGCTACCGAGGCGCAGCCCAGGTGCGCGTGACCAGCACCCAGCCTGAGCGGGTGCTGGAGACCTTAAAGCAAGCGGCGCAAAGACTGGGCGCAACAACCCATTTCTGGGTCAGCGAGCCTCAGGCTCTGGCGATGGCTGTGCGTCGGCTGCTGGCAGAGGTTCGGGAGTAGTACGAGTGGGCCTTGCTGGCCCTCGCTTCCTGACCGAGCCAGCGACCGTAGATCAGTAGGTGTAGA
This sequence comes from Comamonas testosteroni, assembly GCF_030505195.1. Taxonomy (NCBI): domain Bacteria; kingdom Pseudomonadati; phylum Pseudomonadota; class Betaproteobacteria; order Burkholderiales; family Comamonadaceae; genus Comamonas; species Comamonas testosteroni. Next base: position 3,252,596 of record NZ_CP129672.1, read on the forward strand.
CGCCCTGGCCGGTCTTGCGGCCCAGACGGCCGGCGGCCACCATTTCGCGCAGCAGAAAGCAGGGGCGGTACTTGCTGTCGCCGAATTCCTTGAGGTAGACCTCCATCACGGCCAGGCAGACGTCCAGACCGATCATGTCGGCCAGGGCCAGCGGGCCAATGGGTTGGTTGCAGCCCAGCTTCATGCCGGCGTCGATGTCCTCGGCCGAGGCTGTGCCTTCGCTGAGCACCTGGAAGGCCTCGTTGATCATGGGCACCAGAATGCGGTTGACCACAAAGCCGGGAGCGTTCTTGACGGTGATGGGCGATTTGCCCAGTTTTTCCGATAGGGCCTTGACGGCATCGTGGGTGGCGTCGCTGGTCTGCAGGCCGCGGATGATCTCCACCAGGGCCATCATGGGCACGGGGTTGAAGAAATGCATGCCGATGAACTTGTCGGCACGCTGGGTGGCGGCCGCCAGCTGGGTGATGGAGATGGACGAGGTGTTGGTGGCAACGATCACGTCCTGTGCCAGCAGGGCATCGAGCTGCTTGAGGATCTTGACCTTGAGCTCGTAATTCTCGGTGGCAGCCTCGATCACCAGCTGGGCCGACTTCAGATCGTCGTAGCTGGTCGAGGTCTTGATGCGTGCCAGCGCTGCGCTCTTGTCGGCTTCGCTGATCTTTTCCTTTTTGATCAGGCGGTCCAGGCTGCCGGCCACGGTGGCCAGCCCTTTTTGCACGGCAGCGTCGGAGATGTCTACCATCACCACGTCGATGCCCGACACGGCGCAAGCCTGCGCGATGCCGTTGCCCATGGTGCCGGCGCCGATGATGCCTACGGTTTGGATTGCCATCTTTTGTGTCTCCATTCAGATAAGTGCGGTTGAACAGGAAAATGTTATCCCGGTTCTGACCGGGTTTGACCCTAGTCGGGCATGGTTGGCGTGTTAGGAGTCATCACGATGACATTGTTTTTTCTGCACGACCGTGTTTTTCCGCGTTTCGCAGCTGCAGACCTCTGGTCAGAATTTGCAGCAAAAGGAGTGCGGACATGCGTGACTATCTGGTAGTGGGAGGGGGCTCCGCGGGTGCGGTGCTGGCAGCCAGGCTCAGCGAGAACCCGCAGGTCAGCGTGACCTTGCTGGAGGCCGGTGGCGACGACAACAGCGTGCTGATCCACTGCCCGGCAGGGCTGGCGCTGATGGCCAAGCAGAAAAATTTCAACTGGGCCATGAGCACGGTGCCACAGCCCGGACTCGGTGGCCGGCGGGGCTATCAGCCGCGCGGCAAGGTGCTGGGCGGCTCCAGCTCCATCAATGCCATGATCTATCTGCGTGGTCAGCCTGCGGACTACGATTATTGGAGCGCTCAGGGCAATCCCGGCTGGGGCTGGAGCGATGTTTTGCCCTATTTTTTGAAGGCCGAATGCAATACGCGCGGCGCAGATGTGCTGCATGGCACAAGCGGCCCTTTGCATGTCTGCGATCTCTGCGACCCGAATCCGCTGGCGCAGGCCTTTGTGCGCGCAGGCGTGCAGGCCGGTCATGCGCACAATCCGGACTTCAACGGCACAGCTCAGGAAGGCGTGGGCCTGTATCAGGTCACGCACCACAAGGGCGAGCGCTGCAGTGCGGCCAAGGCTTATCTGATGCCGGTGCGCGGCAGCCGGGTCAATCTGGAAATCATCACTGGAGCCCAGGTGCGGCGGATCCTGATGGATGGGCGCAAGGCTGTCGGCGTGGAATATGTGCAGGGAGGGCATGTCAGGCAACTGCTTTGCCGGCGCGAGGTCCTGCTCTGTGCCGGCGCACTGCAGTCGCCGCAGCTGCTGATGCTCTCGGGCATAGGGCCGGGGGAGCATCTGCAGCAGTTGGGCATCGATGTCGTCCACCACCTGCCGGGAGTGGGCGAGCATCTGCACGACCATCCCGATGTGGTGCAGGTGGTCGATGGCCCGCAGATCAAGGACAGCTTCGGCATTTCGCTGGCCGGTCTCAGGAATGTCTGGCAGGGCATGAGCCGCTGGCGCCATGAGCGCCGGGGCCTGCTGACCAGCAATTTTGCCGAGGCGGGCGGTTTTATCCGCAGCGGGCCACAGGAGGCGGTGCCCGATCTGCAGCTGCATTTTGTGGTGGGAAAGCTGGTCGACCATGGACGCAAGACGCTGCTGGGTCATGGCTATTCCTGCCATGTCTGCCTGCTGCAGCCAAGGAGTCGGGGCAGCGTGAAGCTCGCCTCTGCCGATGCGGGCACCATGCCTCTCATAGACCCGGCCTTCTTTGCCGAGGCCGAGGACATGCAGCGCATGGTGCGCGGCGTACGCCGCATGCGCGAAATTCTCGATCAGCCGGCCTTGGCCCGCTTCGAGGGCCGGGAACTGGAGTATTCGGCAGGGGCGCGCAGTGACGAGGAGATCGAGCAGTTCATCCGCCGTTACGCCGACACCATCTATCACCCCGTGGGCAGCTGTCGCATGGGGCCAGGGGCGCAGGATGTGGTCGATGCCCGCTTGCTGGTGCATGGTGTGCAGGGGCTGCGCGTGGTCGATGCCTCGGTCATGCCGCGCATCGTGAGCGGCAATACGAATGCGCCGACCATCATGATTGCCGAGAAGGCGGCAGATCTGATCAAGGCCGCGTACTGACTCAGGCCAGCGGAGCCAGGTCTGAGGGGGCATGATCCTCGCCGGGCGGAGGTGTCAGAGTGGTGCATTCCACCCTTCCCCGGCCCTGATTCTTGGCTTGTTGCAGGGCGGCTGCGGCATGGCTGGCCAGCTCGTTGAGGCTCAGGCTCTTCCAGGCTGAGGGGACCAGGGCACAACCCGCGCTGAAGTCCAGATCCATCTGCAGTTCGTACTGCGCGCCGATCTGGAATGCGGACTGGATGCGGGTCAGCAGCGACATGACACCCAATTGGTCGGCGTGAATCAGCAGGCAAAAGGATTCACCCTGCCATCTGGCCACGACCTCGTCACCGCGCATCTGCTTTCGCAGGGTGCGTGACATGAGCTGCAGCGCCGCGTCTCCGGCCTGATAGCCATGGCGGCTGTTGACCCGGGAAAAGTGATCCATGTCGATCAAAATCAAGGCCAGCGGCAGGCCTTCGCGTCGAGCTCTGCTCAGCATGAGGCGGGCCTGGTTCTTGATGGCCTGGCGCAGCGGCAGGCCGGTCAGGCTGTCTTCTGGTGCGTTTGCGGATCGCTGGCGGACTTCTTCGTCACGGCAGGCCATCAGGATCGATACAAAGAAAATGGCGGAACCCATGGGGATCAGCCACGAAAGCAGCATATGTGGGCTGGGTTCCTCCGCAAAGCTGTGCAGCCAAGGCGCGTACAAGGTGAAGTAGCCGCGTATGACCAGAATGCTTGCGACGCAAAGGCCCGCACCTAGTAGCAGATAACGCCAGGCCGTGGCCGAATTGGTTTGCGGCGACAGGGTCAGGCAGACCAGAGTGACAAGGCTCAAACCGTAGCTGATATTGAACCAAGCCAGCCGGTAGGGTTTGCTCTCGATCAGAACCAGCACGCCCGCAAGTGTCAGCAGGCACAGCAAGGCCAGTGAGCGGGTGAGTATCTTGTTGCGAGGTCCAAGCCAGCCCTTGAGCGCTTTATGCAGCTGCCACAGTGCACCGGTTGCAGCAGCGGCACTGGATATCGACAGCAGCGCATTCCATGTGAAGGGGAGTACCTGCCCGGAGCAGAAGACGAGCAACCAGGCCAGCCCCTGCAAAAGCAGGAATTGCTGAGCATTTCTGGCCGCCCGGCTCATTTGCTGACCCATAAACCATGGCAGTGCAAAAGCGACCGTCATCAAATTGACGGCCACCATCAATGTCATGGAAAACTGGTCGGCCTCCGGCATGGCTGGATTTACTGGAAGGCCACTTCGTCAAAGCTGCGCAGCTTGCGGCTGTGCAGGCGGTCGGAGCCGCCTTCGCGCAGTATGTCGACGGCACGCATGCCGATGCGCAGGTGCTGGTCCACACGCTCCCGATAGAAATGGTTGGCCATGCCTGGCAGCTTGATCTCCCCGTGCAGCGGCTTGTCGCTCACGCACAGCAAAGTGCCATAGGGCACGCGGAAGCGGAAGCCGTTGGCGGCAATGGTGGCCGACTCCATATCCAGTGCTACGGCTCGGCTCTGGCTGAAGCGGCGCTGGGGCAGGTTGTCGGGAAGCAGTTCCCAGTTGCGGTTGTCGGTGCTGGCCACGGTGCCGGTGCGCATGATGCGCTTGAGATCGGCACGCTCCATCTGCGTCACGTCGGCCACGGCCTGCTGCAGCGCGACCTGGATTTCGGCCAGCGCAGGAATCGGCACCCACAGAGGAAGCTCTTCGTCCAGCACATGGTCTTCACGCACATAGGCGTGGGCCAGCACATAGTCTCCCAGTTGCTGGCTGTTGCGCAGGCCCGCGCAGTGGCCAAGCATCATCCAGGCATGAGGGCGCAGCACGGCGATGTGGTCGGTGATGGTCTTGGCATTGGCCGGGCCCACTCCGATATTGACCATGGTGATGCCGCTATTGTCTGCGCGCACCAGGTGGTAGCCCGGCATCTGCGGCAGGCGCGGCGGCGCCGTTCCGAGCTCGTCGACGGCTTCTGCGGGCAGGCCGGCGCGGCGGGTCACCACATTGCCGGGTTCGACAAAGGCAATGTATTCGCTGTCCTCCTTGGCCATCTCGGCGTGGCCCAGGCGGATGAACTCGTCGATATAGAACTGGTAGTTGGTGAACAGCACGAAGTTCTGAAACCAGTCGGGGGCCGTGCCTGTGTAGTGGCGCAGGCGATGCAGCGAGTAATCCACGCGCGGGGCGGTGAACAGCGACAGAGGCAGGGCCTCGCCTGCCGCCGCGCGCCAGGTGCCGTTGGCGATGCCGTCGTCCATGGATTCCAGGTCGGGCAGATCGAACACATCGCGCATCAGCATGCGCCGCTCTGGCGAGAGCGAGCCTTCGATATGGTCGTTGTCGGCGAACGAGAAATGAATCGGGATGGGCTTGTCGCTGAGGCCCACTTCGATGGGGACCTGGTGGTGCAGGATCAGCAGGCGCAGTTGCTCGCCGAAGTAGCTGGCAAACAGGTCGGGCCGGGTCAGCGTGGCCTCGTAGGTGCCTGGGCCTTCCACAAAGCCGTAGGTCAGCTTGGTATCGGCTTGCGCCACCGTGGTGGTCTTGATACGTACAAACGGGTAGTACGCATGAATGGGCGCGGCCGGAGTCTCACCCGCCACGAAACGCTGCATGGCAGCTCGCAGATGGTCGATTTGCTCGCGGTACAGCTGCTGCACATGGGCCAGTGCCTGAGGGGCATCCGTATGAAACATGCTGCTGCTCTTATGAGAGGGTGTCGGTGTATTCGAGGCCATGCACTATTGTCTTTGTAGCAGTTGACAGTGTTGCGACATCCATGCCGAAGCCTGCTCGGCAGGTAATGGCGCTGACACGAGAAACCCTTGCATCATGGCACAGCCCATCTCTCTCAGAAGTTGCAGCTGTTCAGTGCTTTCCACACCCTCGGCCAGAATCTCCAGATGCAGGCTCTGTCCCATCTGCACGATGGCATTGACAATGGCGGCTGCATCCGGGTTGTGGGGCAGATCGGTCACGAACGAACGGTCGATCTTGAGCCGGTCTATGGGGTGCTTGCGCAGATAGGCAAGAGACGAGTAGCCGGTACCGAAATCATCGATCGCCAGTCCCACGCCAAGTGTCTTGAGGGCATGCAGAGTCTGCTGCATCTGGTTGCCCGAGAGCATCAACGTGGTTTCTGTGACCTCGATGTGCAGATAACAGGCGTCCAGTCCCGTGTCGGCCAGTGCCTGTGCCACTTCCTTGACGACATCGCGCTGGCGGAATTCCTGCGCCGACAGGTTGACTGCCACCGGGATAGGGGGAAATCCCTGCTGCTGCCAGGCACGGGCTTGACGACAGGCCTGATAGAGCACCCAGCGGTCCACGGCTGCGATCAGTCCTCGGTTTTCGGCAAAGCCGATGAATTCGTCGGGCGAGACCAGGCCACGGTGCGGGTGCTTCCAGCGTACCAGGGCTTCGAAGCCTGAAAGCTCGCCCGTCTGCATGAGGATCTGTGGCTGGTAATGCAGCTCGAACTCGCCGCGTTCCACAGCGTTGCGCAGCATTTGCTCCTGCATCAGCATGCGTGTGGCCCGGCTTTCGAGCGCAGGAGTGTAGAACTGGGAGAAGCTGCGGCCGTGACTCTTGGCCATCTGCATGGCGGCCTCGGCATTGCTCAGCAGGGACGCCGGACATTTCCCGTCCTTGGGATACATGGCGATGCCGACACTCACGGAAATCACCAGTTGAGTCCCTTCGATCAGGTAGGGGGCCTCTGCCGTGGCCCGAAGTCGCGTCAGCAGGGCCTCTGTCTCCAGCAGGCCGGGGTTGTCAGGCAGCACGACCACAAAGTCGTCGCTGCCGGTGCGGGCCACGATGTCCTGAGCACCTACAGTGCTTCGCAGCCGCTTTGCAAGCTCGCACAGCAGCAGATCTCCAGCCTGATGACTGAGCGAATCATTCACCGCCTTGAATTGGTCCAGGTCCAGCGACAGCACCGCCAGTCGTGATTCTTCGCCGGCAGCCCTGGCGATGGCATCGGCCAGCAAATGGTTCAGACGTGCCCGATTGGGCAGATGTGTCAGCAGGTCATGCTGGGTCAGATAGTCCATGTGCTGCCGGGTCTGAAGGCTTGCGGTCAGGTCGCGCAGCAGGACGATGCGATGCCTGTCCTTTTCTCCAGGCATGGTGGAGGCCTCTATCTCGACGGGGATGAGCTGGCCGTTTTTGTGAATGATCACGGACTCGAGGCGATCTTCTCGCTCGCTGCGCATGTTCTGCAGCGCCCGCAGGCGCGCTTCAGGTGCCACATAATCGAGAACCGGCGTGCCGCACAGCTCGCCAAGCGAGTAGCCAACCAGCCGGGCAAGTGCGTCATTGCCGTCCGTGATGATTCCGTCACGATGCAGCACGATGGCCTCGGTGGTGATGGCTGCGAATTTGCGCATGCGCTCTTCGCTGTCGCGTATCTGCTGTGTCGCCAGATGGTGGTGGCTGACATCGGTCATCAGCGCTACAACGCCCTTGAGTACGCCTTTTTCCTCATGAGGGCGCAGTACCGCCTCGATGTGTTGCAGCCGACCAATCTCGTTTTCGACCTGGCGGGTGTAGCGCAGCGTCTGAGTGTTGTCGACGGCCACGGAGTCCAGATAAGGCTCGATCTGTGCCCAGACCAGTTCGCCCACAATGTCACGCACATCCATGCCCACTATGGTTTGCATGGTGTGGCCAAAGTGCTCTGCATAGCGCGCGTTGGCAAAGCGGCAGGCGCGTGTGTCGGCATCAAAATAAGCCAGCATGGCGGGCGCTGTATCGGCCACCAGTCGAAGAATGGCGTCCTCATCCCTCGGTTGCTGTGCTATCAACGTATCAGGCATGCGCCTCCCTTGTTTCTGGGAGTATTTATATAGGAATCAGATCGGCCTCGACCATGACATGTCCATCACGATAAGGGATTGTGAATTGCTTTTCAGACAATTTGCAAAGACTATTGATGTATCAAAGCACTTAGTGATATAGAGGCTCAGGAACCCAAACATGCTCAAATCCGACCTCTCGAATTCTTCCGAATGGCTGCAGCCGCACAATCTGCTGCGTCTATCCGTGGTGGTGGCACTGCTCACCATCGTTCTCAAGACCCTGGCCTGGTGGCTGACCGGCTCGGTAGGCCTGCTGTCCGATGCGCTGGAGTCTTTTGTGAATCTGGCCGGTGCCATGTTCGCGCTGACCATGGTGACCGTGGCCAAGCGGCCGGCGGACACCGAACACCCTTACGGACATTACAAGGCGGAGTACTTCTCGGCCGGCTTCGAGGGCGTGCTGGTCATAGGCGCCAGCCTGGCGATTGCCTGGGCCGCACTGTCGCGACTGTGGAACCCGCAGCCCCTGGAACAGTTGAGCTGGGGCCTGATGCTGTCGCTGCTCAGCACGGTCTTCAACGGGCTGCTGGCCTGGGTCATGCTGCGCTCCTCGCGCAAATACCGCTCCATGGCACTGGAGGGCGATGCACGGCATCTGCTGACCGATGTCTGGACCTCGGTGGGCGTGGTGGCCGGTCTGTTGGCCGCCGCCTTGACCGGCTGGCTGTGGGTGGATGCGCTGGTGGCTCTGGCAGTGGCCGTGCATATCTGCGTACAGGGTGTGCAACTGGTCTGGCAGTCCTCGCAAGGACTGATGGATCAGGCGCTGGATGCGCCTCAGCGCCTGCGGATCGACACTTTGCTGGACAGCTTCGCCAAGCGCAGCGAAGGAGTGAGCTTTGACAATATCTCCAGCCGCCAGGCGGGGGAGCGCAGCTTTGTGGACTTCCACATGCATGTTCCCGGCCAGTGGAGCGTTCAGAGGGCGGCACAATTGCGCTCCGAGATTGAAGCCGCGCTGCTGCAGGCCATACCAGGCCTGTATGCCCGCATCGAGCTGCTGCCCATGGGCATGAACACGGCCAGCGAAGTGGCTGACGGAGAGCAGGGCAGCGCAGTACAAGGCGTGGCCAAGGAAGGTTTAAGTACATGATGAGTGTGGTTCAGCGCGTCAAGCAGGCGCGCGTGGAGGTTGGCGGTCGAATTACGGGCCAGATCGACCAGGGCTTGCTGGCGCTGGTCTGTGCCGAGCGCGGCGATACCGAGGCTGAGGCCGACAAGTTGCTGGCCAAGATGCTCAAGCTGCGCATCTTCAGCGACGAGGCCGGCAAGATGAACAAAAGCCTGCAGGACATTGGCGGAGGGCTGCTGGTGGTCAGCCAGTTCACGCTCGCGGCCGACACCAGGGGCGGCAATCGCCCCAGCTTCACGGCCGCCGCCGAGCCTGGCGAAGGTCGGCGCCTCTACGACTACTTTGTGGACCAGGCCAGGGTGGCCCACCCTCAGGTGCAGACCGGCGAGTTCGCCGCCGACATGCAGGTGCATCTGGTCAATGACGGGCCCGTGACCATCCCCATGCGCATGGAGCCTCAGGTATAGGCGAAGCCAAGCCTGAGACCACATTCACCACCACGATTCCTACAAAAGCTGTCCATGAAGAAATCCTGCAAGCCCTCTTTGTCGATCATCGCTGCGAGCCTGACCTTGAGTCTGGTTGCGGGCGTCAGCCTGCCTGTTCAGGCGCAGACCCTGAAGAAACCCGCGCTGGACGCATTGATTGCATCGTCCGCCAAGACCCCTTCTGCTTCCTTCAAGGCCTTTGCGCAACAGGCTGCCAGGGCAGAGCCGGGTGTGGCAACAGCGGTGCAACACTACATGCTCGGTCAGTCTCTGTCGGACGGCGAGCTGGCGGATATCGCCCGATTGCTGGGGGTGTACAACCGTGTGACACAAGAGGCGGCGGTGCTGGAGAGCCTGCAGCGCATGGTGGCGCTGCCCACGGTGCGCGATCCCAAGGTGCCTGCGCATGAGAGTGCGGCCATCCTGGACTTCGGCAAGCTCGTTGCATCCCTGGCCACCGAATTCGGGTTGCGCTTTCGCAATGTGGATAACCGCATCTTTGAAGTGACGCTGCCAGCCAATGTGGCGAGCCGCGCCGGCGAGGCAACCGAGTTCGGCATTCTGACCCATGCCGATGTGGTGCCGGTGGTGGCTGCCGAGTGGGTGCTGGACGGCAAACAGATCAACCCTTTCCAGGTCACCCGCGTGGGCGACCGGCTTTATGGGCGCGGCACGATTGACGACAAGGGCTCCATCGCCACCGTGCTGTATGCGATGAAGGCCGTCAAGGACAGCGGTCTGCCGCTGTCGCGCAGCATTCGCCTGATGATCGAGACCACCGAGGAAACCGGCGGCGATGCCATGAAGTACTACCAGAGCAAGACCGCGCTGCCCGAGTACAACATCGTGCTGGACAGCAAGTACCCGGCCGTGGTCGCGGAAAAGGGCACGGGCGCGCTCAAGGCCTTGTTTGCGGAAGTGGCCGTGGATGCCGCCAGGCCTTCCATCACGGGCATGAGCGGCGCGGCCTCGGCCAACTCCATTGCGCAGACGGCCTCCGCTACCGTCTCCGCCACCGATGCGGCCGCACTGGAGCGGATTGCGCAGCGGCTGTCTCAGGAAAAGGACGAGTTTGTGCATCGGCATGAGGCGCAGGGCAAGTTTGCCATCGACGTGCAGCGCGCAGAGGGCCAGGTCACGGTCAAGGTCACTGGAGCGTCGGCCCACGGCTCTCGTCCTGAAGAAGGGGTCAATCCCGTGCCGCGCCTGGCGCTGTTTCTGCAGCAGAGCCTGATGCTGGAGCAGGGCGCGGCGCTGCTGCAGCCCAATCAGTACAGCCAGGCCGTACGCTATATCAATGGAGTGTTCGGCCTGGACTATCAGGGCCGGCAGTTGGGCATTGCCTATGCCGATGATTTCATGGGGCCGCTCACGCTGTCGCCTAATCTCATCAAGTCGGCAGACGGCAAGCTGGAGGTGACTGCCAATGCGCGCATGCCGCGGGGCAAGACGCCCGAGCAGCTGCGCGCCGAGGTGGAGCAGGGCATTGCCCGCTGGAGCGATGCGGCCAAGGTTCCTGTGACCGTGCAGTACACCCAGGGCAACTGGATGGCCCGCGATCCCAAGGGCGCGTGGCTGAGCACCCTGCTCAATATCTTTGGCGACACCACGGGGCTGGACGCCAGACCCGTGCCTACCGCAGGCAGCACCACGGCCAAGCTCATGCCCAATGCCATCAACTTCGGCCCGGCGATGCCCGGCAAGAAGTACACGGCCCACAATGCGCTGGAGTACCAGGAGCTGCCGGATCTGCGCACGGACATGCAGATGTTCACCGAGATGCTGGTGCGCATCGGCAATCTGCAGCAGATGCAGTGACGCGCTGAAGGCAAGGCGCAGCCCCGATGGCGGGGCTGGCGCTGCTTACTGCATCACGTTCATGACGGCCAGCGTCATGGTTTCCACACCGGTCTTGAACGTGGGTTCGGGCTCGGGAGCGAAGAAGGGCGAGTGATTGAAAGGCAGCGGCTTGCCGCCGGGCTGGCTGGCCTGCGCCACCTTCTGGGGATCGGACACGCCCAGGATGTAGAACATGGACGGCACGCCCTGGTTGATGAAGTCCGAGAAGTCCTCGCTGGCCGTGGCCGGAGGGATGGGCAGCACGTTCTTGTCGCCCAGCGCAGCCTTGAACAGCCTGACCGTGCGATTGACCAGCGCCGCGTCATTGACCACGGCGTCCGAGCCCTTGGTCAGCTTGATCTCGGGGGCCGGTGCACCGGACATGGCGGCCTGCGCCTTGGCGCTGCGCTCTATGCCGTCATGCAGCTTGCTGCGCACCTCGCTCTTGTAGCTGCGGATCGTGCCCAGCAGCCGTGCCTGGTCGGGAATGATGTTGCCCGCGCTGCCCGCATTGAAGGCACCCACGGTGACCACGCCGAACTCCATGGGATCTTTCTCGCGGCTGACCACGCCTTGCACATCCACCACGAAGCGCGAGGCCATGAGCACGGGGTCTATGCCTTTGTCAGGCATGGAGCCATGGCTGCCACGGCCGTGAAACGTGATGTCCAGCGAGTCCGAATTGGAGGTCGCCGCCCCGGCCACATAGCCCACCGTGCCATAAGGCATGGAGCCGGTGTGCAGCGCAAAGGCGTAGTCGGGCTTGCCGAACTTCTGGAACAGGCCGTCGGCCAGCATGGCCTTGGCACCGGTCACGGTTTCCTCGGAGGGCTGGGCCACGAACATCAGCGTGCCCTTCCATTGCTTCTTCAGGCCCAGCAGTGCCTGGGCCGTGCCCAGCCAGCTGGTCATGTGCATATCGTGACCGCAGCTATGGGCGACAAAGCTCTCCTTGCCGTTGTACTGGGCCTTGGCCTTGCTCGCATAGGGCAGGCCGGTTTTTTCCTCCATGGGCAGGGCGTCCAGCTCGGTGCGCACCATGACGGTGGGGCCCGCGCCATTGCGATAGATGGCGACCAGACCGGTCTTGCCAATACCCTCGGTGACTTCAAAGCCCAGCTTGCGCATCTCGGCCGCCAGCTTGGCGGCGGTGCGCGTTTCCTGAAAACCCAGCTCGGGGTTGGCATGCAGGTCTTCGTAGATGCCGCGCATCTGCGGATACATCTGGGCGATCAGCTGCTGCAGCTGGGGCTTGAGCGGTTGGGGATCCAGCTCCGCAGCCTGGGCCGAGCCCAGAGTGAAGGCCAGCGTGGCGACGGCGCAGAACTTGCGGGTAAGGCTAGGGTGCATGTGAGGGGCTGTGGTTGGCTTCAAACAGAGGCGGCCATTGAAGACCGCGCTTTCAGACTAGGAGCATGGCCGGCCCGGACTGAAGAGGGGCAACCCGCAAATGGCACCGTGAATAGCGATGGCACAAGGCTTTTCCTGCGCAGGCCCGGGATAATCCGCTTCCATGAATACCTCCACCAGCGCCGCCCAGGCCTCTGATTCCACCGCTTTCTCGGCGCTGCCCCTGTCCCCAGAAATGCTGGCCAACCTCCAGCAGCTCGGCTATGCGCAGATGACGCCCATCCAGGCCGCCAGCCTGCCGCTGACTCTGCAGGGCAAGGACCTGATCGCCCAGGCCAGCACCGGCAGCGGCAAGACGGCTGCCTTCGGCCTGCCCATGGTCGACCGCCTGAACCCGCGTTGGTTTGCCGTCCAGGCCCTGGTGCTGTGCCCCACGCGCGAGCTGGCCGATCAGGTCGCCACCGAGATCCGCCGCCTGGCGCGCGCGCAGGACAATATCAAGGTCGTAACCGTCTATGGTGGCGTACCCTCGCGCAACCAGATCGCCTCGCTGGAAAACGGCGCGCACATCGTCGTCGGCACACCCGGGCGCGTGATGGATCTGATGGAGCGCGGCAAGCTCGACATCGGCAACCTCAAGACCCTGGTGCTGGACGAGGCCGATCGCATGCTGGACATGGGCTTTCTCGGCGACATCGAAACCGTGGTGCGCCAATGCCCGGCGGATCGCCAGACCCTGCTGTTCTCGGCCACCTATCCCGAGGGTATTGCTTCGCTGGCCCAGCGCTTCATGCGCGACCCCCAGACCGTGAAGGTGGCTGCGCAACATAGCTCCAACAAGATCGAGCAGCGCTGGTACGAAGTCGGTGCCCGCGAAAAAGTGGCCACCGTGTCCAAGCTGCTGGCCCATTTCCGCCCCGAGTCGACGATTGCTTTCTGCAATACCAAGCAGCAATGCCGTGACGTGGTCAATGCGCTGCAAGCCGAAGGTTTCAGTGCGCTGGCGCTGTTTGGCGAGCTGGAGCAGCGCGAGCGAGACGAAGTGCTGGTGCAGTTTGCCAACAAGAGCTGCAGCGTGCTGGTGGCGACCGATGTGGCGGCGCGCGGCCTGGACATCGCCGATCTGTCGGCCGTCATCAATGTGGACGTGACGCCGGATTCCGAAGTGCATATCCACCGCATCGGCCGCACCGGCCGCGGCGATGCCGAAGGTCTGGCGCTGAATCTGGTGTCCATGGACGAGATGGGCAGCGTGGGCAAGATCGAGCAACTGCAAGGCCGCGCCTCGCAATTCTTCCCCGTGGACGAGCTCACGCCCGCGGCCGGTGGCGAGCTGCTGCCGCCCATGATGACCATCCAGATCATTGGCGGGCGCAAGGAGAAAATCCGCGCCGGCGACGTGATGGGCGCCATGTGCGCCGACTTCGGCTACAGCCGCGAGCAGATCGGCAAGATCAGCGTCAACGACTTTTCCACCTATGTGGCGGTGGATCGCAAGATCGCTTCGGCCGCCTGCGCCAGGCTCAATGGCGGCAAGGTCAAGGGCAAGACGGTCAAAGCCCGTCTTCTCTAAAAACAAGCCAAATAAGCCTGTAGCGCTTATCTAGAAAGCGCAGATTGCTCACCAAAAAGCCTTCTCGGTCTGAGAAGGCTTTTTGCTTTGGGGCTGTGCTCAGCCCTTGGCGAAGAACAAGCCCGCCATCACCAGCCCCGTAGCCACAATGCCCCAGCGCAAAATAGGTGCGGGAATCTTGCGTGCCACGCGTGCGCCGCCGTAGCCGCCTGCGGTGGCGGCGATCATCATCAGCAGGGCCAGCTTCCATTGCACAATGCCGCCGACTGCATAGATGGCCACGGCAATCGCAGTCAGCAGGGCAGAAACCAGATTCTTCATGCCATTCATGGCGTTGAGCTGGGTCTGGCCCAGCAGGCCGAACAAGGCCAGCAGCAAAATACCCAGGCCTCCGTTGAAATAGCCGCCATAAACAGCCACGACCAGCATGCCGGCGGCGGCTTTGGTGGCGCCGGGGGCGTGGTGGAGGGCGTTCTTGCCTGCGGCCCAGGCGCGCAGCTGTGGGCCAAAAGCGAACATGGCGGTGGCGGCCAGCAGCAGCCAGGGCACGACTTTGCGGAAAGTGGTGTCGGGCGTGACCAGCAGCAGCGCCGCACCGGCAGAGCCACCAATCAGCGACAGCATGATCACCTGCTTCATCGACAGACCGGGCGGCGATTGCATATCGTCCTTGAAAGCCCAGGCACCTGCCATATAGCCGGGCAGCAGAGCGACGGTGCCGGTGGCGTTGGCCACCACGGGCGGCACGCCGGTGAAGACCAGCGCGGGAAGGGTCAGAAAGCTGCCGCCGCCGGCGACCGCGTTGAGTGCGCCGGCCGTGAAGGCTGCGGCCAGCAAAAGGGCGAGGTGGCCCAGGTTCTCCATGTCTTGTCTCCCGTCATTGATGGCAAAGTGCCTTGTTGTGTGTGCGGATGGCAGGGCGTGATCTTATGGGCTTTGCTCAGGCCGCCTGTCATCTCAGCTCGTTATTGATTTATCGATATTAAAAAATGAAAAAACAGTATTTTGAGGAATAAGTGATTGTTTTGACAATCAACTCCTTAGTTAAGGAGTTTTGCCGTGAATCTGCCCCATCTCTTCTCTCGCACCGCTTGTGCCTTGTTGGCTGCAATCTGTGTGCAGGGCGCAGCCATGGCCCAGCAGCCGGACTTTCCGGCGCGCTCCGTCAAGCTGGTGGTGGCCAACGGTCCGGGCAGCGCTCCGGATCTGCTGGCCCGTCAGGTGGGTCAACTGGTGGGCAGGGACTGGAAGCAGGCCATCGTGGTGGAAAACAAGGGCGCGGCCGGTGGTGTCTCGGCCGTGGATTCCGTGGTCAAGGCCCAGCCCGATGGCTATACCTTGCTGGTGGGCGGCGACAGCGCCATCACCATCATGCCCAACGTGCAGCGCAATCTTCCCTATGACGTCAAGAACGACCTGGTGCCGGTGACCAAGCTGGGCCAGTCAGACTTTGTGCTGGTGGCCAACCCCAGGAAGGGCTTCAAGACCTTGCAGGACTTTGTGGCCTACGCCAAATCGCACCCTGGCAAGATCAACTACGCTTCCTCGGGCACGGGCGGTGCCCAGCATCTGGCCATGGAGCAGTTCAAGCAGCGCGCAGGCTTTTTCGCCACGCATATTCCCTATCGCGGCGGTCCTCAGGGTCTGCAGGATGTGCTGGCCGGCCAGGTCGATGTGATGCTGATTGCGATCGCTCCGGCGCTCACCCAGATCCAGAGCGGCAAGCTCACGGCGCTGGCCGTGTCCGGCCTGCAGCGTCACGCCTTGCTGCCCCAGGTACAGACCCTGGCCGAGAGCTACAAGGGCTTTGAGGCCGGCGCCTGGTTCGGCCTGTTCGCACCCAAGGGCACGCCGGCTGCCGTGGTTCAGGCCATCGCCCAGGACACCGACAAGGCGCTCAAGGACCCCGAGCTGCGCAAGAGCCTGCTGCAGCAGGGCATCACTCCCGTGGGCGAGGGCCAGCAGGTGTTTGCCAGACAGATCAAGACCGAAGACGTGCGCGTGGCCCAGCTGGTGCGCAGCATCGGTCTGAGCGTGGAGTAGGCGAGACCGGGGTTGCTCCTATAAAAAGAGCTGCTTGCGCATGACTATCTTGAATTTCAAGGCTAAATACCTTTGAAATTCATGATGGACAAGCGAAAGCAGCTCTACTTTCAGGAGTGAGCGGCATGTGTGCCGCTGCCTGTACGCTATTTGGCGTAGGGGTCCTCGTAACCCATCTCCTTCATGATGTCGGTCTCGTAGGCCTCCATCTCCTCGGCGTCTTCCTCGCTGGTCTCATGGTCCCAGCCCTGGGCATGGAGCGTGCCATGCACCAGCAGATGGGCGTAATGCTCTTCCAGCGTCTTGTTCTGCTCCTGGGCCTCACGCTCCACCACGGGGGCGCAGAGCACCAGATCGGCCATCACGGTAGGCTCCTGCTGATAGTCGAAGGTCAGCACATTGGTCGCGTAGTCCTTCTGGCGGTACTCGCGGTTGAGCTTGCGGCCTTCCTCGGCATCGACGATGCGCACCGTGATCTCGGCATCCACGGCCAGCGCATGGCGGATCCAGCGCGTGACGCGGCTGCGGCTCAGCAGTTCGCGGTGGGCGGCGGCCTCGGTGCTGGGGCCGAATTGCAGCGATAGTTGCAGTTGATTCAAGGTCATTTTGGCTTTTAGCCCTTATGAAGCAAGCGCTAGTAGCTATGGGTTTTGATAGCAACTTACGCAAACAAGAATGCCACAACGGCCTGCCTCTTGCGGCAGCCGCCTTGCCTGCACCCGTTTTGCGCAAGTCGTGTTGATTTAAAGCTCGTCGGCCGTGGGCAGCGAGCGGGTCGTGCGCGGGCTGCTGGCGCGTTGCTTGGGCGCCAAAGTGCCTTCGGACACGCGCCCGCGTGCATCGTAGGCGTCCACGATGCGGGCCACCAGCGGGTGGCGCACCACATCGACGCTGGTGAAGTGGTTGATGGAGATGCCCTTGACGCGCCTGAGCACGCGCTCGGCATCGACAAGTCCGCTAGGCGCTCCCTTGGGCAGGTCGACCTGGCTGACGTCGCCCGTGACCACGGCCTTGGCGCCAAAGCCGATGCGGGTCAGAAACATCTTCATCTGCTCGGGCGTGGTGTTCTGCGCCTCGTCCAGGATCACGAAGGCGTTGTTCAATGTGCGTCCGCGCATGAAGGCCAGCGGCGCGATCTCCAGCGCATTGCGCTCGAAGGCCTTTTGCACCTTCTCGTAGCCCATCAGATCGTAGAGCGCGTCGTACAGCGGGCGCAGGTAGGGGTCCACCTTCTGCGTCAGGTCGCCGGGCAGAAAGCCCAGGCGTTCGCCGGCTTCCACGGCGGGCCGGGTCAGCACGATGCGCTGCACGGCGCTGCGCTCCAGCGCATCCACGGCGCAGGCCACGGCCAGATAGGTCTTGCCCGTGCCGGCCGGGCCGATGCCGAAGCTGATGTCGTGACTGGCGATGTTTTCCAGATACAGCGCCTGGTTGGGCGTGCGGGCACGCAGATCGGCGCGGCGCGTGGTCAGCTGCGGTGCCGTCAGATTGGCTTCCAGCATCTCGACATCGCCGGCCAGCATGAGCTGAAGCGTATCCTCGGCAATCACGTAGTCGGCGATCTCATAGAGAGCCTGAAGCAGCTCCAGCGCTTCATTGGCCTTGGCCTTGGGGCCGTCGATCTTGAACTGCTCGTGACGGTGAGCGATCTTGACGCCCAGCGCGACTTCGATGGTGCGCAGATGCGCATCCGCCGGGCCGCAGAGATGGGTCAGGCGCGTATTGTTATGGGGAGTGAAGGTATGGCGCAGGATCACGCGGATAATTTCTCAAAAGAATCGCCGCACGGTGCGGCAAAGGATTTCAATGATAGGCAAATTGACTGGAACGCTGCTGGAAAAAAACCCGCCCGAAGTCCTGGTGGACTGCGCTGGCGTGGGCTATGAGGTGCAGGTGCCCATGAGCACCTTCTACAACTTGCCCGCCAACGGCGCCAAGGTGGCCCTGCTGACCCATTTTGTGGTGCGGGAAGATGCCCAGCTGCTGTTCGGCTTCGCAACGGCCCGCGAGCGTCAGACTTTCCGCGAACTCATCAAGATCACCGGCATAGGACCGCGCATGGCATTGGCCGTGCTCAGCGGCATGACCATCGATGATCTCGCGGACGCGGTATCGCAGCAGCAAGCAGGGCGATTGGTCAAGGTGCCCGGCATCGGCAAGAAAACCGCCGAGCGTCTGCTGCTGGAGCTCAAGGGCAAGATCGGCGCGGATACCGGTGCTCAGTCGCTGTTTGCCAATAACAACGAGCAAAACGATATCCAGCAGGCACTGATGGCGTTGGGCTATTCCGACAAGGAAGCCTCGGCCGCCCTCAAGAAACTCCCACCGGATGTAGGGGTGAGCGAGGGCATTAAGCTCGCGCTCAAGGCTTTGACCAAATAACTTCGCTGGCCTTGTGCCAGTCCGATCGTGAACTGCAGGAGAGCACGATATGCATGGGTGGAAACAGGGCAGACGCATTCCCTTCCGGTGCGCAAGCCTGGTGCTGGTGCTGGTGGTGCTGACGGCTTGCGGCGGCGGCGGGGGGGGAGGCAGTGCTCCGGACCCTGGTCCCGGCACTGGCGCAGGGGGCGCAGGAGGCAATGGTGCGATCATTGGCGGCTCGCCAGAGATCAGTCCCCCTTCGGGGCCGCCCACGGCCAATGTGCTGGATTCACTGGTCGTGCCTGCTGCCCAGGCTGCGGCGGCAACCAAAGGCGTGGCGGTGGCATCCGTGGCGGTGCGGCCCAAGGCCGTCAGCCTGGCATTGCCGCAGTGGAGCGACGCACCTTCGCCGGTCATGCCCATGCCCGGCCTGCCCATGCAGATCGGGGCGCCGCGCGAGCTGTCTTTGCTGCAGTCCGCAGGCGATATGGCGCGCACGCTGAACTGGTCCCAGGCCCCGGAGGGCGGTCAGGTGGCGGCGATCAGCATCACCTCGGCCGGCGCCCATGGCCTGCGGCTGGGCCTGGTGGTCGATGCCATGCCCGATGCCGCCGAACTCAGGCTGTACCGCAAGGATCGCAGCAAGACCGGGTTCGTGACCACGGGCCAGGCCATCAACGAGGCCATTGCGCGCAACCGCCGCGTCGACGGCGACACCCGGGCGGCCGGCATCTGGTGGACCCCCGATCTGGGAGCCGATGAGGTCACGCTGGAGATTGCACTGCCTGCGGGATTGCCGACATCGCAGCTGCGCATTGCCATTCCCACGCTCACCCATGCCTATGTCAACCTGGCCCTGCCCACGGAGCTGGAGCTGCGCGATAGCCTCGTGCCCAGAAATGTGGGCGATGCCGCGGGTTGCGAGCTCGATGCCAGCTGCGCCGATCAGTACGCCACCGAGCGCAATGCCGTGGCGCGCATGACCTATGTGGGCTCCGACAACCGCTACTACTACTGCACGGGCTCCTTGCTGAACAACACGCGGCGCGATTTGACGCCGTATTTCCTGTCGGCCAATCACTGCATCTCGACCCAGGCATCGGCCACCTCGCTGCGCACGGACTGGTTCTTCCGCTCGGCCAGCTGCAACAGCTTCGAGCCCAGTGCCCAGACCACGGCGCTGCAGCGCGGTGCCACCTTGCTGTATGCGACGGCGGCGCACGATGCCACGCTGATGCGGCTCAATGACGCAGCGCCCGCTGGTGCGACGCTGGCCGGCTGGGATGCGAGAGGAACGGCAGTGACGGGGACGGCCATCTACGGCCTGCATCACCCGCAGGGCGATTTGCTCAAATACAGCGAAGGCCAGGTGCAGAGCTACCGAAACTGCAGCTTGAGCGCCGGCAGCATCACCTGCGACCCAGGCAATGCCCAGAGCGATTTCGTGAACGTCGGCTGGAGCAAGGGCGTGACCGAAGGCGGCAGCAGCGGCTCGGCCATGTTTGCGGGCGGACGCGTCGTGGGCACGTTGTCCGGCGGCAGCAGCTCGTGCACGGTCAGCGGCGGCTCCGACGTCTACAGCCGCTTCGACCGCACCTTCAGCAGCCAGATCGGGAACTGGCTGGCGCAGTGATGGAGGGCCGGGCCAGGCCGGGCAGGGCTATTTCCCCTGCAACTGCCTGACGGCTGCCTTGGTCTGCTCCACATGGGCCAGCGGGTCGCTGCTGACAAGGGCGAACTTCACCTTGCCGTCCTGGCCCACCACATAGGAGATGCGGTCGGCCATGGCCGGGTTGGCGGCAGCCCCCGCGTCATAGGCCTTGATGGTGCGGGCCTTAGGGTCCGAGGCCACGGCAAACTGGTCGCGGCAAGCCTCGGTGGAAAAGCGCTTGAGGGTGTCGATATCGTCATGCGACATGCCCACTACCGTGGCCTTCATGGCGGCGAACTGGGGCGTGGCTTCGGCAAAGGCATGGGCTTCCAGCGTGCAGCCCTGGGTGAAGGCCTTGGGGAAGAAATACAGCACCACCGGCCCCTTTTTGAGCGCCTCGGTCATATCGAAGTCAAAGGCCTTGCCGGCCACGGCGGCGGGCGTCTTGAAGCTCGGGGCCGCATCGCCGGGCTTGAGCGCGGCCTGGGCCGAGACGGACAGGCAAAACAGGGCGGCCGTGCAGGCCAGGGTGTGAATACGCATGAAAAAGCTCCTGAGGTCTTTGCCGCCATTGTGCGCAAAGCCCGGGGCCGAGCGTCCAGCCGCCTGTGCTGCAACTGTGGGATTTTGTTTTTCCCTGTATTTTTAATCAGTGCTTCGGCCGTGCTTGGGGCACAATTGCCGCCATGACGATTCATGTGGACGAATTTGCGGCCAGCCCCGCACCTGCACGCAAGGCCAGAAGCGCGGCCGCCGACCCCGAGGCGGCAGCGCCGCGCATGGTCTCGGCCGGGCATTCGTCCCAGGGCGAAGAGGCGCTGGAACGCGCTCTGCGCCCCAAGCTGCTCGACGAATATGTGGGCCAGGCCAAGGCGCGCGAGCAGCTCGAGATCTTTATCGGTGCCGCCAAGAAGCGCAGCGAGGCCCTCGATCATGTGCTGCTGTTCGGCCCGCCGGGCCTGGGCAAGACCACGCTGAGCCACATCATCGCGGCCGAGCTGGGCGTGAACCTGCGCCAGACCAGCGGCCCGGTGCTGGAAAAACCCAAGGATCTGGCGGCGCTGCTCACCAATCTCGAGCCCAACGATGTGCTGTTCATCGACGAGATTCACCGCCTGAGTCCGGTGGTCGAGGAAATCCTCTATCCGGCGCTGGAGGACTACCAGATCGACATCATGATCGGCGAAGGCCCGGCCGCACGCTCCATCAAGCTTGACCTGCAACCCTTCACGCTGGTGGGCGCAACCACGCGCGCCGGCATGCTCACCAACCCGCTGCGCGACCGTTTCGGCATTGTGGCGCGGCTGGAGTTCTACAGCTCGGAGGAGCTCTCGCGCATCGTAAAGCGCAGCGCAGGCTTGCTCAAGGCACCGATTGACGAGGAAGGCTGCTTCGAGATCGCACGCCGCTCGCGCGGCACGCCGCGCATTGCCAACCGCCTGCTGCGCCGCGTGCGCGACTATGCCGATGTCAAGGGCGACGGCCGCATCACGCGCGAGATTGCCGACAAGGCGCTGGCCATGCTCGATGTGGACCCTCAGGGCTTTGACATCATGGACCGCAAGCTGCTCGAGGCGGTGGTGCATCGCTTCGATGGCGGCCCGGTCGGCCTCGACAATATCGCCGCGAGCATCGGCGAGGAGTCGGGCACCATCGAGGATGTGATCGAGCCCTATCTGATCCAGCAGGGCTTTTTGCAGCGTACGCCGCGCGGGCGCATGGCCACGCAGGCCGCCTACCGGCATCTGGGCCTGCAGGCCCCCGCAGACGATTCGGCCACGTAAGCGCTGCCGCTAAAACCGGCGTGGCCAAGAGCTGGCATGGCCAAGGCCAGAGACGCCGAGCAAGAGCCGCCTCGCGGCGGGGCCGCCTAGGCGAGGGCGTCGTCCCCCTTGGGGGCGACGTGCAACGGGAGGCCGCGCAGCGGCTCAGGGGGTCAATTATTCTGCGGTCCGGCGCTCCAGAACGCCTGCAGCACGCCCGGCAGTGTTTCGATCTGCGTGACCACCTGATCCAGCTCCTCGGCATGCACGGCCGTGGCGAACAGCTCGGCCTCGATTTCGGTGTTGTGCGGCGGGATCTCGTGCTTTTCGACTGCGCGCACCGGGTAGTTGGCCGCCTCCAGCAGCTCCTGCATGCCCTCGCGCACATCGGCCTGGGCCTCCTGGCCGCAGATCACGTAGACATAGTAGGTAGCCTCGCTGGCATGCTCGGCCACAGGGTGGCGGTTGATGTAGTTGACCACGGGGCGCAGCAAGGTGTTGCTGGCCAGCACGAACAAGGTGGCAATGCCGGCCTCGGGCAGCAGACCGGCGCCCGCGCAGGCGCCCACGGCGGCCGAGCCCCACAGCGTGGCGGCGGTGTTCAGTCCCGTGATGTTGGCGCCTTCCTTCATGATGGCGCCCGCGCCCAGAAAGCCCACGCCCGAGACCACATAGGAGATGACGCGCGTGGCCCCGTCCGCTCCCGAGACGCGCATGGCCAGGTCGACGAACACGGCCGCGCCCACGGCCACCAGGGTATTGGTGCGCAGGCCCGCCGTGCGCTGGCGTATCTGGCGCTCAAGGCCGATGATGCTGCCGCAGACAAAGGCCACGACAAGACACAGCACCGTGTTCAGCGTGGCGAGCAGATTGAAGTTCTGTAGGGATTGCATGAAGTTCTGATTGTTATTGCCGATGGATCGGTGTTTGGGTTCATGAAACATGCGGCCCGGGCTGGCGCGCCTGCCCCGCAGGGCAGACGCGAAGCGGCCCGCAGCTCACCAGCCGTACTTGCGGATATAGATGCGCTTGAGCAGCGTCGTCAGCACAGCATAGGCCAGCAATATGACGATGAGATATGGGAAATAACCGAGCGGCAGGGCTTGCAGCTTGAAATTCTCGGCCAGCGGGCCCATGGGCAGGAAGATGCCGATGGCCATGATGGCCGCCGTGGTGGCCAGCAAGGGCCAGGAGGCACAGCTTTGCACAAAGGCAATCCTGGGCGTGCGGATCATGTGCACGATCAGCGTCTGTGTCAGCAGACCCACCACGAACCAGCCCGACTGAAACAGGCTTTGCTGTGCGGCCGTGCTGGCATGGAAGACGAACCACATCAGCGCGAAGGTGAGCACGTCGAACAGCGAGCTGATGGGGCCGAAGAAGAGCATGAAGCGACCCAGGTCCTGAGGGTTCCAGCGCAGCGGCCGCGCGACCATTTCCTCGTCCACGTTGTCGAAGGGGATGGCGATCTGCGACAGGTCGTAGAGCAGGTTCTGCATCAGCAGCTGCATGGGCAGCATGGGCAGAAAGGGGATGAAGGCCGAGGCAATCAGCACCGAGAACACGTTGCCGAAGTTGGAGCTGGCCGTCATGCGGATGTACTTGAGCATATTGCTGAAGGTGCGGCGTCCTTCGAGTACGCCCTGCTCCAGCACCATCAGGCTTTTCTCAAGCAGGATGATGTCGGCCGCTTCGCGGGCGATGTCCACGCCGCTGTCGACGCTGATGCCGATATCGGCGGCGCGAAGCGCGGGCGCGTCATTGATGCCGTCGCCCATGAAGCCCGTGACATGGCCGTTGGCGCGCAGCGCACGCACGATGCGTTCCTTGTGCAGCGGCGTCAGGCGGGCGAACAGCAGGTGTGACTCCACCGTGCGGCGCAGTTGCTCCTCATCCATGGCTTCGATGTCGTTGCCGACAATCGCCTTGTCCACCTGCAGGCCCACGTCGCGGCAGACCTTGCGTGCCACCAGCTCGTTGTCGCCCGTCAGCACCTTGACCGTCACACCATGCTGCAGCAGCGCAGCAATGGCGGCCTGGGTGGATTCCTTGGGTGGGTCGAGAAAGGCCACGTAGCCGATCAGGGTCAGTGCGGACTCGTCGGCGATGCCGTAGGTGTTCTTGTCGGGCGGCACTTCCTTCATGGCCACGGCCACCACGCGCAGCCCCTCGCTGTTGAGGCCTTCGGTGACAGCGCGCACCTGCTCGCGGCGCTCGGGCGTGAGCGGCAGCAGCGTCTCTCCGTCGCGTCCGCTGTCTCGGATATGTGTGCAGACCTGCAGGATTTCCTCGACCGCGCCCTTGCAGATCAGCTCATGGTGGTGGTCGCGCTCGGCTACCACCACGGACATGCGCCGGCGCTGGAAGTCGAAGGGGATTTCGTCGACCTTGAGGTAGTCCTCGTTGACATGCAGCCGCGTGTGCAGCTCCACATGCTCGAGCACGGCTCGGTCCAGCAGGTTCCTGAGCCCGGTCTGGTAGTAGCTGTTGAGGTAGGCGAACTGCAGCACCTCGTTACTGGGGCGGCCCTGCACATCGGTGTGTCGCTCCAGCGCGATGCGGTCCTGGGTCAGCGTGCCGGTCTTGTCGGTGCACAGCACGTCCATGGCGCCGAAGTTCTGGATCGCGTCCAGGCGCTTGACCATCACCTTCTGGCGCGACAGCGCCACGGCGCCCTTGGCCAGCGTGGAGGTGACGATCATGGGCAGCATCTCGGGCGTCAGGCCCACGGCCACCGACAGCGCGAACAAAAAGGCCTCGCCCCAGTCGCCCTTGGTGTAGCCGTTGATGAACAGCACCACGGGCACCATCACGGCCGCGAAGCGGATCAGCAGCCAGCTGACGCTGTTCACGCCCTGCTCGAAGGCGGTGGCCGTGCGGTCCTGGTGCGTGATGCGCGCCGCCAGCGTACCGAAATAGGTCTGGTTGCCCGTGGCGACGACCACGGCCATGGCCGAGCCGGAGACCACATTGGTTCCCATGAAGAGCAGGTTGCCGGCTTCCAGCAACTGGCCTGCCTGCAGCGCAGCGAGGGTGCGCGCATCCTTTTCCACGGGTAGCGATTCGCCGGTCATGGCTGCCTGGCTCACGAACAGGTCCTTGGCGGACAGCAGGCGGCAGTCGGCCGGGATCATGTCGCCGGCCGACAGGGCCACGATGTCTCCGGGCACCAGCTCGCGCATGGGCAGCTCGGACAGCGAGGTGTCATGGCCGCCGCCGCTGTCGCGAAAGTCTGCGGCCGCTGCATTGGGTCTGCGGCGCACGGTGACGCGGTTGCCGACCAGGGCCTGCAGGCGCGCGGCGGCGCGCCGGGAGCGCCCCTCCTGGACAAAGCGCAGCAGCGTGGACAGCAGCACCATGCTGACGATGACGATGGTGGCTTTTTCGTCTTCGGTGACATAGGAGACCACGGCCAGCAGCGTCAGCAGCAGGTTGAAGGGGTTGCGGTAGCAATGCCACAGGTGCTGCCATGCGGGCAGCGGCTTTTCATGCGCCACTTCGTTGGGCCCATGGCGCAGCTGGAGCTGCTGGGCCTGCTCGGGGCTCAGGCCCCGGCTCGATGTGTCCAGCTGAAGCAGCAGCGCAGACACGGTGCTGCAGGCGGCGGATTGCAGGGCCTGTACCTGTGCCGGTGGCACGGCGACGGCGCTGGAGGGGCCGCCTGCGGGCATCGGCCGACGTCCGAAGAGGCCGGCCAGGCGGTGGCTGTGCAAAAAGGCCCGGAACAGGTTTTTGAGGGTTTGCATCACGGCCTCTTGTCAGTGCAGCGTCTTGCCTGAGGTGCCCGATCGCCTCCAGGGCTGCTGCGCCTGGCTGGCGCGCAACTGGTTGTCGATGCGGCTGCGCTGCTCGCGGGTCAGCAGCGACAGCGCATCGGCGCGCTGGCGGATGCTGAGGTTGGCCATGGCGCTGGCCATGAGGGGCGCGCCATGGCGGTCGACCAGGTGGCGCAGCACCTCGGTGCGGCGCTCTGTCAGTGCCGAGATCACGGCATGGGTCAGGCCATGGTGGCGGGTGGTGTCGTTGAGGCGGGGGGCAGGGCGGCTGCGTTGCAGCACGCGCAGCCAGGAGAGGCGTTGCATGGGCATACTCCTTGGGGTGGCCCGGGAGCTGCCCGCCGCTGCTAGGGCATCAGGCGTCCAGCCCCGGGACGGGGTTCGGGTCCCTGCGCGCGGCCATCAGGGTCACACGCAGGCCAATGGCTTGACAGCGCGCCGCACGGGGCGCGCTGCAAGATCGACTAGGGTCGGGATCCATACGTGTTCCTTGATGAAAAGTGAATGAAATGCGGGCTGAAGCCGGTCTGCGACCAGGCTGCTCAGCGCTCGTTGCGGCTGCTCAGATAGCTGCGGATGCGATGCGTGGGCCAACTGGTCAGTGCATCGAGCGCCAGCGTCTGTTCCAGCGCTTGCGGCAAGGCTGCCGGTGTGGCGGGCGCTGCCTGGGAAGGCGTGGCGCGGGCGCGCAGCAGCAGAGGGCGCAGCTGGTGCAGAGCGCGGGTCAGGCGGTTGCTCATAGCGTTCTCCTCATTGGTTGAGGGAGCGGGCCAGGCGGCAGCGCGGCACAAACGTTTTGGCGCGGCCATGAACCGACGGGAAGCCGGAGCGGAGGCGACGCGAAAACTCAGTGATGAGCAGAGCTTGCGAGCTTGAGGCCACTATCCGTGCTGTGCACGGCAGGCCGCCCCGAACGTCGGGAAGCCAAACAGCAAGTTGCGAGGGGCGCGGGGCAAGGGATGCGGGGTGGTCGATGACGACTCCCGATCCGGGGGAGTCTGTCAGTCGGCCAGCTTCGCAGCCATTGCGGCGTGCGATAAATCACTGGTTGAACTGGCACTGTCCACGTGGGGACTCCTGAAATTGCGATCCGCCGATTATCGGCCCAGACCGGGCCCAGGGTCAACCCTAGGTGGCTTTCAGTTGCAATTGCGCCGGGGCCTGGCGGCTTGCGGGCTCGGCCCATTGGCGCGCACAGCCCCAGACGATCAGGGCCTGCGCGGCGTAATAGCTGCCCAGCACGCTCACTGACGACCAGGGCAGCGGCTGCACAAAACGGTTGATGGCCAGGATGGAGTCGCTGAGCATGAAAAAGCTGGCGCCCAGGGCGCTCAGCAGTGCGGCGCGGCTGCGCAGTTGACGATAGCGTCCCCAGGCCTGTGCCGCCATCAGGGCGATGACGCCGACATAGGCGGCCACGGGCAGACGCAGTGCGGCGGGCAGGCCATGGGTCCAGAGAAAGACATACATGGCGGCGCCGATCGCGGCCACCAGCAGCAGTGCGCTGCGGTCGGCAAGCCAGGCCACATCAAGCCTGAACAGCGCAACGTAGCAGATATGGGCCAATAAAAAGCTGACCAGGCCGGGAATGAACAGACTGGTTGGCAGCTGTCCGTCCAGCATCAGGAAGACATCGCCTGAAAGGGAAAAAACAATAGCTGCCAGCAGCAGGTGGACATGAATCTTAGGTAGGTTTTGTATCGTTTTTGATGTCTGACTTGCGCAAGAAGCTATGCATATAAGAGCAAAAACCATGGTGGCAGGCTTGAACAGCCAATGCCATGGCTGCAGACCGAGCGCTGCTGTGGCCGTTGCCAGTGCACCGCTTTGCAGCATCAACGCAAGCCACAGACTGATGCGTCCCTGCATGGCTGCGCCCAGAGCCCATTGCCCGGTGAGCAGCACGCCGAACCAGATCAGATTGGTGGCCAGCGGCGACTGGTCGGCATGCCAGAGAAAGACCGAAGTGCCCGCAACCAGCGCCGCAAACTGCAGGCCGGCAAACCAGCGCAGCGCAGTGCTCATGGGAGGCGAGTAGATGATGCGGTGCTCGTCCAGATCGAAGGCGGGCCTGGGAAAGCGCTGCGCCACATCGGCCGGCCGCCAGCCCGGCGGCTTGAACCAGACACTGACCTTGTCCATCCAGCTGCGTGCGTGCCAGCTGTCATGCGCCAGCTGGCGGTAGACGCTGAAGTTGGCCCACAGCGGGTCCCAGCTCTTGAGCAGGCCGCGCGTTCCGTAGACGCAGGGCTCCTCGTCGTCCTCGCTCTTGTAGGTGCCGAAGAGCCGGTCCCAGACGATGAGAATGCCGCCGTAGTTCCGGTCCAGATAGCGCTCGTTGACGGCATGGTGCACGCGGTGATTGCTGGGCGCGCAGAACCAGCGGTCGAACCAGCCCAGCTTCTTGACCTGCTCGGTATGCACCCAGAACTGGTAGAGCAGATCGATCAGCCCGACCACGGCAAACACCAGTGGCGGCACGCCGGCCAGGGCCATGGGCAGATAGAAGATCCAGCCCAGCAGAGTGCCGGAGCTGGTCTGGCGCAGCGCGGTGGAGAGGTTGTAGGCCTGGCTTTGGTGGTGCACGGCATGGGCGGCCCAGAGCACGCCCACTTCATGACCCATGCGGTGCAGCCAGTAGTAGCAGAGGTCGTAGAACAGCAGGGCCAGCAGCCAGCCCGGCAGGCTGAGCCAGAAGGCATCGGCCTCGATCAGCGCCACATGGCTGGCCACGACGGTGTAGATGCCCAGCGTCAGCAGCTTGGTGAAGACGGCGCTGGTCTGGCTCAGGACGCCCAGGTTCAGCGAGCTGATGGCATCGGCCAGCGCATAGGCATTGCGCCCGCGCCTGAGGCTGATGACCCATTCCACGGCAATCAATGCAAAAAAGACCGGCGTGGCCAGAACGATGACTTGGCTGGGGGAGAGCATGGCCATCGATTGTGGGCAGGGCGCGGCGCGCGGCGCCTCGCATCTTCCCTAGTTGCAGCGCTTGGCGCGGGCGCTCACAACCGTATGCCGCGCTTGTGGATCAACGCGCCCCAGCGCCTGGTCTCCTCGGCGATAAGCTCGGTAAAGCGTGCCGCATCCAGCGCCATGATTTCCGCATCGGTGGCTGCCAGCCGCGCGCGCACTTCAGGCATCGCCAGCGCGCGCTGGAACTGCTGGTTCAGCCACTCGACCACCGGCGCGGGCGTCTTCGCCGGCGCGCCAATGCCGTACCAGGACTGCACCAGGAGATCGGGATAGCCGGCCTGTGCGATGGTGGGTACCTCGGGCAGCGAGCGCGTGCGCGCTGCGGCGTTGACAGCCAGAGCCCGTACCTTGCCGGCCTGGATCAGCGGCAGCACCAGGCTTTGCGAGATCAGCGCGAACTGCAGCAGGCCGGAGCCCAGGTCCAGCAGCGCCGGCGGCTGGCCCTTGTAGCTCACGTTGGTCAAGCGGATGCCGGTGCGCTCGAAGAGCAGTTCCTGCGCCAGGTGGATGGAGCTGCCGGTGCCGGGGTTGGAGGCGTTGAACTCGCCCGGTCTGGCGCCAGCCAGTGCGACGAACTCCTTGAGCGTCCTGGCGGGCACCGTGTCGTGCACCACGAACACCGTCGGCGCGGCAGCGATGCCGCAGATGCCGACGAAATCCCTGCTGCGCAGCTGGCTGTCGGGCATCAGGTGCTCGGCCGTCGTCAGAATCGGGGACGCCGCCAGCAGCGTATAGCCGTCGGCCGCTGCCTTGGACACCGCATTGATGCCGATGCGCCCGTCGGCGCCCGGGCGGTTGTCGACCACGATGCGTTGCGGCAGCGCGTTGGACAGCGGGTCGCAGACGGCGCGCAGCACTACGTCGACGACGCCGCCTGCGGGATAGGGCACGACGACGCGCAGCGGCCGCTCGGGATAGCCGCCCGGTCCGGGCGCAACGGAGGCGCGCGCCAGCCCTGGCACTAGGCCCAGGCCGGCCGATGCGCCGGCGAGCAGCGCGTGGAGATTGAACTGCCGACGATCCATGACGCTCTCCTCAGTCTGCGGCGATGTAAGCCGCCATTGATTGCAGGGCCTGGAGTGTCTCGGTCACCAGGCGGTCCATCACGGCGGCCACGGGCTCGATTTCGCGCAGCCAGTGCACGCTCTGACCTGCGGCCTCGTACATCAGCGGCCCGATCTGGTGCTGCTCCACCGCTGCCAGCAGATCGCCGGTGAGAGCCTGCTGGTAGGGCATGGACAGTGGCTCGGGTGCGCCGGGCTGTGCCCAGGCGTCGCTGAACGCGCTGCGCAGCACGCGGCAGGGCTTGCCGCTGTGGGCGCGCGTGATCACCGTGTCTTCGCTGCTGGCCGCGATCAGCTTCTTGGCCAGCGCCTGCGGCATCTCGTGCTCGCGCGTGCCCAGCCATAGCGTGCCCAGCCATGAACCCTGTGCGCCCAGGGCCAGCGAGGCCGCCACCTGCGCCCCGGTACCGATGCCGCCGGCCGCGATGACGGGCCGGCCCTGGGCTGCAGCCACGATCTGCGGCACCAGCGTGAAGGTGCCGATAGGCCCTGTGTGGCCGCCCGCGTCATAGCCCTGGGCCACCAGAATGTCGGCCCCGGCTGCGATCGCCTTTTGCGCATGGCGCACGCTGCCGACCAGGGCGATGGTGTGCAGGCCGCGCGCCTTGATGCGTGCCAGCGCCTTCATCGGTGTGCCGACGCCGGCGGCAAAGACCTCGATATCGCTGTCCGCAATGGCGTCCACCTGCTCCTCGAACAGGCTTTGCGAGCGTACGTACTGCGAGAAGAAGTTGCCTTCGGTGGCTGGCGGCACGTCGTATTGCCTGAACAGGCCCTGCACGAAATCCCTGTGCCCCTGCGGCAGCGCGGCAGCCACGGCTGCGCGGTCGTCGTGTTCGGGCAGGCCGGTGGGCAGCAGCAGGTCCACGCCCACCGGGTGGTCGGGGCACAGTTCGCGCAGCTGGCGCAGCTTCCTTTGCAGCTCTTGCGGGCCGTCACGCGCAGCGGCATAGACGCCCAGCCCGCCGGCCCGCGAGATCGCGGCGGCCACTTCGATGCGGTGGGCCAGACCAAAGATGGGCAGGCGTATGCCCAGCCGGCGGCACAGGTCGTTGGTCAGTGCATTGCTCATGTCCACAGCTGCGGCTCCATGTCCAGGCAGGGGTGCTGGGGCAGCGTGGCGGCGCGCTGCAGTATATGGCGGCCGATCAGCGTCTTGTGAATCTCGCTGGTACCTTCGCCGATCTGGTTCATCTTGGCGTCGCGCAGGAAGCGCTCCAGCGGGAAGGCCTTGAGGTAGCCGTTGCCGCCCAGCAGTTGCAGGCAGTCGACCACGATGCGCATGCACAGGTCGGTGGCATGCAGCTTGGCGATCGATGCATGGATGGCCACGTCGGCATCGCCTGCGTCGTAGCGCTGCGCGGTGCTGTAGACCAGACAGCGTGCGGCCTCGATCTGGGCCGCCATCTCGGCCACCATCCACTGGATGCCCTGGTGCGCACCCACCGGCTGCCCGAAGACCTGGCGCTGGTTGGCGTACTGGGCGGCAATCTGCAGCGCGCCTGCGGCGCGGCCCAGCGCGATCGCAGCGTGGCCGATGCGTGCGCGCAGCAATGTGTCCTGCGCCAGCGCCATGCCTTCGCCTTCCTTGCCCAGCAGGTGCTGCGGCGCGATGTGCACGTCGTCGAAGCTGACCAGCGCGATCGGCACGCCGTACCAGCCCAGCTTGGGAATCACCGGCGATACCGTGATGCCGGGCGTGTCGCGCGGCACGACGAAGGCGCTGAGTCCGCGGCCGCCGCCGGGACCGTCCGCCTGGCGCGCCACCACCACGAACATGTCGGCGACGTTGGCACGCGTGATGAACTTTTTCTGGCCATTGAGCGTCCAGCCGCCCTGCGCTGCCGGCGCATAGTGCGCCCCCAGCCGCGCCACGTCGCTGCCTGCGCCGGGCTCGGTCAGTGCGAAGGCCGACTGGCGTGCGCCGCTGGCCAGCTCGGGGATCAGCGCGCTGCGCAGCGCCTCGCTGCCGCCGGCCACGATGGGGCGCGAGGACAGGTCGGTGCCTGTGATCAGCGAAGCGGCCGTCGAACACACAGACGCGACTTCCTCGATGATGCGCACGCGCAGCATCATCGACGCCTCGCTGCCGCCGTGCGCGCGCGGAAACGCGGTGGCGACGATGCCTTCGCGACATAGCAGCCGGAAGGTATCCCAGGCAAAGACGTCCTGCTGCGCCACGCGGTCGGCGTCCGGACCGATGCGCTCGGCCACCAGCGTTTTCACGCGCTCAAGCAGGGCTTCTTCATCGGGCGACAGGCGCACGAGGGGGTGGTGGGATTCGGGAATCGACATGGTGTCTCCTTTGTCTCGGATTTGCCTCAGATGACGCCTGCCTCGCGCAGGCGGGCCAGTTCGGCGGCAGGCATTGCCAGCTCGCCCTGGTAGAACGCTTCGTTGTCCTGCCCCAGTGAACCGCCGGCGTGGCGGATGCCGCCGGGCGATCGGGCAAAGCGCGGCACGACATTGGCCATGCGCACGCTGCCGAAGTCCCGGTCGGGCACGTCGCAAAGGGCCTGGCGAGCGCGCATGTGCGGGTCGGCCTCGATCTGGTCGATGCCGTAGACCGGGGCGATGGTGCCCTGCGCCGCTTCGAAGGCGGCCAGTACCGTCGCCAGCGGATGTGCTGCGCACCAGGCCGCGAAGATGCCGTTCAGCTCCTGGGCATGCTGCACGCGGCTGCTGTTGCTGGCCAAGCATGGCTCATCGATCAGATCGGGCCGGCCTATGGCGCGGCAGTTGTTGGCAAACATGGCATTGGTGCTGCCCGACAGCGATACCCATTGCCCGTCGGCAGTGCGGTAGACCGCAGCCGGCGCAGAGTACTGGTTGGCATTGCCCGAGCGCTGATACACGGTGCCTAGCTGCTCGTGCTGGATGGGCAGGAACTCAAGCAGCTTGAGCGTGGCCTCGGTGAGCGACAGGTCGATTTCCTCGCCCGGGGCCTCGGGGTTGCGGGCGCGGCGCCACAGCGCAGCCAGCACGCCTACCGCGCCGAACAGTCCGCCGACGTTGTCGGCCAGTGGATAGCCGCAGTGCATGGGCGCTGCCTGGGCTTCGCCGCTGATGTAGGTCAGGCCGCCCATGGCCTCGAACACGCGTGCAAAGCCCGGCCGGTCGCGGTAGGGGCCGCTCTGGCCGAAGCCCGTGGTGCGCAGTATCACCAGGCTGGGCTGGGCCTGCCACAAGGCCTCTTTGCTCAGGCCCCAGCGGTCCAGCGTGCCGGGGCGGAAGTTCTCGATCAGCACATCGAACTGAGGCAGCATGCGCAGCAGCAGCGCGGCACCCTCGGGCTTGCGCAGGTCGAGGGTGACCAGGCGTTTGCCGCGGTTGGTCACTTTCCACCACAGAGGCTTGCCGTCCTTGTGTGGTGGAAAGTCGCGCATGCCGTCGCCTGCGCCGGGCAGCTCGGCCTTGACGACGCTGGCGCCGTAGTCGGCCAGGAGGGCTGCGGCCGAGGGCGCGGCAATGATGGTGGCGATGTCCAGGACGCGCAGTCCGGTGAGAGGTCCGTTCATGGTGTGCATATCTCCTGAAGGTCAATGTAGGAAACCGCTAGCCGCGAGCCAACCAGAAATATGAGAATCAGATATCTCGCTTTCAGATGGATGCACAAGTTGCCATGACCCACGCCACCGAAGCCCTGGAGCTGCTGACACTGAAGTCGCTGAGGACGCTGGCCGCCGCGATCCAGGGCGGCAGCCTGACACGCGCGGCCGTCGAGCGTGGACTGGCGCAGTCGGCCGTGAGTCGGCAGATTGCCGAGCTGGAGCGCGCGCTGGGCGGTGCGCTCTTCTACCGCACGGGACGCGGCGTCAAGCCCACGGCACTGGCCGAGCAGATGCTGCCGCGCGTTTCGGCGTTGCTGTCCGAGGCCGAGGCGCTGGTGCGCCTGGGCAAGGAGCGGACCGGTGTGCCCAGCGGTCTGGTGACGCTGGGCCTGGTGCCGGGTGTGGCCGGCTTCATGGCCGCGGCGCTGTATGGCGAGTTGGCGCAGCGCTTTCCCGAGATCCGGCTGCGCGTCATAGAGGGCTACAGCGGAGACATGGAGGTGGCGCTGAGCCAGGGCCGCATCGACATGGCGATCCTGAACCGCTACCGGGCCAGAGGCAGCAACAGCTACCGCAAGCTGGCCGATGCGCAGATCTGCGTGGTGGGCCGCCAGAGTGTGCTGCAGCGCATGCTGGCGCCGGCGGATACGGCCCTGCCGGCCAGCATGGCCCTGCAGACGCTCGAGCGCCTGCCGCTGGTGCTGCCGGTGCCCCCCAACGCCATCCGCAACCTGCTCGATGAGCAGGCAGGCCGACAGGGGGTGCGCCTGAACGTGATCCTGGAGGCCAGCTCCTCGGTGATCCTCAAGAGCATGCTGGCTCGCCACGACTGCGCCACGCTGCTGCCGCGCCATGCCGTCAGCGAGGAGCTGGCCGGTGGCAGCCTCGCAGCTATTGCACTGGCGGAGCGGGTGTTTCGTCAGCATGTGGTGCTGGCGACCAGCAGTCAGCGTCCTTTCACTCTGGCGGGCAAGGCGGTGGCGGCCCTGGTCGCCGAGACCGCTGGCGCATTGATGGCCCGACAGGCAGTGCTTTGAGGGCGTGGATCAGCGGTTTTCTGGGGTAAGCATTGATTGCTAAGTATTTTTATTTATGACATGGGGCGAGAAGCGAGCCGATAATTTCTCCCATCTCCCCGGTCGGCAAGCTGTCTTGTCCTGCCGGCCTGCACGGGCACTCCGCCGTCCGCATGCTGCGGCAAGCAAGGTACCCGTGACCCACTGCTGCCTGTACATGTCCATACCCCGCCGCTCTCTTGTCGCGACCGCCGCCCTGATGGCTGCGGTCGGTTTTTCCGCTCCCGTTTTCGCCGCCGCCGATGCCTGGCCCGCCACCAAGCCCATCACGCTGATCGTGCCGTTCAGCGCCGGTGGCAATGTGGACACCACGGCACGCCTGATCGGCCAGAAGCTGGGCGAGCGCCTGCACCAGTCCATCGTGGTGGACAACGTGCCCGGCGCTGGCGGGGTGCTCGGGGTGAGCAAGGCCGTCAAGGCCCCGGCCGACGGCTACACCTTGCTCATGGGCTTTGACGGCCCCATCAGCATTGCCCAGCTGGTGAATTCCGCCGTCAAGTACGACGCCGAAAAGGATCTGACACCCGTGGGGCTGACCACCATCGCCCCCGTGGTCGCCGTGGCCCGTCCCGGCCTGCCGGCGCACAATCTGAACGAGCTGATTGCGCTGGCGCGTTCCAAGCCCGGATCGCTGACCTACGCCACTTCGGGCGTGGGCACCATGCTGCATCTGGCCATGGAAATGCTGCAGGAGCGCGCCAAGATCAAGCTGGTGCATGTGCCCTACCGTGGCGGTGCCCAGATCACCAGCGATGTGATGGGGGGCCAGGTCGATGTGGGCATGCTCACCACCGTGAGCGCCGTGCCCATGATCCAGCAGAAAAAGCTCGAAGGTCTGGGCGTGACATCGGCCAAGCGCATCGATGCGATCCACAACGTGCCCACCTTTGGCGAGACGGCCGAACTCAAGGGCTTTGACCTCAACACCTGGACGGGTCTGTTCGTGCCCGCCAAGACACCTCAGGCCGTGGTCACGCGGCTGGCCACCGAGCTCGATGCCGTGCTCAAGATGCCCGATGTGCGCAAGCGCCTGGAGGACGGCGGCGCCACGCCCGGCTCCGGCACCCAGGCCAGCTTTGTCCAGTTCCTGAAGAAGGAAAAAGCCGGCTATGCGCAGATCGTGAAGTCGGCCAATATCCAGGCGGAATAAGCCATGGCCGCGCCTTTGAACCCGGTGCATGCCGAGATCCACCCGCCCGTGCTGCCCGAAGTGGCCGCTGTGGCGGCCGAGATGCTGGCCCTGCGCCATGATCTGCACGCCCATCCCGAGCTGGCCTACGAAGAGCATCGCACGGGCGATATCGTGGCCGCCAGGCTGGCCGAATGGGGCTATGAGGTCCATCGTGGCCTGGGTGACACCGGCGTGGTGGGGACGCTGCGCTGCGGCGAGCATGCCCATGGCAAGCACATCGGCAAACGTCTTGGCCTGCGCGCCGACATGGATGCGCTGCCTATCCGCGAAACCACAGGCCTGCCCTATGCCAGCCGTCACGACGGCAAGATGCATGCCTGCGGCCACGACGGACACACGGCCACCTTGCTGGCCGCAGCCAGGGTGCTGGCCGGGCGCAAGGACCAGCTCCAGGGCACGCTCCATCTGATCTTTCAGCCCGCCGAGGAAGGCCATGGCGGCGCGCAGAAGATGGTCGAGCAGGGGCTGTTCGAGCTGTTTCCCTGCGATGCGCTCTATGCGTTTCACAACGAGCCCGGCTACCCGGCCGGGCAGTTCGGCTTTCGCCCGGGCGTGATGTATTCCAGCTCTGACACGGCCATCATCACCATCCGCGGCAAGGGCGGCCATGGCGCCATGCCCCATGTGGCCGTGGACCCCATCGTCGTGGCCTCGCATCTGGTGCTGGCGTTGCAGACCATACGCTCGCGCGAGATCGACCCCAACGATATGGCCGTGGTCACCATCGGTGCCATCCATGCGGGCGATGCGCCCAATGTGATTCCCGAAACCTGCGAGCTGCGCGTGACCATCCGTGCGCGCTGCCCCGAGGTGCGCCAGCAGCTGCGCGAGCGCATCACGGCCATGGCCCATGCCCAGGCCGCCGTGCACCGCGCCACGGCCGAGGTGGACTACAAATGGCGTTATCCACCCGTCATGAACGACAGGGCTGCGACCGATTTCGCCGTCGGTGTGGCACGCGAATTCCTGGGCGAGGAATGGCTGATTCCCGATCTGCAGCCGCTGCAGGCCAGCGACGACTTCGCCATCATGCTCAACCAGGTTCCGGGCAACTATTTCATCGTCGGCAACGGCATGGGCGAGGGCGGCTGCATGGTGCATAACGCGGCCTATGACTTCAACGACAACCTGCTGCCCGTCACTGCCTCGTACTGGGTCAAGCTGGCCGAGAGCTATCTGCGCCGCGACTGAGTTTTGTATGAGTGAAATTGCATCCGTGGCCGACCTCTGCGGCCAGAACCTGCCCGGCTTCGATGCCACGACCGACTACTGGCAAGCCACCGTCACCGAGGCCGAGCTGACCCAGTCGCCGCTGCCGCCCTATGCCAGGAGCTACCCGGCCCGATTGCCCGACGGCCGCTATCTGCTGCTGCCGCTGCGCGGCATGCCCACGGCCGATGGCTCGGCTCCGGATCGCTGCGTGGCCTCCCTGATTGCCAATCAGGCATCGATGGAGGTGGTGGAGGAGCTGGCGCTGCACATGGCGCAAGCCGCCGGGGCGCATGACTTTGATGCGGTCATCGGCCTGCCCACGCTGGGTCTGGCCTTTGCCCCGCTGGTTGCCCCCCCCCCCCCCCAAGCATCTGGGCCACAGCCGCTATGTGCCCCTGGGTTATTCGCGCAAATACTGGTACCGCGATGAGCTCTCCGAGCCCGTCAGCTCCATCACCACTCCGGGCAAGGGCAAGCTGCTCTATATCGACCCGAATCAGCTGGGCCTGATTGCCGGCAAGCGCGTGCTGGTGGTCGACGATGCCGTGAGTTCGGGCGCGACCATGGTCTCGGGCCTCAAGCTGCTGGAGCGCTGCGGCGCCCACGTGGCCGCCATTGCCGTGGCCATGCGCCAGGGCACGCAATGGCAGCAAAAGCTGGTGCGTGCCGATGGCAGCGCCATCCCTGTGGTTGCGGCCTACGACTGCCCGCGCATGGAGCGCCGTGCCGACGGCTGGTGGCCTGAAGGTCTATAAAAAAGAGAGCTGTTGGCGCCTATCAATCATGAATTTCAGACTGTTTATGCCTTGAAATCATTGCATGAAAGGCGCTGAATGCTATTGTTTATATAGCATCCAAAGACCGATGCAAGAGCGCATCAGGTCAGCGCGCCGCGCCCGTCGACGGTGAAGATGCGCTCGACCACGCCCTTGAGCCGGCCGCCGCGCACGCCGATCAGGTGGTCGTGCAGATTCACGGTGGGGTCGCAGTGGCCGGGAATCAGCCACAGGCTCTCGCCCAGCGCGGGCAGCCAGCCGCTGTGGTTGCCGGCGTCGGCATCGGGGTGCAGCACGCCATGCTCGTCGCCGCCGTTGGCAAAGCGCAGTGCGTTTTCGGGCGCCAGCGCATGCAGCCTGGGCAGGCCGGAGTCTATGGCATGGGCCTTGTGCCCGGCGTCGCAGACGGCGTGATCGGAGCTGAGCGACATGACCTGGGTCTTGACGTAAAGCGCATGCTCGAACAGGGGCTGGGCCGCATCGCGCTGGTTGGCGGCGTAGTCTGCGTCCATGAAGAGGAAGGAGCCGGGCTGGATTTCGCCATAGATGCCGCTGGCGGCCTCGTTGACCATGGTGCCCGTGCCGGCACCCGTGATCAGCGGGATGACCAGGCCGGCGCGATCGAACTCGTGGCGCGTGCGGTTGACGAGCTTGAGCACCTGGTCGATGGCTGCCTTGCGCTCCTCGGCGCTGCGCAGATGCTGGGCGCCGCCGTGATAGGCCTGCAGACCCGCAAAGCGCAGCGTGGGCTGGGCGGCAATGGCCTGTACCAGGCGCAGGGCGGCTTCGCCGGGCTCTGCGCCGCAGCGGTTCTGGCCGACATTGATCTCCACCAGCACATCCATGGCAGCATCGCCGGCCTGCGCATCCTGCAGGGCCCGCGCCAGCCGCGTGATGCCTTCCTCGCAATCCACGGCCAGGGCCAGCCGTCCGCCCTGGGCATTCAGTGCCTTGGCCAGAGCCGCCACGCGCGTCAGCTTGGTCAGGGCAATGACTTCGTTGCTGATGAAGATATTGGTGATGCCGCCCTCGGCCAGCGCCTCGGCCTCGCTGACTTTTTGCACGCAGTGGCCGCAGGCACCGGCATGCTCGAGCAGATGGGCGATATGTGCGCTCTTGTGCAGCTTGGCATGCGGGCGCCAGAGCACGCCATGCTGCTGGGCAAAGCGGGCCATGCGCTCGATATTGCGGTCCATCGCGTCCAGGTCGATGACCAGCGCGGGCGTGTCTATGCGTTTGACGGCCTGGCCGACAAGGGTCTGCAAATGCTCAGGAATGTGCTTCATCTCGGCTGCCTTGCTGAAGGTGTGCGGTATCTGCCCAGCCTACCAAAGACAGGCCGTCAGGCGTCCAGAGCAGGCGATTGATGGCGCAGTTGCTCAGCTCCCAGGTGCGTGGCGTCTGGAAGTCCTGGCGCGTGGCCAGGCGGTAGAGCACATCCATCACGCCGCCATGGGCGACCAGCACGATCTGCTCGCCCTCGTGCTGGCGCGCAATCCGGTCCACGGTGGCAAAGATGCGTTCGCGCAAGGCCTGCAGCGAGTCGCCGCCGCCGGGCGGGGCGTAGGCCGGGTTGCGCGTGCGCCAGAGCTGGGCGTCCTCGGGCTGGGTGGCTTCCACATCCTTGAAGGTGCGGCCCTGAAAATCGCCGAAGCAGCGCTCGCGCAGGCCGGTGGTGGTGTGCAGAGGTGCACCGGATCTCTGGGCAATGGCCTGCGCCGTGACATGGGCACGCTGCAGGTCGCTGCTGTAGATGGCGGCAATGCTCTCGTCAGCCAGCGCCTGGGCCGCCTGCTCGGCCTGCCACAGGCCGGTGTCGTT
The DNA here is from genome assembly GCF_030505195.1 of Comamonas testosteroni. Lineage (NCBI taxonomy): Bacteria > Pseudomonadati > Pseudomonadota > Betaproteobacteria > Burkholderiales > Comamonadaceae > Comamonas > Comamonas testosteroni. The sequence goes on from NZ_CP129672.1 coordinate 3,291,650, forward strand.
CAAGGGGATATCCAGATGCCCCTGGATGCGTCCATCGACATTCCAGGTTGTCTCTCCGTGCCGGATGGCAATGATGCGCGTGGCGTGCATGTCTTGGCTCGTTCAGCGTAGGTTGTTTTATTGAGCAGTCATTGTCTTGCAAACAAAGTGTGCCTGTACCCCGGTCTGTTGTTACAGACCTTTTGAGGCTCGGCATTCATCCGGCAGGCGCAGCGGGCTTTGGTGCGCGAATCACCAGCTTGCAAAGCGCAGCCTGGCAGGGCGGACCAGGGGCATGGACGGCAGTGCTCAGTTCGGGAGGCGTGATGATTTCGGTGCAAAGCCTTGCTTCTTCCTGGGCAAATGGTGCTGCAGTCAATAAAAAAGGCCTGCAACCATGGTTGCAGGCCTTTGGGCATTGAGGCACTTGCGCTTCAAGCGCCGGCCGCCATGTCTTTCGGTGTCAGATCAGTGACTTGGCATTGTCCAGCACAAAGTCGCAGGCCTTTTCCTTGAGGTTGCTCTTGACCTTGTCCAGGCTGAAGCTCTTGCCGTCGGCACCCGTGACCATGCCCATCAGGCCGTTCTGGTAGCCCTGGTCCTTGGGCTCTTCCTTCTGGCCCAGGCCCAGCTTGCCCAGCAGCTGATTCTTGACCTGGGCGGCCTTGTCGGCGTTGAGGTAGTTGTTCTTCATGCAGTAGGTGAGGACACCGGCGGCATTGCTGGCCGTGCCGGAGCTCAGGTTGCCCAGGCCCAGGGCCGACAGTGCCGAAGAGCCTCCGGAGCCGCCGAGCATGCCGCCCAGGCCCGAGGCGCTGGAGCTGCTCTCGGCTGCGCCGCCGCCCAGCTGGCCGCGCAAGGCGTCACCGAGGCCGCTGGCATGGGCGCTGAAGGAGCCCGCAGCCACTGTGGCGCAAAGCAGGGTGGAGAGAGCAAATTTCTTCATGACAGTCATCCTTTTCATGGCGGGGGCCCAGCCAGGAGGCCCCGGTTCAAGCCGAGCTGCACGTTAGCACGCGCCAGGCCCCGGCAACTGTTGAAGATTGCAAATCAACGTGCCGGCGCCACGGCGGCCGGTGCTGCTGGCGCAACCGGTGCGGCGGGCTGTGCAGGTGTCGCCGGCGTGCCGCTGGCAGGCTGGGCCCCGGGCGGCTGGATGACGGTGCGCACGTTGCGCTGGCCCTGCGGCGGCTTGGGAAAGCCCGTCAGCGCCGCATCGAACAAAATGCCGAAGATGGCCGGGTCGTCGGTCCATACATCCTGGCGCTGGGCCGAGGTTTCGTAGACGATCTGCTGGGTCTTGATATCGCGCATGACGATGCTCACGGCGCGGTAATACTCCAGCGGCGGCTCGTTGAACATCATGCCGCCGCCAAAGCCCCAGCCAAAGCCGCGGCCGTAGCTCATGCCCCAGCCCCAGCGCGGGCCCCAGTAGGGGTCGTAGTAGGGCCAGCTGGCCCAGTCGCGCGCATAGCGCGCCATGGCGCTGATCTGCACCACCAGGCTGGCGTGCGAGTCATCGCGCGTCAGGCCGACGCGGGCCAGCGCATGCTGGGCCTGGGCTTCCACGGCCGCGAAGTTCACCTGGCCCTGCTGCGAGGGCAGGGTCTCCAGCCGGTAGGTGGCCGGCACGGGAATGGTGCTCAGTGCGGAAAAGCTCTGCACCGTGCTGTTGACCTCGCGCACCGTGCTGCAGCCGGCCAGCAGAGCCGTCGCAGTCAGGGCCGCAAGGCCGATCCAGCGTAAGGAGGTTTTGCGCAGGTTCATGATGATTTCTCTGAAACGACAAAGGCCCATGAGATGGGCCTTTGATAGGACTGCAGGGTCCGGTTTTAGTTCAAAAGTCCGCTCAGGACAGTTGTACCACTTGCACTCCGCCGGGCAGGGCGGCCATGGTTGGCAGCTCTTCATGGTCAAAGGCCATGTCGCCGTTGGGATCGGCAATGCCCGTGGCCTTGGCGTTCCTGAAGTCGTGCAGCTGGGGGTCCATCATGTGCGTGGTCACGATGTTGCCCATGGCGCGGAACATGCTCTCGATGCGGCCGGGGAACTTCTTGTCCCACTCGCGCAGCATATTGCCCACGGCCACGCGCTGCAGGCCGTCCTGGCTGCCGCAGAGGTTGCAGGGAATGATGGGGAAGTTCTGGTACTGGGCCCAGCGTGTCGTGTCCTTCTCGGGCACATAGCACAGCGGGCGGATCACCACATGCTTGCCGTCGTCGCTGACCAGCTTGGGCGGCATGCCCTTCATGCGGCCGCCGTAGAACATGTTGAGCATCATGGTCTGCACGATGTCGTCGCGGTGATGGCCCAGGGCCACCTTGGTGCAGCCCAACTGGTCGGCCACCTTGTACAGGATGGCGCGGCGCAGGCGCGAGCACAGGCCGCAGGTGGTCTTGCCTTCGGGCACGACGCGCTTGACGACGCTGTAGGTGTCCTGGTTCTCGATGTGGTAGTCCACACCGATGCTCTGGAAGTACTCGGGCAGCACATGCTCGGGGAAGCCGGGCTGCTTCTGGTCCAGGTTCACGGCCACGATGTCGAACTTCACGGGCGCACGCTTTTGCAGCTTGCGCAGAATGTCGAGCAGGGTGTAGCTGTCCTTGCCGCCGGACATGCAGACCATGACACGATCGCCTTCCTCGATCATGTTGTAGTCGAGGATGGCCTTGCCCACTTCGCGGCACAGGCGCTTTTCGAGCTTGATCTGTTCGCGCTCGATCTTGATCTTGCCGGGCTTGGCGGCTTCTTCGCCGTTGGCGTTCTCTGCGGCCGCAGCATCGGCGGCTTCTGCCTCTTCGGCAATCCAGGGGTTGTCGTTTACTGCATTCATGGGGTTCACCATTGTCCGGTTTCGATGCGAATGGCTACTTCGCAGTCGTCAAAAATTTCCAGCTTCGCAATTTTCACACGCACGCCGCGCACGCCGGGCAGCTGCAGCAGGCGCTGGGCCAGCTTGCCGATCAGGCTCTCGAGCAGGTTCACATGCTCGGAGGTGCATTCGTCGATGATGATCTGGCGCACCTTGCGGTAGTCCAGCACGTGGAGGATGTCGTCATCGCGCGGAGCCAGGGGCTGGGGGCCGAGGTTGAGTTCGGCGTCGACCTGGATCGGCTGAGGCTCTTGTTTCTCATGCGCGAGAATCCCGAGGCTGGCGTCAAAGCGCAGGCCGGTGAGCGTGAGAATTTGTTGTCCGGAAGTGGAAGTCATGAGAGAAGGTGCGGCCTCGGTGGGCTCACATCATCGAAAAATCGCGCTCGAAGCGCTGTAAATGTTGGCCGCCGTCCACCAGCATGGTGGTGCCCGTCATGGAGCGGTTCTCCAGTGCAAAGCACACGGCGGCGGCAATGTCCTCGGGCGAGGAGGAGCGGCCCAGCGGGCTCATGGCGTGCAGGGCCTCGAACTTTTCCTGACTCAGCATATGGCTGGTCAGTGTCAGGCCCGGCGCCACGCCCACCACGCGCACGCGTGGAGCCAGCGCCAGGGCCAGCATGGTGTTGGCGGCTTCCAGGGCCGCCTTGGAGAGGGTGTAGCTCAGGAAATCGGGGTTCTGGTTCCAGAGTTTCTGGTCCAGCACATTGACCACGGCACCGTGGGCGGACTCTTCGCCTGCCGCCACGCGCTCCTGCACATGGGCATGCAGAGCCTGGGACAGCAATATGGGCGCGCCCGTGTTGCTGCGCAGATGCGCTTCCAGGGCCACATAGCTGAAGCTCTGGGCATCGTCATGCTCGAACAGCGAGGCGTTATTGACCACGGCGTCGATCCGGCCAAAGCGCTCCACCACACGCGGTACCAGCGAGCGCACCGATTCCTCGTCAAAGAAATCTGCATCAAAAGCGGCGCTATCGCCTGCCAATTCTGCGCAAGAAGCTACGGTTTGCATAGCTTGATCGCGGGAGTCGCGGTAGTGCACAGCCACTTGCCAGCCCGCGCGGGCCAGGGCCAGGGCCATGTCACGTCCAAGGCGACGGGCGGAACCGGTCACCAATACTGTGCGTGGTTGGGCGGGTGAGGACATTCGTGGAAAATGCGGGTTGTGACGACAGAACCCTTAAGTTTAACGAGCGCCTTGCAATCCCGCATTGCCAAGGAGATTGCCGCCGTGGGCGGCTGGCTGCCTTTCGACCGTTTCATGGAGCTGGCGCTCTATGCGCCGGGCCTGGGCTATTACGCCAATGAGACGGCCAAGTTCGGCGCCATGCCGGAGTCGGGCAGCGACTTTGTGACGGCACCGGAGATTTCGCCTATTTTTGGTCAGTTGGTGGCATCCCAATTGCGGCAAGCGCTACAAAAAACGAATACCCGCGAGATCTGGGAATTCGGTGCGGGAACGGGCGCGCTGGCGCTGCAGATCCTTGACGAGCTGGCGGCCCAGGGCGCGTTGCCTGAGCGCTACACCATCGTCGATCTCTCGGGCACGCTGCGCGCGCGCCAGAAGCTGGCGCTGGCCAAGTACGAGCATCTGGTGCGCTGGGTGGATGCGCTGCCGGACGCCATGCAAGGCGTGATCATCGGCAACGAGGTGCTGGACGCCATGCCGGTGCAACTGCTGCAGCGCACCCAGGGCCAATGGCATGAGCGCGGCGTGGTGCTCGCAGGTGACGGTGATGAGGCGGCCTTTGCCTGGGAAGACCGGCTCACCGAACTGCGTCCGCCTGTGGATATCGGCGGCCCGCATGACTTTCTGACCGAAATCCACCGCCAGGGCGAGGCGTTTATCCACACCCTGGGCGAGCGCCTGACCCGGGGAGCCGCTTTTTTCATCGATTACGGCTTTGGCGAGAGCGAGTACTACCACGAACAGCGCCATATGGGGACCCTGGTCTGCCACTACCAGCATCAGGTGGACAACGACCCTCTGGTGCTGGTCGGCCTCAAGGACATCACGGCCCACGTCAATTTCACGGGCACGGCCGTGGCGGCCCAGGATGCGGGCTTCGACGTGCTGGGCTACACCAATCAGGCGCACTTTCTCATCAACTGCGGACTTGCGCCCAAGCTCGATGCGGCGGGCATCAAGGCCCGCTCCATGGCCTCCAAGCTGGTCATGGAGCACGAGATGGGCGAGCTGTTCAAGGTCGTTGCCCTGTCCAAGGGCGTGGAGCCCTGGACGCCGCTGGGCTTTGTGCAGGGCGACCGCACGCACCGGCTATAGCGTCTGCGTGCCTGGTGCGCTTACTGCTTTTCCAGTCTGGCGGCCTGGATGATGCTGCCCCAGTGCTTGTACTCGGTGCGCGTGAAGTCGCGGAACGCGCTTGAGCCGAGCAGGCGCGGTTCGCCGCCCAGTGCCGCGACCCTGGCCTTGAACTCGGGGCTGCTGGCCACCTTGAGCGTGGCCGCTTCCAGGCGCTGAACCACGGCTCGTGGTGTCCCCTTGGGGGCCAGCACGCCGTTCCAGGTGGCGGTCACAAAGGACGGAAAGCCGCTTTCCTTCATGGTCGGGACCTGCGGCAGCTGCGGCAGGCGCTCGGCGGAGGTCACGGCCAGCGCCTTGAGCTTGCCGCCCTGGATGAAGGGCAGCGCCGGCGTGATGTTCTCGAAGATGAAATCAATCTGGCCGCCGATCAGATCGGTCAGTGCCGGAGCGCTGCCCTTGTAAGGCGCGTGAACCAGGTCCAGTTTGGCGGCGCTCTTGAGCAGCTCGCCCGACAGATGCACGGTGGAGCCCATGCCCGGCGAGCCATAGCTCATCCCGGCGCGGCGCTCGCGCGCGTAACTCACCAGCTCGGCCACCGATTTGACCGGCGTTTTCGACTCGTTGACCACCAGCACATTGGGAATCGAGGTCACCAGAGCGACGTACTCGAAGTCGTCCAGGCTTTTCTCGCTGAGATTGCGGTACAGGCTGGGATTGATGGCCTGCGTACCCGCCGTGCCGAACAGCAGGGTGTAGCCGTCATTGGCGGCGGCTGCGACGCGGCTGGCACCGATGGCACCGTTGGCTCCGGGGACGTTCTCCACCACGACCGGCTGGCCCAGCGCCTCGGCCAGACCCTGGCCGACCAGGCGAGCCACGACATCGGTATTGCCACCGGGCGAGAAGGGCACGACCAGCTTGAGCGGGCGATTGGGGAAGCTGTCGGCGGCAGCAGGCAGGGCCAGGCAAGCGCCTAGCAGCGCTGCGCTCAGAAGAATCTGTTTGCGTGAGAAGGTCAGGGGCACGGTATGTCTCGTTGTTTGTAGTTCGCGGGCCCTGACGGCAGACGCACGGGCCCGGTCCCTGCATGGCGCAGGGCGTGGACATCATGGGCAGAGGGGGGAGTTGAGGTCAATCAATCTTTGGGAAGCATGTCATGCATAAACGGAATGGCTGTCTGCCAGCATGGGCGCTCAGGCCGTCAGCACGGCAGGCCTCTATACTTGCGGCCTCATGATTCGCTGGTTGATCGTCATTTTTCTGGCCCTGTTGCTCGTCAACGGGCTGCACGGCTGGCTGCAGCGCATAGGGCTGGGGCGTCTGCCCGGCGACTTCCGCTTTCGCCTGTTCGGCAAGGAGTTCTTCCTGCCGGTGGCCAGCACCGTGCTGCTCAGCGTGGTGGCGGCGCTGATTGCCCGCTTTGTGAAGCTCTGAGGTCGTAGACACGTTCTGAGGCCGGCCGACTTGAATCTGCAGGCTTTGGCTGCACATACGAGCCTGAGCCCGAGCAGTGCCTGCTGGCACTGTCAGGCATTGCCAAAGAAAGCACGACTTACGCAAAGCGGGTTCAGGCAAGGCGACTGCCTCGGCAGGCAGGCCGTTGTCGCATTCCTGTTTGCGTCAATCCTAGAAAGGTTGCTCCTGTGTCCGAATCCCTGCACTACGTCTGTCCTCATTGCCACACCACCAATCGCATCGCCAAAGAGCAGCTGGGCAATCAGCCTGATTGCGGTAGCTGCCACCAGGCTCTTGTGACGGGCGAGCCCGTGGCACTGGACAACGACAGCTTTGCCAGACACACCGGGCGCAGCCAAGTGCCGGTGGTCGTGGATTTCTGGGCCCCCTGGTGCGGCCCCTGCCGCATGATGGCGCCGGCCTTTGCCCAGGCGGCGCAGCAGCTGGCGGGGCAGGCGCAGTTGGCCAAGCTCGATACCGAGGCTTACCCGCAGGCCGCCGCACCCTTGGGCATCCGCAGCATTCCGACCATGGTGATCTTCAGGGAAGGCCAGGAACTGGCCCGCATCTCCGGGGCAATGCCTGCCTCGGAGATCGTGCGCTGGGTGCGATCGGTGATCTGAGCACCGGCTTCGCGGGAGCCGGGCCCGCTCACCCGGCCCCGTGGCGAGGCCGGTCAGGCTCTCAGGCGGCGATGTCCAGCACCACGCGGCCTTCGATCTTGCCTTCGTGCATGCGGGCAAAGATGTCGTTGATGTTTTCCAGCTTGTCGGTGGATACGGTGGCCTTGACCTTGCCCTGAGCCGCAAAGTCCAGCGACTCCTGCAGGTCCAGGCGCGTGCCGACGATGGAGCCGCGCACGGTGATGCCCTTGAGCACCATGGAGAAGATCGGCAGCGGAAAATCGCCGGGCGGCAGGCCGTTGAGCGAAATCGTGCCGCCGCGGCGCACCATGCCCAGCGCCTGCTCGAAAGCCTTGGGCGACACGGCAGTGACCAGCACGCCATGGGCGCCTTCAATCTCTCTTTGCAGATAGGCCGCCGGATCGGTGGTCTTTGCGTTGACAGTGACGGTGGCGCCCAGCTGACGCGCCAGAGCGAGCTTGCTGTCATCGATGTCGACGGCCGCGACGTTGAAGCCCATGGCCTTGGCATATTGCACGGCCATGTGGCCCAGGCCGCCGATGCCGGAAATCACCACCCAGTCGCCGGGCTTGGCATCGGTGACTTTCAGCCCCTTGTACACCGTAACCCCGGCGCAGAGCACGGGAGCGACATCGATAAAGCTCACGTTGGACGGCAGATGGCCCACATAGTTGGGATCGGCCAGCGCGTAGTCGGCAAAGCCGCCGTTGACCGAATAGCCGGTATTGGTCTGAGATTCGCACAAGGTCTCCCAGCCGCCTATGCAGTGGCGGCAGAAGCCGCAGGCGCTGTGCAGCCAGGGCACGCCCACGCGATCGCCTTCCTTGACATGCTTGACGTTCTTGCCCACCGCCGCCACATAGCCCACGCCCTCGTGGCCGGGAATGAAGGGCGGATGAGGCTTGACAGGCCAGTCGCCTTCGGCTGCATGCAGATCGGTGTGGCAGACGCCGGAAGCAGCGATCTTGACCAGGATCTGATCGTCTGTCGGTCGGGGCACCGGCATTTCTTCAATCGTGAGCGGTTTCCCGAAGGAACGCACCACGGCGGCTTTCATGGTCTGGGGTAAGGACATCAGAGCACCTCCTTGAAGCAAGAGGGCAAGGCCGTGGCCTGTGGGCCGGACACTTGCCCGTCAAAGAACCATGCCGGTATGGCATGGGTGTTGCAGCAGGTTTCGTGACCCGCTGCATGGCTCGGGCGGAGCGAACCGCCGCAGCCATCCCGTACTGTGCAATGGCTGCAGCATACCTTCTTTGACTTAACTCAAGCCGTGCCCATCCCTGTCGCTAGCATCTCGGCGCGCGCACTGCTAGGCGCAGCCTTCCAGATAGGCGGCAATCGCCTGCTCGCGCGCCTTGCTCACGGCATCGCCAATGGCCTTGCCCTTGAGGCCGCGCTGCGCTGCGGCCTGGGCAACGGGGGCGGTTTCCACGGCCAGAGCCGCCTTCAGGGCATTGCCCAGGCGCTGGCGCTGGGGGTAGGCCGCCTCTTCAAAGCCCAGACGCCCGCGTGCGTCGCATTCGCAGGCCAGCAAGGCTTCCTCGAAGCGCTGGGGCTTGCGTATGGCATCGCAGCGCTCCAGCAGGCGCAGCAGGGCGGCGGCATTGAGCTCGTGGCTGCGATGGATGTTGCCATGCTCGCGCGCCACGACCTCGGCCAGCTCCTTGCAGTCGTTGGGCACGCGCCAGCGCTCGCAGACCTGAAGCAGCAGGCGGGCGCTGCGCTGTTCGTGGCCGATATGGCGGGGCAACACATCGGCCGGCGTGGTGCCTTTGCCGAAGTCATGGCACAGGCAGGCAAAGCGCACGGACAGCGGTGCCTGCAAGCGGGCCGACATGTCCAGCACCATCATGGCATGCACGCCGCAATCGATCTCGGGGTGGTATTCGGCGCGCTGGGGCACGCCCCAGAGCTTGTCGAGCTCGGGCAGCAGCCGGGCCAGAGCCCCGCATTCGCGAAGGATGTCGAACATGCGAGAGGGCTGGGCCTCCATCAGGCCGCGGCTGATTTCCTGCCACACGCGCTCGGGCACCAGGGCATCGACCTCGCCGGCCGCCACCATCTCGCGCATGAGTTCCATGGTTTCGGGGGCGACGGAGAAATCGGTGAGGCGCGCCGCAAAGCGGGCCAGGCGCAGAATGCGTACCGGGTCTTCGCGAAACGCATCGGTCACATGGCGCAGCACGTGATCCTTCAGATCCTGCTGGCCGCGATAGGGATCCACCAGGTCTTCGAGGCCGTCGTTGCCTGTCCAGTCGGCAGGAGCAGCGATGGAGTTGATGGTCAGATCGCGCCGCGCCAGGTCTTCTTCCAGCGTCACATCGGCAGCGGTGTGAACCACAAAGCCGCGATAGCCCATGCCGTTCTTGCGCTCGGTGCGAGCCAGCGCATATTCCTCATGGGTCTGGGGGTGCAGGAACACCGGAAAGTCGCGCCCCACGGGCACGAAGCCGCGCGCGCTCATCTGCTCCGGTGTGGCTCCGACCACCACCCAGTCCGTGTCGTTGACGGGCAGGCCCAGCAACGCATCGCGCACGGCGCCGCCTACCTTGAAAACCTTGAATTCACTCATGCTGCAATGGTAGTGGCTGCGAGCCGGCCTGCAGATACCGCAATCGCGGGATGGCGGACTCAGCGCTGCTGGCGATAGGGCTCTTCGAACTGCAGAAAGTCCTGCTCGGCCAAGGCGGCATGAATCCATTCCTGGGTGGCGGGCAGCTGGGTGATGCGCTGTATATAGGCGCGTACCGGGGCCGAGGTTGGCAGGCCGTAGCCGTTGATGCGCATGCACACCGGCGCAAAAAAGGCATCGGCAATGCTGAACTGGTCAAACAGCATGGGGCCGCTGGCGGTGCTCAGCAGCGGGGTCCAGAGTTCTTCGAGCTGCTGGACATCGCTGCGCAGATCGGCATGCTCGGCCCAGAGCCGGGCACCGGTCTCCTGCAACTGGGCTTCGATATTCATGGGGCAGAGGCTGCGCAGCGCACCGAAGCCGCTGTGCATCTGTGCCACCAGACTGCGCGCACGGGCACGCTGGGCCACGGTCTGCGGCCATAGGTGCTTGTCGGGAAAGCGCTCGGCCAGGTATTCGCAGATGGCCAGGCTGTCCCAGATGATCAGCCCCCCATCGACCAGCAGTGGCACCTTGCCGGTGGGGGCGAGTGCCAGCGCCTGCAGCTTGAAGCTGGAGTTGGGCGCAAAGCTGTCAAAGCGCAGTGTGAGCTCTTCGAAGCTGATGCCGCTTTGGCGCATCAGCACCCAGGGCCGCATGGACCAGGACGAGTAATTCTTGTTGCCGATATAGAGCTTCATGGCGGACTCCTGTGTGGTTTGCCGTGCAGCTTATCAAGCTTGGGGCGGGCGGTCTGTGTGTTTTGATTCCACAGTCATGCCGGGGCGGCGCGGCGGATGATGTAATCGCAGCACTATGGCAAATACTTCGACTTCTTCTGCAAACCTGGCCGCGCATGTGGCAGGGGCTGGTCACCACAAGGGCGCGCTGGTGCTGTTCTCGGGCGGCCAGGACTCGACCACCTGCCTGGCTCAGGCCCTGGCCATGTTCGAGCGCGTGGAGACGCTGGGCTTTGACTACGGCCAGCGCCACAGCGTGGAGATGCAGGTGCGCGCAGGCGTGCGCGAGCAACTGGCTGAGCGCTTTCCCCAGTGGGCGCCGCGTCTGGGCGAGGACCATGTGCTGTCGCTCGATGTGCTCAAGCAGATTGGCGGCTCCTCCCTGACCGAGGATGTGGCTTTTGCCATGCAGGCCGACGGCCTGCCCAACACCTTTGTGCCGGGCCGCAACCTGCTGTTTCTGACGCTGGCCGGCGCGCTGGCCTATCGGCGCGGCCTGACGGTGATCGTCACCGGCGTCTGCGAGACCGATTACTCGGGCTACCCCGATTGCCGCGACGACACCATGAAGGCCCAGCAGCTGGCGCTGAACCTGGGCCTGGAGCGCCGGCTGCGCATCGATACGCCGCTGATGTGGCTGGACAAGGCCCAGACCTGGCAGCTGGCCCAGGATCTGGGCGGCAGCGATCTGGTGGAGCTGATCCGCACCGAGACCCATACCTGCTACCAGGGCACGCGCGATGCGCTGCACGAATGGGGCTATGGCTGCGGCAGCTGCCCGGCCTGCGAGCTGCGTGCATCGGGCTGGCACAACTGGCGCGCCAGTCAGGCCGCAACTTGAAATTGATAGCTGCTTGCGCTTGATAAAAAAGGACTTCAGGCTGATAAAGCGCTGAAGTCCTTTGATTGAAGGCGGTAAATGCTCCTTAATAAGGAGCATTTTTTCGATGGGCCCGATTCAGGCGCCGGGGCGTGTGGCGATCTGCCCGGCCTGAATCTGCGCCGTCATCTGGCTGAGCCAGGTCTGGCTTTCCGGGCGCTCGAACAGAAAGTCCCAGATGGCATCGTGCTGGCGCGGTGTCAGGGCGAGCGCGCCATGGCGGCGCATATGGGCTTGCAGCCGCTGCAGCTCTGCCGCAGTCAGCGGCAGCTGCATCACGGTCAGCGGGGGGCGCGGGCGGTAGCGGCGCTGGGGAATGTTCTTGCGGGGACGATTCATAGGCAAAGCGATCAAAGCGATTCAAAGGTTAGACGGGCCAGACCACGCCGTTGTCGTTGAGGATGGCGTCCAGCGGCAGGTCATGGGCCTCGGGCTGGAAGTCATCGACATAGCCATTGGTGTAGCCCAGGCCCACGGTAAACGGGCGCGGGCTCAGCTCGGCCAGCGTGCGGTCATAGAAGCCGCCGCCATAGCCCAGGCGGTAGCCGCCGGCCGCATAGCCTACGCAGGGGACAAACAGCAGCGTGGGCACCAGCAGTTCGGTATCCTTGGGCTTGGGAATGCCATAGGCGTCCTCCTCCATCGGGCAACCGGGGTACCAGGCGTGAAAACTCAGCGTCTTGCGCTGTTTGTCTATCACCGGCAGCCCGATCCTGCGCCTTTGTGGAGTACCCTGTAGCTCACCATCTTCCTTCCAGCGATGCAGGGCTGGCAGCGGGTCGAACTCTCCCTTGATGGGCCAGTAGGCACCAATCACGGTATCGGGCCGCTCCATCAGCCAAAAGCGCATCACCTGCTGCAGCGCATCGGCGCGTTGCAGGCGATCTGGAAGGTTGAGGCGCAGTTCAATCAACTTGCGGCGTAACGCTGCTTTGTCCATCGGATAATTTCCTCCATGCACTGGCTGAAGATTTTGACACCGCTTTGTGCGGCTTCCCTGCTGACTGTAGCTGCTCCGTTTGCGCAGGCACAAAACCCGGGCGATGCCGTGTTGCTGGACATGCAAAAAGCATTCCGCAGCCGCAATCAGGCGGCGCTGACCCAGCTCCTGCCCCAGGCGGCCGGTCACCCCCTCGAACCTTGGGCCGCTTACTGGGAACTCAAGAACCGGTTGGAGAGCGCATCGCCCGATGAAATCCAGGGTTTTCTGAACCGCTATGCCGGCACCTACCAGGAAGACCGCTTGCGCAACGACTGGCTGCTGCTGCTGGGCAAGCAGCGCGACTGGAACACCTTCAGCCAGGTCTATCCCAAGTTCCGCATGCGCGACGACAAGTCCGTCACCTGTTACGCCCTGCTGGCCGACGCCTTGCAAGGCCGGGGCGCGCCCAATGTGGGCCAGCAGGTACGCGATCTGTGGCTGGCGCAAAAGGATGCCGATGACGGCTGTACCACGGCCGCCGGCCAGCTGTATGCGAACAAGCTGATCACCGACGCCGATGTCTGGCGCCGTGCCCGTGTGGCCACCGAAGCCAATCGCCAGAAGGCGGCCCGTGATGCGGTGGCCATCGTCGCCCCCGAAGCGGTCGACCAGGTGGCGCAGGTGTTTGCCTCGCCCGCCAAATACCTGGCAGGCCAGAGCAAGGCGCGCGGTCGCGAGCGCAAGGAGCTGGCCCTGCTGGCGCTGATCCGCATGGCGGCCAGCGACCCCGATGCGGCAGCCACGCAGATCGACGGCGGCTGGGGTGCCCAACTCAACGGCGAGGAGCGCAACTGGGCCTGGGCCGTGGCCGGCAAGCAGGCCGCCTTCAAGCTCTCGCCCGATGCCAATAGCTATTTCGGCAAGGTGCGCCGCAACGAAGACCTGAGCGACGACCTGCTGGGCTGGAAGGCCCGTGCCGCGTTGCGCGCCGGCGACTGGAAGGCCGTGCGCCGTGCCATCGACGCCATGGGCCCGGAGCGCACCGACCCGGCCTGGGCTTACTGGAAAGCCAAGGCCATGCTGGCGGGCCGCCCCAATGCCGAGGAAAAGGCCGAAGCCCGCCAACTGCTGGAGGACACGGCCGGCAGCCACAGCTTCTATGAGCAACTGGCGCTGGAGGAAATCGGTCAGCGCATCACCGTGCCGCCCGCGCCCGCGCCGTTGACGGCGCAGGAAAAGGCGGCGGCGCGCAGCAACCCAGGCCTGAGCCGCAGCCTGTATGCCATCGGCATGGGGCTGCGCAGCGAAGGCGTGCGCGAGTGGAACTACTCCACCAATCTGCACCAGCCCGGCGGCATGGAAGACCGCGAGCTGTATGCGGCCGCCGATCTGGCCTGCGAGCGCCAGGTCTGGGATCGCTGCATCAACACCAGCGAGCGCACCAAGACCTTTGCCGACTGGAAGCAGCGCTTTCCCATGCCCTATCACGACACGGTGCTGGCCAAGTCGCGCAATATCGGGCTGGACCCGGCCTATGTCTATGGCCTGATCCGTCAGGAGAGCCGCTTCATCATGGATGCCCGCTCGGGCGTGGGCGCTTCGGGGCTGATGCAGGTGATGCCGGCCACGGCGCGCTGGACGGCCAGGAAGATCGGCATGACGGGCTTCACGCCCGACATGATCAACGACCGCGACACCAATATCACCATCGGCACCTCCTATCTCAAGCTGGCGCTGGACGACTTCGAGGGCTCGATGGCGCTGGCGGCCGCGGGTTACAACGCCGGCCCGGGCCGCCCGCGCAGCTGGCGCAACGGCCCCACGCTGGACGCCGCCATCTGGGCCGAGAACGTGCCCTTCAGCGAGACCCGCGACTATGTGAAGAAGGTGCTCTCCAACACCACCAACTATGCGGCACTGATCACCGGCCAGCCACAGTCGCTCAAAAGCCGTCTGGGCACCATAGGCCCGCGCCCGGCCAATGATCCCGAGACCATGAAGGACTTGCCATAAGCGGGTGTCTCGATGAGCTGATTGCTCATTTGACGATAGTAAAAAGCGCTCTGCCCGAGAGGGTCAGAGCGCTTTTTTGTTGAACGTTTGAAGTGCTCAACCAAGACCCGAAAGAGGACCCGCGCCGGAGCGCGCGCGAGATAGCACGCAAAGTCCTATGTAGGTGAATAACCTACAAACAGATGGCGAATGAGATTGGTTTGCGTTTACAAAAGTACATAATTGCAACCGTCAGAGCCCATAACGTCACATACAACCTCGGCTTTGTCTCCCTTTAGCTGCCTGCCAGCTGTCCAGAAGGCCCACCGGGCCGCCGCTTCCTACCCGTATCTGTGAACGACCTGCCCGAGGCAGGCCGAGGAGTCATCATGTCCAACTCAGCTCTCAGCCGCGCCCGCCATATTCGCTGGCAACCCCGTTTACTGGCCCTGGCCGCTGCCGCTGCATGCGCCGGCAATGCTTTTGCACAAGCCAGGGAGTCCGCCATGGAGGAGGTGGTGGTCTCTGCCTCCGGCTTCGAGCAAGAGCTGAAAAATGCCCCGGCCTCCATCTCCGTCGTGACGCGCCAGGAGCTTGAGACCAAGAACTTCCGCGATCTGGCAGAAGCCCTGCAGGGCGTGGAAGGCATTGATGTGATGGGCGGCACCGGCAAGACCGGCGGTCTCGATATCAGCATCCGTGGCATGCCCAGCGACTACACGCTGATCCTGATCGACGGGCGCCGCCAGAACGTGGCGGGCGACGTCACGCCCAACGGCTTTGGTGCGGCGCTGACCAGCTTCATGCCGCCCATGTCGGCCATCGAGCGTATCGAGGTCATTCGCGGCCCCATGTCCACGCTTTACGGCTCGGACGCCATGGGCGGCGTGATCAACATCATCACGCGCAAGGTCAGCAAGGAGTGGGGTGGCGAAGTCAGCGTGGGCGCCGGCATTCCGCAAGACAGCGAATGGGGCAACCAGTACAAGAGCAGCTTCTACATCAACGGCCCCATCAAGCAGGACGTGCTGGGCCTGGCCGTGCGTGGCAGCACCTTCAACCGCGATGCCTCGGACTGGGTGCTGGCCCCTGGCGCCGCACAGCCCGCCGGTTCACGCAACCCCGCGCCGGCGCAAAGCCGCCAGCACAGCCTGGGTGCCAAGCTGACGCTGACGCCCAGCCGCTATCACGATATCTGGCTGGACGTGGACCAGGGCCGCACCTGGTACAACAACGAGGATGGCCGTCTGGGCAATCGCGATGCGGTTGCCAAGCCTGGTTCGCAGCCCGGTTATCGCGATGCGCTGCGTTTCAACCGCGATCAGGTCAGCATCGGTCATACCAGCCGCCTGGGTTTTGGCACGCTGGAAAGCAGCCTGATGCATACCGAAACCGAGACCATTGGCCGCACCATCCCCGGCGCGTCAGTGCCCAAGGGCGACCCGCGTGCTGGTGCCGATCGCGAGCTCAAGACCACCAATCTGGTGCTGGACAGCAAGCTGGTGGCCCCCCTGGGCGATGCCCATATGCTGACCGTAGGCGGCCAGTTCTGGGATGCCAAGCTCAAGGACGGGCTGCTGCCGCAAAGCCACAAGCAGACCATGTGGTCGCTGTTCGTGGAAGACGAGTGGCGCCTGCGCCAGGGACTGACCGCCACGCTGGGCGGCCGCTATGACCACCATGACGCCTTTGGCGGCCAGTTCAGCCCGCGCGCTTATCTGGTCTGGGATGCGACGACGAACTGGACCTTCAAGGGCGGCGTGAGCCAGGGCTTCAAGGCGCCGCGCCTTAACCAGCTGATCGACGGTGTCAGCGGCATTAGCGGCCAGGGCCAGACCATCAATATCGGCAACCCCAACCTCAAGCCCGAGACCAGCACCAATGTGGAGCTGTCGGCCCTGTTCGACAACAAGGCAGGCTGGACCAGCGCGGCCACGTTCTTCCACAACGATGTCAAGGACAAGATCGCCTCGGGCGGCTCTTGTGATCCTAACAAGCCTGGCTCGGTCTACATCTCCAGCTGCGCTTACAACCCCACGGCCAATTACTCCATCAATGCGGACAAGGCCAAGACCTGGGGTCTGGAGCTGAGCAGCCGCGCCCAGCTGGCCAAGGACTGGGCTGTCAAGGCCGGCTACACCTGGACCAACAGCGAGGTGATCGAAGGAGGCCGCAAGAACGGTCAGCTGGCCAACACCGCAAAGCACATAGCCAGCGCCCAGCTGGACTGGACCCCGAGCAGCCAGTGGCGTCTGTGGGCACGCGGCGAGTACCGCAGCAAGAGCCCGCGCTTCAGTGGCGCCTACGACAATCTGAGCAATGCCAACAAGGCCGTGTTCGATGCCGTGGGCGATATCAAGGGCTATGCGCTGTTCCATCTGGGCGGCAGCTATCAGGTCAACAAGAGCCTGAGCCTGAACGCCAGCATCTTCAATCTGTTCGACAAGGATTTCCGCAAGTACCAGCAGGTGAGCGTCAACGGCACGCCGACCTGGGTGAACAGCTATTTCCAGGGCGGCTCCTCGGTGTCCGGCGTTACCCAAGCCGGCCGCACCTTCTGGATCACGGCGAACATGAAGTTCTGAGGCTGAACGCTTCACGAGCGGCATGAGCTTCTGAATCAGGAGCTGTCAGCGTATTTTGCTCATGGGTTTCACACTGTTTTATGTCTGAAATCAATGATGAAAAAGCGCAGGCAGCTCCTGTTTTCATATCCCTGATGATTGGATACACTTCTTTACAAATACGGGTTCTGCGCATGGCAGACCCATACCGAGTGAGGGAGAAAGTCGCAATGTCAGCAGCAAGAGGCCGCGTGCTCATCGCCACGCTGGGACTGGTCTGGGTCGGTGCCCTGATGGCACAGCCCGTCTACAAATGGGTGGATGCGCAGGGGCAGACGCATTACGGCTCGCAACTGCCGCCGCAGCAGGCGGATGCGTCGCAGGTCAAGGTCTCGCCCAACGGCAGCTCGGGTGCGGGCGCGGGGCGCTTTGGCGAGGGAGCTGAGGCACGCAATCCCGACGGCACCAGGAAGCTGCCCAAGGGCGCTCAGGAAATGGCCGACGGTCTGGCCCAGGGCCTGAGAAAGGTCGACGGCAAGGAAGTGGCGCTGAACTGCGCGCTGGCGGTGGACAACATCCGCAGCCAGATCGAGACCATGCTGGAAAACGGCCAGAAAAACCTCAGGGGCGGCTATATCACCCAGGCCCAGTACGACAGCTCGGCGGGCAACTTCGTGAAGCTGCGCTCGCAGGCCACGGTCGGCGACTGCAAGGCCGCCACGGGCCGCTCGCGCGATATGTACCAGTGCATGACCAGCATGCACAACCACCTGGTCGGTTGCGCCGAAAAGCACAGGCCCTGAGCAGTTCGGCCGCTTTCAGAACACGTTCTCAGGTCTTGGCGCACATGCACAGCAGGTTGTGATAGTGGCCGGTCAGGCTGACGCTCTCCTCGGTTTCGCCGAATTTTCCGTGCAGGCCGATCTTGGGCGAAGTTCTGGCGGGCTAAAGCGTACTCGGGTACGAATTCATTAAATGATAATGATTCCCAATATTGCTTTTCGGAAGTTTACGGAGAATCATATCTGACGTTGTTGCACAGCAAAATTGCCAAGGGAGGCGGGCACTCGCTTCACTTCGAATATGAGAGCGCATATCGCCTTTCATATATGTATTTCAAGGTGATATAGCATTGAAATCATTGATCAGCATGCGCTGCATGCTTCTTTTTTGAGAGTCTTTACGGTCGCGTGGCCTGGGCGCTGTCCTTGGCCTGCAGCAGCAACTCGTGCAACAAGCCCTGCTGGGCTTCGGGAAAGTCGCTGAGCAGCTCGGTGGCTATCTGCTCGCGCCGGTGTCTGAGCTGATCGAACAGTTGCTGTCCCTGGGCGCTGAGCTGCAGGCAGCGCACGCGCTTGTCGGCTTCGCTGGCCGAGCGCTCCAGCCAGCCCTTGTCCTGCAGCTGAGCCAGGGTGCGCGCCATCTGGGCCTTGTCGGTGTGGCTGTGCTCGACCAGTTCCTTTTGCGTGATGCCGGGGTGACGACCGGTGTGCATGAGGATGCGGAATTCGTTGAAGGTCAGCCCCGGTTGCACCGCTTCAAGCGACTCAAGCAGGCGCGCGCGAAACAGGTGCAGCAGATCGTGCAGCACCTCGAACACTTCGGCAGCGATGGATGAACTCATGGTGGGAAAGGTTGTTTGTTGACTTAGTCAACTTATTAATGGATATTTCGTGGACTTTATCAACTTAATGAAAATCATGTCCAACACCGAGACAGTGTCCATCATGCAGCGTGTACGCCACGAATTCCGCTCGCGCCATGTACAGCTGCTGGCGCGCGAGCAGCTCAGCCCCGGCTTTATCCGCCTGACCGTGGGCGGCCCCGAGCTGGCAGGCTTTGTCAGCGCGGGCTTTGACGACCATACCAAGCTCATCCTGCCCCAGGCCGGGATGGATAGGCCCAATCTGCCGCAGATGGTCGACGGCCGCCCCCATATCGACGGCGAGCGCCCCACCATGCGCGACTACACGCCGCTGAACCATGACGTCGCCCGCAACACGCTGCAGCTGGAGTTCGCCGAGCATGGCTCGGGCCCGGCTGTGGAATGGGCGCGCACGGCACCCATCGGTCAGTGGCTGGGTCTGGCCGGCCCGCGCGGCAGCCTGGTCGTGCCCGCCGATCTGGACTGGCATGTGCTGCTGGGCGATGAAAGCGCCATGCCCGCCATGGAGCGCCGTCTGGCGGAACTGCCGGCCGGCAGCCGCGCCATCGTGCGGGTGCAGATCGCCAATCCGGCTGACCAGCGCCGCTGGAGCAGTGCTGCGAAGCTGGATCTGCTGTGGGTGCCGTCCCTGGCCGCGGCCGTCGATGCGCTGGATCTGCCCGAAGGCGAGGGCTTTGTCTGGGCGGCTGGCGAGAATCGTGCCATGGCCGATCTGCGCAAGCGCATTCTGGCCAAGCCCGGTGCCAATCCCAAGCGCATGCGGATTGCGTCCTACTGGAAGCAGGGCGAGGCCGCTCACCACGAGGAACTGAGCGCGAATGACTGAAGCGACAAGTCCGCCTTCACAGCTGACTGCAATACTGCGCCGCAAGCTGCACAAGCGCTACACGCCCCTGGTGTTTGCCTTCTACATGGCGCTGATCATGGCATTTCTCATGTGCTGCATCATCGTGGCTGCCAACGGCGGTCTGGGCGCAGGCTACGGGTGGCGGGTGCTCAAGGCCTATGCGCTGGCCATGCCTTCGGCCTTTGCATGCGTGGTGTTGGTGCGTCCGCTGGTCATGCGGCTGGTTGCCGCCACAGTGCAGCCCTGAGCACATCTCTCTGATCGCTCGTCACCGACAGTGCGTCACTGAGCGTGCCTCATTGATTGAGCAGGACGGGGGCACCGGTCGCATCGCGCCGCAGCTCGGCCGCGCCGCTGGCAACCAGGCCTGCGACCAGGCCGTCCAGCCATTGCTGTTCCGTTTGGCCACCGAAGTAGCTTTGGTGCAGGATGCCGAAATAGGGGGTGGCATGCACCCAGCGCTGCAGATCCTGCACTTTGATGCTTTGCCACTCCAGCAGCTTGTATTTGAGCAGCACCTTGGCGGCATAGCTGGCATGGCGTTGCGGCGCCTGGACAAAGCCGGCCAGCCGCTTGCGGGCAATGCCCAGAGCCGCCTGCACATCGCCAAACAAGCCGCCGTGTCCGGGCACGACAAGGCGAGGCTCCAGGCGCTCGATCACGTCCAAGGTCGCGGCGACCTCGTCAAAGGCGGCAATGCCTTCGATCTCGGGGAAGACCACGCCAAAGCCGTTTTCCCATAGCGCATCGGCAGAGATCAGGATGCGGCTGTCGGGCTCGAACAGAATCACCGAATGCGGATCATGGCCGGGGGCTGCGTGGACCTGCCAGTCGCGGCCCGACAGGCGTACCGTGCTGCCCGGCTGCAGCAGGCCCGTGATGTCAAAGCGCGGGCATTCCTGCCCCGTGGGGGCGTAGCTGAGGGCGGCCTCGTCCCAGCTGCGTACCAGCTCGGCCTGGCCTGGTGCGATAAAGGTCTGCACCTGTGGATAAGCCTGCTGCAGTGCGGCATTGCCGCCGCAATGGTCGCTGTGCAGATGGGTGTTGAGAATGCGTGCCAGCGGCTGACCTGCCAGCGTGCTTTCGATCAGCGCCAGGGTTTGCGCGCTATGCGTGACATAGCCGGTGTCGATGACGGCAGCGCCTTCGGCATCGCCGGCCTGCGCGGCAAAGACGATGTTGTTGGCCGACAGCCAACCGCGCTCCAGCACGGTCATGCCGGGCGGCAGTGGGACATGCATTGCCGGGGATGCATTCATCGAGCTGGTCTCCTGTGCGGTGCTTTGTGTTTTGCTCAAGCCTAGCAGGCCGCTCATCATGCAGCTGTCGCGCGGGCGGGCTGCTCAGTGTGACTCGGTCGAAGACAGGATGCGGCGGCGAATCACCACGGGCTTGCCGCCAAAGCGCTGCTTGGACAGCCAGTGCGCCAGGGCCGAATCGAGATGCGTGGCGTGGCCGGGAAACCAGTCCACCAGGGCTTGGGTCAGATCGCGGCAAAGGGCGACATTGCCTTCGGCGAGCTTGACGCGGACTTCTGCCACGGACTTGAGCACGGCCGCATGCTCGTCGATATGGCAGTCGCGTGGCGGGAAGCCGGTACTCAGCATCCACTGGTCCTCTTCGGCAAAGTGGTGCTGCAGATGGGTCTGCATGGCTTGCAGCAGACTGGGCAGCTCGCTGTCTTCGGCGGTTTGCAGCAGGGCAATCAGCTCGACGAATTCCTCGTGCAGCTCGTCCATGGGCCCGTGGCCCATGAGCAGATGGTCTCCCCAGACCAGGGTGGCGGTGTGGCTCATGGCAATGTCTTCTTGTGAATGCTGCGGAGTGTGCGCAGCTTGTCTTTGAAGACCATTATGCAAGCCGTATCGGTGGGCAGGCATCCTGCAAAAGAGGGAGGCGGTCTGCCGTGCGGGCAAAGAAAAAGCCTCTTGAACCGAAATTCAAGAGGCTTTGTCTGGTGCGCGATACATGGATCGAACATGTGACCCCTGCCGTGTGAAGGCAGTGCTCTACCGCTGAGCTAATCGCGCTTTAACTGGTGGGTGATACATGGATCGAACATGTGACCCCTGCCGTGTGAAGGCAGTGCTCTACCGCTGAGCTAATCACCCGAAGACCGCAATTCTAGCAGCAACTTTGGAAGTCTTCGGGAAAACTCGTAAATTTTCTGAAAAAACTCAGTTCGACCGCAGCTCGCGCCTCAGGATCTTGCCCACATTGGTCTTGGGCAGCTCGTCGCGGAACTCGATATAGCGTGGCCGCTTGTAGCCTGTCAGCTGCTCCTGGCAGTAGCGCATGACCCGGTCTTCCGTCAGTGAGGGGTCGCTGCGCACCACATAGACCTTGATCGATTCGCCCTGCTGATCGTCCTTGACGCCCACGGCTGCGCATTCGAGCACGCCGGGGCACATGGAGATGACGTTTTCCAGCTCGTTCGGATAGACGTTGAAACCGCTGACCACCATCATGTCCTTTTTGCGGTCGATGATGCGGGTGTATCCCTCATCGTCCAGCACACCGATATCGCCGGTGCGCATATAGCCATCGGCCGTGAAGGCCTTGGCGGTCTCTGCAGGCTGGTTGTAGTAGCTGTGCATGACGTTGGGGCCCTTGATGCACAGCTCTCCCGCCTGGCCGTTGGGCAGGTTGCGGCCTTCATCGTCCTTGATGGCGACCGAGATGCCGGGCAGAGGCAGGCCTATGGTGCCGGTGAACTCCTTGTTGGTGACGGGATTGTTCGTGCCTATGGCGCAGGTCTCGCTCATGCCCCAGCCTTCGATCATGGCGCAGCCCGTGGTCTGCTGCCACTGACGCGCTGTGCCTTCGGATGCCGCCATGCCGCCGGCCTGGGAGATGAACAACTGCGAGAAATCGAGCTGGCGGAACTCCGGGTTGTGAAGCAGCGCATTGAACAAGGTGTTCACGGCAGGCAGCACATGGAAGGGCCGCTTCTTGAGCACCTTCACAAATTTCGGGATATCGCGTGGGTTGGGGATCAGACTGAGGCTGCCGCCCAGTCGCATGGCGAACAGACTCACGGTGAGTGCGAAGATGTGATAGAGCGGCAAGGCCGCCACGATATGGGTTTCATTGGCCTTGACCCTGCCTTCCAGCGCAGGGGTGAACCAGGTATGGGCCTGCAGCGTGGCGGCGACGATATTGCGATGGGTCAGCACTGCCCCCTTGGACAGGCCTGTTGTGCCGCCCGTGTATTGCAAAAAGGCTATCGAGTCCAGCGTGGCCGTGCTGGGAATGAGCCTGCGTCCAGCGCCCTCGGTCAGGGCCTTGCTGAACAGGGTGACCTGGCGCGGCTGGCTGCCGGCGCCTGAATCCGAGCCAAGGGGCAGGTCAAAGGCCGGCACCATCTTGGCCAGGTGGCGCACGGCAAAGGTGATCCAGCTGCCGTACAGGCCGCCGAGCAGATCGCCCATGCTGGTCAGGCAGATATGGCGGATATGGCTGCGCTCCAGCACCTGGGCCAGGGTGTGGGCAAAGTTCTCCATGATGATGATGGCCGTGGCACCCGAGTCCTTGAGCTGATGCTCGAGCTCGCGCGCGGTGTAGAGCGGGTTGACGTTGACGCAGGTAAAGCCTGCGCGCAGCACGCCGGCCATGCTGACGGCGAACTGCGGCACATTGGGCAGCATGATGGCCACGCGTGCCCCCGGCTCCAGGCCCAGGCCCTGCAGCCAGGCCCCCATCTGTGCGGATAGCTTGTCCAGCTCGCCATAGCTCATCCAGCGGTCCATGCAGACGGAAAACGGCCGCTGTGCATGCTGGGAAAAGGCTTCTTCGAGCAGATGTACCAGCGAGCGGTACTGCTCGGGCTGTACTTCGTGCGGCACATTGGGCGGATAGTTCTTGAACCAGGGAGCGGCAGCGTCCATATAGAAGAGGTACCTTGCAGAAGCCGCTCGTCGTCCAGGGACGCGGGCGGCGGGTTGAACAAAGAAGGCCAGCGTGCAAAACCTGCGCTGCGGCTGATTCTGCGGATGCCCTCTGTCAGGGTCTACGGGGGCTTGTCCTAGGCGCTGAGCGGCATGCTTGCTACGCTAGCGCCTGGAGGTGCAGGCTTTGAATACCTGGTTCTGGCGCGCAGTGGTGATGGGCAGCTGGCTGGCGCTGCTGCTCTGGTGCGGCTATTGGTGGCCGCGCTCGGTCGCGACGGCCTTGGCCGGTGCAGCCCTGATTGCGGGCGGTGCCGGACTGCAGCTGGGCACGCAGATGCTGATGATGCGCAGGGTGCTGCGCCGCCGCGGTGTGCCGCTGCCATCCGCCATGGTCGCGCTGCGGGCCTGGCTGTCGGAGTGGCGCTGGGCCTGGCGGTTGTTTGGCTGGCAGATTCCTTTTGGCGAACATGCCGAGCCCGATGGAGTGTCTGTCGAAGGCAAGCAGGTGCAAGGGCCAGTGCAAGGGCAGGTGGGCGTAGTACTGGTGCACGGCTATTTCTGCAACCGTGGCGTGTGGACCGTCTGGCTGCGCAGGCTCAAGTCGCGCGGCATTGCCGGCATGGCCATGACGCTGGAGCCTGCGCATGGCAGCTCCGTCAACGCCATGGTGGACGATCTCGACCGATGCGTGAAAGCCATGGTCCAGCAAACCGGCTGTGCCCCTCTTCTGGTTGCGCACAGCATGGGCGGTCTGGTGGTGCGGGCCTGGCTCAAGCGGCTTGATGCCGGTGAGCGCGCGCGCCATGCGGCCCATGTGGTCACCGTGGCCACGCCGCATGGCGGGGCGTGGCTGGCACGGTTTGCGCAGCGCCTGCCGGCCGTGGAGATGCGCGAGGGCAGCGACTGGCTGCAGCGTCTGGGGCCGCCGCCCGAGGATGTGCCATTCAGCTGCTGGTGCAGCAGCAGCGACAACATCGTCTTTCCCCCCGATCTGGCTGTCCTGCCGAATGCGCAGCGCCATCAGGTCGACGATGCAGCGCATATGCAGCTGCTGTTTGATGCGCGGGTCTGGCAGCACTGTCTGCAGCTGCAGGCGCAACTGCAAGAGCGACTGCAGGAGCGACCGCAGCAGCGGTATCAGGCGGCAGACGGAGGTGCCTCGGCAGCCGATGCCGGGGCACGGGCCTGCGGGTCCTGAACCAGGTGGATGTCGGTGGCAGCGACCAGGGCGATCTTCTGCTCGGCACAGCGCTGCAGCAGGCCGAACAGCAGGTCGCTGCGCGTGCTGTAGACATTGCGCGAGCTCGAGACATGGCCGAAGCTGGTGATGTTGACCACGCTGCCATTGATGGAGTCCACATACATTGAAGGGGCCGGGGTGCTCAGCACGGCCTCATGCTCGGCATAAAGGCCCAGCAGCACCTCGCGCAGCTTGACGATATCGGTGTTCAGCGGCACCGAGAACGCGATCGAGATGCGGCCCAGCGCGCCATCCATGGTCAGGTTCTGCACGGACTTGGTGATGAACTCCGAGTTGGGCACGATGACGGTGGATTTGTCATCGGTCTGAATCTCGGTGGCGCGCACGCTGATGCGGCGGATGTCGCCGACCTGATCGCCGATGCGCACGCGGTCGCCCAGCTTCACGGGGCGCTCGGCCAGCAGAATCAGGCCCGAGACAAAGTTCTGCGTGATGGCCTGCAGGCCGAAGCCGATGCCGACGGACAAGGCGCTGGCCAGCAGGGCCACTTTTTCGAAGCCTATGCCCAGGGCCGCCAGCGTCCACAGGCCGGACAGCAAAATGCCCGTATAGCGGGCCACGGTGCTGATGGAGTTGCGTGCGCCTATATCCAGCTCGGTCTTGGGCAGAAAGGTCTCCACCAGCCAGTGCTGCAAGGCACCAAACAGCGTCAGCCCCGCCACCAGCACCAGCAGGCCGCGCAAAATCGTCATGGGACGCAGGAAGGAGTCGCCAACGGGCAGGCCGTTGGTCAGCGTATCGGCCAGCACGATCAGGCTGCTGGAGTTGCCAAAGGGCGCGATCAGCGCCATCAGCCCCAGCAGCAGCAGACAGACACGCGTGAAGGCCGACAGCAGCACGCCGACCTGCTCCAGGCGCGAGGGCTTGAGCCCCGTGCCGGCAGCAAAGCTCTGGCCGATACGGCTCTCGCTGGAGCACAGCCAGGTAAAGAGGTCGTCGACAAACTTCATCAGCAGCGAGGTGGCCAGAACCACCACGGTGATCCAGACCATTTGCGTGGCTGCGAATACCGAGAAGTTCAGATAACCGATCAGCGCTGCGATCAGCGCGGCCAGCACCGTCAGATGCCCGCCCAGCCAGGCCAGCATCAGCCAGCGACTGGTTGCAGCAGGCCGGTAATCGTCACCATGGTGAGCGGCTTTCTCGCGCTCGGCCAGTTGCTGGCGCTTGCGTTGCTTGTTGATGACCATCAGCACCGACATGATGAGCAAGGCATAGACGAGCGCAATCAGTCCGTCCAGGGCTACGCTGCTGACGGCGCTGGTGCGTGCGGCAATGTCCACCGCGTTGAGCATCATGGAGAACCAGGTCAGACCGGCGGCTCCCCAGGCAAAGCGTGTGAGCGCAGGAGCGGCAATGTCGTCGATGTTGAGCAGTCGCCAGGTGGGGCGCTTGGGCACCAGCAGGCAGGCGCTGACGGAGAGGAAGAAGGCCGCGACAAATGAGGATTGAATCCAGGCATCGGCCACGGTCTGCAGGCGAGGTGCAATCGCGTCTATGGAGCGCAGGCTCTCGATGAATACCAGACTGGCCAGGCCGGGTAGGGCAGTGCCCACGACCAGCATCCAGACGGCCAGACCCGTGCGGCGCAACCGCCCGTTGGGTGCGCGTTCGGAGGCCGCAAATTTTCGGCCCGCATAGCGCAGGCCGATGCGCAGCGGAAACATCACAAACAGCGCCAGGGCAATGCCGGTCAGCGTGGCCGACCAGCCATGTTCGGCAATGGCGGCGTTAAAGCTGGTACGGCCCTGGCGTGTCAGGGCCGCAATGCGTTGCAGGTCGGTTGGCAGATGCTCGGCAAACTGCTTCCACAGCGAAGGCGACAGCGGCGATGCCACCTTGCGGGCGATCTGTGCGTTGAACTGCTGGGTGCGGATTTTCTCGATGCTGTCCGTGGTCTGCTTGGCCTCCATGGACAACAGCTTGCCGCGCTTGAGCGCGGAGTCCAGCTCGCTGTGCTGCTGCGCCAGATCCTTGCGCTGCAGGCTCAGTTCGGGGGATTCCTCGCTGCCTTCGGCCACCGGCCCCAGCTGGGCAATGCGGGCATCGATCTGCTTGAGCAGCGGCTCCAGTGCCGTGACGGCATTGTCGGCATCGCGTTTGGACTGCAGGGCTTTTTCGGACAGGGCCTGCAGCGTTTCGGAGGTGTCGGCATCGTCCAGCGACTGGCGTACCTTGTCCAGCGTGTTCGATGCCTGTTGAATCTGGGCGATGGACGTGGTCTGGATATCGCCATTGGCAGGCAGCTCGGCCGCGACGGCCAGACCTATGCAAAGTTGGAGCGCTAAAAGCCAGCGCAGCAGTCGGTTGCAGCGGTAATGCATTGTGAAGAAGTGAGTGGGCGGCAGTTTGCCTCTGGCGCTCACTATAGGTGCAATGCTGCGGTCAGGGTTTCAGGGCGCAGCCAAGTCCTGCAGGACTTGCAGCCTGAATACTCTGTATCGATTGCTATTAAAAATGGAGCTTTATGCGCTTTTCAGAAAAGGAGTGGCGCCGGATTTCCATCTGGAAATTCGGCGCGTGACCTCGCGCGTTCCGGGGCGCGTGCCGGTATACATCCGCTGACTAAATCAGCTGCTCGCCGGGCAGCAACTCCTTGGCGCCAATGGTGGGCAACTGACGCAGCTGCTCATACAGAGGCGCAAAGTCGGTATCGGCCAGGTTCAGCAGATGGGGCATGTCGTCGATCACGAAATAGGTCTGCTGATAGGTGTCGATCTTGTAGAGCGTGCGCATGGTGCGCTCCAGCTGCAGCGGCAGACGATGCGGCTGAGGGCTGTTGACGCTGTACTCCAACTCACCCACGGAACTGAGAATGCCTGCGCCATAGGCGCGCACGCCGCCGCTCTCGCGGATCAGACCGAATTCCACCGTGTACCAGTACAGGCGCGACAGCATCTCGCAGGCGCCGAGCTCGGCGGCCTTGAGACCGCCCTGTCCGTAGGCCTGGATGAAATCGGCCATGACGGGGTTGAACAGCAGCGGCACATGGCCGAAGAGGTCGTGAAAGATGTCGGGCTCGACGATGTATTCGAACTCTTCGGGCTTGCGTATCCAGTCCGTGACCGGAAATTTGCGCTGGGCCAGCAGCGAGAAGAACGGCACCTCGGGAATCAGACCCGGAACGCCGACGATCTCCCAGCCTGTGGCCTTGAACAGTCGCTCGTTGACTTCCTCGAAGCGCGGAATGCGTTCCTTGGCGCCCAGCGAGGGCAGGGCATCGATGAAATGCTGACTGGCGCGGCCCGGCAGCAGCGCGGATTGACGCTCATAGAGGCGGTGGTAGGTGTCATGCTCGGCCTCGGTATAGGCGGCATAGTCCTGCGTGCAGGTGTAGTCGGCATGGGCACGCGTGTAGTCGCCGCGCGGCGGACGATCGGACTGGCCATAGACGACGGGGGCTGCGCCGATGCCGCCGGTCATGGCGGTGCTGTTCTGGATGCTGTTCATAAGGCACTCCCTGAAATGAGGGGTCGCGAAGGCTGCGGCCAGAGCTTGTGGCCGGGGCGCAGCAGGGAAAAGGAGAAGCGAGCCGGAAGCTGGCTCAGTGCATCTGTATCTGGGCGCGCTTGACGAGCTGTCCGTAGCGCACATGCTCGGCCTGCACCAGACGGGCAAAGTCCTGCAGACGCAGGTCGTCGCGCACCACGCCCATGGCGTCGAAGTACTGCTGTATATCGGGCCTTTGCAGCGTCTGGGCAAAAGCGTCCGACCAGCGTTTGGCCTGGCTGTCCGCAATGCCGGCAGTGGCAAAGATGCCGAACCAGGTGCTCAGATTCATGCCCTTGATGCTGTCGTCCAGGCTGGGCACCTCCGGCAGAGCCGGCAGCGGCGAGCGCCAGGTCACGCCAATGGCCTTGAGCCTGCCGGCGCGCAGATGGGGCAGGGCCGAGGCGATGTTGTCGAACATCAGATCGACCGTGCCCTCGAGCAGTGCCGACAGAGCCGGCCTGGCCCCGCCGAACGGCAGATGCTGCAACGGCACCTGGGTCAGCGACTGGAACCACTGGCCCGCGATATGGCCGATGCTGCCGTTGCCCGCCGAGGCATAGCGCAGGGGCTGCCGGTGCTTGGACATGAAGCGCAGCAAATCTTCGGGCGTGTAGATGCGCCACTGCATGGCCAGCTCGCTGCGCATGACCAGCACATGAGGCATGCGGGCCACGAGTATCAGCGGCTGAAAGTCGCGCAGCGGATCGTAGGGCAGTTGGGGATTGAGCCAGGGCAGGATGGCATGGGTGGCCACGGCGCCCATCAGCAGCATGGGCTCGCGCGCTCCCGCCCTGGCCACCATGGCTGCGCCCGTGGCTCCCCCCTCGCCCGCGACATTGAGCACATTGATGTTGCCCAGGGCCGTGGTTTCCTGCGACAGCTTGCGCGCTGAACGGTCCAGAGGGCCGCCCGCTGTATAGGGCACGACCAGAGAGAGCTCGTTGCGGCTGCGGCTGGAATTCGACGGCAGGACGCTGGCATCCCTGGCCGCATGCGCGCTGCTCGCGATCAAGGTAGTCGCGGAGGCCACCGCCAGCGACAGGGCCTGGCGACGGGAAAGCACGGACGCGTCCAGCCTCGGTGCTCTGCAGTCCTCGGGGGCTGTAGCGGGGGGCTGATGGGGGCGCGACACTTGATCCTTCCGGGCGTTGAGGCTGGCCGCGCCGACTCACGCCAAGCGTGGATGCGGCAGTGCAGCATGACGGAAAGTATAGGGACGGAAAGCGATCGCCACATGGTCCATTTGACGGAGTGGTAACCATTGGTATCTTTTTGATGCAAGTCGTAGCGCCAGAGCCCAGGCCGGCCACGCGGCAAGCGAGCGCAAGTGGCAGGTGCTGGGCGGGGTGGCGCATGATCGACTCCGTAAGCGGCTCAGGTCTTGAGCACGCCGCGGCGCATCTGGTCGAGCTCCATGGTCTCGAACAAGGCCTTGAAATTGCCCTCGCCAAAGCCGCTATTGCCCTTGCGCTGGATGAACTCGAAGAAGATGGGGCCCAGCTGGTTTTCGCTGAAGATCTGCAGCAGCAGCTCGCCGGGCTGGCCGTCCACCAGGATATTGCGCGCCAGCAGCTCGGCAATGGGCTCCTGCAGGTCCGGGATGCGCTTGGGCAGCAGTTCGTAATAGGTCTCGCTGGTGTTCAGCAGCTTGATGCCGTTCATCTGCAGACCGTCCACGGTGTCATAGAGATTGGTCGAGCCCAGCGCGATGTGCTGTATGCCTTCGCCGTGGTACATGTCCAGATATTCCTGGATCTGGCCGGCCTTGTCGTTGCCTTCCTCGTTGATGGGAATGCGGATCTTGCCGCAGGGGCTGGTCATGGCCTTGCTCTTGACGCCTGTGGCCTGGCCTTCGATGTCGAAGTAGCGGATCTCGCGGAAGTTGAAGATGCGCTCGTAGAACTCGGCCAGCTCGGCCATGCGGCCGCGATAGACGTTGTTGGTCAGGTGGTCGATATAGGTCAGGCCCAGGCCCTCGGGGTGCAGATCGGCACCGGGCAGGGGCTCGAAGTCCACGTCGAAGAAGCTGATATTGCCCAGATCACCGTCCTTGGCGCCATTCTTGCCGCGCCATTTGTCGATGAAATAGATCAGGGAGTCGCCAATGCCCTTGATGGCGGGAATGCTCAGTTCGCCGGGGGCGGCCTGCTGGGCATAGCCCCAGGCACCCAACGAGGTGGCGCGCTCATAGGCGTACTTGGCGTCATTGACGCGCACGGCGATGGCACAGACGCTGGGGCCGTGCAGACGCGCGAAGCGCTGGGCAAAGCTGTCGGGCTCTGCATTGATGATGAAGTTGATCTCGCCCTGGCGATACAGGGTCACGTTCTTGCGGCGGTGCTTGGCGATGGCCTGAAAGCCCATGCGCTCGAACAGCTGACCCATGGCCACCGGATCGGGGGCGGCGTATTCGACGAACTCGAAGCCGTCCGTTCCCATGGGATTGTCCCAAGTCTGGAAGGTGCTGGCGTTGCTTTGGGTCAGTGGGGCGTTCATGGCAGAGGTCTCCATCGGGTAGGGCTGCAACACATGAAGAACAGGTGTCGACGATGGATGCACTGTAGGATGGGGCGCGGACAAGCTTCATGCAAAAATGCCTTGGCTGCAAACAGCTTGACGCATGAAAATTGCATGAAAAATCGATTTCATGCAATTTAAATGGTTATCAAGGGTTAACCATTAATAAAAACTGCGCTGTTTTTATAATCTGCCGCCATGAGTCCCATGCACACCATCGACAAACTGGATAAGGCGATTTTGCGCCGATTGCAGGCCAATGGCCGAGAAACTTATGACGTCATCGGTGAGCAGGTTGGCCTGTCGCCCAGTGCCGTGCTGCGCCGTGTCAAGCGTCTGGAGGAAAACGGTGTCATCGACCGTTATGTGGCTCTGGTGCAGCCCGAGTCTGTGGGCCTGGGGCTGACTGCCTATATCAATGTGCGTCTGGAAAAATACACCGAAACAAGCAAGCGCAACCCCATGGATGTGTTCCGCGCCAGCGTGCAGACCTGGCCCGAGGTGGTGGAGTGCGTCTCCCTCACTGGCGAGATGGACTATTTGCTGCGGGTGGTGGTGGCAGACATGCAGCATTACAGTCGATTCATCATGGATACCCTGCTCAAACACCCCAGCGTGCAGGATTGCAAAACCAGCTTTGTCATGGACCGGGTCAAGGTCACGACGGCCGTGCCGCTGTAGACCTTCAGGGCAGTCCTTCATACGGACCATGACCTAGCGGGAAACAGGCGCTAAGGTGTTGAATTAGCGGAAAATCCTTACAGAATTGTTGCAATGCAACATGTGGCTTGTGAAACTTCGGGTTTTTACCTATATTTCAAGCTATGAACCTCCCCAAAGACTGGTTGAAATCGCCCTGGCAGGCCGGCTCCGGCTGGCTGCGAGACATGGGCAAGTCCCATGGCGCCGAGCGTCGCTCGCCGTCCTTGGTTCCCATCCGTTCGCTGAGTCCGCGCCATCGCGACCGCATCATCAAGCATCTGCTCAAGCTGGATGCGCGGGACCGCTATCTGCGCTTTGGCTATGCGGCCAACGACGAGCAGGTGCGCCGCTATGTCGAGCAGCTCGATTTCGATCGCGACGATATCTTCGGCATCTTCAACCGCCGCCTGGAATTGATCTCCATGGCGCATCTGGCCTTTGCCGGCCATCCCGAGCATCAGAAATGCGCGGAGTTCGGTGTCTCCGTGCTCAAGAGTGCACGTGGCAAGGGTCTGGGGGGCCGTTTGTTCGAGCGTGCCGTGCTGCATGCACGCAGCAAGAACGTGAGCATGATGTTCATCCATGCGCTGTCCGAGAACACGGCCATGCTCAAGATTGCGCGCAACGCAGGCGCCACCGTCAAGCGCGAAGGCTCGGAATCCGAAGCCTATCTGGAGCTGCCGCCTGCCGACTTCGAGACCCATGTCAGCGACCTGGTGACCGAGCACCTGGGCGAGATGGACTACCAGCTCAAGAAGCAGGCCGTCAATTTCTGGGCTTTCCTGGCGGGCGTGCAGGAAGTGCGCAAGGGTGTGCAGGAAGGCCGCCATAAATCAGGCGAGTAAGTCGGCTTGTGAAGCTGGCAACGCTGCAGCCCAATAAAGACCAGTGCAAGCAGCTATCAAAATAGCTTTGACCGAGCGACCTCGGTGACAGCTGGTCATGGCTTTTGTGAGCTAGCAAGCCGTCTGTCAACACAATCCGTTATTCTTTGAGACTTGTTTGACTACCGCACGTCCTGCACTCCAAGACAGTGTCTGACCCCCATCAAGCGCGCCTTCCCGAGAAGGAAGACAAGCGAAGCTTCCTGCAAAAGGTGGCTGAGTTCATCCATCCGGCACCGGAATCTACCGATGAACTGATCGAAACCCTGGCTGAAGCCGAAGACAACCAGGTCATCAGCACCGAGTCCCGTGTCATGCTGGAGCGCGTGATCCGCATGGCCGACATGAGCGCCGGGGAAGTCATGGTGGCTGCGCCACGCATGGATCTCATCAATATCGACGCTCCGTACGAAGAAATCCTGCACCAGGTTCTCACCACGGCGCATTCGCGCTTTCCGGTCTACCAGGGCGAACGCGAGAACATCATTGGCATTCTCATGGCCAAGGACTTGCTCAAGCTGCAGCGCTCTCCAACCCTGAATATCCGCGCTCTGGTGCGTCCGGCGGTCTTTGTGCCCGAGAGCAAGGGCCTCAACGATCTGCTGCGCGAGTTCCGCGCCAATCGCAACCATCTGGCGGTGGTCATCGACGAGTTTGGCCGTGTGGCCGGCCTGGTGACGATTGAGGATGTGCTGGAAGAGATCGTCGGCGAGATCGAGGATGAGTTCGACATCCCTGAGGACGAGGGCGATATCTTTGCCCTGGCCGACAACAGCTATCGCGTCGCGGGCGATGCCAGCATCGAGCATGTGAGCGAGGAGTTCGAGACCTCGCTGCATGCCAGCGACCCCGATGCCGAGTTCGACACGATTGGTGGATTGATCGCCCACGAGATCGGTCATATGCCCAAGCGCGGCGAGCAGATTCACCTGGGCGGGCTGGAGTTCACCGTGCTCCACACCAAGGGCGGTGCGGTGCGCTGGTTCAAGGTGGTCCGCGATCCCTCGCCGGACAGCCTTGTTCGCAACTGATCGCGATTTGCGCAAATCCGGCTCGGGCCAGGTGTGATGCCGGTGGAAATACCGGTTGTGCCGCTTTGTTTGCGCAAGTCCTGCCGATACCTCGTATGCTTGAATTCACCCAACCACCCGGTTGGGTGTTTTGTTGGTACCCGTTGATTTCTATGACCACCACTGCCTCTTCCGTTCAGACTGTTGCTGTCAGGCCCCAAGGCTGGATGCGCTGGCCTTTGCTAGTGATTGCAGGCAGTTTGCAAGCGCTTTCCCTGGCCTGGCCATGGGCTCGTGGCCAGGGCGACGGCTGGTTGAGCCTGGCCGGAGGCTATGGCCGTCCGCTGTGGTGGCTGCAGATTCTGTCGCTGGCGGTGCTGGTTCATGCGCTGCTGGCTGCCCGCTGTGCCGCTCAGGCGGCAGGCCGGGCCTGGTTGTTTGGCACGGCATGGCTTGTGGCCACCTTCTGGTGGCTGTTTATCTCCATGCACACCTATGGCGGGCTGGCGGCGCCGCTGGCCGTGGCTGCCGTGCTGGCGCTGGCGGGCTTTCTGGGGGGCTATTACGCCGCGGCTGCATGGTGCTTCAAGCGTTTGGCAAAGACGCCGGATGCGTTGTCAGCGATGGTCTTTGCTGCACTATGGACGCTGGCCGAGCTGGCGCGCGGCTGGTTGTGGACCGGTTTTCCTTGGGGCGCCGGCGGCTATGCCCATGTGGAAGGCCCGCTGGCCGTGCTGCCGCGCTGGATTGGCGTCTACGGCACGGGGTTTGTGGCGGCCTGGGCGGCGGCCTGGCTGGCGCTGCTGGTCTGGCGCATGCAGAACAGGTCGGCGGTGCTGAAATTCAAGCCGGCCCTTGCATCTGCCGTGGCCCTGGGTCTGGTCTGGGGCGGGTTGTGGTGGTCGCGTGATGCCGCCATTGAAGCGCCTGTTCAGCAGCCCGGCATGAGCGTGGAGCTGCTGCAGGGCAATATTCCTCAGGATGAAAAGTTTGAACTGGGCTCGGGCGTGGTGGTGGCGCTGCGTTGGTATGCCCAGCAGCTGCATGACGCAAGGGCCCAGTTGGTCGTGGCCCCCGAGACCGCCATTCCGCTGCTGCCCCAGCAGCTTCCTGAAGGCTATCTGGACTTTGTGCGCGCACCTTTTGTCGCCAAGGAATCCAGCCGCGCGGCTCTGGTGGGTCTTCCGTTGGGCAACTGGGATCAGGGCTTTACCAATACGGTCGAAGGCTGGCTGCCGGGGCAGACCCAGGCCTATCAATACGACAAGCACCATCTGGTGCCGTTTGGCGAGTTCATTCCGCCCATGTTCCGCTGGTTCACCGAACTCATGAATATTCCGCTGGGCGACTTCAATCGCGGCGCACTGGGCCAGCCTTCCATGAGCTGGGCGGGTGAACGCCTGTCGCCCAATATCTGCTACGAAGACCTGTTTGGCGAAGAGCTTGCGGCCCATTTCGGCAATGCGGTGACGGCACCCACGGTGCTCGTCAATCTGAGCAATATCGGCTGGTTTGGCGACTCCGTGGCCATCGATCAGCATCTGTCCATCAGCCGCATGCGCGCGCTGGAGTTCGAGCGCCCCATGTTGCGTGCAACGAACACCGGTGCCACAGTGGTGATTGATCACAGGGGACAAGTGGTGAAAGCACTGGCGCCTTTCGAGCGCGCGGTGTTGCAGGGCCGGGTTCAGGGACGCGACGGACTGACGCCTTATGCGCGCTGGGTGCATGCTTTGGGTCTGGTGCCTCTGACGCTGTTGTGCCTGGCGTTCTGCGCTCTGGCCGGTATGACCTTGAGAAAGACTGAGGAAGGCGTAGTGTCCCGCACGGAATAAGCCACATCGGCATCAGCGGCTGTGGCATTTGTGGCAGAGTCTTGGGCCTGAAAACGGGTATTGTGTCCCGGGTAGGTCTGCGAGCCTTGATAATCCCCGGTTGTACCGCCCGCAGTGGGCGCGCGCAGTGGGCGCGGGTCCCGTCACCCAAAATACACAGTAACAGGTAGCTTGCACAGGCTGCCGCGGAGCAATTGAGAGAATGGCTGAATCTTTTTCCTACGAACAACTGATCGCGTCCGGCGAAGGCAAGCTGTTTGGTGCCGATAGCGGACGTCTGCCCCTGCCTCCCATGTTGATGTTCGATCGCATCACACATATCTCCGAGGACGGCGGTGCCCACGGTCTGGGCAAGATTGTTGCGGAACTGGACGTCAAGCCCGACCTGTGGTTCTTTGATTGCCACTTCCGTGGAGACCCCGTCATGCCCGGTTGCCTGGGCCTGGACGCCATGTGGCAGCTGATCGGCTTTTACCTGACCTGGCTGCGTTTGCCGGGTCGCGGTCGCGCACTGGGTGCAGGTGAAGTCAAGTTCACAGGTGAAGTAGGTCCCGATGTCAAACTCGTGACATATGAAATTGATATCAAGCGAGTAATCAAGCGCAAGCTGAACATGGCCATCGGCGACGCACGCCTGCTGGCCGACGGTAAGGAAATTTACGTGGCCAATGACCTGCGCGTGGGTCTGTTCCTGCGTGAAGGTGATGCCAAGGGAACGGCAGCATGAGCAAGAAGCGGGTAGTGATCACCGGCGCGGGCATTGTCTCGTGCATCGGCAATGACCTGGCAACGGTGGAGGCCTCGCTGCGCGAGGGCAAAAGCGGTATCAAGGCCATGCCCCAGTTCACGGAGCTGGGCATGCGCTCGCAGGTGGCAGGTATTCCCGAGATCGATATCGAGGCGCGCATCGACCGCAAGCAGTTGCGTTTCATGGGTGATGCTGCGGCTTATTCGCAGATCGCCCTTGAAGACGCGATCAAGCAAGCCGGTCTCACGCCCGAACAGGTGAGCAACCCGCGCACCGGTCTGATCATGGGCTCGGGCGGCGGCTCGCCGGCCAATCAGATCGAGGCAGCCGATACGCTGCGTGAAAAAGGCATCCGCCGCGTGGGGCCTTACCAGGTCACACGCTGCATGAGCTCCACGGTGTCGGCCTGCCTGGCAACCAACTTCAAGGTCAAGGGCATCAACTACTCCATCACCTCGGCATGCTCCACCTCGGCCCACTGTATCGGTGCTGCGGCTCAGCAGATCGCCTGGGGCATGCAGGATGTGATGTTTGCCGGCGGCGGTGAAGAGCTGTCCTGGGGCATGTCGCTGCTGTTCGACGGCATGGGTGCCATGTCCAGCAAGAACAACGAGACGCCAGAGAAGGCCTCGCGTGCCTACGACGCCAACCGCGACGGCTTTGTGATCGCCGGTGGTGGTGGTGCCGTGGTGCTGGAAAGCCTGGATCATGCGCTGGCGCGCGGCGCCAACATCCTGGCCGAAGTGGTGGGCTTTGGCGCCACCAGCGACGGTGAGGACATGGTCGCCCCTTCGGGCGACGGCGCCATCGCCTGCATGAAGCAGGCCATGGAAACCGTGGATGCGCCCATCGACTACATCAACACCCACGGCACATCGACCCCCGTGGGCGATATGCAGGAAGTTCGTGCCATGCGCGAGCTGTTCGGTGACCAGGTGCCTCCGTTCTCGTCCACCAAGTCGCTGACCGGCCACTCGCTGGGCGCGACCGGTGTGCAGGAGGCGATTTACTGCCTGATCATGCTGAACAAGGGCTTTATCGCAGGGTCCGTGAACGTGGACACGCCCGATCCGCTGCTGGGCGATATGCCTCTGGTCACCCAGACCCGCGATGCCGAACTCAAGACCGTGCTGTCCAACAGCTTTGGCTTTGGCGGCACCAATGCCTCCCTGGTGCTCAAGCGCTGGGAAGGGCAGTAAGCGCTGGAGTCCTAGATCGCGAGCCCGCTTGGCCTTGAGGTAAGCGGGCTTTTTTCTATCGTCGACTACCGTCTCCCCCATGAAGATCGCAATTCTTGACCGTGATGGCACCCTGAACCAGTGGGGAGCTCAAGGCTTCATTGGCCGGCCCGATGAATGGGTAGCAGTCCCCAGCGCGCTGGAGGCAGTTTCGCGCCTGAACCGTGCCGGCTGGCATGTGGTGGTCGCCACCAATCAACCTGGGCTGGGTCGCGGGCTGTTCGATGTGATCGAGCTCAACGCCGTGCACGCCAAGATGCACCGGGAGATGGCCGCCGTCGGCGCGCGGGTGGAAGCAGTGTTTTTTTGTCCGCACGCTCCTGATGAAGACTGCCAGTGCCGTAAACCAGGCGTAGCGCTGTTCGAGCAGATTGCCGATCGCTACGGTGCGGAAGGCGGTGAAATCTGGGCCATTGGCAGCGGTGTCGAGCATTTGCAGGCGGGCAAGGCTCTGGGCGCTCATCTGGTGTTCGTGGAGTCCACTGCCAGGCCCGAGTGCAGCAGCGATGCCGTCCTGCCTGAAGGCAGCGAGCGCTATCCAGATCTGGAGGCCGTGGTGAATATGCTGTTGCCGCTGGGAGGGGATGAGAATGCTCACCCCCCGGATTCGGCGCCTGCCCCGCATTGAGCTCGGGTTTCAGGTCAAAATAGACTCAACTGCTTGAAAGAGCAGCGCAAGCTGCTATGTTTCTTGTTGATAACCGTGCCAAATCAACGGGCCAGGCTTCAGGTCTGTGCTCACGTCATTCGATTGCTGTCATGTCTCTGATTCGCTCCGTCCTCCACATGTTGTGGATGGCTATTACCGTCATTCCCTACACTTTCGCGGTGCTGCTGGCCAAGTGGACCAGCGGTTCGTCGGCCAAGGCATACCGCGCTGCCCGCGCCTGGCTGAAGCTCTCGGTGGACAGCGCCCGCGTGATCATGGGGGTCCGGTATCAGGTGCAGGGCATGGAGAACCTGCCTGTGGACCCGAATCAGGGGGTGGTGCTGCTGGTCAAGCACCAGTCCACCTACGAGACCTTTCTCATGCCTGCCATCATGCCGCGCCCGTTGGCCTATGTGTTCAAGAAGGAGCTGCTGAAGGTGCCATTTTTCGGTTGGTCCATCGGTGCGCTGGACATGATTCACATCGACCGAGCCCAGCGCTCGCGCGCCTTTCACAAGGTGGTGGAGCAAGGCAAGCGCCTGCTCGATCAAGGCATCTGGGTCATCATGTTTCCCGAGGGTACACGTGTGAATCGCGGAGAAGTGGGCGAGTACAAGAGCGGCGCCACCCGTCTGGCCATCATGACGGGTGCGCCCGTGGTACCCATCGCTATTACCTCGGCCAAGTGCTGGCCGCGCAAGGCCTTCATCAAAAAGCCCGGCGTGGTGGATGTTTCCATAGGCAAGCCCATTTCTTCGGTGGGCCGCAAGCATGACGAGCTGATGGTCGAGGTCGAGGCCTGGATCGAGTCCGAAATGCAGCGCCTGGACCCCGAGGCCTACCGCAAATAAGGCAAAACTGCCCATGTCCACAGGCGATAGCTTGCAGCAAGCTTGGCAATGGCTGGTGCCGCCTGTGGTGGGGGATGGGCAGGGTGGGTTGGTGCCGCGCAAGCGCTGGCGCAGCGGCCCTGAAGCCATTGAACGGCGTTTGGATCAATCCGAGCTGGAATTTGAGAATAGTAAGCCTGTAGCGCCCGTCATTATCTCGGTGGGTGCTATTGATTCTGAAGAGGATGAGCTGCCTGCAGAGCCCGTACTTCTGGTGCATCCGGAAGCCAGCCACAGCGCCCGCTTGCAAGGGTGTGAGGTGGCGTATCTGCTGCGCCGTTCGGCGCGCCGCAGCATCGGCTTCAGCGTAGGGCAGCAAGGGCTTGAAGTCACCGCTCCGCAATGGGTGGCCATGCCCGAGATCGAGTCAGCGCTGCAGACCAAGGCCGGCTGGATTGTGCGCAAGCTGCAGGAAGCCGGACAGCGACAGCAGATCAAGCAGGAAGCGCGCATTCTCTGGCAGGACGGAGGCGTGCTGGACTATCTGGGGCAGCCCATGACCTTGCGGCTGACAGGAGGGGCATCACCTGCGTTGGCTACTCGCCAGACGCATCGAGAGCAGGGGAGCGATGGGTCGCAAAGCCTGCATCTTCCCCTGTCGCCGCAGGCACCGGCAGCCCAGGTGCGCGCTGCCGTTCAGGCCTGGATACTGCGCGAGGCACGCAGCTATTTCACGGCCCGCATGCTGCACTTTGCCGCACTCATGGGCGTGCGCTGGAATGCGCTGCGCCTGACAAGTGCCAGCACGCGCTGGGGCAGCGCCAACAGCAGCGGGATCATTCGTCTGAACTGGCGGTTGATGCAGCACGGCCCGCAAATCATCGACTATGTGGTGGTGCATGAGCTCGCCCACCTGCATCATATGGATCACAGCCCGCAGTTCTGGGCTGTGGTGGCTCAGGTGCTGCCTGACTGGAAGCACTTGCGCAGAGCCCTGAGAGACAGGCCTCTGCCGGTTTGGGAATAGCGGCAATGACCGAGACGAGGAATGAGATGAGCAATACAACCCAAATCCAACCTGCTGCCGGCTATGCCGGCGATGTGCCGGCGGAGTTGGCCTGGCAATGGTTGCAGGCCGGTGAAGCGGTTCTGGTCGATGTGCGCACCGATGCCGAGCGCGAGTGGGTGGGCAAGGTGCCAGGCGCTGTTGCCGTGGCCTGGAAGCAGTGGCCCGGCATGGCTGCCAACCAGAACTTTGACGCCGAGCTGCGAGCAGCGGTGCCCGAAGGCAAGAAAGTGGTGCTGCTATGCCGCAGCGGTGTGCGTTCTGTTGCGGCGGCCCAGCGTGCTGCGGGCCTGGGAATCGAGGCCTACAACATTCTTGAAGGTTTTGAAGGTGACGTTGACGCCAACGGCCAACGAGGCCAGTTGGGAGGCTGGCGCAAGCGCGGCCTGCCCTGGCATCAGTAAAGCGCAGGGCTTGGCCTGCTGCTTCTAGGCTGAACGATAGCCGTTGGGGTTCCGGCTTTGCCAGCGCCAAGTGTCGGCGCACATGGTGTCCAGATCATGCTCGGCTTGCCAGCCTAGGGTTTTCAGGGCGTGGTCGGGGTTGGCGTAATAGCTTGGCAGGTCTCCCGGGCGTCGCTCGGTAATGCTGTAGGGAATCGTCTTGCCGCTGGCCTTCTCGAAGGCGTGTAGAACATCCAGCACGCTCAAGCCCTTGCCTGTGCCTAAATTAAGGGTCATGACCCCAGGCTGGAGCTTTTCCAAGGCCATGACATGTCCGCGGGCAAGATCCACGACATGTAGATAGTCGCGAACTCCCGTGCCATCCGGTGTGTTGTAGTCGCCGCCAAAAATCTGCAGCTTGTCGCGCCTTCCCACTGCAACTTGTGCGATGTAGGGTAGAAGGTTATTGGGAATATTTGCCGGGTCTTCGCCAATCAGGCCACTTGGATGCGCTCCGATGGGATTGAAGTAACGCAGAACGGCAATGCTCCAATGGGAGTCCGAGTGCGCCACGTCGGTGAGGATTTCTTCAGCCATGAGCTTGGTTCGCCCATAGGGGTTCATTGCCGCTGTGGGGTGTTTTTCGTCATAGGGCAGGTATTGGGGTGTCCCGTAGACGGTGGCGGACGAGCTGAAGACAAGCTTGTGTATCGCCAGACTTTGCATCGCCCGCAGTAAAACAAGGGTTCCGTTGACATTGTTGTCGTAGTAGTCAACTGGCTGTGCGGAAGACTCGCCTACAGCCTTCTTGCCCGCAAAGTGCATGACGCTGTCAATGCCATGCTCGCGCAAGGCCTGCTCAAGCGCAGCTTGATCGCGGACATCGCCATTGATCACGGGGATGGTGCGTCCTGTGATCTTCTCCACACGGCGAACAGCTTCAGGATGGCTGTTGCTGAAGTTGTCGAAAATCACGACGTCATGGCCGTGACTGATCAGTTCGATGACGGTATGGCTGCCGATATAGCCGGCGCCGCCTGTGAGCAGAGTTTTCATAAGCTGCAGTCTAGCTTTGTCACGAATGATAAAAGCGCTCCTCGGAGCGCTTTATGCGTAACTGTATTTACAGAGCCGTATTTACAGCGCCGGGATACGCAGCTTCTGGCCGGGATAGATCCTGTCCGGGTTGCTGAGCATGGGCTTGTTGGCCTCGAAAATCACGTTGTACTTGTTGGCGTCGCCATAGTACTTCTTGGAGATGGCCGACAGGGTGTCGCCGCGCACCACATCATGGTACTGGGCTTCTGGCTCGGGGTTGGTGACCGTCATCAGGTTGTCCACGGACTGGACATTGGCCACATTACCGCAGCACAGCGTCACTTTTTCCTTGACAGCCTGAGTGGCAGCCGTGCCGTTGACCGTTACCTTGCCTTGAGAGCCATCGAATTGAACCTGCAGATCGGATACGCCGAGATTTTGAGTGTTGATATAGCTGGCGATCGCTTGAGCCGCCTTGGCATTCAAGTCTTCGGCCGGTGCCTCCGCATGTGCGTCGCTGCCGCCAAACAGTTTTTCTCCGGCTTCCTTGATGAAACTGAACAGACCCATGGTTTCGACTCCTCAAAAGTAGTGGAAGAAAGCGGTTCACTTTAACGGGAAATCGAAATGATTCCTTGCAGGATATGGACTGAGCGCTTTCTTTGACAATTTCCTGCCCGCTTGTAATGAATGTGACAAGCGGCTGTCTGTCACAGAGAAAAGTGCTGATAATGCGCCGCATGACATTTTTGGCCATAGACATTGGCAACACCCGTTTGAAGTGGGCCATGTATGAAGATCATCGCCCTGGTGCTGCCTTGCTGGCCCATGGAGCGGAGTTCCTGGAGCATATAGAGCGTCTGGCAGAAGGTGCCTGGGCGGGGCTGCCAGCTCCCGAGCGCATGCTGGGCTGCGTGGTTGCCGGCGAGACGGCAAGGCGCAGGGTGCACGAGCAGATCGAACTCATGCTGGGATGGAATCTCGAGCCTCAATGGGTAGTTCCGTCCATCGCAGAAGCAGGGGTGACCAATGGCTATGACCACCCGTCCAGGCTGGGTGCGGACCGCTGGGTGGCCATGATTGGTGCACGTCACCACATGTTGCAATTGGGCGAGGCCAGGCCGTTGATCACGGTTATGGTGGGCACCGCAGTGACGGTCGATGCCATGGATGCGCAAGGCCATTTTCTTGGCGGACTGATCATTCCCGGGCATGGCATCATGCTCAGGGCCCTGGAGGGCGGTACTGCGGGCCTGCATGTGCCGACCGGTGAAGTCAGATGCTTTCCCAAGAACACCAGCGATGCACTGACCAGCGGCGGCACCTATGCCATTGCGGGTGCCGTGGAGCGCATGTACCAGCATCTGGCAGAACACTGCGGCGCAGAGCCCATGTGCATCATGGCGGGTGGTGCTGGCTGGAAAATGTCTCCCAGCATGACCAGGCCTTTTGAGCTGATCAACAACCTGATCTTTGATGGCCTGCTGGTGATGGCTGAAAAGCGCTGGGGCTGAGTGCACAGGCCTGATGGCTGTGGGTTGGGTCTTATCGCTATCACTGAAATTTAGAGGCAGCTCTCTATGATTTTTGTAACCGGCGGTGCAGGCTTTATCGGCGCCAACTTTGTTCTCGACTGGCTGGCACATGTGAATGAGCCTGTGGTCAATATCGACAAGCTGACCTATGCGGGCAATCTGGAGAATCTGGCTAGCTTGAAGGGCGATGCCCGCCATGTGTTTGTGCAGGCCGATATCGGCGACAGTGCCAAGCTGGCGCAATTGCTGGCGCAGCACCAGCCTCGCGCGGTGGTGAATTTTGCGGCAGAGTCGCATGTGGATCGCTCCATTCATGGCCCCGAGGATTTCATCCAGACCAATGTGGTGGGCACTTTCCGCTTGCTGGAGGCGGTGCGTGGCTATTGGAATGGCCTGGAGGGCGAGGCCAAGCTCCGCTTTCGCTTTTTGCATGTCTCCACCGACGAGGTCTATGGCGCGCTGGCGCCCACGGACCCCGCGTTTACCGAAGAGCACAATTACGAGCCCAGCAGCCCGTACTCGGCCAGCAAGGCAGCTTCGGACCATCTGGTGCGCGCCTGGCATCACACCTACGGCCTGCCGGTGCTGACGACCAACTGCAGCAACAACTACGGCCCGCTGCATTTTCCGGAAAAGCTGATCCCGCTGGTCATTGTCAATGCGCTGGCAGGCAAGCCGCTGCCCATCTACGGCGACGGCATGCAGGTGCGTGACTGGCTGTATGTGCGCGACCATTGCAGCGCCATTCGCCGAGTGCTGGAGGCCGGCCAGCTGGGCGAGACCTATAACGTGGGCGGCTGGAACGAGAAGGCCAATATCGATATCGTCAAGACCGTGTGCAGCTTGCTCGACGAGTTGCGCCCGCGCGCCGACGGCAAGACCTATGCCGAGCAGATCACCTATGTGACCGACCGTCCCGGCCATGATCGCCGCTATGCGATCGATGCACGCAAGCTGGAACGCGAGCTGGGCTGGAAGCCTGCCGAGACGTTCGAAACCGGCATTCGCAAGACCGTGCAGTGGTATCTGGCCAACCCCGAGTGGGTGGCCCATGTGCAGTCGGGCGCCTACCGTGACTGGGTGCAAAAGCAGTACACCGCAGAGGCTTCGGCATGAAGCTGCTCTTGCTGGGCAAGAACGGTCAGGTCGGCTGGGAGCTGCAGCGCAGTCTCGCCCCTTTGGGCGAGGTGATTGCGCTGGATCGCCAGAGCGTGAATGTGGATGGAAATGGCCTGTGCGGCGATATCGCTGATCTGCAGACACTGGCGCAGACCATTCGCAGCGTGCGCCCGGATGTGATCGTCAATGCCGCAGCGCATACGGCAGTGGACAAGGCCGAGAGCGAGCCGGATCTGGCTTGGCACCTGAACGCCGAGGCGCCCGAAGTCATGGCGCTCGAAGCCAAAAACCTGCGCGCCTTGCTGGTGCACTACAGCAGCGACTATGTCTTCGACGGCTCTGGCAGTGCGGCACGCAAAGAGGGGGATGCGACGGGGCCGCTATCGGTCTATGGCCGCACCAAGCTGGAGGGTGAGCAGCGGATTGCGGCCACGCATTGCCGCCATCTGATTTTTCGCACCAGCTGGGTCTATGCCGCGCGTGGCGGCAACTTTGCCAAGACCATGCTGCGCCTGGCGCAGGAGCGTGAAGCGCTCAGCGTGATCAA
The DNA here is from genome assembly GCF_030505195.1 of Comamonas testosteroni. Taxonomy (NCBI): domain Bacteria; kingdom Pseudomonadati; phylum Pseudomonadota; class Betaproteobacteria; order Burkholderiales; family Comamonadaceae; genus Comamonas; species Comamonas testosteroni. The sequence continues at coordinate 3,335,837 of NZ_CP129672.1, forward strand.
CGATCAATGGGGCGCGCCGACCGGAGCCGATCTGATCGCCGATGTCACGGCCCATGCCGTGCGCCATATGAGCGCCCATGAAGGCGATGGCGGTCTCTACCATCTGGTCGCGGCAGGGGAAACCAACTGGCATGCCTATGCCAGCCATGTGATTGAGCACGCACAGCGCCTGCGTCCGGATCTGGACTGGAAGGCGAAAAGCATTGCCGCCGTGCCGACCACGGCCTTCCCGACACCGGCTGTACGGCCCTTGAACTCGCGTCTGGATACGCAAAAGCTGCAAGCGGCCATGCAACTGCATCTGCCCCCATGGCAGCAAGGCGTGGAGCGCATGCTGCGCGAGATTCTGTAATCTTCCAATAATTCGCTTCAAGTGCTTATCCGTAAAGCGTTTGAAGCCATCCATTGATTCATCATGACGACACAGCGCAAAGGCATCATTTTGGCTGGTGGCTCCGGCACCCGCCTGCACCCCGCCACTCTGGCCATCAGCAAACAGCTGCTGCCGATCTACGACAAGCCGATGATCTACTACCCGTTGAGCACGCTGATGCTGGCGGGCATCCGGGACATCTTGATCATCAGCACGCCGCAGGATACGCCGCGCTTTCAGCAGCTGTTGGGTGATGGGCTGCAATGGGGGCTTGAGCTTGAATATGCGGTGCAGCCGAGCCCTGATGGTTTGGCGCAGGCCTTTTTGATTGCCGAGTCTTTCCTGAGTGGTGCCTCTTGCGCGTTGGTGCTTGGAGACAATATTTTCCACGGCCATGATCTGCAGACCTTGGTCAAAGTTGCCAATCAGACTCAGGATGGAGCGACGGTGTTTGCCTATCATGTGCAGGATCCCAGTCGCTACGGGGTGGTGGAATTTGACCAGCAAGGGCAGGTGCTCTCGATAGAGGAAAAACCGGTCGAACCAAAATCCAATTACGCAGTGACAGGGCTGTATTTCTACGATTCGCAAGTGGTCGAGATTGCAAAGACTCTCAAGCCTTCTGGCAGAGGCGAGTTGGAAATCACAGACATCAATCGTATTTATCTGGAAAGAGGCCAGCTCAATGTAAAGCTGATGGGGCGAGGCTATGCCTGGCTCGACACTGGCACCCATGACAGTCTGCTGGAGGCAGGCCAATTCATTGCAACCCTTGAGCAGCGTCAGGGGTTGAAGGTTGCGTGCCCTGAAGAAATCGCATTTCGTGCTGGCTGGATTGACGCCACTCAGCTCGCCGAGCTGGCAAGGCCGTTGCTCAAGAACGGCTATGGACGGTATCTGATGCAATGTCTGGAGGCTGGAACGCGATGAAGGTGGTTTCGACTGCGATCCCCGAGATCAAGCTGTTCAAACCTACGATTCATCGGGATGAACGGGGACTTTTCGCGGAAAGCTTTCGCCAGGATCTCTTCAACCAGGCCACGGGCACGAACCACGCGTTCATTCAGGACAACCACAGTCGCAGTGGCAAGGGCGTGCTGCGCGGGCTGCACTATCAGCTGCCGCCCCATGCCCAGGGCAAGCTGGTGCGTGTGATCTCCGGTGCTGTGTTTGACGTGGCGGTGGATATTCGCCGCAGCTCGCCCACTTTTGGTCAATGGGTGGGGGCGGAGCTGAGTGCCGAGAATCACCACCAGCTCTGGATTCCGCCGGGCTTTGCCCATGGCTTTGTGGTGCTCAGTGACATCGCAGACCTTGTGTATAAGACCACGGCCTACTACGCGCCGGAGTCGGATCGGGGCCTGCTTTGGAACGACCCCGACATCGCTATTGCGTGGCCACAGCTCGATACCGCTTTTTCCCTGTCCGAAAAGGATAGGAATCAGCCGGCATTCAAGCAGGCCGAACTGTTCGATTAGTTCTTTCTTGATTCGGCCATCTGCAGAAATGGCTGAATCAGCTGCGCATCGCGCCGCTCTCGCAGGCAGTACAGGTATTCGGGAAGACAGGGGACCTCGCCTTCCAGATCCAGAACGACGAGGTCCGGATGGGCCGATGCTTCGTGCCGCGCAAAAATGCTGATGCCCATCTGGCGTATTACGGCTTCGCGTATGGATTCGCGGCTGGCAATTTCCAGAATCCGGTGCGGGCTGACCTGGGCGGTTTCCAGCATCTGCTCGGTCATCTGCCGGGTCATGGAGCCGCGCTCGCGCAGGATCAGCGTGTTCTTTGCCAGATCCTTGATGGCTACGGACTTCTGCCCGGCCAGCGCATGCTGCCGGTGCACGACCAGGGCCAGCGGGTCGCGCCCCAGCTCCAGGCGCAGCAGACGCGGGTCGGTGTCCAGGTGCGAAGAGGTCGCCAGATCCACCTGGTACTCGGCCAGCGCCTGAATCATCTGGCGCGAATTGCCATTGACGATGCTCACCTCCACCTGCGCATATTGCTGCTGATAGCGCTTGACGATGTCCAGCACATAGTAGGGCGCTGTTGCGCCTATGCGCAGTTGGCCCTGGTTGACATGGCCTGACTGGCGCAGTGCCGATTCGATCTGGGCCGACTGCAGCAGCAGCTTCTCTATTTCCGGCAGCAGCTTCAGGCCCGCATCGGTGATGGCCAGCCTTCCGCTCTGGCGCGTGAACAGCTCGACCTCATACAGCTCCTCCAAGGCCTTGATCTGCGCCGTGACCGTGGGCTGGCTCAGCCCCAGCTGGCGCGCTGCCTGCGTGATGCTGCCGAGGCGGGCGACCCAGAAGAAGGATTTGAGCTGTGTGGCAAACATGACAAGGTCTTCAAGAAAGCGGTGCCCGGATTTCACCATGAACGCTGCGAACGGCAATGTGCAAGCGTTGCTTTGATTTCAATAGCTTCTTGCGAATATTTAATAAGGTTTTTATATGGTTTTGTATATAAATATGAGTCAGGTAAAGCGCAATATGCTTCTGATTTGATAGCATTTCGACGGCCAACGCTGGCGCGGCGCGATGACTACAAAGTTTGCTGATGACATCCTTGGCAGATTTCAGTTCTATGACACCAGCGTTTCACAGTGAGTTTCTACAGTTCCCTCATGCCGCAAATGATCGCGTTGGTCGGGCGGCAACGATCAATCCAAGGGACTGTTATCCATGCGCCACGCTTTTGCACCCGCCACTCGCCGCTTCACCTTGATCGCCTTTGCCGCAGTTGCCACGGCCTTGCTGGGCCTCACTTCCGCGGTCCACGCCAGGACCGATCTGCTCGTGTATTCGGCCCTGGAGGCCGACCAGATCAAGGCCTACAAGGCGGCTTTTGAAAAAGCCAATCCCGACATCGAGCTGAAGTTTGTGCGCGACAGCACGGGCATCATCACTGCACGCTTGCTGGCCGAAAAAGCCAATCCCCAGGCCGATGTGATCTGGGGCGTGGCCGCCACCTCGCTGATGCTGCTGGACAAGCAAGGCATGCTGCAGCCCTATGCGCCCAGGAACCTGACCAAGGTGCGCTCCACCATGCGCGATGCGGCAGCCACGCCGACCTGGGTGGGCATGGATCTGTGGTCGTCCGCCGTCTGCTTCAACACCGTGGAAGGCGAAAAACGCAAGCTGCCCACGCCTGCCAGCTGGGCCGACCTGACCAGGCCCGAATTCAAGGGCGCGATCACCATGCCCCACCCCGCGTCCAGCGGCACCGGTTATCTGATGGTGGCCGCCTGGCTGCAGATGATGGGCGAGGACAAGGGCTGGGCCTATATGGATGCGCTGCACCAGAACATCGGCGTCTACACGCACAGTGGCTCCAAGCCCTGCCGCCAGGCCGGCGCGGGCGAGTTTCCCGTGGGCCTGAGCTTTGAGTACCGGGCCAACAAGACCAAGAAGGACGGGGCGCCCATAGACATCGTCTTTCCCAGGGAAGGCCTGGGCTGGGATGTGGAGGCCACAGCCATCTTGAAGGCCAGCAAAAAGCAGGAGGCTGCCAAGGCCCTGGCCGACTGGGCGGTGACGCCCGATGCCAACAAGCTCTACGCGGCCAACTTCGCCGTACTGGCTCTGCCTGAGGCCCAGGAAAAACACGAGTTCATTCCGGCCGACCTGGAAAAGCGCCTGGCCAGAAACGACTTCAACTGGGCCGCGGCCAATCGCGATCGCATTCTTTCCGAATGGAGCCGCCGCTACGAGGCCAAGGCGGAGAAGAAGTAACACCCCCTGAGGCGCTTCGCCTTGGCGGCGCCGCGCCTTCCCCCTCTCTGGCGCTGCGCGCTGGAGGGGGACACTGCCCTCGCTGCGGGGCGGCCCTTGCGCGGTGTCTCTGGGTTGGGGCGCGCCGGTATCGACCGGTATGCGCTCTGGTGGAAATAGTAGGCCGTCCGTTTTTGCACGTTGAAAGAGATACATGCTGCGCATAGACCATATTGCCAAGCAGTACAAGGAAACGCCGGTGCTGCGCGGCATCGACCTGGCAGTGGATAGCGGCGAGTTCGTCAGCCTGCTGGGCCCTTCGGGCTGCGGCAAGACCACGCTGCTGCGCATTCTGTGCGGCATCGAGCAGGCCGACGCGGGTCGCATTCTGTTTCAGGGGGACAACATCACGCGCTGGCCTGCCGCGCGCCGGGGCTTTGGTGTGGTGTTCCAGAGCTACGCACTGTTCCCTAACCTGACGGCGGCCCAGAATGTGGCTTTCGGCCTCAAGGGCCAGCCTGCGGCGCAAGTGCGGGCCCGGGTGCAGGAGATGCTGGCTCTGGTAGGCCTGGGCGCGCAGGCGCAGCGCTATCCGGCGCAGTTGTCGGGCGGCCAGCAGCAGCGCATTGCGCTGGCCCGCGCACTGGCGCCGCGCCCGCGCCTGCTGTTGCTGGACGAGCCGCTGTCCGCACTCGATGCCCAGGTACGCACCGAGCTGCGCAGCGAAATCCGCCAGTTGCAGCGCCAGCTGGGCATTGCCTGCGTGATGGTCACGCATGACCAGGAAGAAGCGCTTTCCATGGCCGACCGCGTGGTTCTGATGCACCAGGGCCGTATCGAGCAGCAGGGCTCGCCCGAGCAGCTTTATGCCCGACCCGTCAGCCATTTTGCGGCCGGCTTTGTGGGGCGCATGAATTTGCTGCCCGCCGTGGCCGAGTCGGGCGATGCGGTGCGCGTGGGTGAGGGGCGGCTTGAATGCTGCACTGCCGGCTTTGAGGCCGGTGATGCCTTGCTGGTGGGCGTGAGGCCCGAGAGCGTGGTGCTGCACCCGGCCCAGCCCGCAGCACTGCCCAATCTGTTCCGGGCGCGGGTGGTGGAGACCTCGTTCCTGGGCTCGCTGGTGTTGGTGCGCGTGTTCAGCCCCACGCTGCAATGCCGGATTGATGTGCAATGGCCGCTGCGCCATGACGCGCGCCTGCCCGACTGGTTGCAGGGCGAGGTGCTGGTGGAGTTGCCGGCTGCTGCGCTGCAGTCGCTGGCAGCGCCCGAGATTCTGCGAAAGGCGGTATGAGCATGGATGCCTCTTCTTCTGCGCTGCCCGTGGGGAGCTACGCGCCCGCAGCGGCATCACGCCAGCAGCAAGGCTCCGGCCCTGCAGCGCCACGGCAAACGCGCTTTTTCCATTGGGAAAAGCTGTGGCTGGTGGGCGCGCTGGTGCTGGGCCTGCTGGGCGTACTGCTGGCGGCCATTGCATTGCCCGTGGGAGCACTGCTGGGACGCAGCTTTGTGTCGGCCGATGGCAATTTCTCGGGCCTGACCCAGTACCTCGCCTACGCGCAAACGCCGGGCGTAGGCCAGTCGCTGTTCAACAGCCTGTGGCTGTCGGCCATCAGCAGCACTTTGTGTGTGGCCCTGGCCTATGGCTATGCCTATGGCGTGATGCGCAGCTGCATGCCGCTGGCCCGGCTCTTTCGCGCCATCGCACTGGTGCCTCTGCTGGCACCGTCGCTGCTCATGGCCATCAGCCTGATCTATCTTTTTGGCGCCCAGGGTCTGCTCAAGAGCTGGTTGGCGGGGGGCACGGCCTACGGCCCGTTTGGCATCATCATTGGCTCGGTGCTGTGGACGTTCCCGCATGCGCTGATGATTCTGTGCACCACGCTGGCCTCGGGCGATGCACGCTTGTATGAGGCCGCCGCCACACTGGGCGCAGGCCGCTGGCGCAGCTTCTGCCAAGTCACGCTGCCCGCCAGCCGTTATGGACTGATGATTGCCTGGATCGTGGTGTTCGTCCTGGTGGTCACCGACTTTGGTGTGCCCAAGGTGATTGGCGGCAACACGCAGATGCTGGCCACCGATATCTACAAGCAGGTGATTGGCCAGCAAAACCTGTCCATGGGAGCCGTGGTGGCCATGCTGCTGCTGGTGCCTGCGGGTCTGGCCTTTGCGGCCGAGCGCCATTTGCGTGCCCGGCAGGCCGCTGCCATGAGCGTGCGGGCCGTGCCTCTGGTGCCGCAGCCCTGTGCGCCGCTTGACCGTGCGCTGCTGGTGTATTGCAGCCTGATGGCTTTGGCGCTGTTGGCGGTGATGGGAGTGGCCGTGCTGGCATCCCTGGTCAGCTTCTGGCCCTACAACCTGAGCCTGAGCTTCAAGCACTACCAGTTCGACCTGATGGATGGCGGCGGCTGGGCCAGTTACGCCAACTCGCTGACCATGGCCGTGGCCACGGCGGCAACCGGCGCGCTGCTGAGCTTTCTGAGTGCCTATCTGGTGGCCAGGCCCACGGGCTGGGGCCGCGCTCGCCAGTGGCTGCACGCGGTGGCCACGCTGCCCATGGCGGTGCCGGGGCTGGCGCTGGGTCTGGGCTATATCCTGTTCTTCAATTCGGGCAGCAATCCACTGCACTTTCTGTACGGCTCCATGGGCATTCTGGTGCTGTGCTCGGTGGCGCATTTCTTCTCGGTGGCGCACATCACCCAGCTCACTGCCTTGCAGCAGCTGGACGCCGAATACGAACGCGTGGCTGACTCCATGGGCGTGCCGTTCTGGACGCTGCTGTGGCGCGTGCACCTGCCGGTGTGCCTGCCTGCGGTGATGCAGGTGGCGGGCTACTTCTTCTTGAATGCCATGACCACGGTGTCGGCAGTGGTCTTTTTGTATTCGCCCGAAACCACACTGGCCTCGGTGGCCGTGCTGGCCATGGATGATGCGGGCGATACCGCTCCCGCCGCCGCCATGGCCACGCTGATCTTTGCGACCGCAGCCGCTGGTCGCCTGCTGATTGCGCTGCTCGATGCCTGGCTGCAGCGGCGTACCCAGCACTGGCGCCAGCGCTGAGGGCTTTGTCCTCACCACTTGATTCCCTGCATGTCTCTCGCTGCATCGCCATGGCGCTGCGGCAGGGATTGGGCTTGTCTGCTTTTCCTGTAACGCTATGAAAAACTACGATCTGATCGTCGTCGGCGCCGGCATTGTCGGCCTGGCGCATGCCTATACCGCTGCCGCGCACGGCCGCTCTGTGCTGGTGATAGAGCGCGACGGTGCCTGCCTGGGCGCCTCGATTCGCAACTTCGGCTTTGTCACCATCACCGGCCAGCGAGCCGGTGCCCATTGGCGGCGCGCCATGCGCTCACGCGACGTCTGGGCCGATATTGCCCCCAAGGCCGGTATCGATGTCCTGCATTCCGGCCTGTGGCTGACGGCGCGCCGTCCTGCTGCTGCTGCTGTGCTTGAGGCATTCATGCACACCGAGATGGGCGCAGGTTGTGAGCTGCTGAAGCCAGCCCAGGCCGCAGCACGCCATCCGGCGCTGCGCACCCAAGGGCTGCAATCCGTGCTCTACAGCCCGCATGAGCTGCGCGTGGAGTCGCGCACCGCCATCCCGCAACTGGCCCTGTGGCTGCAGCAGGCGCTTGGAGTGGATTTCGCCTATAGCGAAAGCGTGACCGAAGTGGCAACGCCGCGCGTCACCACCTCGCGAGGTATTTACCATGCCGAACGTGTGGTGGTCTGCAACAACGCCGATCCGGGCGGGCTGTTCGCCAGCGAATGGACTGACCACAAAGTGCAGCTGTGCCAGTTGCAGATGCTGCGCATCAAGCCGCAAGCAGGCTTCAAGCTCGAAGGATCGGTCATGGGGGATCTGAGCCTGGAGCGCTACGAGGGCTATAGCGCGCTGCCCGAAGCCGCTGCGCTGCGCGCTCAGCTGGAGCTTGAGGAGGCGCAAAGCCTGAAGCACGGCATCCACCTGATTGCCGTGCAAAGCGCCGACGGCTCGCTCGTGGTGGGCGATTCGCACCACTACGCCAGCGCCCCCCAGCCTTTTGCCAGCGAAGCCGTCGACCAGCTCATGCTGCGCCACATGCACGAGGCGCTGCATATCGACAAGGCCCAGGTCGTGGAGCGCTGGACGGGCATCTACCCCTCCAGTGCCGAAGCCCCTTGTTTGGTCAAAGCGCCCGATGCCGCGACACGCGTGGTGGCGGTGACCAGCGGCTCGGGCGCGAGCACGGCGTTTGGTCTGGCTGAAGAGGTATGGAAAGCTTGGTAGTTGCTACGGATTGAATAGCTGCTAGCGCTTGTCAGTTCTCGAATGTCGGGTGAATGAAATCAATATCGAGATCTATTCAGCGCTAGCAGCTATCAATGCATGAGCGTCACTGCTGCACAAACAGCGGCGCAATCAGCACCAGCAGCAAGATCACGGCCAGCACGGCAAACATGATCTTGACCCAGCTGTAAGGTCGCTCGCCCGCAATCTGGCCGGTATAGCCATTGGCCACGATCTGGTAGGTCTTGCTGCCATAGGTGTAGCCGACCAGCCAGACCGGCACCAGCGTGTGCTTGAAGCTGCGGCCCGAGTACTGGCGCTGGACCTGCAGATTGCGCTGCGTGTCGCCCGGCACCTCACGCGAGCACATGCTGCGCAGCTGGCTGTCCATATCTTCCTCGTTGATCCTGGCGGCCTTGGAGAGGTCCACCTGGTAGCGCTCCACCGTCCAGCCGCGCACGAACTCCGGGCTGTAGGGCTTGAGGTCGGTGGTGGTCGGGAAGGGCTCCACCTGGCGCAGCAGATGAGCTTGCACGCCCACGGTGCCGGGCACCAGCTCATCGTCGAAGAAATGCTGCAAGCTGCCCGATGTCGGCTCCCAGCGCACATGCTGGACCTGGCGGGTCTGCAGATTGCCGTTGCCGTCGCGATAGGACTCGGTGGTGTAGTAGTAATAGCCGGCCTCTGCCGACCACTGTGCGCTGGCGTGGGCGTCAAAGGTCCAGTAGGGCAGATAGACACCGTGCAGCGTGTCCGTCAGCGCGGCGCTCTTGAGCTTGCTGGGCGCAAACCAGCGGCTGCCATACCACTGGCGGATCTTGTCGCGAATCTGGCCGTCGCTGATCTTGAACGGCAGAATGCTCTGCGGCGTGATGGCGTCGCTTCGCTCTTCATGGGCGACGATGGCCGGCGAGCCGCAGAAGTCGCAGCGCTGGGCCACGTGCTTGCCGAGAAATACCGAGATGGCGCGGCAGTTCTGGCACTGCACCTCGTAGCGCTCGTCCGAGCCCCAGCCGCGACCGCTGGCCGGGTTGCGCAAGGCCTCGGCCAGATCCTGCTCCACCACCGCGCGTCCCAGCTCGGGCTGCGTCTGCCCGCTCCAGGGAACGACGGTGCCGCAGTAAGGGCATCTGAGCGACTGGGCCTTGGCATTCCACTCCAGATTGCCACCACATTCGGGGCAGACATGCTTGCCCACCATGGAGGGGGGCGCCGTCTCGGAGGCAGGGGTGAATGCAGATCCGGAAGAGCGAGAGGAAGAAGCGGGTGTGGCCACGGCAAAAACGGGTTCAGGCGGCAGCAGCGGCTGGATGAGTTTCGTAGAAGGTCACGCAGTTGCCATCCTCGTCGAGAAGGCTGAATTCCTGGGTGCCCCAGGGCTGCTGGCGCAGACCGCCGTTGGGGTGAACCGCATTCTCGGCCAGACACTGCGCATGCAGGGCGGCAATTCCCGCCACCTGGATGCGGCAGCTGGTCTGCCTGGGAATCTCCGGGTCCTGGCAGGCCCAGAAGTGCAGCTCCAGTCCACCCAGCGAGACGATGGCGTACTCGCCGGGCTGGACGTGGACGGTTCTGGCGCCCAGCACGCGGGCGTAGAAAGCCACGGTGCGCGCCATGTCCAGCGATGCCAGCACCGGAGTGGTGCTGATGAAAACCGGTTTGTGTTCACTCATGACGTGCACCCGATGCCATGGGTTGCGGATCAGCCGCGCAGGAACTCGTCCAGCGCAGCCTGGGCGATGCGCCACTGGCTGCCGATCTGGCGGGCCTTGAGGTTGCCAGCCTGGATTTCGGCCAGCACATCTGCCTCGGCCACGCCCAGCACCTGGGCCGCCTGGGCGGGGGTCAGCACCTGCAGGCCGGCGGCAGCCGGGGCGGCAGGCGTCTGGGCGGCTTGGGCCGCGGCCGGCGAAAAGGGGTCTGCCACAGCAGCGCCCGGGCCGCCTGCAGCGCCGCCGCCGCCCTGCATGCCCTTCATCATTTCCTGGGCCATGCCAAAGCCCATGGCCATGGTGGCCGGAATGGTGGCTGCGGCAGCGCCTTCGCCGCCGTTGGCCATGGCCTGGCCCATCTGGTATTTCACATAGTCGTTGAGGTTGCCGATGGCGCCCATGCTGGAGCGCTTGTCGATGGCCTGCTCCACCTCGGGCGGCACGGAAACGTTTTCCAGCAGGAAACTGGTGATCTCCAGGCCGTATTTTTCGCTGACGGCGGGGTTGATGAGCTGCAGCAGCGCGTCGCCCAGCTCGCTGTAGCGCTGGGCCACATCGAGTGCCGGCACCTGGGCCTTGGCCAGGGCTTCGGAGAAGATGCTGACAATGCGCGAGCGCATGGTGTCGGCAAACTCGTCGATGCGGAAGTTCTGGTCCGTGCCCGCCACTTCCTTGAGGAACAGGGCGGCGTTGGTGATGCGGAAGTCATAGGTACCGAAGGCGCGCAGACGGATCACGCCAAAGTCCTTGTCGCGCATCATGATGGGGTTGGAGGTGCCCCATTTGTTGCCCGTGAACAAGCGCGTGTTGATGTAGTAGACATCGCACTTGAAGGGGGAGTTGAAGCCGTACTTCCAGCCGCGCAGTGTGGACAGAACCGGGATGTTCTGCGTGGTCAGCAGATGGCGGCCCGGGTTGAACAGGTCTGCAAACTGGCCTTCGGAGACGAACTGCACCTGCTGCGACTCACGCACGATGAGCTGGGCGCCGTTCTTGATTTCCTTGTCTTCATCAGGCCAGCGATACGACAGCGTGTCACGCGAATCATCGGTCCATTCGATGATTTCGATCAGTTGCTTGGTGATGATTTTCATGAAATCCATGACGTGCTCCGAAAGAGGATGACGGGAAAGGAATCATTCTAGGAGGCAAACCGCAGCAGCCGGCTCCGGGATGCATGGCCGTTGCGCGGAAATTGTTAAAAAGTGAGCGCACTGCGCTCGCTATTCAAGAGTTTCAATGTCAATTGATGCTGCATCTTCCTATTCATGAGTGGTAAGTGCTAGCGTTTTGTTTTTCACATTTTGAAATCACCAGCTGGAGCCCCTTCGTGAAAATGCCCGCTGTGGGGCCGCGCAGACAGACTACGTCCGTGATCAGTGGCACAGACTTAGAATCTACCGCTTATGCGGTCGATACCGCTCAGAACACCTCTTAATGAAGATGCCGCCCGCAATCGCCAGTGATTGCTGACGCGCGAACGTATACAAGTCATGCTGACCTTCCAACAAATCATTCTGAAACTGCAGTCCTACTGGGCCGAACAGGGCTGTGCATTGCTCCAGCCCTATGACATGGAAGTCGGCGCCGGTACCTCGCACACCGCGACCTTTCTGCGCGCCATCGGCCCCGAGCCCTGGAAGGCCGCCTATGTGCAGCCCAGCCGCCGCCCCAAGGACGGCCGCTATGGCGAGAACCCCAACCGCCTGCAGCACTACTACCAGTTCCAGGTTGTTCTGAAGCCTGCGCCCGACAACATCCTGGAGCTGTATCTGGGCTCGCTCGAAGCCCTGGGCTTCGATCTGAAGAAGAACGACATCCGCTTTGTCGAGGACGACTGGGAGAACCCCACGCTGGGTGCCTGGGGTCTGGGCTGGGAAGTCTGGCTCAACGGCATGGAAGTGACCCAGTTCACGTATTTCCAGCAGGTCGCAGGCATCGACTGCAAGCCCGCCACCGGCGAGATCACCTACGGGCTGGAGCGTCTGGCCATGTATCTGCAGGGCAAGGAATCGGTATACGACCTGGTCTATACCGACGGCCTGTCCTATGGCGACGTGTTCCACCAGAACGAAGTGGAGCAGTCCACTTACAACTTCGAGCACTCGAATGCCGAGTTCCTGTTCAGCGCCTTTGCGGCCCACGAAGGCTCGGCCAATCAGCTGATCGACGCCCAGCTGGCGCTGCCCGCCTACGAGCAGGTGCTCAAGGCTGCCCATACCTTCAACCTGCTGGACGCCCGTGGCGCCATCTCGGTGACCGAGCGCGCTGCCTATATCGGCCGTATCCGCAACCTGGCCCGCGCCGTGGGCAAGAGCTATCTGGACAGCCGCGCGCGCCTGGGCTTCCCCATGGCGCCCAAGGCCCATGCCGACGAGGTGCTGGCCGAGCTGGCCAAGGCTGCAGAACAGGCAGCGAAGAAGGCCGCTTGAACCTGCCTGAGCCGCTTTCACGCTACCGCCGTCCCATATTCCAAAATATCAGCAGCCAGCCTTTATATAGCAAGCGCTGGCTGCTATCAAAATCATCATGAACGCATCGAATCTACTGGTTGAACTGTTTGTCGAAGAGCTGCCGCCCAAGGCGCTGCAAAGGCTGGGTGACGCTTTTGCCGCCGTCATCTTCGAGCAGCTCAAGGTCCAGGGACTGCTGGCCTCGACCGAGTCGCGCCTGACCGCCTACGCCTCGCCCCGCCGTCTGGCCGTGCACATCACCGAAGTGCTGCCTCAGGCCGAAGACAAGGCTGTCTCGCAAAAGCTGATGCCTGTCTCCGTGGCGCTGGATGCCGAGGGCAAGCCCACGGCGGCACTGCTCAAAAAGCTGGCGGCCCTGGGGGCCGACGAATCCGCCGTGGCCGCTCTGAAGCGCCAGGGCGAAGGCAAGGCCGAAGCCCTGTTCTACGAATCCACTGCCAAGGGCGTGCTGCTGACCGATGGCGTCCAAAAGGCGCTGGACGAAGCACTGGCCAAGCTGCCCATTCCCAAGGTCATGCGCTACCAGTTGCAGGACGGCTGGACCAGCGTGCACTTTGTGCGCCCGGCCCACGGCCTGGTTGTGCTGCATGGCACCCAGGTGCTGATCGGCGTGAAGGCCCTGGGCCTGACGGCCGGTGCCGCCACGCATGGCCACCGCTTTGAAGCCGCTGTGGACCCCGTGGTCATCCAGAACGCCGACAGCTATGCCGAGCAACTGCGCGAAGAGGGCGCCGTGATCGCCGGCTTTACCGAGCGCCGTGCCGATATCGCCCGCCAACTGCAGGCGGCTGCCGAACGCATTGGTGGCGACGTGCGCCCCATCGACGACCCGGCCCTGCTGGACGAGGTGACGGCCCTGGTAGAGCGCCCCAATGTGCTGGTCTGCGAATTCGAGAAAGAATTCCTGGCCGTGCCCCAGGAATGCCTGATTCTGACCATGAAGGCCAATCAGAAGTACTTTCCGCTGCTGGACGCCAATGGCAAGCTGACCCATCAGTTCCTGATCGTCAGCAACATCCAGCCTCAGGACGCTTCGGCCGTGGTCGGCGGCAACGAGCGTGTGGTGCGCCCCCGTCTGGCCGACGCCAAGTTCTTCTTCGACCAGGACCGCAAAAAGACCCTGGCCAGCCGCGTCGAGCAGCTGGACAAGGTCGTCTATCACAACAAGCTGGGCACGCAGGGCGAGCGCATCGCCCGCGTACGCGCCATCGCCAAGAGCATTGCCCAGCAGCTGGGCAACTCCGAGCTGGGTCGTCTGGCCGATCAGGCCGCCATGCTGGCCAAGACCGATCTGGTCACCGACATGGTGGGCGAGTTCCCCGAGCTGCAAGGCATCATGGGGCGCTACTACGCCCAGAACGACGGCCTGGATGTGGCCGTGGCCGATGCCATCGAAGATCACTACAAGCCGCGCTTTGCCGGCGACGAACTGCCGCGCGGCGATGTGGGCGTGATCGTGGCCCTGGCCGACAAGCTCGAAACCCTGGTCGGCATGTTCGGTATCGGCAACCTGCCCACGGGCGACCGCGATCCCTTCGCCCTGCGCCGCCATGCGCTGGGCGTGATCCGCATGCTGGTCGAAAAGGATCTGGAGCTGGATCTGGAAACCCTGCTGGTCAGCACCTTGCCCGCCTTTGGCGACAAGATCCAGGACGCCACGCCTCAGCTGGTCGAGTTCATCTACGACCGCCTGGCCAATATGTTCCGCGAGCAAGGCTACAGCGCCCAGGAAGTGGAAGCCGTGCTGGCCCTGCAGCCCCAGCGCCTGTCCGACGTGCAAAAGCGCCTGGAAGCCGTGCGCGCCTTTGCGACCCTGCCCGAGGCTCCAGCCCTGGCTGCGGCCAACAAGCGTGTCGAGAATATTCTTAAGAAATCGGAGATATCTCAGTATTCCGATGTCAGGAGAGAGCTTCTTGTTGAAGAGTCTGAAATTAATCTCTTTCAGGCGATTGATAGATGTGAGCCTGAGGTGATTAGTAAATTCAAAGAGGGTGAATACGACCAAAGCTTGGTGTTGCTATCTTCATTGCGTCCTTTTGTTGATGATTTCTTTGCAAATGTAATGGTTAATTCTGACGATAAGGAGCAGAAAAATAACAGAATTTTTCTACTTCGAAAATTATATGTACTGATGAATAAGGTAGCGAGAATTTCAGTTCTATAATTTGAGCGGGATATTTGCCTTGATGATAAAGATCAAGGCAAATATTTTTTATGAATAAAATTATTCTTAGAAATTTTATTGTTCTTAATATTGAAAGACTGCTCACCATTGGCGCAGGAGTCTTTGTTAGCGGTATTTTGGCTAGAAGTTTGGGAACAGATCTTTTTGGCTCATTTCAGTATGCATTATCGATAGTGGCCATTTTTATGGCCATATCTTTTTTCTGCGGAGCAGAAGTAATCGTTCCGAGAATCGTTGAGTGTGACGATAATTTTTCAGAAAATATAATAATCGCAACAGCCTTCTGGATAAGACTTCTTTTTGGAACGATTGCCTTTATCGCATTTATAGTTTTCTGGAGAGAAAGAGTTGGTATAAATTATTTTGCTGTTTTGGGGATTCCAATATTATTTAAAGAGGCTTTTTCCATCGCAATAGCTTGGTTCCAAGCTAAATCAAAAAATTCTACATACTCTACTCTAATAATAATATCAAATTGTATAAAGATATCCGTCATTGGATTTCTGTATTTTTTTGATGTTTACGATTACAAGTATTACTTGACAGTATTGATGCTTGATGGATTTTTGGTTTACGGCTTTATATTTTTATTTTTTCTAAAAGTAAATAAGTTTTCAATTTTTATTTTTGATAAAAAAATTGCCGTCGAATTGCTAAAAAAATCCTTCCCTTTTGGACTTGCTGTGCTGTCGATGTACGCCTTTAAAAAGATAGATCGGGTTTTTATTGAGAATTATATTGGGGCTCAAGAATTCTCATTCTATTCTGCTGCGGCAATGATTTATGATAATCTGATGGTACTAGGGTCAATATCAGTTATTGTTTTGGCTCCGAAATTTATATATTCTCAAAGTAATGTAAATTTGCTATATAGAAATTTTTTTAAAATTACTTTTTTTGTGATTGCGTTGTATGGGATGATTGTTGTATTTGTTTCTTTTCTTTCGGAGAGTGTTGTTCGCATAATTTTTGGCTCAAATTATGTTGCGGCCGTGCCTTATATTTATGCATTCATGGCGCCTTTGCTGCTGTGTTTTTTGGATGAATGCATAAACGTTATTTTTAATAAAATGAAGAACGGGTGGGTCGTTTTCCTGAAGTGGGGAGTTTCTTTGCTGGTTTCAATATTGTTCCTTAATTTTGAAGGGGAAAAATATGGGGCTTTTGCCGGCCCGATATCAATGATTTTGGGATATATTCCATGCCTATTGATAGGAATTTATTTCTTGATTAGGATTAGATTTTATAAATTGCAGTAAATTTATGGATAAGAAAACTGTGGATGTCTCTATTGTTGTTTCGACGTGGCGTAGGCATGAGATTTTGAAAATGGTTCTGCAAGCTCTGTTGAATCAATCTCATGCAAATGATATTGCATATGAAATATTGGTAGTTGACAGTTATAGCGGTCTTGAGACCATGACTGTTATTGATGAAGTTTCGAGTGAAAAAGTAAGATATCTAAATATTCTTGAGAACTCAATTAGTTCGAAAAGGAACTTTGGAATAAATAATTCGTTTGGAAAATACATTGCATTTCTTGATGATGACTGCGTTCCAGAGGCTGAATGGCTTAGGAATTTTTTCTCATTTGCTGAGGAGCATGCAAACGAAAAAGTTTTGTTATGTGGCGGTGTGTATTTTGATGAAGATTTAGTCGCCAGAAGTAACTATTATCGGTATAGAAATGGGCGGCATTTTAAATCAAATAAAGGGACTGTGCTTTCATATAAAAATATCGTAACAATGAATATGTTTGTCAGAAGAGATCTTCTTTTGGACGAAGGAGTCTATTTTGATGATTCATTTAAGGGGTATGGGTATGAAGATATTGATTTTGGTTTGCAATTATCAAATAAGGGGATTGGTCTGATCACTTGTGATTCAGATATATTGCATCTTGAGCTAAAGGGAAGTTTGAGGAAATTTTGTAAGAAATTTTACCATTGCTCAAAAGATGGGATGAGAGTCTTTTATGGAAAGAATAAAATAGACGCTTCGTTGGGGGAAACATCCTTGTTGGAAAGTGAGTCTGCAAGCATCAAGATTAGAGTAATGCTTGGTGTGCTTGATTCCTATATTCCTAAGCTGGTTTTGAAATTCTGCGAATTGACAGATGGTTTGAGTTATTGCTACGTTGAAAACTTTTATAAATTGGTTTTGGCTGCCGCCTATAGGGATGGGAAAAGGGATAGATATAAAAATATCTTAAATACTTCGAGTGTTAATAAAACAGGATGGTATGACTAAGTTCTTTTTTGGAGCTGTATTTTTTTTATCATTTTACCGGATTAGTGTTTTTTATTCTTTTGCCTATATTTCTATATTTATTAATTTTGCGTATTTATTATTTGTATTTTCATCTGTTTCTAAGGCAAATAAATTAATTTTCTGTGCTAAATTTGAGTATATTTTAATACTGCTTTTGTTTTTTTATTCTCTTGTTATAGATATTCTGTATGGGGCTGATTTTGATTCAATGTCGCTCTCTTTAAGAATATTTTTTATGTTTTTTGCTTCGATTTTTTCTGCTTTTTTTATTGTTGAGGAGTATATAAAGAATGATGTGAAGAAATTGCTGTGGGTTTTGAAGCTCTCATTTTTCGTTCAGCTGTTTTTTTGGATTGCTACATATATCTCTGTAGATTTTAAGGTCGCGGTTTACAATTTTATTGGAGCAAGTGATTCGGTTAATCTGTGGCCTCAAAATATTGAGAGCCGTGGTTTTGGATTATCTAATGAAATAAATTTCACATCGCCTTCAGTTTCTGTTTTTATTAGCTTGATCCTCATTGGTTTAAGTTCGCCTATAGTCTTGATAAATGCTGTAACACAGCTTGTGAATTCAAATTTGGTCGCTGTGGCTGCTATTTTAGGATTCATGGGGGCCAAGATTAAAGTCATCAATAAAATTATTTTTGCTATAGTTTCATTTGTATTGATTTTTTATTTTGGAATTAAATATATACCAAGATTTTCTGACGAGATAGATTCAGGTGGGCTTCGAACAGTTCAAATACTAATTGAAAATCATCTGAATTTTCACAATAATGGATTTTGGGATTGGATGTTTGGAGCTGGTACGAAGGTTTATGGCGAGGAGTCTGGATCTGATATTGGATGGGTGATTTTGATAAATTATTATGGGGTGATATCCATTTTTCTAGTGCTTTTCTTGTTGATAGCACTTTCAATGAGAGCTTTCAAAAATCGTATTCATCAATTTCTATGGCTGACTTTTGGATTGATTTTGAATACAAAGGGTTTGGTTATTGGGGCAAATGCATACATTTTTATGACATTTGTTTTTATTTTCATAAGAAGTAATCATGAAATGAAAGGTGATTCCCATGAAATTCGATAAGAAAATTCTTTGTATAACAGGTGGAACCGGATCGTTCGGAAATGCTGTTCTAAACAGATTTTTGAAGTCGGATATTTCTGAAATAAGAATATTTAGTCGTGATGAGAAAAAGCAGGATGACATGCGAAAGCGCTATGGAAATCCTAAGATTAAGTTTTATATAGGTGATGTGCGTGACGCACGTAGTGTTGAACAGGTCATGCGCGGAGTGGACTATGTATTCCATGCTGCGGCGCTGAAGCAGGTGCCGTCTTGCGAGTTCCATCCCATGCAGGCGGTTCGTACTAATGTACTGGGGACCGAGAATGTGCTAGAAGCTGCAATCCAGGCTGGTGTCAAGCGCGTGGTCTGCCTCAGCACGGACAAGGCCGTATATCCCATCAATGCCATGGGGATCAGCAAGGCAATGATGGAAAAGGTGATGGTCGCTGCCAGTCGCAACCTCGAAGGCTCGGGTACGGTGATCTGCGGCACTCGCTATGGCAATGTGATGGCATCGCGCGGTTCGGTGATTCCACTGTTTGTTCAGCAGGTGATTAGAGAGCAGCCTATCACGATCACGGATCCTGCCATGACGCGTTTCATGATGACGCTGGCCGATGCCGTTGATTTGGTGCTTTATGCCTTCGAGCATGGCAACAACGGCGATATCTTTGTTCAAAAGGCACCGGCTGCGACGATCGAGACGCTCGCCCATGCGGTGACGGGCTTGATGGGCAAGCCCGAACATCCGGTGAATGTAATAGGTACACGGCATGGGGAGAAGCTCTACGAAGCCCTGCTCAGCCGCGAGGAAATGGCCTGCGCGGAAGACATGGGAGACTATTTCCGCGTGCCTGCCGACAGCCGTGATTTGAACTATGGGAAATATGTGGATCAGGGGCAGCAGCGTCTGACCCAGACGGCTCATGGTGAGGACTACAACTCTCATAATACGCTGCGCTTGGATGTGGCTGGCATGCAGAAACTGCTGCTTAAGCTGGAGGGAATGCGACGTATTTCCAATGGCGAGCTGATTGATGTCGAGGAGCACTGAAGTATGAAAAAGGTCCTGATCACCGGCATTAACGGCTTTGTAGGCAAGAATTTGCAACTGCACTTAGCCGAGCGCAAGGATGTGCAGGTTCTGGGCTTTACGCGTGAAAGCGATGTGGCTCTGCTGCCCGGTTTGCTGAAGGAGGTGGATTTCGTGTTCCACCTAGCTGGCGTCAATCGGCCGAAAGACCCGCATGAGTTCGCTACCGGCAACGCCGAACTGACACAAGTCTTGTGCCGAGCGGTGGGGAAGGTGGCCGCGGAGACGGGGCGAAAGATCCCTGTAGTGTGCACCTCTTCCACCCAGGCGGGGCTTGACAACCTCTACGGGCAGAGCAAGCGCATGGCCGAGGATGCACTGTTTGCTCTGCAGCGCACGGCAGGTGTGCCGGTGCATGTCTTCCGTTTGCCCAATGTCTTTGGCAAGTGGTGCAAGCCCAACTACAACTCTGCCGTGGCGACCTTTTGCCACAACATAGCGCGCGATCTGCCCATTCAGGTGAATGATCCAGCGGTGTCATTGACTCTTGTTTACGTGGACGATGTCGTTGAGCGCTTCATGCAACTCATGGATGGTGCGGATGCCATGGTCGATGTCGATGGCTTTGCCGCCGTGACTCCGCAATACACGACAACTGTGGGTCAGCTCGCCGCCCAGATCCAGGCCTTCAAGGACAGCCGTGGCACGCTGATGACCGAGCGTGTGGGGACAGGCTGGGTTCGGGCGCTATATGCCACGTATGTAAGCTATCTGCCTGTGGAGTCTTTTACTTACACAGTGCCTCAGCACGGCGATCCACGAGGCGTGTTTGTGGAGATGCTCAAGACACCGGATTGCGGCCAGTTTTCTTTTTTCACGGCGCACCCCGGTGTGACGCGAGGGGGGCATTACCACCACACGAAGACCGAAAAATTCCTAGTGATCAAAGGGCAGGCGCGTTTCAAATTTCGCCATATGCAGACAGGCCAAGCCCATGAGCTTGTCACCAGCGGTGACAAGGCCGAGATCGTGGAGACGGTGCCTGGCTGGACTCACGACATAACCAATATCGGCTCTGACGAGATGATTGTCATGCTCTGGGCAAACGAGGTATTCAACCGCGCTCGGCCGGATACCTTTGCCTGCCTGCTGTAACCAGCTTCGCTGAGTGCCCGGTGAGCCCGGGCGTCAGATCCTCTTCCTTCCAGATCCCAAATGAAAAAACTCAAAGTCATGACCGTGGTCGGTACCCGGCCTGAAATCATTCGTCTTTCCCGTGTATTGGCTCGCCTGGACGAGAATTGCGAGCATGTTGTGGTGCACACGGGTCAAAACTACGACTATGAGCTGAACCAGATCTTCTTTGACGATCTGGGCATTCGCAAGCCGGATCACTTCCTGAACGCAGCCGGCGGCAGCGCCGCTGAGACCATAGGCAAGATCATTGCAGCCATGGATGCCGTGTTGATCGCCGAGCAGCCCGAGGCGCTGCTGGTGTTGGGTGATACCAACAGTTGCCTGTCAGTGATTCCTGCCAAACGGCGAAAGATCCCGATCTTCCACATGGAGGCGGGTAACCGCTGCTTCGACCAGCGTGTTCCCGAGGAGACGAATCGTCGCATCGTGGATCACACGGCCGATATCAATCTCACTTACAGCAGCATCGCGCGTGAGTATCTGCTGCGAGAGGGCTTGCCGCCGGATCAGATCATCAAGACCGGCAGCCCGATGTTCGAGGTACTGACGCATTACCGCGAGCGTATCGATGCCTCCGATGTGTTGCAGCGGCTGGGACTGCAGCCAGCAGACTTCTTCGTGGTCAGTGCGCACCGCGAGGAAAACATTGAATCCGACCGCAATTTCGGCAAGCTGGTGCAGGTGCTCAACAAGGTAGCCGAAGTCTATGGCCTGCCTGTTATTGTTTCCACCCATCCGCGCACACAAAAGCGGGTGGAGGCCATGGGGACGCAGTTTAATCCTCTGGTGCAATTGCTCAAGCCGTTGGGATTTACCGATTACAACAAGCTGCAGTTGTCTGCGCGGGCGGTGCTTTCCGATAGCGGCACTATCAACGAGGAATCGTCCATCTTGAACTTTCCGGCCTTGAACCTGCGTGAGGCCCATGAGCGTCCGGAAGGCATGGAGGAAGCGGCTGTGATGATGGTCGGCCTGGAAGAGCAGCGGGTGCTGCAGGGGCTGGCGATTTTGCAGAAGCAGCTGCGGGGCGACGAACGGCTGTTGCGCCAAGTGTCTGACTACAGCATGCCGAACGTGAGTGACAAGGTAGTCCGTATCATTCACAGCTACACCGATTATGTGAATCGGGTTGTGTGGAAGAAATACTGAGACTGGTCGTGAAGAATGAAAATAGCCTTGATCGCTGACACTTTTCCTCCCTTGCGAAATTCCGGGGCAGTGCAGCTAAGGGACTTATCGCGTGAATTTGTGGCTCAAGGTCATGAATTGACGGTAATTCTTCCATCATGGGAGATCAAGGAGGACTTTCTTCTTGAGGATATGGAAGGCTTTCAGGTCTTGAGGCTGAAGTCCCCCAAAACTAAGGACGTCAATTACGCGAGAAGAACCCTGTCAGAGTTTTTGATGCCATTTTTCATGAAGGAGGGTTATAAAAAGTCCCCTTTGCGTGACGAGAAATGGGATGGTATTGCTTGGTACGCCCCTTCCATATTTCATGCGCCTTTTGTCAATGACTTGAAGAAAACCAGTGACTGCAAAGGTTATCTGATAATAAGAGATATCTTCCCTGAATGGGCTGTTGATATGGGTTTGATGGGGAGGGGGATTATTTACCGTTTCTTCAATGCAGTGGCCCGCTATCAATATTCTGTGGCCGATATCATTGGCGTTCAAACTCCTGGGAATCTCTCATATTTTGAGGATTGGGAAAAAAACAGGGGGAAAAAACTGGTGGTTCTTCAAAACTGGCTGGCGGATACGAAGCCAGGTAGTTGCTCGATATCGATTAATAGGACGACTCTGGCCGGTCGAAAGATATTTGTGTATGCTGGGAATATGGGCGTCGCTCAGGGAATGGACATCCTGATAGATCTGGCAGAAAAACTTAAAGATCGTCGCGATATTGGATTTTTGTTTGTTGGTCGTGGTAGTGAGGCCAAAAGGCTGGCTGAGGAATCTCGGAGAAGGTCTTTGGATAACATGGAATTCAAGGATGAGATCCATCCTGATGAGATTCCTGCACTTTATGAGCAATGCTTCGCAGGTATTGTTTCTTTGGATCAGAGGCATAAATCCCACAACATTCCCGGGAAATTTCTTTCATATATGCAAAGCGGCATTCCCGTTCTGGCAAACATAAACCCTGGCAATGATCTTGCGGAGATCATAAGGAGCGAAGGTGTCGGTGTGGCTTGCGAGAGCGCTGACATCCTGGACTTAGAGCGAAAGGCTAATGCTTTGATCAATTCTGTCGAGACGGATGCCGATTTCCAGAAAAGATGTAGAGCTGTATATGAAAAAATGTTTTCGCCTTCGCAAGCTGTGAGACAAATCGTTCAGGAACTAGAAAGATAATAATGTCGGTACGAGTTTTCTCTGGGGATTTGATGGGCTCATTGATAGATGAGGCTAAATCCAATCCCAGAAGGCGAAAGCACAAGAACCTGCACGCTGACTATCAGGAGGCATGCCAGCGATTCTTCAATGCGATTGAGCCCGATAGCTATCTAAGGCCTCACTGCCACGGCCCCTACCAGGGGGCAGAGACTCTGATTGCCATCAAGGGTTTGCTGGCTTTCATGGTGTTTGGAAGCAAAGGGGAAGTGCAGGCTGTTCACCTATTCGGCGCAGGAAATCACGCAGAGGAGCCGGACGTGGCCGTGGGGGTCGAGGTTCAGCCGGGGCAATGGCACACCGTCATTTCACTTGAGAGCGGCTCTATATTGCTCGAAATGAAGGGTGGCCCCTTCGATCCTGACGCTCCGAAGTATTTCGCTTCCTGGGCTCCCGAGGAAATGACTCAAGAAGGTCAAGTTTACCTGGAGGCCTTGAAGAAGCATGTGTCACTTCCTGGGTAGCCATCTAAAGAATGCCAGCTTTCGATAGAACATCAAATAGCATAAAGAGCTGAATATGAAAGATGCGGCAGTCAATAGTTTGCTTTGATAGGTCAGGACTGCCAATGTGCAGGGGATTGCTGCATAGATCCAGAGAAAAGGCGCGGTTAACCCATTTTGCATAGGCTTTGAAAAATTGGAAAATATTTTTCGTGCCCAGCGTTTGTTGGCCAAAGAGTGCAGGTGAAAGAAGTCTGGCTCAGTTGGACTGTAGCCCTCTCGGAGAGATCTTCGCAAAATGCTAAAACCTACTTCGATAATTGGGTAGGAACAAATCAACAGGCTGGTCCAGGGGGAAACAGAGTGATTGCGCTCGGGTAGCAGCACGGCAATCCATGCCAGTGTAAAGCCCAGGAAATAAGCTCCGCCGTCCCCCAGAAATATCTTCCCCTTTGGCCAGTTGACAAAAAAGAAACCTGCCACAGCACCCGCTATGATCAGGCAGGTAAATGCAAGAGGAATATCTCCTACCAGCCGAGCGATGATGCCGAAGGCAGCAAGAATAATCATTGCAGTGCCTGCAGTCAGGCCGTTCAGCCCATCGATGATGTTGATGGAGTTGGCAACCCCGCCAACAGCGATGGCAGTGAAGATGACCGAGATGATGGTAAATCCCAGCAAGAAGTCAAGGCCTGGAATATCGACATGGGTGAGCGATGTACCAGTAATACCCCAGCCCAGTACGCCAGAGGCCATGGTGGCCAGAAGACGGATTTTTACCGATACTTTCTTGGTCAAATCTTCCAAAAGGCCAAAAATGAAAGCGGGTATTCCAGCCATGAGGATGGCACCAAGAATCATTCTCTTCTCTGCCGCAGCTGCACCATGGCTTGAGGCCGCGAAACCTGCAAAGACGCCTATTGCAATACCGATACCGCCAATTCGGGGAGTCGGGGTGGTGTGAACTTTTTGTACCCCACTACTGGAGTCCATGGAAAAGCTGCCATGCCATTTCTTGGTGGTAACCAGCAACACGCAGGTAATAAACGAAGCCAAGCCTGCAAGAAACGCGTCATACCTGAATAACTCTTGAACAGAGAAAATAATCGAATTCATGGAGTGTGTGGATGTGGAATTGTTTTAAGTTTTATATCGAGGGTAGCTGACTCGGGGAAGTTGGCATCTTGCTCGTCTCCAAGAGCATTTGCGGCACAATGCAGCCCATCTGACTTGAACATTGTCCCACGGGACTGAGCTTTGATCTATGACCACCATTGACTCCACCACCCAGATCGCCCCCCGCGACAAAGCCGAAATCCTGGCGCAAGCGCTGCCCTACATTCGCAAGTTCCATGGCAAGACCATGGTCATCAAGTATGGCGGTAACGCCATGACCGATCCCGCCCTGCAGGCGGACTTTGCAGAAGATGTGGTGTTGCTCAAGCTGGTGGGGATTAACCCTGTGGTGGTTCATGGTGGTGGACCTCAGATCGAGGCGGCGCTGGGTCGTCTTGGCAAGAAGGGTGAATTCATTCAAGGCATGCGTGTCACGGATGAAGAGACCATGGAAGTGGTGGAGTGGGTGCTGGCTGGCGAGGTGCAGCAGGACATCGTGGGTCTGATCCATCAGGCCGGCGGCAAGGCAGTGGGCCTGACGGGGCGAGATGGTGGCTTGATTCGTGCCAAGAAGCTCAAGATGCTGGATAACAAGGATCCGAGCATCGAGCACGATGTGGGTCAGGTGGGCGATATCGTCGCCATCGACCCCAGTGTGGTGAAGGCGCTGCAGGACGATGCTTTCATTCCGGTGATCAGCCCTATCGGTTTTGGTGAGGAGAACGAAAGTTACAACATCAACGCCGACGTGGTTGCAAGCAAACTCGCAACAGTGTTGCAAGCTGAAAAGCTGGTGCTTTTAACCAACACTCCGGGCGTTCTGGACAAGGCCGGCAATCTGCTGACGGATCTGACGGCGCGCGAGATTGATGCGCTGTTTGCCGACGGTACGATTTCTGGCGGCATGCTGCCCAAGATTTCGGGCGCCCTGGATGCTGCCAAGGCGGGCGTGAATGCGGTGCACATCATCGATGGACGCGTGCCGCATTCCATGCTGCTGGAAATTTTGACGGACCAGGCGTATGGCACGATGATTCGCAGCCATTGATGAGCCTGTCTGGCCCTGACATGTGGTTGCTCTTCTCGAGTGGCTTTTCACATATGGCGTTAACATCGCCGCAGGGCTTTCCCGGGTGGAGTCGCGCTCAAGACTCCGCCGCAAGCCGCCTTTGGGCGGCTTTTGTTTTTGAGCGAGGTAGGACTTTATGCGTTTGCTTCTGGTGGAAGATGATGTGATGGTGGCCAGCGGTATCAAGTTGGGTCTTTCCGATGCCGGTTATGCCGTGGACTGGGTGGGCAGCGCCGAGCGTGCGCTGGAAGTGTTGGCCCAGGAAGCGTTCGATGTGGCGGTGATCGATATCGGCCTGCCGGGCATCAACGGTCTGGAGTTGACGCGTCGCCTGCGCAGCAGCGATGTGGAAAGCAAGGCCATGCCGGTGTTGATCCTCACGGCGCGCGATGCGCTGCAGGACCGGGTGCAGGGCCTGGACTGGGGTGCTGACGACTATATGGTCAAGCCTTTCGAGCTGCCCGAGTTGCTGGCACGCCTGCGTGCGCTGATGCGCCGCTCCCAGGCAGCAACTTCGGCTGTCCTGAACTTTGGCTGCATTGAGCTGGATACGGCGGGCCGTCGCGCCGGCGCACGCCAGCTGCCGCAGGAGGGCGAAACTGAAGGCAAGCTGCTGCCCATCGACCTGGGGCCGCGCGAATGGACGGTGCTTGAGTATCTGCTGCTCAATGCTCCCAAGCCCGCCAGCAAGGAAAAGTTGCTGCAGGCCCTGACCGGTTGGGACCGCGAAATCACGCCCAATGCCGTGGAAGTTTATGTGTCCCGCCTGCGCAGCAAACTGGAGCCGCATGGCGTGGCCCTGCGCTCCATTCGCGGCTTCGGTTATCGGCTGGAGTTGATGCCTGAATCCGTTTGATTCTCTATTTGATAGCTGTCAGCGATTGTTTGATATGGAGTTTGGTTATTTATATATCCGAACTGGTTATTAATAAAGCGCTTGCAGCTATAAAAATTGAATACTCTGAGTTCTCATTGAATAAGCATTAATGACCGCCAATCTGCGTTTTCGGCTGCTGGTTCTGCTTTTGGTGCCGCTGATGCTGTTGGCGGCCATGGGCGGCTGGTTCAGCTACAGCGCCGCGGATGAGGCCTCCACCCAGCATGACCAGCGTTTGTTGCGCTTGCTGCCGGCCCTGGCCGATTCGGTGCTCGCGCCCTCGATTGCGGACGGTACGCCGCCGCTGGTGTCGCTGACTTCAAGCGTCGAAGACTTTTTGCGCAATCAGGGCGATGAAGCAGGCTATGCCGTGGGCGATCTGCAAGGCAATGTGGTGGCAGGCGATACCTGGATCAGCTTCGATGTGCCTGCGACCGGCACGGCGGAATTCCATAGCCAGGAGCACGACGGTGTGACCTATCGCGTTGCCGTGCTCAAGGCCGAAACCTATGGCGCCGGCGAGATGGTCGTCATGCTGGCCGACAGCAGCGATGTGCGCCAGCAATGGGTGCGACAGCTGCTGATGCATGTGCTGCTGCCCAATCTGCTGCTGATTGCGGGCGCGGCCGTGGCCATTTACTGGTCGGTGAGCCGGGCCTTCAAGCCGCTGCACAAGCTGACGCAGGCGGTGGAGCGCCGCTCGCCGCGCGATCTGAGCCCGATCGACGAGCAGACCTCACCGGCCGAGGTGCGGCCTCTGGTGCGCTCGCTCAATCGCCTGTTCTCCCTGGTCAATGCCCAGGCCGAAGGCCAGCGCCGTTTCGTCGCCGATGCAGCCCACCAACTGCGCACGCCGCTGGCGGCCTTGCAGACCCAGGTGGAGGCCTGGGCCCTGAGCGGACAGGAGGCCAGGCGCCTGGCCAAGCGTACGGGCGAGCCGGCGCAGGTCGTGCTCACGGTGGAGCAGATCGAGCAGCTGCGCGATGCAACCCGGCGCACTTCCCAACTGGCGCGTCAACTGCTGGCTCTGTCGCGTGCCGATGCGCGCAATGCCGAGGTGCAGCCGCTGCAGGAGGTGGATCTCAAGGAGCTCTGCGAAAGCATGCTCGAGACCTTTATCGATCGGGCCTCGATCAAGCATCTGGACTTTGGTCTCGAGGTCGAGCCTGCATCGGTCTGGGGCCATAGCTGGTTGCTGCGCGAACTGGTTTCCAACCTGGTGGAAAACGCCATCAAGTACACGCCCAGGGGCGGCAGCGTCACCTTGCGCTGCGGTCTGCGCCCCCGGCCCGTGGGCACGGACGATGCCACCTTGCTGCAGATGGCGGGTGTGCAGCAATGGGCTTTTGTCGAGGTTGACGATGACGGGCCCGGCGTGCCCGAGGAAGAGCGCAGCCAGATTACCCAGCGTTTCTATCGCGCGCAGGGGGTGATTGAAGAAGGAACCGGTCTGGGCCTGGCAATTGCCGATGAAATAACGCAATTGCATCAAGGTGTACTGAGTTTTTCAGATGGCAGTTTCGGTAAAGGCCTATTAGTAAGACTTGAAATTCCGGTTCAATCAGTTTCAGAAGGCAGTCATGAGGTATCTGAAGCTCTCAAAGGTTAATTTCTCGGTTACGCTTGCGTGTTGGTGAGAGCGGGGGTGAAAGTTCGGGGTGGAGACCGCAAGCCTGCTGTGTATTAAGGTTGGTTTGACGCACCTGGCACCTACCGGTAAGGATAGTCGTGTGCTTAACAGTGCAACTGGCTGTGAGAAAATTGCTAATAAATACTGAGTCGCCTATGTCTGAGTCTGAAGTCCTGTCGCCTGTTTCCAATATTGAAAATCCCGCGGAGGACAGTCCTGCCGCTCCTGCCATGGCTCCTGCACGCAAGCGCCCCAAGCCGGGCGAACGCCGCGAGCAAATCTTGCAGGCATTGGCCTCCATGCTGGAAAAGCCCGGTGCCGACCGTATTACCACGGCGGCCCTGGCTGCCCATCTGAGCGTGAGCGAGGCGGCTCTGTACCGTCATTTCGCCAGCAAGGCCCAGATGTTCGAAGGCCTGATCGAGTTCATCGAGCAGTCCGTCTTCACGCTGGTGCAGCAGATCGTGGGCCGCGATGTGCCCGAGGCTGCACATGACCCGATCACGAGCGTGCGCAATGCCAACCGCGTGGTGGCATTGCTGCTGCAGTTCGGCGAAAAAAACCCTGGCATGGTGCGCGTGATGGTCGGCGACGCCATTGTTTTCGAGCACGAGCGTCTGCAGACCCGCATGAACCAGTTCTTTGACCGCATCGAGTCCACCTTGCGCCAATGCCTGCGCCCTGCCGCTGGCGCCATGGGCTCTGCTGCACCGACGGCCGAAGCATCGGTGGCTGCCAGTGTGCTGACCTCGTTTGCGCTGGGGCGTCTGCAGCGCTATGCCCGCTCGGGCTTCCGCCGCCTGCCCACCGAACACCTGGATGCCAGCCTGGCCATGATGGTCGTGGTCTGAGTCACTCGTCGGGTGCTCTTTCAGAAACGCCGCAGTCTCAGGACTGGCGGCGTTTTTTATGGTGTATCAAGGCACCTGAGTCGGCAAAAGTTCTGGCAGGGAAGGGTAAGTATTTACCCTTGATGGATTCAAAAGCGGCCTGAAACTGTGCAAAATAGAACGAACGTTCGTTTTATTGAGAGTTTCATGGCCTCGTCTCCCGTTTCCCGTTCCACCACTTCTCCCGCCGCCAGGGATGCGGCGCATAGGGCCGGCCGTTCGGGGCAGCAAGGGGAGAGCGGGCCCGTGAAGACTAGCGCAAAGTCTCGCAAGCTGCACGCCCAGGCGCAAGATGCGGTTAGCCCCAGCAAGGCCGTTGAGGCTGCAGCCGTCCGGTCTGCGGGCCGCTCGCTCGCCAAAGGTCAGCAGACCAAGGCCACGATTGTCGAGGCAGCGCTCAATCTGGCAACCCATATCGGCCTTGAAGGCCTGTCCATTGGCGCGATTGCCGAGCTCACGGGGATGAGCAAATCGGGCGTTTTTGCCCATTTCGGCTCGCGTGAGGAATTGCAGATTTCCGTGGTGCACGAGTACCACGACCGTTTCGAGCAGGAAGTCTTCTACCCCGCCATCGAGGCGTCGCGCGGCATTCCGCGTCTGCGCGAGCTGTTTGGCAACTGGATGAAGCGCACTTCCATGGAGATCGATTCCGGCTGCATCTATATCAGCGGAGCGGTGGAGTTCGACGACCGCACGGGTCCGGTGCGCGATGCACTGGTTGAATCCGTCAGCACCTGGCTGGCCGCCATGCGCCGCACCATTGTGCAAAGCCAGGAATGCGGCGATCTGCGTGCGGATGCCGATGCCAGCCAGTTGCTGTTTGAAATTCACGGCCTGATTCTGGCCTTGCACTACGAGGCCCGCTTTCTGCACAGCGAAGGCTCGATAGAGCGCGCTCATGCAGGCTTCAACAACATTCTGGCGCGCTATGCCAGCGAGCCTCCGGCCGCCTGAGGCCACTCACAACCCGCGTCAGTTCCAACCCCAACAGCAAACCGTTCAACGCGCAACCATCACAGGAGACGACAAATGCCCAGCTACAACCCGCCACTGCGTGACATGCAATTCCTCATGCACGAGGTCTTCAAGGTCACCGAGACCTACCAGCAGATTCCCAAGTACGCGGAGGTCGATGCCGACACCATCAACGCGGTGGTCGAAGAGGCGGGAAAGTTTGCGGCCAATGTCGCGTTTCCCCTGAACATCTCCGGCGATGAAGAGGGCTGCACGCTGAACAAGGAGACTCACGAGGTCACCACGCCAAAGGGTTTCAAGCAGGCATACGCGCAGTTCATCGAAGGCGGCTGGCCTGCTCTGTCCTGCGATCCGGAGTATGGCGGCCAGGGCCTGCCCTTCGTGCTCAATTCGGCGCTGTATGAAATGCTCAACAGCGCCAATCAGGCCTGGACCATGTATCCCGGTCTGTCGCATGGTGCCTATGAGGCTTTGCATGCCTATGGCACGCCGGAGCAGAAGAAGACCTATCTGGGCAAGCTGACCAGCGGCGAGTGGACCGGCACCATGTGCCTGACCGAGCCGCACTGCGGCACCGACCTGGGCCTGCTGCGCACCAAGGCCGAGCCCTTGGGGGATGGTAGCTACAAGATCACCGGCAACAAGATCTTCATCTCGGCCGGCGAGCATGACTTCACCAGCAACATCGTGCACCTGGTGCTGGCGCGTCTGCCCGATGCGCCTGTCGGCTCCAAGGGCATCAGCCTGTTCGTCGTGCCCAAGTTCAAGGTGAAGGCCGATGGAACGCTGGGCGAGCGCAATCCCATCTTCTGCGGTGCGCTGGAGCACAAGATGGGCATTCACGGCAATGCCACGGCCCAGATCAATATCGATGGTGCCGTCGGCACCCTGGTGGGCGAGCCCAACAAGGGGCTGCAAGCCATGTTCGTGATGATGAATGCGGCCCGCCTGGGCGTGGGCAACCAGTCGCTGGGACTGACCGAGGTGGCCTACCAGAATGCACTGGCCTATGCCAAGGACCGCCTGCAGATGCGCAGCCTGTCGGGCGTGAAGGCCAAGGACAAGCCGGCTGACCCCATCATCGTCCACCCCGATGTGCGCCGCATGCTGCTCACGGCCAAGGCCTATGCAGAAGGCGGCCGCGCGCTGTCCACCTTCTGCGGCCTGCTGCTGGACAAGGAGCTGCACCACCCCGACGAGAAGGTGCGCAAGGACAGCGGCGAGCTGGTGGCATTGCTGACGCCCATCGTCAAGGCCTTCATCACCGACAACGGCTGGACGGCGACGACGCTGAGCCAGCAGGTCTTCGGCGGCCACGGCTTCATCAAGGAATGGGGCATGGAGCAGTTTGTGCGCGATGCGCGCATCAACATGATCTATGAAGGCACGAACGGCATCCAGGCGCTGGATCTGCTGGGCCGCAAGATCCTGGGCAACCAGGGCGCGACGCTCAAGAAGTTCGGCAAGCTGATCGCTCAGCTGGTGGAGGAAGAAGGCGTCAACGAGAAGATGAGCGAGTTCATCACGCCCATTGCCATGCTGGGCGAGCAGATGACCAAGTTCACCACCGAGATCGGCTTCAAGGGCATGCAGAACACCGACGAAGTCGGCGCAGCCGCCGTGGACTATCTGCGCGTGGCCGGCCATCTGGTCTTTGGCTACCTGTTTGCCCGCATGGCCCAGGTGGCGCTGCGCGAGATCGCTGCCGGCAATGCGGATCCCTTCTACCAGGGCAAGCTGCAGACCGCGCGCTTTTACTTCGCCAAGCTGTTCCCCGAGACGGCGTCGCTGATGCGCACCGCTCGCGCCGGCAGCCAGTCGCTGATGGATAGCGACGCGGCCCTGGCTTGACGCTCCGCAGGTGCATGCTGCTTCGCTATTGAAAGAGTAGCTGCATGCGCCTATTCATCCGTTGTTTTGAATATAAAGGACTCGGAAATGAAGAAGATAAAAGCGGTAGTAGCTCTTGTATTGATAGCGAGCAGCATGTCGGCCGCCTGGGCGCAGATGTCGCCCATAGGCACCTGGCGCAGCATGGATGAAAAGGAAAACACGCCCAAGGCGCAGGTGAAGATCACCGAGGCCGGCGGCGTGGTCACGGGCAAGGTCGAGGCCCTGCTGCGCAAGGGCGCGGACCCGAATGCGCTGTGCACCGAGTGCAAGGACGAGCTCAAGGACAAGCCCGTGGTGGGCATGACGCTGATCAGCGGCGTCAAGAAGGCCGAAGGCAAGGAAGTCTGGGAAGGCGGCAAGATTCTCGATCCCGAAAACGGCAAGACCTATACCGTGCGCCTGACGCCCATCGACGCAGGCCAGAAGCTGGAAGTGCGTGGCTCCATCGGCCCCTTCTGGCGTACCCAGACCTGGATCCGCGTTCAGTAATTGAAATGAAGCCCCTTGAGTCGCTGCGCCTGGATGGCTGCGTACCTTCCTCTTCTCTTGACGCGTTACGCGCTGACGGAGGGGGGATGCAGCCCCGGCCCTCGCTCGGCTGCCCCGGACCGGGGCGCGCCAGTTTCATGCGCTGTGCGCTTTATGAATACCTGAAATGAATGCAATCATGTCCCGATTCAATGTGAAAAAAGTCGCCGTGCTGGGCGCGGGCGTGATGGGTGCGCAGATTGCCGCCCATCTGGTCAACGTCAAGGTGCCGGTCATTTTGTTTGACCTGCCGGCCAAGGACGGCTCCAAGAGCGGCATTGCAGAGCGCGCCATTGCCAACCTGAAAAAGCTCAAGCCTTCGCCGATCGGTGTGGCCGATGATGTGGAGCTGATCCAGGCGGCCAACTACGAAGAGCATATGAAGCTGCTCAAGGGCTGCGATCTGGTGATTGAGGCCATTGCCGAGCGCATGGACTGGAAGCTGGACCTGTATCACAAGATCGCTCCCTTCGTCGCCAAGCACGCGCTGCTGGCATCCAACACTTCGGGCCTGTCGATCACCAAGCTGTCCGAGGCCTTGCCCGACGCCATCAAGCCGCGCTTTTGCGGCATTCACTTCTTCAACCCGCCGCGCTATATGCAGCTGGTGGAGCTGATCAACACGCCCACCACGCAGGCCGAGGTGCTGGACCAGCTCGAGGCCTTTGTCACCAGCACGCTGGGCAAGGGCGTGGTGCGCGCGCACGACACGCCCAACTTCATCGCCAACCGCATCGGCATCGCCGGCATGCTGTCCACGATGAAGGAGGTCGAGAACTTCGGCCTGTCCTTTGACGTGGTGGACGACCTCACGGGCAAGAAGCTGGGCCGTGCCTCCTCGGGCACCTTCCGCACGGCCGATGTGGTGGGCCTGGACACCATGGCTCATGTCGTCAAGACGCTGCAGGACAATCTGAGCCTGGAGACCGACCCCTTCTACGCAAGCTTCGGCACGCCGCCCGTGCTGGCCAAGCTGATCGAGCTGGGCAACCTGGGCCAGAAGACCAAGAAGGGCTTCTACAAGAAGGTCGGTCGCGACATCTTCCAGTTCGAGCTCGACAGCGAGGACTACATTCCCGCAGGCGGCAAGGCCGATGAGGTCTACGGCCGCATGCTCAAGAAGCCCGCTGCAGAGCGCCTGAAGCTGCTGCGCAATGCCGAGGGCAAGGAAGGCCAGTTCCTCTGGGCCATTTTGCGCAACAGCTTCCACTATGCCGCCGTGCACCTGCAATCCATTGCCGATTGCGCACGCGATGTGGATCAGGCCATGCGTTGGGGCTTCGGCATGAAGCAGGGCCCATTCGAGCTGTGGCAGGAAGCCGGCTGGCTGGAGGTGGCCAAGATGGTGCAGGAGGACATCGATGCCGGCAAGGCGCTGTGCAAGGCGCCGCTGCCCCTATGGGTTTTCGAAGGTCCGGTGGCCGAGGCCGGCGGCGTGCACACGGGCAATGGCTCGTGGAGCCCTGCGCAGAACCAATTCGTGCCGCGCCGTGTGCTGCCCGTGTACGAGCGTCAGCTCTTCCCCGAGAAACTGCTGGGTGAAACCGATCTGCCCGACTGGCAGACGGCTGGCACGACGATTGCCGAAACCAGGGCGCTGCGCACCTGGACGCTGGATGAGGATGACAGCCCCTGCGGTAAGCGAGTCTTGATTGCCAGCATCAAGAACAAGATGCACGCCATCAGCCCCGAAGTCATGGAAGGCCTGATGGAGGCGGTGGATACGGCCGAGAGCGACTTCGACGCCATGGTCATCTGGTCCGGCGATGCGCCCTTCAGCGTGGGCGCGGACCTGGAGGCCACCATGCCTGCCTTTGTGATCGGTGGAGCGGACGCCATCGAGAGCATCGAGCAGGAGCTGCAGAACCTGATGCTGCGCCTGCGTTATGCACAGGTGCCCGTGGTGTCTGCCATTCACGGGCTGGCGCTGGGCGGTGGCTGCGAGATGGCGGTGTATTCGGCGCGTCGCGTGGCCCATATGGAAAGCTATATCGGTCTGGTGGAAGTCGGCGTGGGCCTGGTGCCCGGCGCCGGCGGCCTGACCTATATCGCGCGCCGCGCTGCCGAAAATGCTGCCACCAGCACCGGCAAGGATTTGCTGCCCTTCCTGACCGAAGGCTTCACGGCCGCTGCCATGGCCAAGGTGGGCACCAGCGCCCTGGAGTCGCGCAAGCTCGGCTATCTGCTGGACAGCGACATCGTCGTGGCCCACAAGGACGAGGTGCTGTTTGTTGCCATCAACGAGGCCAAGGCCATGGCCGCCAGCGGTTGGCGTGCACCGCACAAGCGCAGCTTTCCCGTGGCGGGGCGCAGCGGCCAGGCCACCATCAAGGGCTCGCTGGTCAATATGCGCGACGGCGGCTTCATCAGCGAGTTCGACCAGCATATTGCGGGTCTGATCGCCAATGTGGTCTGCGGCGGCGATGTCGATGCCGGCACGCTGGTGGATGAGGCCTATCTGATGAGCCTGGAGCGCAAGGCTTTCTGCCACCTGATTGCCCACCCCAAGACCCATGAACGAATCCTGGGCATGCTGAACACCGGCAAGCCGGTACGCAACTGATTTGATATGGGCATCCCCCTGAGTCGCTGCGCGCCTTCCCCCTTCTCCCGCTTTGCGGGAAGGGGAGCGCCAGCAACGCTGCGGGGCGGCCCTTGCTTGCTGGCTGCTGGTATGCGCCGCCAAGCAATTGAAGCCTTGCACACAGGTTAAAGAGCTAAGAGACAACCAAGGAATTTGGTCATGAAACAAGTACAAGACGCCTATATCGTTGCCGCCACGCGCACGCCTATCGGTCGCTCGCACAAGGGTTTTTTCCGCAACTACCGTCCCGACGATCTGCTGGCCACCACGCTCAAGGCGGCGCTGGCCCAGGTGCCCGGCCTGGACCCCAAGGCGATCGAGGACATCGTCTGCGGCTGCGCGATTCCCGAAGCCCAGCAGGGCCTGAACGTGGCGCGTATCGGTGCCGTGCTGGCGGGACTGCCCACCAGCATCGGCGGCATCACCGTCAACCGTTTCTGCGCCTCTGGCCTGTCGGCCGTGGCCATGGCGGCAGACCGCATCCGCGTCGGTGAAGCCGATGTGATGGTTGCCGCCGGCGTGGAGAGCATGAGCATGGTGCCCATGATGGGCAATGCGCCCAGCCTCTCGCCCAGCATCTTCGAGCGCGATGGCGATGTGGGCATTGCCTACGGCATGGGCCTGACGGCAGAGAAGGTGGCCCAGCAGTGGAAGGTCTCGCGCGAGGCGCAAGACGCGTTTGCACTCGAATCGCACCGCCGCGCGATCGCCGCGCAGCAGGCCGGCGAGTTTGCCGCCGAGATCACGCCGATCGAAGTCACCGACCGCACGCTGAACATCGCCACCGGCGAAACCGTGGCCAGCACACGCACCGTGAGCCTGGACGAAGGCCCGCGCCCCGATACCAGCCTCGAAGGCCTGGCCAAGCTGCGCACCGTGTTTGCGGCGCGCGGCTCGGTCACTGCGGGCAATAGCTCTCAGACCAGCGATGGTGCGGGCGCGCTGATCATTGCCAGCGGCGATGCCGTCAAGCGCTTTGGTCTGACGCCGCTGGCGCGTTTCGTCAGCTACGCCAGCAAGGGCGTGCCACCCGCCATCATGGGCATTGGCCCTATCGAGGCCATTCCCGCTGCGCTGCGCTACGCGGGTCTCAAGCAGGACGATATCGACTGGTACGAGCTCAACGAGGCTTTTGCGGCCCAGTCCCTGGCCGTCATCAACACCCTGGGCCTGGACCAGAGCAAGGTCAACCCCATGGGCGGTGCGATTGCACTGGGCCATCCGCTGGGGGCGACCGGAGCCATCCGTGCCGCCACCGTGGTGCATGCGCTGCAACGCAAGCAGCTCAAGTACGGCATGGTGACCATGTGCGTGGGCATGGGTCAGGGCGCGGCAGGCATCTTCGAGCGCGTCTGAACGCTGCCGACCATGCAGACCGACCCGTCGCAAGCCTCTGGGCCAGCTCCGGTGCAAGCTACCGTGCAATGGACGGAGTTGGCTTTGCCCATCTCCGTGGGCTCGGCCCATCTGGTGCTGCGCCAGTGTCAGCCCAGGGCGGCTGCGCCGCTGGCCCAGGTGGTGGTGGCGGGCGCCATGGGCGTGCAGCAAAGCTATTACCAGGCCTTTGCCCGCTGGCTGGCGGAGCAGGGCTATGGCGTCACCACCTTCGACTACCGCGGTCATGGCCTGTCGCTGCAGGTGCCGCTGCGCGACGCCAGGGCCGACTTGCTGGACTGGGCCAAGGACTGCGAGCTGGTGGCCGTGCATCTCAAGCAGCAGTTTCCCCAGCAGCCGCTGATCTGGATTGGTCATAGCGTGGGCTCGCAACTGCCGGGGCTGGCTTCCATCCCCCTGCCCATCAACGGCTTGCTTTCCGTGGGCAGCGGCAGCGGCTACTGGCGCGATAACGCAGCGCCCACGAGGCGCATGATCCGGCTGTTCTGGTGGGGTGTCGCTCCGCTGGTCACGGCTTTGTACGGCGCTTTTCCGGGACGCAAGCTGGGCATCGTGGGCGATCTGCCGGCAGGCGTGATCTGGCAGTGGCGTCGCTGGTGCCTGAATCCTCTGTACGCCATGGGGGTGGAGGGGCGCTGGGCCGCCGAGGCCTATGCAGCAGCCCACTACCCCTTGCATGCGCTGTATTTCGAGGACGACGAAATGATGTCGCTGGCCAGCGCGCAAGCGCTGGTGGGCTGGTACAAAAGTGCGCCCAGCACGCTGGAGCGTGTGGACCCGGGGCTGGCTCCGGGCGGACGCATAGGCCATCTGGGGTATTTCAAGGAAGAGATGCGCGAGCTACTGTGGCAGCCCCTGCTGCCTTTGCTGCAGAGCTGGCGCGACGGTGACCGCGGCCCAGGCAAACCCTTGTTCGGGCCGCATGAGTCACCTGTTTGACGGCTTTCATTCCCGCCCTTGGGCAACACTGCCAAACATGAGCACAGACCTCCACCCCTTTGATCGTGCCGTGGCGCTGACCGCTACGGGAGTGCCCAATCAGTACCAGGGAACGGCCTCGCCCGATTACTGGAATATGGTCGGCCCTTATGGCGGCATCACGGCGGCCAGCCTGGTGCAAGCCATTGCGCAACACCCGCAGTGCCTGGGCGATCCGCTGTCCATCACCGTCAACTATGCGGCAGCCGTGGGGCCGGGTGCTTTCGAGATCGAGGCCAGGCCGGTGCGCACCAACCGCTCCACCCAGCACTGGCTGCTGACGATCACCCAGCCCGATGACCAGGGCCAGCCGCAGATCGTGACCACGGCCACGGCCGTGACCGCAGTACGCCGTCAGACCTGGAGCGTCAGCGATATGCCCATGCCCGAGGTCCGGGCTGCTGCCGAGGTGGAGCGCGTGCCGCCCCTGTTCAAGGCCTCCGAGTGGCTGACCCGCTATGAGATGCGATTTGTGGACGGAATCCTGCCGCGTGAGGAGGACGGGGCCGAGCGCGACAGTCTGACGCGACTCTGGGTGAGGGACAATCCGCCGCGTCCGCTGGATTTCGCGTCGCTGGCTGCGGTCTCCGACGTGTTCTTTCCGCGGGCGTGGCTGCGCCGCTCCAGGCGCGTGCCGGCGGGCACGGTGTCCATCACGGTCTACTTCCATGCCGGACGCGAGGAGCTGGCCGAGGCAGGTGACGGATTGCTGCTGGCGCAGGCGCGTGGGCAGGAGTTCCGCAATGGATTTTTTGACCAGACGGCCCAGTTGTGGAGCCAGTCCGGCCAGATGCTGGCGACCAGCCACCAGATTGTTTACTACAAGGAATAGCGCGCTGAAACCGGCAAGCTGTTCACATCATTCACAAGGCAACACCATGAGCAATACCCAGGATAGCCAGGACATCCTGGTGCACACCGAAGAGGGCGTGTGCACTATCACCTTCAACCGTGCGGCGAAGAAGAACTCCTTCACCGAGGCCATGTACCGCCAGATGGCAGACGCATTGGTTGCCGCCAAGGTCGACGCAGGCGTGCGTGTGGTGGTGTTCCAGGGCGACATCGCCATCTTCAGCGCAGGCAACGATATTGCGGACTTCCTGAAGCAGGCCTCCACCCCCGATGCCATGGGCGCCGATGCCCCCGTGTGGCGTTTTCTGCAGGAAGTCTCGGCCTTTCCCAAGCCGCTGATTGCTGCGGTCTGTGGCCCGGCCGTGGGCATTGGCACCACGCTGCTGCTGCACTGCGATCTGGTCTATGCCGGCGATAACGCCGCTTTCTCGCTGCCCTTCATCAACCTGGGCGTATGCCCCGAAGCGGCATCCAGCCTGCTTCTGCCCCAGATGCTGGGTTATCACCGCGCCGCCGAGGCCCTGCTGCTGGGCGAGCCCTTCATGGCAGAAGCCGCGCTGGAGGTGGGCCTGATCAACCGCGTGGTGCCGCCCAGCGAATGCAATGCCGTGGCACAGGCCCAGGCCAGAAAGCTGGCGCGCAAGCCCTTGTCCTCGCTGATCGAGACCAAGCGCCTGATGAAGGGCGGCCAGTCCAAGGCAGTGGGCGAGCGTATCGTGGAAGAAGGAGCGGTCTTCGCCCGCATGCTGCGCGAGCCCGCAGCCAAGGAAGCCCTGACGGCCTTCATGGAAAAACGCCACCCCGACTTCAGCCAGTGCTGAAGTCAGACATTGCGGCAGCAATTGGAGCGTAGCGATGGGTGGCGGTTTCACCAAAAACGCCACCCCGACTTCAGCCAGTGCTGAAGTCAGACATTGCGGCAGCAAGTGGAGGGTAGCGATGGGTGGCGGTTTCGCCAAAAACGCCACCCCGACTTCAGCCAGTGCTGAAGTCAGACATTGCGGCAGCAATTGGAGCGTAGCGATGGGTGGCGGTTTTACTCAAAGCGCCATCCGGATTTAGGCATGTACCGGCATCCAGGCCAGCTTCGCCGGCTTGCGGCCGTGCCGATCTGAGAATCGCCCGTTGCAGTGCGATTTTTCTTTGACCGTTTTTCAGGATTGCCTATGACATCCAGGTCCGTACCGTCCCGCAATTGGGCGCAGGAGGCTGCCGAGTCCGTGCAGTTCGAGCCGGAGTTCATCTCCGGCTTGCGCGAGATATTCGAAACGCGCGTGGCCTTCAACCAGACCATAGGGCTCAAGATCGGCGAGATCACGCCCACGCGGGTGCAGGGGCATATCGCCATGCGACCTGATCTGATCGGACATTCGGCCTATCAGCGCATTCATGGCGGCGTGATCAGCGCCGGCCTGGACTCCATGGGCGGGCTGGCTGTAATGGCAGCCATTGCGGCCAAGCATATGGACGATACGCCCGCGCAAAGACTGCATCGGTTTTCCCGGCTGGGCACAATCGATCTGCGGGTGGACTACATGCGCCCCGGCATCGGCAAGGAATTTCTGCTCACTGCCAGAGTGCTGCGCCTGGGCTCGCGGGTGGCGAATACTCAGATGGAGTTTCTGTCGGTGGATGGCGAGCTGCTCTCGACCGGCACAGCGGCCTATATCGTCTCTTGACGCTCTCTGAAACGAGAGCGTCAAGCGCCAGCGAAATATGGACTGGCAGCAAAAAGTGCTTCAAAGACGGGCAAGTGAACGCTTGCCCGGATGCAGCCAAATCTTTCATTGTGTGAGATCAGGCAATGCATGCAAGTAACTGAAACTTGTGAAAGCTTTGCTTACCGTTATTGCGAGATGGCGGTAAATGTTGCTACTTATGCTGCATAGGATGGCACTTTCTGACTAGGAGATTCCTGCCATGGCTGTGCAAAACCCGTTCTTCGGCAAACGCGATAACGATAACTTTCCTTCACGCAGTTCCGTCAGCGGGCTTTCGACAGCGAATAGCGCTGCGACATCTGGCGCCAGCTCTCTGAGTAACGCGGGCCTTGGCACGGCACCATCGAGCACCATGCGTGCGGCTGCGACTGCAACTGCCACCGCACCTGCTGCGGAGGAAAACGGAGGCAGCAAGCTGACCGTCGGTCCGAACATCAAGCTCAAGGGCGTGGAAATCACGGACTGCGACACCTTGGTCGTGGAGGGAACGGTTGAGGCGACCATGAACTCCCGTGTCATCAAGATTGCCGAACAGGGGGCGTTTCACGGTACGGCCGAGATCGATATCGCAGAAATCCACGGCAAGTTCGACGGCACTCTCACGGTGCGCGAAAAGCTGGTGATCTATGGTTCGGGCAAGGTCAGCGGCACGATCCGCTATGGCAAGGTGGTGATCGAAGAGGGGGGCGAGTTGACGGGGCAGATCGAAGCGGGAACCCGCTCCGGCACCAGCAACTCCAGCACTGCCTCTGCTTCAGCCTGGAGCAAGAGCAGTGCCGGCAGCAGCGCCAGCAGCCAGGTGAGCGGTGTGGTCAGCAGCAATGAAACGACGGGTAGCGCTGCAGTCGCCTGAATCTCTGCGCACAGCCCATGAAAAAAGCGACCTTCGGAGGTCGCTTTTTTATGCCTGAACAATGTCAGTTCTTGGTGGCAGCAGCCTGAGCCTGGATTTTCTCGCGCCAGGCACGTGTCTGCTCGGTGTCGGGCAGAGACTGAGGCTTGCCGGTGGCGTCTATGGCCACATAGGTCAGGCGGGCCTCGGTCACTTTGACATATTTACCCTGGTCGGAAAAGCGCTCGGCAAAGACTTGCACATCCACGGCGACCGAGGTGCGACCCACATGCTGCACGCCAGCATAAAAGGACAGGATGTCGCCCACGCGCACGGGTTGCTTGAAGATGAATTCGTTGACGGCCACGGTCACCATGCGGGTGTGGCTGATGCGCTGCGGCAGCACCGAGCCGGCCAGATCCACCTGCGCCATGACCCAGCCACCGAAGATGTCGCCATTGGCATTGACATCGGCAGGCATGGGCACGACTTTGAGAACCAGTTCCTTGTCGGCGGGCAGGGCAACGCTGGGAAGGTCGGGCGAACGGGGGGGCATGGAAATCTGTGACACGAATGGAAAGATTGAATTGTCCCTCAACATCGGGTTTCTACCATGTTGGCGAGGAAAAGCCACTAACGACGGTTCGGGCAAGTAAGTAGGGGGTAACTATGCAGCGATGTTTGTGGTGGATCTGTGGATGCCTGAG
Organism: Comamonas testosteroni; assembly: GCF_030505195.1. Taxonomy (NCBI): domain Bacteria; kingdom Pseudomonadati; phylum Pseudomonadota; class Betaproteobacteria; order Burkholderiales; family Comamonadaceae; genus Comamonas; species Comamonas testosteroni. The sequence continues at coordinate 3,377,027 of NZ_CP129672.1, forward strand.
TGTCGTGCTGGCGGCCTGCAGCAGCCATCCGGTAAAAGCCCCAATATCGGGCAGAGACGATGTGACATCTGCAACGCCGCTCAAACCGCTTGTGCAGGCCGTGCAGCCCTCCTGCCATCCCGAGCCCTTGACCGGCGCGGCAGCGCTGGCCGGACCTTTCACGGCAATGACTCCCAGGCAGGCCTTGCAGGCCGGTGCGCTGAATGCGCGTGTCTGCTGGGCTGGCGGGCTGCGCACCCTAAGAACGTGTTGACGATCTCCTCGCGCCACGACAGTGGCTTTGCGGGATGGGATGCAAGGCGCGTTACCGCAGCAATAGCTGTGCTATTGCGAGGATTCGCAACGCCGCAGACCGCCCGCAAAGTCCCTGTCCCGAAGGGTTGGAGCGCAATCGGGCGATTTCTGTACGCTGTCTCTTGCTTGCACCCCGGTGCAAGCGGCGAGCCATCGCTTCGAACTCATCCCGATTGCGCTCCAACGCGGCTGCGTAGAGATCGTCAACACGTTCTAAAGGCGGTCGGTGAGCAGCGCGATTGCATGGTTGTGCTGCATGCCGAGTTCAGCGAGCAGGGCTTTCTGTCCTGGCCGCGCGAGGCAAGCTTCTTCAAGGCCTGCGGTGCAGGCCCGTATGACAGACAGTTGCTGCAGCCCTTCACCCTGGTCTGGGTGAGCGCAAAAGTGACGGGACAGGCAGAATTCGTGGGTACCCAGATTCCCGTCATAGAAATAGACGCCCTCTACCGCAGCTCCGACTGCCTGCAGGGCGACACAGCCCCACAATGCGTTCACAGTTACCTGCAACCCCAGAAGAAGCCGCAGTAGCGGCAAACCAGTCGGACGGCGCCACGCTGCGCCGCCTCTTTCCCTATATCTGGCGCTACAAATGGCATGCGCTGGCAGCGCTGGTGTTCATGATCTGCGCCAAGCTGGCCAATGTGGGCGTGCCCATCTTGCTCAAGCATCTGGTCGATGCGCTGGATATCAAGCCTGGGCAGGCGCAGGCCGTGCTGGTGGTCCCCGTGGGTCTGCTGGCGGCCTATGGATTGCTGCGTTTTTCCTCCACGATGTTCACCGAGCTGCGGGACCTGGTCTTTTCCAAGGCCACGCAGGGCGCATCGCGCTCGATCGCGCTGTCGACCTTCGAGCATCTGCATGCCCTGAGCCTGCGTTTTCATCTGGAGCGCCAGACCGGCGGCATGACGCGCGACATCGAGCGCGGCGTGCGCAGCACCGAGTCGCTGATCTCGTATTCGCTCTACTCCATCCTGCCCACGCTGATTGAAATGGCATTGGTGCTGGGCATTCTGGCCGTGCGTTTCGACATCTGGTTTGCCGTCATCACGCTGGCAGCGCTGGTGTTCTATATCGGCTTCACGGTTACCGTGACAGAGTGGCGCACCCGCTTCAGAAAAGAGGCCAATGCGCAGGAGTCGGCGGCCCATACCAAAGCCATTGATTCGTTGCTGAACTACGAGACCGTCAAGTACTTCAACAACGAGCAGTTCGAGTCCGCACGCTATGACGAGAACCTCGAGAACCTGCGCCGCGTGCGGCTCAAGAGCCAGACCACGCTGTCCATGCTCAACTGCGGCCAGCAACTCATCATCGGAGCGGCGCTGGTGGCCATCCTGTGGCGGGCCACGCAGGGCGTGGTCGACGGCAGGCTGACGCTGGGCGATCTGGTCATGATCAATGCCTTCATGATTCAGCTCTACATTCCGCTGAATTTCTTGGGCGTGATCTATCGCGAGATCAAGCAGAGCCTGACCGACCTGAACCGCATGTTCACGCTCATGGACAAGGAGCGCGAAGTGGCCGATGCGCCTGGCGCCCAGCCCTTGCAGATCGACAATCCGCCGCCCGAAGTGCGCTTTGAGAACGTGCAGTTCGCCTACGATAGCGCGCGGCCCATATTGCACGACGTGAGCTTCACCATTCCTGCGGGCAAGACCGTGGCCGTGGTCGGTCCCTCGGGTTCGGGCAAGAGCACGCTGGCGCGTCTGCTGTTTCGCTTCTATGACGTGCAGGGCGGCCATGTGCGCATTGCCGGACAGGACATCCGCACGGTGACTCAGAGCAGCGTGCGCCACTGCGTGGGCATTGTTCCGCAAGACACGGTGCTGTTCAACGACACGGTGGCCTACAACATCGCCTATGGACAGCCGGGCGCCACGCAGGAGCAGGTGGTTGCAGCGGCCAAGGCTGCACGCATTCATGACTTCATCGAGCACACGCCCCAGGGCTATGCCACGCGCGTGGGCGAGCGCGGCCTCAAGCTCTCGGGCGGTGAAAAGCAGCGTGTGGCGATTGCGCGCACCCTGCTCAAGAACCCGCCGATCCTGATCTTCGACGAAGCGACTTCGGCACTGGACAGCGCCAACGAGCGCGCCATCCAGAACGAGCTGCGCAGCGCGGCGCAAGGCAAGACCTCACTGGTCATTGCCCACCGCCTGTCCACCGTGGTCGAGGCGCATGAAATCCTGGTCATGGACAGCGGCCGCATCATCGAGCGCGGCACGCACGAGGAGCTGCTGGCCGCCGGAGGACGTTACTCCAGCATGTGGAATATGCAGCTCAACCAGGCGGAGTCATCGGAGATTCCCGCCTGAGTGCGGTCACCTTTCGCCAGACGTTTGATAAGCCACCTTCGGGTGGCTTTCTTTTTGGCCGCCTCGCTTCTATGTATACATGTTGTTAAGTGTTTACCCTTGTATTTGCAATTAAATCGCTGTTATTTGATTTTTATGTATACATTTCTTCCGTCACCAAGAAATAAATACCCGCGAGACATGCCTCCCTCCATTGCCCCCGCTGCAGCGGAAGAAAACCATTCCCAGGTCGTGAAGGCGCAGTTGCAGCTGCGCGAAATGATTCTTGCCGGCGAGATGGCGGCCGGAGAGCGCATCTCGGAGCTGGTGCTGGCCGAGCGTCTGGGCATCTCCCGCACCCCCATACGTGCAGCGCTGATGCGGCTTGAGCAGGAGGGCATGCTGGAAGCCACGGCTGGCGGGCGTGGCTACAAGGTGCGCGTGCTGTCCGAAGCAGACGTGTCGGACGCCATCGAGCTGCGCGGCACGCTGGAAGGTCTGGCGGCGCGCATGGCGGCCGAGCGCGGGGTGGATGAGGCCCTGCTGGCGCGAGCCGCGCGCTGTCTGGATGCCATCGACCGTGTGCTGGATGCCCAGAACTGGGGTGACGAAGCGTTTTCCGCCTATGTGGCCTTGAACTCCGAATTCCACGACATCCTGCTGGAGATGTCCGGCAGCAGCTTCATGCAGCGCGAGCTGGAACGGGTCAAACGCCTGCCGTTCGCGTCCCCTTCGGGCTTTGTGGTGGCCGACTCCGAGTCGCCGCGTGCCCTGCGCAGCCTGATCCTTGCGCAGGAGCAGCACCGTGAAGTGATTGACGCCATCGAGCACCGCGAAGGCGCGCGTGCCGAGGCGTTGATGAAAGAGCACTCGCGCATTGCGCGTCGCAATCTGCGCGAAGCCATGCGCTCGCCAGAGACCACGCGCGTACCCGGTGCGCAACTGATACGCGCCAGCCGCTGACGGCCGGTCCGAGGCCGTCGCTCGGCGCAGTACAGTGCGCCCGCACCAGACCCCGACGATAAATACAAGGAGACACCCATGATGAGCAAGCAAGCACAGCCCACCTATCCTCGCAACACCTGGTATGTCGCTGCCACGGCGGCCGAAGTCACGGACAAGCCGCTGGGGCGCCAGATCTGCGGTGAGCGCATCGTTTTCTACCGCGCCCTGGAAGGCAAGATGGCCGCCGTCGAGGACTTCTGCCCGCACCGCGGTGCACCGCTGTCGCTGGGCCGAGTCTGCGAAGGCAAGCTGGTCTGCGGCTATCACGGGCTGGAGATGGGTTGCGACGGCAAGACGGTTGCCATGCCCGGTCAGCGCGTGCGCGGCTTTCCTGCCATCAAGAGCTATCCGGTGGAAGAGCGTTACGGCTTTGTCTGGGTCTGGCCGGGTGACAAGGATGCGGCCGATGCAGCGCTGATCCCGGATCTGCAATGGCATGACAACCCCGAGTGGGCCTATGACGGCGGGCTGTTCCACATCAAGGCCGACTATCGTCTGATGATCGACAACCTCATGGATCTGACCCATGAGACCTATGTGCATGCCAGCAGCATCGGTCAGGCCGAGATCGACGAGACGCCCTGCAAGACCGAGGTCATAGGCGAGAGCGAAGTGGTCACCAGCCGCTTCATGGAGAACATCGAGGCGCCTCCGTTCTGGAAGATGGCATTGCGCAGCAATGGTCTGGCCGATGACGTGCCTGTGGACCGCTGGCAGGTCTGTCGCTTCACTCCTCCCAGCCACGTGCTGATCGAAGTGGGTGTGGCACATGCCGGCAAGGGCGGCTATGACGCAGCGGACGAGCACAAGGTCTACAGCATGGTGGTGGATTTCATCACTCCGGAGACCGATGGCAGCATGTGGTACTTCTGGGGCATGGCGCGCAAGTTCAATCCTGGCGATGCATCGGTGACGGCGGCCATCAAGCAGGGCCAGCACAAGATCTTCAGCGAGGACCTTGAGATGCTGGAGCTGCAGCAGCGCAACCTCGCTGACTATCCGGACAGGCAGCTGCTCAAGCTCAATATCGATGCCGGCGGCGTGCAGTCGCGCAAGATCATCGAGCGCCTGATCGACGAGGAGAAAACCGAGTCGGGCGTTGCGGCGCTGGCTTGAGCGGCGGCAGGCAGGGGCAGATCATGTCTGTAGATGGAGTAATCTTGCAGCTCCCCGAATCGGAGTCAGCGCTGTCCATAGTCAGCGCTGCCCTTGCTACGCTGCTGCATGGAATCGCCCACCACACCCAACCCGCTTTCCCTGGATCTCTACGACCAGCCAGGTCATCTGATTCGACGCGCCCAGCAGATTGCTGCGCTGCTGTTTCGAGAAGTGCTGGGCCCCGATGTGACTCCGGTTCAGTACGCCATCCTGCGCATGCTGCAAGAGTCTCCCGGCATCGATCAGGTGACGCTGGCGCGTCTTGTCGCACTGGACAACTCGACCACGGCCGATATCGCTGCGCGACTGGAAAGCAAGGGCTGGATTCATCGCGAGCTGCTGCCAAGGCGTCAGCGTCGCTTGAGTCTGACCACCGAGGGTGAAGCCATGCTGGCTGCATTTGTGCCCAATGTCTACGAGCTGCAGCAGCGCATGCTCTCCGCGCTGGAGCCCGAGGAGCAGGCAGAGTTCAAGCGTCTGCTGCGCAAGTTCGTGCAGTTGCACGACAGCACTGAAGCCGGCGAGCAAGCGGTGATCAACGGCTAGCAGCCCGTTCTGGCGCGGCGGATGCACCTCGATCACGCCGGCCAGCGCAGGCGGTGAGCCGGCACGACTAGGGAATCCACTTGTGCTGGATCAAGACTTCATTCAGTAAACTGAATGTGATTCAGTATGCTGAATGAATGATAAAAAACAAGGAGACAACGATGGAACAGGATTTGCGCGCGCATCTGGACCAGCGGCCCATGACGACCTTCCAGTGGTCGGTCATCGCGGTATGCATGGCCCTGAACATGATTGATGGTTTTGACGTGCTGGTGATGGCTTTTACGGCATCGGCGGTGTCCGGGCACTGGAAGCTCAGTGGATCGGAGCTGGGCTTTTTGCTCAGTGCCGGCCTCTTCGGCATGGCCGCAGGTTCGCTGCTGCTGGCGCCCATGGCCGACAAGCTGGGGCGTCGTCCCCTGATTCTGCTGTGCCTGGCCGTATCCGGGCTGGGCATGCTGGCGTCGGCCTGGAGCCAGACGCCTATGCAGCTTGCGGTGCTGCGCGTGATCACGGGCCTGGGCGTGGGGGGCATCCTGGCGTGCAGCAACGTGATTGCCAGCGAATATGCCTCGCTGCGCTGGCGCAGTCTGGCGGTCACGCTGCAATCGACCGGCTATGCGCTGGGAGCGACCATTGGCGGCAGCATTGCGGTCTGGCTGCTCGCGCACCATGGCTGGCGTTCCGTCTTCATGTTCGGCGGATTTTCCACGCTCGCGGTGCTGGTTCTGGCCTGGTTCGCCTTGCCTGAGTCCATGGACTTTCTGCTGGTCAAGCGGCCCGCCAATGCGCTGCAGCGTCTCAATGCACTGATCCGCAAGATGGGCCTGCCCGCAATGGGCTCCTTGCCTCAGGCCGTGGTGGCCGGCAGTGGTGAAAGCAAGCGCATGGGCCCGTTGCAGCTGCTGTCTCCCCAGCTGCTGCGCCCCACGGTGCTGGTCTGGCTGTCCTTCTTCTCGGTGATGTTCGGCTTCTATTTCGTGATGAGCTGGACGCCCAAGCTGCTGGCAGCCTCGGGCCTGACGCCCGAGCAGGGTGTGACCACGGGCGTGCTGCTGAGCCTGGGCGGCATTCTGGGCGCGACCTTGCTGGGCCTGCTGGCGGCGCGTTTTGCGATTCACCGTGCGCTGGCGGTCTTCATGCTGGTGACGGCAGTGCTGCTGTGCTTTCTGGTGGGCAGCTCCGGTGCGCTATGGATGTCGTACACGCTGGCCTTCCTGATCGGCATGTTCGTGAACGCCTGCGTGGCCGGCCTTTATGCGATTGCGCCCGTGGTCTACGGCAGCGATGTGCGCGCCACCGGCGTGGGCTGGGGCATCGGCATCGGCCGCATCGGTGCGATTGTGTCGCCGCTGGTGGCCGGAGGACTGCTGGATGCCGCCTGGTCGCCCGATCAGCTGTACCTGGGTTATGGCATGGCCTTTGTCCTGGCTGCCGTCATCGTGTCCCTGCACCGCATTGCCGGTCCGCAGGCCGGGCACAGGCGCACCGCGTCCGAAGCCGTGGCCGCTCATTGAGCAGGGAGACTTCGATGAACCAGATTTCTCACACCATGAGCGCAGCCGTGCCGGCCTTTGCGCTGGATCAATGGTATGTGGCGGGCTTTGCCTGGGAGCTCAAGGACCAGCCGCTGGCGCGCACCTTGCTGGGCCAGCCGGTGGTCTTGTTCCGCACGCAAGATGGCCGCGTCGCGGCGCTGGAGGATCGCTGCTGCCACCGCGAGTTGCCGCTGTCCTGTGGCACGGTGGAAGCTGCGGGTCTGCGCTGTGGCTACCATGGCCTGCTCTTCAGCCATGAGGGGCGTTGCCTGGAAATACCGGGCCAGGAACGGATTCCGGCCATGGCCTGCGTGAAGCCCTTCGAGCTGCGCGAGCGCGACCAGATTCTCTGGATCTGGATGGGAGCGACGCCGGATTCCGTGCCGGGCACGGAGCCGCCGGCCTATGCCGTGCACAGCGACCCGCAATACCGTTTTGGTGGCGGCGTCTACCACTATGACGCACCGTATCAGCTGATTCACGACAACCTGCTGGATCTGAGCCATCTGGGCTATGTGCATCTCAAGACCATCGGCGGCAACGCCAGGGTGCATATGAACGCGGATCTCAAGGTCAGCCAGGACGGGGACTGCGTGAAGGTCGTGCGCTGGATGCCGGACTCCGATCCCCCGCCCACCTATGCGCAGGCCTGGCCGTTTCAGGGTCGCATCGACCGCTGGCAGGAAGTGGAATTCCACCCCTCGCATGTGCGTATCTGGACCGGTGCCATGGATGCCGGCCAGGACAGACTGGACAACCCGGCGCGCGAAGGATTCCATATGCGCGGCTTTCACGGCGTGACGCCGGAGACGGAGACCAGCGCGCATTACTTCTGGACGATTGCGACCAATCCGCATCCGCAGATGCAGGACACGACACAGCTGGTGATCGATCAGACGGCGGCCACTTTCGAAGAAGACAAGGTGGTCATCGAAGCCCAGTTCCGCAACCAGCAACGCTTTGGCTCACGCGCCGTGGTGGATATCCATGTGGATGTGGGCCCCAACCGTGCGCGGCGCGTGATCGAGCGCTTGCGCCAGGCCGGCGCGCAGGCCTCGCAGGCGCTGGCCTAGCAACGCACAAGCAAAAGAGAAGTACCCGAGATGAAGAGTGAAACCACGTTCGAGGTGCGCATCGCGCACAAGCAGGAGCAGGCGGCTGGCATCTGCAGCCTGGAATTGCGGGCTCTGGAAGGCAGCAGCCTGGCGCCGTTCAGCGCCGGCGCGCACATCGATGTGCACCTGCCCGGAGGGCTGGTGCGCCAGTACTCGCTGAGCAACGACCCCGCAGAGCTGGACCGCTATGTGATTGCCGTGCTGCGCGAGCCTGCCTCGCGCGGCGGCTCGGCGGCCGTGCATGAGCAGTTGCAGGCCGGCCAGCAGATCACCATCAGCCAGCCGCGCAACCATTTCGAGCTGCATGCGCCGGCCCGCAAGCACCTGCTGCTGGCAGGCGGCATAGGCATCACGCCGATTCTGGCCATGGCGCGCAAGCTGGCGCGTGACGGTGCGGACTTTGCCTTGCACTACTGCGGCCGCTCGCGCGAGCGCATGGCTTTCGCCCAGACCATCGAGGCGGCGCAGTGGGCTGACAAGGCGCAGATCCATGTGGATGACGCCCATGGAAAGTCGTCGCTGAGCTTGAGCGAGTTGCTGCAGGTGGTAGAGCCGGACCAGCATCTGTATGTCTGCGGGCCCAAGGGCTTCATGGACGCCGTGCTCGATACGGCGCGAGCGGCGGGCTGGCCTGCCGAACAGTTGCACTACGAGTTCTTTGCCGCCGAAGTGGAGCACCGCGACGACGACGAGAGCTTCGAGGTGGAAGTCGCCAGCAGCGGCCAGGTGGTGCGCGTCACGCCGGCGCAGACCGTGGTGCAGGCGCTGGAGTCCATCGGCGTCTGCGTGCAGACCTCGTGCGAGCAGGGCGTCTGCGGCACCTGCCTGACGCGCGTCATCTCGGGCAAGCCCGATCACCGCGATATGTATCTGACGGAAGACGAGCAGGCGGCCAATGACCAGTTCCTGCCCTGCTGCTCGCGCGCCAAGTCGGGCCGTCTGGTGCTGGATCTGTGATGCAGGGCCGGGGGCGGGCTTTGACCATGCGCGGGCAGGGCTGGCGCAGCATGCTCAAAATAGGCGCTTTCCATGAAAGCGCTGTGTGAAGCCAGAGCGCTGCGTTCCCGCCATGAAGCCTGCCCTGCTAGTTCTGAACCTCCAGGTCCCCGCCCATCTGCAGCAGATGGAGCAGACCTTTGCCGACTTTGATGTGATCTATGCGCCCGAGGCCGATCAGACCGAGGCCGCAATCGCCGCCCACGGCGCGCGCGTGCAATGTGTGTGCACGATTGGCGCGACGGGCCTGTCGGCCGCGCAGATGCAGCGCATGCCCGGGCTGTCGCTGGTCTGCGCCATGGGCGCGGGCTACGAGAACATCGATGTGGCCTATGCCAAGGCGCACGGGATTGCCGTCGGCAACGGCGTGGGAACGAACGACGACTGCGTGGCCGACCACGCCATGGGCCTGCTGATCGCCGCCGTGCGCGGCATCGTCAAGCTGGACAAGGCCACGCGTGCCGGCGTCTGGCGCTCGGCCCTGCCGCTGCCGGCCAATGTCTCGGGCAAGCGCCTGGGCATCGTGGGATTGGGCCAGATTGGCGCCAAGATCGCCAGGCGCGCGGCCGCGTTCGATATGCCCGTCGGCTATCACAACCGCAAGCCCCGCGAGGGAGTCGAGCACCAGTACTTCGACGATCTGCTGGCGCTGGCCACCTGGGCCGATGTGCTGCTGGTGGCCACGCCGGGCGGCGCCGGCACCCGCCATCTGATCAATGCCGAGGTGCTCGATGCACTGGGCGAGAAAGGCGTGCTGGTGAATATCGCGCGCGGCTCGGTGGTTGATACCGCAGCGCTGGCCGAAGCCGTGCGCGCAGGCCGTCTGGCCGGTGCCGGGCTGGATGTCTACGAAAGCGAGCCGCTGCCGCCGCAGGAGCTGATCGATCTGGACGCCGTGGTGCTGACGCCCCATGTGGGTGGCTGGTCGCCCGAGGCGGTGCAGAACTCGGTGGACCGCTTCATCGCCAATATGCGCTGCCATCTGGATGGCAAGCCCTTGGTCTCGCCCATCTGAGCGCTATTGAATTGGAAGCTGCTTGCGCTTGATATTGTTGTATTTCAATATGATTTGACTTTGAAATTCACTTATATCAAGCGCTTATAGCTTTGATATTCATAGCAATAAAAATCCCCGCCACGGAAAGCCGTGCGGGGATTTTTACTATCTGCGGCGCCATGAAGCTGGCGCGGACCAAACCAGTGACACCAAGCAAGGGCCGCCCCGCAGCGAGGGTGTCGTCCCCCTCCCGAAGAGAGAGGGGGAAGCCGCGGGGCCGCCTAGGCGTAGCGGCTCAGGGGCGCTTATTTCTGGCTGGCGGCAATGGCCTTTTCGGCCTTGTCGACCAGCGGTGCGCCGATCTGGCTCTTCCACTTGTCGTAGACGGGGCGGGTGGCCTTGACAAAGGCTTCGCGCTCGGCGGCGTTAGGGGTGGTCACGGTCACGCCCAGGCCGGCCAGGTCCTTGAGCAATGGCTTGTCGGCTTCCACCAGGCCCTTGCGTGCAATGGCGATTTCTTCCTTGGCGGCGTCCAGCGCGGCCTGCTTGACGATGGCCTGGTCGGCAGGCGTCCAGCTGGCCCACACGTCCTTGTTGACGACAAAGATCAGCGGGTCGTTCATATAGCCCCACATGGTCAGATGCTTCTGGCCCACGGACTGCAGCTTGGCAGCCATGTACACGCCAATGGGGTTCTCCTGGCCGTCCACGGCACCACTGGCCATGGCTGGCTGGGCATCGGCCCAGCTCATCTGCGTGGGGTTGGCGCCCAGGGCCGTGAAGGTGTCCAGGAACAGGGGCGAGCCCACGACGCGGATCTTCATGCCCTTGAGGTCGGCGGGAGTCTTGATGGCGTGCTTGGAGTTGGAGATTTCGCGGTAGCCGTTCTCACCCCAGGCCAGGGGCACCACGCCGCCTTTTTCCAGGGTCTTGAAGATTTCCTGGCCCACTTCGCCCTGGGTCACGGCATCCACGGCCTTGAAGTTGGGGAAGAGAAAGGGCATGGAGAACAGGTTCAGCGACTTGACCTGGGGCGACCAGTTGATGGTCGAGCCCACGGCCATGTCGATCACGCCCTGGCGCAGCGCGGAGAACTCGCGCGTCTGGTCGCCCTGCACCAGCGAAGTGCCGGGGTAGAGCTTGATGTTGATGCGGCCCTGGGTGCGCTCGCGCACCTTGTCGGCCCACAGCTCGCCGCCCTTGCCCCAGGGGAAGGCCGTGCCCAGCACCAGGGACATGCGGTATTCGCTCTTGTACTTGGTCTGTGCCATGGCCATGGGTGATGCAAAGGCCAGAGCGGCGGCAGTGGCCACGGCGGATGCGAGGAAGGTACGAAGTTTCATTTGGTTTGTCTCCCTTTTTAGAAACGAAAAAACTGGAAAGCAGGAATGAGCAGTTGCAGCCTCCAGGGCCGCAACTGCTGGAATCAATAGCCCATCTTTGAGGGAAGCCACAGTGCGAGCTGCGGGAAGGCAATGACCAGAATCATCACGGCGAACATGGACAGCAGCATCCAGCCCACCCAGCGCACGGTGGACTCCATGCGCACGCCCGCAATGCGGCAGCTGACCATCAGGTTCACGGCCAGCGGCGGCGTGAACTGGCCCAGTGCCACCTTGAGCGTGAGGATCACGCCAAACCAGACGGGATCCCACTGGTAGTGATTCATGATGGGCAGCAGCAGCGGCACAAAGATCAGGAAGATCGAGATGCCGTCCAGGAACATGCCCACGGTGATCAGCAGCAGGATCAGCAGGCCCAGCACGCCGTATTCGCCGAGACCGGAATTCACGATGGCATTGGCCACCGGATCGATCACGCCCAGCGTGGACAGCGAGAAGGCAAAAATACCGGCCAGCGACACCACCAGCAGGATCACGGCCGACAGCTCGCCCGCTTCGCGCAGAATCGGAAACAGGTCGCGCACGCCGATGGTGCGGTGAATCACCATGCCGACGAACAGCCCGTAGAACACGGCAACCACGGCGGCCTCGGTGGGGGTGAACCAGCCCATGCGCATGCCGCCCAGGATCAGCACCGGAGCTGCCAGGCCCCAGGAGGCCTCGCGCAGGCTCTTCCAGAACGGCGGGCGGGGCATGGAGGCTTCGAGCGCGCCCATCTTGTGCTTGCGCGACATCCACACGGCGGGAATGATGAGCGCGATACCCGCCAGCACGCCGGGAATCATGCCTGCCGCGAACAGGGCCGGCACCGAAGCGCCGGGCACCAGCACCGAGTAGATGATGAAAGCCACCGAAGGCGGAATCAGAATGTCCGTCGCTGCGGCTGCTCCGACCACGCTGGCGGAGAAGCTCTTGGGATAGCCGGCGCGGCTCATGGCGGCAATCATCACGCCGCCCACGGCCGCTGCATTGGCCGGCCCGGAGCCGGAGATGCCACCCAGGAACATGGCCACGGCGATCGCCACCAGCGGCAGCATGCCGGGGCCGCGGCCCACGATGGCCACGGCAAAGTTCACCAGCCGCAGGGCAACGCCCGAGCGATCGAAGATGGAGCCCACCAGCACGAACATGGGAATGGCCAGCAGCGGATATTTGCCCAGTCCGGCATAGAAATTCTGCGGCACGGCCAGCAGGCCGAACCACTGCGTATCGGCATTGGCAAGAGCAATCGCGGCCACCCCGGCCAGACCGAGGGCCGCGCCGATGGGCACGCCAATGAACATCAGGCCCAGAAAGGCCACGAACAGCAAGGTGGCGATCATGCGATCTCCTTGCTGTGGTCTTTTTCCACGGGCTCGTCAGGGATGGCGCCGGGCTTGCCCTGGCGGATGAACAGCCCGATGGCGCGCGCGGTGATCAGGGCTGATACCAGGGGCAGCCAGATCGAATACCACCACTGGGGCAGGCCGATGCCGGGCGAGGTCTCCTCGAAGCGGAAGTCGTCCCAGACCACGCGCACGCTGAGCACGGCGATGATGGCAAACAGCAGCGCCACCATCAGAGAGCCGAACCGGGCCAGAGCCTTGCGGCGCTGGAGCGAGCCGCTGTCCGAGAAAAACTCGATGCGGATATGCTGATTGCGGGCCACGGCGGCAGAGCCTGCGACCAGGGCCAGCAAAATCATCAGAAAGACGGAGATCTCCTCGGTCCAGGCGAAGGAGGAGTTGGTGAAGTAGCGCACCAGCACATTGGCAAACGTGATCAGGGCCAGAGCGGCCATGATGATCACGGTCAGCCAGTCTTCGATGCGCAGGGAGCGAGGCTCGTCCGGGCGCGCGCCGGTATCGGCGGCACCATCGGTCTCGGGAGGAGTGGAGGACATGAACGCGGAAAGTCAGAAAAACACACAGGAGTCAGGGCAGCTCGCCTGAATGGCGTGATCCGCGCGCACTCGATGAGAATGCCCTTATGTTCACGACTTGCGCAAAACGGGTTTAGACAAGACGATTGCCTCAGGAGGCAGGCCGTCGTTGCATTCTTGTTTGCGTAAGTCCTTATGTTGTTCCTTGACCTTCACGGCGTTGTGCGCCGGGATGGCTTGGAGCGAGTAGACACACCGGATAGATGTGAACAAATATTATCAAGGTATCTATGCCGCAGGGCTTACGTCCGGCGGCAGGCATTACCCTAGGGTCTGGCGACCAAGGCATGGCTCATCGTCGAGTCTGTGTTTTGTCCCGTTTACCAGCCAACAAGGATTACCTCCGTTGCACAGCTTTGGTGCAGGGCAGCGGATAATGAGAGTCTATGGAAACCAAATGGCTTGAAGATTTTGTCAGCCTTGCTGAAACCCGCAGTTTCAGCCGCTCGGCCCAGCTGCGCCACGTTACGCAGCCTGCGTTCTCGCGCCGTATCCAGGCGCTGGAGGCCTGGGCGGGAACCGATCTGGTCGACAGAAGCTCGTATCCGACGCGCCTGACGCCAGCAGGCAAGACCATGTACGAGCAGGCGCTGGAGATACTGCAGTCCTTGCAGAGCACCCGAACCATGTTGCGCGCCCACGTCAGTGCGGGCAAGGGCATGGTGGGCTTTGCCGTGCCGCATACCTTGGCGTTCACGTTCTTCCCGAACTGGGTTTCGGCCGTGCACGAGAAGTTCGGCCCCTTCCGCAGCCGTCTGTTTGCGCTCAATGTGCACGATGCGGTGATGCGCCTCGTGGAAGGCGGCTGCGATCTGCTGATTGCTTACTACCACTCTTCTCAGCCCTTCCAGCTGGACCCTTCGCGCTATGAGATGGTGAGCCTGGGGCATGAGGTGCTGGCTCCCTACTCCAAGCCGGACGAGAACGGCAACCCCATCTTTGTTCTGCCCGGCCGCCAGGGTCAGCCGCTGCCATACCTGGGCTATGCCGCTGGTGCCTATCTGGGTCGGGTGACGGAGCTGATCCTCAAGGAGGCGGCCGAGGCCGTGCACCTGGAGCGCGTCTATGAAACCGATATGGCCGAAGGCCTCAAGGCCATGGCGCTGGAAGGTCATGGCGTGGCTTTTCTGCCCTACAGCGCAGTACGCGGCGATCTGGAGTCCGGTCGACTGGTGCGTGCCGTGCCGGAAGGCGTGACCGGTTTTCAGATGGACATGGAAGTGCGGGCCTATCGGGAAAAACCCACGGGCGATGCTCCTCAGGGAGGCGCGGCCGCGCTCTGGAACTTCCTCAAGGAGCAGGGCGAGATTGCGGGTGGCGAGGTCAAGGCTGTGTAACCGGGTCGCGTGTTGCTTTTCTTCCAAAAGGGCCAGTTGGCCCTTTTTTTGCTTGTGTGACCAGCATGTCGTGATTTCAGGCATTTTCCTGGTGAAAACCCTAATGTTATGCATCGGGTTAATACTGAATATGCAAGTTGTGCATAAGGATTTTTACCATCGGCATTGGCTTGTGAAATCACGAAAGCATTAGAGTTCGCAGCTTGCACAAAAAGAGGTGCTGCTCTGCAACACAAGATTGAGGCGGTAAGTAGGTGGTTGCCTTTCTGAATTGCCTACGGGAAAAGTCTTAGAAATGATTGCATTTCAGCCATCTTCATGACTGCACAATGTGTGCAGTACATTTGTTAACGCAACCTGTCCACCCTCACAAAGGGCGATGCGTTAAGGAGTGGCAAGCGTTTTTGGTCCTTACCAATAGGAGATCCGTATGAAGAAGCATTTGTTGGCCATCGCCGTAACCGCACTGGCAACTGGCACCGTGTTTGCCCAGGCCAATGACACCTTGGCCAAGATCAAGTCCACCGGTAGCGTCACTCTGGGCGTGCGTGAATCGTCCGGCCTGGGCTATACGCTGGGCAATGGCAAATATGTAGGCTTCCATACCGAAATGGGTGAGCGCATTCTCAAGGACATCCAGAAGCAACTGGGCCTGACAGCGCTGGAAGTGAAGTACCAGCCTGTGACCTCGCAAAACCGTATTCCTCTGGTGCAGAACGGCACCGTGGACATCGAGTGCGGCTCCACCACCAACAACACGGCTCGCCAGAAGGATGCAGCCTTCGCCTTCACCACCTATGTGGAAGAAGTGCGCATTGCCACCCGTGCCAACTCCGGCATCACCGGCATCAAGGATCTGAACGGCAAGACCATCGTGACCACGACGGGTACGACTTCCGTGCAGACCCTGCGCAAGAACAAGCGCGCCGACGGCCTGACCTTCAAGGAAGTCATGGGCAAGGACCACGCCGACAGCTTCCTGATGCTGGAAACCGGCCGCGCCGATGCCTTCATCATGGACGGCTCCATCCTGGCCGCCAATATTTCCAAGTCCAAGACTCCCAACGATTACAAGATCGTGGGTGAAGTGCTTTCGGTGGAACCCATCGCTTGCATGATGCGCAAGGACGATCCCGCCTTCAAGAAGGCTGTGGACGAATCCATCGTGCGTCAGATCAAGGATGGTTCTCTGACCAAGCTGTACGACAAGTGGTTCCTGCAGCCCATTCCTCCCAACAACGTGAAGGTGGGTCTGCCACTGTCGGCAGCGACCAAGGATGCGTGGGCTCACCCCAACGACAAGCCGATGGAAGCTTACGAAGTCAAGTAATCCCGCCTATAGGTGTACCGCCCCTTCTGCCAAGCGGTTAGAAGGGGCTTTTTTGTTGCGAGGGCCGGTGTGAGCGTTTGCCCTCATAAACCGAGAATGAAAGAGGTGCTCGTATGAGTTGGGATTGGCAGGTGTTCTGTCAGGACACCATTACCCAAGAGGTCGGGCAGAGTTGTTTTGGCAAGAACGGTGACATCACCTATCTGGACTGGATGCTGTCGGCCTGGGGCTGGACCGTGTCGGTGGCATTGCTGTCGCTGGTCATCGCTCTGGTGTTGGGCGCAGTCATCGGTACCTTGCGTACCTTGCCCGATCGTCCGTGGATCGTGCGCCTGGGCAATGTCTGGGTGGAGTTGTTCCGCAATATTCCGTTGCTGGTCCAGGTGTTCATCTGGTACCACGTGGTTCCGGCCATCTTCCCTGCAATGAAGTCCCTGCCGGGCTTTGTGCTGGTGGTGTTTGCGATCGGTTTCTTCACCTCGGCGCGTATCGCCGAGCAGGTGCGCTCCGGTATTCAGGCTTTGCCGCGGGGCCAGCGCTATGCCGGTATGGCCGTGGGGTTCACAACCTTCCAGACCTACCGCTATGTGCTGTTGCCGATGGCGTTTCGCATCATCATCCCGCCGCTGACCAGCGAGGCCATGAACGTGTTCAAGAACTCGTCCGTGGCGTTTGCCGTGTCCGTGGCCGAGCTGACCATGTTTGCCATGCAGGCCCAGGAAGAGACTGCTCGCGGCGTCGAAATTTATATGGCTGTGACAGGTCTGTATGTGATTTCTGCCTTCATCATCAACCGCATCATGGCCTTCATCGAGAAGCGTTCGCGCGTTCCCGGCCTGATTGCAGCCAGCGGTGGAGGCCACTGATATGAATCTCAACCTTGACTGGTCGTTTTTCTCGCCGGGCCTTTTCAGCAACTATGTGCTCAAAGGCCTGTATTTCAGTCTCACGCTGACGGTGATTGCCACATTGGGCGGCATCTTCTTTGGCACGCTGCTGGCGCTGATGCGTCTGTCGGGCAAGAAGTGGCTGGACCTGCCTGCCACCATCTATGTCAACGGCATGCGCTCCATCCCGCTGGTGATGGTGATTCTGTGGTTCTTCCTGCTGATGCCCATGCTTATCGGCAAGCCCATCGGCGCGGAAACCTCGGCCATCATCACCTTTGTGGCGTTTGAGGCCGCATATTTCTCTGAAATCATGCGCGCCGGCATTCAGTCCATTCCACGTGGTCAGGTGTTTGCCGGCCAGGCGCTGGGCATGACCTATGGTCAGAACATGCGTCTGGTGGTGCTGCCTCAGGCCTTCCGCAACATGCTGCCCGTGCTGCTGACGCAGACCATCATCCTGTTTCAGGACACTTCGCTGGTCTATGCGATCGGCGCCTACGACATGCTCAAGGGCTTCGAGCTGGCGGGCAAGAATGATGGCCGGCCGATTGAATCCTATCTGGCGGCTGCCGTGACCTATTTTGTGATCTGCTTTGCACTGTCTTGGTTCGTCAAGCGTCTGCACAAGAAGATCGCCATTATTCGATGAAACACCCCCTGAGTCGCTTTGCGCCCTCCCCCTCAAGGGGGACGACGGCCTCGGCTGCGGGGCGGCCCTTGCTGGCCGTCCCTGGCCTGACCGAGCCCGTTGCAGGCGCTGCGATGGATCACTGACAAAAGTCGGAGTGAAAAATGATTGAACTCAAGAACGTTTCCAAGTGGTACGGCAGCTTTCAGGTGCTGTCCGATTGCTCCACCAATATCAACAAGGGCGAGGTGGTGGTGGTGTGCGGCCCTTCGGGCTCCGGCAAGTCCACGCTGATCAAGACCATCAATGCACTGGAGCCTTTCCAGAAGGGCGAGATCTTTGTGGACGGCACGGCAGTGCACGATCCCAAGACCAATCTGCCCAAGCTGCGCAGCCGCGTGGGCATGGTGTTCCAGCACTTTGAGCTGTTCCCCCACCTGTCGGTGACGGAGAACCTGACCATCGCTCAGATGAAGGTGTTGGGCCGCAGTGCAGCCGACGCCAAGACCCGTGGCCTGAAGATGCTGGACCGTGTGGGCCTGACCGCTCACAAGGACAAGTTCCCCGGCCAGCTCTCCGGTGGCCAGCAGCAGCGCGTGGCCATTGCGCGCGCTCTGTCGATGGATCCCATCGTCATGCTGTTCGACGAACCCACTTCGGCGCTGGATCCTGAAATGGTGGGCGAAGTGCTGGACGTGATGATGGGCCTGGCACATGAAGGCATGACCATGATGTGCGTGACCCACGAAATGGGATTTGCGCGCAAGGTGGCCAGCCGTGTGATCTTCATGGACGTGGGCGGCAAGATTCTGGAAGACTGCAGCAAGGACGAGTTCTTCGGTCATCCCGAAAACCGCCAGCCGCGTACCAAGGAATTCCTCAACAAGATCCTGCAGCATTGATGCTGCTGCCCTCTGGGTCCAAGGCGCTCCTCGTGAGCGCCTTTTTTCCTGGTTCGGCCGTGAGAAGGTTTGAATAAAAGATGAGCTGGAATCGCCTGTCAATCAAGAAGTATGGATATGAAAGTATTCAGATTTATTGACTGGTAAGCGATGACAGCTCCTATTTTTTAATGTGAGTCCGACTGCATCAGGCGGGGCCTGGCCGGCGCGCGCTAGTCGAGCTGCACGCCGGTTTCCTTGACCAGCTGGCTCCAGTCGTCCAGGTCCTGGATCAGGGTCTGGGTGAATTGCTGGGGCGTGGTCATCGGCAGGTCCGAGAAGTTGAGCTCGCGCATGCGCTGGACCAGGGCTGGGTCGCGCAGCGCGCGCAGCACCTGTTCGTTGAGCCGCGCGACGATGGCCGGCGGGGTCTTGGCCGGCGCGAAGATGCCGTACCACGAGTAGTTCTTGAATGGGTAGCCGGCCTCGGTCATGGAGGGCACCTCGGGCAGGGACGGCAGCCGTCCCGAGCTGCTGTGCGCCAGCGCCTTCACGCGGCCGGCCTTGACCAGTTCCACGGTGGAGGAGGTGTCGCCGAAGCCCGCATCCACCTGCCCGCCCATGATGTCCTGCACGCAGGGGCTGGAGCCTTTGTAGGGGATGTGGGTCATGGTGATGCCGGCCTGCTTCTTCAGGCTTTCCATGGTCAGGTGGCCGCCCGAGCCCAGGCCCCAGGAGCAGTAGTTGAGCGTGTCGGGATGGGTCTTGGCATAGCTCACGAATTCCTGCAGCGTGTTGACGGGCAGATCCTTTCTGACCAGCAGCAGGTTGCCGCCGCGCCCGATCTGGGCGATGGGGGCGAAGTCCTTGAGCGGGTCGTAGGGCAGCTTGCGGTAGAGGCTGGGGTTGACTGCCATGGTGGCCGCGTAGGTGAACAGCAGGCGGTAGCCGTCGGCCGGGCCCTTGGCCACGGAATCGACGCCGATGATGCCGTTGGCGCCGGGGCGGTTGTCCACCACGAAGGGCTGCTTCATGGCCTTGCCCAGCGCGTCGGTGAACAGGCGGGCAATGGTGTCGGTGCCGCCGGCCGCCGCCGTGGGCACGATCAGGGCCACGGGCCGGCTGGGGTAGCCGGCGGTGTCTTGCGCATGGGCGGTGCCGGAGGTGGCGGAGGCCAGCGCTGCGGCGAGGGCCAGGCAGCGGCGCAGGTGGTGCGGTTGAGTGTGCATGGATGTCTCCTGGATGGGACTGGCCAGCGGGCGGGCTAGCGGATGCCGAAGCGGCCCTGTGTGCCTTGCTCGATCATGTCGGCGCTGACCTTGTAGAGATTGCGCGATACATAGCTGGCGACCTGGGCCGCGCGCTCGCGCAGCCAGGCGGCCTTGAGGGCACGCGCCTGGGTGAGTTCGGGTGCGTCGCCATGGGCGGTGGCCAGCAGGTCGATGACGTGCAGGGCCAGTTGCCACTGGCCGGCGTCGGCCAGGGCCTGGGCGCTGGCGATGACGGCGGGCTTGTCGGTGATGGCCCGGGCCACGGCGGCGCCCACGGCTTCGGGCGGCTCGGGGTGCAGGGTGGTGGGATTGCGGTCCCACCAGCCGTTTTCCGAGCGGTAGATGTCGCGCACGATGTAGCTGGGGTCGCCATAGGTGGGCTTCATCCAGGGCATGCCGAACAGCTCCTCGGGGTAGTGCATCCGGGCCAGCACCTGCTGCTCGCCCAGGCCCTGGTTCATGAGGCTGACCACTTCGGCGCGCAGCCAGCGCAGCGCGCGGGCCGTGTGGGTGAGCACCTTCTGCACTTCGGCCTCGCCCTCGATCACAGGGCCGAATTCGCGCACGGCGATGCGCGGATCGAGCGCGGCCAGGGCTTCGAGCGTGCCGGCCCAGCGCACGGTGTCGCGCAGCGTGCGAAACGGCGTTCCGATGTTGGGAATGGAGTCCAGCAGCGCTGCGCCGCCGTAGATCACGCGCTGCGCGGGGCTCCACAGGGCGATGGCGTCGTCGGTCTCGGACGGTGCCCACAGCAGTTCGATGCGCTGCTCGCCGCTGCCTATGACCAGGCACTGCTCAAAGGTCTCGGTGGGCTCGTGCATGGCCAGCCGACGCTCGAAGAAGCCGGGCGAGCGGTTGAACTGCACTTCGGCCATGCGGTGCTGCAGTGCCTGCGTCTCGCGGTAGCGTGCGTGGCGGCGCAGCACGTTGCGGTGGGCGATGAGGCGAGGCGCGGGCTCGCCGCGCTGGCGCGCATGCTCAAACCACTGGGGCACGCCGGCGTTGTAGCCGATGTGGCCGTGGCTGTAGCACAGCGCATGCACGGGGGCGTCGCTGAGCGCGCGCAGGCTGTCGATCATGCCCTGGGTGACGGAGCCGCCGGGGCCGGCGTCCACGACCACCAGGCCTGCGTCCGTCTCGGCCGCGAAGGACTGGCCCTGGCCGCGCAGTATGTGCAGGCCCGGGGCCACAGTTTCGCTGCCCGTGCCCACGAGCAGGAAGGGCTTGTCGTCGTCTTTGCTGTCCATGTCAGGACTCCTGTTCATCGTTCAGGCGCTGCAGCGGCGGCAGTGCGTAGCGCCCGTTCAGCATGTCGGTGCGCGGCAGATAGGCGCGCAGGCAGAGGTAGAAGCGGCCTTCGGGCGCGGGCAGCCAGTTGGCGCGCGCGGCTTCACTGTGTGGCGCGGCGTGCTGTATGTGCAGGGTCAGGCCGCCGTCGGCGTCGTGCTGCATGCCGGTGCTGCGGTCGCCTATGGCGTAGCGGTCCAGCGGGTTGTCCACCAGCATGTAGCTGCGCGCGTCGTACAGGGTGATGGACCAGAACGCGTCCACGGGCGGCAGGGCCCCGGGCGCAAAGCGAAGGCGGTAGCGCGCGCCGCCGTCCAGAGGCTGGCCCCGGGCGTCGGTCCAGGCCATGGGGTAGATGGCTTCGCGCCCGTCCAGCATGCCTATGTACTTGAGCGCCACCTGGGCGCGGGTGGCGTAGTCGTCACCGAAGCTGTCCATCACCAGCGGTGGCACGATCCAGCCCGAGGCCTGGCTCGTGCCGTACTGTGCGCTGCGCAACCGCGGCAGCACGGCGTCCAGCGCCTGCTGCAATGCCCGGACCTGGGCGTCATCGAGCTCGGTGCAGCCGTTGCCCAGGCCCACGGCCGCAAAGCGCTCCACCAGTTCGCGCTGCGCAGCGGGCGGTGGATTCTCCCGCAGCGCGGCGTTGACCTGGGCGGCAAAGTGGTCTGCCGTGGCCGGGGCCTGCGGGTCGCAGTCCGGCGCAAAGGCCCGGGGCACGGGCGCGACTGCCGCCTGGCCGGCCAGCCAGTCGGCCAGCGGGGCCATGCTGAAGCCGTCCTGCAGCGCATGCGCGGCCGCCAGGTCCCGGGGGCCGTCCACCAGGATGCGGCCAATGACCCATAGCCAGCGCGTGGGCGCCTGGATGTGGGCGCCGGGCGCATCGAAGCCCGCGGGCAGCGCGCCGCTCCAGCCTGGCGGCGTGACCAGGAAGGAGCGCGCCTGGGTACCGGTCAGGCGCGGGCCTATGTGGGCGAAGGGATTGGTGTAGAAGTCCAGCAGGCCCAGCACGTAGTAACGCCCCGCGGTGTCGGGCACGTCGATGACCAGCGGTCCTGCGCCCAGGTCCAGCCAGGCATTGGTGTAGAGCGTGTCGTTGTTGGGTGTGACCACGCGGCTGGTGCCGGCGCGCAGCAGCTGGCGCGCGTGGGTGAAGAGGTTGCACCAGCGCATGCCTTCGGGCGCGGCCTGGCCCGCCTCGGTGCGCCGGGGCGAGGTGGCAGCGCGCATGCGGCGCATCTCGTAGAGCGGGTAGGCCCAGGTCACGGCTTGCTCGGCCAGGGCCTGCTGTGCGGCGGCCGTTGTGGTGGCCGTCATGCGTGCACCGCCTGTGCCTGCAGGGCGGGAATGCGCCAGCTCTGCACGCCGTCGTGCGGGTAGTACATGCGCAGTATCAGATAGAAGCGCCCGGCGGGCGAGGGAAGCCAGTTGGCTGCATTGGCGGGGCGCTCGTGGTCGATCTGTATCTCCAGGCTGCCGTCGGCGCCGAACTGAAGGTCTGGCGTGCGGTCGCCGATGGCGTGGCGGCGGATGTCGTTGGGGTAGAGAAAGCGGTCGCTGTCATACAGCGTCACGGACCAGAAGGCATCGGCCGGCGGCAGGTCGCCCGCTTCGAATCGCATCACATAGCGCTGCTGGCCGTTGAGCGGCTCGAGATCGGCGTCGTAGTGCGAGGCGGAGTAGATGGCCTCGGTGGTGGCCAGCGCGCCCAGGCCCAGGTAGGCGGTGCGGGCGCGGATCAGGAAGTGGCTGCCGTAGCGGCCGGTATTGGTCGTCATGGTCCACGGCCTGGGACGGCGGTTGCTGCCCATGGCCGCCACGGTCTGCACGCCGTCGGCAAAGCCTTCGATGAGGCCGGCGCGCGTGGGCTCGTCCAGTGCCTCCCAGGAAAAAGGCACGCCAGGCACCAGGCCGGCCTGGCCCAGCCAGGCGACCAGGCCGCGGTCCTCGATGCGGCCAGGCGCCTCGGCCAGCGCTTGGCAGAGATTGGTGAAAAAGCGCGGCGCCACCTGCTGCGCGGGCTCTCCGTTCTCGAAGGCTGCGGCCATGGCGTCCACGGGCTCGCCGCACCAGTGCGCGATGGCGGCGGGGCGACCCTGGAGCACGGTGCCTGGCGCGGGCTCCAGACGTATCTCCGACTGCAGTGCGCGCGCTGCGGGCCAGTCGCTCTCGTCGCCCGCGAGGATGCGGCCTATCAGCCAGACCAGGTGGGTGGGGCAGTGCACCGCGCGCAGATGGGACATCGATGGCGGCACCTGGCCGCCGGGGCCGAGCAGGACCACGGTCTCGCCTTCGGGATTGCAGTTGCGCGGACCCAGGTTCTCGAAGTTCTCGGTATAGGCGTCGTACAGCGGCAGCACGAAGTAGCGCTCCGGATGGCGGGCCGAGGACGGAATGGTCAGCAGCATGGGGCCGCCTTCCAGGTTCAGCCAGGCCATGGAATACAGCAGGTCGTTGGCCGGAGTGACCACGTCGCGATCCTCGTGGGTGGAAGGGCGCGGCGCATGGTGCAGCGTGTTCATGGGCGCGCGCACATCCGAGCCGGCCGAGCTGCCGGGGCGCAGCCGAGCCTGCTCGGCGGTCTGCAGGGCGCAGGTGCGGTAGGTCTCGGTGAGCGGGTAGCCGTAGACGAAGGCGGCCTGGCCTATGGAGCGGGCCAGGGCCTGGCGCGTCTGCTGCAGGGTCGTGGTGGACTGGGTCATGGAATCTACCTTTGCAAAAAGGAACAGGAAGGCGTTCGGGAAAAGGGGGCAGGGCTTCAGTTCGGCTGCACGCCGGTGGACTGGGTCAGCGCAATGGCGACGGGCAGGTAGGACTGGTAGTCGCTGGCGGCCTGGGCGGGCGTGTTGCCTATGGGGTCGGCCCCCATTTCCTGCAGGCGGCGCAGCATCTCGGGCTGTCGGACCACCACGGCCACCTCGCGGCCTATGCGCTCGACGATGGCGTCGGGCGTCTTGGCCGGAGCCATCAGCGAGGTGGGTGCCATGAAGGTGTAGACGTTGTCCTTGAAGCCCTGTTCGGCAAAGGTGGGGACGTCGGGCAGGGCGGTGGTGCGGCTGGTGCCTGGCACGGCCAGGGCGCGCAGCCGGCCGGACTCGATATAGGGCTTGAGCGTGGAGATGGAGGCCGAGGTCATCTGGATCATGCCGCTGATGAGGTCGGAGACCATGGGGCTTTCGCCCTTGTAGGCGGCGTGCAGCACCTTGACGCCGTACTTGCGCTCCATGAAGGCCTGTATCTGGTGCGGCTGCGTGCCCGCGCCCCAGGAGCCCATTGCGTAGTCTCCGGGCGCCTTGCGCACCAGCTCGATCAGCTCGGCAAAGGTCTTGGCAGGCACGGAAGAGTGCACGGCCATGACGGTGCGCTGGCCAGCCACGTCCGAGACCATGCGCAGGTCGGTGCGCGGGTCGTAGGGCAGCTTCTTGTACAGCACCAGGTTGGCGGCGATGGGGCCGGGCACGGTCAGCAGCAGGGTGTAGCCGTCCGCGGCGCTCTTGACCACGTAGTCCGTGCCAATGATGCCGCCGGCGCCGCTGCGGTTTTCCACGATGATGGGTTGGCCCAGGCGTTTGGACAGGCCGTCGCCCAGGGTGCGCGCGAGGATGTCGGAGGAGCCGCCTGCCGCGAACTGCACGATGATGCGCACGGGCCGGCTGGGGTAGCTGCTCTGGGCGTGCGCGGCGGCCGGAGTCAGGGCGAATACGGGAGCGAGTGCGGGAGCCAGGCCCGCCAGATGCCGCAGGCAGCTGCGCCGGGACAGGGCTGTGTAGTCGGTGCTGGAGTCGGCTGCGCAGCTGCCTGCAGGCAGGCCCGGCATGGCGCCGTCGTTGTGGCCGCCAGCGGCCGGGGCTTGGGTGTGATGGGTCTTCATGCGAATCCTTGGGTTGGGGCAGAGGGCATGCGGGCCGCGCTCAGCGGGCTGGGACTGTGCAGTGGTCGGCGCCTATCACCAGCGCATCGACCGCCACGCAGCCGCCCTGCTCCCGGGGCAGGGCGATCAGCGGGTTGATCTCGGCGCTGGACAGGGTGTCGCCGCAGCGCTGGGCAAAGTCGGCCAGGGCCAGCAGCGCATCGGCCAGCGCCTGCAGGTCTGCGGGCGGCTTGCCGCGCGCGCCGGCCAGGATGGGAAAGGTGCGCAGCTCCTGCACCATGGCCAGGGCATCGTCCCGGGTGATGGGCAGTGCGCGCAGCGACACGTCGCGCAGGATTTCGACGTGGATGCCGCCCAGGCCGAACATCAGCACCGGGCCGAACACCGGATCGCGGTGCACTCCCGCAATGCATTCGACGCCGCCGTGCACCATGCGGGCGGCCAGCGCTCCGTCCAACTGCGCTGTGGGCCGTGCCTGGCGCGCACTGGCGAGAATGCGCTCGAAGGCGGCGCCCGCATCCATGGCCGTGCGCAGGTTCAGCGCCACGCCGCCGACCTCGGACTTGTGCGCGATGTCGGCGCTGGCCACCTTCAGCGCAATGGTTCCGCCCAGGGCCTGCACGGCCTGCGCCGCCTGCTGCTGGGTGCGCACCAATTGGTGGGGCACCACGGGCATGCCGGCCTCGGCCAGCAGTTCCATGCTGCGGGCTTCGGACAGGCTGCCCGGGGGCAGCTGCAGCGCGGACTGGGCCGGGAAGGCCGGCGGCAGCGGCGCTGCGCGCTGCGCATCGGCCAGCGAGGCCAGGGCGCCTATGCAGCGTATGGCCGCGCTGGGGTCCGAGAACACCAGGCAGCCCAGGGCTTCCATCTCGGCGCGGCGCGCGTCGGAGCACAGCGTGCAGATAGCCAGCAGCGTGTCGGGGTGGGCGGCGCGCAGCTTTTCCACCAGGGAGCGCAGCACGGCCCAGAACGCGTCGGACAGGCCGCCCGCGGCGAAAAAGCCCAGCCAGCTCGCGAAGTTCCGATCCCGCATCATCAGCTCGGCGCTGCGCTCGAGCAGGGTGACATCGTTGGTAACCTGGCCCGTGATGTCCACGGGGTTGCGCGGCGCGGCAAACGGCACCCATTCGAGCAACTGGCGCTGGGCGGCCTCGGACAGGGGCTGCGCGTCGAGACCGGCGGCGCTGGCGTCGTCGGCCATCATGGCACCCACGCCGCCCGAGACGGTGAGCAGGCCCAGGGAGTGGTTGCGCGGAATCGGCGCGATGGAGGCGCTGGCCGCCAGCGCGAAGAAGTCGCTGATGGTGTGCGCGCGCAGCACGCCGTACTGGCGGAACACGGCGTCATAGACGGCATCGTTGCCGGCCAGCGATGCCGTATGCGAAGCGGCCGCGGCCGCGCCCAGCTCGCTGGTGCCCACCTTGAACATGATCACGGGCTTGCCGTGCTCGCGCGCCAGTGCCAGGGCCGCGCGCAGGCGCTCGCCGTCGCGGCAGCCCTCCATGTAGGCCATGATGACATCGGTCTCCGGATCGCGGGCCAGCCAGGCCAGGCCGTCGGCCAGCTGCACGTCGGCTTCGTTGCCCGTGGTCGCCCACAGGGACAGGCCCAGACCGCGCTCGCGCGCCATGCTGTAGGCATAGGCTCCAAAGGCCCCGGACTGGCTGATCAGGCCTATGCGCCCGGGCTTGACGCGGCCCGCATTGGGGGCGGGCGAGAAGGTTGCATAGGTCTGGTGGCCGGGGCGCATGAAGCCCAGGCAATTGGGGCCTATGAGGCGTACGCCGGCTGCGCGGGCGCGTTCCTGCAGGGCCTGCTGGGCCGCCGCGCCTTCGGCGCCGGTCTCGGCAAAGCCCGACGAGAACAGCACCATGGAGCGCACGCGGGCCGCGGCCGCGTCCTCGAGCACTGCGGCCACATGAGCCTGGGGCACGGCCACGATGGCCAGATCCACGGGCTCGCGGATGTCGGTCAGCCGCGCGTGGGCCGGCAGGCCCTGCACCGTGGCCGCGCGCGGGTTCACGGCACGCAGGCGGCCCGTGTAGCCGAAGCGCAGCAGGTAGTCGAGCGGAATGCCGCCTATGCGCTGCGGCGAGTCGGTGGCGCCGACGACGGCGATGGAGCGTGGCGAGAACAGGGCGTCCAGCCCGGCGAAATCGAAGTCCATGGATGGCTGCATAAAGTTCCTCTGTCAGAAGTTGTGGCGCACGCCCAGTGCCAGCGAACGCACGCCGTTGCCGCTGTCGGCCACCACGGGCACGTTGGCGATGGATACCGAGGAGCCGCCCGCGTTGCTCAGTTGCAGCCAGCGCGCGTACAGCGTGGTGCGCTTGCTCAGGTAGTGGTCGTAGCCCAGGGTCCAGGCGGTCTGGCGGCGCTCGGATCCGTCGACCTTGCGGCGTGCCACCGATAGCAGCACCTTGGATGTGAAGGTTGCGCTCCACTCCGTGCCCAGCTGCAGGAGGCGGGCGTCGCCCGTACCCGCTTGGTTGATGCTGGCGCGGCTGTAGCTGCCGCTCAGGCGCAGCTTGGGCATGGCCTGCCAGCTGGTCACCAGCGTCTGGTAGCGGCTGGTGCGCGGCGTGGCCACGGGCGCTGCCGCGCTGCCCTCTGTGGAGTTCTGGACGCTGTAGGCCACGAAGAAGGGCTTCTGCCTCCAGCCCACGGTGCCGCCGTAGAGCCGGGCGTTGTTGCTGTTGGGCGAGGGCACCTCGCCGAAGGAGTAGGCCGGGTCCAGCACCAAGGGCTGGCCCTCGGGAAGGCGGTAGCGCACGAGATTGCTGCCGCGCGCGGCAAAGGCCTTCAGGTTCGGCTGGCCGTCAGTGCTATAGCCGAGGTTGGTGGGAGAGAACAGCGAATTCATGCCGAACGGATCGGCGCGGAACAGGGCGCTGAACATGGGCGTGTACATACGGCCCATCTGGATGTGGCCCCAGGGCGCGCTCAGGCCGATGAAGGACTGGCGGGTGAAGGCCAGTGAAGGGCCGGGAATGGTGCCCATGCCGGTGTCCGGAGTGACGCCGGCCTCGAGCATGAAGCGGGCGCGCCAGCCGCCTCCCAGCTCCTCGACGCCGCGAAAGCCTATGCGCGAGGCGGCGCTGCCGCCGTCCTCCAGGCGTGTCAGCCGCGTGCCCCCCGATCGGGCGCTGTTGAGATGGACGTCCATGACGCCGAAGATCTCCACGCTGCTCTGCGCCCAGGCGGCACTGCCGAATATTGCCCAGCCTGTGGCGACCAGCCATTGCTTGTGCTTCACGATGTGTCTCCTGTGTTTGTGCTTTGCACGGGCGCACAGCCTTGCGCTGCGGTGTGACTGCTACTATCCGAACCAGTGCGGTTGGCACTCTGTCAACCCTTTGACAATTGGCGGCACTCAAGCCCGGGACTAACCCGGAGCCTGTTTTCCCGCACACACAGGTCCATGCCTCGCAAACACCACCCTGAAGCCGGTTCCGTGGCGCTGATACGGCGTGCCCTGAGGCTGTGCCCGCTGATGGGGCACTGGCCGGATGACGTGCTGGACGAAGTGGTGGCCGTGGCGCGGCTGAGGCGCTATGACAAGCGAACGCCCCTCATGGTCGGCGAGCGATCGCGCCGCGAGGTGCTGGTGGTGGCTTCGGGGCGTCTGGCGGTGGAGGGCGTGGATGCAGCGGGCGTGCGCTTCGTGCTGTCGCTGCACGGCCCCGGAGAGATCGTGAGCCTGGTGCGCATGCTGGGCAACATCCGCTTCGTCTATCACTTCGTGGTGCAGGAGGGCACGGTGCTCGTGCACCTGCCGGGCGGGGCGTTCATGGCCGTGCTGGATGCGCATCCGGCGCTGTGGCGCGATGTCTGCATGCTGGTGCTGGAGCGCCTGCACGAGCAGATCGCCACCCAGCAGCGCCGCGCCCTGGGCGATACCGCCAACCATGTGGCCGATGCGCTGGCGCGGCTGGCGCTGATCCACGGCAAGCCCATCGAAGGCGGCCAGGCCGTGAGCCTGCGAATCTCGCAGGGCGATCTTGCGGCCATGCTGGCGGTCTCGCGCCAGACCGTGAACAAGGAGTTGCGCACGCTGGAGCAGATGGGCGTGATCAATGCGGCCTATGGGCGCGTGACCATCCGCGACCTCGAAGCCCTGCGCCAGGCGGGCGGCGGCTGATCCGCCTGTGGCACGTGTGGTGCCGGCCTCAGCGCGGCGCTGCTTGTGGCGCGGGGCGCATCAGCGTGCTCTGGCCGAACAGGCTTTGCACCAGATCCACCACCAGCTCCGCCGTCTGGTTGCGCAGGTCCAGCGCCGGGTTGAGCTCCACAATGTCCAGCGAGGCAAGACGGCCGGTGTCGGCAATCATTTCCATGCACAGCTGGGCCTCGCGGTAGGTGGGGCCGCCGCGTACCGGCGTGCCGGTGCCGGGAGCAATGTCGGGGTCCAGAAAGTCCACGTCGAAGCTCAGATGCAGGTGGATGTCCCTGTCGTTGCGTCCCAGCAAGGTGAGCAGTGCGCGGCGCATCACTTCACGCATGCCCAGCTCGTCAATGGCCCGCATGTCGTAGACCTCCAGCCCCAGCTCTCGGATCATGTGCTTTTCGCTCTCGTCCACGCTGCGCAGGCCGATCTGACAGAACGATGAGGCGGGCAGAGCGGGAGTCGTGCCCGACAGCGAGGCCAGCTCCGTCGGCCCCAGTCCGCAGAGGCTTGACACCGGCATGCCGTGCAGATTGCCCGTGGGCGAGCTTTCGGGGGTGTTGCAATCCGAGTGGGCATCGAGCCAGAGCACGCGCAGCTGCTTGCCCGTGGCGCGGCAATGGCGGGCCACGGCGCTGATGGAGCCTGTGGCAAGCGTATGGTCGCCACCCAGCAGTATGGGCAGCCGGTTTTGCTGCAGCACCTGCAGTACCGCGTCATGGGCGATCCGGTTCCAGCTCAGGCATTCGGCCAGATTGCGCAGACCCTGGGCATCGCGCGCGCCACGCGGGTTGGTGGGGCCGCTCAGATTGCCCAGATCGCTGACCTGCACGCCCAGCCGTTCAAGGGCTGGACCGAGCTGGGCCACGCGCAGGGCATCGGGTCCCATGGCCGCGCCAAGGCGTGAGGCACCGATATCGGTGGGCAGACCGATCAGTGTGGACGATGTGTATGCCATGAGCCGCTCCGCTTCAGGCCGTCTTAAGGGCCGCAAGATGGATGATCTGGGGGGGCGATGCCTGTCTCACCATGGCAAACAGATCCTTGGGGTCGGCGAGCTCCGGCACCAGCTCGATCTGAGACAGCAGGCCCGCGCCTTGCGCCAGACTGTGCATGGTGCGCAGCGCCGAGTAGTCCTCCAGTGCGAAGCCCACGGAGTCGAACAAGGTGATCTGGGCGGCCGATGTCCGGCCCGGCGCCAGCTTCTGCAGCACGCGCCACAGCTCGGTCACGGCGAAGTCGGCAGGCATTTGCTGCAGCTCGCCCTCGACGCGCGTTTGCGGCTCGTACTCGACAAAGACCTGTGCACGTTGCAGGGCGCTGGCATCGAACTCTGTCTTGCCGGGGCAGTCTCCGCCCACTGCATTGATATGCATGCCGGGCTCCAGCAAATGCCCGGGAATGATGGTGGCGTGGGTCTTGTCGGCGGTGACGGTGGTCACGATGTCCGTGCCGGCCACGGCGTCCCGCACGCTGGTGCAGACGATGGCCGTGGCGCAAAAGTCGGGCAGGAACGGCTGCAGGTTGCGCAGCAGCTTTTGCGAGGCTGCAGGGTCGATGTCGAACAGGCGCAGCTCGCTCACGCCCAGCAACTCCATGAAGGCCAGCGCCTGAAATTCACTTTGCGAGCCATTGCCTATCAGCGCCATGCTGCGGTTGCTGGTGCGCGCCAGATGACGCGCGGCCATGGCGGATGTGGCGGCGGTGCGCAAGGCCGTGGTCAGCGTCAGCTCGCTGACAAAGCGCGGCATGCCGGTGGCGACATCGGCCAGCGCGCCGAAGGCCATCACAGTGGGCAGTCCCAGGCGCGGATTGTGCGGGTGGCCGTTGACGTATTTGAAGGCGTAGTCCCGCGCATCGGCCACCGGCATCAGCTCGATCACGCCGCTGGCGGAATGGGCGGCCGTACGCGCGCTTTTGTCGAAGTCCTGCCAGCGGCCGAAGTCGGCCTCCAGGGCTTGGCTGATCAGGCGCAGCACCTGGGGGATGCCGATGCGCGCTACCAGCCGGGCTGCATCGCTGGCGCTGAGAAAGTCGGTCCGGAATGGTGTCCGGGCCAGAGCTTGAGGAACAGACATGAGACTTCCTCCTTGACCTCATTTTTGAGGATTTCGGCGCCAAATGCCAGAGAAATGCCTGGGAAATGCCCAAGAGGTGGACCCATGACCGCGCTGTACGCAGCTCCAGGGCATGGCCCGCATGGGTTTGAGCGCGGGCCTGTCGCCAGCGAAGATGGGACAATATCGGCCATGACTCAGACCATCACGATTACCCGCCCCGATGACTGGCACCTGCATGTGCGCGATGGCAATGCCATGCGCTGCGTGGTGCCGCACACCGCCCGCCAGATGGGCCGCGCCATCATCATGCCCAATCTCAAGCCCCCGGTCACCACGGCAGAGATGGCGCAGGACTACCGTGCCCGCATTGTGTCGGCCGTGCCTGCAGGCAGCCGGTTCCAGCCGCTGATGACGCTGTATCTGACAGACAACCTGGGGCCCGAGGAAATTGTGCGCGCCAAGGCGGCCTGCGTGGTGGCCTGCAAGCTCTATCCCGCAGGTGCCACGACCAATTCCGACCATGGCGTGACCGATCTGCGCAAGATCTACCCGACGCTGGAGGCCATGCAGCGCGAAGGCCTGGTGCTGCTGGTGCACGGTGAAGTGACCGATCAGAGCATCGACCTGTTCGACCGCGAGGCCGTGTTCATCGAGCAGCAGCTCAAGCCTCTGCGCCAGGATTTCCCCGAGCTCAAGATCGGCATGGAGCACGTGACGACCAAGGAAGCCGCCGAGTACGTGGCCGCAGCCGATGATTTCCTGGCAGCGACCATCACGCCCCAGCATCTGCTGTTCAACCGCAATGCCATCTTCCTGGGCGGCGTGCGCCCGCACTTCTATTGCCTGCCGGTGCTCAAGCGCGAAACCCATCGCCTGGCACTGGTGCAGGCCGCCACCAGCGGCAGCCGCAAGTTCTTCCTGGGCACGGACAGCGCTCCTCACGCCGCGCACCTGAAGGAAGCCGCCACCGGCTGCGCCGGCTGCTACAGTGCTCACGCCGCCATCGAGATGTATGCCGAGGTGTTTGACGGCGTCGGCGCCCTTGACAAGCTCGAAGCCTTTGCCTCCTTCAACGGCGCCGATTTCTACGGCCTGCCCCGCAACACCGACACCATCACTCTGGTCAAGGAAAGCTGGACGCCGCCCGTGAGCTTTGAATACGGCGAAGGTGCGCAGCTCAAGCCGCTGCGCTTTGGCGAAGCCCTGCCCTGGAAGATGCTGGATTAAAAACAGTAGCTGCAAGCGCCTGTATTCAGATGAATTTAAGGTTTTTTCACTCTGAAATCAAGAAAGGAGTTGCGCGAGCTGCTCCTTTTTTAATTTGGCGTTGCGCAAGGCCTCGGTTAGGCTTGGCCAAACAGCGCTCAGGAGATTGCATGCCCAACGATGTCCAGCCCAAGATTGCCTTGCTGATCGATGCGGACAACGCGCCCGCAGAGATGATTGACGAGATATTGACCGAGCTGTCCACCTTCGGCCTGATCAATATCCGCCGTGCCTATGGCAACTGGACCAAGGCCGGTCTGCATGGCTGGCAGAGCAAGCTGCTCGAATATGCCGTGCGGCCCATGCAGCAGTTCGATTACTCCAAGGGCAAAAACGCGACCGACATGGCCATGACGGTGGATGCCATGGAGCTGCTCTATACCGAAAAGCCCGATGCCTTCGGCATCGTCTCCTCGGACGCCGACTTCACCCCGCTGGTCATGCATTTGCGCGCCAAGGGCGCTGCCGTCTATGGATTCGGTGCGGAGCAGACGCCCAGGGCTTTCGTCAACGCCTGCTCGCGCTTTCTGTATTTCGATGCGCTCAAGGAGCTGGGCGACGGCATTGTCAGCCGCAGCGAACGCCGTGAGGCTCTGGAGGCCGATGCAGTGCCACGTGCAGTGCCTGCGGCAAGCCAGCCGCAGGGATCGAGCCCCAACGCCGGCAATGGCCGGGTGGCTGGCGGCACCGGTGTGGCCGCACCCGCCTGCACCACGCTGCGCGTGCCTTCGCACATGCTCAAGGAAGACCGGCAACTCATCGCCATGCTGCGCGATGCCGTCAAGGCCACCCAGGACGAGGCCGGCTGGGCGCGTGTGGCTGCGGTGGGAACGCATATCGGCAACAAGCTGTCGTTTGATGCACGCAACTATGGCTATGCCTCGCTGACCAAGCTCATGGCCGCGACCCAGGTGTTCGAGCTGCGCGACGAAGGCACGGCCCGCGTGGCGGTGCGCGATCTGCGTGGGCATCAGGATGAGGTGCTGCCTTGATGCAGCCAGCCGCAATGCAGTCAGCGGATTGGGCCATTGACTGGCAGGCGCCCTGGCTGGCCTCGCTGCAGGTGCTGGGCCGCCAGGTGCATGACCGGGTGCAGGGCGGTGCCGGCGTGGCCCGGGCCTTGCAGGAGGTGGCTGCCGCTCACGGACTGCTGCCGGGCTGGCAGTTCGTCGATCAGCTGCAGCTGCCTGCCGGTCAGGCCTATGAGGCATTTATCCACAGCCAGCGCAGCATTCCCACGCGCGACAATCTGCACGACTTCTTCAACGGCCTGATCTGGCTGCACTGGCCGCTGCTCAAGCAGCGGCTCAACGCGCTGCAGGCGGCCGAGATCGCGCGCCAGGGAGTGGGGGCGCAGCGCGGGCGATTGCGCGACTCGATCACGGTGCTGGACGAAAACGGCGGCCTGCTGCTGGCACCTCAGGCCCTGTGCGATGCGCTGCGCGACAAGCGCTGGCAGGAGCTGTTTGTGGCCAGGCGTGCGCTATGGCAGCAGGCGCGCTTGCTTCCCATAGGCCATGCCCTGCTGGAAAAGCTGGTCCAGCCGCGCAAGGCCATCACCGCACATGTGATCTGCGTGCCGCTGGAGCAGGCGCCGCGCCTGGCATCGCTGGCCGAAGCCGATGGCTGGCTGGACGATCAGTTGCGGACCCAGTCTTGCAATCTGGCCAGCAAGCCCTATCTACCAATTCCCATATTAGGAATCCCGGACTGGTGCCTGCAAAACCAGAACTTTTCCTTCTATGATGACTCTCTAGTTTTCCGAGCCCCACGTACCGCACAAACAACACAACAACGGGTACCGCCAGAAAGAGAGCTGGCTTGATGAGCATTCGTCCTGCACAGGCGGTGCCTCAGGGGTTCTGGTCATTTTGTCCCCTGTGTGGAGTACACCCTCGATGAAACGTATTGCCTTATTTTTATTGACCAATATCGCCGTGGTGGCGGTATTGGGCATCGTCGCCAGCTTGCTGGGCGTCAACCGCTACCTCACTGCCAACGGCCTCAATCTGGGCGCCCTGCTGGGTTTTGCCTTCATCATGGGCTTTGGCGGCGCCATCATCTCGCTGCTGATCTCCAAACCCATGGCCAAGTGGACGTCGGGCGTGCAGGTCATCAACGAGCCGCGCAACGCCGATGAGGCCTGGATCGTCAACACCGTGCGCGGCTTTGCCGAGAAGGCCGGCATCGGCATGCCCGAGGTCGGCATCTATGAGGGCGAGCCCAACGCCTTTGCGACCGGCGCTTTCAAGAACTCGGCCCTGGTGGCCGTGTCCACCGGTCTGCTGGAAGGCATGACGCGTGAAGAGGTCGAGGCCGTGATCGGTCACGAAGTGGCCCACATCGCCAATGGCGACATGGTGACCATGACGCTGATCCAGGGCGTGATGAACACCTTTGTGGTCTTCCTCTCGCGCGTGATCGGCTATGCGGTCGACTCCTTCCTGCGCCGCAACGACGAGCAAAGCTCGGGCCCCGGCATCGGCTACATGATCACCACCGTGGTGCTGGATATCTTGCTGGGCTTTGTCGCCGCCATGATCGTGGCCTGGTTCTCGCGCCAGCGCGAGTTCCGCGCCGACGCGGGTGCCGCACAGCTCATGGGTCGCAAGCAGCCCATGATGAATGCGTTGGCCCGTCTGGGCGGCATGCATCCGGGCGAGCTGCCCAAGAGCGTGGCGGCCATGGGCATTGCCGGCGGCATCGGCCAGCTGTTCTCGACCCACCCGCCCATCGAGCAGCGCATTGCTGCACTGCAAAACGCCCGTTAAGCGTACACATGTGTAAACGGCCGTAGCCGGTCTTTACCGCTGCTTCACAAGCCCCTGTCAACAGCTGGCAGGGGCTTTTGCGTTGTAAGAGCATATACATGTCCCCGGACTTTCAGGAGTTGTGATGTCCTTCATCTCTCAAACCATGACCCGCCGCCTGCTGCCGGCCCTGCTGCTGGGCGGCTCGGCTGCCCTGCTTGCGGGCTGTGTGGTGGCCCCGGCCTATCCGGCTTATCCGGCGTATGGATCCGAGGTGGTCGCGGGCGACGTCTATGCACCCATGGCCCCGCCGCCCCTGATCAACGAGGTGATCCCGGTGGCTCCCTCACCGGCCTATGTCTGGATTGGCGGCGCCTGGGGCTGGGGCGGCGGACGCTACAACTGGCGTCCCGGTCGCTGGGCCATGCCGCCGCGCCCCGGCTACGGCTGGCATGAAGGGGGCTGGAACCATGGCCCCGGCGGCTGGCATCATGGCGGTGGCCGTTGGGGACCGCGCCGCTGAGGGCGTCCGCTAGGTGACAAGAGGTGGCACTGGCCCGCTAGGCGGTCCGTGCCAGCGTCGCTAGAGTCGGGTGCAGGAGGTTTGCCGTGAATCCTGCTCTTGTCACCCGCCGCGAAGGCGCTGTTCTCGTTCTCTCCAACAACAACCAGGCCGCGCGCAATGCGCTGTCGCCCGAGTATTACCACGCGGTCATGCAAGCGCTGCGTGGGGCCGGCACCGATGCCTCGGTGGCCGCCGTGATCCTCACGGGCGAGGGCGGTCATTTCTGCGCTGGCGGCGATCTGAACCAGCTGGCGACGCGGCGCGAGATGCCGCTGGCCGAACGCCGTCTCAGGCTTGAGGATCTCAACCATCTGATGCGTGCCATACGCGACTGCCCCAAGCCCGTGATCGCGGCGGTGGAGGGCGCTGCTGCGGGTGCGGGCCTGTCTCTGGCCATGGCTTGCGACATGCTGGTGGCGGCAAGGTCGGCGGTTTTCTCGGTGGCCTATGTGAAGGTCGGCCTCACCCCCGACGGTGGGGCGACGTCGTTTCTGGCCGAGTTCATGTCCCGCCAGTTGCTGACCGAGCTTTGCCTGACGGGCGAGCGCATCAGCGGCGAGCGCATGCATGCGTATGGCTGTATCAACCGTTTGACGGAGCCGGGCCAGGCCTTGGCCCAAGCGCTGGAGCTGGCCCGGCAACTGGCCCAGGGGCCGGAGGTGGCGACTGCGCGTATCAAGGCACTGTGCCGGGTGGCCCACCGCCACAGCCTGGAGCAGCAGCTGGCGCTGGAGGCCGACCATATGGTCGAGGCCCAGGGCAGCGAGGAGTCCCGCGAAGGCATTGCGGCCTTTCTGGAAAAGCGTGCGCCCGACTTTGCCAGGCTGCGCGGAGCCTGACAGGTCGTTCCCAGCGGCTTAGCGAACCGTGTAGTTGAGCTGGAACATCACGCCAGCATTGCCCAGCACATTGATCTGGGCTCCCCAGTTGCGGTTGAAGTCATAGCCCACGGCCGGAATGGCCGTGATGCCCCAGCCATGCCGGTTGTTGAACGGGATCTTCTTGTTGTACGGAAACTTGTAGCCGTGAATTATGCCGCCCGTGACCTTGAAGAACAGGCCCGGTGTGCTGTCAAACGGCCTGAAGCGCCAGCCGTAATAGGCGTACTGGCTGGGCTGACCGAATGAATTCCTGAAATAGGCAAAGCCTGCGATATGGCGTTCGTCCAGCTCCTTCTCGGCCTGGATCAGCCAGACATAGGCATGCTTTTGTTCATCGGGCTCGAAATCGTTTTCCTTTTTGGCATCGGAGAAATGCCAGTCCAGGGGGGCGTAGCCAAACATCCAGCCCGACAGCGCAGAGGGCTTGTCCACGGCAGTGTCTGCCGCAGCAGCGGAGTCACTGGTTTGTGCGCCGGCACTGGCGGCAGCCAGCCAGCAGGCCAGTCCCAGGGTTGCAAAAGCAGGTGCGAGTCGCAAAGGCAGAGGTTTCATGGTGACGCTTGGCGTGCGATGAAGCCCTCAGCGTACCGATGCTCAGCCTGGCGCACTGTCAGTCAGCGTCCAAAAACCTGTAGAGCCATGCCGTCAGGTATGGAAGAGCACCCATCAAAGGCAGCCAGCAGCAGGTCTGGCAGCCTGGGAGTGGGTGCAGTGAGGCTGTCTGCTTCGCTTACAGAGCGCCGCCCGAGCCGCGCGCGCCCGAGGAGGGGACTTCGACTCCGAGAATCGCAGCCGCCACGGCTTCGCCGACCTTGATGCCGTCCACACCGGCCGACAGAATGCCGCCCGCGTAGCTGGCACCTTCACCGGCAGGGTACAGACCACGCGTGTTGTCGCTCTGGAAGTCGGCGCCGCGGCCGATCTTGACGGGGGACGAGGTGCGGGTTTCCACACCGGTCAGCACGGCATCCTTCATGTCGTAGCCGCGAATCTTCTTGCCGAAGGCGGGCAGGGCTTCGCGCATGGCCTCGATCGCATACGTAGGCAGGGCCTGGTGCAGATCGCCGAGGCTGATGCCGGGCTTGTAGGAGGGCTGAACTTCGCCTATCGCGCTGGAGGGCTTGCCGGCCACAAAGTCGCCCACGAGCTGGCCGGGCGCGCTGTAGTTCTGGCCGCCGAGCACATAGGCTTTGGACTCCAGCTGGCGCTGCAGCACAATGCCAGAGAGCGGGTGATGCTCGCCTTTTTGCAGCTTTTCGACGCCAAAGGTCTTGCCGTCGAAGGCCCAGGCAAAGCTCTCGGCGTCCTGCGGGTAGTCCTCAGGGCTGATGGCGCAGACCATGCCGGCATTGGCATTGCGCTCGGCGCGCGAATACTGGCTCATGCCGTTGGTGACTACGCGCCCGGGTTCGCTGGTCGCGGCCACCACGGTGCCGCCAGGGCACATGCAAAAGCTATAGACGGCGCGGCCGTTTTTGGCATGGTGCACCAGCTTGTAGTCGGCAGCGCCCAGCAGCGGATGGCCGGCATCCTTGCCCCAGCGGGCGCGGTCGATCACGCTTTGCGGATGCTCGATGCGAAAGCCCACGGAGAAGGGCTTGGCCTCCATGGCCACGCCGCGCTCGTAGAACATGGCAAAAGTGTCGCGCGAGCTGTGGCCCAGAGCCATCACGGCGTGATGGGTGGGCAGTGCATAGCTTTGGCCCGTGGCCTGGTCGAGCACCTGCAGCCCGACCAACTGGCGCTGGCCGTCGACTTCTTCGATCTGTACATCGGTCACGCGCTGCTCGAAGCGGATTTCGCCGCCCAGGCGCACGATTTCCTCGCGAATGCCTTCGACCAGCTTGACCAGCTTGAAAGTGCCGATGTGGGGGTGAGCCGCATAGAGAATTTCGGGCGGCGCACCATAGGTCACGAACTCGGTCAGCACCTTTCGGCCCAGATGGCGCGGGTCCTTGATCTGGCTGTAGAGCTTGCCGTCGGAGAAGGTGCCGGCACCGCCTTCGCCGTACTGCACATTGGACTCGGGCGTCAGCTCGCGCTTGCGCCACAGGCGCCAGGTGTCCTTGGTGCGCTCGCGCACGGTCTTGCCGCGCTCCAGCACGATGGGCTTGAAGCCCATCTGGGCCAGCACCAGTCCGGCAAACATGCCGCAGGGGCCAAAGCCCACGACCACGGGGCGCTCGTCCAGATCCGCCGGGGCCTGGCCCACGGGCTTCCAGCTCATGTCGGGCGTGGGATTGACATGCGGATGGTCGGCAAACTGCGTCAGCAGCGCGGCCTCCTGGCTTTCGTCGGCCAGCGTGATGTCGACGATGTAGACGGCCAGCAGTTCCGCCTTGCGCGCATCGAAGCTGCGCTTGTGCACATGCAC
This sequence comes from Comamonas testosteroni, assembly GCF_030505195.1. Lineage (NCBI taxonomy): Bacteria > Pseudomonadati > Pseudomonadota > Betaproteobacteria > Burkholderiales > Comamonadaceae > Comamonas > Comamonas testosteroni. The sequence goes on from NZ_CP129672.1 coordinate 3,415,850, forward strand.
ATTGGCAATGGCGTCGGCCGCAAGGCCCAGACGCTCGGCCGCGAGCTGGGTGAGCTTGTCCGTGGGCTGGTATTCGGTGTGGTTCTCGGGGTGGTATTCAACCGCCGAGAGAGGGAGTTTGAGTTCTGCGATCCGGATCATGGCTTGTACCTATCAAGCAAGGGTCTGGATGGTACGGCAAAGACCTGATGACTGCGCGACAAGGCCGTGGTGACCTCGACCTTTGTTGTGCTTATCGATTCTAAAAATATAGCTGCTTGCGCTTGATGTATCTCATTTTTTCACATCTATGAGCACGAAGTTGATGTGTAACAAGAGCGGCAAGCTATGCATTTAATAGTGATGTGCTGCTGGCCTTTTGTTATTTGTAGAGCAGTTGCGGCAGCCACAGACCGATCTGCGGCCAGATGTAGAGCAGCACGATGGCCAGGATTTGTATTCCCATGAAGGGCATCATGCCCAAGAAGATCTGGTTGAGCGTCACCGAAGGCGGCGCCACTCCCTTGAGGTAGAAGGCAGACATGGCCACGGGCGGAGAGAGGAAAGCCGTCTGCAGATTCAGCGCCACCAGCAGGCCGAAGAACAGCGGGTCAACGCCAAAGTGGTTGAGCAGGGGAATGAAGATGGGCATGAAGATGACGATGATCTCCGTCCACTCCAGCGGCCAGCCCAGCAGAAAGATCACGACCTGGGAGAGGATCATGAACTCGATCTTGCTGAGGTTCATGGACAGCACCCAGCGCTCTATGAGCTCCTGCCCGCCCAGCAACGCAAAGGCGGCGGAGAAAATGGCCGAGCCCACAAACAGCCAGCAAACCATGGCCGAGGTCTTGGCAGTCAGGTACACGGACTCCTTGACGACATCGAGACTCAGGCGCTTGTAGGCAGCAGCAAGCACAAAGCCGCCCAAGGCACCCATGGCAGCCGCTTCGGTCGGCGTGGCCAGGCCAAAGACAATGGAGCCGAGTACGGTCAGGATCAGCACCACCAGCGGAAAGAACGAGCTCAGCAGCATCTTGAAGATTTCCAGCCGCGCAAAACTCAGAAACAGGTAGAACAGCGCTGTGCAGGTCCCCAGCATTGCAAAGCCAATCCACCACCAGGTGGGAGCTGGCTGGGTTTCAGCCTGGCTGGCAGCAGGCACGCCCGGTGCGTTGCTGCCTGTTTCAGGCTCTGCCGGCGCCGTTGCTGCCACCGGGGCGGAGGACTCTGAGCCGGGCGGCTCTTGCAGCCCTCCTTCGGTGGGTGGTTCCTGCAAGCCGCCTTCGATGGGCGGCTCGGCCAGGCCTGTGCCGGAGCTCGAGGAGCTGCCGCTTTCCATGCCTATGGGCTGGATCTCGAACTGTTCCTGCACTGTAGGCGTCGTCACTGCCCGCCAACTGCTGGCAGCCAGCAGCAGGAACAGCATTCCGGGCAGAACCACCACGGCCAGCTGGCGCAGCAGATAGCTTGTGGGAACCTGTGCATTGCGCTGGCCTTTGAGTGCGGCCAGCAGGCGCATGGGGGCGTATTGCTGAGCAGTGGCGGGCAGCTCTCGAGTCAGGGGCGGTAGAGCTACCTGGCGCTCGGCGGCTGACAGCGGCGGTGCCCAGGCCGGCTTGATCTTGGCCATGATAACCACATAGCCCAGGTACAGGCCGGCAAGCATCAGGCCAGGGAAGAAAGCGCCGGCATACAACTGGACGACGGAAACGCCTGCTGTCGCGCCATAGAGAATCAGCAGCACCGAAGGCGGTATCAAGATGCCAAGGCAACCACCCGCCGTGATGGCACCTGCCGCCATGGACGTGTTGTAGCCGGCGCGCAGCATGGTGGGCAGTGCCAGCAGGCCCATGAGCGTGACCACGGCGCCCACAATGCCGGTGGCCGTGGCAAACACGGCGCAGGTCACCAGCGTGGCCACGGCCAGCGAGCCCGGCACGCGGGCCATGGCCAGGTGCATGCTTTTGAAGAGTTTTTCGATCAGGTTGGCGCGCTCGACCAGATAGCCCATGAAGACGAACAGGGGGATGGCGATCAGCACATCATTGGTCATGCTCTTGTAGGCGGCTTGCACCATCAGGTCGAGAGTGCGTGTGGTGTCGCGCTCATAGGCCAGCCAGGTGAAGATCATGCCCATGCCCATCAGCGTGAACGCCGTGGGAAAGCCCAGCATGATGGCGACGACCACGAGTGACAGCATCAGCAGGCCCAGATGACCGTTGGTGATGGTCTCCACACTCAGCAGCAAGGCAATGGCCGACAGGACGACCAGGGCCATGATGGAAAAGCCGAACCACAGTTCCTTGCGCATCTTCATGCTTTGCCCTCCTGCACCATTTCCTTGAGCTTTTCCACATCCACCTCTTCCACATCACTGCCGCGCAAAGGCCAGACACCCTGGCGCAGACACAGCACGCAGCGTGCAATCTCGGCCAGCCCTTGCAACAGCAGTACGGCACCGGCCAGCGGGATCATGAATTTGAACGGGTACAGCGGCAGCGGGTGGGCGGAGAACGTCTGCTCGCGGATGGCCAGAGACTCGTTGGCGTAAGTCCAGCCCGCCCAGGTCAGGGCCAGTACGCCGGGCAGAAAGAACAGGATGTAAAGACACAGGTCCACGGCCGCTTGTGCACGCGGGCTGAAGAAGCCATACAGCACATCACCGCGTACATGGCCGTTCTTGGACAGGGTGTAGGCACCGGCCAGCATGAACATGGTGCCGTAGAGCATGATCTGCGCATCCAGCACCCAGGCATGGGGTTGGTTGAGGACGTAGCGGGAGAAAACCTCCCAGCTGATCAGCAAAGTCAGCAGCACCACGGCCCAGGCCGCCACCTTGCCGATAAAGGTCGAAAACGCGTCGACAGCAAGCAGGATTTTTTGCATGGCAGTCTCCGCTGCCACTTGCAGCGAGGTTTGCAAAGGGAGGCGGGCCAGTGCTCCGGTCTGGCCCCTGGACCACAAAAAAGCGCAGCTGCTGGAGCTGCGCTGTTGAGGATTAACCGCGCTTTTGCGCGAAGTAGTGATTCCAGGCCATCTTGAAATCGATGTCAGTGTCGTTTTGCCAGCGTCCGCTGCGCTGGGCAAAAGTGCGCATGGAGTCCATGACTTTCTTGAACATCGGGTTCTCGGCGGATTTCTTGGTCGTCACCTTGTCCCAGGCGGCCAGCTGGGCGCGCAGGATGGCATCCGGCGTCTTGTAGAACTTCACTCCCTGCTTGGATTGCATCTCCGCATAGTCCTTGGCATAGCGGTCAGCGGCCTTCCAGCTCATGTCGGCGCTGGCTGCCTGCGTGGCGTATTCGATGATGGACTTGACCTCGGCGGGCAGGGCGTTGAACTTGGTCTTGTTGAACAGCACCTCGAACTGCTCGCTGGACTGGTGAAAGCTTTGCAGCATGCAGTTCTTGGCGACGTCGGGAAAGCCCAGTACCCGGTCGCTGGAGGCGTTGTTGAACTCGGCCGCATCCAGCAGGCCACGGTCCAGCGCGGGCACGATCTCCCCGCCGGGCAGCGGGTTGACGGCCACGCCCATCTCGGTAAACACATCGACCGCCAGGCCCACGGTGCGGAACTTCAGCCCCTTGAGGTCTTCCACCTTGGCCACCGGCTTCTTGAACCAGCCCAGCGGCTGGGTCGGCATGGGACCATAGAGCTTGGAGACCACGTCCATCTTCAGGCCGCCGTAGATCTCGTCCAGCAGCTCCTTGCCGCCGCCATAGTTGTGCCAGGCCAGCACCATATTGGCATCCATGCCAAAGGCCGGGCCAGAGCCCCACAGCGCCACGGCCTGGCTTTTGCCGTACCAGTAGGCAATCACGCCGTGGCCGCCATCGAGCGTGCCTTTGGAGACTGCGTCCAGCAATTGAAACGCAGGCACCACGGCACCTGCGGGCAGCACTTCGATCTTCAGGCGGTTGCCCGCCATTTCATTGATTTTCTTGGCCAGATCCTGGGCAAATTCGTGGAAGATGTCCTTGGCGGGCCAGGTACTCTGAAAGCGCCAGGAAATGGTCTGGGCCGTGCTTATCATGGGCACGGACATGGAGGAAGCAGCCACCGCGGCACCTTTGAGTAGGTTGCGGCGGCCAGCTTTTTGGGTCTCCTGTGTCATCTACTTCATCTCCTCAGGGTGGTTATCCTGGCCTTCCGCCAGTGCATGCATCTTTGAAGCGAGTGACAGGCCGGCGCAGAGGGTTAACACCAGACTTGATGGACGGGTGGCTGCTTGAATTCTTGATTTTTCTTTATTGAAATCAATCTATTGCGCCCGAAATTAAAGTGGTGTTTGCTATGGATTGGTGAGTGTTCGGCGGTGCTGGAGATCTGTCGGTTAAGGGTAATTTGGGGGGCGCTGCGTGGATGTATCGTTGCGGTAAAGCTCGCAAAGCAAGTGCCCGAATGACTTGCCGTGCACTAGCATGCAGTCAGTCTGACTTGACGCCCAAGCTCCATGTCCCATTCATCCCCCGACTCTTTCCCACCGCTTACCCGCAGGCATTGGCTGCAGCATTCCGGTGCTGTACTGGGGGCGCTGCCCGTCATTCCCTTGCTCGGCTGCGCAGCTCCCGCTGCGCAGTCGGTGAGGGGCGGAGGGCAAGCGGCTGCTCCATGGCTCAGCGGTGGTACGGCGGCCATCACAGCTGCTGCGCGCAGCATCAACCCGTTTGCCGGTGCCGGGCTGGCGGGCGGTTGCCGCCTGACCTGCGAGGCCACCATAGGCCCCTGCCACACGCTGTCGCCGCAGCGAACAGATATCAGCGATGGCTGGGATGGCCTGCCGCTGCATATGCAGATCCGCGTGGTCAACGAGCGCTGCGAGCCGGTGGCGGGAACGATTGTCGAGATCTGGCATACCAATCACACGGGCGGTTACTCGGGTCAGATTCACCGCATGTGCAACAACGATGCCGCCGATGCGAACAAGCAGTTCTTTCGAGGCTATCAGCGCACCGACGGCAATGGCGTGGCGCGCTTTGATAGCTGCTACCCGGGCTGGTACCGAGGCCGCGCCGTGCATGTGCACTTTCGCATTCTGCAAGGCAGCTACGACCCGTCAGACAACGCTGCATCGTGGCTGACCAGCCAGCTGTTGTTCAGCGATGCGCTCAACAGCGAAATCTTTGCGCAGGCGCCGCTTTACAGGGACAAGGGCCAGCCCGATACCCGCCTGGATGTGGATAACGTGGTCGGGCAAGAGCCGGACAAGACGGCTTATGTCTTCGATGTGCAGAACCTGGGCGGGGTGATGCTGGCATCGAAGACCGTGGTGGTGCGCAGCGATAGCACCGACAAGCTCTGCCAGGTCAAGGGTTCCATGCCGCCGGGCGGACCAGGCGGGCCGGGAGGTCCGGGGCGGCGGCCGCCGCGCCCGGGCATGGTGCCGCCACCTCAGCCCGGCACCTGAACCAGGCTTCAGATCACCAGTCTGGAGTAGCCGATTCCGGCCGCTTTTTCTACGCGGATCTGCGCCGGAATGCGCTCCTTGAGCGCTTCCACATGGCTGATGATGCCAATCATCTTGCCGCTGGCGTTGAGTGCGTCTAGCGCGGCGAGGGCCATCTCCAGCGTGTCGCCGTCGAGCGTGCCGAAGCCTTCGTCGAGGAATAGCGAGTCAATCGAGGTCTTGCTGCTGACCAGGTCGGACAGTGCCAGTGCCAGTGCCAGGCTGACGAGAAAGGCCTCGCCGCCGGAGAGCGTGCGCGTGTCGCGTGCCACATCACCCTGCCAGCCGTCCACGATGTCCAGCTCCAGCTCGCCAGTGGGCTTGCGCCGCAGCAGATAGCGACCGTGCAGGCGCTCGAGGTGCCGGTTGGCCAGATGCAGCAAATGGTCCAGCGTCAGCCCCTGTGCAAATTTGCGGAACTTGTCGCCCTTGGCCGAGCCGATCAGGCCGTCCAGCCGCTGCCACAGGTCGCAGTCTTTTTCCTGCTCGGCAATCTGGGCCAGCAAGGCCTGCTGGCCGGCGCGGCGGTCATCGTCATCTTTGAGGCGGGCGCGGTGTGCGCCCAGTTGTTCGGCCTGCTGGGTGCGTTCGGTCTCCAGCTGGGTAATGTGCTCGGTAATGGTTTCGGGTGCTTCATCACTGAGCGCCTGTGTTTGCAGTGTGGTCAGGCGCTGGCATGCGTCTGCCTGCAAGGTGGCCGCGCGTTGTGCCGCGCCCTGAAGCTGGTTGCTCAGTGCCTGCAGACCTTGCTGTTCGGCATCGGACAGCAGGGCTGCGGTGTACTGCGCCTCGTCGGAGAACGGGCTGGCCTGCAGCGCCTGCTGCCATGCGAGCAGGGCCGTCTGCGTCGATTGCTGCAACTGCTCGAGCGTGGCTTGGGCCTGGCTTGCCTGACCTTGAAGCGTGGCCAGCTGCTGCGCAGTCTGCTCGATCAGGATCTTGCACTCTTGCAGCGTGGCGGGGGGTTGCGCTGTACAGGCAGTGGCGTCGGCGGGGAGATCGGGCAGGGCCTGGCTGCGTTGCAGCCAGTGCTCGGCATCCTCTGCGGCTTGCTCGACCCGGCGTTGCAGCAGGTCGATCTGCTGGGCCAGCTCTTGCATTGCCTGTTGCTGGCGCTGCCATTGCTGCCATTCCTGCTGTCGTGCCGCCAGCCACTCTGTCGTGTCAGCGCTGTCGGGCAATGCGTAGCCTGCCGTTTGCAGAGCAAGCTGCAAGCGATTTTGCAGGTCGCCGGCCTGCTGCATCAAGGCTTGCAGTGCGTGATCGGTCTGCTGCTGCTGCGTCAGATTGTTCTGCCGAGCCTGCTGGGTGCTGGCCTGTGCATGCTCGATCTGCTGCTGGTGCTGCACAGCCGCCTGGCAGGCGTCCTTGGCCTGTTGCAGCTGGCGTTCGGCGGCCTCGGCATCGGCCAGGCTCTGCTGCAGCTGCGCAATCTGCTGCCCGGCTTCAGCGCAAGCGGTGCGCAGTGCATCGGGCTGTTGCCATGCCGCCTCCTCCAGCGGCACCGCGCTCTGTGCGCGTAGGTCAGCCCAGCGTGCCAGCCATTGTTCAATCTGCTGGGCAATGACCTGATGCTGCTCCTGCTGCTGGTGCCGCTGACCCTGGGCAGTGGCCAGCGCGGTGTTCAGCTGCTCGCCCTGGCGCTGCAGCAACTCGAGTTCGCTCTGCGCTTGCTGCAGTGCAGCGGCAGTGGCCGATACATCCAGCGCCGCGTATTCGGTGATGGCCGGGTGCTCGTGCGATCCGCACAGCGGGCAGGCTTCGCCGGGTTGCAGCGCGGCGCGGTGCTCCTGCAGGCTCTGGATGAGGCGCTCCTGGTCAAGCAGGGCTTGCTTGTCGGCCACCTTGTCCTTGAGCGCCTTGTACTGCGCACGCAAGTCATCGCGTTGCGCAAGCTGCTCCTGAATGCGGGCTTCAACGGAGCGCAACGCCTGCGCATTGCGTTGCTCTTGCGCATCCAGGGGCTGGCGCAGTGCGGCATGCTCCTGCAACTGCTGCCAGTGATGCAGCTGGCGCTGTGCGTTTTGCCAGTGGCTGCGCAGCTGAGGCAGACTGCCATGCATGGCCAGCTGCTGCTGCAGGGCTTGTTCAGCGGCCTGCTGCTGTTGCAGCGCCAGGGCGGCTTGTCGTGTCGACTGCATGCCTTGCTGTGCCTGCTCATCGGCCTGCTGCTGCAGCTGCCGGGCGACTTGCTGCAACTGCATGGCCTGCGCTTTTGTCTGAGCAGCTTGCTGCTGCAGGTGCTGGCCTTGCTGCAGCTGCTCGCGCCAGCCGCTGAGGTTTTCACCCAGCAGGGCGCGGCTGGCATGGACCTGCAGCCATGCGGCCAAATCAGCCTGCTGAGCCTGTGCAGACTGCAGTTGCAGCCGTGACTGCTGCAGCTGATCGCCAGCCAATTGCCGGGCCTGTTGATGTTGCTGCCATTGCGCGCTTTGGGCTTGCAGCCGCAGGGTATGCAGTTGCTGCAATTGCGCGGCCTGTTCGCTTTGCTGGTCTTGCGCCTGCTGCCAGCGATGGTGCATGGGCTGGATTGCCTGCGCAGGTCCGTGGGCCTGCAGGCGCAGCAAATCGTGCGCGGCATCACTGAGCGCTTGCTGGGCGCTCGCTTGCGCATTGCGCGCCTGCTCCACCTCCTGCATGGCCTGCATGGTCTGCGCCTGCCAGCGTTGTACGGTTTGCAGCTGCTGGTGGCGTGCCTGCAGATCCGTCAAGCCGGTTTGCAGCAGCGCCGCCTCGGATTGCAGCTGCTCGCGCGTGCCTGCATCCAGCAGCTGCATGCCCTGGGCCTGTGCCTGTTGCTTTTCCAGGGCCTGGCGGGCGTCGCGGGCGCGTGCAAAGACGCTTTCCGAGATGCGACCGTAGATATCGGTGCCGGTCAGTTCCTCGAGCAGCTCGGCACGCTCATTGGCCGTGGCCTGCAAAAAAGCGGCAAAGCCGCCCTGGGCCAGCAGCATGGACTTGGTAAAGCGCGCAAAGTCCAGCCCGGTGATCTCGGCGATGCGCCGGGCTTTGTCCTTGATGTGGGTGGTGAGTATGCTGCCGTCCGCCACCAGTGCCAGCTCCACCCTGGGCGCTTGCAGGGCTGCGTCCGGCTTGCCGCGCGCGCGGCGCTGGCTCCAGAAGGCGCGGTAGGCCACACCTTTGACTTCGAACTCCACCTCGGCTTCGCACTCGCCGGTGTGGCGCGTCATGATGTCGTTGCTGCCGCTGATGCTGTCAAGGCGCGGCGTCTGGTGATAGAGCGCCAGGCAGATGGCATCGAGCAAGGTGGACTTGCCCGCGCCCGTGGGTCCGGTGATGGCAAACAGGCCGTTGTCGGCAAAGGGGGCGACGGTGAAGTCCACCTTCCACTCGCCCTTGAGCGAGTTCAGGTTCTTCAGGCGCAGTTTGAGAATTCTCATGCCGCTGCTCCTTGCTCGTCATGGAGGCCGTGCAGCACTTGTCGATAGCGCTCGGTCAGCGCCGATTGCAGCGGTGGCTCCAGGCTCTCCTGGGCCAGTCGGCGCGCAAACACATCGAGCGGAGTGAGTTCATCAAGCGATTCGCGGGCCTCGCCGGACAGCAGTGCCGCAGCCTGGCTGCGCTGGCGCTTGATGCGCAAAATCTCGACGGGCAGTGACTCGGCCATGGCCTGAACGCGCGCCGTGAGGTCGGACAGGTAGTCGTCTTCCTGCACCGTCACTTCCAGCCAGACAGGCAGATGGTTGCGGGTTTGAGCGGCGGCAGACTTCAGCAGCTCTGGCATCTGCGTCAGACTGCCGGTGATGGAGGCCATGGGCTGGAACACCGGCACGGGCAGGGCGGTGACGGCCTGCAGTCCGTCGGCATCCAGATCCACCAGCAGTACCTGCTTGGTCTGCCTAGCTTCGTCAAAGCCCAGCGCGATGGGTGAGCCGCTGTAGCGGATGTGATCGAGCCCGCCGACGAGCTGCGGCTTGTGGATATGGCCAAGGGCGACATAGCAGGCTGGCGGGAAGGCATTGGTCGGAAAAGCCTCCAGTGCGCCCACATAGATTTCACGTACCGATTCATTGCTGCTGGCCCCCACCGTGGTCAGATGGCCGGTGGCAATGATGGGCAGCAGCTCGCCCTGGCTGGCCTGTATCTCCTGCTGCGTTTGAAGGGCTGCGGCATACACGCGCTGGTAGGTGGACGCAATCGCGGTTTGCAGTGCCTGCTGCTTGTCCTGTGCGCTTTGTCCGGCCTGGCTTTGCTGCACATCACGCGGGCGGATGAAGGGCAGGGCGCAGACGATGCAGCCGGGCTCCTGCGCTGTGCCACGCCGCGCCAGCGTGACGACATGCCGGGCCTCATCACCGGTCGAGCTGACCACCTGAGCGCCCAGGTAGGTCAGCAGCTCGCGGCTTTCATCGAGCACGCTGACCGAGTCATGATTGCCGGCCAGCAGCAGCAAGGCCGCGCCTGCGTCGTGCAGGCGCACGATGAGCTGGTTGTAGAGTTCGCGCGCATAGCTGGGCGGGGCTCCGGTGTCGAAGATGTCGCCGGCGATCAGCACGGCATCCACGGCATGGGTCTGGACCTGGGTGAGCAACCAGTCGATCAGGGCCTGATGCTCGGTCTGGCGGCTGCGGCCCATGAAGTGCTGGCCCAGATGCCAGTCGGAGGTATGGAGAAGACGCATGCGGCGATGGTATGCCAGACGGGCCGACTGGCGGGCCAGGCGCTGTCTTATCCGCTATTGAGCCGTGCTTGCGACAGCTCTTGCTCGAACAATGCACGGCCTTTGGCCCAGCCGCCACCCCAGATCAGATCCAGGGTCTCGGCCAGCGCCTCCAGGCGCGGTTCGTAGAGGTCGCTGCGTGCATGTTCGGCCAGGTACAGGCGGTAGAGCGCGACCTGGCTCATACCTTCATCCCTGAGGGCATGCGCCAGCTTCTCTAACGCAGCCACAGTCGGTGCCGGCTGACCTGGCCGCAAAGCGGCTTGCAGGCGTCGGGCAGGCATCGTTTCAGCGCTTGCCTGTGCGCTTGGCCGTCCAGTAGCTGAATTCTTCCTTGCCCACTTCATAGTCCAGCTCCTGCAGCCGGGCCTGCAGGCTCTCCTGCACATCGGCCACGGCACGGTTGTAGATGCTGGGGCCTATTTCCGCGAGAAAGAAATTCAGCAGGGCACCGGATTGCATATTGCCTATGGGCTCGTCCATGTTTTCGCGGAAATAGCGTTCTATGGAGGCAATGGCCTGCTGCTGTGCGTGTTTGGGGAGTTCTATGCTCATCGATCCAGCTTTCTTGTAAAACTTCTTTCGCTTCGGGCGTCTGATTTCGCTTCGTGACCTGGGTACAAGCTCAGGGTTTGAGGAAGATATTGCTGCACCACATGCACTTATTATGTGCATGCGCTCATGTTGGTGCACGCAGATGGCACGAATACGATGGCTGCTTCATCATTCGCAAGGAAAAGCCATGGCCCTCGCCATTCGAATCTACAGCTCAGGTGCACCCGAAGTGATGCAGCTCGAAGCGCTGGATCTGCCCTCTCCAGGCCCGGGCGAGGTTCTGCTTGAGCAGACCGCCATCGGTGTCAATCCTCTGGATGTCAATCAGCGCAAGGGCATGGTCCCGATTGCATTGCCTTCGGGTTTGGGCCTTGAGGGCGCGGGTATCGTGGCCGCCGTGGGCTCGGGGGTGTCGGGTCTGAAGTCAGGCGATCGGGTCGGCTACGCCACCGGTCCCCTGGGCGCGTATGCCAGTGCGCGCCTGTTTCCCGCGGATCGCCTGATCAGGCTTCCGGACGCACTTGGGGACGAAGCTGCCGCAGCGGTCCTGTTCAAGGGCATCACGGCCCAGTACCTGCTCAAGACCACCGGCCAGGTGAAGCAGGGCAGCCGCGTGCTGATCTATGGCGCTGCGGGGGCTCTGGGGCAACTGATGTGCGCTTGGGCAAAGCATCTGGGTGCCCAGGTTCTGGGCGTTGTCTCCAAGCCCGCCAGTGTGGAGCGCGCCAAGGCGGCAGGCTGCGACCATGTGTTTGTCTTCGAGGCGCAGTCACTGCCATCCCAGGTGATGCAGGCCACGCAGGGCCAGAAGGTGGATGTGGTCTACGACTCCATCGGAAAAGACACTTTCTTCGCTTCGCTGGACTGCCTGCGACCCAGAGGGCTGATGGTGTCGTTTGGGGCCACATCGGGCCTGCCGCCTGCCGTCGAGGTGGGCGTGCTCAATGCCAAGGGCTCGCTGTTTCTGACCCGTCCGTCTCTGGCCGCGCATACGGCAACGACAGAGGAGTATCAGAGCCGTGCGCAGGACGTGCTGGATGCCATCGCAGCCGGCATACTCACGCCTCGCATATGGAAAAGCTACGCGCTCAAGGACGCAGCCCTGGCGCACGCAGACCTGGAGCAAGGACGCTCGCAAGGCTCGATCATCCTCACCCCCTGAATCGCTATAGACACCATGGAGATATTCGACAGCCAGCACACGGATGAGCTCGCCACGCTGGTCGCACTGGCGGACCAGGGCTCGTTTGCCGCTGCGGGACGATTGCTGGCGCGTCACCCTTCGGTGCTCTCCAAGCGCATGCAGGCTCTTGAGCGAAGACTGGGCGTGCGTCTGGTGGAGCGCACCACGCGCCAGCTGCATTTCACCAACGAGGGCTGGCGACTTGTCGAAAAGCTGCGCCAGGCTGCCCATCTGATTCGGGATGCGGAGCAGGAAGCGGCTCAGGGAGCGCAGGAAGTGCGGGGGCGCCTGCGCTTGTCCATGCCCGCGACGATGGGGCGGCGGTGGATCAGCCCCATGCTGGCGGATTTTTCCCTGGCCTACCCGCAAGTAGCGCTCGAAGTGGAGTACAGCGAGCGCATCGTGGACATTGTGGGGGAGCGTTTTGACGCCGCCATACGTATCGGCAGTCTGGCGGACAGCAGGCTGGTGGCCACGCGGCTGTGCGATCAGTACCGCTTTCTGTGTGCATCCTCCAGCTATCTTGAGCGCCATGAAGCGCCAGGCAGGCCTGCGGATCTCGCCCATCACAACTGCCTGGGCTACACCGGCTTGCTGGACTTTCCGCAATGGCGGCTGGTTCAGTCGGCAGGAGAGAAGGTCGCCAGGGTTGCCGAGTCGGTGCGCGTCAGCGGCTCCATCCTCAGCAACGACAACGAAGCTTTGCTGCATGCGGCACTCAAAGGCGTGGGCATCATCGCCGGCAGTGACTGGCACCTCATGCCTTCCATCCATGCGGGAGAGCTGGTCCGCATATTGCCGCAATGGACCTTGGGGGAAGCCGGCGGCATCTACCTGCTGCGACCTTCGGGGCAGTACAACACGGGCGCCATGAAGGCGTTCAAGCAATGGGTGACGGAGGCTTTTGCGGCGGCTCCCTGGCGGCCCTCGGACCGCTGAGTAGCCCTGCCTGCCCTGCGGCTTCAGGGCGATGAGTACGGGCCGCTCAAGGCCTGAAGCGCGCTGGCCACGCGAGGATCAGGTGCCGCTCCTGCTTCCCAGCCAGGCAGCGCTATTGAGAAAAAAGCGTACCAGCTCGCTTTGACGGCGGGCACCGGTCTTGGAGAAGATGGAGCGCAGGTGAGCTCTTGCGGTATTGAGGCGAATGCCCAGCGCTTTGGCGGCTTCCTCCAGCGTCAGGCCGTGGGTCAGCTGGATCACCAGCGCGGTCTCCGAAGACGTGAGCTGAAACAGCTGCTGGGCCAGGTGCGCCGACGGATCGGCCTTGTCATCGGTGTTGCGCATGAACACCGCGACGCAGGGACGGGTCTTGGCCTCTGCGTTGTCACCCGAGCAAATGCTCTGGACGACAAGCCCCCAATTGAGCTGACCCGAGGGACGGGCAATCGAGATGCCTTCGGTCATGACGGACGCCGATACCTGGGAGGAGATCAAGGCATCCTTGACCAATCGCTGGAGCTTTCGGTTGTCGCTGGCATATTCAGCCTCCAGCGTGCCGCCGGAGATCCTGAGTCCATCCTGAGCATCGAGAATGCCTTTGGCCGCAGGATTGCTTTCCAGTAATTGGCCATTCTGGTCCAGGATGACGACACCGACCATCAAGCGAGCCGTGACAGTGCTGTACAGCGACATGACCTGGCGATCATGGTGCAGTGCCAGATGCATATTCAGCGCACGGCGGATATGGGGCATGATCATGCGCCCCAGATCCAGGTCCCGCTGGCTGAAGGCCGGTTCTGATTCGGGGCGCGTGATCCGCAGGCCGTAGACACTGCCGTCTGTGGTCACGATATCGGCAGCCATCACATGGAAAATATTGTGCACACGGCACCAGTCCTTGTAATAGACGCTGCTGCGCCATTCGCTCTCGGACATCAGGTCGGGAATGGTCTTGAATTGCTCCTTGGGCATGCCAAGGAATGGACTGTGCTCGCTGTAGACGTCGTGCGTGAGCAAGCCCTCGAGCCCTCCGGATGCGGTGACCACCAAACCGATATTGTCCCCTGCGGTCTGGCGGATGATCAGCACGGCAAAATTGCTGCGCATATGCGTGCGAATCACCTCCAGGCAGGGAACCCAGGCCTCCGGCAAAGAAGCCGCGTCATAGAGGTGGTTGATGAATTCGCTGAAGCGCTCCGCGCCGATCAGCTCTTCGGTCTCTGGGGTCTGAATTCCGGATGTCGGGCCATCTTTGAGCGCAAAAGTCATTGAGGCTTGTGCGTAATCGATGGGTTTGAGTTTGCCGTAGGTGGGGCTCATTGCGTTGACCTCTTGCTGTATTGCATTATTAGCGCCCCTCATCGGCTTGCCTCTTTCAATACCGTCGTGTGAACGACACAAAGCCATCTGGCAGCACTTGAATGGAAGCATGCAAAAGGGGAGCAATGCTCCCCTTATGATCTACGGCGCACTCATGCAATGAGCGGGGTACGCCCGTGTGTCAGGCGCTACCGGCGATGGTGGCCTGAGCGCACGACAACACTGGGCTATTGCACGGCCTCGTCCTGGTCGGCCAGGAAGCCGCCGCTTTGGTGCGCCCAGAGCTTGGCGTAGATGCCGCCGCGCTGCAGCAGTTGCTGGTGCGTGCCTTCTTCCACGATATGGCCTTCGTTCATGACGATCAGGCGATCCATGGCCGCGATGGTGGACAGGCGGTGGGCAATGGCGATCACGGTCTTGCCGTCCATCAGCGAGTCCAGGCTTTCCTGGATGGCCGCTTCCACCTCGCTGTCCAGTGCACTGGTGGCTTCGTCGAGCAGCAAAATCGGAGCGTCCTTGAGCATCACGCGTGCAATTGCCACGCGCTGGCGCTGGCCGCCCGAGAGCTTGATGCCGCGCTCGCCGACCTGGGCGTCATAGCCGCTGCGGCCTTTGAGGTCGGTCAGCGTGGCGATGAAGTCAGAAGCCTCGGCCTTGTCGGCAGCGGCGTGCATGTCGGCTTCGCTGGCGTCGGGGCGACCGTAGAGGATGTTGTCGCGCATGGAGCGGTGCAGCAGCGAGGTGTCCTGCGTCACCATGCCGATGGCGCTGCGCAGGCTGTCCTGCGTCACGCTGCGGATGTCCTGACCGTCGATGGTGATGCGCCCGCTTTGCGGCTCGTGAAAGCGCAGCAGCAGATTGACCAGCGTGGACTTGCCCGCGCCCGAGCGTCCGATCAGGCCGATGCGCTCGCCAGGGCGGATGTGCAGGTTCAGATGGTCCAGCACCTTTTTGCCGTCCGCCTTGTAGCCAAAGCTCACATCCTCGAAGGCAATCGCTCCTCGCGTGACCTGCAGCGGTTTGGCGTCGGGTGCATCGACGATGGTGCGCGGCTTGGTCAGCGTGGTGATGCCGTCCTGGATGGTGCCCACGTTCTCGAACAGGCCCGTCATCTGCCACATCACCCAGTGCGAGTAGCCCATCAGCCGCAGCGCCATGGCAATCACGGCCGCCACCACGCCGGCGGAGGCCTGAGCCTGCGTCCACAGATACAGCGCCGTGCCGCCGCTGCCCAGCAGCAGCAGGGCAATCATCAGGTGGTTGGCGATCTCGAACAGGCTGACCAGACGCATCTGCGCATAGCCCGTGGCCTTGAAGGCCTCCATGGCATTGCGCGCATATTCGGCTTCGCGGCGCGTGTGGGCAAACAGCTTGACGGTGGCGATATTGGTATAGGCATCGGTGACGCGGCCCGTCATCATGGAGCGCGCATCGGCCTGCTCCTTGCCGATCTGGCCCAGGCGCGGCACGAAATAGAAGCAGGCTCCGGCATAGGCGACGAACCACAGCGCAAACGGAATCATCAGCCGCCACTCGAAGCTGGCCGCCAGAATCAGAATGCCGATCATGTAGACGCCCACGCCTACAAACACGTCCACCACCATGAACACCACTTCCCGCACCGACAGCGCGGTCTGCATGATCTTGGTGGTGATGCGGCCGGCAAATTCGTCCGCATAAAAGGACATGCTCTGGCCCAGCATCAGCTTGTGGAACACCCAGCGCAGCCGCATGGGAAAGTTGATGGCCAGCACCTGGTGCATGACGGTGGTGTGCAGGGCCAGCAGCGCCACGCTGCCCAGCAAGATGGCGGCGATGCCCAGCACCATGGATTGCTGTTCGGCCCAGAAGTGGGCGGGCGAGACCGTGCCCAGCCAATCCACCACGCGGCCCATGATGGCGAACAGCACTGCTTCATAAGCGGCCAGCAGTGCCGAGGTGAGGGTCATCAGACCAATCCAGCCGCGCATGCCTTGCGTGCAGGCCCAGACAAAGGCAAAAAAACCTTTGGGCGGGACCTTGGGCTCCTGCGCGGGATAAGGTGGAACCTGTTTTTCAAAAAATCGGAACAAGATGGAAATTCTCCCGGTTCATGCTTGTGGCATATCTTGTCCGCATGGTAGGGGAGTGTCCGGGATGGGTGTCAAGCGGACTCGATGACCGCTTGTCCCATGGGCCATTGGTGCGGGCCTGATGAGCGCATGGCGCGCTCGGGCTATAGCGGGTTATTGCGGCGGCCTGCGCGGCGAAAAAAAACGCCGCATCGTGTGCGGCGTGGCAGGAAAGCGCGCTGCGCGATCAGGCGTTGGGCAGGAAGCCTTCCACCGACAGGTAGCGCTCACCCGTGTCGTAGGCAAAGCCCAGCACCCTGGCGCTGGGTGGCAGCTCGGGCAGCTTCTGGGCAATGGCGGCCAGTGTGGCGCCCGAGGAGATGCCGACCAGCAGGCCTTCCTCGCGAGCGGCGCGGCGCGCGTATTCGCGTGCGGGCTCGGCCTCCACCTGAATCACGCCGTCGAGCAGGCTGACGTCAAGATTCTTGGGCACAAAGCCGGCGCCAATACCCTGGATCGGGTGGGGCGCGGGCTGACCGCCGGAGATCACGGGCGATGCCGCGGGCTCCACCGCATAGACCTTGAGATTGGGGAACTTGGCCTTGAGCACCTTGGCCACGCCGGACAGGTGACCGCCCGTGCCCACGCCGGTGATGAAGGCGTCGATGCCGTCGGGGAAGTCGCGCAGGATTTCCTGGGCCGTGGTGGCCTCATGCACGGCCACGTTGGCGGGGTTCTCGAACTGCTGGGGAATCCAGGCGCCGGGCGTCTGGGCGGCCAGTTCCTGGGCGCGGGCGATGGCGCCCTTCATGCCTTTTTCCTTGGGCGTCAGATCGAACGATGCGCCATAGGCCAGCATCAGGCGGCGGCGCTCGATGCTCATGCTCTCGGGCATGACCAGGATCAGCTTGTAGCCCTTGACGGCCGCGACCAGGGCCAGGCCCACGCCGGTGTTGCCGCTGGTGGGCTCGATGATGGTGCCGCCGGGCTTGAGCGCGCCGGACTTTTCGGCGTCTTCCACCATGGACAGCGCAATACGATCCTTGATGGAGCCGCCGGGGTTGCTGCGCTCGGACTTGATCCAGACGTTGGTATTGCTTCCGAACAGACGGTTGATGTGAATGACGGGCGTGTCGCCAATCGTTTGCAGAATGTTGTCAGCTCTCATCGGACCTCCGCGAATAAGGGGTGGTGGGACAGTGGATCACAGCGCAGGCTGTCTGCGCAGACACAGAGCATTGTGCACGCAAGCATTGTGCGAATGGGCTATATCGATATGACCCGAAAAGTGGGCAAGGCCGCAGGCGGTGATTAACATCGACCCATGAATCTACGGTTTCTGGAAACCTTTGTGCTGCTGGCCGAGCTGCGCAACTTCCGCATGACGGCCGAGCGGCTGTTCACCACGCAGGCCGCCGTCTCCAGCCGCATCGCCACGCTGGAGCAGGAGTTCGGCGTGCGCCTGTTCGACCGCGGCGTACGCGAGGTCACGCTCACGGCCGACGGAGCCAAGGCCCTGGTGCATGCCGAGCGCATGCTCAGGCTGATGCGCGAGATGCGCGAGGACATGCTGGACAAGCAGGCCTACGCGGGCGTGATCCGCATCGGCGCCATCGAATCCATCGTGCACAGCTGGTTCCCCGACTTTCTCGCGCTGCTGCAGCAGCGCTATCCGCGGCTGCAGGTGGAGATCGCCTGCGACACCACGATCCATATGTCGGAGCAACTGCTCAAGGGGCAGCTCGATGTCTCGCTGCAGGCCAAGCCCGTGTCCAGCGGTGCCATCGCGAATCTGTCGCTGGGCGAGTTCGCCATGGCCTGGGTGGGCAGCCCCAAGCTGGGCATAGGCGACGAGACCCTGAGCCTGGCCGAGCTGGCGGCTTTTCCGATCATGAGCTTTGCGCGCGGCTCGGAGCCGTATGCGGTGATCGAGCAACTGTTCAGCGCCGAAGGCAGCGCCTCGCCGCACATGAACTGCATTGCCTCGGTGGCGACCATGATCCGCGTGGTCTGCGACGGCCTGGGCGTGGCGGCCGTGCCGCCGGCCATCATCCAGCGCGAGCTGTCCGAGCAGCGCCTGCGCCTGCTGCGCGTGGATCGCGAGTTCCCCACGCTGCCGCTGGTGGCCTGCTGGCGCAACGACCACCATAACCCGCTGGCCGAAACCGTGGTGCGCGCCGCCGAAGAAGTGGCCACGGCCTTTGCGCTGAACCACGGCCAGGCGGTGGCGCGGCTGCCCGGCACCCGTCTGGCAGGGGATGCATAAGCGCAGGAGCAGGCACCAATGGTGCCCGCGCCAATGCCTGCCGTGCATTTGGGGTGTGCCTCAGTACCGAATAAAAAAGGAGCTTTAACCGCTTGATGCATATGGATTTCAGAGTGTTTTCTATCTGAAATCGATTGCAGTCAAGCGGTAGTAGCTCCTATTTTTTGGCTCTGCAATCAGGCCCGGGCGAGCAGGGCCTCCACGGCCAGCGCCACCGACAGCAGGCGCTGGTCCTGGCCGGCCGTGCCGGCCAGGCTCAGGCCCACGGGCGCTTCGCCCGCGCGGTGGCAGGGCAGGGACAGCGCGCAGCCATCGAGGAAGTTGATCAGCGTGGGATTGCGCAGCATCAGTCCGTTGGCCGCGAAATAGGCCTCGTCGCTGGCCTCAAGCTCGGCAATCTTGGGCGCAATCACAGGCACCGTGGGCATGAGCATCAGGTCGTGATCGGCCATCTGCGCCTGGACGCGGGCAATCCACTGCTGCCGCAGCGCCAGCAGCTCGATATAGTCGGCCGCGCTGATGTCCTTGCCGCGCAGAATGCGTGTGCCCACGCGCGGATCGTATTCGGCCAGGCGGCCGGCGCCGTCGATATGGCGGCGGTGCCAGGCCCAGGCCTCGGCGGCGGTGAAGCCGCCCTTGGCATTGATCTGCGCAAGCTCGGAAAAGGGCTGCACCACGGCCTCGGTGATCTGCACGCCGGCCGCGTACAGCAGCGACAGCGCACGCTGCCAGGCCGCAGCCACGGTGCTGTCCATGCCGTCCAGCACCACGTTCGTGGGCACCAGCAGGCGCAGGCCCTGCAGCGAGGCCGCGCGCAGCTCGTCATGCGACTGGCCCGACAGCACCGCGTCCAGCGCGGCGCAGCAGCGCACGCTGGGCGCCAGCGGGCCGATGGAGTCCAGATTGGCCGACAGCGGCAGCACGCCCTGCATGGAAACGCGCCGCGCCGTGGGCTTGAAGCCGGTCAGGCCGCACAGCGCCGAGGGAATGCGCACCGAGCCGCCGGTGTCCGAGCCGATGGCGGCCAGCGCCATGCCGTCGGTCACCGAGATGGCCGCGCCCGAGGACGAGCCGCCGGGAATGCGGCCGCCGTCGATATCGCGCTGCCAGGGATTGCGCGGCGTGCCGTAGTGCGGATTCAGCCCCAGGCCCGAGTAGGCGAACTCGGTCATATTGGTGGTGCCCACGATGACCGCACCCGCGCGGCGCAGGCGCTGCACGACTTCGGCAGTCTGCGTGGCGGGTGCGGCGCTGGCCAGCAGCCTGGAGCCGCCCAGCGTGGGGTGGCCGGCGATGTCGAACAGATCCTTGACCGAGATGGGCAGGCCTTCCAGGGGCGAGCGTGCCAGGCCGGCCGCGCGCAGCGCATCGCTGGCGCGGGCTTCGGCCAGGGCCTGCTCGCGCAGCACGCGGGTGAACACGCGCGGGCCTTCGCCTTGCGCGGCGCGGTCCAGCGCCTGCTCGGCCAGTTGCACGGCGCTGGTCTGGCCTTGGGCCAGGCGCTCGCAGACCTGGTCAAGGCGGGGGGAGATTGAAGTCATGGGTAGCTCCGGTGTTCAGGCGACGATGTCCAGCAGCTCGCTGCGGTAGCGGTGGCGGATGCTGCGCTGGCTGCGCGGGTCGTGCAGCTCCATGGCGAACTGCGTGGCCGGGCGGATGCCGCCAATGGCAGCCATGGTGCCGCAGGTCATGCCGCTGCCTTCGGGCAGCAGACTCTGGCCGCCGGTGTAGCCCGCGATCAG
Organism: Comamonas testosteroni; assembly: GCF_030505195.1. Taxonomy (NCBI): domain Bacteria; kingdom Pseudomonadati; phylum Pseudomonadota; class Betaproteobacteria; order Burkholderiales; family Comamonadaceae; genus Comamonas; species Comamonas testosteroni. The sequence continues at coordinate 3,436,015 of NZ_CP129672.1, forward strand.
GTCCCGGGGCGTGCGCAGGCTGGCCAGCGTGCCTTCCTGGTACAGCACCTCACGGCCGTCCTCCACGATCCACGAGCGCAGGATCAGCTCGTCCCAGTGGCCGGCCACGTCGGCAAAACGCCAGGCCTGGGTGGCCACGGGCTTGATGCAGGCCTGCTTGGAGAAGGCCACGCTATAGGCTTCGAGCTTGCGGTCGGTGTGGTCCGAGGCCAGGCTCACGAACATTTCGCCGTCATGGCTGAAGACGAAGACCTCGGCCTCGCCCGAGGAGTCCGGGCCCAGCACCTGCAGCAGGCTGCTCTGGCTCAGCTGGTTGCTGGCGATGCGGTAGTACAGCGGCACGGCGCTGGGGCGCGGAATGCCGAGCGCGGCCAGCTCCTCGATGTGGTGCTCGATGGCCGCATGGTCGCGTCCGGCCCAGCCGGCGACGATCAGGGTGTCGAAGAGGGGGGCCAGGGTCTGGCCTTCGGGGGTGGTGAATTGCAGTTGCATGGCGGAAATCTCAAAAAAAGGGGAGTGCGAGGCCGTGGGCCCCGCAAAGCGGCGCTGCGCAGGCAGCGTCAGGCGGTCATTGCTTCTTGACGAAGAGCACGACCAGGAAGGCGGCGAGGAACTCCAGCGCGGCCACGAAGTACAGCCCCGAGGACAGCGAGCCGGTGCTGGTCTTGAGCGCGCCGATCATGTAGGGCGCCACAAAGCCGGCCAGGTTGCCGATGGAGTTGATGAGGGCGATGCCGCCTGCGGCCGCCGTGCCGGCCAGAAAGGCCGAGGGAATGGACCAGAACACGGGGAAGGCGGCGAGGATGCCGACGGAGGCCAGCGTCAGCGCGCACAGGGCCAGCACGGCGTCGTGCAGGAACATGCCCGTCAGGATCAGGCCTGTGGTGGCGATCAGCGCGGGGATGGCGCTGTGCATGCGGCGCTCGCCGGTCTTGTCCGAATGCATGCCGTTCCAGACCATGGCCAGCGTGCCGGCCAGGAAGGGAATGGCCGAGATCAGGCCGATCTGCAGATTGTTCTGGATGCCGATCTCCTTGATGATGGACGGCGACCAGAAGGCGATCGTGGCGTTGCCGCTGACGATGCAGAAGTACACGGCGGCGCACAGCCAGACGCGGTAGTTGCGGCAGGCGTCGGCGAAGGAATGCTGCTTGTGGCCCTGCTGGCTCTCCTGGGCCACGGCGGCGGTGACGGCGCGCTGCTCGGCGGCGCTCAGCCACTTGGCGTTCTCGGGTTTCTCGGGCAGCCAGGCCAGCACGAAGAAGCCGGCGATCACCGAGGGAATGCCTTCGAGAATGAACAGCCATTGCCAGTTGGCCAGATGGCCCACGTCCTGCATGCCGTTCATGATGGCGCCCGCGATCGGGCCGCCCACAGCGCCGGCGATGGCGAACGAGGTCATGAACAGGCCGTTGATGCGGGCGCGGTGGCGGGCCGGGAACCAGTAGGTCAGATACAGCACCACGCCGGGGAAGAAGCCCGCCTCGACCACGCCCAGGATGAAGCGCAGCACATAGAACATGGTGGGCGTGGTCACATAGGCCATGGCCATGGAGGCCGCGCCCCAGAGGATGGTGATGCGCGCCAGCGTCTTGCGCGCGCCGATCTTCTCCAGCAGCAGGTTGCTGGGCACTTCGAACAGGAAGTAGCCGATGAAGAAGATGCCGGCACCCAGGCCGTAGATGGCCTCGCTGAACTGCAGGTCCTGCAGCATCTGCAGCTTGGCGAAGCCGACGTTGACGCGGTCTATCCAGGCCAGGACAAAGAGAAAGACCAGAAAGGGGATCAGGCGCCAGGTGATCTTGCGGTAGGTGGCGTCCATGTCGGGGTGCGCGTGCGCACCGGCATGGCCGGCAAGAGGGTGGGTGGCGGAAGCCGGGCTGCTCATGGGGAGTCTCCTGTATGCGAAAGTGCAGCGGGCACATGGGGCGCTTTTGCTGGCGCTCCTGTGTGTCTTGGAACATGGGGATGCGGCGCGGGCCGGTGTTCCTGTGGCGGCAGTATCGAAAGGCAGCGAGGGGCTGTCCAACAAGAAATTCTGAGCGGCCCTGAATGCAAATTCTTATGAGCAGAGGTGGTGCGGGCTGTGCACCGGCATGAGGCAGGCGTGCACCGATAAAACGCGGGAAAACCCTAGGGGTCAGGCACGCCCGATCGCGCTGCCGGGCCGCTCAAAGCCCCGGTCTGCGCCTGGTGTCAGGGATTGACGATTGATTCACATCAAGCCTAGGGGTGATGGCGTTTCCCCTGGGGCCTGCAATCGGGAACAATGGAGCGAAGTCTGTTTGAGGGAGGACTGCTCTTGCTCACGTTCAACACAATTTTGATGCTGCTGGGGGCCTGCTGCGTAGGCCTGTTGGTCGGTTTTTCCTGGCGCGAGCAGCGCTGGGGGCCCTGGGTCATGCTGGTGTTCGTGGTGAGTCTGCTGTCGCTGATGAGTTACGCGATTCTCAATCTGCTGCTTTAGCACTGCAGGCCAGGGCAGGCCGCGAGCGCAGCGGGGCCTTCCACAGCTCGGCCAGCAGCAGACCGGCAATCGTCATGATGCCGCCCACGGCGTGGTAGGCCGCCAGGGGCTCGTTCAGGGCGAGAGCCGCGATCAGGGCGGTGAATACCGGGATCAGATTGAAGAACATGCTCGATCGCCCGGGCCCCAGCGTCTGCACGGCCTTCATCCACAGCAGCGGCGCGGCGATGGAGGCCATGATGCCGGCGTAGCCCACCAGCGGCAGGTTGCTGGCGTCAAGCCCGGTCTTGGGCGAGAAGAGATAGAGCGGCAATTGCACGATCACGGCAACCAGCACCTGCAGATACAGCAGCTGCACCGTGGCCAGGCGCGGCATGGGCCAGCGCTTGAGCAGGATGTTGTAGATCGCATAGGACAGCATGGCCAGGAACATCATGGCATCGCCCAGGTTCAGGCCCTCGGAGGCCAGATGGCTGAGCCGGCCCGAGGAAACCACCAGCGCGACTCCCGCAATTGCCAGCAACGAACCCCAGATGCCGCCATGCGTGAGCGGCTGGCCCAGCATGAACACGGCCAGGGCCAGCACCAGCATGGGCGTGAGAGAGCCGATGATGCCCATGTGCGTGGCCGTGGTGAAGTGGGCAGCGTAATAGGCCAGGCTTTGGTAGATGACCATGCCCAGCACGCCCAGCACGAGGATCCGCGGCAGCAGGGGCTTGATGTCGGCGCGCTGGCGCCAGATCGAGGGCAGGACAAAGGGCGTGAACAGCACGGCAGCCACCAGCCAGCGAAAGAACCCGATCTCGGCCGCGCTGATGCTGTCTGCGGCCAGCTTGCTGACCACGGTGTTGACCGACCAGATCAGCACCGCGCCCAGTGGTAGTAGGTATGCACCCATATGAAACTCCTTGAGGTGCTTATGATGCGCTTGACGTATTTGAAGCGCATTGCTGATTTCAGACATTTCATCACTCAAGCCGGACGAACCCATGCCCGCCTCCGCCCCGACTCCCGGTCCGGCCGCCAAGCGCCATGCCGTGCAGATACTGGACACCGACAAAGTGCCCGGCAGCTATTACTTCCGCTATGACGAGTTCGGCGAACACAGCGAGGCTCCGCCGCACAGCCATCGCTGGGGGCATCTGAACTATGCGGCACACGGCAGTCTGAGCATGGACGTGCCCACGGGTCATATCCTGTGCCCGCCGCAGCACGGGGTCTGGATACCGCCGGGCGTGGTGCACAGCTGTTATCTGCAGCATGCGGTGCAGTACCGCTCCGTCTATCTGGCCCCTGATCTGTGTGCGGATCTGCCGCAGACGGCGGGCTGCATGCGCCTGGGGCCCATCGTCAAAGCCGTGCTGGCGGACTTCGGCGCCAGGGGCGTGCAGGTCCCGGTGACTGACGCAGACCTGCGGCTTGCCCGGGTGGTGCATGACCAGCTGCGTGCCACGCCGCTGGAGCTGAGCTTTCTGCCCGTGGCCCGGCATCCCGCGCTGGTGCAGGTGCTGGACGCCATGCAGTCGCGCCCCGACGACCACCGCAGTCTGGCCGAATGGGCCGAGACCGTGCACATGACGGAGCGCACGCTGGCCCGCCACTGCCAGCGCGAGCTGGGCATGAGTCTGGGCGAATGGCGCCAGCGCATGCGCTATCTGCAGGCAATCGATGCGCTGGAGGCCGGCCACACCGTGCAGCGCATCGCCTACGACCTGGGTTACAGCACGCCTTCGGCCTTTATTGCCATGTTCCAGCGCGAGTCCGGCCTGCCGCCCGAGCAGTTCCGGCGCGAGTTCTGTGCAAGTTCTTTCTGAACGCGGGATAATGCGCGCCGTGAAGTGCGCCAGACCGCCGCTGGTACTAGCCGAAAGGCCAACGCTTGCGTTGGGTCGAAAGACCGTACTGGAGGAACGTCCGGACTGCATAGGGCAGCGTAGCAGCTAACAGCTGTCCACCGTGAGGTGAGGATCAGAGCAACAGAGACGAGTCTGGCAGGAGTGCCGCAAGGCAGACCAACCAGGGTGAAACGGGCAATCTCTACGCGCAGCAATACCAAGTAGGCACACGTTGACGGGGCCCCCGGAGTGTGCGGGTAGGTAGCACCGAGCCATCAGGCGACTGATGGCCAAGATTAATGGCGGTCACATGGCGGGCAACCGTTGTGCACAGAATCCGGCTTATCGGCGCACTTCACACTTTCTTTCTCGCTCGGGCAAAGCCCCGACGATTCCCCGGCATTCACTCCACCATCAGCGCGAACAGCTGATGGCGGTGGTGGATATCGAGCCGCGCAAAGGCGCGGTTGCGATAGGTCTTCACGGTGGCTGCGCTCAACCCGAGATCGGCCGCAATGCCGTCCTGGGTCATGCCGCGCAGCAGGCGCAGGCAGACCTCGAGCTCGCGCGCCGTCAGACCCGGTGCCAGCTTGTGCAGGCGAGTCGGCCATCTCTCATCGCCGGCAGCCATGTCCGCCGTCAGCGCCAGGTGCTTGTGCGTCAGAGCCATCAGCGCGCTGGACAGGTCCGCGAAGTCGCTCAGGTGCCGGTCGGCAAAGGGTTTCTGGTGCGCATGGCGATAGAGGTTGACGGCAAACACCGAGCCGTCTGCGCCGGGCTCGGCAATCGAGATGCGCTCTGCCACGCCATGGGCGTCATACACGCACTGGCGATGCAAGGGCGTGACCTCGTTGGCCTGCACATGGACCAGATTGCGGGCGCCTGGCGTTCGCATATGTCCGGGCCATTCCTGGCCCCAGCTTCTGTCCTCGTGCTGAGGTCCCGAGAGATAGGCGCTCCAGCACTGGCGCGTGGTGTCCGCAACGCCCTGGGAGGCCGAGAGAAACAGCCGCGGCCGGCAACTGCCGATGCGATACACCGACAGCGAGGCCGTGGGCGCAATGGCGCTCAGCTGCGCGAGCGCGGCCTGGGCAAAACAGCCCTGTCCCAGATGCTCCACCAGACCGGCCAGCAAGGCGCTGGCCTGGGCCATGCTGCTGGCTTGGGCCCTATTGCCGGCCTGCATGGCTTCAGTCGTCGAGGGTAGCTTCCAGGTTCTCATCGGTGTGCCTTGGCGTGGGCTGTCATCTTCTTGGGGGACAGCGAATTCTTCAACAGTGCTTACGCTCATGTCCCTGTGCTGAGACATCGCAAGGAGAGCCATGCTGTCGCCAAACCATGATTTCCAGATTGCCGCTCCAAGGCTGCGCCACTTTGCCGAATTTCGCGTGCAGGTGGGGCAGGCGCAGGAGGTGGGCGCGACGACACGCGGCTTGCGGCGTGTGATCCCCATCGTCGGCGGGCAGGTGCAGGGACAGGACTGGTCGGCGCGTGTGCTGCCGGGCGGGGCCGACTTCCAGCTGCTGGTCAGCGAGGAAGTGGCCGAGCTGGACGCGCGCTATGTCATCGAAACCGACGGTGGCGATCTGATCTATGTGAGCAACCAGGCGTTGCGCACCGGGCCGGCCGAGCTGATGGAGCGCCTGCGCCGTGGCGAGACGGTCGATCCCTCGGCGATCTACTTTCGCTGTGCGCCACGCTTTGAGACGGCCTCCAAGCGCTTTGCCTGGCTGGGGCAGCGCCTGTTCGTGGGCGCGGGAGCGCGCTTTCCGGAGCAGGTCGTCATGCGGTTTTTCGAAGTGCTGTGAAACAGCATCGCAACAAGGAGACAAAACATGAAAGTACTGCAAGCCCGGAACCTGCCCGCACCCGCTTTGGCACAGGCCTGGCGACGTCGGCTGATGGCCCTGGCGCTGCTGGCCGGCAGCGGCGCAGCCGTAGGCATCGCTCAGGCCCAGACGGCTTATCCGAGCAAGACGGTGCGCATGATTGTGGGCTTTCCAGCGGGCACGGGACCCGATGTGGTGGCCCGGCTGCTGGCACAGAAGCTATCCGAAGCATGGGGCGGCGTGGGCGTGGTGGTGGACAACAAGCCCGGTGCCGCCGGCCTGATCGCAGCCAGCGAGGCGGCGCGCGCACCGGCCGACGGCTACACCATCATGCTGGCCGAGACAGGACAGCTCAGCATCGCTCCCAATACCTATCAACGGCTTGCCTACCAACCGAGCAAGGATTTCGCCCCCGTCAGCCAGGTGGTGAGTTCCGACTTCGTGCTGCTGGTCAATCCCGAAAAGGTCAAGGCGCGTAACGTCAGGGACTTCGTGACCTGGACCCGGCAGCAAAACGGCTTGTTCATGGCCACTTTCGGAGCGGGCACGCCGGGGCATTTCGGGGCCTATATGTTTGGCGATGCCGTGCAGTCCAAACCCGAGGTGGTGCACTACAAGAGCACTTCGGATGCCTTGAGCGGCATTTTCAGCGGCGATGTGCAGGGCGTGTTCGCTTCCTCCGGCATGGCGATCCCGCAGGTGCGTGCCGGCAAGCTGGTGGCCCTGGGAAGCACGGGCAGCGCGCGTGTGGAGCAGCTGCCCGAGCTGCCGACCATGAAGGAGCAGGGCTTTGGCAACCTGGAGTTCAGTTCCTGGTTCGGCATCGTGGCGCCAGCCAGGACACCTGCGCAAGTGGTGAGCAAGCTCAATGCCGATCTGCTCAAGGTCCTGCAATCGAGCGACGGCAAGGCGCGGCTGCAGGAGGCCGGCTTCAGGGTCACGGGCACCAGTGCGCAGCAGTTTGCCGACATCATTGCTGCCGATACCGTCAAATGGGGCAAGGCGGTGGCAGCGACGGGTTTCAAGGCGGATTGAGCGGACCAGCGCGGGCTGCGGCTGAGTCCGGCGCGAGGCGCGCGAAGGTCGATCCGCTCAGAACCTTTCCCAGGGCATCAGATAGCGCCACTGCCCCTCGGGCACCTTGGCCAGCGAGACGCGGCCAAGGCGCAGCCGGCGCATGCTGAGCACCGTCAGGCCGATGGCGGCGCACATCTTCTCGATCTCTTCGGGTGCAATGCCCTTGAGAGCGAAGCGCAGATGGTTGTCGCTTTGCCAGCTCACATGGCAGGGAGGCATGCGGCGATGGCCGTTGCCGCCGGGAATGGGCAGACCCTCGTACAGGATCTCCAGGCCATCTTCAATGATCTGGCCTTCCACGCCGACGATGATTTCCTGTTCCAGCCAGATGCCTTCCTCGGTCAGCTTGCGTGCCACGCGCTTGTCCTGGGTGTAGACGATGAGGCCGCTGGCAGGCAGGGGAATCGTCAGAAACGACTCCAGATTCCTGAAGTGATGATCCAGCACCAGCTGGGGCATGGGTGTGTCCAGCTTGGCCTTGGTGTCTTCGCTCAGCAGCGAATGCGCGCTGCGCACACGGCCATAGGCCGGGCCCTGGGTCATGCCCGCAGGCTTGTTCATCAGGATGGTGACGGGCGGAATGGCTTCAGGCTTGGCATCCTTGCGCAGGATCACCACCTGGTCGGGACGCACACGGGTTTCGGGCACTTGCACCACTTTGCCGTCCACATGGACATTGCCCGCGACGATATGGAGCTCGGCTTCGCGGCGCGAGCATTGTTCTTGCTCCGCCAGGCGTTTGGCCAGGCGGATGCTTTCTTGTTCAGGCAGGGATTCAGACATGGCGAGAGCTTAATGCTCCGGCCATGTCCTAGTTGTCCACAGGTCTAGCGCGGCGGTCGCGGCGCGCTATCGGCCCAGGCAGAGCTTCTGAATGCGTTCCACATGCGCCAGCAGCGATTGCTGGGCCACGGGCCACAGGGCTTGCGGCGTGTCGGCATAGGCAATCGCAACCCAGTCCTGAATGCTGCCGTCCGGCTTGGTGCGCATGGCCTGATGCACCTTGGCCTCGCGCGCCAGGCGGTGGGCCTTGAGGCGGGTGATCTGGTGCGGAGCAAAGCCCAGCACGTAGCCGTGGGCGGGCAGGATGTAGCGAATGTCGTACTCCAGGCACATGGCGTGGAGCCGGTCCAGCGAATCGAGGTAATCGATCATGTTGCCGTCCGGCGGGCTGATGACGGTGGTGCTGCCGTTGAGGATGTGATCGCCGCTGAATAGCAGCGCGTCCTCCTCCAGCACAAAGCACAGGTGGTTGGCCGCGTGGCCGGGCGTGAAGACGGCTTGCAGCGTATGCGTGATTTCGCCCTCTGTGCCTTGTCCGGTAAGCGTGATGCGCTCTCCGTCCTGTAGCGTCACCTCGGGTCTGAAGCGACTGTTGGCACGTGCCGTGGGCGCTGAAGGCAGGCCCATGATAGGCGGCCTGGCGTGGCCGGAGAGCAGGACCATGGCCTGCAGCGGCGCAGCACCCGGCGAGTGATCGGGGTGGGAATGGGTGCAGACGATGAAACGGATATCGCCGCCAGCTGCATCGTGCAGGCGCTGCAGATGCTCGGCATCGTCCGGGCCGGGGTCGATGGCGATATAGCCGGTATGCGCATCGCCGACCAGATAGCTGTTGGTGCCGGGGCCGGTCATCATGCCGGGGTTGGGGGCCGTCAGGCGCAGCAGGTTCTTGCGCAGCGGCACCGCTTTTTCAGGCTGCCAGTCCAGATGGTGAATGCCGTGGCCGTCGGGCAGCACCATTTCCAGCTCGCCATAGGCCATATCGGTTTCGGTATGGCGCGTGTCTTTGCCTTTCAGGTGGCCGCCACGGGGACAGGCCCGCCATAGCGGCTTCTCGTTGATCAGGGTCTGGATCACGGCCTGGGTATCGGGCAGGTGAGCGATGCGCTGCAATGTACGCTGGGTGGGAAAGAGGATGAACAGCTTTTTCTCTTCAACGCGTGCAATCGCATCCTGCGCAGAGATCCAGGTGGGCTCGAACTGCTCGGTTTCGTCCGCCACCGCCGTCTGGCCCTCGGGCATGCGGGCCACAAAGAACGGCACGTCAAAGCGCTTGGGCAGGTCCAGTGGTGCGGTCCAGTGGGCCAGATACCAGAGCTGGTCCACGGCCAGCGTCCAGCCGCGCGCGCGGCATTGTTCATACAGCGATGCCTTGCGGTCCAGTTGCTGAACCTGGGCAGGTGGAACGGGTTGGCCGGCCTGGTCATAGGCCAGCAGGATGCCCAGCTCCTCAAAAGTCTCGCGAATGCCTGCCAGGGCCTGGGTGATGCGTTCATCTCCCGCCTCGGCAATCATGCTGGGGCGCACGCGCGCCAGCGCATGACTGGCTGGGGCGGCATCTTCATCTTCCTGGCCGCCACCGGGGAAAACATAGGCATTGGCAAAGATGCCTTGATCGGCACGCCTTGTCATCAGCACTTCAAAACCGTTGCCGTCGGCGCAGTCGCGCAGCAACAGCAAGGTCGAGGCGTCACGCGTGGGCACCGGTTCGCGCTGGGGCAGAAGGAGCTGACTGGGACGGGGCTGGCTGGTTGATGTCATGAGGTCACATTATGCGAAGTCGCAGGCTTCGTGCCTGTCACGCCCGGACTAGTTGTGCGCTACAGCACCCGAATCGGGGAAAGCACTGAGAGCAAATGTCCGGGGATGTCTTGCATTTAGTTATTTGAAATAACAATAATGTGGCAAAAGGAATGGTTATGACTCATAAAGAAATTGCAGTTGAGTTCCGTGGCGAAGCCGAACAGGTTGCCGTCATTCGCCTGATGCGTGCCGCAAAGCGCAACGCCTTGTCCGATGGCCTGGTGCTGGGTCTGCGCGATGTATTCATGAATCTGCCCGCCAGTGTGCGCGCGGCCGTGGTGGATGGCGATGGACCGCATTTCTGCGCCGGCCTGGATCTGAGCGAGCTCAGCGAGCGCGATGCGGCCCAGGGCGTTTTGCATTCGCGCATGTGGCATGAGGCGCTGCGCCAGGTGCAGTTCGGCCCGGTGCCCGTTGTCGCTGCCCTGCATGGTGCCGTGGTGGGCGGCGGCCTGGAGCTGGCCAGCGCCTGCCATATCCGTGTGGCCGACAGCAGCACCTTCTATGCCTTGCCCGAAGGTTCGCGCGGCATTTTCGTGGGTGGCGGCGGCTCGGTGCGCATCCCGCGCCTGATCGGAGCCGCACGCATGGCCGACATGATGTTCACCGGCCGTGTGTACAAGGCCGAAGAGGGTGAGCGCATTGGCCTGTCGCAATATCTGGTGCCCGAAGGACATGCATTGGACAAGGCCGTGGAGCTGGCGCTGCGCATTGCCGAAAACGCCCCCATGACCAATTACGCGCTGATGCACGCGTTGCCCCGGATTGCCGATCAGCCCGCCGATCAGGGGCTGATGACAGAAGCTCTGATGGCCGCCGTGGCGCAGAGTGCGCCGGAAGCCAAGTTCCGTTTGCAGGAATTCCTGTCCGGGCGGGCAGCCAAGGTCAGCAAGGACTGAAAGCAACCTCAAAAAACAACGCTGTGGAGACAAAGACAATGCAGGAGACAGACACAGCCATGCAGGCCCTGGGCCAGGTGGCAGAGGGGGGCAGACCCCGCTACCGCAAGCTGGAGTTCGGCGTGCGTAGCATCCGCGTCGCTGAAGCGGGCAACGGCACGTTCTACGTGCGCTCCGACCAGGAGCTGGCAGGGCATGCGGCGCGCATGACCGACAAGCTGGTGCACTGGGCGCAGACCACGCCGCAGCAGACCTTCATCGCCCAGCGCGAGCGACTGGCCGACGGCAGCACGGCAGACTGGCAACGCATCAGCTATGCCCAGACGCTGGCAGCGGCGCGGGCCATTGCGCAGGCACTGGTGGACAGAAAGCTCTCGGCAGAGCGTCCCGTCATCATCCTCAGCGAGAACGACCTGGACCATGCCATGCTGGCCATGGGCTGCCTGTATGCGGGCGTTCCCTATTGCTCGGTCTCCACGGCCTATTCGCTGGTCAGCACCGATTACGCCAAGCTGCGCCATGTGGTCGAGACGCTCACGCCCGGTCTGATCTTCGCGGCCGATGCGGTGCGCTATGACAAGGCGGTACGCGCCGTGCTGCCCGAGGGCTGTGAGGTGGTGTACCGCAAGCCGGCCGTCGATGCCCAGAGCTGCACCTTGTTTGCCGACTTGCTGGCGACCGAGCCCACCGCTGCGGTGGATGCCGCCATGCAGGCCACCGGACCCGACACCATCACCAAGTTCCTGTTCACCTCGGGCTCGACCAAGCTGCCCAAGGCCGTGATCAACAACCACAAAATGTGGTGCGCCAACCAGCAGCAAATTGCCCAGACCATGCCCGATATGGTCAAAGGCCCGCCCGTGCTGGTGGACTGGCTGCCCTGGAATCACACTTTTGGCGGCAACAAGAACATCGGCCTCGCGCTCTATCACGGCGGCACGGTCTATATCGATGAAGGCAAGCCTACGGCGACGGGCATTGCCGAGACGCTGCGCAATCTGCGGGAGATCTCTCCCACCGTGTATTTCAACGTTCCCACGGGCTTTGAATACATTGCCCGCGCCATGGAGAGCGATGCGCAACTGCGCAGCACGCTGCTCAAGCGCGTCAAGATGTTCTTCTATGCGGGCGCCTCTTTGGCCCAGCCCGTCTGGGATAGCCTGCACCGCACGCAGGAGTCCGAGTGCGGCGAGCGCATCGTGATGGGAACCGGCCTGGGCATGACCGAATCCTCGCCTTCAGCGCTGTTCATCAATCGTCCCGATGTGCGCTCCGGAGACCTGGGTGTACCGGTGCCGGGTCTGGAGCTCAAGCTGGCGCCTGTGGACGGCAAGCTGGAGGTTCGCTACCGAGGCCCGAACGTCACGCCCGGTTACTGGCGTGCGCCCGAGGCGACGGCCGAGGCGTTCGACGAGGAGGGGTTTTTCCGCACCGGCGACGCCGTGCAGTGGCGCGACCCGCAGGATAGAAACCAGGGCCTTCGCTTTGATGGCCGCATTGCCGAAGACTTCAAGCTGGCTACCGGCACTTTCGTCAATGTGGGGCCGCTGCGCGCCAAGATCATCCATGCAGGTGCGCCCTATATCCAGGACGTGGTGCTGACCGGCCTGGATCGCAAGGAGGTCGGTGCCATCGTTTTCGGAACCCCTGCCTGTGCAGCCTTAAGCGGCCTGGAAGCGGGAGCGACGCTGGAGCAGATCATGCACAGCGAACCCGTGCAGCAGCATTTGCAGACGGTTCTGAATCAGCTGGCACAGACGGCGACCGGCAGTGCCACCCGCATTGCGCGGGCGGTGGCGGCGATCAAGCCGCCTTCGCTGGATCTGGGTGAAGTCACGGACAAGGGCTCCATCAACCAGCGTGCCGTGCTACAGCATCGCGCCGATGTGGTGAGCGGCCTGTATGACGAGACGCTGGCCCTGATCCTGAAGCCCAAACTCTGAGCCGCAAAAGGCTTGGGCCTGATAACAGACAGCGCAAGCAGCTTTGAAAAGGATAGTGATATGCAAGTTCAGGATCAGATTGCCATCGTGACCGGAGGAGCCTCCGGCCTCGGCGAAGCCACGGCGCGTGCGCTGGCTGCCGCAGGGGCCAGGGTTGCCGTGCTGGATCGCCAGATCGACAAGGCCCGTGCAGTGGCCGCCGAGATTGGCGCACTGGCGCAGGAGTGCGATATCTGCGATGAGGCCAGCGTCACGGCGGCGCTCGATGCGGTTCGCGAGCAATGGGGATCGGATGCGCGCATTCTCATGAACGTCGCCGGTATCGGCACGGCCAAGCGCGTGATCGGCCGCGACGGCGAGCCTGCGCCGCTGCAAGACTTTGAGCGCGTGATCCGCGTCAACCTTGTCGGCAGCTACAACATGACGCGGCTGTTTGCCGCACGCTGCGCCAGGCTGGAGGCGCTGGAGGATGGCGCGCGCGGCGTGATTCTCTATACGGCCTCGGTGGCCGCCTTCGATGGCCAGGTGGGGCAGCAGGCCTACAGCGCATCCAAGGGCGGACTGGTCGGCATGACGCTGCCCATGGCGCGTGATCTGGCCCAGCACGGCATTCGTGTCTGCACCGTGGCACCAGGCCTGTTCGCCACACCGTTGATGAAGGAGCTGCCCGAGCCCGTGCAGCAATCGCTGGCGGCCTCCATTCCCTTTCCTTCGCGCCTGGGCAAGCCTTCGGAGTTTGCCGATCTGGCCGTGCATATCGTGCACAACGATCATCTCAATGGCGAGGTGATTCGCCTGGATGGAGCGCTGCGCATGGCGCCTAGGTAAGTGTTACCCCCCTGAGGCACTTTGCGCCTTCCCCCAAGGGGGACGACACCATCGCTGCGGGGCTGCCCTTGCTCGATGTCTCTGGCTTGGAGAGTGCCAGAGCCAGCTCAGTGCCAAAGATTGAGACAGGTATTGATTCCACAGGACCGAAGAGTCCGTATTTCAAGCAGGAGACAAGTCATGCAAGGTCGTCGCAATTTCGTCAAAGGTCTGGGCGCTGGTGCCGCGCTGGCCGCATTCGGTGGCATCGCCGGTCGCAGTGCTTATGCTCAGGGCAGTGGCCCGCTGGAGCAGGTGCGCATTCTTTACGGCTTCCCCGCAGGCAGCGCCGGGGACTCGGTGGCTCGCCGGGTGGCCGAAAAAATGGGCAGCAGCAGCTACACCAAAAATATGGGGGTGGTGGAAAACAAGCCCGGCGCTGGTGGCCGCATCGCGCTGGAGAGCCTGCGCAACTCCGTGGGGGATGGCTCGGTGATTGCGCTTTCCCAGGTTTCGGCCTTCTCCATCTACCCGCATATCTATAGCAAGCTGACCTATCAGGCCAAGGATTTCGAGCCGATCTCCATCGGCGCCATCATGCACCACGGACTGGCGGTCGGCCCCGCCGTGCCGACCGAGGTCAAGACGCTCAAGGACTTTCTGGCCTGGTGCAAGAACAACCCCGACAAGGCCAGCTTCGGCAGCCCCGGTGCCGGCAGCCAGCCGCATCTGCTGGGGGCATTGCTGAGCCTGCGTTCGGGCATCAAGCTCAGCCATGCGCCTTATCGCGGCATGGCGCCCGGTGTCTCGGATGTGGTGGGCGGACAGATCGCCGCCATCATGGGGCCTTGCGGCGACTATCTGAGCTATTACAAGGCCGGCAAGCTGCGCGTGCTGGCCACCAGCGGCCCCCAGCGCAATCCCTATCTGCCCAATGTTCCGACGTTTGCCGAGCAGGGCTTTGCCGATCTGACGGCCGAGGAGTGGTTCGGCTTCTACGCCAATGCCAGGACACCGGCCGAGGTGCGTGCACGCGCCCATGCGGCGATTACGGCGGCGCTCAAGAGCGAGGCACTCAAGGAAAGCCTGGGTGTGGTGGGCCTGATTGCCACCAGCTCCACGCCCGAAGAGATGGCCCGTTCGCAGCAGGCCGAGTTCGAGCGCTGGGGGCCTCTGGTCAAGCAGATCGGTTTTACGGGCGACTCCTGATGACCCCTTGGTATCGAATAGCATTCGAGCTGGGATTTTTCAGACAGGCTCAAGCCTGCACATAGCGATCGAACAATAAAGGAGACAAACATGCAAGATCGTCGCAATTTCGTCAAAGGCCTGGGCGCTGGCGCAGCGCTGGCCGCCTTCGGCGGCATCGCCGGCCGCAGTGCTTATGCCCAGGGCAGCGGGCCGCTGGAGCAGGTGCGCATTCTGTACGGCTTTCCTGCAGGCAGCGCCGGGGACTCGGTGGCGCGCCGCGTGGCCGAAAAGATCGGTGGCACCAGCTACTCCAAGAACATGGGCGTGGTGGAAAACAAGCCTGGTGCCGGTGGCCGCATCGCGCTGGAGAATCTGCGCAACTCCGTGGGGGACGGCTCGGTCATCGTGCTGTCGCAGGTCTCGGCCTTCTCCATCTATCCCCATATCTATAGCAAGCTGACCTATCAGGCCAAGGATTTCGAGCCAATTTCGATTGGGGCCATCATGCACCACGGGCTGGCGGTCGGCCCTGCCGTGCCGGCCGAGGTCAAGACGCTCAAGGACTTTCTGGCCTGGTGCAAGAACAACCCCGATAAGGCCAGCTTCGGCAGCCCGGGAGCAGGCACCCAGCCGCATCTGATCGGCTCCTTGCTCAGCCTGCGTTCGGGCATCAAGCTCAGCCATGTGCCTTATCGCGGCACGGCGCCTGCCGTGTCCGACCTGGCCGGTGGTCAGATTGCTGCCGTGATGGGCCCCAGCGGCGACTTCCTGAGCTACTACAAGGCCGGCAAGCTGCGCGTGCTGGCCACCAGCGGCCCCCAGCGCAATCCCTATCTGCCCAATGTGCCCACGTTTGCCGAGCAGGGCTTTGCCGATCTGACGGCCGAGGAGTGGTTTGGCTTCTATGCCAATGCCAAGACGCCCGCCGAGGTGCGTGCACGCGCCCATGCGGCCATCGCGGCAGCGCTCAAGAGCGAGGCTCTCAAGGAAAGCGTGGGTGTGGTCGGCCTGATTGCCACCAGCTCCACGCCCGAGGAGATGGCCCGTTCGCAGCAGGCCGAGTTCGAGCGCTGGGGGCCGCTGGTCAAGCAGATCGGCTTTACGGCTGATACCTGATCACCCCCTGAGCCGCTTTGCGGCTTGCCCCTCTCTCGCTGCGCGGGAGGGGGACGATGCCCTCGCTGCGGGGCGGCCCTGGCTTGGCATCGCTGGCTTGGGCCGCGCTTCGGCATGAATGGGGCAGCCTTTAGAGATTTTCATTTGCTGCTTGGCAGCCGGTTTTGTATGTCCTATTTGCCCGCCAGCGCCGATAACGCTTTTCTTCTTTTCGATGTGCTCAAGGCCGATGAGCAGTTGCAGCGCCTGCCGGCGCATGCGGCAACGGACCGGGGGCTGATGCAGCAAGTGCTGGAGGAGTCCGGCAAGTGGGTGGGCGAGGTGGTGGCGCCGCTGTCGCGCGAAGGCGATGAGGTCGGCGTGCAGTTTGCAGCGGGCAAGGTCACCACGCCGCCTGGATTTGCCCAGGCATATCAGGACTTCTGGCAGGCCGGCTGGCCTGCGCTGGCCTGTGCCGAGGAGGACGGCGGCCAGGGCCTGCCCTGGGTGCTGGAAGGCGTGCTCTATGAATGGCTGAGCGCCGCCAACCATGGGTGGACCATGGCTCCGGGCTTGCTGCACGGCGCTTATGAGTGCCTCAAGCACCATGGCAGCGAGGCCTTGAAGAGTGCCTATCTGCCCAAGGTGGCCAGCGGCGAATGGCTGGCAACCATGTGCCTGACGGAGGCCCATGCGGGCAGCGACCTGGGGCAGGTGCGCACGCAGGCCGTGCCGGCGGGCGAATCCGAGCTGGGCGAGCGCTTCGAGATCAGCGGCAGCAAGATTTTCATTTCGGGCGGCGAGCATGATCTGACCGACAACATCGTGCATCTGGTGCTGGCGCGTCTGCCGGGGGCTCCTGCAGGGCCCAAGGGTTTGTCGCTTTTTCTTGTGCCCAAGCTATTGCCAGATGGCGAGCGCAACAGCGTGGTCTGCGAGCGCATCGAGGAAAAAATGGGCCTGCATGGCAGCCCTACCTGCGTGATGCGTTTTGATGCGGCTGCCGGCTGGCTGATCGGTCAGCCCGGAGCGGGCCTGAACGCCATGTTCGTCATGATGAATGCCGCGCGCCTGCACGTGGCGCTGCAGGGCATAGGTTTGCTGGATGCGGCGTGGCAGAAGGCCCATGCCTATGCGCTGGAACGCCGCCAGATGCGCGCGCCAGGGACGGTGCCTGCCTCGCGTGGCGCTGGCGATGCAGCAGATTTGATCATCGAGCATCCGGCCATTCGCCGCACGCTCGATCTCCAGCGTGCCTGGGTGGATGGCGGGCGTGTGCTCGCCTACCAGACCGGTATTTATCTCGATATGACGCGACATGCCGAAAGCGCCCGTGAGCGTGATCTGGCCCAGCAGTGGTGCAGTCTGATCACGCCCGTGCTCAAGGCGGCCTGGACCCAGCAGGCGTTCGAGGGCTCCAGCGCCTGCCTGCAGGTATTCGGCGGCCACGGCTATATCCGCGAGTGGGGCATAGAGCAGATCGTGCGTGATTCGCGCGTGGCCATGATTTACGAAGGCACGAATGAAATTCAGGCCATTGACCTGCTGGTGCGCAAGGTGCTGCCGGACGGGGGGCAGGCCATGGGGCAATGGCTGCTGACGTTGCGCAGCAGCCTTGATGCCGGGCGGGCTTTGGATGCAGAAGTGCTGCGCTGCCTGGCCCAACTGCGCTACTTCACCACGGTGCTGGCGCAGGCCTGGAAGGAAGATGACACCCTGGCCTGGCGCGTGGCCGACGACTATCTGCGCTGCGTGGCCGTGGTGCTGCTGGGCTGGGCGTGGGCGCGTATTGCTGCCACAGCAGGGGGGGATAGTGAGCGCTGGCGAGGCCCCTGCAAGCAGGTGCAGCAGCGCATATTGCCTGAAATGGACTGGCGTCTGACTCTGATGAAGGCGCAGTGGGCGCAGGCTTCCGTCGTGCACGGCAACCAGCTGTTCACCTCCGCGCATTGATCTAAATGGCTGCAAGATGCGAGCAATACCGGCACAATTGCAGTCTTTTCATCGCGCTCCTGGATTGCTCTTTTGCCTTCGAAGTTGACATCGCCAATGCTCGCTCACAAGACTGCTGAACCAGATTCCAAACCTGCACGCTCTTTGCGCGGAACGCGCTCCAAAGAGGCCGGCTCGGACCTCCCGGGCTCGGGGCAGGAGCCCAGGGACAGTGCCGAAGTTTTTGCCGTCGATCAGGTCAATGCCAGCTTTCTGGAGTCGCTGCTGGGCTACAACGCCAGGCGCGCCTCGCTCGCTCTGGTGGGGGTTTTCATGAGCTGCATGGAACGTTATGACCTCAAGATTGTCGAGTTTTCCGTGCTGTCGCTGGTGGGCAGCAATCCGGGCATCACCTCGCGTCAGCTCTGTCAGCAACTGGCCGTGCTGCCACCAAATATGGTGGGCATGATCGATGCGCTGGGCAAGCGCGGCTTTGTGGAGCGGCGTCCGCACCCGCGAGACGGCCGCGCCACGGGTCTGTACCTGACCGCCGCAGGGGGCGATCTGGTGGAGACGGCCGAGCCCGAACTCAAGAGCAGCGAGGCCCGCTCCATCGCGCATCTGAGTGCTGCCGAGCAGGTGCAGCTCATGGCGTTGTTGCAAAAGCTGTACCGCTGATCCCATGGCATGGCGCAGATCCTGCGCCCGGCGCGATAATGTGCGGCATCATGCAGATTCGCTTTACCAAGATGCAAGGCGCGGGCAACGACTTTGTCGTGCTCGACGAAACCCAGGCTCGTCTGGGCTTGAGCGCCGCCCAGTACCGCTACCTGGCCAATCGTCACTTTGGCGTGGGCGCCGACCAGATCCTGACGGTGCGCCCGGCACCCGCAGAGGGCGTTGACTTTGAATATGTCATCCACAACGCCGATGGTGGCGAGGTCGAGCAGTGCGGAAACGGCGCACGCTGTTTTGCGCGCTATGTGCATGACAAGGGGCTGACCGACAAGAGCGTGATCCGAGTACAGACCCTCTCGGGCGTCATCGCCCCCGAAATTCATGGCAATGGCCGCGTCACGGTCGATATGGGTGCGCCTCAGCGGGATCCGGCCAAGGTGCCGTTCACGACCGACGGTCTGGAGCCAGAAGCCTTGGGGTCAGCACAAAAATGGCCTCTGACGATTGATACACCTTTGCAGCCAGCTACAGTCTGGATAGCGCCCGTTTCCATGGGCAACCCGCATGCGGTGCAACTGGTGGACGATGTGAATGCCGCTTTGGTGGAGTTGCACGGCCCGTTGATCGAGAACCATGCCCGTTTTCCTCAGCGTGTGAACGCCGGCTTCATGCAGATCCTCAACCGTGGTGAAGTCCGCTTGCGCGTCTATGAGCGCGGTGCTGGCGAGACCCTGGCCTGCGGCACGGGGGCCTGCGCCGCCGTAGTGGCCGGCATTGGCTGGGGCCTGCTCGACCAGCGCGTCGATGTGCATACCCGTGGCGGTCTGCTGACCATTGAATGGGCTGGCGGTGCGCAGGATCGCGTGCGCATGACAGGCCCTGCCGAATTTGTTTTTGAAGGCCAGATCGACATACCTGATACCTTATGAACAGCTTGACCGATACCGCCATGACCGAAGAGTCGATTACCGACTACCTCCAGGAAAACCCCGATTTCTTCGAGCGCCACGCCGAGATGCTGACGGGCGTGCGTTTGATCAGCGGCCATGGCCCACGTGCCGTCAGCCTGCAGGAACGTCAGGCCGAGATGCTGCGCGAAAAGATCAAGGGTCTGGAGCATCGCATCATGGACATGGTGCGCCATGGCAGCGAGAACGCCTCCATCGCCAACAAGATTCACCAGTGGACCCATGCCTTGGTCAAGGTGCAGGACCTGCGCGAGCTGCCCCATGCGCTCACCGCCAGCCTGCAGCACACGTTTGATGTACCCCAGGTCGCGCTGCGTCTTTGGAATGTGGCGGGCGCGCACAGCGGCACCGTCTACACCATGGGCGTGAGCGATGATGCCAAGGCCTTCGCCTCGTCGCTGACCATGCCGTTCTGCGGCCCCAATATGGGTTTCGAGCCCGTGACCTGGCTGCCAAACCCCAATGCGGTGCAGTCGGTGGCGCTGCTGACCCTGCATGACGGTGCCATGGACAGCACTTCCAACGCCTTTGGCATGCTGGTGCTGGGCTCGCCCGACCCGCTGCGCTTCGATGCCACCATGGGTCTTGAATTCCTTTCACGCATCTCCGAGCTGGCCAGTGCCTCGCTCTCGCGCATGCGCGCTCCTGCGCTGACGCTGGCGCACGGCTGAAGCTGCAAAAGGGTGTAGAGATTGATGCAAGAGCGCGAGCAGCCCTCTTTTGAGGAGCAGTACGCGCAGCTTCCGGAAGTTGTCCACAGCTATCTGGAGCATGTGCGTGTGCAAAAGCGCCTGGCCGAGCGCACGCATACGCTGTATGCGCTGGACCTGATCAAGCTGCAGAGCTTTGCGCAGGCGGCAGCCCAGGAGCTTTTGACGCTGCAACCCTCGCATATCCGCCGCTTTGCTGCGCAAATGCATGGCGCGGGCCGCAGTGCACGCGGCATCGCGCTGATTCTTTCGGGCTGGCGCAGCTTCTTTCGCTGGGCGGCCCAGCGCGAGCTGGTACCTTTCAACCCCGTGGAGGGCGTGCGCGGCCCCAAGGCTGCCAAGCCTCTTCCCAAGGCTCTGGCAGTGGACGACGCCGTGCAATTGGCCAGTTTTCAGAACCCCGAGGCCGATCCGTGGATAGAGGCGCGTGACGTCGCCATGACCGAGCTGCTCTACAGCTGTGGCCTGCGTGTGGCCGAGCTGGTGGGGCTGGATCTGCGCCCCGACCAGCATAGCCGGCATGAAGGCCGGGGCTGGATTGATCTGGCGGCGGGCGATGCCCATGTTCAAGGCAAGGGCAGCAAGCGCCGCATCGTGCCCGTGGGGCGCATGGCGACCCAGGCCTTGCAGCGCTGGCTGGCGCTGCGCAGCAGCGCGCTGACCGGCGCTGCACAGCTCAAGGCACAGGACGAAGCGGCCTTGTTCGTCGGCCGCCGGGGCGAGCGGCTCAGCGCCCAGTCGGTCTGGTCACGTCTCAAGCAGCGAGGCCAGCAAGCGGGGCTTGCGACTGGCGTGCACCCGCATGTGCTGCGTCACTCCTTTGCCAGCCATATGCTGCAGTCCAGTGGCGATCTGCGTGCCGTGCAGGAGCTGCTCGGCCATTCCAGCATTGCCACTACACAGATATATACGCGGCTGGATTTTCAGCATCTGGCCCAGGCTTATGAAAAATCCCATCCGCGTGCGCAGCGCCGCAGTGTCGGCGAGATGCCCGCTCCCTTGGGCACGCCGGACGACGAAGAGCAAGACTGAAGAGTCCTGATTTGATAGCGTGAAGTGATTGTTGAATATGTGATGGCGAAGGATTTTTGCTGAAATTTCTACCGTCCCTGCTGTCCATGCGCGCTTGAAAGCGCCGCTACACTCCCCAGCTGTCATCACCGGAGCGCGCATAGGGATGCGCTGCCCGTGTTTTTTGGACAGCCGCATGTGGCGGCTGGCCGCAGCAAGAGGTTTTAACGCATGGCTCTCATTCCAGTCACCATCCTCACGGGCTTTCTGGGCTCGGGCAAAACCACGCTGCTCAAGCGCGTGCTGCACGAATCCCACGGCATGAAGATTGCCGTGATCGAGAACGAGTTCGGCGAGGAGAACATCGACACCGACATTCTCAAGACCGAATCCAAAGAACAGATTCTGCAGATGAGCAACGGCTGCATCTGCTGCACCATCCGCGAAGACCTGCGTGAGGCTTTGCAGTTGCTGGCCGCCAAGCGCCGCAAGGGACAGGTGGACTTCGACCGTATCGTCATCGAGACCACCGGCCTGGCAGACCCCGGCCCCGTGGCCCAGACCTTCTTCATGGATGACGAGATCGCCGAGACCTATCTGATCGACTCCATCATCACATTGGTGGATGCCAAGCATGCCAATCAACAACTCGACGACCGCCAGGAAGCGCGCCGTCAGGTGGGCTTTGCCGACCAGATGTTCCTGTCCAAGACCGACCTGGTAACGGATGCGGAAAAGGAGGCGCTGATCCATCGCCTCAAGCACATGAACCCTCGTGCGCCCATCCGTGCCGTTCATTTTGGCGATGTGCCCCTGTCCGAAGTGCTCGATCTGCGTGGCTTCAACCTGAACGCCAAGCTGGACATCGACCCCGATTTCCTCAAGGAAGATGATCACGACCACGATCATCACGACCACAGCGCTTGCGACCATGACCATGGCCAATGCGAACACGATCATGACCATGGACACCAGCATGACGAGCATTGTGGCCACGACCACCATGACCACGAGCACGGCGAGCACTGCAATCACCCACATCACCATCATCACGACGATGATGTGAAGAGCTTTGTCTACCGGGCCGATCGCGCGTTCGACCCGGCCAAGCTGGAAGACTTCCTGGGCGCCATCGTCAATATCTACGGCCCCAAGATGCTGCGCTACAAGGGCGTGCTCGACATGAAGGGCACCAGCCGCAAGGTCATCTTCCAGGGCGTGCACCAGCTCATGGGCAGCGATCTGGGCCCCGAGTGGGAAGCCGATGAAAAGCGAGTCAGCAAAATGGTCTTCATCGGTATCGATCTGCCGCAGGACATTCTTCGCCAGGGACTGGATCAATGCCTGGTGTAAACCCTGGCTTTGGCAGCTGTTTCGGCGAAAGCTAACGGTTTGCTGACAATGACTGACGGCCTGCCAAGCAGGCCGTTTTGTTTGTCTGTTATTTCTCGCAAACTGACTGAAACAGGCGCAGGCTTTGTTGCAAATTGTGGGGTATGTGCAACGGAGTCGGGCTGGGGCGACTGGCGTGGCTACAATGCCGGCCCTAAAGAGGGTGTTGGAGCAATCCGGCCCTGCAAGGGCTCTGTACTGTAAGGAGACAGGACGTGACTGCTGTGAAAAGTAATCTGCCCAAGGCTGCAGCCAACGCTGCGGCAGCGGCTGTGCACCCCCGCAGCGTCGAGACCTCTTTGGTGGACGCTGCGTTGGACAACCCGGTGCTGGTATCTGCAGCAGCGGGGGAATCTTCCAAATCGTCCAGATCCAAGCGTTCTGCATCGCCTCCAGCGCGGCAGCCTGAAACAGATGTTCCGCCCCTGGCAGCTTCGGCAGTCAAGGCTGCGGCAACCATGAGAGATACGAAAGCAATGACCAACACAAAGCAAGCTGTGCCCAAGAAAGATCCCAAGCTGGCCAACGCCTGGAAGACCAAGTCGGTAGAGGAGCTGACCGATGCTGAAGTGCTGGCCATGTCTGATGACGATTACATGAACGACGCCCAGCTGGCCTATTTCCGTCGCAAGCTGGTCGCGCTCAAGAACGATATGCATGTGAATGCGGGCGAGACTGCGGAAAACCTGCGTGAAGACACCGTCGTGGTGCCCGATCCTGCCGATCGTGCCACCATAGAGGAAGAGCACGCTCTCGAGCTGCGCACCCGCGACCGTGAGCGCAAGCTGCTCAAGAAGATCGATCAGTCCATTGCCCGCATTGATGCCGGTGACTACGGCTACTGCGACGAAACCGGTGAGCCCATCGGTGTGGGACGGCTGTTGGCTCGCCCGACGGCTACACTGTCGCTGGAAGCTCAGCAGCGTCGTGAGCTCAAGCAGAAGATGTACGGCGATTGATCTGCGTCAGGCGTTGGCGGGGCTGCAGGCGGCAAAGTAGAGGATCATGGCAAAAGAAGAAAACAAGTCGGGAGGGTTGCTGTCCAAGGTGGTGCGTTTTGTGCGCCACCCGACGGTGAATTGGTCCGATTTGGAGAATCTCAACCAGGAAAGCGAAGAAAGCCAGTACAGCAAGCAGGCGCTCAAGGACATGCTGGAGCGCAAGCGCCAGAACGACTTTGTGCGAAAGCGCGAGTTTGACCAGTTGCGCAAGCTGCGTCAGGCTCAGTTTTCCAAGACCGCGGTGACTGCCAGGGCTCCACTCGAGACTCCGACCCCACTAGCGCCTTCCTCTTTTTTGCACACTGCCCAAAGCTCCGTGCCGGGCGAGCGCGCAGAAACCATCAAGAAGATCGACGAGATCGAAGCGCAGATGGCCCAGCAATGGTGGCGCGGCAAGCAGGCCGCCGATGCCGCCACCATGCCGCTGCCGCTGCCCGAGGGCGGTGGCAGCATGCCTTCGGGTTTTAAAAACCAGCCACTTTCGATCAGCACGCTGCCTTTGCTTCAGGATGTGTTGCCAAGCGATCTGGAGCTGCCGCAATCGGGTCGGCAGGGCAATCCTGTTGCTTTGCCGGGCCTGCGTGGCGAGACAGACTTTTCGCCGGCGTTTGCCACAACCGAGGTCTCTGCTCCCACCGATATCAACATGGTTCCGCCGTCCTTTGCGCGCTTCGAGCATGATGCCGCGCTGGAGGATGCAGCGATTGTCTTTGCCAGCGGTGACAGCGTCGCCGCCGAGAGCAGTCTCAAGGCCTTGATTGCCGAGCGTGCTCAGGATACGCCGGCACAGCTGCAGGTCTGGCTGGCACTGCTGGACATGTACCGCGCAGCAGGCATGCAGGCTCAGTTTGAAGACGCTGCCATGGACTTTGTGGCGCGCTTCGGTCGTTCGGCCCCGCAATGGTTTGTGATGCCGCAGCAGGCGGGCAGGCTCAGCGAAACCGCACCGGATGCCGCAGCAGTGCAGACCGGCTTTCGCTGGCAGGCTCCTGTGCATTTGGATGAGGCTGGTTTCAAGGCCCTGCTGGCCAGCAAGGCGCGCAGCGCCGGCAGCTCGGTCATGGACTGGAGTGCTCTGGAAAGCCTCGACCCCGGCGTGAAGAAGCCGCTGCTGGATGCGGCACAGCGATGGGCCGACGAAAAGGGATCACTGGTTTTTGCCGGTCATGAAAGATTGCAGGCCGTGCTCAGCAAGCACACCCCTTCCGGTGATCGCGCCGTCGATCAGGACTGGTGGTACTTGCGTCTGGCCATACAGCGCCTGATGCGTATGCAGGACGAATTTGAGTTGACGGCGCTGGACTATTGCGTGACCTACGAGCTGTCGCCACCCTCGTGGGATGATCCGGTCTGTGCGTATTCGAATGAAGGGCAGGCACAGAACCTGCGTGCCCAAGATAGCCGGCTGCTGGGGCCGGATACGATTCAGCCCGGCATGCTCTGGAAGGAGCATCAGCCGCGCTTTGCGCTGCAAGGCGTGATCGACGGCGATGCATTGCCCTGGCTTTCCGAGGTTCAGGAAAAGGCCAAGCTTGGCGAAGCCATTGCCATTGACTGCTCGCGCCTGGCGCGCATGGACTTTGCTGCCGCAGGCTCGGTGCTGAACTGGGCTGCGCAGATGCAGGAGCGGGGTCACGTGTTGCAGTTCAGTCAGTTGCACCAGTTGCTGGCGGTGTTCTTCAATGTTGTGGGCATTCAGGAACATGCCCAGGTGATTCCAAGGCGGGACTAGCTCCCAGAGTGGCCATGTCGCCTCCGCTAAGGGGCTGTGTCGCTGATGGGCGTCGGGCCGCTTGAGGCCTTATCCACAGCAAGCGCTGCAAATTTAATTTTTCAGGGCCCCTTGAGGTCGATGTTGCCTGCCCCCATCTGCTCCGGATGGAACAGTTTCACGGCACCACCATTTTGAGCGTGCGCCGCCAGACTCCCGAGGGCGTACAAGTCGCCATCGGCGGTGATGGTCAGGTCACATTGGGCAATATCGTCATCAAGGGCACGGCGCGCAAGGTGCGCAAGATCTATCACGGCAAGGTGCTGGCGGGCTTTGCGGGGGCAACAGCAGATGCCTTCACGCTGTTCGAGCGCTTCGAGGCCAAGCTGGAAAAACACCAGGGCAACCTGACCCGCGCCGCGATCGAGCTGACCAAGGAGTGGCGTACCGACCGTGTGCTGCGCAAGCTCGAAGCCATGCTGGCCGTGGCCGATGCGACGACCTCGCTCATCATCACCGGCAATGGCGACGTTCTGGAGCCCGAGCAGGGCATCGTGGCCATCGGCTCCGGCGGCGCCTATGCGCATTCCGCAGCCAAGGCCTTGCTCAACCATACCGAGCTGTCGGCCGAGGATGTGGTGCGCAAGTCTCTGGCGATTGCCGGCGAGCTGTGCATCTACACCAATATGAATCACACGATCGAGACGCTGTAAGCACCTCGTCTATCCGAATTGATAGCTGCTGGCGCTTTATGGATGGGCGCTAGAGGCATATTTGACTGAGAATTCACATGTCTTCTGCCATGACTCCCCAGGAGATCGTCTCCGAGCTGGACAAGCACATCGTCGGCCAGCATGGTGCCAAGCGCGCGGTGTCGATTGCCTTGCGCAATCGCTGGCGCCGCCAGCAGGTGCCCGATGGCCTGCGCCAGGAAATCACACCGAAGAACATTCTGATGATCGGCCCCACGGGTGTGGGCAAGACGGAGATCGCCCGCCGCCTGGCCAAACTTGCCGATGCTCCCTTCATCAAGGTCGAGGCGACCAAGTTCACCGAAGTGGGCTATGTGGGCAAGGATGTGGACGCCATCATCCGCGATCTGGCCGAAGTTGCCGTCAAGCAGACGCGCGAGTCGGACATGAAGAAGATGCGCGCCCGCGCCGAAGATGCTGCCGAGGAGCGCATTCTCGATGTGCTGATCCCGCAGGCCCGCACCGGCGAAGTACCGGCGGACAACACGGCGCGTCAGGTTTTCCGCAAGAAGTTGCGCGAAGGTCAGCTTGACGACAAGGAGATCGAGATCGATATCGCCGAGCAGATGCCTCAGGTGCAGATCATGGGCCCCCAGGGCATGGAAGAGATGGCCGAGCAGCTGCGCGGCATGTTCAGCCATATGGGCCAGGAAAAGCGCAAGACGCGCAAGCTCAAGATCGCCGAGGCCCTGAAGCTGCTGACCGATGAGGAAGCGGCAAAGATGGTCAATGAGGAGGACGTCAAGACACGCGCCATTGCCAATGCCGAGCAAAACGGCATTGTCTTCATCGACGAAATCGACAAGGTGGCGACGCGCCAGGAAACCAGTGGCTCCGATGTATCGCGTCAGGGTGTGCAGCGCGACCTGCTGCCCTTGGTCGAAGGCACCAGCGTCTCGACCAAGTACGGTGTGGTCAAGACAGACCACATTCTGTTCATCGCTTCGGGTGCTTTCCATCTGTCCAAGCCAAGCGATCTGATTCCCGAGCTGCAGGGGCGCTTTCCCATTCGCGTGGAACTGGAATCGCTGTCGGTACAGGACTTCGAGGCGATTCTGATGCAGACTCACGCCTCCCTGGTCAAGCAATATCAGGCGCTGCTGGCGACCGAAGGCGTGACTCTGGAGTTCAAGTCAGAGGGCATCACGCGTCTGGCTACGATTGCCTTTGATGTCAACGAGAGTACCGAAAACATCGGTGCACGGCGTCTGTCCACAGTGATGGAGCGTCTGCTTGATGAGGTCAGCTTCGATGCGGCCAAGCTTTCGGGTCAGACCGTGGTGATCGATGCAGCCTATGTGGATCAGCGCCTGCAGGTGCTGAGCAAGGATGAGGATCTGTCGCGCTTCATTCTTTGAAGAACCGAGCGCTTGAAGCGAGCTGCCCGCCTGTGCGGGCAGTTTGCATTTGTAGGAGAAGGTCGAGACTTCAATCAGTTCTTTCCATTGAATTGAATGGTTGCAATTGACGCCTACTAATGAGAGTCCACTTGCATTGACTTTGCTAAGTGCTTGTAAAGGAAAGATATTTTCAAAATAGGGCTTTTCTTTTTCTCTCTAAGTGCTTGATTTCATTGCAAATAATTGTCCCGTCGGGTTTGGATTCACCTTAAATTGCTGATACAGTGCAAAAAAGTGCAATTAAGTGGTGAAAGCTGCCCTCGCGCCCATTTTTGGGGAACGAGCGGCTCCAGATGACCGGAGTAACTTGCCGTGTTTCAAGGGGCGTCTTCGCTGAATCTCGATGGAAAGGGGCGGCTCTCAGTGCCGACCCGGCATCGTGACGCCCTTTTGTCCTTGGCGGAGGGGCAGGTCACTTTCACCAAGCATCCCGATGGCTGTCTGTTGCTGTTTCCGCGCCCCGAGTGGCTGCAGTTTCGCGAACGTGTCGCGCAACTGCCGATCACGGCTCAGTGGTGGAAGCGGATTTTTCTGGGCAACGCCATGGATGCGGAGATGGATGCAACCGGTCGGCTGCTGATTTCGCCCGAGTTGCGTGAGGCTACAGGTCTGACCAAAGAGGTCTTGATGCTGGGCATGGGGGCGCATTTCGAGGTCTGGGACAAGGCCACTTATGAAATGCGCGAAGCGGAAGCGCGCCAGCAACCGATGCCGGCGGCTTTCCAGGATTTTGTTTTGTAGGAAGTGCTTGTGAATCAGCCGTTGCAACATATCACCGTCTTGCTGGACGAGGCCGTGGATGCCTTGCTGGGTGGTACCGCCGAGCCGCCAGCCGGCCAGTGGGTCGATGCGACGTTCGGTCGAGGCGGTCATTCCCGGCTCATTTTGCAAAGGCTGGGGCCGGACGGGCGCTTGATCGCGTTCGACAAAGACCCGGACGCAATTGCTGAGGCGGCGCGCATCACCGATGCGCGTTTTTCGATTCGGCATGAAGGATTTCGCCATCTGGGCGAACTGCCCGAAGGCAGTGTGCAGGGAGTGTTGATGGACCTGGGGGTGAGCTCGCCCCAGATCGACAACCCGGACCGGGGCTTCAGTTTTCGCTTTGACGGCCCCCTCGACATGCGCATGGACACCACGCGTGGCCAGAGCGTGGCCGAGTGGCTCGAAGATGCGGAAGTGCAGCAGATTGCGGAGGTGATACGTGACTACGGCGAAGAACGGTTTGCTGGCCCCATTGCAAAGGCGATTGTTGCTCGGCGCGAAAGCCAGGGCCCATTACGCACCACTGCCGAGCTGGCCCAACTCGTGGCTGGCGCGGTCAAGACCCGCGAGGCTGGGCAGAACCCGGCAACACGGACCTTCCAGGCTCTTCGGATTTTCATCAATGCCGAACTTCAGGAGCTTGAGCAAGCGCTAGAAGCCAGTCTGCGCGTGCTGGCCCCCGGCGGCCGTCTGGCCGTGATCAGCTTCCACTCGCTGGAAGATCGCATCGTCAAGCAGTTCATTGCCAAGCATTCCAAGGAGGTTTACGACCGCCGTGCACCGTTTGCGCCTCCCACGCCCATGCGTCTGAAGGCGCTAGAGCGCATCAAGCCCAGTGCTGCCGAGGTGGGTGCCAATCCCCGCTCGCGCTCCGCCGTGATGCGCGTCGCCGAGCGCACCGAGGTGCCTGCATGAGGCATCGCCATGCCGCTCCGAGCATGGTTGCGGGAGGGCTGCCATGCTGCGCATAAACCTGCTGCTGTTGCTGGCGGTCATGACCAGCGCCATTTTTCTGGTGCATACCCAGTATGAGTCGCGCCGCCTGTTCACCGAGCTGGACCGCGCCGAGGCAGAGGCGCGTCGGCTGGCGACGGATCAGCTGCGCCTGCAGGTGGAAAAACGCGCCCAGGCCACGCCTCAGCGCATCGAGACAGTGGCGCGAGAAAAGCTGCAGATGAAGCAGGCTTCTCAGGCGATTACGCAGTACGTGCATGAAACGGCTGCAGGAACTGCGCAATGACACGCAGTGTGCTCTATACCACCAGCCCTTTGCTGGCTTCGAAAACACCGCTGTGGCGCAGCAAGTTCATCGTGGCTGCGCTGGCCCTGGGCTTTGTGGGCCTGGGCGCGCGTGCAGCCTATGTGCAGGTCTTCGGCAACGACTTCTTCAAGCGCCAGGGTCTGGTGCGCTTTGCGCGTACCCTGGAGCTGCCGGCCAATCGTGGCCGTTTGCTGGATCGCAATGGACTGATTCTTGCGTCCAGCGTGCCGGCGGCCAGTATCTGGGCCATTCCCGAGGACGTGGATCTGAAGGATCCTGAAGTCCAGCAAAAGCTCAAGGAGGTGGCGCGCCTCATGGACATGCCGCTGCGCTCCCTGATGGAGAAGCTGGATGTCGAGGACAAGACCTTTGTCTGGGTCAAGCGTCAGCTGGACTGGGATGTGGGCCAGAAGATCGTGGCGCTCAACATCAAGGGCATCTACAACCGCAAGGAATACAAGCGCCAGTATCCCGAAGGGGAGTCTGCGGCGCACATCGTGGGTTTCACCAATGTGGAAGACCATGGTCAGGAAGGCATGGAGTTGGCGTTCGACAAGGAACTGGCCGGCAAGGCTGGCTCGCGCCGTGTGATCAAGGATCGTCTGGGCCGCGTGGTGGAGGGCGTGGGCGATGAAGTGCCGCCTCAGGACGGTCAGGACATTCAGCTGTCCATTGACAGCAAGGTCCAGTACTACGCCTACCAGAAACTCAAGCAGCAGGTCGAGACCTTCAAGGCCAAGGCAGGCAGCGTGGTGGTCATGGATGCGCACACCGGCGAGTTGCTGGCCCTGGCGAACTATCCCAGCTATGACCCCGGCCACCGCAAGAACCTGACGGGCGAGCAGCTGCGCAATCGCGCGCTGACCGACACCTTCGAGCCGGGTTCGACCATGAAGCCCATCACGGTGGCCGCCGCCCTGGAGCTCAAGCGTGTCAAGCCGAGCACCATCATTGATACCGCACCCGGCCGCTACACGGTGACGGGCTCCACCATCACCGACACGCACAACTACGGCGCGCTGACGGTGGAGGGCGTGATCCAGAAGTCCAGCAACGTGGGCGCGACCAAGGTGGCGCAAAGGCTGTCGCCCCAAGAGATGTGGGAGTACTTCAGTGCGCTGGGCTTCGGCCAGAAGCCGCAGATCCAGTTCCCGGGTGCGGTCTCGGGTCGTCTGCGTGCCTGGAAGACCTGGAAGCCTATCGAGCAGGCCACCATGTCCTATGGCTATGGCCTGTCGGCCTCGCTGTTCCAGATGGCACGTTCCTACACCGTGTTCTCCAACGACGGCAACGTCATTCCCTCGACGATTCTGAAAACAAGCGAGCCTCCCGTGGGCGTGCGTGTGATCTCCAAGGAAAACGCCGAGGCGGTGCTGCACATGCTGCGTCTTGCTGCCGGCCCGGGCGGTACCGGCCAGAAGGCCCAGGCCGAGGGCTACACCATTGGCGGCAAGTCGGGCACTGCCCGCAAGCAGGTGGGCAAGAGCTATGCCGCGGGCAAGTACCGAGCCTGGTTCACGGGCATTGCTCCCATCGACAAGCCGCGCATTATCGTGGCCGTGATGGTGGACGAGCCTACGACAGGTTCCTACTACGGCGGCACGGTGGCCGGCCCGGTGTTTGCGGACGTGGTCCAGCAGACATTGCGTTTCATGGGCGTTCAGCCCGACAAGGAAGTCAAGCCTCAGATCGTGGCTGCACCCGCTGAGGAGCCTGTGCTATGAGCACCCCCATTCAAATCCTGAACAATGCAGCCGAGGCCGTTGCCTGGCTGCGCAGCCGCGTGCAGGGTGATCTGCACACCGATAGTCGCAAGGTCAAGGCAGGCGATGCCTTTGTCGCCTGGCCCGGAGCTGCCACTGACGGCCGGGCCTATGTGGGCAAGGCACTGGAGCAGGGCGCCGCTGCCGTGCTGGTGGAGGCCGAAGGCCTGCAGGCCTTCGATCTGAGCGGCGGCCGTATTGCTGCTCTCAAGGGTCTGAAGGCCGCGACGGGGCTGATTGCCGATCAATGGTTTGCACATCCCAGTGGCGAGCTCGACGTGCTGGCCGTGACCGGCACCAACGGCAAGACCACCACCGCCTGGTGGCTGGCCCATGCGCTCTCTAAAGTGACGCTGAGCGCGCGCACCGGCTGTGCGCTGGTGGGCACCCTGGGCGTGGGCGTGCCGCCTGCGCTGGAGTCGACGGGCATGACCACCCCGGACCCGGTGCTGCTGCAGCGCGTGTTCCGCAGCTACGCCGACCAGGGCCTCGCGGCCTGCGCCATCGAGGCTTCGTCCATCGGCATCGTCGAGCACCGTCTGGACGGCAGCAAGATTCGCGTGGCCCTGTTCACCAATTTCACGCAGGACCATCTGGACTACCACGGCAGCATGGATGCCTACTGGCAGGCCAAGGCCCAGTTGTTCGACTGGCCCGGCCTGCCGGCGGCTGTGGTCAATATCGATGACGCACACGGCGCCAGGCTCTGGGCCAGGCTGCAGGGCCGTGCGATGGATGTCTGGAGTGTTTCCATTCAAGGACCGGCGCGCCTGCAGGCCAAGGACATCGGACTGGGCGACGAAGGCCTGAGCTTTACCGTGCTCGAAGCCGGTCACAGCCTGCGCATGAACACGCGTCTGGTCGGCCAGTACAACGTCTCCAATCTGCTGGGGGTGCTGGCCACGCTGCGCTGCCTGGGACTGACGCTGGAGCAGGCCGTGCAGGCCTGTGCCGATCTGGAGCCCGTGCCCGGTCGCATGCAGCAGATCGTCAAGCCCGGCTTGCCTCTGGTGGCCGTGGACTATGCCCATACCCCCGATGCGCTGGAAAAAGCCCTGCGCGCCTTGCAGCCTGCAGCGCGCCAGCGCCAGGGCAAGCTGTGGTGCGTGTTTGGCTGCGGCGGTGACAGGGACAACAGCAAGCGCCCGTTGATGGGACAGGCCGCACAGGCGAATGCCGACGGCGTTTTCGTCACCAGCGACAACCCGCGCAGTGAGGTGCCCGAAAGCATCATCGACCAGATTCTGGCCGGCATGCAGGCGGGCGAGACATTGCATGTTCAGGCCGACCGCGCGGCGGCCATTGCCCAAGCCATTGCCCGTGCCGATGCGCGCGACGTGGTGCTGATTGCCGGCAAGGGACATGAGGACTATCAGGAGACGAAGGGCGTGCGCCATCCGTTCTCCGACATGGCTGAGGCGCACAAGGCGCTCGCAGCCCGCGAAGGAAAGATTCGGTCATGATGACCCTGGCAAAAGCGCTGGAGCTGATCCAGACGCATATCCCCCAAGCCCGCCTGGTCGGCAACGGCCAGCTGGAGCTGGCACGCGTGCACACCGATACGCGCACGCTGCAGAACGGGGACTTGTTCGTGGCCCTGAAGGGCGAGCGTTTTGACGCCCATGAGTTTCTGCCTCAGGCGCAGGCCGCCGGTGCCGTAGCGGCCATTGCCAGCCACGGGCTGGAAGCGGCAGGCATGGCCGGCATCGAAGTGCCGGATACGCTGCTGGCGCTGGGTGCGCTGGCGCGGGCCTGGCGTGCGCAGTTCGATCTGCCCTTGATTGCCGTAACCGGCAGCAATGGCAAGACCACGGTCACGCAGATGGTTGCGTCCATCCTGCGCGCGCACGTGGGCGGGCAGGGCGAGGCAGCACTGGCCACGCGCGGCAATTTCAACAACTCCATCGGCATGCCGCTGAACCTGCTGCGCATGACGGGCTCGCATCGTATTGCGGTGCTGGAGATGGGCATGAACCACCCCGGCGAGATTGCCGAGCTGGCCGCCATCGGCCAGCCCACGGTGGCGCTGGTCAACAACGCCCAGCGCGAACACCAGGAGTTCATGGGCACGGTGGAAGCCGTGGCGCGTGAAAACGGCTCGGTGCTGGACTTTCTGCCCAAGGACGGCGTGGCCATCTTCCCCGCAGGAGATGAATACACGCCGCTGTGGACGGAGCTGAGCGCCGGTCGCTCAAATCTGATGTTTGGCGAGGCCGCTGATGGGGCCCAGGTTTTTGCCGGCGATGTGGTCTGGGCCAATGGAGCCTGGAGCTTTGCACTGAACACGCCGCAAGGCGTGGCTGCCGTGCAGCTGCATATTGCGGGCCGCCACAATGTGCGCAACGCACTGGCCTCGGCTGCCTGTGCCCATGCCGCCGGTGTGTCTCTGGCGGCCATTGCGAAGGGGCTGTCCGGCTTCGAGCCCGTGACCGGCCGCTCGCGCGCGCTGGCCGTGCAGATCAAGGGTCAAGGCGTGACGGTGGTCGATGACACCTATAACGCCAATCCCGATTCCGTGGCTGCTGCCATTGCCGTGCTGGCCGAGCTGCCCGCACCGCAGTTGCTGGTGCTGGGCGACATGGGGGAGGTGGGCGATAACGGCCCGCAGTTCCATGCCGAGGCCGGCGTGCTGGCACAGCAGGCAGGTATTGCCCATTTCTTTGCTCTGGGTGACCAGAGCGCGTTTGCTGCCTCTGCCTTCGGCAGTGGTGCTCAGTATTTTGATAGCATGGCCGCCCTTCAGCAGGCGGTGTGCGCAGTTTTACCCAAAGTAGGTAGTGTTTTGGTCAAGGGTTCGCGGTTCATGAAGATGGAGCAAGTGGTGCAGAGCATTGAGGCCTGCGCAGACAAGAAGCAGGGCAACTGCGAGGAGGCCGCATGCTGCTGATGCTGGCTCAATGGCTGCAGGGTATCTCGCCGGAGTTCGGCTTCCTGCGCGTCTTCCAGTACCTGACGCTGCGCGCCGTGCTGGCCGCCGTCACCGCCTTGCTGATCGGTCTGTGGATCGGCCCCAAGGCCATCCGCATGCTGACCGCGCTCAAGATCGGCCAGCCCGTGCGTGGCTATGCCATGGAAACCCATCTGGTCAAGAGCGGCACGCCGACCATGGGTGGGGTGCTGATTCTGTTCTCGATTGCCGTGTCCACCTTGCTGTGGTTTGACCTGTCCAACCGCTTTGTCTGGATCGTGCTGCTGGTCACGCTGGGCTTCGGTGCGATTGGCTGGGTGGACGACTGGCGCAAGGTCGTCAACAAGGACCCCGAGGGCATGCGCTCGGGCGAGAAGTATTTCTGGCAGTCCGTCATCGGTCTGCTGGCCGCCCTGTATCTGGTGTTCTGCATCTCCGAGAACAGTAATGCCGAGGTCTTCGGGCTGTTCGTCTCCTGGGTGCAGTCGGGCTTTTCCATGGATCTGCCGCCCAAGGCCGGCCTGATGGTGCCCTTCTTCAAGGAAGTCAGCTACCCGCTGGGCGTGCTGGGCTTCATCGTCATGACCTATCTGGTCATCGTGGGTGCCAGCAATGCCGTGAACCTGACCGACGGTCTCGACGGCCTGGCCATCATGCCCGTCATCATGGTGGGCACGGCGCTGGGCATCTTCGCCTATGTGACCGGCAACGCCACCTATGCGCGCTATCTGCTGTTTCCCAGCATCCCCGGCACGGGCGAGCTGATGGTGTTCTGCGGCGCCATGGCAGGCGCAGGTCTGGCCTTTCTCTGGTTCAACGCGCACCCCGCCCAGGTCTTCATGGGCGATGTGGGCGCGCTGGCGCTGGGCGCCGCTCTGGGCACGATTGCCGTGATCGTGCGCCAGGAAATCGTGCTGGCCGTGATGGGCGGCATCTTTGTGGCGGAAGCCATCTCGGTGATGCTGCAGGTGACTTACTTCAAGTACACCAAGAAGCGCTATGGAGAGGGCCGCCGCCTGCTGAAGATGGCGCCGCTGCACCACCACTTTGAGAAGAGCGGCTGGAAGGAGACCCAGGTCGTGATCCGCTTCTGGATCATCACCATGCTGCTGTGCCTGCTGGGCCTGTCCACCCTGAAGCTGAGGTAATCGCCATGCAAGACGAAGATCTCAAGCTCGACGATCAGGTTCTGCAGCCGGATGCGGAATCGGGTGCTATGCATATGCAAGCGCCTTCCGCTGATCCACAAAGCATTTCAGATGGAATTATGTCTGAAATTATTCAGGAGCAAGCGCAAGAGGCTACTGAATTTGTAGCACCTGTGATCATCGCCAAGGCGTTGGACGCCGAGCCGGTGCCCGATATCTCCACCTTGACGGCGGCCAGGGACGCAGCCGCCTTTGTGGCACAGATCTTTGCCGACCCCAGCATCTCCGATGCGGCCGATGCCGAAGTGACCGAAGTCGAGTCGCAGCCCGAAGCCGAGCCGCAGGAGGTGGTGGAGCTGCCGCCTGTCCCCGTGCATTGGCCGCAAGGCGCGGCCCAGCACCTGCAGGGTCAGCGTGTGCTGATTCTGGGTCTGGGCATCTCGGGCATTGCAATGGCCCGCTGGTGCGTGCGTGCCGGTGCCGAGGTTACGGTGGCCGACACCCGTGAAGCCCCTCCCTATCTGTCCGCGCTGCAGACCGAGCTGCCCGGCGTGCGCTTTGTCGCAGGCGAGTTCACGGCGGCTCTGGTCGACGGCCAGAGCCTGAGCTCTGTCTATCGCTCGCCGGGCCTGAGCCCGGCCAGCGTGGCACCGGTCTTCAATGCCGCGCGCAGCATCGGCCTGCCCACGGGGGGCGAGCTGGACCTGTTTGCCTTTGCGCTCAAGGGCCTGCGCGAAGCCCATGGCTATGCGCCCAAGGTGCTGGGCATCACCGGCACCAATGGCAAGACCACGGTCACCTCGCTGACCGGTCAGCTGCTGGAGCATGGCGGACTGAGCGTGGGCGTGGCCGGCAATATCGGTCCCACGCTGCTCGACACCCTGTCCGGGCGCATCGATGCCGAGACCCTGCCCCAGGCCTGGGTGCTGGAGCTGTCCAGCTTTCAGCTCGACGACTGCCACGGCTTCGAGCCCACGGCAGCCACGGTGCTCAATATCACCCAGGACCATCTGGACTGGCATGGCGGCATGCAGGCCTATGCCGATGCCAAGGCCCATGTCTTTGGCGAGCAGGCTCTGATGGTGCTCAACCGCGAAGACCCCGTCGTCATGGCCATGCTGCCCGCGCCCGTGGCGGTGCCCGGCAAGCGTGGCAAGACTTTCCAGCGGGCCCATGTCACCTTTGGCGGTGACATGCCGCGCCGCCCCGGAGACTTTGGTCTGGAGGTGGTCAACGGCATGACCTGGCTGGTGCGCGCCCATGAGGCTGACGAAACCAGCAAGGGCAAGAACGTCGACGATCTGCACATCGTGCGCCTGATGCCCGCCGATGCGCTGCGCATCCGCGGCCGCCACAACGCCATCAATGCGCTGTCGGCCCTGGCGCTGGCGACCGGTGCGGGATGCACGCTGGCACCGCTTCTATACGGCCTGCGCGAATACCGGGGCGAGCCGCACCGCGTGCAGCCCGTGGGCCGGGTGGGCGATGTCGAATACTTTGACGACAGCAAGGGCACGAATGTGGGCGCCACCGTGGCCGCCCTCATGGGCCTGGGGCAGGACCACCGCATCGTGGTGATCCTGGGCGGACTGGGCAAGGGCCAGGACTTCACGCCGCTGGCCGCACCCGTCTCGCGTTATGCGCGCGCGGCCGTGCTGATCGGCCAGGATGCGCCGCAGATCCGCGAGGCACTGGGCGACACCGGCGTGAGCCTGGTCGATGCCGCCACCATGCAGGACGCCGTGCAGCAGGCCGCGCGCCTGGCCCATGCCAATGATGCGGTGCTGCTCTCGCCCGCTTGCGCGAGCATGGACATGTTCAAGGACTATGCGGACCGCGCCCACCAGTTTGTGGAAGCGGTGCGCGAGCTGGCGCTTGACGCCGGCCAGCAACTGGAGGACGGCGCATGACAGCCGCCTTCCTGACCAGCCTCTCCGGCCGCATGCGCTCGTGGTTCCGCAGCGCAGAGGAAAGGCCCATCGATGTGCTGCCTGTGCGCGTAGGCGGGCCGCTGTACGACCGTCCCACCCGTACTCCGGCGAGCGTGCTGGGGCTGGATCAGGCATTGATCTGGGTCGTCATCGCCTTGCTGTCCTGGAGTCTGGTCATGGTGTATTCGGCATCGATTGCGATGCCCGACAACCCGCGCTTCGGCAAGATCGAGCCCTATCACTTTTTGCTGCGCCACACCATGTCGATAGGCATGGCCTTTGTGGCCGCGCTGCTGGCCTTCCAGGTGCCCATGAATGTCTGGGAGAAGGTGGCGCGCAAGCTGTTTCTGATCTCCATCGTGTTGCTGATGGCGGTGCTGATCCCGCATGTGGGCACGGTGGTCAACGGCGCGCGTCGCTGGCTGTCGCTGGGCATCATGAACTTCCAGCCTTCCGAGCTGGCCAAGTTCTCCATCCTGATCTACGCGGCCGACTACATGGTGCGCAAGATGGAGGTCAAGGAGCGCTTCTTCCGCGCCGTGCTGCCCATGGGCCTGGCCGTGGTCGTGGTGGGCGTGCTGCTGCTGGCCGAGCCCGACATGGGGGCCTTCATGGTGATCGTCGTGATCTCCATGGGCATTTTGTTCCTGGGCGGCGTGAACGCGCGCATGTTCTTCATCATCGCACTGCTGGTGGTGGCGGCCTTCGGCATGATCATCGCCACCTCGGAGTGGCGCCGCGAACGTATTTTTGCCTACCTCGATCCCTGGGATGAGAAGCATGCGCTGGGCAAGGGCTACCAGCTCTCGCATGCGCTGATTGCCATCGGGCGGGGCGAGATCTTTGGCGTGGGTCTGGGCCGCAGCGTGGAAAAGCTGCACTGGCTGCCTGAGGCGCATACCGACTTTCTGCTGGCTGTGATCGGCGAAGAATTTGGTCTGGTCGGCCTGCTGCTGATTGCTGCCGTCTTCTTCTGGTTGACCCGCCGCATCATGCTGATCGGCCGTCAGGCCATCGCGCTGGATCGTGTCTTTGCCGGACTGGTGGCCGAGGGCGTGGCGATCTGGATGGGCTTCCAGGCCTTTATCAACATGGGTGTGAATCTGGGCGCCTTGCCAACCAAAGGCCTGACTCTGCCGTTAATGAGCTTTGGCGGTTCGGCCATTTTGATGAATTTGATTGCGATAGCTGTGGTGCTCAGAGTCGATTACGAAAACAAGCTGCTGATGAAGGGGGGCCACGCATGAGCCGTCTCATCAAGCCAAACAAGCCACGCACGGCACTGGTCATGGCCGGTGGTACCGGCGGTCATATCTTCCCCGGTCTGGCCGTGGCACAGGAGCTGCGCTCGCGCGGCTGGAATGTGCACTGGCTGGGCGCGCCCGGCTCCATGGAGTCGCGCATCGTGCCGCCCCAGGGCTTTGCACTGGAGCTGATCGAGTTTGGCGGCGTGCGCGGCAAGGGGCTCAAGACCCTGGTGCAACTGCCGTTCAGGCTGGCGAAGGCCTTCTCGCAGGCGCGTGCCGTGATCAAGCGCGTGCAGCCCGATGTGGTCATCGGCCTGGGCGGTTACCTCACCGTGCCAGGTGGCCTGATGGCTGCGGCTTCGGGCGTTCCCGTGGTGCTGCACGAGCAGAACTCCGTGGCCGGCATGGCCAACAAGGTCGTGGCCAAGGTGGCCAAGCGCGTGTTCACGGCTTTCCCCAAGGTGTTTTCCCAGGGTGAATGGGTGGGCAATCCGCTGCGTCAGGCGTTTCTGGAGCAGGCCGAGCCCGCCCAGCGCTTTGCCGGGCGCAGCGGCCCGCTCAGGCTGCTGGTGGTGGGCGGTAGCCTGGGAGCCAGGGCGCTCAATGAGATCGTGCCCAGGGCTCTGGCCCTGATACCCGTCGATCAGCGCCCCTTGGTGCTGCACCAAAGCGGCACGGCCCAGATCGATGCGCTGCGTGCCAACTATCAGGCCGCTGGCGTGCAGGCCGAGCTGACCCCCTTCATCGACGACACGGCCAAGGCCTTTGCCGATGCCGACCTCATCGTCTGCCGTGCCGGTGCCAGCACCGTGACCGAGATTGCCGCCGTTGGGGCGGCAGCGGTCTATGTGCCCTTCCCGGCGGCGGTGGACGACCACCAGAGCAGCAATGCCCGATTCCTGGTGGACGCCGGTGGCGGCTGGTTACAGCCTCAAAGTACTTTGAGCGCCCAAGGGTTGGCGGAAATGCTACAAAATATGCAGCGTGCGACGCTGTTGGAGCGCGCTGAACTCGCGAAGAAAATGCAAAAGACTGATGCCACCGCGAAGGTGGTCGCCGCTTGTGAGGAGTTGGCAGCATGAAACACGCCATTCATCACATTCACTTTGTCGGTATTGGCGGCGCCGGCATGAGCGGTATTGCAGAGGTTCTGCATAACCTGGGTTACGCCATTTCAGGCTCCGACCTGGCTGACAGCGCCACGCTGCGCCGCCTGGCGGGCCTGGGCATCAAGACCTTTGTCGGTCACGCGGCCGAGAACGTTGTTGGCAGCGATGCCGTGGTGACATCCACGGCTGTGCAGGGCGACAACCCCGAGGTCCTGGCTGCGCGCGAGAAAAAGATTCCTGTGGTTCCTCGTGCACTGATGCTGGCCGAGCTGATGCGTTTCAAGCAGGGCATCGCCATTGCCGGCGCGCATGGCAAGACCACCACCACCAGCCTGGTGACCAGTGTGCTGGCCGAGGCCGGTCTGGATCCCACCTTCGTGATCGGCGGCAAGCTCAACAGCGCCGGCGCGAATGCCAAGCTGGGTCAGGGCGACTACATCGTGGTCGAGGCTGACGAGTCCGATGCCTCCTTCCTGAACCTGCTGCCTGTGATGGCAGTCGTCACCAATATCGACGCCGATCACATGGAAACCTACGGCCATGACTTCGGCCGTCTCAAGCAGGCCTTTGTCGACTTCCTGCATCGCATGCCGTTTTACGGTCGTGCCATTCTCTGCGTCGACAGCCCTGCCGTGCGCGAGATCCTGCCCAAGCTGGCGCGTCCGGTCACGACCTACGGCTTTGCCGAAGATGCCCAGGTGCGCGCCGTGAACGTGCGTGCCGAAGCCGGTCGCATGCGCTTTACCGTGCGCCGCCAGAACGGCCAGAGCTACCCCGATCTGGAAGTCGTGCTGAGCCTGCCCGGCGAGCACAACGTGCTCAACGCCCTGTCTGCCGTGGCGGTGGCCATGGAACTCGAGATTTCTGACGAGGCGCTGCTGCGCGCATTGGAAGGCTTCAAGGGTGTAGGACGGCGCTTCCAGCGCTATGGCGAGCTGCCGGCTGCCAATGGCGGCACTTTCACCGTCATCGACGACTACGGACATCACCCCGTGGAAATGGCAGCCACGCTGGCTGCGGCGCGCGGTGCCTTTCCGGGGCAGCGCCTGGTGCTGGCCTTCCAGCCACACCGCTACAGCCGCACGCGCGACTGTTTCGAGGACTTTGTGAAGGTCATCGGCAGCGCCGACTCGGTACTGCTGGCCGAGGTCTATGCCGCAGGCGAGGCCCCCATCGTGGCCGCCGACGGTCGATCCCTGGCTCGCGCCTTGCGTGTGGCCGGCAAGGTCGAGCCTGTATTTGTGGAAAACATTGCCGATATGCCGGCAGCCATCGCTGCCAATGCGCAAGCGGGCGATGTATTGCTGTGCATGGGTGCCGGGTCAATTGGCGCCGTGCCTGGGAAATTGGTTGAAATGCTTCAGAAACAAGAGCTGGCTGCGCCCGCAGGGAGCGCGCAATGAGCATGTTTGGTACAAATATCGACGTGAAGGCACTGGGCAAGGTCGCCGTGCTCATGGGGGGGCGCTCGTCCGAGCGCGAGGTCTCTCTGATGTCCGGCGCTGGCGTGCTGGCCGCATTGCTGTCCAAGGGTGTTGACGCCCACAAGTTCGACCCTGCCGAACAGGGGCTGGACCAGCTCAAGGTACAAGGCTTTGACCGCTGCTTCATAGCGCTGCATGGCCGCTACGGCGAGGACGGCACGGTGCAGGGCGCGCTGGAGTTGCTGGACATCCCCTATACGGGTTCGGGCGTGATGGCTTCCAGCATCGCCATGGACAAGATCATGACCAAGCGCATCTGGCGCTTTGAGGGCCTGCCCACACCGGACTGGCGCATGGTCGATTCGGCCGAAGCCACCCGTGATGCATTGCAGGCCCTGGGCGCTCCCATGATCGTCAAGCCCGCACGCGACGGCTCCAGCATTGGCCTGACCAAGGTGATGAATGCCGACGAATGCGCCAAGGCCTACGAGCTGGCGGCCCAGTACGACGCAGAAGTGCTGTGCGAGCAGTTCATTGCCGGTGACGAGACCACCTGCCCCGTGCTGGGCACGGGAGCCAAGGCCGCTGCGCTGCCGGTGATCCGAATCGTTGCGCCTGAAGGCAACTACGACTACCAGAACAAGTACTTCACAGATACCACGCAGTATCACTGCCCTAGCGGCCTGCCGGCTGCCGAGGAAGCCGAGATCCAGCGCATTGTGGAGAAAGCCTTCCGCACCCTGGGCTGCCGTGGCTGGGCGCGTGCCGACATCATGATTCGCGCCAGCGACCGCAAGCCTTTCTTGCTGGAGATCAACACCTCTCCTGGCATGACGGGGCATTCTCTCGTCCCCATGGCTGCGCGCGCCTCCGGCGTGAGCTACGAAAACCTGTGCCTTGGCATTCTGGCCATGAGCACGCTGGATGGAGAAGCGGAGCAGCCATGAACCGCAACCAGCCCACAGCCGCCGTCCCGTTCGACGTCAAGCTCATGAACATCACTGCCACGGTGATGTTCATGGGTTGCTTGACGGCGTGCGTGATGGCCGTGGGTTGGTGGTTGATGCGAACTCCGGCCTTCAATATTGGCCGTATCGTGGTGGAAGGCGAGTTGGTGCATAACAACGCTGTGACGCTGCGTGCCAATGTGGCGCCAGTGCTCAAAGGCAACTTCTTCACGGTGGACCTGAAGGCGGCTCAGCACGCATTCGAGCAAGTGCCCTGGGTGCAGGAGGCGCGGGTGCGCCGCGAATATCCGAACGGCTTGCGCGTTGCGCTCAAGGAGCATGTGGCCGAGGCCTTCTGGGGGGCTGAGACCGGTGCCGGTCTGGTCAACAAGGCCGGCGAAGTGTTTGAAGCCAATCTGGGCGAACTGGACCGCGAAGGTCTGCCGCGTCTGCAAGGCCCCGAGGGCTCGGCCCCGCGTGTTCTGCAGATGTATCGAGCGCTGGAGCCGGCCTTGAAGCCGCTTGATGTGGCGCTGGACAGCCTGACTCTGGATGCGCGTGGCAGTTGGACTCTGGTGCTGGACAACGATGCGCTGCTGGAGCTGGGCGGCGGCACGACTGAAGACATATTGCGGCGCGTGCAGCGCTTTGTACGCACGCTGCCTCAGGTCACCTCTCAATACAAGCGCTCGGCTGCGGCACTGGAGTCTGCAGACCTGCGTTACGAAGACGGCTATGCCTTGCGACTCAAGGGCGTGACCACTGGAACCTCCGCGCCGGCAACTGCTGCCAGGGCCAGACGATAAGCGGGAGCAGGGGAGCAGACATGCAAGGCGCACACAAAGACAAGACAGAACCTACCGGGGGCGGAAGCTGATATGGCAAGAGAATACAAGGATGTGATTGTTGGGCTGGATATCGGCACGGCCAAGGTCATGGCGGTGGTGGCCGAGGTCATGTCCAATGGCGAGCTCAAGCTGGCAGGTCTGGGCGTAGCCCCCAGCAATGGCTTGAAGCGCGGCGTGGTCGTGAACATCGATGCGACCGTGCAAAGCATCCAGCAGGCGCTCAAAGAGGCCGAGCTGATGGCGGATTGCAAGATTCAGCGAGTGTGCACCGGCATTACGGGCAGTCATATCCGCGGCCTCAATTCCAGCGGCATGGTGGCCATCAAGGACAAGGAAGTCTCGTCCACCGATATGGCCCGCGTGATGGAAACCGCCAAGGCCATCAATATCTCGTCCGACCAGCGTCTGCTGCTGGTCGAGGCGCAGGAGTTCGTCATCGACGGCCACGAGGTGCGCGAGCCCATCGGCATGAGTGGTATTCGTCTTGAAGCCAAGATCCATATCGTGACCGGCGCCCAGAGCGCGGCCGAGAACATCATCAAATGCGTGCGCCGCTGCGGCCTGGAAGTCGAGCAGCTGCTGCTCAACCCGCTGGCATCGGCCCAGGCCGTGCTGACCGACGACGAGCGCGAGCTGGGCGTGGCCGTGGTGGATATCGGCGCGGGTGCGACCGATGTGGCCATCTTCACCGGTGGTGCGATTCGCCATACGGCCGTGATCCCGATTGCCGGTGACCTGATCACCAGCGACATCGCCATGGCCCTGCGCACTCCCACCAAGGATGCCGAGGACATCAAGGTCGAGAGCGGCTACGCCAAGCAGTTGCTGGCCGACCCCGATGCCCAGGTCGAAGTGCCTGGTCTGGGTGACCGCAGCCCGCGCATGATCAGCAAGCAGGCCCTGGCCGGCGTGATCGAGCCCCGTGTGGAGGAGATCTTCTCGCTGGTGCAGCAGGTCATCCGCGAGTCGGGCTACGAAGAAGTACTGTCCTCGGGCATCGTGCTCACGGGCGGCAGCGCCGTCATGCCCGGGATGATCGAGTTGGGCGAAGACATCTTCCTCAAGCCCGTGCGTCGCGGGCTTCCCAAATATTCCGGTGCGCTGGCCGACATGGTCGCCCAGCCCCGTGCCGCCACGGTGATGGGCCTGCTCGATGAAGCACGCCTGGCACGTTTGCGTGGCTACAAGGTGGCCCAGA
The DNA here is from genome assembly GCF_030505195.1 of Comamonas testosteroni. Classification (NCBI taxonomy): domain Bacteria; kingdom Pseudomonadati; phylum Pseudomonadota; class Betaproteobacteria; order Burkholderiales; family Comamonadaceae; genus Comamonas; species Comamonas testosteroni. The sequence continues at coordinate 3,479,848 of NZ_CP129672.1, forward strand.
AGAGCGGTTCCATGAAGACCGCTTTTGGCCGGTTCAAAGACTTCATCGTGGGGAACTTCTGATATGAGCACTTATCGCATGTTCATCACCGGACCACCACAGATGGATTTTTCGCGGTATCGACGACGAAGACCGCGAAGACTTCAAGAGTTCGAAATTTCTTTTCCACAGCAGCGACAAACCACCACTAGAGAACAGGAGCACCACCATGCCTATCGACATGATTGAAACCGAAGAATTCAACCAAGGCACGCAGATCAAGGTGATCGGCGTCGGCGGCGGCGGCGGCAACGCCGTCGACCACATGATTGAACGCAGCGTTCAGGGCGTCGAATTCATTACGGCCAATACCGATGCTCAAGCTCTTTTGCGCAGCCGCGCTCACCGCACCATCCATCTGGGTGGCAGCGGCCTGGGTGCCGGCAGCAAGCCCGACAAGGGCCGCGATGCTGCGGAAGCTGCTGTGGAAGATATTCGCGCTGCCATCGAAGGCGCGCACATGCTCTTCATTACGGCAGGCATGGGTGGTGGTACGGGTACCGGTGCATCGCCTGTGATTGCACGAGTGGCCAAGGAAATGGGCATTCTGACGGTGGGTGTGGTGACCAAGCCTTTCGAGTGGGAAGGTGGTCGCCGCATGCAGAACGCTGACGCCGGCCTGGCCGAGTTGGAAGCGAATGTGGACTCGCTGATCGTTGTGCTCAACGAAAAGCTGCTCGATGTGCTGGGTGACGATATCTCCCAGGACGAGGCTTTTGCCCATGCCAACGATGTTCTGAAGAACGCCGTGGGCGGCATTGCCGAAATCATCAACGAGTACGGCCATGTGAACGTCGACTTCGAAGACGTGCGCACCGTGATGGGCGAGCCCGGCAAGGCCATGATGGGTACGGCCAAGGCCGCCGGTCCCGATCGTGCCCGTATCGCCGCCGAGCAGGCCGTGGCCTGCCCGCTGCTGGAAGGCATCGATCTGTCCGGCGCCAAGGGCGTGCTGGTGCTGGTGACGGCCGCCAAGGGCAGCCTGAAGCTGTCCGAGTCGCGTCTGGCCATGTCCACCATCAACGCCTATGCGTCTCCCGATGCGCATGTGATCTATGGCGCCGCCTACGATGACTCGCTGGGCGACGAGATCCGCGTGACCGTGGTGGCCACCGGCCTGTCGCGTCCCAATGTGCGTCGCCAGAACATCCAGGTGGTGCAGGGCGGTCTGCGTACCGGTACCGACAACGTGGCTGTGGGCCTGCCTCCCCTGGGCGGCATGGAATACGGCACGGCCAACACCAATGTGCCCAGCGTCTGGCGCACCAACCGCACCCAGGCTTCGGAGCGCGTGAGCGCTCTGGCCTCTGGCGGCATGGACGATGTGGAGATCCCGGCCTTCCTGCGCAAGCAGGCGGACTGACAGCCCGACACCCCCTGAGCGGCTGCGCCGCTTCCCCCTCTCTCGCTTCGCAGGAGGGGGACGACGCCATCGCTGCGGGGGCGGCCCTTGCTCGGCATCTCTGAGTTGGTGCTCGCCAGTATTTGAGAGGTCAGCCGCAAAGGCCTTTGGTTCGTTAAGGACTGAAGACCCATCAGTTCGCTGTATCGCAGCGATTAAGACAACCCTGGGTCGGCGTAAGCCGGCTCGGGGTTGTCCCATTTAAAATACCAGCATGCTTCAGCAACGTACCATCAAGACCATTTCCCGTGCCGTAGGCGTGGGCCTGCACAGCGGCCAGCGTGTCGAGTTGACGCTGCGCCCTGCCCAGCCTGATACCGGCATCGTGTTTCGTCGCGTGGACTTGCCCGAGCCTGTGGATATCCCCATTTCCGCCGAGGCAGTGACCGATACGCGCATGGCCTCGACCATCGGCAGCGGCGGTGCCAAGGTGCATACGGTAGAGCACCTGATGTCGGCCATCGCAGGTCTGGGAATCGACAACCTCTATGTGGACATCACTGCCGAAGAAGTGCCGATTCTCGATGGTTCCTCGTCCTCATTCGTGTTTCTGCTGCAAAGCGCCGGAATCGAGCTGCAGAAGGCGCCCAAGCGTTTCATCCGCATCAAGAGCCCGATCGAAGTGCGTGAAGGTGAAGGCCAGAACCTCAAGTGGGCGCGCTTCGATCCCTACCATGGCTTCAAGCTGCGCTTCGAGATCGACTTCGCTCACCCCGCAGTGGACTCCACGGGGCAGTGCGTGGAGTTCGACATGGGTCTGGACAACTACACCCGCGATATCGCCCGCGCGCGCACCTTCGGCTTCACCAAGGATGTGGAAATGCTGCGCAACAACGGCTTGGCACTGGGCGGCGGGCTGGACAACACCATCGTCATGGACGACTACAAGGTCCTGAACAGCGACGGCCTGCGCTATGACGACGAGTTTGCCAAGCACAAGATCCTTGATGCGATTGGTGACCTGTATCTGATCGGCAAGCCCATTCTCGGTGCCTACAGCGCCTTTCGCTCGGGTCACGGCCTCAACAACAAGCTGCTGCGCGCCATGATCGCTCAGCCGGAGACCTGGGAGATGGCGACCTTTGAGAGCGAGCGGCAGGCTCCCCAGGGCTTTGCCATGCCCGCCCAGGCCTGGTGAGCGAGACCTCCATGCTGATCTTTCGCTGGCTGGCCACCTTGCTGATTCTGGCTTCGGCACTGAGCTTTGCCTTCTACATGGGAACCGGCAAGGTGCACTACAAGCGCCTGGGCTTCTTGCTGTTCAAGTGGACGGTGATCGCCGGTCTGGCCTTTTTTGCCGTGATGTTTGTCGGGCGCATCATCTGAGAGCTGATGAATATTGATAGCGGCTTGCCAAATCCGGCTCGGCGCTTCATGGGTTTCTGTTCTGTAAACGGCGCGCAAAAAGTGGTAAATCGGCAGTTGCTCATTTCTTGCGGTGCCGAAATTAGGTAAAGATGGATCTGCTGCGGCCGCCATGACTGGCCGCACACCTTGTTGACCGAAACGACTCGACAAAGGAGTACCCATGTCCCGTTTGACTACCCGCATTCTTTCTGTCTCCATTGCCGCCTGCCTGGGGCTGGGCAGTCTGGCCGCCCAGGCGCAGCCCGGCCCGCCGCCCGGTCGCGGCAATGGACATGGTGCGCACGACATGCGCCATGACGGTCGCCATGATGATCGTGGCCGGCATGAGCAGCGCTATGACAGGCGCGACGACCGACGTGCCGATCGTCACGACAATGGTCGCCGTGGCGGTGGTCCCGACCATAACTGGTACAAGGGCAGTCGCGTGCCGCCGCAATACCGCAGCCATCACTATGTGGTGAATGACTGGCGCGGCCATCATCTGTCGGCACCGCCACGCGGCTATCACTGGATTCAGAACGGCGGCGACTATCTGCTGGTTGCCATTGCCACAGGCGTGATCGCCTCCATGGTGCTGGGCAATTACTAAACCGTGACACCTCTCGAAAAGCCGTGGCATGCCGCGGCTTTTTTGCATTAGGGGATGCGTGTAAGCAAGTTCGGTTCAGTTTTTGGGCGCCAGACAGGAATCCGTGCGGGCCTGGCACACCTTGGCGATGATATGAGTCCGCAACAGGCGCTGCCAGCTTGCATTTCAATAGGGAGTAAGACTTGGCAGCAACCATATGGCGTAAGTGTTGGCGAGTCCTGGTGCATTTGTTTTATTGGCGTCGGGCACTTGCAGCAGGCGTTTAGCCATCCTGGACTTTGCAGGACAGTAGGTGCGGCTCGACATAGGAAGTTGGACAACTGCAGACACGATATCGCTTTGGCCCTACCAACGTGGAAATGCCGCGTAGTCACCATTTGCCACGTGGCGGCGGGCTGCATCTGGCTTCGGCGCTGAGCTTCACTAGGTAGTCAGCAAGGCGATCAGTAGGTGCATTTGGTTTCTTGCAGTTTAGGCGACCAGATATCGCCAGCCTGGTCTGATGTCTGCCAACAATGTCGGTGGTAGTCCTGAGCACTTTCTCAGTTGAGCTACTCGACATATTTTTTAACCTGCATGCAAGCCATAGTGTTTGAAGGGGTCGGTGAAGTGGAGGAAACCTGATCGTCCACTTCATTTTCAGAAAATTCTTATTTTTTTTCTCTTTATGAATGTTTTAGTGTTTTGATACCCGCTAGGTGCTTACGGTGGGCATCAGATAGGCTGAAGATGATAAAGGAGAATTCATGGAGAAAAATTGCATCTCGCGAGCAAGCCCGTCAGTTCATCGAAGAAGAAATGAGGCGTCCTTAGAGTAATAAGGTTTTGCATGCCCACCCGAGTCCTATGTATTGGTCGGAGTCAGATGGAAATGAAAGTGCTCTTTGGAATGCTCGCTGTGAAATAAGTCATGAGAGACCAATAAATACTAATTTTTATATCGGAATACCTTATTGTCTTCCGACGAAACCTAGTCATTGTGGGTTCTGTATTTTTCCAACCCAAGACTATGGCGGAAATGGTGAAATGCTGAAGTACTTGGATTATTTGGAGAAAGAAGCCAGGCTGATGGAGCATCATCTTCGTTACGACAGAATTTCATCTGTTTATGTAGGAGGGGGAACTCCAAATTTGCTGCGCTGCGAGGACTATATTCGTTTGAATAATATCATTAAACGGATTTTCGGTGAACCGTCTAAAAATATAGAGCAAACGCTTGAAGGTATACCTCAACTCTTCAATCGCGACAAGGTACAAGCCATAAAAGAGGCCGGATTCAATAGAGTCAGTATGGGTGTGCAGCAGATGAGCGACAAGCTAATTCGCTACAGTGGCCGAAAGCAGGCCCATGAGCAGGTGATTAGTGCCTTGGAAGAGTTCAATGCAGCTTGTCTTTCTGTCAACGTCGATCTTATTTATGGTTGGCCTGAACAGACGATGCAAGACTTGATCCAAGATCTTCTTGATGTGTGTGATCTCGGTGTTCGTCATATCACACTTTATCAGCTAAATATTGCGGGTCGCAGTGATTTCAGCCGACAGCAGAGAAAATATCTTCCATCTTTCGAGGATACTTACGAGATGTACCAAGCTGCTTGCAATTATCTCAGGTTGCGTGGATTTCGTCAGGAAACACTTTACGATTGGGGAAAAATAGAGGTTGAAAATGAGGTGTTCTCACATGAAAATGCGGGTGGCTATTATTATGAACAGCAGCTCCGAGAATTCATTAATAAAAACTCAGATGGTGTGACGGGGGGTGTCTCCAATATGGTTGGAATAGGCTGTGCGGCCATCAGTGGCTGCATGACATGGCCATATAAGGGTGGGCCCAACTGGACTCAGATGAACAAACGCTCGCTGGAAGAATATTTCAGGTGCATTGATATGGGAGCTCTCCCTGTTGAAAAGAAGTTTGAGCATACGCTGGAGGATATTCGTCTGGTTTATATATTCCAGCAGTTGCAGGCGATGAAGCTGGATGTGCATAGTTATGCGCAAGCATTCGGTTCTGACGTAGTGGAAGACTACGAGCCAATCTGGGAGGAGTTGGATGCCCGGCAATGGATAGAGAAATCCGCTGATGCCATCCACATAGTAGGTGTGGGGCAGTTTTTGATCCCTATGATTCAGGCACTGTTCTCTCATGCTCGCTTGCAAGCAATGCGGGCGAGCCGTTCTTCGATGCACACTGAAGGCAAGAGCGTTATCCGGATCACGGAGGGTTGACCTTATATGCGAAGAGTCGATGTAACGACCGGGGATGGGCATTCCATCGTGCTGACACGCATCGGCCCCGCGCGGGGGGCGGTGGTGGTCGTGACGCACGGCACGTTTTCCAGCGCCTCCTCATGCCAGAGGCTGGGTCGATTCCTCGCTGCGCAGGGTTTTGGCGTCTGGCTTTTCGATTGGCGAGGACATGGGCTGAATCAGTCAGTCAGCCACGATTACGACCTGGAAACTGTGGCCGAGCAGGACGTTGACAGCGCTCTTCAAGAGATTCTCCGCCAGGAGCAAGGTCGGTCCATGGTATTCATCGGGCATAGTGGTGGGGGCATTGCAGCAGCCATCTGGGCAGCGCGCCAGCCCGAGCGTGCGCAGGCGCATCTGGCCGGTCTCGTGTTGCTGGCCGCCCAGACGACCCATGCAGCTGCAATCTTTTCAGCGCGGATCGCCATCCACGGGTACAGGGCCTGGATAGGCCGTAGGCAATGGCTGACCGCAAGCTCAATGGTGGGCCCCGAGAGGGAAAGCGCTCGCCTGATGCGGCAGTGGTGCCATTGGAACCTGCGCCGCAGCTTTGTCGGGAAGGACGGCATGGATTATCTGAGCAGCCTGGCCCAGGTTCGGATTCCCGTTCTGGCACTGGCAGGATCTGCGGACCGTGTGATCGCTCCCTGGCGGGGCTGCGAAGCCCTTGCCAGGGCCTTCGGAGGGCCTGATGTGGAGTTTCTGCTATGCAGCAAGGCCGCAGGCTTTGCGGAGGACTACAGCCACAGTCGGTTGCTGATGTCCGGCAATGCGCAATCCGATGTGTTTCCCTGGATCGCGCAGTGGATCAGACTCAGGTCCGCACTGGCTCAATAGACCCGTCCGCCCCGGTACATGGCATGTTGCTTGCGGCGCAGATCGGTGGACTTGGCCATCAGCCCCATGGCGGCAGCCGCATGGGCATGGGTGATGGCCAGTCCCAGCGCATCGGCAGCATCGGTACCAGGCAGGCCGGGCAGTTGCAGCAGCCGTTTGACCATTTCCTGAATCTGGCTCTTGGCTGCGCGACCATGACCGACCACGGCTTTTTTCATCTGCAGGGCGGTGTATTCGGAAACCGCGAGATTGGCGTTGACCAGCGCCGTCAGCGCCGCGCCGCGTGCCTGGCCCAGCAGCAGCGTGGACTGCGGGTTGACGTTGACGAAAACGATTTCCACGGAGGCTACCTCAGGCTGGTAGCGGGCAGCAACCTCGGAGATGCCGTCAAACAGCACCTTGAGGCGACCCGGCAGGTCGCCGAGCTCCATCTTGTTGGTGCGTATGGTGCCGCTGGCCACATAGGACAGGCGCTGGCCTTCCATGTCGATGACGCCAAAGCCCGTGGTCTGCAGGCCGGGGTCGATTCCTAGAATTCGCATGGCTGTCGATTATCCACGTACAAAACCTTCACGCTCCATGCGGGTAGGCAGCAAGCAAGAGCCGCCTTGCGGCGATGCTACCGTTCCCCTTGGGGGAAGGCGCGGGGCCGCCCAGACGAAGCGCCTCAGGGGGGCGTCACCATCGGTATATAGCGCGCAATCGTGCGGCTGCGCTGCGCCAGATAGCGCGATTGCGGCATTTTCTCGAAGCGCTTGGGCGCCGGAAGCATGGCGGCAAGTCGTGCTGCCTCAGCCGCATTGAGCTGGGCGGCACTCTTGCGGAAGTAATGCCGGGCGGCGGCCTCGGCGCCGAACACGCCCTGGCCCCATTCCACATTGTTGAGGTAGATCTCCAGAATGCGCTGTTTGCTCAGCATCAGCTCCAGCAATTGCGCCAGCACCAGCTCCTGCCCCTTGCGCAGAAAATTGCGTTCGCCCGACAGCAGCAGGTTCTTGGCCAGCTGCTGGGTGATGGTGGAGCCGCCATAGACCTTGACTGGCTTGCTGTTGCTTCCGGCTTTTTCTGCCTGCATGGCCCTGGCCTCGGCTTGTGCGTTGCGCTGCCATGCCCTCTGAACGGCATCCCATTCCACGCCGTGGTGCTCCATGAAGCCGGCGTCCTCGGAGGCAATCACCGCGCGCTTGAGGTTGCCGGAGATCTGGTCGTAGTCCACCCATTGCTGGCGCCAGCGCAGGCCCTCGCTGCTGTGCGCAAGCTGCCAGGCTTCGGAGCGCTGATAGCTGGTGGACTCCGGGTCCAGCCAGGCCATGACTGCGATGCGTGCCACAAAAAACAATTGCAGCAGCAAGGCCGAGCAAAGTATCAGCAGCAACAGTCGGCCCAGAGCTTTCATGATCTGCCCGCCTCAGTGGGCCGCTTCGGTCAGCAGCAGTGCACGCAGCTCGGCCAGCACCTGTGCCGACGGCGGACGCACGCCGCGCCAGAGCGCAAAGGACTCGGCGGCCTGCTCCACCAGCATGCCCAGGCCATCACGCGCCAGTGCGCCATGGCTGCTGGCCCAGTTCAGAAAATTATGGGCGGCGGGGCCATACATCATGTCGTAGGCCAGACTGCGTGCGTGCAGCACGCTGGCGGGCGCGGGCACATCGGCCCCGGCCAGGCTGCTGGCCGTGGCGTTGATGATGATGTCGAAGTTTTGGGCTAAATCTGTCTCAAGCACTTGCCTTTCAAGTGCTACCAGCTCTACTTGATGTAGTGCGGCAATGGCCGCGTGCTGCTCAACCAGCGCCACCGCCTTGGCCTGTGTGCGGTTGGTGACGACGATGCGGTGGGGCTGTTGCTCGATCAGCGAACCCAGTGAGCCGGCTGCAGCGCCACCCGCACCCAGCAGCAGCACATCGCGCCCGGTGATGGCCACGCCGGCATTGCGGGTGATGTCGGCCACGATGCCCAGGCCATCGGTGTTATCTGCATGAATGCCGTTGGCGCTAAATACCAGAGTGTTGGCGGCACCCGCCAGGCGCACGCGCTCGCTGGCGCTGGTGGCCAGCTCGGCCGCCTGCAGCTTGAAAGGAACGGTCACATTGCAGCCCTTGCCGCCACGCGCGGCAAAGTCGCGCACAAAGTGGGCAAAGCCATCCAGCGGTACCAGGGCGCGGTCGTAGCTGAGGGGCTGGCCGGTCAGTTCGGCAAAGCGGGCATGAATCCAGGGGGAGCGGCTATGGGCAACGGGGTTGCCCACGACGCAGTAGGCATCGAGCGTATTTGTCATAAAAGGGCCGAAATAAATCGCTGAGCTGAGTTGGGTACGCGTTGGGACGGTGGCCGGCGAAACCGGCCAAGCCTAAGCCAAGGCCGCCGCGCTGGCTGCGTTCCCCGCTCGCAAGCGAAGCGATGCGAGAGCGGGGGAAGGCGGCACGGGGTCACCTTATGTCGGTTTCCAGTGTCTGCTCGCGCGTGAACCTGAAGCGCGAGACGACGGCAATCTGATCGGCCTTGGTACGCATGGCCGGGCCGAAGTGGCCGTAGGGGCCGGCGGCCCGGGCGATGGCCTCGGCACGGGTATCGAGCATGCGGTTGCCCGAGCCCTGCACGATCTCGGTAGAGAGCACGCGGCCGTCATGATTCACAGTCAGCATCATGACCAACTCGCCATACAGCTTCTTGCCCTTGTTTTCGGGGAAATTTTCCGTTCCCTTGTCCTCGACCTTGCGGCGCAGCGCATCGTAGTAGACCGCATACACGGCCTCCTTGGTGGCGGGGCTGATATAGCGCTTCTTGGGGCGGGCGTTTTCTTCGTTGATGCGCTTTTCAATCTCGGCCAGCAGCTTGATGAGCTGCAGGCGCTTTTCTTCCTGGGCTTCCAGGGCCTTGCTGTCGGCGCTCAGGCGCGGGTCTATGGGGGGCAGCGCGGCCACCTGCTGGCGCAGCTGGGTCAGCAACTGGTTCTGCTGCTCCTGCATGGCATCGAGCTGGCGCTGCTTTTCCTCGAAGTCATCGCCCACCGTCGTCAGGGCCGAGTAGGGCATGGGGCTGGTGGCGCGGCCCTGGTCGGCATCGCCGCCGCCGGCCAGCGAGGTCTGGGCAATGGCCTGGGCCTTGTCCGGCGTCTCGTTGGCGCGGGCGTTGACCAGAATCACTTCCAGCGGCGTGTCCTGAAAAACGCGCTCGAAGCGTTCCGGGTCCACGAAACGGATGGTCAGCAACACGGCATGGACGGCGATGGACACGCTCAGCGCCAGCTGCAGCGTACTCAGTCGTCGAAGAGAGGTGGGCAGTTTCACGGCAGCGTCAGGGCGATGAGGAGTGGAGGTCAGGACTTGGGCTGGTCTGCAGCGGGATCGGCGTCGTTCATGTCCACTGCAATGGAGATGGGGCCGGCCACGGTGTCGTCATCGTCCTCGCCGCTGTCCTCACCTTCGCTCTCGGCCTGGGCTCCTGCATCCAGGTGCTCAATCAGCGTGCCCGAGATGTCCAGCGAGATCTCGTCGATCTCGCCCAGCTTGACGCGTACATGGGCGCCGCGAGGCAGGTTCTGCGCACCCAGCACGGGCAGCACCAGCGGCAGATTGTCGGCGCGTACCAGGAAGGAACCGTTGGGGCCTTCCTTGAACACGCTGGCCGTCAGTTCGCTGATGCCGTTCTGCTCCAGATACTTGAGCGTCCAGAAGCGCTCCATGCCGGCCTGATAGCCGTTGTAGGCGCTGTAGGCACCGTCAAAGCTGCTGATGATGCCGAACAGCTCGGCGTCCTTGGGCTTGAAGGGCGCGGCCAGAGCGGCCGTCTTGCCGTGGCGGGCGCAGGCAATGATCTGCCATTGATTGACCAGATCCACATAGCGGCGCAGCGGGGAGGTGGCCCAGGAGTAGGCTTTCACGCCGATGCCGGCATGCGGCAAGGCCTTGGTGCTCATGCGCACCTTGACGCCGGGTGCCAGGCTGGCCTGGCTGCGGTAGATGCCGGGCACACCGTGCTCGGCCAGCATCAGTCCCCAGGTGCTGTTGGCCACGATGGCTGCCTCGGCCACGATCAGGTCCAGCGGCGCGCCGCGCTTGCGCACGGTGATCTGCACCTGCTCGCTGCCGTTGGGCTCGGCGCCGTCGTTGCCGACGAGACGGAAGTTGTAGTCCGGGCGGTTGAAGTTTTCGGGCTTGCCGCGCACCACTTCGCGATTGGCCTTGAGGAACTTGGACCAGCGCTGCAAAAAGGTGAGCTCCTTGCGCTTTCCCAGCAATGAATCAGGCGTATTTTCAACCTCGATTGAGGAGTCGGTCAGCCATTCCTCGGTGACGATGTGATCGAGCTTGTCGTAGCGGAAGTTGACTTCCACGGGCACGCGTTCGAGACGGGTTTCGCTGGAGATGGTCTCCAGCGTCTCCTCGTTGATCTGCACATACAGCGAAACGGCGGGGTTGGAGCGGCCCTCGTCCAGCGTGTAGATATGCACCACGTCGTCGGGCAGCATGGTGATCTTGTAGCCGGGCATGTAGACGGTGGACAGGCGGGCGCGGCCCAGCTTGTCCAGCTCGCCGCCGGGCGTGATGGCCAGACCGGGAGCGGCAATGTGGATGCCCACGGTGACGGTGCCCGTGCCCAGGCCGGTGACGGACAGCGCATCGTCGATTTCGGTGGTGGCCGAGTCGTCGATGGAGAAGGCCTGTACATCGGCCACGGGCAGGTCGGACGGCGGCTGGGGTGCCTGCACGGCAGGAAAGCCCGTGCCCTTGGGGAAGTTGTCGAACAGGAAGCGCTTCCAGTGGAACTGGTAGGACGAGTCGATGGCACCAGCGCGATGCAGCAGCTCCAGCGGGGCCAGCTTGGTGGCGCGGCTGGCGTCGACCACGGCCTTGTATTCGGGGGCGTTCTTGTCGGGCTTGAACAGAATCTTGTAGAGCTGCTCGCGGATTGCCTGCGGGCACTCGCCGCGGCCCAATTCCTCGGCCCAGGCGTCGATCTGTGCCTGAATCTGTTTTTTCTTCTCGATGGCGGCAAGGGCTTGCTGCAGGATTTCTGCAGGGGCCTTCTTGAAGCGGCCTTTGCCTGCACGACGGAAATAGTGCGGTGCGTCGTACAGGCAGAACAGCGCACCGGCCTGCTGGGCCAGCGTCGCGGATTCGGAAAAATAGTCACGCGCCAGGTCGGCAAAGCCGAACTCTTCCTCGGGCGCAAATTCCCAGGCCAGATCCAGATCGATCTCGGCGGCCTGGGCCTGGCCCTGGGCGATCAACTCGGCAGGAGCCGGCTTCTCGAACTTGAGCAGGATATTGGCGGCCTTGACCTTGACCCGCTTGCCCGAGTCCAGCTCGACTTGGGCAGAGGATTCGGCTTCGGAGAGGATGCGTCCGGCCAGAAATTTGCCGGCTTCTTCAAACAGTGCGTGCATAACCGCGCATTTTCCCACGAGCCGAACATTCGGCGCTCGGAAGTGATTCAGTTCATGCTTGAGATCGGTCAATATCAGGCGCGGCCCCGCGCGATCAGGGTAGCGAACAGGGGGCACGTTGCAGCAATACAGCCGTTCCTCGGGGCGGCGCATGGAGTCGCCGAGGGGATCAGGCCAAGGCCAGAAACTCGTCGATCCGGCCCAGATACTCGGCAAAGTTGCTCAGGGCGTGGTCGCCGCCTTCTTGCACCAGTTGAAGGGCGTGAGGGTAGCGCTCGCTCATCTCGTTCCAGTCCAGCACCTCGTCGCCCTGGGCGATCAACACCATCTCGGGTGCTGCCGGCGTCATGGTGCGGGTGTCGAGTTGGCGTAATTCCTCAATGTATTCGGGGCGAAAGAAAAACTTTTCCTCGGGGTCATGCCAGCTGGACTGCTCGCCAATGTATTTTTCCAGGTCGCGGGCCGGGTTGACGGCGGGGTTGATCATCACGCTCTTGCAGCGTGCCAGCTGGGCCACCCAACTGGCGTAATAGCCGCCCAGCGACGAGCCCATGACGGCCATGTTCTGGCGTGGCCAGTTGGCGATGCCCTCGGCGATCACGGCCGCCGCTTCGCGCGGCGAGGGCGGCAGTTGAGGGCACCACCAGCGTACCTTGGAATGCCTGGCACCCACGTAGTCCGCCATGATGCGTGCCTTGTTGGACTGAGGGGAGGAGCGAAAGCCATGCAGATACAGCAGGTGGGTGGTCGTCATAGCGGCAATCTCCTCTGGTGAAAAACACTTCTGTCTCGGTCATTGTGGACTGTCTGTCCCAAGACTATCAGGGGAGAAGGCCTAAAGCGGTGGAATGAGCGTAGGCCGACTTGAGTCGTCAGCAAAGCTCAACCCTGCAAGCTGCACGGCAGTCGGCTCCCCCGATAATTGCGGCCCATGTCCGCCATCGAATTCGATAAGCCCTCGCTGCTGCAACGCATTGTTCCGCTGTTTCGCGGCTTTGATTTCCTGCTGCTTCTCTTTATCGCCATGTTGGCGGGTGCGGGGCTGCTGGCCATGTACTCGGCGGGCTTCGACCACGGCACGCGCTTTGTGGACCACGGCCGCAATATGCTGATTGCGGCAGGTCTGCTGTTCGTGCTGGCCCAGATATCCCCCCAGCAGCTGATGAAGGTGGCCGTGCCGCTCTACACCCTGGGCGTGGTGTTGCTGGTGGCAGTGGCGCTGTTCGGCATCACCAAGAAGGGAGCCACGCGCTGGGTGAATGTGGGTGTGGTGATTCAGCCCTCCGAGCTTTTGAAGATCGCCACGCCGCTGATGCTGGCCTGGTGGTTCCAGCGCCGCGAGGGCAATCTGCGCGCATCGGACTTTGCCATCGCCTTTGTGCTGCTGATGGTGCCCGTGGGGCTGATCATGAAGCAGCCCGATCTGGGTACCTCGCTGCTGGTGATGGCTGCCGGCCTGTCTGTGATCTTTTTTGCCGGCCTGCCCTGGAAACTCATCGTGCCGCCCGTGCTGCTGGCCCTGGTCGGCGTTTTCCTCATTGTCTGGTTTGAACCCCAGCTCTGCGCCGATGGCGTGAGCTGGTATTTTTTGCATGACTATCAACGTACACGCGTCTGCACCTTGCTGGACCCCACGCGCGACCCGCTGGGCAAGGGCTTTCACATCATTCAGGGCATGATCGCCATCGGTTCGGGCGGTGTCTGGGGCAAGGGTTTTATGGCAGGCACGCAGACCCACCTGGAATTCATTCCGGAGCGCACCACCGACTTCATCTTTGCCGCCTATTCCGAGGAATTCGGCCTCATAGGCAATCTCTTCATCATCGTCGGCTTTCTGCTGCTGGTCTGGCGGGGGCTGGCCATTTCCATGAATGCCAACTCGCTGTTCGGCCGACTGATGGCAGCGGCCGTGGCCATGATCTTCTTCACCTATGCGTTCGTGAACATGGGCATGGTCAGCGGCATCCTGCCGGTGGTGGGTGTGCCTCTACCTTTCATCAGCTATGGCGGCACGGCCATGGTCACGCTGGGTCTGGCGCTGGGCGTGTTGATGTCGGTGTCGCGGGCGCAGCGGCAACTACCCGGCAGTGATGGGCATATTCCCCATGCGTGAAGACCCGTGATTGGGATTGAATGCTCTTAAAAGGAGAGCTGCTATCCCATGCTTTGCAAGCTTTGGGTAATGTTTTTATGTGAAACTGCATGCCGGGGCGACGGGCTTAGATCGTTGAAAAATGTCAGTAGTTCCGTCCAAGGTCTTGCTTCGACTGTAAACAGCGTTTACAAACGGTTCTGGGGGGTCAGAAGACCGATCAAGCGGGAGCGGCAAAGACCCAGGTGGGGTTTTGTCATGCAAAGCGGGCAGGGCGGAACCCGGCAAGTGCGAAGCTAAGTGAATGGAGCGGAATGTTGTTCAGCCTGGTGGGGCAGCATTCCGCTCTTTTTTATGCGCAGCCCGAGACAAGTCAGGGCTTGCAGCTATCTCTACAATGCACTCATGATTTCCCGCGAACCCACCATCGAACGCTTGGCCACGGCCCGTCAGTTGCTGCTTGAGCCCTTCGGCCTGGACGAAACCCATCTTGCGCGTGCGCTTGCCGAAATTCGCTCGCACCAGGTGGATGACGCCGATCTCTACTTCCAGTACACCCGCGCGGAAGGCTGGAGTCTGGAGGAAGGCATCGTCAAGACCGGCTCCTTCTCCATCGACCAGGGAGTAGGTGTTCGGGCGGTCAGCGGCGAGAAGACGGCTTTTGCCTATTCCGACGATATTTCCGAAGCCTCGCTGCTGGATGCCGCACGTACCGTGCGCTCCATCTCCAGCGCCACCCAGACGCGCCGCGTCAAGGCGGGTGCGCAGAAGATTGCGCCAAGCCGCTCTCTGTACCCTGAACTGGACCCCATCAGCACGCTGGACAGCACGGCCAAGGTCGAGCTGCTGGGCAAGGTGGAAAAGCTGGCCCGCGCCAAGGACCCGCGCGTGGTACAGGTCATGGCCGGTCTTGCCAGTGAATACGATGTGGTGCTGGTGGCCCGTGCAGACGGCACGCTGGCGGCCGACGTGCGCCCGCTGGTGCGCCTGTCGGTGACTGTGATCGCCGAGCAGAAGGGCCGCCGCGAGGTGGGTTCCTCCGGTGGTGGTGGTCGCTTCGGTCTGGCCTATTTCAGTGACGAGCAGATCAGCCAGTATGTGGACGAGGCCGTGCATGCAGCCCTGGTCAACCTCGAATCGCGTCCCGCGCCTGCAGGCGTGATGACCGTGGTGCTGGGCTCGGGCTGGCCCGGCGTGCTGTTCCACGAGGCCGTGGGCCATGGTCTTGAAGGCGACTTCAACCGCAAGGGCTCCAGCGCCTTCAGCGGCCGCATCGGCCAGCGTGTGGCTGCCAAGGGCGTGACCGTGCTGGATGACGGCACGATTGCCGATCGTCGTGGCTCTCTGAACGTGGACGACGAAGGCCATGTCAGCCAGAGCAATGTGCTGATCGAGGACGGCATTCTCAAGGGCTATATCCAGGACTCGATGAATGCGCGCCTGATGGGCGTCAAGCCCACGGGCAATGGCCGTCGCGAAAGCTACGCCCACATCCCCATGCCGCGCATGACCAACACCTATATGCTGGGTGGCGACAAGGATCCGCAGGAGATCATTGGCTCCATCAAGAAGGGCCTGTACGCCACCAACTTCGGCGGCGGTCAGGTGGACATCACCAGCGGCAAGTTCGTGTTCTCTGCCAGCGAAGCCTATTGGGTGGAAAACGGCAAGATCCAGTACCCCGTCAAGGGCGCGACCATCATCGGCAGCGGCCCGGAGTCGCTCAAGCACATCAGCATGATAGGCAACGACATGCGCCTGGACTCGGGTGTGGGCACCTGCGGCAAGGAAGGCCAGAGCGTGCCTGTGGGCGTGGGTCAGCCTACGCTGCGCATTGACGGCCTGACGGTTGGCGGCACGGCCTGATAGAGATTTCATGGCGGGTCGGCCCGCCGCGAGCACCAAACCCCGCTTTGCATGACAGAGCGGGGTTTTTCATTTCAGCGTGCTGCAAACCGTTCGCCACCGACCGTTAGCGGCAACAAGGCTTGTGGCAGAGCGCTTTGTATCGCCTGGCAGCAGGGTTTTTCATGGTTTTTCATGGGCTGATGCTGAATATTGCTGATTCGCTGAAAAATTGCACTGATACTTGATAAATGGAAATTTATATCAATAAAATTCTGAAAAATAAGAAAAAACGCAAAAATACTGCGTTGGATTAAATATTAAAAAATGCGTCATTTCAGAGGGGGAACCTGTTTTTGACAGAACAGCAGTGCGAGCTGCTGATGTTGCAATGCAAAAGAGCTGTGCTACATTGAAAGACATGCAAACGCAACGCGCCTATTTCTTTTACTTTTGGTTCTCGCCCCCGGCGGCTGAGAGGTAATAGCGCGCACCCTGCAAACACCTCCCAAAGAACCGCCGAAGCTGCAAAGCCCGGCGGTTTTTTTATTTCCACGTTCCAGCTCCCCGGTTTTCAAAGATTCAAGACCTCACGAAAGATTGCCATGACTGCTCTGAACACTTCCGCCACCGATTCCTGGTATCGCGCCGGCTCCCCCAAGACAGGCCAGACCGACGACGCACGTATCAAGGACATCACAGTGTTACCCCCTCCAGAGCACCTCATTCGCTTCTTCCCAATCTGCGGTACAGCCGTGGAAACGCTGATCAGCGACACTCGCCGCAGCATCCACAACATCATGCGTGCGCAGGATGACCGTCTGCTGGTCATCGTCGGTCCTTGCTCCATTCACGATCCGGCTGCTGCCCTGGACTACGCCCGCCGCCTGGCCGTGGTGCGTGAGCAGTACAAGGACACGCTGGAAGTGGTGATGCGCGTCTACTTCGAGAAGCCCCGCACCACCGTGGGCTGGAAGGGGCTGATCAACGATCCCTACCTGGATCAGAGCTATCGCATCGACGAAGGCCTGCGCATTGCGCGCCAGCTCCTGATCGACATCAACCGCCTCGGGGTGCCTGCGGCCAGCGAGTTCCTGGACGTGATCTCGCCCCAGTACATTGGTGATCTGATCAGCTGGGGCGCCATCGGTGCCCGCACCACGGAAAGCCAGGTGCATCGTGAACTGGCTTCGGGTATTTCGGCGCCTATTGGCTTCAAGAACGGCACGGACGGCAATATCCGCATTGCCACCGACGCGATTCAGTCGGCCAGCCGCGGCCACCATTTCCTGTCGGTACACAAGAACGGCCAGGTCGCCATCGTGCACACGGGAGGCAATCAGGACTGTCACGTGATTCTGCGCGGTGGCAAGACGCCCAACTACGATGCCGCTCATGTGGCGGCCGCCTGCCGGGATCTGGAGGCAGCGGGCCTGACGCCTTCGCTGATGGTGGACTGCAGCCACGCCAACAGCAACAAGCAGCATGAGCGCCAGAAGGATGTGGCCCGCGATATTGCGGCTCAGATCGCCGGTGGCTCCAGTAGCGTGTTCGGCGTGATGATCGAAGGCCATCTGGTCGGCGGTGCGCAGAAGTTCACACCCGGCAAGGACGAGGTCTGCGATCTGACCTATGGCCAGAGCATTACCGATGCCTGCCTGGGCTGGGATGATTCCCTGGCAACGCTGCAAGAGCTGTCGCAGGCCGTGAGCCAGCGCCGCGCTTCTGCGCTTGCCAGCAAGCAGGAAGCCGAAGTGCTCGCCTGATCGATGATGCGGGCGTGAACGAAACAGGCCACAGGGAGTATTTCCTGTGGCCTGTTTGTTTTTATATGGGAATGGGGCTGCTGCTTGCCTGCTCGATCAGTGTTTGGTGTCCGGCGTTGATGCCGGTGTCATCTCGCAGCCATTGAGTGTGGCATCGATGCGGTTGAGCAGGCGCAGCAGATGCTGCTTGTCAAAGTCGGTGCGCTGCTGCCACTCGTGGTCGGCCAGCGGATAGACATGGCTTTGGTGAGGGAGGCTGCCCTTGGCATCAATCACGGCGTGCAGGCGCGGGATGAACACCCATTGCAGCCACTCGTGCAGCTTGAGAGTGTCGTACATGAAAGGCGTTGTGGATTCCAGTGCCTTGGGGTCTGGGGCTGCGGCGGACCAGAGCTTCTGGACCTGCAGTTCGGCCTCCAGCTGTTGCAGATGCTCGCGTATTTCTTGGTGGATGTTTTCAGCGGTCATGGTGATGGTTCCTGAAGGCGTTGCAAGGCCTGCAAACTGGTATTCGTCAAAAATCTATCCAGTATGTAAGTCCTCTCATCACATTTTCAAGGCAGGAGCCCGGATGGAGATAACTGACGGGTTACGAGTCCGTAATGACTCTTGAAAAAGACGGTTTTGCCCTTATATTGATGCCAAGTATGTGAGTGATGCTATCAAATTTAATGTTTTTGCATTGCTTTGCACACCATGTTCCCGTAACCGCTGTGATGCATGAGGCGCGCTTTCAGGCCTTGCAGTGGTTGCCGCAGCTGTTTGCAAGCCGTCAGCTTGCAGCGTCTTCAGCACCGCGGTCACCATTAAGCTGTGGCCACGACAACGAATGGTGCAAGAGTCACCAGGTCAGAGGAGATTTATGCGTAGTGAAGTAATCGTGGTTTTGGATGGCGACCGTGAATATCGGGTCGATACCCAGTCGCTGTCCCCTATCAGTTCGGACGAAGGCCGGCGCTGGCTGGACCAGCAGTTTGTCTCGCTCGAATGCGAGCCTTTGCGGGCTACCGGCAAGGTGTTGCTGGCCGACAAGCTGGTGGTGGTGGCGCGTGAGGCGCGCAATCGCCCCGAGCTGTTTGACAACCAGGACTGGCGCAACAGCTATGCCCTGGCAGCGCATGCTGTGCTGGGCAAGCCCTTGATCCGGGTGGATGTGCCGGCGATGTCGATAAGTTATTGACACCCCTGAGCCGCTTTGCGGCTTCCCCCTCTCTGCTACGTGGAGGGGGCGACAGCTTCGCTGCGAGACGGCTCTTGCTTGCTGTCCCTGTGTTCAGGCATGCCAGTTTTGAAGATCGCCGATGAAAATGCCCGCGTTTGGCGGGTATTTGCTTTTTTCGGGGCTTATTTCAGCGCTTGCAGCAGCTTGGCGTGGATGCCGCCAAAGCCGCCGTTGCTCATGCAGACGATATGGTCACCGGGTCGGACGACGGCACTGATCTGCGCTATCAAGGTCTCTATATCACCCGCTACCTGAGCGCGCTGGCCGGCGCCTACGCCCATGGATTCCAGTGCTTCGGCGGCATCCCAGTCCAGACCCGCAGTGTGGCAGAAGACCAGATCGGCGCTTTCCAGCGACCAGGGTAACTGGCTTTTCATGGTGCCCAGCTTCATGGTGTTGCTGCGCGGCTCGAACACCGCCAGGATGCGGGCCTGCGCACCCAGCTTGCGGCGCAGGCCGTCCAGGGTGGTGCGGATAGCTGTGGGGTGGTGGGCGAAGTCGTCATAGACCTCAATGCCGTTCACGGTGCCGCGCAGCTCCATGCGACGCTTGACGTTCTGAAAGCGCGACAGGGCTTCGCAAGCCACTTCGGCGCTGACACCCAGGTGGTCAGCGGCGGCAATGGCCGCCAGCGCGTTGAGTTGGTTGTGCACGCCGGTCAGCGACCAGGTTAGCTGACCCACCTTTTTGCCGCGGTGCAGCACGGCAAAGTCGCTGGGATCGCCATCGGCGCTGAAATCGCTGACAGCCGAGCCGAAGCTGCGCACTTCGCTCCAGCAGCCCTGGGTCAGCACGCGGGTCAGGCTCTCTTCCAGGCCGTTGCTCACCACACGGCCGCTCGACGGCACGGTGCGTATCAGGTGGTGGAACTGGCGCTCGATGGCAGCCAGATCGTCAAAGATGTCGGCATGATCGAATTCCAGGTTGTTGAGCACGGCCGTGCGGGGGCGGTAGTGCACAAACTTGCTGCGCTTGTCGAAGAAGGCCGTGTCGTACTCATCGGCCTCGATCACAAACACGGGTTCGTCACCGACGGGGCCAGGGCCCGCTACGGGGCGCTGTGCCGCACCGAGGCGGGCGGAGACGCCAAAGTCCAGCGGCACGCCGCCGACCAGGAAACCGGGCTGCAGTCCCGCGCACTCCAGCACCCAGGTCAGCATGGATGTGGTGGTGGTCTTGCCGTGGGTGCCGGCCACGGCCAGCACATGGCGACCGCGCAGCACATGCTCTGCCAGCCATTGCGGGCCGCTGGTATAGGCGGCGCCGGTGTCCAGAATCGCTTCCATCAGAGGGAATTTGGGCGATCCGTCGGGCAGGCGTTTGCGGCTGACGACGTTGCCGACCACATACATATCGGGTTTGAGCGCAATCTGGTCGGCGCCATAGCCCTCGATCAGCTCGATGCCCAGCTGGCGCAACTGATCGCTCATCGGCGGGTAAACGCCGGAATCGCAGCCCGTCACCTTGTGACCGGCTTCTCGTGCCAAGGCGGCCAGGCCCCCCATGAAGGTGCCGCAAATGCCCAGAATATGTATGTGCATGGCCGAGGATTCTACGTTTGCCTGTGTGACCTTAATTCGAGTCACGGAGCGCCTGAGCAGGCGCGGTAACCTTTCTTATCAAATTGATAGCTGGTTGCGCTTGAACTATATAGATATAAATGTGTTTTTACTTTCTGTTCCCTATGAGGCCGTCACTCATAGCTATCAAAACATGGGGTGATGCGGCTAGGCCGAGGAGCGGTCATTCATCTGGGTCACAATGCTGGGATGATCTGCCGCGCCTGCTGCGGCGGGCGTGATGGAATTGCGCTATGAGTTTGGATAACGTGACTGCTGAAATTGCTCAGGTGGCGGCCCGCATCGTGGTGGAGGAAGGCCTTGAATGGGGTCCTGCCAAGCAGCGAGCCGTGCGTCAGCTTGGTCTGCCCGGTCGCACGGCGCTGCCCGACAACGACCAGCTTGAAGAAGCGGTGCGTGAATATATAGAGCTGTTCTGCGGCGACACCCAGCCCCAGGAGTTACAGGCACTGCGCGAACTGGCCCTGCTCTGGATGGACAGGCTGCAGGAGTTTCGCCCGCATCTGGCCGGGGCGGTCTGGCGCGGCACGGCCACGCGGCTGTCGGATGTCTACCTGCAACTGTTCTGTGATGATCCCAAGTCAGCCGAAATAGCGCTCATCAACAACCAGGTGCAATACGAGCCAAGCACGGTCACAGGCTTTCAGGGCAAGCCGGTGGAGGCACTTTCCATTCACGCACTGTGCAAGCCGATCAATGAAACCGTGGGCGTGCATCTTCTGGTCTACGACCATGATGACATGCGCGGTGCCATGAAGCCCGATGGCCGTGGCCAAAGTCCGCGAGGCGATGCCAAGGCCTTGCGCAAGCTGCTTCAGGAGAGCCTCGATGAGTGAAAACACCTCTGAGAACCAGTCGACCAATGGCTCGCGCCGTCTATGGCTGACCGGCTCGGTCGCCGTCGCGGCGGCAGTGGCCGGTGGGGCAGTGGCCTGGTGGCGCAACCAGCCTCAGGCCATGGGCCCTGGCGCCGAGGCGCAGCTGTGGAGCCAGACCTTCGAAACGCCCGATGGCAAGCCTTTTGCCATGGCCGGCTTCCAGGGGCGCCCCTTGCTGGTCAACTTCTGGGCCACCTGGTGCCCGCCCTGTGTCAAGGAGCTGCCCATGCTCAGCGAATTTGCGGCGCAGCAAGGTGCGAAAGGTATTCAGGTTGTCGGCCTTGCGGTTGACAAATCCGACGCCGTGCTGCGTTTTTTGCAGCGGCAGCCCGTGCAATTCCCGGTAGCCGTCGCAATGCAAGGGGGATTGGGGCTGAGCAGAAGCCTGGGGAACTTGCAGGGGGGCTTGCCATTCACGGTTCTTTTTGATGCCAAGGGACAAGTGCGGCAACGTAAAATAGGCGAGCTTTCCAGCGAAGATCTGACAGATTGGAGCAAATAGAGCGAATGAACATTGCTCTTGTCGTCAGAAAAGTGTAGGTAACTAAATTCCATGGCGACGTTAGTGAAAAATATCTGCCAATGCACGCAGAAGGCCGAATTTGAGGTAAATTCGCGCCCTGTTTAGAAATACGTCGCTGGAGCTCCCATGGATTTGCGAAAACTCAAGACCCTTATTGATCTGGTGTCCGAATCGAATGTGTCGGAACTGGAGATCACTGAAGCAGAGGGCAAGGTCCGTATCGTCAAGAGCGAAGGTGTGGTTCACCAATACGTTGCTGCCCCCGTGCAAGCGGCTCCTGTGATGGCTGCTCCCTTGGCTGCCGCTCCCGCTGCCGCCGCTCCCGTGGCGGCCGCAGCCCCTGCTGCTGTAGAAGGTCATGTGGTCAAGTCTCCCATGGTCGGTACCTTCTACCGTGCCTCCAGCCCTGGCGCCAAGGCCTTTGTGGATGTGGGCAGCCAGGTCAAGGAAGGCGAAACCATCTGCATCATCGAAGCCATGAAGATCCTCAACGAGATCGAGGCCGACAAGAGCGGCACCATTGTTCGTGTTCTGGGTGAAAACGGCCAGGCTGTGGAATACGGCCAGCCTCTGTTCGTGATCGAGTGATAGATCATGAGGCGTTGCATGCAGTTCGCATTGCAGCGCCGAGGTGCGCTAGCCACTGGCTGCGCGACTGAGTCATTGGCAGTGGTCTGTGCTGCGGCGCAGGCACCAAGCTGCGAGGAACTTCATGTTTAAGAAAATTTTGGTTGCCAACCGGGGCGAGATTGCCCTGCGCATCCAGCGCGCTTGCCGTGAGCTGGGTATCAAGGCGGTGATGGTGTACTCCGAAGCCGACCGTGATGCCAAGTACGTCAAGCTGGCCGATGAGGCCGTGTGTATTGGTCCGGCTCCTTCTCCGCTGTCCTACCTCAACATGCCGGCCATCATCTCGGCTGCCGAGGTGACCGATGCGGAAGCCATCCACCCCGGTTACGGCTTCCTGTCCGAGAACGCCGACTTTGCCGAGCGCGTGGAAAAGAGCGGCTTCACCTTTATCGGTCCGACGCCCGAGAACATCCGCACCATGGGTGACAAGGTTTCGGCCAAGCAAGCCATGATCAAGGCCGGCGTGCCTTGCGTGCCCGGCTCGGACGGCGAACTGCCCGACGATCCTGCACTCATCAAACGCATTGCAAAGACCATCGGCTACCCCGTGATCATCAAGGCCTCGGGCGGTGGCGGCGGTCGCGGCATGCGTGTGGTGCATACCGAAGCTGCGCTGATCAATGCCGTGCAGATGACCAAGGCCGAAGCCGGCGCTGCTTTCGGCAATCCTGCCGTCTACATGGAAAAGTACCTGCAGAACCCACGTCACGTGGAAATCCAGGTGCTGGCCGATACGCACAAGAGTGCCGTGTATCTGGGCGAGCGCGACTGCTCCATGCAGCGTCGCCACCAGAAGGTGATCGAGGAAGCTCCGGCTCCCGGCATTCCCCGCCGTCTGATCGAGAAGATCGGCGAGCGCTGCGCTGCAGCCTGCAAGAAGATCGGCTATCGCGGCGCGGGTACCTTCGAGTTCTTGTACGAGAACGGCGAGTTCTACTTCATCGAGATGAACACCCGCGTGCAGGTGGAGCACCCCATCACCGAGCTGATCACGGGCATCGACATCGTGCGCACCCAGATCATGATCGCTGCCGGCGAGAAGCTGCCTTTCACCCAGCGCCAGATCGAGTTCAAGGGGCACGCCATCGAGTGCCGTGTGAACGCCGAAGATCCGTACAAGTTCATCCCTTCGCCAGGCCGCATCTCCACGTGGCATGCTCCCGGCGGCCCTGGCGTACGTGTTGACACCCATGTGTACAACAATTACTTCGTGCCGCCCAACTACGACTCCATGATCGGCAAGATCATTACCTATGGCGATACCCGCGAGCAGGCCATGGCCCGCATGCGCACGGCCTTGCTGGAGACCGTGGTGGAAGGCATCAAAACCAATATTCCGCTGCACCAGGATCTGATGGTCGACTCCAAGTTCATGGAAGGCGGCACCAACATCCACTATCTGGAAGAGTGGCTGACGCATCGCACGCCCAGCAAGCGATGAGATCAGGAGCCTTGCTGCTCTGAGTTCCCATGCTGGCCTCTGGTAACGGAGGCCAGCATTTTCGTTTTTCAGGAAAGTGCAACTTGCGCTGTCTCTGTCGGCTCCGGCCTGACATGAGTGACGCGGTTGCTAGAAAGGATGGCCATGTTTGAGCTGAGCCTGCTGTGCCCCGAAGACCGGGTCGAAACCATTAGCGATGCGCTGGATGCCCTCGATGCATTGAGCGTGTCCGTCGAAGATGCCGATGCGCAGACCGAAGCCGAGCAGGCGCTGTTCGGCGAGCCTGGCATGCCCGCACCCAAGGAAGGCTGGAGCCGTAGTCGCGTGATCGCTCTCTACCCCAGCGAGGCTGCGGCCACCGAGGCGCGCGAGCTGCTGCAGCTGCAGGACTTCTTCGAAGGCTGCAAGATTTTGGCCGTCAAGCCCGTGCCCGAGCAGGACTGGGTGCGTCTGACGCAGTCGCAGTTCGAGCCTGTGGACATCACGCCTGAGTTCTGGATCGTGCCCACCTGGCATGAATTGCCCGAGCAGGCCAAGGTCAGCATTCGCCTGGACCCCGGTCTGGCTTTCGGCACCGGCACCCATCCCACCACCCGCATGTGCCTGCGCTGGATTGCACGCCAGCCCAAGGAAAATCTGGGACGCACGCTGGACTATGGCTGCGGCTCGGGCATCTTGGCCATCGGTGCAGCCAAGTTCGGCGCGACCGATGTCGATGCAGTGGACATCGATCCCGCCGCCGTGGAATCGACCAACTACAACAGCAGCGCCAACCATGTGGAGATCAAGGCCGGTCTGCCCGATGCGGCCGACGGCGAGTACCAGACCGTGCTGGCCAATATCCTGGCCACGCCGCTCAAGGTGCTGGCTCCGCTGCTGTGCGGCCGTGTGCAGGCCGGTGGCAATCTGGTGCTGGCCGGCATTCTGGAGCGTCAGGCCGATGAGCTGAAAGAGGCTTATGCGCCCCACCTCAAGCTCGAAGTGGCCGATAGCGAGGACGGCTGGATTCTCATGACCGCCCGGCGCGCGGCCTGATTGCGAGACAGACCCGCCGCCAGCAGGTGTGTGGGTGGTTGCTGCCTACAATGACATCTTGATGAGCCAAGTCACCCGTTGCCCTTCCTGTGGAACCCGCTTCAAAGTGGTTGCCGACCAGCTGCGTATCTCGCAGGGCTGGGTGCGCTGCGGGATGTGCCAAAGCGTCTTTGATGCCTCGCAGGATTTGCAGTCCGTGCCCGACGAGCTGCTGCAGCCGGAAGCAGCTGATGTGCCGCAGAAGCCGCCCGTGCCGGAAATACAGCCGACGCAGGCTGGCGAACGGGCGCCGGCCTGGCCGCAGCAGGATGCCGCAGATTCTGCGCCGGCCGCTCCCGCCTTCGATGCGCACAAGGCTGAGGCCTTGCTGGATTCGGATTCGGATTCGGATTCGGATTCGGATTCGGATTCGGATTCGGATTCGGTGGACGCTGCGCCGACTGTGGCTCAGGCCGCAGAAGCCGCACCGGCAGCAGAGCCTGCCGATGTGGTTTCCGAACCCGAGCTGTCCGGGTCCATGCCCGGGATGGTGGATGCACAGCCGTCGTTTGTCGATCAGGCGCGTTCTCTGGCTGAAGAGGGTGCAGCGGCGCTCCGGCAAGATCCTCATCCGGATGCAAGGCAGTCCGAAGGCGGGCTGGAAGCTGGTGATAGTCCCGCGCCCGCCGAGCCGGCGCTGGAGCCAGAGCTGCGGGCTTTGCCGCCGCCTGGCGAGGCCCTGATGCCCGAGGCGGCGCAGGACGTCGAGGATGAGGCCCGGGTCGAGGCCGTCTCGAAAGAGGCGCTGCTGCACGCCGATATCGGCGCTATACAACCTGCCAGGGACCGGGCGCAAGCTGTCACGGATACGGATACGGATACGGATACGGATACGGATACGGATACGGATCAGGATGAGGCTGCTGCTGCCCTTGCTGGCGATGAGCCGGGCTTTGTGCGCCAGGCCCGTCGCCAGGCCTTCTGGCACTCGGCAGGCATGCGTGTGGCGCTGGTGCTGGGTTCGCTGGCGGCCGTAGCCGGTGTCGTCGGACAGCATGCCTGGCAGCAGCGCGATGTGCTGGCTGCGCAGTATCCGGCGCTGGCTCCCTTGCTGGCCAAGACCTGCGCTCTGGCAGGCTGCGAGCTGCAGGCCCGCCGCGCGATTGCCGATGTGGTGATCAGCGGCTCGGGCTTCAAGCAGCTTGCCGATGCCCATCAGTACCAGTGGAGCCTGACCCTGGAGAATCGCTCCGATGTGCCGGTGGCCATGCCCATGGCCGAGCTGACCTTGACCGATGCACAGGACAGGCCTTTGCTGCGCCGAGTGATCGACCTCAAGCCTCTGGGGGCCCCGCAGCAGCTGCAAGCCCGCCAGGAGTGGAGCGTCAATGTGCCTGTGCAAGTGCAGGATCTTGGCGCTGCCGTGGCGGGTTATCGGGCCCTGGTTTTCTATCCCTAATACGGCTTGCGCAAATTCGGATTAGGCGGGGCGTCTTGTTAATAGAAATGCCCGTTGTACATCCTTGTTGGCGCAAGTCACCCTTCATTCATTTCTGAAAGAGAACGCATCATGGCCGCTTTGATCTGTGGGTCGCTGGCATTCGACAACATCATGACCTTTGAAGGTCGTTTTGCCGACCAGATTCTTCCCGATCAGCTGCACATCCTCAATGTGTCGTTTCTGGTGCCCACGCTGCGCCGCGATTTTGGTGGCTGCGCCGGTAATATTGCCTACAGCCTGAAGCTGCTCGGTGGCGATGCTCATCCCATGGCCATGGTGGGCAGCGACGGTGCGGACTATGTGCAGCGCTTCAAGGATCTGGGTATTGAGACCCGTCATGTGGGTCAGCTGCAGAGCACGCATACGGCGCAGTGCATGATCATGACCGATCGTGACAACAACCAGATCACGGCTTTCCACCCAGGCGCCATGATGCAGGCGCACGAGAACCGCATCACGGCCGACATGGCTGCCGATATCAAGATCGGCATTGTTGCTCCCGATGGCCGTCAAGCCATGATGGAGCACGCCGCCCAGTTCAAGGCTGCAGGCATTCCTTTTGTGTTCGATCCCGGTCAGGGCCTGCCCATGTTCAATGGTGACGAGCTCAAGGCCTTTATCGAGCAGGCCGACTGGGTGGCAGTGAACGACTATGAAGGCAAGATGCTCAGCGAGCGCACAGGCCTGAGCTTTGAGGAGATTTCGCGCAAGGTGCGCGGCCTGGTCGTGACACTGGGCGCCGAAGGCTGCGAAGTCTGGCAGCAGGGTGAAAAGACACTGGTTGCTTCGGTGAAGCCCGCTGCCGTGGTCGATCCCACAGGTTGCGGCGATGCCTGGCGTGGCGCGTTCCTGTTTGGCCTGGAGCGTGGTTGGGATCTGCTGCGTTGCGCCGAACTGGGAAACCGCATGGGGGCGCTCAAGGTGGCGCATCGCGGCCCGCAGAACTATCAGCTGGACTTCCAGCCCTGATGAGGTGCCAGTGCCTTGAGGGCACTGATATCGGCACTGAATCAGGCATGTAAAAAAGCCCGACTCTCGTAAGAGAGTTCGGGCTTTTTTATGGCGTGCAGGTCAGCGAACCGATCAGGGCTTGTTACCTGTGGGGAAGGGCCAGGCGGCTTGAGGTGCCAGGCGGGTCTGTGCCACGGGTGCGGTGGTTTCGGTGACGGCGGCAGGGGCAGGTGCAGGTGCGGCAGCTTTCTTGGGGGCAGCCTTCTTGGGTGCAGCCTTTGCAGGAGCAGCGGTCTTTGCAGGAGCAGCAGCGGCCTTGGCAGCAGTTGCAGTCTTCTTGGGTGCAGCGGCCTTGGCAGCAGTTGCAGCCTTCTTGGGTGCAGCGGCCTTGGCAGCAGTTGCAGCCTTCTTGGGTGCAGCGGCCTTGGCAGCAGTTGCAGCCTTCTTGGGCGCAGCAGCCTTGGCAGCAGTTGCAGCCTTCTTGGGAGCGGCGGCCTTGGCAGCAGTTGCAGCCTTCTTGGGTGCAGCAGCCTTGGCAGCAGTTGCAGCCTTCTTGGGGGCGGCGGCCTTGGCAGCAGTTGCAGCCTTCTTGGGGGCAGCAGCCTTGGCAGTCGTTGCAGCCTTCTTGGGGGCAGCAGCCTTGGCAGCGGTTGCAGCCTTTGCAGGAGCAGCGGCCTTGGCAGCAGTTGCAGCTTTCTTAGTTGCAGCCTTTGCAGGAGCAGCGGCCTTGGCAGCGGTTGCAGCCTTCTTGGGTGCAGCCTTTGCAGGAGCAGCGGCCTTGGCAGCAGTTGCAGCCTTCTTGGGTGCAGCCTTTGCAGGAGCAGCGGCCTTGGCAGCGGTTGCAGCCTTCTTGGGGGCAGCCTTTGCAGGAGCAGCGGCCTTGGCAGCGGTTGCAGCCTTCTTGGGTGCAGCCTTTGCAGGAGCAGCCTTGGCAGCGGTTGCAGCCTTCTTGGGTGCAGCCTTTGCAGGAGCAGCAGCCTTGGCAGCGGTTGCAGCCTTCTTGGGTGCAGCCTTTGCAGGAGCAGCAGCCTTGGCAGCAGTTGCAGCCTTCTTGGGTGCAGCCTTTGCAGGAGCAGCGGCCTTGGGGGCGGCAGTCTTGGTTGCAGCTGTTTTCTTCACAGCTTCAGCCTTGGGCGCGGCCGCCTTCTTGGCAGGGGTCTTTTTTTCGGTTGTGGCCTTGGCGGCCGTCTTCTTCGCAGTTGCCATCATTTTCTCCTTCGTTGATTTGCATAAGACGTCCGGCTCTTTGCAGTGCCGGACGATTCAAAGCGATGTGGAGTTACGCATCGCTAGGAACACAAATTTGCTTCACGCCAAAAATCTCAGTTTTTTGTAGCAATGAAGTGAAGCAAGTCATGACTCGCATTGTGCCTGCTTAGAAGCAATTAATCCCAAGAAAGTGCGCCTCCGGTCTGATACTCGATCACTCGTGTCTCAAAGAAGTTACGTTCTTTCTTCAAATCGATCATTTCGCTCATCCAGGGGAAGGGATTTTCTTCACCGGGGAACAGTTCCTCCAGACCGATCTGCGTGGCGCGACGGTTGGCGATGTAGCGCAGATAGCCCTTGAACATGGATGCATTCATGCCCAGCACACCGCGTGGCATGGTGTCCTCGGCATAGCGATATTCGAGCTCCACAGCCCTCTGGAACAGCTCCGTGATTTCCTGCTTGAATTCGGCCGTCCACAGATGCGGGTTCTCGAGCTTGAGCTGGTTGATCAGATCGATGCCGAAGTTGCAGTGCATGGACTCGTCGCGCAGGATGTACTGGTACTGCTCGGCCGCGCCTGTCATCTTGTTCTGGCGGCCCAGGGCCAGGATCTGCGTGAAGCCCACGTAGAAGAACAGGCCTTCCATCAGGCAGGCAAAAACGATCAGCGACTTCAGCAGAGTCTGGTCGGTTTCGGGCGTGCCGGTGTTGAAGTTGGGGTCCATGATCGCTTCGATGAAGGGGATCAGGAACTCGTCCTTGTCGCGGATGGATTGGACTTCGTTGTAGGCGTTGAAGATTTCCGATTCATCCAGGCCCAGCGATTCAACGATGTACTGGTAGGCGTGAGTGTGGATGGCTTCTTCGAAGGCCTGGCGCAGCAGGAACTGGCGGCACTCGGGCGCCGTGATGTGGCGGTAGGTGCCCAGCACGATGTTGTTGGCGGCCAGCGAGTCGGCCGTCACAAAGAAGCCCAGATTGCGCTTGACGATGCGACGCTCGTCTTCGGTCAGACCGTTGGGGTCCTTCCACAGCGCGATGTCGCGCGTCATGTTCACTTCCTGCGGCATCCAGTGGTTGGCGCAGGTGGCCAGATACTTTTCCCAGGCCCACTTGTACTTGAAGGGAACCAGCTGGTTCACGTCGGTCTTGGCGTTGATGATGCGCTTGTCGGCGGCATTCACGCGCTTGTGGGTGCTGGTGGACGCGCCGGCTTCTGCGCTGGTGGCGGAAGAGGCAAAGGTGTCGTCGTCAAAGCTCAGCATATTTATTCCTTGAAGGGCAAAAGCTGGGTGCAGTGCAATCGACATCCAGCTTCTCAATCATTTATTGGTGGAGTGGCGCCACTCAAATACTGGCGCACTCTAAAGCGAGAGACACCGAGGAAGCGCCGCCGCGCACCGAGGGTGTCGTCCCCCTCCCGCGAAGCGAGAGAGGGGGAAGGCGCGGGCCGCCGAGGCAAAGCGCCTCAGGGGGTGTTGCCAGTTACTGGCAGGCCTCGCAGCCCGGATCGTCAATCGCACAGAACTTGATGTCCGTGGCGGGTGCCTGGGCACGGGCAGCGGCAGCAGCGGCTTCCAGTGCGCTGAGCGCAGGCTTGGCAGCAGGTGCCTCCGACGCGGCAGGAGCGCCGGAGGACACTGCGTTCAGCACGCGGCTTTGCACGGTGGACTTTTCGATATTGGTCGCGCTGGTGGTGCGCAGGTAGTAGGTGGTCTTCAGACCGCGCAGCCAGGCCAGCATGTAGGTGTCGTGCAGCTTCTTGCCCGATGCACCGGCCATGTAGATGTTCAGGCTCTGGGCCTGGTCGATCCACTTCTGGCGGCGCGAGGCGGCTTCCACCAGCCATTCGGGCGAGACTTCAAACGCGGTGGCGTAGAGGTTCTTGATCTCTTGCGGCACGCGGTCGATGGCGCGCAGCGAGCCGTCGAAATGCTTGAGGTCCATGACCATCACGTCGTCCCACAGGCCCAGGCGCTTGAGGTCGCGCACCAGGTACTGGTTGATGACGGTGAATTCGCCAGACAGGTTGGACTTCACGGACAGGTTGCCGAACGAAGGCTCGATCGAGGCATCCACACCCACGATGTTGGAGATGGTGGCGGTGGGGGCAATGGCCACGCAGTTGGAGTTGCGCATGCCGTCCTGGGCGATCTTGGCGCGCAGGGCATCCCAGTCCAGCTTGGCCGAACGGTCCACTTCCACATAGCCGCCACGGGCCTTTTCCAGCAGCTTCAGGGTGTCGGGAGGCAGGATGCCCTGATCCCACAGCGAGCCCTTGAAGGTGGAGTAGGTGCCGCGTTCCTTGGACAGCTCGGTCGATGCCCAGTAAGCGTAGTAGCAGATGGCTTCCATGGCTTCGTCGGCGAACTCGACGGCGCCCTGGCTGGCGTAGGCGGTGCGCATTTCATACAGCGCATCCTGGAAACCCATCAGGCCCATGCCCACAGGGCGGTGGCGCAGATTGGAGTCCTTGGCCTTTTGCACGGCGTAGTAGTTGATGTCGATCACGTTGTCCAGCATGCGCATGGCCGTGTTCACGGTCTTGCGCAGCTTGTCGTGGTCGATCTTGCCGTCCTTGATGTGCTGGACCAGGTTCACCGAGCCCAGGTTGCAGACCGCAGTTTCGGTGTCGCTGGTGTTGAGCGTGATCTCGGTGCACAGGTTGGACGAGTGCACCACACCCACGTGCTGCTGGGGCGAGCGGATGTTGCAGGGGTCCTTGAAGGTGATCCAGGGATGGCCGGTCTCGAACAGCATCGAGAGCATCTTGCGCCACAGATCCACGGCCGGCACGCGCTTGAACAGCTTGAGCTCGCCGCTGTCGGTCTTGGCTTCATAGGCGGTATAGGCCTTCTCGAAGGCTTCGCCGTACAGGTCGTGCAGATCGGGTGCGTCGGCGGGCGAGAACAGGGTCCACTGGCCTGCTTCCATCACGCGCTTCATGAACAGGTCGGGAATCCAGTTCGCCGTGTTCATGTCGTGGGTGCGGCGGCGGTCGTCGCCGGTGTTCTTGCGCAGCTCCAGGAATTCTTCGATGTCCAGGTGCCAGGTTTCCAGATAGGTGCAGACAGCGCCCTTGCGCTTGCCGCCCTGGTTCACGGCGACGGCCGTGTCGTTGACCACCTTGAGGAAGGGAACCACGCCTTGCGATTCGCCGTTGGTGCCCTTGATGCGCGAGCCCAGGGCACGCACACGGGTCCAGTCATTGCCCAGGCCGCCGGCAAACTTGGACAGCAGAGCATTTTCCTTGATGGATTCGTAGATGCCGTCCAGGTCGTCGGGCACGGTGGTCAGGTAGCAGGACGACAGCTGCGAGCGCAGCGTGCCGCTGTTGAACAGCGTGGGAGTGGACGACATGAAGTCGAAGGACGACAGCAGCTCGTAGAACTCGATGGCACGGGCGTTGCGGTCGGGCTCGTTCAGCGCCAGGCCCATGGCCACGCGCATGAAGAAGGACTGGGGCAGCTCGATGCGGCTCTTGCGCACGTGCAGGAAGTAGCGGTCGTACAGGGTCTGCAGACCCAGGTAGTCGAACTGCTCGTCGCGCTCGGCCTTCAGGGCCTTGGCCAGACGGGGCAGGTCGTAGTTCAGCAGCTCGGGGTTGAGCAGCTCGTTGTCCACGCCTTTTTGCACAAAGCCGGGGAAGTAGTCGGCATAGGCGGCCTGCATTTCCGTGGGCTGCACGTCGCGGCCCATGACTTCGCGCACGATGGTGTGCAGCAGCAGGCGGGCGGTGACGTAGGTGTAGTCGGGGTCTTTTTCGATCAGCGTACGGGCGGCCAGGATGGATGCCTTGTAGACCTCGGCCAGGGGCACGCCGTCATACAGATTGCGCAGGGTCTCGGCCACGATGGGCGCGGACTGGATGTCGGCATTCAGATGGCGGCAGGAAGCGACGATCAGAGCCTCCAGGCGCTCCTGGTCCAGCGGCACGCGCTGGCCGTTGTCGGTCACATGCAGCACGGGCTTGGCGGCGGCAGCGGCGGCCACTTCGGCGACCTTCTTCTGCTCGGCACGCTCCTGGTTGCGGCGCTCGCGATACAGCACATAGGCGCGGGCCACGTCCTGGTGACCGGCGCGCATCAGGCCCAGTTCGACCTGGTCCTGCACATCTTCGATATGGAAGGTGCCGCCATCGGGGCGCGAGCGCACCAGTGCGCGCACCACGCCGTCGGTGAGTTCGTTGACGGTGTCGCGCACGCTGGCGGAAGCCGCGCCTTGCGCGCCGCGCACGGCCAGGAAAGCCTTGGTCAGGGCCACGGCAATCTTCTGGGGCGCGAAAGCCACCACATCGCCGCTGCGGCGGATGATCTGATAGCTGTCATTGGGGGAGGAAGAATTGGCTGCACCGGCAGGTGCGGCAGAAGGCAGTGAGTTCAACGCTTCTTGCATAAGTTCCTCTGAGTCAGTATGTGGATAGGCAGACAAAGGCCTGCACTGCTGGCAGGCCATCAAAAACACGATTCGGCGCCTCGGTTTACACATGGTTTGCACAGGGTATGCACAACTTGTAAACACTAGATATGGGGTCTGTGGCGCTTCAAAACACTACCGGTAGTGTATCGCGCTTAAATCCGAGCGACCTGATGAAACTACCGAATCTGGCATTTCGAGCGCCGCTTGACAGCCGCAAAAATGACTTCATCCCGCATGAATAAAGGCCTGTGGCGCGGTTGCGCGCGGCGGCAGATCGGGCCGGAAATATGTAAAAAATTTGCGTGTTTGATGCAGGCGACAGTTGTTGCGCGCGCGCCATTGACATGCCGTTTCGAAGCCCTGCAACGATGGATGTTTGGGATTCTCAAAATGAGGAGCGCATAGCGCCTGCCAGTAAAAGATTTCAGCTACGAATGTGTATGAAATCGAGTGCTGAAAGGCGGTAGGTGCTATGAAGATTTCAGGCTGCGCCTGAGGCTGAAGGACTGGGGGGGAATTGCCAGCTGCGCGTGCCGTCCGTGCTGCCCAGCTGCTGCTGCAGCCGCTGCCAGTCAAAGCCCGGGCCGGGGTCCTGCTTGCGCCCGGGCGCGACGTGCTCGTGTCCGGCGATGTAGTGCACGGGATAGTGCGCCGCGATGGCGATGCAAAGCTGCTGCAGAGCCTGGTACTGCGCAGCTTCAAAGCTCAGGCCTTCCAGGCCTTCGAGTTCGATGCCGATGGAGTCGTCGTTGCAGCGCTCGCGCCCGCGCCACTGGCTCACGCCGGCATGCCAGGCGCGGTCGTCGCAGCTGACGAACTGCCAGATCTCGCCATGACGCGTGATAAAGAAATGTGACGAGACTTCGAGGCCGCGAATACCCTGGTAATAAGGATGGGCGTCCCAGTCCAGCTGATTGGTGAACAACTGCTGCACCGCGCCTGTGCCGTACTGGCCCGGAGGCAGGCTGATGGAGTGGATGATGACGAGGTCGATCTGCGCGTCCCTGGGGCGAGTGCCGAAATTGGGAGATCTCAGCTGGCGTGCCGCACCATACCAGCCGGCCTGCCAAGGCTGCTGTGGCAGCGGCAAGGATGAAAAATGAGGAGCCGGATCAGACATTGTCGCTCTGGTGTTTGCTGCCTTCGGCCGGCAGGTCTATGCCCAGACGGTCGATGCGGTAGCGAATCTGGCGCAGGCTGATGCCAAGTCTGGCCGCCGTGGCTGTGCGGTTGAAGCCGTTGTCCTGAAGGGCTCTGACCAAAATGCTGCGCTCCTGCTGATCAAGCCAGCCTTGCAGATCTTCGGGCAGCGTGGCCGGACTGTCTGCGTGCCGAGCTTGCGGCTGCGGCGCACTCGATGCCCCAGCGTCCGAGAAGGCGGCTGCCGCCGCACCAGCGTCCTCGGTCGGCACGCCGGATTCGGGCAGACGCAGCGGGCCTTCCTCGCCCAGTGCAATGGCGCGGTGCAGCACGTTCTCCAGCTCGCGCACATTGCCTGCCAGCGGAAGCCTGGCGATCTGGCTGATGCTGATGTTGTCCAGCTCCGGCGTGGGCAGTCCGGACTCGCGGGCCAGCTTTTGCAGCAAAGCCTGGCATAGCTGGCCCAGGTCTTCACGGCGCTCGCGCAGCGCGGGCAGCTCGATTTCGATGACATTGAGACGGTAGAACAGGTCCTGGCGGAAATTGCCTGCCTGCACTTGCGCTCCCAGATCGCGGTGGGTGGCGCTGACGATGCGCACATCGACGGCTTCTTCCTGGGTGCTGCCCAGCGGACGAATCTTGCGCTCCTGAATGGCGCGCAGCAGCTTGGCCTGCATGGCCAGGGGCAGGTCTCCGATTTCATCGAGAAACAAGGTGCCGCCCTGTGCGGCCTGGAAGTAGCCGGGCCTGTCCTGCGTGGCACCGGTGTAGGAGCCCTTGCGCGCGCCGAAGAACTCGGCTTCGAGCAGGTTTTCCGGGATGGCACCGCAGTTGACCGCGACCATGGGACCGTCGGCCCGCTGGCTGCAGCCGTGCAGGGCGCGTGCCACCAGTTCCTTGCCCGTGCCCGATTCACCCTGAATCAGCACGGGAGCCATGCCTTTGGCGACCTTGACAATGCGCTGTTTGACCAGTTGCATGGCCTGAGACTGGCCAACCAGAGCCTCCAGTGCGCCAGGTTTCGCTCCCGCCCCTGTGCCGCTGGTTGGCGGGTTGCCGGGCTTGGGCACAGCGCCAATGCCTTGCACGGCCGATGCCACGACCTGGCGGAACTGGCGCAGGTCCACGGGCTTGGTCAGATAGTCGAACGCGCCCGCGCGCAGGGCCTCGACGGCGTTTTCGGCAGAGCCGTAGGCCGTCATGACGATGCAGCGCTCGCTGCGTGACTGCTCGCGCAGCAGCTGCAGCAGCTCCATGCCGATCCCGTCGGGCAGGCGCATATCGGTAATCAAGACATCGAAGTTGCGGCCTTGCAACTGAGCCATGCCTTCCTGGACCGAGCCCGCAGTTTCCACGCGGTAGCCTTCCCGCAGCAGGGTCAGCTCGTAGAGCGTGCGCAGATCCGGTTCATCATCGACCACGAGAATGCTGGCCGCTGAGGATGAGTGAGGCGAGGAGGTCACTGGGCTTACACCATGATCGAGTCAAACAGGGAGTGGCTTGCGAGGGATGAAGGGCCGCTGCGCAGAGTCACGATAAAGGCGTTGCCGTTCACATCGCCTTGCGGTGTGTTGCGAGCCAGGCGTTGATAGCTGATGGAGGCATCGTAGCGCTGGCACAGCTCGCGGCATATATAGAGTCCGAGGCCGCTGGAGCGGCTTTGAGAGGAGAAGAACGGCTCGAACAGATGGCGTTCGACGCTGGACTCCAGCGGTGCTCCATCACTCCAGACCATGAACCAGCAGGTGTCGTCCTGCGGTGCGAGACCCTGGATCTGACCGTTCAAGGGCCCGTAGCCGCTGATCAGCTGCAGGCCCGCTTCATTGCCGGCATGGCTGCGGTGGCGCTGGGCATTGTCCAGCAAGTTGATCAGCACGCGGCGCAGGTGCTCTTCATCGAACAGGATATGGCGGGCCGTTGCATTGAGCCGCAGCAGAAGCTGGCGCGGCGGGGCGGCCTGTATGCGCCATTCATGGCTGATCTGGGCCAGCAGGGTGTCCAGCGGCAGCGACTGGCCCTGATGGGTTTCTGCGCCCTGCTGCACGCGTGCCAGGTTGAGGATTTCTTCGGCGATGCGGGCCAGACGGTCGGCGTTCTGCCCCACGATGCGGCATAGCTGTTGCGGACCGGGCTGGCTCGCCAGGTCTTCGGCCAGCAGCGCATTGGCCTGGGTGATGGCAGCGAGCGGGTTGCGTATTTCATGCGCTACGGCAGCCGACATGCGGCCCATGGAGGCCAGCTTTTCGGTGCGCAGCTGCGCTTCCATCTCGCGCAGGTCGTGAAGAAACATGACGCAAAGCGAGTGGCTGGCTTGCGCCTGCGGACCCTCGTCCAGATAGGGCGCCGAAACCTCGGTGATGCGTGTGCGCACATGCATGCCGGTGGCACCGTGTCGTTCATGGGCCTGCAGGTGAATCGTCGCGGACAGCGGGCGGGCATGGGCAAAGCTCGCTTGTGTGGAATGCGCCAGTGGCTCCCACCAGCTATGGGCCTGCAGGGAAAAAGGCTGGGGATGATCTATGGGCAGGCCCAGCAGCTGCAATGCGGCCGGGTTGGCCTGCAGCACCTGCAAGCTTGAGTCGACCACCAGCACGCCGTCTGAGAAGTGGTTGATCACCAGGCTGTTGACCTGCTCCTGGGTCTGGGTGCGCAGGCGGTTGAACAGGGCCTGGGAACGCTCGCGTCGGACACGCTTGGCCAGCTCGTGCGTGAGATAGGCCACGCAGAAATAGCCGGCGCAGGAAAAAGCCGTCTGGTAGTAAGACTGGGCGTCGTCGTTGAGCCCGCCGTGGTATTGCCAGAAGGTGTAGGCCAGCGTCAGCAGCGTGATGCAGGCCGTGGTGCCAAAGGCCAGCATCAGTCCGCCCAGCGCCGAGGAGATCAGGACGGGAATGGCCAGCAGCGCGGTGTAGTTGAGCGAGCTGACCTGAAAGATCTGCAGCAAAAGGATCGCTGCAATGTCGACGCCGATCACGGGCAGCCATTGCAGGGCTGCGCGAGGCGCTGGCAAGTGGCGTCCGGCAGCCAGGCGCAGCACGATGGTCAGCGTCAGATAGCTGAAGCAGATCAGCCAGGCCAGGGGGGAGCTGATGCTCTGCAGCTGCAGATTCAGCGTCTGCAGCAGGACCAGCGCCAGCGCCAGCAGCACGCGGCCGCTGAGGAAGGCCTGCCACAGACGCACAAACGGGGCATTGAGGCTGGCGTCCGCGCGCCGGCTGATGGCTTCATCGAGTGGGATGGCGGTGTGCTGCCAGGGCG
This sequence comes from Comamonas testosteroni, assembly GCF_030505195.1. Lineage (NCBI taxonomy): Bacteria > Pseudomonadati > Pseudomonadota > Betaproteobacteria > Burkholderiales > Comamonadaceae > Comamonas > Comamonas testosteroni. The sequence goes on from NZ_CP129672.1 coordinate 3,517,191, forward strand.
AGGCGGAGTTCACCATGCGGTCAGTGGCGCTCAGTGTCTTGCTGGGCCAGGCGGCGGTGTTCTGCACTGCAGAAGATCTTGCCAGAGGCGTCGCTCACGGCATCAGCCTGCGGCAGGTGAAGGCCGCAGTGAGCGCAGGCTACCATGGACTGTAGGCGCTTGGGAGGGCTGGCAGGCCTGGTCTGCTCGGCCACTTCAGCGCGACGTTTGCCGCGCCAGATGCCGACAGCCACCACCACGACCAGCAGGACCAGCAAATACTTCATGCTGCGCGCTCCAGCAGCACTTCAATCACAAAGCGCGAGCCGACATAGGCCAGCAGCAAGAAGATGGCGCCGATATAAAGAACACGCACGGCGCTTTGGCCGCGCCAGCCGAATCGCTTGCGGCCGAACAGCAGCACGGCAAATGCCAGCCAGGACAGCAGGGAGAAAATGGATTTGTGATTCCACACCCATGCCTTGCCATAGAGCTGCTCGCCAAACAGCCAGCCTGCGGCCAGTGTGGCGGTCAGCAGCACAAAGCCCGCTCCGACAAAACGGAAGGTCAGCCGCTCCAGCGTCAGCAGCGGCAGTCCGCTGTCATGGTCGCCGCCCTGGCGCATCTGCCGCTCGGCATGGCTCATCAGCGCGCCATGAACGACGGCTGCGGCAAACAGGCCGTAGGAGGCAATACCCAGAGCCAGATGCAGCGGCAGCCAGGGCGAGGCGTTGACGTGCAGCGGAGTGCCGGGGAACACCACCGCCAGAAGCACGGCCACGCTTCCCAGGATGGACAGCGGCCAGCGCGAGCGCAGCTGCGGGTAGAGCTGCTGCTCCACCACATAGACGGTCAGCACCAGCCAGGCAGTGATCGACAGGGCGGGAGCAAAGCCGAAGTGCGGCAGCTCGCCAAGCAAACCCCAGCCCAGCAGCAGGGCATGCAGTGCCCAGGCCAGGCGCAGGCAGCGACGGGCACCAGCTTCTTGCAGGTGCTGGGTGGCAAGTGCAGGAATGGCGTAGGCAATGGCCGCTGCCATGGCCAGGATCCAGCCAATGGGGCCAGCTGCAGTGAGCGGTTGGGAGAGCATGCTTTCTATGATAGTGCCGCCGGCCCCTACTCTTCTTTTGCAGGCCGCTGCCGTCCGTCAATTTTGCGCATAAAGCGCTGCCTGAGCCCGGTCATGAGCGCGTGTTTGCGTGTTTGCAGAGCAGATCGTCGACTTTTGAGCCCGGTCTTCAAGGATTTTCTGCGGCCGGGCGATGTCTCCAGCCTTGCCGCGCAGCAGGCAGCGGGCCGGTCTTGCGCCAGGAGCAAGGACTGGCTGGAGAGCTTGATTCAGGTCCATTCAGGACCGGCCTGGTCTCTTTTTCGGGGGAGCTTTGGAGCAAAGCGCAGCGACGTTGCACATCTGAGGCAGATCACGGACAAGCCTGCGGGGCATCGTCAATCAAGGGCAGCGGGTAAAATGCCTGTTCATGCAGCCTCGCCTCGCCTGAGCTGGGTCCTCAAGCTGCCCGGATAGTCGTGCTGCTCGCTCGCGCACGACTCCCGTCCATCCATAACTTTCGAATGCTTTTTGCTTATGGCCTCCGCACTCACCGATAAACTCTCGCGCCTTGTCAAAGAGATGCGCGGCCAGGCCCGCATCACCGAGTCCAATGTGCAGGACATGCTGCGCGAAGTGCGCATGGCCTTGCTGGAGGCCGACGTGGCTCTGCCCGTGGTGCGCGACTTCATTGCCCGCGTCAAGGAAAAGGCGCTGGGCCAGGAAGTCATCAGCTCGTTGCAGCCCGGCCAGGTGCTGGTGTCCATCGTCAACAAGGAGTTGGCGGCGACCATGGGCGAGGGCGTGGCCGACATCAATCTCAATGCCCAGCCTCCCGCCGTCATTTTGATGGCCGGTCTGCAAGGCGCCGGCAAGACCACCACCACGGCCAAGCTGGCCAAGCATCTGATCGAAAAGCGCAAGAAAAAGGTGCTCACGGTCTCGGGTGACGTGTATCGCCCTGCGGCCATCGAGCAGCTCAAGACCGTGACGGCCCAGGCTGGCGCCGAGTGGTTTCCCTCCACTCCCGACCAGAAGCCCCACGATATCGCCGTGGCCGCGATTGATTACGCCAAAAGGCATTTCTTCGATGTGCTGCTGGTGGATACGGCCGGCCGTCTGGCCATCGACGAGCTGCTGATGGCCGAAATCAAGGATTTGCACGCCACGCTCAAGCCCGTCGAAACCCTGTTCGTGGTCGATGCCATGCAGGGCCAGGATGCGGTCAACACCGCCAAGGCCTTCAAGGAAGCGCTGCCGCTGACAGGTATCGTTCTGACCAAGCTCGACGGCGATTCGCGCGGCGGTGCGGCGCTGTCGGTGCGCCAGATCACGGGCGCTCCCATCAAGTTTGCCGGTGTCTCGGAAAAGATCGACGGACTGGAAGTCTTCGATGCCGACCGCCACGCACAGCGCGTGCTGGGCATGGGCGACATCGTGGCCCTGGTCGAGCAGGTCACCAAGGGCGTGGACATGGAAGCCGCGCAGAAGATGGCCGAGAAGCTCAAGAGCGGCGACGGCTTCGACCTCAACGACTTTCTGGCCCAGCTGCAGCAGATGAAGCAGATGGGCGGTCTCTCGAACCTGATGGACAAGCTGCCCGCCGAGCTGGCCGGCAAGGCCGGTCAGGTCGATATGGACAAGGCCGAGCGCGAGATCAAGCGCAAGGAAGGCATCATCTGCTCCATGACGCTCAAGGAGCGCAAAAAGCCTGAAATCATCAAGGCCACGCGCAAGAAGCGCATTGCCGACGGTGCCGGCGTCCAGGTGCAGGAAGTCAACCGCCTGCTCAAGGAGTTCGAGCAGATGCAGACCATGATGAAGAAGTTCAAGGGCGGCGGCCTGATGAAGATGATGAAGAAGATGGGCGGCATGAAGGGGATGAAGGGCATGATGGGCGGCGGCGGCATGCCCAAGCTGCCGTTCTGATAGCTCCCCCTGAGCGGCTTTGCCTAGGCGGCTCCGCCGCTTCCCCCTCTCTCTACGCGCTGCGCGCTATGGGAGGAGGACGACAGCCTCGCTGCGCGGCGGCGCGGCCGGCATAGGCGCTTGCTCGCTGTCCCTGAGTTGGGGTGTGCTTGGTTCGAGATCAGCGATCTATAAAAAGTGAGCTACTTGCGCTTGTTTTTTATGAGTTTTGATGAGAAATGCATCTGAATCTAAGGAATGGCAAGCGAGAGCAGCTCACTTTTTTGTAAAGAAGCGCGCCAATCCAGGGCAAATACTGGATGTGGCGGCGGCTTTCTGAGAACATGCCTTTCCATGAAGCTACAAGACAGGACTTTCGTGGAGGCGGGTCAGCGGCAACCTCTGCCTCAATGTCTGGAGCGCCGCAGCGCGCTGATGCTTGCGGGCTCGCTGCTGGCAGTGCTGGCAGGGTGCTCCACCACCAAAGACAAGCCCCGGCCTGCTGCGCAAGGCGGGTCCTCCGTGCGTCCGGCCAATGCCCTGAGCCTGGATGCAGAGCTGCGCGAGTCACTGCTGGCGCGCACCATGCTGGTGGTCAACACGCCTTACACCTATGGCGGCAACTCGCCTGAAGGCGGTTTTGACTGCAGCGGTCTGATTCAGTGGGCCGTGGGCGGCATCACGGAAACCCGTCTGCCCCGCACCACATCGCAATGGGCGCAGGCCAGCAACCCGGTCGGCGGACGTGATCTGATGCGCGGCGACTTCGTGTTCTTCAACACTCTGGGCGGGCGCTATTCCCATATGGGAATTTTTGTGGGCAACGGACAGTTCGTGCATGCGCCGTCCAGCGGCGGAACGGTGCAGCGGGTACGCATGGACAATGTGTACTTCGCCAAGCGATTCACGGAAGCCCGCAGTATCTTTGCCTGAACGCCTGCGCTGCGGATGAAAAAAGGGACTGCCTGGCAGTCCCTCGGTTTTTGCGGGTGTCTCGCACTTATGCCGCAGGCGCGGAGGCAGGCTTTGCCTCATCGCCGGTCAGCGGCAGATTCCAGCTCATCGCATGCCAGGGGTGCTGCTCCTGCGTCACCCATTGCGCCACTTCTTCGGACGTGAAGGCCTTGCCCAGCACATCGCTGCGGCCTTGTGCCAGCCATTGCGCGCGGCCCTGGGCATAGGCCTGGCCGAAAGCAAGCCAGCTGTCAAAGCATTGCTGGGCGCGCTGGGCGTTGAGCTCAAGGATATCCCAATGCAGGGCTTCGTCCGTCCATTCCAGCAGTCTGGCGCTGCGCACAAAAAAGGTCACGCGCGCGCAGGCAAACGCCATCGCGGCGCGCACGTCGTCGCTGCGCTGCAGGCGCTGCAGATCCAGCATGAACCAGCGCTGGCGCAGTGCATCGGGCAGTTGCAGGCGCACCTGTTCGTCGCTGAGGTCGGTGCGCAGGCCAAGATGGTGCAAGATCATGGGGCGCAGCTGTCTGGCCAGCGCTTCGTCAGCGCCATGCAGATCGCTGGCAAAGCCGCCTTGCATGGCGTGGTAGGCCATCGGGTGGGCCAGCGCCAGGGCCCAGTTGCGCTCCTGGCTGCCCGCCTGGTAGCTGATGATGTCGCCGCGTTGCTTGGCCTCCTTGAGGCGCTTGAAGCCGCCGCGCAGCACCCAGTAGATCAGGGCAGCGATGAGCAAAAGGATCGTCCAGATGCTCATGTGCGCACTCCTGCGCGACCGGGGCGCTTTCTGGCCATCACCAAGGTCTGTTTCAGTGCGGCGGATTTGGGCATGCGTTCAATGACTTCGCTGTCCAGCGAATCCTTGCGTGCCGCCACCATCCACTGCATCAGTGGTGACTGCAGATTGAGCCGGGGCAGCAGGGCGGGGTGCTGCTGCATCAGCCACAGTTGCTCGTCGTCGGTCTGCAGCTCCTGCACCGAGCACCAGGGTGCCAGCCCCGGATGGGCCTTCAGCAGCTCGGGCGGGCGGCGCACAATGCCCATGGACAGAGCGTCTTCGGGTACCTCGTCGTTGAGCGGCAGATGGTTGAGCAGGGTCACCACATCGGGCGTATAGCGTGCAATCGGCGGCCGGTTCTGCTTGCCCTTGATCTGCTCGATCTGAAGCTTGCCGTCCTTTTGAACATAGGCATTGACGGTGATGCGGGGCTGGGCCGTGCCCGTGCGGTAGCTGAACAGCCGCATGCGCCCCGATTCGAGACCCTCGGCGTAATGTTCTCCATAGCCGCCGCTGAAGGACTTGCGGTTGGCAAACTGGCCCACGCAGTGGCCCATCATCTGGCTTTCATAGGCCATTTCCTGGCGCATCTGCGCACTTGTGGCGTCAAACTCCACAAACGTGCCGTGCTGGCCACGCAGCAGCCCGTGCACGGCGCTTGGGCTGTGCTCAACCCGGCCGCTGTTCTGTTTTTTCTCGAAAGCCAGATGCTCCAGCGTCCAGCGCGCCAGCGCCTGTGGGCAGTTCACGCGCTGAAGCTTGCCTTCCAGAGAGGTGCCCTTGCGGGTGGAGAGAAATTCCACCAGCCGCGTCTCCAGCGCTAGCAGGGCGGCGCTGTCGGGCAGCACCCACCAGAGGTCGGGCAGCTCGAAGCCGGCCTGCTTGCGCGCCAGCCGCTCCAGCGCCCAGGCCGGCGGCTCCTGACGGCCGGCGAGCTCCTGCAACTGCCGGGCGTCGGCAATGCGCAGCACGGCAGGCTCGTCGGCCTGCAGATTGCCCACCACATGGCGGTAGAAATGGTTGCCCAGCCAGGCGGCGACATCGGCAGCGTCACCGCGCTCTGCGCTGCGCTCTTTGATGCGCTGCTTGATGGCTGGGGCGTTGACGACATCGCGCGCCTTGTAGGCACTGGCGGCAGCGGCTTTTTCAACGACCTGATTCACCAGAATTTCCACCATGGTTTGCGACCCGATGCCGCTGCGCCGCTCTGGGCGTCGCGCTCGGCCAGCTTGCGCTCGGCGCGCTCTATGCCGGACTGCGACATGCGCCGCTCGTCCTCATCGTCGTCCTTGTCCAGATAGCTGTTGGCCTGCTTGTGCAGTGCCACGGATTCCTCCAGCAGCTCGGGGTAGGCTTCCAGCGCACAGGCCAGGCGGCGCAGCGGATAGCAGTCCTGCAGCGCAATGACTTCTTGCTGATGCGTGCGCAGGCGCGGCAGCACCAGCTCGGGGCGTGTGCTGGAGAAAAAGTCCAGCATGGACATCAGGGACGCCAGGTAGTTGCGGCGCACGTCGCGCTGCTCGTCTTCATCCAGGTCGTGGAACCATTGGTCCAGACGCTCCATCCAGATGCTGATCTCGTCATCGCGGTTGAGCTTGTAGAGCGACAGGGCGACGGTGGAGAAGTAACGCGTGGGTTCATGGCGGCTGTAGCCATGCTCCTGGGCGAAATGCCACAGGCGCTCGGCCTCGACTACGGTCTGCTCATCGTCGTCCTTGCCCACGGCGCACCACAGCAGGCCGTTGTGATGCTCGGCAAACGGGCTGCTGCCCAGTCCCTTGTGGTGCAGCTCGGCGGCCTCGTCGTAGCGATCCATGAAGCGGTACTTGATGGCCAGGTTGTTGCAGAGCATGGAGTACACATGCAGGTCGCCATCCTTGAAGCGGCCCTGGCCAGTCGCCCAGAAATGCTCGAAGCGGGCAAGACCTTCCTCGTAGTAGCGCACGACCAGAGGCTCGCGCACCTCCTGCGCAGGCACTTTCTTCTTGCCGCCCATCAGCGGAGCCAGATCGTCTGCATCGTCCAGGACCACGCCGGCGGCGTAGCACCAGTGCGCGCCATGGCCCTGGGGGAAGGGCCGAGCCAGCGCTTCTTCCAGCGGCAGCGCGGCAAAGCGGGCAGCCCAGAGCGCGGGCAGCTTGTCGCTGTCGGCCATCTCGGGGTGCTGGCCCACGCCGATTTCCAGCAGCGGCAGAGCCTGCTCCATCTGGCGCTTGCGTGCCAGACGCAGACCGTCGAGCAAGGCCAGCACCGGATGCGCCGGCTGGGCTGCGCGCACCATGCTCAGATAGAAATCCGCCGGGTGCAGCGGCCTCTCTTCTTGCGCAAGCAGCTGGCGCATGTCCTCGTCGGTTTGACCAATGGCCAGAACCAGGGCCCAGGTGATGGCGTTTTCCGGGTCGTTGCTGAACTGCTTGTTGGCCAGCTCGAAGGCGGCCACGGCCGAGACGGGACGAGCGTGGAGCACGCTTTGCAGCGCCAGATCGGCGGCTTGCTTCAGGTGCCCGGCCTGCTCCAGCCAGCCCAGCCAGGAAGCGGTGAAGGGGTCGCCCGAGTCATCCGTCAGTCCGAAGTGTCCCTGAGGCGCCAGTTGAATGGCTGCCTCCAGCTGACCGGCCTGAGCGCAGGCCTGGGCCTGCAGCCGCACGATCTTGACCTGGCGATGCACCTTGACGGCTTGCGAGGGCGGGGGATTTTCCAGGGCGGCCAATTGCTGCTCGCAGGCCATGAGCAAGGCGGGCAGGCTTTGTGGGGCCAGCGGCAGCACATGATCGGCCAGCGTCATCCAGCGGTCAAAGTCCACCTGCTGGTCGGGCGCAGCATCGCGCAGGAGATTGATGGCGTTCTGCACCAGGCTGGCGGCCTCGCTGGCGTGGCCGCTTTTCTGGGCCATTTCCGCCTTGCGAACGCAGACGATGGCATCGAGGTAGGCCGCATCTTCGGCCAGATCGGGGTTGCGACGCTCCTGGGCTCGTTGCAGCTCAAGGCCCGTGGCCGCAGCTTCCCAGGCCTGGAGCTGCGAGGCCATCCAGTGCCAGCCATGCCAGTAGTTGTCGCTGTCCACATCCTCGGGCAGCCTGGCAATGGCCTGTGCCGCCGAACCCAGCAAGGCTTGCGCGGAGGGCTGGTCAAAGCCCATGCGGCTCTGGATGTCGCTCAGGCTCAGGCGCAGCGCGGCTTCTGCGGGGCTCAGTTCGTCGGCCGCGGCCAGGGCGGCGCCGCGATGCTGCTGAAGCAGCTTGTTGGCCGCTTCGGGCTGATCGAGGTAGAGCCAGAAGTCGTGAATGCGCTCGAGCTCCTGCACGGTGGCTGGGGCAAAGTTCTGCTGCCCCATCAATTCCACCGCAGCGGCGATGCGGTCCTGACGGCTGATGCTGCCGGGCTTGTCGTCGTTGTAGTCGTTCAGCAGCTCATGGGCTTGATCCAGCAAGGCGTAGATGGCATCGCCCTGCAGTGCGGCAGTTTGGTTCATGGTGTCCAGAGTTCAATCCGAGGCAGCTTGGCCCCAATAGGCCATCATCCTAGCGGCGGATTGAAGAGGCGTGTGCCATCCGGCAGGGCATCACCATTTGTTACAGAATTTATAACCAGTCATGAAAAAAGCCTGCCTTGGCATTGCAAGCAGGCTTTTGGTGGATGAGTCCAGGGACTGTCGGGCCGTCAATCCTTGAGCAGGACTTCGCCGCGCAAGGTGTAAGCCTTGGCTTCGGTAATCTTCACATCCACCATCTGCCCAATCAAACGCTCGTTGCCGGGGAAGTTGACCACGCGGTTGCAATAGGTGCGGCCCATCAGCTCGCTGCCGTCGCGCTTGCTCACGCCTTCGACCAGCAGGCGTTGCACCGTGCCGACACGCTCTTCGCTGATCTCCTTGATGTGGGTGTTGATCACGGCTTGCAGCTCCTGCAGGCGGCGCAGCTTGACTTCGTGCGGCGTGTCGTCGTGCAGATTGGCTGCAGGCGTGCCGGGACGGGGGCTGAAGATGAAGCTGAACGAGTTGTCGAAGCGCACATCGTGGATGAGCTTCATCATCTTCTGGAAGTCTTCCTCGGTCTCGCCGGGGAAGCCCACGATGAAGTCGCTGCTCATGGCCAGATCGGGACGGATGGCGCGCAGCTTGCGGATGGTGCTCTTGTATTCCATGGCCGTGTAGCCGCGCTTCATGGCCATGAGGATCTTGTCGCTGCCATGTTGCACGGGCAGATGCAGATGGCTGACCAGTTGCGGAATCTTGGCGTAGGCCTCGATCAGGCGCGGCGTGAACTCGTTGGGATGGCTGGTGGTGTAGCGGATGCGTTCGAGGCCGGGAATCTCGGCCACATATTCCAGCAGCAGCGCGAAGTCGGCCATCTCGCTGCTGTCGCCCATCTTGCCCAGGTAGGCATTGACGTTCTGGCCCAGCAGCGTGATTTCCTTGACGCCCTGCTCGGCCAGGCCCGCGACTTCCACCAGCACGTCCTCGAACGGGCGGCTGACTTCCTCGCCGCGCGTATAGGGCACGACGCAGTAGCTGCAATATTTGGAGCAGCCCTCCATGATGGAGACAAAGGCCGAAGCGCCTTCCACGCGTGCCGGCGGCAGGTGGTCGAACTTCTCGATTTCGGGGAAGGAGATATCGACCTGGGGCTTGGCCTTGGCCGCACGCTGATTGAGCAGCTCGGGCAGGCGGTGCAGGGTCTGGGGGCCGAAGACCACATCGACAAACGGCGCGCGCTTGATGATCTCGGCACCCTCCTGGCTGGCCACGCAGCCGCCCACGCCGATCAGCACGCCTTTTTCCTTGAGGTGGCGGATGCGGCCCAGATCGCTGAATACTTTTTCCTGGGCCTTCTCGCGCACCGAGCAGGTGTTGAACAGGATCAGATCGGCCTCGTCCACGTTCTGCGTGGGCTCGTAACCCTGGGCCGCGCCCAGCACATCGGCCATCTTGTCCGAGTCGTACTCGTTCATCTGGCAGCCAAAGGTTTTGATAAAGACTTTCTTGCTCATGGGGCGCTCTTGTCAGGTGTTGTCGGGTGCGGGGCTTGCAGAGTTCGCAAGCACAAAGTGATAGCTGCTAGCGCTTGCCATCACTTGATTTGGATATGAAAACAGTTTGAAAAGCTTGCGGAAAAAGCGCAAGCAGCTCTTTAATCAATAGCGGTCGGCGCGAGCCGGACTCAGCTGCCGAAAACGCGCTGCAGCAGGGTGCGCGGCTGGATCGGCTTGTATTTCTCGATTTCGGCAGGGGTCAGAATCCAGGCCGTGTGCAGGCCCTGGGTCTGCGGCTCGATCACATAGCCCACCAGCATCTTCTGGCCTGCATAGTTGCTGGCAAAAACAATGCTGCGCTCGCTGCTGAACAGGCGAAAGCCGGGCGTGGTGCGAATGGCCGTGCCGTTGATGGCCACTTCGGGGAAGTTGGTGACCGTCAGTTCGCCGAACTGCGCCGTGGGCGGAAAGTTGCGCGTCTCGTCCGAGGGCAGGCCCTGGGCATGGGCCGGCAGGCCGGCGCTGGCGGCAGCAGCCAGCAAGGCGCAGGCCACGAAGCGGCGGCTGATGAGGTCGGTGGTGCAGCGGTTCATGGTGTATATCCAGGGGCTGATCGTGGGGCGGTCAGAGCTTTAGTCATGGCCGCAATGCCGTGATTCTAGAGGCTGGCGCTTGGCAGCAGGGCTTGCTCAGGCTTTGCCGCCCGCCGCATAGAGCACCGCCCGGGGCGGACGGCACAGCCCCCAGAAGCGCAGGCCCGTCAGCTCAGCCATGCGCACGCCCATGGAGGTGGGCGCGGAAATCGTGGCCAGCGCCGCGATGCCGACCTTGGCGCATTTGCGCACCAGTTCATGGCTGCCGCGGCTGGACAGCACTACCAAGCCGGGCTCGCCGAGGCGGCCCGTGCGCGCCAGCCGGCCGACCAGCTTGTCCAGCGCATTGTGGCGGCCCACGTCTTCGAGCACATCCGTGATGTCGCCCGCCAAAGTGGCCCAGCCTGCGGCATGGATGGCGCCGGCCTCGGCATTGAGAATCTGGTGTGGTGGCAGGGCGTCAATCGCCTTGAGCACGGTGGCTGCGTCGACCTGCTCCAGCCAGTCCTGGGGCGGCAGGGCGTCAAACGACAGGTCCAGCGCCGCAAAGCTCTCGACTCCACAGACGCCGCAACCCGTGCGGCCCGTCATGCTGCGGCGCCGGTCCTTGAGCCGGGCAAAGCAGCGCGAGGCGATGTCGAGCTGCACTTCCATGCCGTCCATGCCTTCGGGCAGGCCGGCTGCTGCGGCAGACACGGGGCGGGCTTCGATGCCGTAGCAGTCAGCGGCGCTGTCGATGATGCCCTCGGTCAGCGCAAAGCCCAGTGCAAAGTCTTCCGCATCGGTGGGCGAGCCCATCATCACCGCATGCGAGATGCCGTTGAAGACCAGCGCAATCGGCACCTCGGCCGCCAGCACGCGCTCCTGGCGCTGCTGCTGCCCGGCGTGGAAGAAGCTCACGGCATGGGTGTGCAGCGGTGCTATCGGCTGGGCAGGGATGGGGCAGGCGGACTCGGTCATGGGCTGATGATAGTCAGCAGGCGCATTCCTTGCCGGCAAGGGGCGGACTCTGGCTCAGTGCCCGGCGCGGCGGGCCTGCCGACGCATGGTGGAGGGGAGGCCATGGCAGCGCTCCCGGGCATCCGTGGCCGGCCTGCACGGCCAGGGGGGCGGTGCAGGCCTGCGGCCGGTGCCTAGGCCAGCAGCGGCAGCATCAAGGGGTTGATGCCGCTGCGCGCAAGCTCTTTTTCCTCCATCTCGGCATCCAGGGCCAGACTGGCCAGGTCGTCGGCCACCATTTCCAGCTGGTGGTCCGCCTGCTGGTAGAAGGCCTTGAGATAGGTCTGGCACTCGTTGCAGCTCTCGGCCTTGATGGGCGCTTTTTCGTCTTCCAGGCACCAGTAGTCCAGTGCATGCGTGCTGTCGCAGTTGCTGCACTTGCTGCGCACCACATGCCACTGGCATTCGCACAGGCTGCATTGCAGATAACGCACGCCGGCCTGGGCGCCGCCGAGCACCAGGCTGCCGGTGGGTACATGGCCGCAGACGGGGCAGAGATGGCGCTGCTCGCCCGGCTCGGCCCGGCCGGCGGCGGGCAACTGGCTGGCCAGCTGGCGCCAGTACAGCGACAGTGCGCTCCACAGCAGCTGGGCCACGCCCGCTTCGGGCAGTACCGCGTCGTCGGCCAGTGCTTCGCTGCGCAGCGCCTTCAGCAGGGCGTCGGCCCAGGCTTCGCGCTGGGCTGCATCGGCCTGTTGCAAGCGCGCCAATGCCTGGCCGATGGCGGGAGTCTGCATGCGGGGTTGCTGTGCCATGCGGCTCAGCAGCTCGTCGAGCAGGGCCAGCCAGTGGGCAGAGCGCGGCCACAGGGCCGAATGCAAAGGCGCTTGGGTGCGCTGTTGCAGGGCCGCGCCCAGGCCGGCGGCTTCCTGCTCGGGCAGGGGCAGGGCCTCGGCCGTGGCCTGCTGGGCACCGGCCAGCTCGGCGGCCCACAGCAGATACTCGGCCATGGCATGGCCCTGGGCCAGATGCTGCAGGCGGCTGGCGCGACGGGCATAGGGCAGCTTGGCGGCGGGCAGTTGCACGGCAGCGATATGGCCCACACCCGGCGAGCGTTCGGCTTCGGGAACCAGATGGATGCTCATCGTGTGCTCCCTGTCTTGGCTTTGCCTGCTGCCGCAGGTTTGGCGCTGATCTCCTCATGCCAGCGGTCGTGATGGGCGCGAGCCCAGGCATGGCTGACATAGCCGGTGACCATGCCGCGGATCGAGCCCTTGACCCAGAAGGCCAGATAGATATGGCCAAGGATCAGCAATATCAGGCCCACGCCCGCCAGAGCGTGCAGCGCCAGCGCGACACGCAGCACGGGGATCGGGAACAGATGTGCGAAGTAGGCACGCCAGATCACCAGGCCGGTGAGCAGCAGCACGCAGATCAGGCTCATGATCCCCCAGAACAGCAGCTTCTGGCCTGCGTTGTACTTGCCGATGCGCAGCCGCTGGCTGTGGTCTCCTGCCGCCACCGATTTCACGTTCTCCACCCAGATGCGGTCTTCCCTGACGAACAGGTTGTATTTCACAAAGCGCACGAACAGATAGACCAGGGCCACAAACACCACGATGCCGAAGAAGGGGTGCAGCAGCCGCGCCAGCTGCGGCGTGCCGAAGACGCTGTTGAGCCAGTTCAGGCTGGGAAACACCCAGGACAGGCCCGACAGGGCGACCAGAAAGAAACACACCACCATGGCCCAGTGGCACAGGCGCTCGGGCAGCGGGGTGCGCAAGATCATGCGGTCTTTGTTCATGCCGTTTCTCCTTTCTTGGCGCGGTCCTCGCCCGCATCGTCTTCGTCGATCTCGTTGGGGCCGGTGGCCATGTAGTGGGCCGCAGCACCGGCCAGCGTGGCCACGAAGCCCAGGGCGGCCAGCGGCTTGAACCAGCCCTTCCAGCCCTCGACCACGGCGCTGATCTTGGGATCCTTGGGCAGCTTGTGATAGAGCTCGGGCTGGTCGGCATGGTGCAGCACATACATCACATGGGTGCCGCCCACGCCTTGCGGGTCGTAGATGCCGGCTTGGTCGAAGCCGCGGGTCTTCATCTCCTGCACGCGGCCTTCGGCCTTGATCAGCATGTCGTCCTTGCTGCCGAACGCGATGGCGCCCGTGGGGCAGGTCTTGACGCAGGCCGGCTCCTGGCCCACGGCCACGCGGTCCGAGCACAGCGTGCACTTGTAGGCCTTGTTGTCCTTCTTGCTGATGCGCGGGATGTTGAAGGGGCAGCCGGCCACGCAGTAGCCGCAGCCAATGCATTGCTCGGACTGGAAGTCCACGATGCCGTTGGCGTACTGCACGATGGCGCCGGGCTGGGGGCAGGCCTTCAGACAGCCCGGGTCTTCGCAGTGCATGCAGCCGTCCTTGCGGATCAGCCACTCCAGCTTGCCCTGCTCGTTGACATACTCGTCAAAGCGCATCAGCGTCCAGCTCTCGGGCGAGAGATCGCGCGGGTTGTCGTAGACGCCGAAGTTCTCGCCCACATCGTCGCGCAGATCGTTCCATTCGCTGCAGGCCACCTGGCAGGCCTTGCAGCCAATGCAGATGCTGACGTCGATGAGTTTGGCGACCTCTGCCTTGTGGTCACGGGCGCGCGCGGCGGGCGTGAGCGCGTTGGTGGCCGAGCGCCGCACGATATCTTGGGATTGCATGGTCATGGGTGCTCGCCTTATGCCTTTTCGATGTTGACCAGAAAGGCCTTGAACTCGGGGGTCTGGGCATTGGCATCGCCGATGCCGGGGCTCAGCGTATTGGCCAGATAGCCCTTGCGCGTCGTGCCTTCATAGCCCCAGTGACAGGGGATGCCGATCTGCTCGATCTCCTGACCATCGACCTGCAGCGTCATCACGCGCTTGGTCACCACGGCCTTGCCCTTGATGTGGCCGCGCTTGCTGGAGACCCGGATCATGTCGCCGGCCTTGATGCCTTTCCTGTCGGCCAGCTTTTCCGACAGCTCGATGAACTGCTCGGGTTGCACGATGGCGTTCAGGCGCGAGTGCTTGGTCCAGTGGCGGAACATCTCGGTGATGGAGTAGGTCGTCGCCACATAGGGGAACTGCTCGCGCGAGCCCATGCGGGCCGCGTCGTCGGCGAACACGCGCGCCACGGGGCTCTTGCTGACCTTGGGGTGCAGCGGGTTGGCCGCAATCGGGCTTTCGGTGGGTTCGTAATGCTCGGGGAAGGGCCCGTCGTTCATGCCCTTGGCCGAGAACAGGCGTCCCAGGCCTTCGGGCTGCATGATGAAGGGGCTCACGCCGCTGTTGGGTGCGGCGGTCAGCGGATAGTCGGGCACGTCGGAGCCGCCCCATTTCCTGCCATCCCAATGCAGGATCTGGCGCTTGGGGTCCCAGGGCTTGCCGGCCGGGTCGGCCGAGGCGCGGTTGTAGAGAAGGCGGCGATTGGCCGGCCAGGCCCAGGCCCAGCCCGGCGTGTTGCCCAGGCCGGTGTCGGTGTTGTCGCGGCGCGCCATCTGGTTGCCGGCCTCGGTCCACGAGCCTGCGAAGATCCAGCAGTAGCTGGAGGTCGTTCCGTCGTCGCGCAGCATGCCGAAGTCGGAGAGCAGCTCGCCCTTTTTGGCGATCAGCTTGCCGCTGTCGTCGAACAGATCGGCCAGTGCGTAGCCGTTGGCCTCCTTGGCCACTTCCTCGGGATGGGGGTCGTGAGGGTCATGGTAGTCCCAGCGCATATTCATCACGGGCTCGGGGCAGGTGCCGCCTTCCTTGGCATACAGCTCGCGCAGCTTCATGAAGATGCCGCCCAGGATGCGGCTGTCGTGGCGCGCCTCGAACGGCGGCTCCTGCGCGGCCCAGTGCCATTGCAGCCAGCGGCCGGAGTTGACGATGGCGCCGTTCTCCTCGGCAAAGCAGGAAGAGGGCAGGCGGAACACCGTGGTCTGGATCTTCGCGGGGTCCACGTCGTTGAATTCGCCGTAGTTCTTCCAGAAGGTGGAGGTCTCGGTCTGCAGCGGATCGATGATGACCAGAAACTTCAGCTTGGACAGGGCGTCGCGGATCTTGCCTGAGTCGGGCATGGCGGCCACGGGGTTGAAGCCCTGGGCGATGTAGCCGTTGACCTTGCCGCGATACATCAGATCGAAATAGGCCAGCATGTCGTAGCTGCGGTCCCACTTGGGCAGCCAGTCGTAGCCCCAGCTGTTCTCGCGCGTGGCGTGCTCGCCGTACAGGTCCTTCATCAGGCTGACGAAGAACTTGGGCGTGTTCTTCCAGTAGTTGACCTGGCCGGGCAGGTCGGCCTTGGGTGTGGCGTCCGCGAGGTACTGCTCTATTGTCTGCTGCCTGTCCTCGGGCAGGTTCAGGTAGCCGGGCAGGCGGGTGGAGAGCAGGCCCAGGTCGGTATAGCCCTGGATGTTGGAGTGACCGCGCAGCGCGTTGACGCCGCCGCCGGCCATGCCGATATTGCCCAGCAGCAGCTGGATCATGGCCGCGCCGCGGATGATCTGTGCGCCGGCCGTGTGGTGGGTCCAGCCCAGGGCATAGAGGAAGGTGGCCGTGCGGTCCGGCACGCAGGTGCTGGCCAGTTGCTCGCAGACATGCACAAAGTCGGCGACCTGGGTGCCGGTGATGGTCTGCACCATCTCGGGCGTGTAGCGCTCCACATGCTTTTTCAGCAGGTTCAGCACGCAGCGCGGGTGCTGCAGACTCTCGTCGGTGAGGGCATGTCCTTGCGCATTGCGCTCATAGGTCCAGCTGGATTTGTCGTAGGCTTTTCTGTCGGCGTCGTAGCCGCTGAACAGACCTTCGTCGAAGCCATAGTCCTCGCGCACGATCAGGCTGGCATTGGTATAGGCCTTGACGTATTCGTGCTGGATCTTGTCGTGCTGCAGCAGGTAGTTGACCACGCCCATGAGAAAGGCGGCGTCCGAGCCCGCACGGATGGGGGCGTAGAAGTCGGCCACCGAGGCCGTGCGGTTGAAGCGCGGGTCCACCACCATGAGGTGAGCCTTGTTGTGGATCTTGGCTTCGATGGCCCACTTGAAGCCCACGGGGTGGGCTTCGGCAGGGTTGCCGCCCATGACCAGGATCACGTTGGCGTTCTTGATATCCACCCAGTGGTTGGTCATCGCGCCGCGACCGAAAGAGGGCGCCAGGGCCGACACCGTGGGGCCGTGGCACAGGCGGGCCTGGCAGTCGAAGCCCAGCATGCCCAGGGCGCGGCCGAAGCGGAAGTCCAGGATGCCGGTTTCGTTGGAGGCGGCCGACGAGGCCAGCATGCCGGTGCTGAGCCAGCGGTTGACACGCTGGCCCTTGTCGTTCGTCTCGATGAAGTTGGCGTCGCGATCGTCCTTGAGCAGGCGCGCGATGCGTTCGTTGGCTTCGTCCCAGCTGATGCGCTTCCACTCGTTGCTGCCGGCTTCACGCACCTCGGGGTATTTCAGGCGCTGCTCCGAATGGATGTAGTCCAGCGCGCCTGCACCCTTGGGGCACAGCGAGCCACGGCTGACGGGGTGGTCGGGGTCGCCCTCGATGTGGAAGATCCTGGACTTGGCGTTCTTGGCGCCGTCGCCCAGGCTGTACATCAGCATGCCGCAGCCCACCGAGCAGTAGGTGCAGTTGTTGCGGGTTTCCTTGGCGCGCAGCAGCTTGTACTGGCGGGGCAGTGTGGCCATGGCCACCGAGGGGGCAAAGCCCAGGGATGCAGCAGTGGCGCCGGCTACACCGGCACCGCACAGCTTGAAGAAACGTCTTCTGCCGTGATTCATCATGTGTTGTTTTCTTCAACCGCGCTCCCATGACCATGGAGGGCGTTAGGTTTGCAGGTGGCTGCATGGGCAGATGCAGCCACCCGTGAGCCGGGGGAACAGCCCGGACTCGGGGCCTCGACCTTGACGATTGCTCACGCATTGCCGGACCTCACGGGCCACGTCGAATGTTGAGGGATGCCAATGGCAAGCAATTGAGCCGGCTGGCACAGCCAGGCTCGCAAAGCGAGGAAGCGCGACAAAAGCCCTCAAGCTTTTTGTCGTTTGACTCTTAGATAAAAGTCAAAGGATGGCGAATCTATTCAGTAAGCGAATGTTTGTCCAGCAAAGGCTAGCGCATACCTCGGGTATGCGATGAAAAATTCTTGATGTAAATCAAGTATTTGAGCCGACACTTAGTCCAGCAGCGCCATGCCCTTGATCTGTGCATACACCGGCATGCCGGGCTGCAGCTGCAAGGCCCGGGCCGAGTGCCGGGTGATTCTGGCCAGCAGCCGCGTGCCGCCCGCCTGCAGCGAAACCATGACCTGCCCCGGTCCGTCCTCGCGCAGGGCCAGCACCTGTACCGGCAGGATGTTGAGAATGCTGCTGCCCTCGGGCCTGAGCAGACTCAGGCTGACATCGCGCGCCTGCACGCGCAGCGGCACCGTGCTGCCGGGCTCGCGCGGGCGGGCCATGACGAGTTGCAGCCGGCCTCCGTCAAAGATCAGGGTGCTCAGATGATCGGCCGTGTCATGTGCCTGCACCGTGGCATGCACCACGCTGGAGGCCACGTCGCCATGGGCCAGCGGCAGATCGAGACTGGATAGCAACTCGGGGACGCCGCCCTGCGCCAGCACCTTGCCTGCACCCAGCAGCACCATATGCTGGGCCAGGCGCGCGACCTCGTCCATGGAGTGGCTGACATAGATCACTGGAATCCGCAGATGGCGCTGCAGCTGCTCCAGATAGGGCAGGACTTCGGCCTTGCGCTGGGCGTCGAGCGCGGCCAGGGGCTCGTCCATGAGCAGCACTTCGGGGCTGGTGGCCAGAGCCCGTGCAATCGCCACGCGCTGGCGTTCGCCGCCCGACAGCGTGGCGGGCATGCGATCCATCAGATGGGCGATGCCCAGCAGTTCCACGGCCCGCTCCTTGGAGACCTTGCGGCGCTCCTGCGGCGTGCGCCTGAGTCCGTAATCGATATTGCGCTGTACCGACAGATGCGCAAACAGGCTGGCTTCCTGAAACACATAGCCGAGCGCGCGCTGGTGCGTGGGCAGCCATTGCCGGCCGGCGTCGTCCTGCCATACGGTCTGGTTGACGGTGACGCGGCCTTGCGCCCGCTCCAGTCCGGCGAGGCTGCGCAGACAGCTGGTCTTGCCGCAGCCCGAAGGCCCGAAAAGCGCCGTGACCCCCTGGCCGGGTAGCTGCAGATCCACATCGAGTTCGAAGTCCGGCCGGCTCAGCCTGAGCTGCGCGGTGATGAAATTCGTGGCTGTCATGCGCGGCGCTCCGCTTTGGGTTGCAGCCAGTTCAAAGCCAGCAGCACGATGAAGGAGAACACCACCATGCCGGCCGCCAGCATATGGGCGTGGCCGTACTCCATGGCTTCCACATGGTCGTAAATCTGTACCGAGACCACGCGCGTGACGCCGGGGATATTGCCGCCCAGCATCAGCACCACGCCGAATTCGCCCACGGTGTGGGCAAAGGTCAGCACGGCGGCAGTGATGAACCCGGGGCGCGCCAGCGGCAGTGCCACGGTCATAAAGCGGTCCAGCGGACTGGCGCCCAGGCTGGCCGCCGCCTCCATGGGGCGCGGGCCCAGGGCCTCGAACGCGCGCTGCAGCGGCTGCACGGTGAACGGCATGGAGTAGATCAGCGAGCCCACCACCAGACCGGCAAAGGTGAACGGCAGAGTTCCCAGGCCGATGGCCTGCGTGAGCTTGCCTACGGGCCCGTTGGGGCCCATGGTGACCAGCAGATAAAAGCCGATGACGGTGGGCGGCAGCACCAGCGGCAGTGCCACCACGGCACCGATCGGGCCGCGCCAGCGCGAACGGGTATGGGCCAGCCACCAGGCCAGCGGTGTGCACAACAGCATGAGCAGCACGGTAGTCACGCCCGCGAGCTTGAGCGTGAGCCAGATGGCTGCGTAGTCTTCGGCATTCAGTTGCATGGAATCAAAAACAGGACTTGCGCAAACCAGTATGCACAACGGACATCTCTATCGGCAAAGCGCCATGTCCGGTCCGAATTTGCGCAAGTCGTCAGAAAAAGACCCTTGGAGCGCCCAGCTTAGCCGAGCAGCGCCAAGGGTAGAGCGGAACAGTTCGCGTTGAATGGGGCTCTAGCGCTTGTGGATTAGCGTCAGAAGCTATAGCCGTAGGAGCGGATGATGTCGTGCGCCTTGGGGCTGCGCAGGTACTTCATCAAAGCCGCAGCGGCTTCGTTGTCCTTGGCGCTATTGAGCACAATGGCATCCTGGCGGATGGGTTCATGCATATTGCCGGGCACTTGCCAGGCCGAGCCCTCGCGGATCTTGCCGTTCTCCATGACCTGGGACAGGGCCACAAAACCCAGCTGCGCATTACCGGTGGCGGCGAACTGGTAGGTCTGGGCGATGTTCTCGCCCATCACCACCCTGGGCTGCACCTGAGCGCTCAGGCCGAGCTTGTTCAGCACTTCCATGGCAGCTGTTCCGTAAGGGGCCAGCTTGGGGTTGGCGATGGCGATGTGCTTGTAGTCGCCGCTCTTGAGCACATCGCCCTTGTCGTCCACATAGCCGGCCTTGGGGCTCCACAGCACCAGCGTGCCGATGGCGTAGGTAAAGCGCGAATCGGCCAGGCCCTTGCCTTCCTTGGCCAGTTTCTCGGGTGTAGTGTCATCGGCGGCCAGCAGAATGCCGAAGGGCGCGCCATTGTTGATCTGGGCGTAGAACTTGCCGGTGGCGCCAAACGACAGCTCGGCCTTGTGGCCTGTATCCTTCTCGAACTCGGCCGCAATCTTCTTCATGGGAGCGGTGAAGTTGGCAGCCACGGCGACCGCCACTTCAGCGGCCTGCGCCTGCGCAGACCACAGGCCCAGCACGACTGTGCCGATCACGGCCGCAGAGCGAGCCAGTTGAAAGGAAAAACCGGTGGAGCGGGCAGTGATCTGAGTCATTGAAATTTCGCTATTCATTAATGGAATAGCGAGTGTAACGTGAATGAACAACTGAGGTCGAGCGAGGAAATTGGCTGTCAGGGCATGATGGCGGTCTATGTCAGACACAGAAAATTTCGAACAAGAACAATTGGATATGGCCGGCGACGAGGCTGCGTCGGGTGGCGCACTATCGTCCGACTCGGTCTCCCAGGCGCTGGGCTATGACATGGCCGACCGTCGCATTGCCATCCTGCGCGGCATTGCGCAAAGCGGCTCCATCTCTCAGGCTGCCCGTGACGTGGGCGTGAGCTACAAGGCGGCCTGGCAGGCCATCGATACCCTGACCAATCTGGCTGGCGTGCCGCTGGTCGAGCGCAGCGTGGGCGGCGCCGGCGGCGGCGGCGCACAGATCACGCCGGCGGGCGAGGAGCTGCTGCATGCGGCCGAGGCCATGATGCGCTTGCGTGCCGAGTTGCTGCAACGCATGCAGGCCGGCACGCCAGGTGGCGGCCAGCCCAATCTGGGTCTGATGACCAGCATGCGCAATCAGTGGCCTTGCAGCGTGCTCAAGGTCGAGTCCATAGGCGGGCAGATTCGGGTCTGGCTGCGTGCCGCAAGCGATGCAGGCTCGGACTGGACGATTGCTGCGCGCATCACGCCCGAAAGCTATGAGCTGCTGGGTCTGGCACCCGGTGTGCAGGTGCTGGCGTTGTGCAAGGCCACGGCCGTCAAGGTCTGGCCGGGGCAGGAGCGACCTGCGGCATCCGCGCAGCCCATCAATATCTGGCCTGCCGTGGTGCAGCGCGCGACCTACGGCGCAGCCACGGTGACGGAAGAGAGCCTGGCTTGCGACGAAGCCATCTGTCGTTTGAGCTGGGGCGCGCAGATCGTGGGCTTTGCGCCGGCCATGAGCGCTCTGGTGGCCAATGACAATGTCTGGCTGGAGGTGGCCGAGTCTGCGGTAGTGGTGGCGGTGGCGTCCCACTAAAACACGACTTGCGCAAATTCGGATCTGGCTTGGTGTTTTGTCGGTAGGCATGCCTGTTGAGCATTCTTGTTGGCGTAAGCCAAAAAAAAGACCGCCGGTCCTTGCAGACGGGCGGTCAAAAGGGAGTTTTCGGGCAACCGGACTCCCACGTTGAACTCAAATTCCTTAATCCACTTTCAAGCCGATTTCCTTGATCAGCGGTGCAAAGCGGGCGCGTTCCTTGGCATGGTGGTCCACGAAGTCCTGGCGGCTCATGCGCGGCTCGGGCGTGGCGCCCAGGCCCTGTATCACATCGACCACGCTCTTTT
Source organism: Comamonas testosteroni (assembly GCF_030505195.1). Taxonomy (NCBI): domain Bacteria; kingdom Pseudomonadati; phylum Pseudomonadota; class Betaproteobacteria; order Burkholderiales; family Comamonadaceae; genus Comamonas; species Comamonas testosteroni. The sequence continues at coordinate 3,538,548 of NZ_CP129672.1, forward strand.
GCTCCAGTGCCTTGATCACGCTGGCGCGCACGGCATCCACCACGGGTGCGGGCGTGCCGGCCGGAGCGTAGACGCCGAACAAGGTGTCGGCATCGAAGCCCGGCAGGCCGCTTTCGGCCAGCGTGGGTACCTTGGGGTACAGCGGCGAGCGGTGTGGGCTGCCTATGGCCAGCAGCTTGAGCTTGCCGGCCTCGACCTGCTTGAGTCCCGGGCCTGGATCGAACCAGTATTGCAACTGGCCGCTGAGCACATCGGTCAGGGCCGGACCGGCACCCTTGTAGGGAATATGGCTGGCATCGACCTTGGCCGCGCGCTTGAACATTTCACCGGCCAGATGAGGCGAGCTGCCCGGGCCTGGCGAGCCGTAGGACAGCTTGCCGGGGTTGGCCTGCAGGTGCTTGATGAAGTCCTGCACATTGCTCACGGCAAGGCTGGGGTTGGTTTCCAGAAACACATGCACGCGTGCCACGGCAGCCACGGGGATCAAGTCCTTTTCAGGGTTGAACGGCAGCTTGCTGTAGATCAGCGGATTGATGCTGATGCCGCCGCCGCTGCTCAGCAGCAGCGTATAGCCGTCCTTGGCAGAGCGCACGGTTTCGCTGATACCGATATTGCCGTTGGCTCCGGGCTTGTTGTCCACCACCACGGACTGGCCCAGCACCTGGCTCATGGCGGGCGAGATCGCGCGCCCCATCACATCGGCGGCGCCGCCAGGGGCGAAGTTCACGATCAGGCGGATGGGGCGATCCGGCCATGTCTGCGCCTGGGCGGCCGGCGCCAGGCAAAGCGCCATGCCCAGGCTGGCCCAGCCTTTGGTGATCAGGGCGCGCAGCGGCTTGTGTGCACAGGGGCGTTGAGTGATGGGAGTCTCCATATGTGTTTTCCTGCTTGTCATTGATATCGCTCAGTCCAGCTTGATGCCTGCGGTCTTGATGACCTCACCCCAGCGCTTCTTCTCGGAGAGCCAGAACTCGCGCATCTGCTCGGGAGTGCTGGGCAGGGGCTCCAGGGCCAGTGATTCGAAGCGGGCCTGCACCGCCGGCGTCTTCAGGGTTTCCTGCAGCGTCCTGGACCACATCTGTATGGTGGCGTCATCCGTGCCCCTGGGCGCGACCAGGCCCTGCCAGGCGTAGGCCTCGAAGCCGGCCACGCCCTGCTCGATGAGCGTGGGCATCTGGGGCAGAGTCTTGAGTCGCTGCGCACTGGCCACGCCGATGGCGCGGACCTTGCCCGTGTTGATGTGGGGCAGGCCTGCGGCGCTGTCCACCAGCATGAAGGGAATCTGGCCTCCGATCACATCCAGCATGGCCGGGCCGGCGCCGCGATAGGGTGCGTGGGTCATCTTCACGCCCATCTTCTGCGCCAGCAGTTCGGTGGCCAGGTGGTGCGGGGTGCCCAGCCCGGGAGATCCATAGCTGAGCTTGCCGGGGTTGGCCTTGGCCCAGGCCGCGAATTCCTGGAAGCTGCGCACCGGCAAGTCGTTGTTGACAACCAGCAGCAGCGGAAAGCGCGCCAGCAGGCTGATGGGGACGAAGTCCTGCTCGGCGTTGTCGGCCAGCTTGGGGAACAGATGCGGGTTGGCGGCCAGGGTGGCGAAGTCGGCGGTGAAGACCAGGTTGCCATAGTCGCGCGAGCGCGCCGCATATTCTGCGGCGATGTTGGTGCCGGCGCCCGGCTTGTTGATCACCACGATGTTGCGATGGATGGGCTTGGCCCAGGCCTCGGCTACGCCGCGAGCCACAGCATCCGAGCCACCGCCCGCGGCAAAGCCGACCACCCATTCCATGGGTCTGCCGGACGCCGGCTGGGCGTGGGCCGTACCCAGCATGAGCTGTACACCGCAAGCAGCGCCGGCTTTGAGAAAGGTTCTGCGCATGTTGTCTCCTTGTTGTTGAATCCGTGGGCCCGGTCCCTGCTGTTTTTTGTTTTGCTGTCTTCCCGAGCCTTCGATGCGTCTTCGCCCAGTCCTGGTCCTATGGCGTGCGCTGCTGTGTCATGCTGATGAGCCGGTGCAGGGTAAGTGTCATGGGCGTGGCTATGCCATGCCGCTCGCCCGCGCGCACCACCGCACCGTGGATGGAGTCGGTCTCGGTGGGGCGCCCCGCCAGCAGGTCCTGCAGCAGCGACGGCTGGTGTCCCACATGGTGGTTCAGTGCATCCTCCACCGTGGCCTGGATACGGAGGGCGTCCACAGCGATGCCGTTGGCCTCAGCCACGGCAACGACCTCGTCCAGGACTTCGCGGATCAGGCTGCGGCCCAGGGGGCTGGCCAGTGCGTCCACGGTCTGGCGCGTGATGCCGCACAGACCGTTGAAGGCCGCATTGAAGGCCAGCTTTTCCCAGATGGCCGTCTCGACCTCGGGATCGATCTCGCAATGCAGCCCGGCGCGGTTGAGGTCGTCGCAGAAGTCCTGGAAGCCGGCTTCCACCTGTCCGGTGCGCGGCATGAAACGGATCTTGCCGCTGCCCAGCGAACTCACTTTTCCGGGAGCCAGCAACCGGGCCGGCCATGTCGTCACACCTACGGCGATCTGCTGGGCATCGGCAAATCCGTGCAGGGTCTCGATATGTCCTATGCCGTTTTGCAGGCTGAGCAGCAGGGTCCCGGGCCCTATCAGGTGGGCAATGCTTTGCAGCGCGGCCTGGGTGTGGGCGGCCTTGGTGAAGATCAGCCAGCGCGCGGGCGGCTGCGTCAGCTCATGGGCCTGCAGGGCCTGAACGCCTGCGTGCAGCGGGCCCTGGTCGGTCTCGCAGTGCACGCCGTGCTCGCGGATGGCCTGGAGCAGCTGCGCGTTGACATCCACCAGCGTGACGGGGATGCCGGCCCGGGCCAGCCGGGTGCCGAACAGGGTGCCCATGGCCCCCGCTCCCAGGATGCCGACGGTGGCCGCTTGCGGCTCTTGTGTGTTGTGCATGTCTTGTCTCCGAGGGCGCGGGGCGGGTCAGGCGACCTCGACTTCGACCAGCGTGGCGCGCGGGCTGCGCAGGGCGTCCCGCAGAACCTGGGGCAGCTGGGCGGCTTCGGTGACGCGCACGCCGTCGCAGCCCTGGCCCTTGGCCAGGGCCACGAAGTCGATGTCGGGCAGGTCCGTTCCCTCGACCTTCTCGCCCTCGCGGTAGCCGAACACCCTGGAGAAATCCTGCAGGGCGGCGTAGCGGCGGTTCTTGACAATGATGTAGGTGATCGGCAGCTTCAGATGGGCTGCGCTCCACAGTGCCTGGATGGCGTACATGGCCGAGCCGTCGCCGATGACGCCTATGACCTTCTTGTCGGGCTTGGCCAGCGCGATGCCTACGGAAGCAGGCAGGCTGTGGCCCAGCCCGCCGCTGCACATGGTGAAGAAGGTCTCGGCAGCGAAGATGGGCAGATGGGCCTGGATGATGGAGCGCGAGCCTGGCGCCTCCTCGACGATGATGCTGTCGCGCGATCGCACCTGGGCCAGTGTGTGCATGAGGAAGGCATCGGTCATCAGCTCGCCCGGCTCGGGTGCCGCCGGCGCCGGTATGGCGGGCCGGGGCTGGAGCGCAGGGCGCTGATGTGTCAGGGGGCGGGCAAGCAACTCCTGCACGCCCATGCGGATATTGCCCACGGCCGCGTCGCCCACGGGGGCCCAGGCGGCGATGGCGGGGTCCTCGATGAGCTGGAACAGCTGCGTGCCCTCGGCGATGAAGGGGCCGTGGCCTTCGACGTGGTAGGTGAAGGCTGGTGCGCCGATGACGAAGACCACATCATGGCCCGAGAGCCTGTCCACGATGCGCTCGCGCATGGCTGGCAGGAAGCCGCCGAACAGCGCATGGTCTTCGGGGAAGCCGCAGCGCCCGCTCATGGGGGCCACATAGACGCGAGCCTGGTGGCGTTCGGCCAGGGCCTGGACGGCCTCGAAGGCCTGGCTGCGGTCCACGGCCGCTCCGACCACGAAGGCCGGTGCGCGCGCACTCTCCAACGCCTGGCCGATGCTCTCCAGCAGGCGTGGGTCGGGTCGGGTTTCAAAGCCGACCTTGCGCAGCGTGATGGGCTCGCAGGGCACATCCCAGTCATCGGCGGGAATGGAGACGAAGACCGGGCCGCGCGGCTCCTGCATGGCGATGTAGTAGGCACGCGCCAGGGCCTGGGGCACGTCCTCGGCGCGTGCGGGCTCGCAGCTCCACTTCACATAGGGCTTGGGCAGCTCGGCGGCCTGGTTGGAGTGCAGGAAGGGGTCGAACTGCAGCAGCGAGCGGGTCTGCTGGCCGGCTGTGATGACCATGGGCGTGCGGTTCTTGAAGGCCGTGAAGATATTGGCCATGGCGTGGCCCACGCCGGCGGCTGAGTGCAGGTTCACGAAGCTGGCATTGCGCGTGGCCTGGGCATAGCCGTCTGCCATGCCCACGACCACGGTTTCCTGCAGGCCGAGGATGTAGGAGAAGTCCTCGGGATAGTCGCGAAACAAGGGCAGCTCGGTGGAGCCCGGGTTGCCGAAGATGCGCGTCATGCCCAGCTCGCGCAGCATGTTGATGACGGCGTGGCGGACGGTGAAGACCTCGGCGGCCTGGGCATTGGGGGCGGTGTTGGCAGGCAAAAATTTCTCCTTGGATCGGGCTGGCACTGGGCCTTGGCACTGTTGGCATCCATCCTGCCTTTGGCGATAATTTCCAGCAATTGAATAAAACATCTAAGAGATATTCGTTTAATGGATATATCAGGTCTGGATCTCAATCTGTTGCGTGTTTTCGATGCGGTGTTTCGCCACGGCAGCGTCAGCCGCGCTTCGCAGGAGCTGGGCCTGTCCCAGCCCGCAGCCAGTCAGGCGGTGACGCGGCTGCGCCATTTGCTGGGCGATCCGCTGTTCGAGCGCATGCATGGGGGCGTACGCCCCACGCCGCGTGCCGAGCGGCTGGCTCAGGCGGTCAGAACTGCGCTGGCAACGCTGGAGGTGGCCTTGGCAGAGGCGCACAGTTTTGATCCCTTGCAGGCGAATCAGTGCTTTCGCATTCACCTCAGCGACATCGGTGAGGCGCGCTTCTTGCCACCACTGATGCAGGCCTTGAGAGGCCGGGCGCCCCATGTGCAGCTGCAAACCCTGCCCATGCCCATGGGCGAGATTGCCGATGCGCTGGATCGTGGCTCGCTGGATATCGCCATCGGCTTTCTGCCCGGTGTGACGGGCACGCAGCAGAAGGTGCTGCTGTCCGATCACTACGCCTTGTTGCTGCGCCAGGGGCATCCGGTGCTCAAGGGCTTGAAGACCGAGAGGCTGAGTGCTGAACATTTGCGCGGGCTCGACTATGTGGCCGTGCGCTCGCATTCCGAGACGCTGCACATTCTGCGCAAGCTCGAGCTGCAGGATCAGGTGCGGCTGTCGGCGGCCCACTTCATGGCCGTGCCCTCCATCGTGCACCAGACGGATCTGGCCGTCATCATGCCCGCCGAGATTGCCGAGACGTTTGAAGCACAGGGTGGCTATGTGGTGCTGCAGGCCGATCTGCCAGACAGTGCCTTCGATGTGTCGCTGCACTGGAGCTGGCGCTTTGCGCAGGAGCCCGCGAACCTGTGGCTGAGGGAGTTGGTCAGCGAAGTGTTCGGGCAGCGCAGATAAGGGGCTAGGCCCTCATACGTGCCCGCTTCGTGTGGCCGCGCTGCCCCTGCGTCGGGCGCCCAAGCGGAGGTTTGTTGCCTTGGGACGACTCAGGGGCAATAAAAAAAGCGCCAGGCTTTAAGGCTCTGGCGCTTGATGGGTCTGCGATGGCAGCTATCTTTAATGAAGCTCCTTGCCCTTGAGTTCGGGAATCAGAAAGACCGTGGCCAGCATGTCCAGCACATAGATGGCGGCCAGCAGGGCAATGGCCACCTGGAAGGAGTAGGCCATGGCCAGCGCACCGATGACGACCGGGCCCAGGCCGCCGACGGCGCGGCCGATGTTGAACAGCACGTTCTGAGCCGTGGCGCGGGCTTCGGTGGGGTAGGCTTCGCTGATGACGGCGCCATAGCCGCCCATCATGCCGTTGACGCACAGGCCCATGATGGCGCCCACCCACAGCATGGCCGTGGCATCGGTGAGCTGGGAATAGGCCAGCACCGAGATCACGGAGCCGACCTGGAAGATCAGGAAAGTGGGCTTGCGGCCGATGCGGTCGGCCAGCTGGCCAAAGACCCAGATGCCCAGCGACATGCCGACGATGGTGACGGCCGTCCACACCGACGACTTGGTCAGGCTGAAGCCCATCTGCTTGGACAGAAAGCTGGGCATCCAGATCATGATGCCGTAGTAGCCGAAGTTCTGCACCGAGGTCAGCACGATCACGCCCAGGCTGATCTTGCGCGTGGCCTTGTCCTTCATCAGCAGCTTCAGGCATTGCATGGCCGAGGGCTGCTCCTGCTTGCTGCGGTTCACGAACACTTCGGGCTCATGCAGCTTGTTGCGGATGACCCAGGCCACGACAGCAGGAATCACGCCGACCAGAAACATGCCGCGCCAGCCGATGGAGGGCAGCAGCAGCGGGGTCAGCATGGCTGCGCCCAGCACGCCCAGTTGCCAGCCCAGCGCCACATAGGACGAGACGCGTGCGCGATGGCGTGCGGGCCAGGCCTCGGCGGCCAGTGCCATGCCGATGCCGAACTCTCCGCCCAGGCCGATACCGGCAATGGTGCGGTAGATCAGCAAGTCCCAATAGCCTTGTGCAAAAGCACACAGGCCGGTAAAGACGGCAAACAGCACAATCGTCCAGGTCAGCACACGGATGCGGCCGTATTTGTCGCTGAGCATGCCGAAGACGATGCCGCCGAAGACGGCACCGATCAAGGTCCAGGTCACGAGGGAGCCGGCCTGGCCGGGCGTGAGGTTCAGGTCCTTGGAGATGGCCGAGAGCATGAAGCCCAGGATCAGCAGGTCAAAGCCGTCCATGGCGTAGCCGACGGCCGAGCCCATGAGTGCTTTCCAGCTGTATCCGTTGACTTCTGTTGGAGCGGCGGGCGCGGCTGTGCCTGCCACGGCGCCTGTGGTTTGTATGGTCACGGGAGAGTCCTTGAGCGAAGACGGACTTTTCGGGCCTGTGAGCCTGCTTTTGCAGAAAAAAGCAGGCCCCCGCTGGGCGCAAGACCAGCGCGCGGGCACGCAGCGTGCGTGCAGCATCCTTGAGGTGCAACGGGCACGGAAAAGTCCTTGAAGGGGAGGTTTGAGCGGCTGGAGCATGGCGGCGCGGACTGCGTTGATTTCTGCGGGGCAGAAAGGGCAGCGCGGCGCAATGTCGCCTCTGTAAAAAGCGAAAAGCCCCAGTTGCGTGAGCAACTGGGGCCTGAATTTGGTGGTCGTAGCGGGACTCGAACCTGCGACATCAGCATTATGAATGCTGCGCTCTAACCAACTGAGCTATACGACCGACAGGCCGCAATTGTATAGGAAGAAATTGCCTTGGCAGCCAAGTTGGGATTTTTTGTGCGCAGCCTGCAGCGGTCTCGGGGACAAAGAAAAAACCGCAGTGCTTTTGCAAGCACTGCGGTTTCCTGTTTGGTGGTCGTAGCGGGACTCGAACCTGCGACATCAGCATTATGAATGCTGCGCTCTAACCAACTGAGCTATACGACCGAAGACAGCGATTATATGCAAAAAAATAGCTGCTTCAATTGGTTTGCTGAAATTTCTTGCGAAAAACCTGGTGCTTACTGGTGGGTGAAGTTAGCGGGGCGCTTGTTCACGAAGGCGTCCATGCCTTCCTTCTGGTCCTGGGTGGCAAACAGGGCGTGGAACAGGCGGCGCTCGAACATCACGCCGTCGGACAGTCCGCTCTCGAAGGCGCGGTTCACGGACTCCTTGGCAGCCATTACGGCCAGCTGGGAGAAGCCGCTGATGATGATGGCGGCGCCCAGCGTCTCTTCCATGAGCTTGTCAAAAGGCACGACGCGGCTGACCAGACCGGCACGCTCGGCCTCGCTGGCATCCATCATGCGGGCGGTCAGAGCCATGTCCATGGCCTTGGATTTGCCCACGGCACGCGGCAGGCGCTGCGTGCCGCCGGCACCGGGAATCACGCCCAGCTTGATCTCTGGCTGGCCGAACTTGGCGTTATCGGCAGCGATGATGAAGTCGCACATCATCGCCAGCTCGCAGCCGCCACCCAGGGCAAAGCCGCTGACGGCGGCAATCACGGGCTTGCGGATGCTGCGAATGGTTTCCCAGTTGCGCGTGATGTAGTCGCCGCCATAGGCGTCGGCAAAGCTGTACTTGGCCATGGCACCGATGTCGGCACCGGCGGCAAAGGCGCGTTCGCTGCCGGTGATGATCATGCAGCCAATGCTTTTGTCTGCATCGAACTTCCTGAGCGCATCGCCCAGTTCGTCCATGAGCTGGTCGTTCAGGGCATTGAGCTGCTTGGGGCGGTTCAGCGTGATGATGCCGACTTTTTCCGCTTCCACGCGGACTTCGATGGTTTCGTAGGCCAAGTTTGTCTCCTGCTAAAGAATGAATCGCTGTTGCCAAGAATAACCGCTGAGCCTGGCTGCCGGCTGTCGCACAGCAGCGTCACTTTGGGGGCGGGCTCAGGCCGCAATGCCCGTCAGCCAGCGCTCTGCAGCGGCCTTGTCGCTGATTTCAAGCCCCAGATTGCTGATGGGGCTGGCGCTATCTGCATCCTCGCTGGCGGCTTTGGCGAGCAGGCCGCCCAGGTTCAGCGTCAGCTGCAGAATCTGCTGGTCACGTGCTACCCAGGCCGTGAGCTGATTGGAGCCGGCCGCGTACAGCTGCACATCGTCCAGTTTGTTGATGCGCCAGCGCTGACCATCGGCCTCGACGGCCAGCCATTCGTCCCCAGCCATCATGCCGGCCTGCTCGGCAGCTCCGCCGCGCAGCACGGTCTTGATCTGCACGCTATGGTTTTCCTGGACACGCAGGCCCAGTTTCTGTGCCAGCTGTGCGGGCTCGGCCTTGCTTTTGATTCCATGCGTGGCCAGCAGCTCGCGCAGCGGCAGATCCTCGGTGGAATGCACCCAGGCTTGCAGCTGCCCGGCAATCTCGGGGTTGCCCACTTCGCTGACCACGGCCAGCACATCGGCTTCGCTGATGGGGCCGCCTTCACTGCAGCGCCACAGGCCGCGCATCACATCGTCCAGGCTGCCCGTACCGTTGGCGCGCAGGGCCAGATCGAGGCACAGAGCAACCAGCGAGCCCTTGGTGTAGTAGCTGACCGTGTGATTGGCAGTGTTCTCGTCCTGGCGGTAGTACTTGACCCAGGCGTCGAAGCTGGACTCGGCCACGGACTGCACCAGGCGGCCCGGCGTCTGCAGCACCTGGTTGATGGTGCGCGTGACGAGCTTGAGGTACTGGCTGTTGTCCAGCAGTCCGGCGCGGCGCAGGAACAGATCGTCGTAGTAGCTGGTGAAGCCTTCAAAGAACCACAGCAGCTCGGTGTAGTTCTCCTGCTCGTAGTCGTAGCGGGCCAGTTCTGCCGGGCGCAGGCGCTTGACGTTCCAGGTGTGGAAGTACTCGTGGCTGATCAGGCCCAGCAGGGTGTTGTAGCCCTCGCCGGCCCTGGCTTCTGCCTTGCGCGGCAGATCGCGGCGGCCGCAGATCAGTGCCGTGCTGTTGCGGTGCTCGAGGCCGCCATAGTTGTCATCGACCACATTGAGCATGAAGACATAGCGATCCATGGGCGGCTGGCTGCCGTCGGCATGCCAGAAGGCGATCTCGGCCTCGCAGATCTTTTGCGTATCGGCGAGCAGGCGCTCGCCATCAAAGCTGGGCGCGGCACCGGCGACCACAAACTCGTGCGGCACGCCGCCGACCGTAAAGCTGCCGCGCCAGAAGCGCCCCATTTCGACGGGGCAGTCCACCAGCTCGTCGTAATGGGCTGCCGTGTAGAGGCCGAAGCCGTTGGCGTCGACCTGCGCCGGCTTCAGGCCGGTGGCCACCTGCCAGCCCTCGGTGGCGGGGCTGCCGAGCAGCTCCAGGGCATGGGGGTGATCTTCCTGGCCATGCGCGCGCAGGCACAGGCTGGTGCCGTTGAAGAAGCCACGCCGGCGATCTAGCCAGGCCGTGCGCACCGAGGTGTCATAGGCGCAAACCTGATAGCTGATAACGCATGCTGAATCAGCGTTGCAGTCGATTTTCCATTGATTCTTGCTGAGCTGTTGCACGGTCACGGGCTCACCGTTCTGCGTGGCCTTCAAGCCCTGCAGATTCTTGGAAAACTCGCGCACCAGATAGCTGCCCGGAATCCACACCGGCAGCGACAGCAGCTGCTGCGCCGCAGGCTGGGCGATATGCAGCTCCACATCAAAAAGATGGGCGTCCACCGCGCTGGCCTGCACGGCGAAGCGGATGTCGGAGTGAATGCCGCAGGTATTGGGATCAGAGGTCATGGCAGCTCCAGAAATGCGGGCCGGAGCATGCGAACCTATCGCAGCGTGCCTGAAACTTCATCAGGTGCACGCTGCTCCGGCAATGAGACAGGGATTACTTGGCGGCAGCCAGGTGCTTTTCGACCTCGGCAGCCGAGATGGCGCCGGGCACACGCACATTGTTGGAAAAAATCACGGTGGGCGTGCCGGTGATCTTGTACTTGCGGCCGAAAGCCAGATTGCGCTGGATGGCGGCAGGGTCGCACTGGGCGGCTGGCGCGTTCTTGCTGTTCAGCATCTGCTCCTGCCACGCCTTGGCCTGGTCCTTGGCGCACCAGATATTGCGCGACTTCTCGGCCGAGTCCGGGCTCAGGATGGGGTAGAGAAAGAGGTGGATGGTGACGTTGTCCACGCTCTGCAGGTCTTTCTCAAAGCGCTTGCAGTAGCCGCAGTTCGGGTCTTCAAACACGGCCATCTTGCGCTCGCCCTTGCCATGCACGATGGTGATGGCGTCCTTGATGGGCAACTGCTTGAAGTCCACGGCCGTGAGCTGGGTCATGCGGTCTTCGGTCAGGTTGCGGCGCGCCTTGGTGTCGATCAGCTCGCCCTGAATCAGATAGTTGCCCTTGGCATCGGTGTAGAAGATGTCCGTGCCCACGCGTACTTCGTACAGGCCGCTCATGGGGGTGGAGCGGACCTCGTCGATTTTCTCTAGCTGGGGAATGCGCTCGGTCAGCGTCTTCTTGAGGTTGGCATCCTGGGCATGCACGCTCAGGCCGAAGGTCATGCTGGCGGTGGCCAGCAGGCAGGCAACAAGTTTCATGGAAGATGTATGGGGCTGCAGCGCGCTGCAGCGTGGAAAGGATGAGGTCGGCTGCCATCCACTATGCATGAACGGCAGGGCTGTTGCTTGGACTACGGACTGAGTCAAGGGTTCCCTGAGCCGTCTTCTCAGAGCAGACCCATGGCCTGCTTGGCCATCCAGGACTTGAGCAGGCCGCTGCGCTCAAAACCCTTCATGCCCCAGTTGCGCAGCATCTGCACAGGCACTTCGGGACGGGCAAACAGCTGCTGCAGCCCGTCCATGGCCAGGCCCATGGGGGCCAGAGATGCCTTGCGCTCACGCTCGTACTGGCGCAGCAGCTTCAGATCGGCGGGGCTGCGCCAGTAGTCGCGCTCCTGAAGGATGCGTGCCAGAGTCTGCACATCGCCCAGGCCCAGGTTCAGACCCTGGCCGGCCAGCGGGTGGACGTTGTGGGCGGCGTCACCTGCCAGCACCCAGCTTTGTTGGCTGTTCCTGTCCAGCGGTCCGCACCAGCGGTCGGCCACGGCCTGCTGCAGAGGCCAGGTGGCGCGCTCGGCCACCAGCTCCAGCTGGCCCAGCGCATCCTGGCTGATGGACTGCAGGCGGGTGGTAAAGCTCTCTTCGTCGCTTTCCAGCCAGTCAGGCACCAGCGATTGTTCCAGCGACCAGACAACGGCCACTTCGTGACCGTCGGGTCCGCCCATGGGCAGAAAGGCCAGAATCCCTTCCGGCGTGAACCACTGGCGTGCAATGCCGCCATGCGCCAGCTCACAGCTCAACCGGGTGGCAATGGCGTGCTGGGAATAGGGCGTGACGGAGAACTCCACGCCGAATTCGGTGCGCGTGCTGCTGGAGCGGCCTTCGCAGACGGCGGTGAGTGCGGCCTCCACCGGTTCCTTGACGATTTCCACCTGGGGTTGATAGCGCACGGCCTCGGCCAGGCGCTGCTCCAGCGCGGGGACATCGACGATCCAGGCCAGTGCCGGCACTTCCTGAGAAGCCGCGTCGAACTGGATCTGGCCGTCCAGATCGCCAAACACCTGCATGCCGACCACGGGTGTGGCATCTTCGTCGTCAGGCCAGCAGCGCAACGACTGCAGCACGGCCCTGGAACTGGCATTGAGCGCATAGGCGCGCACATCCTTTTGTTGCGGGGATCGAGGCTGAGGCGGCGCCACCAGCGCCACACGCAGACGCTCACGCGCCAGCAAAAGAGCCAAGGTCCGGCCCACAATGCCGGCTCCACGAATACATACATCAAAGGTTTGCGCCATGTCCGGCATTGTAGGAGGCGCGGACAGGGCCTGCGCTCATAGAGGAAACCTCGTGCCATGCGGTCGCTGGCTGCAGCCAGCTATGCTGTTGATAGCGGGCTGTGCAGGTCAAGCAGGGACTAGAGGGCAAAATGAGAGATGAATCCGTATTCGAAGGAGATGTGATGACCGACAACGCCTATGACGTGCAGGGCCGGATTGCCGAACTGTGGATCTACCCCGTCAAATCCTGCGCCGGTATTGCCGTGCCGAAGGCCCAGCTCTCGCGCCACGGCCTGCAATGGGACCGGCACTGGATGGTGGTCGACGCCAATGGCGATTTCTTGACGCAGCGCAGTCATCCGCGCATGGCTCTGATCCGGCCCGAGATTACGAATGAGTACTTGCTGCTGCATTTTCCGGGCATGGACAGCTTGCAGATTCCTTTGCTGGTACAGGGCAGCAAATGCCGCGCGCGGGTCTGGAAGGATACGGTCGATGCCTGGGACCTCGGTGAATGGGCCGCGCCTGCACGCAGCTGGCTGAGCCGGGCTCTGGCGGATAACTGCCAGTTGGTGCGCTTTGATAGTTCGCAACCGCGCCGGGCCAGCGAACGCTGGGTGGGCGATAGCGATGCTCCGGTGCATTTTGCCGACGGCTACCCTTTGCTGCTGCTCAGCCAGTCGGCCGTGGACGAGCTCAATCAGCGACTGATGCAGGCCGGCGAGGCTGCTGTCGATGCGCGGCGCTTTCGCCCGAATATCGTGATTGCCGATATCGAGGCCCATGATGAAGATCGTGTGGAACAGCTGGAGCTGCCCCAGTTGCCCGGTCTGAGCCTGCTGCCCTGCAAGCCCTGTACGCGCTGCCCGATTCCCGATATCGATCCCGACACCGCCGAACCCGGCACGGCAGTGGGAGACTCCATTTCCAGCTATCGCCAAGATTCGCGTGTGGATGGTGCTATTACTTTTGGTATGAATGCCCTAGTGCTGGGTCTGCCGGACGCTGCGGATGCAGCAGCAGAGCTGGCTGTGGGCCAGCAACTGGCGGGTAATCTGCGCTTTGATTGAGGGAGTAGGCCTTTGACCCTCAAAGACTTGGGGCATCCCTGTAATAGTGATGCAGCGGAACCAGTGTCCAATAAGGCCATTGGCAGCGGCAACGAGGGGAGGGCGGCATGGCTGAATTCAAAACTGGCGATTTCGTGGTTCTCACCGGCAGCAGTGCGTTTGCCGGAAAGATCGCTCGCCTGACTTTTCGTGCTCCCGGCAGCGATTTCTGTCTGCCCGACGGTCATGGTCATATTGGCTGTGAGGCCGGAGACTGGGTGCTGGAGTTTGCCCAGAAGGTGCCGGCCTTGATGCGCGGCTGTCGCACACCCTGCATGACCAAATATCTGTGCAGTCCGCAATCCCAGTTCCGGCTGCTGCAGGAGACTGCCGGGCTGGAGCAATTGTTTGGCCCCATGCGACAGAGTTCGCCGGCGTTGGCTGCCGATTGATTCGGCATTTCTCGGACTTTTTCTCCCAAGCCTGTCTTTGCGCAGGCTTTTTTGCTGTCTGGCCGCAACAGCGGCGCAATCTACCGCAGATGAGCAGAGATTGCCGGGTCATTACAATCGGGGGCTTTCCGTGGCCAAACCAGGACGAAACTCTGGGTGAACAGAGTGCGTATGGGTCACGCTTCAAAAGAACCGGATTCGCGACGATGCGGATCGGGCACTTCCGCCACATGGGTGTGGTGCTCGATAGTGCATTGATACATAAGGAATTTCCATGAGCCTCAAATGCGGCATCGTGGGCCTGCCCAACGTGGGCAAGTCCACTCTTTTCAACGCCCTGACCAAGGCCGGCATCGCCGCCGAAAACTATCCCTTCTGCACGATCGAGCCCAACACCGGCGTGGTGGAAGTGCCCGATCCACGTCTGGATCAGCTCTCCGAGATCGTCAAGCCCGAGCGTATTGTTCCCGCGATTGTGGAGTTCGTGGACATCGCCGGCCTGGTGGCTGGTGCTTCCAAGGGCGAAGGACTGGGCAACCAGTTCCTGGCCCATATCCGCGAAACCGATGCCATCGTCAACGTGGTGCGCTGCTTTGAAGATCCCAACGTGATCCACGTGGCGGGCAAGGTGGACCCGATTTCCGACATCGAAGTCATCCAGACCGAGTTGTGCCTGGCCGACCTGGCCACGGTGGAAAAGGCGGTGAACCGCTACAGCAAGGCTGCCAAGTCCGGTAACGACAAGGAAGCTGCCAAGCTGGTGGCGCTGCTGACGCCCATTCAAGCAGCCCTGAATGAAGGCAAGCCCGCCCGTGTGGTGCCGGTGTCCAAGGAAGATGCGCCCCTGCTCAAGCCTTTCTGCCTGATCACTGCCAAGCCCGCCATGTTTGTGGGCAACGTGTCCGAAGACGGCTTTGAAAACAATCCTTTTCTGGATCGTCTCAAGGAATATGCAGAAGCTCAGGGCGCACCCGTGGTGGCCATCTGCGCCAAGATCGAGGCCGAGATGGCCGAGATGGAAGACGAAGACCGCGATATGTTCCTGCAGGAGCTGGGCCTGGAAGAGCCTGGCCTGAACCGCCTGATCCGTGCAGGCTTCAAACTGCTGGGCCTGCAGACCTATTTCACCGCCGGTGAAAAGGAAGTGCGTGCCTGGACGGTGCGTGTCGGCGCTACGGCTCCTCAGGCAGCAGGCGTGATTCACGGTGACTTCGAGCGCGGCTTCATTCGTGCCCAGACCATTGCCTTTGAAGACTTCGTCGCTTTCAAGGGCGAACAGGGTGCCAAGGATGCCGGCAAGATGCGCGCCGAAGGCAAGGAGTACATCGTCAGGGACGGCGATGTGATGAACTTCCTGTTCTCTCCCAAATAAGCACGATTGACATGCACCCGGTCACATATGGATGCCCATGTGTGCCCAGGTGCTACCGTCATTGAACCTCATCTGGCGGATGCTTGCGGCGGCATTGTTGAATCAATCAGTGTCGCGGCAGCAGGCAGGTCTGGATGCTCTGGGCACAGCTCCCAGCAGTCCAGCCCCGCTATCGAGCACCAACTGGACGCAGTACGAGGCAGCGCTCAGCCGCCGCCTTTGTGCCGGAGGTGGCGATAGCCGGTATCGGCAAGCGGCGCATCAATCCAGCGAGGTTGGCTGCTTGTGCTTGCTGAGTCCACTGAACTCAAATTCCCCCGGGGCGGCTGTGCTGCCGAGATTGCAGGCACAACCCACTGCGACGAGTTACGGTGGACCGTCACAGTTCATGGAGCTCATGACACGTAGCCCCTGCATATCGCCCCTCCACACCCATCACTTCCCCCGAGAGAGCGCCCGGATGCGCAAAGGCGATGTCTTTATGCATCGCAATGAGAACGACTGCCGCATGCAGGCGCTTTGGACGCAGGCCATGCCATGGCTGGCGTGGGGATCACCGGCGCAGCTTGGCGGAGACCAGGCTGCATTGCATCAAGCAACTGGGTGAGAGGGGGATGTCGCCTGGGTTTGAACCTGACAGCTCAATGAGCTGAACATCAGACCTCAAGGCTTCACTTCGACGACCTGTTCGAAACCCCCAAAGATCATGCGTTTGCCATCGAAGGGCATGGGCGGGTTGCCGGGGGCGGATGGGTCCATGCGCGGGTCTTCCATCATCTTCTTCATGGCGGCGTCACGCGTGGCCTTGTCCGGCCATTCGACCCATGAAAAAGCAACCGTCTCCTCGGCCGTAGCCTGAACCGAGCGGCGGAAGTCGGTGACTTTGCCATCGGGGACGTCATCTCCCCAAGCCTCGATCACCCTGATTGCGCCCAGCTCGATGAATATCGGGTCGAGCTTGCGCGCGTGCTCAATGAATTTCTGCTTGTTGGCGGTGGGGACAGCGATCACAAAACCATCGATATATGACATCTCTTCCTCCTGCTGAATTGACCGTTAGATGCGGAGCTGGCGCCGCATTCACAATGCCCGCAGGGCCAGTGGCTGTAGTGCACGCAGCCTGGACCCCTTGAGCTCGCAGAGCATGCTCCAGCAATCCAGGCTGAGCATGGCCTTTCAACATTGTCTGTGGCTTCCGAGAGCCTGAGCAGCCAATGCGCATGCATCCGTTCCTCAACTCGATGTCGCTCGATTGGTTCGCTGGGGATGTAGTGGCAGTTTTGGTGTTGATCGTAGTGCAGCTCACCAGCGCAGAAGCTGAAGTTTGTGACAGACAGCTTCTGGCCTTCGGCAAGATCCGTTGCGGCCTTTGCTGCTGCCAGGGCAAGCAGACATTGGTAAGCGGCATTGCAAGCTGTTCGTCATTCTTTCTTGTGTTCATCGAGCACCAGTACTGGTGCCGCTTCCATGGCGGATTCAGATGAGGGACTGGCTATGGCTTTGCGTTGTGCCCCGAAAGTCTGCTACTTGCTGTGTCGGACTGTTGGTGAATACAACAACTTTGTTGTGACCTGTCGTCTTGGCCCTGTACAGCGCCTCATCGGCCGAACGGATCACCGAGGCTACATCTGCATCGTGTTCTGGCACCCATGCCGCACAACCAATGCTGACTGTGATGTAGCCGAATTCGCTTCCGCAGTGCTCAACAGAGAGTTGCGAAACGACGGCGCGGATGTCTTCCGCAATGCATGACGCACCCTCTAGAGATGTATCCGGCAAAACAACGATGAACTCCTCGCCTCCATAACGAGCTGAGATATCTCCTGGCCTGCGAATACTGTCACCGATGTATTTGGCGATGGTTGCGATGACGTCATCCCCAGCTTGGTGTCCGTATGTGTCGTTGTAGACCTTGAACCTGTCAATATCGACGAATAGCAATGAAAAAATACTATGGTTTCGTCTTGCCCTGTGCGATTCCTGATCCAGCATTTCGTCGAGTCTGCGGCGGTTGTTCAAGTCCGTCGGCCCATCGGTGCGAGCTAACAATGCCGGCTCCGACTCTGCACGTATTCGTCGCTTGAGCTGTGTCACGAAAGCAAAGGACAAGCCGATAGCCTGGCACGAAACTGTTTTATGCAACAGCGCCACTGTGGTCATACAGCGATGCCGCAACTTATATTGCGCCTCCGAGAGGCCTGAAAGATGGTCGCGCATTTGCCAAGCAATCAAAAGCGCTCATTCGGCAGAGCAAGCTGCTACACCGTTTTTGCAGCACAAAGCAGCGACAGGACTCGCCATTGATCGCAGCTGTTGCACCTCAATGGTTCAGGACAAATCGGGCACAGTGCGCTGCAGTGTCCATGCAGACGCCAATCAGAGATCTCGGCGAATGAGTGCGCCCTTGAAAAGCACCGGGCCAGTCGGCCCCGTTGAGCTGGGGACGCCGCCTTTCGGCTCCAGGCTGATGGCCAGGGCCGGGATTGCGTTCACATCGCTCTCCTGCGCAGTGAGTTGCTCATGCTTTCCATCACCCATGACGCCCAAGGAGCGCGGTGCGCCTTGCTGGGGCAAGGCCCACAGTTGCAAAGACTGGTTATCCGCTTCCTTAAAGCCGCTCACACGCTGCAACACCAATTGCCTATGTCGAGGATCGAACGTCACCAGCATGGATGCATCGGCCTTGCCGTCGGCCAGCACCGCCACATACTGAATCTGGGGCGTAGACTGCAGTGCAGCCTGTGTCATCTGGAGCTGAGCTTGCAGCGCAGACAGTTGTTGCTGTGAGGCGTCTTTGAGCCCCTGATGAGACCAAAGCCCCACCGAGACAGCCGCCACAGTGGCCAATCCGCCTGCCATGGCCAGCCCACGCCACCAAGAGAGTGACCGCACTGGCGACTTCGACGCAGCAGCCTCACGTTGGCGAGCCAGTCTGATGTTGGCATTTTCGGCTTGCAGCACATTGACTATGCGTGTCCAGACCGCTTCATCGGGCTGTATGGGAGTCTGAACCTCGGAGAAGGCCGACCAGCGACCTTGCCACAGCAATGCTGCCGCCCGTACCTGTGGATATTCGCGTGCCAGTTGCTCAAAGCGACGGCGTGCCCCTCCGTGCAAAGTTCCCAGTGAATAGGAGGCAGCCAGTCGGTCAAGTAATTCAGGGTTTTGGGTCAGATTCATGATGTCGACTCCTGGCACTCAGACGTGGCGCGCCATGCATTTGCGCAGTTGCTCCAAGCTGCGGCGCATCCAAGTCTTGACGGTGCCCAGCGGCAGCTTCAGGCTGCTGGCCAGTTCGCTATGACTTAATTCATTCAGATAGGCCAGGCTTACCACCTGGCGCTGTGGCTGCTCCAGCTTTTGCAGACACTGGTGCAAGACCACAGCTTGTTCACTGGCCTCCACCAATTGCATTGGTCCTTGCGCGTCCTTGTCCTGGGGCAACTCCTCAAAGTCCTCAATCGGTAAATTGAGATGCAGGCGCTCGGCTCTGCGCCGGCGCAAAAAGTCCAGGGCCCGGCTGCGCACCAGCATGCCCATCCAGGCCAGGGGTGGGCTGAGCGAGTCCCGGTAGGTCTGCGCACTGCGCCAGATACCCAGAAAGCTCTCCTGCAGCACATCTTCTGCCCACTCTTTATTACCAAGTATGCGCAGAGCCAGGCCATACAGCCGTGAGGCGGTCTGGTCGTACAGCAGCTTGAGAGCAACCTCGTCCCGGGTTGCTACGCGGTCGATCAAGTCCATCAGTTGGTGGTCCGGTGTTTTGGCGCTCATGCAGCCATTTTGATCAGTCGGACCTGCTTCATGCTGTGCTGTTGGATAACTGCCAAGGCATGTTGCAGTTCCTGGTAATCACCTATACGCAGCAACTCAGCCACTGGATTTGGACAACGCGCGAAATGGCTGAAAAAAAATTTCAGAAAACTTGAATCCACCGCGCCAAAGGATGCGTATTCCAAATGTCGGACACCGCAATAGCCGACAGATCCCCACATCCAATTAGGAGTCATCATGAGCATCCATCTGTTTGAAGGCCATTCCTCACCCATGGCCTCGCGTCGCGGATTTCTGGGTACTACCGGCACTTTGTCAGCGGTGGCGGTCGCCATGTTGGCAGGCAACGAGGCTCTGGCCCAAGGCATGGGCAATGATCCAGCCAAGGATGTATCCATTCTCAATGTGGCCCTGGGGCTGGAGCATGAGGCCATCAACGCCTACCAGCTGGGTGCTGGTAGCGGCCTGCTGCAAAAGCCCGTGCTGGATGTGGCCCTGCTGTTCCAAAGCCATCACAAGGCCCACCGTGACGCTCTGATTGCCACCATCCAGAAGATGGGCGGAAAACCGGTGGCCGAGGCCTCGATGCAGACCTATGCCGAATCGCTGAAGGCAGCAACCCTGAAAAGCCAGGCTGATGTACTGGCTCTCGCTGCAAGACTGGAGCTTGGTGCGACCAATGCCTACCTGGGCGTCATTCCTGCTTTCGAAAACCGTGACCTGGCCAAGGTCGCAGGACGTCTGGCCGCCGATGAAACCATGCACTACACGGCCCTGATCTCGGCCCTCGGCCGCCCCTTGCCAAGCAATGCCTTGTCATTTGGTGGCTGACCTAGCGAAGCCCCGGGTACCGGGCAGTCTCGCCCGGTGCATTTTTTTATCTTGTTTGAGGGAATACTCATGACGCACCGATACACACTTTCGCTAACCGCTCTGTGCCTGTCCGCGCTTGGCCTGAGCGCTTGCTCATCCATGGGCTCTCACTCCATGTACTCACAAGCAGAACTTCCGGTTTCCGTGCAAGTGCCCGCAGGACACAAAGTGGCCATGGAGACCGTGGGTGTTGGCCAGATCACCTATGAGTGCCGGGCCAAAAAGGACATGGCAGCCGAGCACGAATGGGTGTTTGTAGGCCCCGATGCCAAGCTGCAAACGCGAAGCGGTACGGTCATCGGCAAATACTGGGGGCCGCCAGCGACTTGGGAGAATAACGACGGCTCCAAGGTCACTGCCACGCAGCTTGCCGTGGCTCCTGCCGGAGCGGGCAATATCCCTGTGCAACTGGTCAAGGCCAATCCTGCCACCGGCATGGGAGCCATGCAGGGGGTGACCTATATCCAGCGTGTGGCAACCAGGGGGGGCGTCGCGCCGAGCATGGCCTGCGCAGCCGCGAATCTGGGCAGCAAGCAGGTCGTGCAGTATCAGGCCGACTATATTTTCTGGAAAGCAGCCTGACAGAGAGTCCCGTGGCGCACCTTTCCTGTCAGAGGCCGGGACGTTGCGCCTTTTTTCCGCCTGGTGCACGAGGTGCTTATGCTTGGAAGGCGACCCCGCGCAGGTCAGGTGGCGCGAGCGTGCCCATGGGCCTCGTGGCTCAATCGCCCTGGGTAGCCAGAGCCTCGATTTCGGCAATCACGATGCGTGCCCCGGCCCATGCCGCAGCCACTGCCGGACGCCACAACGGTCTGGTCCTTGAGGCCAGCCACCGTGCTTTCTTTTGATGGGTGTTTACTTCCAGGAATCATGGACATGGCTGCGGCACGCCACTGGGGTGGCTGCCTTTTCCGGATTTGCCGCTCGGCGGCTTCGGCAATGCAAAACCGGCTGGTAAGGGGCGGCCCCGTGCTCACATTGCGCTCGGACTGAGGCTGGCAGCTGCCATCCGATGGCATCCGGAAGCGGTGTTCAGTATTCGTGTCATGCAGGTATCGGGTATGCACGGTCTGAGCTGTCGATATCCCTGCGCATGGGGATGCGCACGGGGAGCGGGCGCGGGCAGCTCCGCGTGGACAAGCTGAGATGCTGTGTTTTTGGTATACGCAAGTGACGCAAAGTAACGAATAATGAGCCTCCACGACTGCAAGCGCGCTCGAGGTTCCAAACATGATTCGTGCCAATGCCATCACAAAGCGAACGATCACCGGCCCGCTGCTGGAGATCGCCATGGCTCAGTCCTTTTGCGCGGTGATGATTACCGATGCCAGGTTGGATGGAGAGGGGCCTGTCATCGAGTACTGCAATGCGGCCATGTGCGAGATGACCGGGTACACCGAAGCAGAGCTTCTGGGCCACTCGCCGCGCATGTTGCAGGGGCCGCTGACGGATCAACTGGTATTGCAGCGTTTGCATGAGTCCCTGGAGCAAGGCCTGCCACTTCAGGGCAGTGTGGTGAACTACCGCAAGGACGGCAGCACCTACCATGTGGAGTGGAATATCTCCCCTGTGCGTGATGACAAGGGCGTCATTCGGCATTTTGTGGCGGTGCAGCGCGATATTTCGGAGCGTGTGCAGGCCGAGCAGGAGCGCGCGCTGCTCGCCAGGGCATTGAATGCGGCCAATGACGGCATTTTGATCACGGATCGCGACTCCACCATCGTCTTTGTCAACCAGGCTTTTGAAGCTCTCACGGGCTATAGCGCGGCGGAACTGCTGGGCCAGCCCACCGAGATGCTGCGCTCGGGCCTGCATGAGCCCGAGTTCTATGCCCAGTTGCAGGAAGCATTGAGTCTTGGCCACAATTTTCGCGCCACCTTCATCAACCGTCACAAAAGCGGCGGCGTGTATTACGCCGAGCAAAGCATTGCAGCTCTGCGCGACGAGTCAGGGCAGATCAGCCACTATGTAGGGGCATCAAAAGACATCAGTCGCATGGTGCAACGAGAGATGGAGTTGCGTGAGCGTGCAAACCGCGACAAGCTGACCGGCTTGCTCAACCGCCATGCAGGCGAGATCGAGCTCAAGCGCAACCAGCTCCAGGCTCAGAATCAGCTGCGACCTTATGGCGTGATATTGGGCGATATCGATCTTTTCAAGCAGGTCAACGACCGCTTTGGTCATGTTGCCGGAGATCGCGTGCTCAAGATGGTGGCACATGTGCTTTCCGGCAAGGTTCGTCGCTATGACCATGCCGTGCGCTGGGGCGGAGAGGAGTTCCTGATCGTCCTCTCGGATGCCAGCCTCGGTGTGGCTGCAGGCTTGGCAGAGCGCATTCGCTGTGCCGTGGAGGAATGCGCGGATCCTGAGGTGGGGCGTTTTACCATCTCTTTGGGGGTTGGGCTCTGGGAGCCGGGTGAAACCGAGGACGATCTGCTCAAGCGCGCAGATGCGGCGCTCTACAGGGCCAAGCATCGGGGGCGCAATCAGGTGGCCATCGCCACGGGGTCGATGAACATGCCTTTGGTGCACGCACCCGAGCTGCTGGCGCAGGGCGATTCCTTGACCTTTTCGGGGAAGAGTCCGGATAAGCCGTGGACAGGGGCTGCCTCACCTTAGAATTTGCTCTTCCTCCCTGTCCTCGTCTTCATAGCTTTTGAGTGGTTTGAACAATTCCGAACTGCATTCCGTGCAGGCCGATCTGGTGGCAGTGCTGGTTGCCGTCACGGGTGGCCAGCCCCGTATCCTGACCACCGGGTCCGGGCGTGCCTTGCCTGCCGGGCCTTTTACCAGCAACCACCGCTCGCTGCAGGCCAGCCTGCGTGCCTGGGTGGAGAAACAGACCCACCATCCTCTGGGCTTTGTGGAGCAGCTCTACACCTTTGCAGACCGGGAGCGCTCGCAGCAACTGGGCATGCATGTCATCTCCATCAGCTATCTGGCGCTGACGCAGGAGCTGGACGAGGTCGGCGCCGCACAGCCGGGCTGGCAGGACTGGTATCGCTACTTTCCCTGGGAGGACTGGCGCGACGGTATGCCCGGCGTGATCGCCGAGCGCATTGCGCCGGCGCTGCATGCCTGGAGCGAAGCTGCTTCAGATAGTGTCGCTAGAAGCGCACGTTGGCAAAGAGCCTCAATGACTTTTGGCCTGGATGAGCACGAATGGAACGAGGAGTTGGTTCTGCAGCGCTACGAGCTGCTGTTCGAGGCAGGTGTGGTGCCTGAAGCCTGGGGTGAGGGCGATGAAGCACGCGCTGCCCAATTGCTGCCCGGTGCCGCCATGAGTAATGATCACCGCCGCATTCTTGCGACCGGTATGGCCCGTTTGCGCGCCAAGATCAAATATCGGCCCGTGGTGTTTGAACTGATGCCCGAGGAATTCTCGCTGCTGCAGTTGCAACAGACGGTGGAGGCATTGGCGGGGCGCGGCTTGCACAAGCAGAACTTCCGGCGCCTGATAGAGCAGCAGGCCCTGGTTGAGGAAACCGGCCAGATGACGGCCGTAGGTGCGGGTCGCCCGGCCAAGCTGTTCCGCTTCCGACGCAATGTCATGCTTGAGCGCGCCATTGCTGGCAACAAGCTGCCGCTGGCAAGAAGTCATTAGCCCCTGAGCCAGTCTTCGGATGGAGGACTGTTTTCACTGCGGGAGTGGCTTGACTTAGATAATGCTCAGACTTAGCATAAGTCGGTTTGCGTAAGGCCTGAAAGCGATCTGGAAGTCTTTGCGTTTTTTATTGAACTACAAATACTCAAAATGAGCATTAATAAAACTGCAGCCTTGCCCGTTCCCGCCCTGCCCGATGTAATGCTGGAGCCGCTGGTACGCATGGCCTTGCTGGAAGATCTGGGACGCGCCGCAGACTTGACCACCGACACCATTGTTCCTGCCGATGCGGTAGGCGAGTTGCGCCTGGTGGCCAGGCAGGATGGCATCTTGGCCGGACTTGATCTGGCACGTCTGGCCTTTGTGCTGATGGATGCTCGCATGGCATTTGACGTCCGCTGCGCAGACGGCACGCTGCTGCAGCCAGGCATGGAGATCGCACGCATTCGTGGCAAAAGCCGAGCCATTCTCACGGCCGAGCGTACGGCGCTCAACTATCTCTGTCATCTCAGCGGCGTGGCCAGCTCCACGCATTCGATTGCCGAGGCCATCAAGCCCTTTGGCACCCGAGTGACCTGCACGCGCAAGACCATGCCGGGCCTGCGAGCCTTGCAGAAGTACGCCGTGCGTGTCGGTGGTGGCAGCAACCACCGTTTTGGCCTGGACGACGCCGTACTCATCAAGGACAACCACATTGCACTGGCCGGCGATGTCGCCACGGCTGTGGGGCGTGCTCGTGCCGGCGTGGGTCATATGGTCAAGATCGAGCTGGAAGTGGATACGCTGGCCCAGTTGGATGTGGCACTGCAACTGGGCGTGGATGTGGTGCTGCTGGACAATATGGGTCTGGATGATCTGCGCACTGCGGTCGGCATGTGCAAGGGCCGGGCCATCACCGAAGCCTCGGGGCGCATTACCCCCGAAACCGCACCTGCCGTGGCTGCCACGGGCGTGGACCAGATCGCCGTGGGCTGGCTCACGCACAGCGCGCGCGTTCTCGATATAGGTCTGGACGCTTGATGGCCTGCCCCCCGAGCGGCTTTGGCGCTTGCCTCCATGGCAGGAGGCAAGCTTCGCTTCGCAGCGGCGCTTGCTTGCGCTCCCTTGTTTTAGGGGGCATTGATGAAGGCCGTGCTTAAGGAGCGCCGCAGCTGGGCGGTACTGGTTGCTGCAGCGCTGGCGGTGACGGCGGCGGGGATCTGGCATGCCCGCGCGGGCACGGCCGCAGTCCGTTTTGAAAAGCCCATCACCATCGTTGTGACCTTTCCGCCAGGCGGCGGCACGGACCTGTTGGCGCGTCGCCTGGGCGCGGCCATGCAGCAGCGCCTGGGCCAGTCCGTAGTGGTGGAGAACCGGCCCGGCGCCAGCGGCAATATCGGCGCGCGCGCCGTGGCCGAGGCCGCCCCCGACGGCGCCACGCTGCTGATGGTCAACAGCTCGTTTGCCATCAACCCCGGTGTCTACCGACATCTGGACTTCGATCCGCGCCGGGACTTCAAGGCCGTGTTCAATGCCGGCAGCATCGCCTCGGTGCTGGTCGTGCCCAGCCAAAGCAGCGTGCGCAATCTGCACGATGCGCTGGCCGGCGCGACCGCCGGCCAGCCCTTGCCTTTTGCCTCCTGCGGCAACGGAACGCCCCAGCATATGGCGGGTGAGATGCTGGCCCAGGCCGCCCATGCAAGCCTCCAGCATGTGCCCTACAAGGGTTGCGGCCCGGCCATCACTGCGGTGGCTGCTGCCCAGCTACCTATGGCTGTGGTCACGGCCAGCAGCGCTGCGCCCCTGATAGCTGCAGGCCGCGTGCGCGCCATCGCCGTCACGGCACCGGCCCGCGTCGCATCCCTGCCCGATATCCCCACGGTGGCCGAGCAGGGTCTGGCCGGTTTTGCCGTCGAGCAGTGGCATGGCCTGCTGGCGCCGGCCGCCACGCCGCAGCCCGTGATCGCCCGTCTGCACCAGGTGCTGACGCAGATCCTGGCCGAGCCCGAGATGCAGCGGGCGCTGCGCGAGCAGGGCTATACGCCGGCCGGGGAGTCTGCCGCCCAGTTCGGCAAGCTCATCGCAGCCGACATAGCGCGCTATGCGGCCGTGACCGCGCAGCTCGGGCTCACGGTCGATTGAGTGCAGGCCGGCGGCCGACGCCAGACGCAATGTACGTGACGGGCCACCTGCAAAGGTGGCCTGTTCTGTTTCAGGCATATGACGAGTTCGCTATACGAAGGTATAGCTGGGATCAACCAAAAGCCAAGCCTCTCTTCCCAAGGCAGGCTCGCTTTGCCGACTGGCGGGTTTGATAATCAAAGGCAGTGATCAGGGCAACAGACCCTGGCGCCACGGCGGCATGCTTTGCCGCCCATCGCATGGAGGAGTTCCCCTTGGATGACCATTCCTTGACGGCGTCATGGCGTGCGGCTTCCCCATGCTCTCCCGCTTCTCTGTCTTGCTGCAAAGCGGCTTCTGCATTCAAGAAGTTGCGAGAGCGAGACAGGATCAATCCCGGGCCGGGACCTGCCCTGGCCCTATCGATGCCACTGTTTGCTGCTTATGAAACCAGTCCTGAACTCCTGCAGTCCCGTGGGGCCTGCCTGCCTGCTGTTGTGTCTGGCGCTCGCTGCCTGCAACGGCGACAAACAGACGCCGGCCGCCGCTGCCGATAGCCGGACTGCGCTGTACCGCGAAGGCAATCTGGTCGTGGTGCCGCCGCAATCTCCGGTGCTGGTGCAGCTGAAGCTCGCCCAGGTCACCCAGGAGCAGGTCCAGACCCTGATCTCGGCGCCGGCCAATATCGAGGCCGAGCCTGAAAAGATGGTCAAGATCACGCCTCCGGTCGCGGGCCGGCTGGTGCGTCTGCACCGGCAGCTGGGCGACCCGGTCAAGGCCGGCGAGGCCTTGATCACCATGGACTCCTCCGATATCTCGGGCGCCCGGGCCGACAATGCCAAGGCCCAGTCCGCGCTGCTGCTGGCGCGCCAGGAGTTCGACCGCCAGAAGCTGCTGTTCGATGCCGAGATCGCGGCGCGCAAGGACTATGAGACCGCGCAGCAATCCCTGGCCGCAGCCAGCGCCGATGCGCGCGCGGCGACCGATCGCCTGGCCCAGCTGGGCGCCGATGTGCAGGCCAGCTCGCGCGGCAGCTATGTGATCAAGTCGCCGATCAGCGGGCGCGTGGTGGAGATGGCGGGCTCGCAGGGCGGCTACTGGAATGATGTGAATGCCTCGGTGATGACCGTGGCCGACCTCAGCAAGGTCTGGCTCAGCGCCAGCGTGCCCGAGCGCGACCTCGCTCATGTGGATGTGGGCCAGGAGGCGCATATCGCGCTGACCGCCTATCCCGATCTCAAGCTCGAAGGCCGTGTGCAATACGTGGGCGAGATCGTCGACACCGCCACGCGCAGCGTGAAGGTGCGCGTGGCGGTGGACAACCGCGAAGGGCGGCTGCGCCCCGGCATGTTTGCGCGCGTGAGCTTCGACGGCCCGGGCCGCGACGCCCTCATGGTGCCGACCACGGCGCTGCTCCAGGGCAATGTGAGCGCGCGGGTGTTCGTGGACAAGGGCCGAACGGACAAGGGCGCGCGCTTTGAGCCGCGCGACGTGCAGGTCGGCGTGCAGCAGGACGGCAAGGTGGAGATCCGCTCTGGTCTCGCTGCCGGCGAGCGCATCGTCATCAACGGTGGAGTGCTGCTGCAATGATCGAGCGCATCGTCAATCTCAGCTTCGCGCGCCGGGGCGTGGTGTGGCTGATCTTCATCTTCGCGGCCCTGTATGGCGGGTTCAGCTGGAAGCAGCTGCCGCTGGAAGCCTATCCCGACATCGCCGATGTGACCTCGCAGATCGTCACCCAGGTGCCGGGCCTGGCGGCCGAGGAAATCGAGCAGCAGATCACGATTCCGCTGGAGCGTGCGCTGCTGGCCACGCCGGCCATGCATGTGCTGCGTTCGCGCAGCCTGTTCGGCCTGTCGCTGATCACCGTGGTGTTCGAGGACGGGGTCGACGGCTACTGGGCGCGCCAGCGCCTCAAGGAGCGCATGGACGAGGTCGATCTGCCCTATGGCGCGCGCGCCGCGCTCGACCCCTACAGCTCGCCCACGGGTGAGGTCTACCGCTATACCTTGGAGAGTCCCACGCACAGCCTGCGCGAGCTGTCCGAGCTGCAGCAGTGGGTGGTGATCCCGCGGCTCAAGAAAGCCCAGTCCGTGGTGGACGTGACGAACTTCGGCGGCCTGACCACGCAGTTCATGCTCGAGCTCGACCCCGCGCGCCTGCTGCAGTACGGGCTGACCCTGTCCCAGGTGATCGATGCCATCAATGCCCACAACGCCAGCGGCGGCGGCAGCGTCATAGACCGGGGCGATGTCTCCTATGTGGTGCGCGGCGTGGGCTTGCTGAGATCGCTCGACGACATGGGGAATGTGGTGGTCAAGACCTCGGACAACGGCACGCCGATTCTGGTCAAGGACCTGGGGCAGCTGACCTATGGCAATGTGGAGCGCCGCGGCATTCTGGGCAAGGACGACAACTCCGACACGCTGGAAGGCATCGTGTTGCTGCTCAAGGACGCCAATCCCTCCAAGGCGCTGGAGGGCATTCATGCTGCGGTGAAGGAGCTCAACGAGAAGCTGCTGCCGCCCGACGTCAAGGTCGTGCCCTATCTGGACCGCGCCACGCTGATCGAGCGCACCACGCATACCGTGGGCAAGACACTGGCCGAAGGCATGATCGTCGTGACCCTGGTGCTGCTGCTGTTCCTGGGCAGCCCGCGCGCGGCGCTGATTGTGGCGCTGACCATTCCCATGGCGCTGCTGCTGGCCTTTGTGTTCATGCATCACGCCAAGATCCCGGCCAATCTGCTGTCGCTGGGAGCCATCGACTTCGGCATTCTGGTCGACGGCTCCGTGGTCGTGGTCGAGAACATTCTGCGCCGCCGCGAGGCCCAGCGGGACAAGCCCTTGACCCCGCGCGATGCCATCTCGGCCACGCTGCAGGTGGCGCGTCCCATCTTCTTCGGCATGTGTGTGATCGCGGCCGCCTATCTGCCGCTGTTCGGCTTCGAGCGCATCGAGTACAAGCTGTTTTCGCCCATGGCCAGTGCCGTGGGGGCGGCCCTGGTGGGGGCGCTGGCCGTGGCGCTGCTGCTCACGCCGGGCCTGGCCTGGCTGGCCTTTCGCCGTCCGCGCAAGATCTTCCACAACCCCGTGCTCCACTTCCTGGGCGAGCGCTATGACCGCTTCCTCGGCGCGGCCGTGGGGCAGATGCGCTGGCTGGTCGGGGCCGTAGCGGCGGCACTGGTGGCGCTGGTGCTGCTGGCCGGCTCCATAGGCCGCGACTTCCTGCCCTATCTGGACGAAGGCTCGATCTGGCTGCAGGTGCAGATGCCGCCGGGCATCACGCTGGACAAGGCGCGTGACATGGCCGACGAACTGCGCCGGGCCACGCGGGAGTTCCCCGAGGTGTCCTATATCGTGACCCAGACCGGACGCAACGACGACGGCACCGACTACTGGACGCCCTCGCACATCGAGGCCAGCGTGGGCCTGCATCCCTACGACCAATGGAAGTCGGGCCTGAACAAGCAGCAGCTGATTGCCAAGATGGCCGAGCGCTTCGAGAAGCTGCCCGGCTATACAGTGGGCTTCATGCAGCCCATGATCGACGGCGTGCAGGACAAGCTCTCGGGCGCGCACAGCGATCTGACCGTGAAGGTCTACGGCCAGGACCTGAGCGAGGACCGGCGCGTGGCCGACGAGATGGTGGGCATTCTGTCCAAGGTGCCCGGTGCGGCCGATGTGGCCGTGGACATCGAGCCGCCGCTGCCCAATCTGCGCATAGACCTGGACCGTGCGGCCGCCGCACGCTACGGCATCAATGCCGCCGATGTGGCGCAGCTGATTTCCACGGGCGTGGGCGGGGCCTCCATAGGCCAGCTCTACGTGGGTGAACGCAGCTACGACATGACGGTGCGCTTCGCGCCCGGCACGCGCAGCAACCCCGAGGCCATAGGCGCGTTGCGCCTGGCCGCGACCAACGGCGCCCAGGTGCCGCTGGCCGACGTGGCGCGCATCAGCACCACGGTGGGCCAGAGCGTGATCGTGCGCGAGGGCGGCGAGCGCCACATTCTGGTCAAGCTCAATGTGCGCGGCCGCGATCTCGCGGGCTTCCTCAAGGATGCACACGATGCCCTCGATACCCAGCTCCAGTACGACCACCAGAAGACCCATATCGAGTGGGGCGGCCAGTTCGAGAACCTGCAGCGTGCCGAGGCGCGGCTGCTGGTCATCCTGCCGCTGACGCTGGGCATCATGCTGGTGCTGCTGTTCGGCGAGTTCGGCAATCTGCGCCAGCCGCTCTTGGTGCTGGGCGTGGTGCCGCTGGCCATGATCGGCGGCTTTGCCGGACTGCACCTGCGCGGCATGACGCTCAATGTATCGAGTGCCGTGGGCTTTATCGCGCTGTTTGGCGTGGCCGTGCTGTCGGGCGTGCTCATGGTCTCGCAGATCAACCGGCTGCGCCGCGAGGACGGGCTGCAGCTGCGCGAGGCCGTGCTCGAGGGGGCCTCCAGCCGCATGCGCCCGGTGCTGATGACGGCCACCGTGGCGGCCTTCGGCCTCATGCCGGCCATGCTGGCCACGGGCTTGGGCAGCGATGTGCAGCGGCCCCTGGCCACCGTGGTGGTCTGCGGCCTGGTCAGCGCCACCTTGCTGACGCTGCTGCTGCTGCCCAGTCTCTACTACGTGATCGAGCTGCGTGCCCAGCGCGCGGCAGAGCGCAAGCGCCGGCGTGCGGCCGAGCGCGGCGAACTCGACGACGAGGATGCCGCTGCCGTGACGACATCGGCCGCCGCAGAGCGCATGGCCCCCTGAGTCCGGGCCCACGCGATACCTATCAACTTGGAAGCACCATGCAATCTCCCTTCCTCTCCCTCAAGCGCCTGGCTCTGCTGCTGGCGGCGCTGGGCCTGGGCGGCGCGGCATTGGCCCAGGCAGCAGCGCAGCCTGCGGCCGCCGGGCTGCGCTTTATCGACTATCTGAACGCCGTCGAGCAGCACAGCCTGGACTTGCAATCCGAGCAACAGAACGTGGTGTCGGCCCAGGCTGGTATCGGCATCGCGGGCATACGCCCCGATCCCCAGCTCTCGCTGGGGGCCGCGCGCGAACAGGTCAGCAGCGGCCTGCCGCGCCCGCTGAACCGGACCTACGAGCTCAGCATGGAGCTGGAGACCGGCGGCAAGCGCTCGGCCCGCATCCGTGCCGCACGCAGCCAGGTGAAGCTGGCCGAGGCCGGCGTCGAGGGCTTCCGCACTCAGCTGTTTTCCGATGCGGCCCAGGACTTCACCCAGGCCTGCCGCGACCGCCAGGCGCTGGAGCGCAAGGAGCAGACGCTCAAGGCCCTGTCCGATGTGGTCAAGGCCAACGAGGTGCGGCGCAAGGCCGGCGACATCGGCACAGTGGAGTGGCGGCAGTCGCGCGTGGAGCGCGACCAGTTCCAGGCCGATGTGACCCAGGCGCGCGCCGATGCCCAGACCTCGCGTCTGGCCCTGAGCGTGCCGCTGGGGCGCAAGCTCTCGGAGGTCTTCGGCTCCGAGGAACTGCAATGCGATTTCCAGCCCTTTGCGAACGACAAGAACATCGAAGCCCTGGTGGTCCAGGCCCTGCAGGTGCGCAGCGATGTGCGTGTGGCCCAGGCCACGCTGGAGAATGCTCGCGACAACGCCGGTGTGGCCCAGGCCAACCGCTGGGTCAATCCCACGCTGGCCGTGGGCATGACCGCCATTGCGGCCACATCCGCGGGTGTGGATGTCCAGGGCAATGCCTTCGACGCGGGCAACCGCTCGCGCATGCTCTCGGTCTCGGTGAGCATGCCCATCCCGTTCTCGCGCCTGAACCGCGGCGAGGTGCTGCAGGCCGAGGCCGTCGTGACCCAGGCCATGCTGGGGCTGCAGCAGTCGCAGCACAAGGCCGAGGCCGGTGTGCGTTCCGCCTACTTCCGCTTCGCGGCGGCGCAGGAGAACGTGGAGCGCTATCGCAGCAATGTGCTGGCCGATGCGCAGCGCGTGCTCGAGAGCATTCGCCTGTCCTACCGCCACGGCCAGGCTTCGTTGCTGGAGCTGCTGTCGGCCCAGCGCTCGGCCGATGATGCCTATCTCGGCTATCTGCAGGCCGATGCCGATCTGGCCAAGGCCACTGTGGACCTGCAACTGAGCATAGGCCAGCGGCCCGCGCTGTGATGAGCGCAGTCGGTGGACAGGGCTGGCGCGCGCGCATCTTGCGCCACAATCAGCGGGTCTTTCACGCCCTGAGCTCTGCCCTGCATGCCATGACCGCCGAACCGCAACGCTTTGTGCATCTGCGCCGGGCCCTGATCCTGGCCGGCCTGGCCGCGACCATGGCCGCCATCTTCGCGCTGGATACGTTGACCGAGTATGCGGTGGCCGCGGCCGTGTTCCACACGGCCGTCATCCTCGTGGCGGTGCGATGGTTCAGCCCGCGCCTGGTGATAGGCGTCACGGCGCTGTGCATAGCGCTTACGCTGGCCAGCTTTGCGCTGACGCCGGCCGGTGCCTACCGCACCGGACTCATCAACACGGGCATCAGCATCCTGGCCATCGTCATCACGGCCTATCTGGGCCTGAAGATGGTGGCCGCCCAGAATGCGGCCCACGCGGCACAGACCCAGCTGCTGCGCATCACTCAGGCCACCAGTCTGGGACAGGTGACGGCCTCGATCGCCCATGAGGTCAACCAGCCGCTGGCCGCCATCGTCACCAGCGGCAATGCCTGCCAGCGCTGGCTGGCCCAGCAGCCGCCGAATCTTGAAAAAGCCGGCCAGGCGCTGGAGCGCATCCTGGGCGATGCGCGGCGCGCCAGCGATGTCATTGCGCGTATCCGCTCCATGGCACGCGGCGAGGGGCCGAGCAAGCAGAAGTTCGATCTCAACGAGGCGGTGCGTGAGATGGTGAATCTGTCGGGCGCGGACCTGAACCAGCGCTCCATCGCCATGGACCTGCAACTGGCGCCGGGCCTGGCGCCCGCCTGGTGCGACCGAGTGCAGTTTTTGCAGGTGCTGGGCAATCTGCTGCTCAACGCCATGGACGCCATGCAGGACACTGCGGCCGTGCAGCGGCGCATTTCCGTGGCCACCCAGGCGCTGGGCCAGCAGTTGGTGCTGACCGTCACCGATGCGGGAGAGGGGCTGTCGCTGCAGGCCAAAAGCCATCTGTTCGATGCCTTCTGGACTACCAAGCGCGAGGGCATGGGTCTGGGGCTGAACATCAGCCGTCACATGGCCGAGGCCAACGGTGGCCGCATCTGGGCCACGGACCGCGAGGATGGGCGCTGCGGCGCAGTGTTCCATGTGAGCATCGCGGCTTTCGTCGCCCCGGGGGAGCCCGCAGCAGGAGGACACCAGCTTGGCTGAACTCGAAACCGTGTATGTGATCGATGACGACGCCTCGGTGCGCGCGGCCATCGAGGATTTGCTTCTCTCCGTGGGCCTGGCCGTGTCCGCCTTCGGCGCGACGCGTGACTTTCTCGCCCATCTGGAGCTGAGTCCGCCCCAGGGGCCGGCCTGCCTGGTGCTGGACATCCGCATGCCGGGCCAGAGCGGCATGGAGTTCAGGCGCCAGATGCTGGAGCAGGGCCTGCGCTTTCCCACCATCTTCATCACCGGGCATGGAGATATTCCCATGAGCGTGGAGGCCATGAAGACCGGGGCCATAGAGTTTCTGACCAAGCCGTTTCGCGATCAGGATCTGCTGGATGCCATACAGCAAGGTATTGCGCTTGATCGCCAGCGCCGTGCGCAGGATGGGCAGTTGCTGGAGTTGCGTTCGCGTTGGAATTCGCTGTCCAGTGGGGAGCAGTCGGTGTTGATTGGCGTGGTGCGAGGCCTGCTCAACAAGCAGATCGCGGCAGAGCTGGATGTCAGCGAGATCACCATCAAAGTCAGGCGATCTCAAGCTATGCGCAAGATGGACGCTGGCTCGGTTGCCGAGCTGGTGCGCATGCTGGAGAAGCTGAGCATCCGCTGATGCTGGCCGCATGGTTGGCCTGCCGGGCGTCATTTCGCGGGCGCAGCGGGTGTCGCGGGGGGCTGTACGGCGAACGTAAAAATTGTTCGTGTCGGTTTCCTTGTGCAGTTTGCGCATGCATTTTTTGGAACGTGTACGGGTTTGCCAGTTCACAATGGCGGGTTCGCCAGGAGCGGTCAATGCGTCAGCAAAGAACATTCAATAACAAAATGGGTTTCGGAAAGCTTTGCACGGGCACCTTGATGTCCTTGTGCTTGATGTGGGGGCTGACGGCTCATGCGCAGCACAGTGCAGAGCCAGTCCCTGCAGGCAGTGAAGAAGCCTCTGCAGCAGCGTCAGCCACTGATGCGGGTGGGGCAGGCGCAGAGCCCGAGAAGTGGAATGCCAAGTTCCAGGCCACCTATGTCTGGCAGCGCAAGCCGTCCTTTTCTGCCCCCTACTCCGGAGAGAAAAGCTTGCTGCCAGGGCGCGAGCGCAGCTACTCCTTCACGACCACTGCATCTCTCGGATACCGTCCATGGGCCGGGGGGGAGGTCTATCTTGATCTGGAAGGCGCGCAGGGCATTCCTCTGTCGGGACTGGCAGGCCTGGGTGGCTTTACCAATGGGGAATTGGCCAAAACCTCGGGAGCAAAATTGAAGCTCTATCGCGCCCGTGCATTCTTGCGCCAGACCTGGAATCAGGGGGGTGAGCAAGAGGCGGTGGAGTCAGGGGCAAGGCAGTTGGCGGGCATGGTGGACAAGCGCCGTACTGTGCTCACGGTGGGCAATCTGGCGGTCATCGATCTCTTTGACAACAACCGCTACAGCCATGATCCGCGCACGCAGTTCATGAACTGGTCACTGATGGCTCAAGGCGCGTTTGACTATGCCGCAGATGCCCGAGGTTATAGCTGGGGAGCGGTGCTGGAGTGGTTTCACGACGACTGGGAGGTGCGCTTCGGTCGCTTCATCCAGCCCAAGGAGCCCAACGGACAGCCGTTGGACTATCGAA
Source organism: Comamonas testosteroni (assembly GCF_030505195.1). NCBI lineage: Bacteria > Pseudomonadati > Pseudomonadota > Betaproteobacteria > Burkholderiales > Comamonadaceae > Comamonas > Comamonas testosteroni. The sequence goes on from NZ_CP129672.1 coordinate 3,573,059, forward strand.
TTTTCAAACACTACGGCGATCAGCTGGAAGTAGCCCACGCACACACGCTGGCCGGCCAGCCGGGAAAGCTGCGGGCTTTGGTCTTCCGCAACCACGCCGTGATGACGCGCTATGGCGATGCACTGAGCCTGGCGGCGCAGACCGGGGCGGTGCCGGATCTGAATGCTGCGCGCTACGGTGCCAGAAGCAAGCAGGGCTTCGGCATCAACCTGGAGCAGGCACTGAGTGATGACGTGGGTCTGTTTGCTCGTGGCAGCTGGGCGGATGGCAAGACGGAAATCTATGCCTTCACGGAAATCGACCGCTCTCTTTCTGCAGGCCTGCTGATTCAGGGGCGCAAATGGGGCAGGGCGAACGATACGCTGGGCATAGGCGTGGCGCGCAATTTCCTCTCGTCCTCACACCGCCAGTATCTGGCAGAGGGCGGAGTGGGGGCGTTCATTGGTGACGGGCGTCTGAACTACAAGCCCGAGAATATTCTTGAGATGTTCTACAGCGTGGCGATCAGCAAACAATCCAGCATCAGCTTTGACTGGCAGCATATCCGCAACCCTGCATACAACGCGGACCGTGGGCCCGTCAACGCACTGGCTGTGCGTTTGCACACCGAGTTCTGATCTAGAAAAACCGCAGGATGATCTGGTGCAGGCCTGCCGTCATCAAGGTATAGCGCAGGAATTTGCCCACTGCCATATAGGCGACGCAAGGCCAGAAAGGCAGGCGCACCCAGCCGGCGACCGCGCATAGCGGGTCGCCGACGACGGGCAGCCAGCTCAGCAGGCAGGCCTTGGCGCCGTATTTGCGCAGCCAGTAACGGGCGATGCGGTTCCAGCGTGACTTGTGGTGCATGTTCTGAGGCGGCGGCTCTCCATGTCGGCGCAGCTTTTTGGCCTTGTTCCAGGCCTGGTTGGCGGCCAGTCCCATCCACCAGCTGATGGCCCCACCCAGCGTGTTGCCCGCCGTGGCGACCACAATGGCGGGCCAGAACAGGTCGGGGTTGGCTGATACCAGGGCGGCCACCACGGGCTCTGAGCCCAGCGGCAGCAGGGTGGCCGAGACCAGGGCCACGACAAACACGGTGCTAAGGCCCAGCTCCGGCAGGGCCAGCCATTGCAGCAACTGATGTATCCACGCTTCCATAGGGCGGCTAGTTTAGGCGGGTCGCTCAATTCCCTGAACTTTGCATCCTGTCATTTCTCAGTCATCAGCCCGGTTGCAGGCGGTTGATATATGGTTTCGTATCCAAATGCGTGCACGGGTGTTATCCGGTAACGCCAGATCAATGGGAGTAGGAATGGCTTTCAGCCCTCTAAAAAAAATGATGCGATCGAGTCAGGCAGCAGGCTTGGCGGTCGCTTTGCTTTTGATAGCTGGTTGCGCACCGAACATAAAGACCATCGCGCCGTCTGATGCCAAACCAGCGGCCACGGTGGCTGCCGATCTGGTGCCGCTGGCGACGCTGGCGCCCGGCATCAAGCAGGACATGCGCTATGTCTCCAAGCACAACTTCATGGGCCGCCCTGTGGCTGGCTATGAGGCCGGGGTTTGCTGGCTCAGCCGCGTGGCCGCCGAATCCCTGGCAGCTGTTCAAAAGGAACTGGCAGGGCAGGGACTGGCCCTCAAGGTCTATGACTGTTACCGCCCCCAGGCGGCCGTCGACGACTTTGTGCGCTGGGGTCGCGATATGGCCGATCAGAAAAACAAGGATATGTATTACCCGCGCGTGCCCAAGAGCGAGCTCTTCAAGCGTGGCTACATCGCCGAGAAATCGGGCCACAGCCGCGCCAGCACTGTGGACATGACGCTGGTGGTGGTGGATGCCAAGCGCGCCGGAAAGCTGGTGCGTGGGCCGTTGGCTGACGGTATCGAGGTGGACATGGGCACGCCCTTCGATCTCTTTGACGAGCAGTCGCATACCGACAATGCCCAGCAGTCGCCCGATGTGCAGCACAACCGCCGCTGGCTGCGCAGCCTGATGCAGCGCAATGGCTGGAAGAATCTGCCCGAGGAGTGGTGGCATTACACGCTGGTCAGCGAGCCCTATCCAGAGCAGTACTTTGAGATGCCGGTGCGTAAAAACTGAGACGCCGGTGGTGCCATGGCTCGATAGTGACTCGCCTCGCAGGGTGATGCATGGAGTTTGGTTTTGCTGAAAATTTAAGCAGGTATAATTCAGCCCTCTTTTCCAGCGCCCGGTCTGTGTCAGACATTGCCTGCCGCAGAAACCCAATTCTCTCCATGCCCGCCCTGCACATTGGTCATATTCCATTGGCAAATCGTCTGTTTGTCGCTCCCATGGCGGGTGTGACGGACCGGCCGTTTCGTCAGCTGTGCAAGGCACTGGGGGCCGGCTACGCGGTCAGCGAGATGGTGACCAGCCGCAAGGACTTGTGGAACAGTCTCAAGACCAGTCGCCGAGCCAACCATGAAGGCGAGCCTGGGCCGATCTCGGTCCAGATTGCCGGCACCGAAGCGTCCATGATGGCCGAGGCTGCCATCTACAACATCGAGCGCGGCGCGCAGATCATCGACATCAACATGGGCTGCCCGGCCAAGAAGGTCTGCAACAAATGGGCGGGCTCCGCCCTGATGCAGAACGAGCCGCTGGCCGTGGAAATTGCCCAGGCCGTGGTGGAGGCCGCACGTCCCTACAACGTGCCCGTCACCCTGAAGATGCGCACCGGCTGGTGCGATACGCACAAGAACGCAGTGGTGCTGGCGCGCCAGTTTGAAGATGTCGGCATCCAGATGCTGACCGTGCACGGCCGCACGCGCGAGCAAGGCTACAAGGGCTTTGCCGAGTACGACACGGTTGCGGCCGTCAAGCAGGCCGTCAAGGTGCCCGTGGTGGCCAATGGCGATATCAGCAGCCCTGAAAAAGCCCGCGATGTGCTGGCCTATACGGGGGCGGACGCCATCATGGTCGGCCGTGCAGCCCAGGGCAGACCGTGGATCTTCCGCGAGATCGCGCATTTTCTGGCCACCGGCGAGCATCTGGCTCCCCCCCTGGTGGCCGAGCTGCGTCGTCTGCTGCTCGAGCATTTGCAAGATCACTACAGCCTGTATGGCGAGGGAGTCGGCGTGCGCAGCGCCCGCAAGCATATTGCGTGGTATCTGCGAGCTCTGCCGGGCGGGGAAGAGTTCAGAAAACACATCAACACTATTGAGGACTGTGCGGTGCAATGGCAGGCCGTGGCCGACTATCTGGATGCCCTGGGGCAGCAGATGGAGCGGATCCCGGCGGCCACGGCCGCTGCTGAACCAGGCAGCGAGCTGGACGAACCGGCAGAAATGGCTGCATGAGCAATCAGAATTTAGAACAAGTCGTTCGCGATAGCCTGGAGGGCTATTTCCGCGATCTCGAGGGCGAAACACCGGCCAATGTCTATGACATGGTGATTCGTCTTGTCGAAAAACCGCTGCTGGAAGTGGTGATGGGCCAGGCCGACAACAACCAGTCGCGCGCCGCCGAATGGCTGGGCCTGAATCGCAACACCCTGCGCAAAAAGCTGGTCGATCACCAGCTGCTCTGAATCGATAAAGCTACCGAATCCATAGCTGCAAGCGATTGATATATCTGCACTTGCAGCTTGTTTTTATCCAAACTTTGAATTGACGCCCATGAAAGCTCTGATCTCCGTCTCTGACAAGACCGGTATCGTCGAATTTGCGCAAGCCCTGCACGCTCTTGGCGTGCAGCTGCTGTCCACCGGTGGCACGGCCAAGCTGCTGGCAGGTGTGGGCCTGCCTGTGACCGAAGTGGCCGAAGTCACCCAATTTCCCGAGATGCTGGACGGCCGCGTCAAGACCCTGCACCCCATGGTGCACGGCGGTCTGCTGGCTCGTCGCGACCTGCCCGAGCACATGGCTGCTTTGAAGGAGCATGGCATCGAGACCATCGACCTGCTGGTGGTCAATCTGTATCCCTTCGAAGCCACCGTGGCCAAGGCCGGCTGCACCCTGGCTGACGCCATCGAGAACATCGACATCGGCGGCCCCGCCATGGTGCGCTCCGCCGCCAAGAACTGGAAAGACGTGGGCGTTCTGACCGCCGCCGACCAGTACGAAGCCGTGCTTGCCGAACTCAAGGCGAGTGGCAAGCTGTCCGACAAGCTGCGTTTTGCGCTGTCCGTGGCAGCCTTCAACCGCATTGCCCAGTACGACGGAGCGATCAGCGACTACCTGTCTAGCGTCAAGTTCGAAGACGAAAAGCTCAGCGAGGAATACGTGCCCGAGCGCGCCCTGTTCGGCGGCCAGTCCAACGGCCATTTCATCAAGGTGCAGGATCTGCGCTACGGTGAAAACAGCCACCAGCAAGCCGCCTGGTACCGCGACCTGTACCCCGCTCCCGGCTCGCTGGCCACGGGCGTGCAATTGCAGGGCAAGGAGCTGAGCTACAACAATATCGCCGACGCCGATGCGGCCTGGGAATGCGTCAAGAGCTTTGACGTGCCCGCCTGCGTGATCGTCAAGCACGCCAACCCCTGCGGCGTGGCGATTGGCGGCAGTGCCTTCGAAGCCTATTCCAAGGCCTTCCAGACCGACCCCACCAGCGCGTTTGGCGGCATCATTGCCTTCAACCGCCCGGTGGACAAGGCTGCTGCCGAAGCCGTGTCCAAGCAGTTCGTCGAAGTGCTGATGGCTCCCGATTTCAGCGCCGAAGCCCTGGAAATCTTCAAGTCCAAGGTCAATGTGCGCCTGATGAAGATCGCTTTGCCCGCCGGCGGCGCAACCGACTGGGACAACGGCCGCAACGCCATCGAATCCAAGCGCATCGGTTCCGGCCTGCTGCTGCAGACCTCGGACAACCATGAGCTCAAGCTGGCCGACCTGAAGGTCGTGACCGTCAAGCAGCCCACGCCTGAAGAGCTTCAGGACCTGCTGTTTGCCTGGAATGTGGCCAAGTTCGTCAAGTCCAACGCCATCGTCTTCTGCAAGAACGGCATGACCATGGGCGTGGGTGCCGGTCAGATGTCGCGCCTGGATTCGGCACGCATCGCCTCCATCAAGGCCGAAGCCGCCAAGCTGTCGCTGCAGAACACGGTCGTGGCGTCGGACGCCTTCTTCCCCTTCCGCGACGGCCTGGACGTGGTGGTCGATGCAGGCGCGACCTGCGTGGCCCAGCCCGGCGGCTCCATGCGCGATCAGGAAGTGATCGATGCGGCCAATGAGCGTGGCGTGGCCATGGTGTTCACCGGCGTGCGTCACTTCAGGCACTGATTGCTCCCCCTGAGGCGCTATCGCGCCTTCCCCCTCTCTCGATGCTTGGCATCGGGAGGGGGACGACAGCCTCGCTGCGAGGCGGCTCTTGCTCGCTGTCCCTTTGATGGGACATGCTTGTTCGGGTAATGTGCTCAATGGCTGGCGTCTGCCGGCCATACTTTTTTGTGAATCTGCTTTGGTATGACTGATCCCATCGACGACGAAGAAAACTACCCGCCGCGTCCACGCTGGATTGGCTGGCTGATCGGGCTGGTCATGGTGGCTAGCGCCTTAGGGGTGGCCAATATCGGCTGGCGCATCATGCGGGTCAGCACGGCCGAGAAGGCCGCTGATACGCTGGTGGCTGCCAAGCCCGAGCTGGCGGCAGCCCGAAAGCTGGTGGAGAGCGCAGATTGCATGCGCTGCCATGGTCTGGACCGCAAATTTGTGGGCCCGGGCTTTACGGAGATCGCACAGAAGTACGGCTTGCAAGCCGATGCCCAGAGCTATCTGGCAGACAAGATTCGCAGCGGCAGCGTGGGTGTCTGGGGCAATGTGATCATGCCGCGCCACCCGCAAATCAGTGAGGCCGATTCTCTGCAGATGGCCCGTTGGGTGCTGTCGGCTCAGGCGCTATCGGCTGCGGCGCAATAAGCCCGGTTGCGGAGATCCTGCGTGAATTCAAAGGCTGCTGGCGCTTGGCGCTGGCAGCTTTTTTTGCTTTGCAGCCTACGCAGGGGGGCCGGCCTTGCTTTCATAATCCGCACATGAGAAAACCCGCACCCGCTCCTGTGCCGAGTCAAGCCGATCAAGCCCTGCACAGGCCTGTGCACGCCCAGGCCCGTCAGCGTGGCTTTGTCTTCTGGGCCATATGGGTGAACATCGCCACCTACGCGATCTATCCCACGGCCAACTGGCTGGCCAGCCTGCGCGAGCAGCGCTATGACTTCATCACGCGCTGGGATGCCATGATTCCGCTGGTGCCGGAATTCATCTTTGTCTATTTCTCGTTTTTCCCGTTTCTGGCCCTGCCGTTCTGGCTGGTGGGACAGCCCGGTACGGCGGCGCTGGGCAAGCGCCAGGTGTTGGGTACGCTGATCTGCGGTCTGATCTTCGTGCTGTTCCCGGCAAATTTGGCCTTCGAGCGCGCGACTCCCGAATTCGAGCCCTATCGCAGCATTTTTGCGACCATGTTCCTGGTGGACAAGCCGCACAATCTGCTGCCCTCGCTGCACATCGTCTACACGGCGCTGACCTGTCTGGCCATCTGCCAGGCGCAATGGCAGCGTGGTCGCTGGGGGCTGTGTCTGCTGATTGCGCTATGGAGCGCGGCCATCTGCGCCTCAACCATGCTGGTGCATCAGCACCATGTGCTGGATGTGGTCACTGCGCTGCTGCTGGTGCCGGTGCTGTGCTTGCTGATTCGCCCGGCCGATGTGCCCCCGCAGCCTCCGCGCATCTGAGCGCGGCAGGACCGCTGTGCCGCGGGCCCTTTTTTGAATCTTGCGTCAGTGCTCGCTTGCATGCAGGACTGCAGCGCGATTTTTGAGCGCGGTGCAGGCTTTGTGAAGCGTGGGCCTGACTAGTCTGTTTTGAGACGGGTGTGCAGCCGGGCCTGCACAAAACATGCAAATGGACTGGTGATGCTGCAGGGAATCTGCGCGTTATTGGTGAAATCCCTAGGATGCCGTTTTGAACAAAAGGACCGGGCCGAAGGCGCCGCGCCAAAAGTGCGGCCAAGAGCCTGGGGATATGCATGCAGTGGCTGAAAACCAAAACCATTGAACAGGCGCTGGCCGATTCGGACGAGCCGGGCCGTCAACTTCAACGCAGCCTGGGCGCGTTCGACCTGATGATTCTCGGCGTGGCCGTGGCCGTCGGGGCCGGCATTTTCTCGGTGGGTGCGCGCGCGGCGGGCAGCTTTGCGGGACCGGCCGTGATCTTCTCCTTCATCCTGGCGGCCGCCACCTGCGCGCTGGCCACCATGTGCTATGCGGAGTTTGCCTCCAGCGTGCCGGTCACGGGCAGCGCCTATACCTATACCTATCTGACGCTGGGCGAGGGCGTGGCCTGGATCATCGGCTGGAATCTGCTGCTGGAGATGATTGCCGCCGGCGCGGTAATCGCCAAGTACTGGGGCATCTACCTGTCCACGGTGTTTGCCACGGCAGGTGTGGATATTCCCAGCACCCTGCATCTGGGAGCCATCAGCCTGGAGTGGGGGCCGTTCTTCATCGTGACGGTGTTCACCGGGCTGCTGATCCTGGGCACGCAGGAGTCGGCCCGGGTCAACAATGTGTTCACCCTGATCAAGATCGCCATCACCCTGTTCGTGATCGTGGTGGGCTTCACCTATATGGACCTGAAGAACTTCACGCCCTTTGTGCCGCCGGCCCAGCCGCCCGTGGCAGGCCATGGCGTGACCGCCGATGTCTGGGGCCAGCCCATGCTGGCCTGGCTGTTCGGTGCCCGCCCCAGCCAGTACGGCTGGCTGGGCGTGATCTCGGGCGCATCGCTGGTGTTCTTTGCCTTCATCGGCTTCGACGTGGTCGCCACCTCGGCCGAAGAAGTCAGGGAGCCACAGAAAACGCTGCCGCGCGGCATCTTCGGCGGCCTGGCGCTGGTGACGGTGCTCTACATCCTGGTCACGCTGGCGCTGACCGGCATGGTGCCTTATACCGAGCTGGCCAAGGCCGAGAATCCCTCGCTGGCCACAGCCTTCATCAGCGTGGGCGCCAACTGGGCTGCCCAGGTGATCGCCGTGGGCGTGCTGCTGGGTCTGACCACGGTGGTCATGGTGCTGCTCATGGGCTCGGCCCGGATCCTGATGGCGCTATCGCGCGACGGCCTGCTGCCGCGCAGCTGGAGCGTGACCTCGGCCAGGCGCAAGACGCCGGTACGCCTGCAGCTGATGGTGGGTGCCGTCGTCGCATTGCTGGCAGGCTTTACCAAGGTGGAGCTGCTGGAGGAGATGATCAACATCGGCACGCTGTCGGCCTTTGTGCTGGTCAGCATCGGCGTGCTGGTGCTGCGCAAAAAGCGTCCCGACGCCGGAGCCGGCTACCGAGTGCCTTTTGTGCCTGTGCTGCCTGTGCTCTCGGTCCTGCTGTGCTTTTATCTGATGCTGAATCTGACCACGCTGACCTGGCTGCGCTTTGTGGGCTGGATGGCGCTGGGAGCGCTGATCTACATGGCCTATGGCATGCGCCATTCGCGACTGGCTCAGGCAGATAAAAAGTGAGCTGATAGCGCATGATAGTAAATGATTTCAGTATGTTTTCTATCTGAAATCGTTTGATATAAAGCGAAAGTAGCTATCAAAATAAAAGCCCTGCAGGGAATGCCCTGCAGGGCTTTTACATTGGTTAGAGTGCTGGTCATGAGTACCGAACCCACCGAGACCACGCCGACCCGCTCCCCCACCCAGTCCGCCGAAGACGGCCAGCAGCGCTGCCGCTGGTGTCTGGCCACGCCGGGCTATGTGCACTATCACGACCGCGAATGGGGGTTCCCGGTGGACAGCGATCAGCGCCTGTTCGAGAAACTCTGTCTGGAAGGCTTTCAGTCCGGCCTGAGCTGGCTGACCATTCTCAACAAGCGCGAGAACTTCCGTGCCGCCTTTGCGGGTTTCGATTTCCATCGCGTGGCGCAGTTCGGCGAGGCCGATGTGCAGCGCCTGCTGCAGGACGCCGGCATCGTGCGCCATCGCGGCAAGATCGAGGCCGTGATCAACAACGCCCAGCGGGCCATCGAAATGGTCCAGGCCGAAGGCTCGCTGGCCGCGTTCTTCTGGCGCCATCAGCCGGCTGTGCCCTCGACGGGAGGGACCATTCAGGCCCAGACGCCGGAGTCGCAAGCCCTGTCCAAGGAGCTCAAGAAGCGCGGCTGGAAGTTTGTCGGGCCGACCACCATGTATGCGCTGATGCAAGCCATGGGCATGGTCAACGACCATGCGCCGGGCTGCATCACCAGAGCTGAAGTGGAGCGCGCCAGAGCCGCCTTTCAGCGACCCTGAGAAAAGCTCGGCGAGCTGCCCAGCTGCGCTCACTGTCGGCCGCAACAACAAAAAGCCCTGCAGGCATAGGCTGCAGGGCCTGGTGGGCGGGCGGGGATTTACAGCGTCTTGAACACTTCGCGTGCCGCTTCGATGGTGCGGTCGATATCTTCGTCGCTGTGCGCCGCGCTGACAAAGCCTGCCTCGTACAGCGCCGGAGCAAAGTAGTGGCCGCGCTCCAGCATGCCGTGGTAGAACTTGTTGAAGACCTTGCCGTCGGTCTTCATGACCTGGGCGTAGTGCGTGGGCAGCTCGGGCAGGAAATAGAAGCCGAACAGCCCGCCTTGCCAGTCCACGCTGAAGGGAATGCCGGCGGCATTGGCTTCGGCCTTCAGGCCCTGCATCAGGTGGCCGGTCTTGAGGTGCAGCTCGGCGTGGAAGCCGGGACGGCTGATCAGCTCCAGCGTCTTCAGGCCGCAGGCTGTGGCAATGGGGTTGCCCGACAGCGTGCCGGCCTGGTAGACGGGGCCCAGCGGCGAGAGCTTTTCCATGATCTCGCGGCGGGCACCGAACGCCGCCATGGGCATGCCGCCGCCGATGACCTTGCCCATCACGGTGATGTCGGGCGCAAAGCCTTCGATTTCCTTGGCGTACAGGCTCTGGGCGCTGCCCAGGGCAACGCGAAAGCCCGTCATGACTTCGTCATAGACCAGCAGCGCGCCATGCTCGCGGGTCAGCTCGCTGATGCGACGGGTGAAGTCCACCGAGGCGCGCACAAAGTTCATATTGCCGGCAATCGGCTCCATGATGACGCAGGCAATGTCACTGCCCATCTTGGCAAAGGCCTCTTCGAGCTGAGCCACGTCGTTGTACTCCAGCACGATGGTGTCCTTGGCCACATCGGCAGGCACACCCGCAGAGGAAGAGGCACCAAAGGTGGCCAGGCCCGAGCCGGCCTTGACCAGCAGCGCATCCGCATGGCCGTGGTAGCAGCCGTTGAACTTGATGATCTTGTTGCGGCCGGTGTAGCCGCGCGCCAGGCGCAGCGCGCTCATGCCGGCTTCAGTGCCGGAGCTGACCAGGCGCACCATGTCCATGCTGGGCATGAGGGCGCGAATCTTCTCGGCCAGCACGACTTCGCGCTCGGTGGGGGCGCCGAAGCTGAAGCCTTCGAGCACTGCGGCCTGCACGGCCTCGATCACTTCGGGGTGGCCGTGGCCCAGGATCATGGGACCCCAGCTGCCGATGTAGTCGGTGAACTGCTGATCGTTCTGGTCCCAGAAATAGGCGCCATGCGCGCGCTTCACAAAGCGGGGGGTACCACCCACGGCGGCAAAAGCGCGCACGGGCGAGTTCACGCCTCCGGGGATCACGCCCTTGGCGCGTTCGAACAAAGCGATATTCAGATCAGTGTTTTGTGTCATGAGAGGGGATCACAAAGCCTTCAATCGGCTTGGAGTCGGGTTCGTCATCAGTGGCGTCTTCGGCCTGCTCGTCTTCGGACTCCTCGTCCTCGGTGGGCTGGGCCCAGAAAAGACGATCCGGCAGATAGTGGCCCATGCCGGGGCGAAAGCCTGCATCCAGGCTGTGGTCCAGGTATTCCAGCGCCTCCAGGGTTGCGGCGCCCAGATCGTTGCCGGTGGCCAGCAGGGCCGTGATCGCTGCGGACAGCGTATCACCGGCACCTGTGAACGTGGCGTCAAACAGCTCGTACTTGCTGTTGCCCAATACGGACTGGGCCGTGGTCAGCACGTTGTCCACGAACTGGTCGGGCAGGGGGATGCCGGTCACCAGCACATAAGGCACTTCCAGCGCCTCGGCGGCCATGGCGATATCGCGCGCCGTGGGCGCGCGGCTGTTTTCCCAGTCCGGCAGCAGCCAGCGCCACAGCGTGTTGTGGTTTCCAACCAACACCGAGGTTTGAGGCAGGACAAGCTCCTTGAACGCATCCAGGTACTGATCCTGCTTGTCGTCCTCCCACCAGGACAGGTCCGGCATGTAGCTGATGATGGGAATGTCCGGGTAGTCCGAGGAGATCGTGGCAATGGCGGCCAGATTGGCGGGACTGCCCACGAAGCCGACCTTGATGGCGGTGACGGCAATGTCCTCCAGCACCATGCGCGCCTGCTCGGTCACCGCCTCGTCGTCGAGTGCAAAGTGCTCGTAGATGCGGGCCGTGTCTCTGGCATAGGCACCGCAGGCCACCGGCAGCGCATGACCGCCGATGGAGGAGATGGTGGCGATGTCGGCCGAGAGTCCGCTGGCTCCGCAGGGGTCACTGCTGTTGAAGGACAGCACGCAGACGGGAGCGGACTCTGTCGCTTCTTCCTGGCGGGTGCGGCGAGGGGGGGAGGAGGAGATGGGATTCAATGCCATGGCGCACCCCAGTTTGCACCCGGGAATGCAAGGGTGGGAGCCGGGGTTGTGACTAGATACAATCGTTGCATTCTATGTGAAGCCCCTTTAAGCTGTGACTGACCCTAAAACCTGGATGTGTTTGACCTGTGGCTGGCTTTATGACGAAGCCCAAGGCTGCCCCGAACATGGAATTGCTCCGAACACCCGCTGGGAAGATGTGCCCATGAACTGGACATGCCCGGAATGCGGTGCACGCAAAGAAGACTTTGAAATGGTGGAAATCTGAGTGCCACAGACACTCGATTCCATGGATGACCGAATTGGGAGGGATTCACCGTGACAGCATCTGCTGCGCCTTTGCGCGTTCTGGTTGTGGATGACAGCAACACCATCCGCCGCAGCGCTGAAATTTTCCTCAAGCAAGGTGGTCACGAAGTTCTTCTTGCCGATGATGGCTTCGATGCATTGTCCAAGGTCAACGACTACCAGCCCCAGCTCATCTTCTGCGACATTCTGATGCCCAAGCTCGATGGCTATCAGACCTGCGCCATCATCAAGCGCAATGCTCGCTTTGCCAGTACGCCCGTCGTGATGCTGTCATCCAAGGACGGTGTATTCGACAAGGCTCGCGGTCGCATGGTGGGCTGTCAAGACTATCTGACCAAACCATTTACCAAAGATCAATTGCTGCAAGCCGTACAACAATTCGCGCTGCAAGCTGCAGATGTGGGAGCTGCATCATGACAATTCAAAAAGTTCTGGTCGTTGACGATTCCAAGACGGAGCTGATGGCTCTGAGCGATATTTTGCAAAAGCAGGGCATGCAGGTGCGTACTGCGGAAAATGGCGATGAAGCGATGAAGCGCCTGGCCGAAGACAAGCCCGACCTGATCCTGATGGACGTGGTCATGCCCGGACAGAACGGCTTTCAGCTGACGCGCGCCATCTCGCGCGATCCTCTGTATGCCGATGTGCCCATCATCATGTGCACCAGCAAGAATCAGGAAACCGACCGGGTCTGGGGCATGCGTCAGGGCGCACGTGGCTATATCACCAAGCCCGTGGATGCAGCCGAGCTGCAAGCCAAGATCGCCGCTCTGTAACGAGCTGCGCTGCTTATGGCGAACCGTGAAGCCCTCCGAGATCTTCAATCCCGTCTGGCCGGGCGTCTGCAGGCAGCACGCAGCGAAGGCGTCAGCGTGGCTGCCTGGCTGGCAGTGCAGGCTGGCGGACGGGATTATTTGCTGCCGCTGAATCAGGCGGGAGAAATCTTTCCCTGGACTGGCGTTCAGCCCGTCCCATACACACAGGCCTGGTTTCTGGGTATCGCCAATCTGCGCGGTGCTTTGATGGGGGTTGTGGACCTGGCTCAATTGCTGGGCCATGGAAATGTCCGCAATGAGCAGGAACTGATGGACTGCAGCCTGCTGGCCTTCAACCCTGCCTTGGAGGTCAACGCGGCCCTGCTGGCCGATCGTCTGCTTGGCCTGCGTGGCGCCGACGCGTTTTCCAGGTCCGAGCCCCCGCCTGAGCACTCCCCGAGTTTCTTCGGAGCCGTCCATATCGATGCGAGCGGCCGCCGCTGGCAGGAGCTGAAATTGCAGCCCCTGTCTCAAACCGCCAAATTTTTGAGCATTCGTGCTTGAGGTTCCTGGATACAGCGCTATGTCCTTTGCACAGAAAATAAATAAGTTGTTCCGACGCAAGCCCAATGCGGCAGCCGCCAGTGGTGATAGCAGCATGATGGGAGACACGGTCGTACAGGATCTGTATGACGGCTCGCTCAACAGCGTGCAGGGAGCACCTTCCGTCTTCGGCGTCGAGGAAGCGGCCCGTGCGGATGAGCTGGTGAGCCTGCCCATTCTCGGCACAGCCACGACGGCCAAGCACCAGCGCACCCTGTTCACCCTGCTCGGTGGCTCGGTGCTGGTGCTGGTGGTGCTGTCGGCCTGGATGCTGCGCGAAGCCGGCAACTCCAACCAGCAGCTGGCGGCAACCGGTCAGGCGCTCATGCAGTCTCAGCGTCTGGCCAAGTCGGTCTCCATCGCCATGACAGGGGCCGCTCCCGCGTTTGCCGACGTCAAGGACAGCGCCGGTGTTCTGGCGCGCAACGTGCGAGCGCTGGCTGCCGGCGATTCCGATCTGGGCGTGCATGCACTGGACGGTGGTTTGCAGGACGAGCTCAGCTCCATCAGCACCCTGATGGAGCGCGCTGAAAAGAGTGCGGGGCTGATCCTCGGGCAGCAAAAGACGCTGACCCAGGTGGGCGACGCGCTGCGCACCATCAACCGTCAGTCCTCCGATCTGCTGGAAACCGCAGAAACCATTTCATCGCTGAAGCTGCAGCAAGGCGCCGGCGCGGCCGAGATCTCTGCAGCCGGCCAGCTCGTGATGCTGACCCAGCGGATTGCCAAGTCGGCCAACGAATTCCAGACCCTGGAGGGTGTGAGCCCCGAGGCCGTTTTCCTGCTGGGCAAGGACTTGAACTCCTTCAAGGAAATCTCCGAAGGTCTGCTCAACGGCAACGCCGAGATGCGGCTGTCGGCGGCACGCGACCCCCAGGTGCGTGAACAGCTCGAGACGCTGATCAAGCAGTACGACGATACGCGCACGCAGGCCAGCGCCATTCTGGGCAATCTGCAAGGTCTGGTGTCGGCCCGTGAAGCGCAGGCCAGCATCAACAACGACAGCGAACTGCTGCGCCAGCAGCTGGAGCAGCTGCAGACGGCTCTGCAGGGACAGGGTGGGGTCAGCGTGCTGCAGCTGGCTCTGCTGACCATCGCCATCTTGACCGTGGTTCTGAGCGGTGTCGGCATCTCGCGCGTGCAACTGCTGGACAGCCGGGCGCGCCAGCAGGAAGCCGAGCGCCACCAGGTCGATGCCCGTTTGCAGGAACAGGAAGCCAAGCGCATCAACGATGCCAACCAGGCCGCCATTTTGCGTTTGATGAACGAGCTGCAATCGGTGGCCGAAGGCGATCTGACGCAGGAAGCCACCGTGACCGAGGACATCACCGGCGCGATTGCCGACTCGGTGAACTACACGGTGGAAGAGTTGCGCGCGCTGGTGGGCTCGGTGCAGAACACCGTGACCCGCGTGGCCCAGACCACCGAGCAGGTGGACGTCACATCGACCGAGCTGCTGGCTGCATCGAACGAGCAGCTGCATGAAATTCGCGAAACCGGCAAGTCGATTCTGGACATGGCCGGCCGTATCAACAACGTCTCGGCCCAGGCGCAGGAGTCGGCCCAGGTGGCCCGCCAGTCGCTGCAGGCTGCGGACTCGGGTCTCAAGGCCGTGCAGAACGCCATCGGCGGTATGAACTCCATCCGCGATCAGATCCAGGACACTTCCAAGCGAATCAAGCGCCTTGGCGAATCGTCCCAGGAGATCGGTGAAATTACCGAACTGATTTCGGACATTACCGAGCAGACCAACGTGCTGGCGCTGAACGCCGCCATTCAGGCCGCATCTGCCGGTGAAGCCGGTCGCGGCTTCTCGGTGGTGGCCGAAGAAGTGCAGCGTCTGGCGGAACGCTCGGCAGACGCCACGCGACAGATTGCCGCGCTGGTGAAGGCGATTCAGACCGATACCCAGGATGCCGTGGCCGCCATGGAGCGTTCTACCCAGGGTGTGGTCGAAGGGGCTCGTCTGTCCGACTCTGCGGGTACCGCACTGTCTGAAATCGACAGCGTGTCGCGCCGACTGGCCGAGCTGATCGAGCAGATCTCCAGCTCCACTTCGCGTGAAGCCAATATGGCCAACGGCGTGGCGGAAAACATTCAGCACATTTTTGCCGTGACCGAACAAACCGGCGAGGGCACCCGCACCACGGCACAGCAGGTGCGCGAGCTCTCCCATATGGCTGAAGAGCTGCGTCAGTCCGTTTCCCGATTCAAGATTGCCTGATTTGACTGGCTCTTTCTCTCATAAAAATGCACGACCCTTGAGGGTTAAGGAACTAGAGCATGTCAGTGGTTGACGACTCGCCAATACGTGCAGCCATGTCTGCAACTGCAGAGCAGGATCTGGGGCCGCTGGCCTGGGTGCTCGATGAAGTGCGCAAGTCGCTGGAGGCCGCGTCCAAGGCGGTGAACCGTTTCATGCGCGATGCGGATGCAGCCCGTTTGTCTGATCTTGAGGAGTTGGATACATCGGCACTGCGCATTGCTCGCCAGCAGCTGCACCAGGCCTGTGGCGCGCTGGAGATGGTGGGCGTCAACGCTCCGGCGCAGGTGATGCGCAGCATGGAAGCTGCGGTCAACCGCTTTGTACAGCGTCCCGAATACTGCACGCAGGAAGCGGCGACCACGCTGGAGCGCACGCACTTTGCGCTGATGGAATTCCTGGAGGCCGTGCTGGCCGGCCAGCAGGTCTCCGCCGTAGCCTTGTTCCCCCAATATCGTGAGACCCAGATGCTGGCCGGCAACGACAAGGCACACCCGGCAGACCTGTGGCCGGCGGAGCGCCGTGCGCGCGAGCCCCGCTGGACCGGAGCGATGCCCGAGCCTCTGGCCTATGGCCCGCATGCACGTGCCATGCTGGACGGCGTGGTGCTGCGCATGGTCAAGAGCGACGACCGGGAGGCGGCAGCGCAGATGTGCGAGCTTTGCCGGCGCTTTGCAGCCGCTCAGCCCGAAGATGTGGCGGCGCGCAGCTTCTGGAAGATTGCCGCGGCCTTCTTTGATGCTCAGGCTCGCGGGCTCATCACCGCCGACATCTACGTCAAGCGCATGGCTTCGCGCGTGCTCATGCAGTACGCCAGCATGGCCAAGGGCGACAGCCTGCCGCCCGCCCGTTTGCTGCAGGACCTGATGTTCTTCTGCGCGCAGGCCAGGCCCCGCGAGCAGGCCGGCGACAGCCTGAAGGCCGTGCACGAGGCCTATGCCATGGAGCACATGCCGGTGGTGGACTACCACGTGGCGCGCTATGGCCGTTTCGATCCCTCGGTGCTGGTGCAGGCGCGCAAGCGCATTGCGGCCGCCGCCGAAACCTGGTCAGCGGTCGCTGGTGGCGATCGCAGCAAGATCAGATCCATGGCCGAGCAGTTCGGGCTGGTGTCCGAGTCGCTGGTCAAGTTGCAGCCTGTCAGCCACGGTCTGGCGCGCGCGCTGATTCGTGTCGCCGAGACGGTGGAGCGCATCGGCGAGCCACCTCCGGCCGAGCTGGCCATGGAGGTGGCGACCGCAGTGCTGTATCTGCAGGCCAGCTTCATGACGGCCGGGCATGACGACGAAATACAGGCCGCCCAGTCCAGGGTGCTGGTTCAGCGTCTGGATGCGGCGCTGCATGGTGCTCAGTCCGAGCCGCTGGAAATCTGGATGGAGGAGCTCTACCGCCAGGCCAGCGACCAGCAGACCATGGGATCGGTGGTGGGCGAGCTGCGCATCACCTTGGGCGAGGCAGAGAAGCATCTGGATCTGTTCTTTCGCAACCCCTTTGACACCTCGGTGCTGGCCTCGGTGCCGGGCCAGATGGGGCAAATGCGTGGCGTGCTGTCGGTGCTGGGCTTCGAGCAGGCCGCGACCGCCATGCAGCGCATGCGTGACACCGTCGAGCATCTGATGCTCGGCGAGGTGACGGTCGAGAATCAGCCGCGTATCTTCGAGAAGCTGGGCAGCAGTCTGGGCGCCATGGGTTTTCTCATCGACATGCTCAGCTACCAGCGCAATATGGCGCGCAAGCTGTTCGTCTATGACGAGGAAAAGGACGAGCTGCGCATCGTCATGGGTCACAGCCGCAGTCGCGGCCCCGAAGCCTTCCGTCCGACCGTGGATATTCCCATGGACGGCGTGCCGTCTGCGCAGCCTGCGGTCTCTGCATCCGTCACAGCGGCCACCCCAGCAGCTGCCGCCCCAACAGCTGCCGCCCCAACAGCTGCAGCGGCCGTCGAGCCTTCGGTCGCTGCACCGCCGCCGCCCACCCAAGTGCGGCCGGTGGCTCAGCCACAGCCCTTGCACGCCCGACTCACTGACGACGAGGACAGCCCGCCCTGGGCCGCGACCGAGCCCGGTGCCTTGCCCGATTTCGAGGCCATGGCCGCACCCGTTGTGGCCGAGCCGGCAGTGGCAGGCTCCGATGCTCTGGCCGATGCCATGGCCCAGGTGTTTGCGGACATGCAATCGGGCAGAGCGGCAGCAGATGACGCCGCCGCCGCCTCCCATTCAGGCCAGGATCTGGCCGGCCCGAGCAGCGCAGCAGCGGCTGCGACAGAGCCCCCGTCTGCGTCCGCCGAGCTGAGTGCCGAAGAGCTCGATGGCGACGACGAGCTGCTGTCCATCTTCCTGGAGGAAGCCCGTGAAGTCGTGGATAACGGCCTGCAAGCCTTGCAGGCGCTGGCCGATGAGCCCGGCAACCTGAGCGAGCAGACCACGCTGCGTCGGGCGTTTCACACGCTCAAGGGCAGCTCGCGCATGGTGGGGCTGGATGAATTTGGCGAAGCTGGCTGGGCCATGGAGCAGATGCTCAATGCCTGGCTGGCAGAGCAGCGGCCCATGCCGCAGGCCATGCAGCAACTGGCTCAGGACGCCCTGAAAGCCTTTGCGGTCTGGGCACAGGATATCGAGAACCAGCAGGCGCAGAACTGGTCGGCCACGGCCTTCCGCGCTGCCGCCGACGCCATGCGCCTGCAGGGCGAGCGTGCCGATGTGGCCCTGGTTCCGCGTCGCTCCGAGCGCGTGCAGCGCGCGCAGCCGCTGTGGGACATGGCCGAGGCGTCAGCCTCCGCAGCGCAGGAACCAGTGCACGAGCCAGTGCAGGAACCAGTGCAGGAACCAGTGCAGGAGCTGCCGCCCGCACTGGCCGAGGAGCTGGAGTGGCCGCCGCAGTCCGGGGCCGTGGCGGCAGAGCTCGGCGCCGATGCCCAGCCAGCCCAGAGCGAGCCCGCATTTGCCATGCCGGAACTGGACTTCTCCCTGGAGGAGCTGCCCTCCGTGCCTGTGCAGGAGCCTGAGCCTGAGCTTGTGCCTGAGCCGGAATCGGCAACGGCCGACTTTGCCTTGCCGCAGCTGGATATTCCCGACGATCTGCTGCAGCAGCTGGCAGCACCGGAGCTGCTCGAAGCATCCGCGCTGCCCACGCTGGAGTTGGACGGAGAGCGCGAGCCGGAGCAGACCGAATACGCTGCTGCCGATGCGGTGGTCGAGGCTCAGCCCTCGCCAGAGCAAGGCAGCGGTGCGGACGAGGTGCAGGAGCTGGACTTCGCCGCCTTCGAAGCGGCCATGCGCGAAAGCGAAGAGGCTGCCATCGCCGTGCAGACCGGCATGGAGACTGGCCCCGAGGAGACGGCCTCCGCAGAGGCGGCCTCCGCAGAGGCGGCCTCCGCAGAGACGGCCTCTGTTGAAACGGTGGCCGAGTTGCCATCCGCAGAGGCTGTGCGCGAGCTGGAGGCCATTGAAGCCTTGCTGGATGGCGTGCCCGAGCCGGTCATGGCCGAAGAACCCGTTCAGGCAGCAGAACCCGTTCAGGCCGCAGAGCCCGTTCAGGCCGAGCCCGAAGTCCCGGCGATGGAGCCGGTGTCCGGGCAGACAGCCGAGGAGCCGGACGACGGCTATCGCAATATTGATGGCCTGCGCATCAGCGCAGCGCTGTACAACGTCTATCTCAACGAAGCGGATGACTGGTCCGAGCGACTGGGCGAGGCGTTGCAGCAGTGGCTGCAAGAGCCGGCCGAAGCCATTCCCGACGATGCGATCGCGCTGGCGCATTCGCTGGCAGGCAGCTCCGGCACCGTGGGCTTCAAGGCCTTGTCGGAGCTGGCGCGTTTGCTCGAGCATGCACTGCTGCATCTGCAGCCTCAGGGCTATGCCAGTGCGCTGCAGATTCAGCAATGCGTGACCGCATCCGATGAAGTGCGCCGTTTGCTGCATCAGTTTGCGGCAGGCTTCCTCAAGGACGCCTTGCCCGCTGTCGAAGACGCGCTGCGTGACATCCTGAATACTCCGATCGATGCCGGTGCAGCAGCTGACACTGCCGATCTTGAGCTGTCCGCTCTGACCGATCTGGCCGAGCTGGATGAGGCACAGTGGCCCGAGGTGCAGGTGCTGCAGCCGCCTGCAGATCCCAAGGACTTGCCACTGGACTTTGCTGCCGAGCTGTCGCAGGAGCCGAGCTTGCCCGAGCGTGCGGGTGATGGGCTCGAGGCGGTGGCCGAGGAAGATGCGGGAGCATCGGCAGCCGACCCGTTGCTCGGTGCCGTGGTGCCAGCCGCAGATCAGGCACCGTATTCCATGGTGCCTGCCGCAGGCAGCATGGCGCATGAGGCTGAGCTGCAGCGCCGCATCGATGAAGCCATTGCTCTGGCGGTGCATGCCGGAGATGACGAAGACGATATCGATGTGCTCGACCAGGTCGATGCCGACCTGTTTCCCATTTTCGAGGAAGAGGCCATCGACCTGCTGCCCAAGCTCGGTGCTGCACTGCGCCGCTGGCATGGGCGCCCGAAACTGGATGAGGCTCGCAACGAAGCCCTGCGCGCGCTGCACACCATCAAGGGCAGTGCCCGCCTGGCGGGTGCCATGCGCATGGGTGAGATGGCCCACCGCCTGGAATCGGCGGTGGAGCGTATCGACCAGGAGCGTCCCGCAGCCGACGCGATAGAGCCGCTGCTGAGCAGCTTTGACGCTTTGCAAGCCAGCTTCGATGTGCTGCGCATGGCGGGTGAGCAGGAGCCCGAGCAGCCGCTGGCGCAACTGGACGACCACCTGGCACAGCCTGCACTGCATCTGGGTACGGCAGAGCCCGAGGCGACGCCGACCGCGACGGCTGCTGAAGCCGGTGAGAAGAGCACCACAGAGACCGCGCAGGCGATTCAGCTGCCTGCGCCGGTGGTGCCACGCGCCGCATCGCAGCAGACTGTGCGTGTGCGTGCGCAGCTGCTGGACCGCCTGATTTCCCAGACCGGTGAAGTGCTGATTGCCCGCTCGCGTGTCGATGCGCGGCTGTCGCAGGCGCGTTCGGCGCTCAATGACTTGACGGGCAACCTGGAGCGCCTGCGCACGCAGCTGCGCGACATCGAGGTGCAGGCCGAAAGTCAGATGCAGTCGCGTCTGGCCCTGTCCAAGGACACGGCAGCCGGTTTCGATCCGCTGGAGTTCGACCGCTTCACCCGCGTGCAGGAGCTCACGCGCATGATGGCCGAGTCGGTCAACGACGTGGCCACCGTGCAGCGCAATCTGCAGCGCGACCTGGCCGCTGCCGAAGACGATCTGGTGGCCCAGGGCCGGCAGGCGCGTGATCTGCAGCGCGATCTGCTGCGCACGCGCATGGTGGAGTTCGACTCCTTTGCCGAGCGTCTGTACGCCGTGGTGCGCCAGACGTCCAAGGAAATGGGCAAGCAGGTGCGCCTGAACATCCTGGGCGGCACCATCGAAATGGACCGCGGCATGCTGGAGCGCATGATGCCGGCCTTCGAGCATCTGCTTCGCAACTGCGTGGCTCACGGCATCGAATCGCCCGAGCGGCGCCAGGAGCTGGGCAAGCCGGCTGTCGGCACCATCGAGATCGTGCTGGGTCAGGAGCGCAACGACGTGGCGCTGTCCGTGGAAGACGACGGCGCCGGTCTGGATCTGGAGCGGATTCGCAGCAAGGCCATCAGCCTCAAGCTGTGGACCGACGAGCGTCCCATGACGCTGGAAGAGGCGGCGCGTCTGATCTTCGAGCCGGGCTTTACCACCGCCGCCGAGGTGACGGGCGTTGCCGGTCGCGGCATCGGCATGGATGTGGTGCGCTCCGAAGTCAACGCGCTGGGCGGTCGTATCGAGACCCATACCGAACCCGGCAGGGGCAGCGCCTTCCGTCTGGTGCTGCCGCTGACCACGGCCGTGACCCAGGTGGTGATGCTGCGCATGGGTGCCGTATCCATGGGCGTTCCCGCCAACCTGGTGGAAATCGTGCGCCGCGTGCCCGTCGATGTGCTGGAGGAAAGCTACCGCAAGCAGGAGTTCCAGGACGGCAGCGAAGTCATGCCTTTTTACTGGGCCGGCGCGCTGTGGCAGACCTCGCTGCGCAGCGAGGAGAACCTTGGCCGCACGCGCCCCGTGGTGATCGTGCGCAGTGCCTCGCAGCGCGTGGCGCTGCATGTGGACGAAGTGCTGGGCAACCAGGAAGTGGTGATCAAGAACCTGGGCCCGCAGTTGTCGCGCCTGCCGGGCCTGACCGGCATGTCCGTGCTGCCTTCGGGGGCCGTGGTGCAGATCTACAACCCGGTGGCGCTGGCCAACGTCCACGGCGAGCATGTGCGTGCCATGCTGGCCAAGGCCGAGCAGGCCGCGGCCGATGGCGAACTGCAGGCGCGTTCAGGCGGTGCCGATCTGTTGGGTGCCGAAGCTGCGCAGACCACGGTGCCACTGGTGCTGGTGGTGGATGACTCCATCACCGTGCGCCGCGTCACCCAGCGTCTGCTGCAGCGTGAAGGCTACCGTGTCACGCTGGCTGCCGACGGCCTGCAAGCCATGGAGCGTCTGCAGGACGAGCGCCCGACCCTGGTGCTGTCCGACATCGAAATGCCACGCATGGACGGCTTCGATCTGTTGCGCAATATTCGCGCCGATCAGAAGCTCGAAGGCCTGCCGGTGGTCATGATCACTTCACGCATTGCCCAAAAGCACCGTGAAATGGCCCGTGACCTGGGCGCCAATCACTACCTGGGCAAGCCTTACTCCGATGAGGAGCTGCTGGGTCTGATCCAGCACTACGCCTTGCAGCGCAGCGGCCCTGCACCCGAGCGCAGCCCGCTTGGCGGGCCCGTGGTGGATGGGGTGGGAGCTGTAGTCGAATAAGGTTTGCTACTGATAAGGGAGCGGCTTGCGCTGGTCATTATTGAATTTCAGATTGATATCAATCTGAAATGCATGAGGGACTTGCGCAAGCCGCTTCTGTTTTTGGTGTGTGCTTCTTTGGGTGTCGTGGTTTGTTTTTGATGCAGAGGCCGGGACTCACCCCCCAGGCGACCTTCTTTTCTTGCTCGTGCAAGCAAAGAAGGCAAAAGAACACGCCCCGATTGCCTGCGTCCCTGCGCTTCGCTCCGGGCAAACCTGCGTCACGCAATTCAGGCTGAGGTGCGGCAAAACTCGCTGCGCGCCCTTGGCGCTGCGTTCAAACACGTTGCCGCAAGCCAGATCGCAAAGCAACGCTGTCCTTCGGCAGCGTTGCCTGCCGCCTGAACCGCGTGCCGCAGGCGCAGCCAGACGGGTGGGAGCGGAGAGCCTGCAAGACTTGTGGCGAAATCGGGCTCAAGCGCTTGCCTGAATTGCGGTGGCAGCTATCAAATCTATTTCTGAGCTATTCCGTTTACGGTATTGCCCCTTTGTGCCCACGCTTGCGACGGCGGCCTCTTGCGGCGTGCAGTTGCACCGCAGAGTGAAACTGCATCGTTATCACTTGGGCAGCAGGGGCTGGCTCTTTGCCTGCTTTCTTGCTGAAGATGGTAGGTCGCCCGCCGCAGCGAATTTCCGGCCTCTGTCGCCAGCCAAGCAGAAAAAAACCTCAAGACTCCTTCTTCAAAACCCCATACCGCGCCAGCGTCCTCTCTCTGGCGACAGCATGATCCACCACAGGCAACGGGTAGCTGCTTCCAAGCACGACACCAGCGGCCGCCAGCTCCAGCGGCTTGGCCAGCCAGGGGGCATGCCGCAGTTTGCTCGGCAGCGGAGCCACTTCAGGCACATAACGCGCGATGAACTTGCCGTCCGGATCGAACTTCTCGCTCTGGGTCACCGGGTTGAAGATGCGGAACCAGGGCTGGGCATCGCAGCCCGTGGAGGCCGCCCATTGCCAGCCGCCGTTATTGGCCGCCAGGTCGAAATCATTGAGCTTTTCGGCGAAATAGGCCTCGCCCCGGCGCCAGTCCAGGCCCAGGTCCTTGACCAGAAAGCTGGCCGTGACCATGCGCAGCCGGTTGTGCATATAGCCGCTGGTATTGAGCTGGCGCATGGCGGCATCGACCAGCGGGTAGCCGGTGCGGCCCTCGCACCAGGCGGCGAAGAGGGCGTCGGCCTCGGCTCCCGTCTCCCACTCGATAGCGTCATACGCAGGCTTGAAGCTGCGCTCCACGACATAGGGCTGGTGGGCCAGGATCTGGAAGTAGAAGTCGCGCCAGATCAGCTCGCTGAGCCAGGTAGCCGCGCCTTCGCGCGCCGCGGCAGACCAGTCCTCGTTGTGAGCCGCCTCGTGGGCGAGGCGGGCCAGCTCGCGTATCGAGACGGTGCCAAAGCGCAGATGCACGCTGAGGTAGCTGGGCCCCTTGAGGGCCGGAAAGTCGCGCGCCGTCTTGTACTGCGGCAGGCGCGGAAGAAAGTCGGCCAGCAACTGGCGGGCGCCGCTGACGCCGGTGGGCAGGCGCAGGCCGGCCAGCGCGTCCGGGGCAAAGCCCAGATCCGCAGCCGAGGGCGTCGGGCGGCGCTCGGTGTCCGGCAGATCGGCCAGCCTGGCCGCGAGATCGCGCTCGCTGGGGTAGGCCGAGAGGTAAAAGGGCGTGACCTTCCTGAGCCAGGCGTTCTTGTAGGGCGTGAAGACCGAAAACGGCGTCAGGCTCTGGGTCAGCACCTCGTCGCGCGCAAAGATGCGGTGGTCCTTGAAGCGCAGCAGCAACTGCCCCTGGCTCTTGAGGCTGCGCGCCACCAGGGCGTCGCGGGCCAATGCCGACGGTTCGTCGTCGTCGTTGCAGAAGACGGCACCTGCGCCCAGTTGCCGGGCCAGGGCCGGGATGATGTCCTGGGGCAGGCCGCGCCGGGTGATCAGCCCTGTCTGCGGGCGTCCCGAGGTCTCGCGCAGGGCTGCATCCAGCTCGGCCAGACTCTGGCAGATGAACTCCACACGGCGGTCGGCGTGGGGCAGGGCGGCAAGAATGCCGTCGTCGAAGACAAAGACGCAATACAGCTTTTCGCATTGCTGCAATGCATGGTAAAGGGCAGCGTTATCGGCCAGGCGCAGGTCGCGCCGCAGCCAGATCAAGCCCACAGGGTAAGAAGGAGTCATGGATCGCCAGTAAAATCGCTGTATGTCTGCAGAATCTGCGCCTATCAACTTGACGCACCACTTCCTGATTGCCATGCCCGGCCTGGAAGATGAGTCGTTTTCGCGCAGCGTTGTCTACCTGTGCGAGCATAGCGAGCGTGGCGCGCTCGGTCTGATTATCAACAAGCCCTCCAAGCTCAGCCTGCAAGGCCTGCTGCAAAAAGTGGATTTGGGTCTCAAGCGCGATGACTTGCGCGACCAGCAGGTTTTTACCGGTGGCCCGGTGCAGACCGATCGCGGCTTTGTGCTGCATGAGCCCATGGTCATCGAAGGCGCACCCGAGAACGAATCGGCCTATGCCTCGACCATGACCATTCCAGGCGGCCTGGAGATGACCACCTCCAAGGACGTGCTCGAAGCCCTGTCGGACGGAGCCGGCCCCAAGCGCGTGCTGGTCACGCTGGGTTACTCCTCCTGGGATGAGGGGCAGCTCGAATCCGAAATCGGTGAAAACGCCTGGCTGACCGTGGAAGCCGACCCCGATGTGATCTTCAGCACCCCGGTGGAGGAGCGCTATGACCGCGCTCTGGGCCTGCTGGGACTGCAGCGCTGGATGTTGTCCCCAGAGTCGGGTCGCGCATGAACGATATTTCCTCTTCCAACAAGGCCGCCGATGCGGCCTTTTCCTCGACTTTTTCCTCGGCCGAAAATGCGGCTGCCAGGCCAGCATCAGCGCCCGCGCCGCAAAAGCCCGAGGTGCCTGCCCATTTCCAGCAGTTCCTGGGCTTTGACTTCGGCATCAAGCGCACGGGCTGCGCCTCGGGCAACCGCGTGCTGGGCGGCGCCAACCCGCTGCCCACCATCAAGGCCGAAGGGGCGGATGCACGCCTGACCGCAGTGGAAAAGCTGATCCGCGAGTGGCAGCCCAATGCCCTGGTGATAGGCGTGCCCTACCACCCCGATGGCGCGGCCCACGAGAACACGGCCCGGGCCCTGAAATTCGGCCGCCAGCTCAGAAGCCGCTTCAAGCTGCCGGTGTACGAGGTGGACGAACGCTACAGCACGACTGAAGCCCTGGCGGGTGGCGCACGCGACGCCGACGCGGCTTCGGCCTGCATCATTCTTGAACAGTTTTTGAGGAGTCTCCCATGAGTGAAACCATTGCGGGTCAGGGCAGCCTGATCCTGGACGCCGAAGCCCTGTATAGCGAGCTGCTGCGCGGCGTGCAGCGCATCATGGGGCCGAACACCCGGCTGGCGGGCATCACCTCGGGCGGTGCCTGGCTGGTCGAGCGCCTGCACAAGGATCTGAACCTCAAGGGCAAGCCCAGCGTGCTGTCTTCCTCGCTGCACCGCGATGATTTTGCCCAGCGCGGCATGGCCTCCAGCGCCCAGACCCAGATCGCCTTCGATGTGAACGGCGCCGATGTGCTGGTGCTCGACGATGTGCTCTACACCGGCCGCACCGTGCGTGCCGTGCTCAACGAACTCTATGACTACGGCCGTCCCGCCAGCGTGCGACTGGCCGTCCTGGTGGACCGGGGAGGGCGCGAGCTGCCCATCCAGGCCGACTTTGCCGCAGCGCGCGTGGCGCTGCCGGCCGACCGTTCCCTGGCGCTGGCGCGCGACGAGGGCGGTGTTTTCCACTTCCGCATTCAAGAGGCCTGATCGTGCTGTACAAGCGCAACCCCCAACTCAACAAGAACGGCGAGCTGATCCACCTGCTCTCCACCGAAGGCCTGTCCAAGGACATCCTGACCCAGATTCTCGACACGGCCAGCAACTTCGTCAGCGTCAACGACCGTGAAGTCAAGAAGGTGCCGCTGCTGCGTGGCAAGAGCGTGTTCAATCTGTTCTTCGAGAACAGCACGCGTACCCGCACCACCTTCGAAATTGCGGCCAAGCGCCTGTCGGCCGACGTGTTCAACCTGGACATCGCGCGCAGCTCTGCCAGCAAGGGCGAAACCCTGCTGGACACCATCGACAACCTCTCGGCCATGGCGGCCGACATCTTTGTCGTGCGTCACAGCGAGTCGGGCGCCCCCTATCTGATCGCCAAGCATGTGGCGCCCCATGTGCATGTGGTCAATGCCGGCGACGGCCGCCATGCCCACCCCACCCAGGGCCTGCTGGACATGTACACCATCCGCCACTACAAGCAGGACTTCTCCAATCTGCGCGTGGCCATCGTGGGCGACGTGCTGCACTCGCGCGTGGCGCGCTCGGACATCCACGCCCTGACCACGCTCGGCGCTGCCGAGGTGCGCGTGGTCGGACCGCGCACCCTGGTGCCCTCGGACATGGCCAGCATGGGCGTGCGCGTCTTCCACAATCTGGAGGAGGGCATCAAGGACTGCGACGTCATCATCATGCTGCGCCTGCAGAACGAGCGCATGAGCGGCGCGCTGCTGCCTTCGAGCCAGGAATACTTCAAGAGCTTCGGCCTGACCGAAAAGCGCCTGGAGCTGGCCAAGCCCGATGCCATCGTCATGCACCCCGGCCCCATCAACCGCGGCGTGGAGATCGACTCCGCCGTGGTGGACGGCCCGCAGGCCGTGATCCTGTCGCAGGTGACCTTCGGTATTGCCGTGCGCATGGCTGTCATGTCGATCGTTGCGGGGAATGAGGCTTGAACACCCCCTGAGCCGCTGCGCGGCTTCCCCCTCTCTCGCTACGCGGGAGGGGGACGACGCCTTCGCTGCGAGGCGGCTCTTGCTCGGCGTCCCTGGCTTGGAGCGCGCCGGTTTTCAGATAAGTAATATTTTTGTAGCTGCTAGCGCTTGTGTGGCAAGGGCTAGAAGCCAATTTGGTGCCAAACCATGAAGATTCTGATTCGCAATGGCCGGGTGATGGACCCGGCACGAGGTTTCGACCAGCAGGCCGATATCGCCATCGATGGCAGCGTGATCGTCGCCATCGGCACGGTGCCCGATGGTTTTGTGGCCGAGCGTGAAATCGACGCCTCGGGCCAGTGGGTGCTGCCCGGTCTGGTGGACCTGGCCGTGCGCCTGCGCGAGCCCGGTCACGAGCATGAGGGCATGCTGCAGTCCGAGATGGCTGCTGCCGTGGCCGGCGGCGTGACCAGCCTGGTCTGCCTGCCCGATACCGAGCCCGTGCTTGATGAGCAGGGCCTGGTGGAAATGCTCAAGTTCCGTGCCGAGAAGCAGCACAAGTCGCGTCTGTTCCCCATGGGGGCGCTGACCATCGGTCTCAAGGGCGAAACGCTGACCGAGATGGCCGAGCTGACCGAGTCCGGCTGCGTGGCCTTCGGTCAGGCAGATGTGCCGCTGTCCAGCATCACCACACTGAGCCGTGCGCTGAGCTACGCCAACACCTTTGGCTATGCCGTGTGGCTGCGCCCGCAGGACAAGGATCTGGGCAGAGGCGTGGCCGCCAGTGGTGCGCTGGCCACCCGCATGGGTCTGGCCGGGGTGTCCGTGGCGGCAGAGACGATTGCGCTGCACACCATCTTCGAGCTGATCCGTGGCTCGCAGACCCGGGTTCACCTGTGCCGCATCTCCAGCGCCGCCGGCGTGGAGCTGGTGCGCCGAGCCAAGGCCGAAGGTCTGAACGTGACCGCCGACGTGTCCATCAACTCGCTGCTGTTGACCGAGAACGACATCGGCTACTTCGAAAGCAGCGCCCGTGTGGTGCCCGTGCTGCGTCAGCAGCGCGACCGCGATGCGCTGTCTGCCGCGCTGGCTGACGGCACCATCGATGCGCTGGTCTCCGATCACTGCCCGGTGGACGAAGACGCCAAGGTGCTGCCTTTTGCCGAAGCCGAACCCGGTGGGACCGGCGTGGAGCTGCTGCTGTCGATTGCCGTGAAGTGGAGCCGCGACTACAAGGTGCCGCTGAACCGCGCACTGGCTGTCGTGACTTCGGCGCCCGTGGCCGTGCTGGGCAGCGCCCTGGGCGAGCAGCAGTCTGTGCTGGGGCAGCTTAACGTGGGCGGCGTGGCAGATCTGTGCATCGTCGACCCCGATGCTGAGTGGACGGTCGATCCCAAGGCGCTGCAAAGCCAGGGCAAGAGCACGCCATTCAACGGTTACGAACTGCCTGCGCGCGTGGTAACGACTATCGTTGACGGCGCTGTCGCTTATCAACGATAAGCTCCCCCTGAGCGGCTTTGCCGCTTCCCCCTCTCTCGATGCGTTGCATCGGGAGGGGGACGACACCCTCGGTGCGCGGCGGCGCTTCCTCGGTGCCTCTGACTTTGCATTGCGCCAGTCTTAGGCGCTTGCCGGTTTCAAGTTGGTGCAACTTGTGCGAGGCGAGTCGCTACACTCATCGGAAATCATGGCAAACGGCTTGCAAAAAATCAGAACCGGCTCGCGTGCGGTATGGCGCGGACTGCGTCTGCTGGCCCATGTGGCCAAGGGCGCCTGGATCGTGGCGTTTCGCTTTCCACAGCTGCACTACCTGCAGCAGCACGAGCATGTGCAGGCCTGGGCCGCAACGCTGCTGCTGCGGGCCGGGGTGCAACTGCAGGTCAAGGGGCAGCCACCGGCCAAAGGGCCGGTGCTCATGGTCAGCAACCATATCTCCTGGCTCGATATTCCGCTGCTGCATGCGGCGCGCCATTGCCGTTTCATCTCCAAATCCGACGTCAAGGGCTGGCCCATCATCGGCACGCTGGCGACGGCTGCAGGCACGCTCTACATCCAGCGCAGCTCGCGCCGCGATGCCGTGCGCATGGTGGCAGCCATGGAAGAGGCCTTCAAGCGCGGCGAAATCCTCGCCGTTTTTCCCGAAGGGACGACGGGTGATGGACGCAGCCTGCTCCCGTTTCACTCCAATCTGCTCGAAGCCGCCGTGCAATGCGATGCGCCGGTACAGCCCGTGGGGCTGCGCTTTGTCGATGGCAAGACCGGCAGCACCAGCTATGCCGCAACCTATGTGGGCGACGAGACCCTGCTGGGCTCCATTTGGCGCGTGCTTTGCTCGGAGCAGCTGATAGCCGTGGTGCACTATGGCGATGCGCAGAGCGCACAAGGGCGCGACCGCCGCGCCTGGGCCAAGGACTTGCACACCGAAGTGGACAGGCTGCGCCAGAACTAGGTGCTCTGCCGGCGCTTTGCGCACCCATTCAAACCCTGTAGGCTGCGCGCATGCACGCCAGAGTTTTGCGTTATCTCGATGAAGTGGTTCGCCGCGGCTCCATCCGCAAGGCGGCCGAGCACCTGCATGTGGCTCCCACGGCCGTGAACCGGCAGATTCTCGATCTGGAGGCCGAGCTTGGGGCGCCGCTGTTCGACCGCATCCACAACCGCCTGCGCCTGACGCCTCTGGGCGAGATGGTGCTGACCCATGTGCGCAGCACCTTGCGCGAACATGCAGCGCTGCGCGAGCGCATTGCCGACTTCAAGGGCATGAGACGCGGCGAGATCACGGTGGCGGCCACATCGGGCCTGGCAGGCTCCTTGCTGCCATCGCTGGTACATGACTTTCGCGGCAGCCATCCGGGCATGGTCGTGCGTGTCATCGACTTGCCGACGCAGGCCATTGTGTCTGCCGTGGAAGCCGGGGAGGTGGATCTGGGTCTTGCCTACGATCTGACCCCCAGGCCCGGTCTGCGCATGCTGGCGGCCAGCGAATGGCAGATCGGAGCCATCCTGCCGATCAAGCACCCGCTGGCCCATCATTCGTCGCTGCTGCTCAGCGAATGCGTGGGCCATCCGCTGATTTTGCCGGCACCGGCTCTGACCATACGCAGTCTGCTCGACGAAGCCTTCGCGCGCAGTGCCATCGAGGTGACGCCGGTGGCCGAGTCCACCTCCATGGCCTTGATACAGCGCCTGGTCATGCTGGGCGAGGGGATTGCCCTGCTCAACGCGCTGGATGTGCTGGAGGAGCTCGATCGCGGCTCGCTCAGTTTTGTGCCCCTGCGCGAT
Source organism: Comamonas testosteroni (assembly GCF_030505195.1). Lineage (NCBI taxonomy): Bacteria > Pseudomonadati > Pseudomonadota > Betaproteobacteria > Burkholderiales > Comamonadaceae > Comamonas > Comamonas testosteroni. The sequence continues at coordinate 3,603,460 of NZ_CP129672.1, forward strand.
GCGCATCTGCAGCGCCAGACCCTGATGCTGTTCGTGCGCAAGGGCGCGGAGCTGAGTGCGGCTGCCGAGCTCATGGCCGCAAGCATCGAATCGGCGCTGGCGCGGCTCTACGCCAGAAAGCACTGATTTTCTGTCCACATTTTGTGGACATGCTTGGCGGAATTTGGCGCTATCGCGCGCTTGGGTGCCTCTCTAGACTTGCACTTCTTGTTTAGAGAGAGAAACCCATGACCCTGATAGCCCTGAATGCCGACGTACTGGTCACCATGGATGCGCAGCGCCGCGAGATCAAAGGTGGCGCTCTGGTGGCCGACGGCCCGGCCCTGCTGTGGGTGGGAGCCACGGCCGACCTGCCGGCGCAATACCGCCGCATGGCCGACGAGGGCCAGGCGCGCGTGCTGGACATGCGCGGCAAGGTCGTGACGCCGGGCCTGGTCAACACCCACCACCACATGTACCAGAGCCTGACGCGTGCCGTGCCGGCCGCCCAGGACGCCGAGCTGTTCTCGTGGCTGCAGAACCTCTACATGCTGTGGTCGCACCTGACGCCCGAGATGATCCATGTCTCGACCCAGACCGCCATGGCCGAGCTCATGCTGTCGGGTTGCACCACCACCAGCGACCATCTGTACCTGTTCCCCAATGGCTCGCGCCTTGATGATTCCATCGCGGCCGCGCAGCAGATGGGCATGCGCTTTCATGCGGCGCGCGGCTCCATGAGCCTGGGCCGCAGCAAGGGCGGTCTGCCGCCCGATGTGGTGGTCGAAGAGGAAGAGGCCATCTTGCGCGACAGCCTGCGCCTGATCCAGCAATACCACGACGGCTCGCGCCACTCCATGCTGCGCGTGGTGCTGGCCCCATGTTCGCCGTTCTCGGTGACCCGCGACCTGATGCGCGAATCGGCGGTGCTGGCGCGCGCGCATGGCGTCTCGCTGCACACCCATCTGGCGGAGAACGACAACGACGTGGCCTTCTCGCGTGAGAAGTTCGGCCTGACCCCGGCGCAATACGCCGAGGACCTGGGCTGGGTGGGCCGCGACGTCTGGCATGCGCACTGCGTCAAGCTCGACCCCGAAGGCATTGCGCTGTTTGCGCGCACCGGCACCGGTGTGGCGCACTGCCCATGCTCCAACATGCGCCTGGCCTCGGGCATCGCGCCCATCCGCAGCATGCGCGATGCCGGCGTGCCCGTGGCCCTGGGTGTGGACGGCAGCGCATCGAACGACGGAGCCCACATGCTGGGCGAGGTGCGCCAGGCCATGCTGCTGCAGCGCGTGGGCTACGGCCCGGCGGCCATGAGTGCCCGAGAGGCGCTGGAGATCGCCACGCTGGGCGGTGCGCGCGTACTCAACCGTGACGACATCGGTGCGCTGGCTCCCGGCATGTCGGCCGACTTTGTGGCCTTCGACATGGAGGACGTCGGCTACGCGGGAGCCGGCCACGACCCCGTGGCGGCGCTGGTGTTCTGCACGCCGGCCAATGTCTCCAGCAGCGTCATCAACGGGCGCGTGGTGGTCGAGGACGGCCGCCTGCTCACGGCCGACCTGCCTGTGGTGCTGGGCCAGCACCGCCGTCTTGCGCGCAGCTTGTTCGAGCGAGCCGCGGGACAGTAATGCAGCCCCTGAGCGGCTTTGCCTAGGCGGCCCCGCCGCTTCCCCCTCTCTGGCGCGTTGCGCCGGAGGGGGACGACAGCCTCGCTGCGGGGGCGGCCCTTGCTCGCTGACCCTGAGGTGAGGGCGTCAGTTCTCAAAATGCAGTCCCGAATGACTGGATTGAGCCTACCGCTGCAACCGCCGATCCGACCAAGGAGATATGCCACGACACAACCAAGCACGCAGTGAAGCCCTCACGGGCACCCCTCGACGACATATCTACAAGTGCCTCTGAAGAGGCCATCGCATAGGGAAAAGGAGACACAACCATGGAAAAACTGCTTTACGGGGTGGAAGACCGTCCACCCAGCCTCATCACCACCACGCTGCTTTCGCTGCAGCATCTGCTCGCCGCGCTGGGCGGCATCATCGCCGTGCCGCTGGTGTTCGGCGGTGCGCTCAAGCTGCCGGCCGACCAGATCGTGGCCCTGGTCAATGCGGCGTTGCTGGGCTCGGGCGTGGTCACCATCATCCAGTGCCGTGGCGTGGGGCCGGTCGGCATACGCCTGCCTTGCGTGATGGGTACCAGCTTCGCTTTTGTTGGCGCGGGCATCAGCGTGGGACTGGAGCACGGCGTGCCCGGCATCCTGGGCTCCTCGCTGGTGGGCTCGCTGGTGATGATCATCGGCAGCTTCTTCATGCCGGTGATCCGTCGTTTCTTTCCGCATACCGTGACCAGCGTGGTCGTGACCATGATCGGGCTGTCGCTCACGCCCGTCGCCGTGGACTGGGCCGCAGGCGGCGTGGGCAGCGGCAGCTACGGTGCGGTGGGCAATCTGGCGATTGCCGGCTTTGTGCTGGCGCTGGTGATCGGCTTTGTGCAATGGGGCAAGGGCGTGATCTCGGCATCGGCCGTGGTTCTGGGCATTGCCTGCGGCTATCTGCTGTGCCTGGCACTGGGTCTGATCGATTTCACCCAAGTGCGCGAGGCGCCCATCTTCGCGATTCCCCAGCCGCTGCATTTCGGCATGAGCTTTCCCATATCGGGCATCGTTGCCATGTCCATCGCCTTTCTCGTGACCATTGTCGAGACCACGGGCACTTTCATGGCCCTGGGGGCGGCAACACAGACGCCTATCCGAGGCAAGCGCCTGTCCAGCGGCATGTTGTGCGACGGCGTGGGCTCGGCCTTTGCCGCCGTGATGTCGAGCCCACCGGTTTCCACCTTCGCGCAGAACGTGGGTGTGGTGTCGCTCACCGGCGTGGCCAGCCGCCATGTGGTGATGCTGACCGGCGTGATGCTGCTGCTGGCCGGACTGTTCCCGGTGCTGGGAGCGCTGGTGGTGACGATTCCCCAGCCAGTGCTCGGCGGTGCGGGCCTGATGATGTTTGCCATGATCATCCTGGCGGGCATCCGCATGCTCAGCAGCGCCGAGCAAACACGCCGCAGCGGCCTGATCATTGCAGTCTCGCTGGGCTGCGGTCTGGCCGTGACGGTGCGCCCCGATCTGCTCTCCAGGATGCCTGCCTTTGTGCGCGAGGTTTTCGGCTCGGGGATTACCGTGGGTGCGCTGGTGGCCGTGGGCCTGAATCTGCTGCTGCCGGGGCGCGAGTTCGATGCCCACGAGGAAGAGCGGGAGTCCGCAACGGCAGCCCCGGTTGCGACCAGTTCCGCTGCAGCATGAAACGCAGGCCCTGGGCGCTTAAAGCGTCATCTTGCTGTCGACGATGACCTTGCGCCAGCGCGCGAGGTCCTTGGCGATGAGGTCGGCAAAGACCTTGGGCGTGCTGGGCATGGGCTGGGCGCCTTCGCTTTGCAGACGCTCAAGGATGGCGGGGCTTCGGAGTGAGGCATTGATTTGCTGATTGATCTTGGCGACCACGTCGGCAGGCATATTGGCAGGGCCGACCACGCCATACCATTGGTCGGCCTCAAAGCCGGGCAAGCCTGCTTCGGCCACGGTAGGCACATTGGGTAGTGCAGGGATGCGCTGGGGCGATGAAACGGCGATCGCCTTGATCTGGCCGGCGCGAATTTGGGCCAGCACGGCAGGGATGCCGGTGAACAAGGCCTGCACCTGGCCGGCCACCAGGTCATTGACGGCCGGTGCCGTGCCCTTGTAGGGCACATGCTGCATCTTCAGCCCGGCTTGCAGGCTCAGATAGGCCATGGTCATATGCGCGGCACTGCCGTTGCCCCCCGAGCTGAAATTCACTGCGCCCGGGTTGGCCTTGGCGTAGCTGATGAACGATGCCAGATCATTGACCGGCAGCGATGGATGCACGACCAGCACGTTGGGCACACGCGCCACCCAGGCCAGAGGCGTAAAGCTCTTGATAGGGTCGTAAGGCAGCTTGGGGTAGAGCGTGGGTGTAACGGCCAGCGTGCCGACATGGCCCATGAGCAGGGTGTAGCCATCGGCACTGGCCTTTGCCACGCGGTCCGCACCAATGCTGCCGCCTGCGCCGGCGACGTTTTCCGGCACCACGCTCTGGCCCCAGGCAGTCGTCAGCTCATGACCTATGGCGCGACCCAGAATGTCTGCAGAGCCGCCGGGCGTGAACGGGATGACCATGCGTATGGCCTTGCTGGGGTACCTTGAGTCCTGCGCAACAGCAGTGCCGGCCAGACTGCCCAAGGCGGTGGCCGCAGCCCATTGGCTCCATTGGCGACGGTTCAGAGTGGAGGGTTCACGTGCGGTGAAAGCGGGCATATTGTCTCCTCATGATGTTTTGCAGACAGTCTATGAGATGGCGCTCTGCCGGGTTCTGGTGCAGCAGGCATAGCTGCTATGCAGTGACTGCCTGCCAAGCCTTGGACAGGCACAGGCTCGCTACACTGCAGTCATGGCTACAAGTACAGACACCCCCGTGAATCGCCCTGACATCACCATTTTTCACAACAACCGCTGCAGCAATTCGCGCGGCGCGCTGGCGCTGCTGCGCGAGCATGGCATTGAGCCCAATATTGTGGATTACATCGCCACGCCGCTCACTGCGCCGGAGCTGGCCGAGCTGGTGGCGCATCTGGGCGTGCCCGTGCGTGACTTGCTGCGTAGCAAGGAAGCGCAGTTCAAGGAGCTGGGCTTGGATAACCCCGCTGTCAGCGATGTGCAGCTGATTCAGGCCGTGGCCGCGCACCCGGTGCTGCTCAATCGCCCCATCGTGGTCACGCCCAAGGGGGCCATGCTTTGCCGTCCGCCGCAGCGGGTGCTGGAGCTGATCTGAGGCTGCAAAGAGCCTGGGCACGCCGGACAGCGTGCGAGCCGGCGGCTGCCGGATCAGGCCTTTGGCCCAAAGCTGCACGGGCCTAAGTCTGGCCTAAGTGTGCATGTTCAAACTTCCCTTCAACGACACCGATCCGGTGCTTTTCTTTGAAAGGATGACCATGAACACAATTCTGTCCACACCTCGCCGACTGGTGATGGCCCTGGTGGCTGCTGGTGCGATTGGCGCACTGGGCGCTACTGGCGCCGGCCTGGTGGGAACCCGCAGCGCTGCCCAGGCGCAGGTGACGCAATCTGCAGTGGCTGCGCAGCCCGCAGCCCTTAACCTGCCTGCGGTGAATGCCCCCAATTTTGCAGATATCACGGCGCGCAACGGCGCGGCCGTGGTCAATATCAGCGTGGTGGGTTCCTCTCGTGCCATGAGCGACGATGAAGGCGACCAGACCAGCGAACGCCAGCAACAGGGCCCGGGCATCAGCCCCGACGATCCCTTCTTTGAATTCTTCCGCCAGTTCGGCATTCCAGGCATGCCCGGTGGTCAGGGCATGGGGCCGCGTGCACAGCAGCCCGATACACCCATGCGCGGACAAGGCTCGGGCTTTATCGTGTCCAGCGATGGCGTGATTCTGACCAACGCCCATGTGGTGCGCGGAGCCAAGGAGGTGACGGTCAAGCTCAACGACCGTCGCGAGTTCAGGGCCAAGGTGCTGGGAGCCGACCCCAAGACCGATGTGGCGGTACTCAAGATTGACGCCAGCGGCCTGCCCACGGTCAAGCTGGGCCAGACCAGCCAACTGCGTGTGGGCGACTGGGTGCTGGCGATCGGCTCGCCCTTCGGCTTTGAGAACAGCGTGACGGCTGGCGTGGTGAGTGCCAAGGGGCGCTCTCTGCCTGACGACTCCTTTGTGCCTTTTCTGCAGACGGATGTGGCGATCAACCCCGGAAACTCTGGGGGCCCGCTGTTCAACGCACAGGGTGAGGTCGTGGGTATCAACAGCCAGATCTACACCCGCTCGGGCGGGTATCAAGGGGTGTCGTTTGCGATTCCCATCGAACTGGCAACCCGAGTGCAACAGCAGATTCAGGCAACGGGTAAGGCACAGCATGCCAAGCTGGGCGTGAGTGTGCAGGAGGTCAATCAGGCCTTTGCCGATTCCTTCAAGCTGGATAAGCCCGAAGGTGCATTGGTGGCCAGTGTCGAAAAGAATGGCCCTGCCGCCAAGGCCGGACTGGAACCAGGCGATGTGGTGCGCAAGGTGGATGGCAAGCCCGTTGTTGGTTCGGGCGATCTGCCAGCCTTTATCGGCCAGGCCTTGCCGGGGCAGAAAGTGACGCTGGAAGTCTGGCGCAAGGGTGAATCCAAGACTCTGAGTGCGACCCTTGGCGATGCCAGCGATAAGTCGGTGAAGGTGGCCAAGTCTTCACCCGATGGAGACAAGGGCAAGCTGGGACTGGCGCTGCGCCCCCTGCAGCCAGAGGAGAAAAAGCAGATTGGTGTGGACACCGGCCTGCTGGTGGCTCAGGCCAGCGGCCCGGCTGCAGCAGCAGGCATCAGCCAGGGAGATGTGCTGCTGTCCATCAATGGCGCACCTGCCGGAAATATCGATGAGGTGCGGGCCGCAGTCGCCAAAGCGGACAAGACCGTGGCCGTGCTGATCTGGCGTGATGGCAACAAAATCTTTGTGCCGGTGCGACTGGGCTGACTGACGCACTTAATAAGCAGAAAACCGCAACCTCCCGGGTTGCGGTTTTTCTTTATCTGCTTTTATTGATTTAAAACAATAAATATATGAATAAATGAATATCCGATGATTTTTTACATAATGTTGTCATATTTCAAGAAGTAACGAGTTTCAGGAGAGGTAATGCCATAGACTGTCAAGTTGACGTATTCATTTGTCTTTTTGACGTCATGTGGTGGCGATTCAGCTTGACCGCAAATACATCGTGACGGCTCCTCCGAGCAGGCGTTGCGACGGGAGGAGTTTTTGAATCAGCAACACAGTCTGCAGGTGCAAGGCCTGGGCGCTTCATTTGGTCAACGCGTGGTTCTGGCTGAAGTGGATTTCACGCTGCCGCAATTAGGCGTAACCGCATTGCTGGGTCCTGCGGGCACGGGCAAGTCCACGCTGCTGCGCACGCTGGCCGGGCTGAATGCGAGCAATCCGCGCTTTCGCAGCTGGGGACAGGTGGTCTATGCCGATCGCCCGTTGGACATGCCTTGGAGCGCCAACGGCGTGCAGGCCTTGCCGAGCCTGGTACAGCAGCATGCCCGGCTCATGCGCGCCAACACCTTGGATGCACTGATCGAGAAGGCGCGCCAGAGGGATCCGCGTGCGCCACTGGAGTGGCGCCATTGGGTGAGCGAGCAGCTGCAGCACTATGGACTGGCCGAGCTGGCCCAGATGCTGGACAAGCCCACCATGCTGTTGAGTGCGGTGCAGCAACGCGCCGTGGCCATTTTGCGCGAGGCCTGGGCCAAGCCGGCGGTGTTGATGATCGATGAGCCCACGGCTGAGCTGGAGGGCTATGAGGCATTTTTGCTGCTGGACGTGATCAGGCAGATCGGTCAGCAGCGCAGTGTGCTGCTGATCACGCACCAGCAGCAGCATGCCCAGGCTGCTGCGCAGCAGATGCTGTTGCTCGCAGGCGGGCGTATCCAGGAAGCCGCAGCAATGGCTGCGTTCACTCAGCGGCCGCTCAGTGCCGCCGGTCAGCAATTCCTGCGTACCGGCAGCTGCGCTGTCCCCATGCCGGGTACCCCCTTGAATGAGCTGGCCGACGATGTGCTGCCGCCACCTCCCTTGCCTGCCGCCGCCTTGGCGGCCATTGCCGAATTTTCCGACCTGCCTGCATCTTCGGCGGTCGTGAGTGAGGTCGTGGCTCCCCTCAAATTGGAACCCGTGCTGCCTGCGTCAACGTCGGTCTCTGCGCCTGAACCTGCTCTGCCGCAACCGGCAGCGGTCGCGTCATCTGGCCTGTCCCCCGCAGCCCGCTATCAGCCTCGCACCCCGAATGCGGCTGTGCTGATGGAAATGCAGCCATTGCTGGCTGCTGAAAATGCCATGCCAGCCAGCCGCGGCCCGAACGGATTTTCCTGGCTGGTGCCAGGGAGGCTGGCAGGTACGCCCTGGCCGGGCGTGGTGCACGACATGGACTCCGACCTCAAAGCTCTGAGCCGTTGCGGTATCACCATGCTGATCACGCTGACGGAAAAGGACTTCCCGCAGGATGCCTTGACCCGCAATGGGCTCAAGAACTTTCACCTGCCGGTCTATGACCAAGAGCCACCGACAGTGGCTCAGATGCAGATGCTGCTGGCACGCATGTCGGTCGCCCTGCGCCGTGGAGAAGTGCTTGCCGTGCACTGCCTTGCCGGATTGGGCCGCACCGGAACCGTGCTTGCCGCCTGGCTGGTGCGCGAGGGCCTGACTGCCGAAGAGGCTTTGCGCCGTGTGCGATTGATTGATGCTCAGTATGTGCAATCCGAGGCGCAGGAAGCGCTTCTTTATGAATTCGAAAACGCACTGCTGCAAAAGATGGCGTGATGTTTTCAGGACCACCAAAGCATGGCCGCTGCGGACAGCAAACGGCCATGACGCGAAAGATTAGCAACAGGAAAGTGAGAGCGTAATGAGTTTGGATACCGTATTGACGAAGGCCGTGGCTTCGGTCCCTGAGTGCTTGGCCGCTGGTTATGTGGATGCTGCTTCGGGCATGTTGCTGTCGATTCGCACCGTGGACTCCCATCCGCGTGAGGTGATTGATCTGGTGGCGGCGGCTACGGCCGACCTGTTCAACGGCCCCAATATCTCCATGATCGAGACCTTGTTCAAGCGTTCGCGCGGTCTCAGTGATGATGGTCACCACTATTTTCAGGAAATCATCGTCAACAGTGATAACCTGATTCACGTCTTTCTGCGTAGCAAGGCAGTGCCCGACTATGTGGCAGTCTTTGTCTGTCGCCGTACCGCCAACCTGGGCATGGCATTGACCAAGGCTCGTATGGCGATGCCCGGCATCGAAGCTGCGGTGTAACCGGCAGCCCCTCATGTGAGGTGGCGGCTTGCCTGCTTGGGGTGGGGCTGCCTCGCTTGCCGCCTTGCGGGCACTGGGCTTTGCGCTGCACCCTTTGTTTCTGGTGCTGGGCATTCCTGCTGTAGCGGCGCTATCCTTGCGCCATGCGTTTACTGCTCGTTGAAGATGACACCATGATCGGCCAGGCCGTGCTGGCGCTGCTGCGCGGTGAGGGCTATGTGGTGGACTGGGTTCAGGATGGAGCCCAGGCCGATACGGCCTTGCATGGCCACCAGTACGATCTGGTGCTGCTCGATTTGGGATTGCCCAAGCTTGATGGCTTGCAGGTGCTGCGCCAGTTGCGTGCGCGCAAGGATGCCACGCCGGTGCTGGTTGCAACCGCCAGGGACGCCGTGGGTGACCGCATTGCGGGGCTGGACGCCGGGGCCGATGACTATGTCATCAAACCCTATGACATGGATGAGCTGCTGGCCCGCATTCGCGCGCTAACGCGGCGTGCTGCGGGGCATCTGGATGCGGTGTACGAACATGGCGGCGTCATGCTGAACCCCAATACTCGCGAGGCCAGCGTGAATGGTCTGCCGGTCACTCTGTCAGGTCGTGAATGGGCAGTGCTGCAGGCATTGCTGGCAAGGCCGGGGGCCACGCTGTCACGTCAGCAAATCGAAGACAAGCTCTATGGCTGGGGCGACGAGGTCAGCAGCAATGCGGTGGAGGTCTATATCCACGGGCTGCGCAAAAAGCTCGGCGCTGCAGCAGTGCTCAATGTGCGCGGTCTTGGATATATGGTGCCCAGACCGTGAGCAAAAACCAGGCATTGAAGCGGCTGAAGCTGCCTGGTTCGCTGGGCGCACGCCTGCTGCTGTTCATCGGCATGGCGATTTTGCTGGTGGCTGTTCTGCAGGGGGCTTTTGCCTATCGCAATGCTCTGGAGCAGACCGATACCCTGTTCGACTACCAGATGCAGCAGACGGCGTTTGCACTGCGGGCAGGTCTGCCGGTCGACGCCAAAGGCCGGCCGCAGGGAACGCCGCCTGAAGATGAAAACAACGAGTTCATCGTCCAGGTCTGGACCAATGAGGGACTGAGAATCTTCGAGTCGGCTCTGGGTGATGCCTTGCCCCAGATGGCTGTGCTGGGATTTGCCGATGTGCCTGCGCGTGGCACGACCTACCGTGTGTTTTCACTGCAGACACGCTCTCAGGTGATTCAGATTGCACAGGACATGCGCGTGCGTCAGATGCTCGCGCGTGATGCCGCCTGGCGCAGCTTGTTGCCTGTGGTGTTGCTGTTGCCGCTGCTGGCGCTGGCCGTGTGGTGGGTGATTCGCCGTTCACTGACTCCCGTGCATCGGGTGCGCAGGGAGTTGGCCCTGCGTCAGCCCCAGGATCTGGCACCCGTGGCGGAGCATGATCTGCCGGATGAGATGCGCCCGCTGGTAGAGGAGCTCAACAGCCTGCTGCAGCGCGTACGGCAGGCTTTTGAGGCCCAGCAGAATTTCGTGGCAGATGCAGCGCATGAGCTGCGCTCGCCGCTGGCCGCGTTGCAGCTGCAATTGCAACTGCTGCGCAAAGCGACGGACAGCGCTGAGCGCGAGGCAGCGCAGGCTCGTCTGGCCCAAGGGATCGAGCGCGCCAGGCGACTGGTGGAGCAGTTGCTGGCATTGGCCAGGCAGGAAGCCAGGCCGCAGAGTGAAGATGCGCCGCTGGCTGACTTGCGCGTGTTGGTCGAGCAGGCCCTGGCTGATGCCGCGCCGGCTGCCCAGGCCAAGGGGCTGGACATGGGCCTGAGTGAAGACCCGCAGCAGCAGTCCGCATTCAGCGTGCCTGCAGACGCCGGGGCACTGGCGGTGCTGCTGCGCAATCTGCTGGACAACGCGATCAAATACGTGCCTGGCGGAGGACGGGTCGATGTGGGCTGGTTGCAGGACGAACACGGACGTGCACTGGTGGTGGAAGACTCGGGTCCTGGCATTGCACAGGCCGAGCGTCAGCGCGTCCTGCAGCGCTTTGTGCGAGGTCAAGGCGCTGGTGGCATGGCCGGCGGCAGTGGCCTGGGACTGGCGATTGCGCAAAGCATTGCGCAAAGCAGCGGTGCTGAGCTTTTGCTTGACGAGTCGCCGCAACTGGGCGGTTTGCGTGTCAGGGTTCTGTGGCCTCGGTCCTAGTCTGACAATCGATTGCTTGAAAATATGAGCGTTGGAATCTGGCTTTCATTGCATGATTGAAAGATAGTCTCAGTCGAATGAAAGTGATGATGCCCAGGCTCTAGGCTTTGCTTGAGCTGCCGCACTTGTCGTTCGGTCGTACCCCAAATTGCACCATGCCATCAATTATTCAACGTCTTTCTCAGACAGTCTCCGCATCTCAGAATCTGCCCAGCTTCACGCGACCTCTTCTGGAAATCATGGTGGAAGTGACTGATCTGGAGTCGGCCTATCTCACCACCGTTGATGAGGCACGCGGCATTCAGAATGTTCTGTACTCCTTGAATACGGGAGGAATGAAGATCCCCGAAGGGCTGGAGGTGCCCTGGCACGACACCTTGTGCAAGCGGTCGCTCGACGAAGGGCGTACCTTTACTGACAATGTTGGCGAGTGCTGGGGCGACTCGGATGCGGCGCGTCAGTTGGGTATCCAGACTTATGTGAGCACGCCCGTGCGTTTTTCCAATGGTGCGCTGTTCGGCACTTTGTGTGCAGCCAGCGACCATTCCGTCGCGCTGGCAGCAGAGGCAGAGGATCTGATGCGCCTGTTTGCCAAGATCATTGCAGGTTTTGCCGAGCGCGAGCAACTGGTGAGATCGCTGCAGCATGCCAACGAGGAGCTGGCCTCGTTGGCCATGCTCGATTCTTTGACGGGATTGCCCAATCGCCGCTGCGTGACCGAGGAGCTCAACCGGCTCATTGCTCAGTGCCGCCGCACCCGTGAATGGGTACTGGTGGGCTTTGTGGATCTTGACCGCTTCAAGCAGATCAATGACCAGTTTGGTCATGAGGCTGGGGATGCGTTGCTGCGTGCCATGGCCGAACAACTGCGAGCAGGACTGCGCAGCAGTGACATGCTGGCTCGTTTCGGTGGCGATGAATTCGTCGTGGTCGGTGCAGGGCCTTTGCTCGATGAAGACGCTGAGGCTGTGATCGGGCAGATGCAGCTCAGGCTGAGCAAGGCCTCTGTCGCCAGCTTGCCATTGGCCGACGGGCGCGAGATCGAGTACGCAGGAGCCAGCGTGGGCATGGTCTGTTTGATGCCCGATGACACCGATGTGGACGATGCTTTGCAGAAAGCCGATGCTGCGATGTACAAAGTGAAAGCCGCAAGGCAGAGACAGCCTGAGGTGATCTGACTTAAAAGACTCCCTGGGAGTCTTTTTCATTGCTGCACGACAGTCGATCGACCTGGTAAAAGAGGGCCGCGTGCAGGCTTGAAGTCTCGGTAATAATCGTTGGCGGAGGTATTGTTTGTGAAAAATTCGCTCGCAGAAGGTCTGGACTTCGAGGATATGTTCAACCTGGCCCCGGTATCGCTCTGGATGGAGGATTACAGCGGCCTGAGACAGATTTTCGATCAATGGCGGGCGCAGGGCGTGAGCGATCTGCTCAGTTTTCTCAAAGAAGATCCGGAGCGGCTCAAGCTTTGCAGTCAGTCCTACAAGGTGCTGCGGGTCAATCAATACACGCTTGAGCTGTTCAAGGCCGAAGATGAGGAAACCCTGAAGAGCCGGCTGAGCGAGGTCTTTCGCGGCGACATGCTCGACAGCATCATGAGCGAACTGGTCGCTCTCTGGGAAGGTGCGCTCAATTTCGAGACCCGTTCGGTCAACTATGCCCTGGATGGACGGCGACTTGATGTGCAGGTGAGGGCGCGTGTACTGCCGGGTTACGAGAAAAGCTGGAGCCGGGTGCTGGTTTCTCTGGAGGATGTGACTGCGGAGGTGCAGAGCACGATGAAGCTTCAGCGCAGCGAGCAATACTCCAGAGACCTGTTCGAGTACTCGCCGGTGTCGCTGTGGGTCGAGGACTTCAGCGTGGTCAAGCGCCTGATGGACGATGTTCGAGCGCGCGGAATCACCGATTTCCGGACTTTTCTGAAAGTGCATCCGGAATTCGTGACCCGCTGCCTGCAGGAAATCCAGGTGCTCGATGTCAATCGCCAGACGCTGCAAATGTTCGGTGCCCAGAGCAAGCAGCAACTGCTGCAGAATCTGTCCAAGGTTTTCAGGGGCGAAATGTACGATTCGTTTGCCGAGCAGCTGATAGACCTTTGGGAGGGTAAGCTGGTGCAGCAGCGGGAAGTGGTGAACTACGGGCTGGCTGGCGATGTGCTCCATATTCATATGGAGTTCGCCATCATGAGCAGCCATGCGGAGAAATGGGGCTTGGTGCTGCTGTCGCTCGTGGATATCACCGCTCGCAAGAAGGCCGAGGCTTATCTTGAATATCTGGGCAAGCATGATGTGTTGACCCAGTTGCGCAACCGCGCGTTCTATACCGAAGAGCTGAACAGGCTTTCGCGCAAAGGGCCCTGGCCCTTGTCCATGCTTGCCATCGATATGAATGGACTCAAGGTCGTCAACGACGAGCATGGTCATACTGCAGGCGATGCCATGCTGAGGCGTATGGGAGAAGTTCTCGCCAAGGCAGTGGATGCGCCGGCCTGCGCCGCGCGCATCGGTGGCGATGAGTTTGTCGTGCTTTTGCCGGGAACCGATGAACGCGGTGCCGTGGCCTTGAAGGAGCGCATCTTGTCCTTGCTGGAGCTGAACAATCAGTTCTATCCGGGTCACAGCATCCATGTCTCCATGGGCCATGCCTGTGGCCAGGAAGGCACGCCGATAGAAAGCATTGTTCAAGGGGCGGACAAGGCCATGTATGCCGAAAAAGCACGCCTTTACCGGGACAAGGAGCGCGACAGACGTGTGAACTCAGCCTGAGCTCAGGCATGCCTCAATCAAGTTCCGCTTCGCGTTGCAGTCTGACTGCAGGAGCTTGTAGCGGGTTGGAGCATTCCAGCCTGTCGAGGCAAAGGCGATCCGCCAAGTTCTGGAAGTGCTACAAGACACAAGCGCTCTTCATGGCTGCTTGAGTCTTGCCCTGAAATATCACGGGAGAAGTCTATGAAAGTCATCGGGCTTGCCATGCTTGCCGCAATCGCCGTCAGTGCCTGCAGTTCTGCGCCGTCTCAAGATGCAGACCGTGAAGTTGCATTCACCTGTGCAAACGGAGAATCCATTTCGGTGCGTTTCTCGCCTGCCAACAGCAAAGCAGTCTTGATACGCGGCGGTCAAGGCATAGAGCTTCCACAGCAGCCAAGCGGCTCCGGATTTGTTTACAGCAACGGGCCCAATACCATCCGAGGAAAAGGACTGGATCTGACGGTCGAGGTCGGCCGCATGGTGCCGATCCAATGCAAGGCCCGGTAAGGGGCCCTCTGACTATCGCCGGAATTCAACTGCATCCATGCGCATGTGCACTGTTGCGGGCGCAGCCCGTTGAGGCGCATTTGGCGTTCGCAGCCATCTGACGCTGGAGTCTTCTTGAGTGGTTAGCCTATGCCGCAGAGCTGGGCTGCTTATGTTGCCAGCTGTTTTTGCAGCTCCTCGACGAAGCATTGCGTGCGTTCCGAAGGTGCCGAATGACTTGGCAGTGCTAGCGCCACCTCTACTGAGCACTCGGGCAGGAACGGTTTGATGCAGAGGCTTGACGCAAATGTTGCCGCCACGTAGGGGTTCACTACGCCCAAGCCTGTACCTTGCGCTGCGAGGCAGCAGATGGTGGAAGAGTAGGTGGTCTCGACAGTTGAGCTGGGCCGGACATCATGCTCGAGCATGGTTCGCTGCAGTTGCAGGTAGATGTTGTCGTCCGAATTCAAAGTCAGCAGCAGCTGGTTTTCCAGGTCCTGGACATGCAGGCTGCTGTGCTGTGCCAGCGGATGGCCCGGATGCATGACGCAGACGGCCTGGGTCTGATGCAGAACGCTTGCGTTGAGTTCAGGAGAGCCAATGGCCATGGTGCTGACCACCAGGTCAAACTGGCCGTGCAGCAGTCCTTGCCGAAGATGTGTAGTGCCTAGCGTCTGCAGACTGATGTGCGTGCCCGGGTAGTGCCGCAGAAAATTGTGCAGGGCCGCAGGAACGATGGACAAGCCCAGCGCCGGGGTGCAGCCTATGCGCAGAGTGCCTGCACCGAACTGCCGCAACCCCTGAAGGTCGCGCTCAATGCGGTCCAGACCGACGAAATGTTGCTGCACCGTCGAAAAGAGCTCCCGCGCCTCTGCAGTCGGGCGCAGCCGCCCTTTATACATATCAAACAGCTTCAGGTCCGCGCCCGTCTGCATCTGAGCCAGCAGACGGCTGATGGATGGTTGGGTGGTGTGCAGCAGCTGCGCAGCGGCGATCGTGGTGCCGGTTTGCATCACGGCACGAAATGCTTCAATTTCTTTAAAACTCAAAGGGCGTGGCATGGCGCAATCGGTTGGATGCTGAGAGGCAAGGGTATACCAGCCGCGTATAGATGAGTTTGAAAAATGAATTTTTCCGATTAGGTTAGGCTTTCTACACTGACTTCCATACGAATAAGTGCATGCGTTTTCAGGAATTGAGGGCGCATCAAATCCAAGGAGTCATTAGATGGTTTGCATTCGCGCTCGTCGCTCTCTGTGTATGGGAATGCTGGCTGCCGCAACGTTGGCGAATGTGGGCTCAGCCTGGGCTGAAGGCAGCTCCGCATATCCCAATCCTGCTCGTCAAATTCGCATCATCGTGCCGTTCACTGCGGGTGGCAGCTCGGACGTGCAGGCCCGTATGCTTGCCGACAGGCTCGGCCGTATGTGGAATCAAGCCGTGGTGGTTGAGAATAAGCCCGGTGCAGGTGGCCATCTGGGTGGGAAATACGTGTCCGATCAGCCGGCAGACGGCTACACGTTGATGGTGGGATCGATCGGATTGCATGCTGCTTACGCGGTCTACAAAAAGCT
Organism: Comamonas testosteroni; assembly: GCF_030505195.1. Classification (NCBI taxonomy): domain Bacteria; kingdom Pseudomonadati; phylum Pseudomonadota; class Betaproteobacteria; order Burkholderiales; family Comamonadaceae; genus Comamonas; species Comamonas testosteroni. The sequence goes on from NZ_CP129672.1 coordinate 3,619,291, forward strand.
GCCTTACGACCCTGCCAAAGAGTTGCGCGTTGTCACCGTGCTGGCGGAGATGCCCCATGTCGTGGTCGCAACCCCCAATCTGCCGGTCAGGAATCTGCAGGAGCTGACCGCGCTTGCCAAGCAGGAGTCAGGCAGCATCAATTTTGGCTCTGCTGGCGTGGGCTCGTCGGTTCATATGATGGGGGAGCTGTACAAGCTGCAGTCCGGTGCACCTATTGTTCATGTTCCTTATCGTGGCAGTTCTGCCGCGCTCAACGATTTGCTTGGCGGCCAGATTCAGCTGATGTTCGAGAACCCACCGACAGTGCTGGCGCACGTCAAGGGCGGCAAGCTCAAGGCACTGGCGGTCACAGGCAATGAACGCCTGGCGGCATTGCCGGATGTGCCGACGGCCAGCGAGGCCGGAATGAAGGACTATGTGGCCACATCATGGACCACGGTCGCCGTGTCTTCCAAGGTGCCTCAGGCAGTGGTGCACAAGCTCAGTGAAGACATCCGCAAGGTGGTCAATTCGCCCGAGTTCCGCAAGGGTCTGCAGGATCAAGGGATGAGTGCCGTGGCCAATACCCCGGCAGAGGCGCAGAGCTTTGTGGCCAGGGAAAAGCAGCGCTGGGATCAGGTGATCGCTGCCGGAAAGATTACGGCGAACTAATCAGGGCCGGGCTTCTTCATGCCCTGCATCGCTTTCGAGTCGCAGCCTGAGCTGCGACGCTACTGCTTGACATCCAATGACGACCTCTTCTCATTCTTCTTTTGCTCCCTGCCGACGCGTGGGTAACGGCAGCCTTCATCACTTCTTTGGCTACTACAACAAGTCCAACTGGGACAAAAGCAATCGCCTACTGGCAGCCCAGCAAACGCCCTGGATGGACATCTATCTGACGCCAGAGGTCAAGGCCACGATTGGCTATTTCGACACGCAGGACGGTGACCGCTTTCACGCAGTGGGCGAGACCGGTGCCTGGAACTTCCAGATGGGCAGCCAGCTGCAATGGCTTGACGGCGCACCGGGCCGCAAGCTGATCTATAACGATCGCACGGGCGATATGTCCGCTCGTTACCCGGGCTTGGGTGCCGTGGTGGTGGATGTAGATTCGCAAGAGCGCCGCGTTATGCCCATGCCCGTGTATGTGGTGGCACCCAGCAGTGCCTGGGCGCTGTCGGTCAACTACCGGCGTCTGTACATCACGCACGAGACCATTGGTTACAGCGAGCCGGGCCAGCCTTTTGAATTGCCTCTGGCGCCCCCCGATGACGGCATCTGGCGCATGGAGCTGGCGACAGGCGATGCCCGGTTGCTGGTCAGCTATGCGCAACTAAAGGCATTCCATCATGTGTCGTCGATGGACAAGGCCATCCACTGGGTAAGCCATATCGAGATCAACCCGGCTTCCTCACGCATACTTTTTCTGCATCGCTGGACAGAGCGTGTGAAAGATGAGACCTGCTTTCTGCACCGCCTGATAACCATGAATCCGGACGGATCGGACATGCGCTTGCTGGAGTGCTCGGATCATCCGCTGCCGCAGCTGGCCGACGACTTCGACCCCAGTGCCGTAGGCACGTTTGACTATGAAAAGTCGGAGTACCAGATCTCTCATCCCCTGTGGCAGGACAACGAGCACATCATTGTCTGGGGGCCGCATGCCGGCGAGATCCACTACCACCTCTATCACGACGTTGAAGGAGGCGAGGTGCAGGTGGTTGGCCGCGATGTGCTGGTGGAAAACGGGCATATGACGTTCTCGCCGGTGAGCACACGCTGGATGCTGAGTGATACGTATCCCGACGACAGCACGCACGAGCGCTTTCTGTTCCTGTTCGATATGCAGACCGGTGAGCGCCACAATCTCGGCAGCTTCTATGCCACTCCGGAACTGAGCAAGGAAAACCGGTGTGACCTGCACCCGCGCTGGAGCCGGGATGGAAAGCAGGTCTGCATTGACTCGGTACATGAGGGCCTGCGCCAGATGTATGTGCTGGATGTCTCGTCGATTGTGGAAGCAGCCTGAATATTGAAAGCAGTTCCATCGGTGATGCGGTTCTAGTGATCCGAGCTGCGCTGTGCTTCAAGGGGGAACTTCGGCGCTCGGCGCCTTCATCTGCGCGAGAGATCTGCCGCGAAGGAGCACTGGGCGTCAGAGGCATGAAATGCATGCTCTTGTGGAACACGGCAAGTGCGGCTGTGTTCCATATGCTGGCGCTGCTCTCGGTCGCTGCAGACTTTGTCTTCTGCGTGTACGAGAGCCCCGGGCGATTGGGCTAGAATTTCTGCATCGGGAACGCAGCCTCCCGTCCCGCAAGGGTAGACGGTGTCCCGTCCAAGAGCTGGATATTCTCTATGGAGTTTTTATGGACACCGCTTTGCCCAGGCCCACCGACCCGGTTGCGCCAGCCTCTCTTTCGCTTTCAGAAGCGCTGCGCTTCTGGTTGAAGCTGGGATTCATCAGCTTTGGCGGCCCCGCAGGTCAGATAGCACTCATGCATGAGGAGCTTGTAGACCGCCGCCGATGGATTTCCGAGAAGCGATTTCTCCACGCCCTGAACTACTGCATGCTGCTGCCGGGGCCCGAGGCTCAGCAGCTTGCCACCTACCTGGGATGGTTGCTGCACCGGACATGGGGCGGCATTCTGGCAGGGGTTCTCTTTGTCCTGCCATCGCTGTTCATCATCATGGCTCTGGCCTGGCTGTATATGGCCCATGGCGACATGCCGGTCATTACAGGCATTTTCTATGGCATCAAGCCCGCTGTGACGGCGCTTGTGGCACAGGCGGCCTACCGGGTGGGCACCAGGTCGCTCAAGAGTAGCTGGCATTGGGGAATTGCGGCTGCTGCGTTTCTCGCCATTTTTGCCCTCAATGTTCCGTTCCCGCTCATTGTCATTGCGGCTGCAGCCATCGGTTTCATCGGCGGTAAATTGCGCCCCGAGGCCTTTGGTGGCTCCAGTCATGAAAAAGGCAATGCGCGTCAGTCACTCGGGGCTGCATTGATCGACGACGACACTCCCACTCCTGCGCATGCCCTATTTTCCTGGCGAGGATTCTGGAGGGTGTCGCTGGTCTGCCTGACGCTGTGGGCCAGCGTGATGGGCGCGCTCGCCATGGCGTTTGGTCTGGAGTCTGCCTTGGTACAAATGGGGTGGTTCTTCACCAAGGCCGCGCTGATGACTTTTGGTGGCGCCTATGCGGTGCTTCCCTATGTGTACCAGGGCGCGGTGGAGAACTTCCATTGGTTGACTGCAACACAAATGATCGATGGCCTGGCTTTGGGGGAGACCACTCCGGGCCCGCTCATCATGGTGGTGTCCTTTGTGGCCTTTGTAGGAGGCTGGACAAAGGCGATCTTCGGTGTGGATTCGCTGCTGCTCGCTGGAGTCGTCGCAGCAGTGATCGTGACCTTCTTCACTTTTCTGCCGTCGTTCTTTTTCATTTTCCTGGGTGGCCCCTTTATCGAGTCCACCCACGGCAAGCTTAAATTCACCGCGCCATTGGTCGGAATCACCGCTGCGGTCGTGGGTGTCATTCTGAATCTGGCGGTCTTCTTTGCCTACCATGTCGTTTGGCCCCAAGGCTTTGCAGGACACATGGAGTGGCCGTCGATTGCCATTGGGCTGGCAGCAGGCATTGCGTTGCTCCGCTTCAAGATCAATGTCATCTACGTCATTGTGGCGGCAGGGCTGACAGGATTGCTTGCGCAGTTGTGGTGATCGCTCGAGCCCCTGGTCTGGGGGCGAGTCGTGGGGCGTTTTGCGACTGCCACAGGTCGGGCGCTCTGGTTGAACTTGTCTTTCCCTGCCATCAATCAGGCTCCTGTCTCTATGCCACGAGCCGCGCTGATGCTCATGTCGCATAGGTCCAGGTGATGCCTACCGTCAAATCCATCATCCCGCTCGAACTTGCTCCAACCCTGTTCAAGAGCGCCAAAGCCTTCGAGGCCTGGCTGAAGAAGAATCACGCGACTTCCGATGGCCTCTGGCTCAAGATCGCCAAGCGAGGCTCCAACGAGACAAGTGTCACCTACCCCGAAGCGGTGGAGATTGCGCTGTGTTGGGGCTGGATCGATGGACAGAAGAAAAGCCTTGACGATCAACACTATCTTCAGCGCTTTACGCCGAGGCGCGCGCGCAGCGTCTGGTCGAGAATCAATGTCAACAAGGTGCAGGCACTCATTGACGCGGGCCGCATGCAGGCCCCGGGTGAGGCTCAGGTAGAGGCAGCCAAGGCTGACGGGCGCTGGGCGCGGGCCTACGACGGTGCGCGTACGTCCACGGTGCCTGAGGATCTGCAGGCTGCACTGGAGGCCGAGCCGGCGGCCAAGACCTTCTTTGCCAGCATCAATGCCTCCAATCGCTACGCGATACTGTGGCGTATCCAGACGGCTGCGAGAGCCGAGACGCGTGCCAGGCGCATCGCTCAGTTGGTGGGAATGCTTGCCCGCGGCGAAACCATCCATCTCTTCAGGCCCCGTGCCAAGGCTTGATTGCGAAGTTCGCACGCGTATGGGCATTATTTTGCATTGAGCGGCCCGTGTTCCTGTTGCTGTCTGGTTGCCTGTGGCGAAAAGCATGACTCATATACCAGCGCCAGAGAAGGGCGGGTCGATATTCACGCTGACGAGGGAAAGGGTTGGGTGACGGGTGGGGAGATGAAGCCTGGGGGCAAAGACTCGCAGACAGTCGTCAACGCGCTCATTAAGCATGCTCGCAAACTGCCGCAGGAACTCTACAAATCGCTAACCTGGGACAGGGGCACCAAGACGCATGCCCATAAGCAATTCACCTTGGTCACGGACATCCAAGTCTACTTTTGCGACCCACAAAGCCCATGGCAGCGGGGAAGTCACGAGAACATGAATGGGTTGCTCAGGCAGTACATGCCCAAGGGCATGAACCTATCGGGGCTGTCCCAGCATCAACTCAACGCGATAGCGAGACAATTAAACGAGAGGCCGCGCAAGACGCTCGGCTTCCATACACCCGCTGAGATGTTCAGCGCATGTGTTGCATTGACCGGTTGAATCCACAGCCAAAACCAGACATTGCTCGGTTAGGCAGCAGCGCAACTCCTGCCTTTGTCACGAGTTCGATGAGGCTATGTTGGTGAGCCAGCGTGTCGTTCTAAACGCCATTTCACCCGCTCATCAGCCCCAGGGCCTGCAATCACAGTGATGTCGCGGGCCTCTACAGGCTGACCTAGTTGACTGTCGATCACTGCAAGTTTCACGGGGTGGCCAGTTTGCTTGTTCACAAATTGCAGAGGTGGACCCGCCAAGTTGCCCACGTTCCAGTGGTCACCCACTTGAACGAATGCCTGCATTACCAAGCTGATGTCCTGACCACGTTCTGTAAGAACATACTCGTAGCGGTCAGGTTTGGATTGATATTTCCTGCGTTCAATCAGACCGGCAGCTTCCAGAGATCTCAGTCGATCTGACAAGGTCGCATTGGTCACGCCCGTCGATTGCTTTAAATCGTCATAGCGGGCGAGTCCTAGCAGGAGGTCTCGCATGATCAGCACCCCCCAGCGATCGCCTAAAGCGCCCATCACATCGGCGACTGAGCATGTCATTCCCTCAAACCCTTTAGCTCGCATTGCTCACTCCAATTCTCTAGATATGGACCCAACGCGATCCGCAAGAAGGCATTGATTGTAGATCTTCTGCTTGCTTAACTCTAGTTATTGGAGTTAGCATGAAGTTGCTCTAATAATTAGAGTTAATGTTTCGCAACATACCTGGAGATCGATCGTGGAAAAGAATTTGGGAACTGCCATAGTCACTGGTGCCTCCTCAGGCATTGGTGCTGTCTACGCGGACCGGCTTGCCGCACGTGGATATGACCTCGTGCTCATTGCGCGTCGACGTGAGCGGCTGGAAAAGCTGGCCGTTGCATTGCGTATAAAATACCGTCGGCATATCGAGGTTGTGCAAGCAGATCTCGCAAATGAAGCAGATCTGATTCGCGTCGAAGCATTGGTCTCTGATGCCGCTGACGTAAGTTTTCTGATCAACTGCGCTGGCTCGGGAGCCTTGGGTATGGCTGCTCAGGTTCCCACAAGCGCGGTCGCCGCTATGCTGAAGGTGAATGTGATCGCGCTGACACGTCTGTCGATGGCTGCAGCAAAGCGTTTCGCTGCCGCCAAGAGCGGCAGCATCATCAACATTGGGTCCATCCTGGCGTTGATGCCTGCACCAGGTGCGAGCAGCTACAGCGGCTCCAAAGCCTATGTGCTCAATTTTTCACGTGCATTGCAAAGCGAACTTCAAAACAGCGGGGTCAGAGTTCAAGCGGTGATGCCGGGGCCCATTCGCTCCGAGTTCTTCGGAGACACACCTGCCCCGTTTCCAGATCAACTTTTCATGAGTCCCGAAACACTGGTTGATACGGCTTTGGCGGCTTATGACCAGGACGAGGTGGTGACTTTCCCCAATTTGGGCAGCATGGATTCATGGAATGCGTTCGAGCAGGCTCGCTCCGTCATGGTCCACGGTGTCACTCAAAGTGGCGCCTCCGCAGAACGCTATAGCCACTGAGCTTGTTCAATTCACTGAAAGTTCACTATGCCCCTCTGGAAAATTTACCATCCCGCAAAAGCGTTCTCAGAAGAAGACAAGCAATCCATTGCACAGCGCATCACTGGCATGTATGAAAGCTTTCTCCCACGCTTCTATGTCAATGTGTTCTTCCACGAACTATCCAAGTCCAGCTTCTATATTGGAGGCGAGCCCACAGATGATTTCGTTAGAGTGACCATCGCGCATCTAGCCCGCTCAATGAAAGATGCAGAGGCTCAACAAAGATTTCTGCAAGGTTGCTCCAAGATCTTGGAGCCGTTTGTCGCTGCACGTGGACTTCGCTGGGAGCTACACGTCGATGAAACGCCGTTTGAGTTGTGGACTGTCAATGGCCTGAAACCTCCATTGCCCAACACCCCAGAAGAGCAGCGTTGGAGGAAGGAAAACCGTGCTATTGCCTATGGCTCAGAGGCTTCTTAGAGGAACCTGGATAAGGGATGTTGGCTAACAACATTAGTTTGCCAACCTTATTTCTGCAAAGTGGCGTCAGTGCAGTACGCCACTGTCACCTCCATAGAATCAGCAAAAAGTGATGCAAACGCAGATTGAAGATCCAGTGGCCTGCGATTCTGGTTGGACTTCTCCAGGTGCAAGGTGCTGTTGCATGGGATTGGACTCCAAGCTCCCCTGCTACTCAATTCCGGAGGGACGTCGGCCGCACATTGCAGCCGTTCAGTGCGGCCCAACAGCGTTGCTGACACGACCATCGACTCTTAAACCTCTCCCTGCATAGTTGGCCGATCCAGGCCTTCAACCGCTGTTACTAAAGTATCACGATTTATTGAGCTTTCCGTGAGGACTTTGAGACTAGGTGCGCTGAACAATGCACTTATGCCGTCCCTCACACATCAACCACCCAAACGCAGTGCCTCTCTGCAGCCGCTGTGGCTACGCATCACCCACTGGCTAAATGCCGTGGCTGTGCTGATCATGGTGATGAGTGGTTGGCGCATCTATAACGCTTCGCCTATTTTTGACTTCACCTTCCCAAACGGCATCACCTTGGGTGGCTGGTTGGGCGGTGCGCTGCAATGGCACTTCGCAGGTATGTGGCTGTTTGTGCTCAACGGGCTGGCTTATCTGTTGCTGAACCTGATCACCGGCAGGTTTGGACGCCGCATGCTGCCAGTCTCTGCTCGGGGCATGTTGCGGGACGCTTGGCTCGCGCTGACGGCTCGCCTGTCCCATGCGGATCTAGGTCATTACAACCAGGTGCAGCGTGCTGCCTACCTCTTCGCCGTCGCGGACATGATCTTGCTGGTGCTCAGCGGCCTTGTTATCTGGAAGTCGGTGCAATTTCCGCTACTGCGTGAGCTGATGGGTGGCTACGACATGGCCCGGCGCATTCATTTCTTCTGCATGACGGCCATCGTCTGCTTTGTCGCCGTACACCTCCTGATGGTCGTACTGGTTCCACGCTCACTGCTGGCCATGCTGCTGGGGCGCGCGACATTCCGCAGCACCGACAAAGAGAGCTCATCATGAACACATCTATCTGGCACAGGGACAATGCCGAAGCCGTCGTCGCGGAAGCTCGCAATCTGATCAAAAAGCAACTGCCGCAAGCATCGCGCAGGCAGTTTCTGGCGCGCGGGCTCACCCTGGGCGGCTTGGGCTTGCTCAGTGGGTGCAGCATCGACGACAGCCCCACTGCCGAAGCAGCGTTGACGCGTATCTCGCATTTCAACGATCGGGTGCAGGGGTGGTTGTTCGACTCCTCACGCCTTGCTCCCACTTACCCCGACTCCATGATCACCCGGCCGTTTCCCTTCAATGCTTTCTACGACGAAAGCAAGGTGCCAGAGGTCGAGGCGTCCAGCTTTCTTTTGGAGGTTACAGGCCTGGTGGCCAACAAGCGCCGCTGGACACTGGATGAGCTGCGTGCCTTGCCGCAGTACGCGCAGGTTACGCGCCACATCTGTGTGGAAGGCTGGAGCGCCATCGGCAAATGGGGTGGACCACGTTTTGGCGACTTTCTACGCGCCGTGGGGGCAGACCTCAACGCTCGCTATGTAGGCTTTCAATGTGCCGACGACTACTACACCAGCATTGACATGGCGACGGCCTTGCATCCGCAGACACTGCTCGCCCTCGACTGGGATGGGCAGCCCCTGCCACCCAAGTACGGCTTCCCAATGAAGCTGCGCATGCCCACCAAGCTTGGCTACAAGAATCCTAAACACATACAGGCCATCTTCGTGAGCAATACCTTCAACCGAGGCTACTGGGAAGACCAGGGCTACAACTGGTTCGGCGGCAGCTGACGACGTTTTCCTCTCCGATCTCCACCGCGGCGTATGCCGTCTATTCCACCTGAGCCAAGAAAGTACCATCATGAAACACGCATTCACCACCACCGCGCTCTCCATGTGTCTGGCACTGAGCGCTACTTCGGTTTTTGCAGCCGATGCTATGAGCAAGGATTCCATGGGCAAAGATCAAATGGCAATGGAGAAGCCTGGCATGGGCAAGGACTCCAAGCACAAAGATGCCATGGGCATGGAAAAAGGAATGGGCAAAGGCGCGATGAGCAAGAGCGACAAGTCCGCCATGGATCACATGGGTAAGGACAAGATGTCCAAGGGGGCCATGGACAAGGAAGGGATGTCGAAAGACTCCATGTCTAAGGACGGGATGAGCAAATAATCAATATCGGGTGGCGAGCCCTGTCTTCGTGCTCGTCACTCGAGCGTCTGCTTCTGGCCGATCTGCGAATTTCGCAACTTGTTTTGAGTGCCGTTTTTCACGCGTCACGTACTGTCACCTGCCGTTCAGGGAAGGGTGCCTGCTTGTCGCGTTTCCCTCCGCCAAGCAAGGCGAAGCAGCGTTTTCACCTCTTTATCCGTGGTCTGTGCGAAATCTCGGTAGTACTGACCAACGGAGTGGAAGGGCTTCGGGGTGAGCTGACAGATCAGTTGATCGACAAGAGGGCGCAGCATCGCCAGTGTCTCAACGGGGGCGACCGGCACGGCGACGACGATGCGCGCCGGTGCCTGCTGGCGCACCGCCACAATCGCCGCACGCATGGTGGCACCCGTCGCTATCCCGTCATCGACCAATATCACCCGTTGCCCGACCATGATTGGCGCAGGACGTTTGCCTCTATAGACCTGGTCTCGTCGCTGCAACTCCAGGGTTTCCTCGTGAATTGCTGCGTTGATGGTCATTGGGGAGATGTGCAGGTCACGGATGGCGTCATCGTTAAACACCTGTACGCCGCCACTGGCAATGGCTCCCATCGCCACCTCTTTGTGACCGGGTATGCCCAGCTTGCGCACTAGGATCAAATCCAGCCGCAGGGCCAGCGCATTGGCAACTTCATAGGCGACAGGAACACCGCCCCGTGGCAAGGCAAGCACTAGCACATCGGCTTGCTCACGAAACTCTCTCAAAGTCGCAGCCAGAGTTTGACCAGCCTCTGCCCGGTCACGAAACGGAATATCCCACTTCATGTCTCTGGCTCCTCACCGTTCAAAACGTTGAACTACTCCTGATTCTCGCGCTTTGAGTGGAAGCTTGGTTGACAACTAGAGGCTGATCCAGACTCTGCCCTCAACCCCGAGGCGCGCCACGACGCCCACGACGCGCCCGCCCGCTTCGTGGGGCGCAAATTACTACCGGGTCGACCCACCGCTAAGCTGCGCCAATGCACTCAATGCATGGCATTTGGGCTGCATTTTGTATTACGGGAAATTACGAGGTTTAAAGCACAAGCTTTGCATCCGCAGCAGTGCTTGCGACGACATCCAGCCTGCGGGCCTTGGGTTTGAGGATTGCATGCACACAGGCTGCGCTTACTTTGGCGTTCTGAGCTGCGGCAAGCTATGACAAGGCAAAGATGATGCGGCTGCTGGAGGCAAAGCGGGCCATCCATCTGACCTCGAATGATTTCTACCACCACCTGCGGGAGCTGAGAGAGCACATTGGCGGCAAGCGCACCTTCATGCGCAGCAACGCCAACATGTACGAGAGCCGGGATCAGGTGGAGTCCATGCTTGAGTTGCCGCTGGACAAGGCCCGTGCTTTGACGCGAGAGCAGGTCGAGAAATTCCAGCGCCCCACATACACCGGCTCGGGCACCCAATACGACGAGGCACCAACCGGCATCAGCTATGGCCTGTGGGGCGAGTACCTGCAATTGCTGGAGCGTCAGCAGCGCCTGGAAGCTGAAAAAGAGCGCGTGAAAGCGGCCCAGAGCGAGCAATTTGCATGCGTCGATCCGCTGGTAAAAGCCGTCATTCAATGGGGCTTCAACTCCCCCGAGCACGAGCTGTGAGGTTGAGCATGGAACTGATTCAAAAAATCGACAAGCTGCGCGAGCAAATCGCGCAAATCAAGGAAGAGATTGATTGGCTGGTGCAAGCACCGCTGTCCCGCGAAGACCTCAAGGCCCGTGTGTCCGCGTGGTTCGATCGCATGTCGAGCGATGCCGCAGAGGTCAACAACAAGTTCCTGAGCCTGCGCAATCCGGGGGCATCTATCACCGAGGTGAACCCCTTGAGCGTGACGCAGGGAGTGAATTTGCCAGTGGGGCAAAGCAATGCTTCGGGGATGCTAAATATCTCGATCGCACCGCAGCTGATCTGGCTGTTTGGCGACACCATCAAAAAGGTATTTCTGGCCAAGGTGGACGCCATGGACTATGTGCCCGGCCTGCCACTGACCGAACGCACCACACGCCGCGAACAGCTGACAACGCAGCTGCGTACGCTGGAGGAAAAAGAAGAAGAGCTGATCTGTGAAGCCGAGCTGGCCCACCTGCCGATCTACCGTCGGGCCGACGCCGACCCCGCCGTGGTGCTGGCCTACGACCCGGACGGAGACATGGGGGCACAAGGTGCACGGATGGTGAGCGTCAGCAGCAGCGCCCCCACATCGAACCCAGCCGCGCCTTAGAGCGAGAGCGCTTGCAGGTCTGCGGTGACGGGCTTTACTCCTTGGCCCACGAAATGACCACCATGGGCCTGCAAGCGTGAATGGCTGACATGACAGAGCTGCGGCTGTCATTGCCTTGTGACAGAGGCTTCAAGGACTCCTTCGGGAGTCCTTTTTTGTTGAGGCGGTCAAGGGCCAAGAGCAGCAAAAGATCCAGCAGATCTATGCGGCTGAAGGCTTGCGCTTGCGTCGCTTCTTCTTCGGTGCTGGTGGCTTTGCATGCAATGCAGCCTGGAACTCGGGACTCTGCAAATGAGCTGCCACCATTTGATGCCCTTCGTAGGCCCGCTTGGCGAACTCCCAAATGTTGCCCAGGTGGGTGTCCAGAAGCTGGTGTGTTTCGTTGAGATAAGTCAGCGAAGCCTCACAGCCTTCAGCAGTCTGCAAGTCGAAGCTGTCGAGGAAGTGATGCACCAGTAAGTTTCGGCGCTCATGCACGACCGTCAGGTCACGCGAGAGGGCTGCATGCATTTCAGGTGGGACTTTTATGTTCAAGCGGAAGGCAAAGTGTCCCTTGTCCTCTGCTTTATTGATTTCACGGTCATCTTCTGCCGATCCCTCAACGCTCAAATATTTGGCCAGCAGCTCTTCTTTGAGCCAGCCGAGAGGTGATTCTTTGACTAGCTTCTGACGAGCCTCATAGCTAGCTTTCATATCCTTCGGGGCCAGCGAAACGAATCGGCCTACAACAAGACCCTTGAGCATTAGTTCTAGGTGCTGGCACCGCAGAAGTGCACGGCCCAGCAAGCAGTGAATGTCTGTTAGTAAAGATTGGCTCTGTGGGTCGTGGCTCATTGAGCTAAGCGCCGATTTTCTGTGGATTTGTGACTTCGCTTGCCCGCTGTGGCCGACGGCTCGACACACAGCGGATGTTGAGTAGCTATTTTCTCGGAAGAGCGTCAAGTCTACTTCTTGCCACCCCCGGCTGGTGCATTGCTACGGCCACCGCCCGAAACGTTGCCTGTGGTGCTTGGCCAGCCACCGGCATTGCCCTGGCCACGGCCGCCGCTGGAGCCGGAGCTGCCTCCTTTGCTGCCGCCACCTTGAGACCCGCCCCCACCTTGTGAGCCGCCGCTGCGACCGCCACCACCGCTCATGCCACCTTTGCTCATTGCTGTCTCCTGGCCGGTTTGAGTAGGCGACGCGCCACTATCCGGCTTTCGTTGCGCGTCGTAAGGAACGATGAACCGTATCAAGCTGCCTTGCTGTCGAAGATGTTAAGCGAGGTGGATCTGTTCCTACGTTCTCACTGCGAATTTGCCTGTTCCCACTGCGAGTGGGAACACTTTTATTTAATAAATTCAAAGGTTTACAAGCGTTTTTCGCGTTTGTTCCCGCGTTCCCACTAAAAAAAGACATACCCCGAAGGAAGTGCGGTTGCATGTGTGCCTTGAGCTGCAATCTGTTCCCACTGCCGGTGGAACACTTTTATTGAATGAATTCAAAGACTTGAAATCATTTTTTGAGTTTGTTCCCACGTTCCCACTAAAAAAGAGTCATACCCCGAAGGAAGTTGCATGAGTGCAAGCAGTTGCCGCGCCTGTTTAACGAGTTTTGACCGAGCGAATGCAGTTTTAGTGGCGGCCCCGGAGGGGGCTGGGCAAGGCCTTTTGTGCGCTGCAACGGGTAGCAGTGAGGCAGGCATGGCACCAGAGAAGACAGTGCTCGGGCCGCCTTCTGGAGCCGATAGGGACCAGCATGGCTGTGGCCACGGCCTGCAGGGCATGCCTAAAAACACTTCTCTATGACGCGGATGCCCCGAGCCGCATGTGCCCGCTGTTCTACGGCCCTCTATAGGGGGTTGTGTTGTACGACCGGCCACGGGTCCTTCCCGCATAGCTTGGATGCGGGTAATTCGAGCCGCGTTGTCGGACTTTTCAGCGGGTTGCTAAGGGGGGTTAAGTGAAGATCTGAACTCTACGAATCAGCAGAGTAGTGCAGTCGTAAGTTTTGAGATGGCAACCGCAGGGGGTTAAGTGAACCTGGCCTGTGGGGGTATCTTGCCCGGATCCTTGGGGGGTACATCGGCAGGATCTGGGGGCACATCCTGCCGAGTGCCTTGGGGGCACAAATGAAATGTGCCCCACATATGCGTGGATGCCATTGGACTCTGATGGACTTCAGTGGAAAGAAAAATGCCGTTTTCAGAGGAGAAATAAAAAAGTCCGGAAGCCTTTGGAAGCTACCGGACTAGAAAATGGTCCCCCCGACAGGAATCGAACCTGTATCTGTCGCTTAGGAGGCGACCGTTCTATCCATTGAACTACGGGGAGGGACGCTGGATTCTACCTGTGTTGCCAGCCTGTGGAATCCAACCGACTTATTTATGCCGGCTCAGTACTGTTGACTTCGACAGAGACGTGGGAGAGTTCTTCGTGTACCGACAGCAACTGGCGGATGTAGTCGGGTGTGACCGTGGCTGCGCCCTCGACCTCGACTGCGATGATGCAGGCATAGTGGTTCTTGCCCACGCGCCAGACATGCAGGTCTGTGATGTTGACGGGTTGTGGACCTTGTGCAATGGCTTCACGCACTTCTTCCACGACGGGAGCATCCATTTCGGCATCGAGCAGCACGCGGCAGCTATCGCGCAGCAGGCCTAAGGCCCATATTGCCACCATCGCGGAGCCGACCAGGCCCATGACCGAATCCAGCCAGACAAAGCCCAGGAGCATGCCGCCCAGCAACGCTGCGATGGCCATGACCGATGTGGCTGCGTCTGCAATCACGTGCAGATAGGCCGAGCGCAGGTTCAGGTCGCCATGCGCATGGTTGTGTCCATGGTGATGATCGCTGTGGTGCTCATGGCCTTGGTGATGGCGGTGCCCGTCCTTGAGCAGCCAGGCACACGCCAGGTTGACCAGCAGGCCAAGAGTTGCCACGCCGATGGCCTGCTGATAGTGAATGGCGGCAGGAGAGAGCAGACGTTGTATGGATTCAAAAGCCATCAGGGCGGCAACCAGCAGCAGGAAGATGGCGCTGGTGTAGCCCGCCAGGATTTCTATCTTCCAGGTACCGAAGCTGAAACGTCTGTCATTGGCCAGTTTGCGCGCACCGGCATAGGCGCTGACGGACAGACCCAACGCCAGCGCGTGTGAACTCATATGCCAGCCATCGGCCAGCAGGGCCATGGAGTTGAAGTAATAGCCGGCAGTGATTTCCAGCACCATCATGGCCAGCGTCAGCAACATGGTCAGCTTGGCGTTTTTTTCACCCAGCTGATTGCCTTGGTCAAAGCGGTGGGAGTGTTGCCGGGTCAGGGGGGAGTCGGTGTATGAGGTCATGATTGGCGTGTTTTCATATACTCTACCCCAGTATATTTTCCATACCGACATGAGGACTACAATTCCTACCTATGTCGCATACCGTTTCGAATCAAAAGCCATTGCTCGCGCGCATTCGCCGTATCAAGGGGCAGACACAGGCTCTTGAGCGAGCTCTGGAAGAAGGGCAGGACTGTGCCGTGGTGCTGCAGCAACTGGCGGCTGTGCGCGGGGCCGTCAATGGTTTGATGCTGGAGCTGCTCGAAGGCCATGTGCGCGAGCATCTGGGGGCCGAGGCCGCGACGGCCGAGCAGCGTGAACAGGATCTGGAGCTGGTCGTGAAGGTGCTGCGTTCCTACGTCAAATAAGGCGTGGCAGCAGGCCGCTGAGGGCCTGAATAAAGTGGATCAAGACCGTAACTGCGCAACCAGATCATTGATGAATGGCTGTATCCCAGGATGCTTGCGTAGCCATTCCCTGCCCAGAAATTCTTCGATCGACTGCTGCTGCAGCCCGAGGCCGGGCCGGCCAGCCGATGCGGCCACAAGCAAGTCATGAGCGCGGTTCATGACCTGCTCGCTGTCTGCGGCCGCAGGCTCACCCAGTTCCAGCATCCATTCCTGCTGGATGCGGAGTATGAGCTTGCCTGCGGCTTGCTCAAGCGCTGTGCGGCTGCGTGGCATCGCAGGATTGATAGCTGTTATCGCATGCCAGCAAGGGGATGAAGGCAGCTCTCATGCTTAGTCCTTGCGAACGGTATAGACGATGTCCATGGCGCTGGTCATGCCGGTCTGTGCGCGCAAAGTGACGCTGCGCGACAGGTCGTAGAAGATGTAGATGATGCCCATGGCTCCCGACAGGCTCTGCTCGTAGGTCAGGTAGAGCTTGTCCGAGATGCGCTTGCCCATGGTCAGCGCCGCACCTGCTGCATCCGTGCCATCGCCGCCGCCCTTGAATCCGACTTCATCGAGCCCCAGGCTGCCCGCAATCTTGCCGCTGGAGCTGTTGCCGCCAGCCAGCAGGGCCATGGCGGCCTGCTGGAGCAAGGCGCTGCTGGCCCCGCCGGAGGCAGGGTCGCGGCCCATGACTACCCAGGAGAGCTTTTCCGCGTCAGGCAGGGCTGGGTCCGAGTACAGCAGCACGCGTGGCGAACTGGCCGTGCCTAGTACTTGCACGCCGGCCTTGACGGCAATATTCGGGCGCAGCGCCAGTATGTCCAGCGAGGGGTTGTTATAGGGACCGTTGAAGCGAATCAGGCCGGTTTCCACATTCAGCGACTGGCCCCAGGCGCGGTAGCGACCTTGCTCGGTACGGATTTCGCCAGTCACGCTGGGCGGGCCGCCGATGTAGCTGGCACCTCGCACTTCGAGCTGGCCCAGCAGCCGCGTGGTGATGCCAAATCCTTGCAGCGCAAAGTCACGGCCCATGTCGAGCTTGACGAGAATGTCGGGCACCTTGCGCGGAGTGGCGCGGGCCTGCTCCTTGCGGGCCTGTTGCTCGCTACGTCGGCGTTCTTCCTCTTCGGCCTTGCGCGATGCCGCCGAGCGCACGACCACATCCTTGTCCAGCGATGGTGCGGATTCCTCGGGCAGGATGATGGAGGCTCTGTCGACCGTCAGGTCGCCGCGCAGCGTGAACTGGCCTCGCTCCAGTCGGGCCTGCAGATCGCCGGAGACGCTGACCTGACGATCGGCGCGCACCAGGACCTGCAGCTTGCTGGCCCTGGCCTGCAGATTCATGCTCAGACCTGATTCGCCTCCCGCACCCGGTGGTGTGAACTGGGCATAGCCCGAGCCGGTAAGCTGGCCGCCGTCTTCGGGAGCTCGGGTCAGATTGCCGCTATAGCCCAGAATGCGCGCCTGGCTGCCCTTGCCGCCCTTGAGGCGCAGTTCGGTGATGTCCAGCCTGGTGCCTTGCAGCTTGGCGCGCAGAATGCCGTCGCGCAGGTCCACGCCATCGAGCAAGGACGCGATGTTGAGCCCATCGGCCTTGATATCGCCCTGCCACTTTGGGTCCTGCAAAGTGCCGCTGATGCTGGCATCCGCCGCCAAGCTGCCCTGAATGCGCCAGCCTGGTGGCGCAAACAAGGACCACAGTCCCATATCGGGCATATTGGCGTGCAACTGACCGGACAGAGGCGCCGTGGCGGGCAGCGACCAGCCGTCTTTCTGGTAGCTGAGCTGGGTGCGCAGGTCGGCACTGAGCTTGCCTGCGCGCTCGCTGTCCCAGAGCAGTTTGGCGTTGACCTGGCTGCCCTGAGCCTGCACGTTGAGGCGTATGTCCTTGATGCGCGAGCGCATGCCTGCGCCGCCGATCTGGCGCGTGCGTGTGCCGCCAGCGCGTTTGGCAGTGGGGCCGGTGGTCTGGATGACGGTGGTGCTGGAGCCATCGTCCACCGCCAGCCGCAGATCACCTGCGGCGCGCTCGACCGTGAGATCGGCCTTGAGATCCTTGCCCAAGGTGTCTAGGTTCCAGCGCGCGTTGAAGCTCAGGTCGCCGGAAATCCCTGCGGCCTCCAGTGGCGGATCGTCATCGCCAAGGCTGAAGGCATCGACCCAGGCCAGTGGAATTCCAAGCGCCTGTCCTGAGCTGCGCACACCCCATTGGCCGCTGGTGGAACGGGTGACGGAGCTCGCTTCCCATGCCAGCTGGGCGGGGGGCAGCGGCTCGCTGCTGGTACGTCTGAGGCCCAATTTCGGGGGCGTGATCTGCAGCTTGCCGGCGCTGAGTTGATAGACGGTGCTGAGCACCGTGCTGCCGCTGGTGCGCTGCTTGATCTGAACGGGAGCGCCAGCTTGCAGCTGTACGACCCAGGGGCCGGGCTTGTTCTTGTCGGGAGTGAGCTGGGCTTGCAGCTTTTCCAGACTGGCCTGCCAGTCCAGCGGTGCCATGCCCTTGCCGCCGGCCAGGCCGGCCTGCAAAGCGGTGTCGAGCTGAATGCTCTTGCCTGCTTGCTGGGCCTGTGCGGTCAGGCCGACCCTGGCATTTTCGGGGCTGCCGTCAATGCTCAATGCCAGCGCAGGCAGGACGGCGCTCTGTTCGGCTGCGGTGCCGGCGGGCAGATAGCGAATTTTCTCGGCGCGCAGCTTGGCCTGAATCTGCAAGCCACTGGCGGGAATGGCCGCGCCATGGGGAGCGCTCAGGCGCTTGAGCAGATTTTCCCAACCGCCCTTCAAGGCCAGTTGCAGATCTGCGCTGCCATCGAGTTGCGCGCCGCCCAGCGGATCCTGGACGCCCGGCAGCTTGCGCAGCCATTGCGTGAGCGTGCTCATGGAGCTGAGCTGCAGCTGGCTTTGGACAACGCCGCTGGCAGGACCCATCTGTCCTTCAATGCTCAGCTGCGCACCGGGTGCAGCGGCCTTGAGTCGAGCCCTGGCCTGCTGGGTTTCTGTGTTGAATTCCACAGACGTGGCATCGATGCTGGCCTGCAGGGCTTCCAGCTGCAGCTTTTCCAGCTGCAGCAGCGGGGCCTGCCACTGGCCTTTGGCGGCCAGTGTCTGAATGCGCAGCGCCTTGCTGTCGCGCTTGGCGCTCGCCGCCTTCAGATTGGCGGCAAACACAATCTTGCTGGCAGCGGCATCGCCGCTGCCAGGCTCGGCTTGAACAGCCTTTGCTCTGATTTCGCCTTCCACAGGGGCGGCTTCCATCGTGCTGTAGAGATCGGCCGGGTTGAGCTGTTCCACGGTGGCCAGACCTTCAAACAACCGGGTGCTCGGTGTGAACTGACCGCCGAGTGCGATGTGGCCCTTGCCGATCTGGATACGGGAGTCGTTCACCTGCCATTGCTGGCCGTCGAAATGGACTCTGGCCATCAGCTCGGCCACGGGCAGGCGTTGCCGGTCCCAGGGGCCGGGCAGCGCGTTGCTGAAGCTGGTGCTCAGGTTCCAGGGCTGAGCCTCCAGGTTCGCAGCTGCAGCTACCGTTTCGTCGGGGCCGGCCTGCAATTGGCCGGTCAACAGGGTGCGCGGTCCTTGAGGCCAGAATGCCGAGATATCGAGATTGCGGAGCTGGGCCTTGGCAGCCAGCAGCGGCTGACTGCGCCAGGGCATGATGCTGGCCGCCACATCCGCCTGCATGGGGAGGGGATCTGCAGCTGGCCCGGAATTCGAGCCTGAGGGCTGCCGATTGCTGTTCTGCTCGGGGGCAAGATCTGTGTTGCCTTGACGGTCTGCGCCGGAGCCGGAGGTCTCGGCGCTGGCATTGGCGTTGGCTTTGATCTCAAGCCTGGCCGCTTCGGTGGCCAGCGTGCCTTCGGCTGTCACCCTGGCCTGCACGGCGATGGTGCTGGGGGTCTCATCGCTTTTGTCCAGCGGGTTGGGCACTTGCACATCGCCTGTTGCTTCGGCCTGCAAGGCCATGGGTGCAGCGCCCTGCAACTTCAGCTGCGCCTGGTAGGCTCCCTGGGCAAAGCGCAGGCTGCTGACTTTGAGTTCATGGTCTGTGCCCGTGTATTCATAGCGACCGCGCAGGTCCTGCACCACGGCTTCGGGCGGGCCTTGCCAGATGATCTGATCGACCTTGAAGGGCAGCTCTATCTTCACCGGCAGGGTCAGCGACTTCAGCGGTTCGCTGGCGGGTTTGTCGGGGTCGGGGGTGCTGGAAATGTGCAACTCGGCAATATGAACCTCGCCCAGCTTGAGTGTGCGCGACAGCAGCAAAGGCCTGAACTGCCAGCCGATCTGAGCTTCCCTCACTTCGACCTTCATGGTCGGGCTTTGCCATTGCAGCCATCCGATGCGGCCGCCGTTCTTGACGCTGCCAGTGACCTCTTTGGCGACCAGGGACTGGTCTGCGGGCATCCAGCCGGCCACACGCTGCAGCGTTTGGTTGAGCGAGTCGTCCTTGCCAATCCACCACAGCAGGCTGCCAAGCGCCAGCACCAGGGCGAGCAGGGTCGCTGCAAAGGTCCAGCCCAGCGCACGTAGCCAGCGGCGGCGTTTGAGAGGCGAAGAGGAGGCCTTGGTGGGAGGGGAGGTGTTTTGTTCTGCCATGCTTAAAACGTGAAGCCCAGACGCAGGTGCAGGCGCAACTGCTGCTCCTGTGCGCCCCAGGCGAGATCTGCTTGAATTGGGCCGACCGGGCTTTTCCAGCGAATGCCGGTGCCAAAACCGACGCGGGTGTAGATGCGGTTGATGTCATCGCCCACGGTGCCGGCATCGATGAAGACGGCGTGCTCGAAGTCCTGCGTATTGCCCTTGATGGTGATGGGCCGTTGCCACTCCACGCTGCCCATGGCCAGATAGCGGCCCGCAATCACACGGCCGTTGTCGGTGCGAGCGCCAATCGATTGATAGCCGTAGCCGCGCACCGTGTTGTCGCCACCCGTCAGAAACATGATGGTGGTGGGCAGATCCACATCTTTCTTGGCCATGACGGCGCCGATTCCCGCCTTGAGCTGCAGGCGGCTGTGGCGCCTGGTTTCCTCGTCACGCTCGCCCAGCGGTATCAGGCTGAGCCAGCGCCCAGTCAGGCGCCCGAACGGCGAGCGCTGCGGCGTCAGCGTGGTGCCGGCACCAGCCTCCAGGGCCAGGCCGAAGCCCGAGGTAGGCAGCAGATTGTTGTCGAAATAGCGAGCCGTCCAGCCATAGTTGGCCAGCAACGAGGAGGCACCGGGCGGCGCGCCTGCTCCCTGGGTCTTGGCGTAGTCGTACTGCAGGTACATATTGCGCTCTATGCGGTCTTCGGCCTTGGAGCGGCCAAAGCGCATCTGCGCACTGTTGGTGTAGAAGTCGCCTGCAGGCGCACGCTCGAGCTTGCCGCTGGCAAACCAGCGCCAGAGATCCTCTCCGGGAAGGCCGACCAGTTGCGTGGAGATCAGCGGGTTTTTCCTGTCCAGCTGTAGCTTGCTGACGGCACGCCAGTTCAGACCGGGCACCTTGTTGTAAGTGTGATCGATGGACAGGCGCGGTCCGGTGTCCGTGCTCAGGCCCACACCGAACACCCATTTCTGCAGCTTGGCTTCGCGCACCTTGGCAATCACGGGCGAGGTGATGGCTGCCCCCTGATTCTTGCGCTGCTCGTCGCGCTCTGCTTCGGTCGCGGCCTGTTGCGGCGAATCGGCCAGGGAGAGAAATACCGAGTCGTAATAGCCGCTGCTGACCAGGCGCTGCTGCGCATCGAGCATGCTTTGCAAGTCATATTCCTGACCTTCCGGCAGGCGCGCGATACGGGCCGTGCGCACCGGGTCGTAACGCTCGGCACCATCGATCTGCAGCGGACCGAACGTATAGGCAGGGCCGGGGGCATAGCTCACGCTGACTTGGGCCTGGTTGGTGTCTGCATCTACATCGGCCAGACTGCTATCGATGCGTGCCAGCGGGTAGCGGCGCTTTTGCAGCTCCTTGAGACCACCGCTCTTGGCGCTGCTCCAGGCCGATTGCGAGAACTGTTCGCCGGCCTGCAGCGGCCAGGTTTCCTCGATATGCAGGCGCTGTGAGGTTCCCAGCTCGTCGCTGGCATTGATGCCGGCAAAACGCACTTCGGATTTCTCAATGATGGTGGGTGGGCCCGGATCGACCTTGACCACCACTTTGCGCGGCGCTTCCTCCTCGGGGGTATCGGTCAGCTCGACAGTCACCGTAGGGCTGAAATAGCCCAGGGTGCCTATCAGCTCGCGCACGTTGGCATCGGTCGCGCCCAGCAGGCGCGTCAGCTCGCGGCGCTGCAGATCGGGTTGGTGGCGAAAACGCTTGAGCTCAAGATGCTGCTCCAGCAGCGCACGGACTTGTTTTGGGGCATCGACTTCCAGCGTGAAGGCCGGCGGGCCGCTGGTATCGATGCCCATGGCTTCGGCTTCTTTGTCTTTGGGGGAAAGCAGGCTGCAGCCGCTGAGGAGCAAGGCGGCTCCCAAAAGCAAAGCCGGCCTCAAGGCCGGCTTTTTCAAGGGCAAGGTCTGGGGCATGCCCCTATTTTGACAGCATGCGCATGGCGTCTTCCAAGCCTTTGAGCGACAAAGGGTACATGCGGTCTCCCATCAACTGCTGAATGATGCTGATGCTCTGGCGGTACTGCCATACGCCCTGTGGCTCCGGATTGATCCAGGCAAAGTGCGGGAAGGCATTCGTCAGGCGCTGCAGCCACTCGGCACCGGGCTCCTCGTTCATGTACTCGACCGAGCCGCCGGGCTGCAGGATTTCATAGGGGCTCATGGTCGCGTCGCCGACAAAGATCAGCTTGTAGTCCTTGTTGTACTTGCGAATGATGTCCCAGGTCGGAAATTTTTCGGCAAAGCGGCGGCGGTTGTTCTTCCACATGAAGTCGTAGACACAGTTGTGGAAGTAATAGAACTCCAGATGCTTGAGCTCGCTCTTCACGGCCGAGAACAGCTCCTCCACGCGCTGGATATGCTCGTCCATGGTGCCGCCCACGTCCATGAGCAGCAGCACTTTCACATTGTTATGCCGCTCGGGAATCATCTTGATGTCGAGATAACCCGCATTGGCGGCCGTGGAGCGGATGGTGTCCGGCAGATCCAGCTCCAGCTCGCTGCCCTGGCGCGCAAACTTGCGCAGGCGGCGCAGAGCGACCTTGATGTTGCGCGTGCCCAGCTCCTGGGTGTCGTCATAGTCGCGGTAGGCTCGCTGCTCCCAGACCTTGACGGCGCTCTTGTTGCGGCCCGGCCCGCCAATGCGGATGCCCGCCGGGTTGTAGCCGCCATGACCGAAGGGGCTGGTGCCGCCCGTACCAATCCATTTGTTGCCGCCTTCGTGGCGCTCCTTTTGCTCCTCCAGACGCTTCTTGAGCGTCTCCATCAGCTCGTCCCAGCCCATGGCTTCGATCTTGGCCTTGTCCTCGGGGCTGAGCTCGCGCTCCAGAAGCTTTTGCAGCCAGTCCTGCGGAATTTCCTTGCTCAAGTCGGCCAGCATCTCCACGCCCTTGAAATAGGCGGAAAAAGCGCGGTCGTACTTGTCGTAGTGCTTCTCGTCCTTGACCAGAATGGTTCGGCCCAGGTGATAGAAGTCGTCCAGGCTCCAGCGATCCTCGCTCTTGGGGCCGATGATGCCCGCGTCCAGTGCTTCCAGCAGAGCCAGAAACTCCTTGACCGACACAGGCAGTTTGGCGGCACGCAGGGTATAGAAGAAATCGATCAGCATGAAAAATGCCTCCAGCGCTTATGCAGCGGGTGCATGCTGCTCCAGCAGGTAGAGCAGTTGTGCACGGGCTTCAGGCCATTCGCCGCTGCGCATGCTGTACATCACGGTGTCGCGAATCGTGCCGTCGCGGCGCAGCGCATGGCCGCGAATCACGCCATCCTTCTTGGCTCCCAGCCGCTCGATGGCGCGCTGGCTGGCGAAGTTGAAGTTGTCTGTGCGCCAGCCCACCACATGGCAGCCCAGCGTACCGAAGGCATGGGCCAGCAGCAGCAGCTTGGCCGAGGTGTTGACATGGGTGCGCTGCACGCTTTTGGCATACCAGGTGTAGCCAATCTCCACACGGCGAATGGCGGGCACGATGTCGTGATAGCTGGTGGTTCCCAGCACCTTGCCGCTGGCATCGTCAAGCACGGCGAATGCAAAGCGGTGGCCTTGGTCGCGGCCCAGCAGCGCGGTCTCGATATAGCTGCGCACCTCGCCAGGTTCGGGCACGGAAGTCACGCGAATCTTCCACAGCTCTCCATCGGCAGCGGCTGCGGCGAGGCCCGTCTCATGGCTCAGGTCCAGCGGCTCCAGCCGCACGCCGCGGTCGCGCAAAGTCACGGTTTCTACAAAAGTCATGGCTTGCTCACTCAAAGAGGTTTGCGCTTGCTGCGCCAGAATCGGGCCAGCTTGAGACCCAGTCCTCCACCCAGACCCACCATGGCGATGGCGGCAATGCTGCCAGCGCCATAACCCTGGGCGAACAGATCCAAGCCCAGTACATTGGACAGGCCCCAGCCCAGCAGGGCGCCGCCCACAAAGCCGACGGCGTCGGAGCCGCCTTCCAGCAGCAGTTGTTGTGCGGTGCTCATGGGCTGTGTCTCCTCGGTTTTTGATGTCGGCTCAGCGATTGCGCTGGTTCATGAAGACCAGCTTTTCAAACAGGCTCATATCCTGTTCGTTCTTGAGCAAGGCGCCAACCAGGGGGGGCACGCTGACCTTGCCTTCCTCGGATTGCAGGGCCGATGCAGGAATTTCCTCGGCGACCAGCAGCTTGAGCCAGTCGATCAGCTCGCTGGTCGAAGGCTTTTTCTTGAGGCCGGGCAGATTGCGCACATCGTAGAAGACCTTCATGGCCGCGTTCAGCAACTCGCCCTGCAGCTTGGGGAAGTGCACGGCCACGATCTGGCGCATGGTGTCGGCATCGGGGAACTTGATGTAGTGGAAAAAGCAGCGGCGCAAAAATGCGTCAGGCAGTTCCTTTTCGTTGTTCGAGGTGATGAAGACCAGCGGGCGGTGCTTGGCGCGGATCATCTCGTGGGTCTCGTAGCAATAGAACTCCATGCGATCGATCTCGCGCAGCAAGTCGTTGGGGAACTCGATGTCGGCCTTGTCGATCTCGTCGATCAGCAGGGCCACAGGGCGTTCCGCAGTGAAAGCCTGCCAGAGCACGCCCTTGACGATGTAGTTGTGAATGTCCTTGACGCGCTCGTCTCCCAGCTGTGAGTCGCGCAGACGGCTCACGGCGTCGTACTCGTAAAGGCCTTGCTGGGCCTTGGTGGTCGACTTGATGTGCCACTGCAGCAGTGGCATGTCCAGCGCCTGAGCCACTTCCTCGGCCAGCATGGTCTTGCCCGTGCCGGGCTCGCCCTTGATGAGCAGAGGGCGCTGCAGGGTAGCGGCAGCGTTGACGGCCAGCATCAGATCTTGCGTGGCCACGTATTTGTCGGAACCTTGAAACTTCATGGGCGGTATCAGCGTAAGTATTGATAAGCGTGCGAAATTCTCACTGCCATAATCGTTTGCACTGCAGCAAGGCATTTGAGCACCCGTCTGAACTCTTGAAGGATTGTGCGCGCAAAATGATAAAAACTTGGACCACGGTATTGGCAGTAGTTGTCGCATCAGTGACCGGCGCGGCAAACGCCCAGGCTGTCAAGGGCGATGCAAAGGCCGGCGAAGGCAAGATCGCCATGTGCATAGGCTGTCATGGCATCGCCGGTTATCAGGCCAGCTTCCCTGAGGTTTACAAGGTGCCGATGATCGGCGGGCAGAACGAGGCCTATATCGTCTCGGCTCTGAATGCCTATAAAAAAGGCGAACGAAAACACCCTACCATGCGTGGCATTGCCGACTCGCTGAGCGAGCAGGACATGGCCGATGTGGCGGCCTTCTATGCAGGTCATGGCAAGGCCAAGGATGGCAAGGCCAAGGAGGCGAACCCTGCTGTCACGGCGCTGCTGCAAAAAGGTGCCTGCTTCTCCTGTCACGGTGAAGGATTTTCAAAACCCATTGACCCGTCCTATCCCAAGGTGGCAGGGCAGTATTCGGACTATGTTTTCCGCGCGTTGCAGTCCTATAGAACCGATGGCAATCCGCTCATCGGGCGCAGCAATGGCGTGATGGCCGGCATTGCCAAGCAGTTCAAGAGTGACGAACTGCAGCAGCTCGCCAAGTACATCGGTAGCCTGGACAGCGAGATGCAGGTAGTGGCGCAGCCGCACTTCCGCCTGGGCCAGAAATAGACCTTGTTTCAGAAAAAGCAAAAGCCCGTGAAGACGGGCTTTTGCTTTTTCTCAACTGGAGGTAGCTCAGGGGCCCTGTACCCGGGGCTTGGAGGATACAGAGCAGGAACCCACCTGCAGCGATTGTGTCATCTCCCCGCCGGAGGCTGCACAGCACATCAGGGGGTACTTTTAAAACTGCCGTCGGTGGTGGCCAGACGCTGAACTCCGGCGACATACGCCTCACCATCGGGCGGGCGTCCCGAGCGTTGGCTTTCCCAGAGCATCTGGCCCAGACATTCCATGGCGGCGTGATGGGCGTCATGCAGATCACGCTTTCTGGTCAACAGTTCCACGGCCTGGCGTATGCCGCGTGGCGAGTCCACGCTGCACTGCTCGCTGATGGACAGATGCATGGACAGGTGCAGAAACGGGTTGGTACGCTCGGTCTCCGCGTCGTAGTTACGCGCCACGGCGGCATCCACGTCGGAGAGCTCGTCGAAGTACTCGGGGTGCTCGTCTATCCACAGGCTGGCCAGCGTCTCGATGGCCTCCATGGGCGCGCCGCTGATCATCTTGGCGCGCACACTGCAAAAAAATCGCCGTACGTCGGCTTGACTCGGGTTGAACATGATGGCGCGCAGCGTATCACGGCTGCCGGGCATCAGCCGGACTGTGGTCTTGCTCGCTGGCCGGGATGGTATCCGGTGTCTCTGCGTTGCCAGCCAGGAGGTCGGCACGCTCCTTGGCCATTTGCTCCACCAGTTGCTGGCGGCCTTGCTTGGCCACCGCAATCAGCTGGTTCTTGTCCTTGTAGTGCGGGTACATGCGCTCGGCCAGTGCCAGATTGTGCTCCCTGAAGCGTGCCGTGATGCGTTTGGCCTCGGCCGGACTCTGACCTAACAGCTCCAGCACCGACTGGGCCGAGATCAGGCTGGACTCGAACACTTCACGCTGGGCATGCGCCACACCCAGGTCGCGCAGTTGGAACCAGTGATTGAGATCCCGGGTGCGGGCCACGATCTCCAGGTTGGGGAAATGCTTGCGTACCTGGCTGGCTATCTTGAGGGACTGCTCGGGAGTGTCGACGGCAATCACCAGCACATGAGCCTTGGCTGCGCCTGCAATGCGCAGCAGATCCATGCGAGTGGCATCGCCGTAAAACACCCGGTGGCCATAGATCTGCGCGGCCTCCAGCATTTCCACGCTATGGTCCAGGATGGTCGGGCGTATGCCCTGAGCCAGCAACACGCGAGCCACGATCTGGCCGTAGCGGCCGAAGCCGGCAATGATGATGGGCGAGTCCTGAGGCTCGGAGATCTCTTCGGCCTTGTCGGAGCCGCATTCCTCATCCGTGATGGTGGAAAAGCGGCGCAGCAGCAGTTTGTCCAGCAGCACCAGCAGCAGCGGGCCCAACAGCATCGACAGAGCCACGGCCGCAACCAGCATGGACGAGACGCTGTGGCGAAACACCTTGTACTGCGCCGCCGTCTGAAACACCACAAAGGCGAATTCCCCGCCTTGTGCCAGCATCAGCGTGAACACCGGGCGTTCGCGCCAGGGAATCTGCATGAATTTGGCCAAGCCGAAGATCATCACTGCCTTCAGTGCAATAAAGCCCGTCACCATGGCGGCCATGGCCCAGGGAGACTGGAGGATGACGCCAAAGTCAATGCTCATGCCCACAGCCATGAAGAACAGGCCCAGCAGCAGCCCTTTGAACGGCTCGATATTGGTTTCCAGCTCGCTGCGGTATTCGCTGTCGGCCAGCAGCACGCCGGCAAGGAAGGCACCCAGCGCCATGGACAGGCCCACCTGTGTCATCAGCATGGCAATGCCTACGACCAACAACAAGGAAGTGGCGGTAAAGATCTCGGGGGTCTTGCTGCGCGCAATCCAGCGTAGCAGAGGTTGCAGCAGCAGGCGGCCGCCGATGATGACGGCGCCAATCGTGCCCACGGTCTTGAGAATGGCCAGCCAGACATGGCTGTCACCGTGGCTTGCATGGGCGGCCTTGTAAGCGCCGAGAATCGGAATCAGCGCCAGGATGGGGATGGCCGCCACGTCCTGGAACAGCAAGATGGAGAAGGCGGCCTGTCCGCTGGGAGTACGCATCAGATTGCGCTCGGCCATGATCTGCAGGCAGACAGCGGTAGACGACAGTGCCAGGCCCATGCCCGCAATCAGGCTGACGCGCCAGGACAGACCGAAGGCCCAGGCGGCCAGAAACAGAATGCCGGTGCAGACCACCATTTGCGCCATGCCCCAGCCAAAGATCGGTCGCCGCAGCTCCCAGAGGCGCTTGGGCTGCAACTCAAGTCCGATCACGAACAGCATCAGCACCACGCCAAATTCGGCAAAGTGCAGGATGTCGTCCACATTGCGCACCAGGCCAAAACCCCAGGGGCCCATGGCAATGCCGGCGCCCAGGTAGCCGATGATGGCTCCCAGGCCCAGGGCTCTGGCGATGGGGACGGCCAGAACCGCCGCCGTAAGATAGATGAAGCCGTAAGTCAGCCAGATGGGAGAGCCGTGTTCCATGGGAATGTTATGTGGTGTTAACCCTAGAAAGATTCCATTTTGGCACCCGCAGCCAGGCGTCAGATTTTTGACAGAAAGAAAAAAGGCACGAATGGTTATCTCGTGCTTATAGCGCCTGGTCAACCATGCGTCTGCAAGTTGACAGCGCAACTTTTAAGATAGGTGCTTTGTGACTGGCGCTGAAGATCGGCGTTTGGAGTGAGTATGGATCTGCACACCTGGTTTGCTTTTTTTGTGGCCTCCTGGATCATCGCGGTCTCCCCGGGGTCGGGGGCTGTGCTGTCCATGAGTCATGGCCTGTCCTACGGTGTGCGCAAGACCAGCGCCACCATCATGGGTCTGCAACTCGGGCTGCTGCTCATCTTGTTGATAGCAGGTGCCGGCGTGGGCTCGCTGCTCATGGCGTCCGAGTGGGCCTTCAATGCCGTCAAGATCGTGGGCGCTGGCTATCTGATCTATCTGGGCATCAGCCAGTGGCGTTCGGGCGGCTCGCCGCTGGCTGCGCAAGAGGCGGTGCCCGAGGCCAGTCTCAAAAAGCGCGTGCTGACGGGCTTTCTGACCAATGCCACCAATCCCAAGGGCATCATCTTCATGGTCGCCGTGCTGCCCCAGTTCATGACCACCAGCCGTCCTCTGGCCCCTCAGTTGGCCATTCTGGCCGTGACCATGCTGGCCGTGGACACCACGGTGATGCATAGCTATGCCGCAGGTGCCAGCGCCTTGCGTGGCCTGATGCGCAGCGCACGCGCCATGCGCAATCAGAACCGCGTGTTCGGCGGCCTGCTGATGGCCGTGGGCACAGGCCTGTTTTTTGTTCAGCGCTCCAGCGAAGCCTGAGCTGCTTTGAAAAGCATAGCTGCCAGCATATGAATACATTGAGCCAGCGGCATATTTGATCGACTCATCTAGGGTAAGCCCCTTGTCCCGCGTCAGACATGGCGCAGGGCAGGGGGCTTCTACATTGGGGGCATGAAAACCTTTCGCTCCTACTCCGAAGTGCTGGCCTCGATTGGGCAGGAAGTCGCCGTCAGCGACTGGATCACCATCACACAGGCCCAGATTCAAATGTTTGCTGATGCCACGGGCGATCAGCAATGGATTCATACCGATCCCGAGCGCGCAGCACAGGGGCCGTTCGGCGCGCCGATTGCCCATGGCTTTCTCACGCTGTCCCTGCTGCCTCAGTTTTTCGAAGGTACTTTCAAGATCGAAGGCGCCAAGATGGGGGTGAACTACGGGCTCAACCGTGTGCGCTTCATGGCCCCGGTGCCCGTCAACAGCCGCTTGCGGGCCCGCATGACATTGCAGGCGGCGGAGCGCATCGAGCCGGCCGGCATCCAGATGACCTGGCAGGTGACGGTGGAGCGCGAGGGCAGCGACAAGCCTGTGTGCGTGGCTGAGTCGCTGGCGCGCAGCTTTGGTGCTGCGGGCTGATTCGCGGCTTAATTTTCAAGCCATGAAAAAAGCCCCTTGGCTCGACCTTGGGGCTTTGTTATTGAGCCGCACCTTGCTCAGCAGGGTGCTGCGCAGAGGCCGTCATTCGCCATAGTTGTCCAGCAAACCGGCCTTGCCTGCGGCAATGGTTTCCTGGCGCACTTGCTCACGGCTGAGGTTGCTCGATTGCTGTTGCTGGGACAGAGGCAGATAGGCATCGCCAACGGGCTGCAGCTGACCCCTGGCCATGGCGTCCTGCACCTGGGCCTTGACCTGGGCACGGGTCAGGGTGGACTGAGAGGCCACTTCGAGAGGATAGTGATCGCCGGTGAATTCAAAGCCTGCGGCCTGTGCAGCGGCGGCGGACATGGCCAGGGTGGCAACGATGGCGAGGCGGTTGGCGTATTTCATGATTCGTCCTTTGGGTACATCGGGCCTGCAGTCCTGGCGGATATCGTCGGTCGGCTGCAAGTCCATGAGTCGTACTTTAGGACGATCTAATCGAGAGAAAAACCCCTTGTTGCGCAACTTATTGTTCCGAAAATAGAGACAATAAGCGGGAACTTAAAGAGCCGTCTTGGGCTCTGCAAGGGCAGCCCCCGCGAAGCCCTGCTGGCGCCAGGCTTCAAACACCGTCACGGCCACGGCATTGGAGAGGTTCAGGCTGCGCTGAGATGCCAGCATGGGCAGGCGCAGTCGCTGCTCGTTGGGGAACTGGGCGCGCACCTCGGGTGGCAGCCCCTTGCTTTCAGAACCAAAGACCAGCCAGTCGCCCGCCTTGAATTCCATGGCATGGGCCGGACTGCTGCTGTGCGTGGTCATGGCAAACATGCGCTCGCGCTGCGGCTGACAGGTTTCGAGGAAAACGTCCCAACTGGCGTGGCGGGCCACATTGGCGTACTCGTGATAGTCCAGTCCGGCGCGGCGCATATGCCGGTCTTCCATGGAAAAGCCCAGCGGCTCGATCAGATGCAGGCTGCAGCCCGTATTGGCGGCCAGACGGATGACATTGCCCGTGTTGGGAGGGATCTCGGGCGCCACAAGAACGATATGAAACATGGGGCGCTATTGTGCAGCCCGGCTTTTACCCACGCTGCCGCCTCCGCAGTTCCAGACTGGCGAATATGGGTCAAGGCGTGCGTGCCAGCACGATGGCGCTGACCGATGCCGCGCCAGCCGACAGCAAGCTGCCTGCCAGCGCATCCAGCGTGGCACCGGTGGTCATCACGTCGTCGAGCAGCAAAATCTCCCGTCCTTTCACCAGAGCCTGTCGAGCCGGGGCGAGGCTGAAAATGCCGCGTAGCTGGCGCAGTCTTTGTTCCCGGCTGGAGGCATGTTGGGGCAGCTCCAGATGTTGGCGTTGCACAGCCCCGCTCAGCAAGGGTAGGGGCCTGTCGTATTGCTCCGAGAGGGAGCGTGCCAGCAGCAGGCTGTGGTCAAAGCCGCGCTCGCGCACGCGCTGTGCGGAGGTCGGCATGGGCAGCAAGGCATCGCAGGCCCGCAACTGCTCCCTGACTTCGGGGTGACTGGCCATCAGCCTGCCCAGACTGCGCACCAACCCCAGATCGGCCTGAAATTTGTAGCGTGTGATGAGGTTTTGCCAGGGGTAGGCATAGTCCAGCGCGGCGGTGCAGCGCTTGAGTCGGGGTGGTTGCTTGAGGCAGTTGCCGCAGAGGCTGACCAGAGCGGGCAGCGGCAGGGCACAGCTGTGGCAGCGGTGCTTGTGCTGAGCCCAGCGTGCATGGCAGTCGCGGCAGATGCGTGGCCCCGGCCAGCGTCCACAGACTGCGCACTGGCTGGGCAAGGTATCCAGCCAACGCTGCTGCTGGCGGCGAAGGTTTGAAAGCCATGTCGCATGAAGGTCGGGCATGGAATCAATATACTCGCGCCGCATTGATCTTCACTCCGGCAGTTGGTGAGCGGCCCGCTTGCTCGACTCTCTGCCTGCTTTTGTCTGCCCATGTCCCACGTCCTGCCTCCAACAATTGATTCTGCAGCTGCAAACCATTGGCAAATGGCCGCTCCGGCCGAATCCCCCTGGTTGCACGAAGAAGTGGCCAGTCGCATGCAGCAGCGCCTGGACTGGATAGTGAAGCCGCCTGAGAAATGGTGCCACTGGGAGCCGGTTCGCGGCGGCATGCAGGCTCACCATCTGCTGCGCGAGCGCTATCCGCAGGCCGAATGCACGTTCTATGAACCCGTAGCCCGCCGCGAGGCCGTGGCCCAGGAAAAGCTTGGCAGCCGCTGGTGGCAGCTCTCGCGCTGGAAGGGGGCTGCCGTGCAGATGGGGGCGCCTGCAGATGCCAGCATGGACATGCTCTGGGCCAATATGCTGCTGCATACGGCCGCCGACCCGCAGACCCTGATCGAGCGCTGGCACAAGGCGCTCAAGGTCGACGGCTATGTCATGTTCTCCTGCCTCGGGCCGGATACGGTGCAGCAACTGCATCGGCTCTACGCTGAACTGGGCTGGGGCCCGGCAGGTCATACGTTTACCGATATGCATGATTGGGGCGACATGCTGGTGCATTCCGGCTTTGCCGAACCGGTGATGGACATGGAGCGCATCACCCTGACCTTTGCCACGCCGCAGCGTCTGTTGCAGGAGCTGCGCGAACTGGGCCGCAATCTGCACCCTGGGCGTTTTGCCGGCCTGCGCGGCCGTGGCTGGAAGGCCGAGCTGCTGCAGAAAATGGCGGAGCGCTGGGCCGACAAGCAGCCCGATGGCCAGCTCTCGCTGACCTTCGAGATCGTCTATGGCCACGCCTACAAACCGCAGCCCAAGCTGCGTCTGGAAGCCAACAGCGCCGTGTCGCTGCAAGACATGAAGGCCATGCTCAAGCAACCGCGCAACACGGGTTTGCGATAGCACATCTGTCGTTTTCCGGTCTTTGATTCGACACAAAGCTGCCTACAATTTCCCCAAGTTATTTCATAGATAGCAGCAATCCTTCGGGCTTCTCTCCTGCCTGAAGGAAAACAGACAGTGCGGTCCAAGCCGCCAGGGGAGATATCGGGTGTTTCGCTTTGCCAAGGGGACTGGCCAGCGGGTTCGACAGCGGCCGGTTTTCGCATTTCATCATCACCACAAGCCAGCCTTTTGCTGCGCTGATGCATCCCTGTGCCCGGCGGTTGTCGCGGTGCCGGGGCGTCCCATCTGCTCCCCTTCTGTCTTGGCTGCCAGGCCAGTTGCAGCCATGTCCGGCACTTGCCGTGAGATGCGCTTGCCAGTACGAGTTTCAAGTCCGGTCAGGCCCGCTTGCGCAAGGTCGATTGGCATGGGTTTCCGGTACATGCATTAGTGAATGCGCGCAGACAGTGCTATCAAATTCTGGGGCATGCTGCGTTGAAGTTCGCGAGGTAGTGTGAGTGTCACAGCCTTCTGGCCAGCCAAGGCAGAAGCGGTGTGAGCGAGTGGACAACTGAGGCTTAGAGGTAAGTGAAAACGATGAAAAACATTTCCACCAAGCTGGTTCCCTGGAGTATGGCCTTGGCGGCGTGGGGTAGTTCCATGGCCTATGCGGCGCAGGATCTGCCGGGAGGCCCTGCCGTCAACCAGCTCAATCTGCATCCGCCTGTGACACGCATTGCCGTGGAACAGCACTGGCTGCACTGGATGATGCTCATCATCTGCACGGTGATCTTCATCGCGGTGTTTGGGGTGATGTTCTATTCCATCTGGAAGCACCGCAAATCCCAGGGTGCCAAGGCCGCGAACTTCCATGAATCGGTCAAGGTGGAAGTGGCCTGGACGGTGGCTCCCTTCATCATCGTGATTCTGATGGCGTTGCCCGCCACCAAGGTGCTGGTGGCACAGAAGGACACGACCAATGCCGACCTCACCATCAAGGCCACCGGCTATCAGTGGAAGTGGGGCTATGACTATCTGAGCGGCGAGGGCGAAGGCCTGGGCTTTGTGTCCACGCTGGACAACGCCCAGCGCCAGATGTCCAACAGCGGCGATGTGAGCAAGGCGCCCAACGACTACCTGCTCAGGGTCGACAACCCGCTGGTCGTGCCCGTGGGCAAGAAGGTGCGCATCATCACCACGGCCAACGATGTGATCCACTCCTTCATGGTGCCGGCCTTTGGCATCAAGCAGGACGCGATTCCCGGCTTTGTGCGCGATACCTGGTTCAAGGCCGAGAAGACCGGCGACTACTACGGCCAGTGTGCCGAGCTGTGTGGCAAGGAGCATGCCTACATGCCCATCCATGTGAAGGTGCTGTCTGCCGAAGCCTACAGCGCCTGGGTGGCCGAAGCAAAGAAGAAGCTGGCCGCCAAGGCCGATGATCCGAACAAGGTCTGGGTGCTGGCCGATCTGGTGGCGCGTGGCGAAAAAGTCTATGCCGCCAACTGCGCTGCCTGCCACCAGGCCAATGGCAAGGGAGCCGGTCCCATCAAGCCGCTGGACGGCAGTCCCGTGGTGCTGGGCCCCACGGCCGACATGATGCACGCCGTGCTCGAAGGCCGCGCCAACGGTGCCATGCCGGCCTGGAAGCAACTGAGCGACACCGAACTGGCCGCAGTGGTGACCTTTGCCAAGAACCATTGGAGCAACCAGACCGGCCAGCTGGTGCAGCCCGCCCAGTTCGTGGCTGCGCGTGGCGGCAAGTTCCCTGAAGGCGGGGGTAGTGCTGCCCCCGCAGCTCCTGCTGCCGACTCTGCCGCCCCTGCGCAAGGTGCAGCCGCTGTTGCCAGCGACGCCGGCCCTTATCAAGTCTTTTTCGAGACCGGCAAGAGCGTGCTGGACGACAAGGCTCAGGTTGCGGTGAAGAAGGCGGCCGAGTACTGGAGTGCCCACAAGGACGGCAAGATTGCTCTGTCGGGCTTTGTGGACTCCACCGGCAACGCCGACAAGAACGCGGAGCTGGCCAAGGAGCGAGCCAAGGCGGTGGCCAAGCTGCTGGAGGACAGCGGCATTGCCGGTGACCGCATCGAGCTGCGCAAGCCCGAGACCATCACGGCTGCGGCAGGCGCGGACCAGCAGGCACGCCGTGTTGACATCACGGCCGCGAAGTAAGCCCCGGGTATAGAGATCGATTGGAGAAAAGAATATGAGCGCCGTAGTTCCTCCCGTCCACACCCACGAGGGCCATGGTCACGACCATGGGCATGACGACCATCACCACGCCATGCCGTCGGGCTGGCGCCGTTGGCTGTTTGCCACCAATCACAAGGACATCGGCACGATGTACTTGCTGTTCTCCTTCACCATGCTGATGGTGGGAGGCATTCTGGCCATGTTGATCCGTGCCGAGCTGTTCGAGCCCGGTCTGCAGATCGTCAATCCCGAGCTGTTCAACCAGCTCACCACCATGCACGGCCTGATCATGGTGTTCGGCGCCATCATGCCGGCCTTCGTGGGCTTCGCGAACTGGATGCTGCCGCTGCAGATCGGTGCGTCCGACATGGCGTTTGCGCGCATGAACAACTTCAGCTTCTGGCTGCTGATTCCTGCCGGCATCATGCTGGTGGGCTCGTTCTTCATGCCCGGTGGTGCGCCGGCGGCTGGCTGGACGCTTTATGCGCCGCTGACGCTGCAGATGGGTCCGTCCATGGACACCAGCATCTTTGCCATGCACATCATGGGCGCCAGCTCCATCATGGGCGCGATCAACATCATCGTCACCATTCTGAACATGCGTGCGCCCGGCATGACGCTGATGAAGATGCCGCTGTTTGCCTGGACCTGGCTGATCACCGCCTATCTGCTGATCGCCGTGATGCCGGTGCTGGCCGGCGCCATCACCATGACGCTGACCGACCGCCACTTCGGCACCAGCTTCTTCAATCCTGCGGGTGGCGGCGATCCGGTGATGTACCAGCACATCTTCTGGTTCTTCGGCCACCCCGAGGTCTACATCATGATCTTGCCGGCCTTCGGCATCGTCAGCCAGATCGTGCCCGCCTTCAGCCGCAAGAAGCTGTTTGGCTACACCTCCATGGTTTATGCCGTGGCGGCCATTGCCATCCTGTCCTTCATCGTCTGGGCGCACCACATGTTCACCACGGGCATGCCGGTCACGGGGCAGCTGTTCTTCATGTATGCGACCATGCTGATCTCCGTGCCCACGGCCGTGAAGGTGTTCAACTGGACAGCCACCATGTGGCGCGGCTCCATGAGCTTTGAAACCCCGATGCTGTTCGCCGTGGGCTTCATCTTCGTGTTCACCATGGGCGGCTTCACGGGACTGATACTGTCCATGGCGCCCATCGACATCCAGCTGCAGGACACCTATTACGTGGTGGCCCACTTTCACTATGTGCTGGTGGCCGGTTCGCTGTTCTCCATGTTTGCCGGCTATTACTACTGGTCGCCTAAGTGGACGGGCGTGATGTATTCCGAAACGCGCGGCCGCATTCATTTCTGGGGCTCGCTGATCTTCTTCAACATCACTTTCTTCCCCATGCACTTCCTGGGTCTGGCCGGCATGCCGCGTCGCTATGCCGACTACCCCATGCAGTTCGCCGACTTCAACATGATTGCCTCCCTGGGCGGTTTTGGCTTCGGCCTGATGCAGGTCTATTTCTTCGTGTTCGTCGTCTGGCCCGCGATGCGCGGTCACGGCGAAAAAGCGCCGCAAAAGCCCTGGGAAGCGGCCGAAGGCCTGGAATGGGAAGTGCCTTCGCCCGCTCCGTTCCACACCTTCGAGACGCCACCCAAGCTCGATGAAACCGCCACCAAGGTGATCGGCTGAGGAGGCGCGCATGACGACACAGGAGCAACGCAAGGCGAACCTGAGGCTGGGACTGATCCTTGCCTCCACGGCTGCCGTGTTCTTTATCGGCTTTGTGGTGAAGATGGCCTGGCTGCATTGAGCCAGCCCGATGGCAACTGAGTGGAGGAGCTTGAGGTGAGCATAGCCAAGGAAAACGCGAAGATGGTGGGCAAGCTGGCGATCGTTGCCCTGGGCATGTTTGCGTTCGGCTATGTGCTCATTCCCATCTACAAGCATATCTGCGAGCTGACGGGCATCAACATCCTGTCGCTGTCCGAAAAACAGGTGCCCGGTGCCGGCGTGGCGGGCCGCGACGTGAAGCTTCCGCCCAACAGCCAGATCGACACCAGCCGCACCATCACCGTGGAGTTCGATGCCAATGCACGCGGGCCCTGGGACTTCAAGCCGGCCAAGCGTTCGGTGCAGGTACACCCCGGCGAGCTCGCCACGGTGATGTATGAGTTTCAGAACGTGCAGAACCGTCGCATGGCGGCCCAGGCGATCCCTAGTTACGCACCACGCCAGGCTACGGCTTTCTTCAACAAGATGGAGTGTTTCTGCTTTTCGCAATACACGTTGGAGCCTGGTGAAAAGCGTGAATGGCCGGTGGCCTTTGTCATCGATCCGCGCATCTCCAAGGACGTGAAGACCATCACGCTGTCCTACACATTCTTCGAGGTGGGAGGCAAGACCCCCGCAGCACCCGAAGGCAGCACGGCTGCAGCCGTCACACAAGGAGGCAGCTCATGACGCAGGACGCAAAGAAGACCGGATTTTGGCGCAGCATTGTTGCCGTCGCCTGGGCCATGCTGGGCGTGCGCAAGGGCAAGGAGTACGAAAAGGATTTCGCCAGCATCACGCCGCTGCATGTGATTGCCGTGGGGCTGGTTGCGATTTTTGCCTTGGTATTAGCGTTGATATGGATCGTTAACCTGGTCGTTTAGCCTTGGCTGAAACAGGTGTGGCGAATGCAGTGCAAGTGATAGTGGAGCGTCGGTCAAAACAACGATCAACAGAGTCAGGAGCCGAGTGATGAGTGCAACCCCGCAGGGCGCAACCCCTTACTACTATGTGCCAGCCGAATCCAGCCATCCCGTGATGGCTGCCATAGGTCTGTTCTTTGTGATTCTGGGTGCAGGCACCTGGATCAATGGTCACGGATGGGGAATGTATTCCCTGTTCGTCGGTCTGGTCTGGTGGCTGTCCGTGCTGTTCGTCTGGTTCCGCGATGCAGCGCGCGAAAGCGAGGCCGGGCTCAACAGCCGCAAGATCGACCTGTCCTATCGCTGGAGCATGAGCTGGTTCATCTTCTCGGAGGTGATGTTTTTCGGGGCCTTCTTCACCGCGCTGTGGTGGGCGCGCGCGCACTCGGTGCCGGTGTTGGGCAGTCTGGCCAATGAGCTG
This sequence comes from Comamonas testosteroni, assembly GCF_030505195.1. Lineage (NCBI taxonomy): Bacteria > Pseudomonadati > Pseudomonadota > Betaproteobacteria > Burkholderiales > Comamonadaceae > Comamonas > Comamonas testosteroni. The sequence goes on from NZ_CP129672.1 coordinate 3,656,744, forward strand.
CTGTGGCCCAACTTCCAGGCCGTGTGGCCCAGCGTGGCCCCCGGTACCACGGCGTCGCCCGCGAATATTGTCGAGCCCTTCAAGACGGTGGGCCCGTTCTGGCTGCCCACCATCAACACGGCGCTGCTGCTGACTTCGGGCGTGACGCTGACCATCGCCCACCATGCGCTGCAGGTCAACCACCGCGCGCGCTGCATCGGCTTCATGTGGGTGACGGTGATTCTGGGCTTTGTCTTCCTGTGCGTGCAGGGCTACGAGTACCACCATCTCTACAACGACTACAACCTCAAGCTCAACTCCGGCGTTTTCGGCTCGACCTTCTACATGCTGACGGGCTTTCACGGCTTCCACGTGCTGGTGGGCATGCTGATGCTGTTCTTCATCACCATCCGCCTGATGAAGGGCGACTTTACCGACAAGCACCACTTTGGCTTCGAAGGCGCGGCCTGGTACTGGCACTTTGTGGACGTGGTCTGGGTCTTTCTTTACATCCTCGTGTACTGGATGTAGGACTCTCAAAAATAGAAGCGTCTTGCGCAAGGTCAGCATGGATTTCAGCATCAAACAATGCTGAATTCCTTGAATGGAAAGCGCAAGGCGCTTTTGTTTTAGGAGCGCTGAAAAGCGCTGCACGAAAGCGGCTACTGCCCGGGCTGCCATCCCGTGGGCTGTATCCAGCCCAGCTTGGCCGCCATCAGAACGCAGAGAAATAATGCAATCGACAAAGCCACGCGAAGGGCCAGGGCGCGGAACATCTTGCGGCTGCGCTCGGCATCGTCGGCCTGCGAGCTTTCGCCGCCATCGCCCCTGCGCATCATGAAGAACAGCGCACTGCCAAGGCTCGCCAAAATGGCGAGAAAGGCGAGAATGATCACGAATTTCATGAACGGATTATCTGGTGCGCATTTCCCGATTTCCAGACCTCTGGCGGTTTCTACTGATTTCTGCGGTGGCCTTGATCTGCGTGGCCGTCACTGCGTCGCTGGGCTTTTGGCAACTGGGCCGGGCCGCGCAGAAACAGGCTGTTTTCGATGCCATCACGCGCCAGCAGGCGCTGCAGCCCTGGCATAACGCCCAGCTGGCCGCCGAAGTGGCTCTGGCGGCAGACTCCGCCGGCGAAGCGCGCAAGGCGCATCTGCTGCATAGGCCCGTGCAACTGCAAGGCCAGTGGCTGGCCGAGCAGACCCTCTTTCTGGACAACCGCCAGATGCAGGGCCGCGCCGGCTTCTATGTACTCACGCCCTTCAGGCTGAGCGCTCCTCATGAACACACGGTGGTCATCGTGCAGCGTGGCTGGGCGCCGCGCAACTTCATGGACCGCACGGTTCTGCCCGAGGTGCAGACCCCTGCAGGCCTGGTCGGTATCGAGGGCCGACTGGAAGCGCCGCCCTCCAGGCTGATGGAGCTGGAAGCCGCCCATGGCGGGGCAGACCCTGATGAGCAAAAGTCGCGCATCCGACAGAATGCAGACATCGCACTGTGGGCGCAGCAAAGCGGCTTGCCGCTGCTGGCCCTGAGCGTGGTGCAAGGCGGCGGCGCCAGCGAAGGCTTGCTGCGCGACTGGCCGCAGATCAATGCCGGGGTGCAAAAGCACTACGGCTATGCTTTTCAGTGGTTCGGACTCAGTGTCTTGGTGGTGTTGCTCTATGTCTGGTTTCAACTCGTCCGACGCTTTTACCCCCGCCGCCGTGCAGCGCAGCCCGAGGGATGAACCGCTGAGCTTTGCTGTCCACAGCCTGCCCGATCCCGCACAAAGCCGCACACAGCAGGCGCTGCTGGCGCGCAGCGGTCGCTGGAAGATGCTGGCCGTGCTGCTGGTCTGTGCGGCGCCGGTGCTGGCATCCTACTTCACCTACTACGTGTTGCGCCCCTCGCAGCAGCGCAGCTATGGCGAGCTGATTGCCGAGCAGCCGGGCCTGCCCGATGTGCAGGCGCAGACGCTGGACGGGCGCAGCGTGAATCTGAACAGCCTCAAGGGCCAGTGGCTGCTGCTCAGCACCAGTGCCGGGGACTGCGGGCAGCGCTGTCAGGAACATCTCTACCTTCAGCGCCAGCTGCGTGAAACCCTGGGCCGTGAAAAGGACCGGCTGGACTGGGTCTGGCTCATCAACGACCAGCAGCCCGTTCCGGAAAAAATCCTGCCTGCTGCCGAGCAAGCCATAACAGTACGTGTGCCCGCTGCAGTCATCGGCAACTGGCTCAAGCCCGCGGCCGGGCATGCACTGGACGAGCATCTGTATGTGGTCGATCCGCAGGGCCACTGGATGATGCGCTTTCCTGCAGGCATGGACAAAGCCGCGGCCGGCAAGGCCAAGCGCGATCTGGAGCGGTTGCTGCGCGCCTCTGCCTCATGGGACGAGGCCGGGCGAGCTACGGCCGATGCAGCAAAGAAATAGGTGTTGAGGCCGGCTTTAGCCTGCTTTCGCAAAGCACACTACCGGCCATCTGGTTCATCGTCAGCGAGGAGGGCCGCATGCAGGCAGAAATCTCGGATTTGAAAGGTGCTGTTCCAGACGCAATGGCGGCTTCTTCGCGCTGGGCACAGTACCACGCGCTGACCAAGCCCAAGGTGGTGCAGCTCATCGTCTTCTGTGCCTTCATCGGCATGGTGCTGGCCGTGCCGGGCGTTCCCGGCTGGCAGGATTGGGGCCGCATGCTGGCGGCCTGTGCCGGCATCTGGCTGGTTGCGGCAGCGGCAGCGGCGTTCAACTGCCTGGTCGAGCGCAGCATCGATGCACGCATGAAGCGCACGGCCTGGCGGCCCACGGCGCGCGGCGAGCTCTCGCATTCCCAGGCCTTGCTGTTTTCGGCCTTGCTGTGCGCAGCAGGGGCCGCCATCTTGCTGCTGGCCGTGAATGCTCTCACGCTGTGGCTGACGCTGGCCACCTTCATTGGTTACGCAGTGATTTATACCCTGGTGCTCAAACCTTTGACGCCGCAGAACATCGTCATCGGCGGGGCATCGGGTGCCATGCCGCCCGTGCTGGGCTGGGCCGCGATGACGGGGCAGGTAGGGCATGAAGCCCTGCTGCTTTTTCTCATCATCTTTCTCTGGACGCCGCCGCATTTCTGGGCGCTGGCGCTGTACCGTGTCGAGGACTACCGCCGCGCCGGCCTGCCCATGCTGCCGGTCACGCATGGCAATGCCTTCACGCGACTGCAGGTGTTTCTCTATACCCTGGTGCTGTTTGCCGGCTGTCTGCTGCCTTTTGTGGTGGGAATGAGCGGCTATTTCTACCTTTTTGCCGCAGTGATTCTGGGGTTGGGCTTTTGCGGTTATGGTTGGGCACTGCTGCGCAACTACTCGGATGCGCTGGCACGCAAGACCTTCCGCTTTTCCCTGATCCATCTGAGCCTGCTGTTTGCAGCGCTGCTGGTGGATCATTACCTAGCCTGACAGACCATGGATAAACGAGCTGTGCTGCGCGTACTCGGCGCTTTAGGCGCCGCAACACTGGCCGGTGCGGCCACATTGACATTGACTGCCTGCAAGGACGACAGCAAGCCCAAATTTCAGGGCGTGGATGTGACGGGCGCAGACTATGCCAAGGACATTCCGCTGACCGATGTCCACGGGAAAAAGCGCAGTCTCAAGGATTTCTCGGGCAAGGTGGTGGCCGTGTTCTTCGGTTACACCCAGTGCCCCGATGTCTGCCCCACCACGCTGCAGGAGCTGCTTGAAGTCAAGCAGGCGCTGGGCGCCGATGGCGACAAGCTGCAGGCCGTTTTTGTGTCGCTGGACCCCGAGCGTGATACGCCGGAGGTACTCAAGGCCTATCTGGCCAACTTCGACGAGAGCTTTGTGGGGCTCAGCGGTACGGCCGACGAGATTGCTGCCGTGGCCAAGGACTTCAAGATATTTTTCAAGAAGGTGCCAGGCAAGGTCGAAGGAACTTACACACTCGATCATTCGGCCGGTACCTATCTTTTCGATCCCCAGGGCCGGTTGCGCGTGTACGAGCGCTATGGCGCGGGACCGCAGTTGCTGACTCAGGACGTGAAGGCACTGCTGGGCTGAAGCGTTCGCGACCAGCAGCATTGGTCTCGGGTTCTGAAATTTATTGTTACATGTTGGTGTTTGATGTAGCGCAATGAGAGCGTGCGATGTCACGCGCATAGTGAGCGACTTCAAACACTTGGCAAGGCTCGATCCGGCTTCCTAGAGCTGGGCATGCAGGCCGGTGATGCAGCATGGGGAGTGGCTGCACGCAGGGACGCCAGAGTGGATATCTGGAGTCTGTGTATGGCCGAGTGCCCTTTTTCTTCAATGCTCAAACCGGTGTCTGAACCGGCGCTGGCGGACTGCCAGCGCCGGTTGCGACTGGCCATGTCGGCCTGGCAGGAGGGGGGGAGCCTTTCTGCCATGCTGAGCCGGCGTGAGCAGCAGGCGCTGGATGCTGCGCCGGACGGCATTTTGCTGGTGGACCGGGACGGGAACATCGTGACGGCCAATGCCGCCATGCAGGCCATTTCAGGCTACGGGCGCAGCGAGCTCGAAGGGCAGGCGCTGGACATGCTGCTGCCGCCCGAGTTTCAGGCCGGGCATGGTCATTACCTGCGCAGCTACTTTGCCCAGCCATCGCGCCGGCCCATGGGGCTTGGCGGTGTGCTGTGGCTGCAGCGCAAGCAGGGCAATGCCGTGCCGGTGGACATTGCTCTTGGCTATTTTGGCGATGACGACAAGGGCTTGGCCATAGCCTTTGTGCGCGATGTGACGGAGCTGCATCAGATGCAGCAACGCCTGAAGTTCCAGGCCACCAAGGACACCCTGACCGGCCTCAATAATCGCTGGCAATTCGGCCAGGAGTTGCAGGAGCGACTCAAGTTGGCGCAGGCCGACGGCGAAGCACTGGCCCTGCTGCAGCTGGATCTCGACAACTTCAAGGCCATCAATGACGGCTACGGACATGCAGCCGGCGATCAACTGCTGCGGGAGGTCGCCAGGCGGCTGAAGTCCCAGCTGCGCAGCGAGGGCGTGCTGGCACGCCTGGGTGGCGACGAATTCATGGTGCTGCTGGTGGGTGAGAATGCGGCCCGAGCCCGCTTCTGGAGCGAGCAGATACTGGCTGCGCTCTCCATCCCCTTCAAGCATGACGGGCTGGCGCTGGATTTTGGTGCCAGCGTGGGCATTGCCTTTTATCCCGACGATGCGCAGACCGGTGACGACCTGATGCGCTTCGCCGATATGGCAATGTACAGCGCCAAGGCCCAGGGGCGCGGCCATGCGGTGTTTTTCGAACCCGCCATGGGCAAGGAAATGGCCGAACGCGTGCAACTGGCCGAGCGCTTGCGCATGGCGCTCAGCTATGGCGGTTTGCAGCTGCACTACCAGCCTCAGGTCAAGGTCGAGAGCGACACAGTGGTGGCTGTTGAGGCCTTGCTGCGCTGGCATGATCCCTTGCTGGGCAATGTCAGCCCGGCACGCTTTATTCCGGTGGCCGAGGCCTCGGGCCAGATCGTGGCTCTGGGCAACTATGTGCTCGACGCAGCCTGCAAGCAGATCGCTTTGTGGCTCAAGGCCGGTACGCCGCTGCGGGTTGCGGTCAATCTTTCTGCCTATCAACTGCGGCAGGTGAATCTTGTCGAGCATGTCAGCAGCTGTTTGCAGCGCTATCAGGTTCCGCCGCAATGGCTGGAGCTGGAGGTGACCGAATCCCAGGCCATGATCAACCCGGCTCAGGGAAGCGAAGTGCTACAGGCTCTGGCGCGGCTGGGAGTGACGATTGCGCTGGATGATTTCGGCACCGGCCATTCGTCGTTGGCCTATCTTCAATATCTGCCGCTGCAGCGCGTCAAGCTGGGGCGGGAGTTTCTGTTTCCCTCGCCTTGCCGGGACAGACTGATGGGCGGCATTGTGCATATGGCCCATGCGCTGGATCTGGAGGTCGTGGCCGAAGGCGTCGAAGAGCTCGATCAGCTGCAACTGCTGCGCGACATCGGTTGCGAGTTTTTCCAGGGCTGGCTGCATTCGCGCGCCATGCCTGCCGAGCAGGTGCAGGGCTGGCTGGCAGTGGTTTGATGATATTGACTGACGGGATTAGCGTGACTGCTGCTTCCAGTCAGGCTCGGGAAAATGCTCGTTGGATGCGGTGACGATCAGGTCCAGCACCGGCTTGCCCTCCTCGTCGAAGCGCACTCCGGGGCCCCAGCGCGCCTGCTGGCGCTGGCCCGAGAACCAGAACAGCTTGCGCTCCCAGCTGCCGGGCTTGGGCGGCTTGCGGTTGGCCTGAATCAGGTGCTCCTGTATGCGTTGCAGGCCTGCTGTGAGGCACCACGGAGCCAGTTGCAGAAGCGCGGCTCGCAGCTCTCGCACCCAGGGCTCTGGCGCGGACGAGAAGCGCTGGAATGACTGACCTGCGGCAAGTCTTCGCACGCGTTCATGAAGCTCGATGCCATACAGTGCGCAGGCCTCGCTGACCTTGCCCTGAGCCATCAGACTGCGTGCCTTGCGCTCCAGAGCCGAGTCCTTGGGGGGCTCTGCCGGCGACCACAGCCAGCGGGCATCGCTCCATTGATGGCGGCAGTTGTAGAGAAACTCGGACGACAGAAGCAATTGCCATCCCGGCATCTTTGACTGCATGACCGATCGAACCATCAGGCAGGGCTGGCGCTTGCGTGTGGCAGGGCCATAGGCCGCGAGTATGGCAGTGGTGCGCGCTGCAGGTCGTCCGCGATCATCTCGCGGCCAGGATTGAAGCAGGCGCATGAGGTCGACAGCGGCCACATCGGCCTTGAGCCGTTCAAGCGCCTGTGGAGCATCCGCGAGCTTGTCCAGCAGGTCGAGGTTCAGATCCTGATCCACCCGAGGGACACAGGCCTCAGTCTCATCGATAGATGGACTGCAAGCCATGGCCTGGATGGTGACTTGTTCCGGTGCTGCATCAGGCGCTGCCCGCCATTCATGCAGCAGCTGTGCAAAGCGCCCGGGGTTGCAGCTGACTTCATGGTGTATGACTTCACCGGCCGCATCGCGCAGCGTGATCCAGGCATGAAGCCGATGCTCCGCGCCCAACTGCATGGTCTGCTCATACCTGGTGGCCGAGAAAGCGCCGTTGCCACCGTGGTGCACAAAGAATTCGACATCCATGCAGCCGGCTGCCACGCTGCTGGTGATGCGTGTTCTGGCTGCGTCCTTGTGTTCGGCCTGGCAATCCGGCAGTTGCAGCCATTGCTGCGAAATCTGGGCAATGAAGTCTTGCATGAAGAAGATGGAAAAAGCGTCGGACCTGCGTCAGTCGTCAAAAAGACCGATGTAGCTCAGTCCGTTGTAGAGCTTGTCCGGATCGGTGATCGGTTCGGTGGGGTCGGCATAGACAAACATGGCGTTGGCTGTGTGAATGCCCTGGGTTTCACAGGCCTGCACGATGAGCGCGAGCGATGTGTCGCAGTCCAGAGTGCTGTGGCTCACCAAGGCAGAGACAGGGACAGGCTCTGGCAGCCAGATCATCAGCAGCAGGTCTTCGTCGAACAGAAATTGTCTGCCCAGATCCTGGCAGAAGCCGCAGCCCGTGACATCTTGCTGGCTGCTTTCAATGTCTTCAACTTCCAGCTCCCAGTAACTGTCTGCATGTTCAAAGTAGCGGGCAAATTCCGGCTCGCCCAATGGCGTATTTCCTATCCAGAAATGCAGTGCAGAAAAAGGCGCAGGCGGTGGTGTCGGACCCAACTCCTCGACCCAGTCGAACAGGGTTCCGGGCTTGAGGCGGTGGCGCTTTTCCAGCTCCGCAAACCCGCCGCCGGGTGTGCGGTTCAGCGCTTCGTCCACCAGGGCCTTGCGAAATGCCAGCGAATAGGTCTTGCCGGATTTGTTTTCTGACTTCATTGGGCGGGTCCGTAGTGCATGACCACGAGCTTGTTCAGGGGCTCCGGGTAGTCCCAGAAGGCTTCTTCCAGTTCCTGCAACTGCTCATGTTCGGCGTCCGTCAGCAGCGCAGGCAGGTCGGAGAAGTCCACATTTTCTGGCATGTCTTCGAAGCGCCTGAGCACCGCAAACATGTCTTGCAGACATTGCTGCGTGACGGGCGCGCCTATGGCCTGCAGAGCCTGCAGGGTGAGCTGATGGTTTTCCACTCCCCAGTTGCCCAGAAACTGCAGAAAGCCGCCGTTGTTGATATCGGCTTCCATGCGCCATAGAGCCACCAGCTCATGCTGGACCGGGGATATCCGGGTGACGTCCCATTGGGCGGCGAGCAGCGCGCCCATGGCCTGGTTGTAGAGACTGTCCTGATCCAGCTCCCAGACGCTGACCATGCCTGCGGGCGATGGCGGCCACAGCGCCGGCCAGTTCAGACCGTGATCCTCGTCGCTCAGAACCCAGTGCAGCCTTTGCCCGGGTGTGGCTTTTTCGAGGCGGATATGCCGCTGAATGGGCTCGGCCAGTTCACGTCCGTCCGCGAGTGTCAGCCAGATGGTCTGCTCGTCGATGCGAACGCCTGTGATGCGGTTGCTTCGTGAATCCATGGTTCAGCTTTGTGCGGCGGTCTGATCCGTCACCGTCTCGGCAGCCTGGCGCATCTTGGCCAGCTCGCGCGCGGGAATGGGGTGCTCGCCGTTGGCCATGCGTGTCAGCAGCGAGTGCAGCATCTCGGTGGAGAGGCCGTGCAGCACCAGGCGGTAGGCCGCATACAGGGTGGATAGCGGCACCATGGGATGCTTGTTGTTGAGCAGCACCAGATGCTCTGGCGATGCCAGGATCTTGGCGCAGTAAATGGCAACGGTTTCGTCGAGCTGCAGCGAGTTGCTGGCGCGCCAGAAGTCGTTGTCGGTCAGCAGTAACTGGTAGATGGGCGTGTACAGCTCGATGGCGCTTTGCAGGTCGATGACGTTGAAGCGACCGCGCGGCATGTCTTCGAGCCTGAGATCGGGCTCGCGGATCATGGAGAAGTCGGGCTCGGCCACGGGCACCAACTCCTGCCCGTTCTCGCGCAGTGCCTTGTTCAGGCGGATCACGAAGTTGAAGAGGTTGAGGTCGTGCTTGAGAAACAGCTCGTCCTTCACATCGTCAATTTCCATGGGCATCAAGGGCGCGGTGCTGACCTTGGTCGGGGCATTGGCAGCGACGAAGGCCAGTACCTGGGAGCCCAGGTGAAAGTGGCGCATGATGAGCCAGTTGGCCTCTGGCGAGAGAAATTTCTTCATGCCGAAGGCCAGCAGGCGGTGCAGCAGCATGGAGTGCGACCAGCGCTTGGGCAGAAAGATCTTCAGCGCCTGAATGATGATCATGGACAGCCGCGCCAGCGGCCGCATGGCGGGCAGAAAGAACTGGCGCGAGCTGCTGCTGCAGTCGCGCAGCCAGGCGGCCTTGACCTCATCGGGCAGAGGTGTGCTCTGGTCGAGGTAGAGCGCCAGCCAGGGGCTGGGGTCGCGCTCGTCCCAGACATGGTCGTTGAACTCGTTCTTCATGAATCCTCCCGGTGCTTCTTGCGGTTTCTCGTTATCGCTCGGCCAGCACATGTTGGAACTGCATCAGGTACATGGCTGCCGTGTTGCGTGCGGTCTGCAGGATGGCCTGCTGGGCCGTGCCTTCACTGTCCAGCTCCAGGGCCATCTGCACGGCCAGCAGCCAGCGCTCCAGGTGGTTCTCGTCATTGGCGCCGTGGTATTCGAGAAAGCGGAAGGCATCGGGAGGCAGCGGCAGGCTCTGGCGCAGCAGGGGCAGCAGGCTGGGAACGATGCGCTGACCCGTGCCTTCGATGATGTAGATGGCACCCAGCAGGCCGATCGGGTTGGGCGTGGCAGCCAGGTTGTGCAGATAGGCATTGAGCGCTTCGCCGCCGGGGTTGCGGCGCAGGCGGTTGATGTCTGTCTCGGTGCCGCCAGCCTTCAGATAGTCGCTGTGCAGAATCTTGAAGTCGTTCTGCTCCTCGCCTGCATGCAGGTCGATCAGTGAGGCGAGCGTGGCGTAGTCACCGGTCAGCGAGGCCGCGCCTTCGCGCATCCACAGACTGCCTTCGCGCACCTGCGGAATCCAGTGGCTCATCCAGCGCAGATAGTCGGTGATCTGCAACTGGCGCGTGCGCATGCGCTGGAGCAGGGGCGTGCGCCAGACATTGCTGCGGTAGTCCTGCCAGATGCTGGCCAGCTCGGTCAGCAGTGGTGCCAGTTGCGATGGCGCAGCGGCCGGGTCATGGGGTGCGGCGATGGTGGATACATCGGGAAGAGCATCATCCGGCAGCGCTGCTGACTGTGCCGACTGTGCCGATTTCCGAGGGAAACCGGCCTCTGGCGTTTGCTCTGCACTCGCATCCGGCTCTACTTCCCATAGCATGTAGCCTGCGGTAAAGCGGCCCGACTCGGGGATGAAGCAGAGCACGGTGTCGCCTGCTTTCAGGCGCTGGCCCTGCTTTTGCAGAAACTCCGACAGCATGATGAAGATGGAGGCTGCACCCGTGTTGCCGCGCCAGGCCAGATTGCTCCACCAGCGCTCGCGTGCAATGCTGAGCTGGGCCTTGCCCAGCAGCTCGTCGACAACGGGGATGAAGCGCTCCGACGAGTAGTGGCAGAGAAAGTGGTCTATGCCGCGTTCGGGCACCCAGCCCTGGTGGGCAAGGGCTGCATATTCGTGAATGCAGACATCGAACAGATGCGGCAGCAGGCGAATGTCCTGGCGCAGCGCCAGAGCGCCTGCGGCCTCGGCATCGCTCCAGGCGGGGAAGTCCAGATGGCTTGTGCCGCGATCGGCCGTCAGGCCCAGTTGCATGCACACGGGGTAGTCGCCGGCAAAGCTGCGCTGGTGCGTCCACTTGAGCTTGAGGCGCAGTCCGTTGGCCTGGGGCAAGGCCTTGGGGCCGCCCAGCAGCACGGCGCCCGCGCCGTCGGACAGCATCCAGCGTAGAAAGTGGGCGTCAAAGTCGGCGTCATAGCCCTGGGCCGCAAAGCGCGAACGCTTGAACAGGCGCGAAGGCATTTCGCTGGCCACCGACAGGGCCAGCGCATGGGCGCCGCTTTCCACGGCCATGGCAGCGGCCTGCATGGCGCCCACGCTGGCGGCGCAGACGCCGTGCACGGACAGCGTTTCCATGGGCGGGGCGGCCATCTCGCCCTGAATCATGCTGGCAAAGCCGGGCATCAGCGCATCGCCTCCCGAGGAGCCGCTGGACAGAAAGCCGATATCAGAGAGCTTTTTGCCAGCCAGAGCCAGGGTCTCCTCGATCGCGCCAGCTGCCATGCGGGCGTTGCTGAACACCGTCTGGCCTTCGCCATTGATGGCGTAGTGGCGAGTCTGGATGCCGTTCTCGGCCAGGATGCGGCGCTTGATACGCTCGGAGATGCGGCTCAGCGGTGCGACAAACGCATCCATGCCAGCATTGTCCACTGGGGCACCAGGCAGAAACATGCCGGCAGATTGCAGATAGACGTTGGAATAGGCAACAGGCATAGATCCTCAACAGGTTTTTACTTCACAGAGTCGGGTGGCATCTGCGGCTGGGTTCTTGCCGCGGGCCAGACCAGACCCAATACAAACACGCGTCCCATATAAGGCAGCAGGCCACCCTCGTTCAATGAAGGTGTGACCCGTTGGCGGTAAATGCGCTCGTGCAGCCCGCTCAGGTCGGACCAGTGGGCATGTGGGCATTCATGGTGCGCGGTGTGCAGGCCAATATTAAAAAGCAGGGGGTTGACCAGGCCTTCAAAGTTGCGCGCGTAGTTCAGCTCGATACCCGGAGTATTGCGCTGCGCTCTGGTCAGTGGTCGGCCATCGGCGTGGGCATGCTGCAGATAGTTGGTGGCCAGCAGCCAGTGCAGACCGTGCAACTGGGGAACGATGATGAAGATCAACGCCTTTTGCCAGTCCAGCCAGAGAAAAAAGCTCCAGCTGCCCAGCCACAACGCGTATTGCCCCATGCAGTAGCGAAAGGCTCCAGGCCAGCGACGGCGCAGGTTGTTCAGCCAGCGAAAGAACAGCGGATACAGCACGAAAGCCGCCTGCACCGGATGAAGCAGATAGCCCCACAGATGGTTGGTGTCGCCGCCCCACTCAGGCCGGTAGGTGCGAGCCAGATCGCGCGGTCCATGGCGAAATCGATGGTGATTGGCCACATGGGCGGGCCAGAACACAAAGGTGGGGTGGCCTTGAAGCAGGGTCAGCCAGTAATCGGTGAAGCGGTTGGTCCAGCGCCCCCACCACATGCGCACATGGGTGTGGTTGTGGTGAATCACGCCTACGCCCAAGGTCAGAAACAGCTCGATGCTGTAGAGAATGAAGCTGAAGCCATGCCTCCATTGCCACCACACGAGCAGCGGCAGCAGGAGCATGTAGAAGACGGATTGCCAGTCCCGCCAGTGGCGCAGGACTGGATACCGGCGCTGGCCTGGGTGCCTGCTCATTCAGTGAGTGGAGCTTTTGGGGGTGTTGTCTGCGGCCCGCGTGCGCATGAGCCGGTCCATGAAGGACAGCGCAAAGCCATAGTTGCCTGCCGGGCGCGCGTGGTGCAGATGGTGACGGCGGCTGGCGGCCAGTGGATGGGTATCGGGGACTGAGGGGAAAAAATCGTAGTTGGAATGGCCGATCAGATTCAGGATCAGGCTCAACACCGGCACAGAGGCCAACGACCAGAAATAGAAGTCATGCACCAGCATGGGCAGCAAGATGATGTTGCCCAGCATCAGCGCCTCGATGGGGTGAAAGCTGTAGGTGGACCAGGGCGTGGTCACCACGGAACGATGATGGTCGCCGTGATAGCGCACCAGGCGGCGTGTGTGCAGCAGGCGGTGGTTGATCCAGAAGTGCACATCGTTCCAGATCAGCAGCGCAAAGATCTCCACAGCGATGCGTCCAGCACTGGCTGTGGGCGAGAGCTGGGCCCAACCCAGTTGCAGAAAGCCCCAGGGAACGATCATGCCTATGCCGAAGATCAGTATGGAATGAAAGGACTGGCGCCATTCACGTTGCAACTGGTCGGGCTTGAGCGGACGTATATCCAGCGGCCTGCCGATACCGGCACGGGCAAGAGTTGCCGTCAGAGCACCCATGAGCAGACCGCCCAGCAGATAAATCCCCCCGAAAAAAACCAGGCCCAATGCCATGACTTGCCAGGCATTGAGTTGCGTGAACCAGGTACCAGCGTCCATGAAGGCTCCAAAAGCGGTGGCGCTGCCCTAGATACAACAATGCGCCCAACGGCATAGCGTAAACCCATGCCTGTCGGGCGCATGATAAAGGACGCCGCAGTAGCTTCAACCGATACCCGGAGTAGCGCTCAGAGCACGGGATGTCGGAAAACTGGAGATGTCCCAACCGGGAGATGACCAGCAAGGGCTGCCCCGTAGCAAAGGCCGTCGTCCCCCTCTGAGGAAGACGCAAAGCGGCTCAGGGGGCGGCTTTTACTGCGCCGTGATGCCCTGCTCGCGAATGATGGTGCCCAGTGCCTTCACATCCTGCTGGATGCGGTTGCTCAGGCCTTCGGGCGAGCTGCCCACGGCTTGCCAGCCTTGCATGGACAGCTTCTGGCGCATCTCGGGCGTACGCACGATCTCGCTGACGGCGGCCGCCAGCTTGTCCACATGGGCCTTGGGCATGGACCTGGGTGCAGCCACTGCGTTCCAGATTTCCAGATCAAAGTTGTTGACGCCGAGCTCTTTGAGGCTGGGAAGGCCGGGAGCCAGCGGGCTGCGTGCTGCAGAGGTCACTCCGATGCCGTGCAACTTGCCGGCCTGAATCTGTGTCATTGCCAGTGCCGGAGGGAGCATGGACAGCTTCAAGTCCCCGCCCTGAATGCCGTTGAACACCTGGGGGTAGCCGGTATAGGGCACATGCACGGCCTTGATGGCCGAGCGGCTCTTGAGCAACTCCATGCCCAGATGACCCACGGTGCCGACACCGGGCGAGCCATAGCTCCATTTGTCGCCAGCCTTGGCGGCCGCTTCCATAAAGGCCTTGCCTTGTGGGGCCGACGCTGGGGCCACCAGCACCAGCGGAGCCACGCCGATCAGGCTCACGGGCTGCAGGTCCTTGATGGGGTCATAGCGCACGGCAGGGTTGAGCATCTTGGCAATGGTCATATTGCCGTTGATCATCACGCTGAAGGTGTAGCCATCAGCCTTGGCGACATATTCGCCGGCGATATTGCCGCCAGCACCCACGCGGTTTTCCACGATGATGGTCTGACCCAGCTTCTTCTCCAATGGCTCGGCCAACGCGCGGGCCGTCAGATCGGGCGAGGAGCCTGCGGGGAAGCCCACGATCAGGTGCAGGGGCTTGTCGGGCCAGTTGTCGGCTGCCAGGACGGCCGGAGCCATTGCTGTCGCCACCATGGCGACTCCTGCTGCAACCAAGCTGCAGCGGGACAGGTTCTTCAAGATGCGCGAAGTGCGAATAGGCATGGCAGGTCTCTTTTGAATTCTTGATAGGCGATCGGTGTGCATGAGAACATGCATCAATGCCGAAAAATAAAAAACCCGGAAATTATCCGGGTTTGAGGTTCAGCATTTCAGCCTTTTAAAGGCTTGGAGCGCATGTTGGCGTTTACGCAAACTCGGCCAGCGCTTTTTTCATCTTTTTCATGGCGGCTACCTCAATTTGGCGAATGCGCTCGGCGCTCACACCGTATTCGGCAGCCAGCTCATGCAGCGTCATGCCGCCAGAGCCGTCGTCATTGACCTTGAGCCAGCGCTCTTCAACGATGCGGCGGCTGCGGTCATCCAGGCCTTCCAGAGCCATGACCAAGCCATCGGTTGCCAGATGATCGCGCTGGCGCGATTCGAGCATGGCTGTAGGTTCGTGACTGGCATCAGCCAAGTAGGCGATAGGGCCGAAGGCCTGTTCTCCATCATCACTGGGAGAGGGGTCCAGCAGCACATCGCCACCGGCCAGACGGGTCTCCATCTCAATGACCTCTTCACGCTTGACGTTGAGCTTTGCAGCGACCGCGTCAATTTCGTTCGAAGTCAGGGTCTCGCGCAGGGCCAGATCGTCGTCGGCCATGGCGGCATCGGACTTCAGGTCCTGCTTCATCGAGCGCAGATTGAAGAACAGCTTGCGCTGGGCCTTGGTCGTCGCGACCTTGACCATGCGCCAGTTCTTCAGGATGTATTCGTGGATCTCGGCCTTGATCCAGTGCATGGCGTAGCTGACCAGACGCACGCCTTGATCGGGATCGAAGCGTTTGACAGCCTTCATCAGGCCCACATTGCCTTCCTGAATCAGGTCGCCGTGAGGCAGGCCATAGCCCAGGTACTGGCGCGAGATGGAGACAACCAGACGCAGGTGGGACATCACCAGACGCCCGGCGGCGTCCAGATCATTGTGTTCTTTGAGCTTGCGAGCGTAGTCCTGCTCTTCCTCAAGGGTGAGCATTGGCATACGATTGACCGCCGAGATATAGGCATCCAGGTTGCCCAGCGGAGGTACCAGCGCCCAGGGGTTCGCGGGCGCCAGGGCAGTAGCAATGGCGCCGGAGGCAGTTTTCATTGCAGGTTTCCTTTCTTCCATGATCTTCATATTAGCACTCCGTTAGAGAGAGTGCTAAAGACAAAGTTCCCACAGCTTTTGTTGGTTTTTGGCGGCGCAGGCTGTCGATTCTTCTTGAGTTTTGTTCTTTTCTCACTGAGTTTTGTGTCGATTTTTGTACTTTTCTCATTGAGTTTTGTACTTTTGGTACATGCTGGAATTCGTGTAACTCAATGATTTACAATGATTTTCTCGCTCTATTACTAAGTTTTGCAAACCGACGTCCCCCCGGATTTGAGTAGCGTCTGACTCTGGAGTCCAATCCCAAAGATAGAAGGAAACGCAAGCGCAAGAAGATCCTATATTGACCCAGCAGAACCTGCACAGGTCAGGCCGCAAATGCAAATGCCTCAGCGGGTGTTCTCATGTTCAGCGCCTGGTGCGGGCGCCGGTGGTTGTAAAAGTGGATCCAATCTCCAATCAGGCGGCTGGCATGCTGCAGCGATTCGAACCGGTGCCGATGCACGCATTGCTCCTTGAGCGTACGAATCACCCGCTCGACCAAGCCATTCTGCTCAGGGCCGTGAAGCTGCTGCTGGTGAAGACCAGTCCATTGTCCGAGCGCAGTAGGAACGGAGCTGGCACGCGCCCGAATCGCACTTGATCTCAAAGCCGTCAGAGCACCAGCGCATGTTGCTCATCGGCACACTGACCTGGCCATCGTGAATGCGGCTCGAATGCCGTCGCTTGGGCACCTTGGGCAACAGCAGTCGATGCAGCGCCATGACTCGGTAGATGCGCTTGTGGTTCAGCGCCTGTTGACCTTGCGAACATCGCTCTCGATTGAGCAGCGCACCGGCGCGGCGATAGCCATAGCTGGGCAACTCGGCAATGTGGCGCCGCAGCTCGGCCAGCAAGAGCTCATCCTGGGTCGGAGTGCGGCCTCTGCGGCTGTCTTGCCAGTCGCCAGAGCGGTGATGCCGCACATGCAGATTCGAGCGCGCCACGCCCAGCACCGAGCAGACCGACTTCATTGGTCGTCCCCAGGCAACAACGGCGAGCGCGCAATCCACTTTTTTGCTGCGGCGAGCTCCACGGCTTCCTTGAGGATCTCGTTCTCCAAGGTCTTTTTGCCCAGCACACGTTGCAGCTTGGCGATCTCGGCGCGAGCTGCGGCGAGTTCCGAAGCCGGCACAACCGCTTCGCCGGCGCTCACGGCCACCAGTGCGCCTTCGCGATCCAATCGCCGCCAAGTGAATAGCAAGCTCGCCGACACGCCCTCCTGGCAGGCCACGAGCGAGACGCTCATGCCCGGTTCATACGTCTTGCGAACCAAGGCAGCCTTCTCGGCAGCCGACCAGCGCCGCCTGCGCTGGTCTCGGATGATGACCTCAATCGTCTCTGTATGCCTAATCATATGCACAGTCCTATGCCTATCTCGAAGATAAGCGATGGACTGTGTCCGGAGATTCAGGGGGCTATCTCACCCAAACGCTTCAAACTCGCTCCGCTCCATCAAATGCCAGGACTAAACACCTAGTGCTGTGTTGGCGATTGATATCACCGACCTAAGTTCTGAGGTCTTCAACTTTGGAGTGGTACGAGAATTTCGTAGTCCATTTCGGTGCATGGTGGGCTGGAATAGCGCATGTCCACGGGGATGGACGCACGAAAACGGTGTTTGGGTGAGGGAGTCCGGCAATTTTCAAAGAGGAAACGTGATTGGCACGGCGCTTGCTTTGAGTGTTTAAAGCGCTTGTGTACAGGCATGTATTCAAGTGGCACGCGTTCTCTCTCTTTGACTCCTCTAAAAGGAATTGCCATGCTGTCTCGCCGTCTTTTGCTCGCCTCTTTGACTACTACTGCCATTGCCTTGTCGGTGACGGCTCCAGCACAGGCCGCTGACAAGGTCATCAAGGTGGGGACGCTCAAACTTATTCATGGCATCACGCCTTATTTCTACGATAAGTTCACGCCGGCGGGCTACAAGATCGAAGTCATTCCGTTTGAAACACCTACCGATGGCAAGAATGCGGTAGTGACCAAATCTGTGGATTTCGGTACCTATGGTCTGGCCGCAGCCACCCTGGGGGCTGCGGCGGGCGAGCCGGTAGTCATAGTTGCGCCGACCTGCAATGGTGGTATGGCGATTGTGGTGGGCAAGAACAGCGGTATTGGCAACTTCAAGGCGCTCAAAGGCAAGCGAGTGGGCATTCTTCCCGGCTCCACGCAGGAAGCCGTGTTTCTGGATCGTCTGAAGGCTGAAGGCATGACGCTCAAGGATGTGAAGTCCGTGCGCGTGTCCTTCAGCGAGATGGCGGGTGCGCTGGAGCGTGGCGATATCGATGGCTATGTGGGCGCAGAACCTGGCCCTTCCATCAGCGCTATTCGCGGTGTGGGCAAGGTTCTTGAGTTCCCTTACAGCACGCCCACGGGGAAGGTCAACATGGTCATGACCACCCATGCCGACACGGTCAAAAGCGATCCAGAACTGACCAAGGTATTCCTGGAGATTCACCGCAAGGCCTCCGAATACGCCATGGCCCATCGTCCTGAGCTGGTACAGATGGCGGGGGCCAAGCTGGGTCTGCCCGCCGATGTGGCCAATCTGGCTGCTGACAATGTAGAGCTGACATGGAAGATCGATCAGGACTGGATCAACCGCAGCAAGTACTACGGCTCGCTGATGCTGGAGCGCAAGCAGATTCGTAAGTTGCCTGATTACAGCAGCTTCATCGTGACGGGTTTCAACCCGAAGTAACACGGCGGGGCCTGGCTGTGCACGACGCGGTCAGGCCTTGACGCCGTTGAGCTGTTATTGACTGTTTTTGGAATTCTTGCCATGTCATCTTCCACTCTTGACTCTCAAGCGCATGCGGCTGTGGCGCCCGCAGTGCCCATCAATCATGCCGCTTCAACGTTTGCGGATCTGGTTATGCCGCAGCAACCCAATGCCGCGAAGGTTTGGATGACAACCTGGCTGGTGCCTACTGTGCTTCCACTGTTGTTGCTGATCGGTTGGGACTTGGCCGTGCGTGCGACCGGAACCATGCTGGTTCCTTCACCAAAGGAAGTCGGGTTGATGCTGTGGGACTTCGCGTTTGGCGGCATCTATGACGATGCCTTCAGCGAAACTCTGGGCATTCACTGGTTGAAGTCCATGTCTCGTGTTTACGGGGCTTTTGGACTGGCTGCTCTGCTAGGCATCCCCCTGGGTCTGGTGATCGGTAAAAACGCCGCCGTACGCCGTTTTGTAGACCCCACGCTGCAAATGTTGCGCCCTGTGCCTGTGACGGCATGGCTTCCGCTGTCAATGATCTTCTTCGGTGTCGGCCCCAACGCGGCCATCTTCCTGGTGTTCCTCGGGGCATTTTTTCCCATTGTCATCAACACCACCTTTGGCGTGAAGTCGGTGGAGCCTCGTCTGTTTGAGGCCGCAGCCATGCTGGGCTGTCAGGGCGCTTCCATGTTTCGTCAGGTGGTGCTGCCAGCGGCCATGCCATCCATCTTCAATGGCCTGCGCCTGGGTCACGGCATTGCATGGTTTTTGATCGTGGTCGGTGAGATGACGGGCGTTCCCGAAGGACTGGGTGCGGCCATCATGGATGGTCGCATGCTCTCGCGCACTGATGTGGTGATTGCCGGCATGGTCGTCATCGGCTTCACTGGCTTTGTCACCGACCGTCTGCTGGTCGCCCTCAACAATCGTCTGCTCAAGTGGAGCCCGCAACACAATGTCTGAAATCCTTGCTCACCGTACTCCTGCCCCCATTCTGGACATTGCCAATGTCAGCAAGGTCTTCAGTTTGAATGGTCGCCCCATCCACGCTCTGAAGGACGTGAACCTGAAGATCCAGAAGGGCGAATTCATTTGCTTGATCGGTGCTTCGGGCTGTGGGAAATCCACGCTGCTGCGCATCATGGGGGGCTTTGAGAAAGTCTCCACGGGCGTGGCCAAGATGTATCACACGCCTATTTCCGAGCCCGGCCCGGATCGAGGCATGGTCTTCCAGGACTATGGTTTGTTTCCATGGCTCACGGTGCGTCAGAACATTGCATTCGGCCCCAAGCAACGGGGCCTAACGGAGGTCAAGCTCAAAGAAATCTCGGATCACTATCTGCACATGGTGGGACTGACCAAGTTTGCAGATCATTTCCCCAACCAACTGTCAGGCGGCATGAAGCAGCGCGTATCGATCGCGCGAGCGCTGGCCAATGAGTGTGAAGTGCTGCTCATGGACGAGCCTTTCGGTGCACTGGATGCGCTGACTCGCGAAGTGCTGCAGCAGGAGCTGTTGGATATCTGGGAAAAGACCAGGCTGACCGTGATTTTTGTCACCCATGCAGTGGAGGAGGCTGTTTTGCTGGCTGACCGCGTGGTGGTCATGACGGCCGGTCCAGGTCGTGTGGAGCGTGACTATCGCATTCCACTGGAGCGCCCGCGCCATATCACGGCACCAGAATTCAACCTGGTGCGCAAGGAGCTGACGGAAATGCTCAGCAGTCATGTGGCTCATCATGCCAAGGCCGCTTGATGCTGGACTGTTTATTGAACCTCCCGCAGGTCGCGCGTGATGCGGCCTACGACAATACCCGTGCCGTCGCCGACAGTGCTCGGCAGCTCGCTGATTTCGAAGCCCGCAGTGTGGAGCTGGTGCAGAGATCCGCTGGACAACTGGATGTGCCGTTTGGAACGGCAGAGCGTTTGCGCTACGACTTCTTTGAGGGCGAGTCCGGTGCCAGCACGCTGCTGTTCATTCACGGCGGCTACTGGCAGATGCGCCACAAGAACACTTTTCGGTTTGTGGCTCAGGGCGCGCTCGCGCATGGACTGCATGCTGCTCTGATTGGATACACGCTGGCTCCCGAGACCACGCTGACTCAGATCGTGGAGCAGGTGAGATCAGGCATCGCGGCTGTGCGCCGCCATGCATTGCAGCAGGGAGGCAACGGACGCATCTTGCTATGCGGTTGGTCCGCGGGTGGTCATCTCACTGCAATGGGCCTGAATTGCGAGGGAGTGGTTGCAGGCCTGGGCATCAGCGGAATCTACGACCTGGCACCGATTGCTCATACCTACCTGAACCAGGCGCTCCGGCTGTCTGGCGCTGAAATCGAGCAACTGAGTCCCTTATGCCTGCCTGCAACACGCAAGCCGTTTGTGACAGCCTATGGAACAGCAGAACTTCCCCAATTGCAGGCGCAGAGTCAAGCCTTTGCGGCCTATCGCTGTGGCATGGAGGGTGATGCAGAAGTAGCCATAGAAGGCGCGGATCACTTCAGCATCCTGAATGCGCTGGCTCAAGAGGATGGAGTGCTGCTGCAGGCTTTGCTGCAGCATCGGTGAGCCAAAGATCAACGGCAGTGCTCGTGAAACTTAGAGGGAAGGCTGCTTCTGCCTTGCATTCTGCAGAGTATGCAAAGTGATGTTTTTTACTTCGTCACGGCTCACGCGGATATGTTGCTGCAGCAACGACTTGGCCTGCAAGCCGTCGCGGCTTAACAATGATCTGAGGATGTCGCCGTGCTCCTCGTAGGTCACGTCAATGCGGTAGTTGCGCGTGAATTCCAGACGCCGCACGATACGAATTCGGTCCGTGATATCTCGGTGGATGCGGGCCATTTCCTGATTGCCGCTGGCCGCCACCAAGGCCATGTGAAACTGCTCATCGTTGCGCGAGACAGTGGCTATTTCAGACAGCCGTTGTGGCGCGGGGATGCACCACAGCGCGGTCAGCTCATGCAGGCGTATTTCCAGGTCGGGGGTCTGAACAAGTAGATCCAGCGCTGCGCATTCCAGTACTGAACGCACATCGTACAACTGCTCGAACATCGTGAAGTCAATGCTGTTCACGATCCAGCCGAGCTTGGGTATGACGGAGATATATCCTTCGCGCTGCAGGCGTACGAGCGCCTCGCGCACAGGGGTTCGGCTCATGCCGAGATCCGCGCCAACTTCGTTTTCGCTGAAGCGGTCACCAGGAACATATTGAAAATTGTCCAGGGCTTGGCGTAGTTTTTCGTAAGCAAGGCTGGCCAGGCTGGTGGAAGACATGATGGGGGCTCCTTGTTTTTTCGTTGGCTGCTGCGGCGCACAGGGGCTGTGCGCCGCAGCGTGCTTCACAGAGACTGGCAGTACGCGCGCCAGCCGCCGAACGTGGTGATGTCCCGGGCCTGCGTCAATGCATGGCCTTCGCAGATAAAGCCTTTCACGCTGCGTCCATCCTGCAGCTGCACCGAACCAATGCCCAGAGGCGTTGGAACGCCGGCTACAAAGCGGCCAAAGTTGGCAATTGGCATCTCCCACACTTCGACTGTGATGGCAGCCCCTTCGTCTGACCGTGCCATTCCAGGTTTGGCAGGTACCGTGCCTTGCAGGGCATACAGGCGGTAGTCCGAAGCGGTGCTCGTCTCCTCGCGAAAGCGCGCACCACAAGCCAGCAATTCATGGTTGAGAGGCATGCCACGCAGATGTGCACCCACCACGGCTACTTCGATAGTCTCGCCTTGTGTCGGTACCCGCCATGTTGGCAGTAAGCCAGCGTTTTGGGCGGGAAGGCCTGTAACGCCGGCACACAGATGGGTTTGTGCTTCCAACTGCTGAGCCCAGCGCACCAGATCAGGCTCGCGCCAGCCCGGCGCTATCAAGGTGATACCAAAAGGCAGGCCGTCTGGCAGTTGCGATGCAGGGATGGCGATCGCCGACCAACCTAGAAGATTGACGAAATTGGTATAGGTTCCCATCTCCGAGTTGACGCCGATCGGGTCAGCTTCCACCTCTGCCATGGAGGGGTGGCGCGGTGCGCTAGGAACACACAGAACATCACATTGTTGCCAGATATTCTCGGCTTGCTGTCTGAGGTCTTGCAGTTGGTACTGGGCATTGAAGGTATCGGCAGCGTTGAAGCGCTGGTGTACGTCCAGAACCTGGCGAATCACTGGCAGCAAGGCTTCTGGCTGTTGTTCGTAGATGCTGCGTGCTCCGACCACCCGTTCAGCCACCCAGGGGCCGTAGTACAGCAGATTGGCGACTTCAAACAATGCATCAAAGGGCAAGGCTTGCACCCGCTCGGTTTGCGGCTTCAGACGCGCAAGAAACGCAGCAAATGCACTCTCATAGTCGCTGGAAAGCTTGCGTGCATCAGGCACCCCCACGCGCAGTTGAGACAGCGGGGTATGTTTGGCGATGAAGGGACGTGACCGGGCATAGCTGTCCTGTGTGTCAGGCCCTTCCATGAGTGACAGAATCAGAGCGCTATCGGCCACATTCAGCGCCAGAACACCTATGCAATCCAGCGTGCGGCAGGCAGGCACCAAACCAGTGCCGGGCACTGCACCGGGAGTGGGCTTGATTCCGACGATCTGGTTGAAGGCCGCAGGAATTCGGCCCGATCCAGCCGTATCCGTGGACAGGGCAAATGGAACCAGACCACGCGCCACCACAGATGCCGAGCCTGAGCTGGAGCCGCCGGAAATCAGTCGGCTGTCAAACGTATTGGGCACGGCACCAAATGGTGAGCGCGTTCCGACGAGACCGGTGGCAAACTGGTCCAGATTGGTCTTGCCCAGAACAATGGCTCCGGCTTGCTTGAGGCGCTGAACTGCCACAGCATCGCGCTGTGCCGGATAGGCGAAAGCAGGGCAGGCAGCCGTGGTGACAAAGCCCTCTACATCAATGTTGTCCTTGACTGCAAAGGGGATGCCGAACAAAGGAAGACGCTCACGGCCTTGGGTTTGCTGAAGTGCCTCCAGTTGCAGCAACTGCGCTTTCAATTGCGCGTCACTGGCAATGCTGATCCAGGCAGAGTCATCGCTTGCCAGACTACGACGCTGCTGCTCAAGCAATGCAGCAGGGTCAGCGCCTTCTTGATAAGCCCGCTTCCAATCTTCAAATGAACCAATCAGCATGATGAATACCCAGATGTATACAAGATGCTTGGTTTAAGCAGGTTGTATGCCAGTTTGCGGTAATCCATCCTCGTTCCGAAGCTTCCAGCCAGTTCGGCTATGAAGGCAGCGGGAAGTCGGTCAGAAATTGCTGGCCACGTTGGTTGTGCCCAGGCTTCTGAACCTGCCATCTCGGAAAATACAAAACTGAGTGAGAAAAATTCCGGAAAGTACAACACTCAATGAGAAGCGAGTACAAAACTAGCCTCTTCACGCAGCGCTAAGCCGTTGATTGTTTGTGGAGGCGAGTACAAGACTCAAGGAAAATCGACACTTCGCTCACCCACTTGGAACGGATGGCCCCGGCGACATCGATGGCCAGGCACTCCCATGTGTATTCGTCCACGACCGCAGGCACTTGATCTGTTGACCGCTGGCCGTGGTGTCGAAGACGAAGTCATAGGCCCAGACCATGTTGGCCTTGGACGGCGTGTGGATGCGCTTGCGTGGGCGTTTTCTGGGCACCAGCAAGCCCGCCTGACGCCACAGCCGGTGCGTGCGTGACCAGCTCAGCTCGAAGCCCTCGCAACCCGGTAACACGCGGATGCACCGGTAGCCGTAGCGCGGATACTGGGCCGACAGTTCCCTCATCGCCGCGAGCACTGGTGCATCCTTGGCCGGCAGGCGAAGCTGGTAGCTGGGCGTGGCACGCGACGTATTAAGCAACTCCGCAGGAGTGGCGCAGACTCAGGCCCCGTGTGCGCATGAAGGTCAGTTGCTCGCCCCGAGCCTGCGGGCTCACCATTTTTTGCGTTGACCTCCTTGAGGGTCTCGATGTCCAGATCCTGCTCGGCAAGGAGTTTTTTCAGGCGCCTGTTCTCAAGCGCCAAGGCCTTGAGCCGCTTGATGTCGGCCGCCCCCATCTGGCCGAAGTGCTTGCGCCGGGCGTAAATGGTCGCGTCGCTGACCTTGTGCTTCTTGGCGGCCTTGGCCACTGTCGTGCGATCTGCCTCACGCAGGATCGTGACCATTTGCTCTTCCATGAATCGACTCTTTTTCATGGGCTCCTCTTTGGGAGGGTGCCATCTCCCCGGATATCAATGTCTCGGAGAAACCGGGCAGGTCATTTCTACGGCTACCTGCAGGTTGATGGGTATGCGGGGTACAACACCATGCAAGCGGCTGCACGCTTAGGCTGTATGGCACATGTGCGCAGAAAGTTCGTTGAGGTCCAGCAATCCATCCCCGCTGCCAATGCTAAGGAGTCGATTGCATTGCAGCCTATTGGGCTGATTCAAAAGCTGTATGTGATTGAAGCGCAGATGAAAACGGCTGAAGTGTCAGAGCGCAAGCGAGTGCGGCAGCATTCCAATCTTGAACCAGCTCAAAGCGTGGCTGGACGAGCACGTAAAGCTTGTAGAGCCCAAATCACAGCTGGGCAAAGCCATTCACTACGCACTGGGCCAGTGGTCCTATGTCATTCGCTATGTTGAAAATGGACTTCTGAGCATTGACAACAACATTGCAGAACACAGTATCAAGAATCTTGTCATCAGCCGGAAGAACTGGCTGTTTTCAACCATCTGTGGATGGCGCATATGCAACGGCGGTGTTGACCACTATGGTCCGATCCGTACCAATACCTAGTGCAGGTACTCAACAAGCTACCGCACGCCGAGAGCGAAAAAGATTTCGAAGAGATGATCCCTTGGAATGTGAAGGCAGGGCTAGATGTTGCCGATTTGCAAGCACGCCTCGCTGCTTGACCGCTCATGGTTTTCAGATGAACGCCTTGTATGTGTAGTTGTACAGCGGCTTTGCAGCGATCGCAGTCTGTCGAGCATCTGTATTTGACTTCCGCTTTGGGCTAATGAGCGGCCCTTCGACACGGTTATTCCAACGATCGCGAAGAAGAAAGTTGGCCATGAATGGCGTCAGTTCACGAAGCGAAGGAGGATTCGCAGTACTGGCGAAGAGATAAATCCCCCTGTGGAATAGAGTCCGTGATGATTTGCGCCTGCTTCGACCTCATCCTTGCATCCACACCTTGAATACCCTCGGTAATGTGCTAATTCCCGTGCTGCACGAACAGCGCTTGGAAACCGTATCAGGTCGCGCAGACTACAAGCGTCATACATGATGCTTGTCCTTTTACTGTTAGCCTTCCATGGTCGGCATGGGCCTCTGCCATGCCAGCTCCGGCCATCGTGCCCAATCTGAAAAGTGAATTCACTATGACAAGCTCGCTGTACAACGCCTCCGTTCCCGTCATGCTGCAGATGTTGCGTGCCCTGTCCGATGTGCTCAAGAAGGCTGAAGACCACGCGACGCAAAAAAATATCGAGCCCAATGCTCTTCTGCAGGCGCGACTTTTTCCCGACATGTTTCCGCTAGTACGTCAGGTACAGATCGCCTCAGATTTCTCCAAGGGCATTGCCTCCCGTCTGGCTGGTGCCGAGGTGCCATCCTGGCCCGACACTGAGGTCAGCTTCGCCGACCTGCAAGCATTGGTCGCCAAGGCTGTAACCTATCTGGAATCCTTCAAGGCCGAGCAATTTGATCTCAGCGAGAGCCGCGAGATCGTACTGCGCCCCGGCACGCCAAAGGAAAAGAAGCTGACCGCCAGTGCATATCTTCTGCACTATGGTCTGCCGCAGTTCTTCTTCCACGTGACTACCGCCTATGCCATCTTGCGCCACAACGGTATTGAGATTGGCAAGCGCGACTATATGGGTGCCTATTAACACGAGAGACGCCACTCAACCAAGCCAAGCAGGCTCTTGATGGTCAAGAAAAATGAATGGCTGCATCCGAGAACTGCGGGCTGCGCCTGCGTTTTCCGCTGGGTGCGACAAACCATTGCCTGCGCTTGTCCAGCCAGAGGGTCGACCAGCCCCGGGCCTTCAACGCTGCGTTGTAGCTGGGTCAGTTGGTCGTGCGATGCCGGGCTTGGAGTGGGAGGGCTGCCCCATCACTCGAGGTCACTAGACGGCAGAGAGCAATTACGCCACCTGATGCGTCAACGGCCGGGAATTTGGGCGTGCAGCTCCGCTGGTTTACCCGTCACTGACTGCACGACCGTGCCCCACAGAGCTTCTGCAGCGTTCCCCAACTGCGAATGTGCTCGATAGACTCGGATTTCAAGATCGATATTCCACGCTTCAGTGGCCGCTGCAACCAACGTGCCTGCTGCAAGGTCATCGCCGACAAGGCTTTGAGGCAGCCAAGCGATGCCTCTGCCTTCGAGTGCCATCGTCCGTAGTACGGATGCCAAGTGGGCAGTGAAGACTGTTTGTGTTTGAAGCGCTCCTAGCGCATGGTCGATGGTTTTATGAAGGATACTGCCCAGCCCGGATTCCGCGCTGTAGGCCAAAAGAGGGGCAACCGTCCCGGGGCGTTCCAATTGGTGAAGGGCTTGGCCCTTTGGCCCCATGGCGGAAACAGGGTGCAATACATCGATACCCACGCAGATGGATGGGTAGCCTTGCATCTGAAGCTGACTTGGCGCTTGAGCGTGGGCATGGCACAGAACGAACTGCACCTTGCTTTGAGCCAGGAGAGCCTCGCACCGATGGAGCATGTCCGACTCCAATTGAAGCGTCCCCGCCATCGTATGCGCTTCAAAGCGCCGCAACCAGCCAGGCACGAAGGTCAGCGACAGCGCATGTGTCGCAGCGAATCGCAAGCTTTTTGAGTTCGCTTCTGCCACTGCACGCGCAGCCCCCGGTAGCCGCGCAATCTCAGCCAGTAATTCTGGCGCGATAGCCTGAAACCACTGCCCGGCCTCAGTGAGCTTGACGGGCTGTGTGCTTCTGTCAAAAAGCTCCGTCCCCAACCACTCCTCCAGCGCTCGGACGCGGCGACCGAATGCGGGCTGGGTCATATGACGATCTTCAGCGGCCCGAGAAAAATTTCCTACTGAGGCCAAGACCAAAAAATCTTCAAGCCAGGAGATGTTCATTGCCGGTGCCTTGAAAGCATTAAAGAGTAGAAAAACAGCATTGGTCAATCAGTGCGCGGCTGCGGATCATACCGACTCAGACATTTGTTTCGTTACCCGGAGTCAAGCATGAAGATTGTTGAGATCAGAGAGAAAACCATTCCTATCAGTTCGCCCATCCGCAAT
The DNA here is from genome assembly GCF_030505195.1 of Comamonas testosteroni. Classification (NCBI taxonomy): domain Bacteria; kingdom Pseudomonadati; phylum Pseudomonadota; class Betaproteobacteria; order Burkholderiales; family Comamonadaceae; genus Comamonas; species Comamonas testosteroni. The sequence continues at coordinate 3,684,145 of NZ_CP129672.1, forward strand.
GCGTACATCGACTTTAGCAAGATGACGCTGAGCCTGGTGGCGGTGATTACCGACGTGATCCGCGATGGCAAGCCGGTGGTGGGCTATGGCTTCAACTCCAATGGCCGCTATGGTCAGGGCAAGCTGATGCGTGAGCGCATTATTCCTCGCGTGCTGGAAGCCAATCCGGATTCGCTGATCGATGCCAGCGGCAAAAACCTCGACCCGCACAAGATCTGGAACGCGATGTTCACCAACGAGAAGCCAGGCGGACACGGCGAGCGCTCCGTGGCCATCGGCACCATCGATATGGCAGTGTGGGATGCCGTCGCCAAGATTGAAGGCAAGCCGCTCTTCCAATTGTTGGCAGACCGTTATGGCAACGGCACGCCAAACCGCAAGATATTTGTGTACGCCGCTGGCGGCTACTACTACCCCGGCCAGGACCATAACAAGCTGAAGGACGAGATGCGCAGCTACATTGATCGCGGCTATACCGTGGTCAAGAAGAAGATTGGTGGTGCGTCGCTCGACGAAGATCTCCGCCGTATCGACTCCATTCTCAGCGTGTTGCAAGACGGCCAGAAACTGTGCGTGGATGCCAACGGCCGTTTCGATCTGGACACATCCATCCAGTACGCCAAGGCGCTCTCTCAGTACGACCTCTTCTGGTACGAAGAGCCAGGCGACCCGCTCGACTTTGAACTACAGGCCACCTTGCGCAACTACTACAAGAACCCTATGGCCACCGGGGAGGATCTGTTCTCTATGCAGGACGCGCGGAACTTGATCCGTTACGGCGGCATGCGCCCCGATCGCGACTGGCTTCAGTTTGACTGCGCTTTGAGCTATGGCCTTGTCGAGTACCTGCGCACGCTGGACATGCTCAAGGAACATGGCTGGTCAGCCAGCCGTTGCATCCCACACGGTGGACACCAGATGTCGCTGAACATCGCCGCCGGCCTGGGCCTGGGAGGCAACGAGTCGTACCCGGACCTGTTCCAACCATTCGGCGGCTTCCCCGACGGCGTGAAGGTGATTGACGGCCACGTGACATTGCCCTATCTGCCCGGGATTGGCTTCGAGGGCAAGGCCGATCTGTACGCGCAAATGCAGGCTCTTTCCGCCTGACCCCAACAAAAAACACAAAATCAGGAGACAAGGTCATGGGCATTTTGAAACAACAGGTGGCTGTCGCGGCCATAGGCCTGATCACCGTTAGCACCTCGGCCTGGGCAGAATTTCCGGTTAAACCGATCACCCTCGTCGTCCCGTTCTCAGCTGGCGGCCCCAGCGACAAGATCGCCCGTGACCTGGCGGAAGCGCTGCGCAAGCCCCTGGGCCAGACCGTGGTTGTCGATAACACGGCAGGCGCTGGCGGAACCATTGGTGCGGCGCGGGTAGCACGTGCCACACCAGACGGATACACCTTACTGGTGCACCATATCGGGCTGTCCACCGCGCCGGCCCTTTATAAGAAGCTGCCTTACAAGACGCTGGAGGATTTCGAGTACCTAGGCCTTATCAATGAGGCTCCATCGACCCTGATTGGCAAGCCTGGCTTAGCCGCCACCCAGCTGGCAGAACTGCGTACATGGATTAGCGCTAATGAGGGAAAGGTCAATCTCGCCAATGCCGGTGTGGGCTCCGCATCCCATCTGTGCAGCCTTGTCCTGCAGGCAAGCCTCAAATCAAAAATGACTCTCGTGCCGTACAAGGGCACTGCGCCGGCCATGACCGACCTGATGGGCGGGCAGGTCGATCTGATGTGCGAGCAGGCAACCAACGCAGTGCCGCAGATCGAAGCAAAAAAGGTCAAGGTGTACGGTGTCACCAGTCAACGGCGGATGACCCTACCGGTGCTGGCCCAGGTGCCCACGCTAGCGGAAGCTGGGCTTACGGGCTTTGAGATGTCGGTGTGGCACGGCGTCTACGCGCCTAGGGGCACGCCGCCTGCTGTCCTGGCCAAACTGAATGCGGCCATCCGCACCGCGCTCAAGGATCCCGAACTCATCATGCGGGAAGAAGCGCTGGGGGTGCGCGTCGTGACCGACTCCCGCCTGGAGCCCGCCGAGCACAAGAGGTATGTTGAAAGTGAAATGAATCGCTGGTCCAAGATCATCAAGGATTCCGGCGTAACGGCCGATTGACTTTTCACCCCTTGTGTCGGCTTGGACAGGGGCCTGGTTCACCCAACCAGAGCCTTTGTGCCTGGGTTCCCCTCCTTAGGTCCCGCGGTGTGGCATTCACGGACCGCCCAAGCCAGTTCAGGCCGGCAGGTAAGTACAGCGGAGGGGCGCATTGTTGGACCAGATGGAACGCTGTATGCTCACGCCACCACGACTGGCTGGATACTCCATCAGCCCATCGACGGGGAACCATCATGAGCAATGCCGGCATATTCGGTATCAAGAAAAAAGGATCGTGAACCGTGCTTAGCACGCCTAGGTAGGCGAAGTGCAAGCGGCAGCAGTGGGTCCAATGTGCCAAATGCTGCCAGCAGCCCCCTCATTGCGTAGCGGAATAAAATTCAAGGAAGCCCCCGAATAGCTTTCTTGATCGCCTGGAGAAACCTTCGCAGCCCTACGTGCCAAGCACGCCTGATGCAAGAAATGCATGCGAATCATATTCGCTGACGTCAAGTCAGCTTTTGTCGAGTCTTCAGCAGGCTCAGGCCCAAGGCTATAAAGGTGCCCCCTATGATTCGGTTGAAAAGCTTTGCGCGTGATATTAGGTGGCTCCTGATCAGTGAAATGAAGATCACATAGCAGGCATGTGAGACTAGTGCGCAGCCTGCAAATGTCGCAGTCAGCAGCAGGTATTGAGTGAAAAGGGAAGTGCCCGGCACTATGAATTGTGGAAACAGAGCGGAAAAGAACAGGATCGATTTAGGATTAGTTATCGACACCCCCAATCCTTGTGCCAACAACTGCCAGTTCCCGCGCTGACGCGTCTGCGCGGGGACGGTAGCATCGCCAAGTATTCCGTCATTGCTACGCCAGCGCTTGATTCCAAGCCAGATCAGGTACATCGCGCCAGCCACCTTCATCAGCAGAAACGCATTCGATGACACGCTGAGAATTGTCCCCATGCCTATCATCGCTAGCCCTGAGACTATGAAAATTCCAACGGAGCTGCCCAGCGAACTCCAGGTAGTGCGCCGCATCCCCACTTCCATAGAGTTCGAGATAGCTAGCAAAACGGCTGGGCCTGGAGTAAAGCAGATCAAGAGTGAAATGCCGCAGAAAAGAAGCCAATGGTTCATTGCCATGGAGGTGTGTCCAGATTTGCTTTTGAGGGCGTCTATTATTGACGGCTGACAGCTAGCCAGATGCCGTGATTACCTGCTAAATGGCAATGTGTCTGCGGATTCAAGCGGTCAATACAACACGCGAGAGACTGCGCGGACAGCGGGAGGTGTCGCGCATGAAACGAACACGGCGCAACTACTACACCAAAAAACTCCTCGAATTTTGTCGATGGAATGTCCCTTGGCCCGCTTATTAACTGACTGGTGGACCGATACAAGTAAGTGCCTTTCGGCGCAGCGAGCATCTTCATTGACGAGCAGTTCAACACAACTGCTCCTTCTAAAAGAGTTGTGATGGAGCTGCTGACGGGGAACCTCGGCGGCTTAAATTTCACGGGCTCTCAAGGAGCCTCCAGAACCGATCGCCCCAGACTCGGGGCGTGTCGACCATTGACCGTGGAGACCAGACCGGCAGCGCCAGGATGGCGCGGTCTTGGGTATCGCCATTGTTCGGGCGATTGCGCAGCGTTTAGGCGACACGCTGAACTAGGAGGATGCCTCGTCGATGAGCTGGTCATCCCGGGTGGTGCGGCGGGAGCCTCACGCCGATGGCTGCACAAGGAGAGGCCGCTCATTGCAACGACTGTTGCGCAGCCCGGTAAGCGCCAGGTGTCATGCCTGTCCAATGGCGGAATGCCCGATGAAAAACTGCCGGTGAACTGAATTCCAGCGCATAGGCAATCTCGCCTAACGAGACGTCATCGCGCACGAGGCTCAGAATGGCCAGATCCCGGCGCAGTTCGTCCTTGATGCTTTGAAAGGACAGGCCTTCATCCTGCAATTTGCGGATCAATGTTCGCGAAGACATGTGCAGCCGCATTGCCACTGCATCCAGCGTGTGCCTCAGATCGGCATACAACAACTCGCGCACTTTCAACCGCATGGCGTGCTCATGGTAGGAGGTAAAAATCCAGTCACGGGGGGCTCGCTCTAGGAAGCTGCGTACCTCTAAGGCGCTGCGGGCAGAATGGATTTTTCCCAGATCACCATCGAAGGTGATCTGCGAATACCTGCTGCCAAAGTCCACGGGGGCTGGAAACAGGATGGGATAGTCGGCAGCAAAAGCGGGGCGCGAAAACGCGAAACTCACGCTGCGCACCGGAACCTCTCTCCCGACAAGCCATGAAACGATGCCGTGCGTGAGCTTGAGCATCAGCGCGTGGCCGAAGCGGTTCACGCCAGAACTGGATGAGCGAGGGATAAGTTCCATGCACAGCTCGGCCTTTTTCTGGGTCAAATTCAAACGGTAGTCATCTAGCAGCAGATTCCAGACTTGTGTGAAACGGTACAGCGCCACACGGATGCTCGGCGCATCCATCACCGCCCGGACGATGTATTTCAATGAGCCAGTCCTGATGGGGCGGCTCCACAGTCCCATCATCTCATCGCCCGTTGCACCGGCACTGGCGCGGTAGAGCCCCACCAACTGGTCATGCGTCAGCCGCGCGCCAGCTTGGTCGATGAAGGCCTTGACTATGCCTGCTTCCTTCAGGCAGGCGTCCAGATCTGCCTCTCGGCAAAGCAAACGCAGACTTTGCAGCAGGTCCTGCACGAGGGCAAACGACACCGTTGCTGTCGTGGTGGGTGAAGTTGTCAGTTTTTGCATATGCCCCGTCAACTTTGGCAATTTAGCAGCCCGTGTCTTTTGCCTATTCTTCAGGCAAGGAGACAACGTAATGGAACAGCCTGGAAACATGATGAGCATTCCCTTGCTCATCAGCCAAATCCTAACCCATGCACTTGAAAATGACGGAGATCAGCAGATTTTGACGGCACTTGACGACGGAGGGCTGCATGCCTATTCGTACCGAGACTTCGGAGAAAGGGTTAGACAGCTGGCTGTCGGTATGAAAATTCGAGGCGTACAGAAAGGTGACAGGGTGGCGACATTGGCATGGAACACCTATCGCCATCTGGAGATCTACTACGCCACCGCCGGCCTTGGCGCAGTGTGTCACACGGTCAACCCTCGTCTGAGTCGTGAGCAAATCGTCTTCATCATCAACGATGCACAGGACAGCGTGCTGTTCTACGACGAGCACTTCGCAGAGCTGGTCGAGTTCCTGCGCCTGCGTTGCCTGAGCGTGACGCACTGGGTGCCACTTTGCGAGGGTGCTGAGGAAGGCTACGGCGCCTGGCTGGACAGCGACACCCATAACTTCGAATGGCCGGTGTTTGATGAGAACACTGCATGCGGTCTGTGCTACACATCCGGCACCACAGGCTCGCCCAAGGGGGCGCTGTACTCCCATCGCTCGACGGTACTGCACGCCTACGCATCGAGCCACCCCAATGCGCTTGCCATCTCGGCCAGCGATGCGGTGATGCCCCTGGTGCCCATGTTCCACGTCAACGCCTGGGGTTTGCCGTATTCCGCACTAATGTCTGGGGCCAGGATCGTTCTGCCGGGTTCGAACATGCAGGGCGACCGTCTCTACGCTCTTTGCGAGCGCGCGGGAGTGACGCTGTCGGCGGGTGTTCCCACTGTGTGGAAAGGGGTGCTCGACCACGTAGAAAGCCAGGACCTGGCCTTTAGCACGCTCCAGCGCCTAGTCATCGGTGGCGCAGCATGTCCGCCACACATGATCGCGGCCTTTGCGCAGCGCAAGGTTACGGTACACCATGCCTGGGGCATGACGGAGGTATCTCCCTTGGGCACCGTATGTCAGTTGCTGCCGCAGCATGCGTCGCTGTCCGATGATGAGACATTGCATGTGCTGTCGTCGCAGGGGCGCCCCTTATTTGGTGCACGCTTCAAGGTAGTCGACGACGAAGGGAAGCGCCTGCCTCATGATGGCGTAGCTACCGGGACCGGGCATCTGATGGTGCAGGGCAACTGGGTCATTTCGCGCTACTACGGCAAGAGCGAGTCTGCAAATGAAGACGGCTGGTTTCGCACGGGTGACGTCGGCAGCATGGATGCGCATGGCTACATGCGCATTACCGACCGCAGCAAGGATGTCATCAAGTCCGGGGGCGAATGGATTTCTTCTATCGAGATGGAAAACATCGCTATGGAGGAGCCGGGTGTCGAGTACGCCGCCTGCATCGCCGAAGCCAGCGAAAAGTGGGGCGAGCGGCCCGTTCTGTTCATTGTTCCGAAGGCTGGAGTGGAACTATCGGCAGAGCACATGCTCGCGCGCTACCAGGGGCGTGTGGCCAAGTGGTCCATCCCTGACAAGGTGGTGTTCATCGACCACATGCCGATGACGGCGACCGGAAAGATCCAGAAGACGGCATTGCGCCAATGGCCGACTTGAGCCATTTCCCCTCTTTCTCTCTTTCGCCTTATTCCCTTCCCGCTTTCACACATTACCAGGAGCCATTTCTATGTCCCATTCCATTTTGCTGACTTCCGAGCAGGACAACGTTGGCATTGTTACCCTGAACATGGAACACAAGCGCAACGCGCTCAACGAAGAGGCCATTGCAGCCATCGATGCCTATTTCTCGGCGATACCCAGCCACATCCGCGCCATTCTCCTAACGGCCAAGGGCGACCACTTCTGCGCCGGGCTTGATCTGAAGGAGCACCACGACAAGGAGCGCAGCGGCGTTGAATTCATGCGCGTGTGTCAGGGCTGGCACCGCGCGTTCGACAAGATTCAGCATGGCGGCATCCCTGTGGTCGCCTGCCTGCAAGGCGCCGTAGTAGGCGGCGGGCTGGAACTTGCCAGCGCGGCCCATGTCCGTGTGGCCGACAGCGGCACCTTCTTCGCGTTGCCCGAGGGAACACGTGGCATCTTCACTGGCGGCGGCGCTACTGTGCGCACGGCGCGCATCATCTCCGCACCGCGCATGGTTGAGATGATGCTCACGGGCCGGGTCGTCGATGCGCATGAAGGCCGTCAGCTGGGCCTGGCCCACTACGTGTGCGACACCGCCAAAGGTGAGAAGCCCGCCCTCGAGCTGGCGCTTTCCCTGGCAAAAAAGATCGCGGGCAACGCAACCTTGTCCAACTACGCGATCGTCAGTGCCATCAGTCGTATTGCAGACATGTCGGCCACGGACGGCCTGTTCACCGAAGGGCTGGTGATGGCCATGATCCAACAGGGGCATGACGTGCAGCAGCGGCTGGGCGAATTCGTCAACAAAAAGGCCCCGAAGGTCCAACTGGGCAACTGAATCGAACTTCGCCCGATGCCCCACAACAACAACGGAGACAAGTGATGCTTTCGAACGAGGAAATCTGCCGGCGGTTGCCCGGCCACCCTGGCTACGAGCAGCTCAAGGCACAACGCCGCCGAATGGCCTTCGCTTTCGCCGGTGTGTGCCTGGGGCTGTGCATGGCCTTCATCCTGACGGCGGTCCTATCGCCAGCCAGCCTAGCCGTGCCATTGAACCGTGCGGGCACGCTCACCGGCGGCGTGGCGTGCGCCATCGGCCTGATTGCGCTGTCATGGGTGCTGACAGGCATCTATATCCACATCGCCAATACACGCTTCGACGCTTCGTACGAGCGGCTGCTGTCGGAGGTACGGGTATGAACACGCAGGCCATCCTGATCTTCGCGGGCTTCGTCGCCATCACCCTGGGCATCACCTGGTGGGCATCGCAGCACACGCGTTCTACCTCGGACTTCTACACTGCAGGCGGTGGCATCACCGGCACCCAAAACGGCTTGGCTATCGTGGGCGATTACATGTCCGCCGCCACGCTGTTGGGCATCTCCAGCCTGGCATTTTCCAATGGCTTCGACTCGTTGCTCTATGCGGTGTGCGCTTTCATGGGCTGGCCAATGATCATGTTCGTGATCGCCGAGCGATTGCGAAACCTTGGGCGATACACGCTGAGCGACATCATCTCCTACCGCCTGGACGAGCGCAGCACACGAATCTTTACCGCCATCAGCTCGCTGACAGTGGTGCTGTTCTACCTCATCGTGCAAATGGTCGGTGCCGGGCAACTGGTGCAGCTGCTGTTTGGCGTGGACTACACCTACGCGGTCATCGCTGTTGGCCTGTTGATGATGGTGTACGTCGTGGTCGGCGGCATGGTTGCTACCACCTGGGTGCAGATCATCAAGGCCGTACTGATGCTGGGCAACGGCATCGTGCTGACGGTGCTGGCACTGCGCTATTTCAATTTCGATTTTTCAGCCCTCGTTGCTGCTGCCGCCAGTCATCACCCCGCGGGCGAGGCGATGAAGGGCCCCTGGAAACTGATGGCGAACCCGTTTTCGGGCCTTTCGTTGGCCGTTTCGCTAGTGTTCGGCATTGCGGGACTTCCGCACATCATGATGCGCTTCTTCACCGTGCCTGATGCGCGCGCAGCTCGCAAATCTGTGTTCGTCGCCACCGGCCTGATGGGCGTGTTCTTCGTGGTCATCTGCTTCCTGGGCCTGAGCGCCATGGCCATCCTGCCGAACTACCCCGCGTTCTATGTCGATGGCAAGGTGGGTGGCCCGGTGCTGGGTGGCTCGAACATGCCCATCATGCACCTGGCGACGGCACTGGGCGGGAACCTGCTGTTCGGCCTGTTGGCCGCCGTGTCGTTTGCTACCATTCTCGCGGTGGTTAGTGGCCTGACGCTAGCTGGGGCCTCAGCCATTGCCCATGACCTGTACTCTAAGGTGTTCAAGAACGATCACGTCTCGCCCCGAGAGGCCATGCGCGTGAACCGTCAAGCCTCCATTGGCATCGGCATAGTCGCCATCGTGCTGGGTCTACTGTTTCGCGACCAGAACGTGGCCTTTCTGGTGGCGCTGGCTTTCAGCATTGCCGCTTCGGCCAACTTCCCGGTGCTGCTCATGTCCATGTATTGGCGCGGACTGACGACCCGCGGCGCGCTGGCGGGTGGCCTTACGGGGCTGGGCATAGCACTGGCGCTGGTGGTGCTCTCACCCGCCGTGTGGGTGCGCATCTTTCACTTCGCCGAGCCGGTTTTCCCCTATGACTACCCCACGTTGATTTCAATGCCGCTGGCGTTCCTGGTTATCGTCGTGGTGTCCCTCATGGACCGCTCGCCGCGCGCCGCTCTGGACAGAGCCGGATTCCCGGCGCAGGAAGTGCGCGCTGAGACCGCTGTGGGCATCGCCGCCGTATCTCACTAGACGACCCCCAGGAGACATCAGACCATGACCTACGTTGCACCCATTGACGACATGCTGTTTTGCATGCGGGAGCTTGCCGGGCTGGAAGCGACTGCACGACTGCCGGGATTGGAAGACGCCGGTATGGAGACGGCGCAAGCCGTGTTGCACGAGTGCGCTAAGTTCACCCAAAGCGTGGTAGCTCCGTTGAATGCGATCGGCGATAAGAAACCCTCGACCTGGACAAATGGCGTGGTGACGACCACGCCCGGCTTCAAGCAGGCTTACCAGCAGTTCGTGGAAGGGGGCTGGCAGGGCTTGCAGCACCCGCTGTCTTTTGGTGGCCAGGGCCTGCCTAAGACCATAGGCGCAGCGTGCGCGGAAATGTTCAGTAGCGCCAACATGAGCTTTGCGCTTTGCCCGCTCTTGACCGACGGTGCCATTGAGGCGCTGCTGACGGCGGGCAGCGACGAATTGCAGGCTACCTACTTGGCGAAACTGGTGAGCGGCGAATGGACAGGCACCATGAACCTCACCGAGCCACAGGCTGGTTCCGATCTGGCGCTGGTGCGCACTAAGGCTGACTCACAGGGCGACGGCACATACAAGGTCTTCGGTACCAAAATCTTCATCACCTACGGCGAGCACGACATGGCGGACAACATCGTCCATCTGGTTCTGGCCCGCGTGGCTGGAGCTCCGGAGGGTGTCAAGGGCATTAGCCTGTTCGTCGTGCCCAAGTTCCTAGTGAATGCCGATGGCTCGCTTGGTGCGCGCAACGACGTGCACTGCGTCAGCATCGAGCACAAGCTCGGCATCAAGGCCAGCCCCACGACCGTGCTGCAGTTTGGCGATGGCACGGCGGCGGGCATTGCAGATAGCGTCGGCCCCGGCGCCGTGGGCTATATGGTCGGTGAGGAGAATCGCGGCCTTGAGTACATGTTCGTCATGATGAACGCGGCCCGCTACGCCGTTGGTGTGCAGGGCATTGCCGTGGCTGAGCGTGCGTACCAACAAGCCGTGACCTACGCCAAGGAGCGAGTGCAGTCGCGCCCGGTGGACGGCAGCGGCAAGGTCAGCGCCACCATCATCCATCACCCTGAAGTACGCCGCATGCTCATGACCATGCGCGCGCTCACCGAAAGCTGCCGCGCCATGGCCGCCGTGGCCGCCGCTGCGCATGACGGAGCGCACCACCACACGGATGCCGAGACACGAGAGCGCCTTCGTAACTTCTACCAATTCCTCGTTCCTCTGGTCAAGGGCTACAGCACCGAGATGAGTCTGGAAGCGACCTCGTTGAGTGTCCAGGTGCATGGGGGCATGGGCTTCATCGAGGAAACGGGTGTTGCACAGCATTACCGAGATGCGCGCATCCTGCCCATCTACGAAGGTACGACGGCTATCCAGGCCAATGATCTGGTGGGCCGCAAGACGGTGCGCGATGGCGGCCAAACCGCCAAGTCTATTGCCGCACAGATCACCCAGACCGAGGATGCCCTGGCCTCGCGGACAGACAGCTCGGCCGCACAGGCCATGCACCGCCGCTTGCGCGAGGCCCGGCAGGCATTCGAGCAGGCAGTGGATTTCGTGTTGGGGAACATTGCATCGCACCCCAACAGCGTCTACGCCGCTTCGGTGCCTTACCTGATGCTGGCGGCCAGCACTGTCGCGGGCTGGCAGATGGCCCGAGCACTGCTGCGTGCGCAAGATCTGCTGGCAAGTCAGCAGGGCGATACGGCCTTCCTGAGCGCCAAGATCGCCACAGCGCATTTCTACGCTGACCACGTGCTATCCAAGGTGCCTGGTATGCGCGACACCCTCATCGAGGGCAGCACAAGCACGCTGGCTCTTGTGCCCGAAGCATTCTGACATTGAAAAGATTGCTTTGGCACAACCGGATAAGCGCGAGAGGCTCCCTTCATGAGAGCAATTTAAGACCATTCACATCTTCTTCCATTGAACAGGAGTTTCAACATGACCGACATTCGCATTGGGGCTGAGGTCGCCCACTACATCTGCGGCACGCATCAGGCTGGCAATGGCACTCGCACGCAACCCATCTACAACCCAGCTACTGGCACTGTGAGCCGGCAAGTACGTCTGGGTACGGCGCAGGATGTGGGCGCGGCCGTGGCTGCAGCGCAGGCCGCCTTCCCGAAGTGGGCAGACACGCCGCCGATCCGCCGCGCGCGAGTGATGTTCAAGTTCCTCCAATTGCTCAACGAGCATCGCGACGAGCTGGCCCACCTGATCACGGCCGAGCACGGCAAGGTGTTCACAGATGCGCAGGGCGAGGTCAGCCGCGGCATCGACATCGTGGAATTCGCCTGCGGCATTCCGCAGCTGCTCAAGGGTGATTTTACCGAGCAGGTCTCCACGGGCATGGACAACTGGACGCTGCGCCAGCCGCTGGGCGTGGTCGCTGGCATCACACCTTTCAACTTCCCGGTGATGGTGCCGATGTGGATGTTCCCGGTTGCTATCGCGGCAGGCAACACCTTTGTGCTCAAGCCCAGCCCGACCGACCCCAGCGCCTCACTGTTCATGGCCGAGTTGCTCATGGAGGCCGGACTGCCTGATGGCGTGTTCAACGTGGTCCAGGGCGACAAGGTGACCGTCGATGCGCTGCTGGAACACCCTGACGTGAAGGCCATCAGTTTCGTCGGCTCCACGCCGATTGCCAACTACATCTATGAGACCGGCGCACGCCACGGCAAGCGTGTGCAGGCCCTGGGCGGTGCCAAGAACCACATGGTGGTGATGCCCGACGCCGATATCGACCAGGCGGTGGACGCACTGATCGGTGCCGGCTACGGCTCGGCCGGCGAGCGCTGCATGGCCATCAGTGTTGCGGTGCTGGTGGGCGACGTGGCCGACAAGCTGCTGCCCAAGCTGATCGAGCGTACCAAGGCTCTGAAGGTACTCGACGGCGAGAACCCGGCTGCCGAGATGGGCCCGATCGTAACGCGTGTCGCGCACGAGCGCATCAGCGGCTATATCGCGCTGGGCGAGCAGGAGGGTGCGAAGCTGCTGGTCGATGGCCGCGGCTTCGACGGCATGACGGCGGGCGAAGGCTGTGGTGATGGCTTCTGGCTTGGAGGCACGCTGTTCGACCACGTGAGGCCAGAGATGCGCATCTACAAGGAAGAGATCTTCGGCCCTGTGCTGGGCTGCGTGCGCGTGAAGGATCTTGCCGAAGCCGTGGACCTCATCAACGCCCACGAGTTTGGTAACGGCGTGGCTTGCTTCACGCGCGACGGCAATGTGGCGCGTGAGTTCAGCCGTCGCATCCAGGTGGGCATGGTGGGCATCAACGTGCCGATTCCGGTGCCTATGGCCTGGCACGGCTTCGGTGGTTGGAAGCGCAGCCTGTTTGGCGACATGCACGCCTACGGTGAAGAAGGCGTGCGCTTCTACACCAAGCAAAAGTCGATCATGCAACGCTGGCCGGAGAGCATCGGCAAAGGTGCCGAATTTGTGATGCCCACAGCAAAGTAGCAGCCAATGACAGGGCGAGAAACAAGCGGAACGTATATGGGAATACGGTATGTGGATTTTCGCCGATTGTCACGAGGGATGCTTTGGCCTGTCAGCGTGCCCAGGCGGTGGCTGCAATAAATTAAGGTAGCGATGCAACTGCGGGTGGCGGCGATCGCTGTGAGCCAGCCTTTAGGCCTGAGTTCAGCTTCAGGCTGATCGCGGTCGTTTGTGACTCAGTGCCTAAACAGCAGCAATCGCCAACACCAGTCGTGGAACGTCAGGTGTCTTGAACGGCCACATCACCCTCGTAACTGGCCACTTGCTTGCGTGGTTCACCGCGCATCGGCCTGAATGCCCGTTTCTTCGCACCATCGAGTCGTGGCTACGTCGAACTTGCGATGCGTTCGGCAACGTTTCGCCGATAGAGTTCGAGCGGCAACATTCACTGGACTGCCCATCGGCATGGACCACCATAAAAGTCACCGGGCTGTCCTGCGACCCGAAAAGATCACAAAGCTGCCCAGTGCCAGCAGCCACACGGCGATGGCGGCATAGAGCATTACGCCGCCAAAGCTGTGTACCAGCGCCTGGCGGGCAATGTCTGTCAGTGCCTGTGGCGAAGTGACGGCACCAGCGCCTGCCTGCAGGGCGTGCAGGGCTTGCAGGTTGCCAGAGACAATGCCGTTGGCCATCTCGCGCAGCGCTGCAGCATCTACGGGTTCACGCAATGCGGTTTGCAGATGCTGCTGCACACCATGCACCAGCAGGAAACCCATCAGCGCGATATTGATAGAGAGCGTAATCATGCGGGCACTCATGTCGATGCCGGACGCCATGCCGGCGCGTGCGCTGGAGACCGCTGCCGTGGTGGTATTTGTCACCGGGGTGTTGGTGATACCCAGCCCTGCGCCGGCAATCAGGCAGCCCGGCAGCACGTAAAGCCAGTGGCTGTGGGCGAGCTGGCTGCCCGCGAGCATCAGCATGAATCCAAGACCGATGGCAAATAGCCCCAGTGGAATGGCGATACGCGGGCCATAGCGCATGGCGATGCGTTCTCCAACCACCGGGAACACCAGCGTGGGAAGGGTGTAGGCGAGCAGCGAGACGCCGGCGGCCGTGACATCCTGACCTAGCGCACTTTGAAAATAGATGGGCAGATAGATGATGAACGCCCAGAAGCTGAAGTTCATGCCCATGGAGCCCAGCAGTGCACCGGAGAAATTGCGCACCCGAAAGACGGAGAAGTCGAACATGGGATGCTGGGCACGCAGTTCCACCCACACAAAGGTCGCAAAACTCAGCAGACCCACAGCCATGGCGGCCAGCGCAGACATGCTGCCAAAACCGGTATCGGAGCCCTGCGTCACAAAGAACGCCAGGCCGAATACTGCGAGGGACAGCGTGACGATGCCGGCAAGATCCAGCGCGCCGGCCTTGGGGTCATGCGATTCCTGCACGGCGATGGTGGCCAGAAAGAAAGTCAGCGTGGCAATCAGCACGTGTACCCAGAACACCCAGCGCCAGTCCGATAGGGCGACGATCACGCCACCAATCAGCGGGCCAAAGCCCAAGCCTATGCCGAGCATGACTCCCCAGGTGCTGAAGGCGCGGCTGCGCTCGGCGCCTTGCGGAAATTGATGCGAGAGGACGGCGACCAGGCAGATCAGCATGGCGCCGCCGCTGGCCCCCTGAAACACGCGGCTGGCAATCAGCATCGGTGTGTTCCATGCCAGGCCGCACAGCAGCGATGAAAACGCAAAGAGGGCTATGGAGATCAGAAAGACCCGCTTGCGGCCAAACCGGTCTGCCAGTGTCCCGGTGGCCATGAGCACCGAGACGCAGGCGATGGTGTAGGCATTCATGATCCACTGAATGCCTTTGAAGTCACTGTGCAGAACGGACTCCAGCGTGGGCAAGATGACAGGCACGCTGGAGATTTCAAGGCTGAACATCAGTGCGGCCAGACAGACCGATAGCAGCGCAATGCGATTGCGCCGGGTCGGTGCCGGCTCCAGGCTGCTGGTGTTCAAGAGATCAACATTATTAGAGGACATGGTTGCGCACTCCAGAAAAGGGAAACGGCGTTCTTGCGCAGAACGTTCAATGCGAGTCTATGGGAATAGAATTCTTAAATTCACGCATTGATTTCCCGTTTTTGGGGAACTAAAGGACCCAATAGACATGACTGTGCAAGACCCTCTGGAAGGAGTCTCCACCTTTGTGCAGGTGGTGGAGGCGGGCGGCTTCACCGCTGCTGCCCTGCGGCTTGGCGTAACGCGCTCTGCTGTGGGGAAGGCCGTTGCCAGGCTGGAGGCACGTCTGGGCACGCGGCTACTGCAGCGCAATACGCGCACCCAGACCTTGACCGCGGAAGGGCAGATCTACTACGAGCGCTGCACCCGTGCACTCAAGGAGCTGGATGCAGCCGAGGCGGATCTGGACAGTGGCCGCATGGAGCCCATCGGGCGCCTGCGGGTCAGCGTGCCAGAAGGCTTTGGGCAGCTGTGCGTGGCGCCAATACTGCTGAATCTGACGCGTCTGTATCCGCAGCTGAGTATCGATCTGTCGTTTGGCGACCGCACAGTCGATCTGATCGAGGAGGGATTTGACCTGGCCATACGCATAGGCCCGCTGCAAGACAGCGGCACCTTGTCTGCGCGCCTGCTGGGCACACAGCACATCAGCATCGGCGCTTCCCCTGCCTATCTGGCACGCCACGGCACGCCCGGCAAACTGGAGGAGCTCGATGGTCATGCGGTCATCAGTTACTCGCGCTCGGGTGTCGTTGCTCCGTGGAATGTTGCGCCAGTGGCAGGGCGAGGCGCTAGCTCGGACTACCGCCTGCAGGTGCGCTCCCAGATCAGCATGGACGATATACAGGCCATTGCCGCTGCTGCTGTGGCGGGCTACGGCATTGCCTGGGTCCCTTGCTGGCTGCTGAGCAGCTATGCCAAGCGTGGCGAGCTGGTGCACATCTTGCCCGACTATCGAGCCCGCTCTTACGAGATCCATGCACTCTGGCCACAGGCACGGCAATTACGTTGCAAGTTGCGGGTGGCCATTGACGCGCTGGTGGCCGAGATTCCGGCGTTGCTGAATGCCGATGATGATGCGGTGGCAAAAAACGACAAGTCAATCCGTTCTCGGTAAGGACTGCGCTTTTCCGCTAGGGAATCTCTGAATAAATCCTCAACGCATGTACTTGCACATGCGTGCCGGGTGCGGCGGCATTCCGGCCCATGCTGCAAACTGATCTCGGCCTGAACCTCTCCACCAAGAAGACACGCAAACGCGAATTCCTTGAACAGATGCAGCAGGTTGTGCCCTGGAGGGATATGGTGGCACTGATTGCACCATACGCTCCAGAAGGGCGCAAAGGCCTACCACCGTTTCCCGTTGAGATGTTGCTGCGCATCTCCGCCTTGCAGGAGCAACTTGAGCAGGTCAAATCCAAGATACGGGCCAAGGTCGAGCACCCATTCCGGGTCATCGAGCGGCAGTTTGGTCATGTCAAAGTTCGCTACCGAGGCTTGAGCAAGAACACTCAGCAGTTGCATACCTTGTTTGCATTGGCGAACTTAAGGATGGCCCGTGGCCGGTTGCTTGTGAACATCCAATCCAAGCCAGTGATAACAGCCTAAAAAGGCAATATGCCCGCGAAGCGCGGGCATATTGGGGGGAGGAGAGTCGCCAAAAATAGCAGTACACGCTTATGCGGTGACTATCACGCTCGGAACTGCTTTGTGCAGAGGTTCCCTAAGTCCGGAATCGTTGTCTAAACCACCCACGCTGCAGTGGGCCCGGGCGAGGTTTTGCTCCTAGGGACCGACGATATCCACTCCACCGAAGTAGTGGGCCAAGCTGCTACGTATCACCTCCACCTCTATGGGAGGCCATTGAGTGCTCTTTCAAGTTTTCAAGCCCGTTGCTTCAGCCGAGCATCAACCAAGACACGCCCCGAGTAATGCCAAGAAACTTCCTGGTGCAAAGTTCATTTGGCCTGCAGGAAACGGTTGATTTCCTCCAGCGTTTCAAGCAACACCTGCGCCGCGTCACGCAGATCTTTGGTAAGGCCTTTGACACCAAGGTCCTCCAGCTCCATGCATTGCTCCAGCAACCCCTGGTGATTGAGCAGGTACGCCGTCCCCTTGAGCTTGTGCACGATGCGCTTCACAGCGACCAGATCATGCGCATCCAGCGCATGGCGCAGGGCATCGCTTTCGGACTGATTACTGGCAATGACCCGCTTGGCCATCGATGCCTGAATATCGTTGGTCAATAACGAAGCTTCAACGGCCTGCGACTGCCCCGCGTCCAGCTTGGGAATCAGGCGGTTCAGTGCAGCCAGATTGGTGGGTTTGGCCAGCGCATGGTTCATGCCTGCGTAGAGACAGCGCTGAAACACTTCGCGTTGCGCATCTGCCGTCAGACCGATGATCAGACAAGGCTTGATGGACTGGCCCTGCTCCAAGCGACGAATGGCACGGGTCATCTCAAGGCCGTCCATCTCCGGCATATTGCAGTCGGTAATCACGATATCAATGTCATGCTTGCTCCAGACGGCCAGCCCTTCCAGGCCATTGCAGGCGGTCAGCGTGCGATGGCCCAGATAACCGATCTGCTGAACCAGCAAATACTGGCTTGGCAAATGGTCCTCAACAATCAGTACCGTCAGCACCGTTGCCGTATTTTCCGAAGATTCAATGCTGCTTTTCGCCACAGCATCCACCATCACCCGCGCCAGAGTGACCGAAAAATCAATACGTGTTCCGCTGCCCACCGTGCTCTTCACATTCAGCTTGCTGCCCATCAGCAGGCACAGTGCCTGGCTGATCGTCAGCCCCAGGCCTGCACCCGCATTGGGGTCGCTGACCACGCCATCCACCCTGCGATAAGGTTTGAAGATTTGATCCAGTTGCGCCGCAGGAATGCCCACCCCGGTATCGATGACGCTGATGTCAAAGCGCAACCCAGAGTCACCGGCCACCTCCACCGAGCAACGCAGCTCCACCCCGCCGCGGTGCGTAAATTTGATGGCATTGCCAAGCAAGTTGGAGACGATCTGCTTGAGCTTGACAGCATCTGCCCACACCAGTTGTGCCGCGCGCGCATCGATTGACAGGCTCAGGCGCAACTGCTTTTGGCGCGCAAGCCCCGAGAACACCTTGCCCACAGACTCCAGCAGATCTTTCACCTTGACCGGCTCCAGCTCCAGGCTCAGCTTGCCCGCTTCAATGCGCGAGATATCCAGAATGTCGCCAATCAGCGCCAGCAGGCTGCTCGCCGACTCATAGGCAATATGGGCAAGCTGATGGTTCTGCTGCGCGTCGCCCTTGCGTGCCAGCACCAGCTCCAGCATGCCAATGATGGCGTTGAGCGGCGTGCGAATCTCATGGCTCATCGTGGCCAAGAACACCGACTTGGCGCTGCTGGCCTTGTCGGCCGATTCCTTGGCAACCTGCAACTCATCGAGCAACAGCTGCCGCTGCTGCAGATCCTTGCGCTTGCTGCGAATGCGCCTGCGCTGGGCAACAATCAGTCCCCCCGCCACCAGCAGCAGCACAGCAAGCACCTCGAACACGCGCCAGACGTACGACACGACGCCCTCCCAGTACTTGTCGTCGGTGGCTGAATTGGCACGCCAGCGGCCAATAATCTGCAGATACTCCCGGGGCTTAATCTCCAGCATTGCCTTATCAAGAATGCCAATTAATTGTGTTTGCCCCTGCGGCGCGCCGAACACAATACCTACGCCCAGACCGCTGACAACGTCTCCTGCCTTCAAACTACTGTCGTACTTGTAGGGCAGGTAATAACTCACCATGTTGGCGGGCGCAAGCGCCATATCAACGCGGCCATCACGCACCAGCTTGAAGGCCTCCCCCATGGTCTGCGTTTCATGAAAGCGCAATTTGGGATACCGGCTCTTGAACTGCTCGGGGTCTACATAGCCCTTGGCGACAGCGACGGTTGTTGTGCTCTTTTCATCCAGCGCGCCCTGCGCTGACTCCTTGCGCTGCACGAACAGATAGTGGGTCGTCGTCAGCGGCTCTGTACGCAGATACGGCAGTGAGGCCGAAGCGGTATCGGGCAGGATGCTCAGAATGCCTTGTCCGTGATCGAGCAAATCGTGCGCTTCGGTCAGCGAGCTGACGCGGCGAATCTTCAAGCGCATGCCGGTCTTGCGCCGGATGATGTCCAGCACATCTGACGCAATACCATTGAGACGGCCACGGCTGTTGAAAAAAGCGAAAGGCGCCAGATCCTCGCTCACCACCAGCTCCACCGTTTCATTGCGCTCCAGCCAGTCAAGCTCCTGCGGACTGAGGCGGCTGCGCAAATCACTGACGCTGCAGTCTTCTGTACCGCCCCACAGATGTTGCGCAGTCACTATCTGGCAGCGCGTCAGCCCGCCCAGCGCCCGCTCAAGTACCCCCGCAAGCAGCGTGCTGTCTGGCAACAGACCAAACCCGGCTTGCACCGCAGGCAGCTTGGCGCTCTGGTTAATCACAAACTGATTGCTGAACAGCTGGCTGGACAGGTACTCGCTAGACAGCGTGTCCCCCAGAAACACATCGTTCTCACCGTTCAATACCGAAGCCATCGCCATCAAGGGCGACGAATATTGCTGAAAACGACCGCGCCCGCCAACGCTCTCAAACAGCTCCAGCATCATGCCGTTGGCTACTGCAATGCGGGTCTTGCCGTCCGTCGTGCTGTACTCATGCAAGTCCCCGCCCTCAGAAAATAACGCCAGCTGCGCCAGTGTGTGGGGGGCACTCAGCACCCAGCCATTGCTTTTCGCCATCAACGCATTGACATTGCTGACCATGTCAATGCGGCCATCGCGCAGTGCTGCATACATATCGCCACGGGCATCAAAGGCACGCAGTTGCACAGGCACGCCCAGCTCGCGCTGCAGCGCCGATACATAGTCGGCCACAAGCCCTTCAAGGCGCTGACCCTCAACGAAGATACGAAACGGAGGCAGCGGATCGTTGAGCACACCAACCAGCAGCAACTGCTTTTGTGCAAGCCACTGCCGCTCTGGCTGGGTCAGCGTGACCCTGACCTCGCTGAGTGCCTGGCGGGGAACTGGCGTCAGCACAAGGTCGCCCGCAAAACTAATCCGGCTGCAGATCAGCAAACAAAAGGCGATGTGCAACAGGCGCTGCACGGACGAACTTTCCGCTCAGCTCATACCAGATGGTGCCGGCGCGCAATTTCGCCCAGCTCAATCACAGAATCAACGCTGAGCTTGGTCTGAATATTGACCTTGTGCCCGCTCACTGTCTTGTTACTCAAACTCAGCCGGGCCGCAATTTCTGCATTGGAGAAACCTTCCGCCAGCAGCTTCAAGATCTGCAGCTCTCGGTCGGTCAGATCGTCCAGCCCGCCCTCCGCCTTCACCTTGCCCAGCAAAGGCATGGCGCTCTTGGGAAAGAAAACATAGCCGTCGGCAACCGTCTTGACCGCCTTGGTGAGCGTCTCAATGGATTCGCTCTTGCTGACAAAACCGCTTGCACCCGCTTGCAGGCAGCGCGTGGCATAGCTGTCTTTAGACTGCGAGGTAAACACCAGCACCCGCACATCCAGTTTCTCCCGGGTAATGCGCTTGAGCACGGTCAGCCCATCGAGCTTCTCCAGGCCAATATCCAGAATGACGATATCGGGCGTTAACGACTCAAACATGCGCAAGGCATCAATGCCGTCGGCAGTCTCACCGACGGTCTCAAAGCCAATGGGCAGCAGAGCCTGGCGAATGGCTTCGCAAATCAATGGATGATCATCAACGATCAGGACTTTCTTACGCATGGGACCACCGCAACCTTAAGAGGCGCCACTTTTTCTCAAGCGGCAGGGACAATGAGGTATTTAGCGACCAACTCCCCCAGCGATGGGGCAGCATCGAGTGAATCAGCCCAGGCTTTCAAAGATCACTCCATCTCTAAGGTTTGCACAGAACAGCCCCTTGGCTGCTGACCCTTGACGACATTTGCTGACATTCCCCATGCACCGCGGTGCGCCTGTTTTCATCCACCGATTCACACAGGCAAACGCAGCCATCCCTGATGCAATTAAAAGCCGGTGCTGCAGTAGCGCCATGCGGTGATTGCCATCAACAATCGCCGCAAATGATGCGGCGATTAGATTGAAAAAAACACCGCATAGCCTCAAGGCAGCTCCCAATCGGTCCATAGCGGCCACGTCAGGGTGTGACAAGGCGCGCTCACAGCGGGCTTTGTCATTTGCACGTTTGGAGAACATTTCAGAAATTGAGAGAACCTAACGGTTGATCTTTCGCAGTTCAAGTCGCTCACATTCGCATTGGCTCACCCCTGCTTTATCTCGCCCCACCCGCATTGCGCGCACTGGCTGCGGTTGCCTGCACACATCCGCCCAAGCATCACAAGCGTCGCATCCATTGGGTTCAGTGGCGTAACGTGGGCCGCTCTCCAGCTGCTTCAACGCCATCGTTCGTAGCACTTAAAACAATAGCTGTCATCGCTTGTAAACAAAGGTTTCCAGATGTTTTTATATCTGAAAACCTTTGTAGTTAAGCCTTGGCAGCTATTAAAAAAACTCAATCGCCAATCACATGGCCCTTGGGCTCAGTTGTATTCAAGAACGTAGTTCATCGTTGCATCGGCTTTGCCAACTTCGACTTTGCTATTGCCGATACGCTCATAGCCCGCAACGATGGGCAGGGTGTAGCGCTCTCCGCCAGACTCCGTGCGCAGCCAATCCATATTCAGCGCACTGCCAACGCTGAAGGGCAGATTCATGGAATTACTGGTCACTGCAATCTCGACACCCGTTGCACCGCCTGGCGTGAGATTGAGCCTGCCCGGGCCACTGTTGCTGCCCTCAAAATAAACCTTGACCGGCAACTTGGAGCCCGCAGGCGCGCCAGCACACACCACCTCCAGATTGAAGCTGCGCTTATTTTGTGCCAAATCTTGCGTATTCACCTTACCCAGTCGAATATTGGTCGTTGGGGCACCCGCGCAGCCAGAGAAATACTCGTTGGTGGTCACCAAAATGCTGCCGGTGGCAGATAAGGTCAGTGCCGTCCAATCATGGAATCTGGCGTAGAGGTTGAGATTCAGATTGATACTTCCAGTTCCAATTTTGTCTGCCGTGCGGATGAAATCCACCTGGAAGTTAGTAATCGAGATAGCAAGCGGCGTTGAGTTTTGGTAGCTATCGTTCAAAGGAATCGTGCTCGGGGGGGTCCTCAGTGCCGTGATCCTTAAACCTACACCCGCCAGATTGGTGCTATAGACATCGGTGTACCCGGGCACCAGTGCAGCCCCACTCAGCCAATAAGCGATGCTCACCTTCGGCACAGTGTCGGACGGGCACCGAATGAGCTTGTTGTGGCCCGGCAGGTAGTAGCTCAGCGGCGCTCCCCCCATCGATTGACCAATCTTGACCAACTTGAGTTCTTGACTTTGCGGAAACGTCAAGGTGCCGGTACGCGAAGCCGTGTCTGATACAGATTCCTCCTGCATCCAATAGCATTTGTCCCTGTTTTGAGCGCTGGCGCTCAGGGCCATGCACAGCGTTGCAGCGGTAAGAAGAAGTTTTTTAATCACAGGGGGGCTCCATGGTCAGCCTGAGCATTGCCGCAGGTAACGCTCACTTGGTCATAGGTCAGGGCACTGTCCTTGGCCGGCAAGGTGTAGGGGGCTAAGCAGCTTTCATCGCCCCAGTGCACAGTCACCCAGCCGTCATCCTTGATGCCAAACACCAGAGCGCGCGACTGGTTGTCAATCACCGCCAGCACGCTGCCCGAGTCATCTTCTACGCGGGCACCAAAAGGCAGTTTTTCGCCATTGACCTTGGCCAGAACAAACTGCACACGCCGGCCCGAAGATGCGTCAAAGCTGGCCTTGACCACGGCACCGCGCCGCGGCACAACGAACTGCGATGTTTCACGCATGTCCACGTCGGCACTCAGCGTCTGCGTGTCAATGCCGATGCTGTTGTAGCGGTAGGGCTGCGCATAACTTTCAATGGCGTAGCCAGACTTGTTGGTGCGAGAGACGGCGCCGTTCACGCCCACGCCCTCTACGCCGGGCACTTCCACCAGCACAAAGGTTTCGCCCACCGGCTGGCCAAAGGTGATACCGCCCGCATGCGCCACAACCGAGCCAGAGGCAGACACATCCATGTGGCGCGATGCACCAGATTGCGAGTAGTTACCCGCCAGCTTGGCCGCCGGAGTATCCCAAAGCACACCAACGCCGCCAGAGCGCTGGCTGTCTGCCGAGCCGGCCTGCGCCGAGTAAGACAGCCGGTTGTCATCGTCCAGGTAGCCCGACACCCCAGCCTGCAGCATCTCGCGGCCGTTGCTCGACCGCGTCATCTGGCTGTACAGCCGCTGCGAGCGTGACCCCAGGGGAATACTCACGCCTACGGCAAGCTGGTTTTCAGGCTTGCGCGAAGAATTGGTATTTTTCGTGCGCAATCCCGAGATGTTGAAGCTGATGCCTTTGTAGTTGCCGTTGTAGCCCAGCTGCGCACTCTGGGTTTTGCCCGCACGGTCGCGGTAGCTGGTTGCGCTCACACTGGCAAACAACGAGCCATAGCTGCCCAGTGGCTGATTCAGGTTCAGGTTGAGGCGGTTTTTGGGGCGGTTGCTGAAAAACGGGTGCAGGTCAGAGTCGTTGCGCGCCTGGATATGCTCGCGCACCGTGCGATAGCCCGCGGTGGAATAAAGGTAGCCCGCCATGGTGAAGGCCGTGTTGGTGAGAGAAAGCGTCTTGGAGTACAGCAGGCGCGTACTCTGGCCCTTGGTAGTGTTGTGGCCATCGCCTCTTCGAGACTGGCTGTTGGTGACGTCCAGCGACACACCACCCAGTGCACTGTTCAAACCCAGCCCCAGGTTGAGGGCGCGGTAGCCGCTGGTGCTTAAAAAGCCGCCAGAAACCGTCAGATTGTTGGTGGCGCCATACACCGCTGTGGCCTGCAGCAGTTGGGGTGCCTTCAGGCCCTCGGCGTCGTACTTCCCCACTGACAGGCTGTACCGAAAGGCACCCTTGCGCACCATCACCGGCAGGTGGGCGTAGGCTTGCGTGAATGTGCGCTTGCGGCCATCGGATTCAATGATCGTGACCTCAAGGTCGCCGTTGGAGCCACCGGGGTAAATATCGCGAATCTCGAAAGCGCCCGGAGACACGGTGGTGGAGTAGATGACGTAACCGTTCTGGCGCACTTCAACCGTGGCGTGCGTTTCGGCAATGCCATGCACCACTGGCGCATAACCGGCCTGGTCATCAGGCAGCATGCCAATGTCTGAGGCAATCTGAACCCCGCGAATGCGGCTGCTTTCAAAAATATCGCTGTGGGTATACAGCTGCCCGATGGCAAAACGGCCCTTGAGCAAAGTGACATCGCGCTCCACATAGGTGCGGTTGCTGGTAAAGCGGCGCGCGGCACCCGTGCTCTGGCTGAGAGATGCATCGTTGCGCAGGCGCCATGGGCCCATGTTCAAACCATTGCGCATTCCCAGATAGGCGTAGTCAAGGCTAAAACTGTCACCGCTGTTGCGGTTAACCGTCCACTGGTAGTTGCTGAAGGCTGCGGTCACGCCGTCATCCCACAGGGAGGGGTCCACGTAACCGCGCGAGTTACGGCGGATGTATGCCTGAGGCACACTGAGGTACAGCGCGAGCTTGGAGACATCCATGTCAACAACAGCCCCCTCGATGCGCGCCAGCGTGACGGCCTCATCGTCGCCGCTGCTTTGCGCCACGAGGCCTTCTTTTTGCAGCCGCTCAATGTCCACCCCCATCTCACGCAACAGGCCCACACTGAGCACCGGTTCAACCTCTGAGCGCTTGTCTGCCGCGCCAAAGGAAATGTTCTGGCGGCGTACCAGGCGCTGGTTCAGGTAAAGATCGACGATGTAGCTGCCAGGCAGCATGCCGTTGGACTTTTCGAAGAAACGCAGATCCACATTCGCCCCCTTGTCTTTGAGGAACATGGGGTTGAACTGAATGGCGTTCGCGGGGGACACCCCCATCAGGCACACAGTTGCCAGACAAGGCAGGGACGCGCCTGTCTTCATCCAGATGCGCGGCCTTCTGGGCGTTTTATTGATTGTGCTCATCGGTATGCATACAAGTAAGTGCCCGCCAGGGCGGTGCGTTCAGCGCGCAGAGGCAATTGCCGCATCAAGAGTGCGAAAGCAATAAGGCAGTGGATACAGCCTCAGAAACGAAGCAAGGCCTGGTGCTTGACCAGCCCCCCGTAGTCATTGATAGATTCCCAGTGCACCTGTGCATCACCACTGAGCGTGGCGGGCAGCTGTCTGAACGCCATGCGCTCGGTGCCCTGAGGCGCAACCATGGAAGAAGCCACCTCATACTCTTTCTCATCAACAACGATGCTGACCTTGCCGAAAGAGACGTGGAACGCAGAGCCATTGCTGGCCAGCAGCACAGGAGAGCCCGAGGTCTTGTCGACACTCCAAGTCAGGTTGCGCGCAGCTTCGTCCGCTGTGCCCGGCAGATCTTTGGGGCGGTAGAACAGCTTCAGCCGCTGCCGGATAGCGATCTGCAGGCTGTTCTCAGACGTGCTGACCTGGGGAATTTCTTGAACGTTCAGCCACATTACGGACTCACGGTCCTGCGGCAGGCCAACGCCCTGATAGAAGATGCGCAGCGTCTGCTCTTTGCGGTGGCCCAGGCGGGCCAGCGATGGTGTGATGGCAAACGGGACATCGCTCTGCGCCTGATTGGGCATAGCCTCAATCCACGACTGAATCATGATGTCATCGGTACCTTCATTGCGCACCTGAAGCGCGGCCTCTTGTTGCGTGGCGGGAAAAATAACCCTTGTTCCACCAACCTGAATGCCAGCCATGCCTGTTGCGGCCTGCGCCCAAAATGCCAGCACCAGATATGTGCGTAAAAAGAATTTGATATTCATTAGCGGCTCGCTGAAACCTGGGGCATCAGAGCGGCCAACACCACCTGGCAAATCGCAGATTTGCGACTGAGACGAGACGTAAAGCCGCAGGCAGTACAGGCGTATGCCAAGGCGAAACAACGACGTATCAGAGGTGGTATTAGCGGCTCTGAAAGCCCCCTTGGCACGACTTAGTCGTAAGTCAGAGTGAAAGGCAAAGTGCCGGCGGCTGCGCCTGCTTCGAGCGCGGCGCCGTTACCCACATACGAAGCGCTCATATTCATCGTGGCGGTGTATTTATTATTACCAGCAGTACCACCAGCAGCAGTAGTCAGGGCTGCGGAGTATTCCTTACTACTATCAGACAGGTTAATGAGCTGACCCGATCCGTCGTACAGACCAATACCCACACCAGTTGCGGCACCTATGGTTTTCAGAAGACTGTTATTGTTCGTGTCGAGACCCGAGCCAGAGGTGGGATCAAATTTGAACTTGACGGTTTTCAGGCCTGCGGAAGAGCTGCTGCAATCAAGCTCCATCTTAATCGTTGCGCCATTGACCTTATTACCGGCACCCGCAGTCTCAATGTCGCTTATTAAGACCCTGCCCAGATCCACTGGAACGCTGTTGCCGGTACCCGCGCCTATCACCTTGCACGAACCAGAGATGATTTCACCGGTGAAATTAATGGTGCCATCAGGATCCGCCGCCATTGCGGTACTGGTCAATGCGCATGCTGCGCAGGCAGCCATAATAGTCTTTAATTTATTCATGAGTTTAAACCTCCATAATATTCGCTGTTATTAGCGATCAGGAACTTTAATGCCATTAATCAAATAAATGAACAAGAAATTTCTTGATAAAAAGCGAGATCCCTCTTGAATCCATCTTATTAATAGGATTTAAAATATTACTTTTTTATAATCAGAAGAATAAATAGGAAAATAAATACCGTCAATCAATATAAAACAATATTCGAAATAATTTAAAACAGGCGCTTTACGCATTCATTCAATTGATTAGCATAATTTATGCCAGCAATTGAACATCACTCAAAAATAAAAATTAAACAGCGCAATATAAATATTGAATTAATATAAAAATTACATGCAGCGTGAGTGATTAATTTCACCGCCCGATATTTCTACAGGTGCTGCACGGCTTTCAACATATTTTCAAGAGCTGCGAATGAAATTTCGTACAACGAAACAATTTGCAGCATGAACACGCTTTCTGGCCGCAACTTGCCATGACGCATCCGAGATGCAATCAAACGCAGCCTCTGCACCAGCATTCGAAGACGATGCCCCCAACTCTGGTGATGGGCCTGAGCACGCAATGCCCTCAACGGGCAGCGTGATTGCGGTCACCCGGGCCATGAAGGTGCTGGATGCTTTTGCGCTGGGAGAGTCTCACCTGACGCTGGCCGAGCTGAGCCGGCGCTGCCCATTGCACAAGACCACCGCACTGCGCATTGCACGCACGCTTGCACAGTCTGGATACCTGGTTCAGCGTGAAGACGGTGATTGGCGCCTGGGCCCTGCAGCAGGCTGGCTGGGAGCGCGTTACCAGGCTGGTTTTGATGTGCAAAACGTGCTGGAGCCCGCACTGCGCGCGCTCACCATGGACAGCGGAGAAAGCGCCGCCTTCTACGTCAGAGAAGGCAACGTCAGAACCTGCCTTGTGCGCGTGGAAGGGCCGCAAGCGCTGCGCCATCACGCACGGATGGGTGAAGGCCTGCCGCTGGACAAGGGGTCTCCAGGGCGCGTGATACCTGCTTTTTCTGGAGCGCCCGGCGAGCTCTATGAGGCCATACGCCAGCGTGGTTTTCACGGGTCGATTGGAGAACACGAGCAAGGCGTGGCAACCATTTCTGCACCCGTTTTTGGCAAGCACTGGCGGCTTCTGGGTTCCGTGTGCGTGTCGGGCCCGGCTTCACAACTGCTCGCGCAGGTTGCGCAGCCGCACAAAACACTGGCGCACGCGTTCCGCATCGCTGGAGAACAGTGCCAGTGTCATCAGCCCGCGCACGCGCAGCGCAGAGAACGCGGGCAGCTGTGCGTGGCGCCAATGCTGCTGAATCTGACGCGTCTGTATCCGCAGCTGAGTATCGACCTGTCGTTTGGCGACCGTACAGTCGATCTGATCGAGGAGGGATTTGACCTGGCCATACGCATAGGCCCGCTGCATGGCATTCCTCTCAATGGCTTGCTCCCACTTCTTGCGGGCTCACTGGCCGGTCAGCGTGCGAGAAAGTCCTGAACCATATTGTTGAAGACTTCGGCGTGCTCCCACTGTGCCCAATGGCCGCACTGACTGAACACGTGGAACTCCGAGTTGGGAATGCCCCAGAGCAGGCGCAGGCCGATGTCCAATGGCACAAAGCGGTCGTCACGGCCCCAGATGATCAAGGTCCTGGCCTTGATTTCGGGCAGGCGCGCGCCGTAGTCGCTGAACTGCTTCGGGTTGATCTGGGCGCTCTTGACGAAGTTTTCGAGGTGATCACGGCGGGCCAGGATATTGCTCAGACGCTGCTGATAGAGCTCTTCGGTCAGGCTGCTGTTGTCGTACACAAACACATTCATCATGCGCTTGAGGTTCTCCACCGTGGGGTCGCGGTACAGCGCGCCGATGAGCTTGATGCCTTCGGCGGGCATGGGCACGAGGGCGCTGGGTCCGCCGGTGCCGCCGCCCATGAGGATGAGCTTGCCCACCATCTCGGGATGGGCCAGCGCAAAGCCCACGGCGCTATGACCGCCCATGGAGTTGCCGATGATGTGCACCTTGGCGATGTCCAGCGCGTCCAGCACGCCTTTGAGGCAGCGTGCGTTCAGATCCGAGCGCGAGCCTGTGCTGACGATTGTGTCGCTTTTGCTCCAGCCGGGGCAGTCCAGCAAAATGACACGGTATCCCGCATTCACCAGCGGCTCGATATTGCGGTGGAAGTTGGCCCAGCCGCTGGCGCCTGGGCCGGAGCCGTGCAGCATGACCACGACTTCGCTGCCGGAGCCGACATCGTTGTAGTGCAGCCTCAGGGGCTGTCCCGCTTCGGTGATCGTGACAAAGCGACTGCTGGAGGCTTGCGTGTTGGGGGCGTTCATAAATGACTCCGTGAAGGCGGCAGCCACGGCTGGCTGACCGCAGGGATGGTGAAGAGGTCAGAGGGAGGCGGCTTCGCGTTGCCTCAGCAGGTCCAGGGCGACGTCGACAATCATGTCTTCCTGACCGCCGACCATGCGGCGCTTGCCCAGCTCGACCAGGATGTCCACGGCCTTGAGTCCGTATTTGGCGGCAGCCACTTCAGCGTGACGCAGGAACGAGCTGTAAACGCCTGCGTAGCCCAGTGCCAGCGTCTCGCGGTCCACGCGTACCGGACGGTCCTGCAAGGGGCGCACGATGTCGTCGGCCGCATCCATGAGCTTGTACAGATCGGTTCCGTGGTTCCAGCCCAGGCGCTCTGCGGCTGCGATGAACACCTCCAGCGGAGCATTGCCGGCCCCCGCACCCATGCCGGCCAGGCTGGCATCCACGCGGTCGCAGCCTTCTTCCACCGCCACGATGGAGTTGGCCACGCCCAGGCTCAGGTTGTGGTGGGCGTGCATGCCGGTCTGGGTTTCAGGCTTCAGAATGTCCTTGAAGGCCCTGAAGCGCTCCCGCACATCGTTCATGCCCAGCGCGCCGCCGGAGTCCACCACATAGCAGCAGGTGGCTCCGTAGCTTTCCATGAGTTTGGCCTGTTCGGCCAGGGCCTTGGGCGAGGTCATGTGGCTCATCATCAGAAAGCCCACGGCCTCCATGCCCAGATGGCGGGCGTACTCGATGTGCTGGCGGGACACGTCGGCCTCGGTGCAGTGGGTGGCTACCCGCACCACGCGCACACCGGCTTCGTAGGCGGCCTTGAGGTCGTGGACGGTGCCAATGCCCGGCAGCAGCAAGGTGGTGATCTTGGCGTGCTTGACCACGCTGGCGACGGCCTCTATCCACTCCAGGTCGGTATGGGCACCAAAGCCATAGTTGAAGCTGGAGCCTTGCAGGCCGTCGCCGTGGGCGACCTCGATCGAGTCGACCTTGGCCTCATCCAGTGCCTGGGCAATCTGCCTGGCCTGCTCCACGCTGTACTGGTGACGAATGGCGTGGCTGCCGTCGCGCAGGGTCACGTCGGAGATGTAGATTTTCTTGGTTGGCGTCATGGTGTGTCGTCTCCTCAGGCGGCCACGGCGAGCGTCGCCAGCATGCGCTCGGCCATGTGCTCTGCAGTGCGCAGTCCGGCGCTGGTCATGATGTCAAGGTTGCCGGCATAAGCGGGCAGATAGTGGGCCGCGCCCTCGACTTCCAGAAAGATCGAGGTTTTCAGGCCCGTGAGGGCATGGCCCACGCCGGGGATGCGGATCGGGGTGTCGATACGGTCGAACTGCACCTGCTGCTTCAGGCGGTAGCCCGGCACATAGGACTGCACGGCAGCGGCCATCTGCTCCACCGATGCGGCAATGGCGGCCTCGTCGGCCAGCTCGCTCAGGGTGTAGACCGTGTCGCGCATGATCAGGGGCGGCTCGGCCGGGTTCATGATGATGATGGCCTTGCCCTTGGTGGCACCGCCCACGACTTCGATCGCCTTGGACGTGGTCTCGGTGAACTCGTCGATATTGGCGCGGGTGCCGGGGCCGGCACTCTTGCTGGCAATCGAGGCAATGATTTCGCCGTAGTGCACCTTGGCCACGCGAGAGACGGCGGCCACCATGGGGATGGTGGCCTGGCCGCCGCAGGTGACCATGTTCACATTCGGCGCGTCCAGATGCATGTCGCCGTTGACCACGGGAATGCAGTACGGGCCGATGGCCGCCGGCGTCAGGTCGATCATGCGGATGCCGGGCTTGAGGCTGCGCAAAAAGGCGTCGTTCTTCACATGTGCGCCGGCGCTGGTGGCATCGAACACAAAGTCGATCTCTGCGAACCCGGGCATGCGCGTGAGGCCTTCCACGCCCTCGTGGGTGGTGGCCACGCCCATGCGGGAGGCGCGGGCCAGGCCGTCGGAGTGGGGATCGATGCCGACCATGGCGCCCATCTCGATGTTTTTGCCATGGCGCAGGATCTTGATCATCAGATCCGTGCCGATATTGCCGCTGCCGATGATGGCGGCCTTGAGTTTGCGCGTCATAGCGTTTACCTTCAGAGAAAAATCAGTCGATACCGGCTCCGCTGGACTGGATCAGCGGTGCCCAGCGTGCGATCTCGCTGTGGATGAATTGCTTGAATTGCTCCGGGGTTTGCGGATAGGCCTGCATGCCCTGGCTTTCGAAGCGTTTCTGTATGCCCGGCTCCCGCAAGGCTGCGACCAGCGCACGGTTCAATGTCTGGACCACCGTGGCAGGCGTTCCGCTTCGCACGGCTGCACCGAACCAGACGCCTGCATCGACACCGGACACTCCCAGCTCGGCCAGGGTGGGAACGTCGGGCAGTTGGGGGCTGCGTCTTTCAGAGGCAATCGCCAGCGCGCGCAGCTTTTTGCTGCGGATCAGGGCTTCGGTCGAGCTTGTGGGATCGAACATGAAGTCGACCCGGTTTGTCATCACGTCCTGCAGTGCCGGCACCGAGCCTTTGTAGGCCACATGAGACATGCCGCCACCGGTTTTGCTGCGAAACAGCTCCCCCAGCAGGTGGCCGATGGAGCCCAGGCCTTGGGATGCAAATGTCAGGCCTTGCTTGCTGCTGCGGGAAAGCGCCACCAGCTCGCTCAGCGTCCTGACAGGACTGGCGGCCGAAACCACGAGCACCAAAGGAGAGGTGACCAGAGACGTTACCGGCTCGAAGTCCTTGACGGGGTCGTAGGAAAACTTGCGAAACAGCGTTGGGTTGATGGCAAACATGGCCGTGCCAGCCACATACACGGTGTGTCCATCGGCGGCCTGTTGAAGCACTGCGCTGGCCGCAATCTGCCCGCCTGCGCCCGGCTTGTTGTCAACAATCACGGGCTTGCCCAGCTGCTGAGCCACATGCTGACCGAGGGCACGGGCCATGACGTCGCTGATGCCGCCGGCGGAAAACGGCAGCACGAGTGTGATGGGCTTGACGGGAAAGGCCTGCGCTGAGCCGAGGCCGCCGATCGACAGGCTGCCCAAGCCCAGAGCCGACTGCAAAAGAGTTCGACGATGCAACATTGGCGGCTTGCTCACTCGATCGAAGCGCCGCTGGCCTTGACCAGAGGGCCCCATTTGGTCAGCTCCGACTGCATGAAGCTGCCAAACTGGGCCGGGGTTGACGGGAACGCCTGCATGCCTTGATCGGCAAAACGCTTGACCACTTCAGGGTCCTTCATGGCCTGGTGGATGGCATCGTTCAGACGTTCAACCGCAGCTGCAGCGGTACCTGTCTTGACCACGGCACCGAACCACACGCCGGCATTCACACCGGGCACGCCAAGCTCGGCCAGGGTGGGTACGTCCGGCATTTGTGGCGAACGCTTGTCGGCCGCAATCGCCAGGGGCTTGAGTTTCTTGCCGGCCACCAGGGGGGCTGTGGTGATGACCGGGTCGAACATGAAGTCCACCTGTCCACCCATCACGTCCTGCAGTGCGGGGGCGGAGCCTTTATAGGCAACATGGTTGAACTTTCCGCCAACCTTGCCACGGAAGGTCTCTCCGAGAAGATGGCCGATGGAGCCCATACCCTGCGAGGCGAAGTTCAGTCCGTCCTTGCGGCTCTTGGCCTGGGCTATGAGTTCCTTGACGCTGGTCAGTGAACTATTGGCAGGCACGACCAGCACCAACGGCGAAGCGATCAGCGAAGTGACGGGACTGAAATCCTTCAGCGGGTCATATGAGAAATTGCGAAACAACGAGGGGTTGATGGCAAACATCTCGGTGGCACCGACATACAGGGTATGGCCGTCGGCCGCTTGCTGGCGCACATAGGCTGCCGCAATCTGGCCGCCTCCGCCGGGTCGGTTGTCAACGATGACAGGCTTGCCAAGCTGCTCCCCCATCTTGCTAGCCAGTGCACGCGCCACGGCATCGGTGATGCCTCCGGCCGGGAAGGGAACGACCATGGTCACGGCACGGTTGGGGAAATTCTGCGCGATGGCGGGTGTACCCACGCAGGCAGCGAGCGAGGCAGCACCGGCTGCGAACAATTGACGTCGATTCCACATGATTTGTCTCCTGAATAATCGTTATGAGCAATGGAAAACGGGGCCGGGAATGCTTTCGAGAAGATTCACCGTTCAAACTGCGCGTACACGGAGCCGACGCCGCTGATGTGGGCTTCGAAGCGATCGCCGGCATTCACTGCGACCATGGGCCCCAGGGCACCGGTCAGCACGAGGTCGCCGGCTCGCAGCGCCTGGCCGAGGCTGGCGAGTCGGCGGGCCAGCCAAACGGCGGCATTCAGGGGATGGCCCAGGCAGGCTCCACCGGAGCCGGTGGAGACGACATCGCCATTGCGCGTCATCTGCATCTCGCACAGCTTCAGATCCAGTGCGTTGAGCGCAGTCGGTACGGCACCCAGCACGACCAGACCGCTGGACGCGTTGTCGGCCACGGTGTCAATGAAGCGGATGTTCCAGTCGGCAATGCGGCTGCCCACGATCTCGATGGCCGGAAGCACATAGGCGGTGGCGCTGATGACATCCACCAGCGTGGTGTCGGGTCGCTCCAGATCCTTGGCCAGCACCAGCGCCACCTCGGCCTCGACCTTGGGCTGAAGCGTCCGCGACAGGGGCACGACCTCATCGTCGCCGTAGAGCATGTCGGCGAACAGCGTGCCGAAGTCGGGTTGGTCCACGCCCAGCTGCTTTTGCACGGCAAGGGATGTCAGCCCGATCTTGCGACCCACAATCCGGCGGCCCTGACTCTGTGCATACAGCACATTGGCCAGTTGCACGGCATAGGCGCTGTCGTTGTCGGCGATCTCCTCGCGCAGGGGCGCAATGGGGGTGGCGGTGGCTTCCGCGTGGCGCAGGCGTTCGGCCCAGACCTGTATTTGCTTGGTGGTCGGCATGGCAGTCATGAAAGTATGAGGATCAGTGGTGCATGAACATCACGCCATAGCCCGCAATGAGCGATGGAATGGCGCGGTAGGTCCGTACAGGGCAGGGCAGGCGGGTGTTGGCAGGCAGGGCGGAGCGCGCCACCAGCCAGGTCTTGGACTCATGGGCAGAGTTGCCGGCCATGGCGCCGATCGAGGCTTCGCTCATTGCACATAAGCCGTCCAGCTGGCCGCTGGCCATGGCGTCCATCCATTGCAGATCCCACTCGGGGTTGAGCGGCTTCATCCAGCTGTCGCCATTGGCCAGAGCCAGACCGGCTGCCTTGACGCGCTCGGTCTTGAGCTCGCGCTCCTGCTCTGTGGGCGTGGAGCGGACGGTGATGCGCTCGCGTACGGCTGGGTCAGGATGGGCCAGTGTCGGCACGGGAGGCTCGTGCGACAGCCCGCCCGAACCAATCAGCAGTGTGCGCTGTGGCAACCGGTCGAGAAAGCTGCCAATGCCTTCTCCCAGTGCCTTGCATCGGGCCATGCGCGCAATACCGGGTTGGGCTACTGCATTCATGAAGATGGGAATGACAGGCGGCGTGTCCATCTCGTCCCCCCACAGAAACTGCAGGGCCTGCGAAAAGCCGTGATCGACCCACATGCGCCGCGACACCGCGATATCGAAATGTTTGTCCATCAGGTGGTCGGCCAGCGCTATGGCCAGTTCTCCAGCCACATTGAGAGGACCGGCTGGAGACAGATAGTCGCCCACGGCCGTTGCCTGGCTGCCGATGCAAAACGGCGGCATCAGCTCATTGAAGAAGCCGTTGTAGTGGTCCGGCCCCAGCAGCACGATCAGCTCTGGCGAGAACTCGTGAACGGCCGCCCGCGCCGCAGCAATCGCCTGGTCGATGGCGATCTGATCGTCTGCAGCGACAGGATTGAGACCGAGCAAAGGCGAGTGCGACATACCAAGAAATGCCCGGCGCGCAGTGGCGATGGCGCTACCACTCATCTTCATGCCTCCAGTGGGGAATGCAGTACCCGGGCCATCTGGCGGGTGACAGCGCTGACCTCCTGCGGAGATGCCAGCGCCGCGACAAAGCGGTCCGGGCGCACGAACACCACCGACTTGCCCTGGGCGCTGAACCAGTCCTTGAGGCGGCCTTGTTCGTCGCCAACGGTCAGCACGCCATCGCGCGTGGGCGTTGGATGAAGCAGCTGGCCAGAGGGCATGGCACGAATGAAGCGAGCGCCAAGGCGCTGCCAGAAGTTCAGAGCCTCTTCGTCCATGCCATAGCTGGGGTCCGTACCCCAGGCCAGAATGCAGAAATTCAGTCCGACAAAGTCGTCCAGCAGGCCAGAGTGGCCGTTCGCAGTGGCCACCCGAGGCTGAATGAACATCCGGCCTACGGGACTGGAAGCCGCTGTCTCCAGGCCATGCACCAGACGCCCCACCAGAGACTCCTTCTTTTCCGCCATCAGGCCCAGAAGGCGGCTCAAGGGAGTGTTGCCCGAGCGGTCCAGCAGAGCGGCGAACGGTGTCCTGGCTCCTTGATTGCCGGTGCCCGTGTGGTGCAGCACCACGCCCTGCTCGTAGCGCGGCATGGGTTTGAAGCGCATCTCGGCGAAATACTGCTTGACGGGCGGCACAGCGTTCAGGGCCAGCATCACCGTGTCGCGTACTTTGGCGGCGGTATGGCTTTCAGGGGCAAAGATGTCGCCTGCCACCTCGGACAAATGGATCATGCTGCGGGCATGGTCGCGGCGTTCCTGTTCGTAGCTGTCAAGCAGGCCGCTGCCGGCCTCTCCCCTGATGACCATGGCCAGCTTCCAGGCGAGATTGCTGGCATCGCGCATGCCGCTGTTGTAGCCCTGGCCCTGCCAGACCGGCATGATGTG
This sequence comes from Comamonas testosteroni, assembly GCF_030505195.1. Lineage (NCBI taxonomy): Bacteria > Pseudomonadati > Pseudomonadota > Betaproteobacteria > Burkholderiales > Comamonadaceae > Comamonas > Comamonas testosteroni. Next base: position 3,719,733 of record NZ_CP129672.1, read on the forward strand.
CGCGGCATCGCCTGCCAGCAAGACTCGTCCGACCCGAAACTGCGCCGCCAGTCGTGCGTTGTGCGTATACACGCGCTTGCGGATGTAGTCGACCTTGTCCGGATCTGCGACGACCTTGCGCATCAGCTGGGCAAGGTTCTCCGGCTTTGAGAGCTGCTCTTCGGTCTCCCCAGGCATGACCATGAATTCAAAGCGGCGAATGCCATGCGGCAGGGCTGCAGAGACGTAGGGGCGCTCCGGGTCGCAATGCATGTCGATATGAGGGGTTCCCAGGGGGTCATTGCGTACATCAACCACAATCCATTGATTGGGTTTGGTACGGCCCTCAAAGGGTACGTTCAGCGTGCGACGCACCAGGCTATTGCCGCCATCGCTGGCGACCAGGTACCTGGCGCGCAGTGTGCGCTCTACGCCCTCGGAACTCCTGAGTGTGGCGGTGACGCCAGCATCGTCCTGGGTAAAGCCGTGAAGCTCCTGACCCAGCAGTACCTGGACCTGTTCAAAGCGCTGCAGCCCCCGGTACAGGATGTCGTCTACCTGAGGCTGGATGAAGGCATTGCGGCGGGACCATCCGTACTCATCGGTGCGAGGCTCGATCGAGGCAAAGCACTGGCCGCTGGCGGTGTAGAAGCGCATCCAGTGATGAGGGGTGATGTGTGCCTGTACTTGATCGGACAGACCTGCTGCCTGCAGCGTGCGCAGCGATTCGTCGTCAATGCCGATGGCTCGGGGGTAGTCAATAATCTGTGGCAGCTTCTCTGCCACGATGACGCGTACACCCGCCAGCCCCAGAGTGTTTGCCAGTGTCAGCCCTACCGGGCCGGCGCCAATGATCAGGACATCGGCATCGTCTTGACTCGCTTGGTTTTCTTGGGGGGCGTTCATTTTCAGTCTCCGTATTGGGTGAGCGCATCGAGTGCTGTTTTGATCATTGTCAAAACACTCGAGGAGTCTGAAAACACTGTGCACCTGGTGCACCTATTGATAGGTGCATACCCTTGCTGTCACCGCTTGCACCGTCTACCAATCCGTTGACGTGAGACCACGTAAGGTGGGCGTCGGGATGGTGCATGACAAAGCTGCGCGCGGTTGCGCATCGAGTCGGGAATATTCATTGAGCGCAGCAGCACAGCACCCGGCGATTGCGCCGTATGGCCTGCGGTATTCATACTTGGGCATTCCCAGAAAATCTTCACTTTTGAGCACAGTCCCATGAATGACTACAAGGATGTACGCAGTTTGTCGCGAGGGCTGGCTCTGCTGCAGGCCATGAATAGAGCCCCTGGCGGCATCGCTTCAACCACGGCACTGGCACAGGCATGCGATATCCATCGCACCACCGTCAAGCGATTGATGGAGACCTTGCGGGCGGAGGGCTTCGTGCGCAGGGGTGAGAAAGACGGGCAGTACTACCTGACTTTTGCAGTGCGCAGCCTTAGCGAAGGGCTTGTCGATGATGCCTGGGTTGAGCAGGTCGCACTACCGCTGATGCGTGCTGCTGTGCCCGAGCTGCTTTGGCCTTGCGATCTGGGGACCGTGGAAGGCGGCTTTATGGTGGTGCGTGAGAGCACGCACCGTTTCAGCCGGTTGTCTCAGCATCGCGGCATGATTGGAGAAAAATTGCCGCTGTTCTTCACGGCGATGGGACGCGCCTATCTGGCGTCTTGCACCAAAGATGAGAGGGAAGGCTTGCTCTCGTTGCTCGCTCAGCGTGACGATGCCACTGGTGCCATGGCAAGGGATAGAGCATCGGTAGAGCGTTTGATTGAAGAGACGCGCCAGCGAGGGTATGGCATCAGCGATGGTGATTGGCATCAGCAAGCGCCGTTTGGAGCAGTCGCAGTGCCATTGAAGTGTGGACGTCGTTTGATCGGAGGTCTGAATCTGGTCTTCCCGAAGTCTGCTGTCGCCAGGGAGGAGTTGATTGCCCGCTATCTTCCCCGATTGAAGAAGCTGGCTGTGCGCATGGGCAAGGATGTGGCGCCTTGGCTGGACTAGATGTGAACCGTCAAGAGGTTATTGGCAGATTTGAGTCTGGACATCGGCGCGGCTCGGCCGGTGCCGGCCGGCCCTTGCGCAGAATCGACCTTGCGGAGGCCAGGCCCTTGTTCAGGCCGCTGCATCGTGACGGTGCAGCAGATCCAGGAACATCTGTGCCGATCGGCTGATGGGCCGATCCTTGCGTACCAGGCTGCCATAAGCCTCCAGGCTGCGCCTTGTCTGATACGGCAGGATATGCAGCATGCGGTGGGCGGCATGAAGATCTGCCACCGTGCGCGGAATCACGCCCACCATGTTCGAGTTTCGCACCAGATTGATGGTGGTGAGTATGGAGCCGGTTTCGATCAGGCCGCGTGGCAGCGGCAGACTGTGTTCGCGGAACTCCTGCTCGATCAAGGTGCGCATGGGGCTGCCGGGCGGCTGCATCACCCAGCCATGCCCCTGCAAGGCCTGCAGACCGGGCCGCTGCAGCGACAGCAGAGGGTGCTCCTCCCGCACGATGAAGGCCAGCTGCTCGTCGTCGATCGGGCAAAAGCGGCAATCGCTGCCCGCTTCATTGGTCATGCGCCCGACGACCACCTCCAGCACTCCCTCACGCAGCTGCGCCAGCAAGCGATCGCTGGTGTCCACGGCCACTTCCAGCTCCAGCAGGGGCAGCTGCCTTTTCAGCTCCAGCAGGGCCTGGGTAAGCCGCCCGGGCGATGCGGCCATGATGCTGCCCACGGCCAGCCGTCCGGAGCTTCCCTGGCGCAGCTCGCCCAGTTCGCGATTCAGGGCCTCGATATTGCCGCGCAGCGAACGGAAATACTCCAGCACCCGCTCGCCTGCCGCATTGCGCTGCAGCCGTCGGCCCACCCGCTCGAACAGCGGCTGACCCAGGGCATCTTCGAGCTCCTGCAGCATCTTGGTGGCGGCCGGCTGGGTCAGACCGAGCTCGGCCGCTGCCGCGCGCAAGGTCTGGCGCTCGTCGATGGCCAGTATCAAGGCCACCTGGCGCATGCGCAGCCGGTTCAGCAGCTGTGGCGTGTTGTCGCGTTTGTCGATCGATCCCATGGCATGGCTTCTTATTGCTTCAGGTTATCGATTAATCAATAACTTTCAGTTTACGCATATCAGCGGCTTCCCTAGGATCGGGCTGCGATGAAATAAAAAAGCCAAGGAGACCAATGTGCAAAGACGTCATCTACTTTCCATAGCCGCAGTGTGCGGCGCCGCCGCGCTGCCCTGGCAGGCCCAGGCACAGGACTCTGCGAACTGGCCCGTCAAGCCCGTGCGCATGCTGGTGGGCTCTGCTCCCGGAGGCGGCACCGATGCCATGGCCCGCGCCGTGGCCGACAGGCTGGGGCCGCTGCTCAAGCAGCCGGTGATCGTGGAGAACCGGCCCGGCGTCTCCAACACGCTGGCCGTGGACATGACGGCCAAGGCCACGGACGGCCACACCATGGTCATGGGCGTGGTCACGGCCCATGCCATCGCGCCGCATCTGCTCAAGCTGGGATACGACAACAACCGGGATCTGGTGCCCGTGGCCTTTGTCGGCTCGGTGCCCAACGTGCTGGTGGTGGGCAACTCCGTTGCCGCCAACACGGTGGCGGAGCTGGTGGCCATGGCCAGGAAGAATCCCGGTCAGATCAATTTCGCCAGCAGCGGCACGGGCAGCACCCAGCATATCGCTGCCGAGGTGTTCAAGGATGCCGCAGGCATTCAGATCACCCATGTGCCCTACAAGGGCAGCGCCGCCGCCCTGGTCGATCTGGTCAGCGGCCAGGTGCAGATGAGCTTCGACACCATGCCCTCGGTCATAGGCCAGATCAAGGCCGGCAAGCTGCGCGCTCTGGCGGTCACTTCGCCCCAGCGCAACCCCCAGCTGCCGCAGGTGCCGACCATGGCCGAAGCGGGTCTGCGCAATGTGGAAATCAGCGCCTGGTATGGCATCTACATGCCGGCCTCCACGCCCAAGGCGGTGCAGCAAAAAGTGCATGACGAGGTCAACAAGGTCATCGCCATGCCAGAGACCAAGACCCGTCTCGAGGCCGTGGGTGCCGAGTTGCGGCCCATGTCCCAGGCCGACTTTGGCAGCTTTCATCTCGCCGAGTACAAGCGCTTTGGCGACATCATTCGCAAGAACAACATCAAGCTGGATTGAGCATGAGCAAGGTTTCTCTTCCCGTTGTCGCCCTGACCCTGGGCGATCCGTGCGGCATCGGCGCCGAACTCATCGCACGCTTGCTGGCCAGGCCGCAAGCCACCGAGCAGGCGAATCTGGTGCTGATCGGCGATCCCTGGCTCTGGGAGCAGGGCCAGCGCATCGCCGGTGTGCAAGTGGCAACCGTTGCGTTGGCCGGCCTGTGCGCAGCGCGCGAGCGTGCCGATACGCGGCTGCCGGCCTTTGTGGCTGTGGACACCGTCGCCCAGGCCGATGTGGTGCTGGGGCAGGTGGGGGCGGCGGGCGGCCGCTCGGTGCTGCAGGTGCTCGACCAATGCATGGATGCGGCACTGGCGGGCGATATCGACGCCATCTGCTTTGCGCCCTTGAATAAGCAGGCCATGAAGCTGGGCGGCCTGCGCCACGAGGACGAGTTGCACCACTTTGCCGAGTACCTGGGCGTGACCGGCTACTTCTGCGAGTTCAACACGCTGGGCGATCTCTGGACCTCGCGCATCTCGTCCCATGTGCCGCTCAAGGATGTGGCCGGCTATCTGAGCGTGGAGCGCATCAGCCAGGCGGCCGAGCTGATCTACAACGCCTTGCGCGCCAACGGTTTTGCGGCACCCAAGGTGGCGATTGCCGGCTTCAACCCGCACAACGGCGACGGCGGCACCTGCGGCCGCGAGGAAATCGACATCATCGCGCCCGCCGTGCAGGCCCTGCAGGCGCGCGACTGGCCCAGCGATGCGCCGTTCCACGGCCCGTTCCCGGCCGACACCATCTTCCTCAAGGCCCAGGCCGGCGAGTACCAGGCCATCGTGACCATGTACCACGACCAGGGCCAGATCGCCATCAAGCTGCTGGGCTTCTCGCGCGGGGTGACGGTGCAGGGCGGCCTGCCGATTCCCATCACCACGCCGGCCCATGGCACGGCCTACGACATCGCGGGCCAGGGCAAGGCCAATGCGGAGGCCACCTGGCAGGCGCTGCAGATTGCCGCACGCATGGGGGCCGCCCACCGCGATCGCCAGGCCGCCCCAGCCGTCTGAGCCCATTTTCCGGGCGGCTTGGGCCGCCTGTCCTACTCACTCTTTTCTTCCGAGGTCTGTATGAAGATCAAGTCCGTCCGCGCCCGTGTCTATCAATGGAAGGGCAAGACCGTTCCGCCCCAGGGCAACTTCTGCTCCAACGCCATGGATCTGGTCTATTCCAACACCGAGTCCATGAGCACCTTCCGCTTCCATTCGTGGACCGTGGTCGAGATCGAAACCGATGACGGCATCATCGGCCTGGGCAATGTGGCCCTGGCGCCAAAAATAGCCAAGGCCATCATCGACGAGTACCTAGCGCCCCTGGTCATCGGCCAGGACCCCTGGGACTACGAATACCTGTGGCAGCGCATGTACCGCGCCACCCACGCCTGGGGCCGCAAGGGCGTGACCATGGCCGCCATCTCGGCTGTGGATCTGGCCATCTGGGACATCTTGGGCAAGAGCGTGAACAAGCCCGTGTTCAAGCTGCTGGGCGGGCGTACCAAGGAAAAGATTCCCTGCTACTACAGCAAGCTCTACCGCACCGACCTGAAAGAGATGCAGGACGAGGCGCAGAAATTCCTCGATCAGGGTTTCAAGGCCTTCAAGATGCGCTTTGGCTACGGCCCGGCCCATCTGCAGGACGGCGTGCGCGAGAACCTCAAGTCGGTCGAAGCCATCCGTGAAGTGATCGGCTACGACACCGACCTGATGCTGGAGTGCTATATGGGCTGGAACCTGGAGTACGCCAAGCGCATGCTGCCCAAGCTCGCCAGGTTCGAGCCGCGCTGGCTCGAAGAGCCCGTGATCGCCGACGACATCGACGGCTACGCCGAGCTCAACGCCATGAACATCATCCCCATCTCGGGCGGCGAGCACGAGTTTTCGCTCTACGGCTTCAAGCAGTTGCTGGACAAGAAGGCCGTCTCCGTCGTGCAGTACGACACCAACCGCGTGGGCGGCATCACGGCGGCGCACAAGATCAATGCCCTGTGCGAGGCCTATTCCGTGCCCGTGATCCCGCATGCCGGCCAGATGCACAACTACCACCTGACCATGAGCACGCTGGCCTCGCCCATGGCCGAGTACTTCCCCATCTTCGACGTGGAAGTGGGCAACGAGCTGTTCTGGTACATCTTCGACGGCGAGCCGGTTGCCGACAACGGCTTTTTGCAGCTGCGCGACGACGTGCCGGGCCTGGGTCTGTCGCTCAAGAGCGAGTACCTGGACCAGTTCGACATCATCGAATAAGGAGCCGCACCATGCCTGGACTCTCGAACCCGCGCTACCGCGGCATCTACCCGGTGGTTCCCACCACCTTCCACGAGGACGGCACGCTGGACCTGGCCAGCCAGAAGCGCTGCCTGGACTTCATGATCGACTCGGGCGTTCATGGTCTGTGCATCCTGGCCAACTTCTCCGAGCAGTTCCTGGTCTCGGACGAGGAGCGCGAAATCCTCACGCGCACGGCGCTGGAGCATGTGGCCGGCCGCGTGCCCGTGATCGTGACCACCACCCACACCAGCACCAAGGTCTGCGCCGAACGCAGCCGCCGCGCCCAGGACATGGGCGCCGCCATGGTCATGGTCATGCCGCCCTACCACGGTGCCACCTTCCGCTTTGGCGAAGCCCAGGTGCAGGCCTTCTACCAGGGCGTGTCCGACGCCATCGACATCCCCATCATGGTCCAGGATGCGCCGGCCGCAGGCACGCCGCTGCCGCCCGCCTTTCTGGCCCGCATGGCCAAGGAGATCGAACAGGTCAGCTACTTCAAGATGGAAACTGCCGGTGCAGCAAACAAGCTGCGTGAGCTGATCGCCCTGGGTGGTGAAGCCATCGAAGGCCCCTGGGACGGAGAGGAAGCCATCACCTTGCTGGCCGACCTGGAGGCCGGCGCGACCGGTGCCATGACCGGCGGCGGCTTTGCCGACGGCATACGCCCCATCATCGAGGCGCACCGCGCAGGCGACAAGGACAAGGCCTTCGAGCTGTACCAGCGCTGGCTGCCGCTGATCAACCACGAAAACCGCCAGGCCGGTTTCCTGGCCGCCAAGGCGCTGATGAAGGAGGGCGGCGTGATCGCCTGCGACGCGCCGCGCTCGCCCTGGCCGCCCATGCATCCCGAGGTGCGCCGCCAGTTGCTGGACATCGCACGCCGGCTGGACCCGCTGGTGCTGCGCTGGGCCCGTTGAGACGACTATGAATACAGGAGCTGCTAGCGCTTGTTGATTCAGGAATTCAGATACTTTTCATTCTGATATCTATGAATAACGGGCGCAGCTAGCTCCTCTATCAAGAGCATATCCATGACCCCACACCACAATCTGATCAACGGCCAGTGGACGGCTGCTGACAGCTACGCCTCCAACACCAACCCCAGCGACCTGTCCGATGTGATCGGCGAGTACACCCAGGGCGGTGCGTCCGACGTGCAGGCCGCCGTGGCCGCCGCCGCTGCTGCGTTTCCCGCCTGGTCCACTTCGGGCATCCAGGCGCGCTCCGACGCCCTGGACAAGATAGGCACGGAGATTCTGGCGCGCAAGGCCGAGCTCGGCGAGCTGCTGGCCCGCGAAGAAGGCAAGACCCTGCCCGAAGCCATTGGCGAAGTCGGCCGCGCCGGCCAGATCTTCAAGTTCTTTGCCGGCGAATGCCTGCGCCTCACGGGCGAGACCGTGCCCTCGGTGCGCCCCGGCATCGGCGTGGAGATCACGCGCGAGCCGATGGGCGTGGTCGGCCTGATCACGCCCTGGAACTTCCCCATCGCCATTCCCGCCTGGAAGATCGCCCCGGCCCTGGCCTTCGGTAACTGCGTGGTGCTCAAACCCGCCGATCTGGTGCCCGGCAGCGCCTGGGCCCTGGCCGACATCATCCACCGCTCGGGCCTCCCCGCCGGCGTCTTCAACCTGGTCATGGGCTCGGGCCGCGTCATCGGCGAAGCCCTGGTGAACCATGCCGATGTGGCAGCCATCAGCTTCACGGGCTCGGTGGGCGTGGGCCGCGGCATCGCGGCAGCCTGCGTGGCTTCGGGCAAGAAGGTGCAGCTGGAAATGGGCGGCAAGAACCCCCAGATCGTGCTGGACGACGCCGACCTGGAGCAGGCCGTAGAGCTGTCGGCGCAAAGCGGCTTCTACTCCACGGGCCAGCGCTGCACGGCATCAAGCCGCCTGATCGTCACTGACAAGATCTACCCGGCCTTCATCGAAGCCCTGCAGGCGCGCATGGCGCGCATCAAGGTTGGCGATGCACGCGCCGCCGGCACCGACATGGGCCCCGTGGTGAGCCAGGCCCAGCTGGAGCAGGACCTGGGCTACGTGGAAATCGCCAAGGCCGAAGGCGCGCGCCTGGCGGCCGGCGGCAGCCGCATCGCCTGCCACACGGGCAGCGGCAAGCAGGGCTACTACATGGCGCCCACGCTGTTTGTGGACACCGAAGCGGGCATGCGCATCAACCGCGAGGAAGTCTTCGGCCCGGTGGCCAGCGTGATCCGCGTCAAGGACTACGAAGAGGCCCTGGCCATGTCCAACGACACGCCGTTTGGCCTGTCGGCCGGCATTGCCACCACCAGCCTCAAGTACGCCACGCACTTCAAGCGCCACAGTCAGGCCGGCATGGTCATGGTCAACTTGCCCACGGCGGGGGTGGACTACCACGTGCCGTTTGGCGGACGCAAGGGATCGAGCTACGGCCCGCGCGAGCAGGGCCGCTATGCCCAGGAGTTCTACACCACGGTGAAGACGGCCTATACGCTGGCGTGATGCGCTGGCCTGCGTTTTTGCGGATTGCTGCTTCTGCCGGGCCTGGTGCCCGGCTTTTTCATGGCGCGGCGGCGATCAGTCCAGCAGCGCTGCCCTGATGGTCTTGACACCGTCGGCGTTGTCCCAGACCCCTTCTTCCAGCGCGTCGTGGATGGTCTTGTCCAGCGCGGCGGCCAGTTGCTCGCGTGTCTGGGCCGCCTGGGGGCTGGCGTCCAGCACGATGCGCAAGGCGGTGGCCAGTGCCGTGATCTGGGCTGTGAGATTGATGACGGCGGTGTTGGAGCTCATGAGTCGGTCCTTGAAATGTCGATGAACAGGGCAGCGGGCAGGGTGCGCAGTGCGGCGTGCCCAGCTGTCAACGGCCCTCAGTGTCGCGCGGGTGGATACTGCTGTTAACGTATCAACAATGAGCGGCGGCCGTGACGATCTCGCCTGGTTTCAGGGGTGGAAAGTCTTCAGGTGCTTTGCACTAAAGCGCCGGCAGCTACTGTTTTTGAGATTGATATAAGACAGGAGAGACAAGAGCATGCGTTTGAAGAGAGTCTGTATTTACGGTGCCGGCGCCATTGGCGGCTGGCTGGGCGTGGCGCTGGCCAAGGCGGGCTGTGAGCTGAGCGCCGTGGCGCGGGGCCAGACGCTGGCTGCGCTGCAGCATGGCGGCCTGACGCTGGTGCATGGCGAGGAGCGCGAGACCGTGGCCGTCAATGCGCAGCAGGATCCGGCCGCTGTGGGTGTGCAGGATCTGGTGGTGATTGCCGTCAAGGCACCGTCCATGCCCGATGTGGCGCGTGCCGTCGCACCGCTGATCGGCCCGCAGACCCTGGTGCTGACCGCCATGAACGGCGTGCCCTGGTGGTTTCTGGCTGGTGGCGTGGATGCCGGCATGCGCGGCCTGCAGCTCAGGGCCGTGGATCCGCAGGGCGAGATCGCGCGCGCCATTCCCACCGGGCAGGTGCTCGGCTCGGTGGTGCATGCCAGCTGCTCGCTCGACGCGCCGGGGGTGGTGCGCCGGCATTTCGGCAACAGCCTCATCGTCGGCGAGCCCATGGCCCTGCCCGGCGATGCGACCACGCCGCGCCTGCTGGCGCTGGCCGAGCTGCTGCGCGCGGGCGGCATCGAGGTCAGGCTCAGCGACAACATCCAGCGCGACGCCTGGTACAAGCTCTGGGGCAATATGACCATGAACCCCGTCAGTGCGATCACGGGTGCGACCACGGACAGGATTCTGGGCGATGAGCTGGTGTGCAACTTCATCACGGCGGTGATGCTGGAGGCCCGGGAAATCGGCGCGCGCATCGGCCTGCCGATTGCCGACAGTCCGCAGGACCGCCATCAGGTCACGCTCAAGCTGGGCGGCTTCAAGACGTCCATGCTCCAGGATGTGGAAGCCGGCAAACCGGTGGAGCTGGACGCCCTGGTGGGCGCCGTGCGCGAGATGGGTGCCATGTGCGGCATGAGCACGCCGTTCACCGATGCGCTGCTGGGGCTGACGCGGCTGCGTGCGCAACAGCTGGGTTTGTATCCGTTGTAACGCTCGGCGGATCGTGACGGTCTTGGGCCTAGACTAGTCGGCATGAGCACTACATCTACCCAGACCGCACCTCTCAAGTCCGCCCGTGCGCAGGACCTCCATTGGGCCACGCTGTGCGTGGTGACGACGACCGTGGGGCATTCGGCCGAGGCCGAGGACATGGCGCGGGCCCTGGTCTCGGCCAAGGCTGCGGCCTGCGTGCAGACCGAGCGCATCACCTCGTATTACGAGTGGGACGGCGTGCTGCAAACCGCTCCCGAATGGCGGCTGACCTGCAAGACCCTGCCCGAGGCCCTGGCGCGGCTGACGCAGCTGCTGCGCAGCCATCACAGCTATGAAGTGCCCCAGATCACCATGCGCACCGAGCGCTGCCTGAACGACTATGCCAAATGGCTCAAGCAGCAGGTGCAGCTCTGAAGCCTGAATAAAAAAAGGAGCGCCTTACGCGCTCCCTTATTGGATTTCAATGCTAAATCTATCTGAAATCTTTATAGATAAAGCGCTGACAGCTATAGTTTTGTGCTTCAGGACAGCAGGGCCTGGGCGAACTCGCGTGCGCTGAAGGTTTCCAGATCCTCGATCTTCTCGCCCACGCCGATGAAGTAGACGGGCACGGGGCGCTCCTGCGCAATCGCGGCCAGCACGCCGCCCTTGGCCGTGCCGTCGAGCTTGGTGACGATCAGGCCCGTGAGCTGCAGCGCATCGTCGAAGGCGCGCACCTGGGTCAGCGCGTTCTGGCCGGTATTGCCGTCAATCACCAGCAGCACCTCGTGCGGCGCCGTGCCGTCGGCCTTGTTCACCACGCGCTTGATCTTCTTGAGCTCTTCCATCAGATGCAGCTGCGTGGGCAGGCGTCCGGCCGTATCGACCAGCACCACATCCTTTTTGCGCGCCTTGCCGGCGGAGACGGCATCGAAGCTCACGGCGGCGGGGTCGCCACCGTCCTGGCTGATGATCTCCACGGTGTTGCGATTGGCCCAGACGCCCAGCTGCTCACGCGCGGCGGCGCGGAAGGTGTCGGCGGCGGCCAGCAGCACGGACTGCTCGTCGTCGGCCAGATGCTTGGTCAGCTTGCCGATGGAGGTGGTCTTGCCCGCACCGTTGACGCCGGCCACCATGATGACGGTCGGGGTGTGCTCGCCGATGGTCAGCGGCTTTTCCAGGGGCCTGAGCAAATCGGTCAGCGCATCGGCCAGCAGCGCCTTGACGGCGGCGGGCTCGGTGGTCTTGGTTTCCTTGACGCGGCGCTTGAGGTCATCGAGCAGATGCTGGGTGGCCTTGACGCCGGTGTCGGCCATCAGCAGCGCGTCCTCCAGCTCTTCATAGAGCCTGTCGTCGATTTGCGTGCCGGTAAAGACGGTGGCAATGCTGGAGCCGGTCTTGCGCAGACCGGCTTTCAGGCGTTCCATCCAGCTTTGACGGGAATTTGGGGCTTGCGGCTTTGCGGTAGGCTCTGGGGCTGCTACAAAATCCTGAGTAGCGGGCTGATCTTCGCCGGCCTTGGCCGTCGCACCGCCGCCAAAGGGCTTGCGCCACCAGGAGCTGCTGCCGTTTTCGGCAGGCGCAGCAGGCGTATCCTGTGGAGCGGGTCTGGTTTGTGCAGCAGGAGCGGGCGCCGCAGCTGCCTCGGCAGCAGGCGTGGTGTTCACCGCATCGGGTGAATTGGGCTTTTTCTTGAAAAAACTGAACATTGGCTGGTTTTTAGAATCGCATCATTCTATGAAACATGTACGCGCACTCCCTTTACTGGGCTTAATGGCCTGTTTGAGCGCTGGGGCAGCCTTGGCTGCGCCGGGCGCATCGTTGCAACCTGTGCCTGCTGCCGCCACGGCGGCCGTGCCGCAAGTGCAGCAGTTCACGCTGAAGAACGGCATGCAGCTGATCGTGCAGCCCGACCGGCGCGCGCCTACGGCCGTGCACATGGTCTGGGTACGCGTGGGCTCCATGGACGAGGTCGACGGCACCACGGGCGTGGCCCATGCGCTGGAGCACATGATGTTCAAGGGCTCCAAAAGCGTCAAGCCCGGAGACTTTTCGCGTCGCGTGGCGGCGCTGGGCGGCCAGGAAAACGCGTTTACCTGGCGTGACTACACGGGGTACTACCAGCAGATTCCGTCCAACCGTCTGGAAGACGTGATGAAGCTGGAGTCCGACCGTTTTGCCAACAACCAGTGGCCGGACTCCGAATTCAAGAAGGAAATCGAGGTCATCAAGGAAGAGCGGCGCATGCGCACCGACGACCAGCCGCGCGCCATGCTGATGGAGCAGCTGATGGCGGCCACCTTCATGGCATCGCCCTATCGCCGCCCCGTGGTGGGCTGGATGAGCGACCTGAACTCCATGACGCCCGGCGATGTGCGCGACTTCCACAAGCGCTGGTATGTGCCTGCCAATGCCGCCGTCGTGGTGGTGGGGGACGTGAACGTCAACCAGGTCCGTGCCTGGGCCGAGAAGTATTACGGCAGCATTCCTGCGCGCGCATTGCCGCAGCGCAAGCCGCAGACCGAACCCAGCCAGATCGGCGTGCGCCGCATCGAGGTCAAGCAGCCGGCCGAGCAGGCTTTTATCGCCATGGCCTATCGCACGCCCACCCTGAAGAGCGTGGACAAGCTGCAGGCCGAGGACAAGGACGCGCTGGCGCTGCTGGTGCTGTCCGCCGTGCTGGACGGTTATGACGGTGCCCGTCTGGAGCGCGCCCTGGTGCAGGGTGAAGGCCAGGCCAACGGCCGTGTGGCCGATAGCGCCGGCAGCTCGGCGAACATCATGGGACGCGGGCCCAGCCTGTTCATGCTGACCGGCGTTCCGGCCCAGGGCAAGACCGTGGCCGATGTGGAAGCTGCGCTGCGTGCCCAGATCAAGAAGGTGGCCGATGAGGGCGTGCAGGCCGATGAACTGGAGCGCGTCAAGACGCAGTGGATGGCCTCCAACGTCTATGAGCGTGATTCCGTCATGGGCCAGGCCCAGAACCTGGGCAACTACTGGATCCAGAACATGCCGCTGGATGCCGAGGACAAGCTGCTGGCCGAACTGCGCAAAGTCACCTCTGATGATGTGAAGGCCGTGGCCGCCAGATATTTTGGCGACGACCAGCTCACTGTCGGCACCCTGGTGCCTCAGCCTCTGCCGGCGGGTAGCAAGCCCCAGCGCCCCATGTCGGGCAAGGCGGATGCCGATAAATCCATGCACTGAGCGCAGCGGAGGAACCTATGAAAACTATGAAAAAGATAGCTGCTGGCGCTTTTGTAGTAAGCGCTGGAATGGGTTTTTTGACCCAATCTGCCTGGGCCTTGCTGCCGATAGAGCATTGGAGCCAGCCCAGTGGCGCCCAGGTCTGGCTGGTGCAAAGTCCCGGCATTCCCATGGTGGATGTGCAAGTGGACTTCGACGCCGGCAGCCGCCGTGATCCTGAGGACAAGGTGGGCCTGGCGACGGCCGTGGCCATGATGTCCTCCAAGGGCATCAAGGCGGCAGGCGATGCGCCTGCGCTGGATGAGAACGGCCTGGGCCAGGCCTGGGCCGACCTGGGTGCCAGCTTTGGCGCCAGCGCGGGGCGTGACAGCTTCAGCTATGGCCTGCGCACGCTGACCGAGCCCAATCTGCAGCAAAAGGCCGTGGCCCTGGCGGCACGCCAGATCGCCTCGCCAAGCTGGCCCGACGCCGTGTGGCAGCGTGACCGTGAGCGCTGGAGCGCCTCCATCAGGGAGGCCGATACCCGTCCCGGCACCGTGGCCTCCAAGGCCTTCCGCAAGGCCGTGTTCGGCAGCTCGCCCTATGGCTATCAGACCACGGTCGACAGCCTGGGCCGGATCGATATTTCGGCCATGCAGGACTTTCACCGCAAGCTGATTGCCGCCTGCCGCGCCAAGGTCAGCGTGGTGGGAGCGGTCAATCGCCAGCAGGCCGATGCCCTGGTCAAGCAGTTGCTGGGGCCGCTGCAGGCCACCAATGGCAACGACTGCCCGCCGCTGCCTGCCGTGAGCAAGGTGCAGGATCTGGAGCAAGCCAAGGTCGAGAACATTCCGTTCGAGTCGGCCCAGGCCCAGGTGCTGATCGGCCAGCCTGGCATTGCGCGCAACAACCCCGATTTTCTCGCCGTGATGGTGGGCAACCATATCCTGGGCGGCGGCGGCTTCACCTCCAGGCTGATGGAGGAAGTGCGTGAAAAGCGGGGCCTGACCTATGGTGTCTCCAGCGACTTCTCGCCGGGCCTGGATCGCGGCGCCTTCATCGTCGGCCTGCAGACCCGTCCCGATCAGGCGGCCGAGGCACTCAAGGTCTCGCAGGACGTGTTGCGCAAATTCATTGCCGAAGGTCCTAGCGACAAGGAGCTCAAGGCGGCCAAGGCCAATCTGATCGGCGGCTTTGCCTTGCGCATAGACAGCAATCGCAAGCTGCTGGGCAATGTGGCCAACATCGCCTGGAATGGCCTGCCTCTCGATTATCTGGAGCACTGGACCGATCGCGTTCAGGCTCTGACCACCAAGGACGTGAAGGAGGCGATGCAACGCATGGTTCAGCCCGAGCGCATGGTCACCATCACTCTCGGAGCCAAGCCATGAGCCGCAGTGCTATCAAGCTACACACCCCCGCAGGCCGCAAGGCGCTGGACAAGATGATTCACGAGTCCGAGCGCAAGGCGCAGGAGCTGGCGGCCAGCCGTCCGGCCCGCCCCGGAGCCAAGGCTGCCCAGCCTGCCGCTGCCAAGCCGGCAGCCACGGGGGCCGGTGAAATCCGCATCATCGGCGGGCAATGGCGTCGCACGCGTCTGGCCGTGGCGCAAAAGCCCGGTCTGCGGCCCACGCCCGATCGGGTGCGCGAGACCCTGTTCAACTGGCTGGGCCAGGACCTGAGCAACTGGAAATGCATCGATGCCTTTGCGGGCACGGGGGCGCTCGGTTTCGAGGCCGCATCGCGCGGCGCCAGCAGCGTCATCATGAACGAGCAGGATGCCGCCCTGGTGCAGCAGCTGCAGCGCCTTCAGCAAAAGCTCGATGCCCGGATGGTCAAGGTGCAGCGCGGCGATGCGCTGAGCTGCCTGAAGACCGTGGCAGGGCAGGATCTGATCTTGCTGGACCCGCCCTTCGGGCAGACCGAGCTGTTCGAGCCCGCGCTCAAGGCCGCCACGGCGGCCTTGAATGAGGGCGGCTTCATTTATCTGGAAGCTCCCGAAGCCTGGGCCGAGGATCGCTTGCTGGAAATGGGGCTGGAGCTGCACCGCTATCTGAAGGCCGGCGCCGTCCATGCGCATCTGCTGAAAAAGCAGTAAGGCTTTGCTGCCGCACCGGGAGCTGCAGGCGCTTCGAGCAGAGGCGTCGGCAGCTCTTTTTTGCATGGGTCAACGCTGCGAAGGCCTGAATGCATAATCTCTTGACGCTGCACTGCAGCAACCCTCACCCTCATCAAGACCCTCAGGAGAGAGATAAGCCATGAGTCAGGACCTGATTGCTGTTTACCCCGGAACCTTTGACCCGATCACGCTGGGGCATGAAGATGTGGTGCGCCGGGCTGCACAGCTGTTTGGCAAGGTCATCGTGGCCGTGGCGGCAGGCCATCACAAAAAGACGCTGTTTTCGCTGGAGGAGCGCATTGCCATGGTGCGCGAGGCCTGCGCCAACTATCCGCAGGTGGAGGTGGAGAGCTTTGACGGGCTGCTGGCGCATTTTGTGCTCGCTCGCGGCGCCAAGGCCATGGTGCGCGGCCTGCGCGCGGTAACCGACTTCGACTATGAGTTCCAGCTTGCCGGCATGAATCGCACGCTGATGCCCGAAGTGGAAACCGTGTTCCTCACGCCCAGCGATCGCTATCAGTTCATCAGCTCCACCTTTGTGCGCGAGATTGCCACGCTCAATGGCGATGTGGACAAGTTTGTCTCCAAGGGCGTGCATGAGCGCCTGATGCTCAAGGTCGGCCGCAAGCCCTGAGCTTTCAGCTGCCCTGGCCCGCCAGCCTGCTGCGATAGCTGCTGATGGTCTCGTGGACAAAGCGCAGCTTGTCCCAGGCCGGGCCCGAAATGGCGAATGGATAGGCGTCGCCATGGCCCAGGCTGCGGTTGAGGCTGTTGTGCAGCAGCGTCAGCGGCACCCACTGGGACTGCATCACCGAAAAATCGGGCGGCACCGGCCCCAGCGGGTTTTGAATGAGCTGCTGGCCGCTGCTCGGGATGTCCGGCACGGTAATGCAGGTGCCGTAGCTGGCTGCGGTCTCCAGCAAATCCACCATGTGCAGATAGTGAGCCCAGGTTTCGGCCCAGTCCTCCCAGGGGTGGGCCGTGGCATAGGCACTGATGAACTGATTGCGCCAGCGGTTGTCCAGCGGGTCCTTGCCGTAATGGCGCTGCAGCGCCTGGGCATAGTCCTGATTCTCATCGCCGAACAATGCCCTGAAGCGCTCCAGATGCTCGCTGTTCGCTATCAGCTGATCCCAGTAGAAATGTCCCGATTCGTGACGCAGATGTCCTGTCAGTGTGCGATAGGGCTCTTGCAGGGCCTGGCGGCGTTTGGCGCGCTCGTCGTCGTCTGCCTCGACGACGTTGAGCGTGATCATGCCGCTGGCGTGGCCGGTCATGACGGGATTCTGGCCGGGCAGGTCTGCGAGCAGGGAAAAGCGCGGCTCGGTCACGCGGTGCCCATGCGGGTCCAGCAGGCCCAGCTTGGCCAGGGTGTAGAACAGCCTGCGCTTGACGCCCTCGATCTTGGCCCAGCGCAGCTCATTGGCGGGATCGCTGCTGTCGGGTAGCCATTCGGTCTGTCGGCAGGAAACGCACAGCGGCTGCGGGTCTGAAGCCTCGATCGCAAAATTGCACAGGCTGATGTTGTGGCGGTGGGCGCAGGGGCGATAGCGTGCGTCGGGGGCCCCGGCCGACGCAAGAATGCCGACGCGCAGCTGATCGGGCAGAAATGCCTGGCTTGCGCCGCAATGCACGCATTGCAGGCTTTCAAAATAGATCAGGTGCCCGCAGGCCTCGCAGTTGAAGACTTGCATCCGAACACTTTAATGGCGAAGTCAGCCGCCATGTGTAGGAAAAAACAAAGCCAGCTCAAAAGCTGGCTTTGTGGCGGGAAGCGAGGCCCTCAGAAAGAGCCTTGCTTCATGCGTGCATCATCAGGGCCTGACCACGATGCTGTTGCGCACTTCACGCACATGCTTGGTCGTGCGGGCAATTTCGCCGGCCCGGGCTTTTTCTGCTTCGGATTTGGCAAAGCCCGACAGCTGCACAGTGCCGTTCATGGTTTCGACGCTGATGGCGGTTGCCGAGACATTCTTGTCTTCGGCCATCTTGGCCTTCACCGCCGTGGTGATGCCCGCGTCGTCCACATAGGAGCCCACAGTCTGCTGGTCACGAGCCACCGAACAGGCCGTGGTACCCAGCACGGTCGTCGCAGCGACCAGACTGAAAGCCAAAGCACGAGACAGATTCTTCATATGGTTCTCCCTTGGTTTTGAAAAGGCGCAGAGCACGCCTGCGAAAGCCAGGAACGTCAGCACGTTCCAAGAGTTACTTCCTGCGCGAGCGGCCCAGAAAGAAGGCCGTCGCCAGGGCCGCGCCGGTCGCAGCGGCGATCAGCACGGAGCGCCCGGGTTGTTCGGACACATACTTGGTGGTCGCATCCGCTGCGGTGTTGAACTGACGGCGTGCGCGGTGCGAGTTGTCGGCCCAGAAGTTGATGCTGCGCTCGGCCAGATCCTGTGCGCGGTTGGCCAGGTTGTCGATCAGCGGGTTTTCGCTGTCGTCGAGATTGCGCATGTGACGCCCCGAGGAGTCTATCGCCTCGGAGGCCGTGCGCCTTGCGCGGCGTGCGGTGTCTTCCACCTTGTCGGCAACATCCTCGGCCACGTCGCGTGCTTCGTTGACCATCTTCTGGGCGGCCTGCTTGCCTGAGTCCACGGCATCTTGCGCAGCGTCGGCCATCTTGTGCGCAGCATTCTGGGCGGACTGGGCGGCGTGCTTTGCCGTGTCCTTGACATCAGCCGCCACATCCTTGGCGGCGCCCTTGAGATCTTCAACCGTGTCCTTGGCGTCTTTTACGGCTTGGCTCATTGTTTGGAACTCCCTGAAATCTAGAAATTTTCGTGACAGCGTGTGCAGTAACGCCGGTCTGCGGAACTCTGCCTCCAGGAGGCAGAAGTTGAGAACGATCATGGCGAATACTGGTGGTTTGTGCAATGTGCATGAACAAAGTTCTACACATTCGGTGGCTTGGTCATTTCTTCACGAGGCCCATCAGGAAGGTGATGACGGCCATGACCAGAAAGACGAAAAACAGAATCTTGGCAATACCGACGGCGCTGGCCGCAATCCCGCCGAAACCGAAAACTGCAGCGATCAAGGCAATCACCAGAAAGACAATGGCGTAGTGCAACATGGTTTTCTCCTTTCGAATGCAGACCGACAGCATTGCTGTGCGGCCATGTATTGACTGTAGAGAACTGAGCAGCCCAAGCTTGACGGTGAGCTTCTGTCACCAGGGTCGGGGTATTTAGGGACAGTCATGTAGGACTGCGTTGACCTGCGCCCCGAGTTCAGGTGTTTGCCAAGGTCAAAGGAATGACTGCCGAGATAGTGGTTCCCTTGCCGGGCTGGGATGCCACGGTGAGCCTGCCGCCAACGGCTTCGACACGGTGTTTCATGCCTGCCAGACCATGGGAGTTGGGGCGCATGCTGGCCGGCTCGAAGCCTTGACCATCGTCCTGGATCTGCACGGCCACATAGGTGGGATAGTTGTGCACCGTCACGATGACATGGCTGGCCTTGGCGTATTTTCCGATGTTGGTGAGGGACTCCTGTACGACGCGATAGACCGTCAGCTGCGTGGATTCAGGCAGGTCCACTTGCTCCAGGCTGCATTCCACCTCGATGTTGCTGCGTTCACCGAATTCTCGGGTCAGGATTTCCAGGGCGGTGGTCAGGCCCAGGTTGGACAGAGAGGAGGGGCGGAGGTCCTCGATGATGCGGCGTTTGAGTGCGATTCCGCTGTTGAGCGTCTCGATCAGATGGGTGATGCGTTCGGAGACGTCGGGTATCGAGGTGTCGATCTTGGATTTCAGGCGCGCCACGTCCAGTTTCGCGGCGGTCAGCAGCGAGCCCAGTTCGTCGTGCAACTCGCGTGCCAGGTGCGCTCGCTCATCCTCGCGTACCTGCTGCAAATGAGTTGCCAGCTCGGTGAGGGCCGCCGTGCGGTCGCGAACGACTTCCTCCAGACGATTGCGTTCATCGCGCTGAATCTCCTGCTCGCGCTGATGTGAGTGCTGCAGCGCATTGGCCTGTCGCAAATACATGAAGAAGCCCAGAATCCCCAGTGCGGTCACTGTGGCAATTCCCAGGCGTGACAGGCCCAGCGTTTGTTCGATATCCGCGAGATTGGACTTGACGCGCTGGTCGATGCTGTCCATCAGGGTTTTGATGTGGCCCCGTATGGCATCCATGTTTTCCATGCCTACGTCGGTAAACATCACAAAGCGCCACGCTTCATCGTTGCCCTGGCGATAAAGGCGCAGGCTCAGCTCCATTTCGCTGGTCTTGCGCTCGACCTGGCGGGCCAGCGGCGTGAAGGTGGCCAGCTCTTTGGGGTCCATGATGAAGATGCCGCGCAGGTCATCCATGCTGCTGCTGATGGCGGCGGAGGCCGAGTTATAGGGCTCGAGATAGCGCTCCTCTCCTGTCAGCAGGTAGCCGCGCAGGCCGGTTTCCGCATCCAGCATTTGCTGCATCAGCAAATTGAGCTTTGCTCTGGTGGCTTGCGTCTTGGTGAGCGTGTCCAGAGCATGCAACGAGCGCTTATAGCCTGCCTCATTAATGCTTACCATTAAGACTGCCGCAATGACTGCGATCGTCAGGCTGACTGCAATTTTGCGGATATTGGTCCAACGCATCTACATCCTCTCACCTACAAGGCAATTACCTGATATTCTGCATAACGGTAGCGTCAACGACTGACATCATAGTGCGGGTCTTAAAATGTGATGCGCCCTGGAGATGAGCGCAGTTTCATGAAAAGAGGTGTTCATGATAAAAGTAGGCATAGTGGATGACCATGCGATTGTTCGCTCGGGATTACGCCAATTCCTGTCGGAACATGTAGATCTGAGGGTCGTGGGGGAAGCGGGCAACGGACGAGAGGCCATTGACCTGGTTCGGGAACATGAAATTGACGTGCTGCTGATGGACTTGTCCATGCCGGGGCAAAGCGGCATAGATGCCTTGGCCATGCTCAGAGCCAAAGCACCTGATATGGGCATCCTGATACTAAGTGGATACCCTGAGGAACATTACGCCATCAACTTGATTCGTCAGGGGGCCAGCGGATACCTCAACAAGGAGTGCGATCCTCAGGACATTGCAGAGGCCATCCGGACTGTGGCGCTGGGAAGGCGTTACCTGACGCCGGCAGTGGCAGATCTTTTGGCCCAGCAACTCAACCGCAAGGATGATGTTCCGGCACACGAGCAGCTGTCGGAGCGTGAATTTCAGGTATTTTTGAAGCTCGCACGCGGCGAGACGGCTGGCGACATCGCCAAATCGCTTTCGCTGAGTGTGAAAACAGTGAGCACTTACCGGACAAGACTCATGGAGAAAATGGGCCTTTCCTCCAATAGCGACCTGACATACTATGCGCTGAAAAATCGATTGATCGATTAATGGAAGCTCAAATAAAAATGGCTTGAAATATTCAAGCCATTTTTATTTTGCGTTATGTTCAAGATTTACTGGTATTTAAATCAATACAGAAATCGATAAGCGCATCTATTTCGTTGGATTTGTCAAATACGGCATCTGCGCTGAGTTCAAGGCAGCGCTGTCGTATATCGGCCGTTGCGTAATTGCTCAACACGAGCAGCTTTTTCTGCGGTGCTCGATGTTGAAGGCTTGTGACGATACCGAGACCGCTGCCCTCGCGCAAGAACAGGTCCACGATGACCAGATCCCAGGCGTCAGGGTTTTGGCTGAGCCAGCGTACAGCATCGGCTTCGGTTTCTGCCACCCCGACCGCTTCCACATCGGCAAGCTCCGCCATCGTCGCAATCAGGTTGTCGCGAATCGTGGGGTTGTCTTCAACAAAAAAAGTACGCAGTTTCACGACGGTAGCAAGCTGATGAGGTGGACGCCAAGGATCAAGCGGTAAGAGTCATTTCAATTCTCAATGTGGAAAATCAATTACGGCCCATGAAAAAATCATTGTATTGTCATTTTTTGTAATTTGTGTTTGGCACTCCGCAGATATCACAGGTTTTAACCCTAGCAATTTTCATCCTACTCCACTCCATGGAACGTGCATCAAGCATTTGAAGTTGTCCGACAGAAGATCGGCCAAAACCG
Organism: Comamonas testosteroni; assembly: GCF_030505195.1. Taxonomy (NCBI): domain Bacteria; kingdom Pseudomonadati; phylum Pseudomonadota; class Betaproteobacteria; order Burkholderiales; family Comamonadaceae; genus Comamonas; species Comamonas testosteroni. Next base: position 3,741,514 of record NZ_CP129672.1, read on the forward strand.
ACAATCAGCTTCAGTGCTTCTGCTGCTTGCTGGGTGCCTATCAGCCCAACCAGCGGAGCAAAGACGCCCATGGTTGAGCACTGAACCTCTTCGAATTCAGCCTCTGGCGGAAAGACGCATGCATAGCATGGGCTGTCGGGGTTGCGTGGATCAATGACCATCAGCTGGCCATCGACACGGATGGCCGCTCCTTCAACCAGGGGGACGCCGTGTCGCACGCAAGCGGCATTGATGGCCTGGCGGCTCTTGTAGTTGTCGGTGCAGTCGAGCACGATGCTTGCCTCGGGCAGCAGCTCGTCGAGCAGGCTCTCGGTTGCACGCTGCTGGATGCAGCGAATCTCGACCCCGGGATTGATGGCATGTACGGCAGTGCGGATCGATTCCACCTTGGGCATGCCTATGCGTTCGGTCGTGTGGGCAATCTGGCGCTGCAGATTGGTCATGTCCACGACGTCGTTGTCGACGATGGTGATGCGCCCCACACCTGCCGAGCCCAGGTAGAGTGCGGCAGGCGAGCCCAGGCCGCCGGCTCCGATGATCACTGCATGCGCCGCCAGAATGCGCTCCTGGCCTTCGATGCCGATTTCGTCGAGCATGATGTGACGGGAATAGCGTAGCAATTGATCGTCATTCATCGGTTTGCTTCCATGGTTCCAAGAAAAAAGCCGGGCAAGCCCGGCTGATTTTGAGCGGGTTCCATAACCCGGTGCTTATTTTTTGCTCTTGTCGGATTCGCCTTTTTCGGGCGCTTTCTTGTCGGCGGGCTTTTTGTCTGCAGCCGTCGCGTCTCCGGGCTTCTCTTCGATTTTGCGCTCCGTCAGGGTTTTGCTGACCTTGACGGGCTGGCCCTTGAGCTTGTTCAGTGCCTGTTGCAGCTGAAAGTCCTTTTCAGACCCGAATTCCGGCAGGCGACGTTCGGCAGCTGGCTTCTTGGCTTCCTCTTCCAGGCGTTTGCGTGCTTCCTCGCGGGCCTTTTCAAGTGAGTCGTTCTTGACCTCCGCACCTTGCCCGCTGGACAAGTGCTTTTCAAGGTCCGCTTCACGCATGCTCAGTGCAGCAAACAAATCGCCGTCTGCAGTCTCATCCACCATCACATCGGGCACGATGCCCTTGGCCTGAATGGATTTTCCGCTAGGCGTGTAGTAGCGCGCCGTCGTCAGCTTGAGAGCCGTATCGGGCCCCAGAGGGCGCACGGTTTGCACCGACCCTTTGCCAAAGGACTGGCTGCCCATGACGGTAGCGCGTTTGTGATCTTGCAGAGCTCCGGCCACGATTTCGCTGGCCGAGGCCGAGCCTTCGTTGACCAGCACCACCAGAGGCAGCTTTTTCAGTGCCGCAGGCAGGCGTTGCAAGGGGTCGCCAAAACCGCGCTGGGCGTAAAACTCGGGCGATGCCTTGTAGACGGCCTTGCTTTCGGCCAACTGGCCGTTGGTGGAAACCACGGGCACATCGGGGGGCAGGAAGGCCGCAGAGATGGCTACGGCCGCATCCAGCAAACCGCCGGGGTCGTTGCGCAGGTCCAGCACCAGTCCCTTGAGATTGGGCTCCTGCTTGTAGATTTCCTCGACCTTGCGCACAAAGTCATCGACGGTGCGTTCCTGGAACTGGCTCAGGCGGATCCAGGCGTAGCCGGGCTCGATGACCTTGCCCTTGACCGACTGGGTCTTGATTTCTTCACGGGTGATGGAGACAGGGAAGCTGCGGCTTTCATCCTTGCGCAGGATGTTCAGGCGCACCTTGGTATTGGGCTCGCCACGCATGCGCTTGACAGCGTCATTGAGCGTCAGGCCCTTGACGGCCGTGTCGTCGATCTTGGTGATCAGGTCGCCGGTCTTGAGACCCGCGCGGAAAGCGGGCGAGCCTTCGATGGGGGAGACGATCTTGATCAGCCCGTCTTCCATGGTGATCTCGATGCCGACACCAACGAACTTGCCGGAAGTGCCTTCCTTGAATTCTTTGTAGGTTTTCTTGTCGAAGTACTGGGAGTGAGGGTCCAGGCTGGAGACCATGCCGGAGATGGCATCGGTGATCAGCTTCTTGTCGCTGACCTGCTCCACGTAATCGGTCTTGATCAGGCCGAAGACGGCCGACAACTGCTGGATTTCTTCCAGTGGCAGAGGCGTCACACCCCCGCGAGCCAGCGTCTGCAGGGATACGGTGGTCAACGCACCAGCGACCACGCCCACAGAGATCCAGCCTGCAATTTTGATTTTTTGACCCATAGCACCCCTTAAACCATTCGCAATATACACCTTGGACGGCGGAAGGCCCATGAGGTTCCACAGGCCTTTTGCCGTGTCATTCCTGTTCAGACTGCGCAAGCGGCCTGAACAGGGACGGTGAAGAGGTCTCTCTCAGGCCTTGCCCTGAGCCGCAACTGCCGCTGCTGCCTTGGCTGCGGCTTCGGCGTCGCCCAGGTAGTAGTGGCGGATGGGCTTGAGATCGGCGTCCAGTTCATAGACCAGAGGAATGCCGTTGGGCACGTTCACGCCCACGATCTGGTCGTCGGCGATGTTGTCCAGATACTTGATCAGGGCGCGGATGGAGTTGCCGTGAGCAGCAACCACCACGCGCTTGCCGGCCTTGATGGCGGGGGCGATGGACTCGTCCCAGAACGGCACGACGCGGGCCACCGTGTCCTTGAGGCACTCGGTCAGCGGGATCTGCTCGGGCTGCAGCTTGGCGTAGCGTACATCGCTGCGTTCGCTGCGGGGGTCGGTGGCTTCCAGGGCGGGAGGCGGCACGTCGTAGCTGCGGCGCCACACCAGCACTTGCTCATCGCCGTACTGCTTGGCCATATCGGCCTTGTTCAGACCCTGCAGACCGCCGTAGTGGCGTTCGTTGAGACGCCAGCTATGCACGACGGGCAGCCAGGTGCGGTCCATTTCGTCTTGCACATGCCACAGGGTTCGGATGGCGCGCTTGAGCACGCTGGTATAGGCCACATCGAAGTCATAGCCTTCTGCCTTGAGCAGTTGGCCGGCCTTCTTGGCCTGTTCGACGCCGGTGGCAGTCAGATCCACATCGGTCCAGCCGGTGAAGCGGTTTTCTAGGTTCCAGGTGGATTCACCGTGGCGGATCAGAACGAGCTTGTACATGGATTCTCTCAAAGTAGCAAAGCAGTAATGACACAAAGTCAAAACCGTGCATTTTAGGGGCTGGGCTTTGTCCGGGCATCAGGCAAGGAAAGCCGGACCGATCTGGCGTCGGTCGACCCGCTATTCCTGTAGCGAGCTTCGGGGATTGTGCGCAGCGCCCACTTGCGGCCCAGGGCACGTCAATCGGGGTTATGGGCTTGCAGGCTGCAGGTCTGTGGCTCTTTGCTGCGGCCCGCAGGCTGGCCTGCCTCTAAAATCGTCCGGTTTGCCATCCCAAGGAATGACGTGAAATTCATCATTGATAACTGGTATTTGATCCTGATTGCTGTGGCTTCGGGTGTGATGCTGCTGCTGCCCGCGCTGCGCGGCGCGACCGGCGGTTCGCTCTCGGCAGCGGCTGCCGTGCACCTGATCAACCGCGAAAAAGCCGTGGTGCTGGACGTCTGCGAGCCTGAAGAGTTTGCCGCCGGCCATGTCAACGGAGCCAGGAACCTGCCCCTGAGCCAGTTGGAAGAGAAGCTGCCCACCACCGTCAAGAACAAGCAGCTGCCCGTGGTGCTGGTGTGCGCATCGGGCGCTCGCGCCGCGCGTGCCGAAGCCGTGGCCAAGAAGCTGGGTTACGAAAAGGCCCAGGCGCTGGCTGGCGGCATGAAGGCCTGGCGCGATGCCGGCCTGCCGGTTGAAAAAGCCTGATCCGGCCCCAACTGAGAACCCTGACGCATGCAGCGCTGCATGCGGCATTGCAAAAACACCGAGGAAGTTGCTCATGCAAGCCGTGAAGATGTACACCACCGCCGTCTGCCCTTATTGCATCCGTGCCAAGCAGATTCTCCAATCCAAGGGCGTGGAGCAGATCGAAGAGGTGCGCATCGATTTCGATACCGCTGCCCGCGATCACATGATGAAGACCACGGGCCGCCGCACCGTACCCCAGATCTTCATTGGCGATACCCATGTGGGCGGTTGCGACGATCTGATGGCCCTGGATGCCAAGGGCGGTCTGCTGCCCCTGCTGCAAAGCTGATTACTTGCCGTGCCACTGCCGCCAATCGGCATGAATTTGCGCTTTGTGCTGCTCGCTACGATGCAGCCTTTGGCTGTCACTGCATAATGCAAAGTGCTATTTCATGGAAATGCCTGCTGTGAGGATAGCTGTGTGCTAATTCTCTACGCAGGCATTTTCATTTCCTTCTCAAGATTTTTCTGAAAGACCTAGCTCATCATGGCCGAACAAGACAACAGCCCCGTGTTCCAGATCCAGCGCGTGTATCTGAAGGACCTGTCCCTGGAGCAGCCCAACTCTCCCGCGATCCTGCTTGAGCAGGAGCAGCCCAGCGTGGACATCCAGTTGGGCGTGGAAGCCACCCCCGTGGCTGAAGGCGTCTACGAAGTGGCCGTGACCGCCACGGTTCAGACCAAGATTCAGGACAAGACCGTGTTCCTGGTCGAAGCCAAGCAGGCCGGCATCTTCGAAATCCGCAATGTGCCCGAAGACCAGATGGGCGGCGTGATCGGCATTGCCTGCCCCCAGATCATCTACCCCTATCTGCGCGGCAACGTGGCAGACGTGGTGACCCGCGCCGGCTTCCCTCCCGTGCACCTGGCCGAAATCAACTTCCAGGCCATGTACGAGCAGCAGCAAGCGGCTGCCGCAGCACAGGCCGAAGGCCAGCTGCCCCAGTAAGCTGACGGCGATTGCCGATTCCTGCGATGTGCAAGAATCGGCAGCCAGGCAAAAAAGAGGCCCTAGAGGCCTCTTTTTTCTTGTGGGTTGTGCGCAAACTGCTATCAAAATTCAGGTATGAAAATTCTTGTCATCGGCGCTGGCGCCTGGGGTACGGCCATGGCCATCAGCGCGGCCACTCATCCGCAGCAGGACCGCGTCAGCCTCTGGGCGCGGGACCCGGCGCAGGCGCAGCTCATGCAGGCCGAGCGCGCCAACAGCCGCTATCTGCCCGGTATCCGCTTTCCGGATGCGCTCACGGTGGTCAGCGGCGATGTGATGGAGCATGTGGCGGATGCCGATCTGATTGTGCTGGGCACGCCCATGGCGGCGCTGCGCCAGTGGCTGGGCCAGCTCAAGGATTGCCGCCGGCCCGTGGTCTGGCTGTGCAAGGGCTTCGAGGCCGTGGCCGCCGATGCCCCTGCCGGCAGCTATGGGTTGATGGCGCATGAAGTCTGCCAGCAGGTGGCTCCGCAGCTGCAAAGCGGTGCGCTCAGCGGCCCCAGCTTTGCAGCCGAGGTGGCGCGCCAGCAGCCTACGGCTTTGGTGGCAGCCAGCGCCCACGAGGGCGTGAGCGAGCTGCTGGTGTCGGCCTTTCACGGCGAGGCCATGCGCGTATATGCCAATCACGACATCGTGGGCGTGGAGGTGGGCGGAGCCGTCAAGAATGTGCTGGCCATTGCCACGGGTCTTTGCGACGGCCTGCAACTGGGCCTGAACGCGCGCGCAGCCCTGGTCACACGTGGCCTGGCCGAGATGACGCGTCTGGGAGTGGCGCTGGGCGCGCGCGCCGAGACCTTCATGGGCCTGTCCGGCCTGGGCGATCTGGTGCTGACTGCGACCGGCGATCTCTCGCGCAACCGCAAGGTGGGTCTGCTGCTGGCCGAAGGCAAGAGCCTGGAGCAGGCCGTGACATCGCTGGGCCATGTGGCCGAGGGCGTGTACAGCGCCCGCACCGTGCTCGCACGGGCACGCCAGGTCGGCGTGGAAATGCCCATCACCGAAACCGTGGTTGCACTGCTGGACGGCCAGTTGCCGGTCACCGAAGCCGTGCAGCACCTGATGGTGCGTGATCCGCGCGGTGAATAAGGCAATAAGCCATTGAGCCAATGAGCCAATAAAACGATAGCTGCAAGCGCTTGATATTCATAGATTTCAGATATCTTTCTATCTGAAAGTCAATGGGTGGAAGCGGTAGCAGCTATTGTTTTAAGAGGGCTTGCGGCCTGCCGCTGGATTCAGGCGTGCCCGGGGCGCTACTTTGCTTCTCTGATGCTGAGCCAGGCGCTCGCCGCCCCGCACAGCGCAATGACGAGCATGCCCAGCACGGCCCATTGGTCGGGGATATGGCCGTAGACCAGCCAGCCGGCCAGCAGCGCGCAGGGAATCTGGCTGTAGAGAAACGGCGTGATGGTGGCGGGCTCGGCTTTTTCATAGGCCTTGAGCAGCATCAGATGTCCGGCGGCGCTGCCTGCGCCCATGGCAATGGCGGCCAGCCAGAGCGCGGCGCTGTCGGGCCACTGCCAGGACCAGGGCAGGGCCATGCAGGTCAGGCTCAGGGCCAGCAGGCTGGTGTAGATCTGCGTGGTCAGCGGGCGCTCCTTGCCCGCCATGCGGCTGCTGAGAATCTGATAGGCGGTGTTGGCCAGCAGTTGCAGCGCAGGCCAGACCAGGGCCCAGCCGCTGAACTGGCCGCCGCCGGGCCGCAGGATGACCAGCGTGCCCGCAAAGCCAAGCGCCACCAGCACCCAGCGCAAGGGGCTGACCTGCTGACCGAGCCAGAGCGCGGCCAGCAAGGTCAGGGCCAGCGGCGTCAGCGCCACGATGGCCGTGAACTCGGCCAGCGGCAGATAGCGCAGGCTGAGCATGGCCAGCGCATTGCTCAGGCAAAACAGAATGGCGCGCAGACACTGAAAGCCCGGGCGCCGGGTGCGAAAAATCTCCAGCCCGTGTCTTGCCACTGCGAAACCCACGGTCAGCGCCGACTGCAGCGCATAGCGCAGCCACAGGGCCATCAGCAGCGGCAGCAGGGCGCCCGCATATTTGGAGCCCGTATCGAGTATCGAAAAACAGGCGCAGGCCAGCACCGTGAAGCCGATGCCCGTCAGCGTATGGCGATGGACTGAAGGGGCGCAGTGCTGTGACATGGAAGAACTTACCGGGCACTGGGCGGTGCCTAGAGAAAAGATTTCAGGTGATTTTGGCCTGAAGCGCCTGATGACTAAGCGCTAGCTGCTATTGAATTCATGGCGTGAACTCAATCATGGGGCGTGACGCAAGAGAGAGAGACAGCAAGCAAGGGCCTAGCCGGCCGCGCCGCCCCGCAGCCAGGGCTGCCCCAGCGATGCTGTCGTCCCCTTCCCTTGGCGCGCAGCGTAGAGAGAGGGGCGCCCGGCCAGGGGAAGGCGCGGGGCCGCCCAGTCAAGCGGCTCAGGGGGAGTTACAAACCAATCTCCAGCGCCAGCAGTTCTTCCACCGTCTGGCGACGGCGAATCAGCTGGGTCTGCGCGCCATCGACCAGCACTTCGGCAGCCAGCGGGCGGGTGTTGTAGTTGCTGGACATGGAGCTGCCGTAGGCGCCTGTGTCATGAATCACCAGCAGGTCGCCCACGCCGGCACCGGCCAGCGAGCGGGGCAGCACCACGCCGCCGTCGCCCTGGGTGAAGACATCGCCCGATTCGCACAGCGGGCCGGCCACCACGCTGTCCTGCGCGGGCAGGCTCTGGCCGTCGCGGCGCAGCACTTCCATGCCGTGGTAGCTGCCGTACATGCTGGGGCGCATCAGTTCGTTGAAGCCGGTGTCGACCAGCACGAAGTGGTTGCTGCCCGCGTTCTTGGTGGCGCGCACGGTGCCCAGCAGCACGCCGGATTCGGCCACCAGGAAGCGGCCGGGTTCGAGCTCCAGTCCCAGGCTGTGGCCCACCAGGCTTTCGGCCTGCTTGCGCGCCGCATCCCACAGGCCGTGGTAGTGGTTGGTGTCGATGGTGGCATCGCCAGCACGATAGGGGATGGACAGGCCGCCGCCGGCGGAAATCGCATGCAGGTCCACGCCCGCCGCCTTGGCGCGCTCGACCAGCTTGACCATGGCGCCGCAGACTTCCTGCAGATGGCCGTAGTCCACGCCCGAGCCGATGTGCATATGCAGGCCGGCCAGCACCAGACCGCCAGCCTTGATGGCATCCAGCGCGTCTTCCAGTTCGCTGTGCCAGATGCCGTGCTTGCTGTGCTCGCCGCCGGTGTTGGTCTTGTTGCTGTGACCGTGGCCGAAGCCGGGGTTGATGCGCAGCCAGACATGGTGGCCCTTGGAGACGGCAGCCAGCTGGTGCAGCATGTCGATGGAGCCCGCATTCACGGGAACCTTGTGCTCCACCACGGTGGCCAGCGTCGCCTCGTCCATCACATCGGCCGTGAAGACGATGTCGGCAGGCTCGCCAAAGCCGGGCTTGAAGCCCGCTGCCAGCGCACGCAGGACTTCGCCGCGCGAGACCGCATCCACCTTCACGCCCTGCTCGCGCATGAGCTTGAGGATGTGGATGTTGGAGCAGGCCTTCTGGGCAAAGCGCACGGTGTCGAAAGCCTTGAGCTGGGCAATGCGCTCGCGGATGGTGGCGGCGTCATACACCCACAGCGGCGTGCCGTACTGGTCGGCCAGGTTCCAGAGCTGTGCGGGAGAGAAGGGGTTTGCCATGGCGGTCTCTTGAAAGGGAATAGTTCTGCGCATCATGCATGCGGCTATCTATTCAGTCCAATAGCTTGATTTATGAAGATTATTCAATATTGATATGCTCTGCGCATGACCGATTCAGAAGCTTCGCAGCGCATCACCCATCGCCATATCGAGGTGTTCCGTGCCGTCATGACGGCCGGCAGCGTCACCGGCGCGGCGCAGTTGCTCTATACCTCCCAGCCCACGGTGAGTCGCGAGCTGGCGCGCATGGAGCAACTGCTTGGCTATGCGCTGTTCGAGCGTGTGCAGGGCCGGCTGCGTGCCAATGCGCGGGCCTTGCTGCTCTGGGACGAGGTGCGGCGCAGCTGGCAGGGCCTGGAGCGCGTGATCGACCGCGCCGTGGAGCTGGGGCGTCCGCAGGGGGCGAGCCTCAGCGTGCTGTGCCTGCCGGCACTCAGCCACGCCTTGCTGCCGGGCGCGCTGGCACGTCTGCATGCCCGTCACGGCGCCGTGGCCGTGAGCGTGAGCACCCAGGAGGCGCCGCTGCTGCAGGAGTGGATGGCGGCCCAGCGCTTCGATCTGGGCCTGTCCGAGCTGGCCGATGCACCGCCGGGCACGCGCAGCCTGCCCTTGCCTGCCATGGACGAAGTGGCCGTGCTGCCAGCCAGCCACCCACTGGCGCAGAAGGCGCTGCTGAGCGAGCGGGACTTTGAAGGCGAATCCTTCATCAGCCTGGCGAGGGACGATCCCTACCGGGCCCAGATCGATGCGGTGTTTGCCCGCGCCGGCGTGCAGCGCAAGCTGAGCCTGGAGACCGCCAGCGCAGTGGCCGTCTGCGCCATGGTGCAGCATGGCCTGGGTCTGGCCGTCGTCAACCCGCTGACGGCGCGGGCCTGCGCCGGCCCGCAACTGGTGGTGCGGCCGCTGGCGTTCTCGATAGCGTTTCAGGTGCATATGCTGCTGCCGCTGCACCGGCCCGCCGATGCGGCCCTGCCCTGGCTGACGGCGGCACTGGAGCAGGAGGCGCTCGGTCTGCTTGGGCACAGGCGCTGATTTCGGCGGCAGGGCTTTCGCAGGTGAGCTTGCGCAAACTTCTATGTTGCAGTGCACAATAAAGCGCCTGAATGCAAGGAGTTACCCATGCCTGAATCCGCCATCCCTCACCGCACCGCCAGCGAGCTGCTGGACATCAGCATGGCCGTGCCTCAGGTTATCAACCACCGGCTCACGCGTATGGCGCTCAGCGGTCCGGTGCTCTCTGCGCGCGATCAGAAGGAGTTCACGCGCATGGTGGTGGAAAAGCAGGTCGCCTTCAGCCAGGCCTGGCTGACCATGGGGGCTGAAATGTTCAAGGTGCAGCAGCAGCTGTGTCTGGCCTGGATGCGCAACCCCTGGACCATGGGCCAGAATCTGCCCGTGGCGGCTGACAAGGTGGCGGCCAGAAGCCTGGCGCCGATTCGCCGCAAGGCCGTGGCCAATGCCAAGCGCCTGTCGCAGACCAGTCTGAAATAAGCGCTCCTCAGCCGCCGAACCTAGACCCTGATGCGCTCTATCAGCCGCTGACTGGCCTCATCCAGCCCCGTGAGCTCCACGCGGCAGCCATGCTGGCGCAGACGCTCCATGACCTTGTCCAGCGCGCCCACGGCGGTGATGTCCCAGAAATGCGCGCCACTGACATCAATGCGAGCCTGTCTGCCGGCTGCGGCGCGCACGTCGAAGGCCTCGATCAGCGCATCGGCCGAGGCAAAAAACACCTGGCCGCTCACCGTCCAGGTATAGATATCGCCAGCCTCGTCCAGGCTGCCCCGGACCTGCAGCATATTGGCCACCTTGAAGGTGAAGAACACGCCCGAGAGCAGCACGCCGGCCACCACGCCGGCGGCCAGATTGTGGGTGGCGATGGTGATGACCACCGTCACCAGCATCACCGAGCTGGACAGACGCGGGTGGCGCACCAGATTGCCCAGCGACTTCCAGTCGAAGGTCGAGACCGACACCATGACCATGATGGCCACCAGAGCAATCACCGGCACCCGGGACACCCAGGGCTTCAAAGCGACCATCAGAATCAGCAGAAACACCCCGGCAAACAGGGTGGACAGACGACCGCGGCCGCCGTATTTCACATTGCCCACGGCCTGGCCGATCATGCCGCAGCCCGCAATGCCGCCGAACAGGCTGGCCGAGACATTGGCCAGGCCCAGGCCCGTGCATTCGCGGCTCTTGTTGCTGGGCGTGCCCGTGAGGTCGTCCACCACGGCTGCCGTAAGCACCGACTCCAGCAGGCCCACCATGGCAATGGCCAGGGCGGGCAGGGCGATGATGCGCAGCGTCTCCAGGCTGGCGGGGATTTCGGGCAGGGCGAACAGCGGCAGGCTGTCCGGCAGGTGACCGAGGTCGGCCACGGTCTTGAGCGGCAGACCCATGAAGTTGGCCAGCAGCGTCAGCACCAGCACGCAGATCAGTGGTGAGGGAATGGCGCCCAGCGCCTTGAGCTGCAGTCTCTGTCCCAGCCAGGGCAGCCCGTAGATCAGGGCCAGGCCCAGGGCCAGCATGGCCCAGGTGGCGGTGTTGGCGCCATGCAGATGCGGCAGCTGGGCTGAAAAGATCAGAATGGCCAGCGCGTTGACAAAACCCGTGCGCACCGAGCTGGATACAAAGCGCACCAGAGAGCCCATCTTGCACAGGCCGAAGGCGATCTGCATGGCGCCGGCCAGCAGGCCTGCGGCCAGCAGATATTGCAGACCATGCGAGGCGACCAAAGGCGCGGCCACCAGGGCCACCGAGCCGGCCGCTGCCGAGACCATGGCCGGGCGCGCGCCGAACACGGCAATCACGATGCTGATGATGAAGGAGGCGTACAGCCCCACGGCCGGGTCCACGCCCGCGACAAAGGAAAAGGCAATGACCTCGGGAATCAGCGCAAACGTGGCGACGGCACCGGCCAGCAGCTCGCGCGGTACGCTGGGCGCCCATTCGGCGCGCCATCGGCTCAGGGAAAAATTGGGGTTCATATCGCAGCAGCAAGTGAGGCGCTGCCTGTGCAGGGCAGACAGCGCCGGTGGGCGATATTAAGCAGTGCCCGGGACTTTTGCTGCGTGAGGGTCAGCCAGGGCGCTTGAAGCACACCATCTTGGGCCTGAAGCGCTGCAGCACCTCGCCGCGCTGGTTTTTGGTGTGGGAGAGCACGCGCACGAGGGCCCGGTTGGGTTTGGACTGGGAGGGAATGATCTCCACGATTTCGGACTCCACCTGCAGCACGTCGCCGGGGCGCGTGGGCTGGGGCCAGGCCAGCTCCTCCATGCCGCCGCCGATCACGCCGTCGGCCAGGGGAATGCTTTGCGTCACCAGCAGCATGCTGATGGAGGCCGTATGCCAGCCGCTGGCGGCCAGACCCTGGAAGAAGGTGTGCTTGGCGGCTTCGGGGTCGAGGTGAAAGACCTGGGGATCGAACTGCCTGGCATAGGCAATGATTTGCGCCTCATCCAGCGGGTAGCCCTCGCTGACGAACTTCTGGCCTACGTACAGGTCATCCAGATACAGTTTTTCGCTCATTGGGCGCCTCTTTCATGCCGGTGTATGGGGTGGCGACAGTATGCGCGGCGGCGGCTCCGGCCGCTGTAGCCAAGGTGCCATAGCGCTATGCTTGGGCCCATGAATTTCGAGTTTGAAGATTCCGAGATTGCGGCAGTCAGCCTGCACAACGGCGCGTTGCAGATCCGCTTTTCTGCCGCCCGTGTGCATGACGGTGACCGCGCCGGGGCGGGCGAGGGGCTGTGGCAGCCGTTGCTATTGATATGCGAGCGCGTTGCGTCGACTGAGAAAGCGCCGGGGACGGATTTGACTCCAATTCTGGCCGCTGTGGGCCGTGTCCGGCAAGCGCAGCTGCATATCGCCGGGCAGCGCCTGCGCCGCCTGCCCCTGCCTTTTGCCAGCGATGCCGGTTTTGTGCTGGAGCTGGAAATGGGCGACGGCCTGTTTTGCCGGCTCAAGGGGCAGGGGCTTGCGCTACAGGCTCTGCCCAGTCGATCATCGGTGGACTCCTACCAGTGCTGAGAGCGCTACCAGCCTCTGCATTGCTCTTGAGGCTGGACACCGGCGCGGCCTGAATCAGAGGCGCTGGGCAAAGGCCAGATTCTGGGCCGGCCGCGCCGCAGCAGGTGTGCCGCCCGCTGCCCGCATGCCCCCGCTACAAAGCGCCCAAGAGGGCTTCGCAATCCTAGAACTCCAGGTTGTCTATGAGCCGGGTGCTGCCCAGGCGTGCCGCGCCCAGGGCCACCAGATCGCCGCTGCGCGCATCGGCAGGCGTCTGCAGATCGCTGCGCTGGCGCACGCTCAGATAGTCGGGCTCCCAGCCCTTGGCGCGCAGCGCGGCCATGGCCTGCGCTTCGAGGTCGGCCAGATTGCCGCCCTGGCGCGCGGCATCGGCCAGGGCCTTGAGCGCCTGCGACAGCGCCATGGCCTGCACACGCTGCTCATCGCTGAGATAGCCGTTGCGCGAGCTCAGTGCCAGGCCGCTGTCGGCGCGCGCCGTGGCGCAGCCGATGATCTCTATGGGCAGGGCGAACTGCTGCACCATGCGGCGGATCACCATCAGCTGCTGATAGTCCTTCTGCCCGAAAACGGCCGTGCCGCCGCCCGTGGTGGCAAACACGGCCTGGAACAGCTTCATGACCACGGTGCAGACGCCGGTGAAGAAGCCGGGGCGGAAGTGCCCCTCCAGAATATCTGCCAGTTGCGCATCGGGCTGGACCTTGAAGGTCTGCGGCTCGGGGTAGAGGTCTTTCTCTCTGGGGGCGAAGACGATGTCGCAGCCTTCGGCTTGCAGCTTGGCGCAGTCGGCATCGAAGGTGCGCGGGTAGCTGTCGAAGTCTTCGTGAGGCAGAAACTGCAGGCGGTTCACGAAGATGCTGGCTACGGTCACGTCGCCATGCTGGCGGGCCTGGCGCACCAGGCAGAGATGGCCCTCGTGCAGATTGCCCATGGTGGGCACGAAAGCAGGACGGCCGCGACCAGCCAGAGCGGCGCGCAGGTCGGCGATGGTGTGAACGATTTGCATGGCTCAAACAGTGGGGGGAAACAAATAGGACTTACGCACACAAGAGTGCAACAACGGCCTGCCTTCTGAGGCAGTCGCCCGGCCCGAGCCCGTTTTGCGTAAGTCGTGACAAAAACAAGGGCCCGGACTCACCAGGCGTGCAGCGCATTGTCGGGGAAGCTGCCATTTTTGACGGCTTGCACATAGGCTTCCATGGCACCCTTGACGCTGCCTGCATCGGCCATGAAGTTGTGCACGAACTTGGCCATCTTGCCCAGGTTCACGCCCAGCATGTCGTGCAGCACCAGAACCTGGCCGGCCGTGCCATTGCCCGCGCCAATGCCGATGGTGTGGCACAGCGGCAGCTGCTCTGTCAGCTGGGCGGACAGGGCGGCGGGCACCATCTCCAGCACCAGCATGGCGGCCCCGGCGTCCTGCAACTCCAGCGCATGCTGGCGCAGCGTGGCTGCGGCCTGCTCGTCCTTGCCCTGGACGCGGTAGCCGCCCAGGGCATGCACGGTCTGCGGCGTCAGTCCCAGATGGGCGCAGACGGGCACGCCGCGATCGACGAGAAAGCGCACGGTGGGAGCGGTCCAGCCACCGCCTTCGAGCTTGACCATATGGGCGCCGGCCTGCATCAGCTCGCAGGCACTGCGCATGGCCTGCTCGGGACTTTCGGCATAGCTGCCGTAGGGCATGTCGGCAATCACCCAGGCCGTGGCCTGGGCGCGGTGCAGGCCGCGTGTGACGCTGGCCGTGTGATAGGCCATATCCTGAAGTGTCACGCCCACGGTGCTGTGCAGGCCCTGGCAGACCATGCCCAGCGAGTCGCCGACCAGAATGCACTCCACACCGGCGGCATCGGCCACGGCTGCAAAAGTGGCGTCATAGGCCGTGAGCATGGTGATTTTTTCACCGGCCGCGCGCATCTGGGCCAGGCGTGGCAGGCTGACGGGGCGGCGCTGGGGCTGGGGCGAAGAGGGGGGAATGGTGCCGTAAGGCGTACCGGTGGCGGTCATGAGCTGTCTCCTGATATGTCTATGGCCTGGCCCCGCAGAAAAGCCTGCAGGCAAATTTGCCCGCGAGTCTATGCGATGCTGCGCTGCAGCGCCACGTGAAAAAAGGGTATGGCTGCTGTCGGCCACCTTACTATGCTGTGTGGCCACGTACTGCACGGCCCTGCGTTCTGCGGCCTTTCATTTTTTTGTACAAGGTTGTTCATGTCCATGGTCGAGCTCCAGCTGCCGTCGGTTTCTTCACCTGTTTCAGCCGTTGCCTGGCAGGGGCTGCGCAACGTGAGCTGGCTGGAGTCGCTGTCCGACGAGAGGCTGTCCGTGCTGGCGGGCCAATGTCTGTGGCATCGGCTGGAAGCGGGGCAGGTGCTGCACGGAGCCTATACCGATGAGCGCATGTACATGCTGATCAACGGCCAGCTCAGTGTCGGCAGCTACAGCGCTGGCGGGCGGGCCATGATTCTGGGCTATCTGGAGCCCGGCTACTTTTTCGGTGCGTTCTCGCCCAAGCCTCCGGTCAGACATGTGACCGTACAGGTTCAGGCCACGCATGAAAGCCTGGTGGCATCGCTCTCCAGTGCACAGCTCGAAGCATTGATCATGAGCGATGTGCTGGTCATGCGGGCCGTGGTCCAGCGGCTCAGCGAGCTGGCCGGGATATTGGCCCGGCGCGTGGTCAGTCTGGGAACCCTCACGGTGCGCGGCCGTCTGCATGCCCAGTTGCTGGAGCGCGCGGAGATGGCGGGAGTCGAGAACGACGAGGCGCTGCTTTCCCCGGCCCCGCGCCAGAACGACCTGGCCCTGATGCTGGGCACCAGCCGCGAAGAGGTCGCGCGAGAGATGTCGCGGCTCACGCGTCTGGGCCTGCTCAGGCGCGAGGGGCGCAATCTGCGTCTTTGCCGCGTCGATGGTCTGCGGCTGCTGCTTGAAGAAGCGCATTGATTTTTTGTAATGTGAAATGATTTTTTGCGTGAGAAAACGCACAGACGGCCCGTGAGGCCGGGCGCATAGTTCAGTCGTGCAGCACGTGGCAGGTCTTCTTTCCGCTGCTGCGCCGTTGAAAGGATTGAAAATGCGCTCCCTCACCCGTTTGTTGACCGCAGCTGTGCTGACCGCTAGCGCCGCGGTTGCCATGGCTCAAGACCTCCCCCAAAATTCCGTAACCTCCAGCAAAAGTCGTGCCGAAGTGATGGCCGACCTTGAGATGTACCAGCGTGCAGGTCTTGGCTATATGCCCACGCCTGCGGCTTATGTCGAAACAGAATTCAGCACCGAGTACCGCAAGGCTTATGCCGAATATCAGCGTCTGCTGGCCAGCTCCGCCTACACGGCTGCCGTAGCCAAGTACCAGTCGCGACTGGGCGGCAAGTAACGGAGTTCTCTCTTAGCTACCCGACAGAGGTAGCCCATTGGTGGATGCGCGCTGAGGGATTCCTTCAGCGCGTTTTTTTATGCCGGCAATGTCAGTCTGATGGATATGGCAAGTTTGATAGCATTCGGCGCATATCGATAGTGCGCTTGCAGGTGATCTGACTTGAAAACCGTTCTTGATTTCACCGCTCCCTGGCAGGCGGGTGCTGCCCGTCTGCGGCATGGCTTTGGCGAGCCCGAGCGCATATTGCAAGCCGATGCTCCCGAGGATGTGCCGGCCGTGCTGGAGGCCGTGCAGCAGGCGGCCGAACAGGGCCTGTGGTGCGTGGGCTGGCTGGCCTACGAGGCGGCCGCAGCTTTTGACCGTGCCTATGCCCAGGCCGTGCATGCGGCGGCAGCAGGCCAGCCGCTGGCCTGGTTCGGCCTGCACCGGGCGCCGCTGGCTGCCTGCGGGCAGAACCCGCCCGTGGCTTCTGCGGCAATACATTGGCAGACGGCTCTGAGCCGCGAACAGTTCGATGCCCATGTGGCGCGCATTCATGCGGCCATTGCGGCGGGCGACTGCTATCAGATCAATTACACGGCCCCTCTGTCTGCCGAGCTTGCGCTGACGCAAGACCCTGATTCTTCGGCACTGGCCCAGGCGCTGTTCGCAAGGCTGCAGCAGGCCCAGCCCGGAGGCTATGCGGCCTTGGTCGATTGCGGCGACATGCAGGTGCTGTCGCTGTCGCCGGAGCTGTTTTTCGACTGGGACGGCGAGCGGATTCTGACCCGCCCCATGAAGGGCACCGCGGCGCGCGGCAAGACCCCTGAAGCCGATGCACAGGCTGCGCAAGCCATGCGCGAATCGGCCAAGGAGCGGGCCGAGAACGTGATGATCGTGGATTTGCTGCGCAACGATCTGTCACGCATAGCCGTGCCGCACAGCGTGCAAGTGCCGCAGCTGTTTCAGGTCCAGGCGCTGCCGGCCGTCTGGCAGATGACCTCGGATGTGGTGGCACGCACGCGCTCGGAGGTACGACTGGTGGATGTGTTCGGGGCGCTGTTTCCTTGCGGCTCGATTACCGGGGCGCCCAAGCGCCAGGCCATGCGCCTGATTCGTGAGCTGGAGCCCGAGCCGCGTGGCGTCTACTGCGGTGCGCTGGGCGTGGTGCGACCCGGGGCGGAGCCGGGCAGTATTCACGCAACATTCAATGTCCCCATCCGCACCGTGGTGCTCAGGAACGGGCGCCTGAGCTGCGGCATAGGCAGCGGCATCACGGCCAGCGCCAATGCGGCCGACGAATGGATGGAATGGCAACACAAGCAGGCTTTTCTGAAGGTGCTTGAGCAAGGCGTTTGAGCATGAACACGAATTTTGAAATCCTCGAAACCCTGGCACTCAAGGATGGCCGTTGGCAGAATTGGTCCTTGCACTGGGCTCGTTTGCAAATCACTGCGCAGCATTTCCGCTATCCCCTGATGCAGATGCCACTGCAGTGCGATATGGAGCGCATGGCCAGACAGACTCATGCCATGGGCGACTGGCGCGTGCGGCTGGCGCTTTCGGTCACCGGTGAAGTGCAGATCACGGCCGAGCCCTTGCCGCCCAGTGTCCAGCCTGTCTCGCTGCAGCTGGCGCATCAACCCATTGCAAACGCGGTGGCGCATAGCGATGTGGTACGTTTCAAAACCTCGGTACGTCAGCATTACGACGCTTTCAAGCCCCAGAGCGCCGGCATTTTCGATATCGTGCTTTTCAACGAGGACGGGCAGATCACCGAAGGCACGCGCGGCAATATTGCCGTGCAGCTGGATGGGCGTTGGGTCACCCCGCCGCTGCAATGCGGGCTGCTGCCTGGCGTGGGGCGGGCGCTGGCCCTGTCCCAGGGCAGGCTGACAGAGCAGGTGGTGACGTTGCAAGAGGCAAACCATGCCAGCGGCTGGGCCTTTATCAATAGCCTGCGTGGCTGGCTGGATGCTCGTTTGATCGCCTAGGCCTGGTTTGTTATCGTGCGGATGTTAGCAACCTGGAGGAGTCTGAGCCATGGATGACGACGACTTTGATGCCCTGTATCTGGATCTGATGAAGGAGTTCCTGGCCACTGCCACGCCCCTTCAGTGGCTGGCGGTGGTCACCACCATGAACTACGACAACGGCAGCGCGCTGCCCGACTGGATCAGCAAGCATCCCAAGCTGGAGCCGGCCGTTGCCAAGGCCTTGTACTGGTATCAGCAGCCGGGCTACTTCCAGCACTATGCTTCGCAGGACAAGGTGCCCAGCATCAACCGCTCAGGCTGGGCCCGTGTGCAGGCGCTGAGCCAGCGCTTTGAACAGGGCAATCTTGCACCCGCCACCATTGGCTGGGATCCGGCCAACGATCTGGCCTCGCCCACGGGCAATGAAAAGCACCCTGGCTATGAC
Source organism: Comamonas testosteroni (assembly GCF_030505195.1). Taxonomy (NCBI): domain Bacteria; kingdom Pseudomonadati; phylum Pseudomonadota; class Betaproteobacteria; order Burkholderiales; family Comamonadaceae; genus Comamonas; species Comamonas testosteroni. The sequence goes on from NZ_CP129672.1 coordinate 3,759,828, forward strand.
TGGACCAGCGAAGCCGTCAAGGGTGATGAAGCCAAATGGCAGATTCCGGCCATCATGCTGCAGGCCGTGCCCGGCGAGCAACCCGATATCTACGCCTATGTCGACGAGCATGGCTGGGAAGACGGCATGCCGCCCCATGTCCAGGAAGAGCTCAATGCGGCCATGGATGGCGATGAAGTCGAGGATGAGGACTGAGACCCAGAGCCTGCGTGCGATGGCCTGGCCACGGTTGTAGCTCAGGGCATGCAAGCATGCTTGCAGCCCAAGGCCAGCGCCTGCTGAGGAAAAACAGCTCTTTGGGTATCTTCTGGCGATACCATGTAAAGAAACTCTTGGCTTGAGCGAACGGATTTTCTACTATCCGTTCACCACAACTTCTGAGACCCGCTCATGAACTCGCAAGCCATCACCAGCCACAAGCCTTCCTCCGCCTTTGTCGGCGCATCCTGGGCCGCCTTGCTGCTGGGCATCGCCGCCTTCCTGGTCGGGCTGTGGAATGCCGTCATGCAGCTCAACGAAAAAGGCTTTTACTTTGCCGTGCTGGTGCTGGGCCTGTACTCGGCCATCTCGCTGCAGAAAACCGTTCGCGACAAGCTCGAAGGCGTTGCCGTGACCGGCATTTACTACGGCATCAGCTGGGTGGCGCTGATCATCGCGGTGCTGCTTCTGGGCGCAGGTCTCTTCAACGCCACGTTGCAGCTCAGCGAAAAAGGTTTCTATGCCATGGCTTTTGCACTGGCTCTGTTTGGTGCGATTGCCGTGCAGAAAAACACCCGCGACAGCCTGAGCGCCGACGATGGAGCCGCAGAGCGCAAGCGCAGCAAGAGCGAGCGCAGCGGCCCTGCTCTGGTGATGACCGATCCCGCCAAGGCTGCCGATGTGCCCGAGCAGGTGGCCAACAACCGCTGAGCCGGGAAGCCGTTTGACGGCTGAACATCAGGCGCTCCTTTGGGGCGCCTGATTGCGTTGGCGCAGTTGCAGTTGCTGCGCCACAAACTGCATGAAGACTTCATGCAGTGCTGCATTGGCTGCCCCATCTGCGCTCCAGTTGTGCAGCTGTGCCAGGGCCTGGGCTGCGGCCTCGAAGCTGGAGAGCTGCCCTGGCAGATGTGCCTTGCGGATGGCGTAGCCGGAGTCCTCCACATTTTGGAGGGGCAGGCGCGGCAGGGCTTGCAGTGCAGGGTTGAGATAGAGCATCTTGCGGCTTTTGCGCCAGGTGCCGTCGATGACCACCAGCCGAAGTCGCTCTGGCGGCTGCGGCCAGGGCAAAGGCAGGGGACTGGCGGCAGCCAGCCCCAAGGCTGCATCCTGCTCTGCGGTATCGGGGTAGAGCAGCAGGCTGTGGCGTGGCGCACTATCGGCATCAGTATCGGCATCTGCATCTGCATCTGCCCGGCTGGCCCATCTTCCATGCAAAGCCGCTTCCAGCTCGGCGGCATCGAATTCCTCGCCCACCATGACCCGGCTATGCGGCAGGCACAGATGCAGCAAATGCCCCGTGCCCTTGGCTTCGTGCACCTCCATGGGATGCATGAGGATCAGCACTTCGACCTGATGCGCGACCGCCTGGGCCAGCGCGCAGACGCAGGTGCGCAGTGCCCGGTGACAGTGGGGGCAGCGGGGGCGAGGGTCAGGTCTGCTCATGATTCAGGAGCTGCTTGCTCTTTCGAGGTAAGGGATTGATGCGATTTTTATCTCAGACCAAGCTCCCTGAAACAAAAACGCCCGCAAGCATGGGCTGCGGGCGCTGTTGCAGCAGTCGTGAAGGACTTAGAGGCGACCCTTGAAGTAGGTGGCCTTGTCCATATCGGATACGTCCACGCTCAGCTGCACCATCACATCGGCTGGCTGGGGCACCAGGCGGCGCAGGACTTCGGCAATGCCGTCCGACATCTGCTTCTTGGCCTCGGTGCTGCGGCCTGCCATCAGCTGCAGGTGCACATGGACAAAGCCACGGTTATCGGGTTGGGTGCCGATATAGACATGGTCCATGTTCAGGCGGGCAATGCGGGCCTTCACATCGGCTTCATCGAGAACGGTGGGGTGGGAGCAGACCACGGCGTTGATGTCGCGCATCAGTGCGCGCTCGTTCAGGCCGGTCAGGTTGTCGGTGTATTCAATATGCAGATGAGGCATGGAGTTCTCTCACTCGGTGTTGGAGTCAAAAGCCGTTTTTACAGCATCTGGGTGGGTACTTTGTGGCGCAATTCGACCTGTTTGTTGCTGTCGTCCACAAAGACCAGCTGCGGCTGGTGCTCGGCCACATCGCTTTCATGAACCTGGGCGAAGGCGGCAATGATGAGCAGATCGCCCACGCTGGCCCGGCGGGCGGCCGAGCCGTTGACGGAAATCATGCCCGAGCCGCGCTCGCCCTTGATGGCGTAGGTCACAAAGCGCTCGCCGTTGTCGATATTCCAGATATGGACCTGTTCGTTCTCAGCAATGTTGGCGGCATCCAGCAGATCCTCGTCGATGGCGCAGGAGCCTTCGTAGTGCAGCTCGCATTGCGTGGTCTTGACGCGGTGGATCTTGGATTTGAGCAGGGTGCGGAACATGATTGTCTCTCTGGGGCGCTTTGCGCGTTGCTGGAATGGGGCAGGCCTGTGCTTGCGAAAAATCACACAAGTCTAAATGCGATCGGTAAAACCCATGTAGTTCATTGAGGGCATTGACAGGGAAATGCGGCACCCGCGCATTCTCGATGTCGATAGTTCTGCCAGTCGCTGCTGTAGGACGATGTGACGATCGTCGTGGTGATAGTTGTTTTGTTGCAAATTTAAGGGTTGTAACTAATGTTTCATTTTCACTTTGTCTAATGACTTCAGTCCCAGACGGGGCCCGTCCAAGGCAGGCCGTAGCCGTACTGCATGGGCTTTCTCATTTCTACAAACAAGTGAACAGCATGAAACGAACTCTTCTCGCCCTTGCCGCCCTGACCGTCTCCGCCGGTGCCCTGGCTCAATCCAGCGTTACCGTCTTTGGCGTGGCCGACGTGTCGGTGGCCCACATCTCCACGACCGGCAAAAGCGTCTCCGGTCTGGCCAACGGCGGCAACTCCAGCAGCCGTCTGGGCTTTCGCGGCGTGGAAGATCTGGGCGGCGGCCTGAAGGCAGATTTCTGGCTGGAGGGCAGCCTGAGCGTGGACGACGGCACGGCTTCCGGCTTCAAGTTCGATCGCCGCTCTACCGTCAGCCTGCTGGGCAACTTTGGTGAAGTGCGCCTGGGTCGCGACAAGACCCCTGCCTACCAGAACCTGGAGACCTTCCACGCCTTTGGTGATACCGGCATGGGCGCCATCAACGGCCATAACCTGATCAGCGGCTCGGCTGCAGGCACCTCCGAAGGCTCCAACCCCAAGCGCAACTCCAACGCCATCAGCTATCTGCTGCCCCAGCTGGGTGGCGTCTACGGTCAGCTGACCCACAGCTTTGGCGAGCAGACCGACGACCACAGCCTGGCCAGCTCCACCGGCCTGCGTCTGGGCTATGCCAACGGTCCCCTGAACATTGCTGCGGCCTACGGCATCGCACGCGGCGGCACGGCTGCCGCTGGCGTGGACTACAAGACCATGAATCTGGGTGCTTCCTACAACTTCGGCGTTGTCACTCCCATGCTGCTGATCGCGTCCGACCGCGGCAACGGCAAGCGTGTCGATCTGTACAGCCTGGGCGTGAAGATGCCTCTGGGTGCCGGCGAACTGCGTGCTGCCTACACCTGGTACAAGGACAAGAAGCAAAGCGATGCGGACTCCCAGCGTCTGGCACTGGGCTATGGCTACAAGCTGTCCAAGCGCACTGAAATCTATGCAGCCGTGGCACGCATGAGCAACGACGACAAGGCTTCCCGCAAGCTGGGTTCGTCGCTGAGCCCTACACCCGCTGTGGGCAAGAGCCTGACGGGTTACGAAATCGGCCTGCGCCACAATTTCTAAGAGCATGGGCAGCAAAGAGCTGCGGTGGCTGCTCTCTGCTGCCTGATGATCTTGCCGAGTTAGGCCTCCTGGTGGGGAAGCCGTCTGACTCTCAGCAAGCTGGCCCCGCAATAGCGGGGCCTTTTTTGTGGGTTGGGTTTGGGGCTTGTGCGGTGGCTGTCTTCAGGACAGATCGAGCACGCAGCCGTCGCCGATGCTGTCGCGCCAGACACGGATGCGGCTGGGCGCAGGCTCAAGGTCGGCCAGGGCATTGGCGATGAAGAGACAGAGGTTTTCCAGCGTAGGCTTGCCCAGGCCCGGCACTTCATCGAGAAAGTGGTGGTCGAGTTGATCGCGCAGCAGCTCCAGGCGTGCGCGCAGGTGGCCGAGGTCGATGACCATGCCGTTGTCCGGATTGCGCGGGCCTCTCACGCTGACCTCCGCCCAATAGGTGTGGCCGTGAATGCGGCGGCTGCTCTCGGTCTCGATAGCGCGCTCCAGGGTATGGGCGGCATCGAAGAAAAAACGCTGGTGAACGGTGAACTGCATATCAGTGATCGGTGGCGCTGAGCATTGTCTTCGGCCTTTGAGCTGGGAACGAACCCCATGGCGGACGGCCGGCAAGGGCTCGGGCCGGCCGCGCCGCCCCGCAGCAAAGGCCGTCGTCCCCCTGGGGGGAAGGCGCGAAGCGACTCAGGGGGGTCATCTAATTCCAGTGAGCTTATGGGTTTGCAGGCTCAGACGCCAGCCGGGGCGCTGCATGCATTGCTCGATACAGGCGCCAATATTGCTGCTCTGCCGGGCGTTGTCCATGGGCTGCAGAAAATAGTGCTGGAACTCGGTGCTGGCTTCAATGGCTTCCAGATCGAACGTGGGCTGAGGCCAGACCAGCTTGAGCTCCTGGCCGCTGCGCTGAATCCAGTCGGCACCGGCCTTGGGGCTGATACACAGCCAGTCTATGCCTTCGGGCGCGGTCACCGTGCCGTTGCTTTCTACCGAGATGCGAAAGCCGCGCGCATGCAGGGCGGCGATCAGGGCCTGGTCGACCTGCAGCAAAGGCTCGCCGCCCGTCAGCACCACCATGCGGTGCTGGCTGTCGTTGGCAGGCCACTGGCTGAGAATGCGCTCGGCCAGCGCATCGGCGGTGGCGAACTTGCCGCCCAGGGTGCCGTCAGTGCCGACAAAATCGGTATCGCAGAACTGGCAGATGGCATTGGAGCGGTCCTGTTCACGGCCCGTCCACAGATTGCAGCCCGCAAAGCGGCAGAACACGGCAGGCATGCCGGCCTGGCCGCCTTCGCCTTGCAAGGTGTAGAAAATTTCTTTGACGCTGTATGTCATGTCGAATGTGTCGCGTCAAGGCGCGGTGGAACAAGCGGCGGCTGCGCGGCAGCCCAGGATGTGAATGTAAGCCCTTGCTGAACTTCTCGTGGGCCCTAGGGTTACAAGGCCGAGGCTTGGCAACCGGTTTCAGGCCTCACACCGGGGTGTAGGCCAGGCGCACATAAATGGGCGCATAGGCTTCGGCCTGGGTGATTTCGATCAGCGTTTCCTTGGCCAGCTCCAGCATGGCGATAAAGGTCACGACCAGCACGGTCGAGCCTTTTTCCGGATTGAAGATGCGCTCGAACTCCACAAAACGCTGGCCCTGCAGCTGCTTGAGGATCTGGCTCATGTACTCGCGTACCGACAGCTCTTCGCGCGTGATCTTGTGGCTTTGCACCAGCTTGGCGCGCTTGAGGATGTCGCGCCAGGCCGCTTGCAGCTCGCCGATTTCCACATCTGGAAAGCGCGGCTGCAGGCTTTGCTCGATATAGACCGTGGCCTTGAGAAAATCGCGCCCGAAGGTGGGTAGCTGCCCCAGCTGCTGGGCGGCCAGCTTCATCTGCTCGTATTCGAGCAGGCGGCGCACCAGCTCGGCGCGCGGGTCCTCGGCCTCCTCGCCGCCCTCCTGCTTCTTGGGCGGCAGCAGCATGCGCGACTTGATCTCGATGAGCATGGCTGCCATCAGCAGATATTCGGCTGCCAGCTCCAGATTGCGGCTGCGCACCTCGTCCACATAGGTCATGTACTGGCGCGTCACGTCCAGCATGGGGATGTCGAGGATGTTGAAGTTTTGCTTGCGGATCAGATAGAGCAGCAAGTCCAGCGGGCCTTCAAAGGCTTCGAGAAAGACTTCCAGTGCATCGGGCGGGATATAGAGATCCTGGGGCAGCGCAAACAGCGGCTCGCCGTACAGGCGTGCCAGAGCCACCTGATCGACGACCGAAGGCGACGGGTCAGGGGCATCCGGGTTCTGGCCCGGCAACAGGGTCTGCTCTTCAGCCTCGCTCATGGTCTGCTATGGATTGCCGAACCGAGCGCGCTTGATGAATAAGCGCTGGAGGCTGATTTCATCGAAAAGATCAGGAGTGGTTGGTCTGGTACACGTAGGGCTGTTGTTCCACGCGGCCGGCGCGCAGATCTTCCCAGACTTCATAGTTCACGTCCTTGTCCCACAGCAGGGCGCGACCGGCTTGCTGCTGCTTGTCCAGCTCGGGCTTTTGCTGCTTCAGGTCGTTGATGAAGTTGGTGGTGTCGGAACGGTAGTCGGGGCGACGGAAGAAAGACATATGTGTAAAACCTCTCAGAACAGCGGATTTTAGCCCGTCGCGGGCGCAAGGCCCGCTGCGGGCCTTTAGAACGTGCTTGCGATCTCTACGCGGCGCGAGGAGATCGCAAGCACGTTCTTATAGATCCTTGAGACAGATCTGCGCGAACTCCTTGCAGTCGGCAGAGGCCAGGGGCGAATCGACGATCTTGCGCAGCACGGCTGCAAATTCGGCGGCTCCGACCGGGTTCGGGTCGCCGCGCTGAAAGTCTTCATCCACACGCATGGTGCGGTCCAGCCAGCCTATCACCTGCACGCTGGGTTGGCGCTCCAGCGACGCCAGCAAGGCCGGGGTGTAGGCGGCCATGGGGTGCTCCTCGATCAGGCTGCCGAACGGGCCCGGGCCGCCATAGTCCAGTTCGGGATAGGTTTCGATCAGCGTCAGGATATGCGGCAGGACCTGCTCCAGTGCCGCGTCCTGCAGTGTCTGCAGGTGCTCGTAGACGGGATCGATGATCAGCCATTTGTCCTGCTGATCCCGCGCCGCCTGCGCGGCGCTGGTGAATTGGGAAAACAGTTGCTCAAGGGTTGTGCTCACTGGGATGGCTCCGTTTTGACAAGCGTTTGCAAAAGTGGCGCGTGCGCGCGGGTGGCTTGCTGTCAGAATTCGCATTCTGTCTGGCAAGCATTGTGATTCAAGTCCATGAATATTTTTTCCCGTGTGACGGCGGCCCTGGCGGCAGCTGCAATCAGCACCCTGGCGCTGCTGGGGTGCGACGAGCAGAAGATCAAGGAGCTGGAGGAGGGCCTGTCCACCGAGGCCGATGTGCGCGCAAAGTTTGGCGAGCCCGAACGCATCTGGAACGAAGAGGATGGCTCGCGCACCTTTGAGTACAACCGCCAGCCGGCCGGTGCCAGGAACTACATGATCACCATAGGCGAGGACGGCAAGATGAGTGCGCTGCGCCAGGTGCTGGCTCCGCATGTGTTTGCGAGGATCGTGCCCGGCATGGAGGAAAACGAGGTGCGCCGCATGCTGGGCAAGCCCGCCAAGATGATGACTTACAAGCTCAAGCAGGAAACCGACTGGGACTGGAACTACATCGATCCGCCCACGCGCGAGATGCAGTTCACGGTGACCTTTGGCTCCGATGGCCGGGTGCTGCGCACGCTGAACCGCGAACGCCTGCCCGACGAGTCGCGCGGCTGAGCGGCCGCCAAGCGGCCGGATCGGCTCAAAGCCCTGCCTGCGATGGTGCAGTCGGGGCTTTTTTGCATCTTGACAGGCAGGCCTGCGCGCATACGTGGGTGACGGGCGTGCTGGATCGCTTCTGAATTGATAGCTTGTAGTGCTTTAGCCGTGAGCGATGGAGGCCGAAAAGCTTGAAATTCTTGGTGGAGGGACTTCCGAAATTCCCCTTCGAGATTTGTTGCGTTGCAGCAAATCATGTGCATACAGCATGAGTCCATCCGTAAAATTAAGGGGTTTCCCGGTGTTATCCGCACCGGCACGCCCCGGTCTTTATCGAGATCATGGGCATCAATCTTGCTGTCTTACCCGACATGTCCACACCGCTATCTTCTTCGGCCAGCTCTGCTCTGGCCGGCCGCATGGATGCCCCCGCTGCTGCTGCACCGGCCACTTCGGGCCTGCGCCATGGCCGCTTCGAGGACGCGCAGGCCCTGTTCACGGGCTCGCTGTTTGTCTCCATCACCATGATGCTGTTTGCGCAGGCGGGACTGCTCACAGGCAGCACGGCGGGCGTGGCCTTCTTGCTGCACTATGTGACGGGACTGCCTTTCGGTGCCGTCTTCTTTGTCATCAATCTGCCGTTCTACTGGTTTGCCTGGAAGCGCATGGGCGCGGAGTTCACGGTCAAGACCTTCATCTCGGTCGCCATGCTGGCACTGATGGCCGATGTGGGCCCGCGCTTCATCCATATCGACTACCTGAATCCGCTCTATGCGGCCGTGGCTGGCGGCTTGCTCATGGGATCGGGTTGCCTGTTCCTGGCACGGCATCGCTCCAGTCTGGGCGGGGCCACCATCGTCTCGCTCTATCTGCAGGACCGCTACGGCATTCGCGCCGGCAAGGTGCAGATGACGATCGACTGCACAGTGGTGCTGCTGGCGCTGGCCATCGTGCCGCTGGAGCGCGTGGCGTATTCGGTGCTTGCGGCGGTGATCATGAGCATGTTTCTGTGGATCAGCCATCGTCCAGGCCGCTATCAGGGCAACTGAGGCCTGTCATCCATGAAAAAGCCCCGCTCCGGTGCAAACCGGGCGGGGCTTTTTCATCGCAGGGCCGCCCCAAGATGAAAACGCCGGGCCCGCCTAGGCCCTCTTAAGGAGGGTCCGCAGCCACACCTGGTGGGCAGGCGCGGGGAGCCATTTTTCATGGGGCTTGTCATCAGGCGACGCTGATCGTCTTCTGGGCACTCAGCGTCTGGCCCTGCTCGTCCTTCCACTGCATCTGCAGCTCGCCGCTTTCCCGGGCCACAAAGGTGAACTCGATATAGGGGTTCTGCGCAATCGAGATGCCAGGCTCCCAGCTGAACAGCAAGGCGTTGCCCAGCCGGGCTTCGAAACGGCTCACGATATTGCGCGGACGCACCTTGCCCGTGGCCGGGTCGGTGCGCAGACCGCTTTCCATGACATGTTCCATCTGCGCGCGCACGCGCAGCACTTCGCCCTTCTTGGGGTTGGCATTGCTGACCCAGACGCGGGGTGGTTTACTCATCAAAATTCCTTTCAGTTCAGGCATCCGTCGTGAATGTGGATGCAGCTACGCCCCGAACCAGAAGTGGGCCTGGGCCAGCAGCCGCCGCGCAAAGGCCGCCCTGCCGCGCGGGCGGTGTCCCCCTCGGCCACGCAAAGCGTGTCACAACAGAGGGGGGAGGGCGCGCAGCGACTCAGGGGGTGTTTCCAGATTCACATGCCGCAGCCGCTGGCGGCCACGGTCGTCGCCTGTTTGGCAACCAGTATCTTGCCGCTTTTCATGCGTGCCAGGGCATACACGGTCTGCGATTGGGACAGGCGTATGCGCACCGCCGCCTCGGCCGTTCCGGCCGCAGCCGTGAACTGCATGCGGCAGGTCAGCGGCGAGGGGTTGAGTTCGGCCAGCACGATGATCTCCTCGCACCAGTCCTGCTCGGTGATGGGCAGCGTCACCTTGACCTTGACGGGAACGGCGCTGGGGTTGTCGGCCAGCACGGGAACCTCCAGCTGCAGGCCTTCGGCCAGGCCGGGCTTGCCGCCCGTGAATTGCTCCATGTTCTTCCTGAACTCGGCCGGGTTCGGCGCCAGTGGCCCGACCAGCGGAGTCTTGGCCGCGCTGCTGGCTTGCGCCAGAGCCGATGCGGGCAGAGCCAGACTGGCCCCGGCTGCCGCCGCGCTCAGCACCATGCTTCTACGGGTGGTGTTCTTGAACATTGCTTCTCTTCAATCCAATTAACAAAACTTCAAAACTCACACCGGCTCCAAGTGAGAGACGCCAAGCAAGAGCCGCCTCGCGGCGAGGGCGTCGTCCCCCTCCCGAAGAGAGAGGGGGAAGCGGCAAAGCCGCTCAGGGGGAGATTTAAGTGCCCAGGAAATCTCCGAACTTGCCGTTGATCCAGGCAAAGTCTTCCTGGACCAGATCGGAGGTGCGCACATCCATGTCGATCTGGGTCTGGTTGACCTGGCCGCTGGCGTCCACCTCGTATTCGAACTTCACCGAAATTTCCTCCTGAGGGTCGCCGTTGACCATCATGTAGCAGAGGTTGTCGGGCAACCGGGCCACGACCTCCTTGCCGGCCACGCGCTCGGCAATGTTCCGGGCCACGATCTTGCCGACGTAATTGGCCACATGGCCGCTCTTGGGGTAGTGGCCGAACTGGGGCGAGATCGCGCCCATCAGATCGCCGACGAAATACACGCGGTCGTCGCTTCTGGCGTGGAACAGGCGGTTGTGCATATCGGCCCAGCCCGTGGGCTTGCCGGTGGCCGCATCCTTGCCGATCAGATCGGCCTTCCAGACCATGTCGGCCGCCTGGTGGGGCGGCATGAGGATGGCATCGTCAAACTTGAAGTCGCCCGCGGCGGTCTTGATCTGCTTGTTGAAGGGGTCCACCTCCCTGACGCCGGCATTGGGCACATGGGTGATGATGTCTGCGTACAGCTCCTCGAAGGCCTGCTTGTAGCCCACGCCGATGGGGGCGATCTTGGGCTTGGGGTCGAGGATCAGGATCTTGCCGGGAATCTTGTTCTTCTTGATATGCCAGGCGATCAGGCAGGCGCGCTCATAGGGAGAGGGCGGGCAGCGATGCGGCGGAGGCGGCAGCGTCATCACCAGCGTGCCGCCCTTGAAGTTCTTGACCTTGCTCTTGAGCGAGAGCATTTCCTGATTCGGAATATAGGCGTTGGGAAAGTGGGTGCGCGTGTATTCGATGGCGCGCTGGTCGTTGCCGAACCAGGCCTCGTAGTCGTTGCGGATGCCGCCCGAGAGAATCAGGAAGTCATACTCGATCAGGCCATGGGCCGTGCGCACCAGCTTCTTGTCGCGCTCGAAGCCGGTGACTTCGGTCTGCAGCAGCGTGTAGCCGTATTTGTTGGCCGGGTGCAGCATGTCGCGGTTCACGAAGTCCGTGCCGACTATGTCCACCAGCCACTTGTTGCTCATGGGGCCGGACCAGAAGGTCGGATTGCGCTCCAGCAGCACGACATCGGAAGCCGGAATCAGCTCGCGCAGATAGCGCGCCGCCGTGAGGCCGCCCCAGCCGCCGCCGCAGATCACGATGCGCGGACCCTTGCCCTTGCGCGGCAGGATGGGCGACTGGCTGCTGATGATGGCGGGGGCAGCCATTGCCGGGCCGGCAGCGGCACCCAGAGCGAGTGCGGGCGGAGTCCAGAGGAAATGGCGACGTTGCATGAGCATTGTTCCTGTCATGGAAATGGGGCCTGATCAAGGCCTCGGATTCGGGGAAGGGGGAAGCAAGCTTGGGCGCAGTGCGATGGGATTGCCTCTGAGCCGACACGCGGCACAAGCAGAGCTGGTGGCTGGAGATTCTAGGATCAGGCCCTGATCCGGAATCGGTGAATACCCAAGCGAAGCCAGCGCTATTGCTGGCGCAGCAGGCGCAGGCTGAGAAGCGCTCCGAGCAGGATGCCGGCAACGGCCGCAAAGCTGGCCAGCGACAGCGTGGACAGCCCGCTCAGCCCCTGGCCGATGGAGCAGCCTGCGGCCAGCACGCCGCCAACGCCCATCAGCAGGCCGCCACCGGCGCTGGCAGCCAGGCGGCTGGTGGAGTCAAAGCCTTCCCAGCGCGCCGTGCGGCTGCCAAGGGCTGCGAGAAATGCGCCGGCGAGCACGCCCGCCGTCAGCGCCAGGCCTATGCCGGGATCGCGTCCCACGGACAGTTGCAGATAGAGCAGGGTCTCGGCAATCGGCCCGATAAAACTCAGCGAGGTGAGTCTGGCCGGCTCGAACTCATCGACCCCGATATGCGCAGTCAGCCACCAGCCGGCAGCCACCAGCAGGCCTATGAGCACCGCACCGGCCCACTGCAAGCGGCTTTGGCGCAGGCCGGGAAGCAGCAGGGCGTAGGCCAGCAGCAGCAAGGCCAGCCCAAGCGTCAGCAGCCATGCGTTCACGGAAGACAGATAGGCGGGCAAGGTGGCATGAGCCAGCGTGAGGGGGCTAAGGGCCTGAAGCCACAGGCGCACAGGCGTCAGCACACCGGTCATGGCCAGTTGCGCGCCCAGCGCCAGAAACACGACGGTGACCAGGCAGCGCAGATTGCCCCCTGCCAGCAGCACCAGAGAGCGTGCTCCGCAGGCGCGGGCCAGCACCATGCCGATGCCGAACAGCCAACCGCCAATCAGCACGCCAGCCATGGAAAAGCTGGGCCGCGCAATGGCGGCCTGGCCCAGATCAAGCATTCCAAGAGCCTGCAGCCCCTGCGAGGCCAGCAAGGCCACGGCCACTGCCAGGGCAAAGGCCTGCAATGCAGGCGCCTGGCCGGGCGCGGCTTCCGCGTCCAGCCCCATTTGCTGGCGCAGCCCGCGCAGCAGACAGAAACGCCCCAGCCGCGCGGCGACGCCGAAGGCCATGCCCAGCAAAAAAACAGACCACAACAACATATCGATGACTCAAGCAAGGCAAGCGGCAGCGCCGCCTTGAAATACGGCTGCTGCCGGCTTGGGACGCGCTGGGGAGGGCGACCAGGCAAGGGCCGCCCCGCAGCAAAGCCGGCGTCCCCCTTCCCGCAAGCGAAGCGCCACGAGAGAAGGGGGAAGGCGCGTCAGCGCCTCAGGGCTGGCAAACAAACAGACCACAACAACATATCAGTCGTTCAATAAAGGAGAGGAGGGCTGGTGGCAGAGATTCGCACCAGACGCATGAAGCGTGAGCCTTCGCTCGGGCTGGCGAGCAAGGGCCGCCCCGCAGCAAAGCCGGCGTCCCCCTTCCCGCAAGCGAAGCGCCACGAGAGAAGGGGGAAGGCGCGTCAGCGCCTCAGGGCTGGCAAACAAACAGACCACAACAGCATATCAGTCGTTCAATAAAGCAGATGAGGGCGGGTGGCAGAGATTGGCACCAGACGCATGAAGCGTGAGCCTTCGCTCGGGCTGGCGAGCAAGGGCCGCCCCGCAGCAAAGCCGGCGTCCCCCTTCCCGCAAGCGAAGCGCTACGAGAGAAGGGGGAAGGCGCGTCAGCGCCTCAGGGGGAAGCCTCTATTCACCCACCCCAGATATCCGCGCTGATGGACTTGTACCAGGCTGCGCCGTAGTCGGCCTCGGCCTTGCGGAAGGCGGTATCGCCGTTCATGGGGCTCACGCCGCCGGAGTCGGGCACCTCGATCAGCTTGCCCGCCGCCGAGCGGTAGACGCCGGCCACGGAGATGCCGTAGTCGGTGCCGATCAGGCTGTAGCAGGTGTTGGCAAAGGCCGCCGCAGGCAGGGGGCTGCCGCTCAGTTCGGCGGCAATCGCGGCAGCGGCCACCTTGCCTTGCGTATTGGCGGCAAAGCCCGACTTGGGCATGGGCGCGGCAATCGTGGCGTCGCCCAGCACATAGACATGCTGGAGCTGGGTGGATTCAAAGGATTCTGGCTTGACGGGCACCCAGCCGCTGGCGTTGGTCACGCCGGCGCGGTCGGCGATAAAGCCGGCCTTCTGGGGCGGGATGACGTTGAGCACATCGGCCTTGTGTTTGGTGCCGAATGCGGTTTCCACTTCCAGGTTCTTGGCATCCACGCGCGTGACCTTGCCGTCATCGGCCTGCTTGACCCATTCGATCATGTCGCCGTAGAGTGCCTTCCAGCCCTGAATGAACAGACCTTGTTTGGAGAAGGCATCCTTGTCGTCCAGCAGCAGAATCTTGGACTTCGGCTTGTGCTGCTTGAGGTAGTGGGCCACCATGGCTGCGCGCTCGTAGGGGCCGGGCGGGCAGCGGAAGGGGTTGGCAGGAATGACCATCACGAACTTGCCGCCATCGGGCATGGCTTGGAGCTGCTTCTTGAGCAACTGGGTCTGCGCTCCGGCCTTCCAGGCATGGGGGGCGAGCTGCGCGGCCGCCTCGTCATAGCCCTCCAGTGCATTCCAGCGCATGTCGATGCCGGGCGAGAGCACCAGCTTGTCATAGCTCAGCGCCTGACCGTTGGACAGCAGCACGCGCCTGGAGTCGCTCAGGACCTGGTCGGCCCGTGCGTGGACCACGTTCACGCCGGCCTTGCGCAGACCGCCGTAGTCGTGGCCAATGCTGTCCCAGCTGCGCAGGCCGGCCAGGTACAGATTGGAGAAGGGGCAGGTATAGAAGCGCTCGGCCGGCTCCACCAGCGTGACCTGGATATGCGGCGCGAACTGGCGCAGATAGCGCGCGGCCGTGGCTCCGCCAAAGCCGCCGCCGATCACGACCACATGGGCCGAGGCTGCCTTGGCCTGCACGATGGCGGGCATGGCGAAGCTGGCTGCTCCGGCGGCGGCACCGCCGAGAATTTGACGACGATTGATCTGCATTTACGGGCCCTTCTTGCTGAACCACTGGGCCAGCGCTTTGAGTTGCTCATCGTCGTAGCCCTTGGCCAGACGGGTCATGACGGTGGCGTCCTTGGCGGTGCCGGCCTTGAAGGCCTGCAGGCGCTGCAGCAGATGGGCCTCAGGCAGGCCGCGCAGCTGGGGAATGACGCCCGTGGAGCGGCCGTCCGGGCCGTGGCAGTTGGCGCAGCTGGCGGCCAGCACGGCCACATCCTGCACACGCAAGGAGGTGGCGGCAGCGCTGGCCAGGCCGGGCAGCGGCGCTGCCAGGGCAAAAGCCAGCCATAGCGCAGAGCGCGCTGAAGTGAGCAAGGGGTTCGATCGCATGGGGCCTCCCGTTGTCCCCACGCAAGGCCGCGCGGGGGATTTATGACTTCAATGCCTGAATGTGCGCGGCCTTTGTTATGTGTGGCGAATGTCGAGCATTCTTCTGGGCAGGGGCGGAGCAGGCAGAGCTGATGGAGTCGGATTCTAGAAAGTGGACCGGTCCTGACAAGCTCAATATCCCGGTGGTGTAACAGGAAGTTATTGGTTATTTAGTTATGCGCTGCGCTTGTGCTTGCGGGGCGCGCCAGGGCATGAAAAAACCGTATTGTGCTATCTAATGTGTAGCACAAGGCGTTTTTCCGTGAACCGATGCGGGCGGTTCGTCAGTATTGCGGCGGCAGCCCGTCAGAGGGCGCGGCAGGTGTGGGGCTGGCGGTCGTTGCCGGCATTTCTGCCGCTGCAGCAGCGGTGGCCGACGGATCGCGGTAGCGAATATTCACGCCGCTGGTATCGGGCGGGGCCTCATCCATCAAGGCATCAGCGGCCTTGCCCACGCCCTTGCCCACGATCTTGGCCGTGCCAATGGCGGCATCGGCGGCCAGGCCCACGGCCCCGGCCGTCACGCTGATGGCGGTGCCGGTGACGGCGATCACGGTGCAGCCCGAGAGCGCCAGGCTGAAGCATAAAGCCCCCAGGGCCGGGAAGCGCGGGGGCTTGCGGAGCATGCAAAGGGCAGAGCTCAGCTCGGGGGCTGCGAGCAAGGGCCTAAGGCGGCCCCGCCGCCCCGCCGCGAGGCTGTCGTCCCCCCGGGGGGAAGGCGCCGAAGGCGACTCAGGGGGGATCATAGGTGGGATCAATGAATCCGCATGCCGGGCATGGCGCCGGGGAAGGGCTCCAGCACATAGATGCCGGGATGGGCCTTCTCGTCGGCGTGGCTGGCGGCCAGCACCATGCCTTCGGACAGGCCGAACTTCATCTTGCGCGGTGCCAGATTGGCGACCATCACCGTCAGCTTGCCCTGCAGCTGCTCAGGCTGGTACATGCTGCTGATGCCGCTGAACACATTGCGGGTCCTGGGCTGGCCGTTGTCGTCCTTCTCGCCCACGTCCAGCGTCAGCTGCAGCAGCTTGGTCGAGCCTTCGACTGACTTGCATTCCAGAATCCTGGCGATGCGCAGATCGACCTTGGCAAAGTCGTCGATGCTGATGGTCTCGGCCAGCGGCTCGCCACCGGGGGCGTTGGGGTCGATCACGGGCTCGGCCTTCTTGGCAGCCTTCTTCTCGGCCTTGGCGGGTTCGGCGGCAGGGGCTGCCTGACCGGCGGGTGCTTCAAACAGGGCTTCGAGCTGCTTGGGATCGACGCGTTGCATCAGATGCTGGTAGACGCCGATCTGGTGGCCTGCGCCCAGGGGCTTGACCACGTCGGCAAAGCTCTCGGGGGGCACGATGAGGAAGTTGGCGACTTCTGCGGCCACGCCGGGCAGGATGGGGCCCAGGTAGATGGTCAGGATGCGGAAGGCTTCGATGCAGGTCGTGCACACATCGTGCAGGCGGGCATCCATGCCTTCCTTCTTGGCCAGCTCCCAGGGCTTGTTGGCGTCCACATAGCTGTTGACCTTGTCGCACAGCAGCATGATCTCGCGTGCGGCGCGGGCGCTGTCGCGGGCCTCGTAGGCGGCGACGATGGCGGCTTGCTGCTCGCGCAGCGCGGCCAGAAGGGTCTGGCCGTCTTCGCTGACCTGACCCAGCCTGCCGTCAAAGCGCTTGCTGATGAAGCCCGCGGCGCGCGAAGCGATGTTCACGTACTTGCCGATCAGGTCGGAGTTGACGCGCAGCATGAAGTCTTCGGGATTGAAGTCGATGTCCTCGTTCTTGCCGTTGAGCTTGGCGCCCAGG
Source organism: Comamonas testosteroni (assembly GCF_030505195.1). Lineage (NCBI taxonomy): Bacteria > Pseudomonadati > Pseudomonadota > Betaproteobacteria > Burkholderiales > Comamonadaceae > Comamonas > Comamonas testosteroni. The sequence continues at coordinate 3,776,501 of NZ_CP129672.1, forward strand.
TAGTAGCGCAGCCACTCGGGGTTCATCTTGAGCGACAGGTACTTGAGCGGGTCGAGGCCGGTGCCGCGGCTCTTGCTCATCTTCTCGCCGTTGTTCACGGTCATGAAGCCGTGCACGCAGATCCTGGTCGGCGTCTTGCGGCCGCTGAACTTGAGCATCGCAGGCCAGAACAGCGTGTGGAAGGTGATGATGTCCTTGCCGATGAAGTGGTACTGCTCCAGAGCGGGGTCGGCCATATAGGCCTCGTAGTCCTCGCCGCGCTTGTTGAGCAGTTCCTTGAGCGATGCCAGATAGCCCACGGGCGCATCCAGCCAGACATAGAAGTACTTGCCCGGAGCGTCGGGAATCTCGATGCCGAAATAAGGCGCGTCGCGGCTGATGTCCCAGTCGTCCAGGCCTTCGCAGGTCGAGCCGTCGGGGTTGGTGCGCACGCCGAACCATTCCTTGATCTTGGCCGCCACTTCGGGCTGCACATGCTTGCCGTTCTGCGTCCACTCGGTCAGGAACTCCACGGCGCGAGGGTCCGAGAGCTTGAAGAAGAAATGCTCGGACGACTTCATCACCGGCGTGGCACCCGACAGGGCCGAGAACGGGTTGATGAGGTCGGTGGGCGCGTAGACCGAGCTGCAGACTTCGCAGTTGTCGCCGTACTGGTCCTTGGCGTGGCAGCGCGGGCATTCGCCCTTGATGAAGCGGTCGGGCAGGAACATGTTCTTCTCGGGGTCGAAGAACTGCTCGATGGTGCGGGTTTCGATGAAGCCGGCCTTCTTCAGGTCCAGATAGATCTGCTTGGACAACTCGTGGTTTTCGGCGCTGTCGGTGTTGCTCCAGTTGTCGAAGGCAATGTGGAAGCCGTCGAGGTACTGCTTGCGGCCGGCGGCGATGTCGGCCACGAACTGCTGGGGCGTCTTGCCGGCCTTTTCGGCGGCAATCATGATGGGCGCGCCGTGGGCGTCGTCGGCGCCCACGAAGTTGACCGCATTGCCCTGCATTCGCTGCGCACGCACCCAGGTGTCGGCCTGGATGTATTCCATGATGTGGCCGATATGGAAGTTGCCGTTGGCGTACGGCAGGGCGGTGGTGACGAATAGTTTGCGTGCGGTCATGAGGGAACAGCTTTCACAGAGAACCCGTCATTCTAGAAGGGCTTGGCTCCAGGCTGCGGGCGCGGGTTTTGCGGCAGCGCCCGCCGAGATCGTTCGGCAACGATGGTTGCTTTGTTTTTTGTAGCTAGTTGCGCAGTCTATATATTGTTTTCAGTATGAAAACAATGTTAATTGTATATATGTAAAGCGTTAGTAGCTCCTGAATTGGAAGCTATAGCCGAGTCTGCGCTCAGCCGACCGAAGGCTTCTTGTTGCGATACATGTCCTGGTCGGCCACCTTGAGCAGGCTTTGTGCATCCTGGGCATCTCTGGGATAGAGCGCCTGCCCCACGGATGCGCCCACGGTCACGGCTTCGCCCTCGGGAATGCCTTGCAGCGTGCTCAGCGGCTGTTGCAGCGCATGCTCTATCTTCAGGCGCACGGCCTGAACCTGATCCTCGTCGCTGACGCCGCGCAGGATGAGGATGAACTCGTCACCGCCCAGGCGGGCAACGACATCGTCGGGGCGCAGCAGATTGCGCAGGCGCAGGCTGATCTCGGCCAGTGCCAGATCGCCGTTGTCATGGCCCCAGCGGTCATTGAGCGGCTTGAAGCGGTCCAGGTCCACAAACAGCAGGGCAAATGGGGCGGCCATGCTCTGGCCGGGCAGGGGGCGGGTGAGTGTGGTCAGAATATGCTGCAGTGCGCTGCGGTTGCTGGCTCCGGTCAGTGGATCGGTAAACAGGCTGTGGCGCATGCGGTGGAAATTGTGGGCCAGCTCGCCAATTTCATCGCGGCGCTGCACTTCGATCGGCGTGTCTATTTCGCCCTGACCCACGCTGCGTACGGCGCGGGTCAGCGAACGCATATCGTTGGCCACGGCGCCGAAGATGCGGGTGCCGATGACGACGGCCACGACCAGGGCCAGCAAGCCCAGGCTGCCCACCAGGGCCATATGGCGGTAGACGCCGGCCAGCATGTCCTTGTGCGGTACGGCCACCACGGCCATCCAGTCCTGACCGGCTCCATTGCTCAGACGCCGGTAGGCAATGCGAATAGGGTTGTGCCTGTCATCTTCGAGCAGCGCCGTGCCGAGGGCGTCGCTGGACAGCGAGGACTGGAAGGCACCCTGGATTTTGTCGTACACCGCCTGAATCAGCGGGTCCTGGCTGTTGGTGGCGGTCATGCGCTCCAGCTTGCCGTCTTCGCGCCGGTGGATGTTGGGCATGCCGGTGGCGGCGATCAGGGAGCCGTCGGCCTCGATGATGAAGGCGCGGCCGTGTTCGCTCAGGTGCAGCTGGTTGACGAATTCGTTGAGCGCGTGCAGCGAAATATCAGTGGCAACCACACCCTCGAGACTGCCCTTGCTGGAGAGAATGCGGCGTGCGCGCGTGAGCACCAGGTCCTTGGCGCTGAAGTCGATATAGGCAGGAGTCCAGATCACATCGGCCGACTGCGCAGCAAGCTTGAACCAGGGGCGCTGGCGCGGCTCGAACAGATTGGTTTCGGTGGATTCGTAGATCGGCTTGGAATGCATGCCGGCGACCTTGAAGTAGCTGCGGTGCTCCCCGGGCTGAGTCTTGAGGCGCAGCTGGCCCAGTTCTGGGGCCACTCGCTTCAGCGCAATGCCCTGGCCCGCGATATTGGCGTAGTACACATAGTCATTGGGCTGGGTATGCAGCGAGGTCGCCACCCACAGCCGGGAGATCAGGTCGGGAATATGTTCGCGGATATCGGCAGCTACGGGCTGGCCGCTGGGGAACGCAGCTTCCAGCACGGCGCTGGAGGGGGACAGGTGGCGATCCACGATCAGCGCGATACGCTCGGCTTTCTCTTCCATCACCTGCCCGGACAAGGCGGACACCGTGTTGCTGCCGGTCCAGTACCAGAGCATGCCCAGGGCCGATGTCAGCAGCGCAATCAGGGCAACAAAAGGCAGGATCAGCGAAAGCTTGAGCGATTTGGAAGCGCGGATGGGCTGTGGGGATGGAGTCACTAGGCGGCTGTCGCAAAGATGATGAAGATCGTGCAAAGTGTCTCACGCATCATTTGCCGGCCTTCTTTCGCATCATCAACATTTGTTACATTCTTGAGGCCAACCCAGGAAGGCGCACAGCTCCTCACTTCGGGCCAGCGCGTCTTTGCGGCCCAGTGCTATCAGTTCACGGGTATAGCCTTGCTCAAACAGCAGGTAGCTGGCCAGCGCGCCATCGCGCATGGGGTTGCCCGTGTCGGCGCGCACGCCCAGCGTGGCCAGCAGGGTGCGCACCGGCCGCGGCAGCTTGTCGATGTGGCGCGTGGCAATATCGTCGATGCGCTCGCTGGGGGTGATGGCCAGTACCTCGATAGGGCGCAGCCGGCTGTGGATGCGCTCGGCCGGAGAAATCAGGCTCAGCGTCTGATTGATGCGTTCGGCACGCTCTATGTCCACAGCCAGCGTGTCCAGAAAAATGCTGGACAGCGCGTGCCCGGCCACCTGGGCCAGAGTGGGATAGCTGGCATCGACCTGCGGCTGGCTGCTCACAGGCTCGTGGCGTCTGCCCGCGCCGACGACCAGCAGTTTGCTGGCACCGAGATGAATCGCTGGTGCCAGGGGCGCAGTCTGGCGCATGGATCCGTCGCCGAAATGTTCGAGATGTCCGTCCATGGGCAGCGGCATGGCGGGAAAGATGAAGGGCAGGGCTGACGAGGCCAGCAGGTGGTCGGCGCTCAGCAGGGTCTGCACGGCCTTGCGCTGGTCGCGCACCCAGGGGCTCAGGGCCTCGCGGGTCTGAAAGAAAGTGATGTGCTGACCGCTGCTGTAGCTGGATGCGGTAATGGCAAGGGCGTGCAGATGACCGCTGTCGATGAGTTGTGGAATGCGCTCGAAAGGCATGAGGCCGCTGTTCATCAGGGTCTTGAGCGGAGCATTGTCCAGCAGCGAGCGAGGGCGCATGCGGCTCCAGCGGGCCAGCGCCCAGCCCAGCGACAGCAGCGTGAGCCAGCGTGCGCCGCTGCGCAGCACGCTGAGCGAGTCGGCCTTGTAGATTTGCTCGGTATGCATATGGCCCCAGACATGCAGCATGCGCCGCACTGCGCTGTCAAAGGCATCGGCATGGCAAGCCAGGGCTGCGACATTGATGGCGCCTGCCGATGTGCCTGCAAGCACTGGAAAGGGATTGGGGCCATGCTGCAGACCGCAAGCGCGGCGCAGCTCGGCGATGGCGGCCAGCACGCCGACCTGGTAGGCAGCCCGGGCGCCGCCGCCGCTGAGCAACAGGCCGGTCTGCCCGATGCTGGAGCTAGGGCCTGCGGAGCTCTGCCGCTGTGCTTCGGCAAGACTGGGAGGGAGGGTGGGAGAGAATTTCACTGCCGCCATGGCTGCAGTGTGCCCGGATTGCGCTGTGGACGGTAGGTGGGGCTGGCCATCGAGCGGGCCGACGGCACCCTGGGGGGCCGTCGGCCGCAGGCGTCAGCTCTTTTTCTGGTTCTTGGCGATCAGCGTGGCGATGGACTTGGCATCCAGCACCACCAGCTGATTCTGCGCGGCCCAGCTGGCGGCATTCTCGCCCAGAGGCTGCAGAGCCACGTAAACGCAGAGATCGGCTTTCAGCTTGTGTTGCGCGGCCTGCAACTCGCGCAGCGGCTCCACGCCGTGGGCGGCGGCCTTCCAGCGGCGCGCGCCGACCACGCTGGTCTGGCCGTTGCGCGTCAGCAGCAGATCGGCGCCGGCCTGGTTCAGGCGCTGAACCTCATAGCCTTCGGCTTGCCAGGCCGTCTGCAGCTGTGCGCTGAAGTCGGCCCAGGACTGCTCGGCCATCACCTGCTGAATCTGCTCCAGCCTTGCCGGGCTGGGGGCCCGCAGCTGCCTGTAGCAGGCAATGCAGCCGACGACGAAGAATGGGAAGGCGCCCAGCGCGGCAAAAGGCGAAATGTCTTTGGGGAACACCGCCAGCGACACCAGCACCACGGCAGCGCAGATCGCAAAGCTGATCCACCAGCGCGAGCGCATCAGGACTGCGAACAGGGAATTTTCGGCCATCTTCAGTTTCACGGGCTGTCTCTCAAATCTTGGGCAAAGGGCTGCATTGTCTCCTGTGCACAGGGGTTGGACAGCTTCGCTAGACTATCCCTCATTGAAGAAACCTCTGGAAAACTAAATCCAATGGCTGTTACAGAACAAGCGCTTCTGAGCGCGCTGGCCACCGTGCTTGATCCGCACACTGGCAAGGACTTTGTGAGCACGCGCGCCCTGCGCAATCTGCAGATCGCGGGTGACGATGTGTCGTTCGACGTGGAGATGGGCTATCCCGCCAGCAGTCTGCATCCTGCGCTGCGCAGCCAGTTCATCGCTGCAGCCAGGACGGTGGCCGGCGTGGGCAATGTCTCGGTCAACATCACCACCAAGGTGGCCTCGCATGCCGTGCAGCGCGGCGTGCAACTGCTGCCCGGGGTGAAGAACATCATCGCCATCTCCTCCGGCAAGGGCGGCGTGGGCAAGAGCACGACCACGGCCAATCTGGCACTGGCGCTGGCCGCCGAAGGTGCGCGCGTGGGCATTCTGGACGCCGATATCTACGGCCCCAGCCAGCCCATGATGATGGGCGTCTCGGGCAAGCCCGAGAGCCACGACGGCAAGACCATGGAGCCGCTGGAGAACCATGGCGTGCAGGTCATGTCCATCGGTCTGCTGGTCAACAACGACCAGGCCATGATCTGGCGCGGCCCCATGGCCACCCAGGCGCTGGAGCAGATGCTGCGCCAGACCAACTGGAAGGATCTGGACTATCTGCTGGTGGACATGCCGCCCGGAACCGGTGATATCCAGCTGACGCTGTCCCAGCGCGTGCCCATGACGGGCGCCGTGGTGGTGACCACGCCCCAGGACATCGCCCTGATCGATGCCAAGAAGGGCATTCAGATGTTCGAGAAGGTCGGCGTGCCGATTCTCGGCCTGGTCGAAAACATGGCCGCCCATGTCTGCACCAATTGCGGCCATGTCGAGCATATCTTTGGCGCCGACGGCGGCAAGAAGATGGCCGGCGAGCAGAACATCGACTATCTGGGCGCGCTGCCCCTGTCGCTGCAGATCCGTCTGCAGGCCGACAGCGGCAAGCCCACAGTGGTGGCCGATCCCGAGAGCGAAGCCGCCCAGGTCTACAAAAAGGTCGCCCGCGATCTGGCCGTGAAGGTGGCTCTCAAGGCCAAGGACTTCTCCAGCAAGTTCCCCACGATCACGGTTAGCAGCAATACCTGATGAACCTTCTGACCTCGATGCGTTATCTGGTGGCGCTCAACGAGCACCGCCATTTCGCAAGGGCGGCGCAGGCCTGCCATATCACGCAGCCCGCACTGTCCAATGCGCTCAAGGCGCTGGAGGAGGAGTTCGGTGCCGTCATCGTGCGCAGGGGGCGGTCGTTTGCAGGTTTCTCGCCTGAGGGCGAGCAGGTGCTGGCGACGGCTCTGGCCATGCTGCGCGCAGAGGAGGGCTTGCGCCAGGACCTGAGCGCTGCGGCAGGAGCGCTGCGCGGTCAGTTGCGCATGGCCGCCGTACCTACGGCCATGCCCATGCTCACGCGCTTTGCGGCCATGCTGCGCCAGCGGCATCCCGGCATCATGCCCGTGGTGCTGTCCATGAGCTCGGCCGAGATCGAGAGCGGGCTCGAAGACCTGTCCCTGGACCTGGCTTTGGGCTACAGCGCGCGCATGCCGCCGCGCGGCCCGCGCCTGCAGTCCTGGCCTCAGTACCAGGAGCACTACTACCTGCTGTGCCGGGATACGCAGTGCGACAGCCGCCCCTTTGCTTTCGGGGCCGACATCGCCTGGAGCGAGGTGGCCGGCATGCCGCTGTGCCTGCTCACGCCCGACATGCACAACCGCACGGTGATCGACGAGGCCTTTGCCGCCGTGCAGCGCGAAGTGCAGCCCGCCATGGAAACGAATTCCGTGCTGAGTCTGGTCATGGCCGTGGCCGAAAGCATCCGCGAGGATGGAGGTGCCATGGTCACCGTGCTGCCTGGTGCCATGGTGGCCACGGTGCGCCACATGCCGGGCCTGATCGCGCGGCCGTTGCGATCGCCCGAGTTGGTCACGCCTATAGGCTTCATGACTCAGCAGGGCATGGCACCCACACGGGCTCTGTTGGCCGCGCTGGAGCTGCAGGACGATGCCGGGTGGCGCGTGCAGTGCCTGCGGCACGCGGGGGCGCTGAAGGACTGGGCGGTTTAGGCGGGCTGGGGCCGCTGGCCTGCCAGCGCAGTCTCTGGCGCGGCATTCAGTGCAGTATTCAGCGCTGCGCGCACCACGTCGGGCGTGAAGGGCGCGGCGTAGAAGCGCCGGCCGGTGGCGTCGAACAGGGCATTGGCCAGCGCGGCCGGGCCGGGGACCGAGGCCGATTCGCCCGCGCCCATGGGGGGCTCGTCCTGGCGGGGCATCAGCACGACTTCGATGGGCGGCAGATCGCGGAAGCCGATGATGGGGTAGCCGCCCCATTCGCGACTGGCCACGCCATGCTCGTTGAAAGCCACCTTCTCCATCAGGCTGCGGCTCAGCGTTTGTATGACGTTGCCGTGGATCTGGTGACGCACGCCGTCGGGGTTGACCATCATTCCCGTGTCCTGGCCCACGACCAGGCGCTGCACGGCGATGCGTCCGCTGGCGGGGTCCACGGTGATGTCGATGACCCAGGCGGCCCAGGCCGCGCCAAAGCCGGGAAAGCGGCTGTGGATGTAGCGCGCATAGGCTATGCCGCGCCCGTGCAGCAGACCGTCGGTGCCGGGCTGTCCCCGGCTTCCGCGCTGGCCTTGCTGCCATTGCGCATGGTGGGCCGTGGCATGGATCAGCTCGACGGCACGTGGGTCGTCCAGATGGCGAACGCGGTAGTCCACGGGGTCGGCATCGGCCGCATGGGCCAGCTCGTCGATCATGCAGTCGTGGGCAAAAGAGTTGGGCAGGGCCGAGACGCCGCGCAGCCAGGACGAGCGCACGATGGGCGCCATGTCATGGCAGGCGATGCGCTGGCTGGCGTAGCGGTAGGGCGGCACGGCTGTGCGGTCGCCCATCTCCAGCGTGCGCGGCTCGCCCGGGATGCGGCCCGTGAGCAGCAGGGCCAGCAGCGGCGCGTCGTTGGAGGGGTAGCGCACGGCAAAGTCGTAGGCCAGCAGGTCGCCCCGGGCGTTGATGGCAGCGCTCACGTCCATGAGCTGGGCCGTGCCCTTGGGCTCCCACTGGTGTTCCTGCTCGCGCGTGAGCTGAACGCGCACGGGCGCACCCACGGCCATGGACAGCAGGGCGGCGTCGGCGCAGACATCGTCGGCACAGTTGCGGCCGTAGCAGCCGGCCGCCTCCAGGCGAACGATCTCGATGCGATCTTCGCCCAGTTGCAACAGGCGGTCCAGATCGGTGCGCAGCATGTGGGGGTTCTGCGTGCCGGCCCAGAGCTTGAGGCGGCCCTCGCTGAAATCGGCAACGGCGCAGGACGGGCCGATGGAGGCATGCATCTGGTAGGGCCAGACATAGCTGCGGCGCAGCATGGTGGCTGCACCCGTGCCGACGCCCGTGCCCGTGCCCGCGCCCGCGAAGGCGTCATCCACGGGGCCTTGATCGACCAGGGCGCGGTGCTGGGCGGGATTGGCGCGTATCGCCGCATCCAGATCGGATAGGTCCGGCGCAGGCGGCACGGCCTGCCATTGCACGCGCAGCGCGCGCATGGCGGCAATGGCCTGTTCCTCGCGGTCGGCGACCACGCCGACGAAATCGCCTTCGGTGACCACCTGCACGTTGCCGGGAAGGTGGGCCACGGAGTCGCGGTCCACGCTCACCAGGCAGCGGCCGATGAAGTCGCCGCCGTCGCGGCCTGGATGCGGCGGGCGGATCACGCGGCCATGGCGCATGCCCGGCACGCGCACATCGTGGACAAAGCTGAGTTCGCCCGTGGCCTTGGCGGGAATGTCCACGCGCGCCGCGCCCCGGCCCACCAGCCGGTAGTCGCTGGCAGGCTTGAGCTTTACCTCCTGCTCGGGTGGGGCGAGGGTCAGCTGCAGTTGCTGGCCGCGCAGCAGCTCGCCATAGCCGAGTTGGCGGGCATCGCTGCCATCGGCAAGGCGCACCGTGCCTTCGCGTGCCTGTAGCCGGGCCGCCGCCACGCTCCATCGCTGCGCGGCCAGCGCCAGCAACTGCTCGCGCGCCTGGGCGGCGGCGCGTCGCAGCGGCACGGCCGAGATCTGGATGCTGGCGCTGGCAATGGTCGGACCCTGGTTGGGGGCGGCGGCCGTGTGGCCCAGCACCATGTCCAGGCGCTCCAGTGACACTTCCAGTTCTTCTGCCACGATCTGTGCCAGGGCCGTGCGTATGCCCGTGCCCAGGTCCACATGGCCGTTGAAGGCCAGGGCGCGCCAGCCCTGCGGTGCATCTTCGTCAGCGAGCACGGCGACGAAGATTTCGGGTGTGGACTGCACGTAGTCGGTGGCCGTGCCGGGCTGGCCGGGCGCAGGGCGTGGCGGCGCCACGGGCTGGCGCACCACAAGCAGGGTGTCGGCGCGCTTGAGCAGCTGAATGTGCTGGGCTTGAGGCTGGGGCAGGTTCATGGGGCGGTGTTCTTCACTGGCACGCGTTCAGGCGTGCCCTGTGCATGTTATGCACTGTGGGGCCGGCTGCGCAGGGCCGGCACCATAGGCGCGTTGGCGCGGTGGGATCAACCAGCGCAGAGGGCGTCGGTGTCGGCGATGGCCTGGCTCAGCGGCATCACCGCCGCATACTTTTGCGCCATGTCGAACAGGTTGGCCTCGTGCGGGCCCAGAGCCCGGTCGCCGCAGCAGTCGGCCACCACCAGCGGGCGAAATCCCGACTGCATGGCATCGACCACGCTGGCGCGTACGCAGCCGCTGGTCACGCAGCCGGCCACCACCAGGGTCTGCACGCCGCGCTGGGCCAGCCAGGGTGCAAGCATGGTGCCGAAGAAGGCCGAGGGCGTGCTCTTGCGCACCACATATTCGCCGGCGGCCGGGGTCAGCTCGGGCACGATGGCGCTGTGGTGGCTGTCTTCCTTCAGGGTCAGCATGCCGGGCACCTTCAGGCAGAAGATGTTGTGGTCGGCATCGTCGTCCGAGAACACGATGCGGCTGTGCGCCACGGGCCAGCCGCGCGCGCGTGCATGGGCCAGCAGGTGCTGTGTCTGGACTATGGCTTCGGGGATGTTGCCGCCGCCGAAGACGGCCGGGTCGGCAAAGCCGTTGACGAAGTCGATGATGAGCAGGCCGAACGGTGCCTTCAGCGGCAGCGGCGTGCCGAAACCCTGGCGCGCATAAACCGAGATGTCAGCGGAGATGTCGCCCTGCACGCCCTCGGTGGGGATGCTCTGGGGGCCGGTGTTCGGCAAGGTGGTGGTTGTCATGCAATGTCCTTTCCTGGCTTGGACCTTTTGGCGGCGCGCGCCAGTCCTTGATCGTCCTGCACCACGCCGTTGATGACCGTGGGCTTGCCATCCAGCGCCACCGAGCAGTGGCGCATGGGGATGTCGATGTGGCAGGCCGTGGTGCGGCTGCCGCCGGCCTCGTTGTTGGGTCCCATGGACCACAGGAAGTTGCCCTCGAAGGCACGCGCATCCATGCCGATGTGGGTTTCCTTGTCGTAGTGGGCCAGCATGGACCAGTGAGCGCGTGGCTGCAGGCCCCAGCCGATGTGGGAGACGGCGTAGGCTTCAGGGTCCTCGTAGGAAGCCATGTATTCCTTGAGGATGTCGGCCTGCAGGCCGCCGCTGATGCGCGTGACGTAGCCCTTTTCGATGACGAGTTCGATGGGCTCGGTCACGTAGTCCTTCATGGGCAGCAGGATGTCGCCCCGGTCCAGGACCACGCGGCCGTTGCTCTCGCCCTCGTCGGGCCAGGTCAGCACGAAGCCGCTGGGCCAGTGGTCCCAGCGGCCGGGCTGGTCCACGAAGCCGTATTCGCTGATGGCCGGAAAGCTGCCCAGCCGGCAGCGCAGGTCGGTGCCCGCGGCCGAGGTGATGTGCATCTGGCTGGCGGCTTCGATGAGCCGGGATGCCGCCTGCACGCGCGCACGGTCGCCCTCGGTGGGCACCAGGCGGCACAGCACCTCGGGCGGCTCCACGGCCAGCAGGATCTTGGTGCCGGTCTGCAGGATCTCGTGCTGCTCGGGCGAGAACAGCAGCGTCATCAGATCCAGCACCAGATCGCTGGCCTTGAGCGCGGCGATGGCGGCGGGGTTGCCGGTCAGCGACGTCGTGCCCAGGTAGGCCAGCGAGTCGCGGCTCAGTGATTTTTCGGCGTTGACGGGCGGCAGGTCCAGGCGATTGACGCGCGCCCCCATGTCGCTGGAGGCGGCAATGGCGCAGCGCAGTGTCTGCGGGTGCGTGTCGGCGCCCGTGAGCACGGTGACGGTCTGGCCGGCTTCGAGCCGGGACAGCGTGAGCACCTGCTTCCAGGCGTGGATCAGATCGATATCGCTGACGGACATGGTCGGCTCCTTGATTGACTGGGATATGGGTGGTGGGCGCGTGAATTTCGCCAGAGACACCAAGCAAGGGCCGCCCCGCAGCGAGGGTGTCGTCCCCTGGGGGAAGCGGCGCAGCCGCTCAGGGGGGGCATATGCTTGCTCCGAGGAAATCGCCCAGGGCGGCGTAGAAGCCGGCCTCGTTGTCCCAGGGAATCATGTGGCCGGCATTGGGCACGCGCACATGCGCGGTCTGGGGGGCCAGGCTTTGCCACTCGGCCACGTCCTCGCTGCGCACCACGTCGCCGCGCTCGGCCGTGACCAGCAGCAGCGGGTGCAGGATGCGGGGCAGGTCGGCATGGATGTCGTCACGGCCGAAGTCCTCGAAGCTCTGCACGATGGCCGGCTCGTGGCAGGTGTGCAGCCACTGGGCGCGCAACTGGCGCTGCTCTTCGGTCCAGGTGGGGCAGAAGGCGCGCATGGCTTCGGCATCCATGCCCAGCGTGGCCTGGCGGATGGAGTCCACATACCAGGGCAGGGCGGCCGGGTAGGCGCGGCGGCCCGGGCCGGAGACCGGTGGATCGACGATGACCAGGCGGGTGAGTCCCGCCGGCTGGCTGCGCGCGGCGCGCACGGCAATGCGTGCGCCCATGGAGTGGCCGACCAGCGCCCAGCGCGAAAGGCCCAGTGCCTGGGCGAAGGCGGTCACGTCGGCCGCCTGGGCATCGAGTCCATAGTCCAGGCCCGGGCCCGAGGACGACAGGCCGCGCCCGCGCACGTCCAGCACATAGGTGTCGAACTGACGGCCCAGGTGTTCGGCCACAAAGCCCCAGGTCACGGCCGGGCTCGTGATGCCGGGGATCAGGATGACGGCGTCGCGCTGCGCGCGCTCGCCTTTGGTGCCGCCGTAGCGCAGATAGTGCTGGCGTATGCCGTTGGCGTGGACGTTGCCGCCGTAGAGAAACGTGCTGGTCATGCGGTTTCTCCTCAGGCCTTGGCCGCCGTATCGTAGGGATAGGCGCCCGACAGCAGCGCACCTGCGCCCGGCACCACGGGATCCAGGCCCAGCTCCTTGAGGATGGCGTAGGTGGTGGCGATGGAGGCGGTCAGCACGGGCTTGCCGGTTTCGGCCTCGACCTGGGCCACGGCCGGCAGCGAGGGCATCTGCACGCAGGCCGACAGCACGATCACGTCGGCGTCGGCGTAGTTCATGCCGGCCACGATGCCGGGCAGCTTGGCAGGATCGTGGCGGCCCACATCCAGGTTGTCGGGGATCTCCAGCGCGCGCCAGTCCACGATCTCGAAGCCTTCGGCGGCCACGTAGTCCATGACCAGCTGGGTCAGCGGAATCATGTAGGGCGCCACCAGGGCAATCTTCTTGGCACCCATGACCTTGAGCGCTTCCACCAGCGCGCCGGCGCTGGTGATCACGGGGGCGGTGGCGCCATTGCTGGCCGTGCGCTCGGTCAGGCGCTGCTGCGAGACGCGGTGGTAGCCCTTGCCCATGGCCATGATGGCCACCAGGCAGGCATAGCCCAGCACATCCACCCGCGCGTCGCTCAGTTCCAGCGCGCAGCGGTCGCTTTCGGCGTCCATGGCGGCCAGCTCTTCCTTTTGCACCTTCTTCATGCGCATGCGGCTGGAGTGGAAGGTGAAGCGGTCCTGCGGGCGCAGTGTGGAGTGGGCCTGCAGCATGGCCGGCACTTCGGTCTCCATGGTGGTGTTGGAGCTGGGGACGATCTGGCCGATGCGGAACGTTGGGGTCATGACTTGCCTTTGCAGAGTTTTGAGGGTTTCTGATCAGAATCAACTGAGTGTGTACGCTTTATTCTTGCAAAAGATATGCCGTCTTGCAAATGACGTTTTACTCGGTGTTTGTACTTATTTGGTGCGGAAATTGCACCAAAAATGGGGAATTTCAATTTATTCTGCCGCCACATGGTGCATGCGTAATTTCAAAAATTTAAGTGCATACACCTGAATTAAGCGTTTTGTTGCCTGGCACGCTTCCTGCTCTCAAGCATTCATGGACGCGCCGAAGCAACGGTTGCCCCGTCTGGCTTTCAACATTCCTGCAAGGAGAAAAACTGTGTCTCAATCCCCTCGAATCGCCGTTGTCGGTGCCGGTCTCGGCGGGGCCGCTGCTGCCAAGCTGCTGCTCCAGGAAGGCTTCAATGTCCGTGTCTATGAGCAGGCGCCCAGCTTCTCTCGCCTGGGGGCCGGCATCCATGTCGGTCCCAATGTGATGAAGATCCTGCGCCGCATCGGCATCGAGGACGCGCTCAACGAGCAGGGCTCGCATCCCGACTACTGGTACAGCCGCCACTGGCAGACGGGCGACGTGCTGGCCCAGATCCCGCTGGGCGACTACGCCGTCAAGGAATACGGTGCCAGCTATCTCACCGTGCACCGCGGCGACTTTCATGCGCTGCTGGTCGAGGCCCTGCCCGACAGCGTGATGGCCTACGGCAAGTTCCTGACCAAGGTGGAGGATCGGGGCAATGTGGTGCTCATGCACTTTGCCGATGGCACGACCGAAGAGGCCGACATCGTCATCGGTGCCGATGGCGTGAACTCCCGCATCCGCGAAGAGTTGCTGGGCCCCGAGCTGCCCAAGTACGCCGGCTACCTGGCCCACCGCGCCGTATTCCCCACGCCCGAGGTCAAGGCCGGCATGCTGCCCTTCGACGCCTGCGTGAAGTGGTGGAGCGAAGACCGCCACATGATGACCTACTTCGTCACCGGCAAGGCCGACGAGCTGTACTACGTGACCGGCGTGCCCGTCGAGAAGTGGGACCTCGACGACCGCTGGCTGCCCAGCAGCAAGGAAGAGATGCGCGAGGCCTTCTCGGGCTGGCACCCTACGGTGCAGGCGCTGATCGACGCCACCGTGGAAGTGACCAAGTGGTCGCTGCTGGAGCGCGATCCGCTGCCGCTGTGGAGCCGTGGCCGCCTGGTGCTGCTGGGCGATGCCTGCCACCCCATGAAGCCCCACATGGCCCAGGGCGCGGCCATGGCCATCGAGGACGGCGCCATGCTGGCGCGCTGCCTCAAGGAAGTTGGCGCGCACAACCATGAGCTGGCCTTCGCGCTGTACGAGGCCAACCGTGCCGAGCGCGCCAGCAAGGTGCAGCGCATCTCGCACGACAACACCTGGCTGCGCACCAACGAGGATCCGTCCTGGTGCTTCGGCTACGACGTGTTCAACGTGCCCCTGGTCGAGCCCAGGGTCAAGGCCGCTGCCTGATACTCGCTGCCCTGCCGGACAGGGGAGCAATACTCCTCTCCCGTCCGGCAGCAGAACGCCGACATCCTGAACCGCAGTTGCAAGAGCCTCGCCCCATGGGAATCCCAGTTCATTCAAGTAGCCACTCCCACCTCATAGTCCTGCAGGTCAATGCACACGCATGCGAGGTGCCGGCCGCGCCAGGGACGGCGCTGCTGCATGTGCTGCGCAATGACCTGGAGCTGAACGGGCCCAAATACGGCTGCGGCCTGGGTGAGTGCGGTGCCTGCACGGTGCTGATCGATGGCGTGGCCGCGCGTTCCTGCGTGATTCCCGTGAAGGCGGCTGTGGGCCGAGAAGTGACGACGCTGGAAGGCCTGGGATCGCGCCAGTGCCCGGGCCCCACGCAGCAGGCCTTCATTGACTGCCAGGCGGCCCAGTGCGGCTACTGTCTCAACGGCATGATCATGACGGTGGAGGCCCTGCTGCGTCGCAACCCGAACCCCACGGAGCAGGAGCTGCGCAACGAGCTGCACCACAACCTGTGCCGCTGCGGCACGCATGTGGAAATCATGCAGGCGGCCCTGCGCGCCGTGCAGCTGCGTGCGCAACGCGCCACGCTGCAGGCACCCTCCGGCGTTCCATCTTCCAGCACGGGCGAGGTCCAGCCATGAACACGGGCGACAACATCCCCGCTCTGCCTTCCGAGCTGCTGCACGGCCTGGCGCTGCGCCCACCCGTCGCGGCCTGGGACGGGCTGCGCTACCGGGGCAGCGTGCCCGCCCATGCGCGGCTGGACCAGGCGCAGGCCATGGCCGGCGTGGTGGCCGCCGTGCAGCGCGAACATTTTCTGGGCGTGGTGGCCGTGGCGCCCGTCCATGCGCGGCAGGCGCTTGCCAGTCTGGTGCCTGTCTGGCAGGACGGGCAGGCGGCCTTGCCGCATCGCCCAGTCTCTCACTCCCCCGGATCGCAGGAATCCCACGAGTCGATCGATACCGGCCGCTATGTCTGGCGCATGGCCGGTGCGGGTGCCGGTTGCGGCACGGCACGCGTGGCTGCGTGGTGCCTGGACGGCCATGCCAGCCTCTGGCTGCCGCCTTGCGAAGTCGACGTACGCCAGATGATCGGCCGTGAACTGGCCGCGCTGCTGCAGTGCCAGGAATCCGCGCTGCGGCTGTTCAGCGTGCCGGCCATGGGCTCTGGCGGCGTGCATCCACTGGACCTCATGGATGCGGCCGCTGATGCGGCCCTGCTGTCCCATGCCGTGGGCCGGCCCGTCAGCGTGGCCTGCGAGGCCGGGGCTGCGGGCATGGGCGACAGCCGCGAGCTGGTGCTGCGCATGGATGCGCAGCCTTCGCAGGCGCTTGAAGCGGGTGCGGCGGTGCAGGCCCATGCCGGCAATGCATCGCTGCGGCCCGAGCTGCTGTCGGACACCCCCTGGGCCGTGCGTCCCAGCATGGCGCGCCTGCTGAGTCAGCCCGGCCTGACGCGCGCTGCGGCCCTGGCCACCGTGCTCGGTGCCGGCGAAGTGCGCGAGTGCAAAGTTGCGGCCAGCCTGCGGCATGCCGGTGTCGACGATCTGAATGCCGCCCAGGTCTTTGCCCATGAAAGCCACTGGCATGAGCAGGCCCTGGGCCTGGGGCAAGACCCTCTTCAATGGCGCCTGCAGCACCTGCCCGAAGGCCCGGTGCGCGATCTCGCGCAGCAGGTGGCCGAGCGTGCACAGACGTCACCGCAAGATGCCATTCCGCAAGACGCCGATGGCCGCCTGCTGGGCCGGGGCTTTGCCACTGCCCAGTTGCAGACTCTGGATGCGCAGGGCACCGACCTGCATGCCTGGAGCGCCTGGGTGGCCGAGGTGGCCGTGCATCCGCTCACCGGCGAGATCGAGGTCACCCGTGTTGTGGCTGGCCATGACAGTCGTAGTCTGCAAGCGGCCCGGGCTGCCAGCACGCGGCCCGAGATCTTGCAGCAGGATTCGCCGTTGCTGGCCGATGCGCGCCGGCTGCTGGGCACGGCCGCCGCTTTTGACGACTGGGCTGGCTCCGTCGCTTCCGCTGCCGGTTTCGATGTGATCGCCAGGCCTGGTTCCGAGCTGGCGCAGCATGCACGCGGCGATGTAGGGCCCATCCGCCAGGGCGATCTGGCGCTGGACGGCGTGGCCACGCTGCCCGCCGCCGCCGCCATTGCCAACGCCATTCACCATGCAACGGGCGTGCGCCTGCGCGAAGTGCCCTTCCAGCCCGAACAACTGCGCCTGGCCTTGGCCGGCGAGGGCGCTGGAAAGCCATCCGCTGCAAGGGCCGGTCGTGGCTGGGGCTGGCTGGCTGCAGGCGCCGCGGGCCTTGCCGGCATGGCCGCCATGGCCTGGCCGCTGAAGCCGGCCCTGCCGCTGACTGATGGGCCGGACGTCTCCCTGTACTCGCCGCAGGCCCTGGAGCGCGGCCGCCTGGTGGCGGCTGCGGGTGACTGCGTGGTCTGCCACACGGCGCCGGGCGGTGCCTCCAATGCGGGAGGCTTGGGGCTGGAGACGCCGTTCGGCACCATCTACTCCACCAACATCACGCCCGACAAGGAAACCGGCATCGGGCGCTGGTCTTATGCGGCCTTCGAGCGCGCCATGCGCCACGGCATCCACCAGGATGGCCGCCAGCTGTATCCGGCCTTCCCGTACACGGCCTTCGCCAAACTCAGCGATGGCGATCTGCAGGCCCTCTATGGCTACCTGATGTCCCAGCCCGCCGTGAAGGCCAAGGCCCCCGAGACGCAACTGGCCTTTCCCTACAACCTGCGCCCGGCCATGGCCGGCTGGAACGTGCTGTTCCACGACGCCACGCCCTTCAAGGCCGACCCCGCGCGCAGTGCCGAATGGAACCGGGGTGCCTATCTGGTCGAGGGCGCGGGCCACTGCGCGGCCTGCCACTCGCCGCGCAACGCACTGGGTGCCGAAAAGAGCGGCATCCACTATCTGGGCGGTGGCGAGGCCGAAGGCTGGAGCGCCCCCGCGCTCAACCAGCTGGCCGGCGGCAAGCTGCCCTGGAGCCGCGAGGAGCTTTACCAGTACCTGCGCACCGGCTTCTCGGCCCGCCATGGCGTGGCGGCGGGGCCCATGGCGCCCGTCATCCACGGCCTGGCCCAGTTGCCTGAAGCCGATGTGCGCGCCATGGCCAGGTATCTGACGGAACTGCCGGGCCAGGATGCACTGGATGCGCAGCCGGCGCCGGCACATGCCGCGCCCCTGGCTCCTCTGACTGCGACTGCGGCCGCATCGGTGGCCATGCCTGCGCCGGCGATGGAGCGCCAGGTCAACGGCGAACGCATCTACCAGAACGCCTGCGCGGTCTGCCATGAGGCGGGCAGCGGGCCCACGCTGTTCGGCGTCAAGCCTCTGCTGGCCCTGAACACCAACCTGCATGCCGCAAGCCCGGACAACCTGGTCCAGGTCATCCTGAACGGCATCCAGACACCCGCCGACGATGCGCTGGGCTATATGCCCGGCTTCAGGGACAGCCTGGACGACAAACAGATTGCGGACCTGCTCGGATATTTGCGTCAACGATTTGCACCGGAGGAAAAAGCTTGGCCAGACGATACGAAGACGATTAAGCGGCTGCGCGCTCAGGTGCAGGCGCATGCGCCCTAGGCGCGGCAATGGGCGGCGGCACGGGCGATGCCGCGGATATGGATCTCTTGCCCTGGAATCTCTCCAGGGTCCGGGTCCGGACATCTGATGCTGGGGACAGGGGATGGACAGCCACGGACGGAGCTATCGATATGCCGACCGTATGGAATGTGCCCATCGCCTGGATGCAGATACCGACATCTGGAATCTTTTTCATCGGTCCATGGAAATGGCGCCGAGGGAGTGGTTCGTTCTGGATGTGTGATGGGTGGAAAGCACTGTACGGATAGGCCCGGGCCGAATGGCGGTGCTTGCGAGAAAGACAGATTCAACAATTGCGATGGCTAAAAAAGGAGTCCCTGCATGTCATCTACATATATTTCAGTGGAAAAAGGCATCCAGACTGCGGGTGTGGGCAAGTTTCAGTACCGGCTGTTCGTGATCTTCGGCCTGGTCTGGCTGGCGGATGCCATGCAGGTGCTGTCCATTGGTTTCAGTGCGCCGTCCATTGCCAAGACTTTCGGCAAGACCGTGCCCGAGGCGCTGCAGACCGGCACCTTCTTCTTCATCGGCATGCTGATCGGTGCCTTCGTCTTCGGCAGACTGGCAGACCGCATAGGCCGCCGCCCGGTGCTGATGATGGCCGTGGTGATCGACGCCTTCGCCGGCGTGGCTTCGGCCTTTGCGCCCGAGTTCGCCTGGCTGCTGGTGCTGCGCTTCATCACCGGCATCGGCGTGGGCGGCACGCTGCCCGTGGACTACACCATGATGGCCGAGTTCCTGCCCAGCGACCGCCGTGGCCGCTGGCTGGTGCTGCTGGAGTCGTTCTGGGCCGTGGGCACCATCTTCCTGGCCATCCTGGCGCTGGTAGCCGTTTATTGGGGCGAGGATGCCTGGCGCGTGATCTTTTTCGTGACCGGACTGCCGGCGCTGATCGGTGTGGTGCTGCGCTTCTACATCCCCGAGTCGCCCATGTACCTGAACCGTAACGGCAAGTCCGAGGAGGCGCGCAAGGTGCTGCAGCGGGTGGCCAAGGTCAACGGAACCACCGTGGAAATCCCCCCCCTGCAGCCTGAAAAGCAGGAGCGCAAATCCATCCTCGCGCTGTTCAACGGCGACCTGCGCCGCCGCAGCCTCTCGCTGTTCCTGGCCTGGGCGCTGATCTCCATCGCCTACTACGGCGTCTTTGTCTACCTGCCCGTCAAGCTCAGCAGCGAGGGCTTCGCCTTCATGCGCGGCCAGGTCTTCCTGGTGGTGCTGGCGCTGGTGCAACTGCCCGGATTTGCGCTGTCGGCCTACGGCGTGGAGCGCTGGGGCCGCAAGCCCACGCTGATCGGCTTCCTGCTGCTCAGCGCCGTCGGCTGCATGCTCTACAGCCTGGGCTCCTCGCCCTTCGTGGTGATCGGATCGACGCTGCTGATGAGCTTCTCGCTGCTGGGTACCTGGGGCGCGTTGTATGCCTTCACGCCCGAGGTCTACCCGACCGACCTGCGCGCCAGCGGCATGGGCATGGCAGGCGCCGTGGCGCGCTTCGGCGGCCTGTTCGCCCCGGCCATCATCGCACCCATCATGGCCACCCACTTCACCCTGGCCCTGGCCGTGCTGTCGGCGATGCTGGTCGGTGGTGCGCTGTCGATCTGGGCGGTGGATGTGGAATCGCGCAACCGGGCGCTGGATTGATGACGGCCTGAGCTGACGGAGAGGTCGGCTCAGCAAAAAGGCCAGAAGGATTGCTCCTTCTGGCCTTTGGTTTTTTGGAGGGCTGCAACGGCTCAGTCGCAGTCGCTGCCTTCCAGCATCTTTCTGAGCAGGAAATCCAGCGCCAGACGCTCCGCAGGATTGAGCTTGCCGTAGGTGCTTTCGGTGATCTGCTTGGCAAAGGGCTCCATGTCGTGCACCAGATCCTGACCGGCTTCGGTGAGGTTGATGACGACCTTGCGCCGGTCCATGCGGTCATGCTCCACCTGCACCAGTTCGCGCTGCTTGAGCCGGTCCACCACGCCGCGTATGGTGGCCTGATCGATCACCGTGGCCTTGACGATGTCGGCCAGCGAGCTGCCTTTGTTGTCACGCACGGAGCACAGCACCACGAATTGCGCCGCCGTGAGCTGAGAGTCGGGAATGTACTGCTGAAAAAGCGCGGCATGCCTTTGATAGACGCGTCGCAGCAGGTGGCCGATCTGGTCCGAAAAGTGATAGCCATCCTGTGGCGTCATGGCTGATGGCGGCTGCTGAATCATGGTTCGTGTGAGCTTACCAAAAATCACGCCAATTACCGTGATCTGCGACAAGTCAGGCACATGGACAGACGCTGCAAAACCGCGTCAAAGCAGCACATGCGGCAAAGGAGAGCATCAGGGCCTGCAGGCATATCGGCGCAGGCTGCCAGCTCATTCGCGCATTGAATGGTGCAATCAGGAATATGAATTTGACGGCGTACCGCTCAGGGCTTGAAATGGAAGGTGAGACAAAGCGTCTGCGCAACAGACCGCACCGCTTCCACAATGAAAGCCAGTTGGGATACCCATGCCAGCCATTCAAGGGAAGATCATTCCCATCACCTTCGACGCAGCCGCCAGTGCCGGTTCCGCACTCGGTGGCCATGAACGCGAAGCCCTCGAGCACGCCATTGCCGAGCATGCATCGCGCCCTGGCTCTCTGATCGAGCTGCTGCACGCTCTGCAAAATACGCTGGGCTTTATCCCGCGTGCTGCCGTGCCCGTCATTGCCCAGGCCCTGAATCTTTCGCGTGCCGAGGTCCATGGTGTTGTCAGTTATTACCCGCATTTGCGCGAGCAGCCCCATGGCAGGACGCTGATCCAGGTCTGCCGGGCCGAAGCCTGCAAGTCGCGTGGCGGCGATGCACTGTTCGCCCATGCGCAAGCGACACTGGGCTGCCAGTCCCATGGCACGAGCGCCGATGGCAGCGTGACGCTTGAGCCGGTTTACTGCCTGGGGCTGTGCGCCCAGTCGCCGGCCGTGATGGTCGACGAGAGCGAAGTCCATGCGCAGATGACTGCGGACCGGTTCGATGCCCTGATGGAGGAAATTCAGCAAAAACAGCTTGAAACCAAGGCAGGTGAATCGAAACCAGCTATCGAAAATGAAGCTGTCGATGCCGCGCGCATCTATGTGCCGCGCGATGCCGCAGCCCTGGCCGTGGGCGCGGATGCGGTGGCCGACGCGCTGCAGCGCGAGTGCGCGGCGCGAGGCCTGGCGGTGGAGCTGGTACGCAACGGCTCGCGCGGCTTGCTGTGGCTGGAGACCCTGGTCGAAGTCGAGACTGCGCAGGGCCGTGTGGCCTACGGCCCGGTCCAGGCGGCTGACGTTGCAGGTCTGCTGGACGCCGGCATGCTGCAGGGCCAGCCCCATGCGCTATGCCATGGGCTGACCGAGCAGATGCCTTATCTGGCACGGCAGGAGCGTCTGACTTTTGCGCGCGTGGGCATCATCGATCCGCTGAGCCTGCGGGACTACGAGGCCCATGGCGGCTGGAAAGGCCTCAGGGCTGCTGCGGCCATGGCCCCCGAAGCCATCGTCCAGCAGGTGCTGGACTCCGGCCTGCGCGGTCGCGGCGGGGCGGCATTTCCGGCGGGGATCAAATGGAAGACCGTGGCGGCTGCAGAGAATGTGGGAGCAGGGTCGCAGAAATACATTGCCTGCAATGCCGACGAAGGCGATTCGGGCACGTTTGCCGACCGTCTGCTGATGGAGGGCGACCCGTTCTGTCTGATCGAGGGCATGGCGATCGCTGGTCTGGCCGTCGGCGCAACGCAGGGCTATATCTATGTGCGCAGCGAATATCCGCATGCGATTGCGGTGCTGAACGAGGCGATTGCACGTGCCAGTGCTGCGGGTTGGCTGGGCGGCAATGTGGCCGGCAGCGGCAAGGCGTTCTATCTGCAGGTGCGCAAGGGTGCGGGCAGCTATGTCTGCGGCGAGGAGACCGCCATGCTCGAGAGCATCGAAGGCAAGCGCGGCATTGTGCGTGCCAAGCCTCCGTTGCCTGCGATCGAAGGCCTGTTCGGCAAGCCCACGGTCATCAACAATGTGATCACGCTGGCGACCGTGCCCATCATCCTGGCCAGGGGCGCGGCCTTCTACCAGGGCTACGGCATGGGCCGCTCGCGCGGCACACTGCCGTTCCAGCTGGCAGGCAATATTGCGCAAGGCGGCCTGGTGGAAAAAGCCTTCGGTCTTACGCTGCGCGAGCTGGTGCAGGACTTTGGCGGCGGCACGGCCACGGGCCGGCCCGTCAAGGCGATTCAGGTGGGCGGCCCGCTGGGCAGCTACGTGGCGCCCGGGGACTGGGATGATCCGCTGGACTACGAAGCCTATGCCGCAAAAGGCAACGTGGTTGGCCATGGCGGGCTGGTCGTGCATGACGATCAGGCCGATATGGCACAACTGGCGCGCTATGCCATGGAGTTCTGCGCCATCGAGTCCTGCGGCAAATGCACGCCCTGTCGCATCGGCTCCACGCGAGGGGTGGAGGTGATCGATCGCATCACACGTCAAGGCGGCGCCGAGCATGCAGCCAATGTGGCGCTGCTCGAGAGCCTGTGCGACACCATGCAGCACAGCAGCCTGTGCGCCATGGGGGGCATGACCCCCTATCCGGTGCGCTCTGCGCTGCAGCACTATCCGCAGGACTTCGGTATCGAGCCCGTGCAGACCGTGAACCCCGCCTGAGGAGAGAGCCATGCTGGAACATCTGAAGAACACTGATTGCGGAACGCCTGCCAGCCTGTCCGAGGAACGGGTCACGCTGCATATCGACGGCCGCGAGGTCACCGTGCCCAAGGGCACATCGCTGATGCGCGCAGCCGTCGATGGCGGCATCAAGGTGCCCAAGCTCTGTGCCACGGATTCGCTGGAGCCCTTTGGTTCCTGCCGGCTGTGTCTGGTGCAGATCGAGGGGCGCAAGGGCTTTCCTGCGTCCTGCACCACGCCTGCCGAAGCGGGCATGAAGGTGCGCACCCAGAGCCCGCAGCTGCAGGAGCTGCGCAAGGGCGTGATGGAGCTCTATATCTCCGACCACCCGCTCGATTGCCTGACCTGCTCGTCCAACGGCGACTGCGAGCTGCAGGACATGGCCGGAGTGGTCGGTCTGCGCGAGGTGCGCTATGGCATGGATGGAGCCAACCACTTCAAGGGCGAAGCCAGGGCGGAGGTCGATACCTCCAATCCCTATTTCAACTACGACCCCAGCAAGTGCATTGTCTGCAATCGCTGCGTGCGCGCCTGCGAGGAAACGCAGGGCACGTTTGCGCTGACGATCAGCGGACGCGGTTTCGAGTCTCGCATCACGGCAGGCCAGGGCGACGGCTTCATGGCCAGCGACTGCGTGAGCTGCGGCGCCTGCGTGCAGGCCTGCCCCACGGCCACCTTGCAGGAAAAGACCGTAGTCGAGCTGGGCCAGAGCGAGCACAGCGAGATCACCACCTGCGCCTACTGCGGCGTGGGCTGCGGCTTCAAGGCCGAGATGAAGGGCGAGCAGGTGGTGCGCATGGTGCCCTGGAAGGACGGCAAGGCCAACGAAGGCCATGCCTGCGTCAAGGGGCGTTTTGCCTGGGGCTATGCCACGCACAAGGATCGCATCACAAAGCCCATGATTCGCGCCAAGATCAGCGATCCCTGGCGTGAAGTCAGCTGGGAAGAGGCCATTGGCCATGCGGCCAGCGAGTTCCGCCGCATCCAGGCCAAGCACGGCAGGGACTCGATTGGTGGCATCACCTCATCGCGCTGCACCAACGAGGAGACCTATCTGGTGCAGAAGCTGATCCGGGCCGCATTCGGCAATAACAATGTCGATACCTGTGCGCGTGTCTGTCACTCGCCCACGGGCTATGGTCTGGGCCAGACCTATGGCACGTCGGCAGGCACCCAGACCTTCAAGTCAGTGGAACAGTCCGATGTGATCATGGTCATAGGCGCCAATCCCACGGCGGCGCATCCGGTGTTTGGTTCACGCATGAAAAAGCGCCTGCGCGCGGGTGCCAGACTCATCGTGATCGACCCGCGCGAGATCGAGCTCGTCAACTCGCCCCATGTCAAGGCCGACTACCACCTGCAGCTGAGGCCCGGCACCAATGTGGCCATGATCACGGCGCTGGCTCATGTGATCGTCACCGAGGGCTGGCTGGCCGATGCCTATATTGACGAGCGCTGTGACGCCAAGTCCTTTGCGCAATGGAAGGAGTTCGTTGCCAGGCCGGAGAACTCGCCCGAGGCCACTGCCGACATCACCGGCGTGGCTCCCGAGCTGGTGCGCGGTGCGGCGCGGTTGTATGCCTTGGGCAGTGCAGATCATCCCCAAGGAAAGCAGGTCAACTCGGCCATCTACTACGGCCTGGGCGTGACCGAACATGCCCAGGGCTCGACCATGGTCATGGGCATTGCCAATCTGGCCATGGCCACGGGCAATGTGGGTCGCGAAGGTGTGGGCGTGAACCCGCTGCGCGGCCAGAACAATGTCCAGGGCTCCTGTGACATGGGCAGCTTTCCACACGAGCTGCCGGGCTATCGCCATATCTCGGACAGCATCACGCGCGCCGAGTTTGAAGGTGCCTGGGGCGTGAAGCTCAGTCCCGAGCCGGGCTTGCGCATTCCCAATATGTTCGAGGCCGCGCTGGAAGGCAGCTTCATGGGCCTGTACTGCGAGGGCGAGGACATCGTGCAGTCCGACCCCAACACCCAGCATGTGACGGCAGCGCTGTCGGCCATGGAATGCGTGGTGGTGCAGGACATCTTCCTCAACGAAACCGCCAAGTACGCCCATGTGTTCCTGCCCGGCTCGTCCTTCATGGAAAAGGACGGCACGTTCACCAATGCCGAGCGCCGCATCTCGCGTGTGACCCAGCTCATGCAGCCGCTGGCCGGCTATGCCGACTGGGAGGTGACGCAGCTGCTGTCCAAAGCGCTTGGCTATCCCATGAACTATGGCCATCCGCGCGAGATCATGGCCGAGATTGCGCAGCTGACCCCCACTTTTGCAGGCGTGAGCTACGAGAAGATCGAGCGCCTGGGCAGCGTGCAGTGGCCCTGCAATGAAGGCACCGAAGAGGCGGGAACGGCCATCATGCACAAGGAAAAATTTGTGCGTGGCAAGGGCCGTTTCATCATCACCCAGTATGTGGCCACGGATGAAAAGGTCACGCAGCGCTTTCCGCTGCTGCTGACCACCGGGCGCATTCTCTCGCAGTACAACGTGGGCGCGCAGACGCGGCGCACGCCCAACAGCCAGTGGCATGGCGAGGACAGGCTGGAAATCCACCCCCATGATGCCGAGGATCGCGGTATACGCGATGGTGACTGGGTGGGCATTGAAAGCCGTGCCGGCCAGACGGTATTGCGCGCCACGGTGACCGAGCGCATACAGCCCGGCGTGGTCTACACGACCTTCCACTTCCCGGAATCGGGTGCCAATGTCATCACCACCGACAGCTCGGACTGGGCCACCAACTGCCCCGAGTACAAGGTGACGGCCGTGCAGGTACTGCCCGTGGCGCAGCCTTCAAGCTGGCAGCAAGGCTACAAGCGTTTCAACGACCAGCAGCTCGGTCATCTGGCCGCAGCTCAGCTGGAGATGGGAGGCCAGTGATGGACGTGAACAACCTGATCCGCATGGCCAATCGCATAGCCGAGTTCTTCGAGTCCATGCCCGAACATGACGAGGCGCTCGACGGTGTTGCCCAGCATATCCAGAAGTTCTGGGAGCCGCGCATGCGGCTTCGGATTCTGGCGGCCTTGAACGAGCCTTCCGAGGCCGCGCAGCTGCGGCCTCTGGTGCGCGACGCGCTGCACAAGCATGCGGCAATGCTGGGCCATGTGCAGACATAGCGCTGCGCACTGAAAAAGAGCAGCCTCTGCGCCCGTTGCGGGTATATTGGGTCTTCAGATCCCTGATCTGAGCCGCTGCCCGCAATCGAATGGCCGCGGCTTTTTTTATTGACCATCTTCATGACTTCCGAATCCGTCAAGAGCTCTTTGATGAGCGCACATCTGCGCCTGCTGGGCATGGCCCTGATGTGGGGCGCTTCCTGGCCGGCAGGCCGCATTCTGGCGCTCAATATGCCGCCGTTGGCCGCATCGGCGCTGCGCTTTTTGCTGGCCGCGACCCTGTTGCTGCCCTGGCTGTATTTCTCGGGCGGGCTGGGTGCTCTGAGGCACTGGTCTGCCAAGACCTGGCTGGGCATGTTTGCGGCAGGCGCGACCGGGGTGTTCGGCTACGCCAGCTTTTTCCTCACGGGTCTGCAGCATCTGCCCGCGGGCAAGGCGGCGCTGCTCATCACGCTCAATCCGGTGGTCACGCTGGCGTTCGCCGTGTGGCTTTTCAAGGAACGCATCAACGCCACCATTGCGCTGGGCATGTTGCTGGCGGCCTGCGGTGCCGTGGTGGTCATCTCGCATGGCGATCCCATGCAATTGCTCAACGGAACGGTAGGGGTGGGCGAGATGCTGATTCTGGGCTGCGTGGCCTGCTGGGTTTGCTACACACTGATTGGCCGCGCCATGCTGGCAGGCGTGAATGCGCTGGCTGCGACCACCGTTACTTCCATTTTCGGTGCCTTGCTGCTTGTGGCCGCCAGCCTGGTGCTGGAGGGCCCGCAGGGGCTGGTTTCGGCATTTCAGGCCAGTGGCACGGCCTGGACTGCCATGGTCTTCATGGCCTATGGCTCCACGGCCCTGGCCTATGCCTGGTACTTTGCGGGCGTCAAATCGCTGGGCGCGGGTGCCGCCTCGGGCTATATCACGCTGGTGCCGGTGATCGGCGTTCTGCTTTCAGCCCTGTTGCTGGGCGAGAGCATTGAAGGCCCCATGGTGCTCGGCGGCGCCATGGCCGTGCTGGGTACAGCCGTGATGAACTGGGGGCGTCGGTCAACAGCCTGAGGCCGGTCTTCCTATTTGACAGCATGAAGCGCTGGCGCAGAAATCGCGTCAAGCCGCTTTGACTGAATATAGGCCTGGCTTGTTCAGGGTGCCCAAGCCGCTGCTGCCTGCGGATCAAGCCTGTTTGATCGTGCCTGCGTTCACGATCATCTGGGAGACCACCTCCAACTGATGTTCGGCTGCTGCATCGTCAATCTCGAACAGGCGCATGACGGCCAGGCCTCGCAGCGCGGCAAACACCACAGATGCAAAGTGGCTGGGCTGAGGGTGGCGCTCGGCGATTTCCGGGAAAACCTTCACGAAGTGTTCGAAGGAGGCGGGGTCATATTGGGAGCGGTGCGCGTTGATGCGCTCGAATAGCGGCGTGCTCTTGCAGCCGAAAAACATGCTCCAGGTCGCCACATAGCTGGGTTGGGCATAAAGGCTTTGCCAGGCCCTGCGCACGAATTCGCGAGCGCGCGGCTCCAGCGGCAGCTGCGCGGCATCTTCGGGCCAGCCTGCGCCCGCAGCCGCCAGCGGCGCCATGATTTCATCGACCACCTGCTCCATCAGCGCCTGGCGGCTGCCGAACTGGTGCTGCACCGCCCCCAGCGTGACTTTGGCGCCACGCGCAATTTCCTGCAGATTGGTTTGCTGAAACCCAACTTTCTGTAGCAGCCGTATGGCGGATTTGATGATCTTGCGCTGAGTGGTCTGACTGCGTTCTGCCTGGGTACGGCGGGGGGCGGTTTTGCTTCCTGTTTGATTCATGGGCTGCGTGTGTGATTCATAAGGCGTCGATGACGCACCACACCAGATGCTACACGCTCCGGCACTGATGGCTGGATGGGCCTGTCTGGGTAAATTCACCCTCGGGTAATCCATGATGAATAAAGATTAAACGTTTAATGTTTTATGTTTTAGACTCCGCCTCCATTGTTGTTCATCAGCGACCTTGGAGAGCTAGTCAGCTTCCGAGGGCTGTTATTGGAAACCGCCATGTCACGCTCTGTTTACCGCCTTCCCGCCGACGACCGCACCAATGGATGGAGCGCGCTGCTGGGAACTCGTCAGCCGAAGGCGCCGCTGCAGGGCGATGTGGCGGTGGACTGGGTCATCGTGGGCGCCGGCTATGCGGGGCTGGCGGCAGCACGCCAGCTGGCACAACAGCAACCTGATGCTTCCATCGCCGTGGTGGATGCGGGCGTGGTGGGGGAGAATGCCTCGGGCCGAAACTCCGGCTTCGCAATCGATCTTCCGCACAGCTCGGCGCCATCGGACGCCGCCGTGGAGGCGGGCCGCAGCGTGATCCGCGTCAACCGCTTTGCCGTGGATGCGCTGGAGCGGGCAGTGACTGAGCACAGCATCTCCTGCGGCTGGCAAAAGCGCGGCCGCTACCACGTGGCAGTGACGGAGGAGGTGGCGCAGAAGTCGCTCAAGCCCTATGCACGCAATCTGGATGCCTGGCAGGAGCCCCATGAATATCTGGATCGTGATGCGCTGCGCCAACGCATAGGCTCCAATTACTACGCGGCAGCCGTCTACACGCCGGGCACGCGCCTCATGAATCCCGCGGCGCTGGTGCGTGGTCTGGCCGACAGCCTGCCGTCCCAGGTGCAGCTGTTCGAGAACTCGCCGGTCATCGAGGCGAAGCTCGAAGGCGCGGCTCCCTTTGTCCGCACGGCCCAGGGCAGCATCCGTGCGCGCAAGGTCATTCTGGCCGTCAATGCGTTCTCGCAGTCATTTGGCGTCTACCAGGAGCGCCAGGTACCCATTTTGCTGTTCGCCAGCCTGACTCACCCGCTCAGCGATGCCCAGATCGCCCAGCTGGGAACCGATGCCGCCTGGGGCGTGACGCCCGCGCACGGCGTGGCGGGCTCCACGGTACGTCTGACGCATGACCGGCGGCTGATGATCCGCCAGGGGTTCGAGTATTCACCCAGCCTGCGCACCACTGACGGGCGCCGCGCCAAGGCCAGGGCTATGAACCAGGCGCTGCTGCGCCGCCGCTTTCCACAGCTCGGGGCCATCGAGCTCGAGCATTTCTGGATGGGTTGGCTGGCGGTCTCGCACAACCATGCGCCCGCCTTCGGCCGGATTGGCGACAACGCCTGGGCAGCGTCCTGCTGCAACGGCTCGGGCATCGTGCGCCACACCGCCGCCGGCGTGCTGATCGCCGACCTGGCGCTGGGCCGCAAGAACCCGCTGATCGACGACTTCCTCGTCGAGGGCACTGCCAACTACATCCCGCCGCGCCCGCTGCGCGATGTCGGCGTGGGACTCACGCTGGCCTGGGATATGTGGCGTGGCCGGGCCGAGCAGTAAGCACCTGTCGGATCCGCATAGGTAGATATAGATAACAGGAGACAAACCATGCATACCCCTTCTTCCAACGGGCATCTGGAGCGCAAGCTCAAGAACCGCCATATCCAGTTGATTGCGCTGGGCGGCACCATAGGCACCGGGCTGTTTCTGGGCTCGGCCGGCATCATCGAGCTGGCCGGCCCTGGCGTGTTGCTGGGCTATACCATCGGCGGCCTGCTGATCTTCTTCATCATGCGTTTCTTGGGCGAGATGCTGGTCGAGGAGCCCTCTGCCGGTTCGTTCAGCTATTTCGCCAACCGCTACGTGGGGCGCTTTGCCGGTTTCCTGTCGGGCTGGAACTGCGTGGCCCTCTATGTGCTGGTGGGCATGCTGGAGCTGACCGCAGTGGGCAAGTTCATCCAGTTCTGGTGGCCCGATATCCCGGTCTGGGTGACGGCAGCCGTTTGCTTTGTGCTTATCAACGGCGTGAACTTCATCAACGTCAAGGCTTATGGCGAGTTTGAGTTCTGGTTCGCGCTGATCAAGATCGTGGCTGTGGTGGCGATGATCGCCACCGGCGTCTACCTGTTGTCCACCACGCACAACCCCACGCAGACGATCAGCAACCTGTGGACGCAAGGCGGTTTCCTGCCGAACGGCTTCAAGGGGCTGTTCATGGCCTTTGCTTTCATCATGTTCGCCTTCGGCGGCGTGGAAATGCTGGGCTTTGCCGCTGCAGAAACCGAAGAGCCGCGCAAGGTCATCCCCAAGGCGATCAACCAGCTCATGGTGCGCGTGCTGCTGTTTTATGTGGGCTCGATGGCTGTGCTGCTGTCGTTGACGCCCTGGACTGATCTGGTGGCCCAGCTCAAGGCCGGTGGCGGCACCTACAGCAGCAGTCCCTTTGTGTTGGTGTTCTCGGGCATGGGCGAGCACCTGGCCGCGCATATGCTGAATTTCGTGATCCTCACCGCTACGCTGTCGGTCTACAACAGCATGGTCTACAGCTCCAGCCGTCTGTTGTACGGCATGGCCCAGGAAGGCAATGCCCCCAAGTCGCTGGCTGAAGTCAACAAACGCGGTGTGCCCGTGAAGGCCATCGTCTACCCCGGCATCGTCACGGCTTTCTGCGTGGTGCTGAACTATGTGGCGCCTGCCGGCGTGATCGAGCTGCTGATCTCGTTGATCACGGCGGCGTTGGTGATCATCTGGACCATCATCATCATTTCGCACCTGAACTACCGCAAGCTGCATGATGCCAAGGGCACGCCGCGCAGTTTCAAGGCACCGCTGTTCCCGCTGACCAACTACATCTGTCTGGTGGCCATGGTGCTGGTGGTGGTCGTCATGCTGCTCACGCCCGAAGCACGTGCCTCAGCCTATGCCATTCCGGTGTGGGTGCTGGCGGTCTATGCCATGTACCGCATGGTTTTTCGCCAGCCCGTTCGGCTGGTGCAGACTGCGGTTTGATTGAATGAAGACTGGCGCAGACCTTTGCGCCAGCCCGTTGTAACCCCTGAACCTTGAGAGCACTTCGATGAACTCCACTGCAACCTTCTATCCCGCGCCCGGCGGCATGCCCTTCTCTTCCGCAGTCCGCGCAGGCGGCTTTCTGATGCTGTCGGGGCAGATCCCCTTCGGTGAGGACAAGCGCCCGCTTACCGGCCCCATCGAAGAACAGACACATGCCGTGCTCAAGGCCATCGCGGCGCGGCTGGAGGCAGTGGGCAGCTCCCTGGACGACGTGGTGAAGGCCAATATCTGGCTCAGCGACCTGGCTCATTTCGATGCCTTCAACAAGGTCTACGCCAGCTATTTCAAGGAAGGCAGTTACCCGGTGCGCAGCCTGGTACAGGCCCAACTGGTTTTTGGCGTTGGCGTTGAGATCGAAGTCCAGGCGCTGGATAAAACCGCCTGATCGCGCCATCATCAACTTCTTTTTTGCAGGAAACCTCGTCATGACCGATTTGTTCGAAAACCCCATGGGCCTGTGCGGCTTTGAGTTCGTCGAGTTCGCCTCGCCTGCCGACGGCGTGCTGGAGCCGTTGTTCGAGAAGCTGGGCTTCACGCTGGTGGCCAAGCATCGCTCCAAGGACGTGGTGCTGTATCGCCAGGGTGGCATCAATTTCATCATCAACCGCGAGCCCAAGAGTCAGGCCGCCTATTTCACGGCCGAGCACGGCCCCAGTGCCTGCGGCCTGGCTTTCCGCGTCAAGGATGCGCACAAGGCCTACAAGCGCGCGCTGGAGCTGGGCGCGCAGCCCGTGGACATTCCCACCGGCCCCATGGAACTGCGCCTGCCCGCCATCAAGGGCATCGGTGGTGCGCCGCTGTACCTGATCGACCGCTACGAAGACGGCAAGTCCATCTACGACATCGATTTCGAGTTTCTGCCCGGGGTGGACCGCAATCCCAAGGGTCACGGCTTCCAGCTCGTCGATCACCTCACGCACAACGTCTACCGTGGCCGCATGGCCTACTGGGCCGACTTCTACAACAAGCTGTTCAACTTCCAGGAAATCCGCTACTTCGACATCCAGGGCGAGTACACGGGCCTGACCTCCAAGGCCATGACTGCGCCTGACGGCCTGATCCGCATTCCTCTGAACGAAGAAGCCAAGCAGGGCGGTGGCCAGATCGAGGAATTCCTGATGAAGTTCAACGGCGAGGGCATACAGCACATCGCGCTGTTGTGCGAAGACCTACCCACGGCCATCGACAGCCTGCAGATGGCCGGCATTCCGCTGCTGACTGCGCCCAACGACATCTATTACGAGAACCTCGCCAAGCGCCTGCCCGGCCACGGCCAGCCGGTGGGCGAGCTGCAGTCGCGTGGCATCTTGCTGGATGGAACCACCGAAGGCGGCCAGCCACGCCTGCTGTTGCAGATCTTCTCCGAGCCGCTGTTGGGCCCCGTGTTCTTCGAATTCATCGAGCGCAAGGGCAACTACCGCGAAGGCTTCGGCGAGGGTAATTTCAAGGCGCTGTTCGAGTCCATGGAACGCGACCAGATCAACCGCGGCGTGCTCGATACCGCCAAGGAATGAGCACCATGAAGATCGACCGCATCCATCACGTGGCCTACCGCTGCAGGGACGCCAAGGAAACCGTGCTCTGGTACAACCAGATGCTGAAGATGGACTTCGTGCTGGCCATTGCCGAGGACCAGGTGCCATCGACCAAGGCGCCCGACCCGTATATGCACATCTTCATGGACGCTGGCAACGGCAATGTGCTGGCCTTTTTCGAGCTGCCCACCCAGCCGCCCATGGGTCGCGACCCGAACACGCCGGCCTGGGTGCAGCACATCGCCTTCCGCGTGAAGGATCGGGCCGAGCTGCTGGAGTTCAAGGCTCACCTGGAGGCCAATGGCGTTGACGTGCTGGGCGTGACCGACCACGGTGCATTCCACTCCATCTACTTCTTCGACCCCAATGGTCACCGCATCGAACTGGCGTGCCCCGATCCGGACGAGGAAGCCATGATCAAGAGGCTTGATGCCGTGAAATGGGACATGCTCGAAGACTGGAGCAAGACCAAGCGTGCGCCCAAGCATGCGGCTTTCCTGCACGAGAGGGAGTTCCAGCAATGAGCGCGGTCCTGAATGAGACCTTGAACCCCCAGCTCCAGAGCTGGGTGGTCTCGGCCAACGCTGCGGGTTGCGACTTCCCCATCCAGAACCTGCCCTTTGGCCGCTTTCGCACGCTGGGCGACAGCGGCTGGCGTATCGGCGTCGCCATCGGCAACCAGGTGCTGGATCTGCGCACTGCCGGCCTGATCGACCATGCGGACATGCACCGCTTGATGCAGGCCACGCGGCAAGAGCGCCAGGCCCTGCGCCAGGCGCTTTCCGAAGGCTTGCGCGAGGGCAGTACCAAGCAGTCGGCATGGGCGCCAGCGCTGCTGCCCCAGTCTGCAGTGGAGCTGGGCCTGCCCTGCGAGGTGGGTGACTACACCGACTTCTACGTCGGCATCCACCACGCCTCCGAAATCGGCCGCCAGTTCCGCCCCGACAACCCGCTGCTGCCCAATTACAAATGGGTGCCCATCGGCTATCACGGCCGTGCCTCCACGCTGCAGGCCAGCGGATCGTCCTTCCATCGACCCATGGGGCAGTCCAAGGCGCCCGATGCGGCTCAGCCCGTGCTGGCACCCTGTGCGCGGCTGGACATCGAGCTGGAGCTGGGCATTTTCATTGGCCAGCCCAACGTCCTGGGCGTGCCCGTGTCCATGAGAGAGGCCGAGCAACATGTCTTCGGCATCACGCTGTTCAACGACTGGAGCGCACGCGACATCCAGGCCTGGGAATACCAGCCGCTGGGTCCTTTCCTGTCCAAGAACTTCGCCAGCACGGTCTCGCCCTGGATGGTGACGATGGAGGCACTGGAGCCATTTCGCCGGCCGTTCGGCCGTCCTGAAGGCGACCCCGATCCGCTCCCATACCTGGACTCTGCCGACAACCGCACGTGCGGCGCCATCGCTATCCAGATGGAAGTGGTGCTGCAGACGGCGCGCATGGCCCGAGAGGGACATGCGGGTGATGTGATCAGCCGCTCCAACTTCGCCGAGGCCGCGTACTGGACCGTGGCGCAGCTCGTGGCCCACCACACCGTCAACGGCTGCGCGCTGCGCGCGGGTGACCTGCTGGGATCGGGCACGCTGTCGGGGCCGACCCTGGCGCAGAGCGGCTCTTTGCTGGAGTTGACCACGGGCGGCAAGAACCGCATCACGCTGTCGAACGGCGAAACGCGGGGCTTTCTGGAAGACGGCGATACCGTCGTGCTGCGCGCCTACTGCGAAGGTGCAGGCGCGCGCCGCATCGGCTTCGGCGAATGCCGGGGTACGGTGCTGCCAGCCCGAACGCAAGGCTGAGCTCGCAAGTCGCGACTTGCGCAAACGAGACTCAAGCAAGCGCTTTGCCTCAGGCAAACCCTCTTGGAGCATCCTGGTTTGTGCAAGTCCATCGGCATATATGGGCCTGGAGCCTTGTACATGCAGCAGCTAGATCTGTCTGGAGTGTGGCTGCAGGTCTGTAGGGACCCGCTTTTTCCGGCAGGCCATGGGCACACGAAATGGTGAATGTGCGTCTTCATGGCCTGAGTGCTTCAGCGGCTTGCTCAAAGCGGATCGTATCGCGCATATTTTGGGTTGAACCAGCGCAGATCCTGTTTGCCCAGGCTTTGGAGATGCTCCCGCGTCTGTTGGACAAGAGGCCTTTTCAGATCCTCAGGCTGCAGCGGGCGTGACTTGCCAGCTTCTTCCAGTCGCAGCACGCTGGCCTGCGCGCTGGTGTCGCTGTAGCTGCGCACCACCAGGCTCAGGCCGCCCAACGTAAAGCGGTAGATGTCGTATTCGTAGTAGTGCTCGTAAAAGCCCTCGGCATCGGGCTCACTGGCGTCGATATGGTGGCTGCATTCGACCTGCAGGCTATCTGTGCCCATGCTTTAGCTGCAATCGGTGTGCAGCCGGTGCGTGCCGCACTTCACGCAGCGAAACAGGTAGCCGCCCACCGGATCACCGGTCTTGCTGATGGCCTGCAGATAGTGCTCTGGCATGTTGGCAATATCGGCTTGCAACTCCTGCTCCAGCTGCTTGATTTCGGTATGGTCGGTGTAGCCCACAAAGGCGCAGGGCTCATCGCAATGCACCAGCCATTGCTCCTGCTGCCAGCTGTGATAGCTGGGCGTGCGTTCGCAGACTTCCAGCAGCAGCACGCGATCCATGACGATGCTGTCCGGTTCGTCGGGATCGGCGCTCACGCCTTCAATGCCCAGGTAGTCGTTGAATTCGCCCTCATAGTGCCTGGCCGCACTGCCGTCGGCAATGCACCAGGGGCAGAGATAGTCCGGCTCTTCGAGGCTGTAAAACGAGCTGTTGTACTTGAGCTCACGCGCTTGGCCGCAGCAGGAGCAGATACCGCTTTCGGCTACAAACAGATCCAGCGCATAGGCATTGGGGCTGAGACGAAATTTCGGCAAATCCATGGAATGCTCCTTTTAGCGTGAATTTTTCTTTGCGATGGTATGCAGCAGGTTCTGGCAGGCGTCCTCGATCAGATCGAGCACATGCTCAAAGCCTCGCTCGCCGCCATAGTAGGGGTCGGGCACTTCAGGCTCGTCAAAGCGCTGGCAGTAGTCGGTCAGCCGCTTCATGCGCTGCTGCTGGGCGGGCGTGGCGATGCGGCGCGCAGCGACTTCATTGGCGCTGTCCATCACCAGCACCAGATCGAAAGCGTCAAAATCCTGCTTTGTCAGCTGCCGCGCACGCTGACGGCTGAGGTCATAGCCCCGGCGAAGCGCATGTTGCTGGCTGCGGGCATCGGGAGCCTCGCCAACGTGATAGCCGTGCGTGCCGGCGGAGTCCACCTGCACCAGATGCTGCAGACCCGCATCCGCGACCATTTTTTCCAGCACACCGTGGGCAGTGGGACTGCGGCAGATATTGCCGGTGCAGACCATGAGCACGCGAAACGTAGTGTTTTCGAGGGTTGCAGGAGGTTGTACCCTATTTGTCACCTAATTTGTTCCCTAATATTGTCTGTGGATAACTGCCCTTATGAGACCTTGACGCGGATAGGCTCTGCGCCGCGCGGATCAGCATAAATCGCAGCCGTCTTTTCCGATGTGTGGCCCAGCAAAGCCTTGGTGTCCACATTGCCTTGGGCCATGTAGGTGCGCTTTGCGAGTGAACGGATTTCGTGAAACGTTGGCGCGTCGTCGCCCGTGATTCCCGCGAGCTCGCGCGCCTCTTTGAAGGCCTTGGTGATGCGGTTTACATGGACGGCACTCCCCGCCTTCACCTCTGCACGATAGGTGCGTCGATGATGGACCACATACCGGCTCACGACATTCGACCTGCAAGCAGCCAGAGCCTCAGATAGCGTCATTGCCATTTCATCCATGCGCAGGCGCAGCGGAATTTCGACCCACACGCCAGTTTTGGCTCGATGAATGGTCAGAGCCTCTGAGCCGATGGCTTTGCGCTCGAGCCCTGCAAGGGTGTCGCGATCCATGCCGGAAAGAAGGGCGACCAGCATTGCGCCGGGCAGCCATTCCGCGACCTGTGGGGCGGCCGCAAGAATGCTCTTGAATTGCTCCAGGGTAAGGCGCTGACGCATCGTTTTAGCTTGAGGCTTTTTGGTCGGCTCGACAGGGTTGAAATCCAGCCAGCCCAGCTGCTGCCCGCGATTGCACACCGTCATGAGTCTTGAGCGCAACGCCTGCGCACTGCGCGCTTTCCCTGCGGCTATCTCGTCCTCAATGAATTTGGCGCAGTGCGCGACGGTCAGCCCCATGCAGGTAATGCCACCCAGTGCCCCATTGATCTTCTTGTCGAGTGAGCGATTGCTTTTTGCAGTGTTGTACTTTTCGCTGACCGGCATTTGCTCGAGCAATTCCGCAATGCTCTTGTCCTTGCCCGTAATTCGCTCTAAAAGGGTAGGACTGCTTGCGACCAAGTAATCCAGCGCCTCAAGCACTTGGCGCTTGGCTTGAGCCAGCGGAACGCGCCCAATTGCGAGCTCCTTCCCGTTTTCAGGATTGCGCCAAGTGAAATAGCCAGGACGTGGCTCGCGCAGGCCAGCAGGCCAGTCCCTGCGGACTCTTTCTCTCGGGCGTGCAGCCATGTCAGTGTCCCTTCTTAATACGTTCCAGTAAGGACGGCTTGCGGTTGGGATCAACAGGCAGCGCGTCTTCGGGCACGAAATACGATTTACCGACTTTCACGGGTGCCGGCTCAATCCGGCCCTCTCTCGCCATCCTTCTGAGCGTCCAAAGACTGGGCGGTGGGTCAAACCTCACTGCTGCCCACGCCATAAGTGTGATCTGCTTGCTCATATTCATCCAATCTTTAATAAAGCCGCTTGCGGGACTGTTTGTCTTGCTTCGGGCGCACTGCCTGGTTGTAGGCCTCCCAGAGCAGCAGGCCGTCGGTGCACCGTTCCTGCTTGCCGCCGGATAAGCCGGCAGCGCAGCAGGTAGGGCAGTTGAAGTGGTGGGCTATGTAGGCCTTGTCTTCTGGCAGGCCCACGGTGCTGGCGCTGGTTGCCATGAGGTCTCCCAAAAGCAGAACCCCGCATCAGCGGGGCTCGGGGTGGTTGATAGGTTCGCGCCATCTGTCGCGCTTGTCGCCTCTGTCGCTGGCTCGCTTGCTCATCCCAGCTGCGCTCCTTCCTTGGCGGCTGCCTGGGTCTTCAAGGCTTCTCGCACTGCGTTGCAGATGCGCGCCAGGCCGATGTATTCCGGGTTGTCGATGCTGGCTGCATGCCCCACGGGGTACCACCATTCGTCCTGCCCATAGAGTTCCTGCAATAGCTCGGTGTCGGCATGCCAGCTCTCATTGAGGGTTTCGCAGAGGTGCAGATCACCTGCGCGCTCGTATAGATCGCGTGCCTCGTCATTTGTGAGTAGACGCTTCTTGCGTTGAGTCAGCACCTTTTTGCGGGCGTCCTTCTCGAGCGTGTGGCCGCAGAACTTCCCGCCACGCAACTCTGGTGCGAGGTTCTTTATCAGGTAGTGGTTGTCGCAGGTGACGAAGAACTGCGCGATGGACTCCTTCCCCATGGCGCCCCAGTAGCTGGCCCAGGCCTTGCCATAGGACTCGATGTTGATTCGCCCCCGGCCGGGGGCAATGTCATCCAGCATGACCCGGATCGGGTCAAGGCCCGACACCTCCGTGATGCGCAAGATGGTGACGGTTCCGACTTCAACCTTCATGCTTTACTCCCTTGCGCATGGACTCCTGCAGCTCCTCGGCGGCGAATGCCAGCCGCCGCGCTTGTCGAAATGCCTCCTCCAGGATGGATTCAGCAACCTGCTTCATTTCCCGGATTGCGTGGCGCTCCGGATGGTCATTGGTAACGCTGTCTGTCATGCGCCCCACATGGGCGAGGGCGTCAACAGCGCGATCAGCCAAGCTCTTTTCAGACATGCTCGCCCCCTTGTGTCTGCTGGGCTGCCGCGAACATCGGCAGCTTGTGTGCCTCGGCGCGAATGGCCTTGGCTGCTTCGGCTCCGTACCCCCACATATCCCCGTAGCTCATGGCGGGGGCGATGTATTCGGGGTGCAGAAGCTCGCCGCGCTGGATGTATTCGCGCAGGGCGCATATGAGGTCGCGCATCGTGCCGCCATGGCTGAAACCTCGCCAGCGTCCTTGGTACGCCGTATAGATGCGGGCGCCGCGATAGTCGTCAATCCACCAGACACGGCCGCGTGCATCAAGCTCCAGGCTCCCAGTAGTTCCCGCCTCGGCGTTGTAGAAAAAGCGTCGGCCATGGCTGCTAATGACTTTGATCAGGGCATTCGCGTGCCCCAGTCGTTCTGCCTTGCTCATTGCTTGTCACCTCCCTGCTGGGCTGCCTGGGCGGCGATGGCGGTGGACTCATCTGCTGCCGCAAGAATTGCGCGCTTGAACTCTGCATTCCAGTTCTCATCCAGCTTGTCGTTGTCGAACTCAAGACCGAAGTTTGCGGGGTGCAGATTCGGCAGTAGCCACTCCAGTACATCCGCATCCCGCGCGTCTGCGAGCGCCTGGGGGGCCGCAAACAATGGAGTGGTGAACTTTCCGCTGGGCGTAACTCGCGCAGGCAGGTATCGACCATGTGCAGTCGAGTCAGGTCCGTCCGGGTCGCGGAAGTTGCCGAGCTGCCCCTTGCTGACGTACAGAACAGGCTCATGCTCCATCTCGTCACGACGAATCTCAGAAACCGCGAACGCAAGTAGCTGCGCCTCCCGCGCGTCTGCCTGCGCCTGGGAAGCATCGGCCAAACCTTCGCTGTAGGCAGCCGCGTGGTAGGTAATCAATCCATCCCCAGCTTCACGCATGTCGCCGTCCACCAGCTTCCACTTGTCGCCGTTGGGAGTTACGGCGTCGCGGCTATGCGCAGCCGGTGCAGATGCTCCAGCCAGCAGGGCGCGCAGCTTGGTTTTGATCAACTTCACAGTGTCCCGCTCTTGAGCGGCGGCTTTGTCCGAAAACTCCTTCGGTTGTTCCGTATAAATCAGGACTGCCATCGAGGCCCTTTGGACGGATGCCTTCTCTACCAGCTCCATAATTTCGCTGATGGCTGCATCAGGCTCAGGCAGCACCACTGGCGCAGCTGCTGCCGGGGTGGCGGCAAGCGCGGCGCTCCATGCCTCGCGGGCTATGTGCACCCCATCGCCTATGGGTCCGAGCCATGGATATTCACGTTTGATCCAATTTTCGAAATCAGGTACTGCCACGGCTGCGGGCGCTGCCTGGGGTGCAATGCCTTCGCCGCGCGCTGACAGGAATGCGCAGAAGTTCGCCACGTCCACCGGGTCGCCCTTGTCAACGTGACCGCGCAGCAGCTCTGACAGGCGCTCTCGGGTGCAGTCGGTATCCCATCCGCTGTAGCCCTTGTCGCGCTGCTTGGCCAGCTTTACCTTCATGAGCGCGGCCATGGCGTCGACAGCGGCATCGTCAGGGTTTTGTGCGGCTTGCTCTGCAGAGGACGGCTCCTGAATCTGGTGCAGGCAAGGCGCGCCGATGGCGGCCAGCAGTTCTCGTTTGCGCTGCTCGGTCAGGTCGCGGGCTGCCTGAGTGTTCTCAGGCGATACACCTCCCTCAACGAACGCTGCAGATGCCAGTGCGTCGATGGCCAGGGTGATCTTGTCTTGCATATAGGTGGCTCCCAGAATGAGAAAAGCCCGCGGCTGCGGGCTGGGGTGTTGGTGGTCAGGCGACTTTTCGGAGCTGGCCTGCTTCGCTGTAGTTCGCGGCCACGATGGCGCGCGAGAGGGGCGGGCATACGCTGTTGCCGCACATACGGACCTGGGCGGTCTTGGTGATGGCCTCACCGGCGGCGCCGCGGTCGATGATGTAGCTCTCGGGGA
The DNA here is from genome assembly GCF_030505195.1 of Comamonas testosteroni. NCBI lineage: Bacteria > Pseudomonadati > Pseudomonadota > Betaproteobacteria > Burkholderiales > Comamonadaceae > Comamonas > Comamonas testosteroni. The sequence goes on from NZ_CP129672.1 coordinate 3,816,891, forward strand.
AGCCCTGTGCTCGGTAAAGCTCGCGCGGTGTGAGCATGCGCAGGCCAATGTCCACGATAGCGTAGGGCTCACCGTGGACCATGACCAGGCCCATGCGATCCTTCGTGGGGATCGTGTGCATGGGATCTGCGCAGCTCGCGTCCTGGCCGCCCTCGCTGTAATACTTCACGAGGAAGGCTCGGACTTCCCCGGCATGGCCGCCGCCCGCAGTCAGCGTCGGGAATGGCTCCTCATGCGACTGGCCGAACTGGTTATTGCGCAGCTTGACCATGTGGCTGGTGACCAGGCCTGCGGTCGCGCCCTGGGCGGTGACGGTGTTGAGCGGCGCGGCCACATCGCGGATACCGTGGCTGAATCGCTTTGTCCCGTCCTTGCCTTCGCCGTGGCCCAGGTGCACCAGGTTGGCAGTGACCAGGCCCATGGTGTTGCCGGTGCTGGGCCGGGCGGGTGTTCCGCCGGCGGTTACGGTATGCAGAGGCTCGTCTGCTGCTGAGCCGACACTGCCCGCGCGAAACTTGGTCAGGTGAGCAGTCACCAAGCTGTGGTGATCGCTGGTGGTGACGGTGCCGGTGGGATGATCCAGCTCGGTGCCGACCACGCCTGTGTAATGCTTGGCCAGGAAGGCCTGCACCAAGGCATGCTTTGGGCTGCCCACCACGGTGCCCAGTGGCTTATCCAGGCCGGGCACGCGCGGCGCCTGGCCGGCGCGCTCTCCATAGCCGGTTTGCACCAGCGTCGGCACGGCGAGGGCAAAGTGCCCGCCCTTGATCTGGGCCATTTGGGTGCGCAGTGGTTCGTCAGCCCGGAAGGTGCGCTGTGTGCTGGCGTTGGCGTGCTCGGTCAGGAATGGCGCGCTGTCTCCCACGATGAAAGGCTTGGCTGTCTTGACCACATAGCGGTCGATGCCCTTGGCAATGCGCCTGCAGGTGGCATCCGCCAGCGGGCGCTCGCGCTCGAAGATGGACGGCGCGGCAATGCTCCAGTCGATGCACTCGGCCGCAGTGCGCCAGGGCTTGAATCCCTTGGCAACCTTGCCGCTCTCGTCGGGCTGGGCGTGGGTGGGCTGCGGCCAGCTGATGGGCAGGCCATCGCGGCGGGCCACCAGGAATAGACGCTTGCGAATGGTCGGGGCTCCGAAGTCGCAGGCGCGCAGCTCCTTCCATTCGACCTTGTAGCCCAGGTTGCGCAGCTGGCTCACCCAGCGCTGGAAGGTCTGGCCCTTGCGTTCTGGGCACGGCCGCGAGTCCACGCCCAGCGGCCCCCAGGTCTGGAATTCCTCGACGTTCTCCAGGCAAATGACGCGAGGGCGGGTCAACTTGGCCCACTTGATCACCACCCAGGCCAGGCCGCGAATCTTCTTGCTGACAGGCTTGCCGCCCTTGGCCTTGCTGAAGTGCTTGCAATCCGGACTGGCCCAGAGCAGGCCGACCGGCTGCCCGTCAGTGACTGCCAGCGGGTCCACCTCAAACACATCGCTGCAGAAGTGGCGCGTTTGCGGATGGTTAGCAGTGTGCAGGCTGACGGCTTCGGGGTCGTGGTTGACGGCGATATCGACATGGCGACCGATGGCCTGCTCGATACCGGTGGAGGCTCCACCGCCGCCAGCAAACAGATCCACGACCAGCTCAGTGTGGACGGGCAGCACGAATTGAGGGGTAAGCATAGGGCTCCAGAAAGCAAAAATCCCGCTCAGTGGCGGGCTGTGATCAGTGGTGTTTGCGAAATGCCTTACTGAGGTGCAATCCCTCAATGGCATGCCCGCGTCTAAGTAGCGCTCTGCAGATGAGCGCCTGTTCGTTGTGGCTTGCGCTGGACTGGCGCACCAGGCCGAGATAGCTGTTGCCGCTGGCGTAAACCTCATCGGCTGGCATGACCTCGATGCGCGTCAGCGCTTGCTGTAGCGTTCGTGGCCGCGTTGTTCGCCGCCAGGGGTGGATCGTCTGGCCCACGTAATCGATACCGCGGCTGATCGGTTGCAGCACGGTCTTGCGTGGATTCAGCTGCAGACCCAGGCTAGGAAGGAATGCATTGATGCTGGCCAATGCCCCATTGAGCCACTGGGGTGACTCGTGCAGCAGCACCATGTCATCGACATAGCGGGTGTAGCGCCTGGCCTTGATACCGTGCTTGACATGCTGGTCCAGCTCATTGAGCAGGACATTGGCAAAGAACTGGCTGCTCAGGTTGCCGATGGGTAGCCCGCAGTAGGGCTTCGCATTGGCGAGGCGTTTGTGCGCCGGTACTGCGGCCAGGGTCTCAGCGCAGCCGCGCTGCTCAAAGTCAACGCGTGGGTCATTGAAGAGAATGATCTTGGTCAAGCCGCGCCACCAGCGCTCCGGGATCCGCTGGACCAGCAAGGGCCAGACAACTCGCTTGTCGATCGAGACAAAGAAATTGGCCAGATCAATCTTCAGGTAATGCCCGGGCACCGACCAGTTCTGCGTCTGGCTGCGCACCTTGGCCTCCAGGCGCTGGGCTGCGTACAGCGTTCCGCGTCCCGGGATGCCTGCACAGGAGTCCGCGATAAAGCGGCGGTGGAACCGATCGGCAATCTGGTTGTAGAGCAGATGGTGCACGATGCGGTCTCCAAATTGGGCAGCCCAGACTTCGCGCGGCCGTGGCCGGCTGATCGCAAAGCAGATGGATGGACCGGGCCGGTAGCTGCCATCCTGCAGCTCTTCATGCAGTTGCATGAGATTGGATTCCAGTGCCTGCTCGAAAAGCAGTGCGCTGGCCGTAGTGCGTTTGTGCTGGCGGCAGTCAAAGTAAGCCTGCACCAGCTTCTCGAGCGAATAGCCAGTATCCATAGTATGTCTCGGTGGAATCTGCGGACGGGACGAACTCGGAACTCGTAGTTCCGGTAGTAGTTGCTCGTGTTCGCGTACTCAAAATCGACGGCCCAGGCCCAGTGCTCGCCATCCGGAGTGCGCGACCAGTACCAGCCATCGGTATCGAAGAACTTACGGCTATTGATATAGGCCAGCATCAGATCTTCCTTGTCAGGTGCGCGCCAGTCGCTGAAGCCGTTCAGCTCATCGCCTTCGGCCACGACCTGTTCCACTCGGCTGAATGGAATATCGGCATGGTCAAACTCAATCCCTCCGGGGATGACGACGTGGTGCTCCAGGCCGTCGATGAGGCGGCTGCCGATGAAGATTCCGCCCTGTTCGGGCCATGGCTGGTTGATTGCGGGTGTGGTGCTCATTGATGGCTCCGTGGTTGGTTTGAGAAGAAATGGTTGAAGGGCTCAGTAGATGAATCTGCGGACGGGACGAACTCGGAACTCGTGGCGCCGGTAGGTGCCGTTCGTGAAGCCGAACTCACAATCGACGGCCCAGGCGGTGCTCTGGCCGTAGTGAGTGCTACTCCAGTACCAGCTTTCATCACCGAAGAGGTGGGGCACATTGGCGGCTGCCAGCTGCAGTTCACGGCGGGCAGGGAGGTAGAAATCCTTGTGATCGTCAGCTGAGTGCGCGGTCGCCAGCTTTGCGGCGGGACATTCGTTGACTAGGCGGAGAGTGTTGTCCAGGCCGTCCCAGTGGGACAGGTCTCGCTCGCCATCCGGGCCCCACTTGGCAGAGCCGGAGTCTTTGGCATCTCCGCAATCGGCAACGATCAATCCATAGATCGTTCCGTCATCACCGCGCATGTCGCCGGCGTAGAAGCCACCTTGGTTGGGCCAGTAGTCGCCAATCTGGGGTTTGCAGCCTGGCTGAGCTGTGACTGCTGGGGCTTCGGCTCGGCCAATGCTCTGCATGAGTCGCTCCATGTTTGCCATGGCATCAGCAGTTGCGGCCGGCGGAAGGATGATGACGTTCTGTGTGTGAATCTGCACGGAGTTCTCCTTTTGACGAAAAAAAGCCCGCGCAGTGGCGGGCAGACGATTCATTGATGTGGGCGTGTGGCCCGGTTCATGCAAATCTATGAATAGGTGCTCATTGGCTGGCGCTGGAAGCCAGCGAGGTGGGCAGGTCGCACAGGCCGGTGCGGCCCTCGCCTCCCAGGGCCTCAATCAGGTCGGGAATCAGGCGCGACAGCTCGCCCGTGGCAATCGCCACATCGGTATCAAATCCGCCATCGTCCTTGCTGTTGCCGTCCATGACCGCATCCAGCAGCACGATGTTCTTGATCTGCAGGCCTTCGGTCAGCACAAAGCTCACACGATCGTCCCAGGTCATCGCCAGCTTGGTGGGCAGCTTGCCTTGCTCGATGTGCTTGCGGACCTCATCAATATCCAGCGGGTGGCGGGCGTAGCGCACCACAGCCTTTGATTCGTCGCAGGCTTTCAGCTCCGTCTCGCGGTCGGCGGTGAAGCCGGTGGGCGGCTCCTGTGTCATCAGCCAATGCGCCATGGCGGCCTGTGGGCTGGTCTGGGTGTCCAGAAGGGCCAGAGATAAGCCGGGCAGGCCTTCGACCAGCAGCGTTACCACCTCGTCGGCGCGGCCCTGGGCGCTAGTGTCCAGCACCAAGGTGCGGGCCTGAGGATCGATCCAGACCCACATGCTGCCCTGCCTGGTGAAGGCCATGGGCAGCAGGTCCAGCCTGGCCTCGTCCTTGAGATCGCGCTTTTCCTTCTTGCCGGGCTTGCGGCCTTCGGTCTTTTCGATGTGCTCGGCCTTTTCATTGACCTTGCGATTGAGCACACTGGCCGGCAGCACCTTGGCCTCGGTCATGAAGCGCATGACCCATTGACCGGCCACGGACTCGACCAGGGTGCCATGAGCCTCGCCGCGCGGCGGCACCCAGCCCACGGAGCGCTCTTGTGTGGCGCCGCACTCCTCAAAGACTGTCTTTTGCAGGGCATCTTCCAGCGCCTGCAGATCGCTTTGCCAGCTTGAGGCAATGCGGTAAATGATCATGTTCTTGAACATCAGGACTCCAGAAAAGAGAAAGCCACCGGTGCGGTGGCGGATTGGGTGGAGGTGGGCGCTTCAGTCACGGCAGCTCTTTCAGGCATTGCACAGTCTTGTCGTCCAGCCACTCGGCATGCATGCCAGGACAGGCGAACTCATCGCGCAGGCTTTGGGTGATGGATTGGGGTTCATCGGCTTGGGCATCAGGCTCGGACAGCCAGGCTGCGAGAAGTAGGGCGCCAACGATGATCAGCAGGGAGTCAACAATCGTCTTCAGCATGAGGATCTCCTGTTCAATTAAGCGCTTGCTGCTTAGAGGGGCCATGCTTCAGGCGTGAGGGCCATCACCACGGCCGCGCCGACCAGGCAGAAGAGGCCGAAGCCGGTGAGAGCCCATTGCGCCGCGAGCAGCAGCTTAGTGGTTGGGGTGGCGGTTGGTGCTGAATGCATGGAATCTCCTGAGGGCAAAGAAAAAGCCCGCGAGCGGTTGCTGCGGGCTTGAATAAAGAGCCGGCGACCTTTCGGGTCGCGCCTGGGGAATAGTTCAGAGAGGGACGGCGGAGGAGAAGCCCCAGACCCGGCTGAAAAGGTAGATGACGCAGCTTTCCGCTGCCCGATGAGGGTCAGGCAGCAGAAATGCGCACTTGGGTTAATAAAAAGTTGCTGCGCCATCTGGCGTGACCACTGTCGCCACGACGCAAGCGCCGCGTTCCTAATTGCCGCCAGCCCAGGCCCATTCCTGAACTGCCGTACCTGCTCGAGTGGTCACGCCGGATGGCCCTGGTATCGCCCAGGGGTGGCGAGTGTTTTGAGTGGTGGGCCGGGTCGTCCGGCCTATTCATCTCGCATGTGTTCTCCTTCGCAGCGCGCGGCTGCCTGGTTGGGATGCTTTCGCTGGCATCGAATCAGCAGTGCTCTGGTCTCACGCGTTGCACTTCTTTCCGCGTGCAGTCCCCTCTCGGCGTGAACATGCAGGAGTGAACCCACATGCCCGGACTGCTTGCCCCGTGTACCGACTCGCTCGGCTTGGGGACGGGTTTAACCCGCGCCAGGCGCTGTTGATCACTGCGGCCGGCCATTTACTCTTTGGCTTTTTAAAGACCCGTGGCACGCGGCTCGATCGCTTGGCACCCATCGCTGCGTTTTGTTGCTGCGATGGGTGTACTTTAGCGAAACGCAAAACAATGGTCAATAGCGTTACGCGAAAATATATGCCATGGACTTCATCCATGACCACACACCACACAGACGAAAAAAAGCCCGCCGATGGCGGGCTTGTCTAGAGGATCAGGTACGGGACTACATCCTTGGCTTGGGATTGTTTTGCAGCGGTGGGGGAGGGACGTCAAACAGCTTGCCTTGCAAAGGCGCGCGGTGCTCGCGCACGCGGGCCACTATGTACTCAGTTTTCAGTCCTGAGTCGGCGATAGATTGAATCTTTCGCAAGTCCACAATGAGTACGTCACCCTTTCCGAAGCGTGCTTCACCGGTCTCTACCTTTGCCAGAAAATCCTCATCGGCTATCTCAGCGTAGAAAGTGTTCGTCCCATCTGTAAATCGCCACTTATTGCCATCCTTGAACACAGGCGACTCTAGTTGCAGCAAATTTCCCTCGTTGATCGTGTCAGACACGACCTCTGCGTCGTTGCCAGCCGCCAAAAAAGCTGGGACGTCTTCCTTGAGTACAGTCACTTCTATGTGTTCGTTGTGACCTGCCATGAAAACATCTACTCCCGCTTGCTCAAGCGGCTTAACCACCCGGGCCAACGACTGCCGAACAATCTTGCTTTGATAGAGGCGCGTGGCGACAAGGTCAGTTACAAAGACCTCTGTCCTTTCTTCCACAATAATCTCAAAAATGGCTTGATCATTCTCAAACCGAATGCTGGTGGGCTTGCGACCTTTTAAGAATTTGATTAAACCAATCAATCCGCCAGCAGCTGCGCCACCGACCAACCCGATGCCGCCGATGATCCCGAACAGATTGGCTGCCGCGGTTGCGTCTGGACCTGTGAAGATTGCTACAAGCTGCTCACGTACGGTTTGCAGTACAGATAGATCTATCTTGAATGAGCCGCTTTGAAAGCTTCCGCGCACATTGACACGCACTGGCGGAGATTCCGGATAGACAACTCGGTTTGCTTCTTCAAGAAGCGTGGACAAGGCGAGCAGGGCCGGGGCGAGCTCCCTCACATCCATCTGATGGGATGCCAAGGCTGGGCCATCGTATTTGATGGAAAACTCTGCGGTTGCTGTCATGTCTGCCATTGTATGAATCCTCCCATTCTTTTGTGTTGTCCCATGTTGTTCGTTCTGTGATGGTGCCCCTCAAAACACCATCGAATCTAGCCCTTCTGAGCCTGGCGTTGCGTCAGCGACCTCGGTTCGCCTCGTCTCGTCGGTTGATCGCCTCAAGAGCTTCACGCATCGCCTGCGTATCCTCTGATTGCTTGGAGAGCTGAAGGGCGCGAAAGAACACGTAAGGAATCACTGCCAGAGCGACGGCTAAAGCTGCCGAAGCTGCTTCCTGGGGTGCACTCTTTGCACCCATGAAGCCGAACAGGAGAACAATGCCGCCCAGGATTGAGCCAATGATCGACATAACACCCATGAATTTCATAATCCCTCACTCCTTTTTTCTATCAATACTGCTCGCTACGCCACACGGTCAAAATTTTCCCAATCACATGGAAGTCGGGGTGCTTCGATGAAATGTCGTATGGTGGGAAATCTTCTTTGTTCTTCGAGATGATCCGCAGCACAAACCCTGGCTTATCGAAGTTGGGTACGCGCTGGATGATCTTGATGAACCCTTCGTCTCCTAGACGGAAGAAGTAGATGCCTTCGTGATCCACATGATTCACACCGCGATCCATAAGCAAAGGATCGCCAGGGTTGAAGATCGGCTTCATTGACGGGCCGAACCCAGTGACGATGCATAGATTGCTGACGCTGGTGTAGGTCGGTACATTGAGGCGCAGCCAATCTTGGTCGACCCGCCAGCTCTTGATCACACCAGGCTGTTCTGCCTCAAGGATCAGCTTTCCACCATTGCCCATCGCGCCGCCTACGTCGTACTGAGTGATGATCAGATCGCGCCCTTCGCCAGAATCAGATGGCGCCTCGTATGGGGACGATGCAATGTTGACGGTTGTGGCCTGAGAATCATTGCCCTCTTGGTCGTGCACCTGATCGAGCCATCCAGACGGCTTCCCTACAGCCTCCTCGATCCGTCTAGCTGTTTCTTTGCGCATTCCGCGTGCTTTGCCTGTCTGCGAATCTTTCGCTCCGTCGCGCAGGTTTGAGAACTGAGCAAGGGACATCCCGATCTTTTTGGCAGCGTCGGTCGGGCTTCCGCTTTCTTGCTCTATGAGGCGCAGGTTGGCGCGCCGGATCTCATCTATGTCTGTCATTTCTTTTATTCAATAGCAATTCGCTAAAGTCGTATATGCGCGTAACGCTATTGACCATTGTTTTGCGTTTCGCTAAAGTAAGGCATGCTTTTAAAGAATCACCTATCCACTGCTGGACGCGGCTCTGCTTCATTGCTTGGTCGAGAAATTGGGGTATCGCCTGTACTGATTTCACAGTGGGCAAATGGTGATCGCCCGGTGCCAGTAGAGCGGTGCGTCGCCATCGAGCGCGCAACAAAAGGAGCCGTCACTCGGCGCGACTTGCGCCCTAACGATTGGCTCCAGATCTGGCCCGAGCTGGCGCAGTCGTCCACTTCTAAGGAGGCTGCCCATGACTGATCGGTATCGCTTCGGCGGCCCCATCCCTGAATCCGTCAAGCGCATGAAAGCGCGGCGCGAGTGGCGCGCATCTCGACTGTTCGCCACTGTGAAGCGTGGTCGCGCCAGGGATAGAGAGGCGGCTGCGTTGGCTGCAGCACCCTTTGCGCACGCCAAGCCAGCCCAGGCCCGATGACAGGCGCTTCTCCTCATTTCTTGGCGTGCATTTATTTCCATGCAGCCAGTGTCTTTCCCCGCGGCCCAGCCCGCAACGTCCTTTTCCTGGAGAACCGGACATGAGCACACTTGATGCCCTGCGCCGTGGCGTAGACAACTATCCTGGCGGCCGCGAGGTGGTGGCCGTTCGTATTGGCAAGACTGGTGAGGTTCTGCGCAAAGAGCTGTCCGGCGCGGCCTCTCACAAGCTCGGCGCGGTAGATGCCCTGACCATTGCCCGCATTGCCTGCGAAGAGGGCCGCCCGCACTGCTATGACTACGCCTCTCTTGTGGCCCAAGAGTGCGGCGGTCGCTTTGAGTTGGTGACAGAGGCCGTCAGCGAGGTTGCCAGCCCCGTTGCCAAGGTCTCGAAGCTGGTGCTGGAAACCTCTCATGTCACCAGCGCCGTGATCGAGGCCATGCAAGACGGCGTGATCACCGATAACGAGCTGGCGCAGATTGAGCGCGAGATTGCAGAGGCCGAGGAGGTGCTGCGCAAGCTGCGCCAGGCTGCCCGCGCTGTGAACGATGCCGGCAAGCCAGCCGCAGAGCGGAAGGGTTCTTGATGAGTTCCATCACCACACTCCCGGGCCTGACCATGAGCAGCCGCGAGATTGCGGAGTTGCTCGACAAGGATCTGAGCCATGTGAACCGCGACATCCGCCGCATGCTTTCCCACCTCCAAGATGATCCAGAGTTGGATCATGTCCGTGAAGAGCAGGATGGGCGCGGTTACACCACGGCATTTCACATCGGTCGCGAACTGACCTTCACCCTGCTGACTGGCTACAACGTGTGGCTGCGCCGCCGCGTGATCGCCCGCTGGCAGGAGCTGGAGGCTCAACAGACACCAGCACTGCCCAACTTTGCAGATCCTGTGGCGGCCGCGCGCGCCTGGGCTGACGCCAAGGAATGCGAGCAGAAGGCTGTTGCACAGCTGGCGCTGGCTGCCCCCAAGGTGGAGTTTGTGGAGCGCTACGTCCAGCCCGGCACCGGCAGCATGGGCGTGCGCGAAGTGTGCAAGCTCCTCGGCGCCAAGCTGAATGCCTTCACTGATTTCCTGTTGAAGCGTGGGCTGATGTACCGCACCACGCCACAGGGCCCGCTCACGCCGCGCGCAGAGCACATGCACAACGGCCGCTTTGAGGCCAAGACTGGCACAGCAGAGCACGGCGAGACTTCGCACGCCTTCGTTCACTACAAGTTCACCGCCAAGGGGGTGGAGTGGATTGCAGGCCTGTGGTGCCAGCACCAGGTGCGCGAGAAGATGAGCAGCGAGGTGCCGGCATGAGCGTCAAGGTGATGAACGCTGTGTTTGAGCGATACCCCAACGGCGGCGGCGAAATGCTCTTGGCGCTGGCGCTGGCTGATCATGCCAGCGATGACGGCACTCGCGTGTATCCGAGCATCAAGGCCTTGGCCGAAAAGACCCGTCAGTCCGAGCGCTCAGTGCAGTACCAACTGCGCCGCATGCAGGAATCTGGCTGGCTGATCTTGGTCAATGCCGGCAATGGCGGGCGCAGCATGCACTCGGAGTACCGCATTTCCATCGACTGGATAAAGGGTGCAGAAATTGCGCCGTTGGAAAAGGGTGCAACTGACGACGCAAAGGGTGCAAACGACAGCACTAAAGGGCGCAATCCACAGCAGAAAACGGTGCAACGGGTTGCACCCGCAAATAACCGTCATAGAACCATCAATGAACCATCAGGAATCGTTGATGCTGACGCATCGAAATCCCAAATGGCCCGCGCAACTTCATTGCCTGACAGCTTCGCGCCGAACGAAACCGCTGACCGACTCGCTGGCGAGCTGGGCCTGGTTGTCACTGCTGAGCTGGAGGCGTTTGAGGACCATCACATGGCCAACGGCTCGACCTTCAAGGACTGGCAAGCCGCATTCCGTACCTGGCTGCGCAACTCTGCCAAGTTCTCCCAGCGCCAGCTGAATCCTGGCCGTCCTGCATTGGCACGCCGCCCGCCTGCAGCCGATGGCCTGTCTGGCCGCGCATACACCGGGGGGAAACTGTGATGACCACCAGCATTTCAACCCTTGCCAGCACGCCGCGCGCCGAGCCCCGCCAGCAGGTCTGCGAGACCCACGGCGCCTTTGAGTCCATCAACTTCATCGGCCGCATCTGGTCGAAGTGCCCAGGCTGCACCGCAGACGCTGCAGCCAAGGAGAAGGCGGAGCAGGAGGCTCGGGAACACCAGGCGCGCAAGTCCGCTTGGGAGCAGCGGCTGGGAGAGTCCTGCATTCCTCCGCGCTTCACGGATCGCACTTTGAATAACTTTGTGGCCACCACGCCTGAGCAGGAGCACGCACTTGCTTTTGCTACAGCCTATGCAGATGGCTTTGCGGAGGTGATCAAGACAGGTCGCAGCGCCTTGTTTGTCGGCAATGTGGGAACAGGAAAAACGCATTTGGCTGCCGGTATCGCGCTGCGCCTGATGCGTCGTGATGGGCGCCCGGTGCTTTTCACCACGGTGATGCGGGCGGTGCGCAGCGTTAAGGACACATGGAGCCGCGGCGCTGACAAGACCGAGGCACAGGCTGTGGCCGCCCTGGTTTTTCCTGACCTGCTGATCCTTGATGAGGTGGGTGTGCAGTTCGGTAGCGAGGCCGAAAAGCTGATCCTGTTCGATGTTCTCAACGAACGCTATGAGAAGCGCAGGCCAACCCTGTTGCTGTCCAACTTCGACGTTGAGGGTGTTAAGGCCTACCTGGGCGATCGCATCTTTGACCGTCTGCGTGAAGACGGCGGGGAGGCCATCCCCTTCGACTGGGAAAGCCATCGTGGAAAGGTGCAGGCATGAGCAATCCGATGAAGTTGACAGGGCACATGCTGAAGCTGGTTCCGAATGCGTCAGGCTCCAAGTACGGCAATAAGAAGATCGTTGCGGCGGATGGCACCAAGTTCGATAGCTTGGCTGAGCTGCACCGTTGGTCGCACCTGCAGATGCTGCAGCGCGGCGGCCACATCAGCGATCTGCGCCGCCAGGTGGTGTTCGAGATGGTCCCTTCGGTCAAGTTTGCTGGCGCTGCGCGCGCCCGGCCCGCCATCCGCTACATCGCTGACTTCGTGTACCAGGAGAAGGGCATTGAGGTGATCGAGGATGTGAAGGGCGTGGAGACCCCTGAATTCAAGATCAAGCGCCACCTGATGAAGGCTTTGCTGGGCCTGGAAGTGAAGGTGGTCAAAAAATGACCAAGGCATTGAACCCCGCATTCTTTGGCAAGGTCGTGCCGCTCGCTGGCCAGCGCAAGCCGCCCAGCACATCCACGATCACCCGGCTGCTGAAGCCGCACCTGGACCGCATGTGCGACGGTCGGTACATACATCGCGTCACCATGGAAAACCGCTGCGGCAACCCCATGGAGGTGGGATCGCGCCGTATCTACGTGATGGACGAGTATGGCGATACCGTGCTGGTCGACGACTGGGGGCCCTCATGGCAGTGAAGCGCATCTATCTCGCCGGCCCCATGAGTGGCCTGCCAGAGTTCAATTACCCAGCCTTTCATGCTGCAGCTGCTGTGCTGCGCGCCCAGGGGCATCACGTTGAAAACCCGGCAGAGAACCCTGCGCCGGCCTGCGGCAGCTGGCAGGGCTACATGCGCATGTCCCTGTGCCAGATCGCGGCTTGCGACTGCCTCTACATGCTGCCCGGATGGCGCGCATCGCGTGGCGCCCGCATTGAGCATGGGCTGGCGCTGGACTTAGGGCTGGAGGTGCAGGACTTCGGGGAGGTCGCGGGATGCTGAATCGTCTGAATGGCAAAGAGCGCGCTCACCTGGCTGCGGTCAAGGAACTGCCCTGCAGTGTCTGCGATCAGGCCGGGCCCAGCGAGGCGCACCACATCGAGCAGCGCCAGCAATACACGGTCGTGGCCTTGTGCGAGAGCTGCCACCGCGGGCCGTTGATGGGCTGGCACGGTCAGCGTCGGATGTGGGCAATCAAAAAGATGAGCGAGCTAGACGCACTGAACGTGACTGTGCGGCGCTTGCTAGGCAATTGAAGTAATCAACGAAAGAGAGGGGCTGATGCGTAGAGACTTGAATTTGAATGTGCCCCAGGATTTGCAGCAGGCCGAGGATCTGCTGGAGAGGTACGGGCGATGGGCTCAGGATCGGTACAAGAAGCAGCGCTGCGCAAGCGCGGAGGGGAAGTACCGGCCTCCACCCCAGGCCCGCAGCGATGACCAGCCTCTTGTTCCCCTCATGCCGGACTGGAGCGCGCGACATGTCCAACTGGCGCTGCAGTCCGTGCCGATGCAGTTTCGCCGTGTGCTGTTTGCGATCTACGTGCCGCAGCAAGAGCATCCCATGGCCGCGCGCCGCCGCCTGCGTCTCAAGCGCGATGTATGGGACGGCAGCCGGATTCAAGGCCTGCGCCACTTCTGGAGCATCTACCGCTTGCGCTACTTGACAAAGGATGCCACAATCGCGCCAATTCTCCGCGACACTGAGTCGTGTGCCCTGGTTGCCTTACGGTAGCCAGCGGCGTGACCAAAGCCCCAAGCCTTAGCCGCTGGGGCTTTTTCGTTTGTCTCCTGCCAGCCGAAAGCTGGTTGCTGCCGCCCTGGTTCGCCTCGGCGGCTTTTTTATTCCCGGTTCGCTGCCACCGAGCACGCCCGACGATCACGCACATTGCAGTAGGGGCGGATCACTCGGTGGCAGCACCCATTTGGAAGGCTCACATGTCCCTTGATGCAACTCATTCACGGCTGACTAAGGTGGGCCGTATCGTGATCGAGGGCGGCCATGTTCTGGTCGAAGGCTTTGAGGGCGATAACTGCTCCTGCCGCGATCTGGCAGTCCTCGCTTGCATGCACGGTATGGAAGTGCTGGCGCTGGAAGCCCGTAAGACCATCGAGCAACCAGGCGGCGGCCAGATCGGAATAGGGTGATAGCCATGCTTTACACAGCAAAGAACGCGCGCGGCGCGGTCGTGGTCGATGTGGACACCGGCGAGCGCTTCTCGCGCGTGTCCGAGGTCAGCACCTCAGGCGGCTGGATCAAGGTTCATGACAACCCGATGCGCCTTGATGCCCAGGGGCGCGTAGCGGGTCGGCGCATTCGTTTCCGTTCTGTCTATGCCATCCAGGGGATGGAGCGCATGCCCTGCCTGTTCCACTGCTACGGTCGGCAGACAGCTGAGGCTGCGTAATGGCAAAGCTGCAGACCCTCAAGAGCAGTGTGCCAATGCTGGACACCAGGCGTGTACAGACCATCCAGGCCGGCAGCTGGCGCACCAGTGACCAGACAGCCGCACAGCGCGGCTATGGCTACAAGTGGCAGCAGGCCCGGGCTCAGTACCTGCGTGAGCATCCACTCTGTGTGAGGTGCAAGGCTGACGACCAGGTGACAGCGGCCACGGTCGTTGACCACATCGTCCCGCATCGAGGTGATCAGTCACTGTTCTGGCGGCGCAGCAACTGGCAAAGCCTTTGTGCTACCCATCATTCCCGCGACAAGCAGCGCGAAGAGCAAAGGATGTGAACCATGGACCGCATGCAGCACCCATCAAACAATGCTGTGCTTGGCGCGCCAGCTGGCTGGGATCAGAAGACGTTGCCTTGCAATGCGCTACCTGTGACACGTACCGATTGGGATGGTGTGCCCGCAGTGGTCTCATTCTGGTTGCCAACGCCTGCTGAGGTTGAGGCGATCAAGGCGGGCCAACCGGTCATGCTGTGGGTGGCTGGTGGCCACATGTCGCCCGTGGCGCTGATGGTCGAAGCACAGGAGCAGCAGACATGATCGAAGTCACAGACCGAAACGGGAGGACTCACCTGCTGAACCCGGATGGGATCGTTAGGGTGGAGGAGGCAGGTGCATCGAGTCAGTGGCATGGCATCCGTTGTCACATCAAGACCTCTGACGGCGCGATCATCGAATGCCAGCAGAGCATCCAGCAGGTGCGGAAGCTGCTGCAGGCGTTGGAGCTGTCCCGGCTCGGCGTTGGTGCTGCCTGAGCTCGTCTGGCGCGGCCTGATGGCATCGAAGGGGGAGGGGGAGGCTAAAGCCTGGGGGCGCTCGGCCTCTAGACCGCACTGTTCCGCACGCGCAGAAAATTTCCCCCTGTATGAATAAATCCGGGGGTGGAATTCAAAGAAATCAAAGAATTCAAAGGAGCCGCTTATGCCAAGAGGTGGCGCGCGGCCCGGGGCTGGCCGCCCAAAGAAACAGCCCGAGGCGGTCAAGCCGCCCAAGAAGCCGGCAGCCAAGACTGAACCGCCCGCGGTAGATGCCAACGGCTACAAGGACGATCCGAAGTGGCCCTTCGGAAAGCAGCCGCCTGCCGAACCCGAGCCGCCGCCAGATCTGAGCGAGCTCATGCCGCTTGATTACCTGCTGGAGGTGATGCGCGATCACACCGAGGAACGCGGCCGCCGGATGCAGGCCGCCACGCTGGCGGCGCCGTACTGCCATCCCAAAAAGGGTGAGGCGGGCAAGAAGGAGCAGAAGGCGGAGGCTGCAAAGGCTGCAGGTGGAGGGCGCTTTGGACTGAGGGCAGTTAAATGAAGGTGAAGACCTGGACAACAAGCTGCCCGGACTGGGAGCGCCGAATTGTTGCGCGCCAGTCTCTGGTGCCGGTGAGTCCGCTATTCCCGGATGTGGCTGCGGATGCCATGGATGTGTTTGGCGCCCTGCGCATGATGGATGCCGATGGTAGTCCTACCATGGAGGAGGCTTGCTTGCCCTGGGTGATGGACTTGGTGAAGGCGCTTTTTGGAGCGTATGACCCAGAGCGTCGGCGTCGTCTGATCACTAATTACTTCCTCATGGTCTCGAAAAAGAACGGGAAGTCGATGATCGCGGCGGGTGTGATGCTAACTGCATTGATCCTGAACACCCGGCCCGCTGCGGAGTTTCTGATTTTGGCGCCAACCAAGGAGGCTGCCGAGAACGCCTACAAGCCTATCCGCGAGATGATCCTGGCGGACGAGGAGCTCACAGACCGATTTCAGGAGCAGCAGCATGTCAAGACGGTGACCTGTCGACTTTCGCGGGCAACGCTCAAGGTTGTGGCTGCCGACTCGGCCACGGTGACCGGCAAGAAAGCCACCGGCGTTTTTGTCGATGAGCTCCATGAGTTCGGAAAGAGTGCCAAGGCCGCTGCGATGCTGACTGAAGCCACCGGTGGCATTACATCGCGGCCCGAGGGCTTTGTCTTCTACTGCACCACGCAATCTGAGAACCCACCATCTGGCGTGTTCAAGGACAAGCTGACGTATGCCCGAAAGGTGCGCAACGGAGAGGTGAAGGATCAGCGGTTTCTTCCGGTGATCTACGAGTTTCCGGAGCACATGCTCAAGTCCAAGGCCTACGAGAACCTGGATAACGCCTACATCACGAACCCGAACTGGGGCATCTCGGTTGACGCAGATGTGATCGCCCAGAAGCTGCTTGAGGCTTCTGAAACTGGAGAGCACGCAATCCGCGATGTGCGAGCCAAACACCTGAATGTGCAGGTTGGCATGCATATGGCTGGCGATCCATGGGCTGGCGCTGTTTATTGGGAGCGCCGGGCAGATAAGCGCGTCACGCTAGATTTCATCCTGCGCGAATGCGAGGTGGTCGTAGTTGGTGCTGACGGCGGCGGCCTTGATGACTTGTTGGGCCTGGCCGTAGAGGGACGCATCAGAGGGACGAATAACTGCGTTCTGTGGAACAAGGCCTGGATTCATCCCATCGGCATCGAACGTCGACAGTCGGAGGAATCCAAGTATCGGGATTTCGAGCAGGACGGTGACTTGGTGATCGTAGATCGGCCCGGACAGGACTTGGAGGAGTTGGCGGCCATCTGCAAGCTCATCTTTGAATCCGGGTTGCTGGCCAAGATCGGACTGGACCCCGAGCGAACGCATAAGGTGGTTTTCCAAGCGCTGGTGGATGCCGGGATACCCGTCGATCTGATCATCGGCATTTCTCAAGGGTGGCGTCTCACTGGCTCCATGGCTGTGGCAGAGCGCGGCTTGCAGGACGGCAGCCTAGTCCATGCGGGTCAGCCTCTCATGGCTTGGTGTGTGGGCAATGCGAAGGTGGTGCCAACAGGCAATGCTTTCCTGATCACCAAGCAGGCCAGCGGCACGGCAAAGATCGACCCGCTCATGGCGTCATTGAATGCAGTCACTTTGATGGCAACCAACCCAGAGGCCAAGGGGCCCTCTGTATACGAGACGCGCGGCATGCGCTTCCTATAGGGCACGACTACATGAAATTACTCGACAAGCTGCTCGGGCGCAGTCCCGAGGCCAAGTCGCGCCCGCGTGCCAGTGCTGAGGGGATTACCTTTCAGGGCTTGGATGATCCGGCGCTGCTGGACTTCATTCGCAATGGGCAGAGAACCTCTGCAAACCGGATGGTCCGCAACATGGCCGCGCTACGCAGCCTTTCGCTCATCAGCAATGGCCTGGGCATGCTTCCGATAAGCCTCTATGAGGCAGGTTCTGACAAGAAGGTCATGCGGGAGCACCAGGCGCACAAGCTGATCCGGGTCAAGCCGAACCCCTGGCAGACGCCCATGGAGTTCAAGAGCCAGATGCAGCTGCTGCTGGAGACCGAGGGCAACGCCTACGCACGCATCATCAGGTCGGGCACTCGACCTATTCATCTGATTCCTTTTGAGAAAGGGCGCGTGCAGGCCAAGCTGGGCAGCAATTACCGCATGCAGTACACCTGCACCACGGAAAACGGCGGCCAGATCACGCTAGATCAGGAGGAAATCCTGCACATCCGCGAGATCTCATTCGATGGCGTGCTGGGCCTGTCCAAGCGGCAGTTATCCGAAGAGGTGTTTGATCTGGCCGCATCGGCTCAGCGAGCCGCGGGCAACGTGTTCAAGACTGGCGTGATGGCCGGTGGCGCGATCGAAGTGGCAAATGCACTGTCGGATAAAGCTTTTGATCGCATGAAGGAGTCTCTAGCAGACGAATACAGCGGCGCTGAGAACATGGCCAAGTGGATGGTGCTGGAAGAGGGGGCCAAGGCCAATCCGTTCACATCCACGGCCAAGGACGGTCAGCAGATCGAGAACCGCAATCACCAGATCGAGGAGGTTGCCCGCCTTTACGGCGTTCCGCGCCCCCTGCTGATGATGGATGACACCAGCTGGGGCTCGGGCATCGAGCAGTTGGCCATCTTCTTCGTGCAGTTCACCATGTCGCCGCGGTTCGTGTGCTGGGAGCAGGCGCTGGCCCGCTCTCTGCTCACCGATCGTGAGCGCGAGACGCTCTATTTCAAGACCAACGAGCGCGCGCTGCTTCGCGGCACGCTCAAGGACCAGTCCGAGTATTTCGCCAAGGCGCTCGGCTCCGGCGGCCACCAGCCGTGGCACACCGCCAATGAAATCCGCGATCTTGCCGAATATCCGGCAGATCCAGACCCGAAGTTCAACACCCTGGGCGATCCCTCGGGGAAGAAAGCAAGCAATGAGCCTCAAAAAGCTGCCTGAAATCCGGGCTGATCACCGCCTGGCCAAGGCTGGTTTTGACCTGCGGCCTGATGCTGTGGATCGTTGGGAGCCCGCTGTGTGCGCGAAGGCTGGCGACGATGCCGAGGTCAGCATCTCCATCTATGACTCCATCGGGGAGAACTGGGAGGGCACGGGCATCACTTCCAAGCGCATCAGCGCAGCCCTGCGCTCCATCGGAGCCAAGGACGTGGTGGTCAACATCAACAGCCCCGGCGGCGACTTCTTCGAAGGCATGGCCATCTATAACCTGCTGCGCGAGCACCAGGGCAAGGTCACTGTGCGGGTTCTGGGTGTGGCGGCTTCTGTCGCATCCGTCATTGCCATGGCGGGCGATGAGATCCTGATCGGCGATGGCGCGTTCTTCATGATCCACAACGCTTGGGCCGTGGCCGTGGGCAACCGTCACGACATGATGGACTCGGCCAAGTTGCTGGAGCCTTTCGATGCCGCCATGGCGGCGCTGTACGCTCACCAGACGGGCATGAGCACGGCCGAGGCGGCCACCATGATGGACAAGGAGACCTGGATTGGCGCCCAGCAGGCGGTCGATGACGGATTTGCCACCGGATTGCTCCCATCGTCCGAGATCACCAAATCCACCCAGGCCAGCACCAAAAGCAAGCCGCTGGCGCTGATTGAAGCCTCCATGGCAAAGGCGGGCATCTCCCGTCACTCTCGCCGGGACACATTCAAAGCCCTGTTTTCTGGCATGCCGGGCGCTGCCGAAACCGCCACGCCGAGCGCTGGCCCTGAAGTCGCAGCCTCGCTGCAATCGCTGTTGGAAACGCTTCGCGCGTAAGCAGCAACTCACCCAACCTACAGACCGCCTCAGGGCGGTTTTCTCGTTTCTGAAAGGGCCAAATCATGGCAAAGCAAAATCGTGTGCGTCGCGGCATCATGGGCGTGTACGCCGAAGCGCCTAGCGGCGCCGAGGTCAAGGCGCTGGTGGAAGGTCTCCAGACTGCCTTTGCGCAGTTCAAGGCCGAGCACGCCAAACAGCTCGATGAAATCAAGGCGGGCCGCTCCGGCGCCGACCAGGAAGCCAAGCTGGAAAAGATCAACTCCGCTCTGAGCGGCCTGCAAAAGGAGGTCGAAGACGCGCATACCAAGATCGCCGCCGGCCAGATGGGCGGCCCTGGTGCAGCTCTGCGCGACAAGGAATACACCGAGTCGTTCAACGCGCACATGCGCAAGGGTGATGTGCAGGCTGCCCTGAACAAGGGGACGGCTGAAGATGGTGGTTTCCTAACCCCTGTGGAATGGGATCGCACCATCACCGACAAGTTGCGCGACGAATCGCCCATGCGCGAGCTGGCCCAGATTCAGACCACCAGCAAGGCGGGCTGGACCAAGCTGTTCAACATGGGCGGCACAGGCTCTGGCTGGGTGGGTGAAACTGATCAGCGCCCAGAAACCGACACACCTACCTTGAAGTCCTTGGGCTTCGGGCATGGAGAAATTTATGCCAACCCCGCTGCCACGCAGCAAATGCTGGACGATGGCGAAATCAACATCGAGGCGTGGCTGGCCAGCGAAGTGCAGGCTGAGTTTGCCGAACAGGAGGGCGAGGCCTTCATTAGCGGCGATGGCGTGAAGAAGCCTGCGGGCATCCTCACCTATGTCACTGGCGGAGCCAATGCCGCCAAACACCCCTTCGGAGCCATTCCTGTGACCAACAGCGGTGCTGCTGCTGACATTGGCTCCGATGCGGTGCTGGATCTGATCTATGACCTGCCCAAGAAGTACCGCCAGAACGCGCGCTTCCTGACCAACAACCTGACCATCGCCAAGCTGCGCAAGCTCAAGGACGGTCAGGGCAATTACCTGTGGCAACCCTCTGCGCAGGCCGGTCAGCCCGCCACCTTCCACGGCTACGGCCTGGCTGAAGACGAAAACATGCCAGATGTGGCAGCAAACTCGCTGCCCATCCTGTTCGGCGACTTCAAGCGCGGCTATCTGATCATCGACCGTATGGGCGTGCGCGTGCTGCGCGACCCCTTTACCAAAAAGCCCTATGTGCTGTTCTACACGACCAAGCGCGTGGGCGGCGGCGTGCAGAACCCCGAGTGCTTGCGCGCTCTGAAGGTGGCGGCTTAACCAAGAAGGGGCTTAGGCCCCTTCTCCATTCAGGAGAAGATGATGAAAGCAACCAAGCCATTCAAGGGCGTCAAGGACGGCGACATTTACCCCACGGAGTTCGCGCCAGGCGATGAAATCCCGCCCGAGCTCGAGGCAGCGGCGCTGGAGCTGGGCGCGGCTGATGCCAAGAAGGAGCCGGCCAAAAAGGCCTGATCATGCCCATCTTGACCACCGAGCAGGCCATCAAGCACTGCCGTGCTGATCCGGATGCAGACGCGGTCATGGTCGAGCTCTATCTGGGTGCGGCCATTGATGCCGCGCAGGACTATCTTGGCCGCAAGGTGTACGCCGACCAGGATGAGCTTGATGCGGCAATCGCTGCCGGCGCTGCTGGCGAGGATCCCATGGTGGCTTCATTTGCCATCAAGGCCGCCATGCTTCTGATCTGCGGCCACCTCTTTGCCAACCGCGAGGATGTGGTGGCGGGCGCGCAGTCTTTCTCCATGCCCAACGGGTCGCGCGATCTGTTGCGCCCCCATCGTCGGAGCCCAGGTCTATGAATACGTTCCGTGCCGGATCTCTGCGCGACTACATCACTATCCAACGGCGCATCCAGGCTGAGGACGGCTGGGGCTCTCCCGTCAATGTTTGGGAAAACATCACCGCGCAGCGCCTGGCCGCCAATGTGCGCCACCGCTCCGGCATGAGCACCATCAAGGCCGATGCCGATGTGTCTATTTCCCGCGCATCTATCCGCATTCGCCGGCGCACCGATGTGAACGCCGGCATGCGGGTGCTGTTCGATGGCCATGTGTACGAAATTGACGACGTGCTGCCCGGCGAGTCCCGTGAGTACATAGATCTGGTGTGCCGGCGCATACAAGGAGTGCAGAAGACATGACAACCATCACAACGCCCAAGAAGGTTACCGAGCCCAAGAGCATGGCGGCGCTGACTGTGGGACCCGGTCGCTTTGGTCCCGTTGCACATGCCGGCGGCGTCATCATCGAAGGCCTGCCCGCTGCTGTGGTCGAAGCCAATGCCACCTGGCTGGAGGTGGATGCAGCCAAGGTGCGCGAGGCCCGCCGTGCTGGCGCTGCTGTCGTGCGCTATCAGGAGTAGGCATGGCCACGCGCACCCTCTCTCGCAAGGGCTCCAATGGCCGCCGGCGGGTGCTGAAGGGCAATCAATCATTCGGGATCGATGCTGACCTGTCAGGGCTGAATGCGTTTCTGGGAGAACTCGAGGAGGCTGCGGCCGAGGCTCTGCGCCCAGCGGCTCAGGCTGCCACGCAGGTGCTGTATGACCGGGTGCGACTTAACGTGCAGGCCTTAGGCCGGGAGACGGGCAACCTTGAGCGGTCCATCTACCAAGCATTCAGCCCCGAGCACTCTGCCGCTGGCCAGCGTGCCCAATATCACGTCAGTTGGAACCACATCAAGGCGCCTCACGGGCATCTGGTGGAGTTCGGCTACCTGCAGCGCTATCGCTACTACCAGGACAACCAGGGCCGAGTGCGACCCATGGTGAGGCCTGGGATGGACGGAAAAAACCCTCCGGGCCGGCGTGCAAGCCAGGCTGAAAAGGACGCCTATTACGTGACTCTGCCCACGCCGAAACAAGTGCCAGGCAAAGCCTTTGTGCGGAGTGCAGGCAGTGCGCTGCCGGATGCGATCCGGGCTGCCGAGGATGAGTTGCGCCGGCGAATCTTTGAACGAGGGGCCTACTATGGCGCTTGAAACCGACCTGATGGCATTGCTGCGCGCCGAATGCCCGCGCGTGCATGTCGGTACCGCTCCCTATGGCACCGAGCAGCCCTATGTGACCTGGCAGCACATCGGAGGCGAGTCCTTGCGATACGCAGACAACACGGCTGCCGACAAGCGCAAGCCGCTGATCCAGCTCAATGTCTGGGACACGCCGGCCCTTTCTGCGTTCGCGCTGATCCAGCGCATCGTTGAGCGCCTATGCCTTGCCGAAGCCTTCCAGGCCGAACCGCTGGGAGAGCCCATCCTGGCTTACGACGATGCAGACATAGCCACCGGCTACCTGCTGACCTTTTCCATTCTGGGCGACCGATAGGCCGTCTATCCCTACCGCCGCTCCGGCGGGTTCTCGGCCCGAGAGGGCGCAACTCTTGACCCGCTTGCCGCGGGCTTTTTTATTGGAGGCCCATCACATGGCATCTCTACCATCTGGCTCGCGCATTGCCGTCGCAACGGAGCTCACCGAACCCAAAGCTGTGTCAGCCATTACCAATGCTGTCGAGGCGGTTTGCAACTCGCCCGCCAATGGCCTGGTTGTGGGCGACATCGTTGTGCTCACCAGCGGCTGGTCCCGGCTGAACGAGCGTGTGTGCCGCGTCAAAGCGGTGACAGCGCCCGATAGCTTCACGCTGGAAGCGTTCAACACCTCGAACCTCAACCTGTTCCCTGCCGGAGCTGGCGTGGGCGCCTTCCAGAAGGTGGTGACATGGGTGGATGTGCTCAAGGTGCTGCGCAATGACGCCTCCGGCGGCGCGGCCAAGAAAGTCACCTACCGCTATCTCGAAGACGATAACGAGCGCGAGCTCAATGACGGCTTTGCCGCTGTGGCGCGCACGCTGGAAATCGATGCCGACGCTCTGGAGACGGCAGGCTATAAGGCCCTGGCCCTTCTGACGGACACAGGCGCCGATACCGTGCTGCGTACCACCACCAAGAAGGGCGCGGTTTCCTACCTGTTCTGCACTGTCGCCATGAACGAGGAAGTGCTGATGCAGGACGGCCAGGTCAACCGCGTGAGTGCGGATGTTTCCGGCAAGTCGCGCTCTACGCGCTTCGCCAAGTCCGTGGCCATCGCCTGATAGCCACGCCACCCCATGCACCGACGCGGCCGCCTCGCTCCTTTCAGCGGGGGCGGGCGGCCGCGCACGGGCTTTATTTCCCGCTGAAAGAAATACACCATGAGCGATAACGCACAAAAGCCGCCCGCATTCATCTTTGGCGCCCGTCCCGTGACTGTGGAATCGGATGTCAAATTCAAGTCCGTGACAGGCATTGACGTGGACATTACTTGTCAATTCAAGTACCGCGATCGCAAGGAGTTTGCTGCCCTGTGGGATTCGCTGATGGGACTCAAGGCGGCTCCGGTACCGCCACGGCCCGAGGAAGCCACATTCGAGGCACTGGCAGACCGAGACATCAAGACTCACGCAGAGCAGGCGCTGGAGTATCTCTCTGGCTGGCCGCTGGAATTGCCGTTTAACAAGCAAAGCCTGGAACAGATGTTCACCGAGGAGCCCCGTGCTGCTGGCGCCTTCTGGGAGGCATATCGCCGCGTCTGTATCGAGGGCCCACTGGGAAAATAAGCGCCGCCGCCGTAGCCTTCTTTCGTCCGGAGCCTGAGGTGGCCGAGGGCTTCGCCCCCGAGGACTATTGGGAGGATCCGGTGGAGGTGTGGCCAGACTGCCGGGCCTCCCTGGAGTTGTTCGTGTCGCTGCAGACGCAATGGCACATCGTGGGCGGCTTCGGCGGCGGCATACGTTCGGGCTTGCGGTATGAGGCGGTTTATCCGCTGCTGGACCGCTTCGCTGGTGATGACCGTGAAAAATGGTCGCAGCTTTTCAGCGACCTGCAGCACATGGAGCTGGCAGTGTTGATGATTCCGATGAAGTGACTAGGCTCGCTTCAGCGGGGTTTAACGCTCCTGCGGTTTGTTAGCATTTCACTTTTCTAATAGGAGGGGTGATGTCAAAGCTATCTAGAGCCATTGGCCTGACTGCAATCTTTGCAGCCATTTTGTTTAATCCTGTCTTCGCGCAGAAATCAAAAAAGCCTCCAAAGGTATGGGCGCAGGAGCCAACATCCGTCTTGGGAATTAAGTTGGGTGTTCCATTGGTGGATTTGGCGCTGGCGGAATGCGAGTCGTACTCATCAATACCGCCACAGGATGCACCTTGCACAGTTAAAGACAAATACAACCTTCAAAAAGGGCGATTTGAAAATCTCATTGGCATGCCGAATATTGGGGTGGATTACTCTACAACCCTCAATCTCCATAATGGGCTAGTTAGATCTCTGACGCTTAAGCTTGATCACCGGGATTATCTGAAATTAAGAAGCATTCTCGAAGAGCGATATGGAGCACCTACTCAAGTGGAGCGTGGCACTGTGACATCGGGTGCAGGCGCAGTGCTTAATAGCGACACACTTACATGGACAGGGAAAAGAATTACCTTATTGCTACTCGAAAGGGCCGTAACGGTTGATAGCACATACGTGACTTTCACCGATGAGTCGGTTATGGCCGCTGAAATTGAATCCCAAACTCAAAAGAGTAAGGATGCCGCCTCGAAATTCTGAATTTAATCTGTAATTTTGCCAGCCACATTCGGGTGGCTTTCTTCTTTCAAGGCTCGCTTCGGCGGTCCTTCTTTTATTGGTGAGGCGGCATGGCAGAAAACAGTCAGGACCGGAAAGCTAGTTTTATCGTTTCTGCTGAGGACGATACAAAAAGCACCTTTCAGGAAATCAAGGCTAATGCTGCCGAGATGGCGGGCTCGGTTGAGCAGTCTGGGGAGCGTGCAGCCCGTGGCGTCAAGGGCATTGGTGATGGGGCTGAAATTGCGGCGCAAAAGCTGACCCGTGAAGAAGGGCGCATTACCTCTGCGCTGATTCGTGCGACTGAGCAGGCACGCATAGCTGCCCAGGCGGGCACCAGCATGGCCAAGGCTTTCGAGCTCAAGGCTGATATGCGTGGCATGGATATGTCGCGCATTACTCCGCTGGCTGCTGAGTTGCGAAAGGCAGAGCAGGCCCTTGTCGACTACAAGGCCCAGCAGGCCCAGGCAGCTAGCCAAACGGCATTTATCGACTCTCTGCGCTCTCAGGCGGAAACGATCGGCAAAACCCGGCTGGAATTGCTTGAGCTCAAGGCCGCTCAACTTGGCCTCACAGCGCAGGCGACCCCTTACATCGCCCAGCTACGCAACGCCGAAAATGCTCAAGGGCGCTTGGGTAAGACGGCCGGGGAGCTGCAATGGGCTTTGCGCGGCGTGCCCGCCCAGCTCAGTGATATTGCGGTCAGCATCCAGGGCGGCATGCCGCTCATGACGGTGTTCATGCAGCAGGGCTTTCAGCTTCGGGACATGTTCGGTTCCTTTGGCGCGGCTGCTCGTGGTGTTGGTTCGGCCGTCATAGGGATGGTCAATCCACTGACAGTGGCGGGAGCTGGTGTTCTGGCGCTGACGGCAGCGTATTACTACGGCTCCAAGGAGCGAGACGCCTTCCTGCGCTCGCTGGTGATGACGGGCGATGCAGCCGGAGTGTCCACAGACGGCCTGGTCATCATGTCGCGGCAGATCTCCGATTCTGTCGGTACCCAGGCCAAGGCGACCGAGGCACTGGTGGCTTTTGTGGACGCCGGCGTCAAAGGTCAGTCTGAGTTGCGCAAGTACACGCAGACCGCCATTGAGTGGGAGCGCGCCACGGGCGAAGGTGTGGACAAGACTGCTGCCAAGTTCGCCAGCCTGCAGGAGGATCCGCTGGCTGCCGTGCAGAAGCTCAATGAGGGCACGAACTTTCTGACTGCAGCGGTCTATGAGCAGATCAAGTCGCTGCAGGACCAAGGGGACGAGACAGCGGCCGCAGAGGTGGCCATGGATGCCCTGGACACGGCTATGCGCGATCGCTCCAAGCGCATTGTGGAGAGCTTGGGCTGGATCGAAAAGGCATGGCGTGGCATCAAGGATGCAGCTGCTGGCGCTGCGGACACGATGGCCAGCGCGGGTCGTCCACCCACAAAGGAGGATGAACTGCAGCGGGTTCGCACGCAGATTTCAAACAAGGAAATTGGGCTAAAGGGTAACGAGAACACCTCTTGGGGCCGAATGGTGCGTCAAGAGATTGAGGGCCATCGACAGCAGGAATGGGCGCTACTCAATGCGATCAATGATGAGGTTCTTGGTGGTGTTCAGCAGCAGGCCGACCGCCTGGCACTGGCTGCGCGTGTTGCATCTGATAAGGCCCATGAGAAATACAAGTCCAAGCCCGAGAAAAAGGAAGATGAGCAGGCCGCCCGAAAGCGTGTTTATGAAGATCTGATCGAAAAAAACGGCTACAGGTACACGCCGGAGCAGTTGGCCAAGGAGAAGGCCACCTTCGAGGCCGACATGGCGGCCATCAGTAAGAAGTACGAGGACAAGGGGCCCAAGGGCTCCTCCAAGCCTGCGCGCGATGATCTGTCCATCGATGTGAATGCTTTCAAGCGGCAACTGGACGGCATGACCAGCATCTATGCCGGCTCGCAAAAGATCCTTGAGGCTCAGCGCGCGGCCGGGCTTATCGATGAGCGCGAGTATTTTGAGGCGCGCCGCGGCTTTATCAATCTCGAGGCCGATGCGCAAGACATGCTTCTGAATAAGGAGCTCGAGCGTTACAAGCAGGAGAAGGTGACCAAGGACAACCGCCTGCAGGTCGAGAAAGGCATTGCCGACACCCAGGCCAAGCTCGATAAGTCCCGCCTGGATCGTGCGGTGGCGCTGGAACTGCTGGGTAAGCAAGAGACGACCGCCATCACTGCACAGGACGCTGCTCTAGCCGTTGCTGAGCGTTCTGCTGCCGCTTACCTGATGACACTGCAGCGCGGCTTCGATCGCAGTGTGGATGCCGTGGGCTGGGGTAGCGAGCGCCGCAACGTGGAAGGTGGACGCCAGCAGATTGAGGACCGCTACGGTCAGCAGCGCATGGATCTCGATAACCAGCGCGCAGATGCAGAGTTCAAGGCTGGCGGGGAGTTGAATGCCGAGCAGGTGAAGTATTACGAGGGCCGCCAGGCAATCATCGACAAGTATGAGGCGCTGGCGCTGGACTCCTATGGCAGCGGGGTGCGGCGCCGCCTTGAGGCAGAGGGCAACTGGCTCAACGGCGTCAGTCGTGCATTTCAGGACTACAGCAGCTCGGCTGCCAATGTGGCCCAGCAGTCGGCCGATATGTTCGGCAATGCCTTCAAGGGTATGGAGGATGCACTGACCAGCTTTGTCATGACAGGTAAGGCTGACTTCAAGAGCTTGGCCAACTCGATCATCGCTGACATCGTGCGAACGCAAGTACGAGCACAGGCGTCTGGGTTGTTTGGCTCTCTGGTGAATGGAATTACGGGCCTGTTCGGTGGCTCGCCTAGCAGTGCTGGCGCGTCCGCCACCAGCATCCTGAATAGCGGCATTGGTTTCGGCTCCCTGGCTGGCGGTCGCGCCACCGGCGGTGGTGTGTTGCCACGCTCCATTTATGAGGTGAATGAGCGCGATGTGCCTGAGGTGGCGAGCTTCGGCGGCAAACAGTACTTGATGACGGCGGACCAGCCGGGCAGCGTCACGCCGCTCGCGCAGGCCACCACAGCCATGCCGGCACGCGCACTGGCGGCTCAGGCTTCTGGCGGAGCATCCGCTGTGCAGGTGCAGGTATACGTCGATGCAAATTCTGGCTCTGGTCAAGTTCAAGCGTCTGCATCCGGATCCGGAAATGAGTCCATGGCGCAGCTTGGCAAGTTGTTGGGCAATGCAGTCAAGGAGCAGCTGACGCGCGAAATGAGACCGGGTGGCTTGCTCTGGTCTCAACGGAACGGGAGGGCATAGTGAAGGAGCTCATATGGCGCCCACAGGGCAGCGCAGAGCCGCAGGTGACGCACCGCACACTCAAGGCGCAATTCGGTGACGGATATGCCCAGCGCGCGGGCGACGGCATCAACACCCGCAAGGAAGTTTGGCCGCTGACCTTCATCGGCAGCAAGGCCGAGATCAAGGCCATCGCGGATTTCTTTGATGAGCACGCAGGCTACAAGGCCTTCCGCTGGCGCGGAAAGACCTTTGTGGCCCCGCAGGGCTACACACTGCGCGAAGGCGCATTCGTGTGGACGCTGAAAGTGACCATCGAAGAAGAACCCAGGCCCTAACGGCAATTGCCACCCACCACCAGCCCGCCCCGTGCGGGCTTTGTCTTTTCAGGGTTCCTCATGATTACAGCTGACATCCAAGGCCTGGCCCCAGGCGACCGAGTCTACCTGTTCGAGCTGGACGCCACACAGATTGGCGGCGAGCATCTGCGCTTCCATGGCTACCCCCAGGCCGGCCCCATCTGGTGGCAGGGCAACGAGTACGGCCCCTGGGCCATCGAGGCCGAAGGCTTTGCGCGTACTGGGGTTGGTACCCAGCCGGCACCGACCTTGCGCGTTGGCAACATTGGCCAGGACGAGCAGGGCAACCCGCTGCCGGGAGTCATCTCGGCGCTGTGCCTGGCGCTGGGCGACCTGGTGGGCGCGCGCGTCATCCGGCGCAGCACCCTGAGTAAGTACCTGGACGCAGCCAACTTTCCAGGCGGCAACCCGACAGCCGACCCGCTCGAGGAGCTGCCTCCGGAGATCTGGCTGATTGAAGCCAAAACGGCAGAGGACAAGGAAACCGTCGAATTCGAGTTGCGCTCGGCTCTCGACTTTGACGGCGAGCAACTGCCAGCACGCCAGATCCAGGCCAGCATCTGCGGCTGGCTTTCCATTGGTGGCTACCGAGGCCCGTACTGCGCTTACACCGGCTCGGCCATGTTTGACCGTGACGGCAATCCTGTCGCAGATCCCACGCAGGACAAATGCGGCGGCCGTGTGAGCGACTGCAAAAAGCGCTTTGGCGAGTGGCAGCCCATCAATTTCGGCGCCTTTCCTGGCGCCGATGCACTGCGGGGGTATTGACCATGCTGCACAAGAAAACCATGTCGGCCATTCAGGCCCATGCCCTGGCCGAGTACCCGCGCGAATGCTGCGGCCTGATCGTGGCAGTGGGCCGGCGCGAGGAATACTGGCCATGCACGAACCTCGAAGCCAGTACAGGGCAGTTCCGCATGAGCGCCGAGGCCTGGACCGAAGCCGAGGATGCCGGTCAGGTGCTGGCAGTGGTGCATAGCCACCCCGACGCCCCGGCAACGCCCAGCGAGGCCGACATGGCCGCATGCGAGGCATCGGGCGTGCCCTGGGTGATCGTGAGCGTGCGCGAGGGCGCTGTGGCCGATGTGCATCAGCTCGCTCCCTGCGGCTGGCGTGCGCCGCTTCTGGGCCGCCAGTTTTTCCATGGCGTGCTTGACTGCTACACGCTGATCCGTGATTGGTACGGCCGGGAGGCTGGCATCGAATTGCCTGATTTCGAGCGCGCCGATGACTGGTGGAACAACGGCCACGACTTGTACATGCAGCAATTCGGCCTGGCCGGTTTCGAGCGTATTCCCGAGGGCGACGCCATCCAGGGCGGTGATGTGGTGCTGATGGCGGTGCGCTCACCGGTGGCCAACCATGCCGGCATCTATCTGGACCAGCGCCCCCTAGTCGAGGTGCCCGACCTGCACCCGGTACCGAACGCCATGCTGCATCACCTCTATGGGCGCTTGTCTGAGCGTGTGGTGTACGGCGGTTACTGGCAAGAGATCACGCGCGCCGTGATTCGACACAAGGACTTCAAGGCATGACCTACACCGACAACCAACCGCTGCGCACAGTGCGGCTCTATGGCCGCCTGGGCGCTCAGTACGGGCGCATGCACCGCTTGGCCGTGGCCAGCTGCGCCGAGGCCGTGCAGGCCCTGGCCGTGCTGCTGCCCGGCTTCGAGCGCGAAATGATGACCAGCCAGAGCCGTGGCGTGGGCTATGCCTGCTTTCTGGGAAAGCGCAATTTGTCCGAAGACCGGCTGTGCGATCCCGCCGGCGGCGATGACATTCGCATCGCTCCTGTGGTGCAGGGTGCCAAGCGCGGTGGTCTGTTTCAGGTGGTGCTAGGCGCAGCCCTGTTTTTCGCGGCGCCGTACATCGCCCCCGTGGTGGGCAATATGGCCGGCGCTTTGGGCTTTGATGCCATCAATGCACTGGTGGCCACCAGCAGCGCGCTGTCGGGTATGGGCGCCGCAATGATGCTGGGCGGCGTGGCCCAGCTGCTGAGCCCGCAACAACGTGGCCTGAGCGCCAAGGACGGCCCGGAAAACGGCGCTTCCTACAACTTCAATGGGCCGGTGAACACCACCGCCCAGGGCAACCCCGTGCCGCTGCTGTACGGCGAATTGATTATTGGCTCGGCGACTGTCAGCGCGGGCATTTACTCCCAAGACCAACAATGAACGCTTTTGAAGTAGTGCAGCCTCGCCCTGTGCGCGGCGGCTGGTCCCTGCGCGGCTATAAGGGCAAGGGCGGTGGCGGTGGTGCGCGTCAGCCTGTGGAGGCAGCTGACAGCCTGCACAGCACCAGCTACGCCCGTGTGCTTGATCTGCTGAGCGAAGGTGAGATTGCCGGTCTGGTCAATGGCCTGCAGTCCGTCTACCTGAACAACACTCCACTGCAGAACGCAGACGGTAGTTTCAACTTCGCGGGCGTGACGGCGGATTTCCGCTCTGGCACGCAGACGCAAGACCCAATCCCCGGCTTCCCCTCTGCGGAGGCCCCGGCGGCCGTGGGCGTGGAACTCAAAGCCGCTACGCCCTGGGTGCGCTCCATTCTCAATCGCAACTTGTCGGCTGTGCGTGTCACGCTGGGCGTGGATGGCCTGTCCAAGGCCAACACCGAAAACGGCGACATCAGCGGCCACACCGTTGAATACGCCATTGACCTGCAGACCGATGGCGGCGCCTGGGTGCAGGTGCTGGCTGCAGCCTTCACCGGCAAGACCACGCAGCAATATCGCCGCACGCATCGCATCGACCTTCCGGCAGCGCTGAGCAGCTGGACGCTGCGCGTGCGCCGCATCACGCCCAATGCGAATAGCAACACTGTTGCTGACACTACGGTGATTGAGAGCATCACAGAGGTGATCGACGCCAAGCTGCGTTATCCCATGTCGGCCCTGGTCGGCCTGCAGGTGGATGCGAGCCAGTTTCGCGGCAGCGTGCCCACGCGCGCCTATCACTGCCGTGGCCGGATCATCCGCGTGCCGAGCAACTATGACCCGGTTCTGCGTGCCTATGCGGGGATCTGGGACGGCACATTCAAGAGCGCCTACAGCAACAACCCTGCCTGGGTGTTCTACGACCTGGCCACCAATGACCGCTATGGCCTGGGTAAGCGCATCCCGGCCGGCTGGATCAACAAATGGTCCCTGTATCAGATCGGCGTCTACTGCGACGGCATGGTCTCCAACGGCCGTGGCGGGGTGGAGCCACGTTTTACCTGCAATGCCTATCTGCAGAGTCGAGGTGATGCCACGCGCGTGCTACAAGACCTGTGCAGCATTTTTAGGGGCATGGTGTATTGGGCTGCTGGCGCTGCTGTGCCCGTGGCGGACATGCCGCGCGATCCTGCTGTCACCTACAACCAGGGTGATGTGGTCGATGGCCGCTTCTCGTACAGTGGTAGCCGCTTGAAGGACCGCCACACGGTGGCCCTGGTGTCGTACAACGATATGACGGACTTTGGCCGTCAGAAGGTCGTCTACTACCAGGACGATGCAGCCGTGGCCCGCTACGGCATCCGCAAGGTGGAGATCTCCGCCTTTGGCTGCACCAGCGAAGCACAGGCATTGCGTGTGGGCCAGTGGGCAGTGCTGACCGCCCAGCGCGAGACCCGCTCGGTGTCTTTCTCGCTGGGGCTCAAGGGAAATCTGTGCTCGCCTGGCCAGGTCATCGAGATTGCCGATAGTGCATTTGCTGGCCGCCGCATGGGCGGTTTGGTCAAGAGTGCAACGGCTGCCAAGGTAGCGCTGGACGCCCCTGTGACGGCCCAGGCGGGTGACTCCATCACTGTGATGCTGCCCTCGGGGGTGGCTCAGTCTCGCCGCATCGCCTTTCTGGAAATGATTGGCGGCACCCAGCATGTGAGCGTCAATCCCGCGTTTGATGCAGCGCCTGTGGCAGAGAGCAGCTGGGCCATCAGCACTGCCGATGTGGCCACGCAGCTATTTACCGTTCTGTCGGTCACGGAGGGTTCTGGGCCTGGCCTGACATTCGATGTGTCGGCCATTCAGCACGAGCCCGGCAAGTTTGCCTCCATCGACCAGGGCGCGTTGCTGCCCGAGCGCCCTGTGTCCGTAGTACCTGCCCAAGTGCTGCCAACGCCCATCGGCGTGACCGTGGGCGCACACAGTGTCACAGCGGCGGACGGCACGGTCAGCACAACCGTCACGGCCGCATGGAAGGCAGTTGCTGGCGCTGCTTTCTATGATGTGGAGTGGTCCCGCTCGCAGTCAGACTGGGTGCGCATGCCGCGCACGGCGCTGACCGTGGTTGACATCCCGAACGCATATACCGGTGACTACCTGGTGCGCGTGCGGGCGATTTCCGCCATCGATACCGTGAGCGCCTGGGGCTACAGCGCAGCCACGCCCGTGGCCGCGAAGGCCTTGCCGCCTCGCAACTACGACACCTTCCTGGTGGCCGAGCTGCCCAGCGGCATGCGCCAATACAGTTTCACCTTCACCACACAGCGCCCGCCGGCGGACTTGGCCGGCGCCGAGATCCGCTACATCCTCGGTTCTCCCGTCAACATTGACTGGCAGCAGATGCGTCCGCTGGACGATGGCGGCTACTACACCAATAGTTTCGAGAGTACCAAGCCCGAAGCCGGTCTGTGGACATTTGCGCTCCGTGCCCGCAGTCGCTCCGGAGTGCTTTCTGAGGGCATGCTCATCTGGCGCGGCCAGCTTCTGCACAACGTGGCCGATGTGGTGCCGGACCTGACGCCACCACCACAGGTGACCGGGCTTGCTGCCGTGGGCATGTTCACCAGCGTGCAGGTCACCTGGGATGTGGCCAACTACGAGCAGGGCCACGGCCACGCCCGAACTATCATCTATGCGGCCGAGGGAGCAGGGGCGCAGTTCTCTACAGCGCGCCAGGTGGCAGAGGCCTTTGGCGGTCCTGCTTCCTTTTCCAGCGACCCGGCCACCACCTGGAGCATCTGGGCAAAGCACCAGTCCGTTGATGGCGTGCTGTCCGATCTGCCTGCCGGTCCTGTAGTCGTGGAAACCGGCCAGGATCTGGAAAAGGTGCAAGAGGCGCTGGGCGGCCGCATTTCTGAATCGTGGTTGGCCAACAGCCTGGGCCAGCGCATCGACCTGCTGGACAAAGAAGGTGGCCCCCTGGGGCGCAGCCTGGTTTCAGCGGCCCAGCAGCAGGACGCGCTCAATCAGTCCGTGCGCGGCAACATCAACCAGATGGCCGAGGGATTGCTGGAGGCGGCACTGGCCGCCGACAAGGCGCTCGAGCGCATCATTGATGCCGGCGTCTATGTCGATCCGGCCACGGGCCAGGTCAAGATCTATGGTCTTGAGCAGACGAATGAGCATGTGACCACGCTTCAGGTGCTGCTCGATGCGGTGCAGGGGCAGTTGGTGCTCAAGGCCACCACTGCCTATGTGGATGGTGCAATCGCCAATGCCACCCTGTCGCCTGCAGACTTGATTCTCTATGAGGGCCTGGATGCCCGCATTGTCGAAGTCACTCAACAGCTCGACAGCATCAACGGCCAGTTATCTCAGAAGGCCAGCGCCTTGGAGTTGCAGGGCGCCATGGTGCGCCTCACTTCCGCCGAGAGCAATCTGGATGCGCTCAATGGTCAGATCGCGCTGCGTGTCACGCGGGCTGAGTATGAAGCGGATCAGGGCTTGCTCAATGAGCGCATGAACAGCGCTGAGATTCAGCTGAGCGCCATCGATGCGCCGGCCATCACGGCGACAGTGATTGCCGTCAAGAAGGCCGAGCGCGATGCGCAGAAGTCCGCTGAGGCCTTGCTGCGCGACATCCTGAGTGGTGAGCAGACGCGCAATGCGGCTGACACTGCGCTGGCGTTTGCCCGTACAGAGATCACTGCCAAGGTGGAGGAAGGGCTGTCTGCTGAAGCCACGGCCCGCACCGAGCTTGCGGCCACGGTGGATGAGCAAGCTGCGGCGTTGTCGCAAGAGTCGAAGGTGCGGGCTACAGATATCGCTGCTGAAGCCTCTGCGCGGGAGCAGTTGGCTGCGCGGATCGATGGAGATCTGGGTGAAGTGTCAGCAGCTATTGCCGAAGAAAAGTCCGTTCGCACGGACCAGACTGGATACCTGGGCGCGCTGTACTCGCTGCGCATGCAGCTTTCGCAGGGCGGCCAGCTGGTGGTGGGTGGCGTTGCCATCTCGGGCACCTCTTCTGAGGAGTCCGGTCCACGCATCGACTATGGCGTGATGGCGGATTCGTTCTGGATCGCGGCGCCCAGCGGCTCGCCAGCGGGGGTGAGCAATGTCAAGCCTTTCTCGGTGCAGACCACGGCGCAGACCATCAATGGGGTGGTGGTTCCGGCCGGCGTCTATATGGATGCTGCCTACATCAACAACGTGACGGTGCTCTTCGGGCGCTTCGGCACTTTGCTGGCCGACAAGATCCAGGCTACGGCCATCAGTGCCAGCCAGCTCACTGCCGGCAACGGTGTGATTGGCGGCACCCTGAAATCCAGCAACTACGTGGCCGGCTCCAGCGGCTGGACGCTACGCCCGGATGGCATGGCCGAGTTCTCTGGCGTCATCGTGCGCGGAACGATCTACAGCACCGCCGGCAATATTGGCGGCATCACTATCAATGCCAATGGTCTTAATGCGGGGGCGTACACCGGGTACCAGTGGCCAGCAGGCAATGGGACGGGGTTTCATCTGGGGCCGAATGGCTTGCTGATCGGCAATCCCAACGTAGGCCGCTATTTCCAGTTGACGACAGACGGCGCGGTCTATGCGCCGGGTTTATCAATTGATGGAAATGGCGCGCGTTTCTCGGGGCAATTGAGTGGCGCATCGGGAACGTTTTCTGGCGTGTTAACGGCGCAAGCCGTCAATGCGGTATCTACGCTGAACATCGCAGGAAATTCCGTAACCGTCCCATTAATGGTGACTGGATCGAATTCTGCGAGTGGCCAGATTTACATCCCTTACGGCGGTTGGTTGTCGGTGGTATTCGGGGGCCAGATTCCACAAGGGCAAACGTCGTCAGCCGCGCGGACGGTAAACCTCTATGTCAATGGGGGGTGGGTTCATAGCGCCATGGCTGCGTATAGCTCGTCTGGCGACAGTACGGCGGCGGCGGGCTGGTCTGGCTATGTCAGCCCGGGCTACATCTCTATTTCTGTTTCCAGTCCAAGCGCGGTTTCAATTTTTGCGAGCGCGACGGCTTCAATGCGTTAAACGGAGGTTTAAGTATGGGATTTTTTGCTCTGTTTGATGGGGTGGGGCGGTGTGTTACTTCCGGCTACTGCTTGAATGGCCAAGAAAGTATCCAGGGTGGTGATCAACACATGTCGCTTATTACGGATGAGCTTATCTCTGTGCACGACTGGTTTTTGCATAAAGGTGTTTTGACGCGGCTTCCAGAAAGACCGAGCGCGAATCATTTTTTCGATTACGAGGTTGCCGAGTGGGTTTTCGATGAGGCGCGAGCGTGGAGCGCCGTTCGTTTTCAGAGGGAGCACTTGATTGCCGCCTCTGATTGGCGCATAGCGCGTGCAACCGAGAAGGGGCACGCAATCGATGCACGGTGGAAAGCCTATCGCCAGGCGCTGCGCGATATCACCGAGCAACCTGATCCCAACAACATTCAATGGCCGACAGCTCCAGAGGAGGATGCATAAATGCCTTGGTATCGAACTGGCACCGTCACGGTGACCAACAACAGTAACGTTATCACCGGCACAGGCACCGCATGGGTGGATGCTGTGTCTATTGGTGAGACCTTCCTGGGCCCGGATTCGCAGGCTTATGAAATCACGTCCATCGTGAGCGGCACCAGCCTGCGCGTCAGCCCCAACTACAAGGGGCCGACGGCCGCGAACCAGAGCTATGCGGTGATGCCCACGCAAAGCTATATCCGTGACCTGGCCGCTCAGGCGGCAGAGCTGGTCAATAGCTACGCGACGGTGCGCGATACGGCGGGTAAAGGGAAGTTTGCAGCTGGGACCGTGGCTGCACCTAGCCTGCGCGGGACTGCAGATGAAGACACAGGGGTCAATCTTCCGGGCAGCAATGTGCTCGAATTCATCACCGGCGGTACGGTCCGGGCGACACTTAATTCCGCAGGTGTGATGAATTTTTCTGTGTCGCCAACTGCACCGACGCCAGCGGCAGGGGCGAACAATACGGCCATACAAACCACCGCCGGATCGCTTTTACAGATGAAGCAGTACGGGCTGGGGCAGGAGCGATTTGGTGAAGTAGCCAGCGGATATCCGAAGGTGTTGCCCAGCAGTATCAGCAATGGCTCTCCGACCACATTCATTACGGCGGAAGCTGCCGACAGCCAGGCTTCTGGTAATGCGCCGGTGAGTGGCGAAGCGTTCTCGGGAGTCAGTGTCTCGCGCGGCTTGCGCCCAGTGCAGCTGGGTGTCAGCGGAGCTGGTGCGGGAGCATCTGCATGGTATCGGGGCTATTCAACTGCAGGGCCAGTGCTCGCAGACTGGAAGCGTCTGGCAGACCTTAACTCGCCGGCGTTCACGGGAGCACCCTCCGCCCCCAATCTGCGCCTCACCAATTCGCTCAGCTCCAACGCCAACACGCTCGATTATTACGAAGAGGGAGCATTTACCCCGACGCTTGTCGGAACCACTGCGGCCGGCACCAATACCTACGCGATCAATGCGGGTCGCTATACCAGGATTGGGGGCGTCGTTTTCTGGACGGCCGTTATTGAGCTCTCTTCGACATCTGGAATGACTGGACAGCTTCGCCTTAATGGTTTGCCTTTTTCCGTGGCAAACGCCAGGGTGGCGCGGGGCGCGGTGACTATCGGGTACTACAGCAATTTGTCTGATACAGCAGCCTACGACTTCCGCGCTTTTCATAACGTGGCTGCAGCAACTGTCGATTTTCTGAAGCGGGCAGTTGGTGTCACCACGAGCGGTGCATTCCCGGCTTCTGAAGTTGGCAACACATCGCAAATCTATCTTTCTGGTCACTATGAGGTCTGATATGTCGCTCGAAAAAGTAACTGTTCTCAATTCGGTGGAAATCGTATTTCCTTCTCGCTCCATTAATGTGTCTTGGCACACCTCTATTGTGGAAGATGGATTGGTGATTTCTGGTCCCAGCATTCACCGCACAGCGTTCAGTGCAGAGAATTCTGCGGAGGTGATACCTGAAATCAGCAGCGTCGTCTCTGCCGATTATCTCGCTGCCGTCCAGGAAAACTCGGTGCTGAGAGATGAGGCTATTACTGCCACTCAGCTCATTGCTCATCTCGAGGCGCAAGTAACCGCACTGAAGCTGCAACTACAAAACCAGGGTGGCTGATATGGACTGGACGCCACTGATTCACGCCCTGATCGCCCTTCTGGCACAGGCCCTAGTCGGCCTGGCGGTGGGTAACTGGTGGTTGGGGGGCGCGCTGGCCTGCAGCTGGTGGCTGGCGCGCGAGCACACCCAGGCCGAGTACCGATGGATTCAGGCATTTGCTGGAGGGCATCGCACGGGCATGCCCTGGTGGGGTGGGTTTGATCCGCGCGCCTGGGGCGCTGGCTCAGTTCTGGATGCCGTGGTGCCGATCCTTGCGTGTGTCGCGGTTTGGTTGATTTACACAAATGAGAGGGGGGTTATGTGACTAGCAATCTCGATCCGGTGGCGGTCTCTGTGACGGTGGTGGGCGTGGTCTTCTCGCCAGCACTTGCGGCCGTGGTTGGGCCTTACGCCGTAATCGTGCTGTCCTCGGCCATTGGGGCTGCCTGGGCGCTGGGTAGGCGCGAACCTTCGACCCGGTTCAACGCCGTCAACTTCTTCGCGCTCATTTGCGGTACCGCGCTGATGGTGACTGTGAATGTGGCCGACATGATCGGCATGTGGCTGGGAAAGGAGGACACGCGCTGGCTTCTGTCTCCGGTGGCGCTGTTCATCGGCGGGGTTGGCCAGGACTGGATTCGCCTGGGCAAGTGGGTCTGGGGCCAGTTTCTTTCTTTCAAGCGTGGAGGTGCTCAATGACGTGGCAAACCCATCAATTGCTCGCCGGGGTCAACTTGGCCATTTGCTTGGGCATCGGCTGGGCCTGCATCTGCCGGCTCAACTCTCATATCTGCCGCACGTACTTGCTGGCTCGTGCGCGCTACACGCTGCTGCTGG
The DNA here is from genome assembly GCF_030505195.1 of Comamonas testosteroni. Lineage (NCBI taxonomy): Bacteria > Pseudomonadati > Pseudomonadota > Betaproteobacteria > Burkholderiales > Comamonadaceae > Comamonas > Comamonas testosteroni. The sequence goes on from NZ_CP129672.1 coordinate 3,855,307, forward strand.
TCGGTGCCCTGGCTTCCGGTATGCAGCCGCTGCTTTTCAATTCCTGGCCGTCGGTAGCCAGTGTGATCTTCGGGCTTGCTGTGCTGGCAGGCCTTGGCCTCAACGTGGTGCGCTGGTGGGTCAGCTCGCACCCTATGCGAAGGAGTGACGACGAATGACGCTCGAAACTATTATTTCCAATGTTGTCCGCCCAGCTATGGCCCTGCTGCCTGCGGCCATGGATACGCTGCAGGCCCGCGTCTATCTGCTCGCATCGGGCCTACAGGAGAGTCGTTTCAAGGATCGCTATCAGATCGTACAGGGGCGGCCTGGTGCCAAGGGACCGGCGCGGGGCTTCTGGCAGTTTGAGCAAGGCACTCAGTCGAGCCGTGGCGGCGTGTGGGGTGTGTACTTGCACGATGCAAGCCGCTACTGGCTGAGCACCGTATGCGCAGCGCGAGGCGTGGCATTCGAGCCCCGTGCCATCTGGGAGCGAATGGAGACAGATGATGTTCTCGCTGCTGCGGTGGCGCGGCTGCTGATGTTCACCGATGCGCAGCGCTTGCCAGCGGTGGGTGATGAGGAGGGGGCTTGGCAGCTGTACCTGCGCACCTGGCGGCCTGGGGCTTGGGCGCGTGGCAGCGCTCAGCAGCGTGCAGACTTGCGCGCGAAGTGGGCTCGAAACTATGCGCAAGCCCGTGAGGCACTGGCGGGTGTCGCAGCATGATCAGCCGTGCCCAATCCATCACTATGGGGCTGCTGCTGTTGCTGGCCTTTGCTGCAGGCTGGGTGGTGCAGGGCTGGCGGGCGGACGCTGCGGCGTCCCGCCTGATGGCAAATCAGGCAAGCCAGGGCGAGGCTCAGGCTAAGCAATCACAGGCTGCTACAGAAACCAAAGCGACCGCCGTGCTTGAGCACGGCAGCGCCCAACAGGAAAACACCCATGACTACACGCAAGAAATGGCCCGCCTGGAGGCTGGCCGCGCTGCTGACGCTGCCCGCATTTCAGGCCTGCAGCACGACATCAGGAGCGCAGCTACCCGCAACGCCCAGCTTGCCAGTGACGCCGCTGCCTGCCGAGGTCTCGCAGATCAGCACCAGCGACTCGCAGCCCTTGCTGCGGGAGGCGCGGGCGTGGTTGGCCAGCTTGTCGGACTGGTCGAGCGCCGAGACGCCCAAGTGAATCTCCTGAGCGGCCAGATCGCGGCCGACCGAACTCTGCTTGAGCAGATCCAATAAAGACAAAACGCCCCGATACCGTAATTGGTATCGGGGCGTTTTTTGTTTGGCCCAGCTGAAATTTTGCGGGGAACCGAAAAGACCGTCAACGTGTCACCTAACTGATGGTTAAGTGATTGATTTTATTCGCGTGAAAAACACGCTATTCACAGGCTGCAAGCACTGTGTGATTTCGCTTGTAAGTGACTGATTCTAAAAAACAAATGCCTGTGATTAAGTCGTTGTCGTGTGTCCGCTGCCGGTGCAGACCATCAGAACGCGAACGGGTCTGGCTGCAGTCATGGCTGATCTTTCGCCGTGGCTTGTACCTCGGCCATCCTGGTTTCCAGTGTGCGGATCTGGGTCTTGAGCTGGCGCATGCTGCTTTGCATGGTCACGCCCAGCAGGCGGCGCATGCCTTCAAAGAACAGCACCATGAAGAGCACCACGGGCAGCACGCCCCAGCGCAGCCAGGGCGAGGCCTGGTTGATCCAGGCCACGGCGCATACCACCACGGCCATGGCGACGGCAAGATAGTTCCATTTCCTCGAACTTTGCATCTTGCTTTCGTACTTCTGCGCAGTGGCTTCGAGCTGCTGTTCGGTGACTCTGAGTTTGGCAATGGAGGCCTGAATCTCTTCAAGGCTGGCGGGCTTGTCTGACGGCATAGGGCAGATGGTCGGTAAGTGAGAAGGCGGGTGTTGTGCCTGCCTGAATTGATTTTGATAGCTGAGAGCGCTTGATGGACAAGTGATGCGGCGATGCTTGATCAGAAGTGCTGTGTGCCGCTCAATGCATCGAACTCGTCGCTCCACTGCTGGCGCAGGCTGCGCTTTTCGCTCTCGTCTATCCAGGCCGCATCGATGCCGTTGAGCATGAAGTCCTTGAGGTCGGCCATCGAAAAACCAAAGTCGCTGACCATCTTGGTCCAGGCCCCTGTAGGGTTCACATGGTGAAGCGTGGGGTCGTCGGTGTTGGGGTGGATGCGAATGCCCATGGATGGCATTTTGCGGATCGGGTGGTCCAGCGCCCAGCGCTCGGGTGCCAGCGTGCGCAGATAGTAGGAATTGGTCGGCACCACGGTGAACACAATGCCCAGATCGGCACAGCGCCGCGCCAGCTCCGGGTTGTCGATGACGGTGTAGCCATGGTCGACGCGGTCCACCTTGAGAGTCTCGATGGCCGTTTGCAGATTGTTCCAGGGCAGGCCGAATTCGCTGGCATGGGCCGTGGTCTTGAGTCCGTTGCGACGCGCCAGCGCATAGGCCTCGGCGAACAGCTCGGGCGGGCGCTCGTTTTCGCGGTAGTCGATGCCGATGCCGGGCACATCGTCATGGCGGTTGTCCAGCATCCATTGCACCATCTGCACGGCGGCCTCGGCCGGGGCTTCGCGGTCGATGGACGGCACCAGGCGGCCGCGTATGCCGCAATCCTTTTGCGCCGCTGCGGCGCCGGCCAGGATGGCTTGCTGGGCGGCGGCATAGCTCATGCCCGAACACTGCACCGTGCCCGTGGGGTTCCAGAAGAATTCGGCATAGCGGACATGGTGGGCAGCGGCATCCTGCAGATATTCATAGGTAATGCGCTCCAGGTCGGCCGGCGTCTGCAGCAGCCACTCATCGAGTGCTCGCAGCACGCGCAGCACGCCCACGGGCTTTTCGCCGCGCGTGTAGAAAGCCTCGATCTCTTCGGCAGCCAGCGGCGCCTTGGCGCGCTGCACCAGTTCGATGAAGGTGTTTTTTCTGACCGTGCCCAGCAGGTGACAGTGCAACTCCATCTTGGGGATGGCGTGGGCAAAGGCGGTCAGTTCAGGTGTGGGGGCGGTAGGCGCGGCATTCATGCCGCAGATGGTAGTGGCTTGCGATCAGCCTTGTCGTAGGCAGTTTTACGTTACGGTGCAAGGAACAGCCGCGGCACGGACGCGGCCAGCATGGCGATGCCCGAGCAAGTCAGCAGGCTCAGCACGATTTGGCGAAAGCGGGCATCGCTCACGCCTTTGTAGACGCGGGTGCCGAAGATCACGGGCACCAGCACTGCGGGCAGCACCACGGCAAACGACGGCCACATGGCGGACTTGACCAGGCCAGTTGCCAGATAGCTGGCCATGGTGACGGCCAGCACCGAGAGGTTGAAGTTCTGGATCACCGTGCGCTGCACATGGCGCTCAAAGCCGCGCAGCGTGCACCACAGCGTGGGCACGGTGCCGCTGAAGCCGCCCAGCCCACCCATGGCGCCGCCGATCAGGCCCGCGACCGCATCGCTCAGGCGGGCCAGCAGGCCACCGCCCAGCGTCAGCCGGGGCAGGTGAGCGCTGAGCAGCATGGTGGGGCACCACAGCACCAGCAGACAGCCCAGGCCGAACTTGAACCAGTCCATATTGAGATGCGGCATCACGGCCACGCCCATGGGAATGCCGGCCAGACCGCCGGCGATAAACGGCAGCAGCGACTTCCAGTGAAATTCGCGGCGCACGGTGAAGGCCGCAATGATCTGCCCCGTCAGCGAGCCGAACACCGAGAGCACGGCGGCCAGCTGCGGCTCCAGCACCCAGGCCCAGAACGACATGGCCACCATGCCGAAGGCAAAGCCCGACAGCCCCTGCACAAAGCCTGCCACTGCAGCCCCCAGGGCCACCACCAAGATCACTTCCACGTTCTGGTCTCCGTCTGAAGGCACCGATTATCGTCCCGCTCAAGCAGGGCATTGCCATGCAGTTTTGGCATGGCAGCAGGCCGCTGCGCTATCGTGCAGACCATGCAAGCATCATCTGTCTGGATTCTGGGTCTGCGCAATCTCTGGCGCGATCTGCGCGCTGGCGAGCTGCGCCTGATCATCGTGGCTGTGCTGCTGGCCGTGGCGGCACTGAGCTCGGTGGGCTTTTTTGCCGACCGCCTGCAGGCCGGCCTGCAGCGCGACGCCCGTCAGCTGCTGGGCGGCGATGTGGTGGTGGTCAGCGACAATCCCGCCCCCACGGTTTTTGTGCAGCAGGCCAGGCAGCAGGGGCTGCAGAGCGTGGCCACGGCCAGCTTTCCGACCATGGCGCGGGCCGCTCAGGAGCAGGGCGGTGCCAGCCGTCTGGTGGCGCTCAAAAGCGTGGAGCCCGGCTACCCGCTGCGCGGCGTGCTGCATCTGAATCAGGGACCGGGGCAACCGGATCTGGAGGTACGCGCAATTCCTGAAAGCGGCCATGCCTGGGTCGATGCGCCCCTGCTGGAGGCACTGGGCCTGAAGCTCGGCGACCGATTGCTGCTGGGCGATGCAAGCTTTCGTATCTCGCACATCATTGCCATCGAGCCCGATCGTGGCGCGGGTTTCATGAGCTTTGCCCCGCGCGTGATGATCAACAGCGCCGACCTGCCCGCCACGCGCCTGGTGCAGCCGGCCAGCCGCATCACCTATCGATTGGCCGTGGCCGCGCAGGCAGACGCAGGGCGCGGTGCAGAACGGGCCGCGCAAGACTATCTGGGCTGGGCGCAGGAGCTGGCCAAGAGCCTGCATGGCGTGCGTGTGGAATCGCTGGAAAGCGGCCGCCCCGAAATGCGCCAGACCCTGGACAGGGCCGAGAAATTCCTGAGTCTGGTGGCGCTGCTCTCGGCACTGCTCTCGGCCGTGGCCGTGGCACTGGCCGCGCGCGCCTTTGCCAACAGCCATCTCGATGCCTCGGCCATGCTGCGCGTGCTTGGCCAGAGCCAGCGTCGTATTGCCCTGGCCTATGTCGTGGAGTTCGTGAGCATTGCCCTGGCCGCCAGCGCGGCCGGCGTGCTGCTGGGCTGGGCGGTGCACCATGTGTTTGTCTGGCTGCTGGCCGGACTGGTCGAGTCCGCCCTGCCTGCGGCCAGCCTGTGGCCCGCATTGTTCGGCATGGGCATGGGGCTGACCCTGTTGCTGGCTTTTGGCCTGCCGCCCGTGCTGCAACTGGCGCAGGTGCCGCCGCTGCGCGTGATGCGGCGCGATCTGGGGGCGCTCAAGCCAGCATCGTGGCTGGTGCTGGGTGTGGGTGTTACGGGTTTTGCGGCCTTGTTGATGGTCGCCAGCCGCGACATCAAGCTGGGCCTGATTGCCGTGGGCGGCTTTGCCGTCGCCGTGCTGTTGTTCGCGGGCCTGGCCTGGCTGGCCGTCAAGCTGCTGCGGCAGGTGGTCAATGAGAGCACGGCGCCGCGCTGGCTGGTCATGGCCACGCGCCAGGTCTCGGCCAAACCCGTGTATGCCGTGGTACAGGTCAGCTCGCTGGCCGTGGGGCTGCTGGCTTTGGTGTTGCTGGTGCTGCTGCGCACCGATCTGATTGCCAGCTGGCGCAAGGCCACGCCGGCCAATGCGCCCGATCGCTTTGTCATCAATGTCCAGCCCGATCAGGCGCAGGACTTTCAGGCCGCGCTGAAAAAGGCCGGCGTGCACAGCTATGACTGGTATCCCATGATTCGCGGCCGGCTGATCGCCGTCAACGGCAAGGCCGTCAGCCCCGATGACTATGAGGAAGACCGTGCCAAGCGCCTGGTGGACCGGGAGTTCAATATCTCCACTGCCGAAACCATGCCGGATCACAACCAGATCGTGGGCGGCCGCTGGCAGGCGGGCGAGCAGGGCGCGATCAGCATGGAAGAAGGCATTGCCAAGACCCTGGATCTGAAGCTGGGCGACACGCTGCGCTTCGATATCGGCGGCGAGGAGAGCGAGGCCCGCATCACCAGCCTGCGCAAGGTGGACTGGAGTTCCATGCGCGCCAACTTCTTTGTGATCTACCCCGTGCAGCATCTGGAGAACGTGGCCGTGACCTACCTGGCGGCCTATCGCGCGCCCGACGTCAAGGGCTTTGACAATGCGCTGGTCAATGAATTTCCCAACATCACCAATGTCGATCTGAGCAGCACGCTGGCCCAGGTGCAGCAGGTGATGGACCAGGTCATACGTGCCGTGGAGTTTCTGTTCGGCTTCACGCTGGTGGCAGGGCTGGTCGTGCTGTTTGCCTCCGTCACCGGCACGCGCGAGGAAAGAGCGCGCGAGTACGCCATCATGCGTGCCGTGGGTGCCAGATCGGGCCTGCTGCAGCAGGTGCAAAGCGCCGAGCTGGCCGGAGTGGGCCTGATGGCCGGCTTTCTGGCCAGTTGCGTGGCCCTGGCCGTGGGCTGGGCGCTGGCGCGCTGGGTGTTCGATTTTGAGTGGAATGTGCTCTGGTGGGTACCGCTGGTGGGTGCGCTGGCGGGCGCATTGCTGGCCTGGCTGGCCGGCTGGTGGGCGTTGCGCGAGGTGGTCAGCCGCCCGGTGATGATCACGCTGCGCCAGGCGGCGGAATAAGAACGTGCCTACGATCTCCTCGCGCCGCGACAGAGGCTTTGCGGGATGGGGTGCAAGGGGGCGGCCCCCCGCGCGCGATACCGCAGCAATAGCCGTGCTATTGCGAGGATTCGCAACGCCGCAGACCGCCCGCAAAGACACTGTCCCGCAGGGTTGGAGCGAAATCGGGCGATTTCTGCGTGCTGTCTCTTGCTTGCACCCCGGTGCAAGCGGCGAACCATCACTTCGAACTCATCCCGATTGCGCTCCAACGCGGCTGCGTAGAGATCGTAAGCACGTTCTAAGGCTAGCCCTTGAACAGCCGCTCGCTTGCAAAGTCCACAAAAGCCCGGACCTTGGGCGAGAGCTGGCGGCTGGAGGGCCAGAGTGCCGAGAACTGCCCGCTATGGGTGAGTTGCTGCGCCAGGACCTGCTGGAGCTCGCCGCGCGCCAGTGCGTCGCGGGCCAGGAAGTCGGGCATATAGGCCAGGCCCAGGCCTGAGACGGCCGCGCCCAGCATGGCTTCCATATTGTTGCAGACCAGTGCGATGGGCATGGCCGGCAGCCCGGGCAGCGTCCATTCCTCGAGCTTGCCGCTGTTAAGAAATCGATAGCGCAGGCTGGGGTGTCTGGCAAGGTCGGCCGGCGTCAGCGGCACGCCGCGCTCGCTCAGATAGGCCGGCGAGGCCGCCAGAATGAAGCGAAACGGCCCCAGTCGGCGTGCCACCAGCCGCGAGTCGGCCAGCTCGCCGCTGCGGATGACCACATCGAGGCCGGCCTCTACGACGTCGACCAGATGGTCGTTGAAGTCCAGATCCAGCTCGACCTCGGGATAGCGGGCCTGGAATTCGGGCAGCACGGGCAGCAGAAAACGGTAGCCGATGGTGGGCAGGCTCACGCGCAGCCGGCCACGCGGCGCTTGGGCGGCGGCCTGCATGGCAGCACGTGCATCGTGCAGCTCGTCGAGGATGCGTCGGCAGCGCTCGTGAAACAGAGTGCCTTCCTGCGTCAGGCGCACCTGGCGTGTGGTGCGATGGAACAGGCGCAGGCCGAGTTGCTGCTCCAGGCGCGCCACGTTCTTGCCAACGGCCGAGGCCGAGATGCCGAGCGCGCGGCCGGCCTCGGCAAAGCTCAGGAGATCGGCGGCACGCACAAAGGACTCAAGTCCGCTGAAGCTGTCCATGGTGATTGGCAACCTTTGGTTGGGATTGTGGGGAGTGCTGAAGCTATTTTCGTTTCATTGGAGCGCTTTTATCGTTCATGTCTGATTGATTCACGACGCCAGCCCTCCATGTCTTGCTCCACTTCCCCATCCCGCCCGCAGGCGGATCTTCCTGTTTACGCCCGCCGCGCATCGCCTGCCTGGGTGCTGCTGTCGGTCTGCCTGGCCGCTTTGGCCATGCCGCTGAGCTTTACCGGGCCGGCCGTGGCGCTGCCGGCGCTGCGCGAGGCGCTGGGCGGCAGCCCTCTGGCGCTGAACTGGGTCACCAATGCCTTCATGCTGAGTTTCGGTGCCACGCTGATGGCGGCAGGCGCACTGGCAGACATCTACGGGCGGCGGCGTGTGTTTCTGGCGGGGCTGGCCGTAGTGGTTGGCAGCGTGCTGCTGCAGGTCTGCCTGCAAGGCAAGGAGGCCATCATCGGCTTCAACCTGCTGCGGGCGCTGCAGGGGCTGGGTGCGGCCGCGGCACTGGCGGCAGGCACAGCAGGCCTGGCCCAGGCCTACGATGGTGCCAGGCGTACCCGGGCCTTCAGTTTCGTAGGTGCCTCCTTTGGTGTTGGGCTGGCCTTCGGACCCTTGCTGTCGGGCTGGTTGCTGCAGCGCTGGGGCTGGCGCAGCGTGCTGCTCAGCGCAGCCGCTGCGGCATTCGCTGCGCTGCTGCTGGGCCTGCGCCATATGCCGGAGTCCCGTAATCCGCAGGCGCAGCGGCTGGACCTGCCAGGTGCACTGTCGTTCACGTTGGCGCTGGCGCTGTTGACCTGGGGCATGCTGCAAGTCCCGGAAACAGGCTGGTTGCATGGCCGCACATGGCTGCCCCTGGCGGCAGCCCTGCTGGCGGCAGCGGCCTTTGTGCAGATCGAGCGACGCAGCTCCCATCCCATGCTGGACCTGTCGCTGTTCCGCTATCCGCGCTTTGTCGGCGTGCAGCTGCTGGCTGCAGCACCTGCCTATGCCTTCGTGGTGCTGCTGGTGCTGCTGCCGCTGCGCTTTATCGGCGTGGAAGGTCTGGCGCCGCTTGCGGCCGGGCAGCGCATGTTCGTGCTGTCGCTGCCCATGCTGTTCGTACCACTGCTGGCGGGCTGGCTCTCGCGCTGGCTGTCGGCAGCCTTGCTCTGTGGGGCAGGGCTGCTGGTCTGTGCCATGGGCTTGCTGTGGCTGGGCCGCTGCGCGCCCGGCTCGGACCTGGCGCAGATGGCCGCACCACTGCTGCTGATCGGTCTGGGCATAGGATTGCCCTGGGGGCTGATGGACGGGCTGGCCGTGGCGATGGTGCCGCGCGAGCGTGCCGGCATGGCCACGGGCATCTTCAGCACCGTGCGTGTGGCTGGCGAAGGCATTGCCCTGGCCGTGGTCGGGGCGGTGCTGGCAGCGCTGCTGGCGCGGGAGCTGACGGCCATCTGGCCGTCCATGCAGCATGGCTCGGCCGTGGCCCAGATGCTGGTCACCGGCAATATGCAGGCAGCACTGGCGCTGATGCAAGGCGCATCAGCCGCAGAGCTGCTCAAGGCCTATGGCCTGGCCTTTTCCAGCTTGCTCGATGTGTTGGCCGGCGTGACCGTGCTGACGGCCGTTGGCGTTTTCGCATTCCTGCGCTCGGGTACGGACATGCCGCATGTCCGACAATCGGGACTGACTCGCAAAGCCGCTACACATGCAGATTGAAGAAAAGCCCCCGTTTGACACCCCCTACGAATGGATAGGTGGCGAAGACAAAGTCCAGCAGCTGGTTGCCCGTTTCTATGACCTCATGGATCTGGAGCCTGGCTACAAGGAGCTGCGCGCCGCCCATGGCAGCACGCTCGACGACGCGCGCCAGAAGCTGTTCTGGTTTCTCTGCGGCTGGCTGGGCGGCCCCGACTATTACCAGGATCGTTTCGGTCATCCGCGTCTGCGCATGCGTCATATGCCGTTTTCCATTGGCATCCAGGAGCGCGACCAGTGGGTGGCCTGCATGGATCAGGCCATGGGCGAGACCGAAGTACCCGAGGCCTTGCGCACGCGCCTCAAGGCCAGCTTCATGAACACGGCGGACTGGATGCGCAATCGCGGCGCCTGAGTTCCTGCGTCCGGCTTCAAAGCGTCAAATTTCCTTCATGACGCTGTAAAAAGCCCTGTAGACACTGCCTGTTTTTCAACAAGCAGGGTCAACCATGCAGGATTTCGATTTGCCTGGCGCAAAGCTGCGCTCGGGCGGTTTCTTCTCGGCATTGCAGCCACGCCGCCATGTGCTGACGGCAGTGGGCTGTGCAGCATTGCTGGCTGCCTGCGGCGGCAGCAACGACAGCAGCACAACGCCTGTCAGCGCGCAGCCTGCCACGGCGACGCTGGCCGTTCTGGAGACCACAGATCTGCACTTCAATGTGCGCAGCTATGACTATTTCAAGCTGGCCGAAGACAAGACCTATGGCTTCGAGCGCACGGCCACGCTGATCCGTGCGGCTCGCAAGGAATTTGCCAACACGCTGCTGGTGGACAACGGCGACACCATCCAGGGCACGGCCCTGGCTGACTACGAGGCCGAGGTAAAGCCCATACCCTGCACGCAGCAGCTGTCCATGTACAAGGCCATGGGCGCGTTGAGCTTTGACGCAGGCACGCTGGGCAATCACGAATTCAACTACGGCCTGCCCTTTCTCAACCAGGTGCTGGGCGGAGGCATGGATGTGGACGGCGTGGATGCCAGCCAGAAATGCGCGGGCAGCGGCTATCCGGCCGTACTGGCCAACGTCTACAGCAGCAAGACCAAGAAGCCGCTGGTGCAGCCCTATGCCGTGCTGGAGCGCACCATGGTGGCCAAGGGCAGCGATGGCAAGGAAGTCAAGCTGCCCATCAAGATCGGCGTGATCGGCTTCACCACGCCGGGCATCATGAACTGGGACAAGCGCTATCTTGAAGGCAAGGTCTACACCGAGGGCGCGGTGGAGGCTGCCGGCAAATACGTGCCAGAGTTGCGCGCCAAGGGCGCAGATGTGGTGGTGGCGCTGCTGCATGGCGGTCTGGACGGCTCGGCCTATTCGGCCACGATGGAGAACCCCGGCCTGTATCTGTCCAAGGTGGCGGGTATCGATGCCATGGTCATGGGCCATCAGCACAGCGTTTTCCCCGATCTGTCGGCCAAGCCTGCCTACAGCCAAAGCGGTGTGGACAACCAGGCTGGCACCATCAACGGCGTGCCTGCGGTCATGGCCAGCTCCTGGGGCAAGGCGCTGGGCGTGATCCAGCTGCCGCTGCAATGGGATGGAAAGAAGTGGAGTGTGGCCAAGACCGGCAGCAAGAGCGAGCTGCGCAACATCCAGAACAAGGATGCCGCAGGTGCCACGGTGTTTGTGGATGCCGACCCGGCCGTCGCGCCGCTGATCGAGGCACAGCATCAGGCAGCCATCAGCTACGTGAAGACGCCCATTGGCAGCACTGACTTCCGCATGAGCACGCTGTTTGCCGATGTGGGCGACCCCGGTGCCATCCAGATCGTCAACCAGGCCCAGCAGGCCTATGTGGCCAACTACATCAAAACCAATCTGCCGCAGTACGCCAGCCTGCCCGTGTTGTCGGTGAGCGCACCGTTCAAATCCGGTTTTCAGGGCGGCAAGGACTTCACCGACGTGGCAGCCGGCCCGCTGGCCATCTACAACGCGGCCGACCTGTACCTGTATCCGAACACCGTGTATGCGGTGAAGGTCAACGGCGCCGACATCAAGAGCTGGCTGGAAGCGGCAGCCAAGCGCTTCAACCAGATCGATGTGAACAAGACGACCGAGCAGCCCTTGATCAGCAGCTTCCCGGGCTACAACTTCGACATGTTCACCACCGCCGATGTGCAGTACGAGATCGATGTGACCCAGCCGCAGGGCAGCCGCATCAAGAACCTGAGCTATCTGGGCAAGCCCATGGATACGGCGCAGGAGTTTGTGATCGCCACCAACAACTACCGTGCCACCAGCGGTGCCAGCTTCATCCCCAAGCTCGACGGCTCGTCGGCCATCTGGGCTTCGCCCGATGCGAACCGCGATGTGGTGATCGAGTACGTGCGCAAGAACCCGCAGATCACCAGAGCGGCCAATGGCGCAGCCAAGAGCTGGCGCTTTGCCAAGGTGACGACGGCCGGCCCGGTGGTGTTCAGCTCCGGCATTGACGCCATGAGTGTGGCTCAGGCTGCTGCGTTGACAGGCGTGTCGCTGAGCGCGACAGATGATGGTTCGGGCAAGGGCATGGCTAAGTACCAGATCGACCTCTCTAAATAAAAAGCACAGCTTTTCCACCGCCATGGCAACTGGTTGCCATGGCGGTTTTTTTTATTCAATGCTGACTCCAGTCCGGTATTTTTTTTTCTGTAATACGCCAGATTTTATTTGGAGTGCCAGTAGGCAATTTATGCAGAAAAATATTTCCATGGAAATATTTTTTATTCAATCTTGGTGCATTTTTGGATGGATAAGTTTCATGATTTTTTAAGGGGTTAATACCTATTTAAGTTAATGTTAACCAACATACAGTGGGTATTTTTAATTATTGAGATGCGCGATGCGCAAAAAATATCATGTATTTAACACAGTCCTTGCACCGTGCTGTGCAACAGCATCCCCAGCGAATTGCGACAAAATTTCAAGATAGGAAATTTACATATGTCGAGTTTGCGAGTCGAGTCGGAAAACTCGCTGGAGCTCTGAAAAATTTAGGTGTTAAAGAGGGGGATCGTATTGCGATACTATCTTTGAATTCAGACCGATATCTCGAGTATCAGATGGCTGTGCCATGGGCTGGGGGTGTCTTGAATCCTTGTAACACACGCTGGTCTAGTGCGGAAATCGTTTATTCTTTGAATGATTCCGGATCGTCAATACTTTTTGTTGACGACAGATATCAGGAAATGGCCTCCGAATTTAGAAGTGAGGTGAAATGCCTGACTCAGATAATATACTGCGGAGAGCGTAATACCCCATCTGGTATGCTCAACTATGAAGACTTGATTTCAAACGCAAATCCTGTGGAGGATTCCATTCGTAGGGGAAGTGATTTGGCTGGTATTTTCTATACAGGCGGATCGACTGGATTTCCAAAGGGCGTGATGTTAAGCCACAACAACATATGCGTATCTGCGATGGGCCTTCATGCAGAAGGTGCTGCGACTCCGGGTGGTACTTACCTTCATGCCGCACCTATGTTCCATTTGGCTGATATGGGTCTGGCTATGCCTCATTGGTTTGAAGGTAACTGTCATTCCATTTCTCCACCTTATGATCCAGATCGTATTTTTGATCCAATACAAACACTCGCTACGATCGCTCGGGATCGCGTGACCCATACATTTATGGTTCCAACCATGATCGAAATGCTGATTGATGTACGGGAATTTGATAGAGCGCCTGATCTGAGTACCTTGAATACTATTCTTTATGGGGCATCTTCCATTTCGGATATAACGCTAGAAAGAGCTATGGTCGCTTTACCTGGCGTAAATTTTGTTGAGGCTTATGGAATGACTGAGCTCTCGCCGGTGGCGACAATAAAGCCCTCATACTTTTCCACAGCGGTGGGGCGAAAACATAAGAAACTGAGATCGGCGGGGCGTGCGAGTTTTCATGCCGAAGTGAAAATTGTGAATGAAGAGGGGGGGGAAGTGGCGCGTGGTACCCTCGGTGAAATTGTTGTACGGGGACCTCATGTCATGCAGGGATACTGGAATAATCCCGAGGCCACTGCCGTGGCAATCCGAAAAGGCTGGATGCATACAGGGGATGGTGGGTATATGGATGAGGACGGATTTATATTTGTTGCTGATCGCTTCAAGGATATGATCATCACTGGGGGAGAAAATGTCTATTCCGCAGAGGTTGAAAATGCCATCACGCAACATCCCGGCGTTGCGTCGTGCGCAGTAATCGGTATACCTAGCACTCATTGGGGTGAGGCAGTTCATGCTGTAATTGTGTGCAAGCACGGATACGATAGGGAACCTCTAAAAACCTCCCCGCCTGATGGCACCGCAGCCAACGCGACAATCACCGCATGAGCAAACCCAAAGCGCAAGCGCGCAGCGCCATCAAGCTGGACCTCTTCGCCGATGCCGCGCGCAAGCACAAGATCGAGACCTTGGGCGATCCCCTGCAGGTCATTGCCCGGCACATTGACTTTGACGAGCTGACGCGGGTCATTGATCAACTGCTGCCCCGAGGGGATGCCGCCAAGGGTGGACGTCCGCCGTATCCCACCGCGGTCATGGTGCGCATCCTGATCCTGAAGTATCTCTACAAGCTCAGCGACGAGCAGATGGAATACCAACTGCTTGACCGCATGAGCTACCAGCGCTTTTGCTTGCTGGCCGATAGCGCCAACGTCCCAGATCGCAACACCATCTGGCATTACCAGCAGCGCCTGGGCGTTGATGGCGTGACGGCCCTGTTCCAGGCAGTGGACGGCCAACTGCTGCAGCGCGGCTACCTGGCGCGGTGCGGGCAGATCATCGATGCCACCCTGGTGCCTGCACCCATCCAGCACTTCACAAAACAAGACAAAGAGCAGTTGGATCAGGGCAAGATCCCCAGCGACTGGAACGAGGCCAAGCGCAGGCAAAAAGACCTGGACGCCACCCATACCAAGAAGCACGGCAAGGGCTACCACGGCTACAAGCTGAGCATCAGCGTGGATGTGCGCCACAAGTTCATTCGCAAGATCACCACCGGCACAGCCAGCGAGCACGACAGCACGCACTTTGATGAAGTGCTCGATGAGCACAACACCAGCTGCGATGTCTATGCCGACCGTGGCTACCCCAGCGAACAGCGCAGCGAGATGCTCAAGGTCTTGGGCTATCGCGAGCACATCCAGCGCAAGGCCAAGCCGGGCAAACCCCTGAGCGAATGCCAGAAGGGGCGCAACAAGCGCATTGCCACAACCCGAGCCCGGGTGGAGCACCCCTTTGCCCAGATGCGCCACATGGGCGGCAAGCTCATCCGCACCATTGGCCGGGCACGCGCCACGGTGGCCATGACCATGATGGCGGTTTGCTACAACCTCAAGCGTCTGGCCAAGTTCGTGGACGACGGGGTGGATGCGTTCTACAAAGACAAGGGAATGCCCTCAAAGACCGAGGTGCGCCTGCAAGGGGCCAATGGGTGAGAAATGGGGCAAGAAATGCCCAAAAAAGGGGGAAATTGCTCAAAAAATGAGCTCATCCGAAGCGCTCAAGCCGCATGCGCCTGTGACTGGCTGAAAACAGCGGTTTTTAGAGGCTCCCGATATAACCCTAGAAGAGTTGATAAATCACTGCAAATCGATGATTGCGAGCTACAAATGCCCACAAAGCATCGAGTTCGTTGATGCTTTGCCGCTGTCTGGGTTCGGCAAGGTGCTCAAGACCCAATTGCGTGAGCCCTATTGGAAGAACGCGTTAGTGCATACTTAGAACGGCTAACACCACCGATCCACGAAGCGCGCGCAGATGATTGCGGCAGCCAATTTCAGTAGCACTTCGTGGATGTCAAAGCGCTTTTCAAACCGAATACGCAGCTTGCCAAGCCTGCGACCATCTGTGTGTTCCATCGATGATCCAGCAGTGCCTGCTCAGCCTTTTGCTGCTCTCGATGCCTCGTCACCTGAGATAGACATGGAAGCGTCGGTAGTCATAACCTTGAGCGGCATGTAGCTTCGCCGGTCGTTTGCGTGGTTGACCCGGCAAGCCTCGAATGAATGGGATTGCATCCATACACTTCTCAAACAACATGAAGTCGTGCCCATTGGTGTCGCTGACGAGGATGACCAATGGAATACCTCTGGCATCTACGACGATGTGGCGTTCGGGGTTGGGGCCCGTTGCCCCCGGGGGATTAGCACCGAGGAGCCATCAATGCTTGCTGGCTCCAATCAATCTGGTCATGTTTACGCAGTCGAATCAGCATGGCGTGATGCAACTTCTGCCAGACGTTGCTGGCGTTCCCGTTACATAGACATCAGCAAGTCATGCCGCTGCCATAGCCCAAGGACTGGGGGAAGGTCTTGCCATGGAATGCCGATGTGCAGCACAAACAGGATGCTGTTGAGGGCGGTCTCATCGCTGATGCCAAGCTTGGGTGCGCCACCTTTGGCCGATGGTGTGAATGTAAGTCGTGTGGCTGTAGTCGTAGCCACAGTTCTTTGCAAACAGGTCGTCTTGGCATGAGGGTACGAAGCACAAATGCTTCGTGTCGGGCTCAATGGGAAGTGGTGTTGGCGACTCTAAAGGCGTTTGTATGTTTGCAGGTTGAGGGGCGGGACTAGGGCGTGGCATCAAATTCTGAAGTTGCTCCGCAGTCAGAAGCATGAGTCGTAGATGCGCCCTGAACGATACGCAGTGGACTCAAATCCCAAACCTGTTGCCTGGTAGAGCCGGGTACGTTGGAATCCCTGCCAAAGACAGGTGCTCGTTCGCTGATACGGTGCTCTAACGCTGCAACCTGTACGAGCGATTCAGGAGCTTCCGCGTGGTGCGTCTGCGCTTAGGTGCTTGAGCCGCAATGGCGCAGCCAAGAGCTGGCGCTTTGCCAAGGTGACGACGGCCGGCCCGGTGGTGTTCAGCTCCGGCACCAATGCCTTGAGCGTGGCCCAGGACGCAGGCCTGTCGGGCGTGTCTGTGCTCGCGGCCGATGACGGCTCAGGCAAGGGCATGAGCAAATATCAGCTCGATCTGTCCAAGTAGGCGGCGTTGCCGCAATTGCTGCCGCCGTGGCTCCAGAGGCCACGGCGGTTTTTTTCTGGGACTGGCTATGATGCGAGAAAATTTTCAGGGAGAGGGTATGACGGCATATATCGCGCTGGCAGTGGTTGTGGTGATCGTGATCTGGGCAATTGCCCTCTACAACCGCTTGCGCACGCACAAGAACCAGGTGGAGAACGCGTTTGCGCAGATCGATGTGCAGCTCAAGCGCCGTCATGACCTGATCCCCAATCTGGTGGAAGTCGCCCGAGGCTATTTGCAGCACGAGGCCCAGACGCTGGAGGCCGTGATTCGCGCACGAGGCGAGGCCGTCAGCGCTGCCGACAAGGCCCGTCAGTCGCCGGGCCAGGCGCAGGCCATGGGGGCTTTGATGGCTGCGGAGCAGGTGCTGGGAGGTCAGGTAGGCCGTCTGATGGCGCTGGCCGAGGCCTATCCCACGCTCAAGGCCGATGCCCGCATGCAGCAGCTCAGCGAAGAGATCACCAGCACCGAGAACCGCATCGGTTTTGCGCGTCAGTCCTACAACGACGAGGTGCTGGAATTCAACAACCAGGCCGGACAGTTCCCGGATCTGATCGTGGCGCGGCTGGTGGGTTTTGTGCATATGGACATGCTGGCTTCGACCCAGAGCGAGCAGGAGCGCGCCGTCCCTCAGGTCAGGTTCTGAGCGCATGCGTTTCTGGGAGCGACAGCGCGAAGCCAGGCGCAGCACGCGCTGGTTGCTGCTGGTGTTCGGCCTGTGTGTGCTGGCTGTGGTGGCGTCGGTGCATCTGGGCCTGATGCTGGCCTGGTGGCTGGGCACTCTGGCATTCGGCGGCTGGGACTACCCCACGGGCTTTGCGACGGTGAATATCGGCGTGACCTTGCTGCTGGTGCTGGGCGGCTGCTGGATAGAGCTGGACCAGCTGCGCCACGGCGGGCGCAAACTGGCCCAGCGCTTAGGGGCACGCGAGGCCAGACCCGGCAGCTCGCTGGCCGAGCAGCAACTGTGCAATATCGTTCATGAAATGTGCATTGCGGCACACTGGCCTGCACCCCAGGTCGCGGTGCTGGCGAGGACCGAGGCCATCAATGCCTTTGCGGCGGGCTGGGATGCGCAGGACGCCGTCATTGCCGTGACCCAGGGTGCGCTGGACCAGCTCAGCCGCGAGGAAATGCAGGGTCTGGTGGCGCATGAGCTGTCCCATCTGCGTGAGGGCGACACGCGGCTGAACATGCAGCTGGCCGGCATGGTCTACGGGCTGGAGCTGATTCACAACTTTGGCCAGAGCCTGCGCGAGCGCGACAGCATCCTTACGCAATGGTTCGGCCTCTTCATCCAGGCGGCGGGCTTTGTCGGCTGGCTCGGCGGGCAGTTGCTCAAGGCCGCCGTATCGCGCCAGCGCGAGTATCTGGCAGATGCCCGCGCCGTGCAGTGGACGCGCAGCAAGGACGGCCTGGGCGGTGTGCTGCGCAAGGTGCTCACGCAGCGTGAACTGGCCGAGCAGCAGTACGGCAGCTGGCAGCAGGATGAGCGCAGCCACCAGGGGCTGGACAAGCGCATCGTGCAGCACATGCTGCTGGCCGAAACTCCCCATGCCAGCCGCCTCGAAGACTGGCTGGAATCCCACCCCACGGTGCCCGAGCGCATACGCCGCATTTACGGCCGCGATATGCGGCCACTGCCCTTGCCGCTCAACACCGTGCCGCAGGGAAGATAAGTCTTCTGGGCTCAAGCCCAATGGAGATAAGCGCGAGCAGCCATCACTTCGAACGCATCCCGATGGCGCTCCAGCGCGGCTGCGTAGAGATCGTCAACACCTTCTCAGAACAGCTTGCGCTTGCCCGGTTGCAGCAGCACCACCAGTGCGCCCGCGCCACCTTCGGCCGGGCGGGCCTGGACAAAGGCCAGCACCTCTTTTTTCTGCACCAACCAGCGCTGCACCTTGCCCTTGAGCACGGGGGTACGGCCCGGCGAGCCCAGGCCCTTGCCGTGCACGATGCGCACGCAGCGCACGCCCGTGCGGTGCGACAGCCGGATGAACTGGCCCAGCGCCTCGCGGGCTTCGTCCGAGCGCAGGCCGTGCAGGTCCAGCTGGCGCTGAATGCTCCAGTGGCCGCCACGCAGCTTGCGAGTCACATCCAGACCAATGCCGGGTCGGCGAAAGCTCAGCTGATCGTCCACGTCCAGCAGGGTGCTGACATCGAACTCGTCGCTCATGGCTTCGCGCAGCACACGCTGCTCATCGAGCAGAAACTGCCGCGGCTCGGGTGCCGGCAGCTCGCTCGGTTGCCAGCGCCGGGTGCTGGCGCTGCGCAGCGGCGTGACCGCCCCCACCGTGTTTTCAAACAGGTTTTGCTCTTCCAGCGCACGCCGCACGGCCTCGGCCCGTTGTTGCTGGCGCAAGGCCTCGCGCGCAGCCGCTTCGGCCAGCGAGCGGCGAAGAGGGGCAAGGTCTTGGAAACGGGTGGCTTTCAGCGTCATGGTGACGCCGGTTGTACCGCATATTTGCCTGTCCCCGGAGCAAGTGATGGCAGCGCAGGGGCTTTGCAGGCCCCCGCTTGTGCGTTGGATCAGAAGTCGTAGCGCGCACTGACTTGTACGCTGCGTGGCGTGCCGTACATGCCCGAATACCACCAGCCCGACATGGCCGCAATGTACTTGCGGTCAAACAGGTTGTTCACGTTCAGGCTCAGCGCGAGCTGGTCATTGACCTGGTAGCGCGCCATCAGGCCGACCACGGCATAAGCGCCCTGGCGAGCGGTGGCTTCTTTGCCGATTTGCCAGATTTCGCCGGTGTAGGAGATGCCGCTGTTCCAGTTCACACCGCCACCCACCGTGAGCCTGCGCCATTCGCCTGGCATGCGGTACGTGGTCCACAAGCGGGCCATGTGGCGGGGAAAGGTGGTGTTGATGCGAACACCCTTGTCATCTTTTGAGGCGCTGAAGTTGTAGGACGCTGTGATGGCCCAGTCGGCTGTGATGGCACCATTGACCTCCAGGTCGATACCGTGGGTTTTGGCACCCTTGATGGGGCGAGAGGCGGTATCGGTGGTGCCTGGAATGAACTGCCCAGGGTCGTCGGCGGCCAGATTGTCCTGGCGGATCTGGTAGATGGCCGCGCTGCTGTTCATGCGTCCGCCCAGCCAGTCGCTTTTGATGCCGGCCTCATAGGTATTGCCTTCCTGCGGGTCAAGAAAGGCACCATTGCGATCCCGTGCGGTCTGGGGGTTGTAAATCGTGGAGTAGCTGGCGTACAGGGTGTGCTGCGGGTTCAGGGTGTAGACCAGACCGGCATAGGGGGTGAATATGCGGTTTTCCGACGCCGGCGAGTTGGAGTAGTAGCCGCTGGTGTTGGTGGTGACGTAGTCACTGCGATAGTTCATCAACTTGCCGCCGACGATCAGCTTGAGGCTGTCGGCGAGCGCAAAGCGGCCGGCACCATAGACGCTGCTCTGGCTGCGGGTGCTGTCATAGACCACGGTGGGGTTGTTAAATACGGGCTTGCCGTTGTTGTCCCATTGGTAGATGTTGACGGGCTTGCCGCGCAGCCCGCTCACATCCAGGCTGCCGTCGGTGTAGCTTTGGAAGCTGGTGTGGTCCATGCCAAAAACCAGTTCATGCTCGCGGCCGGCCAGCATGATGGGGCCGCGCACATGGATGTCAAAGGTCTTGTTGCGCAAGCGGTAGTCGCGTCGTTCGGCATTCAGTTTCAGACCATCGCCGGTGACAGGGTCAAATGGAGCTGCATTGACGGCCAGGTATACGGCGTCTTCCCGCTGAGAGGAGCGCAGATGGTTGACCGAGAACTTGAGCTTCCAGTGTTCCGTCAGCGACTGCTCCAGCGCCGCAAAGGCGGTGGTCGAGTTGGTGTTGAAGCGGTTATGGCGGCTGGCGCTGTTGAACGAGGTGGGGAACTGGTTTTGCAGGCCCTCGCTGTTGAATAGCGGAAAACCCAGATAGGACATGGAGCCCTGTGCGCGGTTGCGCTGGTGATCCAGTCCGGCGGTGAGCTTCAAGGTCGATGTCAGATCGGCCTGTATCACGCCATACAGCACGTCTTTTTTCTTGCTGTAGAAGTCGATATGGCTGTCGGCATCCTGGTGCACGCCCACAAAGCGCCCGCGCACTGTGCCTGCTTCGTTCAGCGGGGAGGAGATGTCGACCATGGCCCGGCGGTTGCCAAAGGAGCCCACGCTGGCTTCGGCTGAGGCCTGAAACTGCTCGGTAGGCTTTTTGCGCACCAGGTTGACGATGCCCGAGGGGTCGCCAGCGCCCGTGGTCAGGCCGGATGCGCCGCGCAGCACTTCCACACGGTCATACAGGGCCATGTCGGCAATGCTCTGGGTGGGCAGCGCGTCCAGGCCCAGAAACTCGGAATGGGTGCTGACCCCATCGATCTGGTAGTTGCTGATGGCATAGCCGCGTGCGTTGGCATTGGTACGTTCGGTGCCCAGCACCGAGGTGCTGATGCCGGGGGTGCGCATCAGCACCTCGTTGATGGTGGTGAGGTTCTCATCCTCCATGCGTTGCTTGGTGATCACGCTGACCGACTGGGGCGTGTCGCGCAGGCTCAAGGCAAGTCCTGTGGACAGGCTGCTAGGGCCTTGGGCGGTGTAGGAGCCCGTACCTTCGGTGGTGCCCGAGTGGTCGGCATGGGCGGTGACCCGCACTTCTGCCAAGGCATGCTCGGCCGAGCTCGCCCCTGCAGCGGCGGTGCCGGAGGCGGGCGTTGCCACGCTGTCTTGCAAAACGGTGAGGGTGCCGTTCGGGGTGCTGACCAGTCGCAAGCCGCTGCCTGCCAGCGCAATCTGTGCTGCATGTTCCACGCTGTAGCTGCCTTGAACGGCCGGCGCGCGCTTGCCTGCGAGCAAGGCGGGGCTGGCGCTGATGCTGCGCAGGCCCAGGCGGGCGATACGCGACAAGGTCTCGTCCAGCGCAGCGGCTGGCAGGTTCCAGCTGATGGCCTTGGTGGACTGAGCGGATGCCTGAGCGGTCTTGGCGCTGCCTGGTGCAGGCTCGGCAGATTGCGCATGGGCGCTGGAAAACGTGGCCAGCGAGCAGACCATGGCGATGGGCAAGAGCATGGAAGGAGGGCGTTGCAGGCCGTTTTCGCGGTGCGCCGGCGCAGGGGAATGGGTGAGATCGTCAAGGAGGGCCATGGTGTCAGGTGTCCGGTCGTTGCTGTGAAATGTCTGGTTTCACTAGCTATGTGCAACGAGCACCTGAAAACCCCTCAGGCATTGAATTTTTTTCGGAATATGGACGCAGGCGGCGGTGCGGGATTTTTTACGAGCCACTTTCGCTCATTTCAATCACCGTAAGCCAAGAGCCCCATTGGCGAATCTGTATCGGGTGGGTGTTGACCAGGTCTTGCAGCATCTGCTGGGGTTGAGCCAGGGAGAAGACACCGAAGATGCGCACCCGAGCGGCTTGTGGGCTGATGCGGATGATTCCGGTCTGGTAGGGGCGCAGCGCCTCTATCACTTCGCCCAGAGATTGATCGCGAACACTGATGACCCCGTCGACCCATGCCGCGGGATCCATAGGTTCTGTTTCTATGGGAGTGATCTGATTGGCGTCCATCCAGGCGCTTTGACCTTCATGCAGTGTGTGCAGCTGGCCGTTTGGGAGGCTCAGGCGAACGCTGTGTTCGCTGACATGCACCAGCGTTCCGCCTTGTGTCTGGCGCACCATGAAGCGCGTACCAAGCGCCTGTGCATGCCCTTGCGCGCTTTGTACGACAAAGGGGCGAAAGGGCGCAGCAGCAGCCTCGGCCTGCACATGCACCATGAGGGCGCCTTCTCTCAGGTGCACCAGGCGCTGAGCGTCATTGAAGGCAATGTCTATGGCGGAGCGGGCATCCAGCACAATCTCGCTGCCATCGGGCAGGCAATGCTTGAGGCGCTGCGCCGTTCCCGTGCGCAGGTCGGCGGCCAACGTGGTCAGCGGTGTCTGGCGATGCACCATCCAGCCCGCTGTGGCGCTGGCTACCAGGGCGGCAAGGCCGCCACCGAGTAATTTTCGTCTGCGAGCGGCCGTAGGGATCGGGGCCAGCAGTGCCTGAATACCCAGTGCGGTATGGCCGCTGCCATCGTGGCGCATCTGGGTTGATGCCGTGCCCATGCTGCTGGACAGGCGTTGCTGCAACAAGGCCCAGGCCTGTGCATGGAGTGGCGACTGGTGCAGCCACAGTTCGAAGGCCTGCCTCTGCGTCTCGCTGACGCGGCCGGAATCCAGCGTGATCAGCCAGTCAATGGCTTGCTCTGTGTTGCGGTCCATGGATCAATCAATGCGCAGGGGACTGCGGCATCTGCATGAGCTGCATCAATGCCTGCTTCATGTAGCGCTCCACGGTGGCGACAGACAGGCACATGAGCTCGGCAATTTCTGCATGTTTCAGATCTTCGAGGCGGCGCAGCAGAAACACTTGGCGAACCTTGGGCGACAGGCCCTCCATCCACTGATCCACCGCTTCTATGGCTTCGCGAACCAGCGCATAGTCTTCGGGCGAGGGCGCGACTTCCTCGGGCAGCGTGGCCAGTGCATCCAGCCAGGCTTGCTCGAGTTCCCGCCTGCGCCAGAAGTGGTAGAGCACCCGCTGGGCCAAGGTGGTCAGATAGGCCTTGGGTTCACGAATGGCATGCACCTGCTGCGCTGCGATCACTCTGACAAACGTGTCTTGGGTCAGATCTGCAGCCTGATGCGTATTACCCAGTCTGCGCAGCAGCCAGCTCTGCAGCCAGGCATGGTGATCGACATAGAGCGTGTGCACCGGGTCCGCTGCAGGCTGTGAAGACATGGGTTAATAGAGTTGCAAATGAGAACTCTTCGCATTCTATATTTTTGTGAGAATGCCTGCAAAACACTGTGTCACCCGTTCCGTCACTTACTCTTGGGGCGCCAAGCCGCCTGCGGCAACCAGGCTTGCAAGCCCATCCATCGTCAACAGTGGATTACATGAGGCCCTGCGTGGCCATGGAAAGCGCAGCGCCAGGCGCCACGATCACATGGTCCAGCACCCTGACATCAATCAGCGCCAGAGCCGATTGGAGGGTGGCGGTCAGCGATTTGTCTGCGCTGCTGGGCTGTACCTGCCCGCTGGGGTGGTTGTGCGCCAAAATAACGGCCGCCGCATGATGTTGCAGCGCGCGCAAAGCCACTTCTCTGGGGTACACCGAGGTTTGTGTGAGCGTTCCGCGAAACAGCTCTTCCATCGCGATCAACCGGTTCTGACTGTCCAGAAACAGCACTGCAAACACCTCATGGTGCTTGGCGGCCAGGTGTAGTTGCAGAAAATGAGTCACTTCCTCGGGCGAGCCGAACACGTCGCGCTCGCGCAGCTGCTGTGCGGTGGCACGGCGGGCCAGCTCCAGCACGGCCAGCAGCTCGGCGCGCTTGGCGGGGCCCAGTCCTTTGACGGCACGCAAATCCTGGTAGCTGGCGGCCAGCAGCCCGGCCAGTCCCCCGGTGCCCGGCAGATTGAGCAGCTCATCGGCCATCTGCAACACCGTCTTGCCGGCCATGCCGGTGCGCAAAACAATGGCCAGCAGCTCCGCATCTGACAGTGCGGCCGCACCCCGCTGCGCGAGCTTTTCGCGCGGCTGGGAATCCAGGGGCAGGTCTTTGATGGACATGGGCGTCAGTGCTCGCTTGCACAAGGCGGGGAGGGGCGGGCCGGCCATCTCAACGCAGCCACGAAGAGGTTATAGGCTCGCTCTTACAATGCAGCCCAGTTTATCGGGACTTTCATGACCACAAGCGCAACCCCTTCGGATCTGCCCGTCGTGCAGGCAGGCTCTTTTCTCACGCTGCATTACCGCCTGGCCGGCCCGGCTGGCGATGTGATCAATACCTTCAACGAAAAGCCGGCGACGCTGTCGCTGGGTGCGGGCGAGCTGTCGCCGGCCATGGAAGACAAGCTGATCGGCCTGGCCGAGGGCACGCACACCACTTTCGAGCTGCCCGCAGGCGAGGCTTTTGGCGAGCGCAATGCCGACATGATGCAATGGGTGGCCCGCAAGCTGATGAACGAGCTCGGCGACCCGCATGAGCAATACACCGCTGGCGATGTGGTGCAGTTCCCCACACCCGACGGCCTGGGCAGCTATGCCGGTGCTGTGGTTCAGGTGCGCGAGGACGGCGCCGTGCTGTTCGACTTCAACCACCCGCTGGCCGGCCAGCCCGTGACGTTTGAAGTGAAGCTGATCGGGGTGCTCTGAAATGACACACCCCCTGAGCTGCTGCGCAGCTTCCCCCTTCAAGGGGGACGACGGCCTTTGCTGCGGGGCGGCCCTTGCTGCGGTCGGCCCGTGCCGCCGTCCCGCGCTTCAAGCGCGCCAGTGTCATGCCGTTCGAGTGGTGCGTAGCGCCAGGGGGGATTGAAATGGTGGGAGCCAAGGAAGTCCTGCTGGCCGAGCCGCGCGGCTTTTGCGCCGGGGTGGATCGCGCCATCGAAATCGTGGAGCGGGCGCTGGCCAAGTTCGGCGCGCCCATCTATGTGCGCCACGAGATCGTGCACAACACCTTTGTGGTCAACGACCTCAAGGCCAAGGGCGCGATCTTCATCGAGGAGCTGGACGAAGTGCCGCCCGGCGCCACGCTGATCTTCTCGGCCCATGGCGTCTCCAAGGCCGTGCAGCAGGAGGCCGAGCGCCGCGGCTTTGCCATCTTCGATGCGACCTGTCCACTGGTCACCAAGGTGCATGTGGAAGTCGCCAAGCTGGCCAAGGAAGGCTACGAGTTCCTCATGATCGGCCACAAGGGCCATCCGGAAGTCGAAGGCACCATGGGCCAGCTCTCCGAAGGCATTCACCTGGTCGAGGACGAGGGCGATGTGGCCAGGGTGGCGCCGCGCCAGACCGAAAAGCTGGCTGTGGTGACGCAGACCACTCTGTCGGTCGACGACGCCGCAGGCATCAAGGCCGCCATCAAGGCACGCTTTCCGCTGGTGCGCGAACCCAAGCAGCAGGACATCTGCTATGCCACGCAGAATCGCCAGGATGCCGTGAAGGTGCTGGCACCCCAGGTGGATCTGGTCATCGTCGTCGGCAGCCCGACAAGCTCCAACAGCAACCGCCTGCGCGAGCTGGCCGATCGCCTGGGCACGCCCGCCTATATGGTGGACAACGCGCTCGAGCTCAAGCAGGAGTGGTTTGCCGATGCGGCCCGCGTGGGGCTGACGGCCGGGGCTTCGGCGCCCGAGGTGCTGGTCGACGAGGTCATCGCCCGCATCCGGCAACTGGGCGCAGTCGCCGTGCGCAAGATGAACGGTATCGAGGAAACCATCAAGTTCCCGCTGCCCAAGGGTCTGAAGATCGACGCGGACACGGGCCTGGAGATCGAAGTGCGCAAGGCGCCCGAGACCGGACACTGAGTTCTGACAAGCTGACTGCTTGTAACTTCATAGCGCCTTGCGCATGGTATTCAAAGACTTCAGATGGTTTTTATCTGAAAATCTATGATTGGCATGCGCAAGGCGCTTCGCTTTTGATAGCTGACTGCCGCCATCCCCTGTGTATCGGCCGGGTGCGGCCAGTCGCTCTAAAATCCCCACCTATGCTCGACATTCAACTTCTCCGCAAAGACCTGGATTCAGTCGTCGCCCGACTGCAAACCCGCAAGAACCCCCAAGCCTTCCTGAACGTGGAAGCCTTCAAGGCGCTGGAATCCGAACGCAAGTCCATCCAGACGCGCACGGAGGAGCTGCAGTCCAAGCGCAATCAGCTGTCCAAGCAGATCGGCATGTTGATGGGCAAGGGCGAAAAGGACGCCGCCGAAGCCGCCAAGGGCGAAGTGGCTGCCATGAAGACCGAGCTGGAACAATCGGCCACGCGCCTGGACCAGATCCAGACCGAGCTGCAGGCCATGCTGGTGGCCGTGCCCAATCTGCCTCATGAGTCCGTGCCAGTGGGTGCCGACGAAGAAGGCAATGTGGAAGTGCGCCGCTTCGGCACGCCAAGGAATTTCGACTTCGAGATCAAGGATCACGTGGATCTGGGCGCGCCCATCGGCCTGGACTTCGAAGCCGGCGTCAAGCTCTCCGGTGCCCGCTTTACCGTGATGCAGGGCCAGATCGCGCGCCTGCACCGTGCACTGGCCCAGTTCATGCTGGACCTGCAGACCGAGCAGCATGGCTACACCGAATGCTATGTGCCTTACATCGTCAACAGCGATTCGCTCAAGGGCACGGGCCAGCTGCCCAAGTTCGAAGGCGATCTGTTTGCAGCCCAGAAGGGCGGCCAGGATGCCGAACCCCTGCCCGACACTGCGGCTCTGTACCTGATTCCCACGGCTGAAGTGCCGCTGACGAATCTGGTGCGCGACGAAGTGCTGGCCGAAGACCGCCTGCCCATCAAGCTCACTGCACACAGCCCCTGCTTCCGCTCGGAAGCCGGCTCCGGCGGCCGCGACACGCGCGGTCTGATCCGTCAGCACCAGTTCGACAAGGTCGAGATGGTGCAGATCGTGCATCCCGAAAAGAGCTATGAAGCGCTGGAAGAAATGACCGGCCATGCCGAAGCCGTGCTGCAGAAGCTGGGCCTGCCGTACCGCGTGATGAGCCTGTGCACGGGTGACATGGGCTTTGGCTCCGCCAAGACCTACGACCTGGAAGTCTGGGTGCCGGCACAGGGCACTTACCGCGAAATCAGCTCGGTCTCCAACTGCGAAGCCTTCCAGGCGCGTCGCATGCAGGCCCGCTTCAAGAATGCCCAGGGCAAGAACGAACTGGTGCACACGCTCAACGGCTCCGGCCTGGCTGTGGGTCGCACGCTGGTCGCCGTGCTGGAGAACTATCAGAACGCCGACGGCTCGATCACCGTGCCCGAAGCACTGGTTTCGTACATGGGCGGCAAAACTTTGCTGAAGGCCTGATTTTTTAGGCTACAATAGACGCTTCGACACAGGAGAGGTGGCAGAGTGGTCGAATGTACCTGACTCGAAATCAGGCGTACGTGCAAACGTACCGTGGGTTCGAATCCCACCCTCTCCGCCATATACGAAAAAGCCTTGTAATTCAATGAGTTACAGGGCTTTTTTCATTTTGGGTGGTAACAGAATTGGTAGCAATCAATGCTCTCGTTACCCATCTATTTGCGTGCAGGAACCTACTACCTGCATACACGCATAGCAGGCAAACAGTTCAAGCGCAGCCTAGGCACAGGCTACAAAAAAGAGGCAATACTTAGAGCAATCTCATTGCTCAATAGCCTCTCACAGATGAACAAGCCAAAGTTTTCCGACTTCGACCTCTCAAACGTCAGAGCCTATGAGATTGACCTAAACAGGGGTCTATTGAAAACTGATGGAACACCCGAAGACCATCAAAGGGCCATAGAAGCCCTTCAAATGCTTCAAATGACCCAGCCTAGGGTTGCCCCTCAACCCACACAAGAAAACGCCACAGAGGGCGCTTTGATGGGTGTAGAGGAAAAAGGTATCACTCTAAAAGACCTTGTTGAACAGTTCTTTAAGTTGCGTTCTCAACTATCGCAAGCAACATCAATTGCGTATAGAAATACAGTTGATGAACTTGAAAAATATACAAAAATTAAATATGTAAATCGCTTAAAAGTAAGTGATATTAATAGGTATATAAACTATCTTGCAGAAAAAGGTAACTCTCCAAGAACCATAGATAACAAGATGGCTAACTTGAAAGCCATATTTAATTTTGGAGTTGATAGACAATACATTTCTTCTAATCCCATTGTTGGCAAGCCTTTGATGACAAAGAAACAAAAAATCAAAGAGCAATGGGCAATTTTTGAAGAAGATGAAATAAAACTTATTTTTGATAGTAAATATCTTTTTGAACAAAAAGAAAAAGATGAAGACTATTATTTTATGTTGTTGTTAACTGTCTTCACAGGTTGCAGAGTTGATGAACTAACAACCTTAAAAAAAGAAGATTTTAAAACAACAGCAACAGGCGTCAATTATTTTCACGTTAGAGATAGTAAGACTATTGCTGGTATTAGAGAAATACCAATTTATGAACCGCTTTGGCACTACTTCAAACCATTTTTTAACAAGAAGACTGATAAAGTTTTTAAGTATCTAGAACGGGATGGGAAAGGTTCAGGGAACGCCGTCGGTAAGAAGTTTGCAAGACATATGGAGTTGGTGAAAGTAACAAGAAAAAAACTTGTTTTTCACAGTCTGAGAAAGTTCTACAACAATACATTAGGTATCAATGATGTTCCAGAAAAAGCAATGCACCAACTTTTGGGACACGAAGTATCTACAAGCGATGTTAATAGTGAGTTTTATAGAAATAAATTAACTATTGATAAATTAAATGAGTTAACTAAAAAGCCTTGTGATTACATATCAAATTTGATTGGAAATCACATAACCGCAACAATTGATGGTGAAGTTAGAAGAATACATTTTTAAGAAGAATTAAATAGAAAGGCTCCACGAGGGAGCCTTTTTGCTTGTGACGCTTATAAGCGACAGTGTTTCTACCTATGCAACTATCTCGTACACTCTTCAGGTTGACAACTTGTAACAAGAAGAGTGAGATGGAAAGAGCATTTTTCACCAGGAACCCATCACCAGCCGAATTGATAGTGTTGGCTAAATATCTTGGAACCTATCGTGATGGAACGGGAGGATACCGAGAGACTGATGGTAGTTCTCGTGCAGACCCTAGGCAAATTGAGAGGTGCTTTGCAGAGTTGCTACACGGGAGAACAACTGAAAGCAAGATGTTCTACGATTTCATCATTGAATTCAATGAGAGTGGAGGCATAGCAGTTCGTGGAGCCTCTGTTAAATCGAAGCAAATTCAAAAATTAAAAGATTATAAAAAATTAGGTTTGAGAGCACATCTTGAAATTTCTAATTCAAGTGCAAAAGATTGGAAACTTTGCAGAGAAAGAAATTTAACAGAAGAAGATTTTCTGCAAAAAAGAAATCCAGAAGATTTTGGAAAAGTAATTCTTGATAGACAAGTTCAAGAAAGAGAACTTTCAGAAAAAAATTATAAGGAAGAAAATTCCACAAAAAATAATATTTTCTTTGTGGCAAAAGAAAGTATTTTTATATCAGTTCTTTATTCACCAGAAATTAAAGGTGAAAGAAGTTGGTTGGTTGCTACATTTAATATAAATTTGCCAGCACCAAAAGAATGGAAATTTGAAGGGAAAAGGTTGGTTGGTCTGGACGAGAACAACGAGTGTGTTTATGAATGGTATGCCTTGTCAGGAAGTCAATTCAAATACTACCCGAAGATAAGTTCAAAAATGTATGGAACAGAACTTTTCACGCTACCAAGACCAACCGTAGAAACCTTGCAGGCAAAGTCATCAAGACTTTTCGGGGCTTAAAGGATTTCCTTTACCTTTTTCATAATTTGCTGCATTAGTAATGGCGGAACTGCGTTGCCAATTTGCTCAAATTTTTCAGCCAAATCTCCCTCAGGCTCAAAGTGAGAAGGGAAGGTTTGGATAGCAGCACACTCCCTCCAAGAGAGTCTTCTTGGGGGGGATAACTTTGGAAATTCTGGTGCAAATTCCAAGTGGTCATATGTGTCTGTGAAACGCCATTTTTGCTTCCAACCATTCGCAAGGTCGCTCCATTCAAGTTCCATCATAGGAGAGGCTGGATGGAGTGTTACGTGGCGGAAGTTAGCAACCACTGTGAATGCTGTTTCATCCCAACGGTGACGGCGATTACGAGATACAAAATACCAAGAGAAGTTGCCTTCTGGGTCGTGAGGACGTTCGTAGTATTCGCCTACTGGGTTTGCTGGTAAGTGACGAATAGCCTCACCGTGAGAAGCCCAAGGAAGAAGCCCAGTTTTCTTCACAAGAGAAGGCTTGCAGTGAGTTGGTTCAGGAAAGATGAACTCATTGCCAACATCGTGACGAACACCAACAATAATCACTCTTTTTCTTTGCTGTGGAACACCGTAGTCAGCAGCATTCAAAAGCATCGAGAAAACGTGATATTTAACAGAAAGTTGGTTCTCATAAACATCAATTTGCTTCTTGAACCACTCGCCATTTTGAAGTTTTGTTAAGCCAGAAACATTCTCAGCAATAAAGACTTTTGGCTTAATTCTATTGACTGCCTCTGCGAACCCTAAAAAAAGGTTAGAGCGTTCATCTTTTTCAGGGGTTCTTAACCCGCCCATAGAGAAGGACTGGCAAGGGTAGCCACCCATCACAATGTCTGCTTTGGGATAAGGGTTTTTCTTGCTTTCGTTGAACTCAAAGATACCCGTAGTCTTAACGTCTGTCTCTTTGAAATGCTTGGCAAAGGTCGCAGTTGATGCTGCAAATTTGTCGAGTGCTAGAACCGTTTGGAAGCCTTCTGCGTGTGCTCCAAAGTCCATACCGCCTGCACCCGAGAAGAGGGAAACAATCCGCGAACTCATATGTAGTTATATCCAGTAGGAGAGTTCTCGAATTTTATGGAAATTCAGTTGTCTTGGCCAGTGAAGTGTCGCTTTTGGCCAACGATATTCTTAATTGAAATTTAAAATATGTTATTTATAACTTTTAATTATAAAGGCTCCTGAGTGGAGCATTTTTTATCGCTTAACAATGAATGACTGTGTAAGTAACAGATGTCAAATCATCTGAGTTGTTTAAAAAAAATCAACCCAAGTTTAAATAACTTTTCTGCTTTCATATTTTGGACTAGATTAAAAAAGGCTCCACATTGGGAGCCTTTGTTTGTATTTGACATTAAAAAGATTTTTAGTATATTTAAAATAATAAGAACAGCGACTAACTGTTCTTATTAATAAACTTAAAGTGTAAGAGACTTTAAATTGCTACCTAAAATTAATTTATCAAAAAATAATTAAAAAGTCAAGTTTAAATCTCCACACAAAATATTTGGAGATTTTTCTATGGCTAAAAATATATTAAATAAAAAGTATAAAACCTATCTTGGAAGGTATGCGAAATCCTCTACCACTTGGAGAGGATGTAGAGAGATAAAAACTATTGATATTACAGATGTTCCGGCTGTTTTAGGAGGTCTGTAATGTCTAATATTAAAAATAATAAAATAACAAAGAATGATTTAAAACAATTACTTCATAAAAATAGAATTAAAAGATTTGCTTTATTAAGAAATAGTAGAAGAATATTTTTAGAATACGCAAAAAAGACAAATGTTTTTACTAATGATTTGCATAAAGTTTCTAGAACAATAAATTGTAAATACGCTTTGTCAGGTGGCTTCGAAAAAGTTGAAGTTCATTGTGATAGCAAAACAGCCTACTACGTTGGTTTACAGACTTGCGGAAGCATTTGGACTTGTCCAGTATGTGCAGCAAGAATAAGCGAGACAAGAAGAAAAGAAGTTTGTCATGCAATGGAAAAAATCTATGAAGAAGGTTTTCAATCTGTAATGGTTACATTGACTTTTCCTCACGATAAAACAATAGCCTTAGATGAACTAATTAAAAAACAATCTTTGGCGTTGAAATATTTAAGAGAGGGAAACACTTGGACTTGTTTTAAGAAAAGAATTGATTTTCAAGGTTTAATAAGAGCATTAGAACTAACATACGGTGCCAATGGTTGGCACCCACACACACACGAACTATGGTTTGTTGATAAAGGATTGAAAGAAAAAGATATTAAAACTTTTATTGTAAATCGCTGGATAAAATGTTTAAAAAAAGCAGGTTTAGTGAGTGTAAAAAACACAATGGCTACTCATAGTGCTTTAAAAACAAGGTCAGTAGATATAAAAATGAACTGTAAATCTAGTGATTATTTATCAAAAAATGATAATTTGAATTGGGGTATTGATAGAGAAATTGCGAAAGCAGTAAATAAGGGTAAATCAAAAGGTTATCATCCATTTGAGTTTTTAGAAGAAATAACAGAAGTTAACTCAAAATTATTTATAGAATATTCAAAAGCGATGAAGGGAAAAAGTCAATTATTCTGGACGCCAGGATTAAAAGAAAAATTGGGTGTAGATGATATGACAGATGAAGATATTTGCAACGAAAAAGATAGCGATAATGAAAATCCATTGTTTGACAGAGAAATATATTTCACAGAAGAAGAATGGGAGATAATTGCTAAAAAAGAATATAGAGCAAAGATATTAAACTATTTTGAAAATGCAGGAGAAAAAATTGATGAATGCTATGAAAAAATTATTGATTTAATAAAAACAAATATTGAAAATGATAAAATAATTGAAGATGAAAGAAAAAAGATACTTTCTCCTAACCCGGTTCCTGATAGTTATTATTTATTAGAAACATCTCAATTTGATGAGATACCAGAGTTTAATTGAATGGTGGCACAAGTAAAAATACAACCTGTTTTGAAGACGAATAGGCGGTATGCCTTAGCACGCCGGACAGTGCGATAGCACCCATAGCGGCAGCGTAAATAAATAAAAGAAGAATATTATTAAATTAACTTGACAAATAAGAAATAATTTTATATGGTATTTTTAAGCGTGAAACGTTAAGCGCTTTAACACTTTTAAAGTGTTTGTATTTATTGCCCCATACGTGGGGATTTATCTACCCTGTGGGTAGTCGGTAGTTTAAAAAGGTTCCATTAGGAGCCTTTTTTATTGATAAATAAAATTGGTCGAAAAAAAGGCTCCATTAGGAGCCTTCTTCATTTGTGCAGAAGAGTTAAGCCAACTTTGCCAACTCAACCAATTTATCAAGTTCTTTTTTACCCTCAGAAGTAGCAAAGTAAGTTTTACCCTCCGGAGTAGCAGCAGCAGTGATAGCAGCGGCTGTCTTGTGAGTGGTGAAGAACTTGCCCAGCGATGGCCCATAGACCTTTTTCAGGTCAGTAGTGGGCTGACCCTTCACATCTTCAAAAACACGCCCACGCTTGTAAATAAAGGGCTTGCCGTGGCCCTTGTGGTTGATGACCTCTTCATTGGCATTAGAGGGGCGCTCAATCGTTGTTGCAGTAGTAGCAGGCTTGGCCTCTCCACCTTCACTCGCAGGCTTCACAGAAGGCCACAGGTTCTCAGCCTTCACACCTTGCTCAGTGAGCAACTTACCAAGTTTGCGAGCAGTTCCAAAGACTTCCAGAACCGTAAATTTATGGTCATCAATAGACTTTTGAACATCTTTGATAAGAGCCTCACGACCCTCATTCAACTTGCTCAATTGGCCTTGCAGAGTTCCAAGTTCTTTCAGTTCATCAGCGCTCATAGAGGAACGCTGCAACTTAGAAATAAGTTCATCAAAACGAGCACGATTGAACGTCATACAACCTCCGAAAAAAGATGTTTGGAATTGTATAACAACAAAAAATAAGTATCAATAATAAAGTTTTAAATAAGAAAAATAAAATATCTTTGTATTTGTAATTTAATCAAGAATCATCAAAAAAATAAAAATTCCTTTTTATTTTTTAATAAAAAGCATAACAAAGAAAAATGAAATTCCTTTCATTTTTTCTTCATCTTTATCTCAAAAGAACAGCCAACCAGGGCACTTCCTATTAAAAATAGTAGAAAAGCATTTATTTTAAAACCGTTGCAAATAAAGAGTTTTATCTAAATATTGATGAGCCAGAAAAATGCAGTTGACATTTAAAGATTATTTGCTAACTTTATTTATATAAAGATATAAAAAAGGAGGCAGAAAATGAGAGTTAGATGTTTAGATTGTAGAAATCATTTTGATATTAAATCAAAAAGCGACCCTAAAAGTTTTTTTGATTTAGCGGTAAGAATGGGAGGCTTTGCAGTTGTCGGATATTTTATTTTTACTCAATTAGCATTAGTTATTTTTGTTGCATTTTTAATGGTGTTAGATAACGTAGCAAGTGGCTTTAATAGTGGAAGTGGTGGTAGTGGTAGCAGTGACGTTTGTTGCAAACATTGTGGAAGTAGCAGAATTAAAAAAATAGATATAAAAGCAAATAACGGGGAAAAGAATGAATTTTGAAAATAAAAAAATAATAGATGAAATAAAACCACCAGAAGATTTAGAGTGCAGAGATTGTCCATTGGCGGTATGGCGACTTATGAAAAATGTAAATGCAGTTAAAAAAAATAATATAGATATACAAGTAGATAGTTTCTACTTAGAAAAACATTTGTCGAATAACAATGAATTTGCATCTTACTACTACAATACGATTGAATGCTATTGTTCAAAATTATTTAAAACTACATTTTCAGCATCAGTGAATAAATATGAAAATAAAAAATTTATAGCAAATATTGATGCAATTGATTATGTAATAGATTGTGAAGCAAAAGGAGAATAAAAATGAAAAAGCAAAATAAAATCAAAAAAACATTTCAGATAGATGTTGAAGCAGTTGATATGCTTAATGATTTAGTTAAATTCCACGGCGGAAATTTAGGAACAACAATAAATCAAATAATAAAACACGCGCACAAACAGATGAACGCTGATTTAAGTTTTTCAAATACAAAAGATATAGAAAATGTATTGCAAGTTTTTGATGAAAAATTAAAAAGTTATGATTTAAAAAATAAAATTCTTGAAGATGAGATTAATAGATTAAAAGAGAAATTATCAAAAGCAGTAGAAGTAATAAACAGGCATACAACAGAATTAAGAGAATTAAGATAAGGTGAAAATATGTTATTAATAGAGAAATCAGGAAAAGGAGTTTTTGACTACCTAAAAAATGAAGAAGAAAAGCATAATACTATAAAAGATGAATTAACAGATGCTAAGATTAAAAATGCTGTTTTTGCTAAATATTTAGATGGAGGAAATAAAGAAGAACACTTTAAAGCAGTGTTTAAAGGTGGATTAGCAGAGGAGTTAAAGATTGATTACAGCACAGAAAATTTCCAATCTTTAATGGCTGGCGAATGCCCAGAAAAATTCATAAAAAATTATATAGGTGATAAAACAAATTTTAGAAATGGCAATCAATTTATAAATAAAACAGAGAATCAACAGTTAGGAACTGATTTTGTATCTGCTCCACCGAAATCTGTTTCCATGGAATTTGCGCTATCAAATTATGAAGGAAAACAAAAAATCGTTAGTGCATTAAGAGAGACAGACGACGAGATAAATAAATTTTTAGCAAAAAATATAAAACCATCGTGCAGAAAAGATGAGTATGAGAATTTTAATCCTGCTAAAACAAAAATAATGTTTGCTAGTTTTACTCACTATGAAGATAGAGAAATAGATCCCCATCTTCACAATCACGGACTTCTATTTAATTTTGCTGAATTTACTTTTGAAGAAATAGTAGATGGTAAGTTAGTTGAAACCAAAAAACTATTGGCAATAGATACAGATGAGGTTTTTAAAAAACAACTAGAAATGTCATCAATGTATGACACGATACTTAACGCAAAAATGAGAGAGAAGGGCTATGTCACAGAGGGAGCAACCACAGAGGCAGGCCATAAAACATTCCGTCTTTCAGGCTACACAGAAGAACAAGAGAATGGAGTATCAAAAAGAAGTAAAGAAATAAAAAAATTCATTGATGAACAAAAAGAAAAAGGTATTCATTTTGCTTCTTTAACAATGGCAGAAGCAGAATATAAAAAACAAGTGAGAGTGAATACTAGAAATAATAAAGAAGAACTAACAACACAAGAAATTTGGGAAAAAATTAAAGAAGAGACAAAAAAAGTAATGTCTCCTGTTGATATATTTAATAAAGAATTTAAACAATCAGCAAAAAAACAAGAAATAAAAGAATACGATATAAACCAAGTATTAAATAGCAGTATATTTGAAACATCTGCAATAGTTAAAGAAACAGAAATAAAAAAAGAAATTGCAATTGAATTGAGATTTTCAAAATCAAATTTTTCTAAATATGAAGATTTAGAAAATGCAGTAAATCAAGAGTATTTAAAATTATTTAGTGATAAATTGTGTTTGGATAAATTAGTAAAACTAGAAGATGGAAAAATTACAAAACTATCTACTATTGAGAATGAAAGAAAAGCATTAGATAATTTAAAAGAATTATCGAAAATTTCAAATAAAGAGAATAATAATTTTAATAATCAATATTTAGATTATTTTTCTAAAAAATTGCCATTAAATAAAAAATTAAATGATGGTCAATTGAATGCTTGTAAATTAGTTGCAGAAGATAATCAATTAACTATTGTTATTGGTGATGCTGGCTCAGGTAAGACATCAAGTGTTATTAAGTTTGCAGTTGAACAAAACCAAAATAATAAAAGAAAAATCTATGGTTTATCAACGCAAACAACAACAGCAGACGCTTTAAATGAAGCAGGTATTGAAAAAGATAAGTGCTTAAACACCAAAAGTTTTATATCAAAAGCATTTAACGGAAATAAAATAAAAACTGAGTTCATAAAAGAAGTAAGAAATTCTGTTTTAATTATTGATGAAGCAGGTATGGTTGGTGCGGAAGATTATAGAAAAATCACGCAAATAGCATTAGAGACAAACTCAAAATTAATTATAGTTGGCGACCAGAAACAACTATCGGCAGTCTCATACGGAAGCACATTTCAGCAAATACAAGAACAAATTGATGTTAAAAGTATTGCTAGACTTGAAGAGAATATGAGACAAAGCGAAGGTTCTGCAAAAATTATTGCTGAGGCATATAGAGATAAAAAAATTGAAGTTGTATTTGATGAATTAACAAAAAATAATTTTTTGGTTTCTAAAAATAGTCAAGAAGAAGTATTAAAAGAAATTGTTAAAGACTATTTGAATGATAGTTCTAACTCAAAAAAAATAATTTGTGGAACTAATAAAGAAATTGATTTTGTGAATGAAAAATGTAGAGAAGCAATAATTCAAGAAGAAATTAATAAATCTAAATTGAACAAAAAATATGTATCACATTTAGATTTTAAAAATCAGAAAGAAATAAAAACACAAAGATATTTGCCCGGTGGAGTAACGCAAAAAATTAAAAAACAATTCTGCATTGGTGAAGAAATAATTTTCCTAAAAAATCACAAGAAAACTATCAAAAATGGAAATATTGGAAAAATTAAATCAATGAAAGAGGTTAAAGGGGGCTTTGAAATTTCTGTAAATATTGAAAATAAAGAAGTTGTTTTCAATACTGTTGATTATTCTTACTTTAATCATTCACATGCTATAAGTAGTCATAAAAGCCAAGGTAAAACTTTCGATAATACTTATCATCTAGGTAGTGCTAATACTTCAAGCAATAAATCTTATGTTGATGGTTCAAGACATAAGAAGCAATACAAGTTATACATTGAAAAAAATAAGATAGAAGCATTCAAGAAAAGTGCTGCAAGAAGTGAAGTTAAATCAACTACTGTTGATAGTAATGCAGCAAAAAATGCCTATGAAAAATATTTAAAATTAGTGAAATCAGGTTTCATTGTTAATGAGAATAACAATAAAAACATTTCTGTTTTAAATAATAATTTATTGAATGAAATTAAGATAAATAATGAAAATATAATAAATGAAATAGAAAAAGAGGCGCAAAGAGTTGCAGAGGCACAGGCACCAAGGCTGCCCAAGGGGGTCGGTATCGTTCAAGGAGCGCCAGCATCAGTTCAAGCCGCAAGTCTTGCAATGTCTATGGCAATGAGTAAAACCAGCGTTGTAGAAGAGATGAAGAGAATTGAGACATTGAGACAGATAGATGAGGCGATAGCAGCCAGGCAGAAGGCCGCAGAGGTAGCAAGCAAGCAAAACAGAAATAGGGGGCTTGGTAGGTAACTCATCACTCTCATAGGGAACTCAATAATAGTTGAGTTTTTTACTATGTCTAAATCGCTGGTATCATTCGCGGTATCGAATTTTTGAACACAAAAACTGCATAAGTCTTTGATGTAAAAAAAGTTTTTTCGGATTTGGTGGATAGTCCCACCCTCTCCGCCAATGCGGCTGTAGCTCAGCTGGATAGAGTACTTGGCTACGAACCAAGGGGTCGTGGGTTCGATTCCTGCCAGCCGCACCAAACGTTAAGCCTCAGAGTAGAAATACTCTGAGGCTTTTTCGTTTCTGGCGTCTGCGGGAGATATGCGTTTGGCACAAAGGCCCGGACGCCGTGGTGTCCGGCCAGGCCTTGGTGAGGTCTTGCTCTATGCCTGCATCCCTGCGCTGGCCAGCACGGCCAGGGCGCAGGAAGCGATGCGGCTGGCCACCGAGTCGGAGCGGCTGGTCAGCACGATGGGCACGCGCATGCCCAGCACCAGGCCCGCGCATTCGGCGTTGGCCATGTAGACCAGCTGCTTGTAGATCATGTTGCCGGCTTCCAGGTTGGGGGCCAGCAAGATATCGGGGCGACCGGCGACATCGGAGACTATGCCCTTGTTGTGCGCCGAGTGCAGGGAGATGGCGTTGTCATAAGCCAGCGGACCGTCAAAAATGCCGCCTGTGATCTGGCCCCGGTCGGCCATCTTGCACAGGGCTGCCGCATCGATGGTGCCGGGAATGGCTGGGTTGACGGTCTCCACCGCCGACAGCAGGGCCACGCGCGGCCGGGCTATGCCGATGGCATGGGCCAGATCAACCGCGTTCTGGGCGATATCGCGCTTTTCCATCAGGCTGGGGAAGATGTTGACCACGCAGTCGGTCATCAGCAGCGGGCGGTCGTAGCCCGGGACGTCCATGATGAAGACATGGCTGGCCCGGCGGCTGCCGCGCAGGCCGGCTTCGCGCGCCACGGCCGCCCCCAGCAGATCGTCGCTGTGCAGGCTGCCTTTCATCAGGGCCCGGGCCCGGCCATCGCGGCACAGGGCTGCGGCCTGGGCCGCAGCGACGCGGGAGTCGTCCGCCGTGGAGTGGATCTCGGCGGCAGACAGCTCCAGACCGGCAGAGCGAGCCGCAGCCTCGATGCGCTGCTGCGGCCCTACCAGCAGGGGCTTGATCAGGCCGGCCTCCGCCGCCTGCATGGCCGCCTGCACAGAGCCGGCATCGCAGGGATAGGCCACGGCCACGGGAATGGGGCCCTGGGCCTTGGCCTGGTCCAGCAGGTGCTGGAGATGGGGGCGAGGCGTGGCGGGCGCATCGTCGGCGGCCACGGCAAGGGAGAGTGGGGGAGTCATGAAAGCTCCTGCGGGAAGTACAGGGCCCGGCGCGAATAGCGCGGGGGGCGGGGAGTCGGCTTTCGAGGGCCTTGCGCTTTACCCAGGCGCATGAAACCGGCGCGGCCCGACCAAGGGACACCGAGGAAAGGCCTGGGCTGGCCGCGCCGCCCCGCACCGAGGGTGTCGTCCCCCTCCCCCGCGCAGCGGGTAGAGAGGCGCCGTGCAACGAGGGGGAAGGCGCGCAGCGCCTCAGGGGGTGTCAGACGGCGTCACACAAAATCTTTGTACTTGTCCAGCATGCGCACGGGCTTGGACAAGGCGTCGCGGCGGAAGGGATCGCCGAGCTCGCGCGTGCACATGATCTCGATCACGCAGGTCTTGCCTTCCTTCATCTGCATGTCGATGGCTTTTTGCAGTGCCGGGCCCACGTCCTCGATGTGGTCCACCACGATGCCTTCGGCTCCCATGGCCTTGGCGATGTCGGAGAAGCTTTCGCTTTCCAGCTCGCCTGCCACGAAGCGGCGGTTGTAGAAGTCCACCTGGTTCTTCTTTTCCGCGCCCCACTGGCGGTTGTGGAACACCACGGCGGTCACGGGGATGTCGTGGCGCACGGCGGTCATGATTTCCATCATGCTCATGCCCCAGGCACCGTCACCTGCATAAGCGATGGCCGGGCGATCGGGGGCGGCGCACTTGGCACCGATGATGGTGGGCAGGGCGTAGCCGCAGTTGCCGAAGCTCATGGGGGCGAAGAAGCTGCGCGGCTCGTCGAAGCGCAGATAGCTGTTGGCCACCGAGTTGATATTGCCGATGTCGGTGGACACCATGGCGCGCGCCGGCATGGCTTTTTCGAGTTCTCGCAGCACCTGGCGGGGATGCAGATAGCTGCCGCCAGTTGGCGTGCGTTCGCCCTTGGCCTCTTCGATCATGTCCAGGCTGTAGGGGTCGCGCTCGTGGGTCCAGCCGTCGAGCTCTTTTTCCCAGGCGGCCTTTTCCGTGGCGATGGTGTCGGCGCGCGCTGCCTTGGTGGCGTCACAGCCCAGCGTCACATCGGCCAGGCGCCTGCTCAGTTCGGCCGCTACGGCCTTGGCATCGCCGTTGATGCCCACGGCGATCTTCTTGACCAGGCCCAGGTTGGTGTGATCGGCCTCGATCTGGATGATCTTGGCGGTCTTGGGCCAGTAGTCCATGCCATGCTGGGGCAGGGTGCCGAAGGGACCCATGCGCGAGCCCAGCGCAATCACCACGTCGGCCTGGGCGATCAGCTTCATGGCGGCCTTGGAGCCCTGGTAGCCCAGAGGGCCGGCCCACAGCGGGTGCTTGGCGGGGAAGGCGTCGTTGCGCAGATAGCCGGTGGCCACGGGCGCGCCCAGACGCTCGGCCAGCTGCCTGGCTTCTTCCACGGCATCGCCCATGACCACGCCGCCGCCGGCCAGGATCACCGGGAACTTGGCGGTCTTGAGCAGGTCCACGGCGGCTTGCAGGCTGGCCTCGCCGCCGTGACCGCGGTCCACGCGCATGGGCTTGGGAATCTCGCACTCGATCTCGCCGTAGAAGTAGTCACGCGGAATATTGAGCTGGGTCGGGCCCATCTCGGACATGGCGCGGTCGAAGACGCGGCCCGTGAACTCGGCCATGCGCTTGGGGTTGCAGACATGGCCCTGGTACTTGGTGAACTCCTGGAACATGGGCAACTGGTTGGCTTCCTGGAAGCCGCCCAGGCCCATGCCCATGGTGCCGGTCTCGGGGGTCACGATCACCACCGGGCTGTGCGCCCAGTAGGCTGCGGCAATCCCGGTCACGCAGTTGCTGATGCCGGGGCCGTTCTGGCCGATCACCACGCCGTGGCGGCCCGAGACGCGGGCATAGCCGTCGGCCATGTGGGCCGCACCTTGCTCATGCACCACCGGGATCAGGCGAATGCCTGCGGGGGCGAAGATGTCCATGGCATCCATGAAGGCGGAACCCATGATGCCGAACATCTCGCTGACGCCATTGGCGACGCAGGTTTCGACGAATGCTTCCGAAGGGGTCATCTTGTGAACGCCTTCAACCACTTTACGATTGTCCGTTGCAGCCATCTCTGTCTCCTTGAAAATTTGAAACCTATGGTTCCGAAAAAAGAAATAACGATGTCAGTCTATGGCATTTTTTTGTTTTCGTGCAAATAAATTTCTTTTTATGGAATAAATTGACTCGAAAAATGGAAATTAATATGATCGACAACGATATGAAGCACAGCGAAGACACACCCTCGGCCCGCCTGGACGGAGACACGCCCAATCTGCGTTTGTTCGCGCTGCTGGAAGCCGTGGCGCAGAAGAGCCAGCCCTTTACCTTGCAAACCATGGTGGAAGAGACAGGGCTGCCCAAGCCGACCATGCACCGCATGCTTGCGCAGCTGGAAAGCGCCGGAATCCTGCAAAGAGATGGCAACGGTCGCCACTACGGCACGGGCCAGCGGCTGATGCGACTGGCGCAGAACGTGCTGCTCAACAACACCACGCATGGCGCGCGGCATGCGGTGCTGACCCAACTCGTGCGCGAGCTCGGCGAGAGCTGCAACATCACGGCTTTCTCGGGCAGCGAGGTCCTGTATCTGGACCGCGTGGAGACGCCAGCCCCGCTGCGCTTTTATCTGCATCCCGGCTCGCGCGTGCCCGCGCACTGTTCGGCCACGGGCAAGCTGTTCCTGAGCCAGATGTCGCCCGCTCAACGCCGCCGGCTGCTGGCCAATGTGCCGCTGGAGGCGTTCACCGGCAATACGCTGACGACCTTCGAGGCGCTGGAGCAGGAGCTCGATCAGGTGCGCGCCCAGGGCTATGCCTTCGACAACGAGGAGTTCCTGCCCGGTCTGCTGTGCCTTGGCGTGCTGGTGCCCGCGCCCCAGGGCAACTCCAATATGGGGCTGGCCGTGCAGGCGCCGATCATGCGTTTTTCCAAGGAGAAGGCCTTGTCCTTTCTTCCCAAGCTGCAGGCGGCCGTCGAGGCGATCGCCCGCATTAACGATGACGTTCCACCGGAAGCCGATGATGACTGACCTGAGCCAGCTGCAGCCCACCCGCACCGTCAGCGTGCGCGATGTATTTGGCATCGACACGGACATGAGCGTGCCGGCGTTTGCCGAGCCGGGCGAGCATGTTCCCGCCATTGACAAGGCCTACCGCCTCAATCCGCGGGTGACGCAAGCCATCCTGGCGGGCTTTGCGCACAACCGGCGCGTGGTCGTTCAGGGACTGCACGGCACGGGTAAATCCACGCATATAGAGCAGGTGGCCGCCAGATTGAACTGGCCCTGCGTGCGCGTGAATCTGGACGGTCATATCAGCCGTCTGGATCTGGTGGGCAAGGACAGCATCGTGCTGCAGGAAGGCAAGCAGGTGACCCAGTTTCAGGAGGGCATTCTGCCCTGGGCGCTGCAGCGGCCCGTGGCCATGGTGTTTGACGAGTACGACGCCGGACGCCCCGATGTGATGTTCGTCATCCAGCGGGTTCTGGAGCGTGAGGGCAGCTTCACCCTGCTCGACCAAAAGCGGGTGATCCAGCCGCATCCCTGCTTTCGGCTGTTTGCCACCATGAACACCCTGGGGCAGGGCAATCTCAACGGGCTCTATCACGGCACGCAGCAGCTCAACCATGCCCAGCTCGATCGCTGGAATCTGGTCACCAGCCTGAACTATCTGCCCCCGCAGGAGGAGGCGGCCATCGTGCTGGCGCGTGTGCCGGAGCTGGCCACAGCCGATGGGCGCCGCAAGGTGGACGCCATGGTGGCGCTGGCCGCGCTGACCCGCAAGGGCTTTGCCGTGGGGGATCTGTCCTTGCTGATGTCTCCGCGTACGGTGATCACCTGGGCTGAAAACATTTCCATCTTCCATGACCTGAAGCTGGCTTTCGAGCTGTCGTTCCTCAACAAATGCGAGCCTGCCGAGCGCGCCATCGTGAGCGAGTATTTCCAGCGCTGCTTCGCCCAGGAGCTGGCGCAGCCCGAAGAACCAGCACTGGCGTTGCTGGCATGAGCACCGAGACCTCCGGCCCAGCCTCGCTGTCGCGCATGGAGGCCTGGGGCGGCGCCATGCTGCGCGCGATCACCGGCGACGCCAGCCTGCAATGGAGCGGCCAGACGCTGTACCGCGGCACCACGCCCATACCCCAGGCGGCGGCCCACCATAGCCAGGTGCCGGTGCAGCAGACGGATCAGCGCGGCCTGCTTGACAGCATGGGGCTGCGTCTGCAGTGGAGCGACCAGGCCCTGTTTCAGTCGCATCTGCCCCAGGACCCGGTCGAGCGCATGGTGTTCGAGCTGCTGGAGCAGTTGCGTGTGGAGAGCCTGGTGCCCGAGGCCTGGCCCGGAGCGCGCGAGAACATGCGCCAGCGCTTTGTGAACTGGTGCCAGGCATTCGTGGATTCCGGCCTCACGGAAAGCAGCCTGGGCATCTTGCTGTTTGCGGTGGCCATCACGGCCTGGAGCCGGCTGACCGGGCATGAAACGCCTGAGCGCATGGCCGATCTGGTGGAGTCCACGCGGATGTCCATGGCCTCCCCGCTTGGCCGGCACTGGGATGGGCTGCGGCGCTTCAGAGACCGGCAGCAGCAGTTTGTCGAGCCTGCCCTGGCCGTCAGCCGCTGGGTCGGCATGGCGGTGCGTGCGGCGCAGGACGATGCGCCGCGCGGTGCCGGCGGCCCCAGGCGGCGCAGCAGTTTTGCCCTGCCTCTGCATGTTGAGTCCCAGAGTCAGGACGGCATGCCGGTGGCGCAAAGCGGCGACAGCCGGGCCTGGGCCGGCACCGCCCAAAGCTACCGGGTTTTCACGCGCGAGTTCGATAGGGAGGTGCAGGCCGGTGAGCTGATCCGCGCGCTGCAGCTGGCCCAGTTCCGGGAACAGATGGACGAGGAGCTGGCGCGCTCGGGATTGCAGCAGGCCGGGCGGCTGGCGCGCTATCTGCAACAGCGCCTGGCCAGCACGCAGCGCAATGGCTGGAACTTCGGGCTGGAGGAAGGCCATCTGGACGGCAGCCGCCTGTCCCAGCTGGTGACGGACCCGCAGCAGCGCGCGATCTTCAAGGACGAGATGCAGC
Organism: Comamonas testosteroni; assembly: GCF_030505195.1. Taxonomy (NCBI): domain Bacteria; kingdom Pseudomonadati; phylum Pseudomonadota; class Betaproteobacteria; order Burkholderiales; family Comamonadaceae; genus Comamonas; species Comamonas testosteroni. The sequence goes on from NZ_CP129672.1 coordinate 3,899,718, forward strand.
GCCCCGTCAACGAGACCGCAGTCACTATTCTCATGGACTGCTCGGGCTCCATGAAAACCTTTGCCAAGCCCCTGTCGCTGTTGCTCGACGTGTTGGGGCGGGCGCTGGAGATGGCCGGTGCGAGCGTGGAGATACTGGGTTTTTCCACGCAGGCCTGGAATGGCGGCAGAACGCGCCGCCGCTGGCAGCGCGCCGGCCAGCCCCAGTTTCCGGGGCGTCTCAATGAGCGCCTGCACATTGTCTTCAAGGACGGGGCCAAGCCCTGGCGTCACGCCCGGCATGGCATTGCGGCACTGCGCAAGCCCGACATCTTTCGAGAAGGCATCGATGGCGAGGCCGTGGAATGGGCGTGCCAGAGGCTGCGCGCCAAGACCGCGCAGCGTCGCATCCTGCTCGTGGTCTCCGATGGCTGTCCCATGGACACGGCAACCCATCAGGCCAATGACGAGCATTATCTGGATCAGCATCTGCGGCAGGTTCTTGCCACCCAGGAGCGCATGGGCGGCGTGAAGGTCTGCGCCCTGGGCGTCGGGCTGGATCTGGGGGTCTTCTACCGTCAAAGGCTTGCCGTCGATCTGCAGCACGATATCGACGAGGCCTTGCTGTTTTCGGTGGCCGAGATGCTGTGCCGGCGATGACCGGGATGGAGCGTGCGACAGGCATTGCACAAGGCCGAGCAAGCCCAGGCAACAAACCGAAAAGCCGAAAAAACGGAAAACAGAAAAGCGGGAAGGCGCAATGCCTGCCCGCTGTCTGCTTGCCGGAGCCATCCCCGTAGGGGAGGGGGCCGGACTTACATGCGTCCCTTCCATGGAACCAGACGCTTTTCGACCCAGCGCATGAACAGATCGAACACATAGGCGATCACACCGATGACGATGATGCCCATGATCACGATGTCGGTGCGCAGGAAGTTCGAGGCGTTGAGCACCATCTGACCCAGACCCACGTTCGCAGCCACCATTTCGGCGGCAACCAGAGTCGTCCAGCCAAAGCCGATGGCAATGCGCATGCCCACCAGAATGTCGGGCAGGGCTGCCGGCAAGATTACATGGCGGATCACCTGGAAGTAGCTCGCACCCATCGAGTAGGCGGCATTGATCTGCTCCTGCGCTGCGCTGCGCATGCCCGAGCGGGCCGCCAGGGCCAAGGGCGCAAAGCAGCTCAGGAAGATCAGCAGAATCTTCGGCGTTTCATCGATGCCGAACCAGATGATGATCAGCGGCAGATAGGCCAGTGGCGGCAGGGGGCGGTAGAACTCGATGGGTGGGTCGAAGATGCCGCGTGCGATGCGTGACATCCCCATCGCGATGCCCAGCGGAACGGCAATCAGGAAGGCCAGCCAGAACGCCACGCTCACGCGCAGCAGACTTGCCGAGAAATGCTGCCACAGCGGTTTGTCGTTGGCCTGCCCGGTCAGGTATTCATAGAACTGCTGGAACACCGCCTGCGGGCTGGGCAGGAACAAGGGCTTGATCCAGCCGAGATTGGTGGTGGCGAACCACAGTGCCAGCAGCACGGCCACGGTGACGATGCTGATGGCGAGGCTGGAGCCTTCGCCAGGGGTCTTGAAGCGACTGGTCTTCACCGGTCCTGACGCCTGCGGGGCAGTGGCCTTGGGCTGCACGCGCGCTGTTGCGGCGGGCAGATGGTTGATGTGGACTGCTTCAGACATTGGCAGGCTCCCGTTGGTGAATCAGACTCAGAACTTCTTCGCGCATCCTGATGAAGTCGGGGCGCGACTTGACGGCACGCGCATCGCCGGTGCGCAGAAACTCGTGGCAGAACGGCATGTCGTCGTAGACATGGGAGATGCGGCCCGGGCTGGGGCTCATGACGATCAGCCGGCTGGCCAGAAACAGCGCCTCCTCGACCGAGTGGGTGATGAAGAACACCATCTTGTGGGTGGCATGCCATACGCGCAGCAGGATTTCCTGAACCTGCTCGCGCGTGAAGGCATCCAGCGCACCCATGGGCTCGTCCATCAGCAGCAGTGCGGGATCGTTGGCCAGTGCACGGGCAATGCCGACACGCTGCTGCATGCCGCCAGACAGTTCATAGACGGCACGCCTGGCGTAGCTCTCCAAGCCCACGAGGCCCAGTTTCTCTTCGGCGATCTTCGTGCGCGTCTTCAGATCCATGCCGCGCATGCGCAGTCCCAGTGCGACGTTGTCGATCACATTGAGCCATGGCATCAGCGCATGCTTTTGAAACACCACCCCTTGATTGGCACCGGGGCCCTGAATGGGTTTGCCGTCCAGCAGGATCTGGCCGCTGGAAGGCGCCAGAAAGCCTGCCATGCAGTTGAGCAGTGTTGTCTTGCCGCAGCCCGATGCACCCAGAGCGACCACGAAGTCGCCTTCATTCATGGTCAGATTGACGGGCGCCAGGGCTTGCAAGTGTCCGCCCTTGACCTCGTAGTTGACGGTCAGGTCACGTATATCCAGAGTCGGCATGACATTGCCCTCCTATGTGAAACAAAGCTGGGAGCCACGACGGGAAACTCCTGTCGTGGGCAGGAGCCGTCAGCGGCCGAGAGCCTGCTTGACATAGCTGTTGGTGACGTACGCGGCGTAGTCGGGCTTGACCTCCTGAATCCGGCCTTGTGACTTCAGAAACGTTGCGGTATTGGTCATGGCCTTGGCCGCACCGCCTTCCAGCCACTGAACGCCGAGTTGCTCCTCAGCGCTGGGAAAGCGGTAGAGCGCCATGGCGGCGGGCACGTCCTTGGGGTCGGCCTTGCTCCATTTGGCAATGGCCTTGATCTCGGGCGAATCGGGAGTCCACGTGGCCAGGTTGTCGCGCACCTGGGCGCTGGCCCGATTCAGGGCCTTGATGAAGGCCACCATGAACTGGGGATTTTCCTGGGCGAACTTGCTGCTCACGGCAATGCCCTCGAAGGTGGGATAGCCCATCTGCGCAATGGAGCCGGAGGTGGCAATCACCTTGCCCTTTTGCTTGACCTTGGCCAGTACCGGATCCCAGACAAAAGTGCCGTCGATATCGCCGCGCTCCCAGGCTGCGGCAATCTCTGGCGGGCGCATGTTCATGATGTTGACCTTGCGTGCATCAACGCCTTCCTTGCCCAGGGCCGCGACCAGCTGGTAGTGCGCGGTGGAGACGAACGGCACGCCTATGCGCTTGCCCTCCATGCTCTTGAAACTGCTGATGCCGCCGCCATCGCGTGCCACCAGGGCTTCGGCACTGGCGATGTCTGCAGAGATCCAGAGCAGCTTGATGTCCTGCCCCTGGCTGGCTGCTGCGGTCAGCGGGCTGGAGCCCACCTCTCCCATCTGCACGTCGCCCGAGGCCATCGCCCGTATCACGTCGCCGCCGCCCGAGAACATGCGCCAGTTGATCTTGTAGCCCGTCTCCTTTTCCACTTCACCCGATTCCATGACCAGGCGCAGAGGCACCAGCATGTCCTGGTTGGCGAAGGTCACGGTTTTCTGCTGCGCCAGCGCGAAGCCTGTCATGGCCAGTGCTGCCGTCGCAACACCCGCTTTCAGCATCCATCGTTTTTGCATTTTCATTGCCAATTTCTCCATGGTTAGAGCGATATCGGTTGAAGACTTAGACCAGAGAACCCTTGCTGTGCTCACTCTTGCTGACTGTTTTCCCATTCCCGCTTCTGGCTGAACCGGTTGAAAGCCGCATCGCGAGGCTCAAAGAGCTTTCTCAGCGGATCGTAGTGAGCAACCTTGTGAAGCCAGTAGGGCCAGTTGATGTGAATCGTTAGGTCCAGTCGCGCACGGCCCCGGATGGTGCGTGCAGCATGGGTTGGCGTGCACCGCGACCGTGCATTGCAAAGCCATGCATGGCGCGGCTTGCGCGGGATATCTCGGTTCTGGTGGAAGGCGTTTTTGCGACGTCTGCATGGGCTTAGGTGGTTTCACTGATCGCAGACAGATGCGGGAGGATTGGGCTGTCCGAGAGGCACGAGCGCTTGCGCAATATGCGTGCCAGAGAGGCGGTTTTTCCTGCGGCCTGGGCGCTGAGGTATGCGCTGCAGCGCATCCGTCGATAGGATGAAAAAAAGCACCTTCCTCGCGGAAGGTGCTTTGCGTTGCGTGAAGCCCGAGTGGCGGCTGGCAGGGTCAGTTCTTCTCGTCGTTCATGTGATACCAGTGGTAGAGAAAGCGCTGTCCCATGCGGCGAAATGGTGCAAATGCCTCCGAGCGCACCATATTGAACACATTCGGATATTCGAGCGATGAGTTGTAGATTGGCAACTCGAAAGCCTTGAGGTTCTGGCCTGCGATGCGCTGGGCCATGCGCCGGCCTGCATGCGCAGAGAACGACACACCATTGCCGCCATAGCCGACTGCATAGAAGACGCTTTCCCTTGGATCGGGCTGGGTGATGCGCGGCATCATGTCGTGGCTTACATCGACCCAGCCCCACCAGGAGTAGTCCACCTGGATGCCCTTGAGGGCAGGGAACTTGTGGTGCAGGCCCTCGACCAGCTTGGCCATATGGACCGGATTGGGCGCATCGGCACCGGTGATCGAGCTGCGGCTGCCGATCTGCACGCGGTTGTCGGGCAGCTTGCGGTAGTAAAAGCGCAGGGTGCGGGTGTCGGTGATGACTTGCGTGGTCTTGAAATTGGTGGCGGCCAGCTCTTCTTGCGTCAATGGCCTGGTGACCAGCGAGTTCGAGAGAATCGGCATGATCTTGGAGCGCAGACTGCGGTGCAGGCCGTTGCTGGTATAGCCGCCGGTGGCAAAGCCGACGGCGCGTGCCTTGACCGTGCCGCCCGGGGTCTGAAGGTAATGCACGCCGTTTCGCGTTTCCATGCCCAGCACGGGACTGGCGGGATGCACCTTCACTCCCAGCTCGCGGGCCTTGCGCAGATAGCCGAATGCCAGCTTGAGCGGATGCACGCCAATGCCGTCGGGCTCGTGCATCGCGCCACGGCAGTCGGCGTCGTCGACATAGTCGCGGCGCACTTCGTCGACGCTGAATATGCGGGCGTCGTAGCCGAAGACTTCTCGCATGACGCGGGTCTCGTTGCGCAGAAAATCCATTTTTCTGTCGCGGTGGGCAATATACAAATGCCCTCCCGGTTGCGGCTCGCATTCTGGAAACTCCGCGACCAGTTTTTTGAACGTGTCGAATCCTTCGCGGATTTCCGCGTCCAGCTTCAGGGCTGTGTCCTTGCCCCAGCGCTCTATCCACTGCGAGCGATAGAGGCGGCCGCTGGCATTCTGGCCCTGGCCGCCGTTGCGGCTGGTGCAGCCCCAGGCGCTCTGGTTGGCTTCGAGAACCACGGCGCGAATGCCGTGCTCGCGGGCCAGAAACAGGGCAGTGGACAGGCCCGTGAAGCCCGATCCCACGATGACCACATCGGCTTCCATGTCGCCGCAGACCGGACCATCGTCCTCGGGGGGGCGGCCCGCCGTCCCTACCCAGTAGGTCGGAGCGTAGCCGGCGCCATGCCCGGGGTTTCTGGCAACCAGGGGGTCGTACTGCGGGTCGTATGGATTCAGATGGCTGGGGCGGATGTCCTCGGCTTTCATGGCGGTCGTCTCCTGGTGTGGCTGCGTTTGAAGCGGCGCTCTATTGCTATGGAATTGATGTGCGCAAAGTCAATGCAGATGCACTGCTTGCGATGTCCAGAGCAGCATAGCCAGCCCCCTGTGTCGCCGGTTAGGGCCACGGCACAGGTTTTGATGGAGCCAGCGTGCAAGCCTGGCCATCCGAACCTCGGGATTGCCGCAGAGGGGCTGCGGCGAGTCTCTTGCAAACCGGGCGCCCATCGAGTCGCGCCCGTCGGGCGGGGCTGCGCGCTGGCCTGCTTCAGGCCGGCATGACCAGGCGGTGTCACTCGCCACCTCAGCGGGATGCATTGGAGTCCACCACAACCTGTGCAGCCAGCGGGCGTTGCCGTGCACTTTCCCTGCGCTTGTGGCGGCGATGACCGCATTGAGCGTGGTGATGCTCTCCTATCGTTTTCACCTAAATGAAGCAGCACAAGAGGCGTTTGCCGACGGGCGTCGGTCTGCCTCTGCAAGCGCTGCGCCAGAGCGTCGCGCTCAGAGGAGATGCGGACTTTTTCAAGGCATTTTCTCGGTGCGCGCCGCCGTCATTTCGCGAGGGATCCGAGCCCTGCGCGGCAAGGTCTTGGACTTAACGATAGCCGGCAACTGGTCCTACGAAATGGAGCCAGTGCTACCTACCATGAGCCATCGGAATTTCAGGCATTTTTCGATCGAAAGGGGGCGCTTTTGCAATGGTCGGCCCCCATGACATGACAGCAATCTGGAGAGCATATGAACAAGCAAGAATCCCAACCCGATGTCCAGTTTCTGGCGCGTTTCTCCGACGCGTGGAATCGGCATGACATAGACGCATTGATGGACTTCATGGCCGACGAATGCGAGTTTCACGCCGTTGCCGGCCCTGATCTGATGGGGCGCAGCTTTGTGGGGCGTGAAGCCGTGCGTGAGGGCTTTCAGCTGGCCTGGCAGGCATTCCCCGATGCCGCCTGGGTGGATGGAGAGCATTTTGTGCAAGGCTCGCGCGGCGTTTCGGAAAGCACCTTCAAAGGCACCAAGGCCGACGGCCTGCGTGTGGAAGCTCGCATGGTCGATGTGTTCACCTTCCGCGACGGCAAGATCGCCGTCAAGAACGCCTACCGCAAGGATCGTCCTCCAGTGGCGCTTTCCTGACATACGCCGGGCCTGCGGGCACACCTTCCTGCCTTACGGTAGGAGGCGTTGCACGCAGGGCTTCTCACGACAATTTTCAAGCAGATAACTGAACGACCACGGCAACGGCCTGCACGAGCAGCAAGGCGCGATCCGATACATAAAGCCGTGGCGACCGGCATTTCCAGGCCGGCAAGACAGGAGACAAAAATGATTGGAAATCCGCATTCGTCGCCGGACGGGCTGTCGCACAGTCTCAAGCAGCGGCACATGACCATGATTGCCCTGGGCGGCGTCATCGGAGCCGGGCTTTTCGTCGGCAGTGGCGTGGTCATCAAGTCGGCCGGACCGGCGGCCGTCATCTCTTTTCTGATCACCGGCCTGCTGGTGGTGCTGGTCATGCGCATGCTGGGCGAGATGGCCTGCTCCATGACAGGGGGCTCCTTTTACGAGTACGCCCGCGAAGCCTGGCGTGACAAGCCCGCCGTGGGTCAGCTGGCGGGATTTCTGACGGGCTGGATGTACTGGTACTTCTGGGTCATCGTCGTGGCCATCGAAGCGGTGGCAGGGGCCGAGCTGGTGCGCTACTGGCTGCCTGACGTGCCGGCCTGGAGCATCAGCCTGGTCTTGCTGATCATGATGACGCTGACCAATCTGGTCTCGGTCAAATCCTTTGGCGAATGCGAGTTCTGGCTGGCTTCCGTGAAGGTAGCCGCCATCGTGGTGTTTCTGTTCATCGCCGGCGTCTATGTGCTGGGCCTGACACCAGGAGGCGGCGGAATGCATGTCGCCAATCTGAGCCAGAACGGCGGCTTCATGCCCAACGGCATTGTTCCGGTGCTCACGGGCGCCGTGGCCGCCACCGGCTTCTATTTCGGCGCGGAGATCGTGACGATTGCAGCGGCCGAAACCGCTGAGCCCCAGAAGGCCGTGGCCAAGGCCACGAATTCGGTCATCCTGCGCGTGCTGGTGTTCTACGTGGGATCGGTGCTGCTGGTGGCCTGCCTGGTGCCATGGAACTCCACCGGCATGTCCATGCCCTATGTCAGCGCTCTCGATGCCATGGGCGTGCCGGCCGCTGCCCAGATCATGAATGCAGTGGTGCTGACTGCCGTGCTGTCGGCGCTCAACTCCGGGCTTTATGCTTCGTCGCGCATGCTGTTTGCGCTGACGCGACGCGGCGATGCGCCCAAGGTGCTGGCACAGGTCAGCCGCAATGGCGTGCCCGTGTACGCGATTTTGGTGGCCACATTGTTTGGCTACGGTGCCATCGTCATGTCCTATCTGTCTCCCGACAAGGTGTTCGCCTTCCTCGTGAACTCCTACGGAACGGTTGCCATCTTTGTCTATATCCTGATTGCGATTTCCCAGCTGCGCCTGCGCTATCGATTGGAGCGCGAAGCGCCGCACCTGCTCAAGGTGCGCATGTGGTGCTTCCCTTATCTGACCTGGCTGGCGATTGCGGGCATGCTGTCCATCGTGGTGGCCATGGGCTTCATTCCCGAGCAGCGCACGCCGCTGGCCCTGGGTGTGGCCAGCCTGTGCATCTTGCTGATTGCCTATCGCGTGCGCCAGGCGTTGCGGCGCGGAATCAGTCCCGAGGGGCTGCTCGACGAGCTGGCTCCGCCCAAGCTGCGCAAGAATTGAGGAGACCAACAAAAGCCCCGGACCCTGAGTCCGGGGCTTTTTGCTTTGCGCCTCTACATGCAGTGCATGGCTTCTGCCAGGGCCTTGATGCCCTGGGCGATTTGTCCTGCGGGAATGGACTGATAGCCCAGGCGTATGAAGTTGCCCGTGTTGCGAGGGGAAGTGAAGAACACATCGCCGGGCTCGATCAGCACTCCATGCTCGGCGGCCTGGCGTGCCAGTGCCTGCGCGGGCACATGGTCGGGCAGTTGCACCCAGCACGAGCCGCCGCCGCGTACCGGCGTGATGCGGCATTGGGGCAGGTAGCGAGCCATGGCTGCCGTCAGCTCGGCATGACGCTCTTTCTGGGCCTGACCCAGGCGGCGCAGCTGGGCCTCGTAGTGGCCCAGCGAGATGAACATGGCCAATGTGCGCTGGATGAAGGTGGACGGATGGCGGATCATCAGACGGCGCAGGGCGCGCAGCTCCTTGATCAGCTCGGGCGGGGCCACGATATAGCCCACGCGAAGGCCGGGTGCCAGACTCTTGGAGAGGCTGCCGATATAGATCACGCGGTTGTTGCGGTCCAGGCTTTTGAGCGCCGGGATGGGTTGTTCGTCGAAGCTGCTTTCGCTTTCGTAGTCGTCCTCGATGATGATGAGGTCGTGCTTTTGTGCGGCCTCGAGCAAGGCCTCGCGCCGCTCCAGCGGCATGGTGACGCCGGTGGGGCACTGATGGCTGGGCGTGACGTAGAGGTACTCGAGCTTGCGCATGGCATTGACGATAGGCAGTCCATCGCCATCCACGCCAATCGGGATGACCTGCGAGGTGCGGCTGCTGAAGATATTGCGCGCATCGGGATAGCAGGGGTTTTCGATGCCGATGGAGGTGCCCTCGCGCATCAGCAAATCGGCCACCATGTACAGCGCATGCTGGGCGCCGACGGTGATGATGATTTCGTCGGGGGATGCCCAGACGCCGCGGCGCGGCAGGATCTTGGTCTGCACCTGCTGGATGAGGCTGTCGTCGTCGCGGGTGATGTGATCGGGCGCCCACATGCGGATGTCCACCACGCCCAGGGACTTGAGGCAGCATTCGCGCCAGGCGGCCGTGGGAAACAGCTCCTTGTCGAACTGGCCGTAGAGAAACGGATAGGGGAACTGCTGCCAGTCGTCTTCCTTCACGATGCTGCGCTGCAGGCTGGGGCGCAGCCACAGGCGGCGCGACCAATCCGTGTGCGCCTCGGTGTCCGCATTCCTGGCGTTGCTGGGGGTGCGCTCTGTGGTGCGGCCCTGCAGCACATCGGGGTGGATGAAATGGCCTTTTCTCTCGCGGCTCAGCAAAAAGGCCTCTTCGGTCAACTGCTGGTAGGCCATGACCACGGTGATGCGGCCCACGCCCAGCAGCTTGGCCAGTTCTCGACTTGAGGGGACGGCATCACCGGGCGCGAGAATGCCGGTGAGGATGGCATCGACCAGCATTTCGCGAATCTGCCCCTGAAGGCTCAGCGAGGGCCTGGCGCTGCGGCGAAACAACTGCTCCCACATGGCCACGGATGGAGGAATCGAAGGCGAGGCCGGTTTTCTGTCTGTCGTCATTGATGGTTCTGAATGCACTGCCGCAGCCCGTGGTGGCCTGGAGCGACCGGCGGCCCCGACGCGCGGGGTCTGGTTCTTTAGGGGCCATTAACGCGACATCGCAGAGGCCGCCAGCAGCTTGCTGGCGCACCGGTTTCAGCGCTCAAGATTAGCGCATATGCATGTGCTTGGAATCAGGCTTTTCATGTGGTTGCACGCGTGCAGCGGCACCTGTAATTTGAAAAATCTGGGAGACTTCTCTGTAGCCTCGAAAATAAGTATATAATTTGAGGCTTAGCGGCTGTAGCTCAGCTGGATAGAGTACTTGGCTACGAACCAAGGGGTCGTGGGTTCGATTCCTGCCAGCCGCACCAAACGACAAGCCTCAGAACTGCAAAGTTCTGAGGCTTTTTCGTTTCTGCCATGTCTGCTTCGCCGCACTGATGGCGCTTGAGTGCCTTTGAAGAAAAATTCGGGTTTTCACCGAGCGGCTTCAAAAACTGTATATAATTTGAGGCTTAGCGGCTGTAGCTCAGCTGGATAGAGTACTTGGCTACGAACCAAGGGGTCGTGGGTTCGATTCCTGCCAGCCGCACCAAACGACAAGCCTCAGAACTGAAAAGTTCTGAGGCTTTTTCGTTTCCGGGCTTTGACGAGCCCTGGCCTGATCGGGCCCCGATCTGTGTGAAGATCGGCCTCATGAGCAAGGCTTTCACCAAAGAATCGGATGGCGACGACGATGAAGACGTCGCAGCTCTGCCGCCATTGCCCGCCGGCGGCAAGAACTACATCACGCCACAGGGCTACCAGCGCATCAAGGACGAGCTGCTGGATCTGATCGACAACGAGCGCCCCAAGGTCGTGGAGATCGTGCACTGGGCGGCCAGCAACGGCGATCGCTCCGAAAACGGCGACTATCTCTACGGCAAGAAGCGCCTGCGCGAGATTGACCGGCGCATTCGCTTTCTCACCAAGAGACTGGAAATCGCCGAGGTGGTCGACCCTGGCGTGCACGCAGGCAGCGATCAGGTCTTCTTTGGCGCCACGGTCAGCTACGTGGATGACGAGGGCGTGGAGCGCACCATCACCATCATGGGCATTGACGAGGCGGACAGCGCGCAGAACCAGGTCAGCTGGATTGCCCCGGTTTCGCGCGCGCTGCTCAAGGCGCGCGTGGGCGACGAGGTGGCCTTGCCGACGCCGGCCGGCGTGCGCATGCTGGAAATTCTGGACGTCAGCTATCCTCAGCCCAGCACTCGATCCTGAGTCCAGCGGCAACCAAAAAGCGCGGCTTCCGTATCGGACGCTGCGCTTTCATTTTGTGAGCTTCAATCGCTTGATCTACAACGATTTCAGATGATTTTAGTATTGAAATCGTTTGGTATAAAGCGCTAATAGCTATTATTTTTGAGGCTGATTGCCAGTCTGCAGGCGTTGCAGCAGCTCCAGCGTGGGGTAACCGTCTGCCGCCAGACCCTGGCTCTGCTGGTACTGACGAAGCCCGGCACGGGTGGCCGGACCCATCACGCCGTCGGCCGCTCCGGTGGCAAAGCCGCGCTGGGCCAAGGCGGTCTGCAGCGCCCGTGTCTGCTCACGCGTGAGTGCGCCGAGATCGCGCGGCCATTCGGCGCTGACACCTCCATTGCCGGCCAGCTGCGATGCAAGCAGGCCCACGGCGAGCGCATAGTTGGTGGAGTTGTTGTAGCGCAGGATGGCGCGGAAGTTGCTGCCCACCATGAAGGCCGGACCACGGGCACCGGCCGGTGCAATGATGCTGGCTCCGGCCATCGCGGGCAAAGCCTGGCCGTTGACGCTTTGCACGCCTTCTGCAGCCCAGGCGCTGCTGTTCTGGCGCGTGGAAAGCTCGGTGCGTGCGTAATCGAAACTGGCTGGCAGGCGCACTTCAACGCCCCAGGGCTCGTCGGGGTTCCAGCCCGAGCTTGCAAGATAGTTGGCAGTGGAGGCGGCCACATCGGCCATGGAGCCCCAGATGTCGCGGCGGCCGTCTCCATCGGCATCGACGGCATATTGCAGGAAGACCGAGGGCAGAAACTGGGTGTTGCCCATGGCACCGGCCCACGAGCTGATCATATGGGCGGCGTCGATGTCGCCGTTGTCGATGATGCGCAGCGCGGCAATCAGCTCCTTCTGAGCCCATTCGGCGCGGCGGCCGTCAAAGGCGAGAGTGGCCAGTGCATCCACGGCCGAGAAGCTGCCGAAGTTGCTGCCGTAGTTGCTCTCCATGCCCCAGATGGCTGCAATCACGGGTGCCGGCACGCCATAACGCTGGCTGGCCGCTTGCAGACTGGCTGCGTATTCCTGCATCTTGAGCTTGCCGGTCTTGATGCGCTGTGCGGAGACGGCGCTATCGAGATACTGCCAGGGCGTGCGCGTGAACTCGGGCTGTGAGCGGTCGAGCTTGACGATGCTGGGCTGCAGCTTGGCGCCGGCCAATGCGCTGCGCAGCGTGCGCTCCGAAATGCCTGCGGCGCGCGCACGCGGGGCAAATTCCTGCTTCCAGTGTGCGAAGTTGCTGGCCTGTATGGGGCTTTCCATCGCTGCCTCGTCAGTGCCTTGCTCTGTTTTGGCCGGCTGTGCCGGCTCGGACACCGCCGCTGCTGGAGGTTCGGACCGGGTGGCGCAGCCTGCGAGCAGGGCTGCTGCGATGGCGGTGATCAGCAACGGCTGACGGACATTCACAAGCGAAGGTGCGGTTTGGAGCATGAATGCCATTGTCGCTTGCTGCCGTGGCCGGCAGGCCCTTGCTGGGCGGGATGGTGCCCGCAGAATGCAACAAAATCTTTCGCCCATGAAAAAGGCCGCCCGAGGCGGCCTTGTGGAGCACATGCAAGAGATCAGGCCATGACGCGGCTGGCGCGAATCACCGAATGCAGGCGGCGCAGATTGCGCAGCGCATTCTCCAGCTGCACGCTGTTCTGCACGGAGATGACAAAGCGCAGGTCGGTGGTGCCGATCGCGGCTTCGTCAGTCATCTCGACGCGCACGATATCGGCTTCGGCGTTCGATAGCTCGGCCGCCACACGGGCCAGCACGCCCTTGTTGTTCTGCACCGTGACCACGATGCCGGCCTCGAACAGCCGCGTGATGTCGTCGGACCAGTCCACGGTGATGAAACGGTCGGCATCCTTTTCGCGCAGCTTGATGGCATTGTTGCAATGGGCGTGGTGCACGACCAGGCCCTGACCGCCCAGGTAGCCCAGAATCGGGTCTCCCGGCACGGGGCGGCAGCAGTGCGAGTAATAGACCGAGCTGCTCTCGTCGCCGTTGAGCGTGACCGCGCCCTGGAAGGGGCGGTTGTGTGTGTTGAAGCGCTCCTGCGTGATGAGCAGGGCATCCGGGCGCACACCCTGCTTGGTCATGAAGCTGGTCATGCGCGCGGCCACCAGGGAGGCGATGCGGCGACCCATGCCGATATCGACCATGAGGTCGGCGGGCGTGCGGTTGCCCGTGATGCGCAAAATCTCGTCCCAGACGCCCTTGTTGGCATCGTCCTGCGACGGTACGCTGTCAATGCCTTCGGCACGCAGAGCCTGAGCCAGCAGCGTTTCTCCGAGCTGGCCGGCTTCGGTCTGGGCCGCATTCTTGAGGTAGGAGCGAATCTTGGAGCGGGCGCGTCCGGTTTTCACAAAGCTCAGCCAGGCCGGGTTGGGCGTGGAGGTTTCGGAGGTGATGATCTGCACCACATCGCCGCTCTTGAGCTCGGTGCGCAGCGGCACTTCCTCGTCATTGATCTTGGCCGCCGTGGTGCGATGCCCGATCTTGCTGTGGATGGCGTAGGCAAAGTCCACCACCGTGGCGCCGCGCGGCATGGCCATGATCTCGCTCTTGGGCGTGAACACGTACACGGCATCGGGAAAGAGGTCCACCTTGACGTGATCCCAGAACTCCGCCGCGTCGCGGGTCTCGTTCTGGATATCGAGCAGGGACTGCAGCCACTGGGTGGACAGGTGCTCGGAGTCATGACCTTGCTGCGCCTTGTACAGCCAGTGCGCCGCGACGCCGGCCTCGGCCACGATGTTCATCTCTTCCGTTCGAATCTGGAATTCGATGCTGACGCTGGAGGGGCCGACCAGCGTGGTGTGCAGCGACTGGTAGCCATTGCTCTTGGCAATGGCGATGTAGTCCTTGAAGCGGCCCGGCATGGGCTTGTACTTCTGGTGCAGCACGCCGAGGGCCGTGTAGCAGTCCAGCGTCTTGGGCACGATGATGCGAAAGCCGTAGATGTCGGTGACCTTGGCAAAGCTCAGCTGGTTCTTCTGCATGCGCTGGTACAGCGAGTACAGCGTGCTCTCGCGGCCCAGCAGCCGCACCGGCAGACTGTGCGTGGCAAAAGCGGTGCTGACTTCGTCCTGCACGCGTTGCACCAGATCACGGCGGCGCGTGCGCGAGCGGTCTATGGCTTTTTCCAGCGTGGCATAGCGCCAGGGATGCAGATGCTTGAACGACAGATCCTGCAGCTCGCGATAGGTCTGGTTCAGGCCCAGGCGGTGCGCGATGGGCGCGTAGATTTCCAGTGTCTCGGACGAGATGCGGCCCCACTTGCTGCGCGGCATGTCGCTCATGGTGCGCATATTGTGGGTGCGGTCGGCCAGCTTGATCAGGATGACGCGCACATCGCGCGCCATGGCCAGCAGCATCTTGCGAAAGGACTCGGCCTGGTTTTCCTCGCGGGTATTGAACTGCAGCTTGTCCAGCTTGGTCAGCCCGTCCACCAGCTCGGCCACATCCTCGCCAAAGCGCTCCTTCAGATCCAGCTTGGTGATGCCGCAATCCTCCATGGAGTCATGCAGCAGGGCCGCCATCAGGGCGGGGGCATCGAGCTTCCAGTTGGCGCATATCCCCGTGACCGCGATGGGGTGGGTGATATAGGGGTCTCCACTGCTGCGCCACTGATTGGCATGTGCTTGATCTGCGTAGACATACGCTTGGCGCACGCGCTCGGCGCTGTCGGCATCCAGATAGCCCAGATGCTCCATCAATCCGTCAAAAGCAGCAGCCGACACACGTGCAGCCTGTTCAGCGGGCATGCGCTGAGGCTTGGCCGGTGCCGTAGAAGAAGGTGCAATCGTCGAGTTCTGGGCCGCTGTCATATTCCTTAAATGTAGCCTGCAAGTACCGAGCGCACGGTGATAGGTACAAAAAAGCACCGACGAGCGGTGCTTAATTGTCTGTTTTGGTGCTGCGATGCAACAGCTTAACCCGGCACCTTCTTCAGCATTTCCAGGCCTACCTTGCCGTCTGCGATTTCACGCAGGGCAGTGACGCTGGCCTTGTTTTTGGTTTCAATCTTGGGGGTATGGCCTTGATTGAGCATGCGGGCGCGGTAAGTCGCGGCCAAAACGAGCTGGAAGCGGTTGGGGATCTGCTCCAGGCTATCTTCAACAGTAATGCGTGCCATCAGGAACTCCGGGAACGGTCAGTTGGATTCAGGGATATTGAGCGACTCGAAGGTGTCGGCGCGAAGGCGCCGCTGGGCCGCATATTTGAGGCGTTGCGCGTGAATGATCGCCTTGAGATCAAAGAGCGCACTCTCAAACAGTTCGTTGATTATAACGAAGTCGAATTTGGCTACCTGTGCCATTTCTTCAGAGGCATTTTTCAGGCGCAGTTCGATCACTTCAGCGGTGTCCTCGCCACGGTTTTCCAGGCGCGCGCGCAGCTCGTCCCAGCTGGGCGGCAGGATGAAGATCAAAATCGCGTTGGGAAAGGCCTGCTTGACCTGCAGGGCACCCTGATAGTCGATTTCGAGCAGCACATCGGTGCCGCTCTGAATGCGCTCTTCTAGGGACTTCTTGGCCGTGCCATAGCGGCGGCTATGCACATTGGCCCATTCGACAAAGCCGTTGTTAGCGACCATGGCATCGAATTCGGCATCCGAGACGAAGTAGTACTCACGGCCGTGCTTTTCCTGGCCGCGTGGTGCACGCGTGGTGTGAGAGACGGAGGGGTAGACACGCGCATCGAGCTCACGCAGGGCGCGTACCAGAGAAGATTTGCCGGCACCGCTGGGGGCCGACACGACAAATAGATTTCCGGGATGGTCCATGACTTTGGGCATGACTTTGAGCATGAATTTTGGCGTATGGGGTTGGATACGCTCGGGGTTTGCTTACTCGATGTTCTGCACTTGTTCGCGCATTTGCTCGATCAGCACCTTCATGTCCACGCTGATGCGGGTCAGCTCTAGCGTGGCAGATTTGGAGCCCAGTGTATTGGCTTCACGGTGCAGTTCCTGAATCAGGAAGTCCAGACGCTTGCCGATGTCGCCACCCTTTTTGAGCAGACGCTCGATTTCGTCGAGGTGAGAGCCCAGACGCGTGACTTCTTCAGCCACGTCGATGCGGATGGCAAAGGCCGTGGCTTCGGCCAGGGCTCGATCCTGGGCGGCCTCGGGGGCCACCGAGCCTTCACCGAGGGCCATGGCCTCCTTCCAGCGCTCGAGGAACTTCTGGCGCTGCTGCTCCACCAACTGCGGCACCAGCGGCGCGGCGGTCTTGGCCAGCGCGCGCAGTTGCTTGATGCGGTCGAGCAGCATGTCAGCCAGGCGCTCACCTTCGCGGGCACGAGCCGCGAGCAGCTCGGTGACGGCCTGTTCGGCCAGGGCCGGAGCGATCTCGCTCCAGTCCGTGGTGGTGGTGGCGGTGCCGCTGCACAGGCGCAGCACATCGGCCACGGACAGGTCGCGTGCCTTGGGCAGCCAGGCCTGAACCGAGTCCTGCAAGGTCACAAGGCGTTGTAGTTGGCTGGCTGCGGGAATGGGCAGGTATTGGTTGCTGGAGACGTCGATGGCGGCTCGTACTTCCACCTTGCCGCGCTTGAGGCGCGCGGTGAGCAAGGTGCGCAGGGCCGGTTCAAGGGCGCGCAGTTCGTCGGGAAGGCGGAAGGACAAATCCAGAAAGCGGCTATTGACCGCGCGGATCTCAAGGCCCAGACGGCTGTTGGACTGGGACTCTTGACCACCCTCAACGGATGCGCTGTGCTGGGCACTGGCGTATCCGGTCATGCTGTAAACTGGCATTGGACTTTTGATGGATGCTTGCAATTGCCCGATTATCCGGGTTTCGTATCATCCTTGAGGTTTACCGGTAAAAAATGTCTACAAAAACCAAGCCAGCCCCCCTACCGTCGGGCAGCACAATAGGCGGATACCGGGTGGTGCGCAGGATTTCCTCGGGGGGGTTCGGGATTGTCTACCTGGCTCTGGACGCCGATGGCCAGCAGGTAGCGATCAAGGAGTACCTGCCGGCTTCGCTTGCCACTCGCGCACCTGCCGAGCTGCAGCCCGTGGTGGCACCAGAGAAACTGTCCCTCTATCGCCTCGGGCTCAAGAGCTTCTTCGAGGAAGGTCGCTCGCTGGCGCAGATTTCCCACGCCTCCGTGGTGAGCGTGCTGAACTTCTTTCGCGAAAACGAAACCGTCTACATGGTGATGAACTACCTGGAAGGGGCGACCCTGCAGGAGTTCATCGTCACGGCGCGCGAGCTCAAGGCCGACAAGGTGTTCAGGGAGTCGACCATCCGCGCCCTGTTTGACGAGGTGCTGCGCGGCCTGCGCATCGTGCATCAGCACAAGATGCTGCATCTGGACATCAAGCCCGCCAATATCTTCATCACCAATGACGACAAGGCCGTGCTGATCGATTTCGGCGCGGCGCGTGAAGTGCTGTCCAAGGAGGGTAACTTCATTCGTCCCATGTACACGCCGGGCTTTGCTGCCCCTGAGATGTACCGGCGCGATTCCCAGCTGGGTCCCTGGACCGATATTTACGCCATTGGCGCCTGTATCTATGCCTGCATGCAGGGCATACCTCCCAATGAAGCTCCGCAGCGTCAGGACAAGGACCGACTGGCCCTGGCCTTGAACAAGCTGCGCGGCGTGTATTCGGACAATCTGATCGAGGTGGTGGAGTGGTGCATGGCCATGGATCCGCTCTCGCGCCCGCAGTCGGTGTTTGCTCTGCAAAAAGAGCTGAGCCGCGAAGGCGAGCGTCGCTATACCAAGCTCAGCATGCAGGAGCGCATGCGCATGCAGTTTGACAACATGGTGCAGGACGCCAGGAAGAATCTTCAGAAACTCGGCAGCTCCGAACGTGGAGCGGTGACCGACAGCAATCGCAAACCATGAAATTTTCCGTCTTCCAGCTCAGCCGCCGCGGAGGCCGTGCCCTCAACGAAGATCGCATGGGCTACTGCTATACGCGAGAGGCGGCGTTGTTCGTGCTGGCAGACGGCATGGGCGGGCATCCGGACGGCGAAGTGGCCGCACAGATAGCATTGCAGGTGGTTTCCACGCTTTTTCAGCAAAAGGCCAAGCCCATGCTGGAAGAGCCTGCCCTGTTTCTGGAAGAGGCGCTGCTGCAGGCCCATCGCCAGATCCTGCGTTATGCCAGCACCAAGGGCATGATGGACACGCCGCGCACCACGTTGGTTGCGGCCGTGCTGCAGGACGGCAAGGTGACCTGGATTCACTGCGGCGACTCACGTCTGTACTGGGTGCGCGACGGTCAGCTCGTGGAGCGAACACGGGATCATTCCTACAGCGAGATGCGCAAGGTCTCCGGTGCGCTGACGCCTGCCAACCGCAATGTGCTGTTCACCTGCCTGGGCTCGCCTTCCAAGCCCATCTTCGATGTGAGCGAGATAAGGCGGCTTGAAGAGGGCGATCAGCTGATGCTGTGCTCCGATGGCCTCTGGGGGGCGGTGCCGACGCCGGAAATTCTCCAGATCATGAATGGCAAGGCCGTGGCCCATTTCGTGCCCATGCTGGTCGATACGGCACTCAAGCGAGCCGGAGACGGCAGCGACAATGTCACCGTGCTGGCACTGGTATGGGAAACACCTAATAATTTTGAACCGTCTTCCATCTCCACACAGGAGATCGAGGATGAGGGCTTCGAGTCCACGATACAGGTGGGACCGATCGATGAATGCGAGGATGAACTCGACGACGAGGCCATCGAGCGATCGATTGCAGAAATCAACGAGGCCATACGCCGCTCGGCGCAGCGCCAGAAAGCCAAGAACTGAACACGGTTGCACGCTGCAATAGGCGCTGGCTTGAAACTACTGAATCAATAGCTGATTGCGCAAGCGCCATAAGCGCTTCCATGGATTTTTATGATGAAAATTGTGCTGGCATCCAACAACCGCGGAAAGCTCGTCGAGTTGCAGGCCATGTTTGCCCCGCTGGGCGTGGAGCTGATCCGCCAGGGCGATCTGTTCGAGGGAGAAGCTCCCGAGCCTTATGGCACCTTTGTAGAGAATGCTCTGTCCAAGGCGCGCTTTGCGGCCGAGAAGAGCGGCTTGCCTGCCATTGCCGATGATGCCGGCATGTGTGTGGATCATTTCGGCGGTCTGCCCGGTGTGGACACGGCCTACTATTGCACCCAGTTCGGCTACGAAAAAAGCGACGACAACAATGTGCGCGCGCTGCTCGAGCAGATGCAGGGCGTGGCCAACCGCCGTGCCGCCATGGTCAGCACCCTGGTGGGCGTGCGTTCGCCCAAGGACCCCGAGCCGCTGATTGCCGTAGGTCGCGTGCAGGCGCTGCTCACGACCGAGCGCCGTGGCAGCAATGGCTTCGGCTTCGACCCGGTACTGCTGATCCCCGAGCTGGGCCTGACCTTTGCCGAGATGGAGCCCGAGCTCAAGCATGCACATAGCCATCGTGGACTTTCTTCTCGGAAGATGATCGCGATGGTGAAAGAGAGATGGCTGTAACCCCCTGAGGCGCTTTGCCTAGGCCCTTGCTAGGCATCTCTTAGCAGGGGCTGTGCTAGTTTTAGCAGCATCGGTTTTTTGCTGAGCCAGAGAAAAGTAAGTCCCCCCTCCATGATCCCCATTCAGCCTCAAACAGAGACTGCCGAAGCGGCGGTGCAGCGCGATATTCAGCACTACATGCGCCCCGGCACGCTGCAGCTGGGCAGCTTGCCGCCGCTGTCGCTGTATGTGCACCTGCCCTGGTGCCTGAAGAAATGCCCGTATTGCGACTTCAACTCGCATGCCTGGGCCAAGGGGGATGCGCTGCCCGAGGATCGCTACATCGATGCTTTGATGGCCGATCTGGAGTCTGCGCTGCCGCTGATCTGGGGGCGCACGGTGCACAGCGTCTTCATGGGCGGCGGAACGCCCAGCCTGTTTTCGCCCGAATCCATAGACAAGCTGATTGCCGGTCTGCGCGCGCGTCTGCGCATGGAGCCCGATTGCGAAATCACCATGGAAGCCAACCCCGGCACCTTCGAGAAGGACCGTTTCAAGGCCTTCCGTGCGGCCGGCGTGAACCGCCTGTCAATCGGGGTGCAGAGCTTTGATGACCGCTATCTGCAGGCTGTGGGCCGTGTGCATGATGCGGCGCAGGCCCGGGCGGCAGTGCGCGAGGCGGCGGACAATTTCGAGACCTTCAATATCGATCTCATGTATGCGCTGCCCGGCCAGAGCCTGGTCGATCTGCAGCGCGATGTAGACACGGCACTGTCGTTTGCACCGCCGCATCTGTCGATTTATCACCTCACCATCGAGCCCAACACCTATTTCGCCAAATACCCGCCTGTGGTGCCGGAAGACGATACGGCCTATGAGATGCTGGACCTGATCACGGCCAGTACCCGGAGAGTCGGCATGCAGCGCTATGAAGTCTCGGCCTATGCCAAGGACGGCCATCAGTGCTTTCACAACAGCAACTACTGGCAGTTCGGGGACTATCTGGGCATTGGCGCCGGTGCGCACAGCAAGCTGAGCTTTGCGCACCGCATCGTGCGCCAGGTGCGTTTTCGCGATCCGGCCCGCTATATGGACATGGCGCTGGCCGGCACGCCGCTGGCACAGGACAACGAGGTCAAGCGTGCCGAGCTGCCGTTCGAATACATGCTCAACGCGCTGCGCCTGCGCGGCGGCTTTGCCTTGCAGGAGTTCATGGAGCGCACGGGCCTGCCCATGTCGGCCATCGCCAAGGGGCTCGATCAGGCGCAGGCCAAGGGCCTGATCAGCCGCGATCTGGGCCGCGTGGTGCCCACCGAGCGCGGCTTCGACTTTCTCAGCGACCTGCAGGAAATGTTCCTGTAGGTCCTGGTGGATGCTCAGCCGCAGCGCAGCGCCGTGATCTTGCCTGCGTCATTGGTGATGACGTTCAGGCGCTCCTGGTTGTATTCCATGGTTGTGGGCTGACCCTCGCGCAGCACGCGCAGCAGATACGAGCCGGATTTCTGGCGGATGGTCTCCAGCGTCGACGCCACCGTGTTGTGGCCGATATAGATCTGTACTGGCTCAGCGTGGCATACCTGCAGCTGACGCGCAGCCGGGGCGGCTGTGCCGCCTGCGACCATGCCGTTGCTGGCGCAGCCAGCCATCAGCACTGCCATGCTGGCAGCAGCCATGCCCAGCAAAGGGCGGGTGGAAATAGGCCAAGTGGGTGTTCGATGCTTCATGCCCCACACCATAGCGCCACCCAGGTGCCCGCGCATGCCAGACCAGGCCTTGATGTGCAAGCGGGTGCAACAAGGCAATGCGCAAATTTGATGGCTTCATGCGCAAGGCCATCAGGGCAATGCTTGCATCTGGACTCTCGGTGTTTAGCGCCCGAGTCTATGGGCTGTGGGCGCCTTCTGCACTTTGAAAGATGCCGGCATCGATATTCGCAGCCTGCAGCTTGCGCGCAGCCTTTTCAGCGCGCTTTCGGCTCTCGAAGGGGCCGCTGCGTACTCGGGTGACCTCCCCTTTGTTGCTGGCCATCTTCTGCGTCAGCGCGGGCAGTCTGGACTTTTGCAGCTGCGCCAGTACCTTGTCTGCATTGCCGGCCTCGGAATAGACGCCCAGATTCAGATAGAACTTGCCGGGAACCAGATCCGAGCCGGCATGGGGTGTCGAGGGGGCATCTTTGACGGGCTGCTCCTTGGTATCTGTCGCCGGCCTGGCTGTCTGGTTTTCGCTCGGCTCGGCCTTGACCGCCGTCTTGCTCGGCACTGAGGCAACGGCATCGGGCGCTGCTGGCTCTGCGCTTGTGTCTGTCTCGGTGGCAGCCGTAGGCGTTGGCTCTGCCAAGCGGCTTTCTGGCTGGACGGCAGCGGAGGCTGCTTCGGGGGCGGGCTTTGCCGGGTCCGGGCTGGCAGCCGGACGATTGGCTGCAGCGGTGGCTGCGGCGGTGGCTGCAGGCTGCACGCTCTTGGGGGGGGCAGGGTTGTCGGCGGGCAGCAAGGCCAGGCCCGCGCCTGCGGCCGCTGCCACAGGCAGGGCCAGCACCAGCATGGCTGCGGTTCTGTTGCGAGCAGAGCCGACCTGCGCCTGCAAGGCGGCATGGGCGGCGGCCATATTGGGCGCGTCCGTAATCGCCTGCAGCGTCTGGGCCTTGATCTTGCGCCAGTACCAGCCATTGCCCAGCAGGCCGGGCACGGCCACGGCGAGCAGCCACAGGGCAACGCCCAGGCCTAGAGCCATGGCCTCGGGCAGAGCCGGGCGCAGGCCAAACCACCAGATCAGCGCGGTTGCCGTGACGGCTGCCAGGTATTTCGCAGCCTCGCGCCATAGACCGTGCAGGCTGCACCAGGCCAGGGTCAGCAAGGCGGCCGCCATATTCCAGCTGGGCAGGCTGCGGTCCAGGGCATCGAAGCGCTTGAACTGGGCCAGGTAAAAGTCGCGTGAACGTGGGCTCAGACGGCTGGCATAGAGTTGGGGCAGCAGGCCGCTGTCTTCCTCTTCGGGCGCAGCGGTCTGCTCGTCCTCGTGTTGCAGACTGTGCTGCATGGAATAGGCCGCGGCTGCAAAGGCTCCTGCAATGGAGGCAGGCAAGGGGCTGGCATCCGAGCGCGTAGGCTGGTCCAGCACGGGCTCCTGGCGCTGGTTTCGGCCAGCAGGGGCGAGCGCAGGGGTGGGGGTGTCCGAAGCAGAAGGCATGGCTGCAATTGTGTCATGGCGTTACGAGCAGGCCCAAGGCAGATTCCCAACAAAAAACCGGCGCCAGGCCGGTTCTTTGGGAGATGGCCGAGGCGCGCTCAGGCCTGGTGTGCAGGCAGCACGGTGGCGCGGCATTCGCCAAAGCCGATGCGCGCGGCTCCAGGCTTTTCGCACCAGCCGGTAAAGACCACGGCGTCGCCGTCGAGCAAGAAGGTGCGGGTTTCGCCGTTGCTCAGGCTCAAGGGCTTTTTGCCGCCTTCGGTGATTTCCAGCAGGGCACCGGCTTCGGCCATGGTGGGGCCGGACAGTGTGCCCGTGCCCAGCAGGTCGCCGGGTTGCAGATCACAGCCGTTGACGGTGTGGTGGGCAATCAGCTGGGCCATGGTCCAGTAGGCGTGGCGGTAGCTGGTGCGGGTGATCTGCTCGGCAGCCTTGCCTTCGGCGCGCATCTTCTCGGTCTGGATGGCGACCGTGAGCTGTACATCGAGCGCACCGCGCTGCGAGTTGGCTTCGCAGCTGAGGTAGGGCAGGGGCTGTGGGTCCTCGGACGGGCGGACAAAGGCCGTGCGATAGGGCTCCAGTGCTTCCAGCGTCACAATCCAGGGCGAGATGCTGGTGGCGAAGTTCTTGGACAGGAAGGGGCCCAGCGGCTGGTATTCCCAGGCCTGAATGTCGCGTGCCGACCAGTCGTTGAGCAGGCACAGGCCGAAGATGTGGTGTTCGGCGTCCTCGATGCCGATGGCCTCGCCCCAGGCATTGGCCGAGCCTGCGTAAATGCCCATCTCCAGCTCATAGTCGAGGCGGTTGCAGGGCTTGAGCACGGGGTCGGCATCGGGGGCCTTGAGCTGGCCGTTGGGGCGCTTGAAGTCCACGCCGGAGATGCGGATGCTGGAGGCACGGCCGTGGTAGCCGATGGGCACCCACTTGTAGTTTTCCATCAACGGGTTGGTGGGGCGAAACAGCTTGCCCACATTGGTGGCGTGATGCACGGAGGTGTAGAAGTCCGTGTAGTCGCCCACCTGTGCGGGTACGCCGTACTCCACATCGGCCTGGGCCACGAGGCAGGCCTTGAGCGCGGCTTCTTCGGCAGCGCCGGCACGCAGGGCGCGCGACAGCGCCAGGCGCAGGGCCGACCATGATGCCGGGCCCATGGCCATCAAGCTGTTGAGCTGACCCTGCGCCGCTGCTTCGACCTGGGCCTGCACATCGCTGCTCAGTGCCTGGGCATCGCGAACGGCCGCCATATCCAGCACCTGGTCGCCAATCGCCACGCCGCCGCGAAAAGCCTCGCTGCTGCTCTTGCGACGAAACACTGCAAACGGCAGGTTCTGGATGGGGAAGTCGCTGCTGCCTGTGTTGGCGCTGGTGACCCAGCTTTGCAGGCCGGCGTCGTGGGTTTCGTTCAATGTCATGTTCGTCTCCTTAAACGATTTGAATAAAAACAGGCTGCAGCGCTGATCTGCTGTGCGCTGTCAGCCATTGATCTATGAGCGATCGATGACCGAGCTATGACCGATCTATGACCGATCTATGGGATCTGGCTTGTCGACCTTTCATGCCGCAGTGAAGCCTCCATCCATATTCCACTGTGCACCACGCACCTGGGCGGCGTTGTCGCTGGCCACAAAGCTGACCAGCGCCGCAACCTGTTCCACCGTTACAAAAGCCTGCGAGGGTTGCTTGGCTCCCAGCAACTTGGTGCGGGCTGCGGGCTCGTCCAGGTTTTCGCGCAGCGCCAGGGCCTGGATCTGGGCCTGTACCAGCGGCGTGAGCACCCAGCCGGGGCAGATGGCGTTGCAGGTCACGGGCGTGGTGGCCAGCTCCAGTGCCACGGATTTGCTCAGGCCCAGCAGGCCGTGCTTGCTGGCCACATAGGCGGGCTTGTGGGCCACGCCGACCAGGCCGCTGACGGATGCCATATTGATGATGCGCCCCCAGCCGCGCTCCAGCATGGCCGGCGTGCAGGCCTGTATGGTGTGAAACGGTGCGCTCAGGTTGACGGCCAGCATGGTGTTCCACTGGGCCGCAGGGAAGCTGAGCACCGATTCCACATGCTGCATGCCTGCGTTGTTGACCAGAATGTCCACTTCCCCCAGATCGGCGGCAATACGCCGTGCCAGGGGGGCAATGGCTTCGCCGTCAGCCAGGTCGAGCGCGTAATAGCGGGCTGCCACACCCAGTGCCTGCAGCTCGGCCAGCTGGGCATCGGTGCGAGCGCTGGGGGCGGCGCTGCCATGCAGGGCAATGGCGGCACCTTCGCCAGCCAGTTGCCTGGCAACGGCCCAGCCTATGCCGCTGGTGGAGCCGGTGATCCAGGCGACGCGGCCGCTATGGGGCTTGGAGAGCTGCTGGACTTGGGGCAGGACGGTGGTCATTTGAGCAGGTCCATTTCGATATGCACGTATTCGCTGATGAAGCGTACCTTGGCCCAGTAGACGATCAAGCCCTGTGGATTGCAGGCCCAGCGCAGCGCCTGCATCAACGGCGTGCCCAGCGGCACGCCCAGCTGCTCGGCAATCAGCTCGTCGGCCGGGGCTACGCTCAGGTACTGGCGGGCCGTGGCGATCTGCGCTGGATCATTTCCCAGCGCCTGAGCCAGCGTGGTGCGCTCCAGCTGTTGCTGCAGCCTGGGGTAGAGGTTCTGTTCCAGGTACAGCTCGGAGAGGCAAAAGCGTGCATCGCCGTGCTTGTGCACGCGCAAAAAATAGGTATAGGCCGGGGCCAGTTCGCCAGGGGAGGGGAAGCCGGCAGTAATGGGCGGCACGCAGTCATTCGCTTGCTGCAGCGTGGTCTGCTGAATCTGCTCGCCAAAGGCCACCAGCTCCTGCCATGTCGTGGGCAGCAAAAAGGATGGGGGCTTGTAGGGCTGGCCCACGACCTTGGTGCCGCCGCGCTTGCGGGTCTCCAGCAGGCCTTCGTCGACCAGCGCATGTACAGCCATGCGCACCGTGGTGCGCGAGACGCCGTGCAGTGCCTCGAGCTCATCGACAGTGGGAATGCTTTGTCCGACCGGCCACTCGCCCGTCGCTATCTTGTTGCGAAACAGCCGGGCCAGCTGCAGGTGCAGCTTGTCGCGAGATTGGGAGGCGGTGGACGTAGCAGTCATAGGCACAGTTTTGCGGGGCAGTGTAGCAAATAAAGTATCTAAAAAAGTACTTTATTAAGCCAAGCAAGCAGCCACTCAAGATGGCGCAACAAGGCCGCAGCAGGCAGTGCCAGCCAGCCCCAGGAAGCGCAAGAGTTCACAAATGTCACCATTCGGGCAGTGCAAATGACTTTTAAACTCCTCGCTTTTGATAGCGGATAGTGCAGGCAGCCATTGGTTGCCATGTGCTTTGACAAGGGCAATCCTTGCCTGGGAGTTGGTAGTTTCATGCACAAGCAGTACGAGTGGCAGTTTTTCCGCGCCGGCGAGGTGGACCAGGTGGTGATCCGCACGGGCCAGGACATTGCCCATATTGGTGAGCTCGATCAGAAGCTGTGGGTGGCTCTGGCCTGTCCCACCAGAGGTATCGAGTTCGACAGCGCAACGCTGGATTTGATTGACGAAAGCAAGGACGGACGTATTCGTCCCCCGGAGCTGGTGGCCGCCTGTGAATGGGCCGTGGCAAGAGTGCGTGACCCGCAAGTTCTGGCCGATGGCGGCGATGTGCTGCAACTGGGCAGCATCAACGATGCGACGCAGGAAGGCGCGCTGCTGCTGGCGGAGGCCAGGCGCGTGCTGGAACTCGCGGGCCTGCCCGATGCCCAGGCCATCACGCTGGCCCAGGTGCAGGAGCGCATGGCCTCGCTGCAGGCCCTGCGCTTCAATGGCGACGGCGTCGTCAGTGCAGCCACGGCCGAAGGCGATGAGGCGCTGGCCGGTCTGATTGCGCGCATTCAGGAGCTTTACGGTGCGGTGGACGGCAGCGATGGAGTGCCCGGCATCAACCGCAGCAAGGCCGAGGCCTTCTGGGAAGACGTGCAAAGCCTGCAGGACTGGTTTGCCCGGGCGCAAGGGCTGGGTTGCAATCTGCAGCCGCGCGCACAGGCGCTGGCGGCTGCGCAGGCCGTGAACGCGGTGCAGGCCAAAGTCGATGACTTTTTTGCCCGCACGCGACTGGTGGAGTTCGATGCCAATGCACGGGCACCGCTCAACCCCACGGAAGAGGGCTATGCCGCTTTGGGGGCGCTGGTGCTCAGCAATGCATCGGAGTCTGTGGCCGCGCTGCCGCTGGCTGCCGTTACCGGCGAGCGCAGCCTGCCGCTGGTCAATGGCGTCAATCCCGCCTGGGCTGCGGCCTTGCAGACCTTGCGCGAGCAGGCCGTGCAGCCCGTGTTCGGCCAAGCGCTGACGGCGCTGACCGAGGTGCAGTGGGATCAGCTCAAGACCATGCTGGCTCATTGCCAGCAATGGTTGTCAGAGTGCCCTGCCACGCCGCTGGGCGCAGTGAGCGAGGCCGAGATTCAGCAGTTGCTGTCCAGCGGACTGAAAGACGCCGTAATGCAGTTGCTGGACCATGACGATGCCGAAAAAGAGCATGCCGTGCAGGCCATGGCCCTGGAAAAGCTGATCCGCCTGCAGCGCGATCTGCTGGAGCTGCTCAACAACTTTGTCTCCTTCTCCCGCTTCTATCGCCGCGAAGGCGCGGCCTTCCAGGCCGGGACCTTGTTCCTGGACGGCCGCAGCTGCGATCTGACCGTGGAGGTGGCCGATGCCGCCGCCCACTCGGTGCTGGCCGCCATGGCCAAGACCTATCTGGCCTATTGCGAGTGCAAGCGCGAGGGGCAGAAGAAGACGATCGTTGCGGCCTTCACGGCAGGCGATGTGGACTTTCTGTTCGTGGGGCGCAACGGCGTGTTCTACGACCGTGCGGGCCAGGACTGGGATGCGACCATCGTCAAGCTCATCGACAACCCGACCAGCATCGGCCAGGCCTTTTTTTCGCCCTACAAGAAGTTCCTGCGCATGATCGAGGAGCAGGTCGCCAAGCATGCCGCAGCCAAGAACGATGTGGTCAATACCAGCCTCGGCGACAACGCGGCCAAGCTGGTGACAGCGCCCAAGGAGCTGGCCCAGGCACCTGCCGCAGCGCGCAAGACCGATGTGGGGACGGTGGCCGCCATCGGCGTGGCACTGGGCTCGCTCAGTGCCGTGATCGTTGGCATCTTCGGCAAGTTCATCGAACTGGGGCCGTGGATTCCGGTGGCCATACTGGGCCTTATCCTGGCCATCTCCGGCCCCAGCATGCTGATTGCCTGGCTCAAGCTGCGTCAGCGCAGCCTGGGACCGATTCTGGATGCCAGCGGCTGGGCCATCAATGGCCGCATGAACATCAATCTGGGCCTGGGTCGCAGCCTGTCGCAGACGGCCAAGGTGCCGGTCAACGCCAAGCGCAATATTGCCGACCCTTATGCGGACAGTCATGGCCTGCGCAACAGCCTGTGTGTGCTGGCACTGATGGCAGCCGCCGCGCTGCTGGCCTGGCGCATGCACTGGCTGGACACCGTGCTGCCCGTCAGCTGGCAGCACGGCCCTGCAGTCGCTAGCGTGCCAGCGGCCAGTGCGCCGGCAGCGGCCGCAGCAGGAGCCGCAGTCAGGTAAGCCAGGCAAGCCAGGAGCACGTGCCGTCTGCACAGGCTGGCGGCAGGCTCATCGCCTCTTTGGCTGGCAGTTCGCTGCGTCCCCAATACCGCTGGCATGGGTGCGGTATTGGGCGGCTCAGCCGGAATCTGTCCTAGAGTGCAGTTCTGTACTCACCGAAACACCTTGGATGTGCATGCTTCCAAGGTGTTTTTTCATTGCATTTGATGACAGGAGCAAGCCATGGGACGTGCCATCCATAGCGCACATGAACTTCTCGCCACCGATGAGTGTGAGCTCTACGACCTTTCCCAGTCCGATGCGGCCCTGGTCAGGCTGAGCCCGGCCCAGCGCCGCCTGCAACTGCAGCGCGCCCGTGCCATGCGCGACCGGGCGCGTGCGCTGTACCGCAAGCAGGTCGGCCATACGCTGCACCACACGGCCACCAAGCGTGGCTTCACGGGCATGGCCAACGAGCGCACTCGCCAGAAGGCCCAGGTGCTGTCCGAGGTGGTGCGCAGGCTGGCGGGCGAGCCGACTTGAATCCGCGTCGTCTCGGTGGATCTGTATGGATATTAAAAAGTGAGCTTGTTACGCAGGCTATTCATAGATTTCAATATGAAAACATATTGAAATCGTTGAGCGGATTGCGCTGCAAGCTCCTTTTTTATGCTGTCGGCAGATTCACTGCCGACAGCAGCGGCATGCCGGTGCGGCGGGTGAACTCCTCGTAGCTGATGGGCGGGCCCATGCGGGTGTCGGCACTATTGGCCTGCCAGTACACCCAGCTCTTGCCGGTGCTGGCGTCATAGACCAGCTTGAAGAGGTAGTCGGGCACCGCCACCTTGCCCGCACCGATGGTCGAGGCATTTTTGCTGAACACCGGGCCGGTGAAGACATAGACGTCGCCCCGGGCACGCAGCGCGTATTTGCGCGTGGCCTGTTCCACCTGGCTCCAGGCTCCCGCGTTGTGCACCTGGTTTTGCGGAACCATATTGGCGAGGCTGAAACTCTGGGCCATGGCCTCGGGCGTGCTCATGTCTGCTGCCGGGGCCATATGGCCGCGCGAAAAGCCGGAGCGCTTGTAGTCATCAAGCTCGGAGCGCTCGGCGCTCGGCAGGCGGGCGTCGGCATAGAACTTGTCGCTGCGCTGCAAGCCCTGGGCCTGCTGCAGCGTCTGGCGGTTCAGACGCTCGGCCACAAACACCGGGGTCTTGGTGCTGCCGTTGTGCAGAACGGCAAAACCCGAAAAGCACAGCTCGCGCTCATGGGAGTGCAGTTGCAGGGCCGGAGCCTTGCCGCCGGGAAAGAACTGGGGGCAGCCGGCAAAGTGCGTGGGCTGGGCAGTTGCCGTGACATCGGCCTTGGCCACCTTGCCGCCCACGCTGGGCGTGTGGGAGCCGGAGCCGGAATGCAGACCATCCAGATCCGGCCAGCCGTTCTTGCGAAAGGCCTGCAGGCGCTGGCCCAGCGCATCCAGTGCGGGAATATGCAGGCTCGCCAGCGCCTGGCCCAGCAGTTTTTCGGCAGAGGCACCGGGATTGAAGCTGCAGCTGGCAATCTGGAAGCTGGCCAGCGCCGCCGCACCTGCAGACAGGGCAAAGCGCTTGATGCGGGAGAGACTGTAGCGAGCAGTCTTGGAGGCATTGCCGCGCTTGCGCGCAGGCGTTTTCTTTTTCTTGGCGGTCGTCATTGAGGCGGCAATGGTACGCCGCTTGAATGCGGCTTGAGGCATGGCGCGCCCCGCAGGCCGCACTTTGTGTGTCCGGCAATGAAACCGTATGTGAATCGCCTGCCTGCAGGCGCGCAATTCAAGGGCCGGGTGTTTGTTTCAAGCCGTGATGTTGCCGATACTGGCCTGGCGTCAGGCCCAGGTGTTGGCGAAATAGATGGCCCATATGCGACTGGTGGTTGAAGCCGCAGTCCAGCGCGATCTGCGTGAGGGACAGATCGGGGCCACGCATCATGGCGCGGGCCGCCTGCAGCCGGGTCTCCGTGATCCAGGCATGCGGCGTCATGCCCGTGAGCCGTGTGAACTCGCGCAGAAAGCGCAAGGGGCTGGTGCCCACCATGGCGGACAGCTCGGCAATGCTCAGCGGCCGATCGAGCTCGGCGGCAATGCGCTCCAGCACGCGCGCATAGCCGGCGCCGGGGCGCGCGTCGCCCCCGCAGGCGCTGCCTTCCTGGCAGGCCAGAAAGCGCAGCGCAGCCTGCTCGATGGCCAGAGCGTCCGGCTGCGGGCTGAGCAGCAGCCGGCGCAGATGCTGCGCCATCTGCAAGGCCGCACGCTCGCCATGTCGCGAGATGCGCTGTGGCGGCCTCGGCGCGTCAGCCTCATGGGCGGCATAGCGCAGCACCAGATATTCGCCGCCGGTGGCCGATTCGGAAAATACCTCCACGCCCGGCGGTGTATAGCTCAGGGTGCCGGGCCAGGTGTCGAAGTCCACGCGCCTGTCGGAGGCAATCGCGTGCACGCCTTGCTGCCTTTGCAGCGCAATGCCCAGCGTATGCATGCGCACCGGGTCGCGGCTGCTGTAGGCGGCGCGATCGAGCAAATGGATCTGCACGGCTGGCGCATCGGTTGCCAAAGGCTGAATCAGGTGGGTCTTCATGGCTTGCTGAAATTTCATGATAGACGATGGCGGCCGGCCGGCCTCACACTGGCGCTCATGAATCAAGACCTGCAAACAAGCGCCGGGCCGCAGCGCGTCATCGGCCTGATCGGCGGCATGAGCTGGGAGTCCAGCGCCGAGTACTACCGCCTGATCAACCAGGGTGTCCGGGACCGTCTGGGGGCGCTGCGCTCGGCCAGGCTGCTGATGTACAGCGTGGACTTCGGCCCTGTCGAGCAGGCCCAGCATGAAGGCCGCTGGCATGACGCGGCAGCGCTGCTGGCCGATGCCGCCCGGCGTCTGCAAGCCGGCGGCGCCGACTGCGTGCTGCTTTGCACCAACACCATGCACAAGGTGGCGGATCAGGTGGCGGCAGCCGTGTCGATTCCTTTTGTGCACATAGCCGACCCGGTCGGTGCGGCCGCGCGTGCAGCCGGCGTGCAGGTGCTGGGGCTGCTGGGAACGCGCTTCACCATGGAGCAGCCGTTCATGCGCGAGAGGCTGGAGCAGCAGTTCGGCCTGAAGGTGCTGGTGCCGGGCGAGGCCGAGCGCGCGCAGGTGCATCGCATCATCTATGAGGAGCTTTGCGCGGGGCAGATCAGCGATGTGTCACGCAAGCTCTATCAGCGTGCCATCGAGTCATTGGCGGCCCGTGGGGCGCAGGCCGTGGTGCTGGGGTGCACGGAAATCGGCTTGCTCATCAAGAGCGAAGACAGCGTGCTGCCGGTGCTGGACACCACGGCCTTGCATGCTGCAGCGGCCGTGGACTTTGCGCTGCGGGCCTGAGCTGACGGAGATCAGTGCGCCGAGCCCGGCTGGCGGATCTCCGGAATGGCGCAATGCGTGCTGGCCTCGTTCATGGCAATGTCATGCTCGTGCTTGGCCACCTCCACCGACATGGCCTGCGGCAGCGGCACGGCGTTCTTCACGGCCAGAATCTCGGCCATCACGCTCACCGCGATCTCTGCCGGAGTCTTGCTGCCGATATAGAGGCCGATGGGGCCGCGCAGCTTGGCCAGCGACGCTTCGGTCTCGCCAAAGTGCTCCATCATGCGCTCGCGCCTGGCGTGGTTGTTGCGGCGCGAGCCGATGGCGCCCACATAGAAGGCCGGGCTGTGCAGGGCTTCGAGCAGGGCCAGGTCGTCGAGCTTGGGGTCGTGGGTGAGGGCGACGATGCAGCTGCGCGCATCGGGCTTGAAGGCCGTGACGGCATCGTCGGGCATGTCGGTGACGGTGCTGACCTGGGCCACGGACCAGCTGCCCATGTATTCCTCGCGCGGGTCGCAGACGGTGACCGTGAAGCCGTTGAACAAGGCCATGGTGGCCAGGTATTCCGCCAGGGCCCCCGCACCGATCAGCAGCATGCGGTAGCCGGGGCCGAGGTGGTTGACGAGTTGCTGGCCGTCAAACTCCAGCACATCGGGGTGCTCGGCCGTCTGCAGGCTGACTTCGCCGCTGCCGCAGTCGACGCTGCGTTTCACCAGTGATCCTGCTTCAAGCTCGGCCACCAGTTGCTGCAGGCTGGCCGCATCGGGGTTGAATTCCAGCAGCAGCTCCAGCGTGCCGCCGCAGGGCAGGCCGAAGCGGTGGGCCTCGTCGGCGCTCACGCCATAGCGCACCAGCTGCGGCGGGCCGTCCGGGATGCCCAGATTCTGGTTCAGGGCCTTGGTGTGGCGGGCGATCAGATCGTCTTCGATGCAGCCGCCCGATACCGAGCCAATGGCGCGACCGTCCTCGCGCAAGGCCATCATGGAGCCCACGGGCCGCGGGGACGAGCCCCAGGTGCGCACCACGGTGGCGAGCAAGGCGTGCTGACCGGCCGAGCGCCAGTCACGCAGTGCCTTGAGTACCAAGACGTCGATATTGTCCATTGCTTGCTTTCTCTGTTTCTCTCGCTCGCTGCAATTTTGAAGCATCAGGCGGGCGCTGGGTAGCGGCGCTACCCGTAAATGATCACGCGCAAAAAGGCCTTCCGAGGCCCGATGGGACAGGGAAGGCCGGCTTGTGCAGAGCTGTGCAGCGCTTTGGCAGCGCCTGCTGTCAATGCGCCTGGGTCTGCTTGCGCAACTGGCCTACCTTGGCAGCCAGGTCCTTCCACTCGTCCACACCGTACTGGGCACGCATGGTGTTGAGCAGGGTGGCGATCTGTGCATCGCTGAGTGCATGGCGGAAGGCGGGCATGGTGCCCAGGTCGGCATGGGCCGGATGTTGCACGCCTTCGAGCACGGCCATGATGGCGTTGTCGGGCGATGCGGAGTGCAGGCTGGTGCTCAGCGCCAGCTGGGGACGCACGCCGAAGCTGCTGCCCGAGGGGTCTGCCTTGTGGCAGGCCATGCAGGCGCCCTGGTACAGGCGGTAGCCTTCGGCATCAAGCGCCAGCTTGGGCTTGGCGGTCTTCTCTTCGATGAGTGCCTTGGCATCGCCGGGCGCGGCGTCGGCCTTGCGGTAGCTCATCAGATAGGTGGCAATGGCGTCGAGGTCGGCATCGCTTTGCTGCGACAGGCCGTGGGCCACGGGAGCCATGGGGCCGGCTGCCACGCTGTGACGGGCCGAGAAGCCGGTCTTCATGTAGTCGACCAGATCCTGCTTGGTCCAGGGCAGGGGCGAGGCCGTCTTGTCCGTCAGAGCAGGAGCATCCCAGCCTTCGGCGCTGCCGCCGGTGAGATGGAATTCACCCGTTTTTTCAGCGGCCAGGCCGTTGCGCGGTGTGTGGCAGGCACTGCAGTGCCCCAGGCCTTCGACCAGATAGGCACCGCGATTCCACTCGGGAGCCTGCTTTTCATCGTCCTTGACGACGCCGGGTTTGAGGTAGAGCCAGTTCCAGGCTGCAATGCCGCGGCGCACGTTGTAGGGGAAGTTCAGCGCCGTCTTGGGCGGCTGACTCTCCACGGCAGGCTCGCTCATCAAAAAGGCGTACAAGGCCTTCATGTCCTCATCCGTCACGCGGCTGAAGGCCGTGTAGGGGAAGGCGGGGTAGAGGTACTGGCCTTCGCGGTCCACGCCGTGGCGCATGGCGCGCTCGAAGGCTTCATAGCTCCAGCTGCCGATGCCGGTCTGCAGATCGGGCGTGATGTTGCTGGTGTAGATGGTGCCGAAGGGGCTGGGCATGGCCAGACCGCCCGCGTTGGTCTTGCCGCTGGGAGCAGTGTGGCAAACGGCGCAGTCGCCCATGGCGGCCAGCAGCTTGCCCTTGGCAATCTGCTGGGGTGTGAAGTCGGCAGCGGCAATGGCTGACTGGGGCGCAATCTCGCCCTGATGGGTGAGCGCCAGGCCGGCGGCAGCCAGCACGACCACTACAGCCGCACCGCCCGCCAGAATCTTTTGGAACGTTCGCATATCTATGTTCTTTATCGGTGGAGTCACTTGGACGAGGCGGCGCCGCTCTTGGCGGCCTTGAGCGCGGCCAGCACGCGGCTGGGCGTGAACGGTACTTCCAGCAGGCGCACGCCGGTGGCGTCGAAGATGGCGTTGGCCACGGCGGCGGCGCTGGGCACGGAGGCCGATTCGCCGGCGCCCATGGGCGCCTCGTCGGGGCGCTCGACCAGCAGCGAGTCGATCTCGGGCAGCTCGTCAAAGCGCAGGATGGGGTAGCCGCCCCATTCCACGGAGGTGACGCCGCTCTTGTCGAAGGTGACGAACTCCTTGAGCACGCGGCTGGTGGACTGCACCACGTTGCCGTGCACCTGATGACGCACGCCTGCGGGGTTGACCATGGCGCCGGTGTCCTGGGCGACAAAGACCTTGTCGACCTTGACTTCGCCGGTTTCGCGGTCCACGGTCACGTCGACCACCCAGGTCGCCCAGGCCGCACCGTAGCCGGGGAACTTGCTGTGGAAGTAGCGGGCATAGGCAAAGCCGCGACCCTTGACCAGGCGCTGATCGTCAGCAGCCGCATTGCGGCGCGCCGGACCTTCCTGCCAGTTGCACTGCTTCTTGGCCTCGGCAATCAGCGCCACGGCGCGCGGATCCTTGAGATAGCGCAGGCGGTACTCGATGGGGTCGGCCTTGGCCAGATAGGCGCATTCGTCGATCCAGGACTCATGGGCGAACACATTGGGCAGGGCGGAGACGCCGCGCATCCACGAGGCGCGCACGATGGGCACCGCGTCCTGGGAGATCACGCGCATCTTGGGGTACTCGTACTGCGGAATGGCAGTGCGGTCGCCCATTTGCTGGGCATCGATCTTGGCGGACACCTTGCCGGTGAGGATCAGGGCCAGCGCCGAGGCGTTGTTCGAGGGGTAGCAGGTGCGCAGCTCGTAGGCGGCCACATTGTTGTGCTCGTCCAGGCCGCCGCGCACGCGAATCAGCTGGCCCGTGCCCTTGGGCTCCCAGCCGGCTTCCTGCTCGCGCATCAGCTGCACGCGCACGGGCTTGCCCACGGCGGCAGACATCAGCACGGCGTCCGAGCAGACGTCGTCCGCGCAGTTGCGGCCGTAGCAGCCAGAGGCTTCGAGGCGGGTGACGTTGATGTTGTCGGCATTCACGTCCATGAGCTTGGCAATGTCCTTGCACACGTCGTGAGGGTTTTGCGAGCCGGTCCAGACCTGGATCTGGCCGTTGCCCACTTCGGCAATCGCGCAGGACGGGCCGATGGAGCCGTGAGCGTGATAGGGCCAGACATAGTCGCGGGTCAGCGCAGTCTTGACCTGCTCGACGGCCTGCAGCGCGCCTTCGTCTTCCTGCAGCACGCGGTCGGTCTTGGCGTGGTCCACCAGGGTCTGGTGCAGACCGCTCAGCGACATATCGGGCAGACCGCTCCACTCCTTCCAGGTGACCTTGAGCTGGCGCATGGCAGCGATGGCCTGCTCTTCACGCTCGGCCACCACGCCCACGAAGTCGCCCTTGACCACGACCTTGACGATGCCAGGCAGATGGGCGATGGACTTTTCGTCCACGGACACGAGGCTAGAGCCCAGGGGAGCCGTGGCATCGGCGCCGGTGTAGGGAGGACGGATCACGCGGCCGTGCAGCATGCCGGGCACGCGCAGGTCATGGATATAGGTCAGCGCGCCCAGCACCTTGTTGGGGATGTCCACGCGCTGCACCGACTTGCCGATGTACTCGAAGCCGGACTTGCGCAGCTCGATCTTGTCGTCGACCTCGATCTGCAGATCCTGGCCCTGGACCAGCTCGCCATAGCCGTAGCGCTTGCCGCCGGCGATGACAAAGCCTTTGTGGGTGGTGATGCGCTCGGCGGGAACACCGGATTTTTCGCTCGCCAGCTTGATCAGCAACTGGCGCACCTGCGCTGCGGCATGGCGCATGGGCAGGGACGACACCTGGATGGTGTTGCTGGCAATGGTGGGGCCCAGGTCCGGGGTGCGGGCAGAGTGGCCCAGCACCATGGTCACGGCGGCAAAGTCCACATACAGCTCGTCGGCCACCAGTTGGCCCAGAGCCGTGCGCACGCCCGTGCCCAGGTCCACGTGGCCGTTGTAGGCCGTGACGGAGCCGTCGGCGCCAATCGCGATGAAGCTGTCCACCAGCTTGGCCGAAGGAATGGGGAAAGCGCCCTTGGCAGCCGCTTCAGGGGCGGTCTGGGCCATCAGCAGATGGCCGCCTGCAACGGAGCCGACCATCAGCATGCCGCCGGCCTTGAGCAGCTGGCGACGGGTGAGCTGGGCGTGATTGTCTTTGGTGAAGAATTTCATGATCAGGCAGCCTTTGCGGTGGTGGATGCGCCGGCGGAGGGGAGGGCCGGGCTGTGGCCCATGGCAATCAGCTCACGGGCGCGGGCGGCGGCCTGCATGATTTCCACATGGGTGCCGCAGCGGCACAGATGGCCGGACAGTGCGTGCCTGATTTCTTCGTCGCTGGCCTTGGGCTGCTGGTTGAACAGGGCGACCAGCGCCATGATCATTCCGTTGGTGCAGTAGCCGCACTGGGCAGCCTGTGCATCGACAAAGGCTTGCTGCACCACATGCAGGGTGTACGTGCGCGATGGGGCGGGAGCCTCTTGCTTGGCGGCGCTGACATCCAGCACGGCGCGGTCCTGCAGGGCCTGCGCGTTGGCGGCCTTGCTGGCGTCGGGCGACAGGCCTTCCAGCGTGGTGACCTTCTTGCCGTCCACCGCCTTCAGGGGCACGGAGCAGGAGCGCGCCACCTTGCCGTCGATCAGCACGGCGCAGGCACCGCACTCGCCCAGGCCGCAACCGAACTTGGGGCCGTTGAGCTGCATGTCATTGCGCAGCACATACAAAAGAGGTGTGTCGGCAGTGGCGCTTTGCGCGTCCACTTCCTGGCCGTTCAGAGTGAATTTCATGACGTAGGTTTCAAGAATGGAGTCTTATATATGTGTAGTCAATTATATGACTAGACAAAAATGAAAGAAGTTAACTTGATATAAAGCAGACGCTGTTGCTCTGGTGTGCGCTAGCCGAGGCAAGCTCGGCCTGCGCCGGGCGGCGACTTGCCGGCCCGAGATACGGCGGCAGGGGCAGGCGCGACTCCGGTGAAGGCCCGCCCCGGGAGAAGGCCCGCCCCGCAAGCCGTCTGCGCCGCTATGCACTGATCCGATCCGGGGCCCTGCCCAGAGCCGGGGAGCTAGGCTGTTTGCGTGGAGATGGGCCTCGCCTGCCGACTTGGGGGTTGAAGCGGCGCAGAAATCGGGCTTGAATGCACAGACACCGAAAGCCGGCAATGCATCGGCGCATCGATAGAGAGAGGGGGTCGCGGTCTGCGGGTTGGCAGACATTCATCAGTCCCTGTTCAGGAGAGTCAAGATGGTCAGCAAAAACACGATTTGTCTCTGGTACGAAAGCGAGGCACTGGAAGCCGCCAGGTTCTACGCCCAGACTTTCCCCGACAGCGCCGTGGGCGCGGTCCACCATGCGCCGGGCGACTACCCGTGCGGCAAGCAGGGCGATGTGTTGACGGTCGAATTCACGGTCATGGGCATTCCCTGCCTGGGCCTGAACGGCGGCCCTGTCTTCAAGCACAGCGAGGCGTTTTCGTTTCAGGTCGCGACGGACGATCAGGAGGAAACGGATCGCCTGTGGAACGCCATCGTCGGCAACGGTGGCCAGGAGAGTCAGTGCGGCTGGTGCAAGGACCGCTGGGGTCTGTCATGGCAGATCACGCCCCGTGCACTGACCACGGCCATTGCCGACCCGGATCGCGCGGCGGCCAGACGGGCTTTTGAAGCCATGATGGAGATGAGGAAGATCGATATCGCCGCCATCGAGGCCGCATGGCGCGGCTAGGCGGCCCGCTGCGATAGCAAGGCGGCAACAGGCCGGCGGGTCGGCCCGGCCCGGCCCAAGGGCGCATCGGGGCGCGCGCAGGTGCTGGCGCACTTTGCCAAGCTTTGAGCGTCCTGGGGCAAACGCTTTGCAGACAGCTCTCCTACAGTGAAATTGCTTTCAATTTCGACGATCCGGTGCCTGATGGCCGGTGTTGCCCATGCCTTTTGAATGCCAGGCGGCATTGCGCAGGTCGGGCAAGCCGCGGCCGTGGCTGTGCGTCGAAGCCTGCATTCACTTGGAGACATGCCATGAACTTTCTTGACGGCCATCTATTCCCTGAAAACCAGCAACCCCTGATCATCACGGCGGCACCCTATGCCCCGGGCTGGCTGCCTTCGGATTTTCCCGAAGACATTCCCGTCACCATGCAGGCGCAGATCCAGAAAGCCGTGGACTGCTATAACGCGGGCGCCACGGTGCTGCACCTGCATGTGCGCGAGCTGGACGGCAAGGGCAGCAAGCGCCTGTCCCAGTTCAACGAGCTGATTGCCGGCGTGCGCAAGGCCGTGCCCGAGATGATCATCCAGGTCGGCGGCTCCATCAGCTTTGCGCCCGAGGACGAAGGTCAGGCGGCCAAATGGCTGTCCGACGACACCCGGCACATGCTGGCCGATCTGGAGCCGGTGCCCGATCAGGTGACCGTGACGGTGAACACCTCGCAGATGAACGTGACCGATCAGGCCGAAGACGCGGACTTTGCCGGTACCTCGCGCGCCAATCCCACGCTGTTCAATGCCTACAAGGAAATGACCGTGCCCGCGCAGCCGGGCTGGGTGGAGGAGCATGTGCGCCGCCTGACCAAGGCCGGCATCCAGAGCGCTTTCCAGTGCTACAACCTCAACAGCTTCGAGTCGGTGGAGCGCCTGATGCGCCGCGGCTTCTACAGGGGCCCACTGGTCATGAACTGGGTGGCGATTGCCGGCGGCATGGACACGCCCAGCCTGTACAGCCTGGCCAACTTTGTGCGCGCCGTGCCCGATGGTGCCGTGCTGACCGTGGAAAGCAATGTGCGCAACGTGCTGCCCGTGAACATGTGGGGCATCGCCGCCGGTCTGCATGTGCGCTGCGGCACCGAGGACTGTCTGTGGAACCAGACACGCACCGAGAAGGCCAGCACCGTCTCGCAGATCGAGCAGCTGGTGCGCATCTCGCGCGAGTTCGGTCGTCCTGTCGCCACCGCCAGGCAGGCGCGCGAGATCAGCAAGATCGGAGTGTTCTACGACAGCGTGGAGGAGAGCCTGGCCGCCAACGGCTTTGCGCCCAACCGGCCCGGCGCCAACCAGGGTTTCCTCAGAAAGACTTCCTGATCTCCGGGGACAGGCTTGCAGGCAAGGCGATCACGGCCTCGCCTGCAAGCGGTCTGTGCTGAACCGACATGCGCAAAAACGGCCTCCGCGATGGAGGCCTTTTTCATGCCTGGATGATGTCTGTAAGACCCGGAAAAATGGCTCTGGCAAGACAGGGGCCCGGGCCTGACATAGTCTGCGCACGCCATGGCTCACCGCAATGGCAGGCTGTACCTGGCGGCGCTGCCGCCCTCGCGGGCCTGGGCGCTGTCTTCGGCTTCAGGGCGCGATTGGCGCAAGGCAGGGCCTGGTCGGGTCGGGCGCACATTCATGCAGGGGGCGATGAGGAAAAAAATAATAGCTGCCTGCGCTTTATTTAAAAGCTTTTCAGGCAGCTATGGCTTTACTTTCGATGGCAGTCAAGCGATGCCAGCTATTGTTTGTGTGCAGCGCCGGTGTGATGCACCGTGTGTCGGTGCCGGCATGCGGCGGCGCTGGTGGCTGGCAATAGCGGGTCGGAAAAAGGGGCGCAAAAAAGCAGGCCAGATAGCTCGCTCAAAAAGGCTTGTCGCCGATGATGGCAGCGCGCTCCATCTTGCGCGCGGCGGGCCAGTAGTCCTGCACGGCGTAGTGCTGGGTGCAGCGGTTGTCCCACATGGCGACGCTGCCGGGCTTCCAGCGAAAGCGCACCTGGTACTCGGGGATGGCCGCCTGACTGATCAGATAGTTCAGCAGCATGCTGGCGCCGGGCGTCTTGTCCTGGCCATAGCGCACGTTCTCGGGCGTGTGGTAGTTGGCAAAGTGGGTGGTGAAGCTGCAGACGTAGAGAATCTTCTCGCCGGTTTCGGGGTGGGTTCGCACCACGGGATGCTCGACCGGAGGATGCTGGCGGCCCAGCTCCAGACGCTTTTCTTCGGGCATGACGGCACCGAAGCCATGCTCGATGCTGGACTTGGCCTTGAGACCGTCAATCTTTTTCCTGATGTCTTCGGGCAGGTTGCGGTAGGCCTCGGCCATGTTGACCCAGATGGTGTCGCCACCGACGGCCGGGCCTTCGATGCAGCGCAGCACGCAGCCCATGGTCGGGTTCTCGCGCCACTGGCCGTCGCTGTGATAGGTGTTCTCGTAGTTTTCGCGCTTTTCGCTGCGGTAGATCTGCACCAGACCGGGGTGCTCGGGGTCGCTGCCGGCCACGGGGTGGTCCTCCAGGTCGCCGAAGTGGCGGGCAAAGCCCACATGCTCGGCGCGTGTGATGTCCTGATCGCGGAAGAACAGCACCTTGTGCTGCAGCAGCAGGGCGCGAATTTCCTCGGCCAGGCCCTTGTCGCGGGACGCATCGCCGAGGTGGATGTCGGAAACCTCAGCGCCGATGCTGCAGGTCAGTTGTTCGACTTTCATGGTCTTCTCCTAAGTTGCCGGCAAGGCCTTGATGCAGTGCGCCGCCGTCTGATGGAAAAATTTTCGGCGCAGCCGCAGCCGCAGGGCTTGACCGATCGCGTCAGCTTGTTGCCCTCTTGGGTGGGGGCAAGGAAAACCCTGGGGCCGGGCCGGGGCGTCTTGAAGTGGACGCATCTGCGCGCCGAATCGTCATATCTGTCGCGATCTACTGGTATCCATTGATTGACCGCTGGTGGTGATATTGATAAACATCAACATCCGAAATGCAGCTTGCCCTTGAGCCCTGTTTGCATCCATGAAATCCGGGCCTGCTGCGCAGTACCCGTGTCAACCGTTTTCCTGGTCACGATGAAGCCCCGTATCCGAAGTGTGAGCCTGTGCAAATACGCCAAGGTGGCCAATGAGCTCGGCATCGATCCGCTGCGCATGTTCCGCCAGGTGGGGCTGGATCACAGCTGTCTGAGCTCTCCCGACCTCATGGTTCCCGAAGCGGCGTTTGCGCAGTTGCTGGAGGCTTCGTCGGCGCAGGCCGGGCAGGCTTCGCTGGGCCTGCTCATGGGATCGCATTGGCGTCTGTCCGACTTCGGGCCGATCAGCCTGCTGCTGCAGCACCAGGCCAGCCTCGCAAGCCTGCTCAAGACCTTCAAGGACTATGACCATATGATCAGCACCACCGTGGGCACGGAGGTGGTGACCCAGGGGCGCTATTCCATCATCCAGCTGAACCTGGATACCGAGCGCGAGAGTCCGGGGCGTCACCCGGTGGAGCTGGGTATCACGGCGCTGATGAGCCTGTGCCGCTATCAGCTGGGCAAGCACTGGAGCCCGGCCGGCATCCACTTCTCGCACAGCGCGCCGGGCAGCACCATGAGCCATCGCCGCGTGCTGGGCAGCGAGATCGTGTTCGGCTCGGACTTCGATGGCATCGTGGTGAGCAACGAGGATCTGGAGGCCGTCGATGCCGATCACGACAGCCTGATGGAGAGCCACGCCCGCAGCCTGATGGAGCGCCACGCGCCGCGGCCCATGGCCAGGTCGCTGGAGCAGCAGGTGCGCAGCACCTTGCAGTCGCTGCTGCCCCACGGGCGCCACAGCATTGCCCATGTGGCCGGCGCGCTTGGCTATACGGCCCGCTCGCTGCAGCGGCACCTGGAAACCCAGAACACCAGCTTTCAGGAAACGCTGGACGCCGTGCGCAGCCAGGCCGCGCTGCGTGCGCTGCAGAATCCGCAACTGTCGGTGAGCGAAGCGGCCGCCCAGGCCGGCTTTGCCGAGAACAGCTCCTTCACGCGCTGGTTCAGCAAGCATTTTCAGCAAAGCCCCAGCAGCTGGCGACAGCAGAATCTGAGCCGCAGGCTGTCCTGAGAACGCCAACACGTTCCAAGACTTCTTGCCGAATGACAACGCCAGCCTGCGCGCTGGCGTTGTGCGTTGCGGCTCAGGGCCGGGGCATTGCGTCAGGGCTGGGGCATTGCGGCCAGACGGGTTGCTTCGGGCTGGGCCTTGGCCAGCAGAAAATCGATGCAGGTGCGCACGGCCTTGGTCTGGTGCCGGTTGGGCAGGTACAGGAGATACATATGGGTGCCGAAAATGCTGAGCCGGTACTCGTCCAGCGTGCTCAGCACCTCACCCGTGGCCAGCTTGTCCTGCACCACATAGTCGGGCACCAGGCCCACGCCCAGGCCGGCCAGGATGCCGTCACGCAGAAACGGGAAATGCTCGGAGATCATGGTGGGCTCCAGCATCACCTCGTGGCGCTCGGTGCCCAGATAGGCGGCCAGGCGCAATTGCCGCCCCGTGACCCCGGCGGTGATCAGCGGGCTGGCGCGCAGGGCATGCAGGGTTCTGGGCAGGCCGTGGGTCTGCGCATATTCGCGTGAGGCACAGGCCAGGTAGCGCACCGTGCCCATGCTGCGCGCCACCAGGGACAGGGGCGGCTCCTGGATCAC
This sequence comes from Comamonas testosteroni, assembly GCF_030505195.1. Classification (NCBI taxonomy): domain Bacteria; kingdom Pseudomonadati; phylum Pseudomonadota; class Betaproteobacteria; order Burkholderiales; family Comamonadaceae; genus Comamonas; species Comamonas testosteroni. The sequence continues at coordinate 3,942,531 of NZ_CP129672.1, forward strand.
GCGCACGATGATGTCCACATCGTCGCGCAGATTGTCGGCCCGGTTCTCGAACAGCACGTCGAGCACGATGCCCGGGTACAGGCGCTTGAACTCGATCAGCCATTCGCTCATCACGATCTGGCCGTAGCCGCTGGGCACGCTGATGCCAACGCGCCCCTGCAGGCTCTGGCCCAGCGCCGTGATGGCCTCGCGTGCGGCCAGCATTTCGTTGTGGATGTTGCGCCCGTGCTCGTACAGGCGCATGCCGATCTCCGTGGGCTCCACGCGGCGCGTGGTGCGCTTGACCAGTTGCACGCCCACGGATTTTTCCAGCTGGGTCAGGTGATAGCTCACATTGGCGCGCGTCATCTTGAGCTTGCGCGCCGCCTGACTGAGATTGCCGCTATCGATGATTTCGACCAGCAGGGTCAGCGATTGGGAGTCCATGGCGTGTTTGTCCAATTTCCTTTGACAGTCTGTCAATGATTCATGGGATTGTTAGAAAACATTGTCGTCGTAAGAATAAAGCCCATTCCATAAAGAGATTCAGGAGACACGCATGACCGCCCAAGCCAGCACCTCTGTCGTCGAACTCAGGCAAGACGGTGACGTCCTGCTCGTCAGCGTCAACAATCCGCCCGTCAATGCACTGGGCGCTGCCGTGCGCCAGGGTCTGATGGCGGCCATGGAGCAGGCCGATGCCAGCGCCGCAGTCAAGGCCGTTGTGATCGTGGGCGAGGGCAAGGCTTTCATCGCCGGTGCCGATATCCGCGAATTCGGCAAGCCCCCGGTCCTGCCTTTCCTGCCCGATGTCTGCAACCGTATCGAGGCCTGCAGCAAGCCCGTGGTGGCCGTGATCCACGGCGCGGCGCTGGGCGGCGGCCTGGAGATCGCCATGTCGGCGCATTACCGCCTGGCCCTGCCGGGCGCGAAGCTGGGTCTGCCCGAAGTCTTGCTGGGTCTGGTGCCCGGCGCCGGCGGCACGCAGCGTGCACCGCGCCTGATGGGCGTGAAGGCCGCGACCGAGCTGATGCTCAGCGGCCAGCAGATCGGTGCCAAGGCCGGACTGGCTGCCGGTCTGGTGGACCAACTGGAAGAGGGCACGGACCCCGTGTCTGCGGGCCTGGCCTATGCGCGTGAGTTGCTGGCGCAGGGCGCGCCACTGCGTCCCGTCAGCGCCACGCCGGGCCGTCTGGCCGACAAGGCTGCCGCCCAGGCGGAGCTCGATGCGCTGCGTGCCGACACGGCCAAGAAGTCGCGCGGCCTGTTCTCGCCGCTGAAGATCATCGACTGCGTGCAGGCCGCGCTGGATCTGCCTTTTGCCGAAGGCCTGAAGTTCGAGCGTGCCCAGTTTCTGGCCTGCATCGACAGCCCGCAGCGCGCCGGCCTGATCCACGCCTTCTTTGCCGAGCGCGAGACGGCCAAGATTCCCGAAGCCCGCGCCGCGCAGCCGCGCGCCTTCAGCAAGATCGCCATCATCGGCGGCGGCACCATGGGCGCGGGCATCACCGTCTCGGCGCTGGATGCCGGCCTGGTCGTGACCATGATCGAGCGCGACGCCGAGTCCATCGCACGCGGCCAGGCCAATGTGGAGAAGGTCTATAACGGCCTGATTGCCAAGGGCCGCATGAGCGAGGAAGCCAAGGCCGCCATCATGGCGCGCTACACGCCCTCGACCCGCTATGACGACATTGCCGATGTGGACCTGGTGATCGAGGCGGTCTTTGAAGACCTGGAGGTCAAGAAGGCCGTGTTCAAGGAGCTGGACCGCGTCTGCAAGAGTGGTGCCGTGCTGGCCACCAACACCTCGTATCTGGATATCGACGCGATTGCCGATGTCACCAGCCGCCCGCAGGACGTGATCGGTCTGCACTTCTTCAGCCCGGCCAACATCATGAAGCTGCTGGAGATCGTCGTGCCCGCCAAGGTGGCCCCCGATGTGGTGACCACGGCCTTCGAGCTGGCCAAGAAGATGAAGAAGGTGCCCGTGCGCGCCGGCGTCTGCGACGGTTTCATCGGCAACCGCATTCTGGCCACCTACAAGCAGGCCGCCGACTACATCATGGAAGACGGTGCCAGCCCCTACGAGATCGACGAGGCCGTGCGCGGCTTCGGCTTTGCCATGGGGCCCTTCCAGGTCACCGACCTGGCCGGCGGCGATATCGGCTGGGCCACGCGCAAGCGCCGCGCTGCCACGCGCGACCCCAAGGCCCGTTATGTGGAGATTGCCGACCGCATCTGCGAGCAGGGCTGGTTCGGCCAGAAGACGGGCCGGGGCTTTTATCTCTATCCGCAAGGTGCGCGCATCGGTCAGTCCGACCCCGAGGTGCTGGCCATCGTGGACGCCGAGCGCGCCAAGAAGGGCGTGACGCCGCGCCCGTTCACGGCCGAGGAAATCATGCGCCGCTACATGGCCGCCATGGTCAACGAAGGCGCCAAGGTGGTGGGCGAGGGCATTGCGCTGCGCCCGCTGGATGTGGACGTGACCTTTATCTCCGGCTACGGCTTTCCGCGCCACCGCGGCGGCCCCATGAAGTGGGCCGATATGCAGGGCCTGGCCAAGGTGCTGGCCGATATCGAAGCCTTTGCCAAGGAAGACGCGCTGTTCTGGAAGCCTGCGCCGCTGCTGCAAAAGCTGGTGGCCGAAGGCAAGAACTTCGAGAGCCTGAATAAGTAACACCCCCTGAGGCGCGTCGCCGCGCCTTCCCCCTCTCTCGCTTCGCGGGAGGGGGACACTGCCCTCGCTGCGGGGCGGCGGGGCCGCCTAGGCCCTTGCTCGGCAGTCCGCCGATAGGGCGTGTCGGTTTTTGATCGCGTAGTCAAAAAAAGGAGCTGCTAGCGCTTTATTTGTATTGATTTCAGTATGAAAAGTATATGAAAACAAGGAATGGAAAGCGCTTGTAGCTATCAAAAATAATTTTCAACATTCACAGAGACAAGCACCATGCGTGAAGCCGTTATCGTTTCCACCGCCCGCACACCGCTGACAAAGTCGCATCGTGGCGAGTTCAACGTCACTCCCGCCGCCCAACTGGCTGCTTTCTCCGTCAAGGCGGCGGTGGAGCGCTCGGGGGTCGATCCCGAAATGATCGAGGACCTGATTCTGGGCTGCGGCAACCCCGACGGTTTCCAGGGCCGCAATCTGGGCCGCCAGACCGTGTTGCGCGCCGGGCTGCCGCTGTCGATCGCCGGCACCACCATCACGCGTTTTTGCGCTTCGGGTCTGCAGTCCATCGCCATCGCGGCAGGCCGCGTCGTGGCCGAGGGCGTGGACGTGATGCTGGCCGGCGGTATCGAGACCATCTCCGGCATCCGGGCCGGCAACAATCTGCCCACCGACATGGACCCCTGGCTGGTGGAGCACAAGCCCGAGCTGTACATGGCCATGATCGACACCGCCGATGTGGTGGCCAAGCGCTACGGCATCACGCGTGAAGACCAGGATGCGTTCTCGCTGCAAAGCCAGCAGCGCACGGCAGCGGCCCAGGCCGCCGATCTGTTCAAGGACGAGATCATCGCCTGCTCCACACGCATGATGGAGAAGAACAAGGAAACCGGCGAAGTCACCTACCGCGAGGTGGTGGCCACGCAGGACAACTGCAACCGCGCCAGCACCACGCTGGAGGGGCTGGCCAAGCTGGAGCCTGTGAAGGGCCCGGGCAACTTCATCACGGCCGGCAATGCCTCGCAGCTGTCTGACGGCTCCAGCGCCTGCGTGGTGATGGAGGCCAGGCTGGCAGAGCGTCTGGGCCTCAAGCCCCTGGGCGCTTTCCGCGGCTTTGCCGTGGCCGGCTGCGAGCCTGACGAGATGGGCATCGGCCCCGTGTTTGCCGTGCCCAAGCTGCTCAAGCGCCACGGCCTGACGGTTCAGGATATCGACCTGTGGGAGCTGAACGAAGCCTTTGCCTCGCAGGCGCTGTATTGCCAGCGTCAGCTGGGCATTCCCAACGAGCGCCTGAATGTCAACGGCGGCGCGATTGCCATCGGCCACCCTTTCGGCATGACGGGCGCACGCCTGACCGGCCACATCCTGCTTGAAGGCCAGCGCCGCAAGGCCCGCAACCCCCAGGTCAAGTGGGGCGTGGTGACCATGTGCATTGCCGGCGGCATGGGCGCTGCGGGCCTGTTCGAGATTTACTAAGACCCCCTGAGGCGCTGCGCGCCTTCCCCCAAAGGGGGACGACAGCCTCGCTGCGGGGCGGCCCTTGCTCGCTGTCTCTGGCGTGGGCCGCGCGGTTTGCAAGGCGGAGTGCGCTGCGCCATGGATTACCAGGAAATAGCAATGGATTTGCAATTCACCCCCCAGGAAGAGGCGTTTCGCGCCGAGGTGCAGACTTTTCTCAAGGAGAAGCTGCCCAAGCATATTTCGCTCAAGATCAAGGCCGGCCAGCGTCTGAGCAAGGCCGATCAGGACGAGTGGCATGCCATCCTCAACGAGCGCGGCTGGTATGCGAATCATTGGCCCCAGGAGCATGGCGGTCCGGGCTGGGGAGCAGTCGAGAAGTTCATCTTCGACACCGAATGCGCCCTGGCCGGCGGCCCGCGTATCGTGCCCTTTGGCGTGAACATGCTGGGGCCTGTGCTGATCAAGTACGGCAACGAGCAGCAAAAGAAGTACTGGCTGCCGCGCATTCTGAGCGGGCAGGACTGGTGGTGCCAGGGCTACTCCGAGCCCGGCGCGGGCTCCGATCTGGCATCGGTGAAGACCACGGCGGTGCGCGATGGAGACTTCTACATCGTCAACGGCCAGAAGACCTGGACCACCCAGGGCCAGCACGCCAATATGATCTTCTGCCTGGTGCGCACCAACCGCGAGGCCAAGGCCCAGGCCGGCATCAGCTTTTTGCTGGTGGACATGAACAGCCCCGGCGTGGAGCTGCGTCCCATCCGCACGCTGGACGGCGACAAGGAAGTCAACGAAGTCTTCTTCACCGATGTGAAGGTGCCTGTCGAGAATCTGGTGGGAGAGGAAAACCGGGGCTGGACCTATGCCAAGTATCTGCTGACCTACGAGCGCACCGGCATTGCGGGTGTGGGTTTCTGCATCTCGGCCCTGGCCAAGCTCAAGGTCATCGCCGCCAAGGTGCACAAGAACGGCCAGCCTTTGAGCCAGGACCCGCTGTTCGCCGCCCGCATGGCGCGCGTCGAGATCGACCTGGAGAACATGAAGACCACCAATCTGCGCGTGATCGCCGCCGTGGCCGGTGGCGGCGTGCCCGGTGCGGAAAGCTCCATGCTGAAAATCCGCGGCACCGAGATCCGTCAGGAAATCCTGTCGCTGATCCGCCGCGCCATGGGCGTGTATGCCGTGCCCTATATCGACGAGGCACAGTACGAAGGCTATGACCAGGCGCCCATCGGCGGCATCGACGAGGCCGCCACGGCCTCGGCCAACTACTTCAACTACCGCAAGCTGTCGATCTTCGGTGGCTCCAACGAAATCCAGAAGAACATCATCTCCAAGATGATTCTGGGCTTGTGAATCTGTAACCCCCTGAGTCGCTTCGCCTGGGCGGCCCCGCACCTTCCCCTCGCCGGGCGCCCCTAGCCGGGCGCCCCCAAGGGGGACGACACCCTTGCTGCGAGGCGGCTCTTGCTCGGTGTCTCCCTCGAAAGCGGTGATGCCGAGCGATCTGGATAGATGACCTGTTGGGTAGAAAGAATTTGTCATGAACTTCACACACACCGAAGACCGCCGCATGCTGGCGGATAGCCTGAATCGTTTTGTCTCCGAGCAGTACGGCATCGAGCATCGCAACCTGCTGGCCTATGGCGCAGAAGGTCACAGCCCCGCGCTGTATGCGCAATTTGCCGAGCTGGGCGCGATCGGCGCGCTGTTCCCCGAAGCGGTGGGCGGTTTTGGCGGCTCAGGCTTTGACATCAGCGTGGTGTTCGAGGCACTGGGCCGTGGCCTGGTGGCCGAGCCGCTGCTGGGGGCGCTGGTCGTGGGCCAGGCCCTGATTGCCGCTGGCAGCGATGCGCAAAAGCGCCAGCTGGAGGAGATCATCGCCGGCGGCGTGATCGCCGCCCTGGCGCACGACGAACCGGGCAGCCACTACGAGCTCAACAAGGTCACCGCCACGGCAGCCAGGAGCGCCACGGGCTGGGTGCTCAACGGCGCCAAGAGCGTGGTGGCCTTTGGCGAAAAGGCCGGCCTGCTGCTGGTGTCGGCGCGCACCGCAGGGAGCATGTTCGATGCTGCCGGCATCAGCCTGTTCCTGGTCGACGGCAACGCCGCCGGCATTGCCAAGCGGGGCTATAGCCGCATGGAAGGCGGCCGCGCTGCCGAGCTGACGTTCGAGAATGTGCAGCTGGCCGAGGATGCTCTGCTGGGCGCCGAGGGCCAGGGTCATGCCGTGCTTGAGCATGTGCAGGGATTTGCCCTGCTGGCGCTGGCTGCCGAGGCGCTGGGCGCCATGGATGTGGCCAAGCAGAACACGCTGGAGTATCTGCAGACGCGCAAGCAGTTCGGCGTGGCCATCGGTAGCTTCCAGGCGCTGCAGCACCGCATGGCCGATCTGCTGCTGGAGGTGGAGCAGGTGCGCTCCACCGTCATCAATGCGGCCGATGCCATCGACAATGCCCAGGGCGCCGAGCGCGAGAGGATGCTGTCTGCCGCCAAGTACACCGTGGGCTCCGTGGGGACCCTGGTGGCCGAGGAAAGCATACAGATGCATGGCGGCATCGGCATGACCTGGGAGCTGCCGCTGGCGCATTACGCCAAGCGACTGATCATGATCGACCACCAGTTTGGCGACGAGGACCATCACCTGGCGCGTTTCATGGCCTTGACGCAGGCCTGAGCCCCGAGGCTGGGAGGCTGCGGTTTCGCTAGACATGGAGAGAACATCAATGAGTGACGCTTTGCTGATCCGCCGCGAAGGTGCCGTGCTGGTGCTGAGCAACAACAACCCGACTGCGCGCAATGCGCTGTCGCCCGCCTTCTACGCGGCCGTCACGACCGCGCTGGCAGATGCTGCGGCCGACTCCAGTGTGGGCGCGGTGGTGCTCACGGGCGAGGGCGGTCATTTCTGCGCCGGTGGCGATCTGCGCCAACTGGCCGGGCGCCGCGAACTGCCCGTGGAGCAGCGCCGAGAAAAGCTGGAAGGCCTGCACGACCTGATTCGCGCCGTGCGCGACTGCCCCAAACCCGTCATCGCCGCCGTCGAAGGCGCAGCGGCGGGCGCTGGCCTGTCGCTGGCCCTGGCCTGCGATATGCTGGTGGCCGCCCGCGACAGCCTGTTCTCCGTGGCCTATGTGAAGGTGGGGCTGACGCCCGACGGCGGTGCCATGGCCTTTCTGGCCGAGTTCGTCTCGCGCCAGGTGCTGACCGAGCTGTGCCTGACTGGCGAGCGCATCAGCGGCGAACGCATGCACGCTCTGGGTCCCGTCAACCGGCTGGCCGAGCCCGGCCAGGCGCTGGCCGATGCCGTAGCGCTGGCCGCCCAGGTCGCGACCGGCCCGGACCAGGCCATGGCCTTGATCAAGGACCTGTGCCGGCAGGCACCGCGCACCACGCTGGAGCAGCAGCTGGAGCTGGAGGCGCAGTACATGGTGCGCTCTCAGGGCAGCGAAGAGTCCCGTGAAGGCATTGCCGCCTTTCTCGAAAAGCGCAGCGCCGATTTCACCCGATTGCGTGCCTGAGCACCCGACAAAACCAAGATTTTCAAGGAGACAAGGCTCATGGCCGACAGCAATACCGAACAGAACCCGGACATCGACTTCCCGCTGGAGGGGGTGAAGGTACTCGATCTGTCCCGCGTCTTCGCCGGGCCGTTGTGCGGCATGGTGCTGGCCGACTTCGGTGCCGAGGTGGTCAAGGTCGAGCACCCGGGCCGCGGCGACGACACGCGTGACTGGGGCATGCGCATCGGCAAGACCGAGACCACCTACTACAACAGCATGAACCGCAACAAGCGGTCCATCACGCTGGATCTGCAAACGCCCGAGGGCGTGAAGATCCTCCATGAACTGCTGCCCCAGTTCGATGTGCTCATCCACAACTTCAAGACCGGCGGCGCCGAGAAGCTGGGCCTGGGCTACGAGCAGCTCAAGGCCATCAAGCCCGATCTGATCTATTGCGCCGTGGCTGGCTACGACAGCAGCGGCCCCGAGGCCAAGCGCCCCGGCTACGATCTGGTGATCCAGGGCGAGGCGGGCCTGATGGCGCTCAACGGCGAGGCAGGCATGCCGCCGCTCAAATTCGGCGTGGCCGTGGTGGATCTGGTGACTGGCATGTATGCGGCCCAGGCCGTGCTGGCCGCCTTGTTCCGCCGCGAGCGCACGGGCAAGGGCCGGCTCATCGAGATGGCGCTGTACGACAGCGGCATCATGGTCACCGGCTACTACGGGCTGGACGCCATGCAGCTGGGCCACGACCCCGAGCGCTACGGCAACGCCCACCCCTCCATCGTGCCCTACGGCATGTACGAGGCCGCCGACGGCCCGCTGATCATTGCCGTGGGCAACAACAGCCAGTTCGACAAGTTCTGCCGCCAGGTCATCCTGCGTCCCGACATCGTCGAGGACCAGCGCTTCTCCACCAACGTCAACCGTGCCAGGAACCGCCAGGAGCTCAGTCCCATGCTTAAGGAGCTGATTGGCAGCTTCCCGCGCGATCTGCTGCTCGAGCGCCTGACGGCCGCCGGCATTCCCTGCGGCCGCGTGGCCGGTCTGCACGAGGCCCTGACCAGCGAGCGCACGCGCCGCAGCGGCCTGCTGCGCGACATGCCCCATCCCGTGGCCGGCACCACGCCCGTGTTCGCGCCGCCCTACCGCCTGGACGGCCAGCGTCTGCCCATCCGCCATGCGCCGCCCACGCTGGGCGAGGGCACGCGCGAGGTGCTGCACCGGCTGCTCAGCATGAGCGACGAGCAGTTGCAGCAGCTGCAGTCCAAGGGCGTGCTGACCCTGCCCGAGCCCCCCGCGCAATAGGGATAAGAGGACCGATCACGCGACTGATTCCACGGGGGCCATTGATGCCCGGCCCCCAGCCCCGCCAGGTTTGCATGCCGCACCAAGACGGCACCCATAGACAGCAATACCCAGGAGACAAAACCATGAGCAATCAAGTCACACGCCGCGACATTCTTCAAGGGCTGGCCGCCATCGGCGGCGGCAGTCTGCTGACCACGGGCGCGGGCAGCGCCTTGGCGCAGGCCGGCAAGCCGGCATGGCCCAGCAAGCCCATCCGCGTGGTCGTTCCCTTCAACGCAGGGGGCGCCACCGACATCATGGCGCGCACCATCGGCGAGGTGCTGGCCAAGCGCCTGGGCCAGCCCGTGGTGGTGGACAACAAGGCCGGCGCCGCCGGCATCCTCGGCACCGAGGCCGTGGCCAAGGCAGCGCCCGACGGCCATACGCTGCTGCTGTCGCTCAGCACCTCGATGCTGATCAACCAGTTCCTCTACACCAAGCTGCCCTACAACCCGCAAAAGGACATCGCGCTGATCACCCAGGTCGCGGCGGCGCCCGTCACGCTGGTCGTCCATCCCTCGGTGCCGGCCAACAACATGAAGGAGCTGCTGGCCTATGTGAAGGCGCACAAGGGCAAGCTGTCCTATGGCTCCTGGGGCGTGGGCTCGTACGCGCATCTGGCCGGTGCCTACATGAGCAAGACCATGGACGCCGACATGAACCATGCGGCCTACAAGGGCGAGGCTCCCATGATCCAGGAGCTGATCGGCGGCCAGTTGCAGCTGTGCTTTTCCAGCGCGCTCAACACCAAGCCCTTCATCGACTCGGGCCGCCTCAAGGCCATCGGCGTCACGGGCAAGGAACGCATGGAAATCCTGCCCAAGCTGCCGACCATCTTCGAGCAGGGCGTCACCGACGATGCCTATTCGATCTACGGCTGGGTGGCCATGGGCGCGCCCGCAGGCGTGCCCAAGGAGGTCGTGGACCAGCTCTACGGCCACCTGCGCGAGATCATCAAGGACCCCAAGGTGCTGGAGCGCATCACGGGCGCCGGCTTCATTCCCATGATGAACAGCCCCCAGGCCTTTCGCGACAACTATCAGCGCGATATGCCGGTCTGGAAGGCGCTGGTCGAGCAAGCTGGCGCGAAACTGGATTGAACCCCCTGAGACGCTTCGCGCCTTCCCCCTTGAGGGGGACGACACCCTCGCTGCGAGGCGGCTCTTGCTCGGTGTCCCGCGCTTGCGCCGCGACAGTTTCATAGGTTGCGGGTGGCGCGCAGCGCCATGGATCACTGAGATGACCTATTTTTCCGGCCCGCGGTAGCGGGCCGCCACCGACGACTGCTGAGACAGCTTTGAGAGGAGACTTCATGCACACGCGCAATCCCGCATCCCCGGCACGCCCTACGCGGCGCAGCGTTCTGGCACTGGCCGCAGCGCCGCTGCTGGCCGGCATGGCCGGCGGCGCGCTGGCCGAGACCGACTGGCCAGCCAAGATGCTGCGCCTGGTCGTTCCCTTCCCTGCGGGCGGCCCGACCGACACGGCATCGCGCATCGTGGGCCAGAAACTGGGCGAGCGTCTCAAGCAGACCGTGGTCGTGGAAAACCGCCCCGGCGCATCGGGCTCCATCGCGGCCGTGCAGGTCGCCAAGAGTCCGGCCGACGGCTACACGCTGATGATGCTGGCCACGCCCACGCTGCTGGCGCCGCACCTGTACAAGAAGGCCGGCTATGACACCGTCAAGGATTTCGCGCCCGTGGCCACGGTCTATGACCTGCCCATCGTCATCGTGGTCAACCCTGCGCTGCTGCCCGATGTCACCGACCTCAAGAGCCTGATCGCCCACGCCAAGGCCCAGAAGTCCCCGCTCAACTACACCAGCTCGGGTGCCGGCAGCTTCGGCCATCTGAGCATGGAGATGCTCAAGCAGATGGCCGGCTTCGACATGCAGCACGTGCCCTACAAGGGCGGCGTGCCCGCCATCACCGACACCATCGGCGGCCAGGTGCCCATCATGTATGCCGACCTCGTGGCTGCGCTGCCCCATATCCAGGTCGGCAAGCTGCGCGCCATCGCCGTGGGATCGCCCCAGCGCGTGAGCATGCTTCCCGACACGAAGACGATCGCCGAACAAGGCATCAAGGGCTATGACGCCGTCTCCTGGGGCGGCCTGCTCGCGCCCAAGGGAACGCCCAAGGCCGTGGTCGAGCGCATCGCCTCGGAAGTCCAGCAGATACTGGCTGACAAGGACATCCAGAGCAAGCTGCTTCACGCGGGCGCCATCGCCAACTTCCAGAATCCCGCCCAGCTGGGTCAGCGCATTCAGCAGGACTACACGCGCTGGGGCCAGCTGATCCGCGACAAGGGCATTGCAGCGGAGTGACAACGACATGAAGACACGCATCACCGAACTCTTTGGCATAGCGCACCCCATCATCCAGGGCGGCATGCACCATGTGGGCCTGGCCGAGCTGGCCGCAGCCGTCTCCAACGCGGGCGGCCTGGGGCTGATCACGGGCCTGACCCAGCGCACGCCCGAGCTGCTGGCGCGCGAGATCGCGCGCTGCCGCGAGATGACGGACAAGCCCTTTGGCGTGAACCTGACGTTTCTGCCCTCGGTCAACCCGCCCGACTACCCGGGCTATGTCAAGGCCATCATCGAAGGCGGCGTCAAGGTGGTGGAGACGGCCGGCAACAACCCGCAGAAATGGCTGCCCGCGCTCAAGGAAGCCGGCATCAAGGTGATCCACAAGTGCACCTCGGTGCGCCATGCGCTCAAGGCCGAGGCCATCGGCTGCGATGCCATCAGCGTGGACGGCTTCGAATGCGGCGGCCATCCGGGCGAGGACGACATCCCCAACTTCATCCTGCTGCCGCGCGCGGCCGAAGAGCTGAAGATTCCTTTTGTCGCCTCGGGCGGCATGGCCGACGGCCGCTCCCTGGTGGCCGCGCTGGCGCTGGGTGCCGAAGGCATCAACATGGGCACGCGCTTCATTGCCACCCAGGAAGCGCCCGTGCACGACAAGGTCAAGCAGGCCATCGTGGCGGCCAGCGAGCTGGACACGCGCCTGGTCATGCGCCCGCTGCGCAACACCGAGCGCGTGCTGATCAACTCCGCCACCGAGCGCCTGCTGCAAAAGGAGCGCGAGCTGGGCGCGGCCATCACCTTTGCCGACATCGCCCCCGAAGTGGCCGGCGTCTATCCGCGCATCATGCACGACGGCGACATGGACGCAGGCGTCTGGTCCTGCGGCATGGTCGCGGGCCTGATCCACGACGTGCCCACGGTTGCGCAGCTGATCGCCGGCATCATGGACCAGGCCCATGCACTGATCAACGAGCGGCTCGCGGGCCTGGCCCGCTAAGCCTTTCACTCTTCAAAACCAGGAAAGAGCTTTCTCATGAAAATCCTTGTACCCGTCAAACGTGTCGTGGACTACAACGTCAAGGTCCGCGTGAAGTCGGACGGCACGGGTGTGGACATCGCCAACGTCAAGATGAGCATGAACCCCTTTGACGAAATCGCCGTCGAAGAAGCCGTGCGCCTGAAGGAAAAAGGCGTGGTGACTGAAGTCATCGCCGTCTCCTGCGGCGTGGCCCAGTGCCAGGAAACCCTGCGCACGGCCATGGCCATCGGTGCCGATCGCGGCATCCTGGTCGAGACCGATGTCGAGCTGCAGCCCCTGGCCGTGGCCAAGCTGCTCAAGGCCCTGGTGGACAAGGAGCAACCGGGTCTGGTCATCTGCGGCAAGCAGGCCATCGACGACGATGCCAACCAGACCGGCCAGATGCTGGCGGCCCTGGCCGACCTGCCCCAGGCCACTTTCGCCTCCAAGGTCGAAGTCGCTGGCGACAAGGTGAATGTGACCCGTGAAGTCGACGGCGGCCTGGAAACCGTGGCCCTGTCCACGCCCGCCGTCATCACCACCGACCTGCGCCTGAACGAGCCCCGCTACGTCACCTTGCCCAACATCATGAAGGCCAAGAAAAAGCAGCTGGACACCTTCAAGCCCGAAGACCTGGGTGTGGACGTGACGCCTCGCCTGAAGACCGTGAAGGTCTCCGAGCCTGCCAAGCGCGGCGCCGGCGTCAAGGTGGCTGATGTGGCCGCCCTGGTCGACAAGCTCAAGAACGAAGCGAAAGTCATCTAAGGCCCCCTGAGCCGCTTCGCGTCATCCCCCGCAGGGGGACACCCCTCGGTGCGGGGCGGCCCTTCCTCGGTGTCCCGCGCTTGAGCCGCGCCAGATTGGCCGACTGCGGGTGATGCAGGCACCATGAAAAATTCTAGAGAAAGACGACTGAAATGACCTCTCTCGTTATTGCAGAACACGACAACGCGTCGATCAAGACCGCGACCCTGAACACCGTGACGGCTGCCAAGGCCTGCGGCGGTGATGTGCATGTGCTGGTCGTTGGCGAAGGTGCAGCCGCTGCAGCAGCCGCTGCCGCCCAGATCGCCGGAGTCTCCAAGGTCATCCATGCCGACGGCGCCAGCCTCAAGGACGGCCTGGCCGAGAACGTCGCCGCCCAGGTGCTGAGCATTGCGGGCAACTACAGCCACATCCTGTTCCCCTCGACCGCCTCGGGCAAGAACGTGGCACCCCGCGTGGCCGCCAAGCTGGACGTGGCCCAGATCAGCGACATCACCAAGGTCGACTCGGCCGACACCTTCGAGCGTCCCATCTACGCGGGCAACGCCATTGCTACCGTGCAGTCCGCCGATGCCGTCAAGGTCATCACCGTGCGTACCACGGGCTTTGACGCAGCAGCTGCCACTGGCGGCTCGGCGGCGGTGGAAACGGCGGCAGCCGTGGCCGACAACGGCAAGAGCGCCTTTGTGGGCCGTGAAGTGACCAAGAGCGAGCGTCCCGAGCTGACGGCCGCCAAGATCATCGTTTCCGGCGGTCGCGCGCTGGGCTCGGCCGAGAAGTTCCAGGAAGTCATGTCGCCGCTGGCCGACAAGCTGGGAGCCGCCATCGGCGCGTCGCGCGCTGCGGTGGACGCGGGCTATGCGCCCAACGACCTGCAGGTGGGCCAGACGGGCAAGATCGTGGCGCCCCAGCTGTACATTGCCTGCGGCATCTCGGGTGCGATCCAGCATCTGGCGGGCATGAAGGACTCGAAGGTGATCGTGGCGATCAACAAGGACCCGGAGGCACCGATCTTCTCGGTGGCCGATTACGGTCTGGAAGCCGATCTGTTCCAGGCAGTGCCGGAGCTGGTGAAGACGAGCTAAGCGTTGCCATCGCAATGCGCGGCCCGGACCACGGTGTCCGGGCCCTGGCCAGAGCGGCACACAAGGTATGTGCCCCGGCCCCACCAGGTTCAGAGATTCAGGAGACAAGACATGCAGATTTCCCTTGACCGCCGCAGCCTGGTACTTGCCACGGCCGCCTTTGTGACTGCCGCTGGCACCGGCGCATCAGCCTGGGCACAGTCCGGCGACTATCCTGCGCGGCCGATCACGCTGATCGTGCCGTTCCCGGCCGGCGGCCCCACAGATCGCCATATGCGCACGCTGGCCGATATTGCGGGCAAGCAGCTGGGCCAGCCCATCATCGTCGAGAACAAGCCCGGCGCGGGCGGCACGCTGGGCCCTGGCGCCATGGCGCGCACCGCCAAGCCCGACGGCTACACCATCACCCAGTTCCCCATGTCCATGCTGCGCATGGCGCATATGCAAAAGACCGCCTGGAACCCGATCACGGACTTTACCTACATCATCGGCGTCTCGGGCTATACCTTCGGTTTCACGGTGCGCTCGGACTCTCCCTACAAGAGCTTCAACGAGTACATCGCCGCCGCACGCAAGAGCCCCGGCAAGATCGAATACGGCTCCACCGGCATCGGTTCCTCGCCGCATCTGCTGATGGAGGAGCTGGCCGAGAACGCCAAGGTCACTCTCAATCATGTGCCTTTCAAGGGCAACGCCGACCTGCAGCAGGCCCTGCTGGGCGGTCATGTGGCCGCGCAAAGCGATGCTTCGGGCTGGGACACCTATGTGAATGGCGGTCAGATGCGCCTGCTCATGACCTTCGGTGAAAAGCGCACCCAGCGCTGGCCGGACGTGCCCACGGCCAAGGAGCTGGGCTATGGCGTGGTCTCCACTTCGCCCTACGGTCTGGCCGGCCCCAAGGGCATGGACCCGGCCGTGGTGCGCAAGCTGCACGATGCTTTCAAGAAGGCCATGGACGATCCGCGCCATGTCGAGGTGCTCAGGCAGCTCAACCAGGACGCCTGGTACCGCTCGGGCGCCGACTATGCACAATGGGCCCGGGATGCGTTTGCCAAGGACAAGATATTGATAGACCGCCTGGGTCTGGCTGCCAAATAAGCCACCGTCTGCCCAAGCGCCTGCAGGGCCGGGTGCTCACAGGCGCAGCCCGCTTGCATTTCCTGAAATTCCTGAATCGGAGCCTTCATGACTGTCTGCCTGCCTTCTCCCGATACCCCCTTCACCACGCTGGCCGAGCTGATCCGCAGCCACGCGCGCCAGCAGCCCGACCATGTCGCGCTGCGCGACGACCAGCAGACCCTGAGCTATGCCCAGCTTGACGCCCTCATGGACCGCGTGGCCGCAGCCTTGCAGCAGGGCGGCGTGCAGCCCGGTCAGGCCATCGCCATCTGCGCGCTGAATTCCGTGCGCTATGCCGTGCTGTTTCTCGGAGCCTTGCGCGCGGGCGTGGTGGTCGCGCCACTGGCGCCATCCTCCACGGCCGAGAGCCTGGCTTGCATGTTGCGCGATGCCCAGGCGCGCCATCTGTTCCTCGACAAGGTGGCCCAGGACCTGGTGCCCGCCGACACCGGACTGCAATGCATTTCGCTCGACGGCGTGGCTGCGGGCAGAGCCTTCGAGGACTGGCTCGCGCCCGAGGGTTCGCAGCCCGCGCCCGTGAGCGTGGAGCCCGAGGCACCGTTCAACATCATCTATTCCTCTGGCACCACGGGCACGCCCAAGGGCATCGTGCAGTCGCACGGCATGCGCTGGACCCATATCAACCGGGGAGGAGTCTACGGCTACGGCCCCGAGGGAACGACGCTGCTGGCCACGCCGCTGTACTCCAACACCACGCTGGTGGTGTTCTTTCCCACGCTGGGCAGCGGCGGTTGCGTGGTGCTCATGCCCAAATTCGATGCGGCCCGCTACCTGCAACTGGCCCAGCAGCACCGCGTCACCCACACCATGCTGGTGCCCGTGCAGTACCAGCGCATCATGGCGCTGCCTCAGTTCGGCGAGCATGACCTGTCGAGCTTTCAGGCCAAGTTCTGCACCAGCGCACCGTTTCGTGCCGAGCTCAAGGCCGATGTGGTGGCGCGCTGGCCCGGCAGCCTGACCGAGTTCTACGGCATGACCGAGGGCGGGGGCACCTGCATTCTCGAAGCCCATCTGCACCCGGACAAGCTGCACACCGTGGGCAAGCCCGCCGAAGGCCATGACATCCGGCTCATCGACGAGGAGGGCAGCGAGGTCGCTCCCGGCGCGGACGGCGAGGTCGTGGGCCACTCGCCCAGCATGATGAGCGGCTACCACGGCCAGCCCGCCAAGACGCGCGAGGCCGAATGGTTCGATGCCACGGGAAAGCGCTTCATCCGCACGGGCGATGTGGGCCGCTTTGATGCCGACGGCTTCCTGACCCTGTTCGATCGCCGCAAGGACATGATCATCAGCGGCGGCTTCAACGTCTATCCCAGCGACCTGGAGGCCCAACTGCGTGCCCACCCTGCCGTGGACGACGTGGCCGTTGTCGGCGTTCCCTCCGATCAATGGGGCGAGACGCCCGTGGCCTATGTGGTGTCGCGCACGGGCCAGCCAGCCCGGCCCGAGGAAATCATGGGCTGGTACAACCAGCAAGCCGGCAAGACCCAGCGCCTGGCCGACCTGCGCTTCATCGCCGAGCTGCCGCGCAGTGCCATCGGCAAGGTGCTCAAGCGCGAGCTGCGCGATCAGTATGCGGCGGGGCGCTGAGCCTGTCTTCCATTTCACGATGTCCATCACGAGACAAATCCCATGAGCCATGACACCACGATGTCCGAAGTCCGCCGTCAGGTGACGCCCGAGGAGTGGCAGACCCGCGTCGAGCTGGCTGCCGCCTACCGGCTGGTCGCCCACTTCGGCTGGGACGACTTGATCTTCACTCACATTTCGGCGCGCGTGCCGGGCCAGCCCGGCCAGTTCCTGATCAACCCCTACGGCATGCTGTTCGACGAGATCACCGCATCCAGCCTGGTCAAGGTCGATCACGAGGGCCAGCCGATGATGGAGACCGAGTACGACGTCAACCCCGCAGGCTTCGTCATTCACAGCGCCATCCACGACGGCCGCCCCGAAGTGCAGTGCGTGCTGCACACGCACACCCGCTACGGCGTGGCCGTGTCGGCACAAAAGGAGGGCCTGCTGCCCATCTCGCAGCAGTCCATCTTCCCGCTGGTGCGCCTGGCCTACCACGACTACGAAGGCGTGGCCCTGCGCGATGACGAGAAGCCGCGCCTTGTGGACGATCTGGGTGCCAGCAACTTCCTCATCCTGCGCAACCACGGCCTGCTGACCTGCGGGCGCAGCGTGGCCGAGGCCGTGCTGGCCATGTACACGCTGGAGTCGGCCTGCCGTATCCAGATCCTGGCCCAGTCGGGCGGCGGCGAGCTCACGCGCATCCCGCAGGCCATCATTGCCGACGCGGTCAACCAGTCGCGCCAGGTCACCAAGGGCAAGGGCGCGGGCCTGGCCTGGCCGGGCCTGCTGCGCCGCCTGGATCGCATCGATCCTTCTTACAAGCAATAGCACCCCCTGAGTCGCTGCGCGCCTTCCCCCGTTGCACGGCGCCTCTCTACTCGCTGCGCGAGGGAGGGGGACGGCACCCTCGCGGCGGGGCGGCGCGGCCGGCATAGGCCCTTGCTCGGTGTCCCGCGCTTGGGCTGCTGCCGTTTCGCAGGCAGCGAACAATGCTCAGATTCATGGAGAGATCAATGGGAATTCTGGTCAACATCCACCCCAGCATGGGCGCGCCCATCGTCGATGCGCTGCGTGCGCTGGCGCCCGATGTGCAGGTCTGGGCCCATCGCGAAGAGGCACCGGCCGCCGAGGTCGAAGCCATGCTCGCCTGGAGCCTCAAGCCCGGCGTGCTGGCGGCCTATCCGCAACTCAAGCTGCTGTGCGCCCCCAGTGCGGGCGTGGACAAGTTGCTGGCCGTGCCCGACCTGCCGGTTGGACTGCCCGTGGCGCGCACCGTCGATCCGCAGCAGCATGTGGAGATCGCCCAGTATGTGGTCGGCACCGTGCTGCGCCACACGCGCGAGCTGGATCTGTTCGCGCGCCAGCAGCAGGCAGGCGACTGGCTGCGCCGCCCCGTGCGCGCCAGCGCCGACTGCCGGGTGGGCATTCTGGGTCTGGGCGAGGTCGGCCGCTTCGTGGCTGCTGCCATGCAGGCCGTGGGCTATCCTGTCGCGGGCTGGAGCCGCAGCGCCAAGAGCATTGCGGGCCTTGCCACGCACAGCGGTGCCGAAGGTCTGCAGCAGCTTCTGTCCACCAGCGACATTCTGGTCTGCGCCTTGCCGCTCACGCCCGAGACGCGCGATCTGCTGAACCGGCGCACCCTCTCCCTGCTGCCGCGCGGCGCCTACTTCATCAACGTGGGCCGTGGCGAGCAGGTGGTGGAAGACGATCTGCTGGCTTTGCTCGACGAAGGCCATCTGGCCGGTGCCGCGCTGGATGTGCTGCGCGAGGAGCCCCCCCAGCCCGGCAACAAGGTGTGGGGGCACCCCAAGGCCTTTGTCACTCCGCATATCGCGGCCCAGGCCTCGGCCGACACCGTGGCCCGCCAGTGCCTGGAGAACCTGCGCCGCCTGCGCGCGGGCGAGCCCTTGCTCAACCTGGTGGACGTGGCCCGCGGATACTGAGACCTCTTTCCTTTTACCTGTCGCGCTGGCGTGCTGCTGCGCGGCGCTTACTCCCTGCAAGAATCAAGAGACACTCATGCCTTCGACATCCCGCCGCAGCTTTCTGCAATCAAGCGCCGCAGCCGGCGCTGCCATGCTGGCTCCCTCGGCCTGGGCCCAGAGCCCCTGGCCCTCCAAGCCCATACGCATCGTCGTTCCCTACACGGCAGGCGGCTTCACCGACCAGATGGCACGTCTGCTGCAAGTGGGCTTGCAGAAAGCGCTGGGCCAGCCCATCGTCATCGACAACAAGCCGGGTGCGAACAGTCTCATCGGTGTGGATCAGGTGGCAAAGTCCGCACCTGATGGCTACACGTTCGGAGTGGTGATTGCCGCTTATGCGGCCAACACCACGCTGTATCCCAAGCTGCCCTACAACCCAGGCAAGGATCTGGTCGGCGTGTCTCTGATGGGAGTCTCGCCTCTGGTTGCAGCCGTGTCCACCAATGCGCCGTTCAAGACCACGCAGGAGCTGATTGCCTATGCCAAGGCGCATCCTGGCAAGGTCAGCTTTGGCTCCTCGGGAAGCGGCTCCAGCGCGCATCTGACGACCGAGTTGATGAAGCTGCTGACCAAGACGGACATGATTCATGTGCCCTACAAGGGGGCCGCACCGGCACTGACCGACCTCATGGGCGGTCAGATCCCCTTGTTCCTCGATCCTCCGCCCAATCTGATCCAGCCTGCCAAGGCCGGTCGCATTCGACTGATTGGCGTGGCCAGCGACAAGCGACTGGCGGTGTTGCCCGATGTACCGACATTTGCCGAGCAAGGCATTCCCGATCTGATGGGCAGCACCTGGGCAGCCATGATTGCCCCGGCAGGAGTGCCCAAGGAGATCGTGCAGCGCATGTCCGCCGAAGTCGCTCGCATCATTCGCAGTCCTGAGATTTCGCAGCGCATGCAGCAGACCATGGGCACGTTTGCCGAAGGCTCGACGCCGGAGGAATGCGATCGTTTCATTGCCGCTGAAACTGCCAAATGGGGAAAAGTGATCCGTGAAGCCAAGGTGACGGTGGACTAGGCTTCCTGGCCTGGTTTGTCCCCGGCAGGGCGCGAAACAGGCCTCAAGGGAGAGGGCGCGGCTGCAGGGTGAGGTGAATGCTCAGGTGAATGTAGAGGGGTTTCCTCATTGGCCTCTGGGGCGAAGTGGAGATGGCTGCAGCATGGGAACTCCTGCCGAACAAGCCCGGGGCAGTGCGATGAGATCTCCGTCAGCTTGTCAGCTTGTCAGCTTGTCAGTGCCGTCAAGGCCGGGGAACCTCGCTGGCGGCGACGCGCCACCGCCGCCTCGGCGCCCTCAAGGCATGCCTTTCCCGATAGGCTGCGGGCGTCATTCCCACATACCGGACGAACACCCGCCGGAACGCCGAGGCATCCTCATACCCGCAGGCCAGCGCCACGGAGGGCACGCTCTCCAGCGTGATCTCCAGCAACACCCGAGCCCGCGCGCAGCGCAGGCGGTGCAGGTGGTCCAGCGGGCTGTGCCCCAACTCCTGCTGGAAGTGGCGCAGCAGGGTGCGCGGGCTGGCCGATACCGCGTCCGCCAGCGTCCGCAGGTCATAGGGCTGCTCCACGCGCGCCTCCAGCCAGGCTATGGCATGGGCCAGCACGCTGGTCCGCGTGGCAGGAATGCGGCGGTCCTGCAGGGCAGCGTGCGTGGCGCGTTCGCGCTGGGGATCGGGCTGCAGCACGGCGGCCAGCGCTGCGGCCAGGTCGTCGCCGAAGGCATGGCGCGTGAGTGCGATGGCCATGGGGGCCAGGGCTTCGGGGTGGGAGGCGCTGAGCCAGGGCCTGTCGTCCACGAAGGGCTGGCCCTCGGCAAGTTCGATGCCGGCAAAGTCCAGTCCGAATCCGCCCATGAAATACCAGGGCAGGGCCACACGGCGGCCCTCGCAGCGCCCGCTGGCGGCCGCGAACCAGGCGGCGCTGCCCAGCGTGCACACGGTCAGGCCCTGGTCGAAGGCTGTGGCGATGCGCTGCGTGAGGACCGGATGCGCGGCGACGATGTCGCGGATGGATGGAATGTCCGGGCAATGCAGCGCGCTTGCGAAGACGGCATGCGCGGGCCCCTCGGCCAGGGCGCCTTCGGCCGCGTGCGGCATGGCCGGCAGGGGCTGTCCCCTACCATCGACCCAACGCCAGCCAAAGCGCGGTGCGCGTCGGCCCAGGCGCAGGCCGGCAACGAGGTTGGCGCTGCGCAGCATCTCCACGAGATGCGCTGCATGGCCTGTGGCGCTGTGCTCCAGGCAGGGCAGCTCGATGACGAAGGTCCGGGGCATGGCGGTTTTGGCTCCTCGAATGGCGATTTCGCCGTGTCTGTCACAGGTGCTTCACTTTTAGCATGACTGCTTGTGCCATTTTTCAGGGTCACGAAGATGCTTCACAAACAGTCCGAGACAAAGCTTTCCACACCGCCCCGCACAGGCCTGCGGCGCATCGCACTGGCCGGCTTGCTGGCCTGCGGCCTGCCGCTGGCAGCCAGCGCCCAGGGGCTCGATGCCCAGGGTCTGGCGGCGCTGGATGCCGCCATTCAGCCGCTGGCGCCCAAGATGCTGGAGTGGCGTCGTGACATTCACCAGCATCCCGAACTGTCGGGCCAGGAAGAACGCACGGCCAAGCTGGTGGCCGATCACCTGCGCCGCCTGGGCATGGAAGTGCAGACCGGCGTGGGCGGCACGGGCGTGGTGGGCGTGCTGCGCGGCGGCCAGCCGGGCAAGACCGTGGCCCTGCGCGCCGACATGGATGCACTGCCCGTGGCCGAGAAGACGGGCCTGCCCTTTGCCTCCAAGGCCAAGGCACAGTACATGGGCAAGCAGGTGCTGGTCATGCATGCCTGCGGGCACGATGCCCACGTGGCCATGCTCATGGGCGCGGCCGAGGCGCTGGCCGGCATGCGCGCGAGGCTGCCAGGGACGGTGAAATTCATCTTCCAGCCGGCCGAGGAGGGTGCTCCGGTGGAGGCCGATGCCCATGGCCATGTACCCAGTTTCGGCGCCAAGGCCATGGTGGAGGCTGGCGTGCTCAAGGATGTGCAGGCCATCTACGGCCTGCACATCACGGCGAACCTGCCCTCGGGCATGGTGGGCTACCGCAGCGGGCCGCTGATGGCAGGCTCGGACAGCCTGAGCATCCAGGTCGAGGGCCGGGGCGGCCATGGCTCGTCGCCGTGGAGTGCGGTCGATCCCATCGTCGCGGCCAGCCAGGTGGTGCTGGGCCTGCAGACCGTTGTCAGCCGCCAGCTCAACATCAGCCTGGAGCCGGCCGTGCTGACCATTGGTTCCATCCAGGGCGGCACGCGCTACAACATCATTCCCGACAATGTCGAGATGCAGGGCACGCTGCGCACCTTTGACGAAGACATGCGTCAGGAAGCGCACAAGCGCATCACCGCCACGGCCGAGCAGATCGCGGCCTCCAGCGGCGCCAAGGCCAAGGTGCGCTTCGGCCCCGTGGCCTATCCGGTCACCACCAATCCGGCCGCGCTGACCGAGGCCTCGCTGCCCGCGCTCAAGCTGGCCCTGGGCGGCAAGGCCATGGTGATTCCCAAGGTCAGCGGCTCCGAGGATTTTTCGGAGTTCCAGAAAGTGGTGCCGGGATTCTTCTACTTCCTGGGTGCGCCGCCGGCAGGCCAGGACTTCACCAAGGCACCACCCAACCACTCGCCGCTGTTCGACATCGACGAGAAGCAGCTGCCCACGGGTGCACGTTCACTGGCTGCGCTGGCCGTGGACTATCTGCAGCGCAACCCCTAGCCATTGTTCCCCCCCCGAGCGGCTGACGTCGCTGCCCTCTGTTCGGTGCCTTCTCTCTCGCTTTGTGGGAAGGAGGCAGCACCTTTGCTACGGCAAGGGCTCTGCATGGGAGAGTCATTGTCAACATGCTGAGGAATGAACAAGGCCACTTCGGTGGCCTTGTTCATTGGAAGATCATCGTGCACCGCGCCCGATTCAAGAGTGCATGGAAGTCAGCAGGAAGAGACGGCAAAGAGAGGGACGAGCTGTTGCGCAGCATGGCCAGAGGCTCGGACCTCAGGCACATGACTCAGAAAACGTGGGAGCTCAGAAACAAGTCGATTCGGTGCAGTGAAAGCATGGATTCGCTGACCGTGGTTTTGTATGGCTATGGGTGTTCTTTGAAACCTGGGAAAAACCGAGCTATAATTGCTATCTCTGTAGGGGAGTCGCCAAGCTGGTTAAGGCACTGGATTTTGATTCCAGCATGCGAAGGTTCGAATCCTTCTTCCCCTGCCAAGATATACAAAAGCCCCGACTGTTTATGCAGCCGGGGCTTTTTCTTTGTCTTCAATACTGCTCCTGGCTCCCAGGAGAGGCCGGCAGATTGGGTGTTCTGCAGCCATTGATCGACGCCTATGCAATGAGTGTGCAATGAGTGCGCCACAAAGCCCGAAAAAGTCCGCTTGTCGGCGAGCAGAGGATTCATTGATGTGGGCGCGCGGCCCGGTTCATGGAAATCTATGAATAGGCGATCAGTTGCTGGTGCTGCCAGCCAACGAGGCGCACAGGTCACCCATGCCGGTGCGACCTTCTCCGTCCAGGGCTTCGACCAGGTCGCGGATCAGGCTTGAGAGCTCACCGGTAGCAATGGTCACATTGGTGTCAAAGCCGCTGTCAGCGTCACCACCTCGTCGGCGCGGCCCTGGGCGCTGGTATCGAGCACCATGGTGCGCGCCTGCGGATCGATCCAGACCCACATGCTGCCCTGCTTGGTGAAGGCCATGGGCGGCAGATCAAGCTTGGCCTCGTCCTTGAGTTCGCGCCTTTCCTTCTTGCCGGGCTTGCGGCCCTCGGTCTTTTCGATGTGCTCGGCCTTCTCGGCCTTCTCGTTGACCTTGCGATTGAGCACGCTGGCCGGCAGCGCCTTGGCCTCGGTCATGAAGCGCATGACCCATTGATCGGCCACGGATTCAACCATCGGACCGTGCTGCTCGCTGCGCGGCGGCACCCAACCGACGGAACGCTCCTGTGTGGCGCTGCATTCGGCAAAGACTGTCTTTTGCAGGGCATTCTCCAGCGCCAGCAGGTCGCTCTGCCAGCTCTTCGCAGTGCGGTAAATGATCATGTCCTTGAACATTTGGGCTCCTGAAATAGAAAAAGCCCGCTCACGTTGGCGGGCTCCGATGTCAAGAATGGTGAGATCGTTAGTGGCCGCAAGGAAGCGGCTGGCCTTGCTCCTCCTTAAAGTCCTCCGGCAGAGGGGCGCCGCAGCTTCCGCAACGCTTGTTGTTGGTGATATTTGTCATGTTGGTGGTACTCATAAAAAAGCCCGCACGACGGCGGGCAATGGCAAATTCTGTGGAGGCTCTCTAAATCTTGCTGCGGCCTCGGTAGTCGAGGTCGGTGGCGGAGTAGTTTTCTCGTGTGCGCCAATTCATTTGAACTGGGCCGGTATGCTCTGGCGGATAGGTGATGCGCTCTTTTTCCCGGCTGAGCTCCCATCGCTTGCCCTCCACGACATGGTGAACGGTTGATTTTTTCGTTTTGATCATTGCGAGACTCTCTGTAACTATCCGGACGCTAGTCCCACAGTACATGGTTAATCCTTAATGGTCTACCACTATATTTTTTGAAGGTTTTGATGTGAGCGGCATCAAACAGGGGGTGCTGAAGATTTCCCACCAAAGGTCGTTCGGTTCACCTATACTGGTTTCACTCGCTGTTTAGGCCGTTCGCCCCAACAGTGCCTGTCTGACACCATTGCCGCCCCTTGGCCGCAGGTAGCCGCTCTTCTAGCAAAGCACGCGGTGGTCACACCCCTCTAGGCGAACTCACCAGATCCTGAACATCCTCGTGGATCTGCGTTGCCCCTGCCCTTAGCACGGGCCTTCCCTATCTCATTTGACGGTCTGCGCAATCGTGTGTGCGATCGTCCGCTTTCATGCTGCAAAAAAATACTACAGAGCAGATTGGCCGCTACGTGGTCACACCTCTCACCCAGACTGATGCAAGTGGTCAATTCACTGCTGCTGTCTCTATTCGTCGTGGTACTTATGACCGAATCTTTCGGTTTATCCCGCATTTTTCTGATGAGTCGCTTGCCTCTAAATATGCTTTGGATGAAGGCCGGAGCATGGTGCTTGGTCACCAGTTGAATTGAGCTGCATCAGTTTCTATCCCTCAGTAGAAGCTTTGGCTACTGACTAATCTTCACCAAAGCACTCTGGTGGTTCTCTTGGGAATCATCTTTCGCTCCGAAAAAACGCAGCGGAATTCACTTAGAAGGTACCCTATGCAAAGCAATCTCTACGTATCTAATCTTGGCTATGGCGTCGATCGTGAAACGCTGAAATCTCATTTCTCAAGCTGCGGGGATGTCCTGTCCTCCGAAGTCATAACGGACCGTAATACAGGCCAATCGCGCGGCTTCGGTTTTGTTGAAATGGGAACGGCTGCCCAGGCAAAATCAGCGATCGAATCGCTCAATGATCAGTCATTGGGTGGCCGAGTGATCTCTGTCTCGCTAGCCAACGCACGCAAGTAATTTTTACTTGGCGTAAAAAGCCCACATCTGCATAGGTGTGGGCTTTTTGCATTTCTAATGCGTGGTCTGAAAACAAGCTATTTCAATGAAATTTGCTACGCCTATTTTTCATCCTTCCACGAAAAAAGAACGAAAGACAGTCATCGAAAAAGTCATGTAATGAGCTGCCTATGGTTGCTCTTTCAGGTACTGCACGGTCTTTTCATCCGGCCACTGGACATGCATGCCCGGGCAGGCGAACTCATCGAGCAGGCTTCGGACGATGGTCTGCGGCTCCTTTGCTTGTGCATCCGGCACTGCCAGCCGCTAGGCCCATGCAGATGGCGGCGATCAAGGTCAGGGCTTCAAGTAGCTTTTTCGTCGCTTCACGCCTTGGCGCTTATGAAGAAAGCGCGATCCGCTATCAAAATTGAATGATCAGACCGGCCATGCTTCGGGCGTGAGCGCGATCACCACGGCCGCGCCGACCAGGCAGAAGAGGCCGAAGCCGGTGAGCGCACATTGCGTGACTCTTCGCACCTGACTTGTGCGCTGAGCTACCTTGAGCTGGCTGCGGCAAAAGAAAAAGCCCGCAAGCAGTTGCTGCGGGCGCGAATACAAAGCCGGTGACCTATTTGGTCATGCCCGGGCAAGTTGAGGAAGTGAAAGGAGTCTGTGATCCCAGGCCCGGCAAAACAGGTTTGTGGCGTAAATTTTGCCCAAAGGGAGTCACGGAATCAAGATCTACGCGGGTTCATAAACGGGCTCTATGTCATCTGGCGTGACCACCGTCGCTCACGACGCGAAAGCCGCGCCGCGCTCACAATTGACGGCGGCCCAGGCGAATTCCTGAACGGCAGTACCTGCTCGAGTATTCACGCCAGATGGCTCGCTATAGCTCTGTGGGGAAGTGCTGTCATCCGGCATCCGGCATCCGGCTCTGCGTTCTTATTCGCTCCCTCAAGGAGTAAAAAAGCCACCTATGGAGGTGGCTGTTGAACATGACATCCGCAGTACGGCAGGAAGCCGGGCGCTCTTGCTACCAGATCGTGATCAAGGCCGCCCCTGTGGCGAGAACGTCTACGCTCCAGTCTCAGGACCTTTCAAGCTTGGATCAGCTGCCGGTAGAGTTCTGGACATAGCTATTTCGCCGACATGGGTTACGCTCACCAAACAAATAGACGACCGGTCTATTTTTATAATAAGGCCCATGATCCTCAGCAAAAAAGCCGAAGCGACACGTCAGCACATTCTCGATACCGGGTATCAACTGGTGCTGCACAAGGGCTTTGCAGGTCTGGGCCTGCTCGAAATTCTCAAAGCCTGCAACGTGCCCAAGGGTTCGTTCTACCACTACTTCTCGTCAAAGGAAGCCTTTGGCTGCGCGCTGCTACAGCAGTATGTGGAAGGCTACGGACAAAAGCTCAATGACTTGCTCGGCGAAGCAGGCAATGGCCGTGAGCGTCTGATGCGGTACTGGGATGCCTGGATTTCAGCACCCGACAATCCCACGCTTGGATGGGCCGAGGAATGTCTTGTGGTGAAGCTCGCTGCCGAAGTGGCCGACCTCTCCGAAGACATGCGCCTGGTGCTCGACGCCGGTGTGCAGCGTCTGCTGGCGAGAATCGCCTCGCTGATCGACGAAGCCCGTGAAGATGGGTCCCTGCCCGCCGGCAAGCCGTCACCTGCGCTTGCCCGCGCGCTGTATCAAATGTGGTTGGGGGCGGCGCTTCTGGCCAAGTTGAGTCAAGACAAATTGCCGTTGCTGGAGGCACGCGACACCACCGAGCGGTTGCTCACTTGCACCTCTGCATCCTGAATCATGGAAGCAAAGAGCCACTGTATTTCCGACACCTGAGGAGTCATTGATGAAAGTTCTGTTTGTACTCACGTCCCACGACAAGCTGGGCAGCACCGGTCACAAGACGGGGTTCTGGTTGGAGGAATTCGCGGCCCCCTACTACGCATTGAAAGATGCGGGAGCCATGATCACGCTGGCTTCGCCTGCCGGAGGTCAACCGCCACTGGACCCGAAAAGCGATGAGCCTGCAGCCCAGACTTCCGCGACCGAGCGGTTTCGCCGGGACACCGACGCACAGGCCGCTCTGGCTTCGACAGTACCGCTGAATCAGGTCAGCGCCACCGATTTCGATGCCGTGTTCTACCCGGGCGGCCATGGTCCCTTGTGGGACTTGGCCAACGATCCCAACTCCATTGCACTGCTCGAAGCTTTCGAGCGTTCGAACAAGCCACTCGCCCTTGTCTGCCATGCGCCAGGTGCTCTGATCAATGTCCGGGCCGCTGATGGACAACCATTGGTTGCCGGTCGCCATGTCACAGGCTTCACCAACAGCGAAGAAGCGGCGGTAGGCCTAACCGCCGTCGTACCCTTTCTGATCGAAGACGAGTTCTTGCGTTTGGGTGCTCACTACGAAAAAGCTCCGGACTGGCAGGCGCATGTCGTCACGGATGGCCGGTTGATCACAGGACAGAATCCGGCCAGCTCGGAGGGCGTGGCCCATGCCTTGTTGTCCATGCTTGCTCATCAGGAGAAATAAGTCATGCGCAGTGCTATCCACACCACTTTTGGCGAACCTTCCGAGGTTCTTGAACTGATAGATCGACCCGTCCCGCAACCAGGTGCTGGTGAGGTGCGCATCAAGACCTTGCTGGCGCCAATCCACAACCATGACCTCTGGACGATCCGTGGCAGCTATGGTTACAAGCCTGAACTTCCCGCGATTGGCGGCAGCGAGGCCGTGGGCATCGTCGATGCGCTGGGTGAAGGGGTCTCAGGCCTGACAGTGGGACAGCGGATCGCCGTCGCGGGAGTCCACAACACCTGGGCGGAATACTTTCTTGCGCCCGCCAATGTGCTGGTGCCTATGCCGCCAGCTATTCCCGATGAAGCCGCAGCGCAAATCATTGCGATGCCACTGAGCGCATTGATGTTGCTGGAGTTTCTCAATGTCGAGCCGGGACAATGGATCGTGCAGAACACGGCGAATGGCGCGGTCGGAAAGACTGTGGCAATGCTGGCGAAAGCACGCGGCGTGCATGTCTTGAACCTGGTCCGGCGCGATGCAGGTGTACAGGAGCTTGCCGCCCTGGGCATCGGCAATGCCTTGTCCACGGCACAACCAGACTGGCAGGAACGCGCCCGCGCTATTCTTGGAGGCCCGCTGGCTCGTGCGGCCGTGGACTCCATCGGAGGCTCCGCCAGTGCATCCCTGCTCGGTCTATTGGGTGAGGAGGGCACCTTGGTTTCCTTTGGCACCATGGCCGGAGAGCCCATGCAGATCGACTCCGGATCTCTGATCTTCAAGCAAGCGACGGTAAAGGGCTTCTGGGGCAGCAAGGTCAGTCAAGCCATGACGCCTGACAACAAGCGGCGCTTGATTGGCGAGTTGCTGCAGCGGGTGTTGTCGGGTGAGCTCAAACTGACGGCCGAGGCCATTTTTGATCTCAATGATGCTGCTCAGGCCGCAGCCGCAAGCTTACAGCCGGGCCGCAAAGGGAAGGTTCTGCTAAGAGCCTAAGTGCTTGTGCTGCTGGCTCCCGACGTCTGACGCCAAGGAGCAAGCAAAACATGCAACTGCTTGTCGACTGCAGCGGCACAACTTCCTGCCATTGGAAGGGGAAAGCCAATAAAGCATTGAGGACATTGCTCAATGCCGATGGCTTGCCGCGTCTCCAAGTGCCGGCCGACCTGAGCTTTGGGGGGCGCAACTTGTATTGGAGCCTTGCTTGCTAGGCGTTCCTGGCGGCCTGACGACGCAGCTCAAACTGGGCTGCCCACTCTGTAACAGGCATAAAGCTCGGGTCTGTGCGCACGACCTGTTCAGTCTGCGCCCAAATAGCTTCATCGCTCTGCTCCAGATCTAACGGGTCTCCATGGGGCTGACTCACATACCAAGGCGTGTCCAGGTAGACCTCCACGGTGTTGTCCTCAGGGTCCATGCAGTAGATCGAAAGCGCATTGCCATGGTTGAGACCGCGCATTTTCGTTGCCCCCAAAGCCAGTGCCCGACGCCGCGCTTCGCGCAGCTGGTCGATGGACTGGACCTTGAAAGACAGTTGCATCACGGTGCTCGGTGAATCGGCACCGCGTCCTCCGGCCAACACCAATTGATGGTGTTGATCATTGCGTCCGCTCAGAAACACGATCTCGAAGCGAAAGGTCACGCCCACACCACGGTCGGTTTCCTGCATATCGAATACGCCCGTGTAGAAGGACTTCATCACTTCCAGATCGCGGCAAAAGATACCGAAGTGGGACAGGTTGGCGGTATAGGGTTGGTTCATGCTAGCGAGCTCCACGGAATCAGGGAATGAGGACGAGCTTGCCCAGAGTGCCACCGCTATCGAGCAGCTCGTGAGCCTGTCGAGCTTGTGCCAGCTGCATACGCATGGCACGTGGTGCACGCACAGAGCCGCTCGCCATGAGCCTGATGGCTTCCTCCATCAATCCTCGGCGTTGCGTGATGTCTGCATCTACCGCATGGATAGAGAAGGTGCGAATGGCCAAGCTTCTGGCTAGCAATTTGCGCAGCTCGTCGAACACATCAGCAGACGGGGGGCCTGCCAGAATGTTGTACGACACCGCCATACCTGACGGAGCCAGAGAGCGCAGACAGGCGATAAAGAGATCGGCACCCACATGGTCAAAGGCCAAATCAACGCCTCGTCCACCAGTGAGTTCCATCACCTGCTGAGGCAGCGTCTTCACATCGCCGTTCACCAAATCTGTGACACCGTTTTCTATCGCAAACGCCTGTTTTTCAGCGGTGGAGGCTGTGCCAATGACACGTAAGCCACGAGATCTGGCCACCTGTGCCAGAGCCGTCGCCACGCCACCTGCTGCGCCAGGCACCAGAATGGATTGCGCTGGCAAATTGCCATTGCTGGCCAGCAAAGCCAATGCGAGCTGGAAATTGCCAAGGCTCACTGCATCATCGAAGGCAATGGTGTCTGGAAGTACGAACGGAACCGACTCCGCAACGCAGATGGCCTGCGCATAGCAGCCCCCGCGCTGAGGCAGCTCCCGCGCACTGACCAGTACCCGATCACCGATAGAGAGGCGACCTACGCCCGGACCGACTGCATCCACAATACCTGCCAGTTCGTTGCCGGGAATAGCGGGCAACGGCGGCATCC
Source organism: Comamonas testosteroni (assembly GCF_030505195.1). Classification (NCBI taxonomy): domain Bacteria; kingdom Pseudomonadati; phylum Pseudomonadota; class Betaproteobacteria; order Burkholderiales; family Comamonadaceae; genus Comamonas; species Comamonas testosteroni. The sequence continues at coordinate 3,972,999 of NZ_CP129672.1, forward strand.
ACTTATAGGTGCCATTGCGAATCAACACATCGGGGCCGCCTGCTCCGATGGCATGAGCCTTCACGCGCACCTGACCAGCACTTGGCTGGGGCACAGGCAAGTCGACCAGAGACAACACTTCGGGGCCGCCAGTGGTCTGCAGCTGCACGGCTTTCATCGTCATAGTGCTTGCCTCCATGATCAGCGCTGCCCGTCATGCACCGAGACTTGCTCGCGAGTCAGTCCACCCAGGCGCGAATGAATGCGGCCACCGTCGGCCATCACCAGAGCAAAGAGGATTTCGTCAGGGCGCGGAGCGTCTTGAATTCCGACTTCCGCGCTGTTGAAGTGGCTGCGCACGTAAGCGGCATGGATGTAGTGCAGAGGAACCATCAGCCGGTAGCCCGTGGCTGCCACCGCTTTTGCCGATGGAACGATGGCTTTGGGCTCACCCAGTACATGGCGCATCGCCCAACCACCGGCCTCATGCCAAACTGCACCGTGCTCCAGCTCTCCGTTAACGCCCACAATGGCTGCCTTGCTGTAGGCTTGGACATTTTCTTTGCCCAAAGTGTCCACCAGTTCCTCTGCGAGCAAGGTGCCCAGGCTGCGCAGCTCTGCCATGAAAGGCAACAGGTCAGGTTCGTAGCGGCCTGCATAGGGGTTGCGAATCACAGCACAGGCCGATGCTACGCGCAAAGGTTGCTCTGCCGGTGGGCCGCCTTCATGGTAGATGGTCTCGATATTGAGGCTGCGTTTGCGAATTGCTATCAAAGTCATGACTGAACTTTCAGTGAGTGCATTTATTGTTTAGGAATCTTGGCGTCGGCGACAACCTGGCGCCATTTCTCTAGCTCATGGCCAACCATGGCTTTCATCTCTTCAGGCGTGCTGCCTCGCGCCTCACCGCCGATGTCTTCCAGACGTTTGCGCACAGAGGCCAGTTCAAGTGCCCGCTGCGTCTCGGTATTCAGGCGCTCGATCACCGCGCGCGCAGTGCCGGCAGGCGCCATCAGTCCTGCCCAGGAGCGCACGTCATACCCAGCCACACCTTGCTCAGACACTGTGGGGACATTGGGCAAACCTGGCCAGCGCTGTGCACCGCTGGTTGCAATCGCACGCAGCTTGCCAGCCTGGATGTTGGAAAGAACGGCTGTCGGCGGAGCGATGATGAAGGGCACTTCATCCCCCAGCAGGGCGGTGACGGATGCGGCGTCGCCACGGTAAGGCACATGCATCAAGCTCACGCGTCCCATCTTGGCCAGCAGCTCTCCAGCCAAATGATGGGTGGAGCCCACTCCAGCTGTGCCATAGGCGACGGTACCCGGTTCAGCCTGGGCCTTGGCAAGCACTTCGCGCAAGCCTTGAAACTTGGACTTTGTATTGACCACCAACAGGAACGGAAAGAAAGTGACCGTTGAGATCATCTCAAAATCACTTACCGAGCTGTAAGGGAGCTTGTTGTACAAAGCACCGGCCACCGCATGACCGCCAGTCGCCATCAACAAGGTATAGCCGTCGGGCTTGGCACGAGCCACCGTGGTTGCCGCAATGGTCCCGCCGGCCCCGGTCTGGGCCTCCACTATCACGGGTTGTCCCAGGGCCTTTCCAATCTCCGTACCCACGGCGCGGGCGATGGAATCAGCATTTCCGCCAGCTGCAAAGCCTTGATACAGCTTGATCGCCCGATCCGGATAGGTCTGAGCCATAGCCGGAAGTGTTGACCAGGACAAGGCCGTCGCACTGCTGGCGGCAAGGAAGTGTCTTCTATGCATGTTTGTCTCCATGGGCGGCGGCCTCTTTGGGCCTGGCTCTACCCGTGTGAAGTGGATGAAGTCTTGAGGGGATGGATTAGGACTGCGCTATCACTGGGTTGCGCAGCAGACCAATGGCTTCGATCTCCACTTCCACGACGTCGCCTGCTTTCATGAACTGCTGAGGCTTTTTGCTCCAGCCCACGCCAGCCGGAGTGCCTGTGATGATTACATCGCCCGGGACCAGCGTGAAGATGGTGGAGGCATAGGCGATCAAGCGTGGGATCGAGAAGATCATGTGTCCTGTGTGGCTAGACTGCACCACGGCACCATTCAGGCGTGTCTCGAGCTTCAATTCACGGCCTGGCGAGATTTCATCGGCTGTCACCATCCAGGGGCCAAAGGCTCCGGTGGACTCGAAATTTTTGCCCGATGCGATCTGCTTGGCATGGAACTGCCATTCCCGCACGCTCGCATCGTTGTAGCAGCTGTAGCCGGCAATGTGCTCCCAGGCATCCGCCTCGGCGATGTCGCGGCCGCCATGGCCAATGATGACGGCGAGTTCACCCTCCCAGTCCAACGAGTCGGAAACATGGGGACGCACGATCGGTCCTTGGTGTGCAGTCTGAGAACGCCACACACGCAGAAAAATCGGGGGCTCCTCGGAGAGTTCTCGCTGCATTCCTGCGGCCAGCACTTCCTGGTGGTGATCCATGTAGTTGCGCACTGCGCAAACGATCTTCTCCGGACGAGGAATGACCGGCAGGAACGTCACGTCGGCCAACTTTGCATCTGCAACCAGACCCTCTGTCAGTGCATCGCGGCGCGCGAAGTCAGGGCTGGCGATGAAATCGGCAAGCGTGGCATAGCCCGTACGAGCAGCCAGCTCAGCGACACCGTCGGCAATCACGACGCCCCAGGTTTCACGGCCGGCGAGCGAATAAGACATCAGTTTCATGGGGTTCCTTCAAGCGATAAGGAGTGGTGAAAAGGATGTGGCTTGCGTGCAGTTTTGCGTTAAAGCCACTTTATGCATGAACTTATTTTTGTGCATAAAAATAGTTTTAATGCATAGGGTTTGCCCCAGGTGTCAAAAAATGCGCAAAAAAAATGGTTCATCGCGCATTACCGGGGAATGCTGCCCGAATCTTCAGAAAGAAGTAGTCCTGATCGCGGTAGCCATAGGCCCGGCGCTTGATGACCTTGATGGTGTTGTTGATGCCCTCCACAACACTTGTGTTCAACGGATGCCTGCATCGGGCGATGATCCCGTGCAGGTAGCTTTGCAAGCGCTGAGCGAAGGTGCTCAGTGCGGCAATGCCGCTTTGATGGGCTTGATCACACCAGTGCCGCCAGGCGCGATGCGCCCAAGTCGCACGACGGTAGAACCACAACTGTTTGAGCTCGTCGCGCAAGACGTATACCGTCATCAATGGTTGATTGGCCGCCAGCAGTTCCTTGAGTTGCACTGCTTGTTGAGGCTGCAGCTTGTTGCGATTGCGCAGCAGCAACCAGCGGCTGGATTTGAGCACCTTACGTGCTGAGGGCTGTTGGCGCAGCAAGTTGGCCTGATCGACACGCACTCGGTCGATGACCTCCCGGCCGTACTTGGCCACGACATGGAACAGGTCATAGACGATCTCGGCGTTAGGGCAGTGGGCCTTAATCTCCAGCTCGTAAGCCGTAGTCATGTCGATAGCAACTGCGCGAATGCGCTGGGCAACGCCAGCGGGCAACTGCTCGAAGAACTGGCGGGCCGTCTCGCGTGAGCGCCCTTGCCCCACCCACAGCACCTGCCGGCTGATGGGGTCGACGACGACTGTGGCGTAGCGATGGCCCTTGTGCAGCGCAAACTCGTCCATCGCCAGGTACTCGATCTGATCCCATTGCGGCTGCGCAGTGTTGGCCAGCAGCAAGGCTTTGTCGATGGACTTGACGGTGTGCCAGCCCAGATCGAAGAAGGCCGCTACCGCCTTGATGCTGCTGCTGCGAAGCAACTGGCTGCACGCCTGCGCCAGACGGTCTGTGACGCGCTGGTAGCGACCGAGCCAGCTGAGTTTCTCCAGGTGCGGGCCACCACAGCTATCGCACCACAGACGCCGACGCGGCACATGTAGCACCACTCTGTACTCGAACAATGCCAGATCGCGCACGCGCCGTGTCGTGGTCTCATGGACTTGGCTGCACTGCGCACCGCAGCGCTCGCAATGCATGACGCTGGCCTGCGGCTTCAGATAAATCGACACGGTGCGGCTATCGCCCTGGGGCCACTGCACACGTTCAACCACGTAGCCCTCCCAGCCGCCAAGAGCCTGCAATAACTTCGAGTCCAGCATTTGATTTGTTCTCCGATGTCAGTGTCGTTGCCATCAGATTACAAAACGAACGGGCTTATCTCCACGAAATTCCTCGATGAACCAAAAAAATGCTCACGACCCGTGAGCGTGAGCATTGATTCGAGGAAGAATTTTTAAGATGCAGCCGCTAGCAGCCAGGCCTCCGCATTGGGAGAACAGCACGGAGCTGCCTGAGGGGCCTGACATGCCGTCATGGTCCGCATGAGGATGCATTCAACAGCCCTCGCCTGGCGCCGGCTGGCAAAGAGAGCGGTCTATACGCCAGGTGATAACTTGGCGGGCATTTCGCTGAAGTATGGAATCAGCTTGGCTGCTTCTCCACCTTTTCCAGAACCTCCAACACATTCCGTTGCGTACTGAGAATATGTTCCTCCAGTAGCGCGCACGCTGTGTCTGCGTCCCTTCGCAGCGTGGCATCCATCAGCTTGCGGTGCTCATTTGATTTGTGCTTGAAGGTCTTGCGAAAGCGAGCTGAATAGCGGCGATATCGTTCAGCCTGATCGAACAGGCTGGCACTCAATGTGCGCAGCCGCTCGGAAGGAGTGGCCGAAAGCAGCGCCATGTGGAACGCCGTGTGCATGTCGGTCCATCCCTGGTCCAGCACCACGGGGCCGTCGCTAAGCCGGCTTTCCACTTTTTCCAAGCGGTGAAAAGCACCCACAACCGACGCCTCCCATGCGTCATCGCCATAGGCAATGGATTCACGAAGCGCTTGCGAATCCAACATGATGCGCATGCGCGTGATATCGGCCAGATCGTCGGCAGAAATGGCGGTAACTCGAAAGCCTCGGCGCTCATCGGCGCGTATCAATCCCTCTTGAGCCAAACGGCTCAGAGCCTCGCGCAGCGGACTGCTTGAAAAGCCGTAGGCTGTCTGCAGCTCATCGAGCTTGAGCTTCACTCCGGCACCGTATGTGCCGTTGAGCACATCCTGACGCAGTTGCGCAAATGCCTGATCGATCAATGTCGGGGCTTTGGTGGGGGCGTCTTTTTTATACATGTTTTTAATTTTATGCATAAACTTGGGAGATTGAAAGAAGGAGTAAACCTCAGTGAAAGTAGACATCAACACCCCCGTTCGCCTCGTTGCGATTTCAGGCAGTATTCGCAGGGCATCCCACTGCACAGCAGTACTTCGCAGCCTCACCCCACTGCTTCCACCAACGGTCACCATGGAGCTGTTGCCCCTGGATGACGTCCCGCTATACAACGGTGACCTCGACGGGGAGATGCCACCGCCAGCAGTGAAACGGCTCAAGACTGCGATTGCAGAAGCGGATGGCCTGGTGATCTGCTCGCCCGAGTACAACTACGGCATCCCTGGTGTGCTCAAGAATGCAATCGATTGGGCCTCGCGCCCTGGGTTTGCATCGCCGCTCAAGGATAAGCTGGCACTCATCATGACCGCATCACCTGGCACGGCTGGAGGCGTTCGAGCCCAGGCCCAGATCCGAGACGCTTTATCCGCGACGCTTGCTCGTCCATTGGTGCGCCAGCACATCGCCATTGCCAGTGTCGCAGCCCGTATTCAGGATGGAAAGCTGGTGGACGAGCCGACCCTGAACTTCATCAAGGCAGGCTTGGACGATCTGATCAATGAGATCCGCTGGCAAGCTGCACGGACAAAGCAGGACTGATCCAGCCTCGGCGACGAGGGCTCTATTGAAAGCTGTTTCGCATTGATCAAAGGGCGGCCCCCTCGTATCCATGCATCGCCGGTGTCAGGCACTCCTGGCGCACGGCGTTGCAGAACACCCAGACATCGGATTCTCGCCATCCTCGCGGTGAAAGTCTGTTGCAGCCCAGAGGCTTGATGCTCCCAAGCCCGTGAGGCCCGCAGAGGTCAGATCGCTCGACCTGCCAACTCACCGCTGATTCTCTCCCCCCGAAGCCAAAAGACGCCATGCAGGTTTGCCAACCTGGAAAGAGCTTTTACTGAAAATTATTTTGTGCATAAAATGCTATTTACGCACAAAATATTGAGTCCGCACGCCAACCTCTTGATCCCTGAGAAGGGTGGCCGCGTGTGACGCAATGGCTTGTTTTCCGCCCTGTCTCGGCAGTCGAGCAGCGGTATTCAGACTTCGCGCATCGGCGTCTTGGTCTTTCACAACCCGAACGGAGCTATTTGTGAATCAGCACGATTTATTGATCAACGGCGAATGGACAAGAGGGGCGAGCTATTCACTGGACATCAACCCCTCCAACCTGGAGGACGCCATCGCTGAATATGCGCAAGGTGGTGCAGCGGATGTCGACGCCGCCGTCGCTGCTGCTATGCAAGCCTTTCCTGCCTGGGCAGCCAGCAACATCCAAGTGCGCTCGGATGCACTGGACAAGATCGGCAATGAACTTCTTGCACGCAAGGAGGAGCTTGGAACGCTGCTTTCACGTGAAGAAGGCAAAACCAAGGCCGAAGGCGTGGGCGAAGTAACCCGGGCGGGCCAGATCTTCAAGTTCTTTGCCGGCGAGTGCCTTCGGCTTTCTGGGCAGGTGCTGCCTTCGGTGCGTCCGGGTGTCGGGATAGAGATCACACGCGAACCAGTGGGCGTGGTCGGCCTCATCACCCCCTGGAACTTTCCGATGGCGATTCCTGCATGGAAGATTGCACCTGCATTGGCCTTCGGGAACTGTGTGGTTCTCAAGCCAGCCGAACTGGTACCTGCCAGCGCCTGGGCCCTGGCGGACATCATCCACCGCTCTGGCGTACCGGCGGGCGTGTTCAATCTTGTCATGGGCCGCGGCAGCGTGATTGGCAGCGCATTGGTTGAGCACCCAGGCATTCATGCCATCAGCTTCACGGGCTCGGCGGGTGTCGGCCGTCATATCGCGGCTCGATGCGTTGCAACTCACAAGAAAGTGCAGTTGGAGCTGGGAGGCAAGAATCCGCAAGTTGTGCTCGACGATGCCGACCTCAGCCAGGCCGTTGAACTATGCGTACAAAGTTCCTTTTACTCGACCGGCCAGCGTTGTACCGCTTCGAGCCGTTTGATCGTGACGGATGGTATCTACCCACGGTTCATCGAGGCGATGAAGGCCCGCATGGCGCATATCAGGATTGGTGATGCACTTGACCCAGGTACTGACATCGGACCAGTTTCCTCTCTGTCGCAGTTGGAGCAGAACCTCGCTTATGTCGAGATCGGCAAGAGCGAAGGCGCCACTCTGGCAACAGGAGGCGAGCGATTGAAGCTCGGCAACGATGGCTACTACATGTCGCCAGCCTTGTTCAGCGTGTCATCCTCCGAAATGCGCATCAACAACGAGGAAATTTTTGGCCCGGTGGCCAGCGTGATCCGCGTGAAGAACTATGAGGAGGCACTGGCCACTGCCAACGATACGGTTTTTGGTCTGTCAGCGGGAATCGCCACAACTTCCTTGAAGTACGCGACACATTTCAAGCGCCATAGCCAGGCCGGGATGGTGATGGTCAATCTGCCCACCGCAGGAGTTGACTACCACGTTCCTTTCGGGGGACGCAAGGGTTCGAGCTACGGACCGCGCGAACAAGGTCGCTACTCCCAGGAGTTTTTCACTGTTGTCAAAACCTCCTACACCTGTGCCTGAACAGGCAACTCGACTGCCGTCGAGTCTGAGACTCCCATGTACCCAATCCAAGATATGACTGATACCCAAGCCGAATTACCCCAAGTCGAAGCCCAGATTCTGGAGCGCGAAAAGCAACGATGCGATGCCATGAAAAGGGGCGATTTCGACCGGCTCAAAGAGCTGTTGCACCCAGCTCTCACACATGTCCACGCAAAAGGGCAAGTGGATAGCTACGAAAGCTATTTCCGCTCTGGCGGGACGCATGTCAACTACGAGCAGATCGATCGTTCCAATCTTCGCGTCCAGGTGCTGGGAGAAACTGCCGTGATGACTGGCCGACAGTTGCTGGTCGCAGTCAGAAAAGATGGAAGCGGCACCGTTCGGATTGACTCTCAAGTTCTTCAAGTCTGGACCCAACACGAGGGCCAGTGGCGTCAGATCGCCTTTCAGACCGCGCCCACTGAAATGAGCATTTCCTGAGCAATTCGTCTCAACTGTAGGGCTGTAAGTTAACTGGACGCCGTCAGAAGGGGGTTGTTCAGTCCCCGACTGTCGCCGCCAGCGCAGTCTGGATATCCAAGCGGCATACCGCACCAGCTTGGATGGCCTACATCTGCGGGTTGCCTCCACGGGCATCAAGTTCCTGCGCGAAGGCGAGTGGAAGTGCATAAAGCATGGGGCGGAGCGCCGGCGCCAATGGCGCAAGCTGCATTGATGCACAAACGCTGCCGGTCCGAGCTATTTGTGTCACATCCAACAATGTTGGTGACGCTGCCGTGATGCCTGAGTTCCTCGCACAGGTTTCTGCTCAAAAACAGCTGCTGACCGTAACCCGCGATGAGGCCTACGACACCCAGCCCGTGCATGCGGCGGTCATGCAGCGCAATGCCGCGCCCATCATTCCTCCGAGAAAGAATGCCAGGCTACGCAAAGGCGATGCCGCATGCAGGCGCTTCGGGCGCAAGCTCTGGAAAAACTGGAGTTGTTACCACCGACGCAGCCTAGTGGAGGCCAAGATGCACCGCATCAAACGGTTGGTCGAACGGGTGATGTCACGCACGTTTGAGAGGCAGGTTGACGAGCTGCACATCCGAGCTGCCATCCTCAATCGATTTACTGGACTGGGCTGCCCCCAGACGGTGGCTGTGGCATAGCCACCGTCTGGGGGGAAGTCTGGTCTGAGGCTGATTTATGCAACAGCGCCATTGAGCTACCAACGAAAGTACCAACAAAAAGCTGGGTTGTCCTGCGGCGTGGTGCGATTACTTGCGACAAAGAAAAAACCCGCTTCCCTATGAGAGAAGCGGGTTTTGAAGCGATTTGACGTTGTGTGCGTCGATGTCCTGGCGGAGGCTGTGTCCGCCAAATATCCGTCCAACTAGATCTTTTTTCTTCTTATTTTTCATTTCTAAGTCATTGATAGTAAAAGATATTTGTTTTGTTTTGACTTAAGTTGTCCAACTCTATCTAATGCGAAATGGCATACCAGATGGCATACCGATGGCATACTGAATGGCATACCGATAGAGGTCTCAAATGGCTGTCATCACAGACGCAAAAGCTCGAAACATCAAACCTGATAGTGCAGCAATTCCACACGGCGGAGTGACGGGATTGGCACTGCATCCAACTAAAACCAAAGGCAGGGGTAAATGGGTGCTGCGCTACGTTAGCCCGGTGAACGGCAAGCGTAGAAATGCAGGCTTGGGCTCGTATCCAGAAATTGGTATCGCAGAGGTCGCGAAGCGCGCTACTGCCATGAGGGTGACGCTGGCAGAAGGGAAAGATCCTCTAGCTGAGAAAGCGTTGGAAGAAGAAGCTGTAAAGGCTCCAACATTTCAAGAAGCCGCCGAGATCTTGCACAAAGACTTGCTACCAGGCTGGAAAAATCCAAAGCATGGGCAGCAATGGATCAATACCCTGACTGAATACGTTTTTCCCAAGTTGGGTGCAAAGCTACTGGCTGAGATTCAGCCTGCAGATGTGGCGGATGCGCTCAAGCCCATTTGGCTTGAAAAGGCGGAGACGGCGAGTCGCGTCAAGCAAAGAATCCATACGGTGATGGCTTGGGGGTGGGCGCATGGGCACTGTCAATCGAACCCTGTGGACGTAGTTACCCATCTTCTGCCACAGCAGCCAGGAAAAGCTGTACGTACGCAGCATCACCCAGCAATGCCTTGGGGGCTGATCCCTGCTTTCGTACAGAAGAACTTACGTACAAAAGGGCGTGTCGATGTAACCCGGCAGTTGCTTGAGTTTGTAATTTTGACGGCCTGCCGTTCAGGCGAAGCACGGGGCATGACGTGGTCCGAGGTAGACTGGAAAAATGCAGTTTGGACCGTGCCAGCTGAGCGTATGAAGGCCAAGCTGACCCATCGTGTGCCGCTGTCTCCAAGAACTATGGAAATTCTTCAGCAGCAACGGGGTCAACATGAAAGCTTGGTTTTCCCTTCGGTAAGAGTGCGGGGAGAGCTTTCAGATATGGCTATCACCTCGCTGTTGCGCAGGTTGAATGTTGAAAGCGATGTGCCTGGGCGCGTGGCAACTGCCCATGGCTTTCGTTCGAGCTTCCGTGACTGGTGCAGTGAGCACGGTTACTCTAGAGATCTGGCTGAGCGTTCGTTAGCGCACACGATCAAAGACAAGGTTGAAGCGGCTTACCACCGTACTGACTTGTTGGAGCAGCGCCGTGAGTTGATGAATGCTTGGGCAACATTTGTAGTGGGCGTGGCTTCAACGGAAGACGATCTCAAGAAGGTCCCTCAACGTACGCTCTCAAGCTTCTTGCGGCCAAGAGCTGATGCCTCAAGGGGAAGTACGGTGTATTCGGTGAAAAAATCAAGACCAATGCGTATAAATCAAAATCCCTCATGAACTATCAAGGCATCGTCGATCATCTTCGAGAAGCAATTTCTAGCTTGTCTGCTGTGTATGTTTTTGGCAGTCAGGTCACAGGTCATGCAACGGCAGATAGTGATTTAGATATTGCGCTCTTGATGGATGAGGGTCTACCGGCAGAGGCACTGTGGGAGTTATCTAGCACTTTGGCTAACTTGGTGAAGTGTGATGTTGACTTGTTAGACCTAAGAGCAGCATCCACGGTCATGCAATACCGCATCATCACCACCGGTACGCGTTTATGGTCAAAAGACAGCCAAGCAGCACTCTATGAAAGCTTCATCCTTAGTCAAAAAACTGCGTTGGATGAGGCGCGCGCAGATTTGTTGAAAGACATTCAAACAACAGGAACAGTCTATGGTCGATGACGTACTGATTAACAAGGCTGCGACCATTGAGCGCTGCGTGATACGTGCCAAAGAAGAGTACGAGAAATCACCAACCACGTTTGCGTCGGACCACACACGCCAGGATGCCGCCATCTTGAACGTGCAGCGGGCGTGTGAAGCCGCGCTGGACATGGGGCAGCACTTGATTCGCCGCGAAAGGCTTGGCATCCCACAGAGCTCGCGTGACGTATTCACCTTGCTGGCTCAAGCGGGTTGGATTGAGAGCGACTTAGCCACACGCATGCAAAAAATGGTGGGCTTTCGCAATATCGCTGTGCATGACTACCAAGCGCTGCAGCTACCAATTGTGGAGGCCGTGATCACCAAGCATTTAGGCGACTTTACGGCTTACAGCAAAGCGATCTTGTTGAAGAACTCTAAGTAACCTTCTTCAAAAAGAAATGACGACAAAGAAAAAAACGAGCTGGAGTGACCTAAAGGCTCAGCTCGTTGGCCTAGAAAAAACTGAGCTACTGCAGTTGATCAAAGCGACGTCTCCCCGGAATTGAGTAGCAGTTGAGCTTGGAGTCCAATCCCATGCAACAGGAGATTGGACGTGAAGAAGAGATTTACGGAAGAACAGATCATTGGCTTCCTGCGGGAAGCCGAATCGGGCTTACCGGTGGCCGAGCTGTGCCGGCGGCACGGCTTCTCCGAGGCCAGCTATTACCTCTGGCGCAGCAAGTTTGGCGGTATGAGCGTGTCCGATGCCAAACGTCTGAAGGAGCTGGAAGCCGAAAACGGACGGCTCAAACGGCTGCTGGCCGAAGCCCTGCTTGAGAACGAGGTGACGAAAGAAGCCTTGAGAAAAAAGTGGTGAGCGCACCCGCACGGCGCGAGTTGGTGCGTCACATGGTCAGCCGTGGACTGAGCGAGCGTCGTTCGCTGCGTGTCATCGGCATGAGCGCCAGTGCCCTGCGCTACAAACCAGCCTGCGACCACAACTGTGCCTTGAAGGAGAAGATCATCGCTCTGGCACAGCGTCATCGTCGCTACGGGGCCGGCATGATCTATCTGAAGCTGCGCCAAGCCGGAGAGATCGTGAATCACAAGCGGGTGGATCGTCTGTATGCCCAAGCCGGTCTTCAGATCAAAAAGCGCAGGCGCAAGAAGATCCCGATATCGGAGCGCCCCCCTTTGTTACGCCCGACAATTGCCAACCAGGTGCGGTCCATGGACTTTGTCTTTGACCGCACAGCGGAAGGACGCAGCATCAAAAACCTCACGGTAGTGGATGACGCAACCCATGAGGCTGTGGCCATCGTGCCGGAGCGGGCCCTGGGTGGCAACCAACTGGTGCGCATCCTGGAGCAACTCGCCAGGACAAGGGGGCTACCCAAGGCGATCCGAACTGACAACGGCAAGGAGTTCTGCGGTCGAGCCATGCTGAACTGGGCCCACGCCAGGGGCGTTCAGCTGTTTCTGATCGAACTGGGCAAGCCCAACCAGAACGCCTACATCGAATCATTCAACGGGCGCTTTAGGGATGAATGCTTGAACGAACATTGGTTCACCAGTCTGGCACATGCCCGGGTAATCGTTGAAGCTTGGCGCCGGGAATACAACGAAGAGCGGCCCAAGAGATCGCTTGGTGGACTCACGCCCACAGCCTATGCCCAGAGGCTGATGCAAAAGCAGTTAAATTAACCTCGGACTCCAAAGCCTTGTGCTACTGAAAACGCGGGGACGTCGAAAGATCTGTACTCCTCAAGCAAGGATACACAGCAGTTTCTGCATGCACGCTATGCAATGGGTGGGGGAGATGTCCTCGCGCTCGGCGTTGTTACATTACAGGGACTTCCCGTCAATGCAAGCGCTTTTTGACTGACCTGTCTGCCAAGACGATCCAGGTGCTTGAAACGAGGAACAGACTGCACATCTACAGACGGGGTTAGGCACGAGGTGTGCGCCCCCAGAAACAAACCGCGCAGCAGGGCTCCATTCAAATCTCGTGACGTCTTGCGACTCACAATGCAACAACCGAGCTTGCCTGCTGCTGGTCTGACCTGTTCATTGCATCTTTGATTTCACGTCTGGCATGTTGAAGTGCCTGTCTCAGGCAACGGCAGAGACGGGTGGCCTGGGGCGTTCGCTGATATGGGCTGCTTCGTAGGTACGCTCCTGTGTCATGAGCGCCCACAGGATGCGTGCATTTTTGTTGGCTAACGCCACGGCGGCCTTTTGCCAGCCACTGCGCTGCCTCAAGGCCATCACCCATTGGGAGATAGGGTCGAGGTTGTGTTTGCCGGTCAGCACTGCGGCCTTGGCCCCTTGGACCAGCAAAGTGCGCAGGTAACTATCGCCTCGCTTGGTGATGGCACCCAGATTGGATTTGCCTCCGCTGGAATTCTGTCTGGGCGTCAACCCAAGCCAGGCGGAAAACTGTGCACCGTTCTTGAACTGCCTGAAGTCGCCCACAGTGGCCACCATCGCTGATGCAGTGAGTGGCCCCAAGCCCTTGATGGCGGCAGCTCGCTGCACCTGTGCATCTTCTTTACAGTGAGCGGCAATACGCTGCTCGCACCAGTGAAGATGTTCATCGAGCTCTTGCCAATGCATGAGTGCACGCTGCAGCGCAATGCGGGCTGCGCCTGCGATGTCATTGGTCGCATCTTCCAAGATATCGTGCAAATAGGTGCGCAAGACTTTGGGGCTTTGCGGCAGAACAATGCCAAACTCGGCGAGCAATCCTCGAATACGGTTAATGCATGCTGTGCGTTCCTCTTTGAACCCTTCGCGCAGCCGATGCACACATAGTATGCCCTGCTGCTCTGGAGTCTTAACGGGGACAAAGCGCATCTGAGGGCGACTGGCTGCCTCACAAATGGCAGCCGCATCATTGGCATCGTTTTTACCGCTCTTGCCCTGCATGCGATAGGGTGCGACCAGTGCCGCTGCCATCATGCGTGCATCCAAGCCCATGCGCAGCAACTGCCGACACCAGTGGTGCGCACCACCACAAGCCTCCATGGCCACCAGACACCCTGCAGGTAATTGCGCACACCATGCCAAGAACTTGCTGCGCTGGATGGCCCGGTTAGTGACCATCCTCCCTTGAGCATCGACTGCATGGACCTGCAGCACATTCTTTGCGAGATCTACCCCAACACGGACAATGGTTTGCATGGCACTACTCCTGATGAATGACGAAGAAATTGGCTTGCCGATCCATCGTGGCACTGCGTATCCAGCAGGCCAAGATGGCGGGAAGTCCTTCGTATTCAAATCCAGTTCGAGGCGAGTGACCCTCAACCCCGGCCGTGGCTATGCCACGGCTGCCGTCTGAGGACGGCCCAGATCAGTGAATCGGTTTAATATGGCTGCTCGGATGTGCAGCGCAGATCAAGTCTGAACTTCTACAACTCAGCAAGCGCTGTCACGAGCTTGCCTCTGAGTGCTGGCATGTCTTGCTTGATCACAGTCAAGACGATGTCATATTGAACGCCGTCATAACCGTGGCTGATTTTGGAGCGCATGCCCCACCATCCTGAAGCATTCAACGTATGGCGCGCTTCAAAGTCAGGATCAGCAGTTTGTGCGTTATGAAGACACTGTCCCACAACTTCAATGCAGCGTACCAAGGAGTCGCTGTTAATTTCCACGCATAACTGACCCGCCGGGGGCTAGTGGGGATGCGGATGAAATCTTGGACTACTGAGAGGTAGTTCATGTATTCATACGAAGATCGAATCCGCGCGGTGACGCTCTACATCCAGCTAGGCAAACGAGTCGCGGCAACCATTCAGCAGTTGGGCTATCCCACCAAGAATTCGCTCAAGAGCTGGCACCGCGAGTACGAGCAGGGTCGAGCCTTGAAGACAGCGGTTGTTCGCCCACCGAAGTTCACCGCTGAGCAAAAGGCTCGGGCCGTCGAACACTATCTGACGCACGGGCGCTGCGTGGCTTTCACAATCAAGGCTCTTGGCTATCCCGGGAGGGCCTCACTTCACGCTTGGGTTCAAGAGCTCAATCCCCGGGCTCGGCCACGCCTGCTTGGAGCATCGTCGAACGAGCAGAAGCACGCTGCGGTGCTTGCACTGTGCACACGTCAAGGACGCGTCCAAGCCATTGCTGACGACATTGGCGTGTGTCGAGAGACGCTGTACAACTGGCGCAATCAACTATTGGGGCCAGAGGCTCTCGCATCGATGAAGCGCTTCAATGATTCTTCAACGGGTTCGGAGCTGTCCCAGTTGGAGCAGCAACTCCAGACGCTACGTCGTCAAGTGAGGCGGTTGCAGTTGGAACAGGAGTTATTGAAGAAGGCGGACGAGCTCCTAAAAAAGGACCAAGGCATCGACCTTCATCTCCTGAGCAATCGTGAGAAGACACTTCTGGTTGATGCCCTGCGCCATGAATACTCACTTGCCGAGTTGCTCGCCTCGCTAGTTCTGGCTCGCAGCTCGTACTTCTACCATCGAGCTCGGCTCAACGCTGACGAAAAGTATGTCGCGGTGCGCCGAACGATCACGGACATCTTCGAGCGCAACCATGGCTGCTATGGCTACCGTCGCATCCAGGCCTCACTGGTCAGGCAATGCGTGTGGATCTCGGAGAAGGTGGTCCGGCGCCTGATGAAGCAGGAAGGGCTGGTGGCCGCTGCGCCCAAACGACGCCGCTACGGCTCCTACTTGGGAGAGATTAGCCCTGCACCTGAGAACTTGCTGAATCGCGACTTCAATGCCACTGCGCCTAACCAGAAGTGGCTGACCGACATCTCGGAGTTCCAACTACCCGCCGGCAAAGTCTACCTGTCGCCCATGATCGATTGCTTCGATGGAATGGTGGTGAGCTGGTCTATCGGAACACGCCCCGACGCTGAACTGGTCAACACGATGCTGGATGCCGCGATCGCCAAGCTCAATGACAGCGAAGTGCAACCTGTGGTTCACTCAGACCGTGGTGCCCACTATCGCTGGCCAGGATGGTTGTCACGAATCGCTGATGCCAAGTTAGTGCGCTCGATGTCACGTAAGGGGTACTCACCGGACAATGCGGCCTGTGAAGGCTTCTTCGGGCGGCTCAAAAACGAATTGTTTTATGCCCGCGACTGGCAAACCACGAGCATTGAGCAGTTCACGCAAGCTCTGGACGCGTACATCCGTTGGTACAACGAGCAACGGATCAAGATCTCGTTAGGGGCACGGAGCCCTGTTGAGTACCGCAGGGCCCTCGGGATTGCTGCATAACCGTCCAAGATTTATGCCGCATTCCCACCGGCTAGTGGGTCACTTCTGGGTGGAAATTAACACCCAACCAACTTCTTTGCGGTAACATCACCTATAACGCCACCGATGAAGGCTGGCTGTACCTGGCTGCTGTGATTGATATGTTCAGTCGTCAGACTGTGGGCTGGAGCTTGCAGTCCCACATGCAAACCAGTTTGGTCAAGTATGCGCTGGCTATGGCTTGGTGGCGAAGACGCCCTGAGCCGGGCGCTATCTTCCACAGCGACAGGGTGAGCCAATATTGCAGCTATGATTTCCAAGCTGCTTTAGCAAAGTGGGGGATGCGCTCATCCATGAGGCGCAAAGGCAATTACTGGGACAACTCGCCCATCGAAAGCTTCTGTGGCAGGCTCAAGGCAGCTTGCGTGCATGGCCAGCGCTTCGCTACCCGTGAGCAAGCTAGGCAGGTCATCATGAACTGGATGGCCTTCTACAATCACCGCAGATTGCATTCGAGCTTGGGCTACCTCAGCCCCATGCAATACGATAAACGCTGGAACGAGGTACAGCGCAAAAAGGCCGCGTAAGCAGGGAGCTAAGAACTCCACAAAACAGGGGCAACATCAGCTATCAAAAAATCGAAATGAAGAAGACGGCCATCCCAACCTCCCCCCGCTCAACCAGACGGGAGGCAGCTGAACTGAAGAGCAAGGACGGGCACGCGACGCTCATGGCGGAGGCGTATGCCCGCCTAGAAGAAATGATCGTCACACTGGAGCTGGCTCCAGGTGAAGTCGTATCTGAAGCCATCCTCAGCAACCAAATTGGCATTGGGACCACTCCAATTCGCGAGGCTTTGCATCGCTTGTCCCGCGAGTACCTGGTTCAGATCATCCCCAGGCGCGGGGTCGTTGTCACCACACTTGATGTGCGCCTTCAGCTCGAGGTACTCGAGACTCGCCGTGAGTTGGACAGGTTGTTGGCCAGTGCCGCCGCCCGCCGCGCGACTCACGTCGACAAAGCGGCTTTTCACGAACTACTTAATCCCACTCAGAAGGCAGCTTCCGCGCACAATGTCAGGGAATTCCTTCGATTAGATGTCCAACTCAACACGCTACTCGCTCGTGCGGCCAGGAACTCTGTGGCGGCATCAACAGTCTCCACACTGCACGCGGTTTCCCGTCGATTCTGGTGCTTTCATGCTGACCCCAAGGTGCATCTTCCTGAGACGGCACGTCGCCATCTCGATGTGATCCGCGCTGTCGCGGCAGGTAAGGGCGTAGAAGCTGGCGAAGCCTCTGACCGTTTGCTCGACTACCTGGTCGATTTTTCAAGGCAGACCTTGCCTCAGGACTGAATCGCCCCGGCTTTGGACTGCCCCTAGGCAGGTAGACAAACACCGCCTATCTTTTGAGCATAGGAGGTAGTTATGAGTGCACAGAGATTTCCGCCAGAATTTAAAGAGGAGGCGGTCAAACAGCGACGTCCTCTCGTATTTGAGTAGCACTTGAACTTGGATCTCAACCCCATAAAGACAAAAATTAGACAAAAGAGTCTTTTTGTCTAATTTAGACCCAAAACCCAGACGCCCTCCCCTCTGAGCGAGCTGCCATCAACCGTGCTCAAATTGGACAAAATGATCGCCGTGTGTGAGAACACGGATTCGAGCCTGTTTTAGGCTTTGTTTGGGTGGTTCAGACCAGGAGCGGTAGATGAGTGAGCGCAAGCATTTAACCCAGAGTGAGGTGGCCAAGCTGATGGACGCTATCAAGGGTGCGACCCATGAGGTGCGGGATCGCTGTTTAGTGCTTTTGATGTACCGTCATGGCCTGCGGGTGTCGGAGGCTTGCGGTTTGAAGCTGTCTCAGGTGGATCTGGATGATGGGGTGCTGCATGTGCAGCGGCTCAAAGGTGGGTTGTCCACGACCCACCCTCTTCGCTCGGATGAGATGAAGGCTTTACGGGCGTGGCTCGCGGTGCGAGGCCGAATGGCGCCTGGTTGTGATGCGCTGTTTGTGTCCAACCGCAGGATGCCGATTAATCGGCGCACGGTCTGGGTAGCTCTGCGTGGCTATGGGGAGAAGGCGGGGCTACTGGTTGAGGCGCATCCGCATATGCTTCGCCATGCCTGTGGGTATGCGCTGGCGGATCGGGGGGCTGATACGCGGTTGATCCAGGACTATCTGGGGCACCGCAATATTCAACATACGGTGCGCTATACGGCGACTAATCCGGCTCGGTTTGAGAAGCTGTGGCGGTGACCGTGGGCTGCTGGGCTCAGGTGTAGACGTTCAGATGCTTCGATGTCTGAATTGATCAGGCTAGGACTTTGAGGCCGTGCTTTTGCACGATGTTCAGCAACTTCAGCGCCATACCGCTGGGGCGATTGGCACCAGTCGGCGTTGTTGCATAAATCACCCTGAGGCCGATCTACCCCAAACCTCAGACGGATTTACGCAGCAGCGACCGTCTGGGGTGTGCCCAGAGCGGTAAATTGATTGAGGATTGACGCTCGAATATTGAGCTCGGCCACCTGGCGTTCAAACGTCCTGGCCATCACCTTCTCGCCCAGGCGCTTGAAGCAATTCATCTTGGTCTCCACCAAAGACCTTCGGTGGTAGCCGCTCCAGCGTTTCCAGATAGCCCGCCCCAACTGCCTACACGCCTTGACCGCTTCATTGCGGTGAGCAAATGCCAGCCCCTTGCGTAGCTTCGCTCCCTTGCGTGGCGGGATGATTGGAATGGCTCCCCGCAGGTAGCAGGCCTCATGCACATCCTTGGTGTCATAGGCCCCATCACCAGTCAAGCTAGCTACCTGTTCATGGCTGGGGATCTGGCCCAGTAAGACAGCGGCCATGGGCGAGTCACCTACTTCATTGGTTGTGACTGCGATAGCCCGAATCTGCAGTGTCTGGGCATCAATACCCAGATGCACCTTGCGCCACTGGCGGCGGCGCTCGGCACCGTGCTTTTTGGTTTTCCACTCACCTTCGCCCAAGAACTTGATGCCCGTGGAGTCGACCAGCAGGTGCAAGCCTTTCTCGCTTGCTCGGTAGTGCACCTGCACATTCAAGCTCTTTTGTCTGCGACACACCGTGCTGTAGTCGGGCACTGACCAAGGCAGGCCTGCCATACGCAATAGCGATTGCACCAGGCCCAGTGTCTGGCGCAAGGGCTGCCCAAACAAGCCCTTGATGGTCAGGCAAAACTGGATGGCCGCATCTGAGAACTTCTGGCAACGACCACGCTTGCCCCTGGGCTGGGCCAGCCACTGCATGTCCTTATCCAGCCAGATGGTCAGGTCTCCTCGCGCTTTCAACGCTGCGTTGTACGCCTTCCAGTTCGTTGTGCGGTACTTAACCCGACCCCAGCTCGTCTCACTCATCTCCCGAGCCTACCTCACCTGCGACCGGCATTTATGCAACAACGCCGCTCACCGCCTCTTGTTTCACCGTCCGGCGCAATCTAAGTGTTTACACCATATATGGTTCGAAACCAAAGCCAATACTATTGGAACATGTCTGGCATGCCACACATATACCAGACATGAGCCAGAACTGAAGCGCTAGCTGCGCTGCGTCGTCCACCCCATCTTTCATACGTTAAGAGGATTCAATGGAGCAAGCTGACATCGTCGACAATGCCACGATCACCCCGCTCGAAGGGCCGCTTGGTGCGGTCATTACCGGCGCTGACCTTTCCCGCCCGCAGACTACGGACCAGATCCAGATCTTTCGCACTGCTCTCGACAAGTACGGAGTGCTTTGCTTCCGTGCTCAGATCCTGAATGAGCAGCAGCAAATTGACTTCTCCGAGCAGTGGGGCGCCCTGGAAGACTTTCCTGAGGAAAACAAAACGGTGGCTGCCTCCACCGTTTACAACGTTGCAAACGTGTCGGCGCTAGGCGAGCATCTGCCAGAGACCGATCATCGGGTTATCTTTCAAAAGGTAAACGCCCTGTGGCACACGGATAGCTCTTACCGCTACGTGCCAGCCTATGCGTCCTTGCTCTATGGGATCGAGGTGATGCCGGACGAAGCGCAGGGTGGGCGCACTGGCTTCTCGAATATGGTGCTGGCCTATGAGGCGCTGCCGCAAGATCTGAAAGACAAGATCGAGCCGCTGCACATGGTCCACTCGTACGAGCATGGCCGCCGTATGTATGCCTCACTGCCTCCGCTGTCTAACTTCGAGAAGAACACGGTCCCTCCTGTGTCCCACCCTCTGGTGCGTGTTCACGAAGATGGGCGACGATCCCTCTTCATCACCGCCAACGCTGGTAACGAGGTCAGCGGACTTTCACTTGAAGAAGGACAAGCACTGCATCGAGAGCTGATCGAGCATGTGTCACGCCCAGAGTTCTGCTACTTCCACAAGTGGCAGAAGGGCGATCTGGTGGTTTGGGACAACCGGACCACGCTGCACAAGGCGGAGGTGTATGACATGACGCGCTACCGCCGTGTCTTCCGGCGCACAACGCTTGCAGGAAAAGGCCCTGTTCTAGGCCCGTTCTCGAACGCGGTGCGCGCTCGCTCGATTAATTCCAAGTGAGGCTCATAACATGCTGTTTGATTTCAGCGGAAAGCATGCGCTCGTTTCTGGAGGAACGAGCGGGATCGGTCTGGCCATCGCACAGGCACTATGTAGTGCCGGATGCACTGTCACCAGCGCAGGTCTACTAAGTGATGTTCCTGACAGCAACGAAGATCTCAAGTTTGTGGAGATGGATGTCACAAATAGCGGCTCCATCGATCGGGTGGTGAGTACCTGCCGAAAGCTCGACATTGTGATCAACGCTGCTGGCGTCATTCGCCGAGGGGAAG
Organism: Comamonas testosteroni; assembly: GCF_030505195.1. Taxonomy (NCBI): domain Bacteria; kingdom Pseudomonadati; phylum Pseudomonadota; class Betaproteobacteria; order Burkholderiales; family Comamonadaceae; genus Comamonas; species Comamonas testosteroni. The sequence continues at coordinate 3,993,916 of NZ_CP129672.1, forward strand.
AGCATGATCCGACAGTGTTCCAGCGGGTCATCGACATCAACCTAAACGGATCGATGCGGGTGGCTGCCTCGGCGCGGTATCACCTTTCTCAAAGCGGTGGGTGCCTTGTCAACATCGCGTCGATGCTTAGCTTCTTTGGTGGCGGGCTGGTTCCGGCGTATAGCGCAAGCAAAGGTGGGGTTGCACAGTTAACTAAGAGCCTGGCTATTGCATGGGCCAGTGACGGCGTGCGCGTGAACGCAGTAGCTCCGGGCTGGATTGCGACGCCTTTGACCAAAGGTCTGCAGGAGGATCCCCAGCGAAGTGCATCACTCCTTCAGCGCACTCCTTTAGGACGCTGGGGGGAACCCAATGACATCACTGGTCCTGTGATGTTCCTTTGTTCGAGTGCAGCTTCGTTCGTCACGGGTGCTGTGCTGCCTGTAGATGGCGGCTATCTGGTCGCCTGAGCGGTACCAACGAAAGATCAAGATGAATGAGAACACTTTGAAAACAGAAGGCGATCGTCCGTCGCGAGCTGGAGGTCTAGACATGTCGCGCATGCCATATCAGCTGCCCCTCCCGAAGGAGGTTTCCCAAGACATCGTTGTTAGCCCTGTGATTCCTGACGACGAGCGAGTCTGGGTTCCGCAAATGGAGAACGTCTGGTTTCGCCCGCTTTGCCTCAACACCGTGCAGGGCTACTGGGTGAATCTCTTACGAGTTCGCAAGTCGGGCGTGCTTAGCCGACATCGCCATCCAGCTCCTGTGCATGGGGTGGTTCTACGCGGTTCCTGGCACTACCTTGAGCACGACTGGAAAGCCACCGAAGGCTCCTACGTCTTTGAGCCTCCAGGCGAGACCCATACGCTGGTGGTGCCTGAGAACGTGCCCGAGATGATCACAATGTTCCACATTACCGGCGCAATGATCTATGTCGATCCTTACGGCCGACAGACAGGCTACGAGGACGTGTTCACGAAGATCGAGATGTGCCGAGCGCACTACACCAAAACCGGGCTTGGCGGCGACTACGTCGACCAGTTCATTTGCTGAGGCTTTTTACCTCACTGATTATTCAAAAAAGGAGACAAATCATGAACCAACTCCAACGTCGCTCCTTCCTTGCGGCATTGGCTCTTTCATCGTCTTCATTTGCTACGACCGCAGCCGCATCTGAATACCCGGGTCGGACCATCGAACTGGTAGTTCCATTTCAAGCTGGAGGAGGCACTGACGCGGTAGCTCGTTCATTCTCCGTTGCAGCCCAGAGGAGTTTTCCCAAGGGCATTGTTGTTATCAACAAAGCAGGGGCCAGCGGAGGGATCGGATGGAATTACATGATGAACGCCAAGCCAGACGGTTATACGCTTGGGGTAGTGACGGTCGAAATGGTGATCCTGCCTCACCTGAACCTCTTCAACCGCAACTATTCGGACGTAACCCCCATAGCTCAGCTAAATGCTGATCCTGCTTCGATTGTTGTTCGAACTGATTCGCCATACAAAACACTCGACGACTTCATTGCGGCTGCGCGCAAGGAGCCCGGAAAGTTTTCTATGGGCACTGCAGGGAATGGATCGATCTATGACATTGCTGCTGCGGCCTTTGAAGAAAAGACTGGCCTTCAGTTCAATCGCATTCCCTACCAGGGCGCAGCGCCCTCGATCCTTTCGCTTCTGAGCAGTCAAATCGATGCAGTCACAGCCAGTCCGGGAGAAGTGGCGACTTATGTTGCTGCTGGTAAGCTTCGAATTCTTGGCGTGATGGCGGAGAAGCGCCTCAGTGAGTTCAAGGACGTTCCGACCATGAAGGAGAAGAACATCGACGTTGTCATTGGGACTTGGAGGGGCATCATGGGTCCAAAGGGACTTCCTCCGCATGTTGTTCGGATGCTCAAGACTTCGGTTGCCGAGATCGTCAAGGATCCGGAGTTCCAGACGACTTTGAAGAAGCTCAATCTTGGCTTCGTCTATGCCGACGATGAAGGCTTCAAGACGGTGATGGAGCGTGACAATGAAATCTTCAGAAAACTAATTCCGCGACTCAAGATCGCTACCAACTGAATCGCACCGGGTTTGGTGGAGGCTAGTTTGTTGAAGTGCAGGCGTTAGCCTGCACGGTATTGGCAACTTGCCGCCATTGAAGAGTTCATCGAGACAGTTGATTCATATATTCGTTGGTATAACGAAAAACGAATCAAGATCTCCCTGGGTGGCCTCAGTCCCATCGAGTATCGGGAGAGCCTTGGGCTTGCAGCGTAAAACCAGTCTAAGTTTTTATCCGCACCCCCAGTGGGTCACTTCTGGGTGGAAATCAACACGCAAAACTTCAGGAACTGACGGTGATGCCCAAATCGACGCAGATTCCCTGCCTCGGCAAGGATGGTCAATGCATTGATGGGCCCAACGCCTGGCAAGGACATCAGATGGTTGTAGTCGGCCTCGTTCGCGAGAAGGTCCTGCACCTGCTGTTCGAGCTGACGGCGTAGCTCATTGAGCTGCTGGTAGTGACGCAGCGTGAATCGGAACATCTGTACGGCAACGCTTTGTGGATCATGCGGTAGTGCTCCCGAGTCTGCACATGCCTCCCAGATCTCAGTGAGCTTAGCTACGCGATGCACGCGGCGCCCCACCAAGGCAGAGGCCCGCTCGATGAATTCCTGGCACGTGTGCTGCCGCACATGCACTGGAGTGGGGAACTCGATCATGAACTTCACCCACCACTCGTTGCGGGTGCTGCTCCAGTATTTATGCATCTCAGGGAAGTACAGAGGAACGTGGTGATTGATGATTGCGTGCTGCACCTTGGTTCTAGCGCGGCTGATCTGGTAGTAGGTCTTCGATAGCTCCTGGATGTCGTGATGACCGGCCAGCATGGGGTCGACATACTGCTGAACCCGTCCCTGCTTGAGCATCTCCAGAATGACGGCGGCATCCTTCGGATCATTCTTGTCCCAGGAGTTGTACATGGCTTCGCGGAACCGGGACTGGGCCACGGAAGAGATCGAGACAACGTCGAAGCCCGCTGTGAGCAACCGATGTGCGATCGGGCGGTGATAGTCCCCCGTGGGCTCCAGGGCCACGCGACAGCGACCGCCAAGGCTATGCAGGAAGTCAACCAGGCGCTGCATGTCTGCGGCACTGTTGGTCATGCGAAAACGGTACCGCTGAGCCGATGAAGTCTCGATAAGAACGGCATTGCAGTAGCGGGCTACATCGATTGCAACCCAGTGCATTGGGGAGATAAGTAGGTTCGTGTCAGCCATGGCATGGGGCTCCTTCGGCAGTTAGCAGTCCAAAGGATGCTTGCTGCCGAAAGTGGCTGACAACTACTATGCATTTACTACGGACCGGAGTTCGTCAGCCAAGCCATCTTGGAGTGGATCGCGCAGGCTGGCATCGCCACCGTACTCAACGATCCTGGCAAGCCGTGGCAGAACGGCACCGATGAAAGCTTCAATGGCAAATTCCGTGATGAATGTCTATCCGTCGAGTGGTTCCGCTCGCGTCGTGAGGCCGTCGTCCTGATAGAAGCCTGACGCAATCACTACAACGAGGTGCGTCCGCACAGTAGCCTGCAATACTTAACCCCGGTAGAGTTCAAACGCGAACTCCGCCAGAAACTGCAACCCGCCGTCTTCTAGGAAAAACTGTCTCGACTAAGATGTTCAGTCCCACAGTGAGATGGTGCGGATGAAGTCTAAAGCGGCTTGGATCTTTTTCCCACGCCTCGCACATCGCACGGAATGGTGTCTTCTACCTGAGCGCTCTCAAGTGTTTGCCGAAGTTGTAGCTTTGAACAAATGCCTGGACATGCTTCCGTAGCTGCTCCAGGCCCTCGTACTCATACGCCTTGATCGTGGATTCCTTGATGGTCCGGTTCATGCGCTCGACCATGCCATTAGTCCAAGGGTGGTACGGCTTGGTATGTCGTTTCTCGATTCCATTGAACTTGCAGATGCGCTCGAAGATGTGACCGATGCATGTGTCGGTGACGCCGCCTCTGAAGCGTTCTTGCCCTGTGAAGGCCATGCCGTTGTCCGTCAGAACGGTATGTATGCGGTACGGGAAGGCCACGAGCACCTCCCGGAGGAACTGCGCTGCGTTGGCTTTCGTGGCCCTGTCAAAGAACGCGACATGCGTGAATTTTGTGACGCGGTCTATGGCGACAAACATGTGCTGTTTTCCGCTGGAGATCTTCATTTCGGCGCTGTCGATGTGAACGAAGCCGAGCGTCGTTCCGTGCCTTCGTTGCAGGTGTGTTGCGGGCTGTCGGCTGACTCCATGACGCTGCAGGCATCGATGCAAGGCGCTGCGGCTGAGCTTGGGCGCCGTCTCCAAGAGTTGCCCCATGAGATCGTCAAGCGATAGATGCCCTTGCTTTCGTAACGCAATTGCCAGGTGTTCTTGCTCTTGAGAAAGATGCTGGCTTGCTCTGCCCCGAGGACCCATGGGCTCATCGAGCACCGAGGTGCGCGCACGCCACTTGGCCACGGTCTTGGGGTTGATGCCGTAGAGCTTCGCCAAGGACCGATGGGAGCCGGTCGCTAGCTGGAGCTCTGCGCGGATACGCGGCGTTGTGCGGGCGCTGCCATGCAGGCGGATTGCCATAGTGCTTTCTCCTGTTCCAGGCTGAAGAATGCACCATGACTTCCTGGGACCGTACATCTTAGGCATGGCATGGCGATTTGCGCTGGTAATACACAGAGCCTTGGCTGATGCACATCAACTGCGCTTGACGGGTGAGCGACAGGTCATGGCTGCGGTCAATCATCGACTGTCGCTGAGCAATCCAGCTTTGCTCCGCGCACCGTGCAAAAAATCCTTCTCCAAGGTGAGTTGCCCTATCTTGGCATACAGCTCTTTGAGGTTCATCACAGGTGCTGTAGGTGCCAGCGCTGGGCCAAACACGTCTGCAGCTCGCGTCAACAGCAGTCGTTTCCAGTCCGCTATCCGGCTGGGATGGACTTCATACTGCGGAGCTCGCTCAGCAACAGTGCGCTCTCCGCACACAGCCTCCAAGACTACCTTGGCTTTGAAGGCGGCGCTGTGCTTGCGTCTCGATTTGATGCTTATAGACCTCTTCAGGTGCGGTCTGCTGCGAGGCCATTTTTACGGGAAGAGATCTCGCTTAGGGATGCACTGCACGAATCCACGCCTGATGTGCTTGCAAGGGCCTGAAGCCCAGACAATACAAACATGAAGCAAAGCAGCCTGGGCCTGAGCAACACCGTCAAGCGCACGCGCAAGCGGGAATTCCTCGATGCGGTGGAACTGGTGGTTCCCTGGGCTGAACTGGTCGCGTTGATAGAACCCTACGCCCCCGAGAGCGGACGGCGGGGCGAGCAGCCCTTTACGGTGCAGACGCTGCTGCGCATCCACTTTATGCAACAGTGGTCCAAGCTCAGCGACCCGGCCATGGAGGAAGCCCTGCATGATGAACCAGCCTTCCGTGACTTCGCGGGTCTGTCCCACTGGGATGGGCTCATCCCCAGCGAATCGCGCATCCTGCGCTTCAGGCACCTGCTGGAGCGCCACAAGCTGGCCGAACAAATCCTGGCCACCGTGAATGCGCTGCTGCAAGCCAAGGGATTGCAATTGAAGGCGGGCACCGTGGTGGATGCCACGCTGATTGCGGCGCCGAGTTCGACCAAGAACAAGAGCGGCGAGCGCGACCCCGAGATGCACCAGAGCAAGAAGGGCAACCAGTGGTACTTCGGCATGAAGGCCCACATTGCAGTGGATGCGGACTCGGGCCTGGTGCATACGGTACGAGGCACCAGTGGCAACGTGAACGACATTGTCGAAGCCAATAGCGTTTGGAGGATTTCCATCGATGCGGGAGATGCGGGTCCACCAACGAAAAATGCCAGTGAGCTCTTGGCTGACTGGCATCGGGTGTGGGCCGGTTCCGGTTTTATTCCGGTTTTAGGTTAGCCAGCTTGGCCGCTGCGATGACCCGGCTATTTTCAGATGCGAGCTTTGCCGCCAACTCGACAGGACCTCCAGCAATGGAGTCGACTCCTGCTTTTTCCAGCTTGCTCTTGACCTCGGGATCGTTGACAGCTTTCTTGACCGAATCGCTGATCCTGTTCCTATAGGCCTCGGGCGTTCCTTTCTTGGCCAGCATGACCACGGTAAAGCCAAAGTCAAAGTTCTTGGCGTACTCGGAAATGGCAGGGATGTCCGGATTGGCCTTGCTGCGAGCCAAGGTGTTGGTCGCCAGTATCCTGGCCTTGCCGCTTTGGACGAAGCCCATCAGGGTCGGGGGAGAGGCGAATGTGATGTCGACCTGGTTGCCGATCAGTGCCGGAATGGAGGCGGAGCTACCCTTGAACGGGACATGCCTGACATCGATACCCAGCGAATAGGCCATGGCCTCTGCCGTCAGGTGGTGGATGGAGCCGATTCCGGAAGACCCGTAATTCAACTCGCCGGGATGCTCTTTCGCATATTGAATGAAATCCTTCATGTTCTTGAACGGGGCGGAAGAGTTCGTTACCAGCAGCAGAGGGGCCACACCGACCAGGGAAACGGGATCCAGATCTTTCTGGGCATCGTACTTGAGGTTCTTGATGATGATCGGAGAAACTGCCAGTAGGGGGCCGTCCGTCATCAGGAGGGTATGACCATCAGCAGGGTATTGCTTGATTGCCGTGACGGCAACTCCGCCGCCGCCGCCGGGCTTGTTTTCGACAATGACCGGTTGCTTGAGGTCTGCCTGCATTTTCTCGGCCAGAACCCGGGCCACGGTGTCCGGTAGCCCCCCGGGAGCGTAGGGTACGACCAGCTTTACGGGCTTGTTCGGGAAATCGCTATCAGCATATGCAAAGATTGACAACGCCTGGAGGGCAATTGCCGCCGATATTTTCAAGAAAATTCCTCTTGTCATGACATGTCTCCTGCTTTTTATGATTTCTCGCGGCACCGACGCCATCTGCTCATGTACCGGCATTAAGATGTCCGCACAATACATGTGGCTGGGGCGAAAGCTCCGTGATGGGCGGCATCCTGTTTAAAAATGACATGCACATTTGCTGTCCAGCAGCAACGCATGCGGGCGAGGCAGATTGATGCGAAGTCAGGCTTGGCCACCTTTTTTAGATAGTGGAGGCAACTGCTTCTCTTCATTAGCATGCCTCACCTATATTTTATTAGACGTCTAAAATTATTATTAGAGGGCTAGCATGATTTTTGGTCGGGAGTATCCCTAGCCTCTGGGAGCATGGATCCCGCGTTTGGGTGGGGATGTCTGGGTCTTGGCTTGGGGAGGGATGTCTCGGATGTCCCCTGGAGCACTGTCAAAGCTTACGTCGCAGCACGATGGGCTTGCCGCCCATATTCAGCTTGGTCATCCAGGCGGCCAGTGCGGAGTCCAGATAGTCTGCATGACCTGGGAACCACTGGAAGAGGGCCATGCCGATATCCTGGACTACGTCGGCGCCGGCTTGTCCTTGTGCAACAGCTTCCTTGACCTCGCGGACCGACTTCAGCACTGCCGCATGCTCGTCGAGATGGCAGTCCCGAGGAGGGAAGTTCGTGGTGCGCATCCATTCATCTTCCTGCTCGAAATGGCTGATGGCATGCTGCTCGAACTCTTCGATGGCCTGGGCTGCATTCTTCTCCGTGCAGGTCACCAGTTTCAGCGCAGTCGCGTAGAACTCCTCATGCACATTATCCATGGGCGTAAATCCCAGCAAGCGAGCATCGGTCCAGGCGAGACTGTTGTCGTCGACCGGTGTGGGCGCACTGGCATCCCGAGCCCTGGGGGCTGAGGTAGAAGTCTGCTCATTCATGTTCAATGTCCCTTGTTATGTTGGTATGCCAATGCTTGGCCGTGCCAACCGGAGTGTCTGTTCCGGCAACGGTGCGGGTAGGACCGTCATCAGCGATGCCGGCTCAGAGGTCCAGCACCAATTCCGCAGATTTTGCACGGGATACGCAGACCATAATCTGTGCATCCTTCTCATCGTCTCGCAGCACGAGATCCCGGTGGTCCGCTTCGCCTGAGCATAATCCTACCCGGCAGGAGCCGCAGGTACCGCTTTCGCAGGAGCTTGCCACGCGCACGTTCGAGGCACGCAGAACGTCCAGAATCGAGCGGTCGGTCGGAACTTGCAATGAGGTGCCGGTGCGCTTAAGCTGCACCGTGAATGGCCTGTTTTCCTTTGTGTTGGCATTGCCGGCGCCGAAGCTTTCAAAGTGAACGGTGCCGGACGGCCAGTGGCCTGTCATGTCCTGGACGGTATCCATCAGCGACTGCGGTCCGCAGCAATAGACGTGTGCGGCTTTGGGACGCTCGAACAGGGCCCAGAAGTCGAAGGCTTTCGCCGGGTCGCCGAAGCTGTGGTGGATCTTCACTAACGAGCGCCATTCGTTGCTGCTGAGCTCGTCGAGGAAGGCCGTGCCCTCTGGATCCCGGGCCAGATAATACAATTTGAAGTCCCGCAGGCCTTCAGCCTTTAGTTGGCGTGCCATGGACAGCATGGGCGTGATGCCGATGCCGCCAGCCACGAGAATGAATGACTTGGCGCGTTCATCAAGCGGAAATTCGTTGCGCGGCAGAGAGGCTTCGATCGAATCCCCTGCGGATGTGTCGTCGACCAGGCTCATCGAGCCGCCACGGCCATTGCTGTCGCGCTTCACGGCGATGACATAGCGATTGCACTCTTGCGAGTCGTTGCAGAGCGAATAGCTGCGGCGCATGCCGTTGGGGGCCACCAGCGTCAGATTCGAGCCAGCCTCGAATGGTGGCAGCGGCGCGCCCTCTGGGTGAGTAAGTTCAAAGCGCCAGATGTCGCGTGCAATCTTTTCCTTCTCCGCGATCTTCAGACGCAGAAAACCGCTTTCCTGGGTGGTCATGCCTGTCTTCCTTTACTTGCTCGACAATATTTGCAATTGTATTGCTAGAGATCTAGTAATGCAAGTGAAGTAGTTGACTTGCGCACGGTTCTGCGCCAGGGGTAAACCCCTGCTTGTCGGCGCTCACAAAGCCTTGTAACCTAATGAATAGACATCTAATTAATAGGTATCTAGTAATTTAAGGCTTGGTTGCGTCGGCTGGTAAAGCGAACTCAGACGTGTTCGCTGCTCCGCCAGGTCAAGTCGGCAGCAGACAAAACGCCTCCAAGAGACTCCGAAATGACAGATTCCACGTTGAACTACGTGGGTGCGCTTCCGCATCAAGCTTCCGGTCCGGCAATCGTCGAGACAACCTATCGCAAGATCACTCTCAGGCTGATGAGCTTCCTGTTCTTCTGCTGGGTGCTCAACTATCTTGAGCGCGTCAACATCAGCTTTGCGCAGTTGCACCTGAAGCACGATCTTGGTCTGAGCGATGGCGCTTACGGTCTGGGCATGAGTCTGTTCTTCATTGGCTACATCCTGCTGGAGGTGCCACGCCAGCAGGCACCACAAACCGGCGCATGACAATGCGCTCTGAATCGCTTTTGATCGTCACAAAGGAATCAACATGAGCAAGCTTCAACTGTCCATCGCGGTGGGCAATTACGACCGGATGCGTCCGCTGATCGACGGCGACGTCCAGATCGACGGTGTGGACCCTGTGTTCATGCTGCAGGATCCGGAAGAGATCTTCTTCCGTGCGTTCCGCACCGCAGACTACGACATCTGCGAGCTGTCGCTCAGCAGCTATTCGGTGAAGACCGCAGCTGGCACCTCGCCGTACATTGCCGTGCCGGTGTTCCCTTCGCGGGCATTCCGCCACAGCTCGGTCTACGTGCGTGCCGATCGCGGCATCAACAGCCCGGCCGACCTCAAGGGCAAGCGCATCGGCGTGCCCGAATACCAACTGACCGCCAATGTGTGGGTGCGCATGTTCCTGGAAGAGGAATACGGCGTGAAGGCCTCCGACATCCAATGGGTGCGTGGCGGCTACGAAGATCCGACCCGCATTGAGAAGATCTCGCTGAAGCTGCCTGAAGGTGTGTCGCTGGTGAACGCGCCGGAAGGCCGCACCATCTCGAACCTGCTGGCCGATGGCGAAATTGATGGCGTGATCGGGCCGCGTGCCCCATCGTGCTTCGACCATGGTCACCCGCAGGTCAAGTACCTGTTCGAGGATCCGCAGAAGGCTGCGGCCGAATGGTATGAGCGTCGCAAGCTGTTCCCGATCATGCACACGCTCGGCGTGCGCAAGACCCTGGCAGAGCAGCATCCCTGGCTGCCCGGCGCACTGGTCAAGGCCTTCGAGCATTCCAAGGCGGTAGCACTGACGCGCCTGAGCGACACATCGGCCACCAAGGTCACGCTGCCGTTCATCGAGGACCAGTTGCGCAATGCGCGCCGCCTAATGGGCCAGGATTTCTGGTCGTATGGTTTTGCCGAGAATGCCCATGTGGTTGACCGTTTCCTCGCGCAGCACCATGCAGAAGGCCTATCGAGCCGCCGCCTCCAGCCTGCCGAGCTGTTCCACCCGGCCAGCCTGGAGAGCTTCAAGATCTGATCTCATCAGCTGCTGCGGATATTGCCGCGCACCTGGTTGACCAGGTGCGCGGCGTTTTGTATGTACAGTCTGCTTTTCCGTTCGCCGCGGTATCACGTCTACAATGCACTCGCCCTGTGATGGCGCAAGGTATCCGTACCGATACCTTGATGCCCGGCTTGTTCGTATCGGTGTGGTTGGCATACCTTTTGAATTGACAAAGCATGAGTTCAGAACCGAGGAAGCGGTTCGTGCACTTGTGAAGGCACTATGATTTCAAGCATTCTGACGATGGCCGCGAAGGAGAAAGCATGACAGCCAGACCCTCTCCCAGCAAGGCACCGGATTCCAAAGAGAACCCTATCTTGCGGCATTGGCGCGAGGCCGTACCGGATGATCGTCTCGCTCACCTGGTGAAGGATGCAGGCCGGGCGATGGTTCGGGGGCTGCAGATGCGCCTGGCTCAGTATGAAGTTTCTTTCGGTCACTGGGCGTTTCTGCGCATTCTGTGGGTCACCGATGGACTGACGCAGAAGGAACTCAGCGACGAGGCTGGTACCACCACGCCGACCACTTTCAGTGCGGTGTCGGCGATGGAGAAGCTGGGATACGTCGAACGCCGCTATGCGCCCGGCAACCGCAAGAATACTCATGTGTATCTCACGCCTCGCGGTCGCAGCCTGGAAAGCAAGCTGGTTCCATTGGCCGAAGAAGTGAATGAGATCAGCGTCAAGGGCCTGAAAGGCTCGGAGATCGACATCGCGCGCAAGGTGCTGCTCACGATCATCGAGAACATGGCATGCGACGAAGCCGAGAAGGCACATGACTCGCTGCTGCGGATTCCTTCTACTCGGGAAATGGGGCACCTGATTGCCGCTCGCGGCGAGGAGTGCGAAAACTGTTGAACAGGCTCCAGGAAAGAAAAAACCTCGCACTGCGAGGTTTTTTCTTTCCTGGAGCCTGTCGTCAGAGCAGTACGTCCGTACCCATTTCGCTCGACTTCAGAATCGCGATGCAGATTTCCAGCGTGCCTTTTGCCCACTCCCCATCATGCAGGGGGGCCTGGCCCAGGATTACGGCATCGCACAGTTCGTCGATCACTTCGGCGCGCGGCACGGTCGGGCGCGAGAGAGCAAGCGTTTCGCGCTGCTGGTCGCCGTACACGACGACGGAATCGGGCAGGGGGCGCAAGTCGGCGCGTTCGCAGGACACGATCACCGGGCCGAAGTGCTGATGACTGCGTGTCGGTTCTTCTGCTGCCAGCGAGGGGGGCTTGTAGTCGGCACCACCGTACGTACCGGCAGCCTTGAGCTTGGCTTCGTCCTCTGCCGAGGCAATGGTGGCCAGGCGCTTGCGCGCACTGCCGTAGGCATCCGGATTCAGGTGATCGCCCATTTCGCCGATCCAGCCGGTCCACTCGTCACTGTTGAAGTGACCGTAGCCGTTGTACGAGAGTGAGGCATATGCGCCGTTCTCGAACCAGATCAGGGCGGAATAGGCGCCTTCGGTCGGGCGCAGTGGATCCCAGCGGCCAACGCTTGCGCGCAAGCGCGTGGCACGTGAGCCTGCGAGCATTCGCACGATATCGACCTGGTGTGCAGCCTGGCTGAAGACGGCACCACCGCCTTCGGCCGTCATCAGTTCTTCGGGTCGGCGCGGACGGTACAGGTAATCGGTGTAGTTGAAAGCCTGGATCATCCTCACCGCACCGAAATCGCCCGAGCGGATCAGTTCGCGCGTGCGCCGGTACGGTGTATCGAAACTGTGGCAGTGCCCGACGATCAGATGCACGTTCGCGGCGCGGCAGGCCGCGATCATGCGATCACAGTCGGCCGCGTTGAGCGCCATCGGTTTCTCGACCAGCACATGCTTGCCCCTGGCTGCAGCAATCTCGGTGTGCTGGGCGTGGAATTGGTGCGGGCTGGCCACGTAGATGGCCTCCACATCCGGGTCTTCGGCCAGGTCCTGCACGTCTGTGTAAGTCCTTGCGTTGAAGTCGGCAGCGAACTGCTGCCGGGCCTCTTCGCGAGGGTCGCACGCGGCAACGAGCTGAACCCTGGGGTCCTGCAGGAAGGTGGGCAGCATCAGCGAGAATGCCCGCCCCAGTCCTGCAACCCCGATGCGCAAACGGCGCTGTTCCATGGCCACTTCCATCCGTTGATTACTGCTTGACCTGGTAGTCGGTCGCGGCCACGGCGGATTGTTCGTCCGACACGGCATGCTTGGCGCTCACGTAGCGGACCTGGTATTCACGCCAATCGGTTTCCTTCGGCACCACGGCCTGGTACGAGCAGACCGTGCCAGGGATTGCCTTGGCACCGGTACCGATGGCCTTGCCGTCCTGCTTGTATTCGGCGATGGCATCGAGCATGCGACGACGGAACTCGACAATGGCGAGGTCACTGGCGCCCAGACGTTCGTCTGAACGGTCGGCGATGGGGCCCATCGTGACCCACATGGCGATGTCCTGGTTCGGGAAGCCCGTGATGCCGGTGAAGTTGCCGGCCTTCATGGCCTGGCGGTCTTGCCAGAAGCGGTTCTCGTGGTTGCGCAGCGGACGGAAGCGCTCGTCCAGATCCGGGCCGATCTGCGTGTGCAGGAACTTGCGCCAGGTTTCGGTTTCTGGTGTGGCGGCTGCATCACCCCAGGCGATAAAGTAGAACACCGTATTGGTGTCGTCCATCGGCACGTTGACGTTGGCGACGTTGTACAGGTTGTTCGGCGGAATCAGCACGGTGCCGGGTGCGACGAACACGGTCGAGCGAACATAGTCGTGCGTGGTGGCATTGAAGATCGGGCGGCGCAGGGCGGCGTAGCGGAAACCATATTCGGTGCGCTGGACCTGCAGGCGGGGAGCCTTGTCGGTGGAGGGGCGCAGCCAGTTCTTGTCCGTGGCTTCGGCGCCGGTCACGCGTGCCGGCACGAAATCCGACGAGTGCAGGCTGGAGCTGTGTGCGGAATCGATGGCGCCTTCGAGGATCTGTGCCCAGTTGCAGGGCAGCAGCACCTTGCCGATGCTCACACGGGTATCAGCCGTCGGTGCCCAGGCGGGAGCGACGAATTCGGGGACGGCGTCCTGAGCACCCATGTAGGCCCAGACCATGCCGCCCCATTCCTTGGTCGGATAGGCTGTGTGCTTGACTTTTTCGGCCATGCCGCTGGAGGCGGGCTCGGAGACCATTTCGAGTACGTTGCCTTGCACGTCGAACTTCCAGCCGTGGTACAGGCAGCGCAGGCCGCCGTCTTCGTTGCGGCCGTAGACCAGCGAGGCGCGGCGGTGCGGGCAGTACTCGCCGACCACGCCGACGCGGCCTTCGCTGTCGCGGAACACGACAAGGTCTTCGCCGAGGATGCGCGCCTTGACCGGTGCGCCGTCCGGTTCGCTGACCTCTTCAATCAGGCAGATCGGGGTCCAGTGTTGGCGCATCAGCTTGCCCATGGGGGCTTCGCCTTCTACGCGGCACAGCAATTCGTTTTCTTCATGAGTCAGCATCGTTGTCTCCTGGCGATTACTCGCCTTCAGCAGTGAAGTTTATTAAATTATATTAGAGATCTACTTATATTGGCAAGTTTGTTTGCCAAGACTATGTGGCGTCGATAGGTGGCGGCCTGCGGACAATCGCAAACCTTTGATCGAGAGACATGAAACAAAGCCCTCCCGGAATTTTCCGGGAGGGCTTTGGATGCTGTGTCAGAGGTAGGCAATCCAGCTTGATGTTGCTCGACTTGATCCACTTAGCGCGCTCGGCGCGGGCATAGTCGGCTACGGCTTCTGGTGTGCTGAGGAGATCTCTAGCCTCAGCCTTCTTGGCTTCGGGCGTTGCCAAAGCGCTGGCCAGGGTTTCGAGATTTGGGCGTGGCTGCGAGTACGACCACGCCCGGCCGGCATAGGCTTCGAGCCCTTTGAGGTCTTGATCGTCCGGCGTGGCCACATCCTTGAGCATGCTCAGGAGCTTCGGGCTGGCGACGCCGGTCGCCTGGATCTTGCCGCCCTACACATGCTGCAGACTCATGCCGTATCTACGAACATGAAGGGGATCTGTCGAGCTGCGCGTCCTGAACGGCCGGTGCTGCACTGCGGTAGGGCGCGTGCACGAAGTTCAACCCGCAGCGCATGCGCTGCAGCTCGGTCGCCAAGTGGTGGGGCTGCCTGCGCTGGCCTGCAGTGGAATAGCATCCTTGCCCCAGGCTTGAAATTCGTCGTAGCTCTTGATGGGCTGCTGGCTGTTGACCACCAGCAGTACGCGAAAGCGCACCAGCAGGACCTACTGGGGCAAAGTCTTTTTCGGCGATGTAAGTTAGCTTGGAGTCGATGTGAGGATTGGCGGCCAGCGTGCTGGTTCGCCATGTCGGCATGTCGGCATGTCGGCATGTCGGCATGGTGTAGCCTTCCGGTTTGGTGCGAGCCACGGCGCTGCTCCGATGTTGCTGGCTGCACCAGGCTTGTTGGTGACGATGCTGGCTTGGCCCAGGGCTTTGTCTGTTGGCAACGCCATAAAAAAGTGCCGAATTTCTCCGGCACCAAACCTTGGGAATAGCTACTCCACCGATACTTTTTGTTAGACGCAACAAAGCATTGAAAGGACGCTAAGTTACGCCATGAGCAGCCCTCAGAAGTTGTGCCGGACCCCCATGTAGATATTGTGCGAGCTTCCGTTCGCCGAGCCGACTAACGTTGCTGGAGCTTGAGCAGTTCCGGTGCCCAGTACGTACTGCGATCCGTTCTTGTTGGTAATCCGTGCGGCGCCAAAGTAGAGACGCGTTCGCTTAGACAGGTCATAGTCACCACCAAGGGCAATCCAATTGGCATCGCGATTGCCAGTCGTGGCCGTGTAGTCGGTGCGGTCGTTAACTCGGGTGAACTGGGCAATGGCGGTGAACGGCCCGAATGGCACGCGCACGCCGACGTTGATCAACCTAAACTCGCTCGTGGAAGTTCCTGGCAGTCGGGCGATGCCGCCGGTGCAGGTGCTGCAGGAGTTCTTCTCAACCGTCGTGCCGAGGAAAAACTTGGCGAAGCGGGCATCATAGGATCCTCCAAGCACCAATGCCGAGACCTTGCCCGAGGCAATGTTGTCCGCGCCCTCCTGTCGCTGGAAGCCAGCATTGAGGTCGAAGCCGCCAATCTGATAGCGCGCAGATACGCCGTAACCGCGACCGATCGTCACGGACTTCTCACCAAAGGAATACTGCCCGCGCACCTCAAGGCCATCCCAGCGCGGGGATACATAACTGATGGCGTTGTCTTGGCGCGCCGCTACCCCCATCGGCAACACCTGACGCTGCGTGGTTGCATTAATATTTCGGGTGAGCGCCAGCAGCCCGCCCGCCCCCTCCCGGATGAAGGCATCCACATTACCCTGTACTGAATAGTAGGGCGTAGGAATGCGCCCCATCTGCACGGTACCGAGCCTTGTATCGCTGAGGCCAACCGATGCTTCGCGCCCGAACGCACGGCCGCCTTGGGCCAACGTACCTGCGTCGAGGTAGAAGCCTTGCTCTAGGCGAAAGACGGCGGAGAGCCCTCCTCCCAGGTTCTCTACACCTCGGAAACCTAGGTTACTACCAGCGCTGCCGCCCGAATACACGCGACTGATGCTGGAGCCGCCCGAGTGGGGTGAGTCGACGCCGGAGTCTAGGCGTCCATAAATGGTGACGCTTCCTTGTGCGTTAGCTGCTCCGCAAACGTTGAGCAACACTGCGCATATCACAGCATGCTTGGCTAGTTGGATCATTGGTGTCTCCTTCATTTTGTTTTCGGGCCTTTGCCCTAATTCCTCTTCTTCACAATGCGCTTGATTCTTCACGGGCTGCCCTAAGCACAGCCTTCCAGCGTCCGCATGAGTGGCTGTTGGCTCGTCATTCCGGTTGGACTCCTGCCCGCGTCAGTACCGCACGAGTTTGCTTGAGCTCCTCTTCGATGTTCTGGGCAAAGGTGGCAGGGGACTCCCAGGTCGGCTGCATCCCCAGCGTTTCCAGGCGCTGCTTTATATCGGGCATTTCGGTGACCTTGCGCAGGGCATCGCTTAGGCGGGTGAGTTCCGCCGCAGGCAAGCCCTTGGCGGCCCAGAAGCCGTAGACGTTTTTGGTCGCCACGCTCGGCAACCCCGCCTCGGCGGTGGTCGGAATGTGCTTGAGCGGGCCCGACAGCCGCGTTTGCGATGTCGTCGCAATAGGCTTGAGCTTCCCGGAGTCCAGGTGGTGAGATGCCAGCAACGGCGTCATGAAGACGAAGCTCACCGAGCCGCCCATCACATCGAGGATCGCTTTGCCGGTGCCGTTATAGGGCACGATCGTGCCGCGCACCTTGGCCGCATCCATGAAGATTTCCGAGGCGATATGACCGGATGCCCCGCGGCCGGGGTGGGCAAAGGTGTATTTGCCGGGGGCTGTCTTCATGTCGGCAATGACCTCGCCCAGTCGGTCGGCCTTGACTAGCGCTGGGCTAGCCACCAGGACCATAGGCGTACGCACGACGGGGCCGACCGGGACGAAGTCGGCGATCGGGTCGTAAGGCGTTCCCTTAGTAACGAGCGGCGCAAGGTAGTGAATGCTAGAGCTGAAGAGCAGGGTGCTGCCGTCAGGCTTAGCTTGCAGCATTCGACTTGTTCCGATGCGGCCGTTGCCGCCAGCGATGTTCTCGACGATCCAGTTTTCCTTGAGTTCCGCGCCCATCTTCTCCGAGAAGATGCGCGCGAGGGTGTCGAGGTCTCCCCCGGTGGCGTAGGGGACGATCACGCGGACCGGGCGCTCGGCGGCGTGAGACAGAGTGGGCAGGGTGCAGACCAGCGCAAGCGTGAGCGCAAAGAGGCGACGATGGGACGGCATGTTCGTTGAATGTGGGGCAGGTGGAGGGCTGACTTGAGTGCCCGCAGTGTGGGGCTCGTGATTTAGGTGAGATGGGTGTTTATCCATATATAATTAAGTGGTTAACGATATTTTTAATTATTCGGCAACGACCTGATGCAAGTCAACACTCTGTTTTAGAGGATATTCACTGATGACAAGGAGATGTCATTCATGACTCAAGATCGGGATGCCTTTCGCGTTCGAGGCAGCGGACCTGATGTGATCTTTCGCTGATGATCTACATATAAATCCAGCATTCATGCGCTTTCTGAGGGGATTTCTTCGAGGGGTGGGGGGGCGCGTTTCCTTGCTTCTTACGGAAGAAAAAAGAGCGGACCACAGCCATCATCCAGCTGTCGATGACATAGGCATAAGGGTAAGCACCGAATATTTATTGCTCCATTGGCTTGCAATTCGGCACATGGTGAAGTAAATTTCGATCAAATTTCATTAACCACTTAAGTTAATTAAAAAGGAGCCTCTACCATGGAAACCCCAGAGATCAATGAACTTCTGACCCGCGTGGGCCCCGGCACGCCTATGGGTGAGCTGATGCGCCGCTACTGGCAGCCGATCGGCGCTGTGTCCGAACTGGACGGCAAGTGGACGCGCAAGGTGCGCCTGCTCGGAGAGGACCTGGTGCTGTTTCGCGATCGCCAGGGCCGTGTGGGTCTGGTCGGCGAGCAGTGCACACACCGCCGCGCCTCCTTGCTGCATGGAATCCCTACGGAGAACGGTATTCGCTGCCCCTACCACGGCTGGGAGTTCAGCGCCGAGGGCAAGTGCTTGAACCAGCCCAACGAAATTGACAACCCGAACTTCCGTGAGAAGGTTGGCACCAGCGCCTACCCAGTCCAGGAGCTGGGCGGCCTGCATTTCGCCTATTTGGGCCCGCTGCCGGCGCCTGAACTGCCTCGCTTCGACGGCTTTGTGCATCCAGGCACCATCCGTCAGATGGGCAAGGTGGTGTTGCCTATCAACTGGCTGCAGTGCATGGAGAACTCGCTGGACCCGATCCACACCGAATGGCTGCACGGACACCACCACGAGTTCATGAACGAAAAAGATGGCATCAAGGTTGCCATCAGCACCAAGCACGAGAAGATCGACTTCAAGGAGTTCGAGTTCGGCATGACCAAGCACCGTTTGCTGGCTGGCCACTCGGAAGACGGCGACGACTGGCGCATCGGCCACCCGATCGTGTTCCCCAATATGCTGGCGGTGGGCAACGGCGACGAGAAGAGTCGCTACTTCTCCTTTCAGATCCGCGTGCCGGTGGATGACGAGAACACGCTTCATCTCTGGTACAACGCCTACGTGCCACCGGCCGGCTCCGAGGTGGCCCCGCATTTGCTCAACACCGTGCATGTCTACAACGTGCCCTTCAAGGACGAGAAGACCGGTGAGTTCATCGTCGACAACGTCGACGGCCAGGACATGATGGCCTGGATCACCCAGGGCCGCATCGCTGACCGCAGCGCCGAGAACCTGGGCGCCACCGACAAGGGCATCATGATGTACCGTCGCATGCTCAGGCGCGAGATCAAGAAGGTGCAGGAGGGGCAAGACCCCATGGGCATCATCCGCGATCCGGCACGCAACCGCCGCATCGACCTGCCCAACGAGCGCAAAAAGCACCACAACAGCGATGGTTTCGCCTCCTTCGCGCTGCGCACCCACGCCAGATACTCGCCAATCATCCACGCCGTGGTCGAGATATTCGAGGGCGTTGAGCGCGCCAAGGCAGAAGGGGTCGCAGCATGACCCAGGACATCCGTCAGCGTCTGATCGACGCCTGCCGCATCCTCGACTCCGAGGGCCTGGGCGACCTAACCCGGGGTCATGTGTCGATACGCATGCCTGGTGACCCCACACATTTCTACATGAAGCCGCACAGCCGTGGCTTCGACGAGGTGACGCTGGAGAACATCGTGATTTGCAACTTGGAGGGGGAAAAGGTGGGCGGCGGCGGTCGCAAGCACAGCGAGGTCTACATCCACTCGGAGATCTACAAGGCACGGCCCGACGTCAACAGCGTGATCCACGTGCACCCCACGCATGCGGTGGCGCTGTCTTCGAGCGGCCGTCCTCTGCGCCCGATCAGCCAGCCCAGCATCGCTTTCTGCGATGGCCTGCCGGTCTTCGATGAGACGGTGGACTTGATCCGCAGCCAGCCCATGGGCGCTGGCGTGGCCAAGTCACTCGGCTCGCACAAGGCCGTGTTGATGCGCAGCCATGGCGTTGCCGTGGTGGGTGCGACGGTGGACGAGGCGACTATTCTGACCATCCTGCTGGAGAACGCCTGCCAGATCCAACTGCTGGCCGATGCTGCGGGCTCCTCGACTTTTGAGTTCCCGGACGACGATATCCAGCGCTTGCATCGCAATACCACCACGGCCGAGCAGTACAGCATCAACTTTGACTACCTTGCGCGGCGTACGCTGCGCAGCAGCGTCTGAGTCGACGCACTTAGGCGGCCGGTCGGCCGGTTCTTCCATATGTCAGACTCGTGTACATGAACACAGCACCCATGATTGATTCCCCGGCCGCTGCCAAAAAGCGCGCAGCAGCTCCGGCCACGGCCCACCGTGAGCCTGAGTCCGTGCGCGACTGGCGCGAGGCGCTACACGATGAGCGAGTGGCGCACCTGATCAAAGATGCCTACCGCGGCACTTCGAGCGCGCTGCAGCGGCGGCTGCGCGAGCACGGCGTGTCCTATGGCCATTGGACCTTTCTGCGCATCTTGTGGCAGACCGATGGCCTAACGCAGCGTCAGTTGTGCGAACAGGCTGGCGTGAGCGAGCCGGCTGCAGTGGGTGCGCTCAAGAGCATAGAGCAGGCTGGCTGGATTCTGCGCAAGAAACTGCCGCAAAATCGCAAGGAGATCCGCGTTTTCCTCACCCGCCAGGGTGCTGCACTGCGCTCGCGCATCGTCGCTTGCGCCGAGGAGGTGAACCAGGTCGCCACCGAGGGCATTCCCGCTGAGGACTTAGCGGTCACGCGTCGCACGCTGCTGTCGCTGATCAGCAACCTCGGGGTCGACGCCCAGGCGTTTGCTGAACGCCTGCGTGCGACTGCGCAGGAGGAGCCCGTATGACGCCCACCATTCGCATCGGTGTGGCAGGGCTGGGGGCCGCTGGCATTGCCTTTATTCCCGCTTTACGCAAGAACCTCGGCTTTGACTGGGTGGCATGCGCTGACCCCGCCGACGAGGTGCGCCATAAGTTCAGCGAGCTGTACGGCGTGCGCGCTTATGCCTCGTTGACCGAGATGCTCAAGCACCCGGGTCTGGACGCGGTGCTGGTCGCGACGCCGACCGATCTGCATGCGGCGCAGGTGCTCGAAGCGGCCGCAGCCGGCAAGCATGTGCTGGTCGAGAAGCCGATGGCGGTCTGCTTGGAGGACGCTCGCACGATGGCGCAGGCCGCAGAGAGCGCTGGCATCATCCTGCTGGTCGGTCATTCACACAGCCATGATCTGCCGGTGCGGCGCATGCACGAATTGATCGCCTCCGGTGAACTAGGCCGTGTGCGCATGGTCAATACTTGGTGCTACAGCGACTGGATGCACCGGCCACGCCGGGCCAGCGAATTCGACGTGGCACAAGGCGGCGGTGTGACCTTCCGCCAGGGCTCGCACCAGTTCGATGTGTTGCGCTTGCTGTGTGGCGGGCGCGCACGCAGCGTGCGTGCGCGCACCTTTGACTGGCATCCCGAACGTCGCTCGATAGGCGCCCACTCGGTCTGGATCGATTTTGAAGATGGCGCCGCCGCCACTGCGATCTATAACGGCTACGGAGGTTTGGCCAGCAGTGAACTGACCGGTCATATTTCCGAATGGGGCTTCGAGGAAGTGCCGGGTAGCCACGGCAGGCGTGCACAGACGGCGCGTAGCCCCGAGGAGGAACTGCGGGCTAAGAAGGAGCGCGCGCTCACGGCCATTCCGGCTCAGGCACCGTTTCAGCCCACCTTCGGCCTCACTCTGGTGAGCTGTGAGCGCGGCGACATCCGCCAGTCGCCGCAGGGCTTGTTGGTCTACACCGAAGGTGAGCGCCGCGAAATCATTTTGCCGACCGACCGCAGCCCACGCGACCTCGTGCTAGAAGAGCTGCACGACGCCATCCGTGGCAAGGTGCCGGCGACCCATGATGGTCGCTGGGGCTTGGCCAATCTCGAGATCTGCCTAGCTGCGATTGCCTCGTCCGTTAATGGAGCCGAGGTGCTGTTGCACGAGCAGGTCGCCCCCCATGTTTCCGATCACAAAGTTCAGCCATGACGATGATGCCTCTGCGGGTTGCGAGCAAACGCTGCATCGCACCCGATGTCTTTCTGTTCGAGTTGGCGCGCGCCGACGGCGCCCCGCTGCCCGCCTTTGATGCTGGCTCCCACGTGACCGTGCTCGCTCCGGCTGGCCTGACTCGCCGTTATTCTCTGTGCAACAGTCCGCGTGAAACTGACCGTTTTAGCATCGCGATCAAGCGCGAGGCAGCGGGAGGCGGCGGCTCGATGAGCCTGTGCGACACCGTAGAGCCCGGCGACACACTGCCGACCTCGCTGCCGCTGAACTACTTCCCGCTGGCCGAAGGCGCCCAGAGACACCTGCTGATTGCCGGGGGCATAGGCATCACGCCCATCCTGGCGATGGCGCAGGAACTGCTGGCGCGCGGTGCCGAATTCCGCATCGTCTATTTGGCCAGCAGCCGCGCCACTGCACCGTTTGTGCAGGAATTGCTGGAAGGCCCGCTGGCCGGGCGTGTCACCTTGCACTGCACCGAGGGTGATGCAGGCAGTCGCTTGGATCTGCAGGCGCTGCTGAAGGAGCAGGCGCCGGGTCAGCATGTCTACTGCTGTGGCCCGCGCCGGCTGATGCAGGCGGTGCGCGAGCACAGTGCGCATTGGATTGCCGGCAGCGTGCATTTCGAGGACTTCGGTACCAGCGAGCAGCCACAGGAGCAGGCCGACCAGCCCTTCACAGTTCGGCTGGCGCGCAGCGGCCGCAGCTTCGAGGTACCCTGCGGCACCAGCATCCTCACGGTGCTGCGCGACGCAGGCATCCCTGCTCCGGCCTCCTGCGAAAGCGGCACCTGCGGCTCCTGCCGTACCACGCTGCTGAGCGGTTGCGCCGACCACCGCGATTTTGTGCTGGACGAGTCCGAGTATGACAGCGAGATCATGATTTGCGTTTCCCGCGCCAAGAGTTCCGTGATCGAAATCGACCTCTGAGAAAACACCACCATGTCCCAACTGCAAATCTCGGTCGCCATGGGCGACTACGACCGCAATCGAGCGCTGTTCGACGGCCGGGTCCAGATCGATGGCTGCGACCCTGTCTACATGCTGCTCAGCCCGGAGGAGATGTTCTTCCGCGCCATGCGCAACCGTGATTTCGACGTCACTGAGTTGTCCTTCTCCAGCTACGTCGTCAAGCACGCGGCCGGCGACAGCCCCTACATAGCCATCCCGGTCTTCCTCTCGCGCGCGTTCCGCCACACCTCGATCTACGTGCGCAAAGACCGCATCCGACGTCCCGAGGACCTCAAAGGCTGCAGCATCGGCATCCCCGAGTACCAGCTCACAGCCATTGTCTGGGCACGTTCGATCCTGCAGGACGATTACGGCATCCGGCCGGAAGACGTGACCTGGGTGCGCGGTGGTATCGACACGCCGGGTCGTCCCGAGAAGATCAAGCTGAACTTGCCGCCCGGCGTCAACGTGACGAACGCACCCGAGGGGCGCACCATCTCTGACCTGCTCGACCAGGGCGAGATCGATGCTTTCATCGCGCCGCGTCCACCAAGCGGGCCCGCCCTCGCAAACCCTCAGGTGGGCTGGCTGTTCGACGATCCCATCGTCATTGCGAAGAACTACTACGCACGCACCGGCATCTTCCCCATCATGCACGTGGTCGGCGTGCGCAAGGAGCTGGTGCAGCAGCACCCCTGGCTGCCCGCAGCCCTGTTCAAGGCCTTCGGCGAGTCCAAGGCCCGGGCGCTCGAATTACTGGCCGACACCTCGGCCACCAAGGTTACGCTGCCTTTCGTCGAAGAACAGCTCAAGGCCGCGCGCGAACTGCTGGGCGAGGACTTCTGGTCCTACGGGGTGGCACCTAATACCCGGACCATCGAGGCCTTCCTGCGTCACCATCATGCGCAGGGTCTGTCGGCACGCAAGGTCGAGCTGTCCGAGCTGTTCCATCCGTCGACCTACGAGAGCTACAGCATCTGAGGCGCAGTATGGTCCACCCCATGAGCGAGTTCCAGCCCGAGGCCTGGGCACTTTTTCTGCTGGCAGGCTCTGGCATCGTGCTGTTGGCGGGGATTGTCAAGGGCGCGATGGGAGTGGGCATGGGTATGCTGGCTGTGCCCATGTTGTCCCTCTTCGTGCCTCCGGCCCAGGCCATCGGCCTGATGGTGGTGCCGGTGCTGTGGTCCAATATGGCTCAGACGGTCGAGTCTGGGTCGCCGCTCTACAGCGTCAAGCGCTTCCGCTGGCTGATTGTGTCGCAGCTACTGTCCGTCGTGCTCACGGTGCGCCTGACCTCCAGCCTTTCCGCTGAGCAGATGAACGTGATGTTCGCCTGCGCAATCCTGGTCTCGGTGCTGCTGATGGCCACGCGGCCGAACGTGCGGATCGCGCCACGTTACGAGACCGCGGCCAGCGTGCTGGCCGGCATCACGGCCGGTGTGATGGGCGGCGTGTCCTCGCTCACCAGCCCGGTGCTCATCACCTACTTGATGGCGCTGAACCTCCGCCGCGAGGAGTTTATCGGCAGCATTAGCATCATCTACCTTTTCGGTTCAGTGTTCATGTATTCGGCCATGGTCTGGTATGGCCGCTTCGGCACCTACGAGCTGCTGATGTCTTGTGCCACCGTCCTTCCCATGTTGCTTGGCCTGGCACTGGGCAAGAAAATCCGTTACCGACTCAGCGAGGCACGCTTTCGCGCGCTGTTGCTGGCCTTTCTGACTGTGCTGGCAACAGTACTATTGTTCAAATGAATCACGCCCCCTATCCTTGTGGCCGAGCAGGGCCCTTGGTCTGGGGCGACGAGATCCTTCTCCTCGGCCATGCGACCATGGATCACCTGCACGAGGACTTCGTGGTCTGTCTGGGCGACCTGCCGCTAGCTCCCGACGAAATCTTGCCGGGGGTGCTGGATGCCATGATCGAGCACCTGAGCGTGCACTTTGGCGACGAGGACCGCTGGAGGGAGGAAGCTGGCTTTCTACCCCGCCAGTGCCACATGGACGAGCACGGGGCCGTGCTCCAGTCGACCGCCGAGGAGCGGTTCCGGTTGCAGCAAGGTGACATGCTGCCCTGTCGGCGCTTTGCGGATGCGCTGTAAGACTGGTTTCCCACCCATGCGACCCACCTCGATTGCACCTTGGCGCACGGGCTGTGTAATGAATCGCCCAGGGTTTTGAGGAGGCTCAACACTCTGAGAGGATTGAGCCATGAGCAAGTCGAACAAGTTCTCACCCGAGGTGCGTGAGCGTGCGGTGAGGATGGTGCAGGAGCACCGAGGGGAGTACCCGTCGCTGTGGGCGGCCATCGAGTCCATCGCACCGAAGATTGGATGTGTGCCGCAGACCTTGAACGAATGGGTCAAGCGTGCCGAAGTCGACACCGGCGTGCGCGAAGGCGTCACGACCAGTGAGGCCCAGCGGATGAAGGAACTGGAGCGAGAGGTCAAGGAACTGCGCCGGGCCAATGAGATATTGAAGCTGGCCAGCGCGTTTTTCGCCCAGGCGGAGCTCGACCGCCGGCTCAAGTCCTGAAGGACTTCATCGACAAACATCGCGATGCCTTCGGGGTCGAGCCGCTCTGCAAGGTCTTGCAGGTCGCCCCGTCGGCATATCGAAGGCATGCGGCGCTGCTGCGCGAGCCCCACAAGCGCTGTGCCCGGGCTCATCGCGACGAGATGCTGATGCCACAGATTGAACGTGTCTGGCAGGCCAACATGCAGGTCTACGGCGCCGACAAGGTGTGGCGGCAACTGGCACGCGAAGGTGTTGTCGTGGCCCGCTGTACGGTCGAGCGATTGATGCGCAGGCTCGGACTGCGTGGCGTGATGCGCGGCAAGGTCGTGCGCACCACGGTCGGCGATGCGAAGGCGCCATGCCCGTTGGACCGGGTGAACCGGCAGTTCCGTGCCGAGCGGCCCAACCAGTTGTGGGTCAGCGACTTCACGTACGTCTCGACCTGGCAGGGCTGGCTGTACGTGGCCTTCGTCATCGATGTGTTTGCCAGGCGCATCGTCGGCTGGCGGGTGAGCAGCTCAATGCGAACGGACTTCGTACTTGATGCGCTGGAGCAAGCTCTCTACGCCCGGCAGCCTGAACGCGATGGAAGCCTGGTCTGTCACTCCGACAGGGGCTCGCAGTACGTCAGCATTCGCTACACCGAACGACTGGCAGAAGCGGGCATCGAACCGTCAGTGGGAAGCAAGGGCGACAGCTATGACAACGCCTTGGCCGAGACCATAAACGGACTCTACAAGGCCGAACTCATTCATCGCCGAGCACCCTGGAAAACCAAGGAGACCGTGGAGTTCGCAACGCTCGAATGGGTGTCGTGGTTCAACCACCATCGCCTGCTCGAACCCATCGGGTATATCCCGCCAGCAGAAGCCGAGGCAAACTACTACCGGCAACTCGCCAGTCATAACACCGAGGTGGTGGCCTGACTTAAACCAAACAGCCTCCGCGAATCCCGGGGCGATTCAAACTGGCGATACCGTGCTGGCTCTAGGGCGTGTCATCAAATTGGAGTGCTGCTTCGTTATCAGGAGCATGAATCGCAGATACGCTCTGACAGATAGGCAGTGGGCTCAGATCCAAGACCTGTTACCCGGCAGGGCCGGGCACGTTGGAGCGCCTGCCAAGAACAACCGCCTGTTCGTCGACGCTGTGCTCTACCGC
Source organism: Comamonas testosteroni (assembly GCF_030505195.1). Taxonomy (NCBI): domain Bacteria; kingdom Pseudomonadati; phylum Pseudomonadota; class Betaproteobacteria; order Burkholderiales; family Comamonadaceae; genus Comamonas; species Comamonas testosteroni. The sequence goes on from NZ_CP129672.1 coordinate 4,020,110, forward strand.
TATCGCGCGGGCATTGCCTGGCGCGACCTGCCTGAACGATTCGGAGATTTCCGCGTGGTGCACCTGCGCCATATGCGCTGGAGCCGACGCGGTGTGTGGCAACGCCTCTTTGAAGCCCTGGCCCAGAACGCAGACAACGAATACGCCATGATCGATGCCACCATCGTGCGGGCGCACCAGCACAGCGCAGGCGGTAAAGGGGGGCTGGGGCGCAAGCTATCGGACGCAGCCGGGGAGGCCTGAGCACCAAGATCCACGCCACCGTGGATGCGTTGGGTAATCCCACAGGCTTCGTGCTCACGGCCGGCCAAGCCTCGGACCTGCAGGGCGCCGATGTCCTGCTCAAGGACATCGATGCGCAGATGGTCATCGCCGACAAGGCCTATGACGCACAGCAGCGAGTGGTCCAACCCCTACTGAAAGCGGACAAGGGCGTGGTCATCCCCAGTATTCGCACGCGTACCGTGCAGCGCGAATATGACAGGCATCTGTACAAGGCACGTCATCTGATCGAGAACTTCTTCGCACGCCTGAAGCAGTATCGGGCCATCGCCACGCGCTATGACAAAACCGCCTTTGCTTTCCTGGGTGCGATTCATCTGGCGGCCGCTGTCGTTTGGCTCATTTGATGACACGCCCTAGTCTCCTTAGATTGAAAGCAAAGATGATCTATTGAAGTGTTTACTAATAATATTTATACATACTATATGTGTCAATATTGAATGTGTACTTATCAAAAGATGGCGCAGTTGACGTATCTATTACAGACTTGACCATAAAAACGGAGCGTAGTGATGGACTCACTCGACATGGCGGGGCAGTTGATACGCCGCTTACATCAGCAAGCAACTCAGGTTTTCGTCCAGCGCACCCAGGCTGCGGGCTTTGATCTGACACCTGTTCAATTTGCAGCTCTTGATGCCATTGATGCTCAGCCTGCCACGGATCAGGCGCGTGTCGCGGAAATGATTGCCTACGATCGGGCCACCATCGGTGGCGTCATCGATCGACTGGAGCAGAAGGGCTGGATTCGTCGAGTTGTCAATGAACGGGATCGTAGGGCGCGCGAGCTTTCGTTGACAACCGAAGGCGAGCGTGTTCGTTCAGTGTTGCTGCCGCTAGTTCGGGGTCTGCAGGATGAAATACTTCAGCCCCTGAGTGATGCAGAACGTCTATGTTTTCTTCAACTTTCTCGTCAACTCATGCGGTAGTAAGTTGCAACTCTCTGTGGCGATGTGTATGTGCCGGCAAATCCAGCGCTGGCAAGCAAAGTGGCATTCAAGCTGGCGATGACGGAGGCGACGTAGCAAGTCAAGGGCAACACGAATTTCAAGAGAGGGGGCGTCAGCATGCAAACGTCGTCGAACAGTACTGCAGCCGCTTCTAGACCGGCTACAGTTTGCTGCGGGAAAACCTGTAAGCTGGGCTAGCTAGAAAGGCCTGACCGTTGGCGTCAATATCAACACAGGCGTCAAGGAAGCAAGTTCGTCGTCAATGGCGTGAATGCTTTTATACCCGCCTCAAGCCCGCCGTGTTGATATCGCATGGATAGCTACTTCTAGTGGCTACCAGTCGGGCTCGTCGCAAAAACATCCGCGTGGAAGTCCTGTGCTAACAGGCCCATATCGGAAGCTGCTGTGCGCACTGATTGAACCAGGGAGGGTGAGCCACAGCAGTGCACCACATGATCGTGCAGGTTGCCAAAGTGTGTGCGTAGTGCGTCATCCACCCGACCTGCGTGAGCATCCGCAGGCATATCGCCTAGGTCGGTGATAGCTGCAATGTAGCGAAACTGCGGCCAAGTTTTGCGCCACTTGTCGATGGCACTAGGGAGATACAGGCCAGAGGGGTTGCGAGCCCCCCATAGCAGCGTGATGTCGCGCTGAACCTTGCGTTTGGCTAAGTCATCAAGAACGGATTTAATGGGCGCAAATCCCGTGCCACCTGCAACGCAAATCAGGGGCCTGGTGTCGTCAGGCTTCAGTGCGATACTGCCGAATGGCAGTTCGATCTCCAATGTGTCACCAGACTTCAACTGCTGGACGATAGTGCTGAAGCGACCACCCGGTACATGCCTGATATGCAATGTGATGCCATCGCTCTCATGGGGTGGATTGGCCATAGAGTAGCTGCGGCTTTCCCCGTCGTCGAGGTGAATCAGCAGGTATTGGCCGGCTTCAAATTTGGCGCGCTTGCCCGCAGGCAGGCGCAGGCGCAGCAGCGAGACATCGGGAGCCGCCAGTGTATTGCTGTACACCTTGGCCGTAAAACGTTTGCGGGCTTCTGGGTCGATGCGGCGAAAGGAGCTCGGCTGGATACGTATATCGCTGGCGGCGGTGCAGCCGCACAGCAATACCTGCTCCGAGGTGCAGAGTTCGCTGCGCACGGCCATGCCATTGAAGGAAGTAATATTTCCTTTGAGCAGGACGCTCGCACAATTGCCACAGCTACCTTTGCGGCAGGAATAAGGTAGTTCGATGCCGGCCTGCAGGGCGGCATCCAGCACGGATTGCCCGGGCGCGCAGGGGAACGCGATATCAGAGTCGTGGATATGGATCTGGTGGTTCATGGAGGGTCCTCAGCCCGGTTGGGCGCCGAGCAGGGCGATCGTGCGCAGGAGGGCCGTGGAGTCGGCCACGCCACGGCCGGCAATGTCCATGGCGCTGCCATGGCCCACGCTGGAAAGCACCACCCTGCCGCCGATGGAGAGCGCGCTGGCTCCGTTAGGTGCCAGCAGCTTGATGGGAATGTGGCCCTGATCGTGCAGCATGGCTACATACAGGTCGTGCTTGCGCTGTGCCAGAACCATGTCGGCCCCCATGGGACCATCTACCGCCAGGCCGCACTTGCGCAGTGTCTCGACAGCGGGAACGGTGATCTGGGAGTCCTCCAGGCCGAACAACTGTCCTTCAGATGCATGAGGGTTGATCCCGAATACAGCGACTTGTGGTTTAGGCACCCCGAGTAAGGTGCATGTCTGCACGGCAGCCTGCACCGCGTTGACCACCAACTGAGGAGAGAGCCGCTCCAATGCGCTGCGCACGCTTTTATGCAAAGTAACATGCACGATGCGCAGGCCAGCACCCACCAGCATCAGGAATACCTGGTCTTCGTTCATGCCAAGAACATTGGCGAGCAAAGATGGGTAGCCGCTGAACGCTATGCCTGCGCGGTGAATGGCCGTTTCATGGTGGGGGCAGGCAATGACGGCATCGACTTCGCCGTTTTCGCACGCTCGGATGGCTGCTGTTGCAGATTGCACCGTGGATAGGCCTGCCTGCGGGGTGATCTCTCCCCATTGCACTGGTTGTGCAAGTGAGCCGGCTTCCGCATGAATGAGGTCTTGAAGAAGGGACTCCATTTGGCAGATCTGCGCTGCTTGTTCAAGAGCGCTCCACGGTCCATAGACCTTGATCAGGGATCTTTCGGTGGCAGACAACTGCTGAAGAGCTTTCAGTGCGATTTCAGGGCCAATACCGTGGGGATCGCCGATGGCCAAAGCCAATTTACGGTGCACTAATGTCATAGCGGCAATGCCATCAACGTGTCCGTCACCGTGCTGTCGCAAACCGCGATGCGCTCTTGCAGACGCAACTTGCCATCGATCGTGGTGAATTTGTCGAGGTACTCACCGCTGGCAAAGACCTCGGTTTCCCCGGTATGCATGATGCGCAGCACCATGAACGGCGTGGAAGCACTGGCCTGTGTTGCATCGCCTGACTGGATCGAAGGCAGACCCAGAATATGGCGATAGCGGTGGCGCTCGTAGATATTGGCTTCGCGCAGCGCAGAAATTCGGTCGGTGAGCATGTCCTGTGAATCCGCCCAGACAATGCCAGCAGCAAGCCCTTCAGCATGATTGTCGACATTGGTGACGCGATAGTGGCAATCCTTCGTGAAGAAGGTTGGCCATTGCTCCATGGCGTCACTGTCTATGGTCTTCGCGTAAGCGGCATTGAAGGCCGCGATTTGAATTTCATTGATCATGCTTGCATCTCCTGTCCCATATGCTTGCGGTAGGCCTTCCAAAAGCCGCGTACCGAGGTTTCTGTGGCGCGGCCCTCGCTAGAGCCTTCGTGGTCTCCGCCCATCTCGATGACCGCATCAAGGTTGGCGGCGCCTGCGATGCCACGCTGCACGAATCCACCAACAGCTCCGTCTTCCATGGAAATAAATCCTGCAGGGCCGATGAGGTTGGCCTGTTTGAGTCTGACCTTGCGCTGCTCTGTACTGTCATCTGCATAGCCAAGATAGGTCCAGTTGAGTTCCGAGCTGGAGATGCTCTTGGGCAACAGCTGACGCACGGCGATGCTGTTCTGAATCTGCTGCAGCACAAAACCAGGGAACACAGAAAGGATCTGCAGGGTCACGCCGTCCTCGAACTCCTCGAAGCCCTCTAGAAGGCTGGGATCTTTGAGCCGGTAACGCTCGTTGTCGGAGCGGATGGCCTGGTCCTTGTAAGAGTCGTCTTTGGCGCTACGATCGATCATGGAATAGCTCACATGGTGACCACCCGACTCGTCGACGATGACACCGCCTTTTTGTGAGAGGCGATTCAGCTCGAAGGTGGTGAAGAACATATGCAGGAGGCTGGCGTGATAGCTGTCCTTCACGTTCTCGAAGTAGAGCTTCCAGTTGTTAGGCAGCTTTTGCGTGAAGCGACCGATGACTTCTACGGGCTTGTGCAGCACGCGCTCTATGCGCTCGCAAATCTCAGGGCCAAGGTAATCCTCAATGCTGGGCACGTCCTCGGAAAAACTGCCAAAGACCAAACCGCAAAAGACAGCCACGCGGAGCTTGCGCGGGCCATGCTCTTCTTTGCAGAACGAGGCTGGCATGCCACCCTGGCCCTTGACACCTTTCTCGAAGGCAACGCCGGTCAGATCTCCCTGTCGGTTGTAGCTCCAGGCGTGATAGACGCACTGGAAACTATCCGTACGGCCCGATTTCTCCAGAGCGATGAGAGCGCCGCGATGCGCGCAGCGGTTCTCGAAGGCGTAGATTTCCTGGTCGGCATCCCGCACGACAACTATTGGTGTTTCACCGACAAAGGTGGTGCGGAAATCACCCGCCTCAGGGATTTCAGATTCCAGGCACAGGTAGTTCCAGACCTCGCCGCGATAGATACGTTGCTGTTCCTGATCCGCATTGGCTGTGTCGGTATAGATACCAAAAGGCACGCGCGTATTAGTGGCCCCACGCCACTGGATGATGGATTCTTGCATGTTGGTTCCTAAGGGTTAGAGCTTGACGTTGGCGGCCTTCAGCACCTTCTTCCACTTCTCGGTTTCCTGACGGATGAACTGAGCAGTCTTGGTGGGATCCCAGCCGCAGGGCACGGCGCCCTGTTCCTGAAAGTGCTTGCGGATGTCGTTTGATGACAGAGCCTGGGCCATCTGCCTCTGAAGCTTCTGTGCGATTTCTGCACTCGTGCCTGGGGGGGCGACGACAGAAAAGAAAGTCACGGCCTGCATGGCTGGCCATTGCTGCTCGGCGAATGTGGGGACCTGGGGCAATATTTGGGAACGCTGCTCGTCGGCAACGGCCAGAATGCGCACCTTGCCGGCATGGTGATAGGTTGCCGATGAGCTGATGTTGTCGAAAAACACATCCACATTGCCACCGATCAGGTCAATCAGAGCCGGGGCCGTTCCCTTGTAGGGAACGACGGTTAGCTCAGCACCCGTTAGCTGCATAAACATGGCCGCAGTCAAGTGGGATGTCGAGCCGTCGCCTTGCGTCGCCACAGTCACTTTTTTGGGATTGGCTTTGGCGTATGCAATGAACTCGCCAAGTGACTTAACAGGCAGCTTCGGGTTGATGACCAGGACGTTGGGCACTGTGGCCAAAATCGTCACCGGTACCCAGCGAGTCGGGTCAAAGCTGAGCTTTTGATAGAGGTTGTGGTTGATGGCGATGGGCCCCGGAGGGGAGGCCAGCACAGTCATTCCGTCTGGCGGTGCCCGGAACACTAGATCGGCACCGATGTTTCCACCAGCCCCGGGCTTGTTTTCAATGATCACGCCACCTGCGTAGTCCGCGCGGATTTTTTCGACTACTAGGCGCGGCAGTACATCGGCGGTACCACCGGCCGAGAAGGGCACGACGATCTTGAGAGGTTGATTTGACTGAGCCAGGCTACCTGTTGAAGCAACCGCGGTGGCAATGCCGATCAATGCTTCGCGTCTGCGAATGGATTCGTTGCGCATCTTGTCTCCTTCTTGTGTGGGGAACTGCAGTATGGGGATGTCGTACTTTGTGTTAAACCTGTTTTTGCGCTATGCGCAAAAATGTTGAAAACACCTTGATTTGATCGCTATGCAGGACAAGAACTTTGTGGAATCGCTGCGCAAGGGATTGGGCGTACTGACTTGCTTTGACCGTCGGCATACCCGGCTCACGCTGTCGGAAGTGGCCAGGCTCACGCAGTCCACGCCAGCATCAGCCAGACGTTCGCTCAGCACACTAGTACAGCTCGGCTATTTAGAGAGTGACGGAAAGCTGTTTTGGATGCAGCCTAAGTCACTGCTGATCGCCTATTCATTTCTGTCATCGCGCCCCATGCCTGCGTTGGTCCAGCCGCTACTGGATGCACTGTCGGAGCGGACCAGAGAGTCCGCTTCGCTTGGTACTTTGTTGGAAGACGATGCCATCATCATTGGCCGTTCGACCGCACGGCGCAGCTTGAGCACGGGCCTAGGAATAGGATCCAGGTTGCCGGTGTACTGTTCTGCAATTGGTCGGGTGCTGTTGTCAGGACTCCCCCAGCAGGAAGCGCGTGCAAGGCTGGAGATGATCGAGCGGGTGGCTCTGACCCCTCAGACGATGACTGACTTGGAGGAGCTGCTAGGTCTGCTTGAAACTTGCAGGCAATCCGGATGGTCATGCAGCGATGGAGAGTTGGAGCTGGGTGTGCGCTCCATGGCGGCGCCAGTGCGCGACCCTCAAGGCAACACAATTGCTGCCATGAGCATTGCTGTTAGGGCAGAGAGACTCAGCATGAGTGAGTTCAAAGAGACTTTTTTGATGCCGCTGAAGCGCGCTCGCAATGAGTTGGAAAAAAAGTTGTATCCGCAAGGGATGTAATGCGCCACCATGTCTTTGCCTAGCGCAGCGGCTGAGGCTCGGGTTGCCGAACACGCCGGTTCCGTACTATGTGCCCAGCGGCATCGTCAATGTCAATGCCTTTGCCACCGGCTCCAGGCGCCTTGCCTCCATTGCCCTCACGGATGGCCTGCCCGGCTGGGGAAATCCCGAGCCGTCTTGGTTGCGCACGCATACGGCGGCAGATGCTCGTATCGCGCGCCTGATGGAGCTGGCGCCTCAGCCATCGCAGACCCTGCTGTTCCAAACGGATTATCTCGTGCCAAGGTCGTTCGCACCGATGTGCCCACCATGCCGGGGCCTGAGCGGCCTTTGGCGCTAAATCACTCGAAGGAGCCTCCGTCATGTCTTCCCCCGGTCCTTACCCACAACGCCCAGCTCCGGATCATTTCGTCCGGCGGTGGCTCGTCATCACTGCGTGCGTTGCAGCACTCATGCTGTTCTGGCAGTTCCTGCCCGCCATCGAAGCCTGGTTCAGCCCGCGCCAAGCCGCTGAGCGCACCGTCACGCCGCGTGGCGATCTGGCCGCTGACGAACAGGCCACCATCGAGCTGTTCGAGAAATCCCGGGCATCGGTGGTCTACATCACGACGTCCCAACTGGTACGAGATGTCTGGACGCGCAACGTCTTTTCTGTGCCGCGCGGCACGGGTTCGGGTTTTATCTGGGATGACGCCGGTCATGTTGTTACCAACTTTCATGTGATTCAGGGGGCGTCGGAGGCCACGGTCAAACTGGCCGACGGCCGCGATTACCAAGCCGCGCTGGTCGGAGTGAGTCCGGCACACGATATCGCGGTGCTCAAAATCGGCGTCGGCTTCCAGCGCCCGCCCGCCGTTCCGGTCGGCACCAGCGCAGACCTCAAGGTGGGACAAAAGGTGTTCGCAATCGGCAACCCCTTCGGCCTGGATTGGACACTCACCAACGGCATCGTGTCCGCGCTAGATCGATCGCTGCCCGGAGAATCCGGCGGAGTGACCATCGAACACCTGATTCAAACCGATGCCGCTATCAACCCCGGCAACTCGGGTGGGCCGTTGCTCGATTCCGCCGGCCGCCTGATTGGCATCAACACAGCGATCTACAGCCCTTCCGGTGCATCGGCTGGGATTGGCTTCGCCGTACCGGTGGACACGGTCATGCGTGTGGTGCCACAACTCATCAAGACAGGAAAATACATCCGCCCGGCGCTTGGGATCGAGGTAGACGAGCAGCTCAACCTCCGATTGCAGGCACTGACCAGTACCCAAGGCGTGTTCGTGCTCCGTGTCGCCCCTGGCTCAGCGGCGCAAAAGGCGGGCCTGAGCGGTATCACCGTTGGCCCCGAAGGCATCGTGCCGGGAGACCGTATCACAGGCATAGGTGGTGCTCCCGTCGACGATGTCGCCAAGCTGCTCGCACGGCTTGACGACCAAAAGGTAGGGGATGTGGTTGTCTTGTCAGTTGAGCGGGCCGGTAAGCCAAGGGAGGTGCGCGTGGAGTTGCAGCCTGGCGCCTGATCTGAAGTAGAGAACTTCTGGGGATCGGTAAAAAATAACGATGGATGCATCAAGTATTCGAGCCGCAGAAACTTGATGCCCTACACTTTGGTTGCCAAGGCTTTTTGCTTTTGGGCTCGGACCTCTTCTTGCGCTAGTCCTTATATCGGCAGCAGCCAGCAGCTCAGTTCTCGACGCACAGCAGAAGTGAACGCATTGATCCGCCGAACCATGAAGCGCGGGATGCTCAGTGAGCATCAATCACAGGATCGGTTCACCCGCGCTCCAGAGCAGAAAACTGGCTACTCAGCCACGTGTGAAGCTGAGAAACCGCAGGGCTGATCTGCTTGCGATGCGGACACACCAGACTCAACGGTGACGCTTCGCCAGGATAATCCGGCAGCAGCACAAGCAGACGCTCTGCGGCGACATCTGCACTGACATCCAGCCAGGATTTGTAGGCGATACCTTCACTCTCCAATGACCAGCGCCGCACGACATCGGCGTCATCGCTGAACAACGGTCCCGAAACCTGCACGGTTTGCCCGCCCAGGTTCCACTTGTCGTAGACCCGGCCATTTTGCAGATAGAGCAGGCAGGCATGCTTGCTCAAGTCATCCGGTGTTTGGGGAGAACCGCAGCGTTGCACATACTCCGGCGAGGCAACCAGCACCCGCTGGTTCCAAGGTGCAAGCGGCAGTGCCACGTAGTTGGCGTCTTCATTCGGACCGTAGCGAATCGCCACGTCCACCGGGTCGCGAAACAGATTGGCCATCTGGTCCGACAGGAAAAAACGCAACGTCAATTCAGGATGCTGACGGCGGAACTGCGTCAGCCACGGCAGCAGTATGTTGCGCCCCAGATCGGACGGCGCTGTCACTTGCAGCACGCCCCGTAGCGTGGCGTTCTCACCCCGCAGGTTTTCCTTGCCTTGCTGCAGGGTCTCTAGCACTGAGTGGGCGGTGGGCAGATATTGCTCGCCCTCGGCAGTCAATCGCAGGCTGCGCGTCGTACGGGCGAATAGGCGCACGTCCAGTTCGCGCTCCAGACGTTTGATGGCGGCAGCGACCTGACCAGGCAGCAGATCAGCCTCCAGCGCCGCTGCGGTGAAACTGCCCAGCGCGGCGCTGCGGATGAATAAACCAAGATCATCGATGCGGATCATTTTCACTCCTGAAGTGAAAGTGTTGACGCATTCTGCTTGTTTTTCTTTGCCCATGGGAAGTCGAAAATTGCCGCAAGTGAATGCATCAACCCTTCGACAGCGAGTTTCCATGAAAGCCATCAGCTTTACCCAGCACGCGTTACCCATCGACAATCCACAAGCATTGATCGACATCAGTCTCCCGCGGCCCACGCCTGGCCCTCGGGATCTGCTGGTCGAAGTTCGCGCGGTATCAGTGAATCCGGTGGATACCAAGGTGCGTGCCGGAACTATCACAAAAGAACCGATAATCCTCGGCTGGGACGCCACAGGCATTGTCCGCGAGGTCGGCGCTGAAGTGACGCTGTTTCAGCCGGGCGATGAAGTGTTCTATGCCGGCTCGATTGCCCGCCCCGGCAGCTACAGCGAATTCCATTTGGTCGATGAGCGGATCGTTGGGCACAAGCCTCATTCATTGAGTGCCGCCGATGCGGCAGCATTGCCATTGACCTCGATCACGGCCTGGGAATTGTTGTTTGACCGGCTCGGTGTCGTCGAGGGTACGGGGGAGGGCAAGTGCCTGTTGATCACTGGAGCGGCTGGCGGCGTCGGTTCGATGCTGGTGCAACTGGCCCGAAAGTTGACCCGCCTTACCGTCATTGGTACCGCCTCACGCCAGGAAACCGCTGATTGGGTGCGGCAGTTGGGCGCGCATCACGTGATCGATCACAGCCAGCCACTGCTCGCACAGTTGCAAGCGCTCGGTGTGCCGGAGACCGACTATGTCGCCAGCCTAACCCACACCGAACAACACTTTGCACAACTGATCGACGTGCTCAAGCCACAGGGGCGTCTGTGTGTGATAGACGATCCCGAAACCCTCGATGTGATGCCGCTCAAGCGCAAGTCGCTGTCATTGCATTGGGAGCTGATGTTCACCCGCTCGCTGTACGAAACCCCGGACATGATTAATCAGCATCACCTGCTCAATCGGGTCAGCGCTCTGATTGACCAAGGTGTTCTGCAAACTACCGTGGGCGAGCACTTTGGTGCGATCAATGCGGCAAACATGCGTCGTGCCCATGCGCTGATCGAGAGCGGCAAGGCCCGGGGCAAGATCGTTCTCGAAGGTTTCTGATTTCACTCATCAGACGGGCTCGCCTGCGGGCCCGTTTAACCGCCTGCGGCATCACTTGCGGTTTTTAATGTTGGAGAGTTGACGATGAATACGTCCAGTAACGTGTTGGTATCAATTGCCGTACTCAAGGCCAAGGCAGGCAAAGAACAGGCATTGAAAGAAGAATTGCTGACGCTGATAGAGCCGACCCGCGCAGAGCCGGGCAATCTCGATTATGTGTTGTTCGAGCAGCGTGACGAGCAGGGCACTTTCTACATGCGCGAGGCTTTCAGGGATCAGGCGGCGCTGGATGCGCATATTTCGATGCCTTACTTTCAGCGCTTTGCCGCCACGGCAGATGATCTGCTGCAAAAGCCGTTGCAACTGATATTCCTTGAACAGGTATCGGCCTGATCATTCAGCCTGTTGAGCCGCACCACCTCGGCCGGGTGTGGACGCGGCCGGCGGATCAATTTGCTCCAGGACGCGCCTTTACTCCGAATTGCGCAACGATGTGAGTGCCCAGCTCCTCAATGACGTCCGCCGCAGGGCGCTTAAGGTATGGCAACGCCTTCATGCGTTCGTTGGCCCGCCAAGCCAACGCCGCGAACCCGTTGCTCGGGCTGCGCGAGGTCGTGTCGATCATGGATAGCGGTGAGAGCTTGCAGACGATTCTCGGAGTTCGATTGCCCGACTTCCTGCCTGCCGGCGGCAAACTACTAGAGAAGGTGCCGCCGCTGCGCCTCACGATAGGAGAGTGAAATGGAACAGACAAGCGTTCATCCCGATGAGGTGCTGCGAGCTCTGCTGGATAAGGGCCCCCGCAGCCAGAAGGCGACGAACCTCAATGCTCTGCACAGCGTCTGCGCAGCCCAGTACGCGATCAAGAATCAGGCCATGCGGGATTTTAGCCTGCCAGCGATCGGTCGAATCTGCGAAGAAAATGGCATATTCAAGGGGCGCGTGCTCTACAACGCTGCGAGCCAGGACTATGTGGAACTGATCAAGTCTTGGGCCACCTTCAGCGGGACGCCAAGTATCAAACCACCAAAGAAAGATGTCCCACCACCGGCAGGGCACGCGTACCTACTGCGGATTGACGACCCAGCGGTCCGGAGCATCATGCAATCAGTGATCGTTGAACGCGACAAGCTGAAGGCGCAATTAGCGTTACTGAAATCGAAGTCGCAAATTGTCGTGAACCAGCGGCCGTTGGGGGCTACTATCGCGCCGGGAGATAGTGGCGTGCCGATCCTTGAGATCGGGGCGCAATTGACCGAATCCGAGCGTGATGCCCTACGACGTGCGATCTCGAAGGGATTTCTCGCCGACCAAGGCTGGTCAGTCCAGCCAGACGGTGAAATCGTGAATGACCGAAATCGAGTCATTTACGATCCCGGCTACGCCTCTGCGATAAAAAAGGTTGTAGCAGGGTGATCGACTGTCCGTAGTGCATGGCGGATTCAACCGGTCGTTGCAACACACTAACCACCGCATAGGCGGCAGGAGTGTTGCAAATGAAGCAGCGACCCAGAATCTACTATTCGGATAGCCAGAAGGCGCTGATGTGGGAGCGCTGGAAGCAAGGCTGGACGTTGCATGAGATCGGCAAGCTCTTTGACCGCGCCCACTCTTCGATCCATCGAATCCTGGCCGAGACAGGTGGAATCCGTCCCGCCCAACGATCGCGGGCCGCAACCGCATTGACACTGCCCGAACGAGAAGAGATCTCGCGAGCCATCGTGGCGGGAGCGTCGATTCGGGCCATCGCTGCACGACTGGGATGAGCACCATCGACAATCAGCCGGGAGATCAAGCGCAATGGGGGCTGCAATAGCTACCGGGCGAACCAGGCAGATGCAGCTGCGTGGGGCCGAGGGAGGCGCCCCAAGTGCTGCAAACTCGTTGCGAACCACGCATTGGCCCAAACCGTGGCCTACAAGTTACGGATGCTGTGGTCGCCGGAGCAGATTGCTGGTTGGCTCAAGCTGACTTATCCTTGCGACGAGAGCCACCACGTGTCACACGAGACCATCTACCGCAGTCTATTCATTCAAGCGCGTGGTGCCTTGAAAAAGGAGCTGCTGGAACACCTCAGACGTACTCGCGGAATGCGCCGCTCACGGCACTACACGCAGAAGACGGCTATCCATGGCCAGATCGCCGATGCAGTCACGATCCGTGAGCGTCCGGCGTGCGTTGAAGACCGAGCTGTGCCTGGGCATTGGGAGGGCGATCTGGTCTTTGGCAGTGGCAACAGTCAGATCGCGACGCTGGTCGAGCGTCAAACGCGCTACGTGATGTTGGTGAAGCTCAATGGCAAAGACACGCAGACGGTCGTCAACGCGCTCATAAAGAATGCCCGCAAGCTGCCACAGGAGCTCTACCAATCTCTGACCTGAGACCGGGGCACCGAGATGCATGCGCACAAACAATTCACCCTGGCTACGGACATCCAAGTTTACTTCTGCGACCCGCAAAGCCCATGGCAGCGGGGGAGCAATGAGAACACGAATGGGTTGCTCAGGCAGTACATGCCCAAGGGCATGAACCTGTCAGGGCTGCTCGCCTGCTCTGGACTCACAGAAGTCGTATACCACTGCTTTCATGTCTTCGAAGGCCCCTGGTGCATAGGCCCATAGGTAGGCTCGGTGTGTCGCCCCTTGCCGGGCTTGAGCATTTGCACTGGCGTTTCGTCGGCGTGCAGTACGCGGTGGCTGAGTATCTCGGCCTTGAGCGCATCGACCAGCGGTTGCAGTCGCACGCCGCAGGTACCGACCCACTGCGCCAGGGTGGAGCGAGGGATGGCCAGACCGGCACGCGCATAGATGCCTTCCTGGCGGTACAAGGGAAGGTGGTCGGCGTACTTGGCTACCAGCACCTGGGCCAGCAGGCCGGTGGTGGGGATGCCTTTGTCGATCACATGCGCCTGGACGGGTGTCTGGGTGATGGTTTCGCATTGGACGCAGGCCCACTTGCCGCGGATGTGGCGCTCAACGGTGAACACGCCCGGCACATAGTCCAGCTTCTCGGCCACGTCTTCACCGATGCGCTGCATCCGGCAACCGCACTGGCAGGTGCTCGACTCGGGCTCGTGCCTGATCTCTCTACGTGGCAGATAGGCCGGCAGCGGCTGGCGTTTGGGTTGTTGCTTGGACTGGAGGCTAGCAGCCGATGGCTACAGTTGCTCGATCTCATGGGCCACCGCCGCCAGATCGGCCTCGATCTCGTCTTCGAGTAGGCTGCGCTGCTCGGCGCTGAAGCGCTCAGATTGAGCTGCGAACTTCATGCGCTTCAATAGCGCGTTCTCGTGCGTGAGCTTGGCGTTCAGGGCCTGGCTATGGCGAAGCTCGGCAAGCAACCGCGTGGTCATCTCGCGCAGTTGTTCTGCACTCAGATCATCAAGGGATTGCGACGACATCAACATCACAGACAGTGTGCCAAGGATGGCACTGCGCCATCATGCGCAAACCACGAATTGCATTCTGGCGATCCAGCCGCACAGGCTTCAGACCACGGTGATGATGCCGGCGTTTCCTATGCGTTGCCAGGGCAGACCGAGCACCAGGGCTTGGAGCTGATCGGACTCCAACGGCCACTGCTCATTGCCGGGTGCCGGCCAGACGAACTTGCCCTGGTGCAGACGCCGAGCAGCCAGCCAGATGCCGATGCCGTCGTGCACCAGCACCTTGATACGATTGGCGCGTTTGTTGGCGAACAAATAGGCATGGTGGGGATGGGCGCTGCCGAACACGGCGACCACCCGGGCCAGCGCCGTGTCGGTGCCTGCACGCATGTCCAGCGGGGCAGTGGCAAGCCAAGCTGCTTCGATGCGGATCATCGCAAGAGCTCGCGAAGGAGTGCGCCGCATTGTGGCAGCGGGCATTGCAAGCGCACCAGCAATTCGCCGCGCTGAATCTGTAAATGAACCTCCGGTGACAGTGGCTCGTCAGCAGGTGCGGCCAGTTTGGCAGAGCAGGCTTCGAGTGCGGGAGCGCATGGGGCATTTTGCAGTGGCAAAGACACGAAGGAAGGCGGTGCCAATGCTTGCCGCTCTCGCTGCTCGCGGATCCAGCGGTGCACCATGTTCGAGTGCAGTCCCTGCGCCAGGGCCACGCCGCCGACGCTGGCACCGGGCTGGGCGCAGCGGGTCAGTACCTCTGCCTTGAATTGCTTGCTGTACTCACGCCGCCGTGGGCGGTCTTGGTTCAAAGATTGCTCCATCGTCTCCACGAGACTCCATCGGGGGGACGATGCCCGCTTCAAGCGCTGCCTTCAAGATGGGATTACCGTGCGCTTACTGCCCCCCACCGGGGGCTAGTGGATCACTTCATGGTGGAAATCAACGCCTTCGAGTGCTGAAGCGTTTACGCGCTTACTCCTCGACTACTACGAAGTGGAATCGGCGATGCCGGCGTGCTCTTTGGGAACCGAACCC
This sequence comes from Comamonas testosteroni, assembly GCF_030505195.1. Classification (NCBI taxonomy): domain Bacteria; kingdom Pseudomonadati; phylum Pseudomonadota; class Betaproteobacteria; order Burkholderiales; family Comamonadaceae; genus Comamonas; species Comamonas testosteroni. The sequence continues at coordinate 4,035,391 of NZ_CP129672.1, forward strand.
ACGGCCGCCGCGTTTGTGCTGCTCAATCTGGCGCGCGGCGTGCTCAAAGAGCTTGACGGCATCGCTAGCTAGATGCGCGAGTACGGCGGCAGGGTGCGCAGTCAACCGATACGACCTTCAAAGCTTGCGGCCGCTGGCATGGTTCGCACGATACTGGCTTGGCGTTAATCCAATGCGCTTCTTGAAGAATCGGCAGAAATATGCGACATCGTTGAAGCCAACTTCGACAGAGATCTGGGATACAGGAGTCTGCATGTGTGTGAGGCGATGGCATGCCTCTCTGAGGCGACGCTCCTGTACCAGTTGCATCGGGCTCTTTCCTGTTCCCTTACGGACGATTCTGATCAGCTTCTCTACTTGGCAGTTGAGATGCTTGGCGTACTCTGATAGGGAAAAATCCGCAGAGAAGTAGCGATCGACGAGAGTCAGAAACTGCGCAATTTCCGAGTTGCCCCTCACTGAGTATCCATCCCCAAGAGGCACCATGTTTTGCCGTGCGAGCAGCAGGCAGATGGCCTTCGCCACACGGTCCATCACCAAGTCGCTGCGCTCATGTCTCGTCTGATATTCGCGGTTTAGCAGAGCGAACATCGCATTGATGTCTGCCGTGCCATCGGGCTGCTGCGCCAGCATGAACACCGATGGTGCTGAGCACAGGCGCTTGAACACTTCGCTGGCCACCTTGCTCTCCGAGCAATGGAAGAACTCCAGCCGGGCCGTCAATACGTAGCCGTCGGCATTTGTCGCAGCTTTAGAGGAATGCACTGTGAGTGCCGGGACTATCACGGCAGCTGGTCCTGACAGTGTCCGCCGGTGACCATTGACTTGGACTTCGAGCTGCCCACTCGCGAGCCAAGTTATCTGGTGCAGGTTCTGATGGATGTGGATGCTGATTTCCCCGTTCAACGCACGAGTGCGAGTTTCGATAGGCTCGACGTGCATGAGGACAGGGCTGCTCTGCAAGGGTTCGCCGTACAAGCCATAGCGGGGAACACTCTGTACCGCCAAGCCATTTTGCATGTTCATGCTCTGTCTCCCAAATGCGGCCAAGTCAAGTATTGGTGATTATCAATAAAGTGCAATAAATAACCCTGAATAGTACAGCTGTAGGGCATCCAGTGTCTATAAAGTGCAATCTAGGCAGCCGTCTATGGCTTGCTCATCTGGAGGCATTGCATGTTTGTGTTTGATCCCTACGACCCCATTGTCGATTCGAACCCGTTTCCCCTGTACAAGGAACTCAGGGACCACTACCCCTGCTATTGGAGCGAAGCTGGGAAGGTCTGGGTGCTGTCCAGGTATGCGGACGTGGTCGCCGCAGCCAGCGATTGGCAGACCTATTCTTCCCTCAAGGGCAACCTCTTGGCCGAGCTGCCCAGTCGCACTGGCGCGACGCTGGGCACCACCGATCCACCACGTCATGACCGCTTGCGAGCTCTCGTTCAGCATGCGTTCACAAGGCGCAATCTTGCTGGTTTGGATGAGTATTTGCGGGAGATTGCACGCACGGCGGTCAGGTCGTTCGAAGGCCGAAAGCGGTTTGATTTCAACCGTGAGTTTTCGACCGCAATGACGATGAAGACGTTGTCGCTGATCATCGGTCTGCCCCCAACCGATGAGAACCATCTTCGCCGACAAGCGATGCTGTGCGTTCAGACCGATCCCATGGTCAAAGGCAAGACGGAGGAACATGAGCGCGCGTTCAAGTGGATCAACGAGTTTGCTGTCTCCGTCATCGAAGAGAGGCGCGCGCGTCCAACGGACGATCTGATTTCGCAGTTCAGCGTGGCCGAGATTGACGGCGATCGATTGGACGAACGCGAGGTGATCATGACCACCACGATGCTCATCGTGGCTGGCGCCGAGTCGATGGGAGCGTTCATGAGCCTGATGGCAATGAACTTGGCCGACCATCCCGAAGCCTTAGCGGGCTGCGTGCAAAACCCTGATCTGTTGCCTGATGCGATCGAGGAGTCGCTGCGCTTCAACACCTCTGCCCAACGATTCAAGAGAACGCTGACGCGGGATGTCGAGTTGCATGGCCAGCGCATGAAAGCAGGCGATGCGGTGTGCCTGGCCTACGGGTCTGCCAACAGGGACGAGCGTCAATTTCCCGATCCTGATCGATACGACCTCAATCGGAAGCCTCGTGGGCACCTGGGTTTTGGCAGCGGTGTTCATGCCTGCTTGGGATCAATGATGGCCAGGCAGGTGCTTCGTGTCGCATTTGAAGAGTTTCACAAAGTCTTCCCTCGGTATCGACGCGCTGAGGTCGATTTACCTTGGATGCCGTCCACCAACTTCCGAAGCCCCACTCGGCTTGAACTGGTCCTGGAGTGAGGATTTACAGATGACAACCATTACTTATGTAGAAACCCATGGACAGGCCGTTACCGTGGATGTTCCGGACGGATGGAGCTTGATGCAGGGCGCGGTGGCCAACGGCATCGAAGGAATCTTGGGCGAATGCGGCGGTTCGTGCGCATGCGCCACCTGTCACTGCTACGTGGATGAAGCACGGATATGCGAACTGTCACCACCTGCGGATAACGAGCTCGACATGCTGGAAGATGCAGCTGCGCCTCGGCGGTCGAACAGCCGTCTGGCATGTCAGGTCAAGGTGCACTCCGCCATGGCTGGCTTGATCGTTCACCTACCTGATCGACAGCAATGACGAGCCCTGACAAGGTTGTGATTGTTGGCGCGGGCCAGGCTGGATTACAGACGGCCGAGGCGCTTCGAGCCATGGGCTACGCGGGCTCGATCACTCTGCTGGGGGCCGAGCGCTGCGGTCCTTACCACCGTCCACCGCTGTCCAAGGCCTGGCTGGCCGGCGAGATAGCGGCTGAGCAGCTCACGATGCGTTCACCCGATGCGCTGGCACGAAAAGGCATTGCTTTACGTACCGATGCGCAAGCGATTGGGATAGACATTGGAAAGCGCCTCGTGCGTTTGGCTGACGGAGGTGCATTGAGCTATGACGCCCTCGTTCTTGCCACTGGTGCCTCACCCCGGATGCTCGATTTACCGGGCAGAGATGCAAAGGGGGTGTTGGCGCTGCGCAGCATGGAAGATGCGCAGGCGATCGCGCAGCGCTTGGCGCTCTGTGCACAAAGCAATCGGCCGATGGTGATTGTGGGCGGAGGCTTCATCGGACTAGAGGTGGCGTCCACAGCGCGCAAGAAGGGAGTTGCGGTCACGGTCTTGGAAGTCGCGCCTCGTTTGCTTGGTCGCGTTTTGGCCCCAATGCTGTCAGAGTGGTACGCGCAGTTGCACCGCTGGCACGGTGTGAACCTGGTTCTGAATGCGCGCATCGCCGCCTTCGAAACTGGCGCCGATGGGCACGTGTGTGGCGTTCACATGAACGACGGCACGCTCTTTCCGGCAGGACTGGTGATTGTGGGTGTTGGCGTACAGGCCAACGATGGTCTTGCTCGCGCTGCTGGCTTGGCTTGCGACCGAGGCATCGTTGTCGATGCCTGCGCAAGGACGAGCGATCCCTATATCTTCGCCGCAGGCGATTGCACGGCGCGAACGACCAGCGATGGGACTCTGCTGCGCCTGGAGTCAGTCCAGAACGCTGTCGAGCAAGGCAAGAGCGCGGCCGCTGCCGTGATGGGGCAAGAGCGCCCATTTGCTGCCGCACCGTGGTTCTGGAGTGACCAGTACGACATCAAGCTGCAAATCGCGGGCCTATCCACGGGGGCGGATCGATGGGAGACCCGGGGGGAGCCGGACAGTTGCAGCTTCAACGTCTATCACTACTGCGGTGACAGGCTGCTCGCGGTAGACAGCATCAACAATGCCAGGGAGCACCTTCAGGCACGCAAGCGACTTGATGGGGAATGCACATAAGTACGCGCAACCGCGTCGTCGCGTTGAGCCTGTAAAGGCATAGAGAAATTCACACGCCGCTGTTCCGCCGCATGGAAAAGCGAATCGCCATACCGGGGGCATGCATTGCAAGGCTCCGATCGGAAATCCAGCATAAGAGGGAAACGCAATATGAAAACTGCCCTGAACTACATCGACGGCATATGGTGTCCGGCTTCGGCCGAGCGCACCGGTGTTTGTATCAATCCCGCGACCGGTGAGCCCGCTGCGCAGTACGTCAATGCGACGTTGCCGGAGATCGAGGCGGCCATTGCGGGCGCGCGATACTGCTTTGAGTCCAGCACCTGGTCCAGCCAGCCTAAGCTTCGCTCGGACGTACTGCGGCTCTTTGCCGATCGCCTTGAGGCACGCAAAGACGAGATTGTGGATGCGCTCGTTGAGCTGAACGGAAAACTGCGACGCGAGGCTGAAGGTGAGGTATTGGCCGGCATCTCCGAACTGCGCTACTACGCGGGCTTGGCGCGCAATCTTTTCGGTCGGGTGCTCGAAATTGAGCCACAGATCTATTCGATGATCGAACGCGAGGCGATCGGTGTGGCGGCGATCATCGTTCCCTGGAACGCACCCGTAACGCTCCTCGTGAGATCCCTGGCGCCTGCGCTTGCCGCAGGGTGCGCCGTGGTGATCAAGGCCGCGCACCAGACAGCTCTGGTGCACGCCATGATGGTGGAGTGCTTGGTGCAGGATACGAGACTGCCTTGTGGACTCGTTCAATCCTTTGTCGAAGACGGTGCAGACGGTGCCAAGCTGCTGTGCGCCCATGTCGAAGTCGACGTGATCAGTTTCACCGGATCGACCCAGGTAGGCAAACTGATCGCCGGTTCGACTTCCAAGAATCTGACCCGGTTATCGCTGGAACTCGGTGGCAAGGCTCCAGCCATTGTGCTCCCGGATGCCAGCATTGCCGATGCGGTGCGGGGCATCGTGCCAGGCGCCTGCGTAATGGCGGGGCAGATGTGCACGGCCATCAGCCGGGTGCTGGTCCATGAATCGATCGCCGAGGGTTTCAAGGCGGCACTCGTGGAGGGTCTCAGGCAGATCCGTGTCGGCCCGGGACAACTCCCCACTTCCTCGATGGGTGCATTGATCGACAGGCGTAATCAGCAACGCTTGCTGGACGAGGTGCAGTCTGCGCGCGAGACCTGCGAAGTGTTGCTGGCTGGGACTGTTCCCCAGGACCTGCCACGTGCGGGTGCGTTTATCACGCCCTCACTGATCGCCACGCAGGATCTGCAGAGCCATTTTGTGCAGGACGAAATCTTTGGACCGGTGATCACGCTGGAGACGTTCAGCGATGACGAGAATGCCCTGACCCGCGCCAACGCGACCCGTTATGGCCTTGCGTCGTCGATCTGGACGAATGACTTCAAGCGAGCCCGGCAAATCGCTCGGCGCCTAAAGTTCGGCAATGTCTGGATCAATGCGCACAACCGACTTTTTGCCGAAGTCGAAACCGGAGGTTACCGCGAGAGTGGTCTTGGGCGTCTGCATGGCGTCGATGGCCTGAGCGATTTTTTGGAAACCAAGCACGTCTACATGCCGTGTGCCTGAGGAAAAGAAGAATGGCAGTTGATATTCAAACGGATAAGAGCCAAGCGGTGGTCATTGTCACTGGCGGAGCAAGAGGCATCGGAAACGCGTTCGCGCGACGACTCGCAGAGGATGGCTACCACGTTGCCATCATGGATCTGCAGGGCGCACAAGAGGCCGCGGAACAGATTCGACGCGAGGGCGGGCTCGCGGATGGCTACAACGCCAATGTCGTTGATGCCGCAGACTGGGACCGTGTTCTTGAGCAGGTCGGCATATCAGGCAAGCGGTTGCACGGGCTGGTAAACAACGCTGCCTTGTTTGCTAGTCTGGAAATGCAGCCTTTCGAGAAGGTGGAGAAGCAGGAATGGATGCGTGTCATGGAAGTGAACACGTTCGGTCCGTTTCTCGCGATCCAGAAGGTCGCGCCGATTCTGACCCAGGGTGGTGGTGGCGCGATCGTGAATGTGGCTTCGACATCGCCGCTCAAAGGCGTGACCGGCATGTTGCACTACGTTTGCAGCAAAGGCGCCGTCATTTCGATGACCCGCAGCCTTGCCCGTGAGCTTGGCGACCGATCCATCACCGTGAATGCGGTGGCGCCGGGGTTCACTTTGAGCGAGGGCATTCTTCAAAACAAGGAGCACGTCGAAAAGTTTCGCGATCTGGGCAAGAACGGCCGGGCTCTGAAACGCGACCAGCTGCCAGAGGATTTGCAGGGAGCTGTCAGTTTTCTCATCAATCGAGATGCATCTTTCATCACGGGCCAGACAGTCATCGTCGATGGCGGTGCGCATTTCGGCTGAATTTCTTAGTCGTTACCAGGAGACATTTCTATGAAAAAACTATTCTTTAAGATTCTTTGCCTCTTTGCCGTGCAGGGCTTCATGCTGGAAGCTGTCCATGCACAGATATACCCGTCCAGATCTGTGCGGATCGTGACGTCGTTCTCTGCCGGCTCCGGTCCCGACGCCATGCTGCGCATGGTCTCCGACAAGCTGGCAAAGCTTTGGGGGCAACCCGTCATTATCGACAATAGGCCGGGTGCGAGTGGTTTTATTGCAATCTCAGAGGCGCGCCGTAGTGGTGTTGATGGCTACACGCTCCTGCATATGGATGGCCTGAATTTGACGGCTATTCCACATATGTACAAGAAGCTCCCCTATAACGCGGAGACAGACATTGAACCTATCAGTCCCATCCACGGCAGCTACTTCTTTGTAACTGTCTCAGCTGACTCCCCCTGGAACAGCATGACCGACCTTATCAGGGCCGCCAAGTCCGCCCCGGGTGCCATTAGTTACGGTTCTTGGCAGATTGGCAGTGTTGCTCATCTTTTTTCCGCAGCTTTGGAGGCTGGAACCGGAACCAAAATGATGCATGTGCCGTACAAGGAAAACTCGCAGCTCTACACGGGTGTTGCCCGGCAAGAGGTTAATTGGACATTTGGATCGATTGCGAGCGCAGGCCCCCTTGTGAAGGCCGGTCGACTCAAATTCTTGGCCATCGCCGGGCCTGCCCGTGAAAGCGCATATCTTCAAGTTCCGACTGTGGCGGAGGCGGGTGGCCCAGCTGGTTTTGAGGCCAGAGGGTGGGTCGGTCTTTTTGCCCCCAAGGGGGTTCCCATGCCCATTGCAGAGAAGATTTCGGCGGATCTGGCACGTGTTGTGAACGAGCCGGAACTGAAGGCAAAAATGACCGAGCTTGGCTACGAACCAATGCCTAGAAAGCCTGCTGAAACGAGGGCGTTGGTGGCCAACCAGTCCAAGGAGTTCAAGGTAGTCGTGACGCGCAGTGCGGTCACGCTCGATTGAATTGCTGCGCGCTGGAGCGCAAGTCGTCGGCTCTTCTTCCTAGGACGTTGCACTGGCTACAGGAGCCATAAGACGGCGGCCGAGGCCGGCAAGAATCCCCGTGGCGGTGCAGGTGCCTGGGCACCCGTGCCACCCAACAGTCAGTCGGGGGAGTCCGAGGCAAAGATGCCGGTTGCTTGGGTGCTGGATCGGAAGAAGTGCGTCTCACTTGACGCGAAGCGTGAGAGGCCACCATCTCACGCGTGCTCTGTTGTGGCGGCCGAGCAACCGCCTTCTTCAGCCGAGATCGCTCGGAACTCGCTGGGCGACATGCTGGTGAGTTCCCGGAATCTTCGGCCAAAGTGTGTGCTGCTGCTGAAACCCCATGAGTCGGCAATCTCGGCGATGGTGAGGGCTGCTTGACCTGGTTCACGCAGGTCGACCATGCAGGCCTGCAATCTGCGGCGCATGATGTGCTGAGCCAGAGTTTCATCCTGATCCTGGAATGCGTTGTGCAAATGGCGCTTGCTGCAATTGAGTGCTTGGGCAATTCGTGCAACGTTCAGGTGAGGGTCGCGAAGATGTTGGCCGACGTAGTACCGGATACGGTCTCTAAACGCCTCCATGTGGGTCACGGCGGTGCCACGGCCCGAAGTTTCCAGCAAGGAAAGCGATACCAGTTCAGAAATCAGGTCGCCAGCGCCGCGAGCGGCTTCACTTGTCATCCTCGGAAGCTCGTGAAATGTGAGCCGTATGGTCTCGAGTGCTATACGCGAGATTCCAACGCTGCCGCCCATACAGCGCCCCATGAGAGGGTAGAGCTTCAAGCCGCGTTCAGTCAAATTTTCCTTCGGCAGCATCACGATCAGGTGTTGTGTGTGCTGAGGATTCGCCACCTCGTAGCCATCGGTGGTGTCATAGATGGCCCATCCCCCCGGCGCCACGACCGCTTCGCGCCCAAATTGATGGATGGTGGCCGTACCTTCCAAAGGAGCAATGATCTTGAGATAGCTCACATCACTGCGACGGCCTTAATTGGGTGACCGTGCTACACGGTGCCTGCTGGCATCGGTCCTGGTCAGGACCAGTTGGCCGGCGCGCGATGTATAGAGGCTTCCGTCAAACGTGGTGTCGTTGTAGAGGTCGCTTTTCAGTCCTCCAAAAGCGATGTTCACCCACTCGCACCATGCCTTGCCGCGCTCAGCAGCGGGCAACTGGCTGGTATCAAGTAATTGGTTTCTTCGCATCTCAACATTCTGTGTTGATCCAGATCACTTTGGCTACCAGGTTTAGTCCTGAGGCTTGTGCACTTTGAGTTGAATGAAAAGTTCTCTCTTCGACAAGACTGAACTGGGAGCGGCAAATACATTGGCAACTGGAGTTCAAGTTTTCAGAAGGAAGTCAAATGATTGAGATCCAGATGCTCGTCGGTGGTGAGCGCAGAAGCACCTCCAGCGGGGCTGCTTTTGAGCGGAGAAACCCGCTGGACCACAACGTCGCAACGCGCGCACCCGCTGCCAGCACCGCCGATGCGGTCGCTGCCGTCGATGCTTCCCGCATGGGCCTCCATTGGGCCCGGCGAGCGCCGCAGCCTCCTTCTGAAGGCATCCGATGCACTCAGGGCCAAGGCCGAAGCGATCACCGAAGCAATGGCTTCCGAGATAGGTGCTTCGGCGATCTGGGCGGGCTTCAATGTATCGCTGGCTGCTGACATGTTGGTCGAGGCCGCATCTCTGACCACACAAATCGATGGGCAACTCATCCCTTCCAACGTTCCTGGCAGCGTGGCGATGGCGGTGCGTCAGCCTGTTGGCGTGGTGCTTGGCATCGCGCCGTGGAATGCGCCGGTCGTCCTCGACGTTCGCGCGATAGCGACCCCACTGGCCTGTGGCAACACGGTCATCCTCAAGGGGTCCGACATCTGCCCGGCTACGCATGGCCTGATCATCGATGCCATGCAGGAGGCAGGCCTGCCCGCAGGCGTCGTGAACTTCGTGACCAACGCACCCGCCGATGCTGCGGCCGTGGTGGAAGCCATGGTCGCCCACCCTGCGCTGCGGCGCGTGAATTTCACTGGCTCGACAAAGGTGGGAAAGCTGGTTGCGCAGACCTGCGCCACGTACCTGAAATCCGCTGTCTTGGAACTGGGCGGCAAGGCGCCCTTTGTGGTTCTGGCGGACGCGGATATCGAGGCCGCCGTGAATGCAGCAACCTTCGGCGCGTTTTCCAACTCCGGGCAAATCTGCATGTCGACCGAGCGGATCATCGTGGACGAGTCCATCGCGGATGCCTTCATAGAGAGGCTGGCCACTCGGGCCGCGAGCCTGCCGCTGGGTGATCCCCGCCAAGGGCCGGTGATGCTGGGCTCGGTGGTAGACATGCCGACCGTGGACCGCTGCAACGCTCTGATTGATGACGCGTTGACAAAGGGAGCTCGACTTGTGTGTGGCGGCAAAGTCTCCAGCACGCTGATGCCGGCCACGCTGCTGGATGGTGTCACGCCGCAGATGCGTGTCTTCCAGGATGAGACCTTTGCACCAGTCAAAGCGATCGTTCGAGTCAAAGGTGTGGAGGAGGCCGTGGCCTGCGCAAATGACAACGAGTTCGGGTTGGCTGCCGCGGTATTCGGCCGCGATGTCGCGCGTGCCTGGCAGGTCGCATCCCGAATCGAGTCGGGCATCTGCCACATCAACGGGTCCACCGTGCACGACGAAGCGCAAATGCCCTTCGGAGGCGTCAAGGCGTCTGGATACGGCAAGTTCGGCATCCGCATCTGAGGAGAGGCGTCGCATCATGAAAAAACTCAAGCCACCTTTCCATGTCTTGCCCGTCATGACCACTCTGGTCGGATTACTTGCCGGTGCGAGCGCTTACGCGGAAGGGCATTACGTCGCCGGGGTTGAAGGCATTCAGGCCGCATCCGCGCCCCCGCCCGGGGACTACTATCTTGCGTATCTGGTGCACTACGACATCGACAACTTTCGAGTCCCCGGATCGGATGCGAAGTTGCCGGGTAGCAATACCGGGAGTGTTACCGCGCTCGCAAACCGATTCATCAAGATCACGAACGTCAAAGTTTTCGGTGCGGACTATGGCTTTGAAGCCATTGTTCCAGTGATCAGGACGTCGCTTGATATACATGCAGTTGGATTGAGGGACAGCGGTACCGGCATCGGGGATGTCTACCTTGGACCGTTGGTGCTTGCTTGGCACGGCACCCGCTGGGACAGCGTAGCTGCCGTCGGGGTCTGGCTGGACACGGCAAGCACAAGTAGCCCCGGAGCACCTGGCAAGGGATAAAAGTCTGCCATGCTTACCGGGGGAGGAACTTACTATTTCGATCAAGAGAAATCGGTGACCGGATCCGTACTCTTTCGATACGAGCGTCATGGCCGAAAAGCTTCTGGTGTACGTCCTGGCGATCAATTGTCGATGGAATGGGGCGTTGGAAAAAACTTCGGGCAGTATTCGCTGGGCGTGGTGGGTTACAGCCAATGGCAATTGGGCAACGACTCAGGCGCGCAGGTGAGTCAAGGCAATTCCCAACGCCATGCTGTCGGCTTGGAGGTGAACTACCCCGTTGCGGCGGCAGGAGTCTTTCTGAAGGGTGCGTTCTACAAGGAGTTCAGCGTCCGCGGTGGGTCTGGGGCTGAACCGGCTGGCAACCTATTTCGAGTCACTGTGGTCAAGCCTTTCTGACCTGTGCAACCATTGCTCAAAATCCTGTTGAGCCGTTCCTTTTCCCACATGGAACCATGCAGGTGTCTGCCTGAGCGATAAGAGCTTGCTCGGCAGCTGCCGGTGAATTCATCGACGGCTTGCGGAGCAAGCGAAGCACTGACATTGCTGGATGTTCCAATGCCGCGGCAGAGGTGTCGCTTGTGCGTTCTCGAAAGGCAGGAGCGACCATCAGAAGCTGGCCGAGCTTCGAATGATCTTTCTACTTGGCTAGTTTCGTTGCCGCTGTCTTCAGGCGAGCAGAAAAATCCAGTGTGGTGGGCTTAGGTTGAATTCCTCGGCGTGAAACCAGATAGAGGTCCAGGTACACCACCGGATCTATCAGCATGCTGATCTGCAGACCGTGCCGCTTGCATTCCTCGATGGCGAATGAGGGGATAACGGCATGACCCAGACCCGCACGCGTCATGGCGATCAGTGTGCCAATGAAGTGAGCCGTTTGGCACTTTCCATGGACATGCCCGATCCGGGTGAGATGGGTTTCCACCAGCGATTGGATCGGATTATCCGGCGGTAGACCGATCAACGGGAGATCACGCAGACTGGACCAGCCTCGTGATGATCGGCGGCGGCTGTTGGTGGGTGCTGGTGGACTGATGCACATCAGACGAAATCGGCACAGAGGCTGACGCAACAGACCAACTGCCGGTTTGACGAAGAAACCCAGGCCGATATCCGCTTCACCGTCCAGAACACGCTGCCTGACGGTATTGACGTCGACATCCGCGATAGTGGTGCTGACATGAGGGTGCGAATCGGTGAACTCCCTCACGACGTCTGGCAAAAGGCTCATCGTCACCATGGGAGTCGCCGCTACGTCCAGGCGCGACCGAGTAGCCGCTTCAGATCCTTCGATCGTCGATCCCAGACCTCTCAGGTCCTGGACGATCCGTTGGGCCACAGGGAGGAGCTGACGGCCAGCGTCCGTGAGCATAACGGATCTCGGGCTGCGGTCGAACAAACGAGCGCCCATCTGGTCTTCCAGATCCTTTATCAGCATGCTCATGCCTGATTGGGACATGGGGATTTGCTCGGCTGCCTTGGAGAAGCTCCGGAGTCGAGCGACCTCGAGAAAGGCCTGCAGTTGGCGGCTGCTCACATGCATCAGTTTTTCCGATGGATGCATCAGTATGTTCCGTTTGATTGATTGTTGACCATCAACTCTAATCCAAAACGCCAAGGAGACAAAGAGTGAAGTCTGCATGGAATATGGCCCGCGCAAGCGGGGTGTGTGTTGCGAGAGCGGCGCTGAGTCAGCGCTTTATCGCTAAATCGGAGAAGGTGAAATGAACAGCATTCAGTGCGTGGACGAGACCGAGGTTGTGATCGTTGGCGGAGGACCCGTCGGCATGGGCCTGGCCATCGATCTTGGTCAGCGCGGCGTGCGCTGCGTCGTGGTAGAGCGGTATTTGCAGCCCCAGCCCATTCCAAAAGGCCAGAACCTGACCCAAAGGACGATGGAGCATTTCCATGCCTGGGGTGCGGAGCGGCAGTTGCGGGCTGCTCGCACGATCCCGCCTGAGTACGGCATCGGTGGCTTGACTGCCTACGGGACGTTGCTTGGACCGTACTCTTACGACTGGCTCCAGCGCGATCTCGTCCAGCCCTACTACTACGCAGCCAACGAGCGGCTGCCTCAGTACGCTACCGAGGCGGTGTTGCGCAGCCGTGCAGCGGAACTGCCAAAGGTGCGGACCATGTATGGATGGAGCGCGGAAGCAGTGTCGCAGGACGCTGAAGGCGTGACGGTCGAACTTGCGGAGCGCGACGGAACGGAACGAAAGACTTTGCGGGCGGCGTATGCGGTTGGTTGTGATGGCAGCCGATCGCTTGTCCGAGAGCAGGTCGGGCTCACGCAGACGCGCACAGACCATGATCGGCTCATGGTTCTGTTGGTGTTCCGCTCACCCGAGTTGCATGCATTGCTGGAGCGCTTTCCTGGAAAATCCTACTACAACGTTCTTCAACCGGAGCTCAAGGGCTACTGGAAATTTCTGGGTCGCGTCGATCTCGGGCAGACTTGGTTTTTCCACGCGCCAGTTCCCCTTGGGACGACCGAGAACAACTTCGACTTCCGTGCTTTTTTGCACGAAGCCGTTGGTGCCAAGTTTGAAGTGGAGTTCGAGCACATCGGTTTTTGGGATCTGCGATTCGCCGTTGCCGACAGCTATCGCGCGGGCCGGGTTTTCATCGCGGGCGATGCTGCTCACAGCCATCCGCCCTATGGTGGCTACGGTGTCAATTCCGGATTCGAGGATGCCCGCAATCTGGCCTGGAAGCTTGCAGCCGTGGTTCAGAAACGAGATGGCGATGCACTGCTTGATTCCTACGATGCCGAGCGCAGGCCAGTATTCGCGTCAACTGTGCACGATTTTATTGCGAAGTCGATCGAAAGAGATCGTCAGTTCCTTGATGCTTTCGATCCTGAGGCAGATCGCACTGGCTTCGAGTCAGCATGGCAAGCGCGGGCGCGCGGAGCGATCGGCGAGGTCCATGCGTTCGAGCCGAACTACGAGGGCTCTCCGATCGTTTGGGGTGGGCCGCACGGCATCTGCAGCGCCGTCGGGGAGCATCGGTTCGAAGCGCGGGCGGGGCATCACCTGCCGCCAGCGCCGTTGGCCGACGGCGGCAACGTTTTCGAGAAGTTGGGCGCGGACTTCACTGTGCTGTGCGTTGGGCCATCGGGGGCGGATGCGCGTGCATTCAGCGAAGCTGCTGCTGCACTGGCGGTGTCGTTGAAGCTGATAGTGTTGGCACCGGGCGCGGGTGCAGAGCGGTATGCCTCCAGGTGGGTACTGGTTAGGCCGGACGGGTTCGTTGCGTGGACCAGTCAGGAGGAAATTGTGTCGACACGAACCGCTATGCAGGTCTTGGCGCGCGCCGTCTCGAAATCCGTGACCGATATGGAGGCCTTGGCATGAGGACCGCAACGAAATGCAGCTAACGCCGGCCGGTAGCCGGGATAATTGAGCGACGCCAGTTGCGCTATTTCATCGCAGTAGCGGAAGAGCTGAACTTTACGCGGGCGGCCGAGCGCATCCACATCGATCAGACGCCGCTCTCGCGTGCCGTGCGCGATCTGGAGGACGAACTGGGCGTGCAGCTACTTGCGGCATGACGGTCCCGAGCATGTACTGGCCTTCGCGCCGACGCGCTTGGGGCTGGTGGTGCTCACACTGCTGTCCTGGCCCGGTTCCGCGGTGATCCACGACTGGACTGCCCCTAGGCAGGTAGACATCCCTGGCCTATCTTTTGAGGATAGGAGGCAGTCCATGAGCGCATAGAGGTTTACGCCGGAATTCAAAGACGAAGCCGTCAAACAAATAACCGAGCGCGGTTATTCGGTGGCTGAGGTCGCAGCCCGTCTAGGGGTCTCAACGCACAGCCTCTACAAATGGGTCAAAGCTGTGTCACCTGACCGCAATGAGCAGCAATCCCAAGAACTGCTTGAAGCCAAGAGCGAGATACTGCGCTTGCGCAGTCAGATGCGACGCATCGAAGAAGAACGGGATATCTTAAAAAAAGCCGTGCGGTACTTGGCCAGGGAGCCCGAGTGAAGTACCGCTTTATCAACGAGCACCGCAGCCAGCACGCAGTCAGTCTGATGTGCCGAGTGCGACGGGTAGCTCGTGCAGGGTTCTACGCTTGGATACATGACCCCATATCTGAGCATGAGCAGGAAGACCGGCGCTTGTTGGAGTTGATCCGCCACTCTTACTCCGCCAGCTACGGCGTATATGGCGCTCGCTGAGTGTTTGCCGATTTGCGAGAGGCGGGTGAAGTCTGCGGCAAGCACCGCGTTGCACGCATCATGCAAGAGCACAGGGAAAGTCCAAGATGTCAGCACTTGGCGCCTGCATGCGAAAGCTGGTTCATTTGTGTTTCGGGGTACTCAAGTCTGGCAAAGACTATGTGCCGCCCGAGGAGCGAAACACTGCAAGCACTTGACTTTCAAGACGGTATCTACATCCGCACTTGGCAGGGATGGCTCTACCTGGCTGCCGTGGTGGACCTGTACTCACGCAAGGTGGTGGGCTGGTCCATGAAGGCTACCCAACAGCACGCAAAACGGTTGACCGAGCGATTTGGCGTGGGACCGCAAACCGCTGCAGTTCTGGTTGCAGTCGCTGGAGACAACCCCGAACGGTTGAAAAATGAGTCTTCACTTGCAGCCCTGTGTGGCGTCACGCCCTTACAAGCGTCCTCTGGAAAGACCGTTCGGCATCGGCTCAACAGAGGGGGCGACCGCTGCGCAAACAATGCCCTGTGGACAATTGCTATGGTGCGAATGCGCAGTGACCCACGCACTCGAGCATACGTTGAGCGTCGCACCAAGGAGGGCCTGTCAAGCAAGGAGATCCACCGTTGCCTCAAACGTTACATCGTGCGCGAGCTGTACCCGCTCATCATGGCTGATTTGACGGAGTCTTCACGAGGCCCTTGACATAGGAGCGTCAATGCGGTCAAGGAATCGTTCTTTAGCAGTCTTAAAAAAGAACGTATCCGCAAGCGGGTCTACAAGACCCGAGATATGGCCCGGGCCGATGTATTCGATTACATCGAGGTGTTCTACAACCGATCACGTCGCCACAGCCACCTGGGCGATATCAGTCCCGAGGCGTTTGAACGCGCCTGGGCGTGAGGCAGGGATTTGTCTACTGCAGCGGGGGCAGTCCACTTTTTCTTAGTCCTTTAACTATGTATACATACATAGTTTTAATTTTCTAGATTATCGCCAATATTGACGGCGATATGAGACCTTACATTGTTGTTTATATGTATATATTCCCATAAGACGGGGAGGACGGGTTCTCACTGAGGTCGATGTAAAGCGACTGAGTGAAGGGCTTATAGACGGCACCACATTGCTTCATGACCTCCATCCGCCAATCTTCCACGATCAGTCGCTGTATTTTCGGCGCGCGTGGATAGTTGATCCATCCGGCGCTTTCGCGCGCGATCCAATCCAGTGACTGGCGGCTATGACCGGTCACGAGCATCGGAATCACTTGGGTTGTGGGTTTGGGAATGAGGTCTGCGCCGCGCAGCTCACCACCGCTCCAGCGGATGGGTTCGAAGCTGGTGCTGTAGGCTCGGCGAATCACCTCGTAGTGCTCTCGAAAGACTTCTCCGCGCCTTTCGGGATCGACGTCAAAGGCTGAAAACTCCACTGGGCGATCGCCGGAGGCTACGCCCAGAATCAAGCGACCTGCGCTCAACTGATCGACGCTGGCTGACGCCTTGGCCGTGTGCAGAGGATGGTGTAAAGGGATGGCAATGGATGCGCTGCCAAGCGCTATCTCTGACGTATGAGCCGCCATATAGCCCATGTATACCCAGGGATCGAAGGCTTGGCCGACATCGCCGAAATTAGGGTCCCGAAGAGGCACGTCGCGAAACCAGAGCGCGGAGAAGCCCAGCTCCTCTGCTCGTTTGGCCAATGCGACCTGGTTGAGCATGCTCGGAATGTCCCCACCGAAGGCCTCCAAAGGGAAGAACAATCCCAGGCTCAAATGACCCGGAGTGAAGGTTCGGCTGAACCTTCGATGCTGCTGATAAGGAATCGTGCTCGGCAGATACATTTTAATCTTCCTCAGTGGGAGAAACCGATCAGACAGTAACTACGATCTTGCCGATCTGCTGATTGGCCTCAAGGAAACGGTGGGCTTCCTGGATGTCGCTAAGGGCAAATGTCTTGGCGATGATCGGGCGCAGTGCACCAGACTTCAGTCCTTGGAGAATAAAAGCCTTGGCACGCTCCAGGGCTTCTGGGTCGGCCACGATTTCTGCATAGAGATAGCCCTTCAGGGTTAGGCTTTTGGCCAGCACGGTAAACAGCGGGAAAGGCGTTGGCTCTGGGCTGAGTGCACCGTACTCCAACAAAATACCTCCACGGGCCATGCTTTGCGTTAGGGGCTCGAAGGAGGGGCCGCCAACTGGGTCGAATACAACACGAGCACCTTGCCCGGCAGTGATGGCCATCACTCGCTCTACGATGTCCTCTTCGTCGCTCACGATTACATGCGCCGCACCGGCATCCAGCAGGGCCTGTTTTTTCGCGCGGGTTCGTGTGATCGCAATCGATGTGGCACCGACCATGCGAGCTATTTGGAAGGCTGCCAGACCGACACTGCTTGATGCTGCAGTGATAATCACAAAGTCACCTTGTTTCAACGTTGCTTGATCGATTAGCGCCCCCCAGGCGGTGACGTACTGCATCCAGGACGCAGCAGCCTCTTCGAAGGACAGGCCCTCAGGGCTCTTTACCACCAGATGAGCCGGTACATTGGCCAGCTCGCCGTAGGTGCCCCAGCGAGCGATATCCAATGGAGGGATTAGAGCGACGGCATCGCCAACCTTTGTCTCGGTTACGTCGCTACCGACTGCGACCACGATGCCAGCGGCCTCATAGCCCAAGCGGCTCGGGAACTCGGCCTCCTGTAGATACGCATGGTTGCGAAACATCACTTCGGCACGGTTCAGGCCAATAGCTTTGACGCAAATCTGCACCTCGGTTGCTGCCGGCGCCGGTACGTCCAGATCTTCCAGCTTCAGAACGCTGGCGTCACCGTATTCATGAATTCTGACAATGCGTGCCATTACGGATACCTCGCTTTTGAATGGGCTTTGATTTACGCGACCTGCAGTGTCGGATAGTCTGTATAGCCCTTGGCGCCACCTGCGTAGAACGTGTTGGAGTCAGGCGCGTTCAGCGGTGCCTTGGCCCTGATGCGTGTGGGCAGGTCCGGGTTAGCCAGGAAGGCGGTGCCAAAGGCCACAGCGTCAAGCTTACCTTCGGCAATAGCTGCCTCTGCCTCATCAGCGCTGTAACCCATATTGCCCACCAACACACCCTTGTACTTTTCACGCGCTACGGGCATGACATCGGCCTTCTGCACGCCGAAGAAATCGGCGCGCATCACGTGCAGGTAGGCTAGCTTGAAGGCATTGAGCCTATCGGCCAGGAAGCCGATGAGGGCCAGCGGGTCGCTGTCTTTCATGCTGTTGAAGCTGTTGAGGGGCGACAGGCGCAGACCCACACGTTCGGAACCGATCGCCTGGGTCACGGCAGTGAGTACCTCGAACAGCAAACGTGCACGGTTTTCCAGCGATCCGCCGTAAGCATCGGTGCGCTGGTTGGGCGTGTCGCGCAGAAACTGGTCAATCAGGTAGCCGTTGGCGCCGTGTACTTCCACACCATCAAAGCCGGCGGCGATGGCGTTGCGTGCGCCTTGAGCAAACGCAGCCACGATGCCGGGAATCTCTTCGACGGTCAGGGGGCGGGGCACCGCGTGCGGCACCTTGCCTTGGGGCGTGTGGATCTCACCCTCAATAGCGGTGGCGCTGCTGGAGACAATGGGGGCGCCATCGGCAGCGCCAGGGTAGGCTGCGCGGCCAGCGTGCCAGATCTGCATGAAGATGCGTCCGCCCTTGGCGTGCACCGCGTCGGTCACCTGCCTCCAGGCTGCAATCTGCGCGTCGTTGTAGATGCCAGGCTCATTGACGAAGGCCGATGTACCGGGCGCCACCATGGTGCATTCGGAAATCAGCAGGCCGCCGGTGGCTCGCTGGCTGTAGTACTCGGCCATCAGCGCGTTGGGCATGTGGCCAGCGTCGGCACGGGCGCGTGTCAGTGGTGCCAGAAGGACGCGGTTGGGCAGGGTGAGAGAACCTACTTGAAGTGGATTGAATAGCATGTGGATGAAAACCCAGATTAGTGAACAGAAAACAGTGTTAAAGCTAACAGTATTCCCAATACTCAGACCTTTGAAAGGTCACTGAACTTTGAAAGGTCACTGAAGACTGCTTTGGAACGGCTGGTGCTTTTGCACCCAACGCACGATGTATTAGACACAAGTGGGTAAGCCTTTGCTTCCGACAGTTTCGCGGCGGTCTCCAGCCGTACATGCACCAAACGCCTTTGGTCATCCACCGCGTCGCAACTCCCTGACACCCCGGCCCAGCTTGCGGCGCAACAGGGCCCGCAGGGTCACCCCATCCGAGTACCCGACCTGTGCGGCGACCTGGTCGACGCTGGCGTTCCCGGTGCGCAAGAGATGGACGGCATGCTCCACGCGCAGGTCCTGGAAATACGACAGCGGTGTCTTTCCCAAAACGCTTTGCAGCCGCCGCGCCAAGGTGCGCTCGCTTGTGCCCACGGCGCTGGCCGCCTCGGCCAGCGAGAACCCCTGCGCGAGCCGACGTCTGGCCCAGCACTCGAAGCGCTCTACCATCGGGTCGGCATGCGCAAGGTGGTCGGGAATCACGAACTCGGCTTGCGAACTGCGTGTCTCGACCAGCAGATAGCGTGCCACCAGGGCCGCCAGCGCCGGACTGCGCCCTCGGATGATGCGCAAGGCCAAGTCGACGTGGGCCAAAGCGGCACCCGCGGTGGTGAAGCGTGTCGAGTTCACGATCATGCGTGACTCGTCCAGCGCGACGTTCGGATAGCGCTGCCGAAACATCGGCCCCAGCCACCATGACGTCGTCGCACGATGCCCATCAAGCAGGCCACTCTCTGCAAGCAAGAAACTACCGGAGCAAGCGGCACCAAGGTGCGCGCCAGCGGTGGACCACTGCTGTAGCGCCGCGACCGCGTCGGGCACATCGGGGCGTGTGAGTCGAGCCGAGAGCGTGTCAGGCATCTTGTCGCCAAACGCTGGCACGAGCACGACGTCTGGTTCGGGCACACCATGCGCAGTGACCACGGGGACCGTCAAGCCTTGCGCAGTTCGGATGCGACGCCGCACTCCCACCAGCGTGAGCTCTATGTGCGCGGGAGCCTGTGGCAGCGAGCCCGCCATCGCATTGGCTAAGCCCACTGTGTCAGTGAGCGCCGCAAGCCCCAGATCAAACACGCCATCACAAACAAGGAGGTGGAGTTTCATGGCAACAATGATATCAATGTTGTCATTATTGCCTATAGAGATGTCTGTCATGAAGACTTAGACTGCAGTCTCTTCGATCCCTTCACCCACTTTTCCATTTACCCAAAGGAATACAGCATGACCAAGCTCGCCCTGTTTGTTCGCCTCGAAGCTAAACCCGGCCAGGAGGCTGCGCTTGCCGACTTCCTGGCCAGCGCACTGCCGCTCGCCAACGCCGAGTCCGGCACCACGGCCTGGTTCGCATTGAAGTTTGGCCCTTCGACGTTTGGTGTGTTCGATGCCTTTGCTGATGAGGCAGGTCGCCAGGCACATCTGAACGGCCAGATCGCCGCGGCCTTGATGGCCAACGCAGCGACCTTGCTCAGTTCTCCGCCCAATATCGAGAAGGTCGAACTGCTTGCAGCCAAACTGCCTGCATGACAACTCGGCCTTGACCCAATCAGGTCACGCTGCAGGATGGGGGTCAAACAGCCCTACGTGCGATCCCAACCTCCTTGCTGTCATTCTTGCAGTCTATGGATTTTCCGGCGAGAAAAGGGCAGATTCAAACCTGCCCACCCACACCCTTGAACTTCTCCACAAACGCAGCGATCTTTTGAAACACCGTCTGCTTCTTGGTCAGATATTGAGGGTTCAGCGGGCTCATCTTGGGCAGCACGCTATTCAACTCGGTTCCGCTGTCGCTGGCAAATTCGCGCTTCAGGGAGTTGGTGATGTAGCGCTTGGCAGCATCAGTATTGAGCTTTTCCTCGTCGATGAGCGCTTGCACTTCTCGCTGCTGCTCAACTTGGGCAAACTGGAAGAAGGCATCAATCACGCTGGCCTTGTCACCAATCTGGTCTAAGTCGGTCTGGTTGATAAAGTCCACCACCAAATCCTCTTTGGCACGGTTGCCAATGCTGGAGCGGATGACACGGCGCACATCCTCCACCAACGTGGCTTTGTCCTTGAGTTTTTTGTTGTTCTCAAAAATCAATTCGAGGATGTAGTCCAGATTGATTTCCTGCGACTTGAGCAAATCCACCTCAAACACCACGTCGTTCCAGTCGATAGTGGAGATATCTTTCTCATCCCCCTCCCTTTGGCGGCGCAACCAGTCACGCACGTCGTTGTAGGTGGAGCGGTAATCCTGCACCTCACGCTCGTTGGGGATGGTGACGCCTTGCAACTGCTCAAAATCCTCGTCGCTCAGGTAATGCTGGGCCTTGAACGCCTCTACCGCCTGCGCATCGTTCACGTCGATGTTCTGCAAGTCTTTCAGGCTGGCAAACTCATCGTAGTTCTGCAGCACGTTCTCCAGGCGCAAATACTCGCCAAACAGCTTGGCAAAGGCTTGCTTGTCCGACTCTTTTTCGATGGCGGCTGGGTCTGGGAATTTTTCCTGCAGCTCTTTGACCACCTCCATAAAGCCGCGCTTTGCAGCGCCCGTGGCGATATCGGTAAAGCCTTCCATGTACTCCTTGTAGCTTTTCTCCAGGACAACGTTTTTGGTGTTCTTGTCACCAAACAGGGTGATGGCATCCACCGTGGCCTGCTCCAGATCGCGGAAGGTCACGATGTTGCCAAAGGTCTTGGTGGCGTCATAAATGCGGTTGGTGCGGGAGTACGCCTGCATCAGACCGTGAAAGCGCAGGTTCTTGTCCACAAACAAGGTGTTCAGTGTGGGCGCATCAAAGCCAGTCAGGAACATGCCCACCACAATCAGCAAGTCAATCTCTTTGGCTTTGACTTGCTTGGCCAGATCACGGTAGTAGTTCTGAAAGCCCTCGCCATCCACGCTAAAGCTGGTGCCAAACAGCGCGTTGTAGTCTTTGATGGCAGCATTCAAGAACTCCTTGGCACTGCTATTCATGGCAGAGGTATCCAGGCTTTCGTCCTGAATATCGCCAATCGCATCCTGCTCCTCGTTGGCAGCAAACGAGAAGATGGTGGCCACCTTTAGCGGCTTATCACGGCCCTTTTGCTGCTCCTTGAAGCTCTCGTAGTACGCCTTGGCAGCATCCACGCTGCTGACTGCAAACATGGCGTTAAAGCCCTTGGCTCCTGGGTGCAAGCGGTGGGTTTTCTGGTGGAAGTTGTTCAGGATGTACTGCGTAATCTCGCGAATACGGTCTGGGTGCAGCAGGGCTTGCTTGTTCTCAGCTGCACTGAGCTTTTTCTCGTCCTGCTCACTCTCAATGGCCTTGAACTTGGGGCGCACATCGTTGTAGTCCACCTTGAACTTCAGCACCTTTTCATCACGGATCGCATCGGTGATCACATACGAGTGCAGCTCACGTCCAAACACGCTGGCTGTGGTTTCTGCCCCCAATGCGTTCTGGGGGAAGATGGGCGTGCCGGTAAAGCCAAACTGGCAGAACTTTTTGAACTTCTTCTTCAGGTTCTTTTGCGCCTCACCAAACTGGCTGCGGTGGCATTCGTCAAAGATAAACACCACCTGCTTGTGGTAGATGGGCAGGTCGGCCTCGCTCTTCATCAAGTTGTTGAGCTTCTGGATGGTGGTGACAATGATCTTGTTGTCATCCTTGTCCAAATTGCGCTTCAGCCCCGCTGTGCTGTCTGAGCCATTGACGCTGTCGGGCGAGAACCGCTGGTACTCCTTCATGGTCTGGTAGTCCAGATCCTTGCGGTCCACCACAAAGAACACCTTGTCGATGAAATCCAGCTCGGTCGCCAGCCGCGCTGCCTTGAAGCTGGTCAAGGTCTTGCCCGAGCCTGTGGTGTGCCAGATAAAGCCACCGCTTTCCACTGTGCTCCAGTTCTTGGCTTCATAGCTGCTCTTGATCTTCCACAGAATGCGCTCCGTCGCGGCAATCTGGTAGGGGCGCATCACCAGCAGCGTATCGCTCACGTCAAACACCGAGTAGTTCAACAGCACATTCAACAGCGTGTGCTTTTGGAAGAACGTGGCCGTGAAGTCCTTCAAGTCCTTGATCAGCGTGTTGTCTGACTTCGCCCAGTTCATGGTGAAGTCAAAGCTGTTCTTGTTGCGCTGGGTGGTGTTGGCAAAGTAGCGGCTGTCTGTGCCGTTAGAGATCACAAACAGCTGCAGGTACTTGAACAGGGAGTTGTCGCTGTTAAAGCTCTCCTTGCTGTAGCGGTGTACCTGGTTGAAGGCTTCCCGAATGGCCACGCCGCGCTTCTTCAGCTCCACCTGCACCAGCGGCAAGCCATTGACCAAGATCGTCACGTCATAGCGGTTGGCATGGCTGCCTTTTTGCTCAAACTGCTTGATCACCTGCAGCTTGTTACGGGCAATGTGCTTTTTGTCGAACAGGTAGATGTTCTGAATGCGGCCATCGTCAAACACAAAGTCCAGCACATAGTCGTCATGCACCTTGCGTGTCTTGTCCACAATGCCTTCGCTGGGCTTGTCCAGCCAGTCGCTCACAAAGCGTTGCCACTCCGCATCTGCAAACTGCACGTTATTCAGTGCCTGCAAAGCTACACGCACATTGGCCAGCAGCTTCTCTGGTGTGTTGATACTGGGCACAAACTCATAGCCTTGGTTCACCAAGTCCTGAATCAACTCGCGCTCCAGCGCATCTTCGGTCTGGTAGCCCTCTGCCGCCTTCCACTCTGGGGTGTACTTATCAAGAACGATAAAGTTTTTCGATTCGGCAATGGTTTTGTAGTCGCTCATCCGTACTCCGGTAGAAAAAGCAGCAAACGGCCAACAATAGTTAAAAATAAGAGCTGCTACCGCTTTAGTTTATTGGGTTTCAGGTATTTTTATAGCTGAAACCCAATCTATTCAAGCGCAAGCAGCTATGCTTTTTTCAAATCGTTGGCGGTTTTGGAAAGCTCAGCAGCAGGTCACGGTAATAGGCGTACTGCTTTTGGCGCAGCTCGATTTCGCGCGGCAAGCCTTCGGTGATGGAGGTCGTGAGTGCATCAAATTTATCGAGAATTGCGACAATCTGATTTTGTGCCTCAAGAGATTTATCCTCATCGGCAGGGTAGGGAATAGGTATTTTTATATCTTTAATCATCGGTTTTGTAAGCTGTGGGATACCAGCTTCTGGAACCTTATAATTTTTCTCGATAGTCTTCATGAAGTAATATGCATACTTCAAACTGATTTTTGTTTTTGGAGTCAAAACAATTAATCGCACAATAGGGAAGAAGGGCTTGTCTCTGTAACTCGTCCATCCGATAGTTCCGCGTGCTGATACGGTTAGACTGGGTTTATCTATTTTTGCTTTATTTGTCCACCCGTATAAAGATTTTTCATCTATTCCATTTGAAAGAATAGGAATGTTGTATTCATCATTTTGCGACTCAGAAAAAGCTTCTTTTGGTACATCGCCACCTGCAAAAATATCAAAAATATCTTCAATTGTTTTCCACTCCACCTCCCCATCCTCAAAACTCAACAACTTATCACGGTAGTAGTTGTATTGTTTTTTGCGAGCGGTAAGCTCAGCGGTAAGCTCAGCGGTATGGGCGGTCATTGCGTCCAGAATACGGACGATTTCAGCCTGGATTTCAAGGGATTTTTTGGGGTTGTCTGGGCAGGGGATGGGAATACTGTATTCAAGGATCTTTGCTTTATCGCCGCGAGGCATTTTTGCGCCCTTGGCATGCTGCATGTTGTAAGCAAAGAATTTATCATCAGTTAGCACCTGATGTAGATATTCAGAACTCAGAGATTTATGAGTTGATCGAATAACCAAGACATCGCCACTAGCTCCTCCAGAATTATTGGCTAGCCAGATTTTCTTCAAGTAAGGACGGATGTTGCCTATTAAAATATCGCCTTTACGATACTCAATAAGGCGTCCATCCGTAGGAACGTAGCTCGAATTCTGTTTCCCCGCTCTATTTTGCACAAGGTTATCTACACCAACATAATTACCTTGATTAACATACGTGGAATCAATGCGCGAGTCTGAATATTTTGCAACCTTGCCTAAAGGCAGCCACTCAACCGCCACCCCACCCAGCAGCTTCTCCAAAAAATTCACGCTGCTCATGCTTCCAACTCCTCGCCTTCAATCTCTGCCACGATGGCATCAATCTCTGCACGTAGCTGGGTGATCTTGGCCACGGTGGTTTTTAGCTCGGCATTCAGTTGGGCAATGTCCACCACTTCACGAGTGTCCTCGGCCTCTACATAGCTGCTGACAGAGAGGTTGTAGTCATTGCCAGCTACCTTCTCAAAAGGCACAGACTGGGCAAAGTGATCCACATTCGCCTTGCTGTCAAACACGGCCATGATTTGGTCGATGTGTTCATCCAGCAGCACGTTGTTATTAGTTTCTTTTTTGAACAGGCCGCTGGCGTCAATGAACTGGGTGGTGGTGTCCTTCTTGCTCTTGGACAGCACCAGAATGTTCACGGCAATCGTGGTGCCAAAGAACAGATTGGGTGCCAGCGCAATCACGGTTTCCACAAAGTTGTTATCAACCAGATACTTGCGAATCTTTTGCTCTGCACCCCCACGGTAGAAGATGCCAGGGAAGCACACAATCGCAGCGCGGCCCTTGCTGGACAGATAGCTCAGCGCGTGCATCACAAAAGCCATGTCCGCCTTGGACTTGGGGGCCAGCACACCGGCAGGGGCAAAGCGGTCATCATTGATCAGCGTAGGGTCGTCGCTGCCAATCCACTTCACGGAGTACGGAGGGTTGGAGACGATGGCATCAAACGGCTTGTCATAGGCAAAGTGCGGCTCTTCCAACGTGTCACCCAACTGGATGTTGAACTTGTCGTAGTTCACGTTGTGCAAGAACATGTTCATTCGCGCCAAGTTGTACGTGGTGTGGTTCAGCTCCTGCCCAAAAAAGCCATCTTCAATGATGTGCGCGTCAAAGTGCTTTTTGGCCTGCAGCAGCAGCGATCCAGACCCACAAGCCGGGTCGTAAATCTTGTTGACGCTGGTTTGCTTGTGCATAGCCAACCGGGCAATCAGCTTGGAGACGTGCTGGGGCGTAAAGAACTCACCACCCGACTTGCCTGCATTGGCCGCGTAGTTGGAGATCAGGAACTCATACGCATCGCCAAACAGGTCAATTTGGTTGTCACCAAACTCGCCAAAGTTCAGCTCAGCCACGCCCTTGAGCACCGCAGCCAGGCGCTTGTTTTTGTCGGCCACGGTGTTGCCCAGGCGGTTGCTGGTAGTGTCAAAGTCCGCAAACAGCCCCTTGATGTCGCGCTCTGAGGGGTAGCCATTGGCAGAGCTTTCGATGGCCGAAAAGATGGCGGCCAGGTCGGTGTTCAGGCTGTCGTTGTTATGGGCGTTTTGGGCCACGTTCACAAACAACTGGCTGGGGTAAATGAAGTAGCCCTTGGTCTTGATGGCATCTTCACGAATGTCAGGCGTGACCACCGCATCGTTCAACGCAGCGTAGTCCACGCTGTCATCACCACCCTCGATGTAATTGGCAAAGTTCTCGCTGATGAAGCGATAGAACAAAGTGCCCAACACGTATTGCTTGAAGTCCCATCCATCGACGGCACCCCGTACTTCGTTGGCAATGGCCCAAATGCGGCGTTGCAGTTCTGCGCGTTGTTGTTGGCTGGTCATGTCGTTGTTGTTGGTTTCTTGGAAAGTGCAGGCATGGCAAAGAGTCGCTTAGCTCATGCCTACCTGTAAAAAGTGCAACGGGGATTGTGCATGAGGTCGCTGCGAAATTCGTCTCGGTGTTGATTCGGCGACTGCAAGGATTGTGTGGGTGCAGAAGACGGGTTTAGGCTGACTGCGGCCCCTGAGCTTTGGCAAGCCTGTGACCGCTGCCGCTGATACCAGACGTTGACCCGCTATCTGGCCAGACGTCCGCTGTACGTCTCAATCCGGAAACTTGCTGGATCGCAGCGTGCCAGACAATCTGAACGGCAACTCTCGTCAGCTGTGAACTGGTGGTGACGACCTGAAGCCTCCTCGAATTTTCGCGCCACTCATATCGGTAATTAGCTGTTTGGATTCTTCACCAGACACCCGTTATTCGCCCGAGATCCGGAGCAAGTGCGCCTGAAATAACTTGGGTAGTTAAGCATGATTAAAAATAGCTCAAGACTTGATTGACGAAGTTGGCACATGCATAGCACCATGTGCTCATCGTCGCTAATGCCAGACTGGATGGAGGCCCTTCGCTGAGGCCTGACCAGTTCAGCAATGCGTCATCAGGTAGGCACCATAGGTAGCCTCCAGCTTCTCATGCTCGACTCTGCTGATTAGTAGTGGAGGCCCTATCGAATTTGAGAGCCTGACTCAGATCGAGGAATTGAGACTTATGCAGCTGAGTTGGGCCGGTGTCGATCCTTGGGTAGTCTCGTTGGGCTGCGGTCTGCTTATTGGTGTCGTGAGCGAGCGTCGCGAAAGTGAACGAGAAAGCATGGCTGGAACTCGTACACATGCCATAGCAGCGCTGCTTGGCTGCACGGCTTGGTCGTTAGGTGTGTTGCCTTTTGTTGTGGTGCTGCTGCTAGTCGGTGCACTGACCGTCGCGGCCTACTGGCAGTCAGCCCCCAAAGACCCAGGTTTGACAAGTGAAGTGACCCTACTTTTCTCGGTAACCCTGGGAGGGATATCGCATAAGAGTGCCACCTTGACTGCAGCTCTGGGCATCCTTTGCGCTTTGCTTGTGTATTCCAAAGGTCCCATACAGCGCTGGAGTCGTGAGTTGCTAAGAGAGAATGAGTTGAGGAATGGCCTTTTGCTAGGCGCCGCAGCGTTGATCGTGATGCCACTTCTGCCACAAGCGCCTGTGGATCCATGGGGCGTATTGAGCCTCGCCGCCCTTTGGAAAGTTGTTGTGCTGTTCATGACCATAGGTATGCTTGGCCACATACTTACTAGAGTGCTCGGCCCGCACTGGGGGTTGCCCGTTACCGGATTTTTTTCTGGATTTGTGTCATCTACCGCTGCTATAGCGAGCCTTGGTCACCTAGCCAAGTCAGACGAACATCAGCTGGCGCAAGCATTTGGCTGCGCCATGTTGGCTCAGTTGGCCTCACTATGCCTGTTCATAGCAATTCTCTCGACAACATCCATAGCTCTGATGCTTTCTATGGCGATTCCTCTACTCATTGCGGCACTTTGCCTTGTGCTGGCTGCAGCCTCAGGATTGTTGAATCGACAAAAAACAGCCCCAAAAACGGAATTTGAATCGGAACGGGTATTTAAGCTTTCAAGTGCATTGCTGATTGCGGGCATCATCGCGCTGATGTTATTTCTAGCCGCTTGGCTACAGCATGTCTTTGGTAACACTGGTGTTCTGGTCGCAGCGGCATTCGCCGCTTTAGCCGAGCTGCATGCCGCTGCTGCTAGTTTAGGGCAGCTTTTTGCCTCGGGTAGTTTGCCATTGTCAACCGCTCAATGGGGGGTGGTTGTAATTCTTGCTTCCAGCGCAATGGCCAAATCGGTACTGGCGTTCTCCATTGGGGGAATCAAATATGGGGCACGAATCAGCTTGGGACTAGCCTCAATGGTGACGGGAGCAGGCCTGTCACTGCTATGGCTGGGCTGACGTGGACTGCCCATCTGCTATCGATGCCTAAATCTGATTCATTACGTAATAGATGTCATTCGTTAGAGTCTTGCAGGGCAATAAAGCACAGAATGCGAATCTGCGTACTGCAGATTTCTGGCCTGAACCTTTTGCAAGGAGGCGTCATGACTCAGATGATGAAAGCGGCTGTTTTTGTAGAGCCAGGTCGCATTGACGTTGTGGAAAAACCGATTCCAGATGTGGGCCCTAATGATGCTCTGATCAAGATCACAACAACGACGATCTGCGGGACCGACATTCACATTCTCAAAGGTGAATACCCTGTCGCCAAGGGGTTGACGATTGGGCATGAGCCCGTTGGCATCATCGTTAAGCTTGGCAATGCTGTTCAGGGTTACAAAGAAGGACAGCGTGTGATTGCGGGCGCCATTTGCCCTAACTTCAATAGCTACGCAGCCCAGGACGGTGCGTCCTCGCAGGATGGTAGCTATCTGGCAGCCAGTGGGCACTGCGGGTGCCATGGATACAAGCTAACTGCCGGATGGCGCTTTGGTAACCTAATCGACGGGGCACAGGCTGAGTACATTCTTGTACCTGATGCTCAGGGTAACTTGGCACCGGTCCCAGATGGATTGACCGATGAACAAGTCCTGATGTGCCCGGACATCATGTCTACCGGATTCGCCGGTGCGGAGAATGCGAACATCAAGATAGGTGATGTCGTTGTCGTGTTCGCGCAAGGGCCAATCGGCTTGTGTGCCACTGCTGGCGCCAAGCTCCGTGGGGCAAGCATCATCATCGGTGTGGATGGCAATGAAGATCGACTTGCTGTAGCTAAAAAGCTTGGTGCCAATGTAACCTTGAACTTCAAAACTCAGGATGTAGTCGCTGAGGTGCTAAAAATTACGGGTGGCAAAGGGGCTGACAGCGCAATTGAAGCACTTGGCACACAAGGCACATTCGAGAGCGCATTGAGATGCATCCGCCCTGGAGGCACTGTATCGAGCTTAGGTGTTTACTCGGAAGATTTAAAGATTCCGTTGAATGCTTTTGGGGCTGGATTGGGTGACCACCGCATCAATACAGCCTTATGCCCAGGTGGCAAAGAGCGCATGCGTCGTCTTATGTCCGTGATTGAAAGTGGCCGGATTGATCTCAGCCCGCTAGTTACCCATAAGTACAAGCTGGAAGACATCGTTGCTGCATATGACCTCTTTAGTCATCAACGCGATGGAGTGCTAAAAGTTGCCATTAAGAATTGATCTATCGATCATGTGCAATTCAATCACCCCAGTCAACTTGAAATACGCATGAGCAAGGCCCAAGATAAAAGAATGGATCAAGAGCGGATTTAAAGCATTTTCTTTTGATCCACGCTGGATCGACTACAAGTGACATGTTGTGATCTGCCTTGGCACCATCATTAATTCCTGAAACTTCTATTGGCTTTAGTCTATGCAAATTACCTTTCATGGCGCAGCGCAACAAGTGACAGGATCCTGTTTTCTTATAGAAGCCGAAGGCTGCCGCTTCCTCGTGGATTGCGGCATGGTTCAAGGCAGTCGCATGGCCAAGGAGCGCAATTACAAGCCATTTGCATTTGACCCCAAGCTAATCGACTTCGTGTTGCTTACACATGCGCACATAGACCACAGTGGCCTGCTACCTCGGCTGAGCATGCAGGGCTTTGTCGGGCCGATATTTACGACTCCAGCCACCTTTGATCTTCTGGACGTCTTGTTAAAAGACAGTGCGCACATCCAAGAGATGGAATCTGAGCGCAACGAAAAACGGGCGGCCAAAGGTAAAAGCCAGGTGCATCGTCGCGAAGTGCACCCGCCGCTTTATACGCTGCGAGATGTAAACCATTGCATGCGCCAGTTACGGACCATCTCCTACGATATTGAATTTTCTCCGCATGCTTCTGTAAAGGCTTGCTTTCGCGATGCAGGACATATCCTGGGTTCAGCAATTATTGAAATTTGGTTAACGGACTCGTTGGGGAAAATATGCAAGCTCGTCGCCAGCGGTGATCTGGGCCAGCCAGGACGCGTCATCCTGCGTGACCCCACCTTCATTGAAGAGGCCGATGTGCTGCTGATAGAGTCCACATACGGAGATCGCATGCACAAAGACATGCCTTCCACGCTTGATGAACTGGTTGGGGTGATCAAAAACACTTTAGTCAAAGGAAATGTTGTTATTCCAGCGTTTGCTGTTGGCCGCACGCAAGAACTGCTCTATCACCTTCTGCTTCTTTCAACGCAGGGTAGGCTAGGTCCTTTAGATGTATATATAGATTCGCCCATGGCCGTTGCTGCCACAGAGATCACCCTCAAACATTTCGCGCTGTTTGATGACGATGCACGCGAACTGCTCTCGCAAGCCAAGCAGTTGCGGCTGCAGTTTCGCCTTCACTTCGTAAGTGATGTTAAGGACTCCATAGAGCTTCTTCTAATTAGATCTGGTGCGGTGATCATCTCTGCTAGCGGCATGTGCGACGCGGGCCGGGTGATCCGCCATCTGCACGAAAATCTGGGACGCCGAGATTGCGCTGTAGTTATTGCAGGGTTCCAGGCTGAGGGAACGCTGGGTAGACGCTTAGTCGATGGTGAAAAGCATGTTCGCCTTTTGGGTGACGATATCGAAGTTCAGGCTTCTATACATACCCTTGGCGCATTTTCGGCACATGCCGATCAGAAAGCGCTTATCGACTGGGCACATGCTTTCAAGCGCCATCCTCGCAAGGTTTTTGTGGTGCATGGAGAGAATCCTGCATCCCAAGCCTTAGCGGTGCTTTTGCGTCAGCAGCAAGCTTGGGAGCAGTGTGACGTTATTGTGCCTCAAGAGGGGGCAACCTATAAATTTTGAAAGCAATGTTGGGTAATGGTTTATCGCTCATGGGTTTTGCGCGTAAAAGTTACCTCTCGGCTACCTACAAGTATTTTTTCTGAACGGCTCTCGGCAGGAGCACTCAATGGTATCTGTAGAGCTGCTCATATGCTCTAGAGAAGTGATAGAGACTTTGGTTGGCGCCATATGCAGCGAGCTCAGTGTGCACTAACGAATGTTGCCATAAGCATCCATTGGCTTCAAAAAGGAGATCCTATGTATCAGAGAATTCTTGTTCCTATTGATGGAAGCGACACATCTAAATTGGGATTGGAAGAGTCAGTTCGGCTCGCAAAGTCGACGGGGGGAAGATTACGATTGATTCATGTTATTGACGATCTTTCTCTCGCCCTTGCGATGGATGCCTATTCAGGTCACGCTGGAGACTGGTTAAATGAACTGCGTATGGACGGTGCACGAATTCTTCAGGAAGCAGCTGATGTGGCACTTAAAGCTGGTGTTATGGCCGACACAAAATTAAAAGAGGAATTTAAAGGTGCCGTATATGAGCTTGTTCTCGCCGAAGCGCAGGAATGGCGAGCTGATTTGATCGTCCTGGGTACACACGGAAGGCGTGGATTCGGGCGTGTCGTTCTAGGTAGTAGCGCGGAGAGCATTCTTCGACATTCACCGATTCCCGTTTTGTTAGTTCGCTCTCCGCAGAGTCTTTCTGCATGAAGTAAATTGAGATTCGCAGCAGGTGGCTTTTTTTGGTGAGTGAGCGACATATTAAATTGAATCTGCCTGCTGTTAATACCTGCAAATATTTGAGATAGCCATCGGAATCTCCGGACACGCTCTATCGCTTATCTTCCAGATAGGCATAGGGCTGTGCGAATGACTAGACATACAGAGACGATAGAGATCATTACTCGAGACCAGCACAGGCGACGCTGGTCGGCCGCTGAGAAGGCGGCATTGGTTCGCAAGACGTACGAGCCAAGCATGGGCGTATCACACGCTAGTCCAAGTTGCAGATGTCGAATAGAGTGTGTTCGATCCCATTCTCTTTTCTGGATACGTCCATATGCGAAAGGGCCGTCCAATGATTACAACCGATTCTCTTAACACGACAGATGCTGGCGCACCGATGGTCGCCGATGTAGGTATTCCCCGAAGAGAAGCTGCTGTCGGTGCGCTGACGCCGGTATGCGGATGCCATTTAGTTGATTTGACAGGCCACGTAGCAGCCGTGATGCTAGTTGTCACTATGCTGGCACTCGCCGCCTGCGGCGATATGGCCAGGCAACCCGTGTTAGCAGGCATGGGGCCCATGCCCACGTTGCCCGCGCCGCAACATACTCTGATTCCAACCGTACACATTGCACCCGCCGTCGGCTGGCCTAAAGATGCGATGCCACAGGGTGCACCTAGTACGCGTGTGGCTGCATTTGCTCGCGGCCTTGACCATCCACGCTGGCTTTACGTGCTACCAAACGGTGACGTGTTGGTAGCAGAGACCAATGCCCCACCCAAGCCAGACGACGCGACAGGCTTCAAGGGCTGGGTGATGAGGCTGTTTATGAAACATGCGGGCGCAGGTGTCCCGAGTGCCAATCGCATTACATTGCTGCGCGACATCCATGGCAACGGAGTCGCGGATATGCGTTCGGTGCTGCTGGAAGGTTTGAATTCACCTTTCGGCATGGCATTAGTAGGCAACGATCTCTATGTAGCTACCTCGGATGCCGTGCTCCGATTCCCCTATGCCACGGGCGACACACGTATCACGGCACCAGGCACTGAGGTGGTGAAACTGCCGGCCGGCCCCATCAACCACCACTGGACCAAAAACCTGATTGCGGCCTCGGACGGCAAAACGCTCTACGTGACAGTTGGCTCTAACAGCAACGTGGCCGAACGCGGTATGGAGGTTGAGGTGCAGCGTGCGGCGATCTGGGAAGTTGACATCCCAAGTGGCGCTCACCGCATTTTTGCCTCCGGACTGCGCAACCCGGTGGGTCTTGCATGGGAGCCTTCCAGTAGAGCATTGTGGACTGCGGTGAATGAGCGTGACGAGATCGGTAGCGACTTGGTTCCCGACTATATGACCTCGGTGCGAGATGGCGGGTTTTACGGCTGGCCGTATAGCTACTTTGGCCAGCATATCGATGCGCGTGTGCAACCGCAGCGCATCGACTTGGTTGCTCAGGCCATCGAGCCTGACTATGCATTGGGACCCCACACTGCCTCGCTGGGACTGGCTTCCTCAGCGGGTACACAGTTACCTGCGCCATTTGCCAACGGCATGTTCATTGGCCAGCATGGGTCGTGGAATCGCCGCCCCCATAGTGGTTACAAAGTAATTTTCGTACCCTTTGAAGGCGGCAAGCCAGTCGGAGGACCGGTGGATGTCCTGACCGGATTCCTCAGCCCCGAGGGCAAGGCCTATGGCCGACCGGTCGGCGTGACGCTCGACAAACAGGGGGCGTTGCTGGTGGCCGATGATGTCGGCAACGTGGTGTGGCGGGTGACAGCTGAACGCTGACACACGCTTGGTGCCACGAGGTGGCTGAATGACCTTTGGCTGACTTGCGATAGTTCTAGACGCATGAGATAGTCAGTATCGCGTCAAAGCTCCAGCTTTTGCTGCCTCAGTACGCACGAAGGAGCATACAAATGAAAATCCTTGTAGCGACAGATGGCTCGAAGTACGCGATGCGGTCAGTCAAGTACGCCGCTAAACTGATTGGATTACTGCGCCCAGCCAAGCATTCAATTACGCTCATCAGCGTGCACGACACCACCGGTCTTCGCCTCGCAAGCTCGTTCCTAGGCTCAAAGGATGTAAAAGCCTACCTGCATGAGCGCAGCACCAAGGAGCTTGATGAAGCCTTAACCTTTCTCAAGGCGAAGGAAATTAAACATCGCACGGTGATTCGTACAGGGCACGTCGCACAAGAGATTGTCAAGTTCGCCAAGACGGGTAAATTTGACTTGGTTGTCTTGGGCTCCAAAGGACGTAGCGCCATTGCAGATATGCTAATTGGATCAGTTGCCCAGCGTGTGCTGGCTGCGGCTCAGCAACCTGTCGTACTGATCAAGTAAGGTCACTTTGTGTTGATCACCTCCCAGGACGGTTTCACGGATTTGCGTGAAAGCGAAAGGCATATAACCAGTTGAAGCAATGATAATTACGCTGACGCGTTGAACACTGCTCCTGCACCGGCAGTAATGCCCATGGCGAGCGCACCCCAAAAGGTCACGCGCCAGACACTCCGCATTACTGGTGTACCACCAATCTTGGCAGCGATGGCGCCAAGTAATGCAAGAAACGCAATAGCGGTCAAAATCGTCCACGCAAGCAAATCCGCCTGCGGGGCTAGTATCACAACGGCAAGCGGCATAACGCCCCCTCCAGCAAAGCTACTGGCAGAAGCAAGCGCCGCTTGCAGTGGTCGCGCACTGAACGCATCGGATATACCCAGTTCATCTCGCGCATGCGCGCCCAGTGCATCGTGCGTCATCAGTTGCGCTGCAACTTGGCTGGCCAGCTTGTATTCGAGCCCACGGCGCACATAGATTGCTGTCAGCTCTCGTAACTCAGCCTCATGGTCAGAGGCTAGCTCGTTTCGCTCGCGCTCAAGGTCTGCTGTCTCTGTGTCGGCCTGGGCATAGACAGAGACGAACTCTCCGGCCGCCATCGACATGGATCCTGCCACCAAGCCTGCCACCGCCGTTGTCAAGATGTTGCTGTGGCTTGCATGAGCAGCCGCTACGCCAACGATCAAGCTGGCAGTGGAAATAATGCCATCGTTTGCACCGAGAACGGCGGCGCGTAGCCAGCCGATGTGCTCGGTACGATGACGTTCTGGGTGTGCCCGGTATTGAAATGTTTTCATCAGCTGTTGTTGCGTGTTGACTTCCTGTCTTGAGCCATCTTTGGAAGCATGCGCACAAGCGTGTTGTCGTGGGTGATGTAGTGATGGAACAGCGCAGCCGCAGCATGCAGCCCTATAAGAAAGTAACCGGCAGTGGCCAAGGCTTCGTGCACGTCCTTCAACTGGTCGGCTAGTCTTTCGTTCGCGCCGATGAGCAAGGGCACATGGAGGCCTAACAAGACAATGGGTTTTCCTTCCGCACTCAGCGTCATCCAGCCTAGAACAGGTGTTGCCAGCATGAAAGCGTAAAGCGCCCAGTGCATCAGTCGTGCTAACCTGTCTTGCCAAGGTGGCAGAGGAGGATGAATGTCGGGTGCGGCACCAGCTCTCCAGCGCACAGCGAGCCGAACAATAACGAACGCGAGCACACTCAATCCAAGTAAAAAATGCAGGGGCTTCAAGGCATTGCGCAGATCACTACCTTTGGGGGCCAACCCGCGTAACTCCATGCTGGCGTAAACAGCGGCTAGCAGCAAAAGCATCAGCCAATGCAGGCCGATAACAGCTGCCCCATAGTGCGACATTGAGTTTTTACTGGCCATGGTGTACGCCTTAAAAAATTCTTACATCGAGGAACTCTGTCAGCCTGGCCTTGGCTGTCAGTTCGGTGTCCTGAATGCTGATGATCAAAGCCAATCATCGCGCAGTGATCATTGCTGTATCTCTTGGTCTAATTCACTTGGCACCTAAATGGGGCGAGCATGTCCGCCTGAGGCTATATGCTCTAGACGATAACGAGGTTCATAGTCCGCGTCCACAAGTCGATATGGCCCGCAGCATTCGCTTTAAGCGGATTCTTGGCAGAGTAGAGTTTCTGTGACCACAGCTAATGCCTTCTTTTACCCGAATCCCAATTGTCTGCTTCGGATCGGGAGCGTGAGCCGATTTTCGATAGAAGCGGTCATCAGAAGGCTGCGTACCCTAGCAACGGGGCAGAACGTCGCAAACGCCTGCTGCGATCTTCAGACCAGCCGCTCGACCGATCTGGGGCCGAGCAAGTCGATGACGGCTTGTTACCAGAAAGCGTGAGTTCGACCGTGGCAGACGAAGGACCGGACACGCTGCAAAGGCGTCAGTGGAAAGGCTAAATGAGACTTTTGGGAAAAAAAGACATATAAACCAAGCCCCACATTAGTGGGGCTTGGTTTATGACTTTCATGCAGCTATTCGCTAGATGCAGTTCTTGGAATTTCGGGATAAAACTCTTCCATGATCTCAGATGTCTCATCGGGCGCATCTTCAAAACTGCCATTAGCAAACCCAAGCTGCGCTGCCGAGTCCAAAGCCGACTGATCAAATCCAGCAGCCAAGCGCTCATTTGCGATCATGCGTGCTTGAGCGATAGCTTCATTCAAACAAATCCCCGAACGCACCACCAAGTCCGCGTAATAGATGGCCGATCGATGCGACTGCGTGGTGGACTTGCCACGCAGCTTGAGCTCCAGCGGCATGCAGGCTAGGTGCCCGCTAGAGACAGCAGCGAAGTACTGCAACCGCGCTGCCAGAGTGCGAATGCTGTTAAAGCCTGTGGTGCGAAATACAAAGCTGCCCAACTCATCGCTGTCGCCAATACTCACGTTCAAGCGGCCATAGGGCTTGCAATGGCCCATGCCAAACCGGCATGTATCCGGTCCAGGGCAGGCCAACTCTTCCAGACCTTTGTCTGTCACACGCTTGCAGCTCTCGCCATTGCCGACGCACAGCGGGCGAGCGGTACTGCGATCGAACATGCAGTAATCAGCTCGTAGGTTCAAATCTGGATCATTGAACAGCACCCGCACTGGGATGCTGCGCAGCTTGCGCCTTGCCGTGCTCGGTGCAGCCGTTGGCGTATCCGCCACACCCATCTTGTCTTTGAGTGAGCGTTTGCCTGTGCGAGTTTGGGTAACGCTTGCGGACGTTTCACTTTGTACATCGGAAGGCTCTGTGCCTTCTTTTATGCCGCTGGAAACTTGACCAGGTGCTTGGCTCTGGCGCAAAGCCTCATCCAAAGGGTGTAGCACCCACTGGCCTCGCTGCTGCACCTGCGTGGTGATGGTGAACTCATCGTCCTTTTCTGGCAGACGCTTGCCGTTCTTCTCCACCACCTTGCCAATCGAAATCCTACCAATCACAGGCGGGGTGATCATCAAACCTTTGATCATGTCTTGCTCCAAAAAAGAAAGCTCTCTGGGGCTGTGAACCGCAGAGAGCAGAGGGGGAGGGGTAAAAGAGGGCCGTGAGTCACCGCTCACGTTTCATTGACGCAAAACCGCCGAGCGCCAGCCCGCGTGGACAGGTAGGCCTTGGCCAGCTCTGGATGGTCTTTGTTGAACTGCGCCGTATTGAACACTTGACCATCCTTGCTGCGCCGCCATGTCACGCTGCCGCCGCAGGCAAACGTTGCTTTGCCAGCTTCTCCCATATGGATCTGAATGGCTTGGCGCAGGCGTGCTTCCTGCTTCTGTGCAGCATCGAGTTGCTCGCGTGCTACCAGCAAGGCTTCAAACGTGGCATTGAGCTCTGGGTCATCACTCATGTCTACGTCATCGCCTGCACTGTGTGGATAGAGGCTACGCAAGGCCTTTTCTGCACTCTCCGATCCATCGCCAGCAGGCGGTGTTTTACTCTCCACCATTTGCCAGAATGCGTGCTCCATTTCGATCAGTCGGGCAATCAAGGCTTCATCACGCTCAACCCTAAAAATACGAAGCTCCTGACCGCCGATTAGCACAGCTACGTCAGCAGCACGATGACCAGTCACGGCCAACTGGTGCATCACCTGCAGTTGCACATACTCGGGAACACCGTCACGCCACAGGCGGGCGCTATGGATACCTGCAGTTTTGCATTCCAGAAGCTGCACCTCCGAAGAACTGACCACTTCACGATCCACATTGGCCAGCATCCAAGGATGCTCAGGATGCTGCAAAACCGCATTCACTCTGCGCACCTTATTACCTGTGCGCTTGGTGTAATGCGCCGCCACAATGGGCTCCAGCATCGTTCCCCAGAACATGGGGCTGGTGTCATCATTCGGATCGAAGACTGGCAGCAGATCACCCTTGCCCGTCTTTTGCATCCACAACTCCAGTTGGGACTGGTAGGGGTTCAGGCCAATCGCTGCAGCGGCATCGGAGCTGCCAATGCCGGTACGGCGCACCTCCAGCCAATCATCTCGCTCCAGGTCTTTGGTGGAGACCAGGCGCAAAGCAGCGCCCTTGCGGGGCGTGCGTGGAGCGTTGTTTGGGGCGTTGTGGGGAGCGGTAGAGCCAGCATCCAGATTGCCATTCTTGAGAACATGCACAGACATCGAAATCTCCTGGCCCGCCAATTGCGGGCATAAAAAAGCCACCTCAAAAGGTGGCTTGGTTGGGTGGAAAACAGAAAGCGTAAAAACGGTGTGATGCGTCCAAACACGGACAACTAGATCTGCAGTCAGTCATTGCTATGGCGTCAACCCATCAGGCCACCAGCTGCAGCGCATGATCCAGAGCGCGTTGCTTGATGACGGCACCTTGGCCAAACCAGGCGCTGTCCAAGCAGTTGTCCTGGCTGCGGGCTTGCTTCTCATGGTCAATGAACTCGGTCACAGAGCACAGCAGGCCCCAGGCCGTGTCCTTGGACGCATGCATCTCAGCACCACGGCCATGGCCCTCATAGAGCATCTGCACCTTCTTGAGAGCACGCTCATTAGTCAATCCCACAGACATATCGGAATGCTGATCGGTGTTGCAGATCACCTTGAGGAAATAGTTCATAGCCTCATGGGTCTTGACCTTACGCTCGGCCAGCGTCTTCATGCGGTACATAAAGCTGTCCCACTGACCGACTGCTACACCCAACTGGCGTTTGACCGCCTGGGCATCGAAAGCCGTGCTGTGAGGTACCTTGACAGCTCCCACACCATCACGCAAAGCAATCGTCAGCGTGTTGTTGCAGACCACCCGCACCGTCGTGGGCATGGCCACCGTAGCCAGCGTTCCATCACAGGACGTAGCCAGCAGCAAATAGCCATTGACCACATCATTGCCTTTGAGCGCCGCCGACTTGCCAGTACGGGCCAAAGCCCAGAACTTGCGTCCAGCCTTAAGCACGCCAGCGGTCTCCAATTCATAGCCAGCGACTTCGGTCAGGTCCCGGTAGAACTCCAGCACCTCACGAGGTTGCACCACCTGGTAGCGACTCCCCACAACAGATAAAGGAGCTTGCGTATCACTGCGATATAGCACCTTCTGCTCGGGAAACTCCTTGGGTTCGGCATAAAGACCTGAAAGGCCAGAATGACCATCAGAGGCGAGGTAACGTACTGGCGTTTCCTGAATACGCCAATCCATGCCGGCAGCCTGCGCCCAGACATCGATGCTTTGCTTAGCAGGCAGGGCGTGACCCAGTTCATGCCAAGGGGTTTGGCCGGTATAGGCCATTGTTTCTACGAGATGTGCCATGTTGATTACTTTCGATAAATAGGGGATGAATTAGGCGGATTTTTCAGGAAACGAATTTCCGCAGGATGTGCAAACCAAGTTGTCAAGCATGTGCTGGTCGATTTTCTTGCCGACGCTGGAGCCCAACTCGCAGCCAATGGCACTACCTGCTATTCCGCCTAAAACAGCACCGGCCAGACCACCAGCAGTAGCTCCTGCAGGGCCCGCTGCGGCTCCTGCGGTCATACCAATTTGGGCGCCTCTGATCGTTCCGGCAAAGCCTCCGGTGGCACCCGCCGCAGTGCCCAAGACACCAAAAAGCTTCTTAGCCCAATTGCGTTGAGCGACCTTGCGACTTCCGCAGGCAGGGCAGCTTGCATCGTGATTCATAGATTTCCTCTGAGACTGTATTTAAGTAGATAAGTCAATGATTTCATTGCCTTAGTCCGGTAGAGCTCACTATGGATGTGCTCGCCTTAGTCATATGTGATTGAGGAATTTTTGAGTTCAGTTTTGCTATTTCTCAGAACGTTTTTTGAAGCAAATTCCAGCCAGACGAAGGAATGAATATTTTTTATAAAACCCCTACAGGTCTTCTGACAATAAAAAAATTCATGGATGGGCGAATGATGTCCTTCGCCTGGCACTCTCAGAGGAGGGGAACTAAATATCAGCGCAATTCGCCTGATCTCGATAGTTCTAAAAAATGCCACGCGTGTAACCAAGAAAAATCAATAAAAACAATGGCTTGTGGTGAAATTTTGCTTTTTGGGGGAGTCAATCCACTGTTACAGTAAAAAATTACTGCATCACGCAGATGTTCAGATGCCGGGATAGACGATGAAATTCACCTCATTGAAAACAGAGGTGAAAAATGAGCGAACTCACAACGTATGACAACCAAGCCTGCACACCTGCAGCAGACACTTTCAACCTGAACATGAGCGTGATCCGCTTGCCCAAGTTGCTGCAAATTTTGGGTATCTCGCGCTCGACGGTGTACTTGAAGATCAACAAGTCCTCGAAGTACTACGACAAGGACTTTCCCCAGCCCATCAAGCTCGGAGAGAAGGCTGTGGGCTGGGTGCTTCAGGATGTCTTCAACTACATCGAGTTGATAAAACTGGGTACTAAATCGTTGAATTAATTTTTCACAAAAATTTAATCTTATTGTGAGGAATATTGGATAAATACCAAGGTTTTATACCGTATTCCCTCAGGATAAGAAATAAATTAAATTAGGTATTCTAGATACATATATGTATCTATCATTAATTTTCAATGAAATAAGAGAGTGCTTATGTCCGTAAGAGATAAGTTCATTGATCTGCAAAGATTTGTAATTAAGAATAAACAAGATTCTTGTTTTACTATTAGCTATGACGATAGAAGAAGCTATCATGAGAAATTAATGTATTACAGCATTGGAGCTAATATAGCTTCATTAGATATACAAAGAATGCCATTCTTTAAGAAGAAGAGCGGTATAACTTATAGGGCTCGTGCTTCAGGTTTAGGACATCAGATATTAAATATTCTCAATCATGCCAGTCAGTCTAGAGTGCTGGGGTGGGATGAGGAGTACGCGTCTATCATTAACTACAGTCCTTTAATGAAATTGACCTACAGCGCTTTCGTTGCCGCAACCTCTCCTAATGGTGGGAGTGTTGAAAGTATCGGATTCATAGAGCCTGTAATTTATGGAGAGCGTGGCTTCAAAATGGCTTGTGGTAAGCGTACAGATGAAATTATTGATGGATTAAATAATTTTGTTGTACAGCTAAAAGATGCTTTGAATAAAGATGAGTTGCGTGAAGAAGTAAAAAGCTTTTATAGAAATGCAAATGAGCGTTATCACCAGTTGATGAAGGTGGCACTTCAGTCTTGGGAGATCAACTGTAAAAACGTTTTGCTTCGAATAGATTGGGGCTTCTATATAGAGAGACCACGTATGCCATTTCGGCTAAAAACCGAGCAAGAGATTAATGAAGAATTTGTAGTTGTTGATATTAAAAGAAATCTCATGCTGAAAAGACTGAAAAAGATGTTCGGTAAGGATTTATCTTTTTACGCCTGGAAGATTGAGTGTGGATACCATAAAGGGCTGCATATCCATTGGCTCATCGCGCTCAATGGCTCAAAGTATCAAAATCCTTATTATCACTCAAGAGCAATTACTGAAGATTGGACGCAGCACGTCTGTGGTGAGGAGAGCTACATATGGAATGTTTTGGGCATGTGCAAACCTGGTAGTGAATATTTGCGAAACATTGATTACAGAGATGAAGAGCTGATCACAATTTTAAGTACATACGCTAGCTATCTTACAAAAATTGATGTCACGATGAAATTGAGAGCTCCTGAGAGTTTTAGAACCTTCGGCTGCTCAAAAATGAAAAATCTCAACAAAAACAAACCAGGTCCAAAGAGATCATCGTCCATCAGTTTTAATAATGGATATTAAAAAATGAACTATCTTATTCAGAATTCACCTTACCCAGTCCATGTGCTGCCAGCAATGTTGCGAGATTTTGCAGACCGTGTAGTTGCAGCTACTCAGTCGTCCTATGAAATGGTTGTGCCGGTAATGCTTGCAGGTATGTCTGCAGCTGTTCAAGGCGTAGCTGATGTAAAAACACCTTATGGTGAAATTATGCCAACTAGCCTATTTTCTTTTGTGATTGCAAAGTCTGGAGATAGAAAATCCAGCATCCTTAAAAAGGTGATGAAAGGATTTGAAGACTTTGAGCGAGGAAAAATAAGCGAGCATGTTTTTCCCGGCTGGGAGAATCAGGAATTGATACACCATCAATTTTTGATAGAGGATGCAACAAGTAAGGGGGTCATTGATATATTTAAAGAGGGTGCATCTTCTTTGTTTTATGCATTGGATGAAGCTGCTCTGATTTTTAATAAATTAGACATGCCATACTTTTGTAAACGCTTTGATGGATCTGCCATTAATGAAGTGAGCAGAACTCAAGGAACCACAAGATTGCTCGATAGGCGAGTTGCTTTATGCATGCTGACTCAGGATGTTACTTTTGAGCGTTTTTTTAGCAAGAAAGGTGATTTACTTGTTGAGTCTGGACTGATGCCCCGGATGCTGATTTCGCACGCCTCTGCACACACTGGAATTTATAGATGGAATCCACTGCCTGCGAATGAGGAAAATTTTGAAAGGCATGGTTTCCATCAACGTGTAAGAGAATTAATGCAAAAATATGCAAGAGAGTTAGAGAATACTGAAATCAGTAGAGAGGTTGTTTATTTTGATCAAAGTGCGTGTGAATTGTGGGAGCAATATATTCAAAATGTTGATTTTGTTTTAAATCATCATGGAGAGTGGGAAGAAATTAGAGCATTTATGCGTAGAAGTGGTGAATTGGTGATACGCATCGCAGCTGTTCTTCAATATTTCACTGATCCTGGAGATAAAATCCAGCCATGGGCTGTTCAATCATCTATTGAAATGGTTAGATGGCATCTTCATGGGGCTAAAAGAATATTTGGTGAAGAGGCATTGGAAGTTAAAATAAAAAAAGATGTTGATTTGCTATTTAAATATATTCTTGGACGTTATCAAAGAACTGGAGATAAATATATTAATAAAGGTGAACTGCTTAGGTATGGGCCTAAATCTTTGAGGAAGTCAGATGTTTTAGATATTGCAATAAGATATCTTTTAAGTATGGGTAAGTTACAAATATTAAAGTATGGAAGAAAAGAAGTGATTTATATCAATGAAAATT
Source organism: Comamonas testosteroni (assembly GCF_030505195.1). Lineage (NCBI taxonomy): Bacteria > Pseudomonadati > Pseudomonadota > Betaproteobacteria > Burkholderiales > Comamonadaceae > Comamonas > Comamonas testosteroni. The sequence continues at coordinate 4,078,618 of NZ_CP129672.1, forward strand.
ATCATGGAGGAGCTGAGAATTATTTAAATAATAAAATAGAAGTTAATTGGTAAGAATTAATTATTGAGAAATTCTAATAAAGAGATGCTTGATGAGTATTATTTTAAAATTTGAATTATTAATTTATTAAGCTTGTCATCATCTCTGATTAATCTGTGAATAATTTTTTTAATTGCACCATCGGTGATTGGCCTGGATTTTGTGTTTTTATATTTTTTCATTATAAGAAAAACATCTTGTGTTACATCTTTAATAAAAGATGATCTATGAATTAAGGTTAATGGAACTTTGCTTTTATGAATTAATATTTTCTTTTGTAGAAAATCAGATATCTCTAGATCTAGATCACTTAGTTCCTTTTCTGGATTCTGTTTTTCATTTTTAATGTATTCAGTGGCTTCTTCATGTTTTTTAACATAATTCCAAGAGTCATGAATTCCTTTAAAATATTCAGCCCTAGAGTAATAGTACCAAGCAAAATTTGTTAATTTTTTTTGGGCATAATAAAAACAAAGACCCATAAAGATTAAATAGGTTTGATACGTATTATTAATTCCGTTGTTTAGATCTGTGTGATAATGATAGTTTATTGAATCTTCTCCATTGAATCCTTCAAGGGCGTATGCATCCATGTTTTTGAATACCTGTTCAAGATCATTTTTAGAACATGATTTTTCAAAGGCAATCAGGATATCTTCTAGTTGATCTGGATCTTTATTGATAATTCTAAATTTCATTTTTTGTTTAGCAGATTCAAACCCAAAGTGCAACACCCTTGAATTTAATGGATGAGGGTGGAGTTCTGGGGGCTGTAGATCAGCAGTTCTCGGTAAACCGATAGCGGTGATCGTACTCCAAGACCTTTGCGAGGGCGGTAGTTGATTTCAGCGGCAATGGCATCTAGCTGTTCTTGGCTGTAGACGCTCAAGTTCGAGCCCTTCGGTCGGTACTGCCGCACCAAGCCCTTCATGTTTTCGTTGGAGCCTCTTTGCTAGGGGCTGTACAGGTCACAGAAGGGCACCTCTCAAAACCTCCCTCGAAGCCTGTTCAAGGCTGGCATGCGGTAGATTCAGCGCATGCCCAGCCCACGCAGCGCCCTCAAGTTCGACCTGTTTGCAGATAGCAGCCGTAAAGGAACGCTTGATGAGCTAGGCGATCCCTTGCAAGTCATTGCCCGCCACATTGATTTTGGCGAGCTGGCAGGCTTAGCGGATGCCTTGATAGAACGCAGCGATGGCCGCAAAGGAGGTCGCCCGGCCTATCCGGCAGAGGTGATGGTGCGTATCTTGGTGCTCAAACGCCTGTACAACTTGTCGGATGAGCAAATGGAGTTTCAGTTGCTGGACCGCATGAGCTACCAGCGCTTTTGCTTGCTGCAAGACGCAATGAATGTGCCGGACCGCAACACAATTTGGCGCTTTGGAGAGCGTATTGGCGTAGATGGAGCCACGGTCTTACTGCATGGTGTGGATGCCCAGTTGCATCGCCATGGCTTCATTGCCAGAGGTGGGCAAGCGATTGATACCACGCTGGTGCCAGCGCCCGTGTAGCGCATCAGGAAAACTGATCGCAGTCAGCTCGAGGCAGGCCAGCAGCCCGATTGGAGTGATGCCCAACGCAGGCAAAAAGACATTGATGCCACACACACCAAAAAGCATGGGAGATGTTACTTTGGCTACAAGCTCAGCGTCAGCGTCGATCACAAGCATGGCTTTATCCGTGGTGTTGTTGTCGAATGTCTGAGGTGTTGCTTGGGTTGTGCTGCTGCCGTCGTAGTCCCAAGCTTCAGTGCAACTGTAAGAAGGATCTATCGCACTGGACGTAGTGAGCAGAGTTGGAGCAAATGATCGTTCGGCGCAGTCGTTGAGCTAAAGCTTGAAGTCGAAACATCTATAGGTAGGCTGTGTGCTGCTGAGCCGCTCATCTCGCATGTGTGACGTTTTGCATCCAATTCCATCTCACAACATCCAGCTACAGCCAATGTTTGATGGCATACCAGATGGCATACCGATGAGGTTGAAAAACAAAAAAGCCAAGTGAAATCAATCACTTGGCTTTTGTATTTGGCGGAGGCTGTGAGATTCGAACTCACGGAAGGATCACTCCTTCGGCAGTTTTCAAGACTGCTGGTTTAAACCACTCACCCAAACCTCCGGATGCGAGGATTCTACACAAGGATTGTGCGCTATCCGGCATTGCGCGTATTTTGTCTTGTTCATGAAAACCATAGCGTGCTGCGCTTGCTGGATAAGGAGTGCTAGTTGGTTTTCATCTTGCTGTTGCGCTAGGGTCAGCGACGCTGGCAATGGTCACGGCTGGCGAACCCGATGCCTGATGCTCAAGGACCGGGAGCAAAAAAACGCCCCGAAGGGCGTTTTTGTGATTGCCTCGGGTGGGACGCCCGAGAGATTCCGCCGGATCAGCTGCGCAGTGCGATGGCCTGAGCTGCTGCCAGAGCGGTCATGTTGACCACGCGGCGCACGGTGGAGGAGGGGGTCAGCACATGGGCGGACGCCGAGCAGCCCATCAGGATGGGGCCGATGGTGGTGCCATGGCCGCCTGTGGTCTTGAGCACGTTGAACAGAATGTTCGCGGCGTCGAGGTTGGGGCAGATCAGCACGTTGGCTGCGCCGGTCAGCGAGGACTCCAGCAGGGAATGGCTGCGTACGCTGGCGTCCAGTGCCGCGTCGCCGTGCATTTCGCCATCGCATTCGATGCCGGGGTTGGCGGCGGCGAACAGGTCGCGTGCAGCGCGCATCTTGCGGGCCGAGCCGCGTGTGGACGAACCGTAGTTGCTGTGCGAGAGGAAGGCCACCTTGGGAGGCAGGCCGAAGCGGGCCACTTCGTCGGCAGCCATCTTGGCGATCTCGGCCAGTTCTTCGGCGCTGGGTGCGTCATTGATGTAGGTATCGGCCACAAACAGCGTGCCGGATTCCAGCATGACGGCGTTCACGGTGGCGAACTCGTTGGCGCCCTTCTTCAGGCCCAGCACATCTTCCAGATGGGCCAGGTGGCTGTCGAAGCGACCGACCAGGCCGCACAGCATGGCGTCGGCATCACCCAGGTGCACCATCAGGGCGGCGATCAGGGTGTTGGAGCGGCGCACCGCAGCCTTGGCGGCTTCGGGAGTGACGCCGTTGCGGCCCATCAGCTTGTGATAGGTCTCCCAGTACTGGCGGAAGCGGGGGTCGTCTTCGGGATTGCAGATTTCCACATCCTTGCCCAGCTGGATGCGCAGGCCGGCCTTGGCAATGCGGGCTTCGATCACAGCAGGGCGACCGATCAGGATGGGCTTGGCCAGGCCGTCGTCCACGGCAACCTGCACGGCACGCAGCACGCGCTCGTCTTCACCTTCGGCATAGGCCACGCGTTGCAGATTGGCCTTGGCGGCTGCAAACACGGGGCGCATGAACATGCTGGTCTGGTAGACGAAGCGCGTCAGGCTTTCGCGGTAGGCGGCGATGTCCTCGATGGGGCGGGTGGCGACACCGGATTCGGCGGCAGCCTGGGCCACAGCGGGAGCGATGCGCAGGATCAGGCGCGTATCGAAGGGCGTGGGGATCAGGTAGTCGGGGCCGAAGGTCAGCTCCTTGCCCTGGTAGGCGGCGGCGACTTCGTCGCTGACGTCCTGCTTGGCCAGAGCGGCGATTTCACGCACGCAGGCCAGCTTCATGGCTTCGGTGATCTTGGTGGCGCCGCAGTCCAGCGCGCCACGGAAGATGTAGGGGAAGCACAGGACGTTGTTGACCTGATTGGGATAGTCGGAGCGGCCGGTGGCCACGATGCAATCCGGGCGGATGGCCTTGGCCAGTTCGGGGCGGATTTCGGGCTCGGGGTTGGCCAGGGCCAGGATGATGGGCTTGTCGGCCATGGTCTTGACCATGTCGGCAGTCAGCACGCCGGGAGCGGAGCAGCCCAGGAACACGTCGGCGCCGTCGACCACGTCGGCCAGGGTGCGGGCTTCGGTGCTCTGTGCGTAGCGCTGCTTGGAGGCGTCCAGACCGCCGGGGCGGCCTTCATAGATCACGCCCTTGGAGTCCACCATGTAGACGTTGGAGCGCTTGATGCCCAGGCCCACCATCACGTCCACGCAGGCAATGGCTGCCGCGCCGGCGCCGGAGACGGCGACCTTGACGGCGCCGATGTCCTTGCCAACCAGTTCCAGGCCATTGAGCAAAGCGGCGCTGGAGATGATGGCCGTGCCGTGCTGGTCGTCATGGAACACCGGAATGTTCATGCGCTTGGACAGCTCCTGCTCGATGTAGAAGCACTCGGGAGCCTTGATGTCTTCCAGGTTGATGCCGCCCAGGGTGGGCTCCATCGACGCAATGATGTCGATCAGCTTGTCGGGATCGCGCTCGGCCAGTTCGATGTCGAACACGTCCACGCCGGCAAACTTCTTGAACAGGCAACCCTTGCCTTCCATCACTGGCTTGGAAGCCAGCGGGCCGATATCGCCCAGACCCAGCACCGCAGTGCCGTTGGTGATCACGCCGACCAGATTGCCGCGCGAGGTGTATTCGGCCGCAGTGGACGGGTCCGCCTCGATGTCCAGGCAGGGATAGGCCACGCCCGGCGAATAGGCCAGGGACAGGTCACGCTGGTTGGACAGGGGCTTGGTAGGAGTGACGGAAATCTTGCCTTTGACGGGGCTGCGGTGGTATTCGCGGGCCGCATCGCGCAGGGCTTGTTCGGCGGAGGACAGGTTTTGTGTCATACGAAATATTTATCAGCAAGTTGCTTCTCGGAGCTTACCGGATGGCAAGAAGCATTTTGAGTCAGGTCTGTTTTGCTTCAACTGTATCGACAACAAACCCCCTGGCGCACTGTGGGGCGGCAGGGGGCTTGGGCTGGCTGGTAAGCCAGCGTTTGCTTCAGGACTGGCGTTTAGTGAGCGTCAGCCTCACGTGCTGCGTTGATGGCAGCGCTGTTGTCTTTGGCGGCTCCGTTAAAGAAAAGATTCAATGCCACGGCGGTAATCGAGGACAGCAGGATACCGGATTCAATTAGCGGATGAATGGAATGGGGCATCCACTGACGGAAATTAGGGGCAACCAGAGGAATCATGCCCACGCCGATGGACACTGCCACGATCATGGCGTTGTTCTTGTTGTTGCGGAAATCCACATTGGCCAGGATGCGAATGCCGGTGGAGGCCACCATGCCGAACATCACCAGACCCGCACCGCCCAGAACCACGGTGGGCAGGGATTCGATCAGGGCCCCCATCTTGGGCAGCACGCCCAGGACGATGAGGATCACGCCACCGGCCACGCAGACCCAGCGGCTGAGCACGCCGGTCACGGCCACCAGACCCACGTTCTGGGAGAAGCTGGTGTAGGGGAAGGTGTTGAAGATGCCGCCGATCAGCGTGCCCAGACCGTCGGTGCGCAGACCGCGGGTCAGCTCGTCCTGGGTGATGTCGCGCTTGGCCATGTCGCCCAGGGCCAGGAACATGCCGGTGGATTCGATCATCACCACCACCATCACCAGGCTCATGGTCAGGATCAGGATGGGGTCGAAGACGGGCATGGCGATCTGGAAGGGCAGTACCAGGGTGAACCACTCGGCCTTGGCGACCTTCTCGAAGTTCATCAGACCCATGGCCACGGAGATCACTCCGCCGATCAAGATGCCCATCAGCACCGAGACATTGGCCAGGAAGCCCTTGGCAAAGCGAGCGATCAGCAAGATGGACAGCAGCACGATGCCCGAGACCGCAGCGCCTTGCAGATCGGCGTACTTGGGGTTGGGCATGGTGGGCAGCACCGAGAAGCCCTTGGGGATGGCGGGCAGCGAGGAGCCGGGGGCACCGGCCATGGCCTGGGCTTCTGCCAGCCACTTCAGGTGCTCGGGGTTGGGTACGGAAGGGGCGGTCGGGCCTACGGGGTTGCCGAAGATCCAGTTGATGCCCACACGCATCAGGCTGATGCCGATGACGGCGATGATGGTGCCCGTCACGACCGGGGGGAAGAAGCGCAGCATGCGGCTGATGAGGGGCGCAATGAGGATGGAGATCACCCCCGCGCCTATCACCGAGCCAAAGATCAGGCCTGCGCCGGCATTGCCGCCGGTGCTCTGTGCCATGGACACCATGGGGGCCACGCTGGCAAAGGTCACGCCCATCATCACGGGCAGCTTGATGCCGAACCACTGGGTTGCGCCCATGGCCTGGATCAGGGTGACCAGGCCGCAGACGAACAAGTCGGCAGAGATCAGGTGCGCGACCTGCTCAGGGGGCAGGTTCAGGGCACGGCCCACGATCAGCGGCACGGCGACGGCGCCGGCATACATGACCAGAACGTGCTGCAGACCTAAGGCGGTGAGCTTGCCAAATGGCAGAACCTCATCCACGGGATGCACTTGGGATGTCATAAAAACATGTCTCCTCACTCTATATTGGCTTCAGGTTTGCATGCGATTTGCGAACGGCATGCAATCCATACAAAAAGTGTATACAGCTCATAACGCGCGACATCTAGCGGTAAACCCTGCTCAAAATCCAGTTTCTGGATGGGGTGTCAATGATTATGTTTTTCGCGCATAACCATCTAAGGTAATTACTGATTGCTATTAAATATGTAGCTAAAGATCCTTTGTTTTTCTAATTTTTGGAATAAAACATATTGAAACCTTTTTGTATCAAGCGAAGGATGCTTTGTTTTTCATAGCAAAAATTGCGCGATATGCAATCGGAAGGGATCTGGCTCCGGTTATGCGTGCGCAGGTTTCGGGTCTTGAAACATCTAGTGAAAGAAAGTGCGTTGTCACCTTGAGACCGGTTGCATGCATTAGCGTTGAAGAAGGTGCAAAAAAAGGGCATCAAGGTCGGAATTGGTGCACCGCTGTGCAAAAACGTGCATGGGGGCCTGCAAAGAGCTCATGCCTTCCCATAGGACCTAAATTGGTGCAAAAACCATGCCGAGCTGCTGCGCATGCAAAAAAGGCGACCTTGCGGTCGCCTTGGAAGTGGAATTGGTCTGCGCTGCTAGAGGGCAGGCTGCCGCCTTGTATTGCCTTGTGTTGTCTTGTGCCGCCTTGGAGCGGCGTCTGGGCTTCAGTGCCTGCCCGCCGCCATGGCTGAAGTCTGAACGGGACTGGTCTGACGCGGCGCGAAGCTGGCCATGAGCAGCGCCGCTGCTGCCGGCATGGCAGCAGCCCAGGCCAGCCAAGTCAGGCCCAGGCCCTGTGCAATCACGGCTCCGCCCAGCCAGGCTCCCAGGGCATTGCCCAGATTGAAGGCCGCGATATTGAGGCTGGATGCCAGATTCATGCCTGCTTCGCCCGCAGATTGCAGTACACCCATCTGCAGCGGCGCGACGGTGGCAAAGGCGGCAATGCCCAGCAGCAGCACAAAGGCAATGGCCAGGGGCGTGCTGGAAAACATCCAGCGGCCCGCGATCAGCACCAGCATCAGGGCCGCCAGCGACACCCACAGTGCGCGCTGCACGCCAAAGCGGTCGGCCAGCTTGCCGCCGGCATGGTTGCCCAGGGCCAGGCCCGCCCCGAACAGCAGCAGGGTGAACGCAATCATGCGGTTGTCCATGCCCGTGATCTGGGTCAGCAGCGGCTCTATATAGGTATAGAGGGTGAAGACGCCGGCAAAGCCGATCACCGTCAGCAGCAGGCCACGCCACATGGTGCCATTGCGCAGCACGGCCAGCTCCTGTGTCAGGCCCTGAGGGCTGGGCATGCTCAGCTCGCGTGGCACATGGCGCAGCAGGATCAGCAGTGCGATCACGCCGATGCCGCTGACGCTGGCAAATGCCATGCGCCAGCCCCAGTGCTGGCCGATCCAGGTGCCAAAGGGCACGCCCAGCAGCGTGGCCAGGGTCAGACCGGAAAACATCAGTGCAATGGCCGAGGCCTTCTTCTCGGGTGCCACCAGTTGCGTGGCGACGACTGCGCCCACGCCGAAGAAGGTGCCGTGGGTCAGCGAAGTCAGCACGCGTGCCGCCAGCAGCCAGCCATAGCTGGGGGCCAGCGCGGCGGCGGCATTGCCGGCGATGAACAGCAGCATCAGGCTCAGCAGCAGCAACTTGCGCGGCCAGTGGCGCGAGGCCAGCGTGAGTACGGGAGCGCCCACGGCGACGCCCACGGCATAGCCCGAGATCAGCGTGCCCGCCGTGGGGATGGAGATATGAAGATCCTGGCTGACCTGGGTCAGCAAGCCCATGATGATGAATTCCGTGGAGCCGATGCCGAAGGCACCGGCGGCCAGAGCAAGCAATGCTGCAGGCATGAAAACGTCCTTGTGAAAATTGCGCGAAGGGCTGAACTGTGAACCTGCGACCGAAGGCGCACTAGCCCTTGAAGCGGACATGCATTTGTTCCTGTGGGGAATAAATCGCATCTTTATGATGTGATTCATGAACAAATCCATGGCTATGCCGTTGCTGCCGGAGCACAGTGCGGACCGCTTTGTGGAGCTGCAGACCTTTGTGCAGGTGGCCCAGCAGGGCAGCTTCTCGGCGGCGGCGCGTCTGCGCGAGGTCTCGCCCTCGGCCGTCAGCAAGATCGTGGCCCGGCTCGAAACCCGGCTGGGCGTGCAACTGCTGCGCCGCAGCACCCGGCGTCTGGAGTTGACGGCCGAGGGAGATCAGTTGCTGGAGCAGGGCCGGCAGCTGCTGGCGGACTGGCTGGCGCTGGAATCCTCGGTCACCCGGCAGGGCCAGCCCACCGGCGTGGTGCGCATCAATGCCAGCTCGTCCACGGGCAATCGCCTGCTGGTGCCGCTGGTCGGCCCGCTCATGCAGACCTGGCCGGGCCTGCAGCTGGACCTCAGCTTTACCGATCATGTCGTGGACCTGATAGCGGCTCGCGCCGATATCGCTCTGCGCTGGGGGGAGCTGCCGTCTTCGGACATGGTGGCGCGAAAGCTGGGACATACGCGCCAGGTGATCGTGGCCTCGCCGGACTATCTGCAGCGCTTTGGCAGACCGCAGCATCCCGATGAGCTGGCAGGCCATGTGCGCATTGGCTGGAACTACCCACGGGCCATACCGCACTGGCCGTTTGTAGTGGCTGGCAAGGCGGTGACGGTGAGCATGGGCGAGGTGCTGCGCGTCAACGATGGTGAAGCCATGGCCAATCTGGCCAAGGCCGGGGCGGGCCTGGCGCGGCTGTCGCTCTATCACGCCTGGGACGATTTGCATGCGGGCAGGCTGCAGGCGCTGCTGGAGGACTTCAATCCCGGGGATCTGCAGCCCATCCATGCCGTGTATGTGGGCAAGCCCGGCCAGTTGCCGGTGAGAACGCGGGCGGTGCTGGATTTTCTGGCCAGCCATGTGGACCTGAGCCATGCCGAGCAAATGCCCGCCGGCCTGCTGCCTGGGGGCACATAAAAAAAGAGCCTGGACGAATCCAGGCTCTTTGAAAACCTTCATCCAGTCTGGAGAAGGCTAGGCGTTCAAACGGTGTTTGGTGCTCAGGCAGTCAGGTCCACCAGCGAGCGGGCCACCACCTTGGTGGCACGGCGCAGGTCTTCCAGCACCAGGCGCTCGTCGGAGCGCTTGGCGTGCGATTCCAGCACGGTGCGGGGGCCGGCGCCGTAGATCACGCCGGGGATGCCGCGCTCGACGTACAGGCGCACGTCGGTGTACAAAGGCGTGCCCACTGCGGGAGGCTTCTCGCCGAAGACAGCTTCGCCGTGGGCCTGGATGGCGTCGACCAGGGGCTTGTTGCCGTCCAGGGGCGTCATGGCATTGGCCAGCAGCAGGCGCTTGATGTCCACGCGCACGGCGTCTTCACCGGTGTAGCCGCCCTGGGTGTTGAAGTCGGCGATGGCGTTGGCGATCACGGCACGGATGCTGGCTTCGACTTCCACGGGATTCTCTTCAGGAATCATGCGGCGGTCGATCTTGAGCATGACCTTGCCGGGCACCACATTGGTGTTGGTGCCGCCGTCGATGCGGCCGATGTTCAGGTAGGGGTGCTTGATGCCGGGCACCTTGGACGTGATTTGCTTGTACTTCACGTTTTCGGCGTACAGCGCATTCATCAGCACCACTGCGGCTTGCAGCGCGTCCACACCGGTGTGGGGCACGGCGGCGTGAGCCATCTTGCCCTGCACGGTGATTTCCATCTGCAGGCAGCCGTTGTGAGCGGTAACTACTTCGTAGCTGAAGCCCGCTGCGATCATCAGGTCGGGCTTGGTCAGGCCCTTTTCCAGCAGCCAGCCCGGGCCCATGATGCCGCCGAACTCTTCGTCATAGGTGTAGTGCAGCTCCACCGAGCCCTTGGCCGGCTTGGCCACGGCTTCCAGAGCACGCACGGCGAAGGTGAACGAGGCGAAGTCGCTCTTGCTCACGGCAGCGGCGCGGCCATACAGCTTGCCGTCTTCGATCTCGGCGCCGTAGGGGTCCTTGCTCCAGCCTTCGCCCGGAGGCACCACGTCGCCGTGGGCGTTCAGGGCGATGGTTTTGCCACCGTCACCCTGAGTGCCGTATTGGCGGCGCACGATCAGGTTGGTGATGGATTCCATGCCGTAGGCCTTGACGTCCGCTTCGGGCACGACGTGCTTCTCGGCGTCGAAGCCAAAGCCCTTGATCAGCTCGGCAGTGCGTTCGGCGTGGGGCGCGTTGTTGCCGGGAGGCGTGTCCGTGGGCACTTGCACCATGGCCTGCAGAAACTTCACTTCTTCGTCGAAGTGCTCGTCAATCCAGGCATCGATGGCGGCGTAGGTGGCTTGCTTGTCTTGATTCATATTGGTCATTGCTGTTCTTGAGCCAGTTGGTGGAGGAGGTGGGTGAAGGCATCCACGGACAGTTGCATGTCGTCGGAGGTGGAGGCTTCCAGCGGGTTGTGGCTGATGCCGGCGTTCATGCCGCGCACGAACAACATGGCCTGGGGCATGATTTCGTGCAGTTTCATGGCGTCGTGACCGGCACCGCTGGGCATGCGGAACAGGGGCACGCCCAGCGCATCGACAGCGTTTTCCCAGCGTTTCTGCCATTCGGGAGCGCTGGGTGCCGCCGCTGCCTTCATGGACAGATCGGTGGTGTAGCGCAGGCCGCGGCGTTCGGCGATCGCTGCCATCTCGGCCATGATGTCGTTGATCATGGCGTCGCGCTGCTCGTTGGTGGGGGCGCGCAGATCCAGCGAGAACTGGCAGCGGCCGGGCACCACGTTGACCGAGCCCGAGGGCACGTTCAGCTGGCCGATGGTGGCCACGCTGTCGCCATCCTGGCCGGCGCGCTTTTCGATGTACAGCGACAGCTCGGCCACGCCGGCTGCGGCGTCGCGGCGGCGGTTCATGGGCGTGGTGCCGGCGTGGCTGGCCATGCCGATGAATTCACAGACATAGCGGGCGCTGCCGTTGATGGAGGTGACGATGCCCAGAGGGATGTCCAGCTCGTTGAGCACGGGGCCCTGCTCGATGTGCACTTCCACAAAGCCCAGGTACTTGGCGGGGTCGCGCTCCAGCTTGGGGATGTCGTCGATGCACAGGCCGGCATGCAGCATGGCCTCGCGCAGCGTGATGCCGTCGGCGTCCTTTTGCTCCAGCCATTCCTGCTTGAAGTCGCCCACTAGTGCGCCAGAGCCCAGGAAGGTTGCCTTGTAGCGCTGGCCTTCCTCTTCCGAGAAGCCCACCACTTCGATGTTGAAGGGCAGACGCTTGCCTTGCTGGACCAGTTGCTTGACGCAGGCCATGGGCACAAAGATGCCCAGGCGGCCGTCGTACTTGCCGCCGTTGCGCACGGTGTCGTAGTGGCTGCCGGTCAGCAGGGTCTTGGCGCCCTTGTCCGCAAATTCTGGGGCGGCCTTGTAGCGGCCCACCACATTGCCCACGGCATCGATCTCGACTTCGTCGAAGCCGATTTCGCGCATCCAGTGGCTGATGCGCTGGGCGCAGGCGCGGTGGGCGTCGGTCAGGTAAGTCACCGTCAGCTGGCCTTTTTCGGCGTAGCCGGGGTCGCTGTTGGTGGACAGGCGCTCTTGCCAGTCCCAGACTTCGTTGCCTTCGACGGGCTCGTAGCCGAACTTGTCGTTCAGGCGGATCTCGGCGATGCGGTGGATGTTGCGCAGTGCCTCGGCCTGCTCGTAGGCAGGGTGGTTGAACATGCGACGCTCGAAGGTCGCAATGATCTCGGCCTTGCTCAGACCCAGACCGCGCGCGCCGCGCACGGCCAGGATGAAGGGGAAGCCGAAGCGCTTGCCGTATTCGGCGTTGAGCTTGCGGATGTGCTCCAGCTCTTCGGGCGTGCAGTTGGTCAGGCCTGCCTTCTTTTGCTCATTCGTCGATTCGGCGGTGAGCGTGTTGGTCTCCATCTGCTTGCCGGCCAGCTCCGGGTGAGCGCGGATCAGATCGAGCTGGGCCTGCTCGCTGGACTCGGCCAGCACCTTGGCCATGGCGTGCTTGATATGCGCCATGGACTTGAAGGGACGCTGCTCCAGTGCCTTGGCGGCAATCCAGGGCGAGTGCTCGTACAGGCCATCGAGCAGGTCGGTGGCGGTTGCCGCATCGGCGGCATTCAGTTGTTCCAGGGTCAAAGCCATGTCGCAATCAATCCTTGCAGGGAAAACGCTCGGCCCAGTGACGAGCCAAATCAATACGGCGGCACACCCACACGTTGTCGTGCTTCTGGATGTGGTCGAGGAAGCGCTGCAGCGCTGTAATCCGGCCGGGGCGGCCTAGCAGTCGGCAGTGCATGCCGATGCTCATCATCTTGGGGGCGTTGTCGCCGCTGGCATTGCCTTCGGCATACAGGACATCGAAGGTGTCCTTCATGTACTGGAAGAACGGATCGGCATGCGAGTAACCCTGGGGCAGGGCAAAGCGCATGTCGTTCACGTCCAGCGTGTAGGGAACGATGAGCTGGTTGTGCGTCGTGCCGTCGCTCTTGGCAACCTTCATCCAGAAGGGCAGGTCGTCGCCGTAGTAATCGCTGTCGTAGCTGAAGCGGCCGGCATCGGCCACCAGGCGGTGGCTGTTGGGGCTGTCGCGGCCGGTGTACCAGCCCAGGCCGTGGTCGCCGCCCGCGCCGTACAGCTCTTCAAAGATGTCCACGCATTGCTGCATGTGCGCGCGCTCGATCTCCTCGGGCACGTTCTGGTAGTGAATCCACTTCAGGCCGTGGCAGGCCACTTCGTGACCGAGCTCGTCAAAGGCCTGGGCCAGCTCGCGATGCTTTTGCAGCGCCGTGGCCACGCCGAACACGGTCAGTGGCAGAGCGCGTTTCTCGAACTCCTTGAGAATGCGCCACACGCCGGCGCGCGAGCCGTATTCATAGATGCCGTCCATGCTCATGTGACGGTCCGGGTAGCTGGCGGGATTGAACATCTCCGACAGGAATTGCTCGCTGCCCGGGTCGCCATGCAGGACATGGTTCTCACCGCCTTCTTCGTAGTTCAGCACGAACTGAACGGCCACGCGGGCTTTGCCGGGCCATTCGGGATGGGGCGTGTTGCGGCCGTAGCCAATCAGGTCGCGTGGATAGGAGGCGGTGGAATCGTAAGTCATAGGGATACGGATGAAAGTGCCATCGACAGGTCGTTCGTTGGCAAATCGCGGTCGAAGGTCAGGCCTGCTTCCACGTGGTCCAGGTGCAGCTGCATCAGCTGCACCGCATGTTCGGCCTCGCCCGCAGCCAGTGCGGTCACGATGTCGGCATGTTCTTCGTGCGAATGCTCGGCCGCCGATGCAGACTGGTACATCAGGGTGATCAATGCGCAGCGGGAAATCAGCTCGCCCAGCAGCTGAGCCAGCACCTCGTTGCCCATGAGCTCGGCCATGCGCACGTGGAAGTCGCCCAGTAGCTCGGTGCGCTGGCCCACGTCATTGGCTTCCATGGCCTTTTTCTCGGCAGCCACATGCTGCTTGAGGGCGCGAATCTTGGCGGCGCTGCTTTGCTTGACAAAGCTGCGCACCATCTCGGCTTCGAGCATGCGGCGCACGGCAAACACCTGGCGCGCCTCGTCCACCGAAGGCGTGGCCACAAAGGCGCCGCGAGCGGGCTCTAGCCGGATGAGACGGTTCTGCGAAAGCTGGAACAGGGCCTGGCGCACCAGGGTGCGGGAAACTCCAAAGTGGTCGGCCAGCTTTTGCTCGGCCAGCTTGGTGCCGGGCATCAGGCGATGCTCGACGATGGCCTTGGTCAGGCTTTCGACAATGAAACTGGTGGTGGAAGTTTCCATAAATCCATCATAGCGGTTGAAGACAAGTTTTGTATACAGTTTCTGTTCACCAAACATGGTGTTTGTATCGATGTTCAGGTGCAGAAAGCTGTGCGCAAGCGCGCAAACCCAATGGGAGCAAGGGCTTGCAACATTGGTATTGCAAAGATCAGCAGTGTTGTGACTGGGGGCCCTCTGTAAGGGAAAAAAGCCCGAATGCACAATGCGCAGCTATGCAAGCACAGAATACATCCTCGCGCGCGCAGGCTGCGGCAACGCCTGTTCCCCAGCAAGACCCGGCTGGCTTTCTGCGTCATCTGTATGACGTGGCGGTGCGCAACGCCCTGCCCATCGAGGGTCTGGCGCGTCATCTGCCCAAGCCGCCCAGGGGCCGCACGCTGGTGCTGGGCGCCGGCAAGGCCGGCGGCTCCATGGCGCAGGCGCTGGAGGCTCTGTGGCCGCAGGATGCCCCGCTGTCGGGCCTGGTGGTGACGCGCTACGCGCACATTCCCCCACGCCCCGAAGGGCTGGCCCAGCGCCTGGAAGTGGTGGAAGCCGCCCACCCCGTGCCGGACGCGGCCGGTCTGGCTGCGGCCGAGCGCATTCTGGCGCTGACCGAGGGGCTGACGGCCGACGATCTGGTGATCTGCCTGATCTCCGGCGGCGGCTCTTCCCTGCTGACGCTGCCCGCCGAGGGCATCGACCTGGCCGAGAAGCAGCGCATCAACAAGGCGCTGCTGGAGAGCGGCGCGGCAATTGGCGAGATGAACTGCGTGCGCAAGCATCTCTCGCGCATCAAGGGCGGGCGTCTGGCCGCTGCCTGCCATCCCGCCAAGGTGGTGACGCTGACCATCAGCGATGTGCCCGGCGACGATCCTTCGGTGATCGCCAGCGGACCGACGGTGCCGGACGCGTCGACCTGTGCCGACGCACTGGCCATCCTGGACCGCTACCAGATCGGCATTCCCGAGTCCGTGCGCGCTGCGCTGCAAGCCGGCGAGCTGGAGACTCCCAAGCCCGGCGATGCCCGCTTTGAAGGCCATGAGGTGCATCTGATCGCCACGCCCCAGCAGTCGCTGGAGGCCGCGGCGGCTTCCGCCCGCGCGGCCGGCATTGCAGTGCATGTGCTGTCCGACGAGATGGAAGGCGAGTCGCGCGAGGTGGGCAAGGTCCATGCGGCGCTGGCGCGCGCTGTGGCCCGGCATGAGCAGCCTTTTGCCAGGCCCTGCGTGATTCTCTCGGGTGGCGAGACCACGGTGACCATCCGCCCGCGCCAACCCGGTGCCGCCAAGGGGCGCGGCGGGCGTGCCGGCGAGTTCTGCCTGGGTCTGGCCCAGGCCCTGCAGGGGCAGGAAAAGGTCTGGGCGCTGGCCGCGGACACCGACGGTATCGACGGTGTCGAGGACAACGCGGGAGCGCGTGTCTCGCCCTGCACGCTCAAGCGCGCGGCAGAGCTGAGTCTGCGCATCAGCGATCACCTGGATCGCAACGATGCCTATGGCTATTTTTCGGCGCTGGGCGATCTGGTCATCACCGGCCCAACCCACACCAATGTGAACGACTTCCGCGCAATTCTGATTCTTTGAAGCCATCAAATTGAATAGCTGATTGCGCAGGCTATTCAACGGTTTTAAATAGAAAAATATCTGAAGTTAGCGTTCATCAAGCGGTAGCTGCTATTTTTTATATAGCTGCAGTGTAAAACTGGCGCTACCCATCCCAGTGCTCCGAGCAAGAGCCGCCTCGCGGCGAAGGAGCAGTTCCCCTCCGTTAGCGCGCAGCGCGTACACAGAGGGGGAAGGCGCGAAGCGCCTCAGGGGGAACTAGCCCCCTCTTGGCAGATCCTCCCACCAGGCATCGTCGAACTTGCCCTGCAAAAAGGCGATGAAGGACTGCACCTTCTGCGGCACCAGGCGCGGCGAGGGGTAGACGGCGTGGATTTCCTGCTCGGGCAGGCGGCAGGTCTTGAGCACTTCCACCACGCGGCCGTCCTTGAGCGAATCCTGGGCCACATAGCGCGGCAGGGCCGCAATGCCCATGTGCGAGCGGGCCGCGGCCAGCAGGGCCGAAAGATTGTTGGAGCGCAGCCGCCCGGTGACGGGAATCGACACCGGCTCGCCGCTGGCATTGCGCAGTCGCCAGATATCGTTGCCCTGCACGCTGCTGTAGATCAGCGTGGAATGCTCCTTGAGGTCCGAGGGGCGGCGCGGCGTGCCGTGCTTGCGCAGATAGGTGTTGGAGGCCACCAGCACCCAGGGGTTGACGCCCAGCATGCGTGCGCCCAGCGAGGAGTCGGCCAGCTTGCCCAGGCGCAGCGCCACGTCGATGCCGTTGGCCACCAGATCGGTGTAGCGGTCCTCGAAGCTCAGATCGACCTGCACCTGCGGGTTGTGCTTCATGAAATCCATGGCCAGCGGAATGAGTACCCGGCGCCCGAAGGCCACCGAGCTGCCGATGCGCAGCTGACCCTGGACCTGGGTCTGGCGCACCTTGACCACGTTCTCCGCCTCGGCCACATCGCTGACGATGATCTTGCACTTTTCGTAGTACAGCGCGCCGGCTTCGGTCAGGCTCACGCCGCGCGTGTTGCGGTTGAGCAGCCGCACCTTGAGGCGCGCCTCCATGGCCGCGACCTGCTTGGTCACGGTGGGCTGGGTGGTGGCGAATTCCTGTGCGACTTTGGTGAAACTGCCGGTCTCCACCACGCGCACAAACATGTGCATCGCGTCGAGTCTGTCCATGGATTTGTCTCCTATTTATTCTTGGGTGGAATAAATTTTATGGTCTGAGAGCGGCTTCCAGCAAGCAAAGGTCTTGACTAAAGTTCAACCAAGTTTTTAGGAGACCCTCATGGCCAAAATGAAAGCAATCGACGCCGCAGTCCTGGTGCTCGAAAAAGAAGGTGTAACCGTGACGTTTGGTGTGCCCGGCGCGGCCATCAACCCGCTGTACGCTGCAATGAAGAACCACGGCGGCATCGGTCACATTCTGGCCCGTCACGTCGAAGGCGCCAGCCACATGGCCGAAGGCTACACCCGTGCTGTAGCCGGCAATATCGGCGTGTGCATCGGCACCAGCGGCCCTGCCGGCACCGACATGATCACCGGTCTGTACTCGGCCAGCGCCGACTCCATCCCCATCCTGTGCATTACCGGCCAGGCTCCCCGCTCGCGTCTGCACAAGGAAGACTTTCAGGCCGTGGACATCGCCTCCATCGCCAAGCCCGTGACCAAGTGGGCGACCACCGTGCTGGAGCCCGCCCAGGTGCCACGCGCCTTCCAGCAGGCCTTCCACCTGATGCGCTCCGGCCGCCCCGGCCCCGTGCTGATCGACCTGCCCATCGACGTGCAGCTGGCCGAGATCGAATTCGATATCGACACCTACGAGCCCCTGGCCGCCTACAAGCCCACCGCTTCGCGCAAGCAGGCCGAGAAGGCCATCGAGATGCTCAACGAATCCGAGCGTCCCTTGCTGGTCTCCGGCGGCGGTGTGATCAACGCCGATGCTTCCGACCTGATGGTCGAGCTGGCCGAGATCCTGAACGTGCCCGTGATCCCCACCCTGATGGGCTGGGGCACCATCCCTGACGATCACCCCCTGATGGTCGGCATGTGCGGTCTGCAGACCAGCCACCGCTACGGCAACGCCAACATGCTGGCTTCGGACTTCGTGTTCGGCATCGGCAACCGCTGGGCCAACCGCCACACCGGCTCGGTCGAGGTCTACACCAAGGGCCGCAAGTTCATCCACGTGGACATCGAGCCCACGCAGATCGGCCGCGTGTTCGCGCCCGACTACGGCATCGTCTCCGATGCCAAGGCGGCTCTGGAGCAATTCGTTGCCGTCGCCAAGGAGTGGAAGGCTGCCGGCAAGCTCAAGTGCCGCAAGGCCTGGGTGGCCGAGTGCCAGGGTCGCAAGAACAGCGTCGAGTACCTGCGCAAGACCAACTTCGACAGCGTGCCGATGAAGCCCCAGCGCGTCTACCAGTGCATGAACCGCACTCTGGATCGCGACACCACCTATGTGTCCACCATCGGTCTGTCGCAGATCGCCGGTGCCCAGTTCCTGCACGTGTACAAGCCCCGCAACTGGATCAACTGCGGCCAGGCCGGTCCTCTGGGCTGGACCACTCCAGCCGCCTTGGGCGTGCGCGTGGCCGACCCCCAGCGCAAGATCGTGGCGCTGTCCGGCGACTACGACTTCCAGTTCATGATCGAAGAGCTGGCCGTGGGCGCGCAGTTCAAGCTGCCCTATGTTCACGTGCTGGTCAACAACAGCTACCTGGGTCTGATCCGTCAGGCACAGCGAGCTTTCTCGATCGACTATTGCGTGCAATTGGCGTTCGACAATATCAACATGGATGAGGGTGATGCCACCCGTGGCTACGGTGTTGACCATGTTAAGGTCGTTGAGGGTCTGGGTTGCAAGGCGATTCGCGTTCATCGCGCCGAAGACTTTGCCCCCGCCATGCAGCAGGCCGAAGCCTGGATGGCCGAGCACCAGACCCCTGTGGTGATCGAGTGCATCCTGGAGCGTGTGACCAACATCTCCATGGGCGCCGAAATCGACAACGTGGTCGAGTTCGAAGACCTGGCGACCGAAAAGGCCGACGCGCCCAGCGCACTGGCCCTGCTGGACTGATAGGAAAACTCCCCCTGAGCGGCTGCGCCGCTCCCCCCTGTCTTTGCAGGAGGGGGGCGACGCTTTCGCTGCGGGGCGGCGCGGCCGGATCAGGCCCTTGCCTGGCGTCCGCCAGCCCCACCATTAACGATTACCGGAGACTTTTATCATGCCCCGTTTTGCAGCCAACCTGAGCATGTTGTTCACCGAGGTGCCTTTCCTCGAGCGTTTTGAGCGTGCCGCAAACGCAGGCTTTGAAGCCGTGGAGTTTCTCTTTCCCTACGCTCATACCGTGGAAGAGATCAAGGAGCGCCTGGACGCCACCGGCCTGAAGATTGTTCTGCACAACCTGCCCGCAGGCGACTGGGATGCAGGCGAGCGCGGCATTGCCTGCGACCCCAAGCGCGTGGACGAGTTCCGCGCCGGCGTGGCCAAGGCAGTGACCTATGCCCACGCCCTGGGTGTGCCCCAGCTCAACTGCCTGGCCGGCAAGGTTCCTGCCGGTGTCGACGCTGCCGTGGTGCGCCGCACTTTCGTGGAAAACCTGCGCTTTGCTGCCGCCGCCCTGAGCGCCGCCAACATCCGCCTGCTGATCGAGCCGATCAACCCCTTCGACATTCCCGGCTTCTACCTGAACCGCACTGACGATGCGCTGTCCATCCTGGACGAAGTGGGTGCGCCCAACGCCTATGTGCAGTACGACATCTACCACGCCCAGCGCGTGGAGGGCGAGCTGGCCGCCACCATGCAAAAGCAGCTGGGCCGTATCGGCCATATCCAGCTGGCTGACAACCCCGGTCGGAACGAACCGGGCACGGGCGAGATCAACTACCCCTTCCTGTTCGCACACCTGGATCGCATCGGCTACGACGGCTGGATCGGCTGCGAATACAAGCCCGCCAACGGCACCGAGTCCGGCCTGGGCTGGCTGCAGAAGATCGGCGGCTGGAGCAAGGCGGCAGTGGCTGCCTGAATGGATGACAAGGCCTGTGGCGCCTGCTGGCAAAGCGCCTTCGGCCATCGAATTTGAGTAGGATTTTCGCAAACAGGAATGCAGCAACGGCGAGCCTGCCTGAGGCAGTCGCCTTGCCCGAACCGGTTCTTGCGTGAGTCGTGTTGAGTTTCAAGAAAACTGAGGAGTACAACCATGAACGCATCGTCTCTCAAGCTGGGCTTTATCGGTCTGGGCATCATGGGCGCGCCCATGTGCGGCCACCTGATTGCGGCCGGCCACCAACTGTTCGTCAACACCGTGGGCAAGGTGCCTGCCAACATCGCCGATACCAGCGCCACCCAGTGCACCACCGCTCGCGGTGTGGCCGAGCGTGCCGACATCATCTTCATCATGGTGCCCGACACTCCCGACGTGGAGAAGGTGCTGTTCGGTGAAGACGGCGTGGCCGCTGGCCTCAAGGGCAGCTCCGGCAAGATCGTGGTCGACATGTCCTCCATCTCGCCCGTGGCCACCAAGGACTTTGCCAAGCGCATCGAAGCCGCTGGTGCTCAGTACCTGGATGCTCCCGTCTCCGGTGGTGAAGTCGGTGCCAAGAACGGCACCCTGTCCATCATGGTCGGCGGCCCTGACGCAGCCTTCGAGCGCGTCAAGCCCCTGTTCGACAAGATGGGCAAGAACATCACCCTGGTGGGCGGCAATGGCGACGGCCAGACAGCCAAGGTGGCCAACCAGATCATCGTGGCGCTGAACATCGAAGCCGTGGCCGAAGCCCTGCTGTTCGCATCGCGCGCCGGTGCCGACCCGGCCCGCGTGCGTGAAGCCCTGCTGGGCGGCTTTGCCTCTTCCAAGATCCTGGAAGTGCATGCCGAACGCATGATCAAGCGCACCTTCGATCCCGGCTTCCGCATCGCCTTGCACCAGAAGGACCTGAACCTGGCCCTGTCCAGCGCGCGTCAGCTGGGCGTGTCGCTGCCCAACACCGCTCAGGCCCAGGAACTGTTCAACAGCTGCGTGGCCCACGGCGGTGCGGGCTGGGACCATTCCGGCATGGTGCGCGCCCTGGAAATCCAGGCCAACTTCGAAATCGGTCAGAAGGCTGAATAAGAGCGGCGAACACGACCCGGCAAACCCAAGGTTTGCGGTTGAGGCGAGGCGCGAGGCCGCAGGCAGTACAGAGAAGTACGGCAAGGCTTCGCCACGACGCATCAAGGGTTGTGTGGGCGGCTCTGAGAACGAAGGTGGGGAGGGCGGCCACTGGCCACGCGTACGGCCAGCGGCCGCCTCAAGTGAAAGCCGCGCTCGGGGGAGCGCGGCTTTCTTTTTGGGCGTCAGAACCCCATGGTTTTTCCATCGGGGTTGCGCGGGTCCGAAGCGCCGCGCAGCAGGCCGTCGCGGATCTCGATGGTCTGCGTGCGGCCCATGGATGCCTTCAGTGCCACCTTGTGGCCCCATTGCCTGAGCAGGGCCAGCGTATCGGGGCTGAAGCCTTTTTCAACGCGCAACTCGTCAGGCGTCCACTGGTGGTGAAAGCGCGGCGTGGCCGCAGCCTCGGCCGGGTTCATGCCGAAGTCGATGTGATTGACGATTTGCTGGAGCACCGTGGTGATGATGCGCGCTCCGCCCGGGCTGCCGGTGACCAGAACCGGCTTGCCGTCCTTGAGCACCAGGGTCGGTGTCATGGAGGACAGCGGCCGCTTGCCAGCCTGCACGGCATTCGCATCGCCCCCCACCAGACCATAGGCATTGGCCACACCGGGCTTGGCCGAGAAATCGTCCATCTCGTTGTTGAGCAAAATCCCCGTGCCCTTGGCGACGATGCCGCTGCCGAAATTGGTGTTCAGCGTGTAGGTTACGGCCACCGCGTTGCCGGCCTTGTCCACCACGGAGTAATGGGTGGTCTGGTCGCTTTCATAAGGTTGGGGCCTGCCGGGCCGGATGTCCTTGCCGGACCTGGCCTGCTGGGGCTTGATGCTTGCGGCCAGCTCGCTGGCATAGCTCTTGGAGATCAGCCCCTTGAGCGGAATCTTCACGAAGTCCGGGTCGCCCAGGTACTCCGAGCGGTCGGCATAGGCGAGCTTCATGGCCTCGGTCATGTAGTGCACGCTTTGCGCGCTGTCGGCACCCCATTGATTCATGGGCCAGCGCTCCATCATGTTCAGGATCTGAATCAGGTGCGCACCGCCCGAAGAGGGCGGGGGCATGGTCACGATCTGGTAGCCGCGATAGCTGCCGCGCACGGGTTCGCGCTCGGCCACCTTGTAGTCGCGCAGGTCCAGCAAGCTGAGGGCATGGGCGTGCGGCGCCATCTCGGCCACGATCTTCTGCGCGATCGCGCCCTCGTAGAAGGCCTTGGCACCTTGCTGGCTGATCAGGCGCAGAGACTGCGCCAGGTCCTTTTGCACCAGCCTCTCGCCAGTTTGCAGCGGAGCGCCGTTTCTCCAGAAAACGGCCTGGGTGGCAGGCCAGCGGCCCATGTTCTTTTTTTCCTGATCCAGAGTCTTGGCCAGGGTGACGCTGACAGGGTAGCCCTTGTCCGCCAGCGCAATCGCCGGAGCCATGACCCTGGCCAGCGGCATGCTGCCCCAGCGCGAGAGCGCGTGCGTCATGCCTGCCACGGTGCCGGGCACACCCACGGCGTAGTGGGTGTAGAGCGATTTTCCGTCGATGACCTTGCCGCCGGCATCCAGATACATATTGCGTGACGCGCCCCGGGGGGCCACTTCGCGGAAGTCCAGTGCAATGTCCTTGCCGCTCCTGGCGTCGTGCACCATCATGAAGCCGCCGCCGCCGATATTGCCGGCGTTGGGCAAGGCCACTGCCAGTGCAAAGCCCACGGCCACGGCGGCATCGACGGCATTGCCGCCCG
Source organism: Comamonas testosteroni (assembly GCF_030505195.1). Taxonomy (NCBI): domain Bacteria; kingdom Pseudomonadati; phylum Pseudomonadota; class Betaproteobacteria; order Burkholderiales; family Comamonadaceae; genus Comamonas; species Comamonas testosteroni. The sequence continues at coordinate 4,101,174 of NZ_CP129672.1, forward strand.
CCTTGAGAATATCCACGCCGATCTGCGTGGCCAGCTCCTGCTCCGAGGCCACCATGCCGTTCTTGGCGATAACGGGGTGAAAGACATCCAGCTCGAAGTCATAGGCGGCAGCGGCTGCCTGGGCGGCGGCGCTCTGGGTGACGGCAGGCGCTGGCGCCTGAGCATTGGCATCGCTACGGCTGGCCGCGCGTTCGTTGCTGGCGGGCTCCAGCGTGGCCGTGCTGCTGCAGGCGCTCAGGCCGGCCAGAGCGATGAGCAGGCTGGCTGCCAGGGCGGTGGTGCGCAATTGCATGCGTTGTCTCCTGTTCGCTTGATGGGTCGGGCCAGTGTATCGAGGCCGATAAAGAGGCCGATAAAGAGGCCAACCGGGCAGAGCTGGCTATGTGCCTGAAAGTCAAGGCAGAAAAGCCTTTGATGGAGTACAGAAACTGTATACACTTTGGTGATCAAAGCGCTGCGCTCAAGCGCGGGCAGGCTTTGTGATGGCTTAGATGTTTTAGGATTTGCGCAAACAGGAACGCAACAACGGCCTGCCTTCCGAGGCAGCCGCTTGGCCTGAGCCCGTTTTGCGTAAGTCGTGTGTTTGGTACAACCAAGGGCAGTGGCAAACTGCCTGTGAGGAGATTTCCATGGGCCTGAGCACCCACGTTCTCGACACCATGAATGGCTGCCCCGCCGCAGGCATGGCCGTCGAGCTGTTTTCCACCGAAGGCGACAAGGCCACGCTGATCAAGAGCCTGGTGCTCAATCATGACGGCCGCACCGATGCGCCGCTGTTCGACAACAACACGCTCAAGGTCGGCACTTACCGCCTTACCTTTGATGTTGCGGCCTACTTCAAGGCCCGTGACGTGCAACTGCCCGAGCCCAGCTTTCTGAACAAGGTGAGCCTGGACTTCGGCGTGGCCAATGTGGAGCAGCACTACCATGTGCCTCTGCTGGTCAGCCCCTGGAGCTACTCCACCTATCGCGGCTCCTGACCGGGTCGCGGGTCTCTCGATCAGGGAGACATGGCAAAAATAGGAGCGGCTTGCGCACGTCCCTTAAAGGTTTCGGCATTAAAAGGCATTGAAACCTAGAGGTGACAGGCGCAAGCTGCTCCTGTTTTTATGGCTTTTATTTCCCCTTGGAATAGGCCATGGCCACCACCAGGGCGCTCACCAAATAAAAGGCCTGCAGCTCCAGCGCCCAGCCGCCGGTGTTGTTGAGCATCAGAATCTGCCGGGTGTGCATCAGCGCAAATGCCACCACCATATTGATGGCAATCACCAGTGCGGCCGGTACCACCCACAGGCCCACCAGCAACAGCAAGGGCGCGATCACTTCGCCCAGATAGACCGCATAGGCCAGAAATCCCGGCGCGCCCAGGCTCTCGATCTTGGCCTCGATGCTGCCTATGCCATAACGAATCTTGGCCCAGCCGTGCAGCAGCATGAGCAAAGCCAGGGTGACACGCAGCACGACCAGAGCTGCCTTGGGGTGGTGAAAGTAATTCCAGAACTTCATGAGCATCCTGTCGTCAGCGCTATGCTTATACCAACAATGCTAGCGCCTGTTTCAGACAATTCGCCTGCTTGCCCATAGATGGGGCCAAGTCTTGTTTTATGTTCATGCTGTAGGTCTTTTTCGACAACTGCTCTTGCCTTCTGTAGGCCAATGGCGCAAGCTGTAACCGCTGAGTTTTATCGGCAACGCTGCGCACTAGCATCGTGCCAACCCTGTTTCTGACAGCTTTGCATCGGGGGGATGTGCAAAAGCGACTCCATGTCGGACTTCAGGACCTTCTACCTCTGAAATGTGTCTACACATTCATCCCATGAAAGGATATAGGTATGCGTCAAATTTCTCTGCGTTCTGTTGCGATGGCTGCCGCACTGGCTGCCGGTGCCTTGACCATGACGGCCTGCACCACGACCAAGCCTGATACGGCATCGGCTCCCCGCTCCGATTCCACAACGGTCAATACCCGTGCCAATGCCGCTCTGGAGCGCCTGTACCAGACCGCACCAGGATCCAAGGAAATGGTGCAACGTGCCAAGGGGGTGCTGATCTTCCCGTCGGTGATTGGCGGCAGCTTTGTGGTCGGGGTCGAGCATGGTCGTGGCGTGCTGCGCGTGGGCGGCTCCAACCGTGGTTTCTACAGCACGACAGCGGCCTCTATCGGATGGCAAGCTGGTGGCCAGTCCAAGGCTGTGATCTATGTGTTCAACACGCAGGAAGCGCTGGACAAGTTCCTCAAGAGCGACGGCTGGTCCGTGGGGGCTGATGCCACCGTGGCTGCCGGCCGGATCGGTGCCAACGGCAGCGTGGACACCACGACTGCCCAGGCTCCCGTCACCAGCTATGTGCTGACCAATGCGGGCCTGGAAGCGGGCGTGTCTCTGCAGGGCACGAAGATCACCAAAGTGGTCGAATAAGCCTCGCCTGGCTTGTCGCAACAAAAAACCGGCCTTGGCCGGTTTTTTGTTGTCCGATGCAGCGGGCTGCATCGCTGTGCACTTTCACTGGCCCAGCTGACCTTCGGTCAAGGTGTCGAGCTGGAAGCGTCCCGACTTGTCCCACAGCCAGGTGTCGGTATAGGTCACGCTGCGACCCAGGGCAGGGAAGGGGGCAGCGGAGCGCACGGCTCGCTCGATCTCGGCCACCACTTCGGGGGCATGGCTTGGCTTGCGCATCCAGTGCAGGTTATTCACGCGGCCCTGGCCGTCGAGTTGAACTTGGAGCACGCCGATCGCATACAGCATAGGCGGCAGCATGCCCTGGTAGATGCGGCCGGAGTTGCGTTCATACAGATGCTGGGCAGCCTGCTTGCGATAGCCGGGGCTGGCTTTGTCGGCAGGCGTCGTGCCGATGGATGGGCTTTGGGGCGCGATCTGGCAGGCGGTCAGCACCGCTGCAACGGCAGCCATCATCCCGGTCCGCAACCACTTCAGGGGGCGGCGGGCTGGTGTGGCGCGGGTGGAGTCGTGGGTTTCAGGCATGCCGCCAAGCGTAGCCGCAAATGAATGGAGGCAGCTGCCTGGGGGCGCAATTCTCACGCCTTCTCGTGAAAAATCTGCAACGACTCGTCAAATCCGGTTCGGATATGCATCCGATTAATGTGCTCATACGCTTGTCTGTCTATTGCGACTCGCAAAATGCATGAACATCGGTCATCAAAGCAATCGGCGTTCAGTCATGTGGAGTGAAACACAGCAAGGAATCTTGAATCGTCTGGCGCAGCAGCCGCTGTGCTGGGTGCAGGTACAGGCCACTCGTGGCTCCGTGCCCCGTGAGGAGGGGGCCTGGATGGCTGTGTTTGCCGATGAGGTGATGGGGACGATCGGCGGTGGTCATCTGGAGTGGCAGGCCATTGCCAAGGCTCGCCAGTTGCTGGCGCAGTGGGGTGCAGACCCCGCAGCCTTGCGCGAGCATATCCAGCGGTATGCGCTTGGCCCCAGTCTGGGCCAATGTTGCGGCGGTGCGCTGGAGTTGCACTTTGCATGGTTTGACGCCAGCGAGGTCCAACGTCTGCGGGCCTTGATGCCCGAGCCGTCGCAATGTGTGGCCCTGTTCGGGGCGGGCCATGTGGGGCATGCGCTGGTGCGCATTTTGCGCAGCTTGCCGTACCGCGTGATCTGGGTGGACAGCCGTGATGCAGTCTTTCCCGTGGAGGAGCAGATAGGGGTGCAGTGCGAGCATTCCGATCCGGTGCAGGCTGCCGTGGCACAGCTGCCGCCGCAGTCGCAGGTGCTCATCATGAGCTTCAGCCATGCCGAAGACCTGGAGGTAGTGGCCCAATGCCTGCTGCGTCAGCGCGAGCGCGGAGATCTGCCTTTTGTGGGGTTGATTGGCAGCAAGACCAAATGGGCCAGCTTCAGCAGCCGCTTGCGCAGTCGAGGGTTCAGCGATGCAGAGTTGGTCCACATCACCTGCCCGATCGGCGTGCCGGGCATTACCGGCAAGGAGCCTGAGGTGATCGCTGTGGCGGTGGCAGCACAGCTTCTGCAGCGCTTGTCTGCGAGCTGATGGTGCAACGAATGCACCTGATCTGGTGCATGTTGCCGCAAACATGCTGTCACTCGCCCTGAAAATCAGGCCCGATCCTTGCATATCGATCTTGTATTAGGGAAATCTCTAGGATGGTTTATCCCTGATTCGAGAGTTGCGGCAGCAAAAATTGCATACACTTTCGGTCGACAGAATGGTCGCAGCGGTGCCCCGTGTGTAACGTCCGGGAGCGCGGCCTTTTCTTCTGCTCAGAGCGCCCGCAGTGGTGAGCAGGTTGTTCGGCAGCCTCACGCTGCCAAGGTTGAGAGCTATGGAAAGCTACATTCTCGACTGGGCCGGCCTGCTGTTGCGGTGGCTCCACGTCATTACCGCGATCGCCTGGGTCGGTTCATCCTTCTACTTTGTGTTCCTGGACAGCAGCTTGACGCCGCCCGTGGATGACGACCTGAAGAAGCAGGGCGTTAACGGCGAACTCTGGGCTGTGCACGGTGGTGGTTTCTACCACCCCGTCAAGTTCAATGTGTCTCCTCCCAAGATGCCGGATCACCTGCACTGGTTCTACTGGGAAAGCTACACCACGTGGCTGTCCGGCTTTGCCCTGCTGACGGTCTCCTACCTCTGGAACGCCAATATCTATCTGGTCACTCCCGGCGACCCCAATGCCATGAGCACCGGCGCTGCCGTGGCTTCGGCTCTGGGCTTCCTGGTGGTTTTCTGGCTGCTGTATGACTTCATCTGCCGCACCTTCGGCCAGAAGAAGAATGGCGACGCCACCGTCGGTGCCATGGTTCTGGTTCTGGTGTGTATCGCAGCCTACCTGGCCTGCCACATCTTCCCCGGTCAGGCGGCCTTCCTGCTGATGGGCGCGATGATCGCGACGTCCATGAGCGCCAACGTGTTCTTCTGGATCATCCCTGGCCAGCGCAAGGTGGTGGCTTCGCTCAAGGCTGGTGAGCCTGTGGACCCACGTCACGGTCAACGTGCCAAGCAGCGCAGCGTGCACAACACCTATTTCACGCTGCCCGTGCTGTTCGCCATGCTGTCCAATCACTATGGCTGGTTGTACAGCCACAAGATGAACTGGCTGGTGCTGATCGGCATGATGTTTGCCGGTGCTGCCATTCGCCAGTTCTTCGTGATGCGCCACGGCTACAAGCTGGGTCGCAACAGCCACCCCTGGCCTTACGCTGCTGTCGGCGTAGCTGCTCTGCTGGCCGTGTTCGTCTGGCTCAAGCCCGCTCCTGTGGCTGCAACTGCTCCAGTGGCGGCTGCTCCCGCGGCACCCGCAGCCGGGCAGGCTGCAACTCCCGCAGCCCCTGCAGCTGAAGTGGCAACTCCTGCCGTCGAAGGCGCATCACCTGCTGCTGCTCCCGCAGCCGCTGGCGGCGAAGGCTTTGCCAAGGTCAATGCCATCTTCCAGCAGCATTGTGTGGTGTGCCACGGCACGGCCATCCAGCAAAAGGCGGTTCGTCTGGACTCCCCCGATGCGGTGAAGTCGCACGCCCAGCAGATCTACCAGCAGGTGGTTCAGCTGAAGAAGATGCCTTTCGGCAACCCTGCGGCTCTGTCGGATGACGAACGCAACCTGATCAAGACCTGGTACGAGTCCGGCGCTGCCGTGAACTGATCATCAGCGGTTGTTCTGGGTAGTCAAAGTCGTTAGCTGGAAATTGAAGCCGTCAACAGCGGCCTGACATCCATGCGGCTTTCAGGGGAGGGAGGTTGCGGCATCAAAGTCGTGAACTCCCTTTCCCTAATCGAAAAAGCGCTCGTTGTGAGCGCTTTTTCGATTGAAAATTCAACGGACTGAACTCGTGAGCGCAGCGCAAGCATGGGAGCCTCCGTGAATAGATCTGAGAGCGCTCCTAAGTCTGCAGTCGTTCAACTCAAAGATGCCTATGACTGCCAGTGCCCAAAGCAGTTATTTGAGCGCGACTGCCATGCAGGTCTGCTTTGAAACTCAAGGCGGTCCCCGGACTGTCACGAATTCCAGGTGCCCGTTTTTGCCAGCACCGAACTGGTGCTTTCGACCCGTCGCCGTCATCCGAGCTTTGACGACCGATGCCTGGTATGCAGCGATTGCTGCGGCTCATGGCTGCATCGTGACCTATCGGTTGGCCATCGGCAGTAAAGGCCATGAGCGTGACGAAGCCACGCCCGTCATACGCTAGGCCATAAAAAAGCGATGCCCCCGAGGGTGCATCGCTTCTTTTTTGCTTACTTGGCAGGGATGGCCTTGGGATCGAGGTTACTGACTGGGCCGTAACGACGACTCACGGGCCCAACTGATCAAGCGTTCTCCAGCACGCTCCCTGGCGTCCATGAGATGCACCCGAGAGGCGGATGACGGTCGTATCAGCACTCAGGTTTGAGAGAGTATCTCCTCATCCTTCTCGAGGCCTTGGGAAGCAAGCGTGTTTCTAATTTGACCTGTCGAGGTTTTGCGGGGTGACGAGGTGCGAGCCAACCGCAGATCGGCCAGCCGCTCGGTGCCGTCGCTCGCATCGTGGGCCTGCAGCTTGAAGCCGGCTACCACTTCGGCCAACTGGTGCGCCTGCTGCTGCAGCGACTGCGCCGCTGCCGTGGCCTGTTCCACCAGTGCGGCGTTCTGCTGCGTGCTCTGGTCCATCTGGGTAACGGCGCTGCCGACCTCGGCAATGCCCCGGCTTTGTTCCTGGCTGGCATTGCTGATCTCGGCCACGATGGCCGTGACGCGGTTGACACTGTCCACCACGTCCTGCATGGTGGTGCCCGCCTTATGCACGAGGCGGCTGCCCGTGCTGACTTGGCTCACCGAATCGTCGATCAACACCTTGATTTCCTTGGCAGCCTCGGCCGAACGCTGAGCCAGCTGGCGCACCTCGGACGCCACCACGGCAAAGCCGCGGCCCTGCTCGCCGGCGCGCGCGGCCTCCACGGCCGCATTCAGCGCCAGGATGTTGGTCTGGAAGGCAATGGAGTCGATGACCTGGATGATGTCCACGATACGGCGCGCCGAGGACTCGATGCCGCCCATGGTCTGCACCACCTGGCCCACCACGGCGCCGCCTTGTGTGGCCACTTCGGAGGCATTGCTCGCCAGCTCGCTGGCTTGGCGCGCGCTGGCCGCGTTCTGCTGAACAGTGGCAGTGAGCTGCTCCATAGCGGCAGCGGTCTCTTCAAGCGAGCTGGCCTGCTGCTCAGTGCGCGAGGACAGGTCTTGGTTGCCGCTGGCGATCTCGCTGGTGGCAATGCGCACCGACTCCGAGGACTGGCGGATGCGCAGCAACACGGCAGCGATCTTGTCGGTGAAACGGTTGAAGGCCGTGGCGATCTGGGCCAGTTCGTCCTTGCCCGCGGTATCCAGGCGACGCGTCAGATCGCCCTCACCCGAGGCGATATCCTCCAACGCATCGCGCACGACGAAGAGGCGGCGCAGTAGACGGTTCACGCTGACCGACAGCAGCGCCACGGCCACCGCCACGCACAGCGCCGCGATCAGCATCTCCATCTGCAGCAGCTGGCGTGCGGCTGCCGTAGCCTCGGCTTTGTCCACGGCCACGCCCAGCAGCCAGGGCGTGCCGTCTACCCGGGACGCATAGACCAGCTGCGTTGCGCCATTCACGTCCACTTCGGCGCTGCCGCCGTCCTGCGCCAGTTTCTGCAGCAGCCCGGCATCAAGCTGCGGCGCGATGCCGGAGGAGGGCTTCATGACCAGTTCCGCCTTGGTATAGGCCAGGATGTTGGACTGCCCGTCCAGCAGGAAGGCAAAGCTCTTGTCCGTGGCGTGGATGGAATTCACCTTGCGCGTCACGGTATCCAGATGCATGTCCGTGCCAACCACGGCCGTGTACTGGCCGGCCGGCCCCACGGGCTCGACGAAGCTAATCGTCAGCTTGCCGGTGCTGGCATCGATGTAGGGAGGTGTCACACCGGGCTTGCCGGCCTGCACGGCCTGCTTGTACCAGGGGCGCTCCGTACCGACATAGTTCTCGGGCATGGGGTGGGCGAACACATGGGCGCCGCTGGCATAGACGAAATAAGTGTCGTCGAAACCACCGGCCTGCTTGGCCGCCAACAGAAAGGGCACGGGCTCTTGCTTACCCACCGCCTGCTGCAGCGAGCTGGTGATGCGCTGCTTGTCTCGCACCCACTCGGCCAGATCATTGGCATGCAGCTTCGTGAGCTGGCTTATGCGCTCGTCGAGCGAGCGCTCGGTACCGCTGCGCACCGAGAAAAAGGTGGAGAGCGCCAGGGCAAGCAGGGAGAGCGTGGTGATGGCGACACAGATACCGATCAGGCGAGCGCGCAGGCTGTTGAACATGAGAACAATTCCACAAAGCGTAATAATTTGTTGGAAGGCAATGTACCTTGATTCGGCTCATGGAAAATTCCTCGTGAGGGAGGCAGTTTCCCTAGGAATTTTCAACTGATCTGATGACAGCTGCGTTATCAGTCAAGTGACTCATGGACATGCACTGACTACAAGGAGCAGACAAGGAGCAGACCGCCAGAATTGAGTTGTAGCAAGTCGAACTGGATGAAACCCACAAGAGCATTGTGAAGCGGCTGTTCAGGACAGGCAGCGTTCAATGACCGGTGCGACAGATACTGGCCGGGAGCGCCAGTTTGGCCCAGCGCCGCATTGCAGCCGTTGAAGACGGCCACCTTGCCGTTGTTCTCGGAGTGGCCGTCAGCGGCAGCTTCAAATCCCCGTCTGTTCAGGGGTTTCGAGGGCATCGTCGACCTTGATGCCCAGGTACCTCACTGTCGACTCCAGCTTAGAGCGGCCGAGCAGCAACTGCACAGCGCGCAGGTTCTTGGTGCGGCGGTAAATCAGTGTGGCCTTTGTCCTGCGCATCGAGTGCGTCTCGCGCTCCATGCGGTCCAGGCCTAGCTCGTCAACCCAGTGACCGAGGATTCGGGCGTACTGCCTTGTCCCCCAGATGTGGCGATTCGTTTAGTCGGCTTGGAAACAGGAAGTCCTCTGGCTTCAGCACGGCCTGCTCGATCCGGGCCCGCAAGGCATCACGGGCAGCCTGCGTGATCTCGAACTGCACTGGACGCTGAGTCTTGTGTTGCATGACGACAGCGCGCGTCGCCACCAGATCACCGTGGCATACGTCCCGACCCTTTAGGGCGACGAGATCGCATCCCCGCAGCTTGCTATCGATGCCCAAGTTGAAGAGAGCAAGTTCGCGCACCCGGCCTTCCAGCTGAGGCCTTACGCGCAGCGCCCATGTTTCCTTGAGCTTGAACGGGGTCTTCTGCCCGACGATTTTGCCCTTGTTCCACGGCTCGCGATGAACGGTATTAGCTGTGTTTCCCATGATGGTCTCCCATCGAATTGAGGGCCACACAGGATGCGCTCTATAGCGGGCGGATTTCAACTCGCCTGGTCGACTAGCGACGGTCGGCTTCCTCAGTCTTATGACTGTCAGCTTCATGGCGTAGCCATGAATTCATCATCTCGGCCAGTAGCAGTCCTTGGAGCTGTTCCTGCAAGGGACTGCTTCTGGCTGTGTGAGCGGTCTGTCGCTGGATGGGCGACTTGATGGGGCAGCGCGATAAACCGAGGGTACCCATCAGTGGTCCTTTGTGTCGGCAAGCGATCGATCTTGAGCGGTCGCTCACTTACCGCTTGCCAATTACTGCTTCAAGAGTCAAACAGCTGTCAACGGCTCTGATTCAAAAGCGCGATGCAACAATTCCAGGAAATCGGGCACTGATGGAAGGTTGGCAGAGCCAAGGCGGCGCACTTCGACAGCTGGAGTCCACGAGTTCATGACTGCGGCCCCTTGAAGCGCGGTCAGCGAATCGATGGTGATCTCCTCAAAACGCTGCGGAACTCCCAGGCGCTTCAACTGGCGCATCACGATGGCCATCGTCGTTCCTCGCAGCATTTTTGCCTTTGGCCATACAACGCTCTTACCATCCCAGAAAACCAGATTCCAGATGCTGCCCTCACTCAGTCTCCCTTGTTTATCGATGAACGCGGCATCATCAAAACCATGTTCAACGGCCTTGCGCTGAAACCATGTTTTTGCAATCTCCCCAACATGCTTGATTTCGGGAACGACTCTCTCGTAGTTCACGATATCCAGCACCAACGGTCCCTGCGGGCCATCGGATGGCGGCGACGTTCGCACGAGCATGTGTAGCGGTGCATCATTGCCGGGAGGCGTGAACTCGCCCGCAGACGAATAGAGGGTTGCGGTTAAGGAGAAGTCACCGCCATTTCTCGTCTTCAGTGCAGACGCCAGATAGCTTTTGATCGCCTCATCGGTCAAGGCACATCCGAACATGGTCAGTGAAGCCGCATGCAAGCGCTGAAGATGCAAATCCAAGCCCCGCACTTTGCCGTCCCTCACCTGCAGGGCGGTGAAATGGGCATATCCTGCGAAAGCCAGCGGCCCTAATGCTTCTGCCGTTGCAGGACGCCCATTGCGCTGCACGGTCGCTGCATTGGAAGGTCGGTTGCTCATATCTGTCATCTTGAACTCCGTTACTGGTGAAGCTCGGAGGTTAAACTTTGACAGCACTGTCAAGGTCAAGTTGTTTTTGAAAGGATGAGCAAATGCGGATTGGAGAGCTGGCTCGACGCAGCGGCGTCAGTGAACGCATGTTGCGCTACTACGAGCAGCAAGGGCTACTGCGACCTGCCCGCACCGAAGCACACTATCGTGACTATGGAGAGGCAGAGCTTTTGGCGGCGATGCGTATTCGCCAGCTCAATGAATCAGGGCTGAAATTGAATGCAATCCGCATTCTGTTGCCCTGCATGGTTGATGGTCCTGCGACCTTCCAGCCTTGCGACGAAATCCGTTCCGTTCTCACCGACGAACTGGCTCAGCTTGAGAGAAAGCTCCATGATTTGAAAGAGAGTAGGGATATTGTGGTCGGCTACTTGGCATCGTTGGAACGAGCTGAACGCTAAAGTGTGGGCCTCGGATGGTGCAAGTGGGAACGACGCGATTTCCTGTTGATCGGCTGCGCCAGGCGTCTGCAGATAGTACGATCCGGTCATCTTCATCTGCGAGAGGTGACGTTGAGTTGGGTAAATACAGCGACGGCAGTTGGTCGGTCTCTGTCTGTCGCTGGGCGACCCATGGCGAACGCTCGCAGGGATGGGCTAGCAGTGAAATACCACGTTGAAGCCTTCTCGCGACGATGGCTCAACAAAGTGCCTTGTGATCTGTTCAAACTGCTCATCCGTTGTCTGAAATGGATGATCGCCAGATAAATTCCGAAGTCGTAAACGCTGCTTGCATTCTTCGTCCGGTACATCGAGAAAGTGCAGGTAATGAAACGCTCCTGCCTTTTCAAAAATACTGCGTCCCCATGCCCTTGCGTTGAGAGTATTGAAAGGGAAGTCCAGCACTACGGAGGTTCCTGACCTAAGAAGGTCAACGATATGCGCCTCCATGGCTACTCGCAGTCGGCTCGAGAGTCTTACGTAGTCCGAGATCGTTTGAAGCTCATCGGGATAGAGCTGGGACAACCAGCCATCCTCGCTAATGAGAACGGTCTGTGGATTGGATGCGAGTTGTCTGGCAAGTGTGGATTTGCCCGCAGCAATCTTTCCGCAGATGAGGTGAAGCGAGCCGATCCTGGACTGGATGGCCAAAGCTTGTCCAGCATGAGTGAAGTCCATTCTTCCATCTCCTTTTAACGGTGCCCTGGAGACAGAAAACCCACCTCCTGGGTGGGTTGCATGGCTACATGGTCGCGAGCTATCCCACCTTCAATGTGAAGACGGCAATAATTCGCTGGGTAACATTTCGAGCCATAGAAGCATGCTAGCAGAGTACGCGCGCAATGCTCGATCTGAAGCAGCTACTCTTGGCCAATTTGAGCGGCGGCATGCGACCGCGGCTGTGTGAAAACTCCAGCGTGTGCAGGCAAGTTGAAGACTCGACCTCTCAGATCGACCCAGGATCGACGATCACGCTGTCGGGAATGGTTTTGCTACTCCTGAAAACGTGACTTTTCCGAGTTTTCACACAGCCTCGACCCTGAGCCGCCATCCATGAAGCTGAGTCGATGACTGCTCCGCAGCGGTTACTGCTGCTCATCGGAGCTGGGTGAGATACCGCTCACCTCGTCATGTCGCTTATTCAGCGCGCCAAGACAGTCACTTCTCCACTGACTGTTTTCAGGTCAGCAGCAGACCCTCGCTAATAGGCTGCCCCCGGGAATGCGGGAAGTAAGCTATCTCGGCTCGCAAATAGGCGCTGCCGGCCCAAAGTAGTCCCTCAACCAACGATGCTTATTGCCGGCGATCGCCTGCAATCGCCGGTAATTGTCGGCCTGCATCTGTTAGCTGAAGCCGCGTAACGCGGTATTGTGTGATCTGGGCTGATATGAGCAATCGCATTCGCAATCGCACTGAATCGATGCGGATTCACTCGACAACCTCGCAGCTTTGTGAATGTAGCCGCTCGAACTCTATCGGCGAAATGTTGCCGAACGCAGCCTGGCGACGTGTTGAGTTCTAGACCATTTCGATCTAGAGGACTTCGGTTTTGCCGAGCCGGCCTTCAAGCTTGGCGTCGGATGTCATGGGCTACCAAGGCTGAAGCAACGGGCTTGAAAACTTGAAAGAGCACTCAATGGCCTCCCATAGAGGTGGAGGTGATACGTAGCAGCTTGGCCAACTACTTCGGTGGAGTGGATATCGTCGGTCCCTAGGAGCAAAACCTCGCCCGGGCCCACTGCAACGTGGGTGGTTTCGACAACGATTCCGGACTTAGCGGACTTCGTGTAGAAGTGGTTCAAGTCCAAGCCCCGAATGCCCGCCACGACGGCCCAAGTTTCGTGGCAGTGAGGAGGACTTGTGACGCCAACTCCATCCGAGACAAGATACAGTGCCGGCCGATCCCCAGCGACAGCGAGTTCATAGAGAGCCTCCTCGCCAACTCGAGCTACAGGATAAGGGGCTACTTGCCACATAGGGGAGTTCGCAAGGTGTAGAAGGCTGTCTGCAATAGCCTCGAAATCGACCGCAGACTGTGGCGGCGTGCTGATGCGATCGATTAATTGATGCGCCTGCTCGACTATCGTGCCTGGTGATTGCATCAGAATTCCCCAACTTCCTAACATGATGTAGACCGACTCTGTTTGCGCGAGACAGCAACACTCCTGCGTGATGGCGAAAGTTCATTGGCTCACGCATTCACATAAGTGACTGCCCAAGGCCGCAAGTCAGCCATGAATCGACTCGGTTAAATGAGTGCCCTTTAGGGGGAAATATTCCTGGATATGGACTTCTGAGAGAAACCCGGTAGGTCACATGACGGCTCGTGCCAGTGACAACCTATTTCCTTTCCCCCAGCCTCATTTGATAGACCGCTGCGCTCCAGTACCGCGTACCGCTGCTTTCTCGGCAAATCCACCCCGCAGACTCCAACTGCTTCGCGATCAATCGATTCATGAAGCCATGGCCAAGCAGCAGAACGGGGCCTTCATTTGCGATCAATTGAAGTCGCTGAGCCGCTGTATTAGCTCTTGCTTTAGCTTCTCGGGCAGACTCGACTCCTCCAGAAAAGCCGCACAGCCATGCAATCCGAAGAAAAAATGCCCACGTAAATGGGGAAAAGCGAGGTCGTCTCCATCTTCCGTGAGGCAACTTCGCCTCGCAGAAAATCTCATCTATGAGATGAGGTCGAAGGCCCAATGCTCGAACAGACGCCAGTGCTCGAGGTGCATTGCTCGAAATGATCACTTTGGCTGTGGCGGCCAGGTCCATGCTGGCCACAGGGACGGGATGCTCCACGATTTCGGATAGCTCGTAACGCTCAATCCAGTACTTCATGTCAAGTGCTGAAACCTTGCCGCCTGGAGCCAAGTTCGGCCGACCGTGGCGCATCAAAATAATTTCTTGGTTCATTGAGTGGGAGCAGAGTTCATCGATTGCTTGTCAGCGGTCCAATCAATCGCCGACTTTTAGCCGTCGCATGAGCCAGTTCGCGGTGAACTCGAAGTGCTCTCGCATGTTCGACTCCGCCGTGTGGCCGTCATCTCCAAAGACCAGTTGCGTCACGTTGAAGCCGAGAGCGGCAAGAGAGGCAGGCTCATTTCTGGATACGAGATCTTCGCGGGCGCCGTTCACCATGAGGATGGGTTTGCGCAACTGCGCCGCGGTGGGCATCTTCAATTGATAAGAGAGTTGGAATGCTTCGTAGTATTCGCACATCGCCTGATGAGGTGTCGTCAGCGGATTCATGTTGGCAAACACGGTGTAGGGAGCGACGATCCATGCAGGCGCTTTCTCGCAATGCTCTTGTCCGAAGCTCGAATCGCTAGGGCCGCCTACATTGACAATCGCTTGGTAGAAGTCGTTTCGCAGCCCGCCAAGAGTTCCCAAATAGCCCCCCATACTCCAGCCGTACACGGCCACTCGGCTTGTGTCTAGGTCGTGGCGCGTCTTGATGTAGTCCGCAACCGTGTCCAGCATTGCAGAGGACTCTGGACGGAATCCCAGCGGGTTCTCCCCGGTGTCTGGATTTTCCACAATGAGGGTCGCAAACCCGCGGCCCATGAAGTAGTCGCTGTGCCGGATCATCTCCGTCTTCAGGTTGTCAAGGCCACCGAGAATGACCAGCACCGGAGGCTTCTTATTGCTGCTGCCGAGTGTCGACAGTGTTCGGAAGTAGCCAATGAAATCCTTTTCGCCGGTCCTGAATTTGATCCGCTGGAGCGGCTTTCCCAGGACTGCGTAAGCTCGTTCGGTTGCCTGCAGATCCGCAGCGGGGACCTGCTTGGGCAGTCGATTCATTCGCAGATAGAACGCGGCCTTTTTGTATTCGGCCGATGCACTCTCGCTCTCGCCGCGCTCTTCGGCCGCATGCGCTCGTGCCAGATGCACCTGGGCAGGCTTGCTAAAAGTCGCTTGCCAAGCCGCCTGCGACGGCCCCGCGTTCTCCGGCAACCTTCCAACGATGTTATCGAACGTGCTCGCTTCGATGCCTGCATCCTCAAGCCACCAACAGATGTTGAACTTGAACGAAGGATGCATGCGAGCGATGCCTTCCGGGTACTGCGCCTGTCCTTTCCTGCAGAACTCGGCCATGCTGTCCGCTGCCCTGACTGAGGAGTTGCTCTGCGCAGCGGATTCGCGCGGAGCAACCGCCGAAAGAACGACGGCTCCAAGGAGCATCAAGCGTTTCAAGATCAATGGGTCCGTCACAGTCGTTCCTTGTTTGGCTTCGGCAGATTCCCCAGAACTAGGGCGATGAAGAGGTTTACCTGGCGTTATTGCGGTGACGCATTGGGTAGCCAACCATGGCGGCGATACCAAGCGACCGTATCGGCAACGGTTTGCTCGATGGGGCGAAATTTCAATTGAAGCTGCTGCTCGCTCTTTGTGTGAATGAAATGACTTCGTCCTGCCTCCTTGCGCATGAGCCGCACCGTCGCCAAACTGAGCAAGATGGGTTGGCCGCTGATCTTCGCGTAGAGTTCCTGCGCCGCCGCCAGCAAATACAGAAGCAGGAAAGGCAAGTTGCGTGTCGGCGTCTTGATGCCCGCGATCTGCCCCACCAAGGGAACCAATTCCTGCATCGTCATGTGGCGGCCAGCGGCCAGATAGCGCTCACCGCGCTGGCCGCGCTCTGCAGCTGAAATTTGCGCCTTCGCTACATCGCGAGCATCGACAACCGAGAAGCTCCCTGGCAGCAACCCAGGCAATTTGCCAAGCACCACATCGTTGACAAATTGTCCTGACGAGGTTGGGCCGATATCGGCAGGACCCCACATCCAGCCAGGCAAGACAAAGCTCGCATGCATGTCCGGATGTGTGTCAAGAAAGGTCGATACGACTTGATCGGCCAGTATCTTGCTTCGGTAATAGTCGTCGTCAGCATCTGCTAGGTCACGCAGGCAAGTCTCATCGATGGGCGCACCCGGCTCGCCATTCAGCACTGCGATGGATGAAGTCTGAACGAAGCGCCGGATGCCGGCGTCGTATGCCTGCTCGATAAGCTGCTGTGTGCCGTCTACATTGATGCGTTTGAGCTCTTCCCAGTGGCTGCCGCCTTTGAAGTTGTCTCGAAAGAAGGCTGCGGTATGGAACACCACGTCACATCCTTGCAGCGCCCTGGAGAAAGCGGGCACATCTGCCATGTCACCCTGCACCAGCTCCACGCCTTTCACTCCTGCGAACTGTTGCATACCTTTGGTTTCCGAACGGACGAGAGCCTTGACGAAGACGCCGCGCGCGACTAGCTCACGCACAAGGTTGTTGCCGAGAAGGCCTGTGGCGCCAGTGACAAAAGCGGACCGTGGACTGCTGTACTTTTTCATTTCGATTGATCTTCAAATATCATTTGAAATTTAAATGTACCGCTGGAACTTTGAAATCTCAAGTGATATCTGAAAATTTTTCGGTGTGCGTGCACACGCGATCACACAACGCTCGATATCTGAATCTCATGTGATATCTTTAAAGTCATGAGCACCACGACTGCAAGAAGACGCCTGACCCGAGACGAAAGCCGGGCACAGACTCGCGAGCACCTGATCGACGCTGCACGGCACTTGTTTGTGACAAACGGGTATGGAGGCGCATCGATCCGTGACATCGCGAACAACGCTGGCTATTCCCAAGGCGCTTTTTATTCAAACTTCTCAAGCAAAGAGGATGTCTTGCTAGAGCTGCTGCGACGGCACATGGATGCAGAAGCGATGCAACTTACTACGCTCATGGGCGACAACGCACAGTTGCCCGAGCAAATGCTGGCCCGACTGGAGGCCTGGGCTTCTACCCTCAATCACGATGCCGACTGGTGCATGCTTTCCATAGAACTGCAGTTGCATGCGAGGCGTAGCCCATCTTTCGCGACGGAGTACCAAAAGGTTTGGGACAGACACCAAGCCGAGATCGGCGGCGTGATCAACCTATTGTTTGAAAAGCTTGGTCGCTCCACTCCTGCCGAGCCTCACGAACTAGCTGCTGCTTTCATGGCTCTTTCACATGGGCTTGCACTGCAAAAGACCGCCGACCGCCAGGAGCTGACTGGACGCTTGATCATGGTGTTTCTACGTGGATTGATCGCAAGTTCGACGTAGCCACGACTCGATGGTGCGAAGAAGCGGGCATTCAGGCCGGTGCGTGGTGAACCACGCAAGCGAGTGGCCAGTTACGAGGGTGATGTGGCCGTTCAAGACACCTGACGTTCCACGACTGGTGTTGGCGATTGCTGCTGTTTAGGCGCTGAGTCACGATCCACCAGAATCGGCGATTGCCGTCATTGAGACAGCCAAGTCCACCAACCACCTCATGACAGACACGCCTCGGCCGCTCGAACCTGCGAGCGTGATCTCAGCGGGGGCGCGCGCTCATACCTTGGCGAGGAAGGCCGCCGCATCACCCGCTTCACACTTCCAGTCTGCGAAGACCCCAACCAGATTGCACTCCACGCAGTGGCAGGCGATGTAGTACCAGCGCACGTCATGTGTGCCCTCGTACACGGAGACGCCGGACATCAGCTCGAACACCTCGTTCTCGCACACGCACTCGTGCGCCTCGGGGGCGGCCTCATCAACGTAGTCCGCGCTGTCGCCCATCAGGTGTTTCTGCCCGCAGTCGGTGCAGATGCGGATTGCCACGCCGGCTTCTTCATCGGTCTGCAGCGCAAAAGTCCGGCACCCGCAATTGCATTTGGACGAGGCAAACCGGACGGCCTCATAGCGATTCGCAATGCTGTAGCTGCGCAGCTCGGCTTGGGTGTCGCCGGACGTCGTCCCGTACCAGAACTCGCCCTTCTTCGTCAGTGCCATTGATGCTGTTCCATTCTTCAAGGTGGGCTTCCCGGCAGACCTGACGCCAGGCTTGCCTCGATCATCTGGATTTTGCCTCAAGGCACGGTGAATCGTCGTCAAGGGTCCGGGTCGGGGTGGTCTGCGACAAGGGCTGCGGAAATCCTTGAATGCCGATTCTTGGAGATTGCAGCCAGAGTCCATCAAGTTCAGCTGTTGATCGCCGCCGACATTCGATGTTGAAGTCCCTGCGTAAGCTCTCAGCTGTGGATTCAACCGGGTGCAGGCCATCGACAGACGGGCAGGAGCGGCCTTTCGGAGCAGGCCATATGCACGGAGGATTGCTGCCCTTAACATGACCTACTTTAAACAGTGGCCCGAGACAGGTTATGCGCAGCTTTCTTTCCTTTGTTAGCAAAACGGGCGACAGTTCCATTGACCCCGATGCAGTTGAAGAAGCATCGGGCTGCCTTGACCAATTTACCGCTGCATTCAATGCACTGGATTTGGCAGGTATGGATGCACAACTTCATTTCCCGCATGTGATGATTTCGGGAGCTGACACCCTGATTTGGGATGTTCCTAATCAGCATCCTTCCGATTTTTTCCAGCGGCTAAAAAGCACTGGCTGGTCATCTACTCGATACGAATCGAAAGTGCCGGTTCTGAGCAGCCAGAACAAGGTCCATTTCCTCGTCACTTACACGCGACGCTCGGACACGGATGAAGAACTGAGTCGTCACACCAACCTCTGGATTGTGGTCAAGCAAAATGACACTTGGGGTATATCTCTTCGCTCCTATTAAGCGACTGAGGTCTGTGGCCGCTTGGGATCGATTGCTGGCCAACACGAACGACCGCTAATGGGCACCTCAGGTTTGTGGCGCTGTCCCATCAAGTTTGCCGCTCGGCGACGGACCGCTCACAGCCTTGAAGCAGCTGCTTGTAGAAATGTCTCCAAGGGCTGCTTCTGGCCGATCTGGGGCTATCGCCACCCAAAGCGGACAAAGCTGCTTTAGGTCGTCTGTGCTGGTTATAGCCCCAGTTCGGTGAGCCCTGGGTGGTCGTCGGGACGACGTCCAAGTGGCCAGTGGAATTTACGATCCGATTCCTTGATGGGCATGTCGTTGATACAAGCGTAGCGACGACGCATCAGGCCATTGGCCTCAAACTCCCAATTTTCGTTTCCGTACGACCGGAACCAGTTGCCCGCGTCGTCATGCCACTCATAGGCGTAGCGAACTGCTATTCGATTCCCCTCATGTAGCCAGAGCTCCTTGATGAGTCGGTAGTCAAGTTCCTTCTTCCACTTTCTCTCAAGGAAAGCCTGCGCTTCGGCCCGGTTGTTGGCGAACTCAGCGCGGTTGCGCCACTTCGTGTCCGGCGTGTAGGCCAAGGCAACCTTGGCTGCGTCGCGTGTGTTCCAGCCGTCTTCCGCCAAGCGAACTTTCTGTAAGGCAGTTTCGTGTGTGAATGGGGGCAGGGGTGGGCGTGATTCCATGATTGACCTCTATGTAGGTATGTAGAACGATCTGTCTACATGCTCAATACTATTCGATGTAGAACGATCTGTCTACAATGTCTGCATGAACTCTGACAAACAATCTTTTGCCGCACTGCCTCCACGTGAGCGAATCTTGGTAGCTGCCCATGATCTTTTTTACAGCGAAGGAATCAGAGCGACGGGTGTTGACCGGATCATTGATCGCTCGTCCGTCAGCAAGGTCACGTTCTATAGGCAATATGCGAGCAAAGACGAGTTGATTCGGGCTTACCTCGATTACCGACACCAAGGGTGGATTTCTTGGTTCAAGAGCAGCTTGGCGCAAGAGTCCCATGACGGAGCAAGCGCGACTGAGGCACTGCTTCGTACTCTCCGTGGCTGGTTTAGTCAGACCCACTTTCGAGGCTGCGCTTTCCTGAATGCTGCTGCAGAGCTGGGATCTACCGACCCCAGGATTCTGGAAATTGTGCGACAGCACAAAAAAGAGATGGCATGCGTTTTGGATGAGCTGTTCGGCGACCACGCTGTCTCTGCAGGCCAGTCGCTTTCGCTGCCCGTAGATGGCGCTATCGTGCACGTGCAGATGGGCCAGCCACTTGAGGAAGTGCTTGAAAACCTCAAAGCCGTCGTTGAAAGAATCGTCGCCAGGTAAGACTGCGTGTGACCCATGAAGCGATTCATTGAAAGCCAGTCCCGCGAGCAAGTGACCTTGCTGCCCGAGTGTCTCGATGACTTTGTGGGTGTAGACAATCCGGTGCGTATTGTCGATGCGTTCGTTGAAGAACTGGACCTGCTCTCACTGGGCTTTGATGGGTCAAGACCCGCAGCCACAGGCCGCCCGGCCTACCACCCTGCGGTGCTACTCAAGGTCTACATCTACGGCCTCGGCGGCAAATGTCTGCTGCGCAGCGAAAGCTGCTGTTCATGCTTGCATCGTGACCTACCGGTTCAGCAACATAGCGGACATCCGAGCACACGGAGCGAATTAGGCAGATCCAACCGCAGAGGATCGAGCACGAAGCACCGGATGCTGCAAACTCATTGTCAACCGTGTTGGACCGCCGCTAGATCAGGGCGGCTAGGTTTGAGTCTCAGCTTGTTGAAGGACGACGGCACAGCCTCAGTGGCCGGAAAGTTTGTGTGCGCACGTACGGCCTCGACCAGTAAAGTAGCCAAGCGCTCTGCGGATGGTTCCAAAAGAGAGTGGGAACGCCCAAGCACTAGGTCCATGGTGGGCAGATGTGGCAGGCCGATTTCCTCTGGCGCGTAGCTGCGCACATGCGGCGGCAGGCCGAAGGGCGTACGCACCGACAGCCCCAGGCCCGCTGAGGTCGCAGCCCAGATCGGCCCGAGACTGGCACTGCTGAAGGCGTGCCGCCAGGCAATCCCGGCTCGCTCCAGCACGGCTGTGACCAGCTCGCGCAGCGAGCAAGGCTCTTCCAGCATCACCAGAGCCAGTGTTTTCAGCTTGCCCTCTTGATCCGGCTGCAAGCAGCCAAGGCTGTCCAGCACCTCGGGTGCGGCAGGCCCTATCCAATGCAGAGGCAGACGCATCACGGTTTCGGCATGGATGCCAGACAGATCCGCGCCGATATCCCAGAGCATTGCCAGGTCCAGCTGTCCCTGAGCAAAGCGTTCACGCAACTCGTCGCTGCGCGCTACGCAGGCCTCGATGCGCACCAGGGGATGCGCCCTTGCAAAGCGGCCAAGCACGGCCGGCAACAGTGCTTCGCCGAGGTCCTCCTGAAGTCCGAGCCGGACCAGTCCTCGCAGCTGGCTGCCGCTGACCGCCGTCACGGCCTCGTCATTGAGCTCCAGCAGGCGATGCGCATAGGCCAGCAGGGTCTCGCCGGCCTCTGTGAGCTCGAGACCACGCCCAGCCTTGCGCAGCAGCGGCATGCCGCATTGGGCCTCCAGCTTCTTCAACTGGGCACTGATCGCCGAAGTCGAGCGCCCCAGCTTGTCCGCGGCACGCGCAAAGCTGCCAAGCGCGACCCCTGTCGAAAAACTGCGCAGCACATCCAAGTCGTAGAGCACACGAGACACACAAGCCCTTCCAATCATCCCAAAAATCAGGATGGTTGGTTCAATATTATTTGATTTTCAAAATGATTGGGCGCCAGCACACTGCGCGGCATGAACTCTTCCGACTGTTTCTCGCGGCCTGCGCTGCCCGTCAACCTTCCAAGCCACCGCTGGAAGGTATTGGCCGCAGGCGTTCTCGCCAATGCCGCTTTTTCGACTGCCTTCAGCGGAATCCCGATGACGGCGGTGGTGATGCGCTCCTCGTACCAGCTCGATACCAGCACACTCGGGCTGATGCTGGGCCTCATGGGCCTGGGCATCGCATTGAGCGAGCTGCCCTGGGGTTTGCTTACCGATCGCTGGGGGGACCGCCCCGTGCTGCTCACCGGTCTGATCGGCACGGCGCTCGCGTTGGCTGCGATGGCCATCTGGGCAACGCCTGAGGCTGGGAACGTGCCCGGTTTGCAGTGGCTGGCTGGCGGCCTGGTACTGGTCGGTTTGCTGGGCGGCAGCCTCAACGGCGCGAGCGGGCGGGCCGTGATGACCTGGTTTGCGGATGGCGAGCGAGGCCTGGCGATGAGCATACGCCAGACTGCAGTGCCGCTAGGCGGCGCCATCGGTGCGCTGCTGCTGCCGGCGCTGGCCTTGCATGGCGGCTTTCTTGCCGTGTTCGCCGTGCTGGCGAGCCTCTGTCTGCTCTCTGCGTTGCTCGTCGTCGCATGGGTGCACGAGCCGCCGCATACTGCGCAGCATGCACAGCGCCAGCTCGCCACCGGCCCGAGCCCACTGCGCGATGTTCGCGCCTGGCGCTCCGTGGCCGGCATCGGCATGCTGTGCGCGCCGCAATTCGCAGTGCTGTCTTTCGGCACGGTCTTTCTGCACGACTTCGCCCAGGCCGAGCTTGCAAGAGTCTCCGCCGTCATGGCATTCGTCCAGTGCGCAGCCATGGCGATGCGCGTATGGAGTGGTCGCTGGACGGACCGCCATCGCAACCGCCAGAGCTATTTGAGCGCTTGCAGCTGGCTGAGTATGCTGCTTTTTGCGGCGCTTGCGACAGCGTGCTTGCTTGCTCCGGGCCCGCTCTTGCTGCTGTTCTTGACGGCCTCTGCCGGTATCTGTGTTTCTGCCTGGCATGGTGTGGCCTATACCGAGCTGGCAAGCTTGGCCGGAGCCGGTCGTGCCGGCACGGCCTTGGGCATGGCCAACACCAGCGTGTTCATCGTGTGCTTTGCCGTCCCTATGCTGATTCCGCATCTGCTATCGCTGCAGGGCTGGGTATTGGTCTGGTTGGCCTGTGCGCTTTGCGCGGTCTTCGCCCGCCCCTTGCTGGTTGCGTCGCAGCAGTCTGCGGCGCGTGTCCGTGAGTAACGAGGGCCTTTTCAGCATTGATTTCCACGCAGACCGCCCCCACAGGTCGGTCTGCGTGGAAATCAACACACGGCGGTCCTTCGGAATTAGATGGGCTGCCCAGCGGATGCGAAGAGGTGTTCGACGCTTATCCGTGCACTCACACTACCGGCCAGAAGCTGTCATCCGGCGCAAGATCGAGTACGGCAGGCAGCCTGAAGCCGTCACAGGCAGGAGAACGGTGGACGACTGCTTCTGGCCGATAGCACCACCTCGCTGACAGCTGACTTCTCGGGTCTGACTCGTGTATCTGAGTGACCGCATATTGGCGCATCCGTGGACTCACACTAACGGCCATAGGCGGTCATCGAGCTGAGCGTCGCCGAAACCGCATCTGGTTTGTCGCTGCCTAAATGACTACGATCCTATTAGTCGTTGCTAGACAGTCCGAGCACCAGAGGTGCCGAATACCTAGGTGCAAAGAGCATCTGCCCAGCTAAATCATCGTGACGCTATGCGATCAAAAATGAGAGGCATCCTATTTACTATTGGCGCGTCCTTGATTGCCATCACATTTGGTGCGCCAGAGGGACTAGCCGCTCATAGTGGTAGCGCCAAATCAGCACTGGCTTACTTCGCATACTGGTTTGTGATTCAGTTTGAGGGATGGGGAGGTCGATACGTCGCTGTAGCCATTGGTTTAACAATGATATTGGTTGCGTTGTTGCTTCCCTATAGCAAGAAACCTGCTCCTCGCTAACCGCAAGGGTAGGATTCCGGCGGCGTCGTTGACAGACTGGATCGCCCCGAGCCCATCGGGCATGCAGAAGCGGTCCTTGGAGACAGTGCGTGGCAAACCTCGCAATCGAGCAGCCAGTCCTGAGGGTGAAGCGGCCGTTCAGGACAGGCTGCATTCAACGGCTCGTTTAAAGGCATGTACCAACTAAATTGGCGCTGCCCGAGAGCCAAGACTTGTGTATCACGACGACCCCCTAGATTTTCCAGGCTCAGCTTTGGGCTATATGGGGTAGCTCATCCTCGAATGGAGAGCATCTGATGAGAAATCAAGGGGCAGCCAGTTCAGTGCTCGCGAAGCAGTTGCCTCAAGGCTCCGGAAAGCTCAGGGTATCGCCAAGAAAACCCTGCTTCCTGTGCGCGCTGCGGAACCAAGCGTTGGCCTCCCAGCAACAGAACGGACATCTCCCCAAGTGCCAGTCGCAACGCCCAGGCCGGAATGTGAAATATGGCCGGTTTGCCCAACTCTTGTGCGAGGAATTGCGTGAAGTCAGTGTTGCGCACCACCTCAGGTGAACAAGTGTTGTAGGGCCCGCTACAGCTCTCATTATTCAAAAGGTAGTCGATGAGAGCGACTTGGTCATCAATGTGTATCCATGGCATCCACTGTTGGCCGCTGCCCAGCTTGCCTCCAAGCCCTCGTTGGAATGTTGGCAGCAGCCGTGCCAGCATTCCACCAGTTGACGCTAACACGGGGGCAGTGCGTAGTAGTACAACCCGCACTCCCATTTGGCGCGCGCGCATAGCCTCCTGCTCCCAGGCCACACAAAGGCGGCTTCCGAAATCAATGTTGCCTGGTGAAGCGTCCTCTGATAACCGCTGTTCTTCGCCGTCACCGTACCAGCCGACAGCAGATCCCGAGATCAACACTGGTGGTATCGAAACCTGCCTTCCCATCCAATCCACCAAGGTTCGCGTGAGGTCAATTCGACTGTTCCACAAAAGCCCGCAGCGCTTTGCGGTCCATCGGTGAGTTGCGATGGGTGCTCCTGCTAAGTTGACGACAGCATCGAATGGAGCACTACCATCGAGTGATTCAAGTTGCGCTATACCCTTGGAGCCCGGGCACAATTTCTCTACCTGCTGAGGAGTTCGGCTCCACACCCAAAGGTCATGACCTTGGCGCCGCCAGAGCCGACAGAGGGCCTGTCCGATGAGTCCGGTGCCTCCGGTTAACAGGATGCGCATGGGGTTTTCCTTTTGGGGAAGTGAACAAAAGACTCACCAGGGCAGGCGTTGTCCATCGTATGCCCAGAAGCCGCCGCTGTCCTTTGGCTGCAGGCCGTCTAATACCGCCAACAAATCCCGCGCAGCATCGGTGGGGCGGCGGCCGATCTGAGCACCGCGAAACGGAGCCGACAAAGCCGAGTCAACGGTGCCGGGATGCAGGGCTGCCAGGACAGCTTTGGGATGGGTGCGAGCCATTTCAATAGAGGCGGTCTTGAGCAGCATGTTCAGTGCAGCCTTCGAGGCTCGGTAGCTATACCAGCCACCAAGACGGTTGTCGCCGATACTGCCAACCTTGGCCGACAGAACCGCAAGCACGCCGGGCTCGTTCTTTGGAAGCAACTGTGAGAAGTGTGCCAAGGCCAAGGCCGGGCCGATGGTGTTGATGGTAAAACTGGCTGTCATGTGTGCGGCGTTCAGGTCAGCCAGTCGCTTTTCGGGAGCGCCGGTTGGGCCGCTGAGCATTCCCGTGGCAACCACAATCAGGTGCCAGGGACCTTGCTGACGCATCGAGTCGGCGGCAACTGCGATGGAGTCCAGGGCTCCAAAGTCGACGGCGGGACTGCTGCTACGGCTCAGGGCAGCGACCGCAGCACAGCGCGGATCTGCCTCGAGCTGCGATGCAATGGCTGCGCCTATAGCGCCGGAGGCCCCAAGAATGAGAGCACGGTAACCACTGGGCAGGGATTGCATGGTGGGCCTCGGTGATGTCGTTGCTACAGGTTGCCGAGCTGCTCGCGCAGTTGCTGAGCATGTGCGCGCAACGCTGATTGCTGCTCAGGCGGGAATTTCTGCCATTGTCGATAGACCAACGCCAACCGGTGGTTGCTGCCAAGTTCTTCGACATGACGCGCAAAAAAGTCCCAGTAGAGAGCGTTGAAAGGGCAGGCGCTCGGGCCAGTCTTCTGCTTGGGGTTGTACGTACAGCCCTGACAGTAGTCGCCCATGCGCTGCAGGTATGCCGCGCTACTGACATAGGGTTTGGTGGCAATCAGGCCGCCATCGGCGCGCTGGCTCATCCCCAGGGTGTTGGGCAGCTCTACCCACTCAAAAGCGTCGATGTAGATGCCCAGGTACCAGCGGTGCAGCTCCACCGGATCCAGCCCCGCCAGCAAGGCAAAGTTGCCGATCACCATCAGCCGCTGGATATGGTGGGCATGGGCGGTTTGCAGCGACTGCTTGATGGACTGCTGCAAACAGCGCATATGCGTGTCCCCGGTCCAGAACCAGTGCGGAAGCGGCAAGTGGTGGTCCAGCGCATTGCGACTTTCGTAGCCCGGCATATGTGCCCAATAGATGCCGCGTATGTACTCACGCCAGCCGAGGATCTGGCGCACAAAGCCCTCCACAGCAGCGAGCGGCGCGCGGCCGGAGCGCCATGCGGCTTCGGCAGACTGCAGCACCTCCATAGGTCGCAGCATCTTCACGTTCAACGCGAACGAAAGCAAAGAGTGGAATAAGCGCGGCGCTTGGCTGGACATGGCGTCTTCATAGTCGCCAAAGTGCGGCAGTGCATGGGTGACAAATGCCTCCAGGCAGCGCATTGCCTCTTGCCGGTTCAACGGCCAACGCAGGGCGTCCGCCTGCGCGTCACCAAAGCTTTGCACATCGCTGCGCTGCACGATCCCCCAGAGCGCGCTGTGGTCGTGGAGGGGGCGCCAGTCCTCAGGCTCGACAGGGGTTCCTGGCCAGGGTTTGCGGTTGTCGTGGTCAAAGTTCCACTGTCCGCCAACGGGCTGTTCATGCTCGTCCAGCAGCAGTCCGTAACGGCGGCGCATGCTACGGTAGAAATGCTCCATCAACCACTGGCGGCGCCCACGCATCTGGGTCGCCAGGTCATCGCGTGCCGTCAGGAAGTGTTCGCTGTCTACGGCAGTGCAGCTCAGCTGCTGGCCGCTCGCCCAGGCCTGTAGTTGGGCGTCCAGCCGCCACTCATCGGGCTGCTGCCATTGCACCGTGCGGGCACCGTAGTGCACAGCAAGCGCCGCCAGGTTTTCGGGTATGGACTGGCGGTTACTGGCATCGTCGATCGACACATAACGAACCCGGTGACCGTCAGCGCGCAGTTGGCGCGCAAAGTCGCGCATGGCAGCAAAAATGGCCAGAATTTTCTGTGCATGGTGCAGCACGTAGTCGGTTTCCTGACGCACCTCCATCAGCACATAGACCACCTGCAGATCCACCTGCCGAAACCAACTGTGTTCCGGGTTGAGCTGATCTCCCAGTACCAGACGCAGTGTATGTGCGCTGTGGGTGGCGGTCGTACTATCGCTCATGCTTTACCCCACAGGCGCTGGTAGGCGCCATCAGCGTCGTAGGTCGCAGCTTGTTTGACAGGATCAAAGCGGCGCCCCCCGCGTGGATCCGTACCCCGACCGGCAATGTACAGCCAGTTGCCCTGGTTGCTGTAGACGTCGTAGTCAAGCAACTGTGACTCAAACCAGGCAGCGCCGGCGCGCCAGTCACAGCCAAGATCATGGATCAGAAAGCTGGCCGCCACCTGGCGCACACGGTTGCCGAGGTAGCCCGTTGCAGCCAACTCGCGCATGGCTGCATCCACCAGAGGCTGGCCGGTCTGCCCGGCGCACCAGGCTGCAAAGCTCTGATCATCATGCGGCGTGGCAAGCACCGGGCCCAGACCTCGTGCACGGTAGAGCGTGCGACCCTGCTGCAGGTGCAGAAAACGAAAATAGTCGCGCCATAGCAGCTCGAACCAGAGCCAGTAGCTGCTTTCGGTCGCGCCGTACATGGCTTCGAATTGTCGAAGTTGAGCGTGGGCTTGCCGGGGCGACAATGCCCCCGTGGCAAGCCAGGGCGACCATTTGCTTGAGTAGTCCAATCCCACAAGACCGTTACGCGTACGCTTGTAGCGGTGGGGAAGCCCGCGTGCGAGGTACTGACGGAGGTGGGCAAGGGCCGCAGACTCGCCGCCTTGCAGGAAGGCGATGGCGCTTCGGGCATCAAGCGAATTAGAGGCATCGGTCAATGCATCCAGAGCAAGTGCCTGCTCTTGAAGGTACTTGCTGGGTATATTCGGCGGAACTCTGGGCAGAGCCTCCGGCACTGGCAGAGGCGGGTAAGGTTGTAGCTTGGCGTGCTCAACAGCCTGACGAAACGGGGTGAACACTGCGGGCAACTGCCCCACCGGCCAAGGCAATTGGTCCGGGTGCAGCAGGCTGCTGTGCCACACGGTGTGCACCTGCAGGCCTGCGGCTCGCAGAGCGTCGACCTCGGCTTGCTCCTCGGGCGCTGCGACGTCTTCACAGACAATGGTGCAGGCCCCTAAGGCCTGTGCCAGCGCAGGCAGGGCCATGGCGGCTGGCGCATTCAAAATCAATAGTTGAGAGCGCAGTTCATGAAAATTCTCGGCCAGGTTCTGTATCGTCTTGGCTAGCCAGGTGCGACGGTGCTGGCCGATGCGGGCAAAGCCCCAACGGGTTCTAGCCTGAATGTCCGGCAGGCACAGCACCGGCAGCAGGTACTGCGCCCCCATCCTGCACGCGGCGTGAAGGACGGGTTGGTCGTGCAGGCGCAGGTCGTTGCGTAACCAGAGCAGCACCGTGCTCATGTCTGCTCCCCAGATGGAGGTAACTGCTTGCGCTGCCGTCGGCAGCGTTCGGAGCAGTATTTGACCTCGTCCCATACCTGAGCCCACTTTTTGCGCCAGGCAAATGGGCGCCCGCAGCAAAGGCATGACTTTTCAGGCAGATGCGGTTTGCGGTGCACGGCATGCCTCCTTCGGTCTCAGCCCGCGTGTACGTGCAGCGCGGTGTGGACATGCCGGGCCAGGCTCCGTCCGCTCAGCCAGGCACCTTCCACGCTGCCGCTGTGCATCCAGTCTCCGCACATTCCCAAACCTGCTGCAGCGTCCCACCATG
This sequence comes from Comamonas testosteroni, assembly GCF_030505195.1. Taxonomy (NCBI): domain Bacteria; kingdom Pseudomonadati; phylum Pseudomonadota; class Betaproteobacteria; order Burkholderiales; family Comamonadaceae; genus Comamonas; species Comamonas testosteroni. The sequence continues at coordinate 4,129,677 of NZ_CP129672.1, forward strand.
CGCCCGCGTTCAATGGGTTGGCGGTGTCGGCATAGCGCCAGCGATGAGCGGTAGCCTGAACACTGGCGGGATCGGGGCCTCCCAGTTGCGCAAATGCATGCAGCAGTGCGGCCGTGACAGTTGCGGCATCGTCTTCCAAATGTGCCTCGCTCCAACTGTGTGCGGCATGTAGCAGCCAGGTTTCGGTGCCGCCTCGGCTAGGTTTGCTGCTGTCGCGTGCGATCCAACGCAATGGGCTGTGCTCGACAAAGCAGCCGTCTACCGGCAATGACAACGGTTGATGGCAGCGCACCATGAGTGCCCAGCAGGGCAGCATCCTGGCATTGCGTGCAAGGGCAGACGCTTGCGGTGCAACACCTGCCAGCAGCGCCTCGGCCTGCGGTGCCGGAACGGCAAGCACAACCGCTTCGTAGCGGTGTGGCTCGGTGCCATGCTCCTGGCTTTGCAGAATCCAGCCAAACGCCGAACGCGGTTGCAAAGGCTGGACGGTGGCTTGCCACTGAAAACGCACAGATTGCGATATGGCATGCATGCCGCGCACCATATGTGCAGCCGGAGAGGTCATGCGTGGGGTGCCGACAAAGCGCTCCAAAAAGCTGTCTTGCAAGGCGAAGTCATGACCATCGTGTTTGCCGATACGGCCCTGCCAAACCTGCGCAGCGCCTGCCTGCTGCCAATCGGAGACCTGTTGTCGAAACTCGGCATGATGTGCCGTGAAATACTGGGCACCGTGGTCACACTGCCAATCAATGTTCCCATCGCTGCTGCGGCGCGTGCTCATGCGGCCAGAGGCGCCCCGACTCTTGTCGAATACATGGACGCAGTGGCCTACTTCGACCAATGCCTGGGCGCAGGCCAGCCCAGATATGCCTGCGCCAATGATTGCGATGGTTTTTTTTCTGCTGCTCTGTGCAGGGTTGTGGGTGCTCATGGGAATTAAAAGTCTGTAAGTACAAGATCCATCCGCGCGAATGCAAAGTCGCGGGGAAATGACTTCTCTGAACTCAAGGCTGGTTCGATTGAGGGACCTTCGTGACACGACTCAGGTCTACGCCCAGGGCTTTGGCCTTCTGTAGCAACAGATTGAACTGTTGCTCGGGAATGGTCTTATTGCGTGACAGAAGCCAGAAGTAATCCAAGCTGCTGCCAATCACCAAAGAGGTTTGATAGTCCTCATCAAGGCTCACCACGTTGTAGCCGCCATAGAAAGGGCCGAAGAAAGATACCTTCAGAGCCGCCACATCTGCCAACCCCAGGAACCGGGCCTTGCCCTCGGCTTCGCGCCATTGCTGCTTGACTGAGTCAAATCCACGGTTCAGCACCGTAACGCTTCCGTCGTTTCTGAGGCTGTAGCTAGCTGAGACCTGGCTCAGGTCTTTCTCGAAGCTGTGATCGATTCGTGCCAACTCGTACCACGTCCCCATGTAGCGCTTGGCATCAAAACCGGTGACCGGCTTCACCCCATTGGGTACATCAACGGCACAACCCGATAGGACAACATTGGCCCCCACAAGGATCACCGCAAGCGCTGTCGTGCGCATGAATGAGCTTCTTGAAATATGCATATAGGTCCTTTTGCTTGTGCGTAATACCAGGCCAACGTTGTGCCCAATTGCGGTGCTCAAGCAGGCATGGCGGATCGTTTTTGATTGAGGCCAAGTTGCAAAAATGCTCCGTCATGCGAGCCTAAAAGCAAGCCTAAAAGCAAGCCAATCCGTCTGTAGTCTTACTCGTCAAACGACTTGCAACCTAGCTGCCTGACTAGCGCTCAAGCAAGCCTTGAAACACCCCTGCGTGTGACACGCGACGGAACACTGGACGAATGCCCCGCTGCGCACTTACCTCCTGAAGACCTGTTGCCGATTGAGATCGCGGCCTGCTCACCACTCATAGGCGGTCCCGGTGAGAAAGCGATTTGCATTCGGCGTTCGGTGTCTAGTTCTGTGTGCTTGGAAGCAGGGGCACACCGCCTCAGAAAATAAAACGAGACATGGACGCTCCCTGGTGCGTTGGCTACGTATCGATGAAAACCAAAAAGTACAAAACTTGAACTCATCAGTTCAAACTATAAACTGAACGTGGCAGATTTGCACTATTTGGTATTAAAAATTCATATATGACCTGCTGGCGGCGCTTGCGTGACTGGAATGCTGATGGCGTCTGGCAGCGTCTGGCAGCGTCTGGCAGCGTCTGGCAGCGTCTGGCAGCGTTTGCACCAAGCCATGCTGGTGCGTCTGCGCGAGCATGACCAGATTGATGGGAGCCGCGCCAGCATAGATGGCTCCTCGGTGCTAAGCCCCGGGGGCCAGGAAACGGGCTCCAACCCCACGGACAGAGGCAAGCTTGGCAGCAAGCACCACCTCGTTGTAGATGCCAGAGGCATCACCGCTGGTGATCCTCGTCAGTGGTGCCAACAGGCACGACTCCATGATGTTCGAGAAGTGCATGGATGCGATTCCAGCCATTGCGGGCTTGCCGGGGCGGGCACGCAAGCGGGCGGCGAAGCTGCATGCGAACAAAGGCTACGACTACAAGCGCTGCCGTGCCTATCTCAGGCGGCGAGGCATTGCCAGCCGGGTTGCCAGGCGAGGTGTCGAGAGCAGCGAAAAGCCAGGCAAGCATCGCTGGGTTGTAGAGCGCACACACGGCTGATTACATGGCTGGTTTGCAGGCTTTGGCAAGCTGCGCATCCGCTTTGCAAGGCGGCTGGATATCCACGGGGCATTGCTGAAACTGGCCGCTGCGATCATCTGTGCACGCTTCGTGGGTCGGTGGTGTTTGCCGCTCTGAGAAGCCCAGCGCACCTTCACGCTGGCGTAGTGATCACGGCTGCCACTGCCAGACTCGCCGTTGTAGTCCACCACCAAGGCCGACTAATGGTTCGGCACCATCTCAGCCTGAGCCTGCAGGCACCGCCAAAGGTGCTACAGCCACCTTGCAGCTGCTGGAGCCTTCAACCGCCATGGCGCGCCTCAGGCTCAAACTGACCCAATCGTAAAGCGCCCCCAGCGTGGTGTGGGCCTGTGCGCGTCGGCTCGATGACTGCTCAGTGCCCCCTGCCACCCAAGGTGAATGCCATATTTGCGGCGTCAAAAAAGCCGCCTGCAATCCCCTTGTCCTTCATCTCCAAGGCTGTGCCAATCATGTGACTGACTTCAATTGTTTTTAATTTTTAAGACTATTCTTATTGAGTTTTATACGGGTGGATTTAATCATATCAACCTCCTGTTGATCATAACTTTCTCTGTCAAAGTTGCTTATTCCGTAAGAAAAATAGTTTTGCGGGCTAGGCGCCAAGAATGTTTCTGATCGGCAGATTAATCGTTGGTGTTTTCAATTAATCGAAAGAGCGATATGCAATCTAAACTGCGCACTATATTGATCTGTATAGCGGGCGTCGGTCTTGGTGCCCAAGCTTATGCGGCCACCCCTCAGAACGGTGTAGTCAACATTACTGGCAAGGTCACTGAGAAAAGTTGTGTACTCGATTCCACTGCCACAACTGTCAGTGTGAATCTGCCTCCCGTCAACAAGGATTTGCTCTCTGCCGCGCAGAGCAGTGCCGGTCGTGGTGGCTTTTCCTTGAAGGTGACCGGCTGCGGCGATGGGGTGAAAGTCTCTGCTGGTTTCGTTCCAGGCACCAACGTCGATCCCCATGGCAACCTCAAAAACAACGCTGCTACCGATCCGGCTAGCAGCGTACAGGTGCAAGTGCTCGATAAAAACCACAGGGTGATCAACATCAATACCGACGACGCCACCACGCAGTTGGCTCGTGCGGAAACTGTGAGCGGCACGACGCCGGCCAATCTGCAGTACTACGTGCAGTATTACTCGCAAGCGGGTGGCGCTGGCGCCGGTGCTGTCGCAGCCACGGCGAACTTCCAACTGACCTACGAGTAATCCGCATAGCCCGGGGCGCAAGTCCCGGGTAGTCAAGAGAAACCAGCAATGTCCGCTTATTGGTTACGGGACGTGTTCAGCAGCGTACTGCTTTGCCTGTCCACCCTATCCGTCGCCCACGCCGGCGTATCGATCGATGGAACGCGAATTGTCTACCCCGCCAAGGAACGCGAAGTCACCGTCAAACTCACCAACCAGGGATCAGACCCCGCTTTGATGCAGATTTGGGTTGATCGTGGTGATACCCAAAGCAAACCGCAGGATGCAGACGCGCCCTTCCTGGCAACGCCACCCATCTTCAGGCTCGACCCGCTGAAAGGTCAGAGCGTGCGCCTGGCATTTACCGGCGAAACACTGCCGCAGGATCGCGAGAGCCTGTTCTGGTTCAATGCGCTGGAGATCCCGCCGCTGCCGCAGGACTCCAGTGGAAACATGATGCAGATCGCTGTGCGGTCACGCCTGAAACTGTTCTATCGCCCCAGTGGCCTGTCGGGTGATCTGCACAAGGCTATCGAGCAGGTGGTCTGGCGGGTAGAGCATCAAGGCGATGGCGATGGCTATGTACTGCGTGGCGAAAACTCCAGCCCGTATCACCTGTCGTTCAGTGCGTTGTCACTGGATCAGGGTGGCAGTACCACGGATACCGGCGGCGGCATGATCGTGCCGTTCAGCAGCCATGATTTCCCGCTGCCGGGTTACAGCGGTGAGAGCAATGGGGGAAAGGTGCGTTTCCGCTGGATGAGCGACTTCGGTGCTGCCCCCGAGCAGTCCGCCAGTCTGCACTGAGCCTCAAGGAGCTGGGGTGCGTCTGCTCATTTGTATATTTCCCCGTTGGTGCATGTTCGTCGATGCTCGCTTGTCGCTTCGTGACGCATTGCGGGCCGCTATCGTTAGCGCTGCCTTGACTGGAGGTATCAGTCAGGTGCTCGCGAAAACGGGAGCCCAGCAGGCGTCCTTCAATCCAGCTTTTCTCCAGGGGCCAGCGAGCCACAGGGTGGATATCTCGCGTTTCGAACGCGGCAACCCGGTGGCGCCAGGTAGCTATCAGCTGGATGTTTACGTGAATCAGAACGGGATCGGGCAGCAGGACGTGCTCGTGCAGGATGCGCAGGATGGTCGGGCATCACGCTACTGCTTCAAGCGCAATCAGCTGGCAAGCCTGGGGCTGGATGCGGCGCGGGTGTCGGATGCTGCGGCGCTGGATACAGACTGTGTAGATATCACCCAGCAACTGCCGGGTGCCCAAGCCGAGCTGGACCTGGCCACCCTGCGTCTGGATCTGACCATTCCGCAGGCGTTCCTCAAGCTCCCCAGCCGCGGTTATGTCGATCCGCGTGAGTGGGATCGTGGTGTCACAGCCGGGTTCATCGACTACAACGCCAACGCCTATCGCAACGATGGGCGCGGCCAGGAAAGTACCCAGCTCTACACCGGCCTCAATGTCGGACTGAACATCGGCAACTGGCGACTGCGCCACAACGGCAGTTACAGCCAAAGCAGTGGCAGCGGCCCAACGACCAGCCACTATGACGCGGTAAGCAGCTATGCGCAGCGGGACCTGACCGGCCTTAAGTCGCAGCTGACGCTGGGTGAGTACTACACGCCATCGGGCCTCTTCGACAGTGTGCCGTACACCGGCGTACAACTGTCCTCGGATGATCGCATGCTGCCCGATTCGCAGCGCGGCTTCGCTCCAACCATTCACGGAACCGCCGAGAGTAACGCGCGGGTGACTGTACGCCAGGGCGGCACTGTGCTCTACGAAACCAGCGTGGCGCCCGGCCCCTTTGTCATCAACGATTTGTACAACACCGGCTACTCAGGCGACCTGAAAGTGACAGTGACCGAGGCCGATGGCCGCGTACGCAGCTTCACTGTGCCTTTCGCTTCGGTGGCCCAGTTGCTGCGACCGGGCACTTCACGCTACAGCCTCACCGCAGGCAAGTACCGCGATGACTGGCTCAAGAGCAAGCCACGCTTCGCCCAGGGCACTTACCAACGCGGCATCTCCAACAGGTGGACCGGCTACATCGGCAGCATCATTGCAGACCAATACTTGGCTGTGCAGGGCGGCATTGCGCTGAGTACATCGCTGGGAGCGTTCGCCTTTGATACCACCCATTCCCGTGCCTCGGGGTTGCAAGAGCGTGGTGGCTTGAACAGTTCGGCAAGAGGCCAGAGTTCTCGCCTCAGTTACAGCAAGTTGCTGGAGAGCACGCGCACTAACTTTGTGGTGTCGGCGTATCGGTTCTCCAGCGAGGGCTACCTGAGTTTTGGCGACTTTGCCCGAGCCCGCGATCCCAGCGCTGCGCCTGCACGTCGTCAGCGTAACCGCTTCCAGATGAACATCAATCAGCCCTTGGCCAAAGGCTACGGGAGCCTCTTTCTAAGCGGTTCCTCGCAAAGCTACTGGCAGGCTGGCCAGTCCAGAGACACGAATTACCAGGCTGGCTACTCCAACAGTTATCGCTGGGGCAGCATGAGCTTGTCAGCCAGTCGCGTTGAGTCCAATCGCGGCCGAAAAATCACGCAGTACATGCTCATGCTGTCATTTCCGCTGGGCCGATCCAGCCGCGCACCTTACCTGAGCAGCTCGAGCACCTATTCGGACAAGGGCGACTTGAATAACCAACTGAACGTTTCCGGCGTGCTCGGCGAATTCAACCAGTTCAACTACGGCGTCTATGGTTCGCGCTCACGCGCAGAAGGCGATGCCAGCAACTCGGGCGGCGTTAATGTGCAATACCGCGCGGCCAGCACCAATCTGTCGGGCAGCTACAGCCAGGGCGACGGCTATCGCCAGGTTGGCCTGGGGCTGTCGGGAAGTGTGGTGGCGCATCCTGAGGGCATCACCTTCAGTCAGAGCCAGGGCGAAACGCGTGCCATCGTCCAAGCAAAAGACGCCAAGGGCGCGCGGATGCTCAACAACAACGGAGACCAATTGAGCGGTAGTGGCTACGGCGTAGTGGCCAGCCTGATGCCGTACCGGCAAAACGAAGTGGCGCTCGACCCCAAGGGCATCGCCGACGACGTCGAGCTGCAACTTACTTCGCAGAGCATCGCCCCGCGTTATGGCGCGGTGGTGATGCTGAACTACCCCACCGTGACGGGCGAGCCCGTGCTGCTGACTCTGCACAACGAGCAGCGCCAAGCGCTGCCGATGGGCGCTGAGGTGCTCGATGCACAGGGCAACAGCTTGACGCTAGTGGGGCAAGGCAGTCGAGTGTTCTTCCGCGCCACCGAGCAACAGGGCCAACTGACCGTGCGTTGGGGGCAAAGCAGTGATCGCCAGTGCCTGGTGCATTACAGCTTGCCATCGCTGGAGCACAAGCGCGAGTCTCCCTTCATCAAGGCGCAGGCGCTGTGCAGCAAACCATCCGGTGCGCCCAAGCCGCGCTAACTAAGTCCACGAGGTGTCATCATGAGAATTTTTCTTCTACTCATTGCCCTATTGTGGGGGCCTTCAGCGCTGGCGGCTGAGGGGTGTACTTTCCGACCGGGCAGTCAAATCGCGCAGGCAACGGTGGCCCTGCCGTCATCCTTGAGCATCCCGCGTAACGCCTCCAACGGCACCCCGCTGTGGGACAGTGGCTGGAAGAGATTTTCTGACGCCACCATCGAGTGTGACGTTCGGGGTATGGTGACAGGCATCCATGCGGGCGCTATCGGTGCGGAAGTTCCTGGGCTTGCAAACCACAACGGCTTGCCCTATGTATTCGCCACCAATGTGCCGGGTATCGGTGTTTCGGTGTTCTGGTGCAATCAGATGCTTTGCAACCCCAACCCAACCCAAATTACCCCGCTGCCTAGTCTGAACTGGCCGGTGGACGCGCCAACGAGATACCCGTTGAGTACCAACTGGCGAGTGCTCCTGATCAAGACCGATGACATCGATGTTTCTGCGGGAGTGGTCACTATTGGAGGGTCTTCCGAAGTGCGCTACAACAATTTGGCTGTAACGAAGCTCTCCATCACCAGTAGCTCGCAAATCACCGGCCTCGGTTGTGAGATGAATGCTGACAGTCGCTCTATCGATGTGCGCCTGCCGACGATTGCCAAGACTGATTTTGATGCCCCAATCCCACGGTCCAACGACAAGGCGAAAACCTTCAATATCAACCTGCTCTGCGACAGTGGTGTGAAGGTCAGCTACCAGGTTGACGGCACGCAGACCTCTGCTGGCAGTAGCATTCTCGCCAATAGCAGTGACGAGGGCATGGCAAGCGGGGTAGGTGTCATGCTTTTCGAGGGCGATCTGAGCAGCACCACCCAACTGCAACTGGGCTCGAAATTGGTCCATGGCACAGCATCTCTCAGCTCCACACGGGTCAAGATTCCGTTGACGGCACGTTATGTTCGTACGGCTGCAAGCCCTTCGGCGATGGGCTCGGGCCTCGTGTCGACCACAGCATTCTTCACCCTGTTCTACGAGTGAATTTTTCTGTAGGGGTCGTGCGGTGAGTATTTGCCTCAAGTCCGCCAAGCGCTCGCACGGCAAAACCATCACCGATTCGCTGCTAAACCCAACCCACCAGCGATTTGCATTCCATACCGCCACTTTGGAGTGTGATGACGCTGCGTAGAACTTATCAAGCACGTCAAAGCTGGCAGTGGCGGCCATTGTGTTGCATTGAGCTGTTGAATCCACAGCTTGACCGGCCGCTTGCGGCTACGCGCTGGTCGACTGCTGCTGGCCGGACTGCGGCAGTCGCAACACCATCCTTAGCAGACAAAAAGAGCCGACCTTCTAAGAGCCGCTGACGCCACTTCCCTTTGAAATCAGCCTGAAGCATTGATGCGTCTGGCCCTCAAGGCAAGACAACCCGTCTGCAAGGAACTGTGACGACAACTGCAGTCCCTGACCCCAGCCTTCACGTCTTTTCCATCAAAGGTGGCGCACGCAAGCTCTGGCTTGGGGAAGAGGGCTGTGCCCGCTGGGCGGTGGGGCTTCTCAACAATTGAGAATGGGTATCATTTATGTAGAATCGTTGCATTTCCAATGCACGAGAGACTTCGGTGCCTACCCACGCCAACAGCATCGCCAGTGAAGCACTTGGCAGCATGTACACACTGCACAACCGCTGGCTGATCTCCTGGCTACAGCGCAAGCTCGGCGACCGCTATGACGCGGCAGACATTGCGCAGGACACATTCGCGCGCATATGGACAACTGCCAGAACGCAAGCAATTGAAGACATCAGAGAGCCCAGGGCTTATCTGACAACGGTTGCCAGGCGATTGATGATCAATCACCTGGAACGCCGCTCGCTCGAACAGGCATATCTTGCCTCCTTGCAGCTATTGCCTGAAGCCACCGCGCTCTCCGCAGAGGCTCGAGCCATCTTGCTGCAGACCCTGGAGGAGCTGGACGCATTGCTGGGAGAGCTTCCAGCGAAAGTTCGCACTGCATTCCTGCTTTCACAGCTCGAAGGGCTCGCTTACGAGGAGATTGCCACGCAAATGCAAGTAAGCGTGCGTACGGTCACCCGTTATATGGCGCAAGGTTTTCGGCAATGCCTGCGCGTGATGCTGGATGCCTGAAATGGATGCAATCGATGCAAGCATTATCGATGAGGCCGCTCAATGGCTGGCTCGCCGGCATGCGTCGGACTTCAGCGAAGCAGAGCAAGACGCGCTGGTTCGATGGCGCAGTCTCAGTGCAACTCACGAGGAAATCTGGCAACGCATAGAGCAACTGAAATTCCGAATGGATAGTGTTCCCTCGGCAGTGGGCATGGCCGTTCTGGATCGTCCACGTGCTGCAGCAAATCGCCGGCAGATTCTGCGTGCATCGGCGCTTGCTCTGGCAACGCCAATGCTTGGCTGGTTCTCATACCGCTATCTGCCATGGCACATCTGGAGTGCGGACTTCCGAACAGCAACAGGCGAAAGACGCGAACTGACATTGGCTGACAACAGTCAGGTGCTGTTGAATACGGCTTCCGCAATAAGCGTTCAGTTCGATGGCAAAGAACGTCTGATCCAGCATCTTGCCGGTGAGATTCTGGTGGAAACCGCACACCTGAGCGAATACAAGACTTTGCCCTTTGTTATCCAGACTGCCGATGGGCGGCTGCAGGCGCTGGGCACGAAATTCATCGTTCGAAAGCATGCACGGAGCACGACGCTGTCGGTGCTGCAAGGCGCGGTGCAGGTAATGCCTGCGCATTCCAGGCAATCTCTTGTCGTGCAGGCTGGCGAGCAAGTGAGCTTTGATGCTCACAAGGCGGGGGCCTTCACCTCGCTGCCATCCCGCGCCGATGCCTGGACTCAGGGTGTGTTGTATGCCGAGAACATGCGCTTGGCTGACTTTCTGGAGGAGCTGCAGCGCTATCGCGAAGGAGTTCTGCGCTGCGATCCAGGTGCTGCTGAGCTGCTCGTCTCCGGCACATTCCATTTGCACGATACAGATCGTATTCTCGAGCTGCTGGCTCGGACCATGCCGATCCGCAGGCAGCAACGCACCCCTTACTGGATAACCGTCACGCGTTCCTGACGTTTCTCACGATCAGGTTCTCGCATGCTGCCCTCCGAAATTCAGGCCGCAGCGATGACTCTGTTCAATCGCTGTCCTGTTTTTCAATCTCGCCTGTCAAGTGCATCAAGACCCGTTTATTGACAGCCAGGAGGATTGAGCAGATGCCCGAAAAGTACGTCCGGAAACTCAACAGGAACGCCAAAGCAACGCGACTGCGCCCCGTCGCAGCGGCAGTCAGAGGAATTTTTGTTGCCATCGTCGGCACAGCCGCTATCGGCTTGCACATGCCAGAGGCCTATGCGGCAGATCCGTCTACCAGTCCTGCGCAGAAGTCCTATCAGGTATCCGCTGGCCCGCTCGGTCCCGCACTGATGAACTTTGCAGCTCAGGCGGGCATCAATCTCAGCATGGATCTGAGCAAGCTCAACGACAAGCGTACCCCCGGCCTGTCTGGTTTCCACACCGTCGATGGCGGTTTTGCACATTTGCTGGAAAGCTCGGGATTGAGTGCACGTCGCCTAAGTGAAGGCAACTATGCACTGGAAGTCCCGGGGACCACCAAGGCGTCCATCGAGCAAGAGAGCAGTGCTTCCTTGCCTGCCAGCGGACAAGGCTCGGCCGAGCTTGCAGCCGTTACGGTGACGGCACGTACCCAGAATAATCTCGTTGCGCCGTCTCGGCAGGTCAGTATTCTCGAAGGTGAAGAAGTTCAGCAGCTTCGGCAAGGCTCCGACAGTCTGGCAACCATGCTCAGCAAAGTCGTCCCTGGAATGGCAGATTCCAGTCACACAATCACCGACTATGGGCAGACTCTGCGTGGCCGGAACATGCTTATTCTTGTGGACGGGATTCCACTGAACACCAATCGCGACTCCTCCAGAAACCTCGCCAACATCAACCCTGCGGACATCGAGCAGATCGAGGTGCTTCGCGGCAGCAGCGCCATCTATGGCAGCGGCGCAGCAGGCGGCATCATCTCTGTGCGCACCAAACGCCCCTCGGGCGAGACCAAAGCAGAGACCATCGTGACGGGATCTGCACCGCTGTCCACACTCAGAGGCGCCGGGCTTGGAGCCGAAGTCCAGCACTATCTTTCTGGCGGCGGCGATGTGGTCGACTATTCCGTCAGCCTTGGCGCCAAGCATGTCGGAGGCTCGTTCGACGCCAAGGGCGCTCGCATTGCACCCGAGCCCAGCCAGGGAGACTTGTTCGACTCCGCTATCTACAACGCGTCCGCCAAGATCGGCTTCAAGCTGGACGCCAATCAACGGCTTCAATTCTCCGCGAGCCACTACAACGCCAGCCAGGACTCCGACTATGCATCGGATGCGTCAGTGGCTCGCTTGCCGGCAGGTTCGGCTGCAGCCAGGCCTATCAAGGGCTTGGTACTTGCAGATCAAAACCAGATCAAGAACACCATGCTGGGTCTTGACTACGAGAACCGCAATCTCGCAGGCAGCGCCGTGGCGGCTCAACTCTATTACCGGGATTTTTATACGCGCTTTGCGCCGTTCGATGCACGCGCCGTTCCTGTGCGAGGGGCCAACGTCGATCAGTCCATGCAGAACTCCGATGTGTTCGGTGGTCGCCTGACCATCAAAACACCTCTCGGACAAGAGAAGAACACCTTGCTGATCTGGGGGGCGGACTTCAATCACGAGCGCACCGACATGCCGATTGATATCTTTGATCCCAAGGCCTATGACGCCAGTGGAGGTCTGGTGTTCAACAAGATTGGCCGCTTGATCTATATGCCTCAGGTCACGACCCGAAGCATTGGTGCCTTTGCCCAGTTGCAACACAAATTCAACGATCAGTGGTCTGTGGAAGGCGGAGCGCGCTACGACCGAGCTCAGGCCAGCTTCAACGATTTCACCCCTTTGTCGCAATCGAAATTGCCCAGTCCCCAGTCCGTGGCTGGTGGTACCGTTAAATATGGCTCATGGACTTACAACCTGGGCACGGTTTTTGCGCCTACCAAGGGACACGAGTTCTATGCGTCCTACAGCCAGGGCTTTGAGCTACCGGATATCGGGGTCGTGGTGCGCAATGCCACAGCGGGCTTCAATATTGGAAACTCCAACCTGCAGGCTGTCAAAACAGATACCGTAGAGGTCGGTTGGCGCGGGAAGTTTTCCAATGTCATTGCCAACCTGGGAGCCTTTCAATCGCGCTCCGATCTCGGTGCCGTGCAGAGCTTCAACAACGGACTCACGCTGCTGCGAACCAAAGAAAAAATCCGGGGGATCGAAGGTGGCCTCGACTACTTCAGCGACGATGACCGCTGGAGCAGTGGTGGGAGCTTTACCTGGATGAGAGGGCGTGAACTCCCGCAGGGCTCAAGCCTTTATCAGGACATGACGGGCTATCGTATTGCTCCCCTCAAACTGACTGCATATGTGGAATACCGTCCCAGTGCCAGCTGGAGCCACCGCATCCAGGCAAGCGCGTATGCCTCCAAGGATTACCGACTGGATGGCAAGACCAGCTTTGGGCGCCACGACACCAGAGGCTACACCACCGTGGACTTGATCAGCCAATGGAAAATCGATTCCAAGAACCGCGTATCGCTCGGTGTGGAAAACCTGCTCAACCGCAACTACTTCCCGCTATACAGCCAGCTGCTTCGCAATAACAACAACACCAGCCGCCTCCCAGCAGCGGGCACGGTGTTGCGCGTCAGCTATGCACACACTTGGTAGATGCGCGTCATACACGTCGATCGACGAATGGCGATGATTTGCGGCAGCAGCGCCTGATCTGCTTGAGCTGTTTTGACGTCGAGGCACTGCGTCTGCTGCTTGCCGTATTCATGACAGCGTTCCCTGAGAGTCTGCTGCCTTGAGCGGACTTCCCGCGTCCGGTAAGGAATGACAGCTATCGGCAACCCATGGTCGAGGGGCAAAAAGATGCAGCGATATGAGGCGCCTGGACGTGTCTGTTTCCGGGGGGCTGAATGGTGTTTACGACGTCGTCGATCTGGAATATCGACTTGCCAGTTCCAAAGGGCCGCAGTGTCGACAGCGGCCCTTTTTCCTGGTCGGCCCGGCTTGTTGACTTGGCTCAATATGAGCCGGGGCAAAGCCCGGCACAGTGGCACATATGTTCACCATGCCCTCCATGTCGCAAATCGCTTCCACGTTTGGGCAGCCTGAGAGCTTTGCCCCAGGCTCTTGGCTCAGGCAACGTCGCCAACCCCTCGATTCGGTGCTGTATCTGGAAAGCGGCAGCGTGATGCTCGGGGTCGGCCAGGAGTCGGCCATGCGCCATCAGCTGGGGCAGGTGGAAGGGCCGACCTGGCTGGATGCTGCTTTTGCGCTGCAAGAGCGTCCTTCGTGCCTCGATATGCAGGCACAGACGGCTGGGCGCATCTACATCATTCCGCTGGGGCGCTTTCTAAGCTCTGTGGCGGAGCTTGCACCTGCCGTGCAGCACTTGCTCAAAGATGTGGCCAAGGCCTATTGCTCGCAGGCTGAGCTGGCGGTCAGTCGCCTGGCTCAGGACGCCGAAGCTCGATGCGCCCAGTGGCTGCTGAACCATGCGATCCCGGGGGGAAATGGCAATGCCCTGCATGTCATCCTCAAGGCACGCAAACGCCTGATTGCAGCGCAACTGGGTATTGCTCCTGAAACATTCTCGCGCGTGCTCAGGCAGTTGCGAGAGCATGGGCTGATTGCCGGGCGAGGCAATGTCATTGAATTACCCAAGCCCGGCGCACTGGAGGTGCTGGCGCTGGGGTAAATACCGGGCCGGGTTGCAGGCCATGCAGCGCTTGGCTTGTGCTCTGAGCAGGAGCTTACGGCGTAGCATTTGTCGACAATCTCCGGGGTTTCCTCTCGTTGGGTTGCAGACATCGGCTCTCTATATTGAGGCCCATGTCAGAAGCTGTCTTCTCCCTGCAAGCAGAGCCGCCATGGGTTGCACCGTCGCAGCCAGAGGAGGTTGCTGCCGCGCCACAGTCTGGGCGGATACGCAGAGGCCCGGGCCCCATGCTGCGCAGCATGGTGCTTGTTGCCATGATTGCCGTGCTGCTGGCTGGTGCTGGCGCTGCGGGCTGGGTGGCTTATTCCCTGCGCCGGGCGGTCATGGACGGAGCGCTGCCGGCGCAGACCAAAGCGTTGGAATACGCGGTTCGTTCGCTGGCCTTCAGAGTCGAGCAGCAGCAAAAACCCCTGCATAGTCTGTCCTCTGTGCTGGCGGGCCATATGCATGATTCCCAGGAGTCACTGGAGGCCATGCTCAAGCAGCCCACCTCCATGGCACAGCAGTATGAGCAACTTCAACTGGCTGATGGAAAAGGGCAGTTGCTGGTCAATTTGCATCAGGAGCAGGCGCTGGCCGCAGAACAGCTTGAAGAGCCGCTGCGTGAAGTGCTCAAGCGGTCATTGGCAGAGGGCAAGCCGATCACTCAAGCCTGGGTGCGTTCCGGTGATGCGGGCCTGCAGCTGGAGTTTCAGAATGTCGTGCCGGTGCGTGATCTGCAAGGCAAGCTGGAGGGCGTTCTTGGCGGCAGCTACCGGACGCCTTTGTCGGTGCTGTTTTCGCTGGAAGTTGCCTCTGCCGAAGCGGGTAGCCAGCTGCTGCTGATCGACCGTGACCTGCGTCCGCTGGCTCTCAGCAGCAAAGGGCAGTGGCAATTGCCCCCTGCCTTGGCCGATGCTGCGCTGCCTCGCGGGCTGGATCAAGCCTGGCTCAAGACGGCTCAGACCGGTGCGCTCAGTGAGCAGAGAAATAACCAGCTCTGGAGCGCCATGCCGCTGCCTTGGGCGCAATGGACTTTGCTGAAAGTCAGCAACGTTCAGGAATGGGTGCCGGGGGTCTCGGTCAAGATGATGGGCTGGCTGGCCACGGCCCTGCTGGCGCTGGCTGGACTGCTTGCAGCGGTGCTTTGCCTGATCGCCTATCCGCTGACGGCCTTGTTCCGCTCGGCAGAGCAGGCTTCTCGACGCGGGCTGATGCTGGAAGTGGACTTGGCCAGCCGCAGGGGCAACTGGTGGCATGGCCTGTCCGATCATGACTGGGGAGAGGCCCAGACCCTGCGCACTGCATTGCAGGCCCTGGGCGGTGGATATGAGGCGCATGGCGAGCTTGAGCGTGATTTGCAGATGCAGTTGCAGACGTTGATGGACTATGCCCCCGTAGGTTTGATCGTGACGCATGGCTCAAAGGTGCAGCGTGTGGGCATGCAGGCCGCCAGAGTACTTGGCTATCAGCCTCAGGAGATGCAGGGCCTGGCTGTGCGTGATCTGTGTGCCAGCGATGCCGACTATGAGGATCTGATGGGGCGGGTTCGGCGGGCGCTGGATACTTATGGACAATTTGATAGCGAAGTCTGCTTGGTGCGCAAGGATGCAAGGCCGATATGGGTGCGCATTCACGGTCAGAGCATGCAGCGCATGCACAGGGCCTGGGAGCAGTCGGGCAAGGCGCAGGATGGTCAATACCTGGTCTGGGAACTTGAGGATGTGACCACGCAGCGGCAGTTGCGCGAGCAATCGAGCTGGAAAGCCATGCACGATCCCTTGACCCGCCTGCCCAACCGAACGGCCTTTGCTCTGCGGCTCAAGGAATGGCTGCGCGAATACACGACTCCCGACTATCTGGAGAGCTTGGGAGGCGCGAACGTGGTCGCCCGTTCGCAGAGCGAGCCCAAGGCGCATGGCATCGTGCTGTATGTAGACCTGGACCACTTCTCTCAGGTCAATCGCCAGGGCGGGCGTGAAGTGGGTGACGAGGTGCTCGCCCATATTGCGCGACTGATCGAGTCCACGGTGCGGCCCCATGGCTGGGTGGCCAGGGTTGGAGGCGATGAATTTGCCATTCTCATGGCCGGAATCAGCCGTGAGGAGGGAATGCGTCATGCACAACTGCTGTGCATGGCCATCCAGGACTGGGAGGGTTCCTACCAGGGGCAGCGCTATATGTTGAGTGCCAGCATCGGCATGTTGCTGCTGGATGCCAGCTACCACACGGCGGCCAGCGCCTTCAAGGGGGCCGATATGGCCTGCTACGCCGCCAAGCGCAAAGGGCGCAACCGTGTGGAAGTGATGACTGCAGCGGTCTGAGTCGGATTGCGCATGCTGAATTCAAGGCAGATATGACAGCCTAGAGGGCAATCCCTTGGCTGCTCAAAGGGGCTGACTGAGTTACGCTCTGCGGCTGCTTTGTATACAAAAATGGATGAGGCTGGCCGTGCCACAGCGCCCGGATGGCCATGACCTATGCGTGACCAGACCTTGTTCGACAAGATAGATTTGCACCTGATCAGGGTGCTGCACACGGTGCTGACGGAGCGTAGCGTCTCCAAGGCGGCGCTGCGGCTGGGCATGCACCAGCCAGCAGTGTCTGCTGCGCTGCGGCGTCTGCGCGAGCTCGCTGGCGACCCTTTGCTGGTGCGTTCTGGGGCACAGATGCAGCCTACCGATGTGGGGCTGCGCATGGTGCAACCCTCGGCGGACATTCTGCGTGCGGCCGAGGGGCTGTTCAGCGATGCGCGGCAGTTTGACCCGCGCACCTCGACTCGTACTTTCCGCATTGCGGCCAGCGACTATCTGGATCCCCAGTTTCTGCCGCGGCTGATGTCGGCCATGAAGGCCCAGGCCCCGCATTGTCCGGTGGACTTCCTGCCGCTGAGCGCCGAGGCGCATTACGAGGGACAACTGGCCGACGGCGAGATCGACGTCGTCATCGGCAACTGGCCGCAACCACCGGAAGGCCTGCACATGGCCAAGCTGTTCGAGGACGAGGTGGTCTGTCTGGTCAGTCCCAAGCATCCGGCAGTGCGCAGGGGCTGGGACGTGCAGCAATGGCTGCAGGCTGAGCACATTGCACCAACCCCGGCCTATCCCGGTTCCCTGGGCGTGATAGACGAGCAGTTGGCAGGCATGGGCTTGAGCCGCCAGGTGGTGGCACGCTGCGCGCATTTCAGTCTGATTCCCGACATGGTGGCATCAAGCTTGCTTGTCATGACCTCGGGCAGATTGTTCTGTGAGCGTTTCAGCGAACGTCTGTCCCTGGCCATACTGCCTTGCCCTGTGGAATTCCCTCCGCTGGTCTATTACCAGCTCTGGCATGCGCGTTCGCATGCCGGAGCCGCCACACGCTGGCTGCGAGAGGTGGTTCGCAATGTTGCACTAACGCTGCGAAATCAATAGCTTGTATCGTATTCCTGTTCAGCGCATAGAGCCTGTTTGAGTCAATTTGTTATTTGAATTGAGAGACAATCCAGCGATGAATCCCCCCCCGACACATTCCCCATCTGCGAGTGCGCCTGCGCGTTTGCAGCTGGAGGGTATTACCAAGCGGTACCCGGCTGTAGTTGCAAACAGCAAGGTATCGCTGAAAGTTAAGCCCGGCGAGATCCACGCCATTTTGGGCGAAAACGGCGCTGGCAAGTCCACGCTGATGAAGATCATCTACGGTGCGGTCAAGCCTGACGAGGGAGCCATCCTGGTCGACGGCAAGCCGGTGCAGATCCGCAATCCGCAGGAAGCCCGGGCACTGGGCATTGCCATGGTGTTCCAGCATTTCAGCCTGTTCGACACGCTGACCGTGGCCGAGAACGTCTGGCTGGGCCTGGACAAGAGCATTGCACTGGCCAAGGTGATCGAGAACATTCAGGCCACGGCTCGCGATTACGGGCTGGAGGTGGACCCGCATCGCCCCGTGCACACGCTTTCCGTCGGCGAAATGCAGCGTGTGGAAATCATCCGTGCCCTGCTGACCAATCCCCGGGTGCTGATTCTGGACGAACCCACCTCGGTGCTCACGCCCCAGGCGGTGGAGATGCTGTTTGTGGTGCTGCGCCGCCTGGCCGCAGAAGGCTGCTCCATCCTCTATATCAGCCACAAGCTGCATGAAATCCGCTCGCTGTGCACGGCCTGTACGGTGCTGCGCGGCGGCGTGGTGACGGGGGAGTGCAACCCGGCCAACGAGACCAATGCTTCGCTGTCGCGCATGATGATCGGCTCGGAGCCGCCGCAGCTGGAGCACCGCACGGCGAATACCGGCGATACCGTGCTGCGTGTGCAGGGGCTGTCGCTCAGAAGCCAGGATCCTTTTGGTGTCGATCTGCAGAGCATTGCGCTGCAGGTGCGTGCGGGCGAAGTCGTCGGTATTGCAGGCGTCTCCGGCAACGGTCAGAAAGAGCTGATGTATGCGCTGTCCGGCGAGGACACACGCGCCGAAGCAGAGGCCGTGCAGTTGCTGGGCAAGGGCGTGGGACGCATGGGGCCGAGCCGGCGCCGTGGCATGGGCCTGCATTTCGTGCCTGAAGAGCGCCTGGGGCGCGGGGCCGTGCCCAGCATGGGCCTGGCCCACAACCTGTTGCTGACGCGCAAGACCGCGCTCGGCAAGGGCGGCTGGATTCGCATGGCGGCACTGCAGGCGCAGGCGCGGGACATCATCGGCCGCTTCAACGTCAAAGCCGGCGGCCCGAACTCGGCTGCGCAGTCGCTGTCGGGCGGCAATCTGCAGAAGTTCATCGTGGGCCGCGAAATTGATGCCAAGCCGCGTCTGCTCATCATCTCTCAGCCCACCTGGGGGGTGGATGTGGGGGCTGCGGCGCAGATTCGGGGTGAGATTCTCAAGCTGCGCGACCAGGGTTGCGCCGTGCTGGTGGTCAGTGAGGAGTTGGACGAGTTGTTTGAGATTTGTGACCGCCTGCATGTGGTGGCCAAGGGCCGCCTGAGCCCCTCGGTTGATAGAGTAGCTGCCACTGTGCAGCAGATTGGTGAATGGATGAGCGGCCTGTGGGATGCGGCGGCGGCGCAGGGAGGTGCCCATGCTTAAGCTGGAACAACGTCCCCAGGCGTCCAAGTTCTGGACCTATGGCTCGCCAATTCTGGCGTTGCTGATCACCGTGCTGGTAGGGGTCTGCCTGTTCGCCCTGCTGGGCAAGGATCCGGTCAAGGGCTTGCAGGCCTTTTTCTGGGAACCCATCAGATCGGGCTACGCCCTGGGCGAGCTGGCTGTCAAGGCCACGCCGTTGCTGCTGATTGCGCTGGGGCTGGCCGTGTGCTTTCGCTCCAATGTCTGGAATATCGGTGCCGAAGGCCAGTTCGTCATCGGGGCGGTGGCTGCAGGAGGCATGGCCTTGCTGGCAGACAAGACCACAGGGCCCTGGATCGTGCCGGCCATCCTGATCGCCGGCATGCTGGGCGGCATGCTCTGGGCGGGCATCGTGGCCTTGCTGCGCGACCGCTTCAACGCCAACGAAATTCTGGTCAGCCTGATGCTGGTCTATGTGGGCACGCTGGTGCTGGGCTATCTGGTCTATGGTCCCTGGAAGGACCCCATGGGATACAACTTCCCGCAGACCAAGAGCTTTGAGCGTGTTACCCAGATTCCTCGGCTGGTGCAGGGCATGCGCATGAATATCGGCGTCATCATCTCGTTGGTGGGAGCCGGTCTGCTGTGGGCATTTCTGTTTCGCACGCGTGCGGGTTTCGCCTTGCAAGTCGGTGGCCTGGCGCCGTCGGCGGCACGCTATGCCGGCTTTTCCTCGCGCAAGGCGCTGTGGACGGCGCTGCTGATCTCCGGCGCCACAGCCGGTCTGGCGGGAGCGCTGGAAGTCGCTGGCCCTCTGGGTCAGCTCACGCCCTATGTGCCCGCCGGCTACGGCTTTGCGGCCATCATCGTGGCCTTTGTGGGGCGCCTGCATCCTGTGGGCATGATTTTCTCAGCCATTCTCATGAGCATGTTTTATATCGGTGGCGAGCTGGCGCAGTCGCGTCTGGGCCTGCCCAAGGCGCTGACCGGCGTCTTCCAGGGTCTGTTGTTGTTCGCGCTGCTGGCCTGCGACACGCTGGTGGCCTATCGCATCCGCTGGGTGGCGAAAAAAGCCGGCAGCGCCATTTCTGCAGTGAAGGGAGCCTGATCCATGGAATCCTATGCACTGCTGCTGGGCTCCACCCTCAGCGCTGGCACCGTTCTGGCGCTGGCGGCCCTGGGCCTGCTGATCAATGAAAAATCGGGCATCGTCAATCTCGGTGCCGAGGGCATGATGCTCTGCGCCGCCATTGCGGGTTTTGCCGCTACCGTGCACACCGGCAATACCTGGATGGGCTTTGGCGCGGGCATGCTGGCAGGGGCCTTGCTCGCCGCCATCTTCGGGGGACTGGTGATCTGGTTCAACACCAACCAGTACGCAACCGGTCTTGCGCTTTCGCTGTTCGGCGCGGGCTTCTCGGCTTTCGTGGGCCTGGGCTATGTGCAGGCCAAGCTGCCAGAGCTGCCCAAGTATTCCATCCCGGGCCTGGCAGATCTGCCGCTCGTGGGCCCGGCCTTGTTCACGCTGCACCCGCTGGTTTACGGCGCCATCGTGCTGGCCGCCTTGATGGTCTGGTTTCTGTACCGCACGCGTGCGGGCCTGGTGCTGCGCTCGGTCGGCGAGTCGCCTTCGTCAGCCCATGCCCTGGGCTACCCCGTGCGCCGCATCCGTCTGATGGCCGTGATGTTTGGCGGTGCCATGTGCGGTCTGGCGGGGGCCTTCATCTCGGTGGTCTACACGCCGCTGTGGGTGGAGAACATGGTTTCGGGTCGAGGCTGGATCGCTCTGGCGCTGACGACTTTCGCGACCTGGCGGCCGGCCCGTGTTCTGCTGGGCGCCTATCTGTTTGGCGGCGTGACCATGTTGCAGTTCCATCTGCAGGCCACCGGGGTTCAGGTGCCCAGCCAGATTCTGTCCATGCTGCCGTACCTGGCCACCATCGTGGTGCTGGTGCTGATCTCGCGGAATCCGACCTGGATTCGAGCCAATATGCCGGCTTCCCTGGGAAAACCCTTCTACCCTGGAGCGTGATGCCCAAATGTGGTGCAATCCGTTTTTCAAAAATAATGAGAGGACAACTTCAATGACAACTCTGGGCAAACGCGCTCTGATCAAGATGATCGGCCTGTCGGCTGTTTCCATGGCTGTGCTGACTGCTTGCGGCAAGAAGGAAGAAGCACCTGTAGCTCCTGCCGCCGCGCCTGCGGCAGCTCCTGCTGCCGACAAGCTCAAGATCGGCTTCATGTATGTGAGCCCCATCGGCGACGGCGGCTGGACCTACCAGCACGAGCTGGGCCGCAAGGCCATCCAGGAGAAGTTCGGCGACAAGATCGAGACTTCCATGGTCGAGAGCGTGCCAGAGTCTGCAGACGCCGAGCGCGTGATGCGCGACATGATCGGTCAGGGCAACAAGCTGGTCTTCGCCACCAGCTTCGGCTATCAGGACTTTGTGCAAAAGGTCGCCGCTGACGTCAAGGATGTGAAGTTCGAGCACGCCACCGGCTACAAGACGGCCGACAACGCAGCCGTGTACGACACCAAGACCTTTGAAGGTGCTTATCTGGCCGGCATCGTGGCGGGTGCCATGACCAAGACCAAGACCGTGGGCGTGGTGGCTTCGGTGCCAATCCCCGAAGTGGTGCGCAACATCAACAGCTTTGTGCTGGGCGCTCAGAGCATCGACCCCTCCATCAAGGCCAAGGTGGTCTGGGTGAACGAGTGGTTTGCTCCTCCCAAGGAATCCGAAGCCGCCAACAGCCTGATCAACGGCGGCGTGGATGTGATGTACCAGAACACCAACTCTCCCGCCGTGCTGAAGACGGCTGAAGAGCGCGGCGCTCGTGCCTTCGGCAAGGATGGCGACATGAGCGGCTTTGCGCCCAAGGCGCATCTGGGCTCGGCCGTGATCGACTGGACCCCTTACTACAGCAAGGTGGTGGAGGACACGCTGGCCGGCAAGTGGCAGACCGGCAACTTCTGGTGGGGTGTGAAGGAAGGCGCCATCGATCTGAAGAAGATCGCTGATGACGTACCCCAGGAAATCAAGGACAAGGTTGAGAAGGCTCGCGCCGGCCTGAAGGACGGCTCCTTTGCCGTCTGGACAGGTCCCATCAAGGACAACACCGGCAAGGAATTGCTGGAAGCGGGCAAGGTGGCGGATGACGCCTGGCTGCGCAGCATCAACTTCTATGTGAACGGTATCGAGGGCAAGGTGCCCGGTGCCAAATAAGCACTGTTTGCGGGGCGCCTGACCAGCGTCCGATCAAAGGCCCCGAGGGGCCTTTCTTTTTGCGCTGTCGTTTTCAGGATACCTCTCTGCAATTTGGCGCAGTTTATGCATATATTGCCCAAGGTGTAACCGGTATCCATGGGATTGCGCTCCTATCGGTTTCAAACCTCACTCTTTGTTCCAAGGAAAACTTAATGACTGATTTGCACAAGCGTTCATTGATCAAGGTCGCCGCACTGACGGCTATTGCCTCGGCCGCTCTCGTGGGCTGCGGCAAGAAGGAAGAAGCAGCTGCGCCGGCAGCAGCCCCCGCTGCTGCTCCTGCCGCCGCTGCTCCGGAGCCCCTGAAGATTGCTTTTGCTTATGTCGGCCCGGTGGGCGACGGTGGCTGGTCCTTTGCCCACGACCAGGCCCGCAAAGCCCTGGAAAAAGAGTTCGGTGACAAGATCAAGACCAGCTATGTGGAGAGCGTGCCCGAAGGCGCCGATGCCGAGCGCGTGCTGCGCGACATGGCTTCGCAGGGCAACAAGCTGGTGTTCGGCACCACCTTCGGCTATATGGACGTGATCCAGAAACTGGCCCCCGAATTCGCCGACGTGAAGTGGGAGCACGCCACCGGCTACAAGACCGCTGCCAATGTCAGCACCTATGACAGCCGCACTTATGAAGGTGCCTATCTGGCCGGCATCATTGCCGGCGGCATGACCAAGTCCAACACCCTGGGCGTGGTGGGCTCTGTGCCGATTCCCGAAGTGATTCGCAATATCAACAGCTTCACCCTGGGCGCCCAGTCCGTGAATCCCAAGATCAAGACCAAGGTGGTCTGGGTCAACGAATGGTTCAGCCCTCCCAAGGAGACTGAAGCTGCGACCAGCCTGATCAATGGCGGCGCCGACATCCTGTTCCAGAACACCGATTCGCCTGCGGTGCTGAAGACGGCCGAGGAAAAGGGCAAGCGTGCCTTCGGCTGGGATTCGGACATGACGGCCTACGGTCCCAAGGCTCACCTGGGCTCATCCATCATCAACTGGGCGCCTTACTACATCGATTCCACCCGCAGCGCGCTGGAAGGAAAGTGGAGCAGCCGTCAGACCTGGTGGGGCGTCAAGGAGGGCGTGATCGACATCGTGTCACTGGCTGACGACATTCCTGCAGATCTCAAGGCAAAGGTTGAGGACGTGAAAAAGGGACTGAAGGAAGGTACATTCACCATCTGGAAGGGCCCTATCACCGGCCAGGACGGCAAGGAGCTGATCGCTGCCGACAAGGTTGCCGATGACGGCTTCCTCAGAGGCATCAATTTCTACGTCAAGGGCGTGGAAGGCAAAGTGCCAGGTGGCGACGCCAAGTAAGCACTGCTGCTCGGGCATTGCGCCGCCTCGCCGCATCGGTTGCGGCCTGTGGCGCATGTCTTCAAGGCAGACCCCGGGGTTTGCCGGGTAGTGTTGGCTGTTAGCAGTCGTGAAGACACGACTTGCAGCGACAGGGCCGCCGTTGAGCGGCCCTTTGTATTTCGATAATGACGAGTATCCCCATGACTGAACGTACCCTCTGGCATCCTGTTGCCCAATCCTGCGATGTGGTGAGCGCGCCGTTTTCCGTGCTGCTGCTGGAACAGCCGCTGGTGCTGTGGCGCAATGCCGAGGGACTGGTTCAGTCCTTTGTGGATCGCTGCCCGCATCGCGGTGCACGCCTTTCCATGGGACGTGTGGAGAACGGGCATCTGGAATGCCCCTATCACGGCTGGCAATTCTCCTCGGGTGGCCAATGCGTGAAAGTGCCAGCCGTGCCCGATTTCACTCCCCCCGCATCGCAGCGCGTACAGGCTTTCGAGGTGCAGGAAGCCTTTGGACTGATCTGGGTGCGCCTGGAGTCTTCCGACAGCCAGTTGCCGGTGTTCGCGGCAGAGACGGACGAGCATCTGCGCAAGGTGAACTGCGGGCCTTACGATGTGGCGGCCAGTGCGCCGCGCATCATCGAGAACTTCCTCGACATGTCCCACTTCGGCTTTGTGCACGAAGGCTGGCTGGGCAGCCGTGACGCCACGGCCATTGCCACCTACAAGGTGGAGAGCACCTCCACCGGCGTGCTGGCGACAGGCTGCAAGGCCGTGCAGCCCCAGTCCAATCTGCACTCCACCCAGGCGGCCGAGGTGGAGTACACCTACGAGGTGACCGCTGCCTACACTGCCGTGCTGACCAAGATTCCCGAAGAGGGCACTTCCAAACAGGGCTGGCGCGAGCAGATCGGCCTGTTCATCTGCCCTGTCACTCCCGAAACCAGCCGCGTCTGGTTCCGTCTGGCGGTCGCGGACTTCGAGTCGACCGATGAGCAGTTGCAGACCTTCCAGCACACCATCTTTGTGCAGGACCAGCCGGTGCTGGAGTCGCAGCTGCCCAAGGCCCTGCCGCTGGATCCGCGCGCAGAAATGCACTCGGGGGCCGACCGCATGTCCTCGGCCTATCGCCGTTTCCTGAAGGCTCAGGCGATCGCCTTCGGAACCTGCTGAGACAGGCCTGAGAGGCTTTGCTGCCTGCCCCGGCCGGGCGTCCATGCGGCTCGCCGGGAGGCTGAGCCACGGGCTTGCGGCGGCAAGGCCGAAGTCGCAGACCTGTCGGGGCTGGCCATATGGCTTGAGCGGTGCCGGTTTGATAGGCTAGAGATTGATCGGCGCGTAGCGCCAAGGAGAATAAAGATGAACAACGTGCCTGCCGTAGATGTTTCCCGTCTGCCACAGCTGCTGCGCGCGATGCCCAAGGCCGAGCTGCATATGCATATCGAGGGTTCGCTGGAGCCCGAACTGATTTTTGCGCTGGCGCAGCGCAACCAGATACCCCTGGCCTATGACAGCGTCGAGGCGCTGCGCGCGGCCTATGCCTTTACAGATCTGCAGAGCTTTCTGGACATCTATTACGCGGGCGCCAGCGTGCTGCTGCATGAGCAGGATTTCTACGACATGGCGCGCGCCTATCTGGATCGTGCCGTGGCCGACAATGTGGTGCACACGGAAATCTTCTTTGACCCGCAGACCCACACCGAACGGGGCGTGGCGATGGAGACCGTCATCAACGGTCTGTACCGGGCCTGCCGCGACGCACAGATCGAGCAGGGCATTTCCTCCTCGCTGATCCTGAGCTTTCTGCGCCACCTGAGCGAGGAAAGCGCCTTGCAGACGCTGGAGGCCGCGCTGCCGCTGCGTGATCGCTTTATCGGCGTGGGGCTGGACAGCAGCGAGCTGGGCAATCCGCCCGAGAAGTTCGCCCGCGTGTTTGCCCGTTGCAAGCAGCTGGGCCTGCGCCTGGTGGCCCACGCCGGGGAGGAGGGGCCGCCCGCCTATATCTGGGGCGCACTGGATGTGCTGAACGTGGAGCGCATCGACCATGGCGTGCAGTCCGAGCAGGATGCGCAACTGATGCACAGGCTGGTCAAGGAACAGATACCGCTGACGGTCTGCCCGCTGTCCAATCTCAAGCTCTGCGTGATCAAGGACCTGGCCGATCACAATTTGCCGCGCCTTCTGGCGGCCGGACTCAAGGTCATGATCAACTCGGACGACCCGGCCTATTTCGGCGGCTATGTCAACGAGAACTACACCCAGCTCTTTGCCGCCACGGGCATGGGCGCGCCCGAGGCCTACCAGCTGGCGCGCAACAGCCTGGAAGCGAGCTTTGCCAGCGAGGTGCAGAAGCAGGAATGGATTGCGCGCCTCGATGAAGTGTTTCGGGAATATGGCGCCGCTTGACGAAGTGAGTTCGGAGCGGCGCAGCGGCCGTCTTCACAAGCGCCTATAGCCTGGGGGCCAGCGATTGAAAGCCCGGTTGAAGCGATTCAGCCGGGCTTTCTTTGTGTGGAACGGCGCAGTGCCAGGGCCGGCAAAGGTCCGGTGGCCACGCGCCGCCTGGTGTCGCCGCGCAGATGCTCGAACAGCAGGTCGACCGCCTGCTGGGCGATGTCTTCCAGATGCAGGTCCAGTGCCGTCAGCGGCGGCTCGCAGCTGCGCGCACGCAGGCCATCGTAGCGCGTGGCCAGCATCAGATCTTCGGGAATGCGCAGGCCTGCCTGCTGGGCGTAGCGGGCCGCGCCCACGGCAAAGGCATCGACCATGACCAGCAGGGCATCGAGCTTGGGGTGCTCGCTGAGCAACTGCTGGGCTGCGGCATGGCCGCCGTCCTCGCCTTCGGCCTCGTCCATGCGCAACACCACAGGCCGCATGCCATGTCCGGCTGCCATGGCTGCATAAGCCTGCTCGGCCTGACTGTAGGAAGTGCGCTCTGAAGCTCCGACCACCAGCCCAATCTGCCGGGCTCCGGCCGCCAGCATATGCGTGAGCAGCATCTGCGTGGCGGGACCCGACAGCAGATCGACATAGGGCACGTTGACATGGTCGCCGCCCGGGCGGCCGATTGACACCACGGGCAGGCCCTGCTGAAGCAGCTCTGCCAGCTGGGGGTCGCCGGCCTGCGGCTCTATGACCAGTGCTCCGTCGATATCGAGCAGGTTCAGCGAAGTCTGGCCGGGCTTGTGGGGCGGAACCAGCGCCATGACCAGACCGCGCTCAAGTGCCGATGAGGCCGCAACAGCCGCCACTTCCATGAAAAAACCCAATCGCGACGGTCCGCCCGAGACCGTGAACGGCATGGACGACATCAGCGCAATCATGCTGGCGCCGCCGGTGCGCAGGCGCTGCGCATGGCGATTGGGCCGGTAGCCAAGGCTGCGCGCAGCTTCCTCCACCTTCAGGCGTGTGGCCGGGTCGACCTGACCGCGACCATTGAGCGCGTGCGAGACCGTGGTGCGCGAGACACCGGCCTCGCGGGCCACGTCGGAGATGGTGATGCGTTGGCTGGGCGTGTCGGCCATGGAATTCCTCAAGAGTGCGGGCGGTCATTGCAGAGCGCACGTCAGGCATTGCAGAAGTTTTTGTATACTTTACTTTGCCCAAATCGATTTGGTTAATTTGGAATTGCATCAATTATTCGTAAATGAGATTGATGTAACACAAGTACCAAATCGATTTTCTTTTTGGAAACGATATCGCCTTGCCGGCTGGCCGCAGTGCCGGCCGACGTGCAGATATCCGAGCGCTGCCCCGGTTGTCGGGTAGCGCTGCGAGTCAATTGCGACCGGGGTGCTGGCCTGCCGCGGCTTCGGTTTGCTCACTGGAGAATGAATGTGCCCAAATCGGATTTGAGCCGGCGCAGCTTTTTGAAGGCCGCAGCCGCCCTGGGGGTGCTTGCCGCAGTGCGCCCGCTGGAGCAGGCGCTGGCGCAGATGGTCGAGCCGGCAAGCGCTCAGGACGCTGGCTGGATGGACGGCGGCCGGCTGCGCTACCGCCGCGACGGCATGGCCAAGGTCACGGGCCAGAAGCTGTTTGCCATCGATCTGCGCGCGCGCGACATGGCGGGCTGGCCCGACAAGCAGTCCCATGCACTGTTGATCATGGTTCCGCGTGCCGACCGTATCTACGAAGGTCTGGACCTGTCCGTGCTGGGCAAGGACTTTGCCCCCGACGTGCTGGTGGATGCCGAGCGTGCCGCTGCCGACGGCGTGCACATGCCCGAGCCCGGTTTTTACGGCAGCTACTTCTTGCCCAAGGGCCAGGTCTCGCACATGCTGGGCCAGCCCGTGGCCCTGGGCATCTGGCACGACTACGAGCGCTACCGCGAAGCCGTGCGCCTGCTGCGCTTCAACGAGGGCATCTTCCAGTGGGGCGCAGCCGCCACGCCGCCAGGGCGCAAGCCCTATGTGGCCGCGCGCTATGTGCGCATGGGAGCCGACAGGCATGACGAGCCCGATCTGTACGCGCCGCTGTACCACGGCATCGTGCGCCCGCAGCTGAGCGGCCCCGAGCTGCAATGGCCCTCGGTGGACGATGCCAAGCATGGCAAGGCCATGCAGTACTCGGCCCAGATCCA
Source organism: Comamonas testosteroni (assembly GCF_030505195.1). Taxonomy (NCBI): domain Bacteria; kingdom Pseudomonadati; phylum Pseudomonadota; class Betaproteobacteria; order Burkholderiales; family Comamonadaceae; genus Comamonas; species Comamonas testosteroni. Next base: position 4,157,972 of record NZ_CP129672.1, read on the forward strand.
GCAAGGGCTCAAGCAGCCGCCCGAGGGCACCAGGGTCTTTTCGCGTGACTACCGCAGCCAGTCCATGGAGCCTGCCGCGCTGGAGCCTGAAAACGGCCTGGCCTGGTATGAGGAGGGCAGGGGCGTGATGCATATGGTGGGCGCCACCCAGGCGCCTTACGCCACGGCGGGCCATGTGGTCGGCATGGTCAAGGCCAGCCGTTTTGCGCTCAAGGAAATGGATTATCTGAGCGCCTACACCGTGGGCTACGGGCAGAAGGAGCACCACTCCTTCCCGTTCTACGTGGGTCTGGCGGCGCTGTATGCGCAAGGTCGAGCGGTGCGGCTGGCGCTGGACCGCTGGCAGCATTTCCAGTTTGCGCTCAAGCGTCACCCCTTCGATCTCAAGACCACGATTGCCGTGGATGCCGAGGGACAGTTCCAGGCCTTTTCGGTGGACATGCGCGGCGACGGCGGCGGCACCATGAACTTCAGCCCTTCGGTGGGCACGCTCGGTGTCGCGTCTTCGCAATCGGTGTACTACTTTCCCAAGAGCGATCTGTCGGTGGCCGTCTTCCCCAGCAGCGAGGTCACGGCGGGATCGGTGCGCGGCTACGGCACGCTGCAGTCCATGGCCCCGACCGAGATGCTGGTCGATGAAATTGCCGAGCAGATCGGCATGGACGCCATCGCCCTGCGTCAGAAGAATATGCTGCGCACGGGCATGCGCAATACCCAGGGCGCTGTGCCGGCGGGCCAGCTGCGCATCGGCGAGATTCTGGCCCTGGCCGCCAAGGAGCCGGTGTGGGTGAACCGTGCCCAACGCAAGGCCGAGTACGAGGCCGCCAACCCCGGCATGCGCTACGGCGTGGGTTTTGCCTCGGTGCAAAAAAGCTTTGGTACGGCCGGCGAAGCCGCGCTGGCATTGATCGAGCTATCGCCCGAGGGCAAGCTCAAGATGAAGCACATCACGGCAGAAATCGGCACCGGCACCACCACGGCGCAGATGCTGGCGGCAGAGCCTTTTCTCGGCCGCCCCGTGGACGAGGTGGAGTTCGCGGCGCAGAAATGGCCCGAGATGCCCGTGCACACGCAGGAGCAGCCCAACTCCACACCCCAGGCCGATGAGGATCGCCAGTCGCAGGACCCTTATTGGGTGCCCAGCTTCACCTCGCCGCAGTCGGCTTCCAACTCGGCCTACTACTTCACCCACACCACGCGCCAGGCGGCCAAGCTGCTGCTGGCCCATGGTCTGTGGCCGGCCGCCCTGTCCATCTGGGGCAATCCGTTTGGCGGGCCGCTGCAGGGCATGCCGGTCTCGCTCGATGAGGCCGAGTGGAAGGACGGCAAGCTGGTGGCAGGCGCCATGGAGCCCTTGACGCTGGAGCGTCTGGCCGCACGCGCCCATGAGCTGGGTCTGGTCACCGGTGTCTGCGTCCACACCTTCAATCGCCGCTCCTGGGCCAGTGCCGAGTTCGAGCTGGGCGGCAAGCACTTTGCTGCCGAGATCGATGCGCTGTCCGTTCGCTTTGGCCATGGTGCCGATGCCGCCCAAAAGGCCGCGATGGACAGCGCCGGCTATGCTTTTCAGCCGCGCGTCAAGGTCAGCTATCCGCCGGTGCACCGCCTGGCGGCGGGCGCCGTGTACTACGCGCCTTGCGCCACGCTGGTGGAGCTGGCCGTATCCACGGGTAGCGGCAAGGTGAGCTTGCTGGGGCACAAGACCTGGCTGGAATGCGGCTCGCAAATCGTGCCGGAGCTGGTCTCTGGCCAGTTGCAGGGCGGCGTGGCCATGGGTATCGGTCACGCGCTGTATGAAGAGCTGCCTCTGGGGCCGAGCGGCCCCGGCAACGGCAGCTGGAACTTCAACCGCTACCACCTGCCGCGCGCCAGCGAGCTGGCCGTGTGGACGGCCGAGGGCCATGTGCTGCCTCCGGTCTCGCGCACCGACCCGCCCAAGGGCATGGCCGAAGTGGTGATGATTCCCGTCGTCGCTGCCTGCGCCAATGCCGTGGCGCACGCCACCGGCAAGCGCTTCTATCAACTGCCGCTGAGCGCGGAGCGAATCAAGAAGGCATTGTGATGCAGCAACGTATCCAGTTTTCCGCCACCATCAACGGTCAAAAGACCGGCCCGCATGCGCTGCCCAAGGACCTGATGATGATCGAGTTCCTGCAGGAATATGCGGGCATGAACGGCACCCGCCTTGGCTGCGGCCAGGGCGTGTGCCGCGCCTGCACCATCATCGTGGACGAGCCCGGCAAGGGCCCGCACACCGTGCCCGCCTGCGTGACCGGCGTGGCCTGGCTCAACGGCAAAAGCATGCGCACCATCGAAGGCGCGGCCCGCGTTGATGAGCAAGGCCAGACCACGGCTTCTGCCGTGCAAAAGGCGTTTCTGGAGCATTTCTCGTTCCAGTGCGGCTATTGCACGCCGGGCTTTGTGAACTCGGCCACGGTGCTGATGGAGCAGCTGCATGCCAGGCCCGTGGATGCCAACGCCGTCGAAGAAGCCGTGGAAGCTGCACTGGACAAGCATATCTGCCGCTGCACCGGCTATGTGCGCTACTACCACGCCGTGCGCGACCTGATTCTGGCCACGCCGGGCCTGACCACGGGCCAGCGCACGCGGGAGGTCAGCCGTCATGGATAAATCCCAACGCAGCAAGTTCACCAAGATCGCCGCAGGCATTGCCGCCGCAGCCGTGGTGGTGCTGGGCGGCATGTATATCGCGGGCAGCGCAAGCGGCAGCGTGCCGCCTGCCACGGTGGACTTTGCCAATATCAGTGCCGAGCAAAAGCAGAAGCTGTTCGATCGCGGCCTGCAGGTGTTTCGCGCGGCCGACTGCGCGGCCTGCCACAGCTCGCCCACCACGGGCGCCGAGCTGGCCGGAGGCATGGCCATGGTCACGCCCATGGGCACGCTGTACGGGACGAACATTTCGCCCTCCAAGGAGCATGGCATAGGCCGGTGGTCGGCCGACGATCTGTACCGCGCCGTGGCGCGCGGCATGGCACCGGGGCGCAAGAATCTCTATCCCGCCATGCCTTACGCCAGCTACCACGACATCACGCGCGCCGATGTCGATGCGCTGTGGGTCTGGCTGCAGGCCCAACCGGCCGTGGAAGTCGCCAATCGCCAGCCTGAGATGCACTTCCCGTTCAGCATTCGCCCGGGTCTGGCGCTGTGGAATGCGCTGGAGCGTCCCGCCGGTGAACCCGCCCCGGCGGCGAACAACGATCTGGAGCGTGGTGCCTATCTGGTCAACACTCTGGGCCACTGCGGCGAATGCCATACGCCGCGCACCAGCAGCTTTGCCATGGATCTCAAGCAGTCGCTGGCGGGCAATGTGATCGAAGGCGCCTACGCCCCCGACCTGCGCCCCAAGGCCATGGCCGAGCGCGGCTGGAGCGAGCGGGATCTGCTGCAGTTTCTGCGCACCGGCCTCTCGCCCCAGGGCGTGATGACCATGGGCATGTTCCCCGTGCTGCAGCATTCGAGTGCGCATATGGAGGAGGCCGACCTCAAGGCCATGGCCGCCTATCTGATGCAGGGTGAAAAGCCCGAGCCCAGGCCAGCCACCGAAGCGCCCGAAACCCGGATCTCGGCCAATGGCGAGCGTGTCTACATCGGTCTGTGCGCAGGCTGCCATGGCGTCGATGGCCAGGGCCAGCCGCATTCCTCGCTGCGCCTCGATACCAACACCACGGCCATGTTCCCCACGCCGCTGAATCTGGTGCGCGTGATTCGCGAAGGCCTGCCCGAGCGTGATCTTGGCCATGGCGAGCGCATGCAGGCCATGCCCGGTTTTGCCGATCAGCTCAGCCACGAAGACATGGCCGATCTGGTGAACTACATGCGCCTGCGCTGGGGTCGCCAGAAGGGCGATGTGACGCCGGCGCAAGTCGCCGATGCCATCAAGACCGCCGGAACCCATTGAGCAGGGGTTTCAATAAAAAGAGCTGGCAGCGCGACAAGCTCTGCCAGCTCTTTTTATATAGCCATACGGCTTAGGACAGCTCGGCCCTGATCTTCTCGGCCAGCTCGCCCAGCACGGCAAAGCCCGGCTCCGCGCGCTGCCAGACCACGGACAGGCCGTCGTCCTCGAAGCGCGGCAGCACATGCAGGTGAAAGTGAAACACCGTCTGCCCTGCCGGCGCGCCGTTGGCCTGGAAGATGTTGATGCCGTCGGGATCGAAGGCCTTGTTCACCGCCGCCGCCACGCGCTGGGCCGTCTGCATCACAGCGCCGGCTTCCTCGGGCGTCAGCTCCAGCAGATTGACGGCATGGCGCTTGCTGGCAACCAGCACATGGCCTCGCGTGGCCTGACCGATGTCCATGAAGGCAATGGTCAGATCGTCCTCATAGACCTTGGCCGATGGAATCTCCCCTTTGACGAGCTTGCAGAAAATGCACTCGCCAGGGGGCGAGTGGTCTACAAACATGGGCATGACGCTCTCCTTTTTTATGGTTCAAGCGTCCTATCTTAGAGGCACAGCGGTTTCAGGTCCTTGTCGCACGCAGGCAGTCCTTGGTGATCTCGGCCATGGAGGTCGCGCCCAGCATGGCCATATTGCGGTCCACCTCGTCACGCAGCAAGGTGATGGCGTGATGAACGCCCTGCGCACCGCCGACTGCGGCGGCGTACATGAAGGGGCGGCCCAGAAACACCATGCGCGCGCCCAGCGCCACGGCCTTGAGCACATCGCTGCCGCGGCGTATGCCGCTGTCCATCATCACGGCCGTGCGGTGGCCCACGCGGTCCACCACATGGGGCAGCATCTGCAGCGGCGCAACCACGCCATCGAGCTGGCGGCCGCCGTGGTTGGAGACCACGATGCCTTGCGCGCCGATATCGGCGGCCATCACGGCATCGTCTTCGTTGAGGATGCCCTTGATGATGAGGTTGCCCTTCCAGCGCTGGCGAATGCGTTCGATGTTCTTCCAGTTCAGGTGGTCGCGGCCCGTGGTGTCGCGGATGGCGGTGCCCGACAGCAAAGGCGCGCCGCGCGTGGCAAACGAGTTCTCGAAGTGCGGCATGCCGTGGTTGATCAGGGTGCGCAGCATGGTGCCCACCATCCAGCGCGGACGGGTGATGCCGTCATAAGCCAGACGCAGCGAGGGGCGCAGAGGCATCGAGAAACCGGTGCGCACATTGTTCTCGCGGTTGGCCCAGACGGGGATGTCCACGGTGATGACAAGGGTGCCGAAGCCTGCGGCTTCGATGCGCTCGATCAGGCCGTCGATGCGCGTGGTGTCCCCGGGCAGATAGGCCTGGAACCAGGTCGACGGTGCCGCCTTGGCCACTTCTTCCATGGGGATCAGGGAGGTGCCGCTCATGATGGCGGGAATGCGGTTGGCAGCCGCCGTCTGCGCCAGCACCAGATCGCCGCGATAGGCCGAGATGGCGCTGATGCCCACCGGGGCCACGCCAAACGGCGAGTCCCAGGTCTGGCCGAACAGCTCGACCTTCTGGTTGCGCTTGGACACGTCCACCATGACCCTGGAGCTGAAGCCGTATTGCTGGAAGCTGTCACGGTTGGCCTGCAGCGAGACGCAGTCTTCGGCCGCGCCGGAGACATAGCCGTAAAGCGGGCGGGGCAGGTGCTTGCGCGCTGCGGCCTCGAAGTCATGCAGCGACAAGATGTTCTGAAGATGACGGGGAAGCCCCGCGCGTTGGCCGTAGGCGGCTTGCGCCTTGGGGGCGGAGGCTGCGTTTGCAGCAGGGGCTTGTGACGATGCCATGGTAGGGCGCCTCGGGGGCGAAATTCAGGGGTTTGACTGGCTACGCCCCCACACACTTGCGGTGCACGGGGGCGTGACAGAAACATCAGGTGTTCAAGGTTTACTGAGCGAATGTACCGCGCTGACGCATCAGCTCGCGGTGCAGTTGCTCGTTGCGCTCGAACGGTGCGCGGCCGTGCACATAGAAGTAGTTGTTCAGAACCACCAGGTCGCCGGCGGGCAGGCTGACGGTGCGGGTGCCGGACGAATTCTCCATCGATTCCGACAGGTTCTGCAGATATTCGGCTTCGGCGTCGTTGGCAGGCTGCACGAACTGGTCGATGAAGGAGATCGACAGGCCGAACTCGCCGTGGAAGAACACGGGGCGCTCGACGCGCTCGTTCACGTTCTTGGAGCCCGGAGCCTTGTACAGCAGGGGCCTGGCGCCCAGCGGGTCTTGCACGAAGCGGTCCAGCTCGCTCCAGTCGTCCAGGTGCAGGAAGCGCGACTCGCCGCCCACGGCGTTTTGCTCGTCGAACTTCATCATCAGCAGCCAGTCGGTGGCCTCGGTCACGAAGGTGCCGTCGGTGTGCATGGTGAACAGACGGTAAGCCTGGCGCAGATAGGAGTCGCTGGCATCGGTGTGCTTGACCAGGAAACGTGCGTAGTACTTGTTGGACATGGAGTCGTGGTTGGCCGGGCCCAGGATGTGGCCGATGGCGGTGCCGAACTTCACGTAGTCATCGCTGTCCTGGCTCACGCCTTCCAGACCCAGCACAAAGCCGCCATGCCTGCGGTCCTTGATGATGTTCACCAGCGTCTGGCCAAAGTCGGCTCCCAGATGGGCCTTCAGGCGGCGCGCCAGGTGAAAGCGCATGAAGGGCACGTATTCGAGGTTTTGCACGTCGATATCGTGCACATCGGCCAGGAAGGCGTTCAGGGCTTCGGGGTTCAGCGTCAGTTTCAGCAAACGAGGATGCTCGGGATGGGTGCTGATCTCGTAGGCGGCAGGCTGAATCAGTTGCTGGGGGGTCGTAGCGTTCATGGTGGGTGGGTACTTCAATCAGGAATGGTGTGATTGAACACTTCTTGTTTGATACGATCTACGGGGTTAAATGCATTTTTTGATAAGAATTTCAGATTAAAAACCATGCTCAGCTACCGCCAACTCGAGCACTTTGTCACCGTGGCCCAGGAGCTGCATTTCTCTCGCGCCGCCGACAAGCTGGGCGTGGCCCAGTCCGCCGTCAGCGTGCAGGTGCAGCAGCTGGAGCAGCAACTGGGCGTGCGCCTGTTGCAGCGCAACAAGCGCAAGCCCATCACGCTGACCGATGCGGGGGAGCTGCTTTATGACGAAGCCGTGGCCGTGCTGCGCCATATGGAGCGGGCCCAGCAGATCGGGCAGCTGGCGGCCCAGGGCATGAGCGGCCATGTCAAGCTGGGCTATATCTCCTCGTCCGTGACTTCGGGTGTGCTGGCGCGCATGCTCACGCAGTTCCGCCCCGGCCATGAGCAGGTGCACATGCAGGTGCTGGCCATGGAGACGCCGCGCCAGTTGCAGGCGCTGCAGCAGGGCGAGATCGATGCCGGTCTGCTGCGCCCGCGCCGTCGCTACCCCGAGGGGGTCAAGGCGGTCATCGTGCACAGCGAGCCCTTCATGGTGGCGCTGGCCGAGAACCACCCGCTGGCACGCCATGAATCCATCAGCGTGGCCGATCTGCGCGGCCAGACCTTTATTGCGCCGCAGTTCATCAACGAAAGCGAAGGCTTTGCCGAGGTGCTGGCGCGGCTGGCCGAGACGGCCGGGTTTTCGGCACGCGAGGCCTATCGCGTCAACGACTTCGTCACGGCGACCAGCCTGGCTGCTGCTGGCTACGGCATTGTGGTGCTGCCCGAGTCGAATCGGCTGCTCAATCAGCCGGGCGTGGCCTTCAGGCCGCTGCGCGACTTCAAGGAAAGCGTGCACATGGCGCTGGCCTACCGCGAGCGCGAGAACTCGCCTGCGGTGCGCGCCTTTCTGGCCGTGGCCAGAAGCTGCGCCGCGTAGCCACGCGGCTGCGGGCAAGGGGGGAAGCTTCGGGTTCAGACTTTTTGAGTTATCTAAAATAATAGCTTATAGCGCTTATTTATATTGGATTTCAGATATAAAAGGCATTGAAATTGAGGCGTGGTAAGCGTAAACAGCTTTGTTATTGATAGCGCGAGCGCTGGCCTGTGCGCAGCCATATAGCCTCTATAAGCGCTGCCGTGTTCCGCATGCAAGATCGGGCGCGTAAGCTCTGGTCCATGAAAATCTATCGTAGTGCCCTGCTGCGCTTCGCCGATGACGGCCAAGCGGTTTATGACTCCGACGCCTTGCTGGCGATTGCTCCCGATGCTGCGGGCGTGCAGCGCGTGGTGGCTGCGGGCAGTTGGCAGGCGCTGGCCCAGCAGTATCTTGAGCGCGAAGGCGTGCAAGTCATTCACCTGCCCGGCAAGCTGCTGGCGCCGGGCTTTGTCGACCTGCACATCCACTACCCGCAGACCGATGTGATCGGCGCGCCGGCCCCTGGTCTGCTGCCCTGGCTGGAGAACTACACTTTCCCGCACGAGTCGTGCTTCCACGATCGCGAATATGCCGATGGCGTGGCCGATTTCTTCATGAACGAGCTGCTGCGCAACGGCGTGACCACGGCGCTGGCCTTTGCAACCTCGCATCCGACATCAGTGGATGCCATCATGACGGCCGCGCAAAAGCGCAGCATGCGCATGATTGCCGGCAAGGTGCTGCAGGACCGCAACAGCCCCGACGGCGTGCGCGACGAGACCGAGCAAAGCCTGATCGACACCGAAACGCTGATCCAGCGCTGGCATGGCGTGGACCGCCTGGGCTATGCGATCACACCGCGCTTTGCGCCCACCAGCACCGAAGCGCAGCTGCGCGGTGCGGGCGAGCTGGCGGCCAGGTACGGCGATGTCTGGATTCAGTCCCATGTGGCCGAGAACCTGGACGAGATTGCCTGGGTCAAGGAGCTGTTCCCCGCCGCGCGCAGCTATCTGGCCGTCTACGACGACTTCGGTCTGATGCGCGAGCGCGCCGTCTATGCGCACAGCATCTGGCTCGATGAAACCGACCGCCAGCTCATGCATGACACACGCTCGGCGGCGGCCATCAGCCCGACCAGCAACCAGTTTCTGGCCAGTGGCTATTTCGACTACCTCAAGGCCGACCAGGCCGGCATGCTCTACGGCCTGGCCAGCGATGTGGGCGGCGGTATGAGCTTTTCGCCGTTTCGCACCATGCAGGCCGCCTATGTGGTGGGGCGCGAGAGCCATGCCAAGCAGGGCCAGAGCCTGTCGCCGCAAAACCTGTGGTGGCAGCACACGGCAGGCGCTGCACGGGCGCTGGGCCTGCAGGGCGTGATCGGCAATCTGCAGCCTGGCTGCGAGGCCGACCTGGTCGTCATCAACCCCGGCTGCACGCCACTGCTGGCGCGCAAGACGGCCCAGGCGCGCAATCTGGACGAGCTGCTGTTTGCCATGATCATCCTCGGGGATGACCGCCTGATTGAGCAAACCATTGTTTCTCAAGCAAAATAGCGGTCTTGCGCTTGATTTGTGAGCGCACAACGCTATGAAAAATCAAGCGATACAGGACTTCTAATGAGCATCAAGAGCGACAAATGGATCCGTCAGATGGCGGAGCAGCACGGCATGATCGAGCCTTTCGAGCCTGGCCAGGTGCGCCAGGTCGACGGCAAGAAGATCATCAGCTACGGCACTTCGAGCTATGGCTACGACATCCGTTGCGCCCGCGAATTCAAGGTCTTCACAAATATCCACAGCACGGTGGTGGACCCCAAGAATTTTGACGAGAAGAGCTTTGTCGACTTCGAGGGCGACTACTGCATCATCCCGCCCAACAGCTTTGCACTGGCCCGCACGGTGGAGTACTTCCGCATTCCCCGCGACGTGCTGACCGTCTGCCTGGGCAAGAGTACTTATGCGCGCTGCGGCATCATCGTCAACGTGACGCCCTTCGAGCCCGAGTGGGAGGGCTATGTGACGCTGGAGTTCTCCAACACCACGCCGTTGCCGGCCAAGATCTATGCGGGCGAAGGCTGTGCCCAGGTGCTGTTCTTCCAGGGCGACGAGCAATGCGAAGTCAGCTACAAGGACCGCAACGGCAAGTACCAGGGCCAGCATGGCGTGACGCTGCCCAAGGCCTGAAGCCTGTTGCCTCGCCAAAAAAGCCCGCTGCGGATACAGCGGGCTTTTTGCTTTCCTGGGAGGCTGCCGGACGCGATCAGGCCGCTGCCGCCTCAAGCGCCGGGCAGTCCAGATTGCAGTGCGCGCCCACGCTGACATGGCGCTGCAGCGCCGCGTCCACCATCAGGCTGCACAGCGCCAGCTGGTTGCGCAAGGCGGGGTCGGCCCCGCGCCATTGAGCACGCCACAGCACCAGTTGCTTGGCCGCCGCAATCAGGCTGTGGTTGCTGCGCACAATGCCCACGTTGTGCAGCATGAGCTGCTGCAGCGACTGCCGCATCTCCTGCTGGCTCTCAGCGCTCAGGCTCTTGCCGGGCTTGCGCTGCCTGCCTTGAATGGCCGCGGGCTTGTGCAGGGGCTGCTCGGCCATGCGCAGCGCGGCAGACCTGGCCATGACCACGCACTCCAGCAGCGAATTGCTGGCCAGGCGGTTGGCACCATGCAGGCCGGTGCGGGCCACCTCGCCAATCGCCCACAGCCCGGCCACGGCGGTGCGACCGTCCACATGGGCCTGCACGCCGCCGCAGGCATAGTGGGCGCAGGGCGCGACAGGAATGGGCTGGGTGGCAATGTCTATGCCGTGCGCTGCGCACAGTGCCATGACGCCGGGGAAATGCTGCTCCAGCCAGTCGCGGCTGCGGTGTGTGATGTCCAGCAGCACATGGGGCAGCTGGTGGGCCCGCATCTCGCCATCGATGGCGCGGGCCACGATGTCGCGCGGTGCCAGCTCGGCTCGCGGGTCGTGGCGCAGCATGAAGCGCTCGCCGGGCCGGCCTTGCCGGTCCGGCAGGCACAGCAGGGCTCCTTCGCCGCGCAGCGCTTCCGAGACCAGGCCCACGGACCGGCCGCCCACCTGCAAGGCCGTGGGGTGGAACTGCATGAACTCCAGGTCGCGCACGACACAGCCCGCACGCCAGGCCATGGCAATGCCGTCGCCGGTTGCCGTGGCCGGATTGGTGGTGCTGGGGTAGATCTGGCCCATGCCGCCTGTGGCCAGCACGGTATGACTGGCCAGCATATTTTGCTGCTGGCCATCGGCATTGCGCACGCTGGCGCCCACGCAGCGCTGCTGCACGTCCTGCAGCAGCTCCATGGCGGTGCAATGCTGCAGCAAGGTGATGTGCTTCAGACGCCGGCAGGCCTGCAGCAAGGTCTGGTGCACGGCCTGCCCGGTGCGGTCGGCCGCATGCACAATGCGCCGCGCGCTGTGGCCGCCTTCGCGCGTCAGGTGCAGGCTGCCGTCGGCATGGGTGCTGAAGGGAACGCCCTGGGCCTGCAGCCAGGCGATCGCCTGGGGGCCTTGCTCCAGGATGCGGCGCACGGCAGCTTCGTCGCAGAGGCTGGCACCGGCGATCAGCGTGTCCTGCACATGGGCTTGCAGGCTGTCGCCGGGATCCAGCACGGCGGCAACGCCGCCTTGGGCCCAGGCGCTGGCGCATTCGTCGGCACTGCTTTTGCTGAGCACGGTGATGCGCAGCCTGCTGGGCAGGCTGAGCGCCAGCGTCAGGCCGGCCAGTCCGCAGCCGATGATGAGCACATCGCAGTCAGTCGGGGATTGGGGCATGGTGCTTGTCCTCGCTCAGGCCGGACCGAAGTTCTGGAACAGAGCCGCGTCGCGTTCCAGCTCGCCGCTTGCGCGTACCGGCTGGCGCTGGGCAGCGGCAAAATCCAGCATGCGCTGTATGGGCCTGCGGGCGGCCAGGCCCAGCGTCGCATCAAGCTCGATGGCACCGCTGCGTTGCAGCAGGGCGCGCTCCACGCCCGGCAGGCTGTTCATGGCCATCCAGGGGCAGAAGGCACAGCTTTTGCAGCTGCCGCCCGTGCCAGCCGTCGGGGCAGCCAGAAAGTGCTTGCCCGGATAGCGCTGGCGCATGTCGTGAAGAATGCCCTGGTCGGTGGCGACGATAAAGGTGTCCGTGGGCAGCTTGCCCACAGCGGCAATGAGCTGGGTGGTGGAGCCCACCACATCCGCCAGTGCCGTGACTGCGGCCGGCGATTCGGGGTGAACCAGAATCGCGGCCCCGGGGTGGGCGTTGGCCAGGGCTTGCAGCTCGTCGGCCTTGAATTCGTCGTGTACCACGCAACTGCCCTGCCACAGCAGCATGTCGGCGCCGGTCTGCTGCTGGATATGGCTGCCCAGATGGCGGTCGGGCGCCCAAAGGATTTTCTCGCCGCGTGCGTGCAGGGCGGCCACGATGTCCTGCCCTACCGAAGAGGTGACCACCCAGTCGGCCCGGGCTTTCACGGCGGCGCTGGTGTTGGCATAGACGACCACGGTGCGGTCGGGGTGAGCATCGCAGAACTGGCTGAATTCATCGGCCGGGCAGCCCAGGTCCAGCGAGCAGGTGGCATCGCCGTCGGGCATGAGCACGGTCTTGTCGGGGCTCAGGATCTTGGCGGTCTCGCCCATGAAGCGTACGCCGGCCACGATCAGGGTCTTGGCGGGATGGTTGGCACCAAAGCGCGCCATCTCCAGCGAGTCGCCCACGCAGCCGCCGGTATCGCGTGCCAGATCCTGCAGCGCACCGTCCACATAGTAGTGGGCAACCATGACGGCATTGCGCTCCTTGAGTAGAGCCTTGATGCGCTGTGCCGTCTCGCGTTGCTGCTGTCTGTCCTGCTGCGGCAGCACCCTGGCCCAGGCCTGGCCTGTGCTGCACTGGGTGCTGATGCCCGGTGCGGGCTGGTCGAATTCCACGGTTCTGATCGTCATCGTCTCCATCCTGAGTTGTGCTGTTAAATACTTATACTCAATCTGAGTATTATTAAAGCCGTTTTTTCTGAATTTGTCACCAGGGAGACAAATTAGGTCGGATGGCGTCGCTTTTCAGCGCAGTCGGTGCTCGGTAAAGCAATCCAGGAAATGGATGGATCGCTTATTCATCAATGACTTGATGCTTCTGAAAAATGAGCAAATGGAGGATGTTCAGGCGGGCTGCCTGAGCAGGTGCTGGCGCAGTGCCAGGCGGGTGGCGGCCAGATCCCAGCCGCCCCAGCCACAGGATTTGAAGAGCACAGGCTTCGTGGAGCGAGACCAGTCCTGTTGCACCGCGGTGGCCAGCGTGGGCAGGGTGTTGACCTCGATGCCGGCCTGCAACAGGTCGCCGGCCTCGTGTGCGGCATCGGCGGTGTCCACGACGATCTGGCCCTGGTGCAGAAAGCGCCGGCACAACTCGGGAGCCAGCTCCACCATTTGCGGCGTGAAGGCACCGACCGCGCAGACAAAGGCATCGGGTCTTGCCGCCTCATGCAGCACCACGGCCTGCGCGGGCGTGCAGGTCACAATCAGCGGGCAGTGCCGGGCGGCTTCCTCCAAGTCGTCGGCGATGCGCGCATGCAGACCCAGGTCGCGGGCCTGGTCTGCAAGCCGCTGCGCGCTGCTGGCGCTGCGCGAGTGAATCCAGACCTCCTGCGTGCCAAGCCCCTGGGCAAAAGCCTGCAGATGGGCGCTGCCCTGCACGCCGGCACCGACGATGAGCAGCGGGCCTTGGGGCTTGGGGGCCAGGCGGCGCGCTGCCAGCAGCGATACGGCTGCGGTGCGTCTGGCCGTGACGGTGGGGCCGTCCAGAATCAGCTGACGCACTCCTGTTGATGCATCAAAAACCACGATATCGCCCTGAATGGTAGGTCTGCCCACCTGGGCATTGCCTGGCGTGAAGCTGATGAGCTTGGTCATGACTACCTGGCCATCGGTGGCCGGCATGCAGAACAGGCAATTGCCGGAAGCGGTGGGCATGACGATGCGTGGCGGAACCGAGACACTGCCACTGTTTTGCAGCTGGCGCAAAAGTGCTTCGATCTCATCGGCCAGGTCGGTCCATGGCAGCAGTGCGGCAGTGGCGCGGGCGTTCAGAGACGCTGTCGAAGGCGGGGTCTGGGCATTCATGGGCAGTAGTCGTATGGGGGGCGGGGGACAGGCCTCTGAGCTTACAGAATTGCAAGCCCAGCGCGATGTTGACCGACAGAGTGTCGCAGCACGAACGCTTTTGGCGAAGGCTGGCAGCGCGCACAATAGCCACTGTCTTATTCACCGATTCTGTCGCACACATGTTTGGTTTTTCTCCCCGCTCCGGGCAACGCAAGGACCCTACCTGGACACAAGCGCCTTCCAGCCGTGGTCACGTCGAGCCTGTCTGGCGGGATGGCGGCTCGGCTGCGAGTTATGAGCCGACCCAGCAGCAGGCGGCAGCACCGCGCAAATCCTCTTCGGCCAGGCTCTGGGCATCGGCCGTCCTGGCGGTGATGGGCCTGCTGGCAGTGGCCTTTCTGTTTCTGAGCATGGTCGATGTGGTGGAGAAGCAGGTGGCCCGCAACCAGCCTCAGTCCACGCCTGGCACGCCGGGCGTGAGCCAGATCTCCACGCCTGCCGGCCGCTGAACACCAGGCCAAACGTCAACAATGCTGCGTTGCAGCTTGACAGAGGTGGCAAAAGCACAGCTTGATACCTCCACTCGTAGCCGCAGCCCTTAATATCGCCACCCGGCGCAGGCCGCGTGCAATACAGCAAAGGAGTAAGCACCATGAGATGGGAAGGTAACCGCGAGTCGGACAACGTCGAGGATCGCCGTGGAGACGGTGGTGGTGGCGGTGGTTTCCCCATTGGTGGTCGCAGCATCGGCATAGGCACCGTGGTGCTGGCGCTGATAGGCTGGGGCGTGTTCGGCATCAACCCGCTGACCACGATTGGCGTGCTCTCCGGTGGTGGCTCGCCCCAGGTGCAGCAGGCTCCAGCGCATCGCCCGGCCGGCGATGACCAGGGGGCCAAGTTTGTCTCCACGGTGCTGGCGTCGACCGAGGATGTCTGGACCCAGATCTTCCGTGAAGGCGGTGCTCAGTATCAGAACCCCAAGCTGGTGCTGTTCACCGGCGTGACGCGCACGGCCTGCGGCACGGGACAGTCGGCCATGGGGCCGTTCTACTGCCCGGGTGACTACAAGGTCTATCTGGACATGGACTTCTTCAACACCATGAGTCGCCAGTTGGGCGCTCCCGGTGAGTTCGCTCGCGCCTATGTGGTGGCCCACGAGGTCGGCCACCATGTGCAGAACCTGCTCGGCATCTCGGGCAAGGTGGACCGCATGCGGGGCCGTGTCAGCGAGCGCGAGCAAAATGCCATGTCCGTGCGCCTGGAGCTGCAGGCCGACTGCCTGGCCGGCATTTGGGCCAACAAGTCGCAGCAGGCCAAGAGCTGGCTGGAGCAGGGCGATATCGAGTCGGCGATGAATGCCGCGCAGCAGATCGGCGACGACAAGCTGCAGCGTGAAGCCACGGGCACGGTGCGTCCCGACAGCTTTACCCACGGCTCCAGCGCCCAGCGTGTGCGCTGGTTCACCCAGGGCTACAAGAGCGGCAGCGTCAAGGCCTGCGACACCTTCGCAGCTCAGTCGCTTTGAGCCACAAGCTGATCTGAACCAGGCGTGTGCACTGTCACACGCCTTTGTTTTTGGGGCTGCAGAATGTGAAAATCCGGGTTATCCCGATAGATTGCACGGGATATTGGCAAGGCTTTTTTTGCCCGCAAACAGAGGGGGCGAAGGCTTTGCGTCTGAAGAAAATCACAAAGCCAACGCGAAAAACCCACTCGGTGCGACAATAACGTCCTCAATGACAAGCTCTTTTTCCAATCTTCACTTGGCTGAGCCCCTGGCACGCGCAGTGGCCGACATGGGCTATGAGTCCATGACTCCGATTCAGGCGCAGGCCATTCCGGTGGTATTGACCGGCAAGGACGTCATGGGCGCAGCCCAGACCGGCACTGGCAAGACGGCGGCTTTCTCTCTGCCCCTGCTGCAACGCCTGATGCGCCATGAAAACGCTTCGGCATCGCCTGCCCGCCATCCGGTGCGCGCCCTGGTGCTGCTGCCAACCCGTGAGCTGGCCGATCAGGTGGCACAACAGATTGCCCTGTACGCCAAGCACACCAAGCTGCGCAGCACCGTGGTGTTTGGCGGCATGGACATGAAGCCCCAGACCCTCGAGCTGAAAAAAGGCGTCGAGGTGCTGGTGGCTACGCCCGGCCGTCTGCTGGACCACATCGAAGCCAAGAATGTGGTGCTCAATCAGGTGGAATATGTGGTGCTGGACGAGGCCGACCGCATGCTGGATATCGGCTTTCTGCCCGATCTGCAGCGCATCCTCTCCCATCTGCCCAAGAGCCGCACCACGCTGCTGTTCTCGGCCACGTTCTCGCCCGAGATCAAGCGTCTGGCCGGCAGCTATCTGCAGGATCCGGTGACCATCGAGGTGGCCCGCCCCAACGAAACGGCCTCCACGGTGGAGCAGCGCTTCTACAAGGTCACGGATGACGACAAGCGTTACGCGATTCGTTCCGTGCTCAAGGAGCGCGACATTCGCCAGGCCTTCATCTTCTCCAACAGCAAGCTGGGCTGTGCGCGACTGACGCGTGCCCTGGAGCGTGACGGTCTGCGTGCCGCCGCACTGCATGGCGACAAGAGCCAGGACGAGCGCCTGAAGGCACTGGAAGCCTTCAAGGCCGGTGAGGTGGATCTGCTGGTCTGTACCGATGTGGCCGCGCGCGGTCTGGACATCAAGGATGTGCCCGCAGTCTTCAACTACGACGTGCCTTTCAATGCGGAAGACTATGTGCACCGCATCGGCCGTACCGGTCGCGCCGGCGCATCGGGTCTGGCCGTGACCTTGGTGACCGATCATGACAGCCGCAATGTGGCCGATATTGAAAAGCTGATCAAGAAGAAGATCGACGTCGAACCCGCGCCCATGCTGGACTTGCGTCCCCCACGCCGCAGCCGCAGCGAGGAGGAGTACCGTCCACGGCGTGAGCGCGAGTTTGATGCCGCGCCCCGTGGTAGCTATGCGCACCGTCCTTCGCGCATGGCCCCGCGTCCTGCCAATGTGGACCCGTTCTTCGAGCGGCCCTATGAGGCTAGCAGCGCCGCCGAGACTGCATCCTGGGACAGCACGCATGTTGCCCCGGTCAAGAGCGCGAGCAGCAAGCCCAAGCGCAAGGTCGCTGCCTTGTTCAGAGCGCCTGTCGTGGCCTCCTGAGCACTGGGTGATCGCCCCAGGAAAACGCCTGCCGGATGCAGGCGTTTTTTCTTTGCCCTATCCCTTGGCACCAGGCACCTGAGCCTGCGGGCATTGCTGCTGTATCAGCTCTCGCTCGTTCATGCGCTCTCCGATTCTCATCATGCTGAGGCAGCCGCCCCAGACGCAGCCGGTGTCCATGGCCATCAGATCGGGCCGGTTGATATGGCCCAGCGTGGACCAGTGACCAAAAGCCATGGGCGTATCGGCAGTGAGTCGGCCCGGCACATCGAACCAGGGCATCAGCCCTTCGGGCGCCTGATCGGCGGATTCCGCACTCTCAAAATCCATGACGCCGTCGGCACTGCAAAAACGCAGACGGGTAAAGGCGTTGACAACGCAGCGCAGCCGGTCATCGCCTTGCAGGTCGGCGGACCAGCGATCGGGCTGGTTGCCGTACATATTGTGCAAAAAGCGCGCATGGTCGGCATGCTGGAGCACGGCCTGAACTTCGGCGCTCAAGGCGATCGCATCGTGCAAGCTCCATTGAGGAAGCACGCCTGCATGCACCATGAGAAGGTTCTCACCCGATGCATTGGTGTGAAGCCGGGCCAGAGGCTGCTGGCGCAGCCAGTGCAGCAGGGCATCGCAATCGGGTGCGCTCAGAACCTGGGCCAGAGTGTCGCGCTTGCTTTGTCGGCGAAGGCCCCGGGCTGCAGCCAGCAGGTGCAGGTCGTGATTGCCGAGCAAAGGGCGAATGGCATCAGCGGCCTGCATGCAGCGGCGCAATACCTCGGCGGATTGGGGGCCGCGATTGACAAGGTCGCCGAGCACGTAAAGTGTGTCCCGACTTGCGGAAAAATCCACGGTTTGCAATAAGCGCTCGAAGGCGTCATCGCAGCCCTGGATGTCTCCGATACAGTAAAGTGCCATGGTCTTCTTTCTGATGGACAAGTCAGGGATTTTCTGCTTTTTGCATTGCCGACACTGCTCAAAGGGGGTGTTTGCCATGTCGAAATTGGCATTGGCCTGGCGGTTTCAGGGCAAGACTGCCGGCTTTGGCAAAGCTTGTGAGCAAGGACGCGCAGGCGGTGCTGGAGCCGCTTGTGAGTGCGCGCAGTTTCTGTCTTCCGTGCAGCTTGGATTACCTCCGGCGGGCGCTCAGCTGTATTTGGGCGGGGTCGCAAACAGCGATGGATTGTCCGTTTGCTCGATATCTACGGGAGTATCGGAAAAGATAGCAACCATTTCGGCAACGACTATCACCGTAACTGCTATTGCATTTATAACGATTATCTTTGGAGAGCTCGCTCAAAAGCGTATCGGGCAGCCCTATCCAGAGCTGGTTTCGGCATGGCAAGGCGCTTCATGGCCTGGGTTGCGTCTATCGCAAAGTCCTTTGTGCGTTTGTTGTTATTTTCAACGCATGTCATATTGACTTTGCTGCGAATTAGTGAATTTGCCTGTGCTGCAATGACCAAGGAAGAAGCCGCAGCTGGTTTGGAGCAGGGGCGTCAGGCGGGCTTGATGGAGGTACATGAACATCGGGCGGCATAAATGTATTTCATTTAGACGATATTTATTTGACATATTTGATAGCTTTTACGCCGATATGTATTGACCGGAAGGCGAAATGGCGATGCATCGGGTCCTGCGGGCCTTTTCCTGGCGGTTGTCCGGATGGAGAGATGGGAAGACATTCCTGGCTCCTGCATGCTGCGGCTCGCTGGACGAGATGCAGGGCATCATCGGCGCGCCCAAGAGGCAGGTAGTCGGTGAAAAATCACCAGACCTGCTGTGAGAGCAAGCGCTGGCTTTGAAATTTTTTCCAGAAACTTCGTGCGAGATGAGGTGGCTGGATAAGCTGCGTGCCAAAGTAGGGGGTGTTTGTCGGCGAGGAATATGGGGCGGAGCAGAGCATCACGACGCCGCATGATGGGCTCTGAGTCAGTGCCCAAGCGCTTGGCTTCTTGGAGAAGGTGTAGGAGGCTGAGGCTTGGTCAACTCGCAAAGAAGATGGACTCTGACTGCTCAAGGGTCTGCTGCCTATTCAGAATTGAACAGGATTGAAGGCTGGGCTGACTATTTGAGTATTGCCAGACGAAGGCTGGGGAGCGTCATAACACGCCGACCGGTTTATTCCTCGTCAAAGCAGTCATTGGCCCGTTGCGGGCCAGATGCTCATGTGTAGCGGCTGGATATTTGAGGCGATTGATTGGGATGAGCGCGTATCGAAAAAATATTGCTTGCTTCGGAGGCGGAATAGCTATTTATTAACACGTAGTAGCATTTTATAAATATTTTGAATTGTGGTTTTTGCTTACTCGGAAAATCATGAATTTGAAATTCCGGCATTTATAATGAAGTCTCTTTAATCAACCAAGAAGCGCAAATCATGAGCACTTACAAGGAACTCCTGAAGCAGAGAGAAGAGCTGGAACAGCAAATCAACGAAGCCCGTTCGCGTGAACTGGCCGACGCTGTGAGCAAGGTTCGTGGCCTGATTGCCGAGTACGGCTTGACTGCTGAAGATGTCTTCCCTCCCGCTCGCGCGCGCTCTTCCGCCAATGCGGGCGCCAAGGTGGCCCCCAAGTATCGTGATCCTGCTACGGGTCAGACTTGGACCGGCCGTGGCAAGCCGCCAAAGTGGATTGCAGATCAGGACCGCGAAAAGTTCGCCATTTGATCTGCTGTTTGCGCACGTTGAAAGAGCCCGCCTTGGCGGGCTTTTTTCATGGCGACAAGGTTTGCGGCAGCGCAAACCAGAGTTCTCTTCGATGCAGCTGACTAAGCGGCACAATAAGAGTCCATGAACAAGCAGGTGTTGATTGCGGGTGGTGGTATTGGTGGTCTGGCAGCAGCTATTGCGGCGGTGCGGGCCGATTGGGATGTGCGTCTGTTCGAGCGTGCCGCGCAGTTTTCGGAAGTCGGAGCCGGCATTCAACTGGGACCCAATGTGGTGCGCCGCCTTCAGGCATGGGGGCTGCAGCGATCGTTGCAGCAGGTCGTGGCCTGCCCTTCGGCCTTGCGAGCCTGCAGTGCCGTGTCGGGGAAAGAGCTGGGGCGACTGACCTTGGGCGCAGATATGGTGCAGCGCTATGGAGCCAGCTACCTCACCATTCATCGCGCCGACCTGCACCAGATTCTGCTGGAGGCATTGCAGGTTCTGCCGCAGGCTCACCTCAACCTCAACCAGTTCGTCAGCAGCTATAGCCAGCAGGACGGTGTGGTCACCATTCGCACCAGTACCGGCAAGCTCATCGAGGGCGATGCCCTGATCGGCGCCGATGGCGTGCGCAGCGCCGTGCGTGCACAGATGCTGGGCGATGGCCCGCCGCGTGTGACCGGGCACCTGGCCTATCGGGCCATGGTGCATCAGGCAAATCTGCCCAAGCGCTTGCGCACCAGCGAGGTTACGGCCTGGATGGGGCCGCAATTGCATGCCATTCAGTATCCCGTGCGCCGGGGCGAGTTGCAGAATCTGGTGGTCATCGTGCAGGGGCCGGCGCCAGAGGATCTCGACCACTGGGACCATTCTGCCAATCTGCCCGACCTGCTCCAGCATCTTCAGGGCGCATGCGGTTACCTGCAGGATCTGGTTCAACACGTTCCCGATGTGGGCGGTGAATGGCGTTTGTGGCCGGTGGCTGACCGGCAGCCGGTGTCCTCAGAGACTCAGATGGCGCAAGGCCTTGTGGCCCTGCTGGGTGATGCAGCCCATCCCATGCGCCCCTATCTGGCGCAGGGTGCGGGCATGGCCATCGAGGATGCGGCCGAGCTGCAAAGTGCTTTGTCCATGCATGATCTGGATGTCAGTCTGCGGCTGCGCCGCTATGCGCTCAATCGCTGGCAGCGCAATGCCAAGGTGCAGGAGCGCTCGCTGCGCAATGGCCGGATCTTCCATGCGACAGGGCCTGTGCGCTGGGGGCGCGACCTGTCGTTGCGCGCTCTGGGCGGGCGCATCATGGATGTGCCCTGGCTCTATGAGGGCGCACTTTAGCGACAGCTCACCATGACCGGGATGGCTTTCGCACCGGTGCCGGCCTCGCAGATAGACAGCTTCAGTGGCTGGCCTTGAGCAGCAGCGGCGAAGGCTTGATGAGCCGGTAGGCCAGCACACCGCTGCCCAGCATGGCGGCAATCATCAGCATCACTGCCTGATAGATGTCGGCATTCTGGCGTTCCGCAACGCCGGCAACCAGACCGGACAGCCACTGCATGAGCGCGGCTCCGAGAAACATGGCCATGGTGAAGATGGACAGCGCGCGTCCCGTCGTGGCCGGTGGGTAGGAGGAGCGCACATCGGCATAGATCAGCGTGCCGTAGCCTGAAAGCACACTCATGACCAGCAGCAGCAGCACGCTGCCTGCGGATTGATGGACCAGGGCCAGTGCTACGAAAACGGCGGCCATGAACAGCGCAAAGCGTGCAATGCGCTGGCGGCGTCTGGCCGGACCGGGGTCCAGCCGGCCGAACATGGAAGGCACAAACAGCGAAATGACGGAGCAGGCCAGTGCCACATTGCCGGTCGTGACCAATGAGAACTGGTAGCGATCCATCAGCATGGGACTGAGCCATAGGCCGCGCACGGTGAGAAACGAGGCATAGCTGACCATGCCCAGCAGCACAATGCCCCAGGTATGGGGCAGCAGCAGCAGGCTGCCAAAACCTTGCAGTGCCTGCATGAAGCCAGGCTTGGGCTGGGAGTCCCCGGCAAGCGCGGGCTCGTGCACCTTGAAGAAAATCAGCAGCCAGGACAGCACACTCAGCACCGCCAGCAGCGCAAAGCCGGCACGCCAGCCCATGTGCTGCACCAGCCAGGCCATGGGCGTGCCGGTAAACAGCAGGCCCAACCCGCCCAGGCCAAGGCCGATGCCCGAGAGATAGGCAAATTTATCGGCCGGAAAGTGGCGCGCGATGAACATGGTGCTGGCCAGAAAGGCGGGCGAGCAGCCCACGCCGATCAGCAACTGGCCCAGCATCAGCCAGGAGTAGCTGGGTGCCAGTGCGGACAGCGCAGCCCCCGCAATGGACAGGGGAAAGGCCAGCAGCACGGTGCGGCGCAGGCCGTAGATATCCATGCCTATGCCCATGAGCAACTGGGCCACGCCGAAGGACAGTGCAAATAGCCCGGCAAACGAGCCCAGCGATTGCGCGGACAGGCCGAAGTCGGTGCGCAGACCGTCGGCGATGATGGACGTGACGGTTCTGAAGGCCTGGCTCAGTGCAAAGCCCGTGAGCAGGCAGACCAGCATGGCCCAGGCGGAAGAGTCGGGCCTGGGGCCGGCGTTCGGCGCAGCCTCGGCGGCGCTGTGATCGGAAGACATGGGCAGTTTGTTGCGATGTTAGGTTTTGCACGAAGACTAAATAATTCAGGCTGCCCGCGCTGTCACTAAGGAGCAGCAGGGGCAGCCTGAATGGCGATGGCCTTGGTGGCCGGCCTACAGCTCGGTGCGCAGGCTCCAGATCTCGGGGAACAGCACCACGTCCAGCATCTTCTTGAGATAGCTCACGCCGCCGGTGCCGCCGGTGCCGCGCTTGAAGCCGATGACTCGCTCCACCGTGGTCAGGTGGCGGAAGCGCCAGAGACGGAAGGCGTCCTCGATATCGGCCAGCTTTTCTCCCAGCTGGTACAGATCCCAGTGCTTGTGCGGGTCACGGTAGACGGTGATCCAGGCCTGTTTCACGCCCTCGCTGGCCTCATAGGGCTGGGTCCAGTCGCGCTGCAGGCGGTCGGCAGGCACAGCGATGCCTTCGCGGGCCAGCAACTGCAGGGCCACGTCGTACAGCGATGGCGATTCGTAGGCGGCCTGCACCTGGGCCAGCAGATCGGAGCGGTGGGCGTGGGGCTGGAGCATGGCCGCGTTCTTGTTGCCCAGCGCAAACTCGATGCAGCGGTACTGGTAGCTCTGGAAGCCGCTGGAGTTGGCCAGATAGGGGCGCATGGCCGAATATTCGGGCGGCGTCATGGTGGACAGCACGGTCCAGGCGCTGACCAGCTGCTCCATGATGCGCGAGACGCGCGCCAGCATCTTGAAGGCATCGGGCTTGGTCGCGCCTGAGGCATTGGCAATGGCTGCCGTAGCCGCGCGCACCTCGTGCAGCATCAGCTTCATCCACAGCTCGCTGGTCTGGTGCTGCACGATGAACAGCATCTCGTCATGCGCGGGCGACAGCGGATGTTGGGCCGTGAGAATCTGGTCCAGATGTAGATAGTCGCCATAGCTCATGTCACGGCTGAAGTCGAGCTGGGCTTTCTCGTCGTGGACGATGGCGGCGCCGCCATGCATAGGGCAGCCGGAGGATTCATTCGTCATGGTGAAGTCATTGTTGATGGACAGGTGCGCGCAGCGTAACCGAATCCGGGCACACAAAGCCTGCAAGAACGTGGATGCAAGCTGCCATAGCTTTGCGTAAAGTCGGGCCAGTCACAGACCGATGACAGAAAACGCACTCCGCCGAGATTCACGCCATGCCCAGTCCTCTGCCTTCCACCGCCGCTGCAAATTCGCAAACAGATGAGCGCATGATCCAGTGCTGCCGCTGGCTGGAGAGCGAAGAGCCCATGCCCGCTCTGGAGGAGCTGGCGCAGCGCCTCGGTCTCAGCCCCTGGCAGTTGCACCGCAACTTCAAGCGCGCCACGGGGCTCACGCCCAAGGCCTATGCCAAGGCCTATCGCGGCAGGCATGTGCGTGCCGCGCTGGCGCAGGAGGCCAGCGAGTCGGTCACCGATGCGGCCTATCTGAGCGGCTATGAAGCCAGCAGCAGCTTCTACAAGGACGCGCCGGCCATGCTGGGCATGGCACCGCAGTCCTATCGCAGGCGCGGCCAGGACCAGCGCATCCGCTTTGCCCTGGCCGAATGCTCGCTGGGCAGCCTGCTGGTGGCCAGCACCGACAAGGGCGTGTGCTGCGTGCTGCTGGGCGATGATCCCCATGCGCTGGTGGACGATCTGCAGCAGCGTTTTGCGGCGGCGCAGCTGATCGGGGCCGACGCCCAGTATGAACAGACCGTGGCCCAGGTGGTGGCCCTGATGGAGCAGCCCAGGCTGGGGCTGGCCCTGCCGCTGGATATTCAGGGCACGGCGTTCCAGCAGCGCGTGTGGCAGGCGCTGCAGAGCATTCCGGCCGGCAAGACTGTCAGCTACAGTGAGCTGGCCCGGCAGTTGGGCCAGCCGAGCGCCACGCGGGCCGTGGCCAGCGCGGTGGCTGCCAACCCGATTGCAGTGGCCGTGCCCTGTCACCGTGTGCTGCGCAATGACGGAAGCATCTCGGGCTATCGCTGGGGCGTGGAGCGCAAGCGTGCGCTGCTGCTGCGCGAGGCCCAGCAGGCCCAGCTCAAGCTCTCTTAAAGAGAGCTGCTATCGCATGCTAATCAAGGATTTCGAATAGAAATCTATCTGAAATCATTGTCTGATGAGCGATAGAAGCTATCAATATTACGAATGAAGCACAGGCTCGCTACGGCGCTGCCCCCTGTGATAGAAAACCGCATGCTGCTTGAAGTCTCCATTGCCCTGCCCGCGCGCTACCGCTTCGACGAATTCGTGCATTTCCATGATCGCGACGAGCAGCAGCTGGCCGAGCGGGTCGATGCCGGTGCGCGCAGCCTGCACAAGGCCATCATGTGGCAGCGTAGCCCCGCCTTGCTGCAGCTGCAATGGCAGAGCGGACAGGTGCAGGTCAGCTTGCATGCGCCGCAGGCAGAGCCGGCTGCGGCAGACCGGGCTGCGCTGCAAGCGATGGTCAAACGCATGCTGGGGCTGGTCTACGCGCCCGGCCAGCTGGAGCTGGCGCATGGCGATCACCCTGAGCTGGGCGCGCTGCTTTCGCGCCAGGCCGGCCTGCATGTGCCCGGCTCGCCCACGCCCTTCGAGGCGCTGACCTGGGCCATCACCGGCCAGCAGATCACGGTGGCCGTGGCCGTTTCGCTGCGGCGCAAGCTGATCGCGCTGGCAGGCGAGCCGCTGGCGCAAGGCGGGGACATGCCGGCGCTGCACGCCTATCCCGATGCACAGCGCGTGGCGGCCTTGGGGCTGGACGCGCTGCGCGGCGCGGGCTTTTCCCAGGCCAAGGCCCAGACCCTGCTGGCCGTGGCCCAGGCCGTTGCCGAGGATCGCCTGCCGCTGGAAGACTGGGCCGCCCGCAGCGCCGCCGGCCGCTGGGATGAGGAGGATGTGGCAGCTGCCTCGGCGCAATTGCTGGCGCTCAAGGGCATAGGGCCGTGGACGGTGAACTACACCTTGCTGCGTGGCTATGGCTGGCCCGACGGCAGCCTGCACGGGGATGTGGCGGTGCGCCGGGCCATCGGTCTGCTCACGGGCAGCGACAAGCCCGATGCGCGTGCCGCCAGCGACTGGCTGGAGCAGTTCAGGCCCTGGCGCGCGCTGGTGGCCGCCCACCTGTGGGCCTCGCTGGCCGACAGCGCCTATTGAAAAGCGACTACTGAGAGGCGCCTATTGAGAGGTGCCTATTGAGAGGCGACAGGCCGCAGCGCTTCAGAGCGGGGGCGACAGCACCAGCAGCAGCAGGCGTGCGGGCTGGCCCGAGGCATTGGCCAGCCGATGCTCGCTGTCCACCACCAGCGTGGCCGTGTCGCCCGCATGCAGCAGCACCTGCTCCTGGGCGGTGAAGACTTGGATGCTGCCTTCGAGCACGTGAAAGACCTCGCGCGTGCCTGCGCGGTGGGCCGCGAAATGGCTGGAGGCGGCATGCGGCGGAAAGTGGTAGTGCACCAGGCTCACGCCCGCGCTGGGGCTGGCCAGGGCCAGGCGCTCGACGCCGCTGGCCTCGTCGACAAAGCGCAGGTTCTCGCCGGCGCGCGTGATCTGCGCGCTGGGCGCGCTTTGCACCAGCTCGCCCAGCTCGCAGCCCAGGCCTTGCGCAATCGCCATGGCATTGCGCAGGCTGGTGGCCAGCAGGCCGCGCTCCACGCGCGACAGCGCGCCCGGTGAGACGCCGCTGGCCTGGGCCAGCTGATCCAGTGTGATGCCCAACTGGGCGCGGCGTGCGCGGACGGCGGCGCCGAAAAGCGCATCCTGCTCCGATGCCTGCGATGCGGTGGTGGAGTTCAAGTCCGGCTCCTTGTCATGGCGTCTGTTCTTGTGCTGAAAATTTTCCTATGAGAAAATAATTTTGCGTATAGGAAATTATTTTTCAAGGATGAATGCAATGTACATGCTTCTGAGCGCCTTGCCCGTGGCCACCGTCATTGCCGCCTTGCTGGCGGGCTGGCGCTCGCTGCATGCTGCGGCGCTCGGCGTGGCGGTGGCGCTGCCGGTGATTGCCCTGGCGTTTGCCCAGCCCGCATCTCAGTGGCTGGCCGCAGGCTCGCACTGGACGCCGGTGCTGCTGGAAGTGCTGCTGATCGTGGCCGGCGGGCTGCTGCTGTCCGAGGTGTTGCGCGCGTCGGGAGCGCAGAAGGCCCTGGCCGACTGGCTGCTGGCCAGGGCCGGCAGCGGCACGGGCGCCGTGCTGCTGGTGGTGCATGGCATCACGCCGTTTGCCGAGTCGGTCACCGGCTTCGGCGTGGGCGTGACCATAGGCATACCGCTGCTCGCGCACTTCGGTCTGCCGCCGCGCAAGGTGGTGCTCATCGGCCTGCTGGGCCTGTGCGCCGTGCCCTGGGGCTCCATGGGGCCGGGGACGCTGGTGGCGGCCACCATGGCCGGCCTGCCCTTCAAGGAGCTGGGTCAGGCCTCGGCGCTGGTCAGCGTGATCCCGTTTGTCATCACCGGCATGGCGGCGGCGGCTTTGGCGAGTGGGCCGGGGCGTCGTGGGCCGGCGCTGCTGCAGGGGCTGTTGTCGGGTCTGTCGCTGACGGCGGCCGTGGCCTTGATGAATACCCTGGCCGGCACGGCGCCCGCAGGGGCGCTCGGAGCCTTGCTGGTGGTGGGCTGGCATCTGCTGCGCCTGCGCGTGTCGCGGGCGGACGCGGACAAGCCGCCCCTGAGCGCGCCGGGGCGGCGTGCGCTGGCGGCCTATGCGCTGCTGCTGGGCGGCGTGCTGGCGGCCGCTGCGCTGCTGCGCATCCTGGATCTGCCCGCTGCCTGGCATGGGCTGGCTTCGCCGGGGCTGTGGCTTTTGGTGGCGGCGATTTTTTTCACACGAGGCCGGCCGGCGCGCCCATCGCTGGCAAAGGTCTGGCGCGCCTGGCTGCAGGTGGCTCCGGTCACGGCGCTGTTCATTGTGCTGGGCGTGCTGATGGCGGTTTCGGGCATGGCTGCGCAGCTGGCGCAGGCGCTGGCCCGCAGCGGCCCGCTGTATCTGCTGGGCGCGCCCTTTGTGGGAGCGCTGGGCGGCTTCGTGACCGGCTCCAATACCGGGGCCAATGCCATGTTCGCGGCCACGCAGGCCGAGATCGCCCAGGCGCTGGGCGCGCCGCTGCTGCCATTCATGGCCGTGCACAACGTCAGTGCCTCGCTGCTGCTCATGGCTTCGCCCGGCAAGGTGGAGATGGCGGTGCAACTGCTGGCGCAAGGCACTGCCCAGCGGCGCTGGGTGCAGCAAAGCGTGCTGATGCTGGACCTGGTTGCCGTGGCACTGATGGGCGTACTCAATTGGAGCTGGGCGCGGGCCTGACCGGATGCCGGCCGGCCCGTGCCCGGGCCGAAGCCCTCAGGTTACCGCGTGCACGGTATTGAACTCGGGCTGTTGCCACTCACCCGATTCCAGCACCTGGCGCAGGTGCTCGACGGCGTTCCAGACATCGACAAAGCCCACATACAGCGGTGTGAAGCCGAAGCGCAGAATGTCCTTGTGCTTGCCCGTGCCGCCGTCGCCCTTGCGGAAATCACCGATCACGCCGCGTGCAATCAGCGCCTGGACAATGGCGTAAGCGCCACTGCCCTGGCCGTTCAGGCCCATGCCTTCTTCCCGGGTCAGGCAGACCTGGGAGCCGCGTGCCGCATGCTCGCGCGGTGTCGCCAGACCCAGGCCGTAGCCCTGGCAGCGCTCTTGCACGAGCTGGATGAACAGATCGGTCAGCGCCAGCGACTTCTTGCGCAGCGCGGCCATGCCGCCAAAAGCCTCGGCCTCGGTGTAGATATCGATACCGCACTGCAGCACGCTCATGCTGATCATGGGCTGGGTGCCGCAGAGATAGCGCTGTATGCCCTGGGCGGGGTGGTAGTCGGGCACGAACTTGAAAGGCTCGGCGTGGCCGAACCAGCCCGACAGCGGCTGCCAGAAGCGGTTGATCAGGCGCGGATGCGCCCAGACAAAGGCCGGCGCGCCGGGGCCGCCGTTGAGGTATTTGTAGCCGCAGCCCACGGCAAAGTCGGCATCGGCGCCCTTGAGGTCCACGGGCACGGCGCCTGCGCTGTGGCACAGATCCCAGACGCAGAGAATGCCTTGGGCATGGGCGGCGGCCGTGACGGCTGCCATATCGTGCATGGCACCCGTGCGGTAGTTGACATGGGTGAGCATGGAGATCGCCACGTCGGTCTGCAGCGCGCCGGCGATTTCCTCGGGCTCGAGCAGCACCAGCTCCAGGCCGTATTCCTGACACACGGACTGGGCGATGTAGAGATCGGTGGGGAAGTTGCTGCGCTCGCTGATCAGCTTTTTGCGGCCGGGCGCATCTTCGCGGGCGATGCGGGCGGCGGCGCTCAGCACCTTGTAGAGGTTGATGGAGGTGGTGTCGGTGAACACCAGCTCGCCCTGGCCCGCGCCCAGCCAGGGGGCGAACTGGTTGCCCAGGCGCTCGGGCAGCGTGATCCAGCCGGCCTTGTTCCAGGAGGTGATGAGGTCCTGGCCCCATTCCTGCGTCACCACTTCGGCCACGCGCGCGGCGGCGGCTTTGGGCTGGGCGCCCAGGGAGTTGCCGTCCAGGTAGATCACGCCCTGGGGCAGGGCAAAGCGCTCGCGCAGCGCGCGCAGCGGGTCCTGGGCGTCCAGCGCCTGGCAGTCTTGCAAAGTGGTCATTTGTCTTCCTTTTCTCATTTTTGATAGCTGCTGACGCTGATTGTGTCTACGCCAGAGCCGGTTCTGATTCAAATATGGCTGGATTCGGGTTCGCCCATTGTGTCCGAGACCGGGGCAGCCCAGCCGCCTCGCAGCGAGGACATCGGTTTATTTGCACCAAGCGCTTCAGAGCAGGCTGCGCAACACGGCACGCACCGGCGAGGCATCGGCCTCGGTGAGCTTGAGCGGCAGAGCGATCAGCTCATAGTCGCCTTCGCCGACCTCGTCGAGCACCAGGTTCTCCAGCACGCGCAGGCCGCGCTGGCGGATCACCATATGGCTGTCCAGGCTCTTGCTGCTGGCGGGGTCTATGCTGGCAGTGTCTATGCCGATCAGCCTGACGCCCAGATCGGCGAGCTTTTGCACGGTCTCGGGGGCATAGGCGGCAAGGTCGGCATCCCAGCCGGTGGGCGCTTTCTCGTAGGTGCGCACCAGCACGCGCCCGGGCAGGCCGGCATCGATGGCGTGCGCTATGTGGCGCCACTCGATCAGCGGCCCGCAGCCTATGGCGTGGATCACGCGGCAGGGGCCCAGAAAGGCATCCAGATCGACGGCGCCAATGGCCGCGCCCTGCGCATCGTAGTGCAGCGGCGCATCGGCATGCGCGCCCACATGGGGCGAGAGATGAATGGCGCTGACATTGACCGGGCAGCCCGGGCCAATGCTGGCCACCCATTCCTGGCTATAGGGCGTGTCGCCCGGAAACACCGGTGCGGCAGGATGGATGGCAGGAGAAATATCCCAGATCTGGCGTGTCATGGTGTGGCTCGCGATGTCTATGTTTGAGCAGTGGGTTGGCAACTGGCTCAGTTCCAGCCAGTGACGCCGAGCAAGGGCCGCCCCGCAGCGAAGGTGTCGTCCCCCTCCCGGATTGCGAAGCAAGGCGAGAGAGGGGGAAGCGGCGGGGCCGCTCAGGGGGCGATTTTCTTGCGGTACCAAAGAGCATAGACCAGCACCAGCACGATCAGAAACGGCACTCCCACCAGCACGGTGGTGTGGAACTCCTTGGTAAACAGCGTGGTGACGATCACGCCCGCCATCAGCAGCGCCCCGACCAGCGTCAGCACGGGAAAGCCCCACATGCGGAACTCCAGCTTCTGGCCAGGATGCTCGCGCTGCCAGCGCGGGCGGAAGAACAGATGGGTCACGAACACCATGAACCAGGCAAACATCGCGCCAAACATGGCGATCGACATCATCAGCTCCAGCGACTGCGTGGGCTTGAGCACGTTGAGCACCATGGCCACGGCCATGCCCAGGCAGGAGACGGCAATCGCGCCCAGCGGCACGCCGCTTTTGCTGAGCTTGCTCAGGCCCTTGGGGGCATAGCCGCCGCGCGAGAGGCTGAACATCATGCGCGAGGTGACATAGAGCTGGCTGTTCATGGCCGACAGCGAGGCCAGCAGCACCACGAAGTTCAGGGCCGCAGCCGCGCCCGGGATCTGCAAAATCTCCATCACCTTGACAAACGGGCTCTTGTCCGTGCCCGCATGGCTCCAGGGAACGATGGCCAGCATCAGTGCCAGCGACAGCAGATAGAACAGCACCAGGCGTAGCACCGTGGTGCGGAAGGCGCGGGTCACGGCCTGCTTGGGGTTCTGGGCCTCGCCGGCAGCGATGGCAATGGATTCCAGGCTCAGATAGCTGAAGATGGCCACGATCACGCCCACCCAGGTCCCCCACCAGCCGTTGGGGAAGAAGCCGCCATCGACGACATAGTTGTCGAACCCCACGCCCTCGGGTCGGGTGCCGAAGACCACATAGGCCGCAACCAGGATAAAGGCCACGATGGCAATCACCTTGACCATGGAGAACCAGTACTCGACCTGGCCGAAGGCCTTGACGCTGGTGGCATTGACGGCGGCCAGCAGGACCGAGAACAGCGCCACCCAGATCCATGGGTCCACCGTGGGGAACCAGTAGGCCATGTACTTGCCCACGGCCGTGACCTCCATGCCCACGGCCAGCACCACGGCTCCCCAGTAGGCATAGCGCACCACAAAGCCGGCCAGCGGGCTGATGTAGTGCTCGGCGTAGGCGCCGAAGGAGCCCGAGGTGGGGTGGGCCACGGTCATCTCGGCCAGGCATCCCATGAGCAGCAGGCCGATGAAGGCGCCGATGGCGTAGCTGATGAGCACGCTGGGGCCGGCAAAGCCGATGGCGAAGGCGCTGCCCATGAAGAGGCCGGTACCGATGGCGCCACCGATGGCGATCATGGTCATCTGGGCGGAGTTCAGGTGCTGCTGCAAGCCTGTCTCGCGTTGCTGAATACTGTCAAAGTTGGCCATTGCTGACTTGCGCATGCGAAAAAGTCGAAGCGGCAAGTATCCCGCGAATGACCGGCTGCAGCGGCGTGGCGGCGAATGTCCTTGACGCAGGCCCAGCCGGCTCAGCGCGGCATTGCGGCGTAGTTGCCGGGCGTCAGCGCATGATGGGCCTTGAAGGCGCGCTGCATATGGGCCTGGTCGGCAAAACCCATCTGTTGCGCGACCGAGGCCAGGGGCTCGCCCTGGGCCAGCAGGTGGCGCACGCCATTGAGCCGCAGATTGAGTCGGTAGGCCCCGGGCGTGACGCCGGTGACGGCCCTGAAGCGGCGGATGAAACGGCTGGGGCTCATGCCGCAGCGCAGGGCCAGGGCCTGGACGCTGGTCTCGTCTTCGGGGCTGCGGTGCATGTGCTGCAGCGCAGGCAGGACGGCATCGGGCAGCTGGGGCTTTGCGGCATGAGTGTGGGCGGCACTGCCCAGCAGCTGCAGAAAATCCGCCAGCGATTGCGCATGCAGCTGCAGCTGCGTGTCCGTGGCGCTGCTGGCAAGCGGCTGGCAGAGACTGTCGGCCCGGCGCGAGATGCCCGGCTCGTTCAGGGCACGCCGGGCAAAGCGCAGGGCGCCGACGCCGAGCCGCTCATGAACCCAGTCGGCCTGCACGAACAGCATGCGGTAGGACCATGGCTGCAATGTCTCGGGGTTGCAGGCATGCCAGTGGCCCGGCTCGATCAGCACCACGCTGCCCGCGCCCAATGTTTCCGGGCCATCGTCGTGCAGAAACAGGGTCTCGCCTTCATCCACGATGCCGATGGAGTACTGGGCATGCGCATGCAGCCGGTAGCTGTAGCAGGACTGGCGGCTGATGCGCAGCTCGGCCCAGGGCAGGGCCGGGTGGCGGTGGAAATGGTGGCTGGGGGCTGGCATGACGGCCTCATCATGCCAGCATGCTGACCACGCTTGCCACCAGCACCATGGCCAGGGCCTGGTTCAGCCGCTGGCGGCGCAGTGGCGTATTCAGCCACCGGGTCAGTGCATGGCCCAGGGCGGCCCAGCAGCCGACGCCGAGCAGGCAGGCCAGCAAGGAGACGGTGCAAAACAGCAGCAATGCGCTTGGCAGCGAGACCTGCTGCGCGGCCAGCGGGGCCACGAACATGCCGATGCCCGAAAGCGCCACCAGCCAGGCCTTGGGGTTGAGGCTTTGAATGGCAATGCCTTGCACGAACGCTCCGCCTGGGCCGGCCGGCAGTGATGCGGGGGCGCTCTGCCTGGCCGCGCCGCCATGGTCCCCGGGGGCCTTGGCCAGCTGCCAGGCCAGCCACAGCAGATAGAGAGCACAGATGCGCGGCGCCCAGCGCAGCAGCTCTGGCTGCTTGAGCAGCCATTGCCCGCTCTGGCCCATCAGCCAGACGATGAGGGCATAGCTGAGGCTGGCTCCCAGCACATAGCAGAAGGCGGCCCCGGCGCGGCCGTTGCCATGGCGCAGGGCCAGCACGTTCACCGGTCCTGGCGTGATGGCACCGGCCAGTGCAAATCCGGCCATGGCCAGAACAGAAGAAAGCATGGGCAAACCTGAAACAAGAGGCCGCCAGTCTGAGCTTTGGGCGTTTCCAGGTATTGAACAAAATTGCGCCTTTGCTTGGTTAACAAGTGCAAAACAGTGTCTTTTTCGGACAAGGAGCGAAGCTGACTTGCGTTACGCTTGGATGCTTTCGCGAACCTGACCCCCGTCCCATCGTCCATGTCATCCGCAGCAGCTTCTAGCCCATCCCGAGTCTGGCCAGCCGTACGCATGGTGGGGCGTGCCGACATGGGTCGCCAGCGCAGCAATAACGAAGACTCGGTGGGCCTGGAGCCGCAGGCCAGACCCTGGCCGGTTGCCGTGCTGGCCGACGGCATGGGCGGCTACAACGCGGGCGAGGTGGCCAGCGTCATGGCCGTGGAGCTGATCACGACCAGCGTGCAGCACGGCCTGGCCGCCGATGAGTCCATGCTGGCTGCGCAGTGCGAGCTGACGGACGCCCTGCACATGGCCAATACGGCCATCTATGCCGCCGCGCAGACCACGCCCGGCTGCAGCGGCATGGGCACCACGGTGGTGGCCGCCCTGGTGCTGGCAAGCGAGGTGCTGATTGCCCATCTGGGCGACTCCAGGGCCTATGCCTGGCGCGCTGGCCGGCTGCAGCGGTTGACGCGCGATCACTCCCTGGTACAGCAAGATATCGATGCAGGCCGGATCACCGAGGCAGATGCCAGGACCTCGCGCTACGGTCATCTGGTGACAAGAGCGCTTGGTGTGATGCCCCAGGTGGAGCCCGAGCTCAGTCACTGGCTGCTGCAGCAGGGAGATCGCATTTTGCTGTGCTCCGACGGCCTGACCGACATGCTCAGCGACGCCAGTCTTGAAACCCTGTTCGAGGAAAACCTGCCGCTGGCGCAATTGCAGGAGGCCCTGATCGAGGCGGCCAATGCTGCGGGCGGCAAGGACAACATCGGCGTGGTACTGATCGAGCAGGACGCCTGATCTGCCGATATGGCGGACGACGGCCGCCCGGTTTTCTAGATCAGACCGCTTTCCAGCAAAGGCAGCTGGTGGCGCTGGCGCACGCGGTTGCAGGCATCCGAGCCCGCAGCAAACTCGCGGCAAGGCGAGGGGCGCCATTCATAGATGCCGCAACACGCCTTCTCTCCCACCTTGCCCACCAGGGCTGCGCAGCGCGGCCTGGCCCAGTCCGTGCCGCGCATGCGGCAGGTGTAGTCGGTGACCTCCTCGACCAGCCCTGCGGGGACGCTGCCCCCATGCTCCTGGGACTCGTGTACGGAAAAATCGACACGAAAGGACGCGCAGCAGGCGCCGCAGCTAAGGCAGGGATGGGTCATGGGAGAGGCGGAATTTTTCCGTGGGGCGGTAATTTTCGCAGCTGTGCAAACCCTTTGGTTGTGCCGGGCCGCAGATTTGTCAACCGCGCTGCTCAATACCCGCTCAAAAGTCCATGCTGCTGGTGCCAATTCGCCACCCTTGTGCACCAATCGCCTACAGTAAATGGAAAATGAGAATCAAAATCAATTAATAATGCGCTATGAGTTCTTTGCAGTCCCCCTCGGCGATCTCTGAGCCGGTGTCAGTTACTTCGTCCATGAATGCTTTTTCTGTTCAAGCGTCTGAATCCTGCGTGCCATCTCCCAGCGCTGCAGCGACTGCAGCCGCGTCCGGGCCGGTCATGGGCCTGGACCAGTTGGCGGTGAACCAGCCGGCCCAGGTGGTGGATCTGGCCTCCTGCGAAGGCGAGGATGAAAGCCTGCTGCTCAGACTCATGGAAATCGGCTTTCTGCCCGGCGAGTCCGTGCGCGTCGTCGCCACCGGCTTTCCCGGCCCGGACCCGCTGGCCGTGCGCATAGGTCAGGCGACATTTGCCCTGCGCCGCCACGAGGCGGCCCAGGTGCTGGTGAAACTGGAGGCCGCAGCATGAACGCGCGCGAATCCCAGATCACCATGATGAGCCCTCAGGCTGCGGAGCAGGCACCCCTGCGCGCCGCGCTGCTGGGCAACCCGAACTGCGGCAAGACGGCGCTGTTCAATCTGCTGACCGGTGCCCGCCAGAAGGTGGCCAACTACGCGGGCGTGACCGTGGAGCGCAAGGAAGGCTGGCTGAGCACGCCCGGCAAGCGCCGCGTGCGCGTGCTGGACCTGCCCGGCACCTACAGCCTGGATGCGCACAGCGAGGACGAGCGCATCACGCGCGACATCGTCAAGGGCATGCATCCGCGCGAAGCGCCGCCCGAGCTGCTGGTCTGCGTGACCGATGCCACCCATCTGCGCCTGAACCTGCGTCTGGTGCTGGAGGCGCGCGCCCTGGGGCTGCCCATGGTGGTGGTGCTCAATATGAGCGATATGGCGCGCCGCCAGGGACTGGTCATCAACAAGGCCCGGCTCAGCGAGCTGCTGGGCGTGCCCGTGGTGGAGAGCGTGGGCGTGCATCTGTCCGGCGCCAAGGATCTGCTGGCATGGCTGGACAGCGATCAGGCCAGGCAGCTCAAGGCTCCGACGCTCGAAGGCCAGTTCAAGCCCGTGACGGGCAGCAACTCGCGCGCCCAGCTGCTGGCCCTGCACCAGCAGGTGGCCGAGATCATGCGCCTGACCGTGCAGGAGCCCGCGGCTCCCACCCAGCGTGACGATCGCATCGACTCCGTGGTGCTGCACCCGCTGTGGGGCACGCTGGTGCTGGTGGTGACGCTGTTCCTGATGTTCCAGGCCGTGTTCAGCTGGGCCCAGCCCCTGATGGACGGCATCGAAGGGCTGGTCGGCGACTTCGGCAAGTGGGTGCATGGGGTGATGCCCGATGGCGTGCTGCGCAGCCTGCTGGTCGACGGCGTGATCGCCGGTACCGGCTCGGTGGTGGTCTTTCTGCCGCAGATCCTGATTCTGTTCTTCTTCATCCTGGTGCTGGAGGACTCGGGCTATCTGCCGCGCGCCGCCTTTTTGCTGGACCGCATCATGGGCAGCGTGGGCCTGTCCGGACGCTCCTTCATTCCGCTGCTGTCCAGCTTTGCCTGTGCCGTGCCCGGCATCATGGCCACGCGTTCGATCTCCAGCTGGCGCGACCGTCTGCTGACCATCATGATCGCGCCGCTGATGACCTGCTCGGCACGCCTGCCCGTGTACACGCTGCTGATCGGTGCCTTCATCCCCGAGCAGACCGTGGCCGGCTTCTTCAATCTGCAGGGTCTGGTGCTGTTTGCCCTCTATGTGGGCGGCATCGCCAGCGCCATGGCCGTGGCCTGGGTGGGCAAGCTGGCCACCAGGGTCAAGACCCGCACGCCGCTGCTGATGGAGCTGCCTTCCTACCGCATCCCCAGCCTGCGCAGCCTGGTGCTGGGCCTGTACGAGCGGGCCATGATCTTCCTGCGCCGCGTCGGCGGCATCATCCTGACCGTCAGCATCGTGCTGTGGTTCCTCTCCAGCTACCCCGGCGCTCCCGAGGGCGTGACCGAAGGCGCGATTCGCTACAGCTTCGCGGGCCAGATCGGCCGTGCGCTGGAAGTGGTGCTGGCGCCCATCGGCTTCAACTGGCAGATCGCCATTGCGCTGGTGCCCGGCATGGCCGCTCGCGAGGTGGCGGTGGGGGCGCTCGGTACGGTGTATGCGCTGTCGGCCGTGGGCGACGATGCCATGGCCCAGCAGCTGAGCCCGCTGATCGCCAGCAGCTGGTCGCTGGCGACCGCGCTGTCGCTGCTGGTCTGGTTCGTGTTTGCGCCCCAGTGCATCTCCACGCTGGCCATGGTCAAGCGCGAGACCAATGGCTGGCGCTATCCGCTGCTGATGGCCGGCTATCTGTTTGCTCTGGCCTATCTGGCCAGCTTCGTGACCTATCGCGTCGCCGTGGCCCTGGGCTGGGGCTGAGAAAGCTGAGAAAGGATTGTCTATGTGGCAGGAACTGATAGTGGGCGCCATCGTGCTGGTGGCCGCCGTATCGCTGGCCTGGCGTTTCATGCCGGTCGGTCTGCGCAGCAAGCTGACGCGGGTTCATCCTTCGCTGGCGCCGGCGGGCAAGAGCGGCAGCTGCGGCGGTTGCAGCGCCTGTGGCGGCGACAGCTGCTCGGACACCCGCAAGGCCTGAAACACTGGCGAGACCTGAGCGCATCAGCTAAAAACATAGCTGCCTGCGCTTGTCATCTATGCATTTCAGATGTTTTTGTATCTGAAGTGCTTGATTGACAAGCGCAGGCAGCTTTTTATTTGATAGCACTAGCGCTGGTGCTGGCGCTTGGCGGCTTGCCGAAAGCTCAGGCAGCCTCCAGCCAGGGCTGGACTTCTTCCTCGCTCAGCGCCGACAGGCCGAACTTCGCGCGCGTGTCGTGGCAGCCATAGGAGGCAAACGGAAAGTCGCGGCAGGGGCGCGAGCGCTGCTCGTAGATGCCGCAGCCTATGCAGCCCGCACCGACCTCTGGCAGCTCGCGCAGCGCCACGCAGCGCACCGGGTGGCGCTCCGTGCCGTTCATGCGCGCGCGGTTGCCCTTGCCGGGCACTTCGTGGGCCAGCTCATCGGGGACGGTGCCGCCCATGGATTGCAGCTCGTAAATGGAAAACTCCACGCGATAGTTCTGGCAGCAGGCGCCACAGTTCAGGCAGGGGTGGACGGATTCGGACATCGTGTTTCTTCAAGGGTTCAGGCATCGGGTTCGCGCCGTCCTCCTTGGGCAAGGACGGCTGTTCGAGGTCGAGGGGAGAAGCCAGCGCGCAGGGCTGCCTGCGGCTGCGGTGCCGGGCCACTAGGTGTGGCCTTGAAGAAACTTCAGATAGAAGGTGTGAATGCGCACATAAAGCGCCCGCACGCGCGCGGCAAAGGATTTGCGCGGGCCGAAGAAGGAGGGCACGCGCGTGTGGCGTGCCATATGCGGCTGGCGCAGCGCCAGCAGCCCGCCGCGCTGGCCGTAGCGGGCATCGCCCTGGGCGGGGCGCAGCGGAAACAGAAACACCGCCAGCTGGCGCAGGGCCCTCTGGCGGTGTGGGGATGTGATGTGGCTCAGGTGCATGGAGGTGAAGGTATGCAGATGAGCCCGGACGCGGCGAATCAGCCTGGCTGGCGACCCAGCAGCAGGTACTCCATGAGTGCCTTTTGCACATGCATGCGATTTTGGCTTTGGCACGCGGCATGCTGCCGCTTCACACCCGCCAAGCGGGTATGAGCCTGCGCCCGAACCGCATGCTTGCTCTGGCGAGCCGTCGCGTGCACCGATGTCTGCGCCATCAGTCCACGCGACCCAGCAAAAGGTACTCCATGAGTGCCTTTTGCACATGCATGCGATTTTGGCTTTGGCACGCGGCATGCTGCCGCTTCACACCCGCCAAGCGGGTATGAGCCTGCGCCCGGAACGCATGCTTGCTCTGGCGAGCCGCCGCGTGCACCGATGTCTGCGCCATCAGTCCACGCGACCGAGCAAAAGGTACTCCATGAGTGCCTTTTGCACATGCATGCGGTTCTCTGCCTCGTCCCAGACCACGGATTGGGGGCCGTCGATGACTTCGGCCTCCACTTCCTCGCCGCGGTGAGCGGGCAGGCAGTGCATGAACAAGGCGTCGGCCTTGGCAGATGCCATCATCTCGGCATCCACGCACCAGTCGGCAAAAGCCTTCTTGCGCGCTTCGTTCTCGGCCTCGTAGCCCATGCTGGTCCACACATCGGTGGTGACCAGATCGGCGCCCTTGCAGGCTTCGAGGGGGTCCTTGAACACCTTGTAGCAGCCGGGGTTGACGGGCTTGCCGTTGAAGGCCAGCTGTTCGTCCACCTCGTAGCCGCCGGGCGTGCTGACATGGACCGTGAAGCCCAGCAGATCGGCGGCCTGCAGCCAGGTGTTGGCCATGTTGTTGCCGTCGCCCACCCAGGCGACGACCTTGCCCTTGATCGAGCCGCGGTGCTCGATGAAGGTGAAGATGTCGGCCAGGATCTGGCAGGGGTGGAACTCGTTGGTCAGGCCGTTGATGACGGGCACGCGCGAGAACTCGGCAAAGCGCTCGATCTTGTCCTGACCGAAGGTGCGGATCATGACCAGGTCGGTCATGCGGCTGATGACGCGAGCGCTGTCCTCGATGGGCTCGGAGCGACCCAGCTGGCTGTCGCCGGTGGTCAGATGCACCACGGAGCCGCCGAGCTGGTACATGCCGGCCTCGAAGCTCACACGCGTGCGCGTGCTGGCCTTCTCGAAGATCATGGCCATGGTGCGGTCGGTCAGCGTGTGGTGCTTTTCGTAGCCCTTGAATTTTTTCTTGATCAGGGCTGCACGTTCCAGCAGGTAGTCGTATTCGTCGGCGGTGAAGTCGCTAAATTGCAGGTAATGCTTCATGCAGTATTCCTTGAGGATCAGGCTGCCAGAATGGCTTGAACCAGGGGCTTGAGCCTGGCGACGATTTCATCGGCTTCGGGCTTGCTCAGGATCAGCGGCGGCACGAGGCGAATCACCGTGTCGGCGGTCACGCTCAGCAGCAGTCCGGCTTCGGCAGCTTGCGCAATCAGCTGGCCGCAGGGCTTGGTCAGCTCCACGCCAATCATCAGGCCCTGGCCGCGCACTTCGACAAAACCTTCGAGGCCGCCCAGTTCAGCCTGCAGTTTAGCTTTCAGATATTCGCCCACTTCCGTGGTATGGGACAGCAGCTCGTCCTCTTCCATGATGCGGATGGTTTCCACGCCGGCACGCATGGACAGCGGGTTGCCACCAAAGGTGGAGCCATGGTTGCCGGCCTTGAGCACTTCGGCAGCGGCCTTGTGCGCCACCACGGCACCCACGGGCACGCCAGAGCCCAGGCCCTTGGCCAGGGTCATCACATCGGGGGTGATACCGGCCCACTGGTGGGCAAACCATTTGCCGGTGCGGCCCATGCCGGCCTGCACCTCGTCCATCATCAGCAGCCAGCCATTGGCATCGCACAGCTCGCGCACCTTCTTGAGGTAGTCGGCACGCATGGGGTGCAGGCCGCCTTCGCCCTGGATGGGCTCCATCATGATGGCAACGATGTTGGGATTGCCTTCGGTCGCGTCGATCAGGGCTTCGTAGTCATTGGGGGGCACGCGCGTGAAGCCTGCGAGCAGATCGCCAAAGCCGTTACGTACCTTGGGGTTGGCCGTGGCGCTCATGGTGGCGATGGAGCGGCCGTGGAAAGCATGGTCATAGACCACGATCTCGGGTTTGGCAATGCCCTTGTCCACGCCGTACTTGCGGGCGATCTTGATGGCCGCCTCGTTGGCTTCCAGGCCGGTGTTGCAGAAGAACACATTGGTCATGCCCGAGCGCTCGGTCAGCAGCTTGGCCAGGGTTTCCTGGCCGGGCACATGGTAGTAGTTGGAGGTGTGGATCAGCTTGGTCAGCTGATCTTGCAGCGCGGGCACCAGCTTGGGGTGGTTGTGGCCCAGGGTGTTGACGGCGATGCCGCCCAGCGCGTCCAGATATTCCTTGCCGTTCACGTCCCAAACGCGGCAGCCCTGGCCGCGCTCCAGCGCGATGGGTACGCGGCCGTAAGTGGGCATAACGTGGGGCGAAGCTGCCTCGATGAAAGCGGTCATTGCAAGAATCTCCTGAGAAGGAAGGTCAACGGTGCACTGCGGCACCTGAAAAATGCGAGCTTTGATTCTAGAGTGCCCGGATAACCCCAACATTGCGGATTGCGCATCGCTGCCATGCAATCAACCTACGCCATTGTGGGGTTGACAGCATGGCTCTTATACAAGAGTTAGAATGCTCGTTTAGGCATGTTGGCGGGGATCCCGCCTGGTTGCCGGATCTTTTTGGCGAATATTTGATGGTTACCCCTTCCAGCAAAGAACTGTTCATCATGGGTATGACCCATGCCGGAAAAACCTTTCGACCCAGCGACTGGGCCGAGCGCTTGGCCGGGGTCATGAGTCAGTTTCGCCCTGGCGGTGCCTGCGCCGGAAGCCATCTGAGCTACTCTCCCTGGTGCGTGCCCACGGTGATGAACGGCACCAAATGCGTGGTCATCAACCGGGATCTGCGCGACTACGAACCCATGGCCTGGGACTTCTGCCTGAATTTCGCCAAGGACAACGATCTGCAAGTGGCCGAGGCCTGCCTGCTGCCTGACAAGCTGCCAGCCGGCAAGAAGTGATTTTTCAGGTGCCCAGAGGTGCCGCGCAAACGACAAAGGCTTCCACGGGAAGCTTTTTTTGTCTCTGCGTGCTGCAGGTCTAGCTCTGCGCTGTCGTGCTGTCCAGCAGCCGTGACCGGCGCCAGGAGCCCCAGTGGTAGTGGGCGACGGACAGCAGCATGGATGCCAGCGCGCTGAGCGGAAAGCTCCACCACAGCGCATCCTGCCCCCACAGCGGCTGCAGCCCCCAGGCCAGGGGCAGGCGCAGGCCCCACAGCGTCACGGTCAGAATGGCCAGAGGGGCCAGCACCGCGCCCGTGGAGCGCACCACGCCGGCCAGCACGCTGCTCACGCCCAGTAGCATGAACGAGCCCAGCACGATTCGATTGAGGTGGCGCGCGGGCTCCAGGGCCGTGCTGCCCTCGGGCAGGAACAGGGCCAGCACGCTGCGGTCGCAGGCCAGGATCAGGGTCACGCAGGCGCCGGTCAGCAACAGGTGGCAGGCCACGCCGGCACGCGCCGTGCGCGCCACACGCAGCCAGTGGCCGGCCCCCACGTTCTGGGCGGCGATGGTGGTGCAGGCGGAGGCCACGGCAATGGCCGGCATCTGCACATAGGCCCACAGTTGCAGGGCCGCGCCGTAGGCGGCTGAAACCTGGGCGCCATGGGTGTTGATCAGGGCCAGCATCAGCACCAGGGAGAGCGAGACCACCAGCATCTGCAGACCCATGGGCAGGCCCTTGGTGACGAGGCAGCGCACCAGCGCCGGCTCGGGCCGTAGATGGCGGCGCTGGCACCAGCCTATCCATAGCGGCAGGCGCTGCCAGCGTATCCAGGCCAGCAGGCCTGCAAGGCCCAGGCTGTTGGCCACCAGGGTGGCCAGCGCCGAGCCTGCCATGCCAAGGCCTGGCAGGGGGGCGGCGCCGAAGATGAACAAGGGGTTGAGCAGGGCATCGCCCAGTGCCACGGCCAACAGGGCCACGAAAGGCGTGCGGCTGTCGCCCGTGCCGCGCAGCACGGCGGCCACGAAGATCAGCAGCAGCATGGGTGGCAGCGCGAGAAAGAGCACCCTCAGATAGTCAACGGCCAGCGCGGCGGTGGCGGGCGCTGCGCCCATGGCGCCCAGCAAGGGGGCGGCCAGCGGCCAGCCCACAGCGACCATCAGCAGGGACATGCCCAGGAACAGGCTGGCGCTGCTGCCCGTGATGCGCCGCGCCAGAGCCCAGCGGCCCGCGCCCACGGCCTGGGCTACCAGCAGATTGGCGGCCTGGCTGATGCCGAAGACCAGGGCAATCAGCGCAAACAGCAGATTGTTGGCGTGCACGGCCGCAGACAGTGCGCTCTCGCCCAGATGGCGTCCGATCCAGAAGGCATTGACCGAGGTGTTGAGCGACTGCAGCACATAGCCGCCCCACAGAGGCAGGGAAAAACGCAGCAGGGCGCGGCCTATCGGTGCATGGGTCAGGGGCAGGTGCATGGAGGAAAACAAGGCCCGAAGACCCCGGGCAGCGAGCGCTGCAAGAAAAAGCCCCGCGCGGCACAGGCCGGCGGGGCGGGCACCGGCGCGCCGGTGCGGGGAGAGCTGGGCTTAGAGGGCCTGCATTTCCTTGTTCAGCTGGGTGGGGTTGTGGGGAGCTGCGGCAGGCGCGGGAGCCGCTTCGGCCTTCTTGCCCAGATTGGCAGGGACATCCACATAGGGCAGCTTCAGGGCCGAGCTGGTCATGCGGCGGATCTCGTTGGTATAGGCAGCATCCTCGTTGATCTTGCGGCCGTAGGAGGGCACGATCTGCTGGATGTGGGCCTTCCACTCGGTGCTGGCCATCTGCTCGGGGAAGGACTTCTTGAGCAGGTTCAGCATGATGTGGGGAGCGGTCGAGGCACCGGGCGAGGCACCCAGCAAGGCGGCGATGCTGCCGTCTTCCGAGCCCACGATTTCGGTGCCGAACTGCAGCACGGCACCTTTTTCAGGGTCGCGCTTGATGATCTGCACACGCTGGCCGGCGGTGACCAGCTTCCAGTCCTCGCGCTTGGCTTCGGGGAAGTACTGGGCCAGCACGGCCTGACGGT
Organism: Comamonas testosteroni; assembly: GCF_030505195.1. Lineage (NCBI taxonomy): Bacteria > Pseudomonadati > Pseudomonadota > Betaproteobacteria > Burkholderiales > Comamonadaceae > Comamonas > Comamonas testosteroni. The sequence continues at coordinate 4,200,819 of NZ_CP129672.1, forward strand.
CGGCGTCGGTCAGCTCGGCCTGCTGCATCAGGTACTGGACCAGGTCCAGGTTGTGGATGCCCACGCGCAGCATGCCCATCAGGTTGTCATGGGTGACCGAGGAGAACAGGTCCCACCAGGAGCCGTTCTTGAGGAACTTGGTGGTGGCCAGAGCAAAGGGGCCGAACAGCACCACGGGCTTGCCGTCGAGCTGGCGGGCGTCCAGATGGGGCACGGACATGGGGGGCGAGCCGGTGGAGGCAATGCCGTAGGCCTTGACGTCGTGGCGCTTGGCCAGCTCGGGGTTCTCGATGGCCAGGAACTGGCCGCCCACGGGGAAGCCGGCGTAGTTCTTGGATTCGGGGATGCCCGAGGCCTGCAGCAGCTTGAGTGCGGCACCGCCGGCACCGACGAAGACGAACTTGGCCTTGACGGTCTTTTCCTGGCCGCCCTTGGCCAGATCGGCCACGGTCACGTTCCAGGTCTTGTCGGCGTTCTGGCGCAGGGCCGTGACTTCGCTTTGCAGGTGCAGCTGGAAGTTGGGGCTCTTCTGCAGCGAGGCCATCAGCTGCTCGGTCCAGACGCCATGGTTCACGTCGGTGCCCAGGGGCATGTAGGTGGCGGCGATCTTCTGGGCCGGGTCACGGCCTTCGATCATCAGCGGGGCCCACTTCTTGATCTGTGCCTGGTCTTCGGAGTACTCCATGCCGTAGAACAGGGGGTTCTGGACCAGGGCCTGCTGGCGCTTCTTGAGGAAGGCGATGTTGTCGTCACCCCAGACGAAGCTCATATGGGGCGTGGCGTTCACGAAAGTCTCGGGCGACTGCAGGTGGCCGCGGCCGACCTGGTGGGCCCAGAACTGGCGCGTCACCTCGAACTGCTCGGCAATACCCACGGCACGCTTGGTTTCCACGCTGCCATCGGGCAGCTGGGGCGTGTAGTTGAGTTCGGCAAAGCCCGAGTGGCCGGTGCCGGCGTTGTTCCAGCCGTTGGAGCTTTCCAGGGCCACGCCGTCCAGGCGTTCGAAGACCTCGATCTTCCAGTCGGGCTGCAGCTCCTGCAGGTAGGTGGCCAGCGTCGTGCTCATCACACCGGCGCCTACCATCACTACATCGACGGGCTGCTCGTTCTCGGCCTTGGGCACGGATCGAGGAAATATTGGCCAAAATAAAAATAACAGCGCGGCCAGGACCAGGGCCGCGACGGCTCCCAGTCCTGCTTTGATCGACTTTTTCATGACTTTTTCTAGACTTGACTATCAAAAAAGCCTGCGGGCAGGCAGCAGGCTTTTTGCGAAGATACGGGGCAAGTCCTATAAAAGACATGAGACTCCCCGACTTGGGGATTGTCCTAGGGAAGTCAAAATCTGACGCTAATCAATTCGTATTAGGGTGCTTTGTGATAGAGGGGGTGCGGTTTGCGCATGCGCTGATGAGGCAGGCAACTGTCGAGCGCGGACAACAAAAAAACCGCCCTAGGGCGGTTTTGATGTTTTTGCTGACAGCGCACCCGTTACAAACGGCAGATGACCGAAGTCATCCGTGCTTGAGGGAGGCTGGTATTAAGCAGCCAGAGCCAGGGTCTTGACCTTGGCGGACAGGCGGCTCTTGTCACGAGCTGCCTTGTTCTTGTGGAAGATGCCCTTGTCAGCGATCGCGTCGATCACGGACTGAGCCTTGGCAAACAGTTCAGCTGCCTTGGTCTTGTCGCCGGCCACAACAGCCTTCTCGACATTCTTGACAGCAGTACGGTACTTGGAACGCAGCGAAGTGTTCGCAGCGTTCAGCTTGACGTTCTGGCGGGCGCGCTTGCGGCCAGAAGCCAGGCGGGGGTTCTTTTTGGCTTTAGTTGCCATGATTTATTTCCTTGTGTGTCTGAGGATGATGTCAGCAAAACCGTGGATTGTATCACCCCCTGTGCAGCTTTGCTGCTTCCCCCAAGGGGGGACGACAGCTGCGCTGCGAGGCGGCTCTTGCTCGCTGTCCTGGTGTGAGGGTGTGCCTGGTCGAAGAGTGTGGTTTGCTACAGAGTGCAAGGCACCGCGATCTGGGCAAGCAGCGGCTGGCCTGAACGCATACACTTCGCTGCGTGTCACTGTTCAAAGCCGCCTCCACCGTATCTCTTCTGACGCTGGCCTCCCGTGTTTCGGGGCTGGTACGCGATCTGCTCATGGCCTCCATGTTCGGCGCCAATGCGCTGACCGATGCCTTCAATGTCGCCTTCAGAATTCCCAATCTCTTTCGCCGTCTGTTTGCCGAAGGGGCTTTCAGTCAGGCCTTTGTGCCGGTGCTGGCCGCCAGCAAGACCCGGGATGGTGAGGAGGCCACGCGACATTTGATAGGCCATGTCGCGACCATGCTGTTCTGGGCTTTGCTGGTGGTCTGCGTGCTGGGCGTGATCGGCGCTCCGCTGCTGGTCTGGCTGCTGGCCAGCGGCATGCGCCAGTCGCCCGACGGCTATCACGCCGCCGTGGTGATGACGCGCTGGATGTTCCCCTATATCGGCTTCATGTCGCTGGTGGCTCTGTCGGCAGGCATTCTCAATACCTGGAAGAAGTTCGCTGTGTCGGCAGCCACGCCCGTGCTGCTCAATCTCAGCATGATCGTGGCCGCTTTGCTGGGAGCGCCCTGGTTCGAGAAGCAGGGCATAGAACCTATCTATGCCATGGCCGGCGGCGTGATGCTGGGCGGCGTGCTGCAGCTGGCGGTGCAGATTCCTGCGCTGCGCTCCATGGGGCTGATGCCGCGCATCGGCTTCTCGCCCGCAGCCATTCGCGCAGCCTGGGACGAGGCAGGCGTGCGCCGTATCCTGGCGCTGATGGGGCCGGCGCTGCTGGGGGTTGGCGTGGCCCAGGTCTCATTGATGATCAACACCCAGATCGCCTCCTATATGGCGCCCGGCAGCGTGACCTGGCTGTTCTATGCCGACCGTCTGATGGAGTTTCCCACGGCCTTGCTGGGCGTGGCCCTGGGGGTGGTGCTGACGCCGCAGCTGGCGTCCGCCAAGGCGGCCGGGGATGGCGAGCGCTACTCCAATATGCTGGACTGGGGGCTGCGACTGGTGGTGCTGCTGGCCGTGCCCTGCGCCGTGGGACTGCTGACTTTTGCCACGCCGCTGGTGGCCACGCTGTTCCATCGCGGTGCCTTGCACGACAGCGATGTGGGACAGATTGCCCTGGCACTGATGGGCTATGGCGCCGGCCTGCTGGGTCTGGTGGCCATCAAGGTGCTGGCGCCCGGCTACTACGCCAGCCAGGACATCCGCACACCCGTGAAGATCGCGATCGTGGTGCTGGTCATTACGCAACTGCTCAATCTGGTGCTGGTGCCCTGGCTCAAGCACACGGGGCTGGCCTTGTCCATCGGTCTGGCTGCGCTGGTCAATGCGACCTGGCTGCTCATCGGCCTGCTGCGTCGCGGCACCTACAAGCCCGGACCGGGGTGGCTGAAGTTCATCCTGCAGGTGATCGCGGCCAGCGCCTTGCTGGCGGTGCTGCTGCTCTGGGGCAGTCAGCACTTCGACTGGGTGGGCCTGCGCAGCAATGGCCTGCTGCGTGCAGCGCTGCTGGCCGCCATGATGGCCGGGGCCGCTGCGCTCTACTTCGGCGCGCTGAAGCTGTCAGGCCTGAATCTGCGTCAGTTGCTGCGCCGTTAAAGCCTGGGCTGCTCATGGAAAAGTGAGCGGACAGCGCAGGTTTTACAGGCGTATCAAGGGGATTTCGCTTGCATGACCTGCCAAGGCGGCTTACAAATCAGCCTATGAGCTGGACGATAGACGAGTACCCCACGGCCCTGCAGTATTTTGCGTCCCTGGTGCAGAGTGATGAAAACTTTGCCTTGATGGAAGCCGCCATCAGCATTGCTCAGGATGCCGAGCCTGATCTTGACCTGCAAGCCGTGCTGGCCGAGCTGGACAGGCTGCAAGTGCGCCTGGTGCAGCGTCTGGCAGGCGAGGAGGACGGTTTGCGCAAGCTCGGTGCGCTCAACAAGTTCTTCTATGGCGAACTGGGCTTTGCCGGCAACCTCAACAACTATTACGACCCCGCCAACAGCTATATCCACCATGTGCTGCAGACAAGACGCGGCATTCCCATCAGCGTGGCGCTGATCTGGCTGGAGCTGGCTGCCGGCATCGGTTTGACGGTGGAGGGCATCGGCTTTCCAGGACATTTTCTGGTCAAGGTCATGCTGCCTCAGGGGCAGGTGGTGCAGGACCCGTTGACAGGCGACTCCTACTCCGCCAGCGCCTTGGCAGAGCGCCTGCAGCCGTTTCTCGATCAGGCCGGCATCACGCCCGACGATGCACCGCCGCTGGGGCTGTATCTGCAGGCCGCTCATCCGCGCGATGTCGTGGCGCGCATGCTGCGCAATCTGCAGGAGATTCATCAGGTCCAGAAAGACTGGCCCATGCTGGTGGCCGTGCTCAATCGCCTGATCTTGCTGCAGCCCGGTCGCGAGGAGCTGTTCCGGGACCGCGGTATGGCGTATGCCCAATGGGGAGTGATTGAAAGAGCGCTATTGGACTTGGAGCGTTATGCGCCCGCTGCGCAAGGGCAGGAGGTCGATTACATCGTCAAGACCATCGCCAGGCTGCGCCGCACGGGCTGAACGCCTTGGTGGCAAGCAGCCTGCCTACACCAGCTGTGCGGCTTCCAGCTCTTTCTTGAGATAGGCGTAGAACAGCGGCGCCGCCACCAGACCTGCGGGGCCGAAGACGGACTCGGCCACAAACATCACGGCCAGCAGCTCCCACACGCCCATATGCGTGCGTGTGCCCACGACCTTGGCGTTGATCACGTATTCGGCCTTGTGGATCAGGATCAGAAAGCCCAGGCAGGCGGCGGCGGCCACGGGCGACACCGACAGGCCGACCAGCGTCAGCACGGCGTTGCACAGCAGGTTGCCGACGATGGGGATCAGTCCGGCGATGAAAGTCAGCGTGATCAGCGCGGGGGTGTAGGGCAGCTGCAGCTTCCAGATCGGCAATATGGCCAGCAGGAAGATGGACGTCAGCAAGGTGTTGAAGGCAGCGATCCAGAACTGGGCCGCCACGATCTGCTTGAAGGCCAGGGCAAAGTGCCCGATGCGCTGCTGCAGTGCCTGCACCAGGGGCGGGTGGCGCGTGGCGATGGGGCGCACGGCGGCCAGAGCGCCGATGATCAGGCCCACATAGGCATAGAGCAGGCCGGTAAGCCAGGCGCGGCCCGCAGTGGCCAGCACGCCGGCCTTGGCGGCCAGATAGCCGGCCAGCTTGCTTTGAATTTCCTGGGCGCCGTCAGGCAGCTGATCGGCAATGTCCGAAGGCAGTTTTTCTCGCAGCTCCAGCACCGTGGCCGCAAGATAGTCCAGCAGTTCCTTGTACTGGGCAGGGGCTTCGGTGATATAGGTCCGGGTCTGGGAGAGGGCACCGCTGAGCAGGGCCAGTGGCGCCAGAATCACGATGGTGGTGGCCACCACCTGGGCCCAGTGTGGCAGCCGGTTGCTGGCAAAGGCGCGAGGATTGGCGCGTGACAGCAGGCGCGACAGCGAGCGGGTAAGCATGAAGCCTACGCACACACACAGCAGGCCGGGGAGTATTCCCTGATGCATGACGAGCAGCAATGCTGCTCCCATCAATATGTAACTGGCCAATATGACCTTGGGCGAAGGGCCCGGTTGCGTAGTGATGGGGGCGGGCAAATGCTGCGTCATTCAGGCTCGGAGTAGAGGGGCTGTGATGAAGATTTGCTTAGCGAACTTCAACGGGCTTGCCGGAGCCGATTTCCGTGATGGCTCCAATGCTGTAGACCTTCTCACCCAGCTCGGCCAGCGTGGCTGCCGTGTCTTGTGCGTCTTCAGCGGCCACCACAACCACCATGCCGATACCGTTGTTGAACGTGCGGTTCATCTCGATGTCGTCAATGCCGGCGGTCTTTTGCAGCCAGGCGAACAGCTCGGTCTGAGGCCAGCTGCCAGCCTTGAGATGGGCTGCGGTGCCTTCTGGCAGCACGCGGGGAATGTTCTCCAGCAGGCCGCCGCCGGTGATGTGGGCCAGGGCCTTGATGGGGTGCTTGTCCAGCGCTGCCAGCACGTTCTTCACATACAGACGGGTGGGCTCCATGATGGCGGCCTTGAAGGGCTTGCCGTCCAGAGTTTCGGGCACGGTGCCTTGGGCTTCTGCGCGCTCGATGCATTTGCGCACCAGCGAGAAACCGTTGGAGTGCACGCCGTGCGAGGCCAGACCCAGCACCACATCGCCGGGCTTGACGTTCTGGCCGCTGAGGATCTTGGACTTTTCGACGGCACCGACGGCAAAGCCGGCCAGATCGTATTCGCCATCGGGGTACATGCCGGGCATTTCAGCGGTTTCACCGCCGATCAGCGCGCAGCCGGACAGCTCGCAACCCTTGGCAATACCGCCCACCACGGCAGCAGCGGTGTCCACATGCAGCTTGCCGCAGGCGAAATAGTCGAGGAAGAACAGGGGCTCGGCACCCTGCACCAGCACATCGTTCACGCTCATGGCCACCAGGTCGATGCCCACGGTGTCGTGCATATTCCACTCGAAGGCCAGCTTGAGCTTGGTGCCCACGCCATCGGTGCCGGACACCAGCACGGGTTCCTTGTAGCGCTTGGGCACTTCGAACAGGGCGCCGAAGCCGCCGATGCCGGCCATCACGCCTTCGCGCATGGTTTTCTTGGCCAGGGGCTTGATGCGTTCGACCAGGGCGTCGCCTGCGTCGATGTCAACACCGGCGTCTTTGTAGGAAATGGGGGTAGAGGAAGATGCGGAAGAGCTCATCGATGGATCCGGTGCGGGGGCGCCCAGCTGGGCGGAAACCCCGGGATTCTACGGCGCTTGCCCATTCAGCGGGGGCGCCCGGACATGCGTCAAAGGGTTTTGCTGGAGCATTCATGGCCTGACTACAACAACGGCAGTAGGCAAAATCAGCCCGAAGCCGCTCGGGGGCTGCGAGTGCAGACTAAAATTGGGGCTTTTGTTACCGAGTGATCACGCTAGGGCATATTGCAGGGCCTGATCTGAATGCGCGTCCGGGCCTTTGTTTCTTCCACCATTGATGCTGATGAATCTCCTGCCAGATTTCGCCGCATGGGCTTTTGAGTGCCCAGGAAAGGGGGCGCTGCGCGTATGTCGCAGATGAAGCAACTGGCTCTGGATATCAGCATGGCGCCCGGCCCGACGCTCGCGCGTTTCTTTGTCGGCCCCAATGCTGCGTTGATCGATCACCTGCGTCACTGGGTGGGCGATGGCCAGTTACAGCAGTCGCGCACGCCAGTGCCTACTTATCTCTGGGGCGAGGCAGGGTCCGGCAAGAGTCATTTGCTCAAGGCGGTACGTGAAGCTTTGCGCGAGCAAGGAGCCATGGTGGGCTGGATGGATGCATCCACTCCGTTCCCGCCCGAGTTCGACGAGCGCTGGGCCGCCGTGCTGATGGACGACGTGGACATCTACACCCCGTTCCAGCAGGCGCGTGCCTTCAACTGGTTTGTCAACGCCACCAGTCCAGCCACCGGCCTGCCGCGCTGGGTGCTGGCGGCGGGCCAGTTGCCGGTGGCCGATCTCAAGATGCGCGAGGACCTGCGCACCCGTCTTGGCTGGGGTCATGTCTATCAGCTGCATCTGCTCGACGAGTCGGCACGGCGTGCCGTGCTGCGTCAGGAAGCCGATGCACGTGGCGTGTTCCTGAGCGACGAAGTGATGGATTACATGCTCAGGCGCTTTTCGCGTGACCTGGGCTCGCTGATGCAGCTGCTGGACATGCTGGACGGTTTTGCCCTGCGCAACAAGCGCGCCATCACCATCCCGCTGCTCAAGACCATGCTGGAAACCGAGTGAGGCCTTTGCTCACGCTCCCCGCTTTGGCCATGCCACAGCACTTTTTGTTGGATTTGCATGTCGACTTCTGAATTGGCTATCAAGCCCAGGCTGGCCCTGTTTGACCTGGACCATACGCTGCTGCCGCTGGACTCCGACCATGGCTGGGGCGAGTTCTCCATTGCCATCGGCTGGTGCGACCGCGAGGAGTTCGGGCGCCAGAACGATGCCTTTTTTGACGACTATCTGGCCGGTCGTCTCAACATCCCCGACTATGTGCGCTTTGCCACGGCTGCCGTGGTGCAGCGTGGCGAGGCTGAAGCCACGGCCGCGCATCAGCGCTTCATGGACGAGGTGATTCGCCCTGCAATGAAGCCTGCCGCTCTGGCCTTGGTGCAGCAGCACCTGGATGCGGGAGACACCGTGGTCATCACCTCTGCCACCAACGAGTTTGTGACGCGCCCCATCGCCCAGGCCTTCGGCGTGCAGCATCTGCTGGCAACCGAGTTGGTGCGTGATGGCAGCGGCTGGTTCACGGGCGAGATTGACGGTATTCCCAATATGCGCGAAGGCAAGGTCGTGCGCATGACCGAATGGCTGACCCAGCGCGGATTGCGCTGGGAGGACGTCGAGGCGACCTTCTACAGCGACTCCATGAACGATGTGCCCCTGCTTGAAAAAGTGGATCACCCAGTGGCCACCAACCCCGATGCGCGCTTGCGTGCCCTGGCCGAGGAACGCGGCTGGCGCATCGTGGACCTATTTAGCGAAGCACCATGATCAAGACCATTATTGACAAGCTGCTGGGCAAGGCGCCCGCAGCCCCCCGCTCGCGCAAGCCCAAGTTCGGCAAGCGTGAGGAAGTGCCGGTTCAGGTGCATGGCATAGACCCGAATCTGGTTGACCGACGCGCCATCGACGTGGTGCAGACCCTCAAGAGCTCGGGCTACGAGGCCTATATCGTCGGCGGCGCCGTGCGCGACCTGCTGCTGGGCCTGCGTCCCAAGGACTTCGACGTGGCCACCGATGCCACGCCCGAGCAGGTCAAGAACCTGTTTCGCCGCGCCTTCATCATCGGCAAGCGTTTTCGCATCGTGCACGTGGTCTACGGCCGTGGCCGGGAAAACGAAGTCATCGAGGTCTCCACCTTCCGCGCCTTTCTGGACAACAGCGCGGCCGAGCAGGTCAGCGGCAACGAACGCACCAGCAAGAATCAGCTGGCAGGGCTGAAACATGCCGTGGATGCCAGCGGCCGCGTGCTGCGCGACAACGTCTGGGGCCCGCAGGATCAGGACGCCACACGCCGCGACTTCACCATCAACGCCATGTACTACGACCCCGAGACACAGATCGTGGTCGACTATCACGGCGGCATAGCGGACGCCAAGAAGAAGGTGCTGCGCATGATCGGCGATCCGGCCACGCGCTACCGCGAAGACCCGGTGCGCATCATTCGTGCCGTGCGCTTTGCCGCCAAGCTCAGTGGCAAGGGCTTCAAGCTCGAAGCCAAGACGGCCAAACCCCTGGTCGAGTGCGAGCCGCTGCTGCAGGAAGTGCCGCAAAGCCGCTTGTTCGACGAAATGCTCAAACTGCTGCAGACCGGTCATGCGCTGGCCTCGGTGGCTCAGCTCAAGGAGCTGGGTCTGTCGCGCGGCATCTATCCGCTGCTGGACGTGGTGATGGAGCGCGCCGACCATCCCTTCGTGCAGGCCGCACTGATGGATACCGATCGCCGTGTGGCCGAAGGCAAGCCCGTGGCGCCCAGCTTCCTGCTGGCCTGCGTGCTTTGGCAGGATGTCAAGCAAGGCTGGGAAAAGCGTCTGGCCAAGAGCTATCACCCTTTCCCTGCGCTGCAGGAGTCGATCGACGAAGTGTTCGATCAGCGCATCGGCGATGTCTCGGGCCGGGGCAAGCTGGCTGCCGATATGCGCGAAATCTGGGTCATGCAGCCGCGCTTTGACAAGCGCACCGGAGCCACCCCGCACTCCATGGTGGCGCAGCCGCGCTTCCGTGCCGGTTTTGACTTCATGCGCCTGCGCGCCGATATCGGCGAGGTCGAGGAAAGTCTGGCCAGCTGGTGGCAGGAGTTCCAGCAGGCCGACGATGCCCAGCGCGACGACCTGATCGCCCAGGCCCGCGATGAACAGCGCGCCCGTCAGCGTGCCCAGCAGCAGACCGTGCCCAAGGTGCATCGCGTGGCCAAGAAAAAAGCCGAAGGCGAGCAGGACAATCCGCTGGATCTGGTGGCCGCAGAAGGCGATGCCGCTGCTCCCAAAAAGCGTCGCCGCCGTCGCCGCAAACCATCCGCAGGTGCTGCTCCTGTTGATGGTGGTAATGAATAGACCAGCCGTCCTGGCGGCCGACACGGTGGCAGTCGGTCTCGGGGCCAACCTCGGTGATGCACGCCAGACCCTGTCCTGGGCCGTGGCGGCGATGGCCGGGCTGGCCCGGACCGAGCTGCTGGCCGTGTCCTCGCTCTACAGCAGCCAACCCATTGATTCTTCCGGGCCTGACTATCTGAATGCGGTGGCGCTGCTGCGCACCGGACAGGAACCGCTGGATCTGCTGCACGCGCTTCAGGCGATCGAGCTGCAGGCCGGGCGTGAGCGTCCCTACCGCAATGCACCGCGTACGCTGGACCTGGATATCGAGCTATGGGGCGACCGTCAGTCGGACGATCCCGAGCTGATTCTTCCCCACCCGCGCATGTGGCAGCGAGCCTTTGTGCTGCTGCCGCTGGCCGAAATCGCGCCTGGCAGCGTGAGTGCCGATCAACTGCAGGCCGTGGCAGACCAGGGCATAGAGCGCAGTCTGGCTCAGGGTTGGTGGACAGCGCAGTCAGCGTAGTTCTGAGTGGAGAGCTTGTCGCGCTTGCCTGGCAGGCGATAGAGACTGAAATCACCTATAAAAAGCCCCGGGGCCGCAAGGCTGCCGGGGCTTTTTCAATCAGCGTCGGGGCCTGTCAGTCGACCTTGGCGCCGGAGGCCTTGACGATGGGCTGGTATTTGGCGCGCTCGGCGGCCATGAACTTGTCGAATTCGGCGGGCGTGGAGCCCACGGGTTCGGCCATCAGGGCGTTGAAGCGGGTCTTGGTTTCCGGCGCTTGCAGGGCATCATTGAAGGCCTTGCTCAGCTTGTCCAGCACGGGCTTTGGGGTGCTGGCCGGGGCTACCAGTCCCCACCAGGTGTCGATGGCAAAACCGGGGTAGCTCTTGGACAGCGCGGGCACGCCGGGCAGCAGCGGCGAGGCATTGAGCGAAGTCACCGCCAGAGCCACGAGCTTGCCGCTCTTGATATTGGGCGCGGCCGCAGCCAGGTTGTCGATATTGAAGTCCACCTCGCCAGACAGCAAGGCCAACTGGGCGGGGTTGGCGCCACGGTAGGGCACGTGCAGTGCAAAGATGCCGGCCTTTTGCTTGAGCATCTCGCCTGCCAGATGGCCTGCGGAGCCATTGCCGCCGCTGCCGTAGTTGAGCTTGCCGGGATGGCTCTTGGCGTAGGCGATCAGATCGGCCACGCTATGGATCTTGAGCTGCTCGGCCTTGGCGGCATTCATCACCAGCACATTGGGCACGCGCACCATCTGGGTGATGCCCGCAAAGTCCTTGCCTGCGTCATAGGGCATCTTGGTGTAGAGCCAGGGGTTGACGGCATGGGTGGCCGTGGCGGCCAGGCCGATGGTCAGGCCGTCGGGCTGGGCCTTGGCAATGGCGTCGGCTCCGATATTGCCACCGGCACCCGCCTTGTTGTCGATGATGACGACGCCCAGGGAATCGCGCACCCGCTCTGCCAGTGCGCGCGAGGTGATGTCCAGCGGACCACCGGGCGCATAGGGCACGATCAGACGGATGGGTTCTTGGGCCTGAGAGAGGGGCGAGGCCAAGGCAGCAACGGCCGCCATGACCGAGAGAAGGCTGTTTCTACGGTTCATAGAGCGCTATTGTGCAAAAAATTGCAGCAGCTCTGAAACTGGTGGTTACTTGTGCAAGAAAACTGCGCGTAAACCCTGATGCATCATGGAATGCATCGGGGTTTGCGCAAAACAGCGTTCTTACTTGTCCGCTTCGGAGGTGAAGGCGTCGGCGTAGAACTCTTCGGCAGGCAGCGCGCGTTCGCTGGTATAAGCGGCGCGGGCCGAATCCACGACGATGGGGGCACCGCAGGCATAGACCTGGTAGCCGGACAGATCGGCAAAGTCGTCCAGCACGGCCTGGTGGACAAAGCCGGTGCGGCCCGTCCAGGCATCTTCGGGCAGGGCGTCGGAGATCACGGGGACATACTTGAATTGGGGCATGGCGGCCGTGTGCTCGGCAATCCAGCTGGCGTCATACAGGTCGGCGGGACGGCGGCCACCCCAGTACAGTGTGACGGGGCGGTTGATGCCCTTGTGGCGCATATGCTCGATCAGTGCCTTGATGGGGGCAAAGCCCGTGCCCGAGGCCAGCAAGATGATGGGCTTGTCCGAGTCCTCGCGCAGGAAGAAGCTGCCGAACGGGCCCTCCACACGCAGGATTTCTTTTTCCTTCATGCCGCCGAAGACATGATCGGTGAACTTGCCGCCTTCCATGTGACGGATATGCAGCTCGATGCCGGGCGCCGTCTCCTGCACATGGGGCGCGGTGGCCATGGAGTAGGCTCGGCGGGCACCGTCGCGCAGGATGAACTCCACATACTGGCCGGCGTGGTAGCGGAACTTCTCGCTGGCCGGCAGCTGCAGGCGCACCTGCATCACGTCATGCGATTTCTTCTCGAGAGCGGCCACGCGCACGGGCATCTTCTTGATGGGAAAGGAGCTGGCGTCCGTGACCTGGCGCGACTCCAGCACCACATCGCTGTGGGGCGTGGCGCAGCAGGTCAGCACATAGCCGCCGGCTTCCTCTTCGGCTGTCAGAGCCTTGTCCGAGTGCGTGCCGTGGCTGACTTCGCCGCTGAGCTTCTTGCACTTGCAGGAGCCGCAAGCACCGTCCTTGCAGCCATACGGGAGGCCGACGCCGGTGCGAATGGCTGCGGCCAGAATGGTTTCAGCGCCCTGAGTGGCAAAAGCACGTCCGCTGGGCTGGACGGTAATTTCAAACGAAGCGTGGGCAATCTCGGTCATGACGTTTTGGTTATCCTTGAAGGCGTATCCGGCAGCCTTTTGTCCACGTTGCAGCAGTTGCCGCAACGGCGCTGGCTCCTTAGAACTTGTACGCAGCAGGTCCCGATTTTGCCTTCAAACCAAAGCCCATTGGGCGCGCTGCCAGCGCGCTTTCGTCGTGAACGTTTATTGATCGTCGGCTACGGCGATGTGGGTCAGCGCGTGGCCCGATTGCTGGTCGCTTCAGGCCGTGGCAGGCACGGCATTCAGGTGCTGGCCCTGAGCCGCAGCTCAGCTCGGTTCGAGCAACTGCATGCCCAGGCCGTGAAGCCCTTGTGGGGGGATCTGGATGAGCCTGCCAGCCTGCGCAGGCTGGCAGGTATTGCGACGCGGGTGCTGCATCTGGCGCCGCCTGCGACACCGACCGTCGGGGATGTCAACAGTTGGCAGGACACCCGCAGCACGGCGCTGATGCGGGCACTGCGCCTGCGCAGTCTGGCGCGCAGCCTGGTCTATGCATCGACCTCGGGCGTTTATGGCGACTGCGAGGGGCAGTGGGTGAGCGAGACCCGGTCCGTCGCGCCGACGACCGCCAGAGCTCAGCGCCGTGTGAATGCCGAGCTCGCCGTGCGCTTTGCTGGTCGCTTGGGTCTGCGGGCCAGCATCTTGCGCATTCCCGGCATCTACGCCCCGGATCGTGAGGGCGGTACGCCCCGCGCCCGGCTGCAGCGAGGCACCGCCGTGCTGCAGGCCGGCGACGACGTCTATACCAACCATATTCATGCCGACGATCTGGCACGTGCCTGCCTGCTTGCGCTGTGGCGCGGCAAGCCGCAGCGCATCTATCACGCCAGCGACGACACGCAGCTGAAGATGGGGGATTACTTCGATCTGGCGGCCGATCTCTACGGCCTGGCCCGGCCGCCGCGCATTTCGCGCGAGCAGGCGCAGACAGAACTGCCGACGAGTCTGCTGAGTTTCATGAGCGAGTCGCGGCGGCTGTCGAATCAGCGGCTCAAGCGTGAGTTGCGACTCAGGCTGCGCTATCCCACGGTGACCGAGGGCCTGCAAAGCTAGGCAGAGCCAAGAGCACGAGCTTCAAACATGGGCTCGGCCAAGCAAGGGGTGACCAAGCAAGCGCCGCCTCGCGGCGAAGCTGTCCTCCCCTGGAGGAAGGCGCAAAGCGCTTCAGGGGGATTACGGTATCGGATGAACGCCGCCGCGGTTGTCATAGCAGCGGAAGACATTGCAGTTGACGATCTTGGCGGGCGGCTGCGATGGCGTGGGACGTGCCGGCGGGTAGCGGTTGGGAGGATGGCCATAGCCCCACTGCGGGCGGTTGATGGCATTGGGATGCAGGGCCCGGCTTTGCTGCAACTGTTGGTAGGCGGCAGCGCCCAGGCAGCTCATCTCCATCTGGGCCTGGGCCGCCTGGCTGCGCTCACCCCAGGTGGCTGGGTCGGGGCTGGCTTCGGCCAGGATGGCGTTGTAGCGCTCGCGGGCCTGGCGGCAGGCGGGCGTGTTTTCCAGATTGACTCCGGCCCGGGCCCGGGCTCTCTCGGCGGCCTCGCGTTCCTTGCGCTCCTGCTCTTCACGCTGGCGGCGCTGGGCATCGTCGCGCTCCATCTGAGCCTTGCTGCGCTCCCGCGCCTGGCTGGCATTGGCACGCTCGGCCGCAATTTCCTCGGCGCTCTTTGCCGCCTGAATCTGCGTGCTCATTTCGCCCGAAATGCAGCGGCCATTGGTATAGGTCACCTCGCCGGTCTTGGCATCGACACAGCGCATGACCTGAGCCTGGGCCGTGCCTGCGATCAGCACCCAGCCCACGAGCAAGCCCAGCGGCAGCCTGCGCATGGTGACGGCGGGAGATAGGGGCTCTGGCATGACCGCTCCTTCAAAGGCGTTTGAGTGCCTGCAAATTATGAAGTGGCGGCAGGAAAAGTAGAAGCGGTGCCGCGCCGCAGCGTCCGGTCAGCGCCAGTCACCGCCAGTCACCGCCAGTCACCGCGAAGAGGAAAGCGCTGTTGCTGGCCTTCGCGCTGGCGCTGATCATGCTCACGTTCGCGGTCTTGCTGTTGGCGGTCTGGTGGTTGGCGGTCGCGGGACTGTTGCTGGCGATCACGTTCGGCCTGCATGCGCTCACGCTCGCGTTGCTGCGACTGCTGCTGTTGTTCACGCTCCTGCTGGCGGCGCATCTGGTCCTGATCACGACGATTCTGGGATTGCTGGCGATCCCATTCGCGGCGTTGCTGATCCTGCATGCGCTGCTGCTCGCGCTGTTGCTGATCGCGGTCGCGCTCCATCTGGCGTTGCCATTGTTCGCGATCGCGCATGTTCTGGGCGCGATCACGTTCCAGTTCGCGCTGGCGTTCCCACTGACGGCGCTCACGCTCGCGCCAGGCCCAGTCATTGCGCTCCTGACCCTGATAGACCGGGTAGGCGGGATAAGCGGGCTGCGGGCTGTAAATGGTGGTGGAGCCATAGCTGCCACCGTAACCACCGCCATAGCCGGATTCGAACTCGCCGGGAACCGCGCAGGCAGTGCACAGCACCGCCAACCCCCCCATGCTGGCCAAGCGTATGGAGGTGGACATCAAGGCCTGCAAGATTGGTTTCATGGCTTGTCTGGTGAAGTGTGGGTGGGCGCAATGCCTTGTGCTCTTAACGTTTGGCGGCTGCTCCGGGTTGACCTCATTGGGCTGTCTGCTCATTCAATGAGAGCTACTTGCGATTGGCTGCTGAGCGATCAAGGCAGTTTTTATTGAATTTTCAGGTTGACGCCCAGGTTGACGCCATGGTGACCCTTTTGCCTGGAGCGCTGCCAAAGCGTCGCTAGAATGACCTCGTCTTGCGGTGCCTCCAGGTTCACCGTAAAGCAGCGTTCTCAGGGCGGGGTGCAATTCCCCACCGGCGGTATCTGCGGCAATGCCTTGCATTGACTGCAGCAGCCCGCGAGCGCCTGCAGTCTCGCCAGAGACTGCAGGGTCAGCAGATCTGGTGAGATGCCAGAGCCGACGGTCATAGTCCGGATGAAAGAGATCGCGCAGCATCGGTCCGTGATGCAGCTGTCGCTGCCGCATGGGCAGGTGTTCATGCGCACGCCCTGATTCATTGGAATTTTCTGGAAATACCACCATGAATCAGACCCCTATCTCCATGAACTTCGCCACTCACGCGACTTCCGAAGGCACGCCCTGGAAGGCCGTGGCCGGCCGCAGCCGCATTGCAATCATCAGCGCCAGCTGGCACACCGAAGTGGTCTACCAGGCCCGCGATGCTGCCCAGGCCGAACTCCAGGCGCAGGGCATGCAAGCCGCCAACATCACGCATTTCAGCGTACCCGGTGCCTTTGAAATCCCGCTGCTGGCCAAGAAGCTGGCGCAAAGCGGCCGTTTCGACGCCGTGATCGCCACGGCGCTGATCGTCAACGGCGGCATCTATCGCCATGAATTCGTGACCACGGCCGTGATCGACGGCCTGATGCGCGTGCAGATGGATACCGAAGTACCCGTGTTCTCCGCCGTGCTGACACCGCGCGACTTCCACGAGCATGGCGATCATGTGGAGTTCTTCCGCCAGCACTTTGTGAAGAAGGGCGTGGAAGTGGCCCATGCCTGCCTGAGCACGCTGGACCAGCATGCCAAGGTGGATGCATTCTTGCATGCCAAGGCAGCCTGAGCGGAATGTGTTGATGCAAGAACGCCCCAGTCTGGGGCGTTTTTTTGGGGCCCTGCTGCCATTTCGCGAGCGAGGGCTTGCGGCGGGTTTTTCCATCACAGCCCGGCGCGCTTGCCGATCCCTGAAAACACTGATTGTTGTGCCGGTGTAGCACTCGCTGCACCTATGTGATTGCCTCATTGCCAATTGCCTGTCGCGAGGCATAAGGTTGCGTCTTGTCTCAACCGAGTGGAGTGCGCAATGAAGAATTTTGGCAAGTTGTGTATCGCGACAGTCGTAGCAGGTATGGCAGGGGGCGTGATGGCCCAGGAGCAGATCATCAAGATCGGCCATATCGGCCCGACCTCCGGCCCTCAGGCTCACTTCGGCAAGGACGATGAAAACGGCGTGCGCATGGCCATCGAGGACCTCAACGCCAAAGGCATGGAAATCGGCGGCAAGAAGGTCAAGTTCGTGCTGGTGGCCGAGGACGATGTGGCCGATCCCAAGCAAGGTACGGCGGCTTCGCAAAAACTGTGCGATGACAAGGTCGCCGGGGCCGTGGCCTTTGTGAACTCCGGTGTGGCGATTCCTTCTTCCAAGGTGTTCCAGGACTGCGGCATTCCCATGATCACGGGTGCGGCGACCAATCCCGATCTGACCAAGCCCGGCTGGAACACCACCTACCGCGTGATTGCCAACGACAACGCCCTGGGCGCGGCCCTTGCCACCTATGCGGCCAAGAATCTCAAGCTCAAGAACGTGGCCGTGATCGACGACCGCACGGCCTATGGTCAGGGTCTGGCCAATGTGTTCAAGAAGGATGCCGAAAAGCAGGGCATCAAGATCGTTGCCAACGAGTTCACCAACGACAAGGCCACGGACTTCATGGCCATTCTGACCTCCATCAAGGCCAAGAAACCCGATGCCATCTTCTACGGCGGCATGTATGGTCAGGCCGGCCCCATGCTGCGCCAGATGGCCCAGCTGGGCATGAACGACGTCAAGATGTTCGGCGGTGACGGCATTTGCGTGACCGAGCTGGCCAAGGTGGCTGCCGGCGCCAAGCCGCTGGAGAACGTGGTCTGCGCCGACGGCGGTGCCTCCATCGCCAAGATGCCTGGCGGCATGGAATGGAAGAAGCGCTATGACGCCAAGTATCCGGGCCAGTTCCAGGTCTACAGCCCCTATTTCTATGACGGCACCATGCTGCTGGCCGACGCCATGAAGCGTGCCAATTCATGGGACCCCAAGGTCTATATCCCCTTCCTGCAGAAGTCCGACTATTCGGGTGTGACCTCCAAGATCCAGTTCGAGAAGAACGGCGAAATGAAGAACCCCAGCTATACGCTGAGCCGCTATGTGGGCGGCAACAAGACGCCTATCGATCTGAAATGATGGTTTGAGTGCGTCGGGCCATGTGGTGTGGCCTGCTTTGCAAAGCCTGCAGATGCCTCGCATTTGCAGGCTTTTTTGCTTTCGGCCTTGGGTGGCCGGCGTGGATGGCTGCCGCTCGGATCCTTGCATGCGAAAGGATTGCGCTAGTTCTGCATGCCCTCTAGCTGCGCGAAATACTCACGCAGCACCTCGATGGCCTCGCGTACCTTGGCGGGCAGGCTGTCGCGGCTGGCGGTGACGGCCCAGATATCCAGCATGCCCATGTTCCAGTCAGGCAGCAGGCGTACCAGGCTGCCCGTCTCCAGACTTGCCGCCACGTCATGGGCCGAAAGCAGGGCAAGCCCCAGACCCGCTTCGCAGAACTGCTGCACCGCGCTGCGGTGGTTGCTGACCATGAGCGGCCGCACCTGCAGCCGGTATTCCTGCGCCGTGCCCTGCTGTCGCCACAAAAAATCGGCATGGGCGTCGTCGCTGCGGCTCATCTCCAGCCAGGGCAGCTGTGCCAGCTCGCCAGGGTGTTGGGGTTTGCTGCCGTGGGCCTTGATCCAATGCGGCGAGGCGCAGAGCACGGTGGCGCTGCGCCCCAGGTGGCGGGCCACCCAACTGGAATCCTGCAGATTGCCGAAGCGCAGCGCCAGATCCACGCGCGCCTGGATCAGGTCTATGGGAGCGTCATCCATCAGCAGGCGCAGCCGCAGCTCAGGGTGCATGGCCAGCCATTGGCCAAGCGCCGGGGCCGCATGCTGGGTGAAACCTGCCGGGGCCGCCAGGCGCAGCTCGCCGCTGGGCCGCTGATGCTCGGCGGCCAGCTCGGCGCGCGCCCGGCTGGCCGCTTCGCACATGGCGGCGCACTGGATGTAGAAGCGCTGGCCGGCATCGGTCAGCGTCAGTTGGCGCGTGGAGCGGTGCAGCAGCGTCAGGCCGGCATCGTGCTCCAGCTGACGGATATGCTGGCTGACGGCCGAGGGCGTCATGTCGAGCTGGCGGGCGGCCGCGCTCATGCTGCCGCGCTCCACCACGGCGGCAAAAATGGCCATGCGTCTGAAATCTTCCATGAGGCTATTTTGAAGTTCTCCTTCAAGGTCATGGTGGCTGAAAGGGGTTTTTCTCGCGATTGATGCCGATTAATCTTTAGCCCTGTTGAAGATACAAGGAGTTTTTCCATGAAAGTTGCATTGATTGGCGCCACGGGTTTTGTCGGTGCCGGATTGCTGGATGAGTTGCTGCGTCGCGGCCATGAAGTCGTGGCCCTGGTACGCAAGCCCGAGGCCGCTGCCGTGCGCGAGCATGTGCAGTTCGTCAAGGCCGATGTGCTCAACGCCGACGAGGTGCAGCGCGCCGTGACTGGCTGCGATGCGGTGGTCAGCGCCTATAACGCAGGCTGGAGCAATCCCAATATCTATGACGATTTCATGCAGGGCTCGCGTGCCATCGTTCAAGGCGTCAAGGCTGCGGGCATCAAGCGCTATCTGGTCGTGGGCGGAGCCGGCAGCCTGTATGTCAATGGCCAGCAGCTGGTGGATTCGCCGGACTTTCCTGCGTTCATCAAGCCCGGTGCCTCGGCGGCGCGCGACATGTTTGCCGAGCTGCAAAAGGAAGCCGCTCTGGACTGGACCATGCTGAGCCCGGCCGTGGGCTTTCATGGCGGCTCCGATGCGCAATCCAGGGGCCGAACCGGTCAGTACCGCACGGGCAAGGATGAGCCTTTGGTGCAGGCTGACGGTCAGCCTGGCGATATTTCGGTGCAGGACCTGGCCGTTGCGTTGATCGATGCCCTGGACAGGAACGAACACCTCAAGGCCCGTTTCACCGTCGCCTATTGAGCTCGGGATCTGCCGCAGCCCAGTCCGACCCCATTGATTGATGGGGCAAGGCCGGGCTGCCTGTCTGCTGCCATGCTGCAAGCGCACAATTTCGGGTTTTGCGGCGCCAGACGCCGGCACGCCTTGATTGCATGACACAAACCTTGACTGCCCCTGTCGAATCGACCCGATCTCCCACCCAGGCCTGGCTCAGCGTGATTGCGCTGGCGCTGGGCGCTTTTGTTTTCAATACCAGCGAGTTTGTGCCCGTCGGCCTGCTCAGCAGCATCGGCGCCAGTTTTGACATGCAAGTCGAGCAAGTGGGGCTGATGCTCACCATCTATGCCTGGGTGGTGGCGCTGGCCTCGCTGCCCTTCATGCTGCTCACACGCAAGGTGGAGCGGCGCAAGCTGCTGATGGGCGTATTCGCGGTGTTCGTACTCAGTCATCTGCTCTCGGGTGTGGCATGGAGCTATGCGTCCCTGGTCATCAGCCGTATCGGCATTGCGCTGTCGCACGCGGTGTTCTGGTCCATCACGGCCTCGCTGGCCGTGCGGGTGGCACCTGCGGGCAAGAAGGCCATGGCATTGAGCCTGCTGGCCACGGGCACTTCCGTG
The DNA here is from genome assembly GCF_030505195.1 of Comamonas testosteroni. Lineage (NCBI taxonomy): Bacteria > Pseudomonadati > Pseudomonadota > Betaproteobacteria > Burkholderiales > Comamonadaceae > Comamonas > Comamonas testosteroni. Next base: position 4,221,164 of record NZ_CP129672.1, read on the forward strand.
GCCATGGTGCTGGGCATTCCGCTGGGTCGCATCGTGGGCGAATGGCTGGGCTGGCGCATGACGTTTCTGGCCATTGGCGCGGTGGCTGCGGTGGTGATGCTGGTGCTGGGCAAGTTGCTGCCTAGGCTGCCCAGCGAGAACGCAGGCTCCCTGTCCAGTGTGCCCATGCTGTTCAGGCGCCCGGCCCTGGTCGGCATCTATGTGCTGCTGGTGCTGGTGATTACCGGCCAGTTCACGGCCTATAGCTATATCGAGCCCTTTGTGCAGGACACCGCCGGCCATGCCGGCGAGGTGACCACGGCCGTGCTGCTGCTGTATGGCGGCATGGGCATTGTGGGCAGCGTGCTGTTTGGCTGGTTCGGCATGCGCTTTCCGCGCGGTTTCCTGCTGGCGTCCATCGGCGTGCTGGCGCTGAGCCTGTTGCTGCTGGTCATGAGCAGCACGCATGCCTGGAGCCTGTATCTGCAAAGCTCGGTCTGGGGCATTGCCATGATCTGCTTTGCGCTGTCCATGCAGTCCAAGGTGCTGAATCTGGCGCCCGATGCCACCGATGTGGCCATGTCCATGTTCTCGGGCATTTTCAATATCGGCATCGGCGGCGGCGCACTGCTGGGCAGCATCGTCAGCCAGCAATGGGGCATGACGCATATCGGCCTGGTGGGCGGTCTGCTGATCGCCATGGGCGGCGCGCTCTGGTTGTTCATGATGCTGAAGCTGGCCGACAGCTTTCGTTTGAGGTCCTAGTTTTGTATACAAAACTGGCCTGACTCTTGCATGGGTGGTTTGTCTCAAATTTTTAAGAGAGGAAATCATCCATGAAAGCGTTTGCCGCAACCTTTACCACTATTGCCCTGGCAGCAGCCAGTCTGTCGGCTCAGGCCCAAAGCTCGGTGCAGCTCACCGGTACCGTCGATACCTACGTGGGCTCCATGAAGATGGCAGGGCAGGAGCGCGTGGCCTCCGTCGGCTCTGGCGGCCTGACCACTTCGTGGTGGGGCGTGAAGGGCGTGGAAGATCTGGGCGGCGGTCTCAAGGCCGACTTCAATATCACCGGCTTTTTCCGTGCCGATACAGGTACCCCTGGCCGTTTCGATGCCGATCCCTTTTTCTCGCGTGATGCCAATGTGGGTCTGGCCGGCAGTTTGGGTCGTGTGAGCCTGGGTCGTGGCCTGGCACCGAATTTCCTGCCCACGGTGCTGACCAATCCGTTCGGCGACTCCTTCACGGTCTCCCCTCTGGTGCTGCATGCCAATATGACGACAGCGGCATGGGGCAATGACAGCCTGACCACAGCCTCCAACACGGGTTGGAGCAATCAGGTTCTGTACACCACGCCCAGCTTTGGCGGCCTCAAGGCCAATGTGCATTACCAGTTCGGCGAGCAGACCAGCAGCGGCAACAAGGGCAAGAAGAATGTGGGCCTGAACCTGATGTACTTCGGCGGCCCGCTGAGCCTGACCGCGTTCTACGAGCGCGCGCAGATCAACAACCCGGTCTCTCTGGCGGTGATGCCGACCAAGAGCAACTGGATGGTGGGCGGCAGCTATGACTTCAGCGTGGCCAAGCTCTATGCCACCTACGGCCAGGCCAAGATCAACGCCCAGGATCGCGAGAACACCACCTACTCGCTGGGTCTGGATGTACCCGTCAGCGGCACGGCAGGCACCATCAAGGCTGCTGCTGCACGCACCAAGTCGGAAGTGGGCAACGTCAGCGGCACACGCACCACCGTCAGCCTGGGCTACGACCACTTCCTGTCCAAGCGCACCGATGTCTACGCCGTGGCCATGTATGACCGCGTGAGCATGGACATTCCCAACAAATCCGGCACCAGCGCGGTGGTGGGTATTCGCCATCGTTTCTAAGCTGCACCAGTTTCATGCACCAGCACCTTGCTTGTGCATGAGCGGTACAAAGCAAAAAGTCCTCGCAGGCATTCACACCTGCGAGGACTTTTTTTGGGATGAAGACGCTTAGTCTTCCATCTTCAGGTTCTGCTTTTGCACCACGTTCTTGTAGACGGCCAGCTCTTCGGCCATCTGCTTGGCAAAGGCTTCGGGGGTGTCGGCCATGATGATGGAGCCGCTTTCTTCAATGCGCTTTTTCACCGCAGGATCTTGCACCGCCTTGCGCACGGCGGCGTTGATCTTGTCCACCACTTCCTTTGGCAGGTTCTTGGGGCCAACGATGCCGTAGTACGCCATGCGGTTGACCTGGGGCAGACCCATTTCCTTGAAGGTGGGCACATCAGGCAGTGCAGCCAGACGCTGGGGAGCGGCGACGACGAGAGCCGTCAGGCGCTTTTCCTTGACGAAGGGCAGGGTGGAGGGCAGGTTGTCAAAAATCAGCGGCACCTGGCCGGCAACCGCGTCGTTCAGCGCAGGGCCCGATCCACGGTAAGGCACGTGGGCTACGTCGGTCTTGGTTTCCAGCTTGAACATTTCCATCATCAGATGGGTGATGGAGCCTTGACCGGGCGATGCGTAAGAGTACTTGCCGGGGTTGCTCTTGACCTCGGCCAGGAAGCTCTTGTAATCCTTGCCCGCAAATTTGGGGTTGGCGGCAATGATGTTGGGCGTGGCGGCGATGTTCACGATGGGCGTGAAATCGGTGGCGACGTTGTAGGTGATCTTGGGGTTGATGGCCGGGTTGGTGGCCGTGGTGGACACGGTGGCAATGCCCAGGTTGTAGCCATCGGGCTTGGCGCGTGCCGTTTCAGCTGCGCCAATGGTGCCGCCGCCGCCGCCCTTGTTTTCCACCACAACGGACTGGCCCAGCTCACGGCTCAGAGGCTCGGCGATGACGCGGGCAATCAGGTCCGTTGTGCCGCCAGCCGCAAAAGGCACTAGCAGGCGGATTGGCTTGTTGGGGTAGGAACCTTGAGCCTGTGCTGCGCCGCAGAGCGCGAGGGTTGCCAAAACGGTGGCTGTGAACTTGAACATATCTGTCTCCTTGGAAGTGTGATGTGCAGTGCGCTTCTTGTGAAAGATGGCTGCAGTTTTTTGGGGCTTTTGCCCTCTGTTTTTTGTTGGGTGGAACGTTCAGATCGGCAGGCTTTCAAACCATGGCTCAAACCACGTTTTGTGCATGCAGATCAGCGATGGTTTGCTCATCCAGCCCGAACTCACGCAGCACCTCATCGGTGTGCTGACCCAGGGCGGGCGGTGCGAGGCGGTAGGTAACCGGTGTGGCCGAAAGGCGCATGGGATTGGCAACCGTGGCAATGTGGCCAATGCCGTCGCCTGCATTGCGCGGCAAGCTTTGCTGAATACCGCGCGCCTTGACCTGGGGGTCTTCAAATGCCTGGGCAATGGTGTTGATGGGGCCACAGGGCACGGCCTTGTCTTCCAGCAGCGCAATCCAGTCTGTAGTGCTGCGTGTCAGCATCACGGGCTTCATCAACGCCAGCAGCGCGCTTCGGTTTTGCACGCGGGCGGTGTTGGTGGCAAAGCGCTCGTCCTGTGCCCATTCGGCATATTCGATGGCGGCGCAGAAGCGGGCGAACTGCCCGTCGTTGCCAATGGCCAAGAGCACATTGCCGTCCAGCGTTGGAAAGTCCTGGTAGGGCGCGAGGCTGGGGTGGGTGTTGCCGGCGCGGCCCGGTGCCTGGCCGGTGGCCAGAAAACCTGCGGCCTGATTGGCCAGCACGGCCATGCCCACATCCAGCAGCGCCATGTCGATGTACTGGCCCTGGCCTGTGGTGTGGCGCGCATTGAGGGCCGCGAGAATTGCGTTACTGGCATACAGCCCCGTGAACACGTCGATCACCGCCACGCCCACCTTCAGCGGGCCGCCGCCGGGCTCGCCATCGGCATGGCCGGTGATGCTCATCAGGCCGGTCATTGCCTGCACCATCAGGTCGTAGCCGGCGCGCTCTGCATAAGGGCCGTCCTGGCCAAAGCCGGTGATGGAGCAGTACACCAGGCGCGGGTTCAGAGCCTTCAGACTGGCATAGTCCAGAGCGTATTGCGCGAGTCCCCTGGTCTTGAAGTTCTCCACCACCACATCGGCCTCTTGCGCCATGCGCTGCAGCAGGGCGCGGCCTTCGGGGTGGGCCATGTCCACGGTGATGGAGCGCTTGTTGCGGTTGCAGGCCGTGAAGTAACTGGCCTCGCGCGTGTCGTTGCCCGCATCGTCCTTGAGGAACGGAGGGCCCCAGTGGCGCGTATCGTCGCCAGCAACCGGGCGCTCAACCTTGACCACATCGGCGCCCAGATCGGCCAGCATCTGCGTGGCCCAGGGTCCTGCCAGCACGCGAGACAGATCCAGCACCTTGATGCCTGCCAGTGCGCCGGTGGGAGTGCTTGTCGATGCGTTCATGTCGGAGGAGTCCAGAAACCGGGTGGAGAAACTATGAAAACAGTAGCTGCTTGCGCTTTATTGGTATGAATTTTTATATGAAAACTATTCAAAAATCATACTAATCAAGCGGTAGTTGCTAACAAATATATAGCAAAAAGGAGGCTCGAATCTCTGCCATTGCCCCACGGCAAGGGCAGCAAGCAAGCGCCGCCTCGCGGCGAAGCTGCCGCCCCCTTGCATGGCGCAAAGCGCGCACACAGAGGGGGCGTCCGCCCAGGCGGGGCCGCCTAGGCCAGCCGCTCAGAGAGTGCGATCAGTTCGCAAACGCCGCAATGCCGGTCTGGGCACGACCCAGAATCAGCGCGTGCACGTCATGGGTGCCTTCGTAGGTGTTGACCACTTCCAGGTTCACCAGATGGCGGGCCACACCGAACTCGTCGCTGATGCCGTTGCCGCCCAGCATGTCGCGGGCCATGCGGGCAATGTCCAGCGACTTGCCGCAGTTGTTGCGCTTGACCAGCGAGGTGATCTCGATCACGTTCTGGTGCTCGTCCTTCATGCGGCCCACGCGCAGCGCGGCTTGCAGGCCCAGCGTGATTTCGGTCTGCATATCGGCCAGCTTCTTCTGGATCAGCTGGTTGGCGGCCAGAGGGCGGCCGAACTGCTTGCGGTCCAGCGTGTACTGGCGGGCAGTGTGCCAGCAGTCTTCAGCCGCACCCAGTGCGCCCCAGGCAATGCCGAAGCGGGCGCTGTTCAGGCAGGTGAACGGGCCCTTGAGGCCGCGCACCTCGGGGAAGGCGTTCTCTTCGGGGCAGAACACATCGTCCATGACGATTTCACCGGTGATGGAGGCGCGCAGGCCCACCTTGCCGTGGATGGCCGGGGCGGACAGGCCCTTCATGCCCTTTTCCAGTACAAAGCCGCGGATCTGGCCCACGGTGCCGTCTTCGGTCACTTCCTTGGCCCAGACCACGAACACGTCGGCCACAGGGCTGTTGGTGATCCACATCTTGTTGCCCTTGAGGCGATAGCCGCCGTCCACCTTGTAGGCGCGCGTGGCCATGGAGCCGGGGTCGGAGCCGTGGTCGGGCTCGGTCAGGCCGAAGCAGCCGATGAACTCGCCCGAAGCCAGCTTGGGCAGGTATTTCATCTTCTGCGCTTCGGTGCCGAACTCGTTGATGGGCACCATCACCAGGGACGATTGCACGGAGGCCATGGAACGATAGCCCGAATCCACACGCTCGATCTCGCGCGCCACCAGGCCGTAGCTCACGTAGTTCAGGCCCGCGCCGCCGTACTGCGTGGGGATAGTGGGGCCCAGCAGGCCCAACTCGCCCATCTCGCGGAAGATGCTGATGTCCACGGACTCGTTGCGGAACATGGCTTGCACGCGAGGCTTGAGCTTGTCCTGGCAGTACTCGCGCGCTGCGTCGCGGATCATGCGCTCGTCTTCGGTCAGTTGCTGGTCGAGCTGGAAGCAGTCGTCCCACTGGTAGCCATTGGCCATGTTCATCTCCTGAATGCAAGGTGTCGGGTTGCAGGCGCATTTCCGCCTGAGTGCTTGCACACATATTAGGTTTGCAGAACAGGGGCTGGCAAACGATGAATAATCATCTATGGATGAGAAAAATGCATGTATAAATTAATTATCAAGGGTTTTCCCTTTTGTTTGTTTCCTATGTATGCGAGCAAGGAATAAGAGAGATGCGCAGAGTTCTGCCCTCCACTCAGGCTCTGGCCTGCTTTGAATCGGCCGCCCGCCATATCAGCTACACCAAGGCTGCACAGGAGTTGTCGCTGACGCAAAGTGCCGTCTCGCGCCAGATCATTGCGCTGGAGGAGTTTGTGGGCGTGGCCCTGTTCAAGCGCACGCGCCACGGCGTGCTGCTCACCGATGCGGGCCTGCATTACGCCAAGCAGGTTGGACGCTGGCTGCAGGGGCTGGAGCGTGACACGCTGGATCTGATGAGCCATCAGGGCGAGGGAGGGCCCATCAATCTGGCGGCCGTCCCCACCTTTGCCACACGCTGGTTGCTGCCGCGCCTGCCGCAACTGGCGCAGCAGCACCCCGACATCACCGTGCACATCGATGTGCAGACCCGGCCGTTTCTGTTTGCCGACACCGTGTTTGACGCGGCCCTTTATGCGGGCACGCCCGAGCAGGTGACCCGCTGGCCCGGCGTGCAGGCGCAGTGGCTGATGGACGAAGAGGTGGTGCCCGTGTGCAGCCCGCAACTGCTGGCCACGGCCCAGCAGCGCGACCTGGGCCGCGCCTGGCTGCCGGTGGGCCCGGAGGTGATTGCGCGCCTGCCGCTGCTGCAGCAAAGCACGCGCCCCCAGGGCTGGCGCCAGTGGTTCGATGCGATGCATGTCGATGCGCCGCGGGCGCTCGACGGCATGCGGCTGGAGCTGTTTTCCATGCTGGCCGTGGCCGCCAGCCAGGGGCTGGGCGTGGCCCTGGTGCCGCCCATGCTGATCGAGCAGGAGCTGGCGCGCGGCGACCTCATCGTCGCCTGTCCCCAGCCGCTGCGCGGCAACCGTGCCTACTATCTGGTCACGCCTGCGCTGGCGGCCGATGCACAACCGTCGCCGGCGCTGCGGGTGTTCAGCCAGTGGTTGCAGGGCCACGCACAGGAAATTCGTGGTGGAAAAACAGAGTGAGTGAACTGGCTGCGTTATGCCTTTTTCAAGGCGAAGCTTGAAGCGCTGATGAGCAGCAGTACATCGGCAGCGATGCGCTGCATCCAGTGGCTGTTGCTCTTGAGGGTCGGCTCGGTAAAGGCTTTGCTGAAGGTGGGGCGCACAATCTGTGCGTAATTGAGGCTGCCCAGAATAATGGTCAGCAAAGCAACGGCAGCGATGTCTTGACGCAGCAATCCGGCGGCCTGACCTTCCTCAATCAAGGCCACACTCTGAAGCAAAAAGATCTCTAGCGGCCGGGTATGAGCCTGTTCAATGCGCTCGGAGTTATCCAGCAGCTCGCGAGTAATGAGTTTGAAGCCCGCAGGGCGGGCCTGCATCCATTCGATCTGCAGCGAGATGAAGGCCTGCAGGCGCTGCTGCAGCAGATCCTCGGACTGCACGCCTTGCTCCATGCGCTGCATCAACTCGTGTGCCTGAGCCTCAAGCACGGTGCGATACAGCACCTCCTTGCTGGGAAAGTGGTGTAGCAGGCCGGAGTTGCCAATCTGGCAGTCCCGCGCAATGGCCGATAGTGATGCGCCCTGAAATCCGTGGTCTGCGAAATGCTGTTCGGCACGATCCAGAATCAGTTCTTTACGAGAGAGCGGTTGGCTGGGCATCCAGTGATTATAGAAATGGGAGGGCACAGGCCGGTGGGCGGCGCGTGTGCTGTGGCTCGTTGAGTTGATGGCCGCTCTGGTCCCGGCTTGTCTCCTGAAATGCGGTGTGGGTCTTGGCAGGTGGTCGTGGCTCAACCTAAAGCAGCAGCCAATGCAGCAGCCAATGCAGATACAAATGCAGCAGCAAATGTAGAGGTAGGAGGGTCAGCTAGTGGCGGTCTTCGCAGGCTTGTGGGACTGCGGGCTGGGCTGGAGCGAGTCCAGCTGCTGTTGGAGCTGTGTGTGAAAGCGGGGCGCGCTGTACTCGAAAGAGCCAAATGTGAGACGGTCATTGGCGCCCGAGGCCAGGCCGGCCTGTATGGACTCTGCGAGAGCGTAGTCCTCGGCCAGAGTCCGGCGGTACAGGTCCACGTTGGCGTTCCAGTACGCAGCGGCCTTGTCCGTAGCGGGCTTGGACGGAATCAGTGTGATCTCATGAATCCGTGTGCGAGAGGCGCTGAGCGGCTCCAGGTAGCTGAGCTGCCCGTGGTCGGGCTGGACCAGGATCATCGTGTTGGGAAAGAAGTAATAAGTCAGGTTGCCATACTTGCGCGGGTCGAAGCCGTCTGCCTCGGGTTGCTCTTTTTGAAAGCGGGACTTGATGAGGTACAAGCGTCGGTGCAGGTCAAATTCGTCCACCAGTTGCAGGTTGTTCATGAACATGTGGGCAATGGTCTGGCGGTGCGCAACCTTGAAGTGATAGGCTTCAAAGATGCCATCTGTCAGCAGCTTCCAGTTGGCGTTGACTTCGAGCGAGCGCTGCGCATAGGACACGGGGGCGTGGAGCCCGTCCAGCGACTCCAGGTTCTCCATGAGCGGGCCCAGGTGTGTGTCGATATCTCTGAGGGGGGATGCGGGGTCCAGCACCACCCAGATGAAACCGCCTCGCTCCACGGCGGCCAGCCTTTTGAGACCGGACTTGTCTTTCTTCAGGCGGGGGAAGCCGAAGGCGTCGGGAACAGCTCGCAAGTCGCCATCGGGCTGGTAAGTCCATGCGTGGTAGGGGCAGGTGAAGGCTCGTGCTTCGGTGCCGCTGCCCTCGGCCACAACGCGTGCGCCGCGGTGTCGACAGACATTCAAGAAAGCGTGGACGGCTCCGTCGGATTGCCTGACCAACAACAGCGGAACATCAAATGGAGTCAGCGACAGCCAGGCGCCGGGCGTGGGAATGGATGAGCTACCGGCCACGGGCTGGGGAAACTGGCGCAACAGGCGCAGCTCCTGCGTGGTCTGCTCGTCGCTGGTGTATTGGGAGACTGCGACCTGCCCGTCCTGTGTGTCGGCGTCGGCCAGTCCGGTCTGCAAGGCATGTGTGGCGCGGCGGTGAAGCTCGATTGCAAAACTGGTATTCATTCCCCTGGCTCTTTCCAGTACCTGTGATGTTTGAGTGATTCCTGGATGCAAGTCTATGAACTGACTGATCAGTCGGTCAATGGGGCTAATGTGGCCTTTGGAGCCTATGGCCTCCTCAGTCGCGTCGAATGGTTTGGCGCTTGCATGAATCAACGGACAAGTTCGGGGGCGAATGGCGCGCATCAGCTGCAATACAGCTTTGACCTCAAAGCCGTAGCGGTATGAATGGCCAATGGCTTATTTCAGGTAAAAACAGCTTCTAGACCAGCCAGTAAAGCGCTGGCTGCTATGAATTTTTGCAGTGGAGAGTCGAATCATGTCATTCAGCCAAAGTCTGTGGAATGCCAACCAGGCGCTGTTTCAAAGCACCTTGGAGCTGCCCTTCAACCAGGAACTGGCGGCCGGCACGCTGAGCCGGGAGCGCTTTTGCCACTACATGATTCAGGATGCGCACTACCTCGTCGCCTATGGCCGCGCGCTGGCCGTGACGGCGGCCAAATCCGATAACGCCGAAGGCGTGGTGCAGTTTGCCAATGCCGCCAATGAGGCCGTGGTGGTGGAGCGCGCCTTGCATGGCGGCTTCATGCGTGACTTCGGCGTGACGCCCGAGCAGTTTGCAGCCACGCCGCTGACGCCGGCCTGCCACCACTACACCAGCTATCTGCTGGCCACGGCCTGGAGCGCCACTTACCCGGTGGCCGTGGCCGCGCTGCTGCCCTGCTTCTGGATCTATGCCGAGGTGGGGCGCGACATCCATGCGCGCTCGGCCAAAGACAATCCTTATCAGGCCTGGGTGGACACCTATGCCAGCGAGGAGTTTCATGCGGCGGTGCGCGGCGTCTGCGCCACTGTGGATCGCCTGGCCGAGGAGGCCACCGAGACCACGCGCACGGCCATGCATGCCGCCTACAAAGATGCGGCCCGGCTGGAATGGCAGTTCTGGGACAGTGCCTATCGCCTGGCCGATTGGCAAGGGCCACTGCGCTGAGAGCTGGGTGGCCCCGATGGGGTGTTGATTAAAAAATAATCAGCTCCCCGATTGTCCTGCGCCGACAAGGACTTAGCTCGCTTATTCAAGGCGTTGCCGGGGTTTGTCCACAAGCTTGTAGCGATTTACTGGGGAGAACTGCTCTGCAGCCCAATTCAGACCTGCCTGAGCTGCTATGAAATGCAGATTTCGCAGGTTTTGAGCGACCCGGAGCGTGATTTGCTTAAAATTTAATCATGCTTTCAAAAAACGTTTGAGAACAACGGCTTGACTGGCTTATCCCGCTGAGTGCTTGACTTTGTCCACAAGCTTGTCGTGGTTGAATGGGGATATCCCGAAACGATGTGCTGCGCAACCAGCGAAGGGTCGGGAATTGGAAAAGCCGACATACCGGGCCATAGCTCTTGCCTCCATGGCTATTCCTGCGGCGGCCCGTGCCTGGATTCCTATTTCACGCTGCTCCCGGCGAATCTGAAGTCGGTTCATGGCAGCGTGGCGCACTTCTGGCCGGAAGCCGGCGCAGCGACTGTCGATACGGCTGGCCGTCGGGCCGCTGCGGCTGGGCCAGTTTGAGTCAAGGGTTCAATGCTTGCCTGCTTCGACCAGGTGATCAATCAGCGCCCTCACCTTGAGTGGCAGGTGGCGCGAGGGCATATACAGTGCATAAGCGGTGCGCGGCGCGTAATTGCTCGTCAGTTGCCAGTCGGGCAGAACCTGTACCAGCGCGCCACTGTGCAATACCGCCTGGGCGGCAAAGTCTGCCACCAGGCCTATGCCCTGGTGCTGCAGCGCCAGATTGATGATGCCCGTGCTGCTGTCCATGGACAAGGGAGAGTGAACGGCGACTTCGGTCACGGCAGGCACCGGGCTCCGATCTTGGCCGTGCACCCATTGCAGCCGGTTCTGGAAGTCGCCATAGCCCAGCGTGATGCATGCCACGCCATGCTCGCGGCCCAGCTCCTGCGGATGCTTGGGGGGCTTGATCAGTCCCTTGAGGTAGGCCGGCGAGGCCACGGCGATGTAGCGCACTTGGCGCAGCTCGCGCGCCACCATATGCGGCGGCAGCTGTTCGGGCCGGGTCAGGCGAATGGCCAGATCCAGGCCTTGCTGAGCCAGGTCCTGCATCTGGTCGCTGAGGCTGACGGCGACCTCAAGCTCGGGCCATTGGCGGCGCAGGGCGGGCAACTGTGCGCTGAGCCAGATTTCTCCAAAGATGGTCGGTGCCGTCAGACGCACCGTGCCGCGCGGCACGCCGCTGTAATGACCGGCAATGGCGTGGATATCGCTGGCGGTCTGAGCCAGCTGGGTGCAGGCGGCATAGATCTCGGCACCCAGCTCGGTCAGGGACAGGGAGCGGGTCGTTCGATGCAGCAGCTGCACGCCCCAATGGGCTTCCAGTCGGCCCACGCTGCGGCTGACGGCCGAGGTGGTCAGATCCAGTTGCCGCGCGGCGGCGGCAAAGCTGCGCAGCTCCACCACCTTGGCGAAAACCAGCATTTCAGGAAGCAGGCCGGACTCTGTGCTCATGGCTCAGTTTGATTGTTGATCTATAGGTAATAGTAAGTGGAATAAAGCCATATTGATGCATGAATGTGATTGATGGACGATGCCATCATGACTTCTCAGACCTCTTCTTCTTCTTTGCAAGCGTTGGTTGCCACGCCGGTTGTGGCCGCCACCTCGCCGCCCAATGCAGCCACTGGCGGCAACTGGCGCATGGTGCTGGCTATGGCGCTTTCCGGAACCATCGGCCTGCTGGTGTTGGAGAGCGGCCTGCCCGTGCTGTGGGTGGTGTGGTTGCGTTGTCTGCTCGGCGGCCTCGGGCTGGCAGCCTGGGTGCTTTGGTCGGGCCAGTGGTCCAGGCCGAGCTGGCGCGAGAGCGGCTGGCTTCTGCTGGGGGCGGTGGCGCTCATCGTCAATTGGTTGTGCCTGTTTCGTGCCTATGAATACAGCGGCATTGCCATCGCCACGGTGGTCTATCACGTGCAGCCCTTCTTGCTGTTGCTGCTGGCCGCTCTGTTGCAGGGCGAGCCTCTGCCGCTCAGCCGGCTGCCCTGGCTGGTACTGGCGCTGATCGGCGTGGGCTTGAGCAGCGGCCTGGTCGGGATGGCTGACCAGCAGGCGTGGCAAGGGCAATCCTTGGGCATTGTGCTGGCGCTGCTGGCAGCCGGTCTTTATGCCATGGCCACCCTGGCCACCCAGCGGCTCAGGCGGCTTGCGCCGGCACAGATCGCGATGCTGCAGATGCTGGTGGGGGCGCTGAGCTTGCTGCCCTGGGTGTGGGAGCTGCGCGCCCAGGCACTCTTCAGTCCCAAGGCCTGGGGAGCGGTGCTGGTGCTGGGTCTGGTGCATACGGCCTGGATGTACACGCTGATGTACACGGCATTTCAAAGACTGAAGGCACAGGCGATCGCCGGTCTGTCCTTTATTTACCCCGTCATGGCTTTGCTGGTGGATTTGCTCTGGTTTGGTGCCAAGCCGCAGCCGGTGCAGTGGCTGGGGATGGCACTGGTTCTGGGGGCGCTTGCAGCCTACAGACGTAGCGAGCGTAAAAGTTAGTCAAAAATAGCTGCGAGCGTCTATGAGTCAAATGCTGGCAGCTATTGTTTTAAATCCAGGGAGTAAGCGCCAGCACTAGTGGCATCAGCACAGCCGTGGCCACGCCGTTCAAGCCCATGGCCAGTGCGGAGAACGCACCGGCTGTGGGGTTGAGCTGAATGGCGCGCGCTGTGCCAATCGCATGGGCCGTGAGTCCGATGGCAAAGCCCTGCACCGCCGGATCCTTGAGACGCAGTACGCGACACAGCAGCGGTGCCATCATGGTGCCGCTGATGCCGGTGATGGCCACGGCCACTGCGGCCAGCGAGGGCGTTCCGCCAAAACGCTCTGCCATGGGCAGGGCGATGGGAATGGTGGCCGACTTGGGGGCCACGGCGATCAGCGTGGCGTGCGAGCCGCCGAAAGCCCTGGCAATGCCCAGGGCTGAAAACAGTGCGACGAGACAGCCCACCAGCAGCGCCACGCTGATGGGCAGCCACAGCTGGCTGATGCGTTCGCGCTGGGCGTACAGCGGGATGGCCAGTGCCACGGTGGCCGGCCCTATCATCAGGCCCAGCAGGGATACGCCGCTGCGGTAGGTCGCATAAGGCGTGCCTGTGATCATCAAAATGGCGACGATGACCACCACGCCCGTGAACACCGGTATCAGCAGGGGGCGGTTACCGCTTTTTTTGTAGACGGCCATGGCCGCCATATAGACCAGCATGGTCAGCACCAGCCAGGGCAGGGGCGAGCCTTCGGCCAGACTCAGCCAGGTGGTGTGCAGACGCTCAAGCAGTGAGGGGCTCATACGTTGTGCTCCTGTTTGGCAGCGGACTCCTCATCCGGCTGGCGAGTGCGCTGGCGCTGCAGGCACAAGCGGAAGGTGAGGGCGGTAGCGGTGAATGTGATGGCCGCGCCGGCAATGCAGGCCAGCACAAACGGCAGCCATTCGCGGCGCAGATGGTCGAATTCCAGCATCACGCCCGCAATGACGGGTATGAAAAGCAGCATCATGTTTTGCAACAGCACCTGAGCCGTGTCTTCCAGTGACTTGGGTAGACGTTTGTAAAACAGCAGGCCCAGCAGCAAAAGCAGGGTGCCGATCAGCGCGCCGGGCAGAGGCAAGCCCGTAAAGCGGGCCAGGAACTCACCCAGTAGCTGAAAGGCGAAAAGTACAGCAAGCGCATACAGCATAAAGGTGGTCAGCTCCTGAATAATGAGTTGGCAGCCTGTTGTCAGGCTGCCAACTCTGTGAGGGTGGTGTATAGCTCGGGTGAATAAAGGTAAAGCCGGTGGGTAACTATTGCGCGTCGCTGATGACAGGTTTATCTTGGATCTCAGGCGCTTCGGAGCCGAAGCGGCCAGTCATCGCACGAGCTTAGGAGAAGTCACCATGCAAACCGCAGTCTATCGCGCACCTGTGTATGAACCTACGGTCGATGAATTGGAAACGCTCAAGAAGCTGGAGCTGGGCGAGGATGTCTCCCTGTGGTCTGCTGCCAAGGAGTATCTCTCCAGGCGTCTGCTGGAGCGGGGGCTGGTGGAGCAGGACGCAGAAAAGCACTGGCATATCACCGATTCGGGGCGTCTGGTGATCCGGCGGCAGCTCTGAAAATCATCAAGGGTTAACCCTTTGGTTGTAATTGCCTGATTTGGAGGCAACCTACCTTTCAACCCGCAAGTACAAGGGCTTGTGGGCTGTTATCACCAGGATTTCACCGGATATCCACAATAATGTCCACATGATCTGTGGAAAAAGGCGCTGTCATGGACAGCGCTTTTTTTGTGCCTTGACTCAAGCCTGGCTTGCTCGGATTGACAGCAAAGGATCTCGTTGACAGTACAAGCACAGCGATGCTCAAAAGGCATTTTTCAGAGAGAAATGACCCTGGTGACCTGCTATGTACTAAGGGCTGAAGCGAATGGATGTTTGCCAGATGGGGCGATGCTGCCGGTGCCAAGTCTGGCATCGCAAGATATGGGGCCGCACCAGATTGTGCAAAGTTATGCACAGTGACTGTGCAACTTCGAAAAAATGAGCGAGCAAGAGAGATCCTGCCTTATCCCGGCAAGGCAAAGGCATGCAGCTGTGGCGTGATTGATGCGCCGGCTTTTCGCGTGGAGAACGGAAGGCTGGATGGAGCGAAGCTGCCTTCTCGGCTTGGGTATGCGGTGCCGGATCGGACCGGAATGCCCTGCTGTGGGAATTTCAATTCCCTGCGCTCGCCCTGGAGGGATGCGGATTGTATTCGATATTTAGGCGCAAAAAATTGTCGTGGCGTTCCTTTGGACAAAAAACGCGTTGCGCTCATGATGTCGATATGGGAGGGGCCAAGCTGAGCCGCTTTGTCAGAAGGTACTGTGCTTGGTGCCTATCAGTGCGGAGTGGCTGCGTATTTGAAGCGCGAAAATCAACAAGGGTGGGTTGAAGCCCGCCCTTGTTAGGTGAGTTGCTGTCAGCGCCAATGAAGTGCTTTAGCCCTGTTCGCTTTTGACCAGCCTACTCACTTGTAGGCACGAAAAACAGGTACTCACCCGGCCCCATCTGCGGGGTAATCACATAGCCTTCGCACTGCCTGTCCTTGCATTTCACAGGGATAGCGCGGGGCCAGATAGTTGCCGCAGTCGGGTAGCCAGGCAGGTACTGCGGCACATGCCAGACGCCATAGTCGCCTACTGGTTCGGCTTGCTGCGAGCCTGCTGCACCTTGCTCGCCACTTCCGAAGATCTGGCGTTGAATGCTCAACGGTTCATTGACGGCCCTGGAGTCGGGTGCAGCCAAAGACGAAGCGCAGCATAGTGCAATCGCTAAAAGAGCTAGAGTCTTGCCCATAGCGGCCTCCTAGATTAGGAATCACGCCCACTAATTGTCGTACAGCTGTGCTGTACGTGGATCTTCCATCACAGAGGTGATAGCCGTGGGGCGAGTGACTTCAGGTGCAAAGCTTGACTGAGCCTCTGAGGGAGGCGCAGCAGGATTCGGGCTGCCTTGTGCCGACGCATCCGGGCCGTAGTTGTTACGGCGCTCGTCTGCAGTCATGGATTGCGGGCATTTCGAGCCCGTGATCTCCAGTGCCACGCGAGCGGCGGGATCCATGCAGTCCATTGCCAGCGAGGCGGCCTTCATGCCCTTGTTCCAGAGCTCACGGCTCATTTTCAGGCGCTTGCAATGCTCGTCCGTCCAGGTGGTGCCGAAGCTCACGCCAAAGCCAGGGCCGTTGGCACTGCCGCTGCTGCTGCCCATGCAGGTGTCATTGCTGGTCGTGAGGTTGGGGCCGTTCACGCTGGGAACGTTCTTCATCGTGTAAGTGCCTGTGTACTCCACAATGTTCTTGGATGTGCCGGACACAGTGCTGTTTAGGTTCTGCGTGGTCGTTCCGGTTGTTGTTATTTTTTGGTCGGAAGTTGAAGTGGATCTGCTGTCCATCGTGGATGCAGATCGACTTTCCGCCGGGGCAACGACCGGATTGACAATGGTGACCGACTGATTCTGTTGCGCCCCCACGGAAGAGGAGCTAGAGGAGCTTTGCGCGCTGCTGTCGGCACTTTGCGCATAACTGCACAAAGGAGCGCAAAGAGTTAACAGAGCTAGTGAGAATTTCATGCTTTGCTCCTACGTTGCCCGAGCCCGGCCAGGCGGCCAGACCCGGGACAAACACAACTATCTTGGGACAGCTGCCTTAGTTGGCATTGGCAGTAGAGCCTGCACCAGCAGTACCGGAGGTGCCGCCACCGTTGGAGAAGTAGCCAGCGTTACCCCAGGAGCCGGCATTTTGGTGAACGGTACCCACAGAGCCTGCGTTGGATGTGGTGTTGGTCAACGAGCCCCAAGGTGAGGAAATGGCTCCCGATGTGGCGTTGTAGCCAGAGGTGGTGCCCGCATTGTTGTTGACGTAGGCCAGGCCGCCGCCAGGGCCGGCGCCAGTTGCCGCAACATTCGCGGTCTGAGAAGAGGCGCCGCCGAAGGCCGTGCCACTGACGGGTCCTGCGTTATAGCCGGCAGCAGCAGCCGAGCCCGCATTGGCATTGGTAGCCGCTACGCCGCCCGCAACACCATTGCCGGTGGTTGCGGAAAGGCTCTTCACATTACCGAAAGTAGTTGCGCTACCGCCAACAGCTGCCCCACCGATGCCAAAACCGCCTGCGCCGATCGCACCACCGGCAGCGTTTGCATTGGACGTGGCACCGGAGGTGGCGCTATTCATGCTCAGCGCACTTCCGTTGCCCGAGCTGGCAGCTCCCGACAGCGTGGCAGACGATGCGCTTGACGTCGTGTTTGTGGCTGCAATGCTTGAGCTGCTCACAGCAGCAGATGCAACACCAGCCAACGCAATAACCGCCATGGCAATCAGAGACTTTTTCATGATCATTCCTTTGAATAGCGAGTTCTCAGACAACTGAGAGTGTGTGAGCGAAAGACCGATGCAATTTCGCAAAGGCCAGTGTTAACCGTCAACAAGTTCTGGAGTGCTTTGTTACGTTCCAAAACTGCTTTCGGTGAAGGCAGTTTCAGAAAACGACGGAGAAACAGTAATACCCAATTCAAAGATATTCTTGAAGAGTTTAAAAGGATGAAAAAAATGATTTATTTGTTGTGGTTTGTGAATGGCGTGCTATTGAAAAAATAGCGATTGTTGAAAAATTCTTACAATGCTAAAAAATGTAATCTGTATTTCATTTTATTTTTCATATCCATTGTTTCAAAAATAAAGGGTTTACATCTATTTTTATGATGAAAAGAAGTTAATACCTTATATTCCAGTATTAATTTGTAAAAAGTTAAACCTAATTTTTCTTTGTTTGTTTTTTGTAGATTTTCAATGGGATGAGTTCTATTTTTCGCGGGGTTCGCAAGCAATCGACTCATCAAATGGAGTGCCCCATGTATCTATCCGACGCATTTATGAGCTCACGGTTTGGTGATGCAGGCAGTGCAGAAGTCACATCTACAGTCTTTGGGCGCATGTGGCCGTCCGACATGAAGGGGCAGCAGAACCAGCCGGTGAGAGTCTTCCTGGTTGACGAAGACAGCCATGTCAGGAATGTGATTTCGCGGGAACTCATGCGTGACCCGCGCACTCTTCTGGTCGGGCAGGCCTGCAGCTACAGAGAGGCTCGTAAGAACGTCTTTTTGGAAGAGTTCGATGTGCTCCTCATCGACCTGTCTATTGGTGAAGGCCAAGGGGCCGAGTTGCTGGAATCGATCCAAATAAAGAGACCTGACGTGTTGAGCATTGCAATTTCTGCAAGTGAAAACGACGATGCGGCAATGAATGCTCTTAAAAAAGGCGCTGTTGGGTATCTGGTAAAAAACTCATGGTTTGGAAGTTACTCGCAAGCCGTGCTGGAAGTGGCCAATGGCGGAGCGGCTATATCTCCAGTAGTGGCGAAGAAAATCATTCCAAAAATATTCAAGGCCAACTTGCCTGAGGAAAGTATCTTCAAAAACAAGAGCTTTGATTCGCTGACCGAAAGAGAAGTGGAAATATTGAAATTGATAGCTCAAGGAAAAAGCTCTCTCGAGGTTGCGTCCTACTTGCAAATAAGCCCCTTGACTGTGTCAACGCATATAAAAAATATTTACGGAAAAATGCAAGTAAGAACCAGAGCGCAAGCCGTCAGATGTGCAATCCTGATAGGAGTTATTTGAATAATGCTGTTGGCTGTGTCCAAGGTCTTACATGAAAAAATACTCTGTCTGACATCGAGTATTGAAATGATGTTTAACAGTGGGGACGTACGGACAGGAAGTCAGGATGAGTCTTCGACTAACAAGGCCCGGGAAATATGCCGGGAAATATGAAAAGTACGGTAGTGGCGGGCTGCTGAGTTCGATGCAGCAGGATGAAAAGCCGGGGCAATGCCCCGGCTTCGTGTTTCTAGAACTTCCAGCTGAGACTGGCCTTGAAGCCGTGCGCCTTCTGGGAGCCAGAGATCTGCCCCACATAGGACGTCCCGATCGTCATCGACTTGGAAACCTTGGCGTCGAAGCCAGCTTCCAGCACCAGGGGGTGTGGTTGCATTACAGGGACTTCCCGTCAATGCAACAACGCCACTTGGGGAATGACGCGGAGCCCCGGCCAATGAAATAGAGGGGCTTCGACCCAATTGCGAAATGGTTTTTGCGCCAATCGTTTTTTTGAGATGCGCGAAATCGCAATTTGCGGGGGGAGCATTGCGGCCAATGAAAAAGCCGTTAAGTCTTTGGAACTTAACGGCTTTTTTGCATGTGGTGCCCGGGGCCGGAATCGAACCGGCACGCCTTGCGGCGGGGGATTTTGAGTCCCCTGCGTCTACCAATTTCACCACCCGGGCTTCGCTTAGCGCAGACGCGAATTATGGCACAGTATTGGACATGAAAACTTATTCGACCATCGAACATGCTATCGGTCACACGCCGCTGGTGGCATTGCAACGCATCGGCGCGGATGCAAACCGTGAGCGTGCAAACGTAGTGCTGGGCAAACTCGAAGGCAACAACCCGGCTGGCTCCGTCAAGGACCGGCCTGCACTGTCCATGATCCAGCGTGCTGAAGAGCGTGGCGAGATCAAGCCCGGCGACGCACTGATCGAGGCAACGTCGGGCAACACCGGCATTGCCTTGGCCATGGCTGCAGCCATCAAGGGCTATCGCATGATTCTGATCATGCCCGAGGACCTGTCCATTGAGCGCGCACAGACCATGAAGGCCTACGGTGCCGAGCTGATTCTGACGCCCAAGAGCGGCGGCATGGAATATGCGCGCGATCTGGCTGACCAGATGGTGGCCCAGGGCAAGGGTGTGCTGCTGGATCAGTTTGCCAACCCCGACAATCCCAGGGCTCACTATGAAACGACAGGGCCGGAGCTGTGGGAGCAGACCGGTGGCGAGATCACCCACTTTGTGAGTGCCATGGGCACCACCGGAACCATTACCGGCGTGGCCAGGTTCCTCAAGGAAAAGAACCCGAACATCAAGATCATCGGCGCTCAGCCTTCCGAGGGATCGCGCATTCCTGGCATCCGCAAGTGGCCCGAGGAGTATCTGCCCAAGATCTATGACGCTTCGCTGGTCGACGAACTGGTCTATGTGACCCAGGACGATGCCGAAGACATGGCCCGCCGCATGGCGCGCGAAGAGGGCATCTTTGCGGGCATCTCGGCAGCCGGTGCACTGTGGGTGGCCCAAGAGATTGCCAAGCGCGAGCAGAACGCCACCATCGTGTTTGTGGTGTGCGACCGTGGTGATCGCTACCTTTCTACGGGCGTGTTCCCGGCATGAGCTATGTCTTTTGCGTGAGAGCGCAAAAGCGAGTCAAAGCTCCAAATGACAGCCAGCGCTTGTCCATCAAGCGCTGACTGCTATCAATATCAAGCATAGGACTTACGCAAACAAGAACGCAACAGCGGCCTGCCTTCTGAGACAGTCGCTTCGCCTGAACCCGTTTTGCGTAAGTCGTGAAGAATACGGAGAGCCTCATGGCTTATGAAGTCCGCTTTTGTTCCAACTGCGCGACCGAGCTGCAATGGATTGTGGCCAGCGAGGACAGCGGCGAGGTACAGCGTCTGCGCTGCCCCAGTTGCGGGTTCACGCATTGGGGCAATCCCACGCCGGTGCTGGCGGCTGTGGTGGAGGGTGATGACGGCCGGGTGCTGCTGGCGCGCAATGCACTGTGGCAAGAGGGCGTTTTCGGCCTGATTACGGGCTTCATGGAAGCCGGTGAATCGCCAGAAGCCGGTATCTGTCGCGAGGTTCTCGAAGAGACGGGGCTGCGCGTGAAGGCGCTGCGTCTGCTGTGTTGCTCGGAGTTTCTGCGCATGAATCAGGTGTTGATTGCCTATCATGTGCGCGTGCAGGGCCGGCCAGAGGATGTGAGGCTCTCGCCTGAGCTGCTGGAATACCGCTGGCAGACGGCCGAGGAGTCGCTGTGCTGGCCTGCGGGCACGGGCTACGCTTTGGCAGAGTGGATCAAGCAAAAGGGCTTTGAGCCACGCTTTGGCGCTTTCCGTCCCGGTCAGAACTCCGAGCCTGACCCCGCAAAATGGCCCGTGCGACGCTGGGCCGATGACCCTCGCTTTACGGTGGCCCCGGCTCTGGTTTGAGCAAAGACCGCGCTGGTGCTGCCAGCGCACGGTTTTTCTACAATCGGCGCTGACGAGGAATCCAACCCATGCACGTAGACCAAGAAGTTGACACCCGCGGCCTGAACTGTCCGCTGCCCATTCTCAAGGCCAAGAAAGCGCTGGCTGCCATGCAAAGTGGCCAGTTGCTCAAGGTCGTGGCCACGGATACCGGCTCCATCCGGGACTTCCAGGCCTTTGCCAAGCAGACCGGCAATGAGCTGGTCGAGCAGCAGACGGTGGGTGATGAATTCATCCATATCCTGCGCCGACGTTGAAAACCATTGGTTGACGCAACAAAGGCCTGCATTTGCAGGCCTTTTGTCCTCAGGGGCTTGGGCCGTCGGGCTTAGATACTCAAGCTTTTGAGGTATTCGCGAAAGCTGTCTCCTACTTCGGGGTGCTGCAGCGCCAGCTCTACCGTGGCCTGCAAAAAGCCTTCCTTGCTGCCGCAGTCATAGCGCTTGCCGGCGTACTGGAAGGCGTAGACGGCCTCGTGCTGCATCAGACGCTCTATGGCGTCAGTCAGCTGTATCTCTCCGCCCACGCCCTGGGGCTGGTTGCGGATCTGGTCGAAGATGGCCGGGGTCAGCACATAGCGGCCGGCCACGCCCATGCGCGACGGGGCTTTTTCGGGAGCGGGCTTTTCCACGATCTCGTCGATGCGCATCAGCGGTCCGCCAGCGGGCTCGCCCTTGACGATGCCGTAGCGCTTGGTGTGCTCCAGCGGCACTTCCTGCACGGCTAGCAGCGAGCGGCCTTGCTTCTGGAAGGCGGCCGTCATCTGTGCCATCACGCCGGGGCCGCCGTTCTCTCCGGTCATCAGGTCGTCGGCCAGAATCACGGCGAAGGGTTCGTTGCCCACCAGCGGCTCTGCGCACAGCACGGCATGGCCCAGGCCCAGCGAGCGGGGCTGGCGCACGAACAGGCAGTTCATATCGGCAGGGCTGACGCTGCGCACCAGGTCCAGCATGGCTTGCTTGCCGGCATTCTCCAGCTCGTTTTCGAGTTCGTAGGAGGTGTCGAAATGGTCTTCGATGGCTCGCTTGCTGCGGCCGGTGACAAAGACCATGTCGCGGATGCCTGCCTCGTACGCCTCTTCTACGGCGTACTGGATCAGCGGCTTGTCCACCACAGGCAGCATTTCCTTGGGTGAAGCCTTGGTGGCTGGCAGAAAACGGGTGCCCAGGCCTGCAACAGGGAACACGGCTTTGCGAACGCGGGTTTGATTGCTCATAGAAACTCTCTCCATTCCATTTCCCTGAGGCTTGCATTTGGTGCAGCCCAAGCTGGTGGCGCCAAGCAAGGGCCGCCCCGCCGCGAGGGTGACATCCCCCTTTTCAGGGGCACGCCGCGTAGCGGCTCAGGGGGTTC
This sequence comes from Comamonas testosteroni, assembly GCF_030505195.1. Taxonomy (NCBI): domain Bacteria; kingdom Pseudomonadati; phylum Pseudomonadota; class Betaproteobacteria; order Burkholderiales; family Comamonadaceae; genus Comamonas; species Comamonas testosteroni. Next base: position 4,243,163 of record NZ_CP129672.1, read on the forward strand.
TCGTTTCAGCCCAGGCGAGCGAGTTGCTCGTTGATGCGTGTCAGTGTCGAGCCGAAGTCGGCAAGACGCTTGCGCTCTTGCTCCAGCACCGCAGCAGGAGCCTTGGCGCAGAAGGCCTCGTTGCTCAGCTTGCCGTTGGCCTTGACGATCTCGCCTTCGAGGCGCTTGGCCTCCTTGGACAGGCGGGCCTTCTCGGCTGCCACGTCGATTTCGACAAACAAAGCCATGCGGATGTCGCCCAGGACGTTGACCGGAGCGGACTGTGCGGCGGTAGCCCATTCGGCTTCGTCATCGAACACCTTGACTTCGCTGAGCTTGGCCAGGTTCTTGAGCACATCGGCATTGGCGCGCAGAAATGCCGAGTCCTCGGCATTGCCGGCCACGGTGAGCAGCGGCAGGCGCTGGGCGGGCGACACGCCCATCTCGCCGCGCAGCGCGCGGCAGGCATCGACCATCTGCTTGATGCGGCCCACGTAGGTGATAGCGGCTTCGTCGATCTTCTCCGGCTGTGCTTCGGGGTAGCGTGCCACCGCGATGGACTCGCCCTTGAGGCCGGCCACGGGAGCGACCTGCTGCCACAGCTCTTCCGTCACGAACGGAATGATGGGGTGTGCCAGACGCAGAATCGCCTCCAGCGTGCGGATCAGCGTGCGGCGCGTGGCGCGTTGCTGGGCTTCGTTGCCGGTCTGGATCTGCACCTTGGCGATTTCCAGATACCAGTCGCAGAACTCGTTCCAGACGAAGTCGTAGATGGTGTTGGCCACGTTGTCGAGGCGGAACTCGGCAAAGCCCTTGGCCACTTCGGCCTCGACCTTTTGCAGCTGCGAAGCAATCCAGCGGTCGGGCTGGCTGAAGTGCATATAGCCTGCGAATTCGCCGCCAGGCTGGCATTGTTCCTTGGTGTGAGGAGCCAGGCCGCAGTCATGGCCTTCGCAGTTCATCAGCACAAAGCGCGACGCATTCCAGAGCTTGTTGCAGAAGTTGCGGTAGCCCTCGCAGCGCTTGCTGTCGAAGTTGATAGAGCGGCCCAGCGACGCCAGCGCGGCAAAGGTGAAGCGCAGTGCATCCGCGCCATAGGCGGGAATGCCTTCGGGGAATTCCTTTTGCGTGTTCTTGCGCACCTGAGGAGCGGTCTCGGGCTTGCGCAGGCCGGTGGTGCGCTTTTCCAGCAGCGGCTCCAGCGAGATGCCGTCGATCAGGTCGACCGGGTCCAGCACATTGCCTTCGGACTTGGACATCTTCTTGCCTTGCGCATCACGCACCAGACCGTGGATGTAGACATGCTTGAACGGCACGCGACCCGTGAAGTGCGTGGTCATCATGATCATGCGCGCCACCCAGAAGAAGATGATGTCGTAGCCCGTCACCAGCACCGAGGAGGGCAGGTAGAGGTTGTAGTCATCATCGGCTGCATTGCCCTGCTCGGGCCAGCCCATGGTGGAAAACGGCACCATGGCGGAGGAGTACCAGGTGTCCAGCACGTCGGCGTCGCGGCGCAATGTTTTGCCCGGGGCTTGTGCCTGGGCTTCTGCTTCGTTCTTGGCAACGTAGATATTGCCTTCTTCGTCGTACCAGGCCGGAATCTGGTGGCCCCACCACAGCTGGCGCGAGATGCACCAGTCCTGGATGTTGTTCATCCACTGGTTGTAGGTGTTGACCCAGTTCTCGGGCACAAACTTCACTTCGCCCGAGGCCACTGCATCGATGGCCTTTTGTGCGATGGATTTGCCGGTGGCGTCACCCGTGCCTTCGTTGGCCACCTTGCTCATGGCGATGAACCACTGGTCGGTCAGCATGGGCTCGATCACCTGGCCGGTACGGTCGCAGATCGGCACCATCAGCTTGTGCTTCTTGATCTCGACCATCAGGCCCAGCTCTTCCAGGTCGGCCACGATGGCCTTGCGGGCCACGAAGCGGTCCATGCCGCGGTATTTCTCAGGCGCTTCGTCGTTGATCTTGGCGGTCAGCGTCAGCACGCAGATCATGGGCAACTTGTGACGCTGGCCCACCTGATAGTCGTTCTGATCGTGCGCAGGCGTGACCTTCACCACGCCGGTGCCGAACTCGCGATCCACATACTCGTCGGCGATGATGGGGATCTGGCGTCCCACCAGAGGCAGGGTCACGGTCTGGCCGATCAGGTGCTTGTAACGCTCATCTTCCGGGTGCACCATCACGGCCACGTCGCCCAGCATGGTTTCGGGGCGGGTGGTGGCCACCACCAACTGACCTTCACCGCTGCTCAATGGGTAGGCGATGTGCCAGAGCGAGCCGTCTTTTTCCTGGTTCTCGACTTCCAGATCAGACACCGCAGATTGCAGCACCGGGTCCCAGTTCACCAGGCGCTTGCCCCGGTAGATCAGGCCTTGCTGGTACAGCTTCACGAAGGTCTCGGTCACCACCTTGGACAGCTTGTCGTCCATGGTGAAGTATTCGCGGCTCCAGTCCACGGTGTCGCCCATGCGGCGCATCTGTGTGGTGATGGTGTCGCCGGACTTTTCCTTCCACTCCCAGACCTTCTTGGTGAACTCGTCACGGCCCAGGTCATAGCGGCTCACGCCCTGGGTCTGCAACTGGCGCTCCACCACGATCTGGGTGGCGATGCCTGCGTGGTCGGTTCCGGGAATCCAGGCCGTGTTGTAGCCCTTCATGCGGTGGTAGCGCGTCAGCGAGTCCATGATGGTCTGGTTGAACGCGTGTCCCATGTGCAGCGTACCTGTCACATTGGGTGGGGGCAGCTGGATGGAGAAGTTGTTGCCTGCCGCCGTGGCTTCGGTACCGGGCTTGCCTGTGCCGCGATAGCCGGCATTGCCGTAGCCGCGCTTTTCCCACTCAGGGCCCCAATGGGCTTCGATGGAGGCAGGTTCAAAAGACTTGGAGAGGCTGTCGAGGCCGGGCTGTTGAATGGTGTCGCTCATGGCTGCGTTACAAGAACTCTGGAAATGAAAACGGCATCCTGAAAAGGGATGCCGTCTGCATGAAAGATAAGGACGGATTGCCAATGATTTTAGCGATCCGATCCAGTGATGGGCGCGGTAGGTCTTATTTCGCCCTTCTGGGCTTATTTATCAAGCGCTTGTAGCTATTAAATGAGCGAGACACCGCTTGAATAGGTATGTACCACGCCAGAGACGTCGAGCAAGGCCCGGGCGGCCCCAACCGCCCCGCCGCGAGGGCGTCGTCCCCCTGGGGGGGAAGGCGCAAAGCGCCTCAGGGGGCAGGGACGAATTCCGGCCGGTCGTTGCTTTGCGGCTTGAGCGGAGCGCTGGACTTGCCCTCGGCACGTTCCTTGCGCCACTGCTCCTTGCGGGCCGTCCATTCGTCCAGGCGTGCATGGGCGGTCTTGCTTTCCTTGAGCATCTGCAGCTCGTCGGCCAGTTGGGCCGTCAGCTCCAGGCGGATGCCGTTGGGGTCGAAGAAGTAAATGCTCTTGAAGATGTGGTGATCTGTCACGCCCAGTACTTCCACGCCGCAGGCCTGCAGGCGGGCCTTGGTGTTTTCCAGCTCCTGCACGGAGTCCACACGGAAGGAGATGTGGTTGATCCAGATCGGGGTGTTGGGTGAGGGCAGGGCCGCTTCGTCGTCGCCAATGTCGAAGAAGGCGATGAAGGAGCCGTCCTTGAGGCGGAAGAAGAAATGGGTGTAAGGGCAGTATTCGCCCGTGGAGGGGACGTAGTCGCTCTGGATGATGTGATAGAGCGGCAGGCCCAGAATGTCCTCGTAGAAGTGACGAGTCTCTTCCGCATCCTTGGCCTTGTAGGCGTAGTGGTGCAGCTGCTGCACGGCGGCAGGTGCGGGCAGCTGACTCATGTCCGCGCGCCGAGGCTGGGAGTAAACCGGAGTAGGGGCGGCTTGGCTCATGCGATGTCTCCTTCGATTGTGTGAGTGGTTTTATTCTACTATTCGTAATTGATTAACCTAAAGTAAATTTTTTGATGAAGGGGATTTGTGTCTGAAGCAGGTCGCAGGCGCAAAAAAGCCTGGACCGCTTGCACGGGCCAGGCCAAAGAGAGAGCCCGCAAAGGGCTTCACTCGAGAGTCTTTGCGGACCCTGGATTACTGCTTCACGGCTTCGATCTGCATGACCAGGCGCACTTGCTTGGAGAAGCCATAGGGGATGCCGTAGTCCACGCCCCACTGGGTGCGGTCGATGGAGGCTTCAAAGTCGCCGCCGCAGACTTCACGCTTTTGCAGCATGGGGCTTTCGTAGCAGGTGAACTTGTTGGCCTTGAGGGTGATGGGGGCGGTCTTGCCCTTGAGCGTCAGATGGCCGGTCACTTCCTTGAGCTTGTCGCCGTCGAAGACAAATTTGTCGGAGACAAACTTGGCGCTGGGGAATTTCTCGGCGTCAAAGATGTCGGCGCTTTGCAGATGCTTGTTGAAAGCGGCGGTGCCGGAGTTCACCGATGTCATGTCCAGCTCGACATCGACCTTGCCGGTCTTGCCTGCCTTGTCGAATTGCACGTTGCCGCTCTTCTTGTCGAAGCGGGCACGGTTGGTGGAGGCACCAAAGTGATCGATCTCGAAAGTGGCAAACGTGTGTGTGGGGTCGATGGCGTAAGTGGCTGGTGCCGCCTGGGCAGCGGTGGCAAACAGGGACGCAGCGGCCAGGGCGAACAGAGTGGAACGCATGGTGAATACTCCTTCAGGGATTGGAACTATCAAAACATGAGCTGCCAGCGATTGACTATCAAGGGCTGGAGCCAAAAAACGCTTAGAGCTTGCCGACGCCGGTCAGAGCCAGCTTGAATTGCACGTTGACCTCGTCGGCCACCATGGAGGTGTCCTTCCAGTCGCCATCGCCGATCTTGAAGTTCAGGCGCTTGAGCGCCAGCGTTCCGGCGGCCGTGGTGGTGGCGCCGGACTGGGTCAGCGTCACGGGCAGGCTCACTTTCTGTGCATTGCCCTTGATGGTCAGCGTGCCGTCCACCTGGAACTTGCCACCGCCCAGAGCCTTGACGGCGCTGGAGTCAAAGGTGGCCTGAGGGAATTTGGCAACGTTGAACCAGTCTGCCTTGGGCAGTTCGGCATCGGTTTCCTTGGCGCCCATGGTGGCGCTGCCGGTATCGACCGTGAAATGGATCTTGCTGCTCTCGGGTTTGGCTGCGTCGAAGGCAATCTGGGCGTCGAACTTCTTGAAGTGGCCCTTGAGCGGCACGCCCATCTGCTTGGCTTCAAAGTTGACGGCGCTCTGTGCAGGCACCAGGGCTTGGGCCGCCTGCGCAGCAGTGCCCATGAAGGCGGTGGCGATCAGTGCGGAGGAAAAAAGGACTTTCATCAAAAACTCCTTGTGATGAACAGAGAAAATTAAAAACTGGCGTGATCCAGGTCAGGAACGCCTAGCAAGCGCCGCCGCGCAGCGATGGCGTTGTCCCCTTCTGGGGGAAGCGGCGGGGGCCGCCCCGGCAAAGCCGCTCAGGGGGTGTTATTTCCCCGGAATCATTCGTGACAGCAGTCCGTCGCGGTCAATGATCTGGTGCTTGATGACGGCAGCGATATGCATCACCACCAGGGCTGCCAGCGCATAGGCCAGATAGCCATGCCAGGGCTTGAGCGTTTCGGCCAGTTCAGGGCTCTTGCTCACCAGGTCAGGCAGCGGCAATTGACCGAACAGCACGATGGGAAATCCTGCTGCCGAGCTGTACATCCAGCCCACGAGCGGGATGGCAAAGAACAGCGCATACATCAGGTGGTGCACGCCATGGTGGGCCATGCGCTGCCAGGCGGGCATGGTGCGGGTGACGGCTTCGGGCAGCTCCGGCGGTCGGTGGGTGATGCGCCAGACCAGGCGCAGCACGGACAGGACCAGAATCGTCATGCCGGCCCATTTGTGCCAGTTGAAGTACTTGAGGCGTGTGGGCGAGAAAGGCAGCCCTGTCATATAGAGGCCAAAGGCGAAGATGCCGATCAGTGCCAAGGCCAGAACCCAGTGCAGGGCGATGGCGGTACCGTTGTAGCGGGGGCTTGAGTTCATGGAAACTGCAATCAGAAAGTGCGGGTTGCGGGCGCTGGGGGCCTGCTGAAATTGATATGCAGTGTATGAAGCGGCGAATGCAAAAAGGTTCAACAGGATTGAGGGCTTGATTCAAAAACGCTGAATGTCCGAGCCAAGAAACTTTGGCTTTTGCAAGGTCATCGAGCCTTCGATGCAGAGCGAAGTGGGCGCATGCCGTTTTGTGCGACAAGCACCAATGAAGGAGGTCGGCATTGATGCGTATCAATTTTCCGAGTATTTGACTTGTGAATTTGAGTGGCGAGAAATCATGCTGGCCGCTGTTTCTATACTTCGCGCCTCTTAGTCTTTTAAAAGACCAAAGCGTGGCGGACGGCCAAGGCTGGCGATAGGTGGGTAGAAATGCCGACAACAACTGCAGCCGTTATCACCTGCTTTTTGACTCTTGGACGCATACAACGTTCAGGAATACATAGTCATCTAGCGATGTGCCCACGCCAGTCCTTGCTGTAGCTGTGCGCATTGCAGCAAGGAGTTGGAACCGTGTCCAAACTGGACTTGAATCGGCGCAGTTTTCTGAAGACTGCCGCCGCCATGGGCGTGATCGCAAGTGTGCGCCCGGTCAAAGACGCGCTTGCGGAATTGATCACGCCCGCCAGCGGTCAGGAGACCCACTGGATCAGTGGCAACACCCTCAACTACCGCCGCGACGGCCTGGCCAAGGTCACGGGGCAGAAGGTCTTTGCCATCGATCTGCGCGCCAGGGACATGCAGGGCTGGCCTGCGCAGCAGTCGCATGCGCTGACCATCCATATCCCGCGCGCCGACCGCATCTACGAAGGCCTGGATCTGTCGGTGCTGGGCAGCGACTACCAGCCCGATGTGCTGATCGATGCCGAGTCCATTGCCGCCGACGGCGTGGGAATGCCCGAGCCGGGCTTCTACGGCGAATTCTTCGTCAAGAAGGGCCAGGTCTCGCCCATGCTGGGTCACCCGGTGGCCGTGGCCATCTGGCACGACTACGAGAAGTTCCGCGTGGCCAACCAGCGTCTGCGCTTCAATGACGCGATCTTCCGCTTCGGTGCCGAGGCTGCCCAGCCGCCGCGCGCGCCCTATGTGGCTGCGCGCTATGTACGCGTGCAGGGCGAGGACGGCTATGGCGAGGACAGGTTCTCGCCCATGAAGAACACCGTCATCTGGCCGCAGCTCGATGAAAAAGGCGTGCACTGGCCCGACAGCAGCCACCCTGCCTTCGGCGCGCTGATGGGCGAGTCGGCCCGCATTCAGGCCGAGATGAAGCAGCCCAAGGACGGCTTGCGCGCTTTTGCACGCAAGTACTACAGCCAGTCCATCGCGCATGTGGCCATGGAAATGGAAAACGGCCTGGCCTGGTATGAGCAGGGCAGCGGTGCGCTGCATATGGTCGCCGCGAGCCAGGCCCCGTACGGCACGGCCGAGCATGTGATGCACATGCTCAAGGACAGCAAGCTGGCGCTGAACCAGCTCGACTACATCAGCTCCTACACTGTGGGCTACGGCCAGAAGGAGCACCATCCCTTCCCGTTCTATGTGGCACTGGCGTCGCTGTACGCCCAGGGCCGCCCGGTGCGGCTGGCGCTGGACCGCTGGAAGCATTTCCAGTTCGCGCTCAAGCGCCATCCCTTCGATGTGGAGACCGCGATCTCGGTGGACAAGGACGGCAAGTTCCACGCGCTGACCTGCCACATGGTGGGCGACGGCGGCGGCGTGACCAACTTCAGCCCCTCGGTGGGCACGGTGGCGGTGACGGCGGCGCAATCCATTTACTACTTCCCCGAGAGCGACCTGTCGACCGAGGTGTACCCCTCCATCGGCGTCACGGCCGGCTCCATGCGCGGCTACGGCACGGTGCAGTCCATGGCCTATACCGAGATGCTGGTCGACGAGATCGCCCAGGAGATCGGCCTGGACGCCATCGAGCTGCGCCGACGCAATGTGCTCAAGAGCAGCATGAAGAACACGCAGGGCGCCTCGCCCTCGGGGCATCTGCGCATTGGCGAGATCCTGGACATGGCTGCCAAGGATGCGATGTGGACCGAGCGCGCCAAGCGCAAGGCCGACTTCGAGGCGGCCAACCCCGGCCTGCGCTACGGCATAGGCTTCGGTGCGGTGCAAAAGGACTTCGGCACGGGGGCGGAAGCCTCGATCGCGCAGCTGGAGATCACGCCCGAGGGCCGCATCAAGATGCGCCATATCGCCACCGAGATCGGAACCGGCAGCACCACGGCGCAGCTGGTGGCGGTGGAGCCCTTCCTGGGGCGCCCGGCGGACGATGTGGACTTCGCAGTCAACCACTGGGACAACCTGCCGCTGCATACCAAGGACGAGCCCTACACCACGCCCCAGGCCAAGGAGGACGAGCTGGCCAGAGACCCGACCTGGACGCCGCGTCTGGTGTCTCCGGTATCGGCCTCGAACTCGGCCTACTACTTCCGCCACGCCACGCAGCAGGCGGCGCAGTTGCTGCTCAAGCTCTGCCTGTGGCCTGCGGCCCAGTCGATCTGGTCCGGCAAGGAGGGCGGAGGCCAGTTGCTGCCCAGCACCGTCACGGAAGACATGCTGGAGTGGCGCGAGCGCATGCTCGTTGCCGAAGGCCTGGAGCCGCTGAGCCTGGAGCGCCTGGCCGAGCGCGCGCACGAGCTGGGCGTCGTGACCGGCGTCTGCGTGCATGCCTTCAACCGCTGGGCCTGGGCCAAGGCTGACTTCACGGTCGAGGGCCAGAAGTTCCAGGCCATGATCGACGCCCTTTCCGTGCAGTACGGCAAGGGTGCAGGCGAGGCCAAGAAGGCCTCGATGAAATCCGGCGGCTATGCCTTCATCGCACGCGACAAGGTCTATTACCCGCCGGTGCAGCGCACCAATGCGGGCACGGTGTACTACGCGCCCTGCGCCACCATGGTGGAGCTGTCCGTCTCCCCGGGCACGGGCAAGGTGAACATCCTCTCGCACAAGACCTGGCTGGAATGCGGCACGCAGATCGTGCCCGAGCTGGTCTCCGGCCAGATCCAGGGCGGTGTGGCCATGGGCATTGGCCATGCGCTGTACGAAGAGCTGCCGCTCCATGAGACCGGCCCCGGCAACGGCCAGTGGAGTCTGAGTCGCTACCACGTGCCGCGCGCCAGCGAAGTGGCCGTGTGGAAGGCCGAGGGCGTGGTGCTGCCGCCGCTGTCGCGCACTGATCCGCCCAAGGGCATGGCCGAGGTGGTGATGATTCCGGTGGTCGCCGCCTGCGTCAACGCCATCGCCCATGCCACGGGCAAGCGCTTCCATGCGACCCCCGTGACCCCCGACAAAATCAAAGAGGCACTGTGATGCAGGACCGTATTCAATTCTCCGCCACCATCAATCGCAAACAGGTGGGCCCCGTCGACGTTCCCAAGGATTTGATGATGATCGAGTTCCTGCAGGAATACGCGGGCATGAACGGCACGCGCCTGGGCTGCGGCCAGGGTGTGTGTCGCGCCTGCACCATCATCGTCGACGACCCTGAAAAAGGCTCGATCACCGTGCCCGCCTGCGTGACCGGCGTGACCTGGCTCAACGGCAAGACCATTCGTACCGTGGAGGGCATTGCCTCGGTGGACGACAAGGGCGTGGTCCATCCCTCGCCGGTGCAAAAGGCCTTTCTCGAGCACTACTCCTTTCAGTGCGGCTACTGCACGCCCGGTTTCGTGAACTCGGCCACCGTGCTGGTGGAAAAGTTGCAGAAGCACCCCGTGCCTGCCGATGAGGTGGAAAAAGCCATCGAGGAGCAGCTGGAGCCCCATATCTGCCGCTGCACCGGCTATGTGCGCTACTACAACGCCGTGCGCGACGTGATCCTGAAGACGCCGGGCCTGACCACGGGCAAGCGCAGCAAGGAGGTCGTGAACAATGGCTAAGACCTGGATCAAGGGCCTGGGCGCAGCCGCCGTTGTGGGCGTGCTCGTGGCTGGAGGCATGTATCTGTACGGCAGCGCAAGCGGCGACGTCCCGCCGGCCACGGTGGACTTTGCCAAGCTGGGCCCGCAGGAGTTCGATGCGCTGTACAAGCGCGGCGAGCAGGTGTTTCGCGGCGGGGACTGCGCGGCCTGCCACAGTTCGCCCGCCACGGGCGCGGAGCTGGCAGGCGGCGTGCCCATGGTCACGCCCATGGGAACGCTTTACGGCAGCAATATCTCGCCTTCCAAGGCGCACGGCATCGGCGGCTGGACGGCCGACGATCTGTACCGCGCAGTGGCTGCCGGCATGGCGCCAGGGCGCAAGAACCTGTATCCGGCCATGCCGTACGCCAGCTACCACCAGATCACGCGTGCCGATGTCGATGCGCTGTGGGTGTGGCTGATGAAGCAGCCGGCCGTGGAGGTCGCCAACAAGCCCAGCGAGATGAACTTCCCGTTCAACATCCGTCCTGCCGTGGCCATGTGGAATGCGCTCAATCGCCCCGCTGCCAAGGAGTTCGACATGTCGGTGGACGAGCTGGTGCGCGGCAAGTATCTGGTGGATGTGCTGGGCCACTGCGCCGAATGCCACAGCCCGCGCACCAAGGCCACCTTTGCCATGGATGGCTCGCGCTATCTCGAGGGCAACACCATCGAAGGCTCCTACGCTCCGGCGCTGACCCCCGATGCCCTGAGCGAGCGCGGCTGGACCAAGGACGATCTGGTCAGATTCTTCCGAACCGGGCTGTCGCCGCAAGGGGTGATGACTTTTCGCATGTCATCAGTGCTTGAGCATTCCACCTCGCGCATGGCGGAGGCCGATGTGCGCGCCATGGCCGCTTATCTGACCCAGAACCGCGAGATGCCCGGGCCCAAGGTCAAGGCGGCCGAGGGGCAGACCAGCGTCAAGGGCGAGAACCTGTACCTGGGCCTGTGCGCAGGCTGCCACGGTGCGCAGGGCCAGGGCCAGCCGCATTCGTCGGTGCCCATGAGCACCAACACCACGGCCATGTTCCCCACGCCCATCAACCTGATTCGCGTGATCCGCGAGGGTGTGCACGAGCGTGATCTGGCCCATGGCGAACGCATGCAGACCATGCCGGGCTATGCCGACAAGCTCAGCAACGAGGAGATGGCCGATCTGGTCAACTACATGCGTCAGACCTGGGGCGGCCGCCCTGGCGACGTGACCGCCGCTGAGGTGGCGGAGCATGTGAAGACCATAGAGCACAGCAAGTAACTGCGGACCTGGCTAGAGGCCACGGTCGCTCGCGGATTTCCGCGGCGGCCGTGGCCTTTTGCTTTGCGCCAGAGGGCAGCAGGGGCGTTGGCCTCACAGCGTCCGCGCGACGCCGTGTTTCCTTGCGAGGCTGCGCCTATTCGTCCTGCGCCGGATTGTCCGGTAGCACCACCATGGCCTGGGCTGCGAGCTTCCAGGCGATGGCCGAGGCCTCCATGTCGCCACGGTGCTCGGCCATCAGCGCCAGGCGCTGCCAGGCGCGGGTACGCAGTTGGCAGTCTTGCAGCAGCGGTGCGGCGCGGGTCAGCAACTGCTGGGCCTTGCCCCAGAGCTCGCGCTGCACGCAGGCCATGCCGGCCAGGTATTGCAGGCGCGGCTCGCGCGGGTTGGCATTGGCTGCAGCTTCCATGCGAGCGAGCCAGGCTCCATCCAGCTTGCCCAGGCTTGACTGCAACACTTCCACCAGCTTGGGCAGATGGGTTTCCGTGCGCGGTCCGGGCTGGGTCAGCAAATGCTCCCACACGGGCAGCAGCCAGGCGCGTGCCTGCAGGGCTTCGCCACCCAACTCGATCAGGCGTTCCGTGGCAGGGATGGCCACTTCGGGCATGGCGCGCTCGTCTTCGTCCAGCGACAGCCAGAACTGCTGCAGCGACGAGGTGTCGCGTGCGTCGCGGATGCTGGCCAGCAGCAGGCCGCGAACCACGCTGGCCGAGGCTGCGGGAGAGAAGGCGCGGTGCTTGGCCAGCAGGCGGGCGGTGTCCAGCGCCGCCTGCGTGTCGCCGGATAGGCGTGCGGCCTTGAGCTTGATGCGCAGGGCAATCGTGCGACGGCCGGCGCCCAGGGGCAACTCGCCCAGGCGGCGAATCGATTCGGCGGCATCGCGGTCGTCCAGTGCCCAGCGCGCGGCGCGCATCTGGGCGCCTTCGCGAATTTCCATGTCCTGGGTGTTGCCGGGTATGGGCAGTACGTCCAGGGCCTGCTGCCAGTGCTTGTCGCGCAAGGCGGCATCCTGCAGGGCGTGGGAGGCATCGGCGGCGATCAGATGGGCCGTGGCGTTCAGGCGCTCGCCATACGGCAGGCCGGCCTTTGCTTCGCGCAGCGATTGCTCGGTGGACAAGGCGGCCAGGGCCGATTTGCGGGCGCGCAAAAAGCGGCCGGCTTGCAGGTGCGAGAGTGCTTCGAGCAGGCTCTGGTTCATGCCACGCTCTTTTTGCTGCATGCGCCAGCGGCGTGCCTGGTGCGGCATCTGCAGCAGCACTGCCAGGGCACGCAGCGCGGCATAAAGCAGCACGAAGGCCAGAAAGAGCAGAGCCAGTGCCAGGTTCAGCGACATGTCCACCCGGTAGGGCGACAAGAACCAGGTGACCGAGCTCTGGTTATTGCCGGCAAACAGTGCCATGGCCACGGCCACGGCAAACAGACCCATCAACCACAAGGCGGCGCGCATCTCTGTGTCCTCCTCGATTAGCGGCCGGCGGCCGCTGTGGTCAAAGCGTTCAGCGTGTCTTCAAGCTCTACGCGTCCGCCCGTATGCAGATTGGCCTGAATCTGCTGCAACTGCGCCTGGGCGATCTGGGTGCGCCGTGAGCGTGCATCAAAGTATTTGTTGAGCAGGGTGCCCGCAGCGCTGAGGTCGGCGCGCGCCGATTCCCACTGGCGCGACAGCAGGGCCAGACGGGCGTTGAGCAGTTGCAGCTTGAGGTTCTCGCGCAGGAAATAGCCCTGCTCGGGGGCCAGCAGGGCCACCTCGGGGTGATCGATGCGGCGCACGCGCACCAGATCGGCCGCGCCATCCTTGAAGGAGTCCCAGACCCGCTGACCCTGGCCCTGCCACCAGGCCCATTGAGTGAGGGAGAGGCTGGCGTCCTCGGGCGTGTCATGAGCGGCCGCCGTCTTGCGGGGCTGGGCATCGCGCGCACGCGGGCGGCCCACATCGTTGATCAGGGCCAGGTCGTCCACCTGGCGAATCAGGTCTTCGATACGACTGAGCACTCCCGTGGTGTCCGTCACGCTCATGCGTGCGAGCTTGTCCAGATCCAGATCAATGGCTCGCACAACGGGAGCCAGACGCGGCTGGGCCGTGCTTTCCACGCGCTTTCTGGCTGATTTGAGGCTCGCTACCAGCGGCTGCAGGCTGCCCGAGAGTTCAGCCTGCTGCTGGGCCATGCGTACCGAGGATTCGATATCGGCCACCAGGTTTTCATCGCGCGAGCGCGACATGCTTTGCATCAGCTCTTCGAGCTGGTTGCGTTGCAGGCTGAGTTCGGCCACACGCGCCTCCATCACGGAGACACGCGCTGCGCTGTCGCGAGCCAGATCCTGCGCGTCCTTGGCCAGGGTGCGAGCCTCCACCGACTGCGCGCCGGACTGCGCCGACTGACGCGCCAGTTGCTCCTGCATATTGCCCACGCGCTGCCACAGCATGCCGCAGGCGACCAGGGCTGCGGCAGCCACCGCTGCCAGCGTCAGCACCACAGCCGTGGGAGCACCACGCCCGGTCTGAGCGGGCACGGAATGGTCCTGGTTGGGGGGGGGGGCTATAGGTTGCTTGTCGGAGGTGGGGATGGCATCGGAGCTCATAGCGCCGATTCTATAGACGCCACCACATCGTCCAGACTTGGGCGACTGTGCAAAACCCGACCGAAACCTGCTGAAAGTGCTTTGCTGGCAATGCGCTCATGGGTGGTGAGCGCTAACCCGGAGTGCCATTGCTGCTGGGGCAGCAACTGTTGCAGGTTGGCAACAGCTTCCGAGCTGCTGAACAGCCACAGGCTGCCGTCGCTGGCGGCTTGCCGGGCCAGATCCAGCTGTTGCGCCGTCCATGCAGGAAGCTGGCGCTCATAAACGGCCAGCAGTTCCACCTCGGCTCCGGCTTCGCGCAGCCGGGCTGCCAGCCAGTCACGGCCTGCGCCTTGTGTGGACGGCATGGGTGTGTCGGCATTGCCGGCGACGGGGGCGGTCGCCGGGCTGGTGCCGCGCACGATCAGCACGCGGTCGCCGGCTCGAACCTGGCCCTGCACGTTCTGCCACAGCGCTTCGGACTCGAACTGGGCGGCATCGGGGCTGGGGCCGTCGATCTGGCGGCAGCTCAAGCCGAGCTCCAGCAAGGCACGCTCCGTACCCGGCCCCGGAGTCCACGCTCTTGTATCAGGAGCCAGTAACGCCTGACCGGTATGTGTTTGGGATGAGTCTGGCGTAAAGAAATACTGCGCCGCATTGCCGCTGACGAACATCACGGCGCGGTAGTGGCCTGACTTCAGTGCCAGCTCGCGCGCCCTCAGCAGAGCCTGGTGCGCAGCCGGGTCCGTGCAGGAGCCTATGGCCAGCAGCGGCAAGGCCTGGGCCTGCAGACCGTGGGCGCGAAGCGCATCAACCCATGGTTTTGCATCATGCAAGGGGCGGGTGACCAGAATGCGGCGCATGGGCAGGCGCGGCTCAGTCCTGCTTGGGTGCCGCAGGCACGGCACCTGCAGCTTGCAACTGCGCGGCCAGTTGCTCGCCCAGGGCGTTGGCGCTGGCAAAGTCCGTGACTTGGGCGCTGGCCTGTACGCGCACCAGACCCTTGCTGCCTTCCATATCGCCCCAGGCCGCATCCATGTGCAGGGTGTCGCCTTCAAAGCGGCCGTATGCGGCCAGCGGCATGGAGCAGCTGCCGCCCATGCAGCGGCTGACGGCGCGCTCGGCAGTCACGGTCAGCCAGGTGGGCATATGGGCCAGCGGAGCCAGGGCGTCAATGATGTCCTGACGGTCGGCGCGCACCTCGATGCCCAACGCGCCCTGACCGGCGGCGGGCAGCATCTGGGCCGGCTCGAACCTGGCGCGGATGCGCTCGCTCATCTCCAGGCGCATCAGGCCGGCGGCTGCCAGCACGATGGCGTCGTACTGGCCTTCGTCGAGCTTGCGCAGGCGGGTGTTGACATTGCCGCGCAGGGCCTCGATCTTGAGATCGGGGCGCAGCGCCTGCAGCAGGGCCTGACGGCGCAGGCTGGAGGTGCCCACCACCGCGCCCTGGGGCAGCTCGTCCAGCGACGCATAGCGGTTGGAGACAAAGGCGTCGCGCGGGTCCTCGCGCGTCATCACGCAGGCCAGCACAAAGCCTTCGGGCAGCTCCATGGGCACATCCTTCAGGGAGTGCACGGCCAGATCGGCCCGGCCTTCTTCGAGAGCCACTTCCAGCTCCTTGACGAACAGGCCCTTGCCGCCCACCTTGGACAGGGCTCGGTCCAGAATCTGGTCGCCCTTGGTCGTCATCCCCAGCAGATCGACGCTGTGGCCGCGACCGCGCAAGATCGCCTGCACATGCTCGGCCTGCCACATGGCCAGCTGGCTCTCACGTGTGGCAATGACGATTACTGTGGGTGAGGATGCAGAAAATTTCATGACGGCGCGGTCTCAAGCGGGTAACAGGGAATGCTAGCATGGCAAGTTGCCATACACCGTGCCCAAGGAGAATAGTTCATGCCTTCCGCCCGCCCCAAGAGCGCCGCACATGCAGACAAACATGGCGACAAGCCGGCACGCAAGACCGACAAGGATTTGCCGCTGATCGAGGACATACGGCTGCTGGGGCGCATTCTGGGCGATGTGATTCGCGAGCAGGAGGGCGGGCCGGCGTACGAGCTGGTCGAGCAGGTGCGCCAGCTCTCGGTGGCCTTCCGGCGCGATGCCGACGAAGCGGCCGACAAGGCGCTCAAGAAGCTGCTCAAGGGGCTGTCCAGCGACCAGACGGTGAGCGTGATTCGCGCCTTCACCTATTTCTCGCACCTGGCCAATCTGGCCGAAGACCGCCACCACATCCGCCGCCGTGCCGTGCACGAGCGTGCCGGCAACACGCAGGAGGGCAGCATCGAGGTGGCACTGGCGCGCCTGCGCTGGGCGGGCATCTCGCCTGCCACCGTGGTCGACACGCTGGCCAAGAGTTTCATCTCCCCCGTGCTGACGGCCCACCCCACCGAGGTGCAGCGCCAGAGCATTCTGGCGGCCGAGCGCCGCATTGCCCAGTTGCTGGCCGAGCGCGACGATATCCTGATGCGCGCCCAGC
Source organism: Comamonas testosteroni (assembly GCF_030505195.1). Lineage (NCBI taxonomy): Bacteria > Pseudomonadati > Pseudomonadota > Betaproteobacteria > Burkholderiales > Comamonadaceae > Comamonas > Comamonas testosteroni. The sequence continues at coordinate 4,259,356 of NZ_CP129672.1, forward strand.
TCTACAACAGTGCCAAGGATGCGCTGACCCCGCGCGAGCTGACGCGGGTGCAGGCGCAGCTGCGTGCCTGTGTGGCCCAGCTCTGGCAGACGCGGCTGCTGCGCCATTCCAAGCTCACGGTGGCCGACGAGATCGAGAACGCCCTGTCCTATTACGAGGCGACGTTCCTGCAGGAGATCCCCAAGATCTACGAGCAGCTGGAGCAGGAGCTGGGCGAGAAGCTGCCCGAGCAGAGCTTTTTGCGCATGGGCCAATGGATTGGCGGCGACCGCGACGGCAACCCTTTTGTGACGGCCGAGAGCCTGGAGCTGGCCCTGACGCGCCAGGCCGACGTGGCGCTGCGCCACTATCTGCGCGAGGTGCACTATCTGGGCGGCGAGCTGTCGCTGTCGGCCAATCTGGTGGACATCACGCCCGAGATGCAGGCGCTGGCCGATGCCTCGCCCGACCACAATGTGCACCGCAGCGACGAGCCTTATCGCCGGGCGCTGACGGGCATCTATGCGCGGCTGGCCGCGACGCTCAGGCAGCTGACGGGCGGCGAGGCGGCACGCCACGCCGTGGCGCCGCAAAATGCCTATGCATCGGCCGACGCGTTTCTGGCCGATCTGCAGATCATCGACGACTCGCTGTCGCGCTACCACGGCAATGCCCTGGCGCCGCAGCGCCTGCGCCCGCTGATGCGTGCCGTGCGGGTCTTCGGCTTTTACCTGTCCACGGTGGACCTGCGCCAAAGCTCGGACAAGCACGAAGAAGTGGTGCGCGAGCTGCTCTCGGTCGCCAAGGTCGAGCTCGATTACAGCCTGCTTGAAGAAGACGCCAAATGCGCGCTGCTGGTGCGCCTGCTCGAAGACGCACGCCCCTTGCGGGTGATGGGCGGCGACTACGGCGATCACACGCGCAGCGAACTGGCCATCTTCGAGACCGCCAAGCGCCTGCGCGAGCGCCTGGGCGGCGAGGCGATTCGCCATTGCATCATCAGCCACACCGAGACCGTCAGCGATCTGCTCGAAGTGCTGCTGCTGCAAAAGGAAGTGGGCCTGCTGCGCGGCACCTTGCAGGACGGTGCGCAATGCGACCTGATCGTGGTGCCGCTGTTCGAGACCATCGAGGATCTGCGCAATGCCGCGCCCATCATGCGCCGCTACTACCAGCTGCCCGGCATTGCCGAGCTGGTCCGAAAAAGCGGCGGCGAGCAGGACATCATGCTGGGCTACAGCGACAGCAACAAGGACGGCGGCATCTTCACCAGCAACTGGGAGCTGTACCGGGCCGAGATTGCGCTGGTCGAACTGTTTGACGATCTGGCCGATCACTACGGCATCCGGCTGCGCATGTTCCATGGCCGTGGCGGCACCGTGGGGCGTGGCGGCGGCCCCAGCTACCAGGCCATCCTGGCGCAGCCGCCGGGCACGGTGCGCGGTCAGATCCGCCTGACCGAGCAGGGCGAGGTCATCGCCTCCAAATACGCCAACCCCGAGATCGGGCGCCGCAATCTGGAAACCCTGGTGGCCGCCACGCTGGAGGCCACGCTGCTGCAGCCGACCAAGCCGGCGACCAAGGCCTTTCTGGAGGCTGCGGCGTTTCTGTCCGAAACCAGCATGGCGGCCTACCGCGCGCTGGTCTACGAGACTCCGGGCTTTACCAATTACTTCTTCAGCAGCACGCCGATTCGCGAGATCGCCGAACTCAATATCGGCTCGCGTCCCGCATCGCGCAAGGCGACCCAGGCCATCGAAGACCTGCGCGCCATTCCCTGGGGCTTCAGCTGGGGCCAGTGCCGCCTGACGCTGCCGGGTTGGTATGGCTTCGGCTCGGCGATCCAGGCCTTCATCCACCGTCCGGGCAAGGATGCCAAGGCGCAACTGGCGCTGCTGCAGAAGATGTACCGCCAGTGGCCGTTCTTCCGCACCCTGCTGTCGAATATGGACATGGTGCTGGCCAAGAGCGACCTGAACCTGGCCTCGCGTTACAGCGAGCTGGTGACCGACACGCGCTTGCGCCGCCGCATCTTCGGTGCGATCGAGGCCGAGTGGCACAGCACGGTGGAGGCGCTCAACCAGATCACGGGCGACAAGCAGCGCCTGGAGCACAACTCCGCACTGGCGCGCTCCATCCGCCATCGCTTCCCCTATATCGACCCGCTGAACCACCTGCAGGTGGAGCTGGTGCGCCGCTGGCGTGCGGGGCAGACCGACGACAGGGTCAAGAACGGCATCCATCTGTCCATCAACGGCATTGCTGCCGGAGTGCGCAACACGGGTTGAGAGCGCTGGCGGATGCTCCTGAATAAGGAGCTATTATCGCTAATGAATAAAGGGTTTGAGGTATATAAGTACTTCAAACCCTTTGTTGTATGGCGCTAACAGCTATGAAAGTTGAAGTGGCGTCAAGCCAGAACGCTTGCACGTTGAGCCATCGAGCAAACGCTGTCGCAGCTTCGCAGCAGATCACGGAAGCAGAGGCAGAGGCAGAGGCAGAGGCAGAGGCAGAGGCAGAGGCAGAGGCAGAGGCAGCAACTTTAGGAGCTGCCTGCGCCAATACATAAAGGGTTTGAGGCATATTAATGCTTCAAACCCTTTCACATATGGCACTGATAGCTATGAAAGTTGAGCTCTGAAAAATGGCGTGCTCCAGGCCAGAGGCAGCGAACAAGCGCCGCCGCGCAGCGAGGCTGCCGTTCCCCTCAGGGGGAAGCCGCACAGCGGCTCAGAGGGAGTCAACCCCTCAGTGAAGCATCAAGGAGCCGGCCGCCTTGCTCTTGCCGGCGCGAGCGGGAGGATTGCACAGGCCGCACTGGTAGTGGCGCGCATTCTCGTAAGGCTCGGTCACGAACTGGCCCTTGCAGACCGAGCACTGGGTGCGCGTCAGCATCTGTGCATCGACAAACTTCACCAGGCGCCAGGCGCGGGTAAAGGACAGCAGCACCTCGAGTTCGGCTGCCTGAATCTGTTCGGTATAGAGGCGGTAGGCCTTGGTCAGCTGCTCGGCCGAGTCCAGCTCCACGCCCTTGGACAGGTATTCGTAGATATTGAGGAACAGCGAGCTGTGGATGTTTTCCTGCCAGGTCAGAAACCAGTCCGTGGAAAACGGCAGCTGGCCCTTGGAGGGAGACTTGCCCGAGATTTCCTTGTACAGCCGGATCAGGCGTTCATAAGACAGCGTGGTCTCGGACTCCAGCACCTGCATGCGGGCGCCCATCTCGATGAGCATGGCGGCGCGCTCGATTTGCTTGGATTCGTTCAGAACGCTTTTGGTGGCAGTCTTGGCAGCGGGCATCAATCTCTCCTAAAAACCAGGTAGTCGCTAGCGGGTGCTCAGAGCACTTCGGAGACACGGCTGGCCATCAGGATGTTGGCGTGCAGCGTATTGGTGGCGGCGTTGCCGATCTTGTTGCTGCTGTGATTGGTCAGCAGGCTCCAGACCATTTCGTCATCGGCGCGGAAGCTGGCCAGCAAGGTGTTGCGCGATGCCAGCTTGAGCACCTGGGCCGAAGACAGCGAGCCCAGCAGTTCGCAGGACTCTTCGTTCAGACCCAGACGGAACACAGCCTCTGCCTTGTCCTGGCGGATCATGGTCTGGGCCAGCATCAGATAGGTGAGGTTGGCTTCGCGGATCTCGGCAAGCAGTTGTTCGTTGTTCATGGGGTCCAGTCCTTTCAATCTCGACAGACCGTCACGGCACACATAAACAAGACGTTAAAAGTGTTTCGATCTGTTGAAGTGAATTGTGTTTCAAGCCTTGATCGAACTGAAGTCGGGGAGTGTCGGTATCGCCGGTCTGGTTTTACAGGCAGGCATGTAGGATTTCCCTTACTGCCTTGCCATCCTTCGGGATGACTCGGAGTGCCGGGTGGGGGCTGACATTGCATCAGGCCGGATTCCGCTGGTGCATGTATTGTGAATCTGTCCGAAAGATGACAAACGAGCAAATAAGCGGCTTTTTATTCGGTATCTGATGGCCTATGAAGCAGGGCGGCCCGGATGTCCTGTGGTAGCGGCCCGAATCCGGGTTGCCAGGCTGCATCGACACGGGAGCGCGGACATGGGCGTGGGCCATGCCGCCAAGGCCCGGAGCACCGCGAAGGAGCGGGCTTGGTCTGGCCTGGCTTGGCGTTGATCAAGCGCGCCGCGCCGCACCGCACCCCACCCCACCCCACCGAGTTTGCGCCGCTCTGCCGTGATCGCGGTGCGCTCTGTCCGTGGCCCAGGGAGCGAAGCCGGCAAGCGCGGGGGGGGGCGGGCATGTCTGTTCGAGGCCGGGGTCTGGCGCGGCACCGGCACTGGCCCGGCACCGGCACTGGCATGCGGCAGGCTCAGCCCTTTTCGGCCGGGCGGGAGGGCTGGCTGCACCACTCGCTCCAGCTGCCGGCAAACAGGGCCGTGGGCGCAAAGCCGGCAATGCGCATGGCCAGCACATTGGGGGTGGCGCTGACGCCGCTGCCGCACTGGTGCACCACGCTGGCGGGATCGCGTCCGGCCAGCAACTGGTCAAACTCTGCCTTGAGCAGCGCTGCGGGCTTGAAGCGTCCGTCGGCGGCGATATTGCTGCCGAACGGGCGATTCAGCGCGCCCGGAATATGGCCTGCCACGGGGTCCAGGGGCTCCACCTCGCCGCGGTAGCGAGCCGGGGCCCGGGCATCGATGAGGGTCTGGGTGGCCTGACCCAGATCGGCCTCGACCTGAGCGACGGTCTTGAGCGTCTCCAGCGGCTGGCCCAGTTCAAAGTTGGACTGGAAATGGCCGGGCTCTTCCCCGCTGCTCAAGGCTTGGCCGGCCGCCTGCCAGGCCTGCAGCCCGCCATCGAGCACGGCCACGGCATCGTGGCCGGCCCAGCGCAGCATCCACCACAGGCGGCCGCAGTAATTGGCGGCGTTGCGGTCATAGACCACGGCCTGCATATCGTTGGCAAAGCCTATGGAGGACAGCCAGGCGGAAAAGCGCTCGCGCGTGGGCAAGGGGTGGCGGCCACCGGATGCCGACTGCACGCTGGTGGCGACCAGGCCGTCTTCGCCGGGTACTCCGTGCGGTGCACTGAGGTCTTTGTCCAGATCGACGAACAGGGCTCCCTCGATATGGACCTGCAGATATTGCTCGCGACCGGCAGGCGGGTTCATGAGGTCAAAGCTGCAGTCAAACACCATCAAGGGCTTGCCGCTGGCCTTGAGCCGGGCCAGCTCTTCGACGGAAATCAGGGTGTTGTAGTGCTCGGGCGTCGAGTGGTTCATGGCTTGCTGCTCCAAAGATTGAACGGCTGAAGACGGCATGGGGTGCAGTCTTGCGGCATACAAACCATTATGCGATCGGGCCGTAGCGCCGCAGCCCCGCAGCTTCATTGTTTGGATATGGCAAGCCGCGCAGATCCGGCGTGGACTGCGCGGCAGGCTGGGGCTGCTGACGTGCATGGAGAAGGCGCCGGGCGCGCCCCTGGCATGGCTAGCCCCTGGAGCGCAAGGTGGTGGCGGCGGCTCCGCTGGCGACGATGAGCACAATGCCCCCCCAGCCGATCAGGGGGATGCTCTCGCCGAACAGCACCAGGCTGAGCAGGGCGGCAAACACAATGCCCGAGTACTGCAGATTGGCGACGACCAGAGTGTTGGTCTTGCTGCCCGCCGAGGCATAGGCCTTGGTCATGCAGACCTGGGCCACGGCCGCGAGCACGCCCACGGGCACCAGCCACAGCGCGCTCCAGCCGGGGAAGGGCGAGATGCCGGTGAACAGCATGGTGATGCCGCCGGCAACGGCCGAGCCCACCGAGAAATAGAACACCACGCGTGTCTCGGGCTCGCCCAGGCGCGACAGGGTGGTCACCTGCATATAGGCCATGGCCGCAAACATGCCGCCAAACAGGCCGCCGAGCGCGGCCACCCATTCACTGGCCGGGGCGCTGGTCGGGCGCAATACCAGCAACACGCCGACAAAGCCTGCTACCACCGTGGACACCAGGCCCCAGGGGAAGGGCGGAATGGCGCGGCGGGTTTCGGGTTCGGCTGCATAGGATTTGCGCAGGGTGTGGCGCATCCACAGGCCCTGGGCGATGAGAAACACCGCCATCCAGATGCTGCTCATGGAGTTGAGCGTGGTGGCCGTGGCCAGCGGCAGATGGCCGATGGCGTAGAACCAGGCACCCATGGAGATCACGCCGACAAAGCTGCGCCAGGCATGCTCGCGCGAGTACTGGGTGGTCAGCGTCACGCCGCTGCGCCTGGCCAGCCAGACCAGCAGCGCCATGCTGACCAGGCCGCGGTAGAACACGATCTCTGCCGCATTGAAGTCCTGGGAGGCAAACTTCACACACACACTCATGACCGCAAAAATCAACGCGGCCAACACCATCCACAGGGCTTGCATATCTCACTCAATTCAGCATAAAAAATAGCTGCTGCGCTCATGGAGCGATAGCAGCTATCAGTCTTGAGGCTTACCTCATTCAGCGTTGGGGAACGCTGTCGCCCATGATGCGGCGATACCACTCATGGAAATGTTGCATGCCGTCTTCCATGGGGCTCTGATAGGGGCCGACCTCGTTGTCGCCGCGTTCATACAGGGCCTTGCGGCCGCCGTCCATGCGCTCGGCGATCTCGTCGTCCTCGATGCAGGTTTCCATGTAGGCGGCCTTCTGGGCCTTCACGAACTCGGGCTCGAAGGCGGCGATTTCCTCGGGGTAGAAGAACTCCACCACGTTCAGCGTCCTGTCCACGGCCAGCGGGTGCAGGGTCGAGACCGTGAGCACATGCGGATACCACTCCACCATGATGTGGGGGTAGTAGGTCAGCCAGATGGCACCGCGCTCGGGCAGGTCGCCATTGCGGTAGGCCAGCAGCACCTCGTGCCACTTCTTGTAGATGTCCGAGCCGGGGTTGCCGAAGCTGGGGGCCACGCCCACGGTCTGCACCGAGTACTCGCTGGCGAATTCCCACTTCAGATCGTCGCAGGTGACGAAGTTGCCCAGACCGGGGTGGAAGGGGCCGACGTGATAGTCCTCCAGATAGACCTCGATGAAGGTCTTCCAGTTGTAGTTGCACTCGTGCATCTCGACATGGTCGAGCACAAAGCCGTCGAACTGGAGCTGCTCGCGCAACTTCATGCCGGCCAGGTCGGCCTCGATGTCGCGGCCGTTGTCCTCGAACAGCAGTCCGTTCCACTCGCGCAGACGGTAGTTGTTGAGGTTCAGGCAGGGGTCGTGGCTGAAATGGGGCGCGCCCAGCAGCTCGCCGCTGGTGCTGTAGGTCCAGCGGTGCAGCGGGCAGACAATGTTGCCACCGGCATGGCCCTTGCCCTCGGACAGCAGATTGCCGCGCCCCTTGAGCATCACGGCCTGGCGGTGGCGGCAGACATTGGAGATCAGCTCGATCTCGCCTTTGGCATTGCGTACCAGCGCCCGCCCCTCTTTTTCCTGAGGCAGGGCGTAGTAGTCGCCTATCTCGGGAACGGCCAGCTGGTGGCCTACGTAGCGCGGGCCGCGCTTGAAAATCGTTTCCAACTCGCGCTGGAACAGCGCCTCGTCGAAATAACTTGAAACTGGTAGTTGGCTTGCGGCCTGCTGCAGTTGAAGACTTAAATCAGTCATGGATGACCTGACCTAAAGACTCCCCACAGGGAGGGTGCACGTGCGCACACGGTAAAAAACGAAACCGGCCTTGTCTGGACACGGGCTTGAGGCAATAGGCGGTGGCTTGGCCAGCCGACTGGTTTGCCCGACCGGATGACCAGGCACGGGGCCGGTTTGACGGGAATGGGATTATAGGCTGTGGGGTTATTTCCGTTTGTCTGGTACGTGTATTGACGTTATTGGGGCGGTGTGGCGAAAAATCCTGTCAGCAAGCTGCCAGCCGTGCGCAAACCTTGGCAGGGCACCAAAAAAGCCGGCGTGAACGGCGCCGACCTGGCCGCAAGTCACAGCCAAGACATCTCGCGCCGGCCGGCTTTGCGGGCATTGCACGCCAATGGTGCGGGGACGCCTAAAATCGTCGTTTCCGTCCAACATAAGCCACACCCTCCATGCCCAAGGCCGCTGCCGCCAAAAAATCCGAACAGCCTGTCAGCTATGAAGCTGCTTTGCAGGAGCTGGAACAACTGATTGCGCAGATCGAATCGGGTCAGCTGCCGCTGGAGCAGATGCTCAGCGGCTACCAGCGTGCGGCCGAGCTGCTGGGCTTTTGCCGCAGCCAGCTCGAAGCCGTGCAGGAGCAGGTCAAGGTACTGGATGAAGGCAAGCTGTCCGCCTGGACCCAGGACTGATTCCGGCGTCCGCGCTTTTTGCCTTGAAGATGCAGCCCATGAATGAATCAATGATTGCCGAACCATCGACGCCTTTGAACGAGGGCAAGCCTGCCCTGGATTTTTCCGTCTGGATGCAGGAGCGACTGGCGCGCACCGAAGATGCGCTGTCGCGCTGGGTGGGCATCAATGCACCTGCTGGCCTGGGCGAAGCCATGCGCTACGCCGTGCTCGATGGCGGCAAGCGCTTGCGGCCGCTGCTGGTCTGGGCGGCTGCCGAGGCGGTGGGCGGTCTGGCTGCGGCCACGCTGCGCGCAGGTTGCGCCGTTGAGCTGATTCACGCTTATTCCCTGGTGCATGACGACATGCCCTGCATGGACAACGACACCATGCGCCGTGGCAAGCCCACCGTGCATGTGCAGTTTGGCGAAGCCTCGGCCCTGCTGGCCGGCGATGCTCTGCAGGCCCTGGCGTTCGAGCTGCTGCTGCCTGAAGACGACGGCATTCCCTGCTCCATGCAGGCCAAGCTGTGCCGCCTGCTGGGCGCGGCGGCGGGCAGCCAGGGCATGGCCGGCGGCCAGGCCATCGACCTGGCCAGCGTGGGCAAGCAACTGAGCGAGGCGCAACTGCGCGAAATGCACCGCCTCAAGACCGGTGCGCTGCTGCTGGGCAGCGTGCTCATGGGGGCAGCCTGCAATGCGCAGACCGATGCCAGGGCACTGGCTGCGCTGACCGACTATGGTCAGGCACTGGGCGTGGCTTTCCAGGTGGTGGACGACATTCTGGATGTGGTGGCCGACTCCGCAACGCTGGGCAAGACGGCCGGCAAGGACGCGGCCAATGACAAGCCCACTTTTGTGTCGCTGCTGGGGCTGGAGGCTGCGAGAGCCCATGCCGAGCAGCTGCGCCAGCAGGCCCATGCCGCCTTGACGCGCAGCGGTCTGGCCGACACGCAGGCCTTGGGTGCACTGGCCGATATGGTCGTGCAGCGTACCCACTGAGATTTAATAGAGAAGCCCTGTAATCCAGTACTGGTAAACACTAGCAGCTATTAAAAATATAGAACATGTCCACGAATACCTCTTCCCTGCTGCACAAGATCAACGATCCCGCAGATATGCGCGGTCTCTCGCGCTCCCAGCTCAAGAGCCTGGCCGCAGAGCTGCGCAACTATGTGATCGACAGCGTCTCAAGGACCGGCGGGCACCTCAGCTCCAACCTGGGGACGGTGGAGCTGACCGTGGCGCTGCACTCGGTGTTCAACACGCCCTATGACCGCATCGTCTGGGATGTGGGCCACCAGACTTATCCGCACAAGATATTGACCGGCCGCCGCGATCGCATGGACACGCTGCGCCAGTTCGGCGGCCTGTCCGGCTTTCCACAGCGGGCCGAGAGCGAGTACGACACCTTTGGCACGGCGCACTCGTCCACCAGCATCTCTGCGGCGCTGGGCATGGCGCTGGCCGCCAAGCAAAAAGGTGAGGATCGCCGTGCAATAGCCGTGATCGGCGACGGCGCGATGACGGCCGGCATGGCGTTCGAGGCACTGAACAACGGCGGCGTGCACGATGCCAACCTGCTGGTCATTCTCAATGACAACGATATGAGCATCAGCCCGCCCGTGGGCGCGCTCAATCGCTATCTGGCGCAACTGATGAGCGGCCAGTTCTATGCCAAGGCCCGCGATGTGGGCAAGAGCGTCCTCAAGCAGGTGCCGCCCTTGCTGGAGCTGGCCAAGCGTCTGGAGCAGCAGGCCAAGGGCATGGTCGTGCCTGCCACCATGTTCGAGCAGTTCGGCTTCAACTACATCGGCCCCATCGACGGCCATGACCTGGACTCGCTGATTCCCACGCTGGAGAACATCAAGGGTCTCAAGGGCCCGCAGTTTCTGCATGTGGTCACCAAGAAGGGTCAGGGCTACAAGCTGGCCGAGGCCGACCCCGTGGCCTATCACGGCCCCGGGAAGTTCGACCCGGCCGTCGGTCTGGTCAAGCCGGTCACGCCTGCCAAGCAGACCTTCACCCAGGTGTTCGGCCACTGGCTCTGCGATATGGCGGCCAAGGACCAGCGCCTGGTCGGCATCACGCCTGCCATGCGTGAAGGCTCGGGCATGGTGGAATTCCACAAGCGCTTTCCCGGCCGCTACTACGACGTGGGCATTGCCGAGCAGCATGCAGTCACTTTCGCCGGTGGCATGGCCTGCGAAGGCGTCAAGCCCGTGGTGGCCATCTATTCCACCTTTTTGCAGCGTGCCTATGACCAACTGATCCATGATGTGGCGCTGCAGAACCTGCCCGTGGTGTTTGCTCTGGACCGCGCTGGTCTGGTGGGCGCCGACGGTGCCACGCACGCCGGTGCTTATGACATCGCCTTTGTGCGCTGCATTCCCAATATGAGCATGGCCTGCCCGGCGGACGAGCGCGAAACGCGCCAGTTGCTGACAACGGCCTATGAGCAGGATCACCCTGTCTGCGTGCGCTACCCGCGCGGCGCCGGTGTGGGCGTGACTCCGCTGGAAAGCCTGGAAGGCCTGCCCTTCGGCAAGGGCGAGATGCGTCGTGAGTCAGCTTCCAAAAAGGTGGCGATCCTGGCTTTCGGGACCTTGCTGTACCCTGCCTTGCAGGCCGCCGAAGCCTTGGATGCCAGCGTGGCCAATATGCGCTGGGCCAAGCCTCTCGATGAAGAGCTGCTGCTCCAGATCGCGGCAGATCACGAGCTCATCGTCACGCTGGAAGAAGGCTGCGTCATGGGCGGCGCTGGCAGTGCCGTCATGGAGAGCCTTGCCGCCCATGGCCTGAGCAAGAGCGTGCTGCAGCTGGGCCTGCCCGACGCGTTCATCGAGCATGGCGATCCCGCCAAGCTGCTTGCGCTGCAGGGGCTGGATGCGGCAGGCATTGAGGCCTCCATCCGAAAGCGTCTGGCTGCGTGCTGAGGCGACAGGGACATCGTTTGCGCAAACGGGCTCAGGCGGTCGCTGAATCCCTGTTTGCGCCAGTCCTGATGGACTGAAACCAGGCCCTTCATCGAAGGGCCTTTTTCTTTGCTTGTCATCAAGAAAACTGACGGCAACCGCGAATCGCCACACGGGCGGCGTCTGCGTTCCTAGAATGCCTGTGGCTGCCGGCCTGTGATCAGGCCGTTGCAGCCGGCTTGGCAATCGACAACTACTAGCGGAGAAATATTCATGGATCGTCGCTCACTCGTCAAACATGTGGGCATGGCCGGTGTGCTGGCAGCGGGCGTGGCTCCTGTGGTGCGCGGCCAGGAGGTGCTGCGCTGGCGCCTGGTGACGAGTTTTCCCAAAGTCCTCGACGCCATCTCTGGCGGGGCCGAGAAATTTGCCCAGTCGCTGCGTCTCATGTCGGGCGGCCAGATCGAGGTCAGCGTGCACTCCGCAGGCGAGCTGATGCCCGCCTTTGGCGTGATGGAGGGGGTGCAGAACGGCGTGGTCGAAATGGCTTTGACCGCTCCCTACTACTTCACCGACAAGGACTACTGCTTTGCACTGGGTTGCGCTGTGCCCTTTGGTCTGACGGCGCGGCAGATGGATGCCTGGATGGAGTGGGGCGGCGGGCGCAAGCTCATGGATGATTTCTACGCCCAGTACGGCATCAAGAGTCTGAGCGCCGGCAATACCGGCACGCAGATGGGGGGCTGGTACCGCAAGGAAATCAAGACCGTGCAGGATCTGCATGGTCTGCGCATGCGCGCTGGCGGCGGCTTGCTCGGTGATGCGCTGCAAAAGCTGGGCGTGCAGGCCGTCAACATGCCCATCGCTGATGCGCAGCAGGCGCTGGAAAAAGGTCGTCTCGATGCGGTGGAGTTTGTCGGCCCCTACGACGACCAGAAGCTGGGCTTCGGCAAGATCGCGCCTTACTACTACTATCCGGGCTGGTGGGAGGGCGGCGCCGAGCTGGCCTATTTCATCAATGCCAAGGCCTTTGCAGCCCTGAGCCCCGAGCTGCGCGCCATGGTGGAGGCTGCCGCAGCGCTGGCCGCCAAGGATCTGACTGCCAAGTACCTGGCGTACAACCCCGCAGCGCTCAAGAAGCTGCTGAGCGAACGCGTGCAGCTGCGCGCCTTTCCGCGCGAGCTCATGGATGCGGGCTTCAAGGCCGTGATGGCCACCATGGCCGAGCATGAGGCCAAGTCGGCACCGTTCAAGAAAATTCACAGAAGCCTGCGCGGATTTCAGCACGACCAGTTGCTCTGGGATCGTTTCTCCGAGTTCCGCTATGCCAGCTATATGAGCGCGGTACGGCTGTAAGCATCGGTCGCTGCCTGCCGAGGCCTGACTTGATGCACCTCACTAGGTAGAACTTCTTAAGCGAACGGTCACTTTTTAGCGCTTGTGAAACGGTTGGCTCGTGTACATTTTGTGCCTGTTGCATAAAACAAGCTGGCATAGATCAGTGGTCTGTATCAGCTCAATTCGTTCCTCAAGGAGACTAAAGTGGATCGTCGTTCCATTCTGAAAAATGCCGGTATCGCCGGCGTGCTGGCCGCGGGTGCTGCACCTGCTGTTCACGCCCAGGCCGCTGTGCGCTGGCGCCTGGCCTCCAGCTTCCCCAAGTCGCTGGACACCATCTTCGGCAGTGCTGAAAAGCTGTCGCAACTGGTCAAGGCCATGTCGGGTGGCAAGTTCGAGATTTCGGTGCACCCCGCTGGCGAGCTGATGCCTGCTTTCGGTGTGGTGGATGCGCTGCAGGGCGATACCATTGACATGGCACAGACCGCTGCCTACTACTTCACCGGCAAGGATCCCGTCTTCGCCTTCAGCTGCGCCGTGCCCTTTGGCCTGACCGCACTGCAGATGAACGGCTGGAAGGACCATGGCAACGGCCGCAAGCTCCTTGATGCCTTCTTTGCCAAGTACAACTTCAAGACCGCATCGGCCGGCAACACCACGACCCAGATGGGCGGCTGGTACCGCAAGGAAATCAAGACCGTGGAAGACCTCAAGGGTCTGAAGATGCGTCTGGGCGGCGGCGTGTTCGGCGAGGCCATGGCCAAGCTGGGCGTGGTTGCGCAGAACATGCCTGCTGGCGATGTCTACCAGGCCCTGGAAAAGGGTACGCTGGACGCCGTGGAATTCGTCGGTCCCTACGACGATGAAAAGCTGGGCTTCAACAAGGTTGCGCCTTACTACTACTACCCCGGCTGGTGGGAAGGCTCCGCCGAGCTGGAGTTCTTCATCAACATCAAGAAGTACAACGCGCTGTCGCCCGAGAACAAGGCGATCCTGGACGCTGCAACCCGCGTGGCTGCCGCCGACATGACCAGCAAGTACCAGGTGCTGAATCCTCAGGCCATCAAGCGCCTGGTGGCCAACAAGACTCAGCTCAAGATGTTCCCCAAGCCTTTGATGGATGCCGGTTTCAAGGCCTCCATGGAGGTGTTTGCCGAGCACGAAGCCAAGTCGCCCGAATTCAAGAAGATCCACCAGGACATGCGTGCCTTCCAGCGCGACCAGATTCTGTGGAACCGCTTCTCCGAGTACCCCTTCAATCAGTACATGGCGACTGCCAAGATCTGATTTCGCTCAGACTCAAGACTTCCAGCGCCATGCGCTGGCTGCAAAAAAACCGCAGCTTGCTGCGGTTTTTTCATGTCAGCAGATCATGCCAGTCTGACCCTGTCAGCGCCCGCATCGGACAGCGCAAACAGCAAGTCCTCCAGGGCTTCGACAGGTGCAGAGCCAAGATCTATGGTCGCTTTCACTCCTTCTGCCAGGACTTGCGGGGCCGACATGAAGTGAACGACTTGCTGCAGCCCTGCCTCATCCGGCTCGTTTTCATCATCCCCATCAAACCAGTCCATGAACCAGTCGGTAAGCGCCTTGGCAGCCTGCTCTTGTGGCAGCCCTTGCACTTCCAAGGACAGCCAGTCCCAGACAAAGGGGTGCAGCTCCATCGCGCAGTCGGCAAGGTGAAAATGAACGGGCTCGAACTTGAGCCGTGTCTGTGAATCCACCTGCACCATTTCGGTGGAGTCTTCCGACATGCGGATGACATCGGCCCGGCAGGGCAGGTCCCATATTCCTTCGGTTGCCAGCATTCCATCGCTATTGCGATAGGCCGGCTCCACATAAGACCCCTGGGCATGGGCTGCCTGAGACAGCAGGTCTGCGTAGGGTTGACGGATGGCCGTCAGCAGTTCGGTGATGGTCATGGTGATTTCCTGAAGGGTAGTGAATCTATCCCCATCAATCATTGAGCCATGAAAAAGCCCCGGCTCTGGCGAGCCGGGGCTGTATCAGCGCAAGGGAGCCGATTTACTTGGCGGCAGGCGCTGCGTTCAGTGAATCCTGCAAGGCCTTGGCCGGATCATCCGAGCCATAGCCGCCCGCATCGGGTGCGGCCGGGGCAGGCTGGCTGCCCTCGGCAGGGGCCGCTGGCACTGCAGAGCCTTCTTCGCCGCCCTCAGGGGCCCCGAAGGGGTTGTCTGCACCATAGCCACCGCCAGCGTCGTTGAGCTGGTTGAGCATCTCGTCGCCCACCTTGTTCATGTCCACGACCACCGGTTTGTCGAGCGCGCCGGTCACGATGCCGGGGAAGGCGATGAGTACACCCACCATCACCAGCTGGATCAGCACAAAGGGCACTGCACCCTTGTAGATCTGCATGGTGGTGACGGGATCGATGACCTTGTGCGTGACCTTGTCGACGTATTGCTTGTCCGGAGCGACCGAGCGCAGGAAGAACAGTGCAAAACCGAAGGGCGGATGCATGAACGAGGTCTGCATGTTCACGGCCAGCAGCACGCCGAACCAGATCAGGTCGATGCCCATCTTCTCGGCCACGGGGCCCAGCAGCGGCACCACGATGAACGAGAGCTCAAAGTAGTCCAGGAAGAAGGCCAGGAAGAAGATCATGATGTTGACCACGATCAGGAAGCCCACCTGGCCGCCGGGCAGGCTGGTCAGCAGATGCTCCACCCACTTGGGGCCGTCGGCGGCCTGGAACACCAGGCTGAAGGTGGTGGCGCCGATCATGATGAACATCACGAAGCTGGCCAGCTTGGTGGTCGAGGCCAGGGCCTGCTTGAGCAGATCCATGTTCAGGCGTCGGCGTGCAAAACCCATGAGCAGTGCCGCCATGGCTCCCATGGCGCCGCCTTCGGTAGGTGTTGCAATGCCCAGGAAAATGGTGCCCAGCACCAGGAAGATCAGCAGCAGCGGAGGGATCAGCACAAAGGTCACGCGCTCGGCCAGCTTGGACAGCAGGCCCAGCTTGAGGACCCGGTTGAGTGAGGCGATCACGAAGGCAATGAAGGTGCCGCCGCACATGGCGGTGACGATCTTCTCGTCGGTGGCGACTTCGGTGATTTCCTTGCCCTGCCACCAGGTGTGCAGGTCGGCCATGTGGCTGGCCAGGAAGATGGCCACGATGGTCGAGATGCCCATGACCACGGCCAGCGAGGTATAGCCGGAGTTGCCATTGGCTTCGCGATAGATACGTGCCTCAACGGGGAGAGCAGGCACCATCTTGGGTTTGAATATGGCCAGAATCACCACCCACAGCACATACATGCCCATGAGCATGAAGCCGGGGATGAAGGCACCCTTGTACATATCGCCCACGCTCTTGCCCAGCTGGTCGGCCATCAGAATCAGCACCAGCGAAGGCGGGATGATCTGGGCCAGTGTGCCCGAGGCCGCAATCACGCCCGATGCAAGGCGGCGGTCATAGCCGTAACGGAGCATGATGGGCAAAGAGATCAGGCCCATGGAAATCACCGAAGCAGCAACCACGCCGGTGGTGGCAGCCAGCAGCGCGCCCACAAAGATCACGGCCAGCGCCAGACCGCCGCGGATCGGTCCGAACACCTGACCGACGGTGTCGAGCAGGTCCTCCGCCATGCCGGAGCGTTCGAGAATCAGGCCCATCAAGGTGAAGAAGGGCACGGCCAGCAAGGTGTCGTTGGCCATGATGCCGATCAGTCGCTGAGGCAGCCAGGCCATCACGGAGGAGGGAAAGACCCCCAGTTCGATGCCCAGAAAGCCAAAGGCCAGGCCTGCTGCACCCAGGCTGAAGGCCACGGGAAAGCCCAGCAGCAAAAAGCAGATCAGCCCCGCAAACATGATGGGGGCGTAGTTGGTAGCGATGAATTCCATTGATTGTCTCCCGCTACCGTTAGGCCTTGGCCTGGGCGGCCAGCGCCTCAGCCTGCTTGCGATCGGCTTCGGCACGCAGGGCGTCGGCCAGCTCTTCCTCGGCGCTCTTGTCGCTGAGCTTGCCCATGGGGTCGGGGCCGTCACCGGTCAGGAAGGCAATGCGCTTGATCAGCTCGGAGATGCCCTGCGCCAGCAGCAAGGTGATGCCTACAGGAATCGCCGTCCATACGGGCCAGCGGATCAGCCCGCCGGGGTTGCCCGACATTTCTCCGGACTGGTACATCTGGATCACCACCGGCATGCTCAGCCACAGAATGGTCAGGCATAGCGGGGTGAGAAAGAAGGCAAAGCCGATGATGTCGATCCAGACCTGGGCCTTTTTGGACAGACGGCTGTTGATCACGTCGATGCGCACATGCTCTCGGTGCAGCAAGGTGTAGCCCGCCGCAATCAGAAAGGACCATGCGAACAGATACCACTGGACTTCCAGAAAGGCGTTGGAGCTGGTGTCAAAGGTCTTGCGAACAATGGCGTTGGCGGCGCTGATGAAGGTGGCGGCAAATATCAGCCAGATGGAATATTTGCCGACAAAGGCGTTGAGCCTGTCGATAGCCCTGGACAGGGCGAGTAAAGCCTGCATGGTGTCTCCAAAAAGTAGGCTGTGTATGCGTCGCGCTATTGCGGCTGGTAAGCCTCAGGGCGATCTGAGTTTTTGAACCGAACTGGAGATTCTACGGACGCAGGTATGGTGTTTTTTACAAATACGCACGTAAATGTGGCGCCCGAGCGTCAGTGGTGCTTGCTATGCGTACGATAGCTTGAAGTGCATGACTGGTGCAGCTTAGGTGATTGTTTTATTGAGGTATTTTTGGTTTCTCATGGGCTTGCTTGGTAGTGTGTGCCTGCTGTCTTGGAGGGGGGCTCCGCACGGAAACTAGGGCAAATCCGTAGAGGGCCAAACTGCATCAGATCGGGCTCGAGACCTCTTACTTGCTGGCCAGCCGGCGGTACAGGGTGGCCCGGCTCAGTCCCAGGTTGCGGGCGGCCAGGCTTACATTGCCACGGGCTTCCTGCATGGCCTGCTGAATCAGCAGCAGCTCGCTGGTGCGCAGCGGCGTGGCCATGGTGTTGGCCGGTGCGCAGCGGCTGGTGTCGGCCCCCGTCATGACAGGCGCGCCCAGCAGGGGGCCGGCCTGCGCGAGAGCCAGCAGGCGCATGCCGGACCACAGCGGCAGCTGCAGCGGGGCCTCAGGCCGCTGGCGCGCATGCTCGATCAGATGACTCCAGGGCAGGGCCAGCAGCCCATGGCTTTGCATCAGCGATTCATCCCCAGGTGCTTGCAGCGGACGCGGTACCAGTTGCCTGGCCACGGTGTTGCTGCCCAGCAATCGGCCTTCGGCATCAAAGATCATCAGGCCTTCGCCCTCCTGGCCCAGCGGGCCGCCGGGCCAGTTCACGCGCAGCAAGAGGGCATGGGGCAGGGCCCGCAGCAATCGATCTTCGATGGCGCGTGCGCAGCGCAGTGCCAGCAGCAGCAGCTCGGGGCGCTCGGGTACATCGATGCCGGTGATGTCCAGCATGCCCAGGCATTCGCCCTGCGGCCCGAATACCGGGGCGCCCGCGCAGCTGTAGTCGCGCAGATCGTCAAAAAAATGTTCCTGCCTGTGCAGCCATACCGGGCTGAGCTCGGCCAGCGTCGCGCCGATGGCCGAGGTGCCCACGCCGCGCTCGGACAGGTCCACGCCGACCCGGCCCACGGCCAGCGCGCGCAGATCGCGGTGATCGACGGGGCCTTGCACTTCCAGCGTCAGGCCCTGAGCATCGGTCAGCAGGCAGAAGTAGCGCATGGCACCCACGGCCGCCACCAGTTGCGTCATGACCGGGCGTGCAGCCTGCAGCAGCAGCTGATGCTGTTCCTGGGCGTGGCGCAGCGCATGAGGACCTACAGCCTCGAACTCCACTCTTTGCGCGGGATGGCGTCCCTGGGCCACGCAGCGCTGCCATGAGCGCCACAGCCAGGGGGCAAGGCCGGACGGTATCAGAGCATGGGAGGAGTCCGCCTCCAGCAGCAGCTGCCTGGCCTGGACAAGCAGTGCATGGCGTGCGCCAGCATGGGTTGCGGCTTGTGCGGAAGAAGCGGGGCTGGCGGGCGGCATGCGGACTCCGGACAGTGTTTCATTTTGAGAATATCTGTGCGTGTTTCGCCTGGCTTGGGGGTCAACCCTAGCGCCCTGCATCGCGCTGCCTGCCCACCATAGAGAGTGCGGTTGTGCTTTGTTACCCAATTCTCCGGACTCAGGCAGGAGGCATCACGATGAATGTTCAGTTCACGGTCAATGGTCGGGCGGCCAGCATTGACGTTCCCCCCAATACCTTGCTGGTGCAGGCGCTGCGTGAACAGCTGCGCCTGACGGGCACCCATGTGGGCTGCGATACCAGCCAGTGCGGAGCCTGCACGGTGCTGGTCAATGGCAAGGCCATCAAGTCCTGCACCATGCTGGCGGTGCAGGCCCAGGGCGCCGAGGTGCAGACCATAGAGGGCATGGCCGCTGGCGACGGCACCATGCACCCCATGCAGGCGGCCTTCAAGCAGTGCCATGGCCTGCAGTGCGGCTTCTGTACGCCGGGCATGGTCATGAGTGCGGTGGACCTGTGTCGCCAAAAACCTCAGGCCACCGATGCCGAGATCCGCGAAATGCTCGAAGGCAATATCTGCCGCTGCACGGGTTATCAGAACATCGTCGCCGCCGTCAAAGCGGGTCGCGACGGAATGAACGCCGCTTGAGCAGCGCATCACAACTAGAAGAGGAGACACACCATGGGTGCATCTGACTTTTCCAAGCTGCCGCATATCGGCGAGCCCCTATTGCGCCGCGAGGACGAGCGCTTTCTGACCGGAGCCGGCCAGTACACGGACGACATCACGCTGGGCGCACAGACCTATGCGGTGTTTGTGCGCTCACCCCATGCGCACGCCAGGCTGCGCAGCGTCAACATCGATGCGGCCAAGGCGGCCGAGGGGGTGATCGGCGTGCTCACGGGCGTCGACGTGGCGGCCGCCGGTATCAACGGCCTGCCCTGCGGCTGGCTGATCACCAGCACCAATGGCGAGCCCATGAAGGAGCCGCCGCACCCGATTCTGGCCCTCGATACCGTGCGCTATGTGGGCGATCAGGTGGCCATGGTGGTTGCCGAGACCCTGCAGCAGGCACGCGATGCCGCAGAGCTGGTGGAGGTTGACTACGAGGTGCTGCCTGCGGTGGTGAATGTGGCCGATGCAGCGGGCGGCAAAAAGCCCGGGGCGGTGGTTCACGACATTGCCCCGGACAACCATTGCTACCAATGGGCGATTGGCGACAAGGCGGCCGTGGATGCCGTGTTTGCGGGCGCCGCCCATGTGACCCGGCTGGACCTGGTCAACAACCGCCTGATCCCCAATGCCATGGAGCCGCGCGTGGCCATAGGCAGCTACAACCGCGCCATGGACGAGTACACGCTGTACGTGGCCAACCAGAACCCGCATGTGGAGCGGCTGCTGATGACGGCTTTTGTCATGGGTCTGCCAGAGAGTAAGGTGCGCGTGATTGCTCCCGATGTGGGTGGCGGCTTCGGCTCCAAGATCTTTCTGTATGCCGAGGATGTCTGCCTGACCTGGGCCGCCAAAAAGCTCAACCGCAATATCAAGTGGACGGCCGATCGCAGCGAATCCTTCCTGACCGATGCCCATGGCCGCGACCATGTCAGCCATGCCGAGATGGCCATGGATGCCAACGGCAAGTTCCTCGCCATGCGTGTGCACACCGATGCGAATCTGGGTGCCTACCTGTCCACCTTCGCCAGCGCCGTTCCGACGATTCTTTACGCAACGCTGCTGGCGGGGCAGTACACCACGCCGCAAATCCATATCGAGGTCGATGCCTGGTTCACCAACACCTCGCCCGTGGATGCCTACCGGGGCGCAGGCCGCCCCGAGGCCACGTACCTGCTCGAGCGTCTGGTCAGCCGCTGTGCCTGGGAGATGAATCTGTCTCAGGCCGAGATCCGCCGCCGCAACTTCATCACCCGCTTTCCGTATCAGACGCCCGTGGCGCTTCAGTACGACATCGGCGACTACCAGGCCTGCATGGATCAGGCCGAGCAGCTGGCCGATGTGGCGGGATTTGCGGCGCGGCGCGCCGCCAGCGAGGCCAGAGGACTCAAGCGCGGCCTGGGCTACAGCAGCTACATCGAGGCCTGTGGCCTGGCGCCCAGCAATATCGCCGGGGCGCTGGGCGCGCGTGCCGGTCTGTTCGAGTGCGGCGAGGTGCGCGTCCACCCCACGGGCAGCGTGACGGTGTTCACGGGCTCGCACAGTCACGGACAGGGGCATGAGACGACTTTTGCCCAGGTGGTGGCGGCGCGGCTGGGCATTCCCGTCGAGCATGTCGAGATCGTCCATGGCGATACGGGCCGCGTGCCCTTTGGCATGGGAACCTATGGCTCGCGCTCCATCAGCGTGGGTGGCGCGGCCATCATGAAGGCACTGGACAAGATCGAGGCCAAGGCCAAGAAGATTGCCGCGCACCTGATGGAGGCCAGCGATGCCGACATCGATTTCGCGGGAGGCGAGTTCACGGTGCGTGGCACGGACAGGAAGCTGCCTTTTGCCCAGATTGCGCTGACGGCCTATGTGCCTCACAACTATCCGCTGGACAAGTTGGAGCCGGGGCTGGACGAGACCGCTTTCTACGATCCCACCAACTTCACCTTCCCGGCCGGCACCTATATCTGCGAGGTCGAGGTCGACCCGGCCACGGGCGTGGTGCGCGTCGACCGCTTCAGTGCCGTGGACGACTTCGGCACCATCATCAACCCCATGATCGTGGAGGGTCAGGTCCATGGCGGACTGGCCCAGGGCATAGGACAGGCGTTGCTGGAGAACTGCGTCTACGACCGGGACTCGGGGCAGTTGCTGACCGGCAGCTTCATGGACTACGCCATGCCCCGCGCCGACGATCTGCCCGATTTCAAGCTGGGCACGGTCTGCACCCCCTGCACCCACAACCCGTTGGGCACCAAGGGCTGTGGCGAGGCTGGGGCCATAGGCTCGCCGCCTGCGGTCATCAATGCCGTGCTCGATGCCCTGCATTGGCTGGGTGTCAAGGATCTGGACATGCCTGCCAGTCCGCACCGCGTCTGGGAGGCCATCGATGCTGCACGCCCCTGACCGCTGCCTGAACACACCCGACTGAGAGGAAGAGAGGACAACACATATGTATGCCTTCAGTTACTCCAATCCCCGGACGCTGGATGAGGTGAGCGCTGCCAGCGGGCAGTTTCTGGCCGGTGGCCAGAGCCTGATTCCTTCCATGAAGCTGCGCCTGGCCCAGCCTGGTGCGATTGTGGATCTCAACCAGGTCGATGGTCTGGCGGGAATCCGCGTCAGCGGTGATCAGGTCGAGATCGGCGCCATGACCCGTCATGCCGATGTCGCCGCCAGCCGCGAGGTGCAGCACGCCATTCCGGCGCTGGCCGAGCTGGCAGGCGGCATTGGCGATCGGCAGGTGCGCGCGCGCGGCACGATTGGCGGATCGCTGGCCAACAACGACCCCGCGGCCTGCTATCCCAGTGCGGTGCTGGGGTTGGGCGCCGCCGTGGTCACGACCTGGCGCGAGATAGCTGCAGACGACTTCTTCCAGGGCATGTACACCACGGCACTGGAAGAGGGCGAGCTGATCAAGGCCGTGCGCTTTCCGGTGCCCAGTAAGGCGGCCTATATCAAGTTCAAGCAGCCCGCGTCGCGCTTTGCGCTGGTGGGCGTGTTTGTGGCGCAGACGGCGCAGGGCGTGCGCGTGGCCGTGACCGGCGCGGGGCTGTCGGTCTTCCGGCATGCGCAGCTGGAAGCCGCGCTCAATCAGAGCTTCACTTCCGCAGCCGCCGCTTCGGTGCCGATCGACGACAGCGAACTCAACAGCGATCTGCACGCGAGCGCGCGCTACCGGGCGCAGCTGATCAGCGTCCTGACGCAGCGAGCGGTGGATCAGATGCTCTGTGCCTGAGCGGCTTGGTCTGAGAGGCTACGCCTTGGTGGGCCCCACCTTGGCGCCCCCCACCTGGGCGCCCCCCACCTGGGCGGCCCTCACCTGGGCGGCCCCGCCTGGGTGGCCTCGCCTCCCTGGCCGGGCACTGCGTGCCAAGGACGAGGGAGGCAGCCTCGCGACGGGCGGGTGCGGAGGGGCGAACGGCATAGACGCCTGCTTGCGGTCTCTGTGTGGCAGTGTGCCTTCGTTGAGGGAACGTTTTTGAATGAAAAGTGGCTCGATCCCTTATCAGTAAAGCGCAAGAAGCTATGAATACTGAAGTGAAAAGCGCTCTGCAGTCTGTGGACGGGCTGCTGGCCGCCTTGCAGAAGGTGGGCTATTTTGCGGACCGGCGTCTGGCTACGTCGGTGTTTCTGGCGCTCAGGCTGCAGCGGCCTTTGCTGCTGGAGGGCGAGCCGGGCGTTGGCAAGACCTCGCTGGCCCAGGCGCTGTCCCAGGTGCTGGAGCGGCCGCTGATTCGGCTGCAGTGCTATGACGGCCTGGAGCAGCGCGAGGCGCTGTATGAGTGGAATTACGCGGCGCAGCTGCTGCATCTGCGCGCGGCCGAGCTGCGTGGCGCGGCGGAACTGGAGGCGGTCGAGCAGGAGGTCTATCAGCCGCGCTATCTGGTGCGCCGCCCTTTGCTGCAGGCCCTGCAGGCGCCCGCGCCTGGCGCGGTGCTGCTGATTGACGAGGTGGACCGGGCCGATGAGCCTTTCGAGGCCTTTTTGCTCGAATATCTGGGTGAGTACCAGGTCAGCATTCCCGAGCTCGGGGTCGTCCGGGCTCAGGTGCCGCCCGTCACCATTCTCACGAGCAACCGCACGCGCGATCTGCATGATGCGGTCAAGCGCCGCTGCCTCTATCACTGGCTGGACTACCCCGAACGCGAGCGCGAGTTGGCCATTGTTCAGGCCAAGGTGCCCGAGGCCGCCGCGGCCCTGACCGAGCAGATCGCCCGCTTTGTGGACCGGCTGCGCAGTCGCCCGTTTGCCGATGCCTTCGAGCGCACGCCCGGCATTGCCGAAAGCGTGGAGTGGGCCAAGGCGCTGGTGGCGCTCGACACCCTGGTCATAGACCCCGAACTGGTGCACGAGACGGCGGGCATTTTGTTCAAGCAGCGCGAAGACGTGGCCGCGCTCACGCCAGAGCGTCTGCAGCAATTGCTGGAGCCCGATGCCACAGCCTGAGCGGCAAGCGCAGTCGCCACAGCAGCCCGCAAGTGTGAGCTGGTGGGGGGACGCGCGCAGCGGCAAGCTACCCATCAATTTGCTGGGGTTTGGCCGAGCCCTGCGCCGTGCGGGGCTGGCCGTGGATGCCGAGCGCCTGGCGCTGGCCCAGCAAGGCCTGCTGCTGGTGGACATGAGGCGCGAGGACGTGGCCGCCGCGCTGGAGGCCGTGCTGGTTTCGCGCGAACAGGACCTGGCGGTCTTTCGCGAGCTGTTTGCGGCCTACTTTCGCAACCCCGAGGTGGCTCAGCAGCTTTTGAGTCAGCTGCTGCCGGGCGCGCCGGAGGCGGCCAAGCCGCGTCACCGGCCGCGTGTGCAGGAGGCCTTGTCGGCGATTCATGCCGCACGGCAAACACCCGCGAGCGAGGAGTCGACGCTGGATGCCGCCATGTCGGCCAGCGACCGGCACAGGCTGCAGCATGCGGATTTCAATCAGCTCAGTGCCAGCGAGTACCGCCTGGTCCAGCAACTGGCGCGTGATATCCGCTTGCCGCTGCCCAGCTATCGCAGTCGCAGAAGCGAGTTGCGCGCCTCGGGACTGCGCGTGCACTGGCCCGCCAGCCTGAAAGCTGCGGCAGCCACGGGCGGCGAGCTGGCAAGTCTCAAATGGCGCAGGCGCAAGCGGCTGCCCATGCCCTGGCTGGCGCTGGTCGATGTCTCGGGCTCCATGGAGCGCTATGTGCGTCTGCTGCTGGCATTTCTGCACCAGGCCACCAGCCCCCGGCGCTATCCGCAGCTGCGCCGCCATATCTTCAGCATGGGAACCAGCCTGCAGGAGCTGAACCGGGCTTTTTCCCATAGCGACCCCGATGCCATGCTGGCCCAGCTCAATCGCGACATTGACGATTTCGGCGGCGGTACCTGCCTGGGGGAATGCCTGGCGCAGCTGCGCCGGCAGCAGGCGCGCCATCTGGTGGGCAGGCGTACCCTGGTGCTACTTGTCAGCGACGGGCTGGATACCGGCGACAGCGCGCTGCTGGAGCGAGAGCTGCAATGGCTGGCTCGGCACAGCGCGCGCATTCTCTGGCTCAACCCCTTGCTGCGCTTTGACGGGTATGCCCCGCTGGCCAAAGGCGCGGCCGTGCTGCATCGTCACAGCCATGCCATGCTGGCCGTGCACAACCTGCAGTCATTGCAGCAACTGGCTGCGCATCTGGCAAAGCTGCTGCAGCTACCGCACCGAGATTGAAAAGGAGAACACCATGGAAATGCATGCCAGCCGTCCTCTTGCCGTGAGCCAGCAGCAAGCCTGGGAGGCGCTCAACGATCCGCAAACCTTGCAGCAATGCCTGGCCGGCTGCGAGAAGTTCGAGGATGCGGGCGATGGCTCCTATGCGGTGACCATGTCCGTGAAGATCGGTCCGGTATCGGCCAAGTTCAATGGCCGGGTCACGCTGTCAGACGTGCAGCCGCCCAAGAGCTACACGATTGCCTTTGAAGGGCAGGGCGGTGTGGCCGGCTTTGGCAAGGGCCAGGCCAAGGTGGATCTGATTCCCGTCGATGTACGGCACTGCGAGCTTCACTACGAGGTGCAGGCCCAGGTCGGCGGCAAGATTGCCCAGCTGGGCCAGCGCCTGATCGACGGCGCTGCCAAGAGCATGGCCGAGGATTTCTTTGCGCGCTTCGAAGCCTTGATGCAGCAGCGCCACCCGAGCGAGCAGTCCGAAGACGAATGCAGTGCGCAGGAGCCGGATACACGCTCCTGGGAACACGACGCGGCCTCCACCAGCTACGCCCCGCTGGACGCCACACCCTCGGCGCCGCCGCGCGAATCGTCTGGCATCCCGGTCTGGGCCTGGGGCCTGGGGGCTGTCATCGTGCTGGGCGCGCTCTGGCTGCTGAGTCGCTGACCAGCGCATGAATAAAAAGCCCCTGAGCCGAAGGCCAGGGGCTTGGTGGAGGTGGCTCAACCTTATTGAGGCTGGGCGTGGAAAGCCTTGTTGGCTATCTTCCAGCCCTGCTCGGTCTTGAGCAGCACAAAGTAGTCGGTGAAGGTCACGGCACCGTGGTAGAGCGTGACCTTGGCCATGGCGGCCGTGCCCACGATGTCCAGGGAGTCGATGACGCGGCGACGCGTAGCTTCGTCGGCAGCGGGCGTGTTCTTGAAGCGCTGGCAGTAGAAGTCCAGGTCCCAGGATGTCAGCGGGCCTTCGCGCACGGACTCCAGCCGGGCCGTGGGCATGAAGGCTGCGCGCATATGCTCGGCATTGTCTTCGGCATGGCCGCGCATATACAGCTCCAGCGGCACGCGCACGGCGGCTTCTTCGGGGTGATTGGTCAGGCGTTCGGTGGTCATATGGGTTTCTCCTTGGAGCCGGATTCCTTGCGCCGCATGGCGGACGCAGCAATGGCAGTGTCAGCCGCCAAGCATGAGGCCTGAAAACGCCGTCATTGCTGCGATGAAAGTCAGCACTGTTTAAGTCTCCGAGTGGGGAACTTCAGCAGGTAAACCCAAGGTAAAGGGGGGGTAAATGCTGGCAAAGCCGGCGCTGCCTGACCCGGGGCTTGATTGCAACTGGATACCATTGGCTCCAATTCAGGCTCGAAATTCCTGCGCTCAACCATGTCCAGCTCATCCCAATTGCACCCCAATCGTCATTCTTTACAGCAGGGCAAGGTCCGGCCCGCCTTGCTTGCCAGTGTGGCGCTCGCGCTGGCAGCCGCTGGCGGTGGCTATTGGTGGTATGCGCAAAAACAGGGTGCAAGCGGCGATACGTCTGCATCTGCAGCTCCCACACAGGCAGCGGGCGGGCCCGGTGCACGCGCAGGGCGCAATGGCCGCGCAGGGCCGGGCGGTCCCGGCGGCCCCGGCGGCATGAGTCAGGCTCAGCCGGTGAGCGTAGGTGTGGTGGAGCAGCGCGACATGCGCGTGCTCGTCAGCGCCATCGGCACCATGAATGCACGTGCCACGGCCGTGGTGCGCGCCAAGGTTTCGGGCGAGCTGATCAAGCTGAACTTCAAGGAAGGTGACGAGGTCAAGGCCGGCCAGTTGCTGGCCGAGATCGATCCGCGCAGTTTTGCGGCCTCGCTGGCGCAGGTGCAGGGCTCTCTGGCGCGCGACCAGGCCCAGCTCAAGAATGCGCAGCTCGATCTGCAGCGCTACAAGGAGCTGCAGGCCCAGGACTCGATTGCCCGCCAGCAGGTCGATACCCAGGCCGCGCTGGTGCGCCAGCTGCAGGGCACGGTGGCGGCCGATCAGGGCCAGGTCGATGCGGCCAAGCTGCAGCTGAGCTATACCAGGATCACGGCCCCCATCTCGGGCCGCCTCGGTCTGCGCCAGGCCGACCTCGGTAACGTGGTCAATCCTTCCGACGCCAACGGGCTGGTGACGATCTCTCAGATTCGCCCCATCGATGCCGTCTTCTCCATTCCCGAAACCCATGTCGGCACGCTGGCCCAGCAGCTGCGCGAGGGCAAGGTCATGCCCGTGGAGCTCTGGGACCGCGAGCAAAAGCAGATGCTGGCCAAGGGCCAGCTCAATGCGCTGGACAACACCATCGACACGACCACAGGCACCGTCAAAGCCAAGGCTTCGTTCGAGAATGCCGAGCGCAAGCTGTTCGCGAATCAGTTCGTCAACGTCAAGCTGCAGCTGCGCCAGATCGATCAGGCGCTGGTCGTGCCCGCGAATGCGGTGCAGAACAATTTTGTCTATCTGGTCAAGCCCGACAACACGGTCACCCAGCGCAAGATCACCGTGGGCGTGACGGACGGTGACTATGTCAGCGTGCGCGGCGAGCTGGAGCCCGGCGACAAGGTGGTGACCGATGGCATCGACCGCCTGCGCGAAGGCGCCCAGGTGACGGTGGTGGACTCCGAAAAGGTCAATAAGGTCGACCAGGCCGTGCAGGATGCGGCCAACCAGCCGCGCGGCATGATGCGTAACCTCAGTCCCGAGCAGCGTGAAAAAGTCGCCAAGATGACGCCCGAGGAACGCAAGGCGTTCTTTCAGAAGCTGCGCGCCGAGCGCGGTGCCAATGGCGGCAATGCGGGTCCCGGCCAGGGACCGCGTGGCACGGACGCCCGTGGCGATCAGCCGCGCGAGGCGCAGGGCAGTCCCTCCAAGCCGGAGCCCAAGGCCGACGCCAAGCCGGACGCCAAGCCTGCTGCTGCGAACGAGGGCAGGCCCCAGACCGGCGCAGAGCGTGGTGAAGGCGGTGAGGCGCGCACGGAAAGAGCCGAGGGCCGGGGTGACCGTCCCCAGCTGACTCCCGAGCAGCGCGCCAAGCTGGAGGCCCTGTCGCCCGAAGAGCGCCGCGCTTTCTTCCAGAAGCTGCGCGCCGAGCGCGAAGCCAATGGCCAGGCCGGTACGGCAGCCGGCGGCACGGGTCGCTGAGCACATAGCCAGAGCCTGCGGCCATCATGAATCTCTCGCGCCTCTTCATTCTCAGGCCCATCGCCACCAGCTTGCTGATGGTGGCGGTGCTGATCTCGGGCATTCTTGCCTACCGCCTGCTGCCCATCTCGGCCCTGCCCGAGGTGGATTACCCCACGATTCAGGTCACCACCCTCTACCCCGGGGCCAGCCCCGATGTGATGACCTCCAACGTCACGGCACCGCTGGAGCGCCAGTTCGGCCAGATGCCAGGGCTGGACCAGATGTCCTCGACCAGTTCGGGCGGCGCATCGGTGATCAGCCTGCGCTTTGCGCTCGATATGTCCATGGACGTGGCCGAGCAGCAGGTGCAGGCCGCCATCAACGCGGGCACCAATCTGCTGCCCAGCGACCTGCCCATGCCCCCGCTCTACAGCAAGGTCAACCCGGCCGATGCGCCGGTGCTGACGCTGGCCGTCAGCTCGCCTTCGTTGCCCGTCATCAGGATCAACGACCTGGTGGAGAACCGCCTCGCGCCCAAGCTCTCCCAGGTCAAGGGCGTGGGCCTGGTGGCCATTGCCGGTGCGCGCCGTCCGGCCGTGCGCATCCAGGCCAACCCGGCAGCGCTGGCCAGCTTCGGCATGACCCTGGATGATGTGCGCACCGCCATCTCTGCGGCCAACGTCAAGACCGCCAAGGGCAGCTTTGACGGCCCCAACCGCGCATCGACCATCGATGCCAACGACCAGATGCAGTCGGCGGCCGAGTACCGCAACCTGATCATCGCCTTCAAGAACGGCAACCCCGTGCGCCTTTCCGATGTGGCGCAGACCGTGGACGACGCCGAGAACACGCGCCTGGCCGCCTGGTCGGGCACGCTCGAGACCGGCTCCAAGTCGGCCGTGATCCTCAATATCCGCCGCCAGCCCGGCGCGAACGTGATCGACACCGTCGATGCCATCAAGAACCTGCTGCCCCAGCTCAAGGAGACTCTGCCCGCCTCCATCGACGTGCAGGTGCTGACCGACCGCACCGTGACCATTCGCGCCTCGGTCAAGGACATGCAGTTCGAGCTGGCCCTGGCCATCGCCCTGGTGGTGATGGTGATCTTCCTGTTCCTGCGCAGCGCATCGGCCACGCTGATTCCCAGCGTGGCGGTGCCGCTGTCGCTGGTAGGCACCTTCGGCGTCATGTATCTGGCGGGCTTTTCCATCAACAACCTCACGCTGATGGCCCTGACCATTGCCACGGGCTTTGTGGTGGACGATGCCATCGTGATGATCGAGAACATCGCCCGCTACGTGGAAAAGGGCGAGCCGCCCATGCAGGCCGCACTCAAGGGTGCCAAGCAGATCGGCTTCACCATCATCTCGCTGACCATCTCCCTGGTCGCGGTGCTGATTCCGCTGCTGTTCATGGGGGATGTGGTGGGGCGTCTGTTCCACGAATTCGCCATCACCATGACGGTGGCGATTCTGATCTCGGCCGTGGTTTCGCTTACGCTCACGCCCATGCTGTGCGCGCGCCTGCTGCGCCACCAGCCCGAGGGCGAGAAGAGCCCGGCGCAGTCCCGGGGCTTGGGCGCAGCCGTCGCACGCTTTTTCGACAAGGTGATTGGCGAATACGGCCGCATGCTGACCTGGGTGCTGGATCACAGCAAGCTGACCTGGCTGGTGTTCATCGCCACGCTGGTGGTCACGGTGCTGCTGTACTTCGTCGTGCCCAAGGGCTTTTTCCCAGAGCAGGATACGGGCACGATTGCCGCGACCACCGAGGCCGACCAGTCCATCTCCTTTGCCGCCATGGCCGAGCGCCAGCAGGCACTGGCCGAGCATTTGCTCAAGGACCCGGCCGTGGCCTCCATCTCCTCGTTCATCGGTGTGGATGGAACCAATACCACGCTCAATACCGGCCGCATCCAGATCGACCTCAAGCCCCATGCCCAGCGCGAGCGCCTGCCCGTGGTGCTCAAACGACTGGCCGAAGACTCCCGCGCCGTGCCCGGCATCCGCCTCTATGCCCAGCCCGTGCAGGATCTGACGATAGAGGACCGCCAGGCCCGCACCCAGTACCAGCTGCTGCTTTCCTCGCCGGACATGAACCAGCTCACGGCCAGCACCAGGACTCTGGTGGAGCGTCTGCAGCAACTGCCCCAGCTGCTTGATGTGAGCAGCGATCTGCAGAACCAGGGCCGCCAGGCCTATGTGCAGATCGACCGAGCCCAGGCCAGCCGCCTGGGCGTGACGGTCTCGTCGGTAGACTCGGCCCTCTACAATGCGTTCGGCCAGCGTCTGATCTCCACCATCTTCACGCAGTCCAACCAGTACCGCGTGGTGCTGGAGGTGGCGCCGCAGTTCAAGATCGGTCCCGAGGCCCTGCAGAACATCTATGCCGCTTCGAGCAACGGTGCG
Organism: Comamonas testosteroni; assembly: GCF_030505195.1. Classification (NCBI taxonomy): domain Bacteria; kingdom Pseudomonadati; phylum Pseudomonadota; class Betaproteobacteria; order Burkholderiales; family Comamonadaceae; genus Comamonas; species Comamonas testosteroni. The sequence continues at coordinate 4,289,708 of NZ_CP129672.1, forward strand.
CCGGTGCCGCTGTCATCGATTGCCACGGTGAGCGAGCGCCCGATGGCGCTGGCCGTCAACCATGTGGGGCAGTTGCCGGCGGCCACCATTTCGTTCAACACCGCATCCGGCGTGTCGCTGGGTCATGCGGTGCAGGCAGCGCAAACCATCATTGCGCAGCTGCGCGACGAGGGGCAGATCCCGCTGTCCGTGGACACGCAGTTCCAGGGCGCGGCGCTGGCTTTCCAGGCCTCGCTCTCCAACACCCTGCTGCTGGTGCTGGCCGCCATCATCACCATGTACATCGTGCTGGGCGTGCTCTACGAGAGCACGATTCATCCGATCACGATTCTCTCCACCCTGCCGTCGGCGGGCGTGGGGGCGCTGCTGGCGCTGCTGGTGTCGGGGCTGGATCTGGACATCATCGCCATCATCGGCATCATCTTGCTGATCGGCATTGTCAAGAAGAACGCCATCATGATGATCGACTTCGCGCTGGACGCCCAGCGCGAGGAGGGCATGAATGCGCGCGACGCGATCTACCAGGCCTGTCTGCTGCGCTTCAGGCCGATTCTCATGACCACGCTGGCGGCCTTGCTGAGCGCGCTGCCCATGATGCTGGGAACGGGCGTGGGCAGCGAGCTGCGCCAGCCGCTGGGTGTGACCCTGGTGGGCGGTCTGCTGCTGAGCCAGCTGCTGACCCTGTTCACCACGCCGGTGATCTATCTGACCTTTGAAAACTGGGCCGAGGGCTGGCGCACCAGGCGTGGCCTGTCGGCCGTCAAGCATGTGCCGCACTCCGAGGCCGAAGTCATGGGCGAGGCAGGCGATGGCGGCCAGGACGGGGCGCGTCCATGAGCATCTCCACGCCCTTCATCTTCCGGCCCATTGCGACCATGCTGCTGACCATCGGCATGGCCCTGGTGGGCGCCGTGGCCTATTTCCAGCTGCCGGTGGCGCCGCTGCCGCAGGTGGACTATCCGACGATTTCGGTGACTGCCAGCCTGCCCGGCGCGGCACCGGACACCATGGCGGCCACCGTGGCCACGCCGCTGGAGCGCGCCCTGGGCGCGATTGCGGGCGTCAACGAGATGACCTCCAGCTCCAGCATGGGCAGCACGCGCATCACGCTGCAGTTCGATCTGACGCGCACGGTGGACAGCGCCGCCCACGATGTGCAGGCCGCCATCAATGCGGCGCGCACGCTGCTGCCTTCGGGCATGCCGGGCAATCCGACCTATCGCAAGGTCAACCCGGCCGACGCGCCCATCATGATTCTGGCGCTGACATCGGATTCGCTCACACGCGGCCAGATGTATGACGCGGCCTCCACGGTGCTGGCGCAGAAGCTGGCCCAGGTGGAAGGCGTGGGCCAGGCATCGATCAACGGCGGCGCGCTGCCGGCCGTGCGCGTGGAGCTGGACCCGGTGCGGCTGGCTGCCAACGGCGTATCGCTGGATGCGGTGCGCACGGCCATCACCGCCACCAATGCCAACCGCCCCCTTGGCGCCGTGGAACGCGAAGACCACTACTGGCAGGTGGCGACCAACGACCAGGCCCGCACCGCTGCCGAATACGCGCCCCTGGTGCTGCGCTGGAACAACGGCAACGCGGTGCGTCTGTCCGATGTGGCCGATGTCACCGACTCCGTGCAGGACATACGCAACTATGGCGTCATGAACGGCAAGCCCGCCGTGCTGCTGCAGGTGTTCAAGCAGCCCGACGCCAACATCCTGCAGGCCGTGGACAAGGTGCGCGCCATGTTGCCCCAGCTCAGGGCCTCCATCAATCCGGCCATCGATGTCACGGTGATCTCGGACCGCACGCCCACGCTGCGCGCCTCAGTCAAGGAGGTGCAGAACTCGCTCTTGATCTCGATAGCGCTGGTCATCATGGTGGTGTTCGTCTTTTTGCGCCGGGTGCGCGCCACGCTGATCCCGGCCGTGGCCGTGCCTGCCTCGCTGATGGGCACCTTCGGCGTCATGTATCTGTGCGGCTACACGCTGGACAATCTGTCGCTGATGGCGCTGACGGTGGCTGCAGGCTTTGTGGTGGACGATGCCGTCGTGGTGCTGGAGAACGTGATGCGCCACATGGAGCGCGGCAAGACCGCCATGCAGGCTGCCATAGAAGGCGCGCGCGAGATCGGCTTCACCGTCGTCTCCATGAGCCTGTCGCTGATTGCGGTGTTCGTGCCCATTTTGTTCATGGCCGGCATCGTGGGGCGGTTCTTTCGTGAATTTGCCGTGGTCATGTCGGCGGCGATTCTGGTCTCCATGATCATCTCGCTGACCACCACGCCCATGATGTGTGCGGCCTTGCTGCGCACGCCTGCCCAAGAGGAGCGCCGCCGCATTGAGCGCGCCCGCCGCCCGCAGCATCCGTTCATGCGCCGCTGGGATGCGTTCTGGCAGCGCGTCTCGCTGGCCATGGATCGCTTCGAGGTGCGCGTGACAGCGCTGTACCGCCGCACCCTGGCCTGGGGGTTGCGCCACCAGCCCGTGGTGCTGCTGAGTCTGGCAGCGGTCATCGGTCTCAACATCCATCTCTACCAGACCATCGACAAGGGCTTCATGCCCAGCGAGGACACAGGCCGCGTCATGGGCTTCATCCGTGCCGACCAGTCCACGTCCTTTCAGGCCATGGAGCGCCGCATCAAGCGTTTTCTCGATGTGGTGCAACAGGACCCGGCCGTGGAGTATGTGACCGGCTTCACCGGCGGCGGCCAGGCCAATGCGGCCAATATGTTCATGTCGCTCAAGCCCATGGCCGAGCGCAAGGTGTCCAGCGACGAGGTCATCAACCGCCTGCGAGAAAAGCTCAAGGACGAACCTGGCGCGCGGCTGTTCATGATGACCCAGAGCGATGTGCGCATCGGCGGGCGCCAGAGCATGTCCTCCTATCAGTACACGCTGCAGGCCGACGATACGGCCGAGCTGCGCCTGTGGGAGCCGCGCATCCGTCAGGTGCTGTCCACCCTGCCGGAGTTGACCGATGTCAACAGCGATGTGCAGGACAACGGCATGCAGACCAAGCTGGTCATAGACCGCGACCAGGCCACGCGCCTGGGCCTGACCGTGGCGCAGATCGACAACACGCTCAACGATGCCTTCGGTCAGCGTCAGGTGGGCGTGATCTACAACCCGCTCAACCAGTACCGCGTGGTGATGACGGCCTCGCCCCAGTATCTGCAGAGCCCGCAGACGCTGCATGGCTTCTTCTTCGTCAACAGTGCGGGCCAGCAGATTCCGCTGACCGCCTTTGCCAAGATCACCACCTCGACCACGCCGCTGTCCGTGCAGCACCAGAGCGGCACGCCGGCCAGCACCGTGAGCTACAACCTGGCGCCCAATGTCTCGCTGTCACAGGCCAATGACGCGATCCGCAATGCCATGCTGGAGCTGGGCGTGCCCGTATCCATTCGCGGCAGCTTCAGCGGCTCGGCCGGTGCCTTCCAGCAGGCGCTGGCGGGCCAGCCCCTGCTGATCCTCGCAGCCATCATCACCATCTATCTGGTGCTGGGCATCCTCTACGAGAACCTGGTCCATCCGCTGACGATTCTGTCCACGCTGCCCTCGGCCGGCGTGGGAGCGCTGCTGGCGCTGATGTGGTTCAAGACGGAGTTCTCGCTGATCGCCTTCATCGGCGTGATCCTGCTGATCGGACTGGTCAAGAAGAACGCCATCATGATGATCGACTTCGCGCTGGAGCGCGAGAAAGGCGGCCATGCCACGGCGGCCCAGGCCATCTATCGGGCCTGCCACCTGCGCCTGCGCCCCATTCTGATGACCACCATGGCGGCCCTGTTCGGCGCGCTGCCCCTGGCCCTGGGCCGGGGCGACGGTGCCGAGCTGCGCCAGCCCCTGGGCATTGCGATCGTGGGCGGCCTGCTGCTGAGCCAGTTGCTCACGCTCTACACCACGCCCGTGGTCTATGTGCTGCTGGACCGCGTGCGCCGCAGCGTGCTGCGCCTGTGGGCACGCCGTCCGGCCAGAAGGCGCGGCGGCCAGGCCTCTGCCATGGCTGAGGCGAAGTGAGATGAATATGCCCGCACAGTTTTTGAATCAAATCGGCTTCAACCCCAATCAGGGTAAGCGTAAGAAGCTCACTTTTATGAAGAATTCTCCCGGGGCGCTGCCCCGCTGGATGCCGCGTCTAATGCCGCCGACAGTGACGCTTTTTACGGCGCTGGCGCTGGTGGCCTGTTCCACCCAGCCCGTCTATCAGCCGCCCCGGCTCGATGTGCCGGCCCGGTTCAAGGAGGCCACGCCCGAGGCCGCGCAGTTCGGCGTCTGGCAGCCGGCGCAGAGTTCGGCGGCCAGCCCGGGCACCGCAGTGCCCGAGCAGTGGTGGACGGTATATGGCGACAGCACGCTGGATCAGCTGCAGCAAGCGGCAGCCGCAGGCAATCCCAGCGTGGAGCAGGCCGTGGCCCGTCTGCGCTCGGCCCAGGCCGCCGTTGCCAGCAGCCGCGCCGCGCAATTGCCCACGCTCGGCACCACGGGCAGCGGCTCGCGTGCCTTGACCGGCGGCGGCACCTACAGCAACACCAACGGCGAGAACGTGGCGCGCAGCGGCAGCATCAACAACACCTTCTCGCTGGGCCTGAACGCCAGCTGGGAGCTGGATCTCTGGGGCAAGCTCTCGGGCGCGGTGGACGCCAGCCGCGCTTCGGCCCAGGCCAGTGCCGACGATCTGGCTGCGGCCCGCCTCTCGGCCCAGGCATCGGTGGCCCAGACCTATTTCTCGCTGCGTGCCGCCGAGGCGCAGATGACGTATCTGCAGGAGAGCCTCCAGGCCTACGAGCAAAGCCTCAAGCTCACGCAGAATCGCTACCAGGCGGGCGTGGTGTCTTCGGCCGATGTGGCACAGGCCCAGTCCCAGTACAAGAGCACACAGGCCAGCCTGCTGGATGCCAGGATCACGCGCGCTCAGTACGAGCATGCGCTGGCGGCCTTGCTGGGCAAGGCTCCGGCCAATTTCAGCCTACCGGTGACCGGCCGCCTGCCGACGCCGCCTGCGGTGCCCGAGATGCTGGCATCCACCTTGCTGGAGAGGCGCCCCGACATCGCTGCCGCCGAGCGCCGCGTGGCCATGGCCAATGCGCAGATCGGCGTGGCGCGTGCGGCCTATTTCCCGTCGCTGACGCTGTCGGCATCGGCCGGCTACCGCAACTCCGTGCTCTCCGATCTGCTCAATGCGCCGAACCTGTTCTGGTCGCTGGGCCCGGCGCTGGCCATGAGTCTGTTTGACGGCGGCGCGCGTTCGGCGGCCGTGGAGTCGGCCCGTGCCACGCTGGACCTGAATGCCGCCACCTACAAGCAGACCGTGCTGACGGCGCTGCAGGAGGTGGAGGACAACCTGGTTGCCGCCGTCAATCTGGCTCAGGAGGAGCAGGTGCAGACCGAGGCCCTGGCCGCAGCGCAGAAGTCGCTGACCGTGGCCAACAACCAGTACCAGGCCGGCATCGTGGCCTATCTGAACGTGCTCTCGGCCCAGACGACGGTGCTCAGCGCCCAGAACAGCCTCAACAGCGTCAGAAACCGCAGGCTGACGGCCGTGAACACCTTGCTCAAGAATGTGGCAGGGCGCTGGGAGCCGCTGGATGCGGGGCTGCGCAAAGAGTGAGCGCGCCGTGCAGGCTTGTGGTCTGGGTTACAACCGTGGCTCTGTTGTTGTGAAGATCAAACCATGAGCATTGCTGTTTTCTACCTGCGCAATTCCGAGCCCGAGGGCCAGACACCGGTCTGGCAGCCGCAATGCCGGGCCTTCTGCGATGCGCAGATGAGCGAGGCGCTGGCCCTGTGCCAGCAGCTGCGCAAGGACGAGCGCCATGCCCATGTGGTGATTTCGTCGGAGCTGCGCGATATGGTCGGGCCTGTGGGCGTGTCTGCGGTCGAGGACGGCAAGACGCCCGACGGCGTGGACTATCAGTGGAGCAAGGCCGGGCGTGCCGGGGCCAGTCGCAGGAATGCGGCCGAGCCGCCCAGGCAGCGCCAGGATATGGATCGCTAGGCGGCCTGTACCTTGGCCAGATAGCCGGCCAGCAGCTGCATGCTGCCGCTCCAGCCCAGGTTCATGCTGGCGTGCGAGCTGTCGAACACTGCTTCTTCCACGGCACTGGCGTTGAGGGCGCGCCACTCCAGATGAATGCGCGTGCCGCCGGCTTCCTCGCTGAGTGTGGTGGTCGACAAGGTATAGAGCGGCCATTGCGGCGCCATCGGGTGGCGCGTGACGCCGCCGGCGGCATCGCTGAATTGCACCACGACGACCATGCGCTCGGGCGCTTTCAGCTCCCTGAAGCTCCATTTGCCCCACATGGCAGCCGCCTGGGGCATGGCCTCGGCACGCATGCCGTAATGAAAGCTGCCGCCTTCGCGTGCATCCACTTCGCATTGCGTCATCACCATGCCGGGCGGGCGCATCCACTGGCTCAGGTGCTCGCCTTTCGTGAAGGCCGCGTAGACCAGCTCGCGCGGAGCCTTGATGAATTGCTCGATGACAAATGGTGCAGAGAGTCGCTCGGTCATGAAATGCCTTTGCAAGTCGCGTCTGGGCTTTCATTGTGTACTGGATGCATCAGGCGCAGCGCTTGCAGGCCCCGACGTCAGGCCTCGATATCGAAGGCCTGGCGCAGTGCAGCGCCAAACTGCGAGGAGCCCGAAAGAGACAGGCTGACCGTGGTGCGGCCCGTGGCCGAGGCCTGCAGCTCCAGCCGGCCCGCGGTCTTGTCGAAGCGCGCGTTCAGGGGCTGGCCCTCGTCGTCCTGTGCCTGTAGATCGTAGTCCCAGTCATGGCCGTCCTCCACGGCGCCCTGGCGGCCCGCAAACTTGCGGCTGGCCCAGAGCAGCAGGGCTTCGATTTCGCCTGCCAGAGCGGGCACGCGCTCGGCCCTGACGCTGGCCATGGCGTCCCAGGTGCCCGTGCCTTCTTCATCTTCGCTGTAATCGAATTCCAGATAATCCAGAGCCATGGCATATTGCGCGCTATTGAGGGGACGCCATTGTGCCTGGGCCTTGCCGTGCGCAGGGCTGTGGGCTTTTTGGGCAGTAAACAGCCGTAAACCTATATTTACAAGGCGTTGTCAGCTATGAGTTCTGATATCGATGAAGATTGCGAATCTCCCTGCATGGTGCAGGCCCTGCAGGTGAGCTTTGGCTACCCCGGCCGCGTTGTGGCCCAGGAGGCCTCGCATTGCTGGCATGCCGGGCTGTGCCTGCTGCAAGGCGATGAGGGCACGGGCAAGACCAGCTGGCTCAAGGCATTGGCCGGGCAGTTGCCGCTGCGCATGGGCTTGCTGCACTATCCGTTCGCCGACAACGGCCGTCTGGCTGCCAGCTCCTGCTTCTGGCAGGACCCGCGCCAGCCGCTCAACGATGTCTACAGCCATATGCCGGTCCAAAGCTGGGTGGCGCTGCAGCGCACGCTGTATCCGCATTGGTCACAGCAGCAGTTCGAGCAGCATGTGCAGGGCTTCGGGCTGGAGCCGCATTTGCACAAGCCGCTGCTGGCCCTGTCGTCGGGCACCCAGCGCAAGCTGTGGATGGCAGCCGGCTGGGCCAGCGCCGCCGAGCTGGTACTGATCGACGAGCCGCTGGCGGCGCTGGACAAGCCCTCCGAGCGTTATGTGCAGCATGCGCTGGCTGCCATGGCGGCCGAGCTCAAGAACCCGGCGCGGCCCCGCAGCGTCATCGTCGCGCATTGGGATGCGATGCAGGGTGTGGACTGGGAGGATGTGATGGAGCTGGCTACATCGCCCTGAAGCGCGTGGCGTAGAGACGGCTGACGGCCAGCTTTTCGGGACGCTCGCGCAGCAGCAGGCTCAGGCGCCCGGACTCGTCACGCTGGGCGCTGGCAATGGCTTGCGCCCGCACCACGGTGCCGCGATGGATTTGCCAGAACTGCTGGGCGTCCAGTTGCGGCAGCAGATCCTTGAGCGGGGTGCGGATCAGATACTCCTGGCTGGCTGTCAGCACGCGCAGGTATTTGTCGGCGGCTTCGAGGTAGACGATGTCCTGCACCCTCACCATATGGATCTGGTTGCCGACGCTGGCCTGAATGATCTGCAGCGCGGCGGGGCCCTGCCCCAGCAGTTGCTGCTGCAGCCCGAGCAGCTGCTCGAGCTGACGGTGATTGTGCATGGCAAGGTCCGTGTCCTGCGCCGGCTGGCGTTGCTGCCACCACTGCTGCAGGCGCTGCACGGTCTGGCCGAGGCGCGCTGCCTGCACCGGCTTGAGCACATAGTCCATGGCGCAGGCCTCGAAGGCCGCCAGGGCGTACTGGTCGTAGGCGGTGACAAAGACAATCGCCGGCAGCGCTTGCTCCTCAGGCCAGGCATCGGCGATTTCGGCGGCGGCTTCCAGCCCCGTCTGGCCCGGCATGCGAATGTCCAGGAACAGCAGATCGGGCAGCCGCTCCAGCGCCTGCTGCACGGCGCTGATGCCGTCGGCCACCCTGGCTTCGATCTGCAGCTGGGGCCAGAGCTGGCCCAGCAACTGCTGCAAGGCCAAGGCCAGCAGCGGTTCGTCTTCGGCAATCAGGGCGCGCGGTGGGCGGGTGTTCATGGCTGGGGCTTCAGGGGTAATACGATGCAGGCCCGGGTTGCGCCTGCGCTATCGGCTCTCAACTCCAGGCTGGCAGCGCTGCCGTAGCGGCTGGCCAGGCGCTCCCGGATCTGCGCCAAGCCAAAGCCGGAGCCGGAGCCGGAGCCCGAAGGAGGCAGGCCTGAAGGCGCTGACAGGCCCTGGCCATTGTCCTGCACACTGAGCAGGAGCTGGCTCGCATCCTGCATGACGGCCTGCACGGCAATATGGCCGCCGGCCAGCTGGGGTTCGAGCCCATGGCGAATGCTGTTCTCCACCAGCGGCTGCAGCAGAAGCGGCGGCACGGGCAGTTCGGCCAGATCAGCGGGCAGCGTCAAGGAGTAGGTGAGCCTGTCGCCCATGCGGATCTGCATCAGGGCCAGATAGTCGGCTAGCAAGGCAAATTCGCTGGCAAGACTGTGGGTGCCGCTGCGCGAGCCGGCAAGCGTGGCGCGCAGGTAGGCAATCAGATGGTCGAGCATCTGTTCGGCACGCGGTGCATCGGTGGCGATCAGCACGCGCAGATTGGCCAGGGTGTTGAACAGCATATGCGGCTCCAGCTGGGCCTGCAGCAGGCTGAGCCGCGCTTGGGCGGCCTGGCGCTGGGCCTGCTCTGCCAGCATTTGCAGATGGCGCGATTTGCCCACCACATAAAAGCCCCAGGACATGGCAATGCTGGTCGCCAGGGTGATGGCAAACGGCAGCCATAGCGAGGGCCGGGCTGCGGCCGGCAGCTCGGGATGGAACTGCTGAACGTAGAGGAGCCCCAGCGGATTGCCCAGAACCATGCCTGCTGCAATCCCCAGCGGCACCAGGGCCATGCCGCGCATGCCGCGTGGCCAGGGAATGTCGTCGGACTCGCGCCAGCGCAGTCTGAGCAGATCGATGCTCAGCCAGCTGATCAGGCCGATGGCCAGCGAATAGGCAAGGTTGACATCCCACAGGCCCTGGCCGAGTGCCGTCAGGGCTGCCGCGATCAGCAGACAGGCCGCCACGGTGATGCCGGCATGGCGAAAGAGGGGCGCGAGCGCAAACATGGACATGACGGGCATGGTAGGTGATGGGGGCCTTGGCATCTAGCGCTTTTCGCTGCGCTGCAGCGTTTTCAGCTCGCGCTCCAGCAGTCGCTGAAAAAGCGGACTGCCGGGGGCCAGCAGCCAGACCACGGCGCCATGCATCAGCAGGCCCAGACCCCAGCCCAGAGCCGGGTAGACGGCCCAGTGCCGTCCCTGGCTCAGAGCCAGGGCCATCAGGCCCAGATTCACGGCGGCATAGACCGCAGCGTGGATATACCAGCCCAGCTTCATGCCGGCGCGGCGGCGTGCCTGCCGGTGCAGAGCGTCTTCAGAGATCGGGTTCATGTCTTTTCCTTGTAGTGCTTGGGATGAGGGCGGGTTTCAGGCCAATTGCTGCCACAGCAGATTGCCCAGCAGCCGGCCCGGAAGCAGCGTGAACAGTCCCGCGACGACGCAGCTGCCGAAGTACAGCTTGCGCATGACGCTGCGATGCTGGCCGATGCGTCGATGGGCCAGATGCCACAAAGACAGCGCCAGGCCTCCCAGCGTCACGGGGATCAGCAGATGAACGGGCGTGAAGCCTGCCCAGTTGGGCAGCTTGAAGTCGCGTATGAACAAGGCGGAGATGGCGGTGGCCAGCATGAGCAGCACAAAGCCATAGCCTGCGATTGTGTGCAGCCAGGGCAGCGCTCCGGCCGGGCGCCTGGCCCACAGGGCGATGGCTCCGGCAAGAGTGGCCGCGATGGCGGAACTCATGTGAAAGGCAATCAAGGGCGTGAGTTGCATGGCTGGCTCCAGGTGGTTGCACATGACTGTGCAAGCCGGACCTGCTGCCGACCAGCGCTTTGCGACGAAGTGAACAAACACGGGAGCCAGTTGCATCTTCACAGGTGTGAGTGGGGTACTGGTTGAAACTGTGCTCAATGCTTGGAGTCGCTGACCGCCAGCGTGGACTTCTGATGCGAGCTCTGTGGATCGTGGTTCATCGCTGGGTCGGCCTGTTTCTCGCGGCCTTCCTGGTCATGACCGGTCTGACGGGAGCAGTGCTCTCGTGGGATCATGAAATCGACGACTGGCTCAACGCCGACATGCGGCACACGCCGGGACGCGGCCCGCTGCAGACGCCGCTGCAACTGGCCCAGGCCGTGCAGGCAGCCGATGCGCGCGTCGAGATCTCCTATATGAGCCTGGGCCTGCGCGAGGGCGAGGCGGCTTCCTTTCTGGTGCGCCCGCTGCTGGACCAGGGCACGGGCAAGCCCCATGTGCTGGGCTACAACGCGGTGTTTGTGGACCCGGTGACGGGTCTCATCACCGGCCACCGCGACTCCAGGAGCCTGGCCCTGAGCTGGCGCAATCTCATGCCCTGGCTGCGCCATCTGCATGAAAGCCTGCTCAGCCCCACCATTGCGGGCAGCAACCGCTGTGGATCTGGGGCGTGATCGTCATCGTGGCCTTTACCTCGTTCTCGATCAATCTCTACCGCGAGGTGTTCTATCCCGTGATGAGCAAGGTCTCGACCACCACGCCCGGCCCCTACGAGACGCTCAGGCCGGCACCTTTGGGCAGCTTCATCGAACCGAAGATCGGCTTTGCCACGGCCAATCTGGTGGAAAAAACGCCGTGCCCGGCGAACGGCATCGGCGGCTGCCTCCGCCTGAAACCACAAAGCCACCTTGCGGTGGCTTTGTGCATTGCGCCGAAAATGGCGCTACCCGGCTCGATGACGCCGGGCCTGGCCTCCGCGCAGGAGAAGGTCGGCAAAGCGGCTCGGGCCGCTCAGTCCTTCTTCAGGCACTCGCTCATGAAGGCCTTGCGCTCGTCGCCCTTTTTGCCGGTCGCATCGGCGTTGCAGCTCTTCATGCGTTCCTGCTGGCGCTTTTTGCCGTCGGACAGGCAGGACTTCATGAACTCCTTGCGCTCATCGCCCTTCTTGCCGGTGGCTTCGGTGTTGCAGGTGCCCATCAACTGCTGCTGGGCGGTTTTGGGTTTGTCACCGGCAGCCATGCTCATGCTGCAGGCCAGGGACACGACAGCCAGGACCACAAATTTTTTCATGATGGTGTGATTTTTGAAAAAACGCCGACAACCGGCGCGTAGCTATTGCAGCACAAGCGCGTGACTTTGCCCATCATCACAAGCCATGTCTTGTAAAAGTTTGCGATTGTCTGTCGATTGGCGGGCGGAAAAGGTCTTGTGAGCGCGATCGGGAAAATGGCGAGCGGATAATGGACGGCTTTGCTTCAACCCTGCATCCAAAGGACGATTCGCGTGGATACTTTATTGCTGGTCAAGGCCGCCATCATGGGCATTGTGGAGGGGCTGACCGAGTTCTTGCCGATTTCCTCCACCGGCCACCTGATCCTGGCCGGTTCGCTGATGGGTTTTGTCGGTGGCAAGGCCAAGGTGTTTGAGATTGCGATCCAGACCGGGGCCATCTTTGCCGTGATGCTGGTGTACTGGCAGAAGATCCGGGACACGCTGGTGCAGCTGCCCAGCAGCCGCCAGGCGCAGAAGTTCGCGCTCAACGTCCTCATCGGCTTCTTGCCTGCCGTGGTGCTGGCGCTGCTGTTCGGCAAATATGTGCAGGAGCATCTGTTCACGCCGGTCATCGTGGCGACCACCTTCATCCTTGGCGGCTTCGTGATTCTCTGGGCCGAGAAGCGGCCCGCCGCCGCCACCCGCGTGCAGTCGGTGGACGATATGACGGCTCTCGATGCGCTCAAGGTCGGCCTGGTGCAGTGCTTTGCCCTGGTGCCCGGCACCAGCCGCAGCGGCTCCACCATCATCGGCGGCATGCTCATGGGCCTGTCGCGCAAGGCGGCCACCGACTTCTCGTTCTTCCTGGCCATGCCCACGCTGATCGGCGCGGGCGTCTACAGCCTCTACAAGGAGCGTGCGCTGCTGTCCATGGCGGATGTGCCGCTGTTTGCCGTGGGCCTGATCTTCTCGTTCATCAGCGCCTGGCTGTGCGTGCGCTGGCTGCTGCGCTTTATCTCCACCAACAGCTTTGTGCCGTTTGCCTGGTACCGCATCGTTTTCGGCGTCATCGTGCTGGTGACGGCCTATACCGGCATCGTGGACTGGCACCATTGAGTGCCTTGGCGCTGCCCGCAAAAAAGCCGCTTGCGTGATTGCAAGCGGCTTTTTTAATAGCTAACAGCGCTTGTTCTGATTGAATTTCAGATTGTTTTGATGCTGAAATCGTTATCTGTAAAGCGCAATAAGCTATTTATTTGTGAGTGCTTTGCGTAGATTTCTGCAGAATGGTCTGCTCCATATTGAGCAGCGAAGCCTCGATGGCGGCGGCTGTGGCCTCGGGCCGCTCCATGGGAAACAGATGGCCGCCGTCCAGCATCGTGATGCGCCCGCGGGTGATGCGCTGCGTCATCTCCATGCCCACCTGGCGCATCTCCACCGACGAGCGACCGCCGATGAAGGCCACCGGGCAGCGCACGGGGTGACGCCTGAGCTGGTTGTTGAGATTGCTGGGCAGGGTGTTGTAGATGGCGGTCTCCACCTCGCGCCTGAACAGCAGGCTGCGCTTGCCCTGGTCGTCCTCCAGACCGTGCTGCACATAGTCCTGCAGCACCTGCGGGTGCCACTGGGCAAATGCCTTCTTGCCGCGGAAATACTCCAGCGCCTCTTCGTTGCTGGCCCAGGTGGTGCGCCGGCGCTGGCTGATCTTGCCGGGGGAGACCGAGGCCACGATCTGCGTCTGCTTGGCCAGGCCCACGGCGTTCGCCTTCCAGCCGCCCAGCAGGGGCGAGTCGATGAGCAGCACGCCGCGCGCCAGATCGGGGCGTTTGGAAGCGGCCTGAAAACTCAGAATGCCGCCCAGCGAGTGGCCCGCCAGATAGACCGGCCGGCCGTGCCGCTCGACCTGCTGCTCGATGTATTCGATCAGCTCGTCCACCAGATGCGGCCAGTGGTTGGTGACCGGGCGCCGGGGGTCATGGCCGAAGCGCTGCACGCCGCCGGCGTCGATGCCGCGCTGGCGCAGCAGCGAAAACAGCAGGCGATAGGTGCCTATGGGAAAGCTGTTGGCATGCGCGAAGACCACGGGCAGGGTGTTCGTCGTGCTGGTGGTGGCTGTGGGCTGGGACATGGCGCGGGACGGGCTGGACAGGAAAAACGCCCCGAAGGGGCGTTGGATGTGTCGATCAGTTTAGCGCCTGGACAGGCCTGCCTGTCTTTGCATGCGCGCCTGCTCTTCTGCCGTCTGCAGGCGCTGGTATTCATCGGCCATGCTCAGGCCGGCCTGAGCCGGCACCACGGGCTGGCGCAGCGCGGCGGGCGGAATATTGCCTGCACCCAGGCCGTGGGCCGAGCGCTCTGCAACGGGTGCCCCCACTTTGATCAGCGGATGGGCGCGCGGGCTGTGAATGCGGATCGGCGTATCGGTCTGGCCGCCGTCCCAGGCCGGATCGTCGATGCTGTCGAAGACATGGCGCAGGCGCTCGCCCCAGCTGTCGTGCAGCATGCGCAGATAGGGGTTGTCGGCGTCCAGGCAGACAATGCGGTCGGTGGCGAAGCGGTTGTTCTCGTAGACGATCAGATCCAGCGGCAGGCCCACCGAGAGGTTGGACTTGAGCGTGCTGTCCATGGACACCAGCGCGCACTTGGCGGCTTCGTCCAGCGGGGTCTCGGAGGTGATGACGCGGTCCAGCACGGGCTTGCCGTACTTGGATTCGCCGATCTGGAAGTAGGGCGTCTCGCCCGTGGCCTCGATGAAGTTGCCCGCCGAATAGACCTGGAACAGGCGCATGCGCTCGCCCTGGATCTGGCCGCCAAAAATCATGGAGACATTGAAGTCCACCCCGGCGCGCTGCAGCGCCGTGGCCTCGCGCTCATGCACATGGCGCACGGCAGCGCCCAGCACGCGCGCGGCATCGAACATGCTGCGCACATTCCAGATGGTCAGCATCTCGTCCGTGGTCGTGTCGTGCAGCTGAAAGCTCTCCAGCAGCTCGCGCACCGACTGGGTGATGGACAGATTGCCGGCCGACTGCAGCACCATGAAGCGCTCGCCCGGTTGCTCATACAGCATGACCTTGCGGAAGGTGCTGATCTGGTCGAGTCCGGCATTGGTGCGGGAGTCGGACAGAAACACCAGGCCGGCGTTGAGCTTGAGGGCGACGCAGTATGTCATGGGTGATAGAGACAATAATGAAAAACGTATGAACACCAGATGCAGCAAGCGTCGAGTGCTTCTGAATGTATAGCTGTAAACGCAGGCTGCAACGCGATTTTAGAAGGGTTTTAATAGTGCCGTTGGCGGCCCTGTAACTGTTGCCAATGCCCTGCCCAGGCACGGCTGCGGGGCCTGGCTGAGGAAGTCCCTGAGCTGCACGCCCAGGATGCGTGAGAAGATGCCGCCCCTTGATGGAACACTTGCTTACAGCTGGTCAGAAGAGGGACTCCCATGCACGCATTCCGCAACCTGTCGATACGCACCAAGCTCATGTCCAGCATGCTGGCCTGCCTGCTGCTGTTCGTGGCGATTTCCACGGCGCTGGGTTTTGTGCTGACGGGCGCCAGCCTGCGCGAGCGTGTGGTGGGGCAGGAGCTTCCGGCTGTGGTGGGGGAGATCCGCAACGACATACTGCGCCAGATCGGCACGCCGCTGGCCATGGCCAGATCAGTGGCCGGCAACAGCTTTGTGCTGGACTGGGAGGCCGCAGGCGAGCCCGAGGACGGCAATGCCGCTTGGGCCAGATACGCCCAGGCCGTCAAGCAGCAGGCCGGGGCCTCATCGGTGTTCTGGGTGTCGGGCACCACGGGCCAGTATTTCGGCGAGCAGGGGCCGGTGCGCAAGCTCGCGCCCAAGGGCCAGGGCGACCAATGGTTCTACGAGCTGCTGGCCGGCGACAAGTCGCAGGTGCTGGAGATCGACAAGGACGTCCGCTCCAACGCCTACATGCTGTTCATCAATGTCCGCTTCGATGCGGGCCAGGGCAGGCAGGGCATTGCGGGCCTGGGCCTGTCGGTGGATGAGCTGGCCCAGGCCGTGCGCGCCTACCAGGTGGGCGAGTCGGGCTCGGTGTCCCTGGTGCGCGGCAACGGCAGCATTCTCGTGCACCGCGACCCGGCGCTGGTGGACGGCAAGCACTGGCTCAAGGACCGGCCCGGCTTCAGCGCCGATCTCAGCGCTGCGTTGCTGAACCGCGAGCGCTTTGCCCATGCCATGTACGAGGCGCCCTCGGGCCGCCAACTGATTGCCTCCTCCTACGTGCCCGAGCTGGACCTGTACGTGATTGCCGAGCTGCCCGAGGCCCAGGTGCTGGGCGGCGTGCGGCGCACCATTGCGCTGACCTCGGCCGTGGCCGGCCTGGTGGGCGGCGGCATCGGCCTGCTGGTGATCTGGCTGGTGAGCCGGGCGATTGCGGCGCCCGTTGGCCGCGCGGCGCGCATGCTGGAGGAGATTGCCGACGGTCATGGCGACCTGAGCCGTCGCATGCCGGTGGAGAGCAATGACGAGGTGGGGGCGCTGGCCTCGGCCTTCAACCGCTTTGTCTCGTCGCTGGAGCGCATGGTCGGGGCCGTACGCCAGGCTGCCGATTCGATTTCCGTGGCCAGCTCCGAGGTAGCCCAGGGCAACCAGGACCTGAGCCAGCGCACCGAGCAGGCGGCCAGTGCCTTGCAGCAGACGGCGGCATCGCTGTCGGTGCTCACGGACAGCGTGCAGTCCAATACCGAGGCCACGCGCAGCGCGGGCGAGCTGGCGCAGTCGGCGCGCGGCGTGGCCGAGCGTGGCGGCGCGGCCTTCCAGCAGGTGGTGATGACCATGGAGGGCATCAACCACGCGTCGCGCAAGATTGCCGACATCATCGCAGTGATCGACTCCATCGCCTTCCAGACCAATATCCTGGCGCTGAACGCAGCCGTGGAGGCCGCGCGTGCCGGCGAGCAGGGCCGGGGCTTTTCCGTGGTGGCGGCCGAGGTGCGCAGCCTGGCTCAGCGCTCGGCCGAAGCTGCCAAGGAAGTGCGCCAGCTCATCACGGACTCGGTGACCCAGGTGGGCAGCGGATCGCAGCAGGTGGCGCATGCGGGCGCCACCATGCAGGAGCTGCTGGACGCCGTGGCCAGGGTGACGCGGATCATCGAGGAGATCAGCAATGCTTCGCAGACCCAGGGGCGCGGCATCGCCGAGATCAATCAGTCCGTGGCCGGGCTGGACGATGCCACGCAGCAGAACTCCGCTCTGGTCGAGCAGTCGGCCGCTGCGGCGGTCAGCCTGCGCGAGCAGGCCGCACGTCTGATGGGCGAGGTGTCTGCCTTCAAGCTGGGTGAGCAGCCCCAGAGCCGCCCGTGCGTGCAGGAGCGGCAGCCGCAGCTGCTGGAGGCCTGAGCGCAAGCCGGGCCTGAACGCAAGCCGGGCCTGAAGAGATCAGGCCCGGGCGTGAGTGCGCAAGGCTTAGAGCGCAGACACGCTCTCAGGTGGCGCTGGTGCTCAGTTTCTTGAGCTGGTAGAGCACTTCCAGCGCTTCGCGCGGGCTCAGCGCATCGGGGTTGACGTCGGCCATGGCCTGCTCCAGCGGGCTGAGGGCGGCGCTGGCGTCCACAAGCTCCGGTGCATCGAACAGATTGACCTGCAGCTCGTTCTCGCCGGCCTGGGATTCGAGGGCTTCCAGCGCATGGCGCGCATGGTTGAGAACGCCTGCGGGCATGCCAGCGAGCTTGGCGACCTGGATGCCGTAGCTGCGGCTGGCGGGGCCGGCCTGGATCTCGTGCAGAAACACGATGTCGCTGCCCGACTCTGCGGCACTGACATGCACGTTGACGGCGGCCTTGGCCTTGGCGGGCAGCTCGGTCAGCTCGAAGTAGTGCGTGGCAAACAGCGTGAACGCCTTGGTCTTGTCATGCAGCTGGCTGGCAATGCCGCTGGCCAGGGCCAGTCCGTCGAAGGTGCTGGTGCCGCGACCGATCTCGTCCATCAGCACCAGGGAGTGGGGCGTGGCCGAATGCAGAATCTGCGCGGCCTCGGTCATCTCCATCATGAAGGTGGACTGGGCGTTGGCCAGGTCGTCGGCGGCGCCGATGCGCGTGTGGATGGCATCGATGGGCCCCAGGCGGCAAGCGCTGGCGGGCACATAGCTGCCCATGCTGGCCAGCAGCACGATCAAGGCCACCTGGCGCATATAGGTCGATTTACCGCCCATGTTCGGGCCGGTAATGATCTGCATGCGCGTGTTGAGATTCATGCGCGTGTGGTTGGCGATGAAGCTGCCGCTGGAGGTCTCGGCCATGCGTGCTTCCACCACGGGGTGGCGGCCGGCCTCGATCTCTATGCAGGGCTGGCTGACGAACTGCGGCTCGGCCCAGTTCAGTGTCAGAGAGCGCTCGGCCAGCGTGCACAGAACGTCCAGTGCGGCAATGGCCTGGGCCACGCGCGTGAGCTGTGGCACATGGGGCTGAAGCTGGTCGAGCATCTGCTCGAACAGGAACTTCTCGCGCTGCAGCGCTCGCTCCTGGGCCGACAAGGCCTTGTCCTCGAAGGCCTTGAGTTCGGGCGTGATGTAGCGCTCGGCGTTCTTGAGCGTCTGGCGGCGGCGAAAACGCTCGGGCACCGCGTCCTTGTAGCTGTTGGTGACCTCGATATAGAAGCCATGCACCTTGTTGAACTGCACGCGCAGGTTGGGAATGCCGGTGAGCAGCTTTTCCTTGGCCTCCAGCTCCAGCAGAAACTCGTCGCAGTTGTTCTGGATGGCGCGCAGCTCGTCGAGTTCGGCATCAAAGCCCGTGGCGATCACGCCGCCGTCACGCACCAGGGCTGCGGGCTCTTCCATGATGGCACGCGCCAGCAGCTCGGCGCAGCCTTCGGGTGGCATCAGGTCGCTGAAGATCTGCGTCAGATAGGCCGATGGAGTCTGTCCGGACTGCGCCAGCAGCTTCGCTTTTTCCAGCGTTTTGGACAGGCCCACCAGCTCGCGCGGGCGCACCTGGCGCAGGGCGATGCGGGCGGTGATGCGCTCCACATCGCTCACGCCCTTGAGCTCGGCACGCAGGGCCTGCCAGGGAGCCATGCCAGCACCTGTGCCGCGCAGCACGCCAATCGCTTCCAGGCGTTGCATGGCTGCCTTGCGATTGCGCTCGGGCTCCAGCAGCCAGGTCTTGAGCAAGCGGCTGCCCATGCCGGTCATGCAGCTGTCCAGCAAAGAGAACAGCGTGGGCGAATCTTCGCCGCGCAGCGTCTTGACCAGCTCCAGATTGCGGCGCGTAGCCAGCGGCAGTGCAATCAGCTCGTCGTCGCGCTGCACCTGGATGGCGTGGATATGGGTCAGGTTGCGGCCCTGGGTATGCTCGGCATAGGACAGCAGGGCAGCACTGGCTCCATGGGCCAGCGGCAGGTCTTCGGCCTCCCAGGCCTTGAGGCTGGCCGCGCCCAGCAGCTCCAGCAGCTTGCGCTCGCCCAGACCCGAGTCAAACTGCCAGTCAGGGCGGGGGGACAGAGGGCAGCTGATGGCGCTGCTGTGCTTGACGGCAAACAAGGCCTGCTCGAAGCGCTCGGTCACGCCTGCGCTGTAGATCACCTCGCTGGGCGCAATGCGCGACAGCCAGGCACCGAGTTCATCGGCCGCGCATTCGGCCATATGGATGCGGCCCTGGGTCACGGCCATCCAGGCCAGGCCCACGCGCTGGCGACCGGCGGTGTGCACGGCCACCAGAATGGCTTCGCTCTTGTCGGACAGCAGTTCGCTGTCCGTCAGCGTGCCGGGCGTGACCACGCGCACCACCTTGCGCTCCACCGGACCCTTGCCCACGCCGATCTCGCCGACCTGCTCGCAGATCGCCACCGACTCGCCCATCTTGATCAGGCGGCCCAGATAGTTTTCCAGGGCGTGGAAAGGCACGCCCGCCATGGGAATGGGCTGGCCGGCGGTCTGACCGCGCGAGGTCAGCGTGATGTCCAGCAGGCGCGTGACTTTTTCGGCATCGCCAAAGAACAGCTCGTAAAAGTCACCCATGCGGTAGAACACCAGCGTGTCTGGGTAGTCGGCTTTGAGCTTGAAGTACTGCTGCATCATCGGCGTATGTGCCGAGAGGTCAGTCATGTCTGGGGAGTAGGGCAGCGACGGGGATTCTGTGCTTTTCTGGGTCATCGCTTCAGCGGTATGCAATACAGGGGGCGCCGCGCCGGTGCTGGGCGGGCGCCGAATGCTGCATTATCCGTGATGCCCAATAGCAGGGGGCATGGCTGTTTTTTGGCTATTTGGCAGAGGCGGTCTGCACGCCCTGCCCGGATTGAGAGCCGGAGCCTTGATCGCCGTCATGAATGGGGCGGTAGCCCGGGCCGAAGGACACATCTCCCAGCCTCCAGCCCGCGCGGCAGCTGAAGGCTCCCCAGAAGCGCTTCAAGGTGAACCACTGCATGGCGATCAGGCCGCGCTCGTTGTCGGCATCGACCTCGGGGTCACTCACGCCCGTGGGGCGCAGCTCCTCGTCGTGATAGAGGGCTGTGCCGAACAACTGATCCCACCAGGGCAGAACCTGGCCGAAGTTGCAATTGTGGCGCTCGGGGCGCTCGGCATCGCGCAGCATATGGTGGTTGCGGTGAAAGCGTGGGCCGACCAGCAGGCGCTCGCCCATTTTGCCCAGCCAGCCCAGACGCAGCGCTACATTGGCATGGGAGAAGTTCTGCACCAGCTCGCTGAGCAGACCCAGCATGGCGAACTCCGACGGCTCCACCCCCATGGCCAGACCTACGCTGGCCAGCACAAAGCTTTGCAGCATGCCGTCCAGATAGTTGCTGCGGTCGTTGCTCCAGCAGCTCATCTGGCGCTGGCTGTGGTGCATGCTGTGCATGGCCCACCACCAGGGAATGACGTGCTGGGCGCGGTGCATCCAGTAATACGTGAGGTCGTAGACCACGTAGTACACGGCAAACAATACATAGGGGTGGTCTTCAAACCAGGGCATCCAGGCCTTGAGGCCGCTGGCTTCCGAGGTGGACGGGCCGCCGCCCAGCATATGGGCGACCGGCATGAGGATCAAAAAGCTGAACAGCGGAAACAGGCCCAGCAGCATCAGCAGGGTGTAGTTGCGATCCACCGACGTGTGGCGGCGGTCGGCCCAGCGTTCGGCGGGGATCAGGCTCTCCAGTGGCCGCATCACGCCACCAATGAGGAACAGTTGCAGCAGCGCGATCAGGATGCCGGCGGCAATCTCGCGCGGATCGCCCGCTGCCTCGGCAATATGGAGTGCGTTGACCACGGGAGTCACCGCATGCACGGATACCCAGTCAATGGCCAGCGTCCAGTGCTGGCTGAAGAAGTCCATCATATTGTTGTGCCCATTTATCGTCGGGCAGATTCTGGACCGGGAGTTTGTGGATTCTGTGGAGAGACGTACACCCTCAACACTTGTCCACTGTTGGTGGACGCGCCCCCCAGGGAGTGTGGACTGCCTGGGCTCGGCCTGACGGCATAAAAAAGGGCCCGGTCCACCGGACCAGGCCCTTTGCGCAGTCGTGGGGCGACCGCCTTTTTATTCTGCGCTCTTCTGACCTTCTTCGGCCACCGCCTCGGCACCTTCTTCGGCGGGAACTTCGAATTCGTCAGACTTCACGGCCTGGCGCACGGCAGCCTTTTCACCGGCAGTGGCGAACTTGCTGAACTTGCCGATCACGGGGATCAGTGCGCCATAGATGCGGGGCGCTGCGGCCAGAATTTCCTTTTGCTCCAGGAAGTCGGCTTCGCCCGTGAAGTTGCCGACCAGACCACCGGCTTCGCTCACCAGCAGCGAACCGGCAGCCACGTCCCAGATGGACAGGCCGGACTCAAAGAAACCATCGGCAAAGCCGGCAGCCACATAGGCCAGATCCAGCGCGGCAGAGCCGGGGCGACGCACGCCGGCCGTGCGCTGCATGACTTCGCCCAGCATCAGCATGTATTGCTTGAAGTTGTCGCCACGGCGGAAGGGGAAGCCGGTGGAGATCAGGCAGTCACGCAGCTGGGTGCGCTTGGAGACGCGGATGCGGCGCTCGTTCAGATAGGCACCGCGGCCCTTGGTAGCCGTGAACAGGTCGTTGCGGCTGGGGTCATAGACCACGGCGTGCTCGATCTTGCCCTTGTAGGCCAGGGCGATGCTGACGCAGTACACGGGGAAGCCGTGGATGAAGTTGGTGGTGCCGTCCAGGGGGTCGATGATCCAGACATGGTCGGAGTTCTTGGCGCCATGTTCGTTGCCCGACTCTTCGGCCAGGATGGAGTGCTGGGGGTAGGCGTTGAGCAGCGTCTCAATGATGACGCGCTCGGCGGCCTGGTCTACCTCGGTCACAAAGTCGTTTACCTGCTTTTGCGCAACGCGCACCGATTCCACATCCAGTGCGGCACGGTTGATGAGGGCGCCAGCGGCGCGAGCAGCCTTGATGGCCACGTTGAGCATGGGGTGCAGGGAGTTCGACATAAATTGTGAGTGCGTTGGCGATGCAGCCCGGAGCAAAACTGGGCTGAACTACGCGGGTAAGAACGTAAAAGCCGCGACCGGCGATGCGGGGCGGCGACAATGGGCGCAATTCTACCCAGGCTGCGCTTTTTTTGCTTGTTCGTCCCGGCGACCCAAGGGTCTTCTTGGCAGCTCTTGCGGATGCGAGAGAGAGCAGGTGGCGTAGTCTGCCGTCTTATCAAGGCCACAAGTGGGGCCTTTTGCATTGTTCTGCGTTGATGAAAACCCGATTCGTACTGATTGAAACCAGCCATGCCGGCAATGTGGGCGCGGCCGCCCGAGCGCTCAAGACCATGGGCTTCGACGACCTGGTGCTGGTGCGCCCGCGCTACAGCAACGTGCTGCGCAAGGAAGAGACCATTCAGCGTGCCAGCGGAGCATTGGATGTGCTGGACAAGGCTCGCGTGGTCGACACCCTGGAGCAAGCCCTGGACGGCATCAGCCACATGTGCGCGACGGCGATGACGCCACGCGACTTCGGCCCGCCCACACGCACTCCGCGCGAGCATTTCGAGTTGCTCCTGAAAGGAGAGCTTGATGCACGCTCTGTACCCTCGGAGGACACCGGTCTGACCGACAACCAGCCCACGCCAGACGCTGTCTGCAACCAGAAGGGCGTGGCCTTTCTGTTCGGTTGCGAACGCTTTGGCATGAGCAACGACGATGTCTACCGCTGCGATGTGGCGCTGTCGATTCCGTCCAATCCGCAGTTCGGCTCGCTCAATCTGGGTTCGGCCATTCAGGTCGTTGCCTATGACTGGCGCGTGGCGCTGGGTGGTTTTCCCGTGGTCGAGCACACGCCCGAGGCGCATCGCGCCGACATGGCCCAGGTGCAGGGCATGCTGGGCCACTGGGAGCAGGCCCTGGCCCATATCGGCTTTCTGGACCCGGCAGCGCCCAAGAAGCTCATGCCCAGGCTTAACCAGCTTTTCAACCGTGCGCAGCTGACCCAGGAAGAAATCCATATTCTTCGCGGTGTTGCCAAAGCCATGCTGCAGAGCCAGCCACCAACCCGCTAGACTTCACAAGCTAAACACTTCCTCACGTTGTTATTTGATGCTTGATCGCCTGCGCTCCGACATCCAGTGCATTCTTGACCGCGACCCTGCGGCCCGCAGCACCTGGGAGGTCATCACCTGTTATCCGGGGCTGCACGCCATCTGGCTGCAGCGCCCTGCGCACTGGTGCTGGACGCATGGCTTCAAATGGCTGGGCCGCTTCATCTCGCACATGGGACGCTGGTTCACCGGCATTGAAATCCACCCCGGCGCCGTCATCGGTCGCGAGGTCTTCATCGATCACGGCATGGGTGTCGTGATCGGCGAAACCGCCGTGGTGGGCGATGGCTGCACCATCTATCACGGTGTGACCCTGGGCGGAACCTCGCTGTACAAGGGCGCCAAGCGCCATCCGACCCTGGGCAAGAACGTGGTGGTCAGTGCCGGCGCCAAGGTGCTGGGCGGCTTTGAGGTGGGCGATGGCGCCAAGATCGGCAGCAATGCCGTGGTCATCAAGCCCGTGCCAGCAGGTGCCACGGCCGTCGGCATTCCGGCGCGCATCATTCCCAGCAAGACCGGGCAGAGCGCCGATGTGACCGAGCATGAGCTGGCTCCCAAGGTCGAGGCCAAGGCGCAAGCGGCTGTCGTGGTCGATGAGGATTGCGGCAAGAGCGGCTTCACCGCCTATGGCGTGACGGCCGAAGTCGACCCCGTGGCCCAGGCCATGCGTTCGCTGTCCGAAGGCGCTGCCGGTCACGAAAAGCAGATCGCGCAGCTGTGGGCCGCCATCGAGAAGCTCTCGATTCAGGGCCATGTCAAGGACTGCATGCCCTGCGAGTCCGAGCGCCCCGAGGCCTTCCAGAAGGACAAGATCGATCAGATTCTAGGGAAATAGGCCTCAAGCGCTTTCCTGTAAAGCGATTGATGCTTCTGTCTTGATCGTGAAAGCCAGCGCCTGTCGCTGGCTTTTTTCATGGTGATTGCCCGTAGTCGATTTGAGGGGCGAAAGCCCTGCCCGTCCGGCCGAGACTGCCTGCCAACTCAAACCCGAGGCAAGCAATGATGAATGTGGAACAGGCCATGCAGCAGCGCCATTCGGTGCGCGCTTTTTTGCCAAGGACGGTGGATGCGGTGCTGGTCAGGGATTTGCTGGCGCAGGCCGGGCAGGCGGCTTCCGGCGGCAACCTCCAGCCCTGGCGAGTGATAGCGCTGACGGGGGACAGCCTTCAAGCCTTGCGCCAGGCCATGCCTGAGGCGACACCCGACTCCGATGCGGCCCTGGTCTATCCGGCGCAGCTCTGGGAGCCCTATCGCAGCCGCCGCTTTGACAATGGCGAGGATCTCTACCGCTCCCTGGGCATAGGGCGTGAGGACCGGAGTGGGCGGCAGCAGCAGCTAGCCCGCAATACCCATATGTTCGGCGCGCCGGTGGGCGTATTCATCGCCGTCGACAGCCGCATGCTGCATGCGCAGTGGGTGGATCTGGGAATCTATCTGCAATCGCTGATGCTGCTGGCGACCGGAAAGGGGCTGGCCACCTGCGCCCAGGGCTTCTGGCGCAGTTACAGCGATTTTGTGAGCCGGCATCTGGCGCTGCCGCAGGGCTACCAGATCGCCTTTGGCATGGCACTGGGCTATGAGGACAGCGCGGCACCCGTCAACCAGTGGCGCTCCAGCCGGGCCGAGCTGGGAGACTGGTGCGAGATGCGCGGGTTCGAATGAGCCCTGCCTTGATGCCGGTGTGGGCAGTCGCTTGACGCTTCTTCTTGCATGGCAAGAAGGCGGGGCCGACGACGAAGCGCAAGGCATGAGGCCGGGCGCCATGCAGGCAGCCCGGCTACTTCTTCAACGGCGGCTGCCTATTTCCACAGAGCGCATTTGCTCTCTTCCTTGGTGGTGAAGACCTGGTCGCCGGGCAGGGTCTTGAGCACCTTGAAGTAATCCCAGGCCTTCTTCGATTCGGCCGGCGCCTTGACCTGCAGCAGATACATGTCGTGGGCATAGCGGCCATCGGGGCGAACCACGCCCTTGGCATAGAAGTCCGACAGCGGCGTGGCCTTGAAGCCGGCCATGATCTTTTCGGCATCCGTCGTGCCCAGCTTCTCTGCCAGCTTCAGATACTGCATGGCGGCCGAGTAGTTGGCGGCCTGCAGCGAGGTAGGCATCTTCTTGAACTTGGCAAAGAAACGATCCGAGAACTTGCGGCTTTCGGGATTCAGGTCCCAATGCCAGCTGTCGGTGAACATCAGGCCTTCCGTGGCCTTGAGGCCCAGGCTGTGGATGTCGGAGCTGAACAGCAGCAGGCCGGCCAGCTTCATGGTCTTGGTCAGGCCGAACTCACGAGCCGACTTGATGGCATTGATGGTGTCGCCGCCGGCGTTGGCCAGACCCAGGATCTGGGCCTTGGAGTTCTGGGCCTGCAGCAAAAAGGAGGAGAAGTCAGCCGTGTTCAGTGGGTGCTTGACATTGCCCAGCACCTTGCCGCCGGAGGCATTGATGACGCGGGTGGTGTCGGCCTCCAGGGCCTGACCAAAGGCATAGTCGGCCGTCAGAAAGAACCAGTTCTTGCCGCCCAGCTCCACCACGGCCTTGCCCGTGCCCTTGGCCAGTGCCACGGTGTCATAGGCATAGTGCACAAAATAGGGACTGCACTGCTCGTTGGTCAGTGCCGAGGTGCCCGCGCCGTTGATGATGTAGACCTTTTTCTTCTCGTCGGCCACCTTGCCCATGGCCAGGCCGGCGCTGGAAGTGGTGCCGCCGATCAGCATGTTCATGCCCTGGGTGTCGAACCACTCGCGCGCCTTGCTGGCTGCGATATCGGCCTTGTTCTGGTGGTCGGCCGTCAGCACCTCGACGGGCTTGCCCAGCAGCTTGCCGCCAAAGTCGTCCACGGCCATCTGCACGGCCAGAGCGCCCCCCTTGCCGTCCACATCGGAGTACAGGCCCGACATATCGGTGATGAAGCCGATGCGAATCTTGTCCTGCGCCTGAGCGCCTGCAGCGGCCAGCAGGCAGCCCAATGCCAGCGTCAATGTTCTGGGGGAGAAAGCGGTAGCGGTGCAAACAGAGCGAGGCTTCATCAGAGTCATCTCCTGAGATGGTGGGTACCCGGTCACGGCGACGGGCAGCCAGCATGGTCGCAGCTGGCGCAGGCCGCGCCATCAGGGCAAGCACCGGGGCGGCTCGCGCAAGGTATCCGGCGCGACTCGGGAAAATGCCGCAAGCTTCTACACTGCAGTGCAGCAAATTTGGAAAGAACAAGAGATGGATATTCGTCAAGCGTTGCAGCAGCGCCGCTCGGTACGCGCTTTTCTGCCCCAGACCGTGGCCGCAGCCACCGTGCGGGACTTGCTGGAGACCGCTGCGCTGGCCGCGTCCGGCGGCAATATGCAGCCCTGGCGTGTGAGCGCCGTGGGTGGCCAGGCGCTCAAGGACTTGTGTGCCAAGGCCGAACAGAGCGAGGCCGTGTCGCGCCCCGGCCTGTCCTATCCGCCCGGACTGTGGGAGCCCTATCGCAGCCGCCGTTTTGAAAACGGCGAGGATCTGTATCGCTCACTCAATATCGGCCGCGAGGACAAGGCCGCACGACTGGCCCAGCTGGCCAAGAACGGCCAGATGTTCGGTGCGCCCGTGGGCATTTTTGTGGCGGTGGAAGAGCGCATGGGTTATGCGCAATGGGTGGATCTGGGCATCTATCTGCAGTCCTTCATGCTGCTGGCCGTGGAAAAAGGTCTGGCCACCTGTGCTCAGGGCTTTTGGCGCATGTACAACGACATGCTGATCGAGCAGCTGGCGTTGCCGCAGGGCTACCAGATTGCCTTTGGCATTGCCCTGGGCTACGAAGATGCCAGCGCGCCCATCAACCAGTGGCGCGCAAGCCGTGCCGACAGCCATGAATGGCTGGTGCTGCAGGGCCTGGATTGAAGGGCGGATTAGGCGCTTGAGGGTCAGGATAGTTAAACAGCTTCAATGGTGCGCAAATGGTGGCAAAACCAGCCTATACTGCGTGCAGCTCCGGGGTGTGCGAAAGCGCTGAGATGCCAGTCACTGTGAAAACAGTGCAGGCGAACCCGACGAACTTGATCCGGTTCATACCGGCGGAAGAAGAGCGGGACCCTGACGCAGGGCCGGTGGATTGACAGGACAACGGGCATCAGTGCCAACCCTGAAAGCCACAGGCACAGCAAACCCCAGGCGCCTCGCGCACTGGGGTTTTGTCTTTTCTGGGCAGCCCGGTGCGTGCAGGTCAAGGCTGAAGTTGCAGAACTCAGCGGCATAGGCCGGACACCCATTCGGGACCGGGCCAGTGCGGGGCAAGATCAGAGCAGGGCCGCACTCCACGGAGCGTTTGATGCATTTCAACCGCTTTGAGGAGACTGCGATGAACGCCCCTGATTCCATTTTTACGCCTGCTGCAGGTCATGCCCCCGACGCCGCCCGTTTTGCCGAGCTGCTGGCCCAGTCGCGCCAGCCGTTTCCCGCATCGACCAAGAGCTATCTGAGCGGCGCGCTGCACCCTCAGCTGCGGGTGCCGGTGCGCGATATTGCGCTCACCAATGGAGAGCAGGTCAGCGTCTACGACACCTCCGGTCCCTACACCGACCCCGCCGTGCAGATCGACGTGCGCCAGGGCCTGCCCAGTCTGCGCGCAGGCTGGATCGAAGAGCGCGGCGACAGCGAGTTCTATGTGGGTCGCCTGCGTGTGGCGCTGGACGACGGTGGCAAGCGCGGCGAGGAGGATGCGCGCGTGGCCCAGCTGCGCGCCGAGGCGGCCGCGCTGCAACGCCAGCCGCGCCGAGCCAAATCAGGCCAGAACGTGACCCAGATGCACTATGCCAAGCGCGGCATCATCACGCCCGAGATGGAGTATGTGGCTCTGCGCGAAAACGGTCGCCGTGAATGGATGGCGCAGTACCAACAGGACGCGGCGCGCGAGCTGCGCCTGGCCGGCAACGGCCTGGGCGCAGCGATCCCGAAGATCATCACGCCCGAATTCGTGCGCGATGAGGTGGCGCGCGGCCGTGCCATCATTCCGGCCAATATCAACCACCCTGAAATCGAGCCCATGGCCATCGGGCGCAATTTCAAGGTCAAGATCAACGCCAACATCGGCAACTCGGCCGTGACTTCCAGCATCGAGGAAGAGGTGGAAAAGCTGGTCTGGGCCATTCGCTGGGGCGCGGACAATGTCATGGATCTGTCCACCGGCAAGAACATCCACACCACGCGCGACTGGATCGTGCGCAACTCGCCTGTGCCCATCGGCACCGTTCCCATCTATCAGGCGCTGGAGAAGGTCGGCGGCATTGCCGAGGACCTGACCTGGGAGATCTTCCGCGACACGCTGGTCGAGCAGGCCGAGCAGGGCGTGGACTACTTCACCATCCACGCCGGCGTGCGCCTGGCCTATATCCACCTCACGGCGCAGCGCCGCACCGGCATCGTCTCGCGCGGCGGCTCCATCATGGCCAAGTGGTGCATGGCTCACCACCGCGAGAGCTTCCTCTACGAGCACTTCGAGGACATCTGCGACATCATGAAGCAGTATGACGTGAGCTTCTCGCTGGGCGACGGCCTGCGTCCCGGCTGCGCATCGGATGCCAATGACGAAGCCCAGTTTGCCGAACTGGCCACGCTGGGCGAGCTGACGCAGATCGCCTGGAAGCACGATGTGCAGACCATGATCGAAGGCCCGGGCCATGTGCCCATGCACATGATCCAGGCCAACATGACCGAGCAGCTCAAGCACTGCCACGAGGCTCCGTTCTATACCCTGGGCCCGCTGACCATCGACATCGCCCCCGGCTACGACCATATCGCTTCGGCCATCGGCGCGGCCATGATCGGCTGGTTCGGCACCGCCATGCTGTGCTATGTCACGCCCAAGGAGCATCTGGGCCTGCCCGACCGCGACGACGTCAAGCAGGGCATCATCGCCTACAAGATTGCGGCCCATGCCGCCGACGTCGCCAAGGGCCACCCGGGCGCGCGCTCGCGCGACGATGCGCTTTCCCAGGCGCGTTTCGACTTCCGCTGGCAGGACCAGTTCAACCTGGGCCTGGACCCCGACACGGCCCAGGCCTACCACGACGAAACCCTGCCCAAGGACAGCGCCAAGGTGGCCCATTTCTGCTCCATGTGCGGACCCAAGTTCTGCTCCATGAAGATCACCCAGGAAGTGCGCGACTTTGCCAAGCAGCAAGGCGTGAGCGCCGAAAACAGCATTGCCGTGGGCATGCAGGCCAAGGCGGCGGAGTTCAACCAGGCGGGCGGCGATTTCTACATTCCCATCGTCAATGCATCGACCGACACCACGGCACGTTGATCACGGATAAAACAGGGCTGCGGCGCTTGACCATCAAGCGCTGACAGCTATTAATATGAAAGCGCAGGCAAAGCCTGCGCTTTCATATTTTGGAAACAGTGAAGTTGAATGTCGGAGGGCTGCTGACCCCAAGCAGAAGTTCGGGAATAAGTCCCCCAATGGCTGCTTCCTGACGCACAGCCGCCATACAGCACCGGGGTGAATCGGGGCTACAGGGCGGCTCTGGCGGGGCAGTCAGACCTTATATGGCCGCCATCTGAATGTGCTCCGGCTCTATGGTCAGCAGCGGTTTCTTTTGTGTCGGAGGGACTTGTGGGCCTGGCTGCTGCATCAGGTGCGGGCTGTAGAGGCGCCAGAGATCACCCACGCCCAGGGTGGTGCGCTGTGCCTGTGCCTGCGCCTGCACTTGCAGCTGCCCATCCACATAGCGAATGTCGTAGTTGCGTGCATCAAAGCCCGCGCCTGCGCGCAGATGGCTGGCCACGATGGCGTAGCTGCCGGCAGCAGCGCTGGCCGTGGCCCCTGCGCTGTCCAACTGCACGCTCTGAATCTGCTCTGCACCCACCAAGCCTTGGGTCGTGAACTCATGGCCCTGAAACACCAGGCTCTGACCTGCCGTTTTCTGTGCATTGCCGGCGGTAATCGTCAGTGCCTTGGGTGTGATCTGAAGCTGGTTGCCCGTGAACGTGATGCTGTAGTTGCTGTTGGCCAGGCTGCCCTGGTTAATGGCATAGCTGCCCACGTTTTCGCCAGCGGCACGGCCCAGGCTGCCGCCCAGGCTGTCGCCGTGGATCAGGCCGCTGCTGGTGTACTTCAGGTCATCGACATCGCCATAGACCTTGCTGGCCGCATCGGCGGTGACGCTCAGGGCCTTGGGTGTGATCTGCAGCTGGTTGCCCGTGAAGCTGATGCTGTAGTTGCTGTTGGCCAGGCTGCCCTGGTTAATGGCATAGCTGCCCACGTTTTCGCCAGCGGCACGGCCCAGGCTTCCGCCCAGGCTGTCGCCGTGGATCAGGCCGCTGCTGGTGTACTTCAGGTCATCGACATCGCCATAGACCTTGCTGGCCGCATCGGCGGTGACGCTCAGGGCCTTGGGTGTGATCTGCAGCTGGTTGCCCGTGAAGCTGATGCTGTAGTTGCTGTTGGCCAGGCTGCCCTGGTTAATGGCATAGCTGCCCACGTTTTCGCCAGCGGCACGGCCCAGGCTTCCGCCCAGGCTGTCGCCGTGGATCAGGCCGCTGCTGGTGTACTTCAGGTCATCGACATCGCCATAGACCTTGCTGGCCGCATCGGCGGTGACGCTCAGGGCCTTGGGTGTGATCTGAAGCTGGTTGCCCGTGAACGTGATGCTGTAGTTGCTGTTGGCCAGGCTGCCCTGGTTAATGGCATAGCTGCCCACGTTTTCACCAGCGGCACGGCCCAGGCTTCCGCCCAGGCTGTCGCCGTGGATCAGGCCGCTGCTGGTGTACTTCAGGTCATCGACATCGCCATAGACCTTGCTGGCCGCATCGGCGGTGACGCTCAGGGCCCTGGGTGTGATCTGCAGCTGGTTACCCGTGAAGCTGATGCTGTAGTTGCTGTGGGCCAGGCTGCCCTGGTTAATGGCATAGCTGCCCACGTTTTCGCCAGTAGCACGGCCCAGGCTTCCGCCCAGGCGGTCGCCGTGGATCAGGCCGCTGCTGGTGTACTTCAGGTCATCGACATCGCCATAGACCTTGCTGGCCGCATCGGCCGTGACGCTCAGGGCCTTGGGCGTGATCTGCAGCTGGTTGCCCGTGAACGTGATGCTGTAGTTGCTGTGGGCCAGGCTGCCCTGGTTAATGGCATAGCTGCCCACGTTTTCACCAGTAGCACGGCCCAGGCTGCCGCCCAGGCGGTCGCCGTGGATCAGGCCGCTGCTGGTGTACTTCAGGTCATCGACATCGCCATAGACCTTGCTGGCCGCATCGGCGGTGACGCTCAGGGCCTTGGGCGTGATCTGCAGCTGGTTACCCGTGAACGTGATGCTGTAGTTGCTGTTGGCCAGGCTGCCCTGGTTAATGGCATAGCTGCCCACGTTTTCGCCAGCGGCACGGCCCAGGCTTCCGCCCAGGCGGTCGCCGTGGATCAGGCCGCTGCTGGTGTACTTCAGGTCATCGGCATCGCCATAGACCTTGCTGGCCGCATCGGCGGTGACGCTCAGGGCCTTGGGTGTGATCTGCAGCTGGTTGCCCGTGAAGCTGATGCTGTAGTTGCTGTTGGCCAGGCTGCCCTGGTTAATGGCATAGCTGCCCACGTTTTCGCCAGCGGCACGGCCCAGGCTTCCGCCCAGGCTGTCGCCGTGGATCAGGCCGCTGCTGGTGTACTTCAGGTCATCGACATCGCCATAGACCTTGCTGGCCGCATCGGCGGTGACGCTCAGGGCCTTGGGTGTGATCTGCAGCTGGTTGCCCGTGAACGTGATGCTGTAGTTGCTGTTGGCCAGGCTGCCCTGGTTAATGGCATAGCTGCCCACGTTTTCGCCAGCGGCACGGCCCAGGCTTCCGCCCAGGCTGTCGCCGTGGATCAGGCCGCTGCTGGTGTACTTCAGGTCATCGACATCGCCATAGACCTTGCTGGCCGCATCGGCGGTGACGCTCAGGGCCTTGGGTGTGATCTGCAGCTGGTTGCCCGTGAACGTGATGCTGTAGTTGCTGTGGGCCAGGCTGCCCTGGTTAATGGCATAGCTGCCCACGTTTTCGCCCGCGGCACGGCCCAGGCTTCCGCCCAGGCTGTCGCCGTGGATCAGGCCGCTGCTGGTGTACTTCAGGTCATCGACATCGCCATAGACCTTGCTGGCCGCATCGGCGGTGACGCTCAGGGCCCTGGGTGTGATCTGCAGCTGGTTACCCGTGAAGCTGATGCTGTAGTTGCTGTGGGCCAGGCTGCCCTGGTTAATGGCATAGCTGCCCACGTTTTCGCCAGCGGCACGGCCCAGGCTTCCGCCCAGGCTGTCGCCGTGGATCAGGCCGCTGCTGGTGTACTTCAGGTCATCGGCATCGCCATAGACCTTGCTGGCCTCATCGGCCGTCACGGTCAGTGGGGCTTGGGTGATTTCTAAGCTGCCTTGGTAGCTGATGTCGTAGCCTTGTTGGTTTGAATACAGCCCACTTACCAAGAGTCCGCCATCTTTGGTGCTGTAGTTGCCGGCGTTCTTGTTGTTGCTTTGGTAGCTGAGGTCGCTGCCTGCACCGCCTAGAACAACACCTGGTGCAATGCTGTAATCCGAGCCGCCGATTGCGCCGCTGCCTGTGGTGCCATCGTAGGTCTTGCTCGCTAATGCTCCCACGTCCACCGTGACCTGCTTTAAAAACGTGCGCAGCAACGGCGTGCTGTGACCTTCGTAAATGCGCCAGGCTGCGCCCGTGCCGCCCTGGTCATCAATATCGCTGCCCCAGGCCGCAAAGCTGCTGGCTTTTTGGAACTCGGCATCCGTGAGCCCCTGGGATTCGGCATCTAAACCGCTGTTATTTCCCACCCCTGGCTGCCCGGGATTGCGGTCCGCGCTCCAGTAGCTTTGGCTGATGCTGCCGTAGTTTTCCCCCACCAGCGCACCCGCGGAGTTGTCGTAGATCCCCCCCGATGCCGTGGCGCTGCCTGTGGCATAGCTTTGGCTGATGCTGCCGTAGTTCTCCCCCGCCAGCGCGCCCGCGAAGTTGGAGTCGCCATCTTTGGCCGTAGCGCTGCCCGTGGCATAGCTTTGGTTGATGCTGCCGTAGTTTTCCCCCACCAGCGCGCCCGCGGAGTTGCCGTAGAGCCCCCCCGATGCCGTGGCGCTGCCTGTGGCATAGCTTTGGCTGATGCTGCCGTAGTTCTCCCCCGCCAGCGCGCCCGCGTAGTTGGAGTTGCCATCTTTGGCTGTGGCGCTGCCCGTGGCATAGCTTTGGCTGATGCTGCCGCTGCCGGTGTTGTACCCCACCAGCGCGCCCGCGTAGTTGTCGTAGCCCTCTGCCGTGGCGTTGCCCGTGGCATAGCTTTGGAGGATAGCGCCTTGGTTCCACCCCACCAGCGCACCCGCGGAGTTGCCTAAGCCCCCCTCTGCCGTGGCGCTGCCCGTGGCATAGCTTTGGCTGATGCTGCCGTCCATGTTCGCCCCCACCAGCGCGCCCGCGAAGTTGGTGCTGTCGCTTTGCCCTTCTGCCGTGGCGTTGCCCGTGGCATGGCTTTGGACGATAGCGCCGTTGTTCCACCCCACCAACGCGCCCACGGAGTTGGTGTTCCCCCCCGATGCCTTGATGCTGGCATTTTCCAGGCCCACATGGGCAATGCGTGCAGCGCTGCCGGTATACCCAAACAGGCCCGCGTAGCTGGTGCCATCGATGGAGTCCTGTGGCTGGGTCACATTGACCGTCAGATCGCGGATGCTGTGGCCCAGGCCATCGAAGCTGCCGGTAAAGCGTGTGGCGTCGGTGTTGTCGCTGTTGCTGCCAATGGGCGCAAAGCCGTTGTAGATGCCGGCATTCAGGTTCCAGCCGGCGGTGGCGCTGGCATCGATATGGTTGACCAGTGCATAGCGGCCTGCCAGATCGTTTTGCATGGCCTGCAATTGCTGCACATCCTGAATGGCGGTGTACAGCTGCGGGCGGCTGGCATGGCTGACGCTGCTGGGCACATCGGTCTTGATAAATACCTGATTGCCTGCCATCCCCAGCAGATAAGGCGTGCTTTGGTTGCCTGCATTGCCCCAGACCGTGCCCCATGCAAAACCCGCAAGGTGGCTGGCATCGAACATTTGCTCCGTGGTCAACCCCATAGCGTCATCGGCGCTGCCGTCGCCCACCGCACTGGTGGCCAGGTCTTTGTTCCAGTAGCTTTGGCTGATGCTGCCGTAGTAGTTTCTCCCCACCAGCGCGCCTGCGGAGTTGTCGCTTCCGCCTGATGCCGTGGCGCTGCCCGTGGCATAGCTTTGGCTGATGCTGCTGCCGTAGCGGTTCATCCCCACCAGCGCGCCCGCGTAGTTCCCCCAGTACCCCCCCGATGCCGTGGCACTGCCCGTGGCATAGCTTTGGCGGATGCTGCCGTTGTTTTCACCCACCAGCGCGCCCGCGTAGTGGTAGCTCCCCCCCGATGCCGTGGCGCTGCCCGTGGCATAACTTTGGCTGATGTTGCCGTTGTTTTCACCCACCAGCGCGCCCGCGGAGTTCGAGCCCCACCCCGATGCCGTGGCGTTGCCCGTGGCATAGCTTTGGACGATAGCGCCGTTGTTTTCCCCCACCAGCGCGCCCGCGTAGTTCCCCCGCCCCCCCGATGCCTTGATGCTGGCATTGTCCAGGCCCACATGGGCAATGCGCGCAGCGCTGCCGGTAGTGCCAAACAGGCCCGCGTAGCTGGTGCTGTCGTAGCCAGAGTTGCCGGGGTACTGCGGCTGAGTCACATTGACCGTCAGATCGCGGATGCTGTGGTCCAGGCCATCGAAGCTGCCGGTAAAGCGCGTGGCGTCGGTGTTGTCGCTGTTGCTGCCAATGGGCGCAAAGCCGTTGTAGATGCCGGCATTCAGGTTCCAGCCGGCGGTGGCGCTGGCATCGATATGGTTGACCAGTGCATAGCGGCCTGCCAGATCGTTTTGCATGGCCTGCAATTGCTGCACATCCTGAATGGCGGTGTACAGCTGCGGGCGGCTGGCATGGCTGACGCTGCTGGGCACATCGGTCTTGATAAATACCTGATTGCCTGCCATCCCCAGCAGATAAGGCGTGCTTTGGTTGCCTGCATTGCCCCAGACCGTGCCCCATGCAAAACCCGCAAAGTGGCTGGCATCGAACATTTGCTCCGTGGTCAACCCCATAGCGTCATCGGCGCTGCCGTCGCCCACCGCACTGGTGGCCAGGTCTTTGTTCCAGTAGCTTTGGCTGATGCTGCCGTTGTTCATCCCCACCAGCACACCCGCGTAGTTGTCGTAGCTCCCTCCCGATGCCGTGGCGCTGCCCGTGGCATAGCTTTGGCTGATGTTGCCGTAGACGTTCGCCTCCACCAGCGCGCCCGCGGAGTTGCTTCCCCCTCCCTCTGCCGTGGCGCTGCCCGTGGCATAGCTTTGGCTGATGTTGCCGTCGAGATTCTCCCCCACCAGCGCGCCCGCGGAGTTTTTGCTGTAGCCTCCCGCCCCCACTGCCGTGGCGCTGCCCGTGGCATAGCTTTGGCTGATGTTGCCGCGGATGTTCTCCCCCACCAGCGCGCCCGCGGAGTTGCTGTAGCTCATCCCCCCCCCCTCTGCCGTGGCGCTGCCCGTGGCATAGCTTTGGCTGATGCTGCCGTAGTTTTCCCCCACCAGCGCGCCCGCGGAGTTTTTCTCCGCCCCCTCTGCCGTGGCGTTGCCTGTGGCATAGCTTTGGACGATAGCGCCGTTGTTCCAGCCCACCAACGCGCCCGCTGAGTTAGAGCTCCCCCCCGATGCCTTGATGCTGGCATTGTCCAGGCCCACATGGGCAATGCGCGCAGCACTGCCGGTAGCACCAAACAGGCCCGCGTTGCTGTAGCCATAGCTGCCCAGCGGCTGATTCACGTTGACCGTCAAATCGCGGATGCTGTGGCCCAGGCCATCGAAGCTGCCGGTAAAGCGCGTGGCGTCGGTGTTGTCGCTGTTGCTGCCAATGGGCACAAAGCCGTTGTAGACACTGCCATCCCAGTTCCAGCCGGCTGTGGCGCTGGCGTCGATGTCGGCACCCAGGGCGTATTTGCCGCTCAGATTGCTGTCCATGCCTTGCAGGGCGGCCACATCGTTGATCACGGTATAGCCATGGCCGTTGATGCTGAGCAGGCCCGCACCGGCTTGCGCAAAGTTCACGCGGCCATTGATGCTCAGCTGGCTGTCTGCTGCCGGAGCAGTCGCGGCGTTGCCCAGGGTGTTGCCATAGTTCAGCGCCAGGCTGCCCGTGCCGCCCACATCCATGGTGGCGTTGATGTTGATGTCGTGGTGAGCATTGAGCGTGAGCTGGTTGGCGTCGTAGCGCACATCGGCATTCACATGGATGCTGCCCTTGTCGCTGCCGGCGGCCACGGTTTGCAGTGTGACATCGGTGCTGGCCAGGTTGGCAACCAGGGTGTCTGCGCCTATGCCGCTGTCTTTCTGGGTAGCTGCGCCGGCGCTGATGGTGAAGTCCGTGGGGTCAATCAGCCACTGCCCAGTCTTGCCACTGGCGGCCTGGGTGGTCACGCGGGTGCCGGCCTGGATCTGCACCTGGGCGGCGCTGGTGTCCACAAAGCCACCATTGCCGCCATCGGGGGCGCTGGCGTCCAGCAGGCCTGCCACTTGGGTGCTGCCATGCTGCATATCGGCCAGCAACACAATGCGGCCTTCCTAGTGGGCCAGGGTGCGGGCCTGCACGGTGCCGCTGTTGGAGACCACGCCGGCCGACAGCGCATCGGCGGCGCGGCTGGTCATCAGCACCTGGCCGCCATCGGCCACGATGAGTTGCTTGTTCTCGATCAGCGTCTTCACGGTGGCCGGGTCTGGCGCCACCTGCAGCCTGCCGCCCACGCCGGTGCTGAGCGTGATGCGATCGCCCGCGGCCAGCACCACGCTGCCCAGCTGGGCGCGGATGATGCCCTCGTTTTTCACGGTGGAGGCCAGCAGGGCCACCAGGCCGCCCTGGCCGCCATCGCCATGGGCGGTGATCTCCCCTTGATTGAGGACGCTACCTGTGCTGCCGTTGCGTTGGAACACGGCCTTGCCGGCCATGAAGTCGGCGTCGCTGCTGTGCATGGTGCTGGCCACCAGGCCGCCCACATCCACCCGGCTGCCGGCACCAAAGACCACGCCGTTGGGGTTGAGCACCCAGAGCTGGCCATTGGCGCTGAGCTGGCCGTGGATCTGGCTGGCATCGCCTGCCACCACGCGGTTCAGGGCCACGGAGCTGGTGCCGGGCTGGTTAAAGCGCACGGCAGCCTGGCTGCCGATGTCAAAGCCCTGCCAGTGAATGACGGCACGGTCGCTGCCCTGGTTGATGGTCATCTGCTTGCCGTTTTGGCCGATGCCGGCCTGGCCAGCCGCGACCTGGCCGCCGGTAGGCAATGCATTGGCCGGTGGCGCCTGGGCCCAGGCATTGCCCCCTGCCGCCACCAGGCCCAGCAGCACGCTGACCGAGGCCACGGCCTTGCTGGCCTTGCCCTGGCTCTTGGCGGTTTCGGGGGCGGGCATATAGCGCGTGCCGTCGGCGCTGCGTACAAGGCGGTAGTAGTGGTTCATGCGATGCACCTGCAAAAAAATGGGTTTAAAAACGCTGTGCGCACCTATCCTTATTGCGCTGACAGCGATGGTTTTGTGAGTTCAAGCGATGGGGGCTGGGCCGCCCCTTACCTCTTAGAAGCTGCGGCTGAGTACCAACCAGCCCCGGCTGCTGCGCTGGCTGCTGCCGTCGCTGTTGCGCCCCTGGCTGGCAGCAGGGTTGTTGCCCACCGGGGTGGCCACGCTGGCTTGCACCTGCCAGCCACGCCAGTCGCCCTGGCCGCTCCAGCGCAGGCCCAGGCCCCAGCCGGCCAGGTGGTAGCTGTTGGCCATGCCGCTGCCCCCATCCCAGCCCTGCCATGGCTTTTTGTGCTGGCGAATCTGGCCCCAGTCGTAGAACAGCTGGGCCTGCCAGCCCCCGCCCAGGGCACTGCCCAGCTCGCGCTGCAGCTGCAGCTTGAGCAGCAGGCCTTGGTCACCCATGGCCTCGTTGACGGGGTAGGCGCGGATTTGGTCGGGTCCGCCCAGGCTCATGCGCTCGGCGCTGCCCAGGTTTTGATGGGCCCATTGCCCGCTGGCACTGGCTTGCAGCTGCCAGCCCTGGCCCAGCCAGCCCGCCAGGTTTTGCAGGCGGTTGGCCTGCCAGGCCAGCTTGGTGTAATCACCCCGGGTGTTGGGGCCTGCCGCGTCTTGTGTGACTTCTCCGGTGCGGGCCTGCATGCGCAGCCGACCATGCAGCAGCTGCACGCTACCCCAGTTGATGCCGCCGCCGCCCAGGCTGTCGCTGAGGTCGCCGCTGAGCCCTAAGTTCAAGACCTCGTTGCGCTGGCGGCGCACGGCCGTGTCCAGCATGTCGTCGTCGTAGCGGCGGTGCTGCAGGCCCACATGCAGCTGCAGATTGCGGGCCTGCTGACGCAGCAGCGGATAGCTCAGACCCATGCCGGCACTATAGGCCTGGCCCTTGGCGTCCAGGCTGCTGTAGCTGCCGGCCAGCTTGTAACCCATGGCCGAGCTCCAGACCGCCAGGCGCAGGCCGTCGTAGCCCAGGGGCAGGCTGTAGCGGGCCTGCACGCTGCCCAGGTGGGCCGAGCCCAGCATGCGCAGGCTGAGCTGGTCGCCCCGGCCCGAGAGATTATTGACGGCCAGCCCGCCCGAGAGCTGGCCCTTTCCCGTGGTGCGCAGGCCGTAGTTGCTGAGGGCCATATCGCTGGTGAGCAGGGGCTGGTCTGCGACCTCGATGGCCAGGTCGCTGCTGCCCGTGGCCTGTCCGGCTTGCAGCACGGCCGTGACCGCCATGCCGGGCAGGTCGTCGGCCAGCAGCAGGCCGCGCTCCAGCTTGACGGCCGACAGGGGCTGGCCTGTTTGCAGCCCTGCTGTGACGGTGCGCAAAACACGCTGGGCATCGGCGCGCAGCGGAGCACCGGCGGACGATGCTGCAGGCTGCACGCTGGCTTGGCCAAAGCGGCCCTCCAGCACCTGGATGTGCACCACGCCCTGGGTGACATCCTGCGGCGGCGGCCAGACCCGGGCATACCAGCCGGCATCGCGGTAGGCCCGCTCTAGGCGGGACACGGCCTGCTCCAACTCCTGCATGCTCAGCGACTGGCCCTGCAAATCGGCTAGCAAGGCCTGCAGCTCGGGCTCTGGCAGCAGTTGGGCGCCTTCGATGACAAAGCGCCGCACCGTGACGCGAGGGGCATCGGGGTCTGCGGCTTGCTCCTGCACCGGCTTGGGGCGCAACTGGGGGGCGGCCCCCGGCGCTTGAAGGCTGCGCTCGGTTTCACGCTGCAGGCTGCCCGCATCGGGAATAGAGACCGGCTGGGCCAGCACCGGCGAGAGCCAGCCCAGACACAGCAGGCCCAGCAGCCCGGCGGAGCTGGTGCGTGTGAAGGAGCTGGGAGCAGCAGTCTGGCAGGTGGCCAGGGTGAGGGCCTGGGAGGCGACTGGGATTTGTATGCGCACAGCTAGTGACTTCTTACTTTCAAAAAAAGTCAAGTGTGGGCGCAAGCCCGCGCACGGGGCAATCATTGAAGCCTGGTATGTTGTTCCAGGTCAAAGCATGCAAAAGCAGGAGGGGGTGGAAACCCGAGGAAAGGGCTGCTGTGTAAACAGGCAAGCAGTCAGGAAGGAGGCGGGGAGTGGCTGCTTCTGGCAGGACGGTTCACCGACATAAGAAAAGGCTTTGCAAAATGCAAAGCCTTTTCGCTGATACAAGCGCGATCCGGCTCAACGCCAGTACTGGCATTTGCTTTCCGCCTTGGTGGTCCAGATCTGCTCGGCAGGCAGCTTCTTGATGATCTTGTAGTAGTCCCAGGTGCCCTTGGATTCGGCCGGCGACTTGACCTGCATCAGGTACATATCGTGCACATAGCGGCCGTCTTCACGGATGTAGCCCTGGCCGAAGAAGTCGTCGATCTTGGTGCTTTTCAAGGTGGCCATGACCTTGTCGGCATCGAGCGTGCCGGCTTTTTCCACGGCCTTGAGGTAGTTCATGGTGGCCGAGTAGTCGGCAGCCTGGATCTCGCTGGGGCGGCGCTGGGTCTTGGCCATGAAGGCGTCGGCAAACTTGCGCGAGCCGTCGTTCATGTCCCAGTACCAGGGGGCGGTGAACTGCATGCCTTCGGTGTTCTTCAGGCCCAGGCTGTGGATGTCGCTGAAGAAGACCAGCAGGCCGGCCAGCTTCATGTTCTTGGTGACGCCGAACTCCTTGGCTGCCTTGATGGAGTTGATGGTGTCTCCGCCGGCATTGGCCAGGCCCAGAATCTGCGCCTTGCTGTTCTGTGCCTGCAGCATGAAGCTGGAGAAGTCGCTGGCGTTGAGCGGCGTCTTGACCGAGCCCAGCACCTTGCCGCCGCGCGCTTCGATGATCTTGCTGGTGTCGGCTTCCAGGGCGTGGCCGAAGGCATAGTCGGCCGTCACGAAGAACCAGCTCTTGCCGCCCGTGTCCACCACCGCGCCGCCCGTGCCCTTGGCCAGGGCCACGGTATCGAACGCATAGTGCACGGTATAGGGGCTGCACTGTTCATTGGTCAGCGCCGAGCTGCCCGCACCGTTGTCGATGAAGACGCGCTTTTTCTCCTGGGCGACCTTGGCCATGGCCAGGGCCGTGGCGGAGTTGGTGCCACCAAACACCAGGCTGATGCCCTGGGTGTCTATCCATTCGCGGGCCTTGCTGGCCGCGATGTCGGCCTTGTTCTGGTGGTCGGCCGTCAGCAGCTCGATGGGCTTGCCCAGTACCTTGCCGCCAAAGTCGTCAATCGCCATCTGTATGGCAACGGCACCGTTCTTGCCTTCCACATCGGCATAAAGGCTGGACATGTCGGTGATGAAGCCGATCTTGACTTTTTCCTGCGCCATGACGGGGGCCGCAAAGGCCGCCGTCAGGGCGAGAGCCAGCAGGGAAGCAGTGGGTGCAGACTGGGACAAACGATGCATGGAGTCTCCTGAAAATTATGAGAAATGTGGAGAGAGCGCGTGCAGCGTCCGGTCGGCGGGTGGCCGCTGTCGCTGCATCGCAGCAAACATGCTAGGGGCGGTGATTGCGTCTGGCATCGGGGCAAGCACTTGCGGGAAATCCCAAGGGGTATGGCTAATCTGATAGCTGCTATCGCTTGCCTTTAATCGATTTCAGATAGTTTTATTGCTGAAATCCATGAAGGAAAGGCGCAATGCGCTTTTATTCTGATAGCGGTTGCAGCGAGATACCGGCGGCTCAGATACCACGCCAGCACCATGAAAAAAGCAGCCCTCAGGCTGCTTTTGTGGATGTTCTGGCAGGGATTGCACCTGGCGCTGCAGGCTACGCCGTGCGGGGCGCGCGAATCGCGGTCTTGGGGCGGAAGGCCTTGCAGATCTCGTCATGGGTTTCGAGATAGGGGCCGCCGATCAGGTCGATGCAATAGGGCACGGCGGCAAAAATGCCGTTGACCCTCGATTTGCCGTCCGCGTCCTTGAGGCCTTCCAGCGTCTCGGCGATCGCCTTGGGCTGGCCCGGCAGATTGATGATCAGGCTGCTGCCGCGTATCACCGCCACCTGGCGCGAGAGGATGGCCGTGGGCACAAAGGCCAGGCTGATCTGGCGCATCTGCTCGCCAAAGCCCGGCATCTCCTTGTGGGCCACGGCCAAAGTGGCCTCGGGTGTCACATCGCGCAGCGCGGGGCCGGTGCCGCCGGTGGTCAGCACCAGGCTGCAGCCCGCATCGACCAGCTCGATCAGCGCCGCGCTGATGCCGGCCTGCTCGTCGGGAATCAGGCGTGGCTCGAACTCGATGGGGTTCTTGAGCGCGCGGCTCAGCCATTGCTGCAGCGCGGGCAGGCCCTTGTCTTCATAGACGCCGCTGCTGGCGCGGTCGCTGATGGAGACGATGCCGATCTTCACGGCATCGTGAAGATATGCGGGCGCATCACTCATCGCCGTCGTCCTGGGCAGCCGCACCGGCCTTGCCGGCGCTGGCCAGTTGCTCGCGCACCAGCTGGAACAGGTCGCGGTAGGCGCGGCCCTTGCTGACTTCCTTGGGCTCGGCATCGGGGCTGGCGGCGGCAGCGGCCGCTGCGGCTTGTTCCTTGGCTTTCTCGATGTCCTTGCGCGACTGGCGGATCAGCGAGCGCAGCTGTTGCACATCGGTGCCGGGGAAATGCTCCAGCCAGATGGACAGGGCCGCTTCCTCCACGACCAGGCGGTCGCGCCATTGCTCTGCCACCTGCAGCGACATTTTTTCGCTGGCCGAGCCATTGCGCTGCTCGTCCAGCGCCTGCTTGACGGCCGCGACCTGCTCAGGCGTCAGCTTGCGCATGAGCTTGCCGACATATTGCATCTGGCGGCGCTTGCCTTCGAAGTTGGTGATGCGCTTGGCCTCGGCCAGCGCGTCGATCAGCTGATCGGACAGCTGCAGGCGCTTGAAGAGGTCGCTGCGCAGCGTCATCAGCTCCTTGCCCAGATCCTGCAGCGCATCACTTTCGCGCTTGAGGTCGGTCTTGGTGGAGTCGTACGTGCCTTTGAGTTCGGCCTTGAGTTCAAGGTCCAGCTCGCTGCCTTCGGCAACGAACTTTCCACGAACAAAATAGCCTTTGGTGAGTTTGCGTGACATGGTAAGGGGGCAATATCGGTGGCAGCGCAGAGCGCGCTGCAGTGGCGGCTATCATATCCGCCGCTATGAAAAAACCTCGCTCCAGCAATACAAGCACTTCCAGTGCACAGGCCCAATCCGCACCGCAAGCCGGTTTCAGCTTCAGCCAAGCCTTTTTCGAGGGGCTGGTGGACCAGGCTCTGCAGCATGCCAAGAAGCTGGGTGCGACGGATGCCGGCGCCGAGGCTTCCGAAGGCTGCGGCCTGTCGGTCAGCGTGCGCAAGGGCCAGCTGGAGACCGTGGAGCGCAACCGCGACAAGTCGCTGGGCGTGACCGTCTATCTGGGCCAGCGTCGGGGCAATGCCAGCACCTCGGACTTCTCCGAAGCCGCCATCAAGCAGACCGTGCAGGCCGCCTATGACATCGCGCGCTTCACGGCAGAAGACCCGTTTGCCCGCCTGCCCGACAGCGCAGATATCGCGCTGCCTGGAACGCACCGCGATCTGGATCTGTTCCATCCCTGGGATATCACCAGCGAAGCCGCTGCAGAGATGGCGCTGCGCTGCGAGGAGGCCGCCTTCAAGACTCACCGCCGCGTGAGCAACAGCGAAGGCGCGGGCGTGTCGGCCCAGCAAAGCCATTTCTTCACGGCCCATACCAATGGTTTTCGTGGCGGCTACGCCAGCTCGCGCCACAGCATGTCGGTGGCGCCCATCGCCAAGCTGCCCGGCAAGAATGGCGAGATGCAGCGCGATTACTGGTACAGCTCCATGCGCAATGCGGCCGATCTGGCCTCGCCAGAGGCCGTGGGTCGCTACGCGGCAGAGCGAACGCTGAGCCGTCTGGGCAGCCGCAAGATTCCGACCACCGAGTGCCCGGTGCTGTTCGAGTCGCCCCTGGCCGCAGGCTTGCTGGGCAGCTTTGTGCAGGCCGTCAGCGGCAGCGCGCTGTACCGCAAAAGCACCTTTTTGCTGGACTCCTTGGGCAAGCCCATCTTCCCCAAGCACATCGATATCGAGGAAGACCCCTTCGTCCTGGGCGGCAAGGGCAGCTCGCCCTTTGACGAAGAGGGCGTGCGCGTGCAGGCGCGCAAGGTGGTCGATGCCGGCCGCGTGGGAGGCTATTTCCTGTCCAGCTACTCGGCGCGCAAGCTGGGCATGAAGACCACGGGCAATGCCGGCGGCTCGCACAATCTGGTCATGACTTCGCGACGCACCAAGGCGGGCGACGATCTGGATGCCATGCTCAAGAAGCTGGGCACGGGGCTGTTCGTGGTCGAGCTGATGGGCCAGGGCGTGAACTATGTGACCGGCGACTATTCGCGCGGCGCCAGCGGCTTCTGGGTGGAGAACGGCGAGATCGCCTTCCCCGTGGACGAAATCACGATTGCCGGCAATATGAAGGACATGTTCAAGGGCATCGAGGCCATCGGAGCCGATGCCTATAACTACGGTGCCAAGACCGTGGGCTCCATTCTTGTCAATCGCATGAAGGTGGCGGGCAGCTGATCGCCGTAGAGCGCCGACGCTCCATGAAAAAAGCAGCCGATGGCTGCTTTTTTTGTGTCTGCATCAGCTCTCGGCGGCGGCCTGAACAATGCAGTGCGAGAGTTTCTCGAAATGCTTGTGGGCATCGGCACTGAGCTCGATTTGCTTGCGTCTGGCATCCTCGGTATCGGCCAGCAGGATCCAGCCTTTTTGGCGCATGGACTTCAGACGGGTGTGAATCGTGGCCGGAGACCCCAGCTCACGTTGGGCCATCAGGTCTCTGACGCAAAGACGCTCCTGACGCGTGCCGGCATTGGCAATTTGCTCCAGCAGGCGCTCCTCCAGGGGATCCAGTGCCGGCAGCATGGGCAGGTTGCGAATGGTCGCTGCCAGGTGCAGAAAGCGTAAATAGATATCGGCAGACAGGGACTTTGGCATGGGAAGGCAAAAACAGACGACGCGCCGCTAACGAGGATTGAATAAACGGCGCTCATAATACTGCGCAGACAGTGAACAAGCTCGGCGGTAGCGCATGAAGAACATTTGGACGCAATTTTCGGTGGCGGTTATCACG
This sequence comes from Comamonas testosteroni, assembly GCF_030505195.1. Lineage (NCBI taxonomy): Bacteria > Pseudomonadati > Pseudomonadota > Betaproteobacteria > Burkholderiales > Comamonadaceae > Comamonas > Comamonas testosteroni. Next base: position 4,334,358 of record NZ_CP129672.1, read on the forward strand.
GCTTTGCTGTTCCTGGCGACGCTGGCTCTGAATCAGTGGATTTTCTCCGAACTGGAATTTGTCAGAGGCGTCAACTGGATTTACCTGCCTGCAGGTGTGCGTTTGCTTTGTACGCTGCTTTTTGCGGAGGCGGGCGTGGTGGGGCTTTTTGTCGTGTCATGGCTGGTCTGCAACTTTTACTTCTTCCCGGATGACGGCTTGCGTGCGTTTGCGGGCGGCATCATGGCCACGCTGGCCCCCTATGTCACCTATTGCGCAGCCCGCAAATGGATGGGGCTCGGGCGATCACTCAGTGATCTCACCCCGCGTCGCCTGCTGTGGCTCAGTGTCATTTACGGACTGAGCAATGCCTTGCTGCACCAGGCCTGGTCCGTCGTCATAGGGGATGGTTTTCAGCTGGACCAGCTTCTGGTGATGATTCTGGGCGACTTCAGCGGCACTTTGATCGTCCTGTATGTATTCAAGGCCTTGCTGATGCTGCCGATCAAAACGGACCGGTATCAGCTCAAGTAATACCGTTTGCCGTCCCGGCGCTCGATTTGACCGCTTTCGCCGCCAGCCATGACGGATGGCAAGTCATACTAGGGCTTGCTCTAGAAAATCCAATATCAGTTCATGAGTTCTGCATCCTCGCCCGCCTCCGGCATGAGTCGTCCGGACTGGCTCAGCGCCATCATCGTCATCGTGGTCTGGGGTCTCAATTTCGTGGTCATGAAGTGGGGGCTGGCCAAGATCTCGCCCCTGCTGCTGTGCGCGCTGCGCTTTGCCGCGGCATCGCTGCCATTTCTGCTGTTTGTGCGTGCGCCCAAAAATCTTTCCTGGGGGCTGCTGGCCGCCTATGGTCTGGTGCAGGGGGTTGGGCAATTCGGCCTGCTGTTCACCGGCATGAAGCTGGGCATGCCTGCCGGTATGGCATCCGTGGTGCTTCAGACCCAGGCCTTCATCACCATGCTGCTGGCGGCGGCGTTCTTGCACGAGAAGCCGCAGCGCTGGCAATGGATGGGCTTGCTTATTGCTCTTGCCGGGCTGCTGCTGATCGGTGCCGCCCATGGTGAGGGGACATCGGATATGACGCTGATCGGTTTTGTGCTGACCGTGGGTGCCGCAGCCATGTGGGCCGGCTCGAACCTGCTGACGCGGATGGCGGCCAAGCAAGGCTCGTATGAACCGGTGTCCTTCATCGTCTGGACCAGCGTCTTTCCCATGCTGCCGCTGCTGTTGCTGTCCCTGTGGGTGGATGGCGTGGACTCGGTGACTTCGCAGTTGCAGTCCATAGGCTGGAGCGAGCTTGGAGTGATCGCCTATCTGGCCTTTTTGTCCACCTTGCTGGGCTATGGTCTGTGGACGCGGTTGCTGCAGCGCTATGCGGCCAGCACCGTGGCCCCTTTGTCGCTGCTGGTGCCGGTGATCGGCCTGCTGTCGGCCATGCTGCTGCTGGGAGAGGCCCCCAATGGCCTGCAGTGGCTGGGGACGCTGGGCGTTTTGCTGGGAATGGTGGTCAACCAGTTTGGCGGCAAATGGCGGCGCTGAGATACCGGCTGGCTGATAGCAGGGCACATCCGCTGCTCTGCCGGGGCGGCCTGTGACGGCCTGGCAGAGCACTTTGCCAGCGCAGCACAGGCTCGCAAGTCAATAGCTGTTGCCAATTGAAGTTTTTTTGAGCACTCGGCCTGAATCACGAATATTGAAGCTCGTTTTCGTCATTATTATTACCGGCATCCATATAAAAGCATGACTTTCCCATTCCGGATTCGATCCGACCCGGGATGCGAATATGCAAAGGAATAATGATGTGTGAGGGAGATATTGGCGCGATGCCTCCTGAGCTGCAGCTGGCCCAGCTGCAGGCCTTGGACAGGGTCATGGCCATGGCTGAATTTGGCCTGGACGGGACGTTGCACCGTGCCAATGACAACTATCTGCAGCTCATGGGGTTTACGCGTGAGCAGTCTCTGGGTCGCCCACATCGCAGCTTTTGCTCTGCGCGTCTGGCCGAAAGTGCCAGGTACCGGGAAATCTGGACGCATCTGTGCGCAGGCAATGCCTACTCCGGAGTGGTGGAGCGACTACGCAGCGATGGCAGCAGTTGCTGGCTGGAAGCTACCTATTCACCGGTGATGGATGCCCAGGGCAGGGTGGTGCATATCCTGAAGATCGCTACCGACGTCACACAGCGGCGAGCCCGGGAGCAGGTGCAGCAGGAGCATCTGCGTCGCCTGTCCCTGGTGGCCGATGCCTCCGACACGGCAGTCGTCATCAGTGATGGAAGCTCACGCATCGTGCATGTCAACGGTGGCTTTACGCGCATGTTCGGCTGGCGCACCGAGGAGGTCGCGGGGCACACGCCGATTACCTTGCTGGCTCCTCAATTGTCCGAGACCTTTGTGGACCGCTATCGCTCGGAATTGCGCGCTGGCCAGCCTGTGGGGCGTGAGGAAATCGTGGTCGGCAAGCATGGGCAGCGCTACTGGGCCAAGGTTATCAGCAACCCCATCCTCGACGCGGACGGGCGCTGGCAATACACGGTTTCGATGCTGACCGATATCACGCGTTCCAAGATGCATGAGGCCTTGCAGCACCGCGTGCTGGAGGCCATGGCGCGCGAGCGGCCGCTGGTGGAGGTGCTGGAGATGGTGTGCCTGGAGGTCGAGAGGATTGCTCCTGAGGTGACGGCATCGATTCTCGAGGTGGATGCCCAGGGGCTGCTCCATCCGCTGGCCGGACCAAGCCTGCCGCAATCTTATTCAGCACAGCTAGACGGGGTGGCCATAGGGCCGAATGTGGGCTCCTGCGGAACGGCGGCCTGGCGCAACGCGCCGGTGCTGGTGGACGATATTGCACATGATCCGTTGTGGACGGATTTCAAGCACCTGATCCTGCCGCTGGGGTTCAGAGCCTGCTGGTCCACTCCCATCTGCAACAGCGGCGGCAAGCCGATCGGCACTTTCGCGTTCTATTACCGGGAGCAGCTGAGCGGGGAGGGCTCGACTTTTCACCAGCAACTGGTGGATGCCTGCATCCATCTGTGCGCCCTGGCGCTGGAGCGCGAGCTGTCGCGCGCGCATTCGCCAGCTGGCCTTCTACGACGGCCTGACCGGATTGCCCAACCGAAGTCTGCTGCAGGCCAAGGCCGATCAGGCGATTGCGTCAGCTGCCGGCAATGACGAACAGCTGGCGGTGCTGTTCATCGACCTGGACCGGTTCAAGCAGGTCAATGACTCTCTGGGCCATCCTGTGGGGGATGAGTTGCTGCGCAATGTCGCGACGCGATTGCAGCGCGTGCTGCGCAGCTGTGATATTGCCGGGCGTTTGTCGGGTGACGAGTTTGTTGCCGTGCTGCCGCAATGCGATGCGGAGCATGTGGCCAATACCATCGAGCGCCTGCAGGAGCTGCTGGCGGAGCCCCTGATTATTGCGGACACCTCGCTGGCCATATCCGCCAGCGTGGGCATTGCAATGTTTCCCATGGACGGCAGGGATATGGAGACCCTGGTGCACCGCGCCGACATGGCCATGTACCAGGCCAAGAGCAAGGGGCGCGGCCGTTTCTGCTTCTTCAGCAGCGAAATGAACCGCTTGGCCCAGGAGCGTCTGGCACTGGAGACGGCACTGCGCAAGGCGCTCAAAAGCGGCGGCCTGCGCCTGCACTATCAGCCTCAGATCGAAATGGCCACCGGCCGCCTGTATGGCGTGGAGGCCCTGGCGCGCTGGACCCATGCAGAGCTTGGCGAGATTTCGCCTGCCCGCTTTATCCCGCTGGCCGAAGAGTGCGGGCTGATCGCCGATCTTGGAAGCTGGGCATTGGAGGAGGCCTGTCGCCAGCTGTCGCAGTGGCGAGCCAAAGGAATGGAAGTCCCCGCAGTGTCGGTCAATCTGTCGCCATCGAGCTTTCACAACCTGGATCTGCCACGGATGATCGCCGATACGCTGGACCGCAATGACCTGGCGCCGCAGGACCTGACCCTGGAGCTGACGGAAAGCATTTTGCTGGACACCAATCCCAGCACCATGAAGACCATAGACGAGGTGCATGCGCATGGCGTGCGCCTGTCGATGGATGATTTCGGCACCGGCTACTCCAGCCTCAGCTATCTGCGCCGCCTGCCGGTCAGCGAGCTCAAGCTGGATCGCAGCTTCGTGGCCGATCTTGAGCATGACGAGGCGGCTCGGGCGTTGAGCCGTGCTATTTTGGGCATTGGCAAGAGTCTGCACCTGACCGTGGTGGCGGAAGGCGTGGAGACGCCTACGCAGAGCGTGATGCTGTGCGAGCAGGGCTACCCGGTGGCGCAAGGTTTTCTGTTCGCCCGGCCGCTGGCTCCAAAAGAGTTTGAGCACTGGCTGGCGGCCAACCCGGCCTCCCCGGTGCCGACCGTGCACGGCGCCGTCGCCGCATGAACTTGCGGTGCAGAGGTTCTCGGCACAGATCGCTCCGGCAGCGATGAAGTGATGTGCAGATGCGGCTGAGAGGCCGCGCGTATGGTGACGCGGCCGAGGCTTTGGCGGCGGTGCGGCATTGCCCTCAGGTTATGCGGGCATGGTGGCAACTTCGACGTCGTGCCTCAAGGCTTCAGTAGGCGGCTGCCGGCAGTGCCGGGGCCGCCACCGTGGAGCCGGCAAACTGGCTGCGCAGCTTGCGCGCTGCATTCACGAACATCAACACATCCACGCCCACGGCCACAAAGCTGCAGCCGAGCTGAAGGTAGCGCTGTGCCAGCGCGGGGTCCGAGGTCAGCGTACCTGCCGCTTTGCCACTGGCAACAATGGTGCGCATCGCTGCTTCGATGGCCGCCTGCACATCGGGGTGGCCGGGGTTGCCGCGATGGCCCATGGAGGCTGCCAGGTCGGCCGGGCCTATGAAGACGCCGTGCACGCCGTCCACGGCGCAGATGGCTTCGAGATTTTTCAGGGCCGTGGTGGTCTCGGCCTGCACCAGCAGGCAGACCTCGTCGTCGGCCACATTCAGATAGTCGGCGCGGCTGCTCCATTGAGAGGCGCGTCCCACGGCACTGCCGACGCCGCGCACGCCCAGGGGCGGGTATTGCGTGGCGGCCACGATGGCCCGGGCCTGCTCTGCCGTGTCCACCATGGGCACGAGCAGTGTCTTGACGCCTATGTCCAGCATCTGCTTGATCAGGGCCGTGCTGCCTTCCACGACTCGCACCACCGGCTGAGCCGGGTGCGAGGCCACGGCCTGCAGGGCGCCCAGGGTGCTGCGCAGATCGTTGGGCGCATGCTCGCCGTCGATCAGCAGCCAGTCATAGCCCGTGGTGGCGGCCGCTTCGGCCAGGTAGGGATCGGCCATGGACAGCCACAGCCCGATCTGGGGCTGGCGTGCGGCGATGGCGGTCTTGAAGGGATTCAGTGCGGGCATGGGATGTACGCTTTCATAGGGGGGTTGGGGGCGTGGCGCCTACAACTGGCGCGACCCAGGCCAGAGACGCCGAGCAAGGGCCTGGGCTGGCCGCGCCGCCCCGCAGCGAGGGCGTCGTCCCCCTCCCGCGCAGCGAGAGAGGGCGCCGTGCCACGGGGGAAGCGGCGGGGCCGCCCCGGCAAAGCCGCTCAGGGGGGCTGTCAGTCCAACCCACCCTGGCAGACGTATTTGATATGCAGGTAATCGTCGAGCCCGTGGGTGGAGCCTTCGCGGCCGTAGCCCGACTCCTTGACGCCGCCAAAGGGGGCGGCCTCGGCGGCCAGCGCGCCTTCGTTGATGCCCACGATGCCCGACTCCAGCGCATCGGCGACGCGCCAGATGCGGCGTATGTCCTGGCTGTAGAAATAGGCGGCCAGACCGAACGGCGTGTCGTTGGCGGCGGCGATGACCTCGGCCTCGTCATCGAACATGGTCAGCGGCGCCACGGGGCCGAAGGTTTCTTCGCAGGCGCAGGCCATGGAGGCAGTGGCGCCCGAGAGCACGGTGGGGGCGTAGTAGGTGGGGCCCAGATCCGTCAGGCGCCTGCCGCCCGTGAGCACCCTGGCGCCCTTGGCCACGGCGTCCTCCACATGGCGGGCGATCTTCTCGACCGCGCGGTCATTGATCATGGGCCCGATCTGCGAGGCCGCTTCGCTGGCCGGGCCCACGTGCAGGGCAGCCACACGGGCGCTGAGCTGACTCGCAAAGGCCTCATGCACCGAGCGGTGCACAAAGACGCGATTGGGGCAGACGCAGGTCTGGCCGCCGTTGCGGAACTTGGCGGCCATGAAGCCGTCCACGGCGGCTGCCACATCGGCATCCTCGAAAACGATGAAGGGCGCATTGCCGCCCAGCTCCAGCGAGAGCTTTTTGAGCGTGTCGGCGCTGCGGCGCGCCAGATGCTTGCCCACGGGCGTGGAGCCGGTGAAGGTGATCTTGCGCACGCGGCCGTCATCCAGCCATTGATCGACCACTTCGGGCGTGCGCTCGCGCGAGGCCGTGACGATGTTGAGCACGCCGGCCGGCACGCCGGCTTCATGTGCCAGCAGCACCAGGGCCAGCGAGGTCAGCGGCGTGTCCTCGGCCGGCTTGCAGACCACGGTGCAGCCCGCAGCCAGGGCGGGTGCGATCTTGCGTGCGATCATGGCGGCCGGGAAGTTCCAGGGCGTGATGGCGGCGACCACGCCCACGGGCTCGCGCAGGGCGAACATGCGCCGGCCCGGCACGGGCGCGGGGATGACTTCGCCATTCATGCGCGTGGCAGCCTCGCCGAACCATTCGATATAGCTGGCGGCATAGGCGACTTCGCCCTTTCCTTCGGCCAGGGGCTTGCCCTGCTCCAGCGAGATCAGTGTGCCCAGATCGTCCTGATGGGCCAGCACCAGATCGTTCCAGCGCTTGATGATGGCTGCGCGCTGCTTGGCCGGCAGCTTGCGCCAGGCCGGCAGGGCCGCCTGGGCGGCGTCCACGGCGGCGCGCGCATCGGCCGCACCTGAATCGGGTACGTCGGTAATGGTGCTGCCCGTGGCCGGATCGGTCACGGCAAAGCTGGCGCCGCTGGCAGCGGGCGTCCAGGCGCCGGCGATGAAGTTGGCGCTGCGCTGCAGTTCGGTGCGTTGCAGTCTGAGTGGTGTGGCGTTCATGGTGAAAATTGCAGAAAGTGAAGGTCGGATAAGGGCGCAAAGCATCTGGAAGATGCGCTTTCTTCAGCTCACAATACCCAGGTGCCAGGGCACGAATTCATGGTCGCCCAGTCCCAGGGCTTCGCTCTTGGTCTGCTCGCCGCTGGCATGGCGCAGGATCTGCTCGAAGATCTGCTGGCCCAGCTCGGGCACGGTCAGCTCTCCGTCGACGACCACGCCGCAATTGATGTCCATGTCCTCCTGCAGGCGCTGGTACATGGGGGTGTTGCTGGCCAGCTTGATGGTGGGGGCGGGCTTGCTGCCGAACATGGAGCCGCGACCCGTGGTGAAGCAGATCAGCTGGGCGCCGCTGGCGATCTGGCCCGTGGAGGCCACGGGGTCATAGCCCGGCGAGTCCATGAAGACAAAGCCGTGCTCGGTGATGGGCTCGGCGTATTCATAGACGGCACGCAGTGGCGTGGTACCGCCCTTCATGGCGCTGCCCAGGGATTTTTCAAAGATGTTGGCCAGACCGCCGGCCTGGTTGCCATGACCGACCACGCCGTTGAACTGGGCGTTCTGGCCGGCTGCATAGCGCTCCCACCAGGCCAGGCGGTCCAGCAGCTTCTGGCCGACTTCGGGGCTGATGGCACGGCGCGTGAGCATGAACTCCACGCCGTGGATCTCGGGCGTCTCGGACAGAATCGCCGTGCCGCCATGGCGCACCAGAATGTCCATGGCCGCGCCCAGGCCGGGGTTGGCCGTGATGCCCGAAAAGCCGTCCGAGCCGCCGCATTCCAGGCCGATCTTGAGGTGGGCGGCACTGACGGTGCTGCGCTGCGCCTGGTTGGCGATGGGTAGCATGTCCTCGATGGCGGCAATGCCGGCCTCGATGGTGGCGCGTGTACCGCCCACCTCCTGCATCACCAGGGTGCGCAACAACGGGCCTTCCTTGAGGCCCTGCGAATCCACCAGCGCATCGACCTGGTTGCGTTCGCAGCCCAGACCCACGATGAGCACGCCCGCCAGGTTGGGGTGGCGCGCATAGCCGGCCAGGGTGCGGCGCAGCACATCGAAGTGCTCGCTGGGCGAGGACATGCCGCAGCCGCTGCTCTGGGCAAAGGCGGCCACGCCGTCCACATTGGGAAAGGCGGCCAGCCGCTCGGGCGTGAAGTGGGCGGCGATGCGCTTGATCACGGTGGCCGAGCAGTTGACCGAGGACAGGATGCCGATGAAGTTGCGCGTGCCCACGCCGCCGCCCGCTCGCACAAACCCCTGGAAGGTGGCGCGCTGCTCCTCGGGCACGTACTGGACGGGCCGCACGTCGGCACCGAACGACGGGTCGCGGTAGTAGTCCACCAGCTTGAGGTTGTGGCTGTGCACATAGTCGCCAGGCTCCAGGTCGCGTGTGGCGACGCCGATCACCGTGTCGTACTTCTTGACCTGCTCGCCCTCGGCGATGCGGCGTGCCGCGATCTTGTGGCCGGCCGGCACCTGGGCGCGCGTGCGCACGCCCAGCTCGGGAATGTCCTGGCCCAGGGCCAGGGCGGTCTTGGCCACCAGCACGTTGTCGTTGGGGTGCAGGTGCAGCAGGGAAGAGGAGGAGGAGAGCATCTTGGAGTCCGGGGATGGCGGGCCTGAGGCAGTTGGGACGCGGTGGGGTCGCGGCGCGTCAGCGCATCAGGTCGCGCAGTTTGAGTTTGTCGATGAGCACGGCTTCCTTCTGGTAGACCGTGTTCACATACCTGGCGTAGTCGGGGCCGTCCAGGTAGAGCAATGGCGCGTCCAGCCTGTCGGCCACGGACTTGAACTCGGGGCTGGCCACGGCCTGGCGGAAGGCATCGCGCAGCTTGGCTTCGACGGCGGGCGGCAGGCCCTTGGGCGCGCCGATGCCGTTGGGTGCATCGACGACCACGTTGTAGCCCAGGTCCTTGAGTGTGGGCACGTCCTTGAAGCGCGGCGTGCGCTGCTCGCCCCAGGTGGCCAGCAGGCGCAGCTTGCCGGCTTCCACATGCGGAGCCCAGGAGCTGGAGTCGGCCAGCGCGTCCACATGGCCGCCCAGCACGCCCTGCAGCGCCTCGGCGCCGCCCTTGTAGGGCACATGGCTGAGCTGTATGCCTGCTGCGGCCGCAAATTCCTCCATGCCCACATGCGTGGCGCCGCCCACGCCGGCGTGGGCGTAGGTGATGCTGCCGGGCTTGGCCTTGGCGGCGGCGACCAGGTCCTGCAGGGTCTTGAAGCGCGAGTTGGCCGGCACGGCGATACCGAAGGTCTGGCCCGAGGTGCGCGCGATATAGGTGTAGTCCTTGCGCGGATCGGCCTGCAGCGTGCCCAGTTGGGAGAAGCGCGTGACCGAGATCGGGATCTGGCCGATGGTGTAGCCGTCGGGCTTGGCCGAGGCCAGGGCCTTGGAGCCGATCATGCCGGAGGCTCCGGCGCGGTTTTCCACCGCAATCGCCTGGCCCAGGATGCGGCTGGCCACGGTGCACAGCGCGCGCATGGACTGGTCGGCCGTGCCGCCGGCAGGCCAGGGGCAGATGAAGGTGATGGGGCGCTCGGGCCAGGTCTGGGCCAGCAGGCGGGTGGAACTGCCGAGCGTGGCTGCGCCGAGGGCGCCGAGCACAAAACTGCGCCGGCTGCTGCGTGAGGGGGTCATCGCTTGTCTCCTGTCGTTATTTGAACTGCCAGCCCCGATTGTTCAAAACTGCTCCATGACAATCCAATGAAAAGATAGACTCTCTTCATAACCAAAAGGTAATGAAGCCCCATGAGCAAGATCGATCGTGTGCTGCGCTCCAACCTCAAGCTGCGCCATCTGCAGCTGCTGGTGGCGCTGGACCAGTTCCGTCACCTGGGCCGTGCGGCCGAGTTTCTGGCCGTGACCCAGCCCGCCGTCTCCAAAACCCTGGCCGAGATCGAGCGCATGCTGGGCATGGCGCTGTTCGAGCGCTCCACGCGCGGCACCGAGCCCACGGCAGCCGGTGTCAGCATGGTGCGGTTTGCGCGCTCGGTGCTGGCTGGTTTCGAGCGCACGCGCGACGAGATGGCTGCCGAGGCCAGCGGTGCCCGCGGGCGCACCAGTGTGGGTGCCATGGTGGTGGCCACGCCCGTCTTGCTGGCGCGCGCTGTGGAGCGGTTAAAAGCGCGGTCCGAGCAGACCACGGTGATGGTGGAGGAGGGCGATCTGACGCGCCTGCTGCCCAAGCTGCGCCTGGGCGAGCTGGATCTGTTCGTGGGACGGCTGGAGCCCGGCTATGCCGCGCCCGACCTGGAGACCGAGGCACTGTACGACGATCCCATGGTGGCCGTGGTGCGGCCCGGTCATGCGCTGCTGGCGCCGGGTGCGGCCAGCTGGCAGGCCCTGGCCGAAGCACCTTGTGTGCTTCCTCCACCCTGGGCCTCGCTGCGCGTGAAGCTGGAGCAGCAGTTCTATGCCCACGGCCTGCACCCGCCGGTCGACATCGTGGAGACTGCGTCCTTTCTCTCGCAGCTGACCTTTGTGCACCAGCGCGGCGCCGTGGCCTTCATGGCGCGCGGTGTGGCCCGCTGTCATGCCGCACTGGGTACGCTGGCCATACTGGATCTGGTTGTGCCCATAGATCTGCCGCCCGTGGGGCTGATCACCTTGCGCGGTCAGCCGCTGACGCCGACCACGGGCTTGCTGCTGCAATGCCTGCGCGAGGTCGCGGGGGAGCTGGGCTGAGTCTGGTATGAGCCTGGGATGGGTCTGGTGTAGGGCGGGCAGGCCCTCTGGGGGCGCTCTGCGCGGGCGTGCTGCTGTGGTGCAATCCTTGGCCCCCTGTCTTGAGCGGTCGGCCAGAAAACCGGCTTCGCAAGCCAAAGCCAAATCTCCGCTCTGACACCCGCGCCCCCGCCGCAGTCGGCCTTGGGCGTTCACACGCTAAAAGCACCCTGGTGCAGGTGCTGCCTGCACGGGTGCTTCTGATTTTGAATCAGGCCGGTCGCAGCCAGCCTGGAGCCATCAGGCCTTGGCGATGGCAGCCGCGATGGCTTCGCCCACCTCGGTGGTGTTGGCCTTGCCGCCCAGATCGGGCGTCAGCGGACCGGCCTTGATCGTGTGCTCGATGGCGGCCACGATGGTGTCGTGGGCCTGACGCCAGGCACCTTCGCTGCGGCCCAGGAAGTCCAGCATCAGCGCGCCCGACCAGACCATGGCGATGGGGTTGGCGATGTTCTTGCCGTAGATGTCGGGTGCCGAGCCATGCACGGGCTCGAACAGCGAGGGGAAGCTGCGCTCGGGGTTGAGGTTGGCCGAGGGTGCCAGGCCGATGGTGCCCGTGGTGGCGGGGCCCAGGTCGGACAGGATGTCGCCAAACAGATTGGTGGCGGCCACCACGTCGAAGCGGCCGGGCTGCAGCACGAAGCGTGCCGTCAGGATGTCGATGTGCTGCTTGTCCAGCGTGACTTCGGGATAGGCCTTGGCCACATCGTCAGCACGCTTGTCCCACCAGGGCATGCTGATGGCGATGCCGTTGCTCTTGGTGGCCAGGGTCACGTGCTTCTTGGCGCGGCTCTGCGCCAGATCGAAGGCGTACTTGAGCAGGCGATCGGCGCCATGCTTGCTATAGACCGATTCCTGGATGCAGATCTCGCGGTCCGTGCCTTCAAACATGATGCCGCCCAGGGCGGTGTACTCGCCCTCGGTGTTCTCGCGCACCACGTAGTAGTCGATGTCGCCGGGCTTGCGGCCTGCCAGGGGGCAGGGCACGCCTTCGAACAGGCGTACCGGGCGCAGATTGATGTACTGGTCGAACTCGCGGCGGAACTTGAGCAGCGAGCCCCACAGCGAGACATGGTCGGGCACGGTGGCAGGCCAGCCCACGGCGCCGAAGAAGATGGCGTCCATGCCCGAAAGCTGCTCCTTCCAGTCATCGGGCATCATCTGGCCGTGTTCGGCGTAGTAGTCGCAGTGGGCCCAGTCGAAATGGTGGAATTCCAGCGGCAGCTCGAAGCGCCTGGCTGCGGCTTGCAGCGCGCGCAGGCCTTCGGGCATGACTTCCTTGCCGATGCCGTCGCCGGCGATGACTGCAATCTTTTTGGGAGTGGACATGGTGCTTTCTCGTGAATGTATTGGGTGGCGAGGCAGCGGCTCGGCCTGTGCCTGACGGTATTCTGCATCGTACTTAACTGAATACAATTGACCGATCGTGGCCTGATTGTTTACAGATCGTGCAGAAAATGCCCTCTCCCGAAGACCTGCGTGTCTTCACCACCGTGGTGCGCAAAGCCAGCTTTGCTGAGGCTGCGGCCGCGCACCATGCGTCGCCGGCCTTTGTCAGCAAGCGCATCCGTCTGCTGGAGCAGGAGTTGGGTGTGAAGCTGCTGCATCGCACCACACGGCGGGTCGCTGTCACGGAGCAGGGCGAGCGCGTCTACCACTGGGCGCAGCGCATTCTGGACGAGGTCGAGCATCTGCTGCAGGAGGTGGATGTGACGCGCCGCCAGCCGCGCGGGCTGCTGCGGGTGTCCACCAGCTTCGGCTTTGGCCGCAATGTGGTGGCGCCCGCGCTGTCGCAGCTGATTGCGCAATATCCGGCTCTGCAGCTGCGCCTGGAAGTGTTTGACCGCATCGTCGATGTCGCGGCCGAGGGCTTCGATCTCGATGTGCGCGTGGGCGACGAGATCGCGCCGCATCTGATTGCCCGGCATCTGGCCGACAACCATCGCGTGCTGTGCGCGGCCCCGGCCTATGTGCAGCGGCGCGGCAGCCCGCGCACGCTGGACGAGCTGGCCGCGCATGACTGCCTGGTCATCAAGGAGCGCGATCATCCCTTTGGTGTCTGGAAGCTGCGCTCGGGCAGTCAGGAGCGCAGCGTCAAAGTGACCGGGCCGCTGTCCACCAATCATGGAGAGATGGCCGTGCAATGGGCGCGCGACGGCCATGGCATCGTGCTGCGCTCGCTCTGGGATGTGGCGGCCGATCTGCAGGCCGGCAGCCTGGTGCAGCTGCTGCCTGAGTGGCAGCAGCAGGCGAATATCTGGGCTGTCTATCCGACGCGGCTGGAGCGCTCGGCCAAGGTGCGGGTCTGCGTCGAGTTCCTGCAGGAGTTCTTCGGCAGGCAAGCTCCAGAAGGATTCAGGATTGCTATTAAAAAAGAAGCTGCTATCGATTGATATACATGAATTTCAGAGTGTTTATTATCTGAAATGTATGTACAGCAAGCGCAAGCAGCTTCTCTTTTTGAGCCTGATGCCGCGTGACGGCTCAGGCCGGTTGCCAATTACTTTGTCAGCGCGGCCTTGACGGCGGCGGACACCAGGCCCATATCGGCCTTGCCGGCCAGCTGGGCCTTGACGGCGCCCATCACCTTGCCCATGTCGCCGGGGCCGGAGGCGCCCAGCTCGGCCACGATGGCCTGCACGGCTGCGGTGATCTCGGCTTCGCCCATGCGCTCGGGCAGATAGACCTTGAGCACTTCCATTTCGGCCTTTTCCACATCGGCCAGATCGGTGCGGTTGGCGGCTTCGAAGGCGGCGATGGAGTCCTTGCGCTGCTTGATCAGCTTGTCCACGATGGCGATGACGGCTGCGTCATCGAGCTCGATGCGCTCGTCCACTTCCTTTTGCTTCATCGCAGCCTGCAGCAGGCGGATGGTGCCCAGGCGTGTGCTGTCCTTGGCACGCATGGCGGTCTTCATGTCTTCGGTAATCTGGGCTTTCAGGCTCATGGCTTTCTCCTTGGGGTGGGCGAATGGTGGTGCGCCGTGTGAACGGCGTTGACTATCCATGCGCTGGGAGGTCACTGCGCGGCCGGGCAGGCCTGGCAGTGGCCAGAAAACAAAAAACCCGCGCCTGGCGTCCCGAGCGCGGGTTTGCGGCTGTTTTAAGGCCGACTGGTCCTAATCAACGATTAGTACAGCTTCTTAGGCAGTTGCATGCTGCGAACGCGCTTGTAGTGACGCTTCACGGCAGCAGCCTTCTTGCGCTTGCGCTCGGCTGTGGGCTTTTCGTAGAACTCGCGAGCACGCAGATCGGTCAGCAGACCCAGCTTTTCGATGGTGCGCTTGAAGCGGCGCAGGGCAACTTCATAGGGCTCGTTTTCTTTGACGCGGATGGTAGTCATTTAATTTCCAGATATATCTGTGCTGACAGAGGGTTCTCGGGAAGATCGGGCCTGAGAGCCGTGAACAGCGGTTTCCCCGCCACTTTTTAACTAGTATGGCCGACGGGGTAATGCCAGCAAAGTCGAGCATTATAGACCAAGACTTGGGCTGCGTCTGCATTGCGCTGCCAAGCAAGTCTGCGCTCGTCAGGATGGCAGGCTTTGCCGCTACCGGCTCGCGCAGTCTAAGGCCTGGTTCAGGCGCCGCTACTGCGCCTCTATGCCTGTCTTTGTGCCCGTCTTCATGCCTGTCTTGATGCCTGTCTTGATGCCTGTCTTGATGCCTGTCTTGATGCCTTTGACGCGTGCAATACATAGGCCTTCGGCAGGCGGGGCCTCAAGCCTGTGCCGGTGCAACTGGGCGCTGGGGTTTGTGTGGAGCATCTTGTGCACGGAAATTGCATACAGTTTGAAGACTCTGTTTCTTGACTCAAGTCAGGAGGCAAGTGGTTTGGTGCCAGTGCGCGTCGCTGTTTTTTCCGTGTCCAAGGAGCTTCCATCTTGTCCAGCGCTTCTCATCGCTCATTTATTTCGCGTCGTCAATGGATGGCTTCGGCCATCGCCGTGCCGGGCTTGCTGGCATTGACGGCCTGTGCCGGCAGGGCCGGTGTTTCCGGGTCTGCTGCGTCCGGCGGTTCCCTGGTGGTGGGCGGTCTGTTTGCGGGCTCGCGCAGCGACAAGGGTTTTATGGAGGCGGGCTGGCGCGGTCTGGAGAAGGCGCGTCAGGAGCTGGGCGTGCAGATCCGTTTTCTGGACGGCATGGCACCCAGCAAGGAGTTGCTGGTGCCGGCTCTCGCGCAGCTCGCGGAGCAGGGGGCGCAGCTGGTGATTGCCCATGGCGGGCAGAACAATCAGGCCGCAGCCGAAGTCGCGGCGCGCTTTCCCAGGACCCATTTCGTCGTGACCCAGGGCGCGGTGCAGGGGAGCAATCTCTGCAGCTATGACGTGCTGCAGGAGGAGTCGGCCTATCTGGCCGGCGTGCTGGCGGCCCTGACCACCAAAACCGGGGTGGTCGGCCATATGTCGGGCATTCGCGTGCCACCGGGGCTCAAGGGCCGTGCCGCCTATGCGGCCGGTGTGCGCGATACCGATCCCAGGGTCCAATTGCTGACGAACTTTTCGGGCGATCAGGACGACAACGCCTTGTCGCACCGCATCGCCAAGGCCCAGATGGCTGCCGGTGCCGATGTGATCTTCACCATGCTCAACTCCGGCCGCGATGGCGTGACCCAGGCCTGCCGCGAGGCGGGCACGCGTCAGATCGGCAATGTGATCGACTGGACCACGGTGGAGCCGCAGGTGTTTGTCGCTTCCGCCTGGGCCGATGTGGGCATTGGCGCGTTTTTGGCCGTCAAGGACATGCAGCAGCGCGGTGCGCCCGGCCCGGGTATTCGCAAGATTGGCCTGAGCGACCCGGCGGCCGTACGCCTGACCATGGGCCAGGGCGTGGCAGCCGCTGTGCGCGAGCGCGTGGCCAGGGCGTCGGCTGCCATCGCCTCGGGGCAGCTCAAGGTGCCCGAGCACTATGAAGGCAAGGAGTTTTCTGCCTGAGCGGATGGTGCGCCGCAGGCGCAGACCGCCCAAAAGGATGGTTCACCCATCCTTTTTTTCATGGCGGCTGCCGCTTTGGCTCCAGTCGCTCAAGCTGGGACTGACTGTTTTTCCGCCATGGCCTGGGCGCAGGCGGCGGCGCTGGCCCAGGCCCACTGGAAGTTGTAGCCCCCCAGCCAGCCGGTGATGTCCACCACCTCGCCGATAAAGTACAGGCCCGGGCGGCTCTTGCACTCCATGGTTTGCTGGGACAGCACCTTGGTGTCCACGCCGCCGAGCGTGACTTCGGCCTTTTTATAGCCTTCAGTGCCCGTGGGCGTGATCTCCCAGCGCGACAGCTGTTCGGCCAGTCTGGCCAGGGCCTTGTCGCTGGCCTCGTTGATGGGGCGCTGCAGCTCGGGCATGCGGCCGACCCAGGCATCGGCCAGGCGTGCGGGCAGGTGGGCGGCCAGCTCGTTGGCCACCAGCTTGCGCGAGTGGAGCTTGGCCTGGGCCAGCACCTCGGCCAGATCCACGCCAGGCAGCAGATTGATCTGCAGCGGGGTGCCGGGCTTCCAGTAGCTGGAGATCTGCAGCACCGCAGGACCCGAGAGGCCGCGATGGGTGAACAGCAAATCCTCGTGAAAGCTCATGCGCTCCTTTTTGCTGCCGGTGCTGATTTCCACGGGCAGGGCCAGACCGGCCAGGCCTGCGTAGGGCTGCCAGCCTTCGCCGTCGAAGGTCATGGGCACCAGGCCGGGCGTGCGCTCGATCAGCGGCAGATCGAACTGCTGGGCCAGCCGGTAGCCGAAGTCGGTGGCGCCTATCTTGGGAATGCTCAGACCGCCGGTGGCAATGACCAGATTGGCGGCCTGCACCATGCCGCGATCGGTTTCAATCTGATAGCTGCAATCGCTTTCTGTGCCTTGGCTTGACTGCGAAAACACGACTTTCTTGACCTGGCAAGGCTGCCAGCGCTGCACGCCGCCTGCCGCGCACTCGGCCAGCAGCATGGCGATGATGTCCTCGGCCGAATGGTCGGCAAACAACTGGCCCTTGTGCTTTTCATGGTGGGCAATGCCATGCCTGTCCATCAGCGTGATGAAGTCGGCAGGCGTGAAGCGCGAGAGGGCCGAGCGGCAGAACTGAGGGTTTTGCCCCACAAAATGCTTTTGCGGCGCACGCACGTCCAGATCTCGGTTGGTGAAGTTGCAGCGCCCGCCGCCCGAGATGCGGATCTTCTCGGCCACCTTGGGCGCATGATCGATCAGCAGCACTCTCAGGCCCTGCTGGCCGGCCTGGGCCGCGCAGAACAGGCCGGCGGCACCGGCGCCGATGATGATGGCGTCAAAAATCTGGAAGGGGACCTGTGGGGTGGAGGACACGGCGGGCAGGGCGCTGAAGCACGAACAACAAAGCCGGTCATTGTCCCAGATGGCCGGTCACCGGGGCTTGAAGGGCTGACAAAGTCCCGAAATGCGTGGATCGTGATGTCTGTGCAGCCGTCAGCCCGTTGTCCTGTTGGGATATGCGGCAAGCGTCTGCATGTGCCATGGATCACTTCTAGAATCGCGCCCCATGACTACACCATCCCACCAGCTGAGCATGACCGTGCTCATGTCGCCTGACATGGCCAACTTCTCCGGCAATGTGCACGGCGGCGCCATCTTGAAACTGCTGGATCAGGTCGCCTATGCCTGCGCCAGCCGCTATGCGGGCCGCTATGTCGTGACGCTGAGCGTGGATCAGGTGATGTTTCTGCAGCCCATTCATGTGGGCGAGCTGGTGACTTTTCTGGCCAGCGTGAACCACACCGGCAAGTCTTCCATGGAAATCGGCATCAAGGTGATTGCCGAGGAGATTCGCAGCCAGGTGGTGCGCCACGTGAACAGTTGCTTCTTCACCATGGTGGCCGTGGACGATGACAAAAAGCCTGCCCCCGTGCCCCCGCTGCAGCTCGAAACCGACGAGGAAAAGCGCCGCTGGGGCGCTGCCATCATCCGCAAGGAACTGCGCAAGGAGCTGGCCGAGCGCTTTGCCGAGACCCGTACTCCCTGAGTCGCGTCGCCGCTTCTGCGTGGGCGCGGCCTCGCTCAGGCCACTGCTGATTGCGGCAAGTCTTGGGGCTGGCTCTGCCAGGCGGCAATGCCCTGGACCACATCGCCGACGATGATGATGCTGGGGCTGCCCAGCTGATGATCGGCAATGCTCTGCGGCAAATCCTTCAGGAAAGTCAGCGCATGACGCTGCTGCGGCAGGCTGGCATGCTGGATCACGGCCACGGGCGTGCTGCCGGGCAGGCTGCTGAGCAGCTCGTCGCTGATGCGCTCGACGCTGCTCACTCCCATATAGATCACCAGCGTCAGCTTGGCGGCATGGGCCGTGGCGGCGATCTGGCGCCAGTCGGGGCCGCTGTCGCCGGGCTTGGCATGGCCGGTCATGAAAAGCACGCCATGCGCGCGGTCGCGGTGGGTCAGCGGGGCGCCCAGGCTGGTCAGGCCCGCGAGACCGGAGGTGATGCCGTTGATGACATCCACCTCGATGCCGGCCTCACGCAGATGTTCGACCTCTTCGCCGCCACGGCCAAAGATGAAGGGGTCTCCGCCCTTGAGGCGCACCACGCGTTCGCCGTCCTGCACGGCGGCAATCATGAGCTTTTCGATAAAGGCCTGGGGGGTGCTCTTGCAGCCGCCGCGCTTGCCCACATAGACCACGCGGGCGCTGGGCGAGGCATGGCTCATCACGCCATCGCTGACCAGATCGTCGACAAACAACACGCTGGCCGAGGCAATGGCCTTGGCGGCCTTGATGGTCAGCAGCTCGGGGTCGCCAGGGCCGGCACCCACCAGGGTGCATGAGCCGCGGTGATTGGGGTTGTGAGAGATGGCAGTCATTGTGGGGTCTCAGTCGGGGCTGCGGCAGTCGGGGCTGCGGTTATAGGCTTGCAGTGCGGCGCGGCTGGCGGCGGCATCTGTGGCCTGCATGGCCTGGTGCAGGGCTTGTATCTGTTCCAGCTGTTGCGCAATGGGTGCCGGCACAGCAAGCCGGCCGCTCAATATGTCCAGCGTCAGCCGGGCTGTCTGCTCGGCATTCAGATCTTGCTGCGGGGCGCTGCTCTCAGTGCCCGAGGCAAGTTGGCTGCTGTGCAGGGAAGAGCGCTCAAAGCAGATTTCTCCGGCAATCACTCCCGTGCTCACGGGTTCGCGGTGGGGGGCGGCCACGGCCTCGCCTTCCGTGCCGCGCACCAGCAGCGCACTGCTCGCGCGCATGGCCAGCGTCTGGAGCATGGGCTGGGCATAGGCCGGGTGGGTATAGCTGGCCAGCACCAGCCCGGATTGCGCGGTGCTGCTGCCATGGATAGGGTCCAGCAGCTTGACGATGCTGTGCGCGGGGTTGCGCAGGCCCATCTGGCGGCGAATCTGCAGCAGCCGATCCAGCGGTGCCAGCAGGTGACGGGTCTGCATCCAGACCTTGTCGCCAGGCTCCAGGGCGACGGGGCGCTCGATGGCCGTCCAGCCCAGTTGCTGCCACACCTCGGCCGTGCCCAGGCGCTTGTCCTCGGTATGGCTGCCGTGCACCAGCACGGGCAGGCCTTGCTGTGCCAGCAGGCCTGCCAGCAGCGGTGTGAGGTTGGCCAGCTTGCGCGAGCCGTTGTAGCTGGGGATGACGACCACGGGCCGGGCATTATGGGCCTGCGGCCACACGGGCAGGCGCTGCTGGGTGGCGTCGAGAAAACCTGCCAGCTCTTCGGCGCTTTCGCCCTTGAAGCGCATGGCGATGCAAAAGCCGCCCAGCTCCAGATCGCTGACCTTGCCGTCCAGCACCTGCCCCATCAGATCGCAGGCCTGAGCCCGCGAAAGAGAACGTGCGCCCTTGGTGCCGCGACCGATTTCCTTGATGTAGTGGCTGATGCTCATGATTAACGTAATTGTCGCTATAAAAACCATGAGTTGTCAGACGATTTGGTTATATAAATCAAACCGGCCGTGGTTGAGAAGCCGTCGCTCCCCGTTGCGCCAGCTGTGCAGCCAGGGCCTGCAGCTGGGATTGCGCGAGCTGGGCGACAAGCTCCAGCATGGGGTTGCTCTTGAGCGCTTGGGCAGACGCCAGGACGGCGAGCCGGCTGACCTGGCGCGAAGCGCGAAGCGGTCGGAACACGATCTGCTCGCGGTGGAACATCGCGAAAGACGCCGGCACGATGGCCACGCCCAGACCGCAGGCCACGAGCGCCAGCACATTCACCAGCTGACCGGCTTCGTGGCGTATCAGCGGAGTGAAGCCGGCCTCGGCGCACAGCGCGACTGTGCGGTCGAAGTAGTCGGTGTCCTGATAGCGGGTGAAGCCCACAAAGGGCTGATGCACGGCGGCTTGAAGATCCAGCGTTGCGCTGCCTCCGGCCAGAGGGTGGGAGGCCGGAACCGCCAGGCAATAGGGGTCGTCAATGCTGGCCAGCTCAAGCTCGTCGGCCTCCCTGTGCCCGGGGCGGGCAAAGCCGAGCTCCAGCTCGCCCTGGCGCAAGGCCCGCTGTTGCTGGGAGGAAATCATTTCGCGGGCTTCGATCTGCACCTCACAGCCGGCCTGTGCCACGGCCTGCAGCAAGCCGGGCAGCAGCGACTGCATGGCCGAGGGCACCAGCCCCAGGCGCAGCACGGTCTGGCTGCTGCGCTCTCGGTCGCGCGCGCGCAAGGGGGCTTGCTCGGCACGCGCCAATATGACGCGTGCATCTTCCAGCAGCGACTCGCCCGCTGCGGTGAGCTGCATGCCGCGCGGCAGGCGGGTGAAGAGCTGCGTGCCGACCTCGTCCTCGAGTTGCTTGAGCTGCTGCGACAGCGGCGGCTGGGCGATGAATAGCTTGCGAGCGGCCCTGCTGACGTTGCCCTGCTCGGCAACTGCCACGAAGTAGCGCAGATGTCTCAGTTCCATGCCTGAATCAATCCATATTTCAAAAGTATGATTTTTATATTAAATCAGTGTTGGACATATGAATGAAGGGCGGCAACACTGCCGATCCTGTTCGTTCTGAGATGCATGTCCACGCATGCATTGCCTGTCTCATGCAAGCCTTGCAAAAAACCGAGTCCGCCAAGGGACTGAAGCTCAACGAGGTCGACATGCCGTCGCCTGCCGCAGGTGAGGTACTGCTGCGGGTTCATTCCACAGGTGTCTGTGGCACGGATCTGCATATCGATGCCTGGACGGCGAGCTATCACTTTTTGCAGGCCGCGCTGCCGGTGACTGTGGGCCACGAGTTCAGCGGCGTGGTCGTGGCCAGAGGCGAGGGGGCCGAGCATCTGCCCCTGGGACAGTTGGTGGCCGTGCGGCCTTCGGTCACCTGCGGCAGATGCCCCAGCTGCAGTGCCGGCGACTTCGATGCCTGCACCACCCGTCGCGGCATCGGTGTCATGCGCCATGGCGGCTTTGCCGAGTATGTGGCCGTGCCCCTGCGCAATTGCGTGGCGATTCCGCAGGGCGTGGACCCCGAGGTTGCTGCATTGGCCGAGCCGCTGTCGGTGAGCTTCGAGGCCGTGCGCACGGGCAATGTCCAGCCCGGCGATCGCGTGCTGATCCTGGGGCCCGGCAATATCGGCCAGGGCATTGCGCTGTTTGCGCGTGCCGCAGGGGCGGCCCAGGTGGTGGTTGCCGGCCATGGCGACGCCGCGCGGCTGGAGGTCCTGCGCTCCATGGGGTTCGACGATTTGCTGGACTTCGAGGGGCAGGACATCGACGAAGCCCTTGCCGTGTATACGCAAGAAGCTCACTTTGACGTAGTGATTGAAGCCACCGGGGCGGCGGCCGTGCTGGCGCCGGCCCTGCGTGCGCTCAAGACCCACGGCGTGCTGGTGATTGCCGGCATTCATTCCGCGCCCGTGCCGCTGGACCTGACGGCTCTGGTGCGACGTCATCAGCAGCTGCGCGGCTCCTATCGCACGCCGGAGCGCTGCTGGCTGGAGGTCGTTGCATTCATGCAAACCCATCAGGATCAGCTGCGCCTCATGATCACCCATCGCGTGCCGCTTGCGCAGGCCGGGCAGGGGTTTGAGCTGGCGCGGGCGCGGCTGGCGAGCAAGGTGCTGATTCAGCCCGGGGCGGGCCGGACATCATGAGCACCGCCTTTCTGGCCTTGTGGAACGACATCGACCGGCCCGAGGCTCGCGCAGAATACGAGGCTTGGCATGCCCTCGAGCATGTTCCCGAGCGCGTGGGTTTGCCGGGCTTTGTCTACGGCCATCGCTATGTCGGCGCTTCCGGGTATTTCACGCTCTACGGTCTGGAGTCTCTGGCGGCCCTGGACTCGGCCGAGTATGCGGATGTGATCGCCAATCCCACGCCCTGGTCGGCACGCATGAGGCCGCGCCTGAGTGCTTTCATGCGCAGGCCCTGCATCTTGCAGGCCCAGGCTGGAGCATCCAGCGGTGCGGCGCTGACGACGCTCAAGGCCGTTACCACCGATGTGCAGGCCTGGGCCGCGCAGGCAGCCCGCTGGGCGGAGCAGGCGGTGCAGCAAGGGCGTCTGCTGCGGGTCATGACGGGTGTGGTGCCGGTGGAGCGTTCCTTGCACTACCCCGTTGGCGGGGAGCGCATTGCCGAGCAGGCCCAAGGGGAAGTCACGGTGGTCATGCTGGCCGAGCATTTGGATGGGCCGGCATGCACCCAAGGCACCCAATGGTGGGCCGAACGAATGCAGGCGCATCACCTCGAAACGCCTGCACAGCAGGCTTTTGGCCTGCAAACCCGGGTGTGCCGTTCGCAACTGGCCCTGCCCGCCAGCGGACGCCCGCCGCCATTGATGGAACTGATGGCTGGATACGCCGATTGTTGATCCGAGATTCTGGAGACATAAAGATGACAAAAAAATCGATGCCCGTGCGCCGGGCCGCCTTGCTGCTGTGCGCCGCAGCCTGCCTGCCCTTGGCGGCTCAGGCCCAGGGCAAGGCTGACTGGCCCACCCGCCCCATACGTCTGATCGTCGGCTATGCCAGCGGCTCTTCGCCCGATGTGCAGGCCCGTCTGCTGGCCGAGCCCCTGACCAAGGCCCTGGGCCAGCCCGTGGTGGTGGAGAACAAAGGTGGTGCCAGCGGCAATATCGGCGCTGACGCCGTGGCCAAGGCCGGCGACGGCCACACCATAGGCGTGATCGGCAACGGCCCGCTGACCAGCTCCAAGTTTCTCTACAGCAAGCTGCCCTACGATCCGATCAAGGATCTCGCACCTTTGGCCATGATCGGATCGGCACCTCTGGTGCTGGTGGCTCCCAAGTCCATGGCCGCGAATGCAGGGGCTTATTTCAAGGCGCTCAAGACCGGAGCCCAGGGCAACTACGGCTCGGTGGGCACGGGGTCCGGCGGCCACCTGGGCGTGGAGCTGATCAAGGAGGCCATGGGCCTGAATCTGCAGCATGTGCCCTATAACGGCGGCCCGGCTGTGGTCAACGCCTTGATGGGCGATCAGGTGCAGATGGCCTTGCTGCCGGCCTCCACCGTCATGCCGCTGGTCCAGTCCGGCAAGCTGGCCGCCCTGGCCGTGAGCTCCAGCAAGCGCAGTCCGCTGGCGCCCGGCGTCCCGGCCATGCCCGAGATCGGCGCTGGCAATGTGGACATCGAAGTCTGGAATGCGGTCATGGCGCCGGCCTCCATGCCCGCCGAGCACCGCGCCAAGCTGGCTGCGGCCCTGGAAAAGATTCTTCATGCTCCCGATATCCGCAGCAAGCTGCTGGCCCAGGGCTGGCGCATCGACGATACCAGCGCCGCCTCGCTGTCCAGGCGCATCGAAAACGATGCCCGCATCTACGGCAGCCTGATCACGCAAAAGAACATCCGCCTCGAATGAGTGCGGCCGGCGCCATCTGAGGCGCCGGAATCCCACACGGCATCCGCCGCAACTGCGGCGGATGCTGCTGTCAGCGGCTCGACAGCGGCAGGACCCTGCCGGGAGCCCCATCCATTATTAAAAAGAGAGACTTCATGACATCCTGGCAATCGGGAGGCTTGGCCGTGGCCGCAGCCTTCATCTCCACATGCTCGCTGGCTCAGGCCCAGACCGCTGCGCCCGCCACATCCCAGCTCACGCTGTACGGCGTGGTGGACATGGCCGCCGAGTCGGTGTCCACCGGTGCGGGCCGCACCCTGCGCGCGGAAAGCGGTGTCCTGGCGGGCTCGCGTTGGGGCGTTCGCGGCTCCGAGGATCTGGGCGGCGGCCTGCGTGCGCTGTACGTGATGGAGGCCGGACTGAATGCCGATACCGGTGAGCGCGGTCAGGGGGGCCTTGCCTTCGGTCGCCAGATTTTTGTCGGCATGGGGGGCGACTGGGGCCAGCTGACGGTGGGCCGCCACTACACCACGTTTCATACCTCGCTGGCTTCTTACGCCCTGACGGGCCTGATCTGGGGCAATGCCGCCAACTATTTCCGTGACGGCACGGTGCTGCGCGCTGACAACTCGCTGCGCTTTCAGTCGGCTTCCATCGCGGGGCTGGTGGTGCGAGGCATGTACTCGTTCGGGGAAAACGCCGACACCAATGTCGGGCGCCAGTTCGGCGGCTCGCTGGACTACACGCGCGGCCCCTGGAGTCTGGGGGCCTCGCTGTGGGAGCGTCGCACCACAGCCCAGAACACCGACCGCTATCGCTTGCTGGGCGGCTCCTATGACTTCAAGCTGGCGCGAGCGGCCTTGCTGCTGTCCACCCGCGAAGATGATCTGCCGGATGCCGCCAGCAAGCGCGGGCGTTTCTTTGAAGCCAGCATGACCATACCGGTCAGCGCGGCAGGGCAGGTGCTGCTGTCCTATGGACAGTTCCAGGGGCGTGCGCGCGCAAACAGCGATGCCCGCGCCCTGAGCGTGCGCTACGACCATGCGCTGTCCAAGCGCACCAAGCTGTATGCGGGCGTCTCCGCGATCCGCAACGAGGCGGATGCAGCTTTCACCATCAACAGCGCCAGCAATGCCGGGCCTTCGGTTCCCAAGGGCAGCAAGCCGCGCTCGCTGCTGGTCGGCATCTCGCACTCCTTCTGAGCCAAGCCGTCACCGGACGCTGCGGCCTGCAGGAGGCCCAGTCCAGTGAGCAGGCCGCCTCAATGGTCTATAGCTCGGCAGGGGCTTGCGCAGTGGATGAACATTGATCACATTTCGGGACACAGAGCGCGCGTACCATGTGCGCTGTTTTTGAGGAGTGTTGAAATGACCGCTAACGCATCTTTGACCGACGAACTCATGGGCCAGCTGCAGGGCGCTCCCATGCAGGGCCTGGCCCAGCAACTGGGCATTGACTCCGTGCAGGCCGAGCAGGCCGTGGGCGTGGCGCTGCCCATGCTGTTTGGTGCGCTGGGCCAGAACACGGCCCAGCCTCAGGGAGCTGCCGATCTGTTCGGTGCGCTGCAGCGCGATCACAGCAGTGCCAATGGAGCGATGGATCTGGGAGGTCTGCTGGGCGGGCTCGGTGGCCTGCTGGGTGGAGCGGGCGGTGGCGCCGGTGCGGCTGGCGGCCTGGGTGGTTTGGGCAGCATTCTGGGCTCGGTGCTGGGAGGCGGCTCCGGTGCCGGCAACTCGCAGCTGGATGCAGGCGCCATCCTGGGCAATATCTTTGGCGGTCAGCAGCAGCAGGCCGAGTCCCAACTGGGGCAGTCCACGGGCCTGGGTGGCAATGCGGGTCAGTTGCTGGCCCTGCTGGCTCCGCTGGTGATGTCTTTCCTGGCCAACCGGGTCCAGGCGCAGGGCATGGGGGCTGGCGACCTGGGCAGTGCTCTGGATCAGGAGCGAGGCCAGATTCAGTCGCAAGGCGGCGCTGCGGGAGGCATCCTCGGCAGCCTGCTCGACCAGAATGGCGACGGCAAGCTCGATGCCGGAGATCTGTTCAAGCTGGGCGCGGGTCTGCTGGGCGGTCGGCGCTGAGCCCTGATTGGATGACAGTATCAAGGCAGCCTTGGCTGCCTTTTTTGTTTTTGTATACGGGCATAGCCTGATTGCCGCAATGCAGCAGGATTCTCACACTGGTCATGTCGTCATGCGTTTTGCATGACAGGCCGATCCAGAAAGGAGAACCAGATGACGACCGTCGCCGAAATTCTGCGTGCCAAGGGCAACAGCACTATCTACAGCGTTTCTCCCTCCGACACCATGCTGGCTGCGCTGCAGCTCATGGCGGAAAAAAGCATTGGCGCGCTGCTGGTGCTGGAAGGTGGCGAGATCGCAGGCATCGTGACCGAGCGCGACTACGCGCGCAAGATCGCTCTGCAGGGCCGAAGCTCGGCCAGCACACGCGTGGACGAGGTCATGACGCGCAAGGTGCATTGCGTGCTGCCGCGCCAGACCAGCGAGGAGTGCATGTCGCTGATGACCAGCAATCGCATGCGCCATCTGCCCGTGATCAGCGAGACCCGCGAGCTGCAGGGGCTGATTTCGATTGGCGACATCGTCAAGGAAATCATCTCGGCCCAGCAGTTCACGATTCATCAGCTGGAACACTATATTTCCGGGACACCCAATGTGAATCAGCCGTAGGCTGCTATGAATTGAATATGGGACTTACGCAAACAAGAATGTAACAACGGCCTGCCTTCTGAGGCAGTCGCTCGGCCTGAACCCGTTTTGCGTAAGTCGTGGAATAGAGAAGGCGGGCAGGGCTAATGTCCGCCTTCTCTGCATCTGGAGGTCGCAAGTTCTACACTTGCGGCCATGAGTTTGCTGATCCTGGGAATCGAATCCTCTTGCGATGAAACCGGTGTGGCCCTGGTGCGCACCCCGGACGGACAAGGTGTGCCCACCTTGCTGAGTCATGCGTTGCACAGCCAGATTGAAATGCACCGCGCCTATGGCGGCGTGGTGCCCGAGCTGGCCAGCCGTGACCATATTCGCCGCGTGCTGCCGCTGACCGAAAAGGTGCTGGCCGAATCCGGGGAGCAGCTCGAAAACGTCGATGTGATTGCCTTTACGCGCGGTCCTGGCCTTGCCGGGGCTTTGCTGGTCGGCTCCGGTGCCGCCTGCGCCATGGCCGCCGCGCTGGACAAGCCCGTGCTGGGCGTGCATCACCTCGAAGGTCATCTGCTCTCGCCCTTTCTCAGTGCCGACCCGCCGGAGTTTCCGTTTGTGGCCCTGCTGGTCTCGGGGGGGCATACCCAGCTCATGCGTGTGGACGGCGTGGGCGAATACGAAATCCTGGGTGAAACCATCGACGATGCGGCGGGCGAGGCTTTCGACAAATCAGCCAAGCTCATGGGCTTGCCCTATCCGGGCGGCCCCGTGCTCTCGAAGCTGGCAGAGGGCGGCGATCCCCAAGCCTTCAAGCTGCCTCGCCCCCTGCTGCATTCGGGCGATCTGGACTTTTCGTTTGCCGGTCTCAAGACGGCCGTACTGACCCAGGCCAAGAAGCTGGGTGAGGAGCTCGAAGCACGCAAGGCCGATCTGGCCGCCAGCACGCAGGCCGCGATTGTGGATGTGCTGGTCAAGAAAACCATGGCCGCACTCAAGCAGACCGGCATGAAGCGCGTGGTGGTGGCGGGAGGCGTGGGGGCCAACAAGCAGCTGCGCGAGCAGCTCAATGAAGCCTGCGCCAAGCACAAGATTCGCGTGCATTACCCCGAGCTGCATCTGTGTACCGACAACGGCGCCATGATTGCCATGGCTGCCGCCATGCGCATACAGGCAGGACGCGAGCAGGCACTGCATGAATATGCGTTCGATGTGAGGCCACGCTGGCCGCTGGATTCGCTCAGGTGAGTTCGTGCAGAAAGAAAGCAGCCCAGGTGGCTGCTTTTTTCATGGCTGCCTGCGCTTATCCGGCAAGCTTTACGGCCAGTTTCGCTACGTTCTGGCCCTGGTAGCGGGCAATACTCAGCTCGTCGGGATGAGGCTGGCGCGAACCATCGGCACCCGCAATCGTCGAGGCCCCATAGGGCGAATTGCCGCCCTTGACCGCGCTCAGATTGGTCTGTTCGGGCAGCGGATAGCCCAGCGGCACGATGATCATGCCGTGATGGGCCAGCGTCGCCCAGGTGGTCGTGGCCGTCATTTCCTGGCCGCCGCCAGTGCCGGTCGAGGTGAAGACACTGCCGATCTTGTTGATCAAAGCCCCTTTGACCCAGAGACCGCCGGTCTGGTCGAGAAAGCTGCGCATCTGGCCCGGCATATTGCCAAAGCGCGTGGGCACGCCAAACAGGATGGCATCGTAGTCGGCCAGTTCGGCGGGGCTGGCGACCTCTGCGGTCTGATTGGCCTTGCCGCCTGCGTTCTTGAAGACATCCTCGGGCATGGTTTCGGGCACGCGCTTGACGGTGACCTCGACACCGCTGACGCTGCGCGCGCCTTCGGCCACGGCCTGCGCCATGGTTTCGATATGACCGTACATGGAGTAGTAGAGAACCAGCACTTTTGCCATGGGTGAATTCCTCAAACGGGTTGGAAAGCGGTGCGGCAGTGGCGCACCCGACTGAATCCACAGTGTAGGAATCGAAGATGGCAGCGCGACACGCACCGGCAGCCGGCGCCTGTAGGCCAAGGCGCCGAATCGGCTCAAGTCCCGGAATCGGCAATGCCATTGACATGAAAAAAGCCCGCAACACCTTGGCATTGCGGGCTTTGTGCTTTCCGGCCGACCTCTTGCTAAGAGAAGATGGAAGAAAGGATGAGGCTGGCCGGTCAGCGTAAACAGCGCTTATTCGATGCTCAGCGTCACGGCTTTGCTCTGGGGCTCGAGCTTGGCCAGGGTCAGCGTCAGCACTCCATGCTCAAGCTTGGCTTTGCTTTTGGAAGCATCGATTTCATGGCCCAGATCCCAGCTGTATTTGACCTGGCGGGCTGCGCCTTCCACGCTTTCGAGCTTGGCGACAGAGCCTTCCAGCGAGAGTTTGAGTTGCTCGCGTGCCAAGCCTGGCACATCCAGGGTCAGGGTCGTGAACTGGTCATCGCGACTGACTTGAACCTGGCGTTGTACGGGGCTTGCAGCGCCCAGGGTTTCCTGCAGAAAGCGTTGCAGGGCCAGGTCGGCGGCGCGAGGGGATACAAAGGTATTGCGGCTCATTACAGGGGCGAAGAACATGGTGTTTAACTCCTTTAAACTGCGCGGCTTGCGTTGTTGCCGCTTGGTTCATAGGTAGGTGGTGGCAAGCGCATTTCAAGAGGTTTTTTTGATGAATAAATTGCGCCGTGATGCCTTGAAATACCTGCAGTTGCCACTACTATGCGCCCCGTTCGGCATTGCTGGCGCTGCTGTGGCTGCAGCCAAGGCCAAGCTTGCGCAACCCATCAAGCTGGCACTGGTGGAGAGTCTTTCGGGCCCGTTTGCAAACACGGGCGAGGCAGTGTTCCGCAATTTGCTGTGGGCGACCGAGCGAGTGAACGCGCGCGGCGGCGTGCGCCTGGCCGACGGTCTGCATGAGCTGGTGATAGAGCGCTATGACAGCAAGGGCCAGAACGAGGAGGCACTGTCGGCGCTGCGTGCGGCCATAGACGGCGGTGCGCGCATCATCATGCAGGGCAACTCGTCGGCCACGGCAGCGGCGCTTCTGGACGCCATCGACAAGCACAACAGCCGAGACCCTTCGCGCCGTGTGCTGTATCTGAACTATTCGGCCGTGGACCCGGCGCTGACCAACGAGCGCTGCAGCTTTTGGCATTTTCGCTTCGATGCCCATGCCGATATGCGCATGGCTGCGCTGATGGAGGTCATCAAGGATGACAAGGCCGTACACAGTGCCTATCTGATCGGGCAGGACTACAGCTTTGGCCAGGCCGTGCTGCGCGAAGCAAGGCGTCAGCTTGGCATGCAACGGCCCGATGTGCGCATTGTGGGCGACGAGCTGCACCCCGTGGGCCGCGTCAAGGACTTTGCGCCTTATGCGGTCAAGATCCAGCAAAGCGGTGCCCAGGCCGTGATCACCGGCAACTGGGGCAATGATCTGATGCTGCTTGTCAAGGCTGCGCGCGAGGCCGGCTACGAAGGGCGCTTCTACACCTTCTACGGCAATGCCCTGGGAGCCCCGGCTGCCTTGGGCGATGCCGGCGTGGGCAAGGTGCTGGCCGTGGCCGACTGGCTGCCCAATGTGCCCACGGCAGAGAGCCGGGCCTTCTACCAGTCCTTTCGCCAGCGCTTTCCCAATCCGCAGGACGACTATGTGCATATGCGCATGCAGCTCATGATCGATGCTCTTGCACAGAGCCTCGAAAAAGCCGGCAGCACGGATACCGTCGCCGTGGCCCATGCCTTGGAGCATGCCAGGGTCCGACTGGCGGGCCGCTCGGGCAGCATGCGGGCGGTAGACCACCAGTTTCAGCAATCGCTGGTGGTAGGCATGATGGAAAAGAGAGGCAGCGCAGGCGTGGACTTCGATGTGGAAGGCTCGGGCTACGGCTTCAAGGTAGTGCGCGAGATCTTTGCAGCCAGGGCAGAGTTGCCTAGTCAGTGCCGGATGAAGCGCTTTTGAGTGGCTGGAGAACTATCGAATCAATAGCGGTCAGCGCTTATTGGAAAAAGCGCTGCAGCCCGAATTAATCTAGTTGCGCGTAGCAGAGGCGGTCTGGCTGGCCAGATAGGCTTCATGTACCTCGCGCCCCAGCTCGATCACCGACAGCGCATAGAACGCCGACCAGTTATAGCGCGTGATGGCGTAGAAGTTCTCGGTACCCGCGATGTACTCCGTGGGGCCGGAGCTGCCGTTTTTCAGCTCGATCAGTGCCAGCGGACGCTCATAGTTGTCGGCGCCCAGTACACGCACTTCGCGTTCCGCCATCTGCTTGGTCGTGAACGTGGGGTTGATATCGGGTGCCAGCAGGGTTGCCAGATTCTCGCCCTGGGCGCGCATGTCCACGGTAAAGGCCGTGGGCAGGCCCGGCTTCCAGCCATGGCCGACGAAGTAGTTGGCGACCGAGCCGATGGCGTCAGTGGCGCTGTTGAACAGGTCTATGCGACCGTCACCGTCAAAGTCGACCGCGTATTTGTCCCAGCTGGTGGGCATGAACTGGCCCAGGCCCATGGCGCCGGCGTAGCTGCCGCGTAGCGCAAACGGGTCGCTGCCCGTGCGGCTGGCCGTGACCAGCACCTGCTCGAGTTCGCCACGGAAGTAGTCGCTGCGGGCCTGTGCTCGGGGGTGGGCCTGCGGGAAATCCAGCGCCAGCGTGGCCAGCGCATCCATCACGCGAAAGTTGCCCATGTTGCGGCCGTAAATGGTTTCCACACCGATGATGCCGACGATGATCTCTGCGGGCACGCCGAATTGCTGCTCGGCACGCGCGAGCGCCTGGTGGTTGGCCCGCCAGAACTGCACGCCGGCGCGTATGCGCACGGGGTCGATGAAGCGGCTGCGGTACACCGTCCAGTTCTTCACAAAGGTCTTGCCGGCCGGCGTCATCAGGCGTGTGACCACGGGCAGATTGCGCGCTTCGCTCAGCTGCGCGCGCACCCAGTCGACAGGCAGATCGCGGCGGGCAGCGATTTCATCGGCCAGTTGCATGGCGTCGCTGCGGCTGGCATAGGCCACGGCCGTAGCGGCGGCAGCCGTGGCTGCTGCTGCCGGTGCCGCCTTGCGGACGGCTTTTTTGGCCGGTGCGGCGATGGCGCAGGCGGTCAGCAGGCACAAGGCCAGAGTGCTCAGTGTTCTAGTCCTGAAACGATTGCTTTGATGAGGGTGGATGCTCATGTTTTTAATTCTTGATGGTTCGGGGCCAGCGCTGCTTCCGGAGGGACAGCCAGCGTCGGCGCAAGGTCTTCAGTTCGGTGGCTTCGGTATTGGAGGATGGCGCATAGCGTAGCCTTTCCATGTCCAGCAGCCAGTCGGATAAGGCCGCAGCCAGAGGCGCGGATGCAGATTCCTCGGCCCAGCGCTCCTGCACGCGGCGCGAGAGGCTGCGCGCGGATTCGCTGGCGTCGCTCGCCATGCCTGCGCGCTGCAGCCTCAGCTTGGCGCCGTGCATGAGCTGGCCCCAGCCGTCGCGCTGCGGCCGTGTGGCGCGGGCCCAGATCAGCCACAGCAGCGCCATAGCGCTCAAGCTGCCCGCCAGCAGGCGCAGCAGATCCGTCCAGCTCGGCGACTCGAAGCCCAGGCTCTGCAACAGATTGAGCTGACGGCTTTGCGTGTAGTTGATCACCCACTGGTTCCAGCGGTTGTTGACGGCCTCCCAGACGGCACGCAGCTTCTCCAGCGAGCCCGTATCGACGAAGTTTCCAACGGCGCTGGCAAAGGCTCCGGGGGGAGCGCTCAGGCGCTGGAACTGGCCGACCCGGCTGGGTGCGACAGCGCCCGTGGGGTCCACACGGACCCAGCCCCGGCCGGCAATCCAGACCTCGGTCCAGGCATGGGCGTCGCTGTTGCGCACGGTCCAGTAATTGTCCACGCTGTTGCGATCGCCGCCCTGGTAGCCGGTCACGATGCGCGCGGGCACTCCCATGCCGCGCATGAGTACGGCAAAGGCCGAGGCGATGTGCTCGCAAAAGCCTTGCCTGCTGTCAAACCAGAAGTCATCGGCGGTGTGGACGCTGTCCACCACGCCGGGCTCCAGTGTGTAGGTGTAGCCGCCGGCTTTCAGGCGCTGCAGGGCGGCGGCGATCAGCCTGTCCGTATCGGTATCCGTATCCGTGTCGGCGCCCCGTTGGGCGCGCAATTCGGCCCGCAGTTGCTCGCCCAGGGCCTGTGTGCGCGGGTTGCTGCCGGCCGGCAGTTGCAGATAGCGTTTGAGCTCGGGCGTGAGTTGCAGCGGTCCATGGCTGAAGTCGAGATAGCTTTGGGCATCGACACGCAGCACATCGGTGATCGGACGCGAGCTCAGCCACTGAAGGCTGGAGCTCATGCGCAGCCTGCCTACCGAGGCTCCGGGCGGAATCTGCGGCTCGGTCTTGACGGCATCCAGCAGCGTCAGCCAGCGGCGCTTGCTGGGCTCGATCAGCATCTGGTAGCGAACGGGTTCATCGCTCACACGTAGCTGAGGCATGGCCATGGCGTCGAGCACAGGGTCGGCCTGCCAGTTGCGGCCATCGAATTGGCTGAGCACGGGGCCGCGAAAGTACAGGGTGTTGGCCGGTGGCTCCTTGCCGCCCGGCGTATCGAAGCGAATGCGCAGGGCTACGCTATCGTCCAGAGCCAGCGCGGCGACTTCGCCCACACGCATGTTCTCGGACAAGCCCGAGCGAGCGGCCATATCGTCGGACGGTACGCCCCACAGCGGCGCCATGCGCGGAAAGAACAGAAACAGCGCCACCATGACCGGTGCGCCCCACAGCGCGAGCCAGCCCGCAGTGCGCAGAGCCTGCGTCAATGGAGGCTTGCCAGCCGTCATATGGGCGTTGACCAGGGCCGTGAGCAGGCCCATCAGCCCGAGCACCATGGCCATGGCTGTGGGCAGGGACTGCGAATAGAAAAAGTTGCTGAGCAGCACGAAGAAGCCCAGAAAGAACACCACCATGGCATCGCGCCGGGCGCGCAGTTCCAGCGTCTTGAGCGCCAGCAGCATGACGACCAGGGTCACGCCGGCATCGCGGCCCACAATCGTTTTGTGCGTGGCCCAGGTCGCTCCAATGGCGATGGCTAGTGCGCCCGCCAGCACCCAGCGGCCGGGCAGGGGGGCGCTGGTCAGTGCCAGGCGTGCACGCCACAGCAGCAGAGCTGCGGCAAAGGCGCTGGTCCACCACGGTGTGTGCTGAATCTGCGGCAGCATGATCCAGGCGATGACGGCGAGCAAAAACAGCGTGTCCCGTGCATCGCGCGGAAGGGCCGTCAGGCGTTGCAGCCAGTTGCTTTCGAGGGAAGAGGCGGTTGCTTTCATGGGCAGGCTGCCAATGCTTCGAGGCAGCGCGTGGCATGCTGTGCGCCGCTGGCGGGCGCGATTTCCTGCCCGCCGGGCAGGCGCAGGCCCCAGGTGCGGCCTTGTTGCTGAGCCATCAGCACCCAGGCGGCAAGGCGTGACAGGCGCGCTTCATGGTCGGCAAGTCCGGTCTGGCGCACATCGAGCCAGAGCCTGTGATGGTGAGCTATGGGCCGGTCGCGGCTGACGAGCTGGTGGCTGCCTGCGGCAAAGGCTTGGGCCGCTTTCTTCCACACCACCAGCTTGAGCGGGTCGCCATTCTGATAGGCACGTACGCCGTCAAATTCCTCACCGCTGCGTACCTGGGCGCTGCTGCGGCCGCCAGCTTCGGGGCTGGCGGCTGGCAGAGGCGGGGCATGGGCTTCAGGTGCGGGATAGACCCAGACCAGGGTTTGGGGCCGCCACAGAGCCCAGACGCGAAATGCACCCAGCGGGTAGCGTGTGAGTATGGAGATGGCGGGCAGCTCCTGCCGGCCGCGGCGCGTGGGCATGAAGCTCAACTGCACGGCGGTGCTGCCCTGCTCGGGGATATCGACCCAGGTCCAGGCATCAGAGTGATCGGTGTTGTGCCGCGTCTGGTGCAATGCGAGGCCGATGCCCCAGCGGCGTGAGCGGCGGGCATTGTGCAGGCTGACATGCATGGGGCAGGGCGCATGGGCAAAGCAGCCGCCCGAGGTGCTGCCTTGCGAACCTGCGCCGCCGAGGCTCAACTGCAGACCGCGCAGATTGCCATGGCCCACAACCATGCTGGCGGCCGCGCTTCCTGCTAGCAAAAACGTGAGCAGATAGCCCAGATTGAGCTGGTAGTTGATGGCAGCGATCAACAGCACGATCAGCGTGGCCAGCATGGCCCAGCCCGCGCGCGAGGGCAGGATGTAGACATTGCCCTGGGTCAGCGTGAGCTGGTCGCTGCGCGGCAGACGAGCAAACATCCACTCGCGCACCCTGGCGCGGGGTGAGAGCCGCTGGAAGATATTGGATTTTTCTGGCTGCCCGCCCTTTGATAACGGGCGCTTCATGCTATGAAATTCATGTCGAAGTCCATCGACATCAAGACAGCGCAACGGCTTGCATCATGGCGCGCACCTGCTCCACGGCACCACGGCCGGCATGGCCCACGGGAACCAGACGGTGGGCAGCCACCTGGGGCAATATGGCCTGTACATCGTCGGGCGCCACATAGTCGCGGCCTTCCATCAGTGCGATGGTCTTGGCCGCACGCAGCAGCGCGATGCCTGCGCGTGGCGACAGGCCCTGGGCAAACCACTGGCCGTTGCGTGTAGCGGCAATCAGATCCTGTACATAGTCGAGCAGGGCGTCGCTGGCATGCACGGCCAGTGCAGCGGCCTGCAACTGCTGCAGCTCCTGCTGGGAGATGACGGGCAGCAGTGCATCGGCAGCGGCGCGGCGGCCATTGCCCGCGAGCAGCTTGCGCTCGGCATCGCGCGAGGGATAGCCCAGGCTGATGCGCATGAGAAATCGGTCAAGCTGGCTTTCGGGCAACGCAAAGGTGCCCAACTGCTCCAGAGGGTTCTGGGTGGCAATCACAAAGAAAGGGGCAGGCAGGCTGTGGGTCTTGCCTTCGGTCGTGACCTGGTGCTCCTCCATGGCTTCGAGCAGCGCACTCTGGGTCTTGGGGCTGGCGCGGTTGATTTCGTCGGCCAGCAATACTTGGGCAAACACCGGCCCGGGGTGGAACACAAAAGCCTCTTGTCCGCGATCGTAGATGGAGACCCCCGTGAGGTCGCTGGGCATGAGGTCGGCAGTGAACTGCACACGCGAGAACTGCAGGCCGAAACTGCGTGCCAGTGCATGGGCCAGGGTGGTCTTGCCTACACCGGGAACGTCTTCAATCAGCAAGTGACCGCCTGCCAGCAAGCAGGCCACACCGTCTCTGACCTGATCCGGCTTGCCCTCCATCACCGTGTTAAGCTGACTCAAAAGCGCATTAATTGTGTTCTGTGCATGCATGGCAGAAACCATATCCTAAATAAGCGATAGCGGAGACATGACTGTGGGCAAGACAGGTTATTTCAGCCACCGGGATTGCTGGTTGCACGAGATGGGGCCGGGCCACCCTGAATGCCCGGCACGGCTGGACGCGATAGAAGACAGACTGCTGGTCAGCGGCGTGGGCGATGCGCTGGAGCGCTGCAATGTGCCGCTGGCATCATTGGCCGAGATCGAGCTGGCGCACGATCCCATGCATATTGCCGCCCTGCAGGGACTGACCGACAGGCTGGAGCAGGAGCTGGCCGCAGGCGGGCCTGAGCACAGGCAGCTGGACACCGATACCTCCATCAACCGCCACACCTTCAAGGCCGCACTGCGCGCTGCGGGGGCCACACTGGCGGCTACCGATGCGGTGCTGGCCGGCGAGCTGGAAAACGCCTTTTGCAGCGTGCGTCCGCCCGGGCACCATGCCACGCGCAACCAGGCCATGGGCTTTTGCTTTTTCAACAATGTGGCCGTGGGCGTCAAGTATGCGCTGGAGCGTCACCATCTCAAGCGCGTGGCAGTGATCGACTTTGATGTACATCACGGCAATGGCACGGAAGACATCCTGGCCGGTGATCCGCGCGTGTTGATGTGCGGTATCTTCCAGCACCCGTTCTATCCGTTCAGCGGTGACAAGGATCCGGCACCGAACATGCTGAACGTGCCTGTGGCCGCGTACACCAAAGGCATGGACATTCGCGAGATCATCGAGATGATGTGGATTCCACGCCTTGAAGCATTCAAGCCCGAGATGATCTTCATCAGCGCCGGCTTTGATGCACATCGCGAAGACGATATGGGTCAGCTTGGCATGACGGAAAACGACTTTGCCTGGATCACCTCACGCATCAAGGACATCGCACGGCGCTTTTCCAAGGGCCGCATTGTTTCCAGCCTCGAAGGCGGTTATGTGATGGATCCGCTGGCGCGCAGCGTGGAGGCACATCTGCGCGTATTGGCCGATATCTAGTCCGAAAGCAGGGAGACAGGGATGAGCGATTCCTTAGTGCAGCTGAGCCAGGACGAGCGCGGGGTGGCACGCATCACGCTGAGCGACGCGCAGCGTTTCAACGCCTTGAGCAGCGAAATGCTCACGGCCTTGCAGTCGGCGCTGGATGCCGTGGCCAGGGACGAGCAGGTGCGTGTGGTGGTGCTGGAGGCCGAGGGCCGGGCTTTTTGCGCAGGGCATAACCTCAAGGATATGGCCAAGCACACGGAGCTGGCTTACTACCAGCAACTGTTTGCCCAATGCAGCCGCATGATGCTGTCGCTTCAAAAGCTGCCAGTGCCCGTCATTGCAAGAGTGCAGGGTATTGCAACGGCTGCAGGCTGCCAACTGGTGGCGCAATGCGATCTGGCCGTGGCCAGCAGCGAGGCCCGCTTCGCCACCAGCGGTATTCAGTATGGCTTGTTCTGCTCCACGCCCAGTGTGCCCCTGGTGCGCAACATGCCCATCAAACAGTCCATGGAGATGCTGCTGACGGGCGAGTTCATCGATGCGCAGACGGCGCTGCACTATGGCCTGCTCAATCGTGTGGTCGAGCCAGAGCGACTCGATGCCGCCGTGGAGGAACTGGTGGCGGCTATTGTGAGCAAGCCTCGCACGGCCATCAGAATGGGCAAGGAGCTGGTCTATCGCCAGCGGGAGATGGGACTGGAGTCGGCATATCAGCTGGCGGGCCAGACCATGGCCATCAATATGCTGGATGCCGATGCACAGGAGGGTGCTCAGGCTTTTCTTGAGAAGCGCAAGCCTGGCTGGTCTTGATGCCTCGGCCATCGTCCGCCGGGCAGGCCGATCTGCGCGGATGGTGCAGCCTGCATCGTGGTTTTGTGCTTCAAGCCCGTCCATTTGAACGACGAGGCTGCTTTCAGGCAGTGTTACCGTGAGACTTGTCTGAATGCAGGCATGGCGTTGATGAGCTCACTTCCTAGGTATTACCCTGATTGGGCTCATTTCATACCTGTGATTTCGCATGGCTTGTGCATAAAATAGAACGGTCGTTCTTTTTATGCCAGTCCGCTTGCGAAGGCTGCTGCAGAGTTCTTCGGACAGATTGTCTGGAAAATTGTGCAGAGAGTGTTGCAGTGCCGCATAAAATGAATCCAGTTTACGTAAACGTCAATGCAGTAATCATTAAGGAGCCGCAGCAATGAAGGTATTGGTCCCTGTCAAGCGCGTGGTGGACTACAACGTCAAGGTCCGCGTGAAGTCGGACGGCACGGGTGTGGACATCGCCAACGTCAAGATGAGCATGAACCCCTTTGACGAAATCGCCGTCGAAGAAGCCGTGCGCCTGAAGGAAAAAGGCGTGGTGACTGAAGTCATCGCCGTCTCCTGCGGCGTGGCCCAGTGCCAGGAAACCCTGCGCACGGCCATGGCCATCGGTGCCGATCGCGGCATCCTGGTCGAGACCGATGTCGAGCTGCAGCCCCTGGCCGTGGCCAAGCTGCTCAAGGCCCTGGTGGACAAGGAGCAACCGGGTCTGGTCATCTGCGGCAAGCAGGCCATCGACGACGATGCCAACCAGACCGGCCAGATGCTGGCGGCCCTGGCCGACCTGCCCCAGGCCACTTTCGCCTCCAAGGTCGAAGTCGCTGGCGACAAGGTGAATGTGACCCGTGAAGTCGACGGCGGCCTGGAAACCGTGGCCCTGTCCACGCCCGCCGTCATCACCACCGACCTGCGCCTGAACGAGCCCCGCTACGTCACCTTGCCCAACATCATGAAGGCCAAGAAAAAGCAGCTGGACACCTTCAAGCCCGAAGACCTGGGTGTGGACGTGACGCCTCGCCTGAAGACCGTGAAGGTCTCCGAGCCTGCCAAGCGCGGCGCCGGCGTCAAGGTGGCTGATGTGGCCGCCCTGGTCGACAAGCTCAAGAACGAAGCGAAAGTCATCTAAGGCCCCCTGAGCCGCTTCGCGTCATCCCCCGCAGGGGGACACCCCTCGGTGCGGGGCGGCCCTTCCTCGGTGTCCCGCGCTTGAGCCGCGCCAGATTGGCCGACTGCGGGTGATGCAGGCACCATGAAAAATTCTAGAGAAAGACGACTGAAATGACCTCTCTCGTTATTGCAGAACACGACAACGCGTCGATCAAGACCGCGACCCTGAACACCGTGACGGCTGCCAAGGCCTGCGGCGGTGATGTGCATGTGCTGGTCGTTGGCGAAGGTGCAGCCGCTGCAGCAGCCGCTGCCGCCCAGATCGCCGGAGTCTCCAAGGTCATCCATGCCGACGGCGCCAGCCTCAAGGACGGCCTGGCCGAGAACGTCGCCGCCCAGGTGCTGAGCATTGCGGGCAACTACAGCCACATCCTGTTCCCCTCGACCGCCTCGGGCAAGAACGTGGCACCCCGCGTGGCCGCCAAGCTGGACGTGGCCCAGATCAGCGACATCACCAAGGTCGACTCGGCCGACACCTTCGAGCGTCCCATCTACGCGGGCAACGCCATTGCTACCGTGCAGTCCGCCGATGCCGTCAAGGTCATCACCGTGCGTACCACGGGCTTTGACGCAGCAGCTGCCACTGGCGGCTCGGCGGCGGTGGAAACGGCGGCAGCCGTGGCCGACAACGGCAAGAGCGCCTTTGTGGGCCGTGAAGTGACCAAGAGCGAGCGTCCCGAGCTGACGGCCGCCAAGATCATCGTTTCCGGCGGTCGCGCGCTGGGCTCGGCCGAGAAGTTCCAGGAAGTCATGTCGCCGCTGGCCGACAAGCTGGGAGCCGCCATCGGCGCGTCGCGCGCTGCGGTGGACGCGGGCTATGCGCCCAACGACCTGCAGGTGGGCCAGACGGGCAAGATCGTGGCGCCCCAGCTGTACATTGCCTGCGGCATCTCGGGTGCGATCCAGCATCTGGCGGGCATGAAGGACTCGAAGGTGATCGTGGCGATCAACAAGGACCCGGAGGCACCGATCTTCTCGGTGGCCGATTACGGTCTGGAAGCCGATCTGTTCACGGCCGTCCCCGAACTGGTCAACGCGCTGTAATTTGGCGCACATCAAAAGAGGGGCTTCAAGCCCCTCTTTTTCCGTGGGCGCCTGGCTCGTACAGGGCAGGTCATCAACAATAATTCGGCAGTTGCATGGGCGCTTCATACCCACTGCATTGATGGAGAGGGAGACTCTGAATGAATCGCAAGCATTGGGTGTTGGCGCGAGCCGGTTTGGTCGCCATGTGTGCAGGTGCTGCTTTGGTGGCGCAGGCCTGGACGGTAGGGCAGGTAGCTCCGATGTCCGGGGCCGAAGCCAGTCAGGGGCGGGCCTATGCGCAGGGCATGCGTCTGTACTTTGACCAGATCAACAAGGCAGGTGGTGTGCAGGGCCAGCCTGTGGAGCTGGCCGTGCTCGATGATGTGGGCCATCCCGAGGAGACCGTGACCAAGACGCGCAAGCTGCTGAGCGAATCCAAGCCCGTGGTACTGGCAGGCTATTTCGGCAATCGCAATCTCTCGGCCTTGCTGCAGAGCAAGGCTCTGGATGGCTCGCAGATTCCGCTGGTGGGCTATCAGAGCACGGACACCCGTGTGCTGGCATCACCCCAGATGTTCTCCACGCGTGCAGGGCTTGCCGAGCAGGTCGCAAAGATTTCCACCCACCTGGCCACCGTAGGCATCACGCGGCTGGCGTTGGTGTTCGAGGAGCGTCCCGATGCGCAGGAGCTGACAGCTTTGGTGACCAAGGCCGTGAACCCCAGCGGGGCCAAGCTGGTGACATCGGCCATGCTCAAGAGCCGAGGCGGAACGGACAAGGCTGTGCAGGAGCTGCAGGCCGCGAAGACTTCGCCTCAGGCCATTCTGTTGGTGGCTTCCAGTCCTGCCACGGCGGCATTTGTCGAGGCATATCGCATGGAGGGCGGTACCGCTCAGGTCTATGCCACGGCCGAGGCCGATATCGAGCAGTTGGCTAAGCGTCTTCCTGTGGAGTACATGAGCGGTCTGTCGATTGCCCAGGTGGTGCCCAGTCCCTACAAGGTATCGGGCAAGCTCAACAAGGAGTTTCGCGACGCGACGATTGCTGCAGGCAAGTCCCTGGACGTTCCGGTGAGTTTCGCCATGATGGAAGGCTATGTGAATGCCAAGGTCATCGTGGAGGCCATGCGTCGCAGCCAGCCGGTGACGCCGGAAAAAATGAGTGCTGCCTTGCGCGGACTGGAGTCTTATGACCTGGGCGGCTACTGGGTGAACTTCAAGCCCGGGCAAGTGGGCTCCAAATATGTGGACCTGTCCATCGTCAATGCCGCCGGGCGTGTGACGCAGTAAGAAACCAAGGCCTGACGCCGCACCGCGTTCAGGCCTTTTTTGCGGCCGCTCCCATCAC
This sequence comes from Comamonas testosteroni, assembly GCF_030505195.1. Classification (NCBI taxonomy): domain Bacteria; kingdom Pseudomonadati; phylum Pseudomonadota; class Betaproteobacteria; order Burkholderiales; family Comamonadaceae; genus Comamonas; species Comamonas testosteroni. The sequence goes on from NZ_CP129672.1 coordinate 4,375,138, forward strand.
GATGCTCCTGCGTGCACAGAGAAGGCAAAAACTGTTGCCCTGGGGACAGGGAGTGGAGCCATGGCAGGCGAAACTGGCCAAGGCCAGTCGGACGGCTTCACCGTCGGCACAGGGGTGCAAACAGTGAGCCGCCCTTCGAACTGCTTCTGAAATAAGAGCTGCCTGCGTATTTGGAACAAACGCTACAGCCCTTTTTATTGATAAAACGAAGAAGGAGACAACACATGTCCAAGCTGCCACCCGCCCTCAAAAAGCTGGCTTTGCCTGTCATCGGCTCGCCGCTTTTCATCATCAGCAATCCCAAGCTTGTCATCGAGCAGTGCAAGGCCGGTATCGTCGGCTCCATGCCTTCTCTCAATGCCCGTCCGGCCGAGCAGCTGGAGGACTGGCTGGCAGAGATCACCGAGACTCTGGCGGCCTGGGACAAAGCCCATCCCGATCGTCCTTCGGCACCATTCGCCATCAATCAGATCGTGCACAAGAGCAATGACCGTCTTGAGCACGACATGCAGGTCTGCGCCAAGTACAAGGTGCCCATCATCATCACCAGCCTGGGCGCGCGTGAAGATGTGAATCAGGCCGTGCATAGCTGGGGCGGTGTGGTGCTGCACGACATCATCAACAACAAGTTTGCGCGCAAGGCCATTGAGAAAGGTGCCGATGGCCTGATCGCCGTGGCAGCCGGTGCTGGCGGCCATGCGGGTGTGAAGAGTCCATTTGCCCTGGTGCAGGAAATTCGCCAATGGTTTGACGGCCCTCTGGCGCTGTCCGGCTCGATTGCCACGGGTGGCTCGATTCTGGCGGCCCAGGCTATGGGTGCGGACTTTGCCTATATCGGATCGGCCTTCATTGCCACGGACGAGGCGCGCGCCGTCGAAGCCTACAAGCAGGCGATCGTCGAGGGCAACTCCGACGACGTGGTCTACAGCAATCTGTTCACAGGCGTGCATGGCAACTATCTGGCGCCTTCGATTCGTGCGGCCGGTCTGGATCCGGAAAACCTGCCTGAATCCGACCCCAGCAAGATGAACTTTGGCGGCGGTGCGCAAAAGGCCTGGAAGGATATCTGGGGCTGCGGCCAGGGTATCGGTGTCATTGACAAGGTGCAGTCCACGGCGGAGCTGGTGGCTCGCCTCAAGCGTGAGTACGCCGACGCCAAGGCAAGCCTGCTGGTTGCCTGAGGCAGTTCACTATCTTTTGTGCCAACGGCGTCTTCGGACGCCGTTTTTTATGGGCGGCTTGCTCGCTTGATGTTGCTCAAGAACGACTTTATCAAGGGTTAACCCTTGTTAAATCACATCGGAGTTGATGCGCATCAATGTAGGCATGGTCCTGCAATTGGCTTTTGCATATCAAGTCATGATGATTGTCAAAAGAAGAGTAGTATTCCGTTAATTTCAGTAAATACTGAAAATTGAGAAATGCAGCACACCCCTTCTTCCTCCTCCGACAATCGGACCGATACAGCACATGCCCAGTTGGCGAGCGTCATCCGTCGCCCCAGCGCGGGTGCTGTGTGGCAGGTGTTCGCCGGGCTGATATGGCTGCCGCAGGCAGCCTTGCTGGCCTGGGCTGTGCAACTCATGGCCAATGGTCAGGGCATGGCGGCCGTCTGGCCCATGGCGGCGGGCGTGTTGTTGCTGGGCTTGCTGCGAGCTTGGGCAGAAGGTCATGGCGGCATGCTGGCCAACCGTGCAGCGCGCGCTCAGCTCAGCAGCTTGCGCGCTCGGGTGGCGCAGTCGCTGGCTCAGACATCGCCGCTGGACAAAAGCCGACCCGCCTCGGGCCAGGCCGCCAGCGCCATGGCAGAGCAGGCCGAGGCCATTGTTCCGTGGCTGGCGCGTTACCAGAGCGCGATGTGGCGTGTGCGTCTGCTGCCATTGGTGATTCTGGCTGCCGTGGCCTTGCAGTCATGGGTAGCGGCTCTGATTCTGATGGTGGCCGCGCCGCTGATTCCGCTCTTCATGGCGATCGTGGGCTGGCGTGCCAAGGCGGCCAGCGAAGAGCAGATGCTGCAACTGGGCCATATGAATGCTTTCTTGCTGGATCGCCTGCGCGGCCTGAGCACGCTGCGTGCTCTGCATGCCGTGGAGCTGACGGGCCAGCGGCTGCGTGACCATGCCGAAGACCTGCGCACCCGCACCATGCGCGTGCTGCGCATTGCCTTTCTGTCTTCTGCGGTGCTGGAGCTTTTCTCGGCGCTGGGCGTGGCCATGGTGGCCGTCTACATAGGCTTTCACCTGCTGGGCACGCTGAATTTCGGCGCCTGGGGCGGCAAGCTCGGTCTGGGTCAGGCCATGTTCGTGTTGCTGCTGGCACCGGCATTCTTCGAGCCGCTGCGCGATCTCTCGGCCGTCTGGCATGACAGGGCCGCCGGCGAGGCAGCACTGCAGACCTTGCAGAGCATGCAGACTCAGTCCGTGCAGATTGTCGGTGCACAGCATCTCGTCGATCCGGTGCTTCCGGTAAAGGCAGCCTTATCGCCCGTCCGGCCGGTGTCCGTCTGCATTACCGATCTTGAGGTTCAGGCGCCGGGCAGCGACTCCCGGCTCGCCCCCCTGTCTTTGCAGATAGAGGCTGGAGAGCATGTGGCGCTGTGGAGTCCCAGCGGCAGCGGCAAGTCCGTGTTGCTGGCGCAGATTGCCGGCCTTTTGCCGGTGCAGCAAGGCCGTATCGAGGTCGATCGGCGAGTGCTCGATGCCCACAGTGCAACGCAGCTGCGCCAGCGCATGGCCTGGCTGGGTCAGCTGCCCCATGTCTTTGCTGGCTCGGCCGCGCGCAATATCGCGCTGGGGCGCAGCTCTGTAGGACCCGAGCAGGTTGCCCAAGCCACGCAGCAGGCGGCACTCGATGAGACCCTGGCGCATCGCCCAGGCGCAAGCCTGGGTGAGGGCGGTGCAGGTCTTTCCGGTGGCGAGGTGGTGAGGCTGGCTCTGGCGCGCATGGCCGCGCAGACGCAGGCCGGACTGCTGCTGGTCGATGAACCTACTGCTCATCTCGATCCCGAGACAGCCGCCCAGATCACGCAGTCTCTGCGCCATCTGGCCAGGGGGCGCACCATGTTGGTCGCCACCCACGATGCGCAGCTAGCCGCGGCCATGGATCGCGTGATCGAGCTGCCGCTGCTGCGACGAGTGCAGGAGCAGAGCGCATGAAGCAGCAAGCCATTTCAATGCGCGAGATGCTGGCCACGCTGGGCCAGATGGCGCAGCGCAAGCTCTGGCTGGGTGGAGCCGCCCTGGCAGCGCTCACTGTGCTGATGGGCATGGCTTTGCTAGGCTTGTCGGGCTGGTTCATCACGGCCACGGCCCTGGCCGGGCTGGTGCCAGCCACAGCCCTGGTGTTCGATGTGTTCATGCCGTCGGCCGGCATTCGCCTGCTCGCCGTGGGCCGCACCGGTGCCCGCTATGCCGAGCGCCTGGTAACCCACGATGCCACGCTGGCCGTGCTGGCCTCTTTGCGCCAGAGACTGTTTCTGAGCTGGGCTCGCCCGCAGGGCGCCCGCCTGCTGCTGCAGCGCCCGGCAAGGCTGTTGCAGCGTCTGACCGCCGATGTAGATGCCTTGGACAATCTTTATCTGCGCCTGCTGGTGCCTGCCGTAGCGGCGCTGGGCGCGGCCTTGCTGGCGGCTCTGGCCTACGGATTCATGCGCTGGTGGCTGGGTCTGTTGACCCTGGCGTGGCTGCTGCTGACTGGCTGGGGCATTGCCCTGTGGCATGGTTTGCGCAGCCGCAAAGCCGCCGTACGCCGTGCCATGGCGCTGGAAGCCATGCGCGCCCAGACCGTGGATCTGGTTGCCGGTCAGACCGAGCTGCTGATGGCAGGCCAGTTGCCTGCCCAGGTGCAGCAAGTGCTGCACAGCGATGCGCGCTGCGCCCAGGCCGATGAGCGGCTTTATCAATCCGAAGCTGCTGCCGCCCAGGCTTATGGTGCGGTGTCTGCGATTACCTTGAGCGCATCCGTGCTGCTGATGGCCTGGTTGATGGAGCAGGGGCGCATCAACGCGCCGGTTGCTGCGCTGGGTATTTTGCTGGCACTGTCGGCAATGGAGCCGTTTGCAGCTCTGCGCAGAGGGGCAGAGCAGGCCGGGCGTACCTGGCTGGCGCTGCGCAGGCTGGCTCCGCCGCTGGCGGCCAAGGTCGAAGCGGCAGAGAACCCGCAGCAGCCCATGCAGAAGCTGGCCGTCAGCCTGCAGGCTGTCCGGCTTCGTCAATTGGGGCCGATAGACCTGAATGTGCGCCAGGGCGAGCGCGTGGCGCTGATCGGCAGCAGCGGTGCAGGCAAGACCAGCTTGCTGCATTTGATGGCGGGTGAGCTGCAGCCGGACGAAGGCGTGGTTCAGGCCTGCAGCTGCAGCTGGATGACACAGCGAACCGAGCTTTTTCAGGACAGCCTGCGCAACAACCTGAGGCTTGCAGATGCCGATGCCGACGACGAGCAACTGTGGGGTGTCCTGCAGGCTGCTGGTCTTAGAAGCGACGTCATGGCCCTGCCACAGGGGCTGGACACCATGCTGGGTGAAGGTGGCATGGGTCTGTCCGGAGGCCAGTCGCGCCGGCTGGCACTGGCCAGACTGCTGCTGAGCCCAGACCGCTGTTGGCTGCTCGATGAGGTGACCGAAGGACTGGATGCCGTCACTGCTGCCGATGTGCTGAAGCGGTTGTTGCAGGCGGCTGAGTGTGGCGCGCGAACGCTTATTTTTGCCACGCATTGGCAGCGTGAGGCGAGCCTCGCCGACCGCATTGTGTATCTGCAGGCAGGACGGGTGAGGGTGCAAGCCCTGCGTGGCACCCCAGAGTTTGAGCAGCTGATGGCAAGGCTGCGACCCGATGCGCTGGGTGCTGTTGCACCGCAGTACATATGTTATTCCGATTGATTTTTGAAGTACCGAGAGAAAGGACCTGACCATGGACCTCGATATCGTCGATTTATCGCGACTGCAGTTTGCGATAACGGCGCTCTACCACTTTCTGTTTGTGCCGCTGACACTGGGGCTGTCCATACTCGTCGCCATCATGGAGACGGTGTATGTGATGACCGGACGTGCCATCTGGCGCGACATGACCAAGTTCTGGGGCGTGCTGTTCGGCATCAACTTCGCCATGGGTGTGGCAACCGGCGTGGTGATGGAGTTCCAGTTCGGCATGAACTGGAGCTACTACAGCCACTATGTGGGCGACATCTTTGGTGCGCCGCTGGCGATCGAGGGTTTGATGGCCTTCTTCATGGAGGCGACCTTTGTCGGCCTGTTCTTCTTTGGCTGGGATCGCCTCTCCAAGGTCAAGCACCTGATCGTCACCTGCCTGATGGCCGTAGGCACCAACTTCTCGGCGCTGTGGATTCTGGTCGCCAACGGCTGGATGCAGAACCCTGTGGGGGCGACTTTCAACCCCCAGACCATGCGCATGGAAGTGAATGACTTCTTTGCCGTGCTCACCAATCCCGTGGCGCAGGCCAAGTTCGTGCACACGGTGTCGGCGGGCTACGTCATGGCCTCGCTGTTCGTGCTGGGCATTTCGGCCTGGTATCTGCTCAAGGGGCGTCACATCCATCTGGCCAAGCGCTCGATGACGGTGGCCGCATCCTTTGGTCTGGCTGCTTCGCTGTCGGTGGTGGTGCTGGGTGACGAATCCGGCTATCTGTCATCCGAACACCAGAAGATGAAGCTGGCGTCGATCGAAGCCATGTGGGAGACCGAGCCCGCACCTGCCTCTTTCACGGCCTTTGGCTTCCCCGACCGCGAGGCTCGCGAGACCCACTTTGCCGTCCACATCCCGTGGGTCATGGGCCTGATCGGTACGCGTTCGCTGGACACCCAAATTCCCGGCATCAACGAATTGGTCAAGAGCGCCGAAGGCAATATCCGCAACGGTATCGACGCCTACGACGCGTTGCAGACCATTCGCAAGGCCAGGACCGATGCCGAGATTCCCGCCGAGGCACGCCTGCGGTTTGAGAACAATGGTGCCAATCTGGGCTACGCCCTGCTGCTGATGCGCTATGTGGATGATCCCCGCACGGCGACCGAAGCGCAGATCCACCAGGCGGCAATGGATACCGTGCCACCGGTGGGGCCGCTGTTCTGGACATTCCGCATCATGGTGGCCCTGGGCATGTTCTTCATCGTGCTGACCGGCACCTTCTTCTGGCTGGCTGCCCGCCACAGGCTTGATGCCTACCCCTGGCTGCTCAAGGTTGCCGTGTTCTCGATTCCGCTGCCCTGGATTGCCGCCGAATGCGGCTGGGTGGTGGCCGAGCTGGGTCGCCAGCCCTGGATCATCGAAGGCGTGCTGCCCACGGCCATGGCGGTTTCCAATCTGGGTGCGAAGACGCTGTTGCTGACCATTGCCGGTTTCGTGCTGATCTACACCGTGCTGCTGGTTATCGAGCTCAAGCTGATGGTCAAGGCCATCAAGAAGGGCCCCGAGCATGAGAGCGAACCCCACCTCAGCCTCTACGAACCCATGATCAAGAAGCTGGCACGCGGCCAAAGCTGAGAGGAGCAATCAAATGATCTTGCATGAACTGATTTCATATGACGTGCTGCGCCTCATCTGGTGGCTGCTGCTCGGCGTGCTGCTGGTGGGCTTTGCCGTCACCGACGGCTTCGATCTTGGCGCCATGGGCCTGCTGCGGGCCACGGCCAAGACCGATGTCGAGCGCCGCACGGCCATCAACTCCGTCGGCCCCGTGTGGGAAGGCAATCAGGTGTGGCTGATTCTGGGTGGCGGTGCCATCTTTGCAGCCTGGCCTCAGCTTTACGCCGTGTCCTTTTCGGGCTTTTACCTGGCCATGTTTGCTGTGCTGGTGCCGCTGATCCTGCGTCCCGTGGCGTTCAAGTTCCGCAGCAAACATGAAGATGCGGCCTGGCGCAACCGCTGGGACTGGGTGCTGTGCATCACGGGCCTGGTGCCTGCACTGCTGTTCGGCGTGGCCGTGGGCAACGTGATTCTCGGCGTGCCATTTCGTCTGGGTGACGATATGCGCATTTACTACGATGGCAGCTTCTTTGGTCTGCTCACGCCTTTCGCACTGCTGTGCGGTCTGGTCTCGCTGTCCATGCTGCTCATGCATGGTGCGGCCTGGCTGATGTTCAAGACCGAAGGTGAAGTCGCCAGCCGCGCTGCCAGGTACGGCACATGGTTTGCCGTGTTGACCACCGTGTTGTTTGCGGCTGCCGGCCTGTGGCTGGCTACGGGCATCAACGGCTATGTGATTACCAGCGAGATCAACCCCGTCGGTCCCTCCAACCCCTTGAACAAGACCGCAGCCGTGGCGGCCGGTGCATGGATGGCCAACTTCAAGTCCTATCCCTTGCTCTGGCTGGTGCCCGGTATCGGTCTGCTCATGCCGCTGATCGTGGCCATCGGCTTGCGCAGCCGTCGCGAGTGGCTGGCGCTGATGGCAAGCGGCCTGGCGATTGCCGCAATCATCCTGACTGTGGGCGCAGCCATGTTCCCCATGATCCTGCCCTCCAGCATTGATCCGCGCTTCAGTCTGACGGTCTGGGACTCGTCCTCCAGCCATGTCGTGCTGTTCATCATGCTGGTTTGCGTGCTGATCTTCCTGCCGTTGATCCTGGCCTATACCAGCTGGGTGTACTCGGTGCTGCGAGGCAAGGTGGACGTGAAAGCCATCGTGACCGGCCAGGGTCACTCGTATTGAGATGGGATGCCCCTCAGACGCTCTGCTGCGTTCTTCAGTCTGTGTGAGGGGCGGTTCGAATATTGTTGGCCCATGCATTGGATGGGCCGAATGAAAGGAAACTTATGTGGTATTTCGCCTGGTTGCTGGGTCTGCCGCTGGCAGCAGCCTTTGCTGTGCTCAATGCGATCTGGTTCGAGCTGATGGATGACGAGGCAACGCGTCGCAAGCTTCTGGAGCGAACCAAGTCGCTGCCGGACGCCTGAGTCGCCAAGACGAGGAAAAGCCCGGTCGGCTTGCGCTGACCGGGCTTTTTTATGGACCAGGCCTTGTCCTGCTCAGGCCGTGCGGGAGCCTCTCAGCGCTTGCGTAGCCTGAGCCAGCTCGGTGATCAGCGACCAGTTGCCACTCTCCACGGCATTGGCGGGAACCAGCCAGGAGCCGCCCACGCAGACCACATTGGACAGCGCCAGAAACTCCGCCGCGTTGCTGGGCGAAATGCCGCCCGTGGGGCAGAAACGCAGCTCACCGAACGGACCTTGCCAGGCCTTCAGCATCTGGATGCCTCCGGACTGCACGGCGGGGAAGAACTTGAGCTCGGTAAAGCCGTCTTCCTGAGCCATCATGATTTCGCTGCTGGTTGCGACACCGGGCAGCAGCGGCAGGTCCAGATCGCGGCAGGCCTGGCCCAGCTTGCCGGTGTAGCCAGGGCTGACGGCAAACTTTGCGCCGGCCCGAGCTGCCGCTGCGGCATCGGCCGCATTGCGCACGGTGCCCGCACCAACGATTGCTTCGGGCAGTTGTTTGGCGATGGCCTCTATGCAGGCCAGACCCTGAGGCGTGCGCAGCGTGACCTCCAGAACCCTGATGCCGCCTGCCAGCAGTGCTTCGGCCATGGGCACTGCATGTTCCGTGCTGTGCAGCACGATGACCGGAATCACCGGTGCATCCTGCATGATGGACAATGCGGTCATTTGAGCAGCCATGTGCAAGCTCCTTCTTCTGCGCTCAGCGCATTGCGCCGGAATCCGGCAAACAGTTCACGGCCCAGGCCGCGGTGATTGGCGTGCTGCAGCTCGGCGGGTATGGTGGCCAGCGGTCTGGCCTCCCATTCGGCATCGGTCAGCTCGACCTGCAACAGACCGGCGGGGGCGTCGAGCACCATGATGTCGCCGCTTTGCACCTTGGCCAGCGGACCGCCGGCCAGTGCTTCGGGACTGACATGGATGGCTGCCGGAACCTTGCCCGATGCGCCGCTCATGCGGCCGTCGGTGACCAGGGCCACGGCATAGCCCTTGCCCTGCAGAACGGCCAGCGGAGGGGTGAGCTTGTGCAGCTCGGGCATGCCGTTGGCCTGCGGACCCTGCCAGCGCACCACGCAGACGACGCCATTGAAGCCATTGGTCTGGCAGGCTTGCTCCAGCGCACCGGATTGGAAGGCCGCCTGCAGCTCATCCTGGGAATCAAAGACCCATGCAGGTGCCCGCAGCGCGTGGCGATCTTCCGGTACGGCGCTGATCTTGATGACACTGCGGCCCAGATTGCCTTTGAGCAGTTTCAACCCACCCGTAGGGCTGAATGGACGGCTGGCAGGGCGCAGCACGGCTTCGTCGCCGGACATGCCCGCATCCCGCCAGTGCAGCTGATGCTTTTCGACATGGGGAATGCGCCCGAAGGCAGCCAGCCCCTCGGGCCTCACCGTGAGCACGTCGCCATGCATGAGTCCGGCCTGCAGCAGCTGGGCGATCACATAGCCGGGGCCGCCTGCGGCCTGGAACTGATTCACATCGGCGCTGCCATTGGGGTAGACGCGGGCCAGCAGAGGAACCACCGCGGACAGCTTCTCGAAATCATCCCAATCGATGACGATGCCGGCAGCTCGGGCCACGGCGACCCAGTGGATCAGGTGGTTGGTGGAGCCGCCGGTGGCCAGCAGGGCCACCATGGCGTTGACGATGCAGCGCTCGTCTACGACATGCCCTATGGGGGCAAAGCGGCGGCTCCGGGTGATGGACAGCACGGTGCGCATGGCTTCGCGCGTGAGCAGTTCGCGCTCGGTGTCGGCGGGGTTGATGAAGGCTGTGCCGGGAACATGCAGCCCCATGGCTTCGAGCAGCATCTGATTGCTGTTGGCCGTGCCGTAGAAGGTGCAGGTGCCCTGGTCGTGATAGGCCGCATTTTCTGCCGCCAGCAGCTCCTGCCGGCCGACCAGGCCCTGCGCCGCCTGCTCGCGCACCTTGGCCTTGTCGCTGTTGGACAGGCCCGAAGTCATGGGGCCGGCAGGCACGAACACCATGGGCAGGTGGCCGAAATGCAGAGCGCCGATGAGCAGGCCGGGAACGATCTTGTCGCACACGCCCAGCATCAGGGCCGCATCGAATGTGTCATGCGTGAGAGCCACGGCGGTGGACATCGCAATCGTGTCGCGGCTGAACAGGCTCAGCTCCATGCCCGGCATGCCCTGGGTCACGCCGTCGCACATGGCGGGCACACCGCCGGCCACCTGGGCCGTTGCGCCGTTGCGTCTGGCTTCATCTTTCAGAATATCGGGGTAATGCGCAAACGGCGCATGGGCGGAGAGCACATCGTTATAGGCCGTGACGATGCCGACATTGGGGCCTTTTTCCTCAACGATGCGAATCTTGTCCGTGCCGGGCAGCGCCGCAAAGGCATGGGCCACATTGGCGCAGCCCATGGTGCGTACCTGGGGAGGGCGCGAGGCCATGGCATCGACCTGTGCCAGATAGTCGGAGCGGCTGGCGCGGCTGCGCTCCTGGATGCGCCGCGTCACCTGGTCCAGAACGGGGTGAAGTGCCATGATGAAAGTCCTTGGGCAGCAATGCCTGTGCTTCGGGCGCAGGCATTGTCTTGGAATGAGTCAGAGCCATGCGTGGGGCATGGCTCCATGGTTGCGCGCTTATTTGGCGCGGGCTTGCTTGACGGCGGTCTGCACAGAGTCCCAGGTGCCTTGACCCACGGATTTGGCAATGCCGGCATTGACGGCGCCGAGCTTGTCGCGCATGCGATTTGCTTCTGCGGCCGGCAGTTCGTTGACCTGCATGCCTTTGGTCTTGATCTCGGCCAGAGCCTTGGCGGCTTCTTCGCGCGTGTCCTTGCGCTCGAATTCACGGCTCTTGATTGCAGCGTCCTGCAGCACCTTCTTCTCGGCAGGGCTCAGCGTGTCCCACCACTTCTTGCTGACCGTCACGATCCAGGGGCTGTAGACATGGTTGGAGACGGTCAGGTACTTCTGCACTTCATAGAACTTGCTGGAGAGGACCGTGTTGAAGGGGTTTTCCTGACCGTCCACGGCCTTGGTCTCCAGCGCCGTGAACAGCTCGGAGAAGGGCAGGGGAACGGCATTGGCGCCCAGGGTCTTGAAGCTGTCCAGGAAGACATTGTTCTGCATCACGCGCAGCTTCACGTCCTGCAGATCTTCCAGCTTGGTGATGGGGCGCTTGTTGTTGGTCAGATTGCGAAAGCCGTTTTCCCAATAGACCAGACCCACCATGCCTTTGGGCTCCAGGCTGGCCTTGACCTTCTCTCCCACGGGGCCATCCAGCACGGCATCGGCCTCCTTGGTGTTGGCAAACAGAAAAGGGGTGTCCCAGATCGCCATTTCGGGCGACAGGCCCACCAGCGTGGCGGTGGAGCCGACCATCATTTCCTGGGCACCGCCGATCAGGGCCTGCTGCATCTGGGTGTCCGAGCCCAGTGAGGCGTTGCCGATGGCGCGGACCTTCATCTTGCCGCCGCTGGCCTTTTCCACTTCCTTGGCGAACATACGCACCGCACGACCCTGGTTGGAGTCTTCCACCAGGCCATAGCCGAACCGCACCAGGCGGGGTTTGAAGTCCTGCGCCTGAACGGCGCCTGCGGCCAGCAGCATTGCCGTGAGTCCTGCGACTGCAAATTTGATACGCATACCCGTCTCCTTGCTTGTTTGGGCCTGGGCCCTTTGATGAAATTGGAACTGCCGTGATGCGCTTGATTGCAGTGCGCACCATGCTATGAATTTAAGAGCTTTCATGAATCGAATGTCGTTCTCAGTGCATCCATTTGAGCGGGCCCGTGATCAGCTGAGGGAAGATCACGAAGAGCACTGCCAGCAGCACATAAACCATCAGGAAGGGATTGGTGCCCTTGATCACGGTCTCCATGCGCAGCCTGCCAACCCCGGCCACCACGTTCTGCACCGTGCCCACCGGAGGGGTGATCAGGCCGATACAGCCCACATAGATGAACATGAAGCCGAAGTACACCGGATCGATGCCGGCCTTGACGGCCAGCGGCGCGCAGACCGGACCGAAGATCAGAATGGTCGGGGTCAGATCCATGGCGGTGCCGACCACCAGCAGGAAGAGCATCATCACGGCCATGAAGAGCATGGGCTGATCCAGCAGGCCCGAAAAGCTGTCGGCCAGCATATTGGGCAGGTCGGCGAGCGTGATCATGTAGGCGGTCACAGTGGCCGCACCGCAGAGGAACATCACCATGGCGGTGGTCTTGGAGGCGCCCAGAAAGACTTCGTAGAGCCTGCTCCAGCTCATCTCCCGATAGACGACCATGGACACGAACAGTGCGTAGACCGCAGCCACCACGGCGGCTTCGGTCGGTGTGAAGACTCCGCCCTTGAGGCCACCCAGAATGATGACCGGCATCATCATGGCCCAGAAGCTCTTGGCCAGTGCCTTGACGCGAAGACCCCAGCTCACGCGTTCACCCGAGGCCAGCTGGTATTTACGCGCGATGAACCACCAGGCGGCAATCAGAAAGCTGCCCATGAACAGGCCGGGAACCACTCCCGAGAGAAACAGCTTGCTGATGGAGGTGTTGGTGGTGACGCCGTAGATCACGAACGGCATCGAAGGCGGAATGATGGGAGCGATGATACCGCCCGAAGCCAGCAGACCGGCGCTGTAGCTGTCGGGATACTTCTGGTCGCGCATCATCGGCAGCAAAATGGTGGCCAGCGCGGCCGTGTCGGCAATGGCCGATCCGCTCATCGAGGCCAGCAGCACGGCTGCGCCGATGGCCACATAACCCAGGCCGCCCGGAATGTGACCGACGAAGGCGCGGGCCAGATCGATGATTCGGCGCGACAGGCCGCCGGCATTCATCAGCTCACCCGCGAGGATAAAGAAGGGCACGGCCAGCAGCGGGAAATTGTCGAACCCGGCTTGCAGATTCTGGGCGAGCAGCTGGGTGTCGAAAAAGTCCAGGTGCCACATCAGTGCGACACCGGTGAGTATCAGTGCATGGGCAATCGGCATGCCGATCACCATGCCGCCGATCAGCACGGAGAGAAAAATCAGGGTGACGATCATGGCGTCTTACTCCACGCTGGTTTCAGAAGACTCGGTCGGGGTGCCGCGCAGCATGTCGCGCACCACGACCAGCAGCATGCCTACGGCAAGCACCAGCGTCGCCGCTGCGCCCAGAGCCAGGGGATATCCCAGCACGGTGCTGTAGCTGCTCCAGCCGGCAATAACCTGCTCCCAGGAGCCCCACAGCAGCAAGGCCATGCAGGTACTGATCAGCAGCTGCGAGACCCAGAACAGAACTTTGCGGGTGATCGGGTCGACCCGCGATGTCACCATGTCGAAGCCCAGATGGGCGCCTTCAAAGGCCGCCACGATGGCACCGATGGCCACCAGCCACACAAACAGCAGGCGCGAGATCTCCTCATAGGAGACGATGCTGGTGTGGAAAACGTAGCGCAGCACCACGTTGACGAAAACGGCCACCACCATGCCGGCCAGGGCCAGCACCATCAGGCCTTCGGCCAGGCGCTTGAGCCATGGCTTGCGGCCCTGCGCCTCTTTGTGATCTTCAGACATTGGCTGTCTCCTGCTGTTTTTTATGCTTGGGACTCGCGCCTTGCCCATTGCCGGGCCTTGAGCGCGATGTCGTTGAGGTTCATGGTGGCGCTGACGGTCAGAACATCGGGCTCCTGACGCGGGTCTTCCAGTGTCGTGAACTGATTGGCCACAAGGTCGGGCGAGAAGAAATGCCCGGGTCGGGTCTGGACGCGCTCCAGGGCCGTGGCGTAGTCGAGATCGAGAAACACAAAACCCAGCTGCTGGGCGCTGCGCAACTGGTCGCGGTACTTGCGCTTGAGCGCCGAGCAGGTCAGCACCAGCCCGTGTTCGGCATCTGCCTGAGCCAGTCGCTGTGCCAGGCGTTCCAGCCAGCCTTCGCGGTCGGCATCGGTCAGGGCAATGCCGGCCTGCATCTTGGCCACGCTCTGAGGGGAGTGGTAGCTGTCTCCTTCCACCAAGGCCCACCCCAGTTGACGGGCGATGGCTTCTCCTGCGCTCGATTTGCCGCAGCCGGAAACTCCCATGACGACCAGTGCCGACAGGGTGCCCTGGGGCTGGATCTTGCTTTGAATCATTTTTGGATAGCGCTATCCGATATGGTTAAAAAATGAGCAGCCTGCTGCTTTCTGCGATTGGCTTCAGACCTTGGTCGAAGGCAAGTCAGTGCTTTCATCAAGCTGCTTGTGCAGACTTCATTTCAAGTCTGGATAGCGCTATCATACCCAAAAGACCTCAGGCATTTGATTAGGAGATTCCCTTGCCTCCCGAGACCCATACCAAGAGTGAATCCCCGGCCGGCAGCGCTTCTTCAAGGCGATCTCGTGCCAGCGGGCGTGTCACCCTCAGCGATGTGGCACAGGCTGCAGGCGTGAGCCCGATGACGGTCTCCAGAGCCTTGCGCGGAGAGCGCAGAGTGGCTGCTGCCCTGGTCGATAAAGTGCGCGAGGTTGCGGCTTCTCTGGGTTATGTGCCTGATCTGGCAGCGCGTGCACTGGCCTCGCAAAAAAGCACCCAGGTGCTGGTGCTCGTGCCGATGCTCTCCAACACCTTGTTTGTGGAGGTCCTGGAGGCTGTGCACAAGGTGCTGTTTGCCCAGGGCTATCACATGCTGATCGGCGTGACTCACTACGACCCGGTGGAAGAAGAGCAGCTGTTGCGGGCCTATCTACCCATGCGGCCTGCCGGCCTGTTGCTGACCGGCTTTGACCACAGCGAAGAGTCGCGCAAATTATTGGCTGCCAATCCCGTGCCGCGTGTGCATCTCATGGAGTTGCGCGATCCCGGCACCGCTTCCGATTGCTACAGCGTTGGTTTTTCTCAGATTGCAGCTGGCGCTGAAATGACCCGTCATCTTCTGGACAAGGGATACAGACGCATCGCTTTTTGCGGAGCCCAGCTAGATGCGCGTGTCATGCAGCGCCTGGAGGGCTATCGGCAGGTACTCAAACAGGCTGGTCTGTATGACCAGAGTCTGGAGATTCTCAGCCCCGAGCGCTCATCGCTGGCGCTGGGTGCAAGGCAGTTCGAGATGCTTTTGAAGGCCCGCAACACGGTTGATGCCATCTTTTTCTGCAACGACGACATTGCACAAGGCGCGTTGCTGGAGGCCAACCGAATGGGGGTCAAGGTGCCGCAGCAGGTGGCGATCGCCGGGTTCAACGACCTGCCTGGCAGTGATCAGATGGTGCCACCTCTGACTACCATCCATACACCCAGAGATGAAGTGGGCAGGAAAGCTGCCAGCATGCTGCTGCAATTGCTGGCAGGAGACACCGTCAGAGAGGCCCGCGTGGATCTGGGCTTCAGGCTGGTGCCCAGGGCCAGCACCTGAGTGGTCGGTGTCAGGCTTCCGTGCCTGACTTGCCTCGCCCGGTAATCTTGTCCTTCAGGTCCAGCAGTCGCGTCACGGCCGAGCCCATGCCCATGAGCTGCATGGCGGTCTCGGGCGACAGACGCTGCACATCGTCAAACCAGCTCATCAGCTTGTCGATGAGTTCGTGCATATCGCGCATGCGCTGCTGGGCGTAGCGTTCTTCGTCGGTGCTGGCTTCTTCCATCATGGCAGCGCGCAGCATGGATTGCGTGGGTTCGATCTCTCGGCGGCGGCGCTCTTCGGCCAGTCGCTTGAAGATTTCCCAGACATCCTCGGGTGCCTGGAAGTACTCGCGCCGGTCGCCGGGCTGGTGACGCAGCTGAACCAACCGCCAGGCCTGCAGCTCCTTGAGTCCCATGCTCACATTGGAGCGAGAGAATTCCAGTGTGTCGGCAATCTGGTCTGCGTTCAGCGGTTCGGGCGAAATGAACAGCAGGGCATAGATCTGCCCCACGGTGCGATTGATGCCCCAGCGGCTGCCCATCTCGCCGAAATGCGAAACAAATTGTCGGCTCAGCTCCGACAGTGGTTTGGCTTGCGTCATGGCCTCCATTGTGCCTTTGCCCGGGGTTTCCAGTGGGGCAGGGAAATCAAGCCGGAGTGCAATCGCTCTGTTTTTTTCATGCTTGGCGCATGAAGCCCCCTCAGATATGTTTCGTAAAACTTGCAACGCTGTCAGCAAACTGTTGGGAATCGGCGCAAAATCGCCATCCTGTTTTAAGTCGGCTTTTTTACGTTGCCTGTTGCCGGGCAAACTCACCCTGTCGCCGGGCAGCCCATGGGCTGCGGGCGGCCGTGATCTGATGGCTCAAAGTTATAACTCCTCTCATTCCCGCAGTGCCCTGATCGACTGCACCAAAGGCCTGGCTTGTGCGGCCATCGTCTGGCATCACCTGGCTTTCTACGGTCCCATGTCCGATGTGGCTCACCCCGTCATGCCCGACCTGCTGGACTGGCTCTATGAGTACGCCCGCATGGCCGTGCAGATCTTTCTGGTGATCGGCGGCTTTCTGGCTGCTGCCAGCCTTGCTCCGCAAGGACTGGCATGGTTTGATTCGCCCTGGTCCAAGATCGGCAAGCGCTTTGTGCGCCTGGTCGTGCCTTATGCCGTGGCTCTGGTGGTGACGATTGTGGTGTCTGCGGCGATTCGTCCCTGGTTCGACCACGAGTCCGTGTCTGCCGACCCCGGTCTATGGCAGCTCATGGCCCATGCTTTGCTGCTGCAGGGCATTGTGGGCGAGGAGTCACTGTCGGCTGGCGTCTGGTATGTTTCCATCGACTTTCAGCTGTTTGCGGGCACCGTGTTGCTGCTGGCCGGCGTACGCTGGCTGCAGCAATGGGCGCTGAAGCGCTGGGGTGATATGGCCATGAAGCGCTGGTGGCCCTGGGCCGTGACTGGCATGCAGGGGCTGGTGGTTGTGGGGACGGCAGCTTCGTTGCTGAGCTTCAATCTGGATGCTGACCTGGATGTCTGGGCGTTTTATTTCATGGGTGCCTATGGCGTCGGCATGATGGCCTTCTGGGCAGTGGCGGCAGACAGGCGCCTGACGGCCTGGAGCTGGGGCCTGCTGATTGCTGCAATGATCATCGGCGCGCTGGTCTATGAGTGGCGCGACCGCATTTTTCTCGCCGGCGTGACTGCGATGCTGCTCATCGTCTGCATGCGTACCGAGGCCATTGCCCGCTGGCAGGGTCTAGCTCCGCTGCGTCGCCTGGGAGAGATCTCCTACTCGGTGTTCCTGATTCACTTTTCGATCTGCCTGCTGGTCAATGCGGTGGTCAACCATTTCTGGCATGGCTCGGTCACTGCTGCGGTGGTGGGCATCCCGTTTGCCTTTGTGCTTTCACTGACCGCCGGCTACGCGCTGTACCAACTGGTGGAGCGCCATGTTTCGTCATGGAGTCAGGCCCTGCGCTGGCAGGCAGGCTTGATCGGCGCGGGTCTGCTGACCACCATGGTGGCGGGCTTGCGCTGAGTCTGAGCCCGGCAACCAAAAAGCAGCTCCAGTGAGCTGCTTTTTGGTTGGGTGAGCCGGTTCAGCGATGGAGCTCGCCCGCGCTTTCGGGCTGGAACTCGATGGCATCCACGCGCACGGTTACCTGGCCGGTAGGGCTGGGCATCTTGAACTCATCACCCACTGACAGGCCCAGCAGGGCGATGCCTACAGGCGCAAAGATGGAAACCTTGTCGGCGCTGCCATCCATATCCTTGGGGTAGACCAGTGTCAGCGTATTGGTCTTGGCGATCTCGAGAATGGTGAAGCGCACGGTGGAGTTCATGGTCACCACGTTGGCGGGTATTTCTGCGGGGTCGAGCACATCCGCACGGTCCAGCTCCGCCTCCAGTGCATCACGGCCGGGGAACTGGCTGTTGTTCTTTTCCAGCAGCGATTCAATGCGATCCAGGTCCAAGGAGGACAGAGTGATATTGGGCTTGCGCTCCATGTAGTAACTCCCTTGCGAGATGGTGTGGTTGGCGCTTTGGCGTTGCGCAAACGGACAAAAGCCCGGGCAACGGTGTTGTCCGGGCCAAGGCATTCAGTGAAAAGCACCAACTTGGTGCGCTGAGGGAATTGTCGGCGCTGAATCGCAAACTGCCAAGCCATCTCGCACCCACTGAGTGCGGATTGACTTTGAACTTGCTCTAGCTAATGGAGCGTGCTACGCGCACGGAACAAGGGAAGCAGTCGTTTTTATCCAAATCTGGCTCAATCAACTCTCGCTGTATTGACCGGAATGCAGCCATGGTCAGTACCGATTTCTTGCAATGAATAACTGTATTTATGTACAGTTGTTTTATGCAAAAACTTTCTTCATCCCCCGCACCGGACTCCATTCAGGTCGATGTGCCGGTGCGACCGATGCGGCCCATCAAGGGGCGAGGGGCCGCCAGCCAGATCACGCACCGGTTTGCGCGGGAGCTGCGCCAGGGCTTCGATGACGGCTGGGGCAAGTCCGAACAGGATGAAGGAAGCGAAGTGGGCGAGGAGGTCAAGACCTGGTGCACCCATCTGGAGTGGGAGCGGGCTAAATCAGCACTGAGCCGCCACGAATCGCCCGATCTGCCTTTTCATCTGGGGCTAAACCCCTACAGAGGATGTGAGCATGGCTGCATTTATTGCTATGCACGCCCTAGTCACAGCTATCTGGGCTATTCACCGGGGCTGGATTTCGAAACCCGGCTGATTGCCAAGGAGAACCTGCCCGAGGTGCTGCGCGTCGAGTTATCCCGGTCCAGCCATGTGGCGGCGCCCATCATGCTCGGCTCGGTCACGGACTGCTACCAGCCTGTGGAGCGCGAAGTCGGGTTGACGCGCCGCGTGATAGAGGTTCTGGCGCAGGCCAGGCACCCGTTTTCCATCGTCACCAAGGGCAGTGGCATTGAACGAGACCTTGATTTGCTGGTGCCGCTGGCACAGCAGCATCTGGTGGCCGTTTATGTGACGTTGACCACCTTGCAGCCCGAGCTGGCCCGGAAGCTGGAGCCACGCGCCGCTGCGCCGCATCGGCGGCTGCGCATGATTCGGACCCTGAGCGAGGCAGGCATACCCGTAGGCGTCAGCCTGGCACCGCAGATTCCGTTCCTGAACGACGATATGGAGCAGGTGCTGGCCGCAGCCAGCGAGGCCGGTGCAAGACAGGCTTTTTATGCAGTGCTGCGCCTGCCGTGGGAAGTGGCTCCGCTGTTCAATGAATGGCTGATGCTGCACTATCCCGAGCGTGCCCAACGCGTGATGGAGCGTGTGCGAGATCTGCATGGGATCAGCGAAGCGGGCAGAGCCGAGGGCAAGGTCTACAACAGCAGGTTCGGCCAGCGCATGAAAGGAGCAGGCGCCTGGGCCGATATGCTGGCGCAACGCTTTGCACTGGCCTGCCGCAAGCTTGGGCTGAATCGTGAGCGCGTGCGACTGGACTGCGATCAGTACCATCACTCTTTGCTGTCGCCGCAGCAAAGTCTTTTCTGATGTCTGGTCTCATTGCGTTGCGTGCCGATCCGGAACGGGTCTACGCAGCGAGCTGCTGCTGGCCCGCCGCAAAAAAAGCCGGAATCTGGCGTGACTCCGGCCTTTTGGGCACCTGAACTGTTTACTGAGGCTGGTAATCAATGGACTTGAGCAAGGCCTGCTGGCGCTGAAAGGCCTTCTGCAGTTCGCTCATCAGCGCTTCCGGGGTCGCGTCGGTGCCGGGTTCCATGCCCATGTCCCTGAGCCTGGCTTCGACCTGGGGCTGCTTGAAATACTGCAGCGCGATCGCTCTGACCCTGGCCTGCACATCGGCAGGGATATCGGGGCGCGACCAGACGCCGAACCAGCTCACCTCGGACAGTTGCGGGTAGTCCAGTTCCTTGAAGGTGGGTACATCGGGCAGTTGCACCATGCGCGTGGGGTAGTTCACGGCCAGCGGCTTGACCTTGCCGGCCTTGATCAGCGGCAGGGCGGTGGTGAGCCCGTCCATCATCAGCGGCACATGGCCGCCCATGAGGTCGCTGAGCGCCGGGGGGGAGCCCTTGTAGCCCAGGTGCTTCATCTTGATATTGAGCAACTGCCCCAGCAGCATGCCCGAGGTATGGCCGCGCATACCCGTGGCATACGAGGCAAAGTCCAGTCCGTCGGACTGCTTTTTGCCGTAGTCGGCCAGCTGCTGCAGATTGCTGGGCGGGAAGTCCTTGTTGGCAATCAGCACCAGGCCGTTGCGGCTGAGCTGGGCCAGTGGCTTCAGATCCTTGAACGGCTGGTAGCTGACCTTGTAGGCCAGCGGCGTCTCGCTGACGATGCCGCCCTGGATCAGCAAGAACGTATGGGCATCCTTGCCGTTGGCCAGCAGGTCGTTGACGGCCAGCACGCCGGCTGCGCCGGGTTTGGATTCGACAATCACCGGTTTGCCCAGCTGCTTTTGCATGCCGTCGGCCAGCAGGCGAGCCAGCGAGTCAGCATTGCCGCCGGCCGGGCCGCCGACCACCAGGCGTAAGGGCTTGACGGGCCAGAGCGCTTGCTGAGCATTGGCTGTCAACGGCATGGTGGCAGCACTCAGGCTCAGGCAGCTTGCCAGTGCAATGGCCCTCCAGGGCATGGTTTGCTTCATCTTTGTCTCCTCTGTTTTGACTGCCCGGCAGCCTGTCCGCTGCGTCGATGAACGCTCTGCGGAGAGTGCTTTGTCGAGGGCAAATCTGCAGCCCTGTCGCCTGCCGGGAGCTGGCTGCCCGAGCAGCGCTGTCAAAAATTCTCGGTGCAAGGAGGGCAGAGGGTTTGACGAATTACGCCAGCTTCTTGGCCGTTGGGGCTTTCAAGGGTTTTGGAGCGGTCTGCCGGACAGTGGGCAGATCGGCGCCACCGTTACTTTCAATGGCCTTGAAGAAAGAGCGCACCAGCAGGCTTTCGCTGCGCTCCTTCATGCAATAGACATAGGTGGTGGTGCTGGCCGGGTCGCCGGCAATACGCACGGGCCTGAAGCGCGGGTCGGCAATGAATTCGGCCTCGGACACGGCACCGATGCCCAGGCCGCGCGCCACGGCCTCGCGTATGGCCTCGCGGCTGCCGATCTCCAGCTGGGTGCGGGGCTTCACACCGGCCGCCTGCAGTGCTGCCTCTATGGCCGTGCGCGTGGTCGAGCCTTGCTCGCGCAGCAAGAGCGGCAGGCCGTGCAGCTCGGCCAGCTCGACCTGCTCGCGCCTTGCCAGCGGATGGTCGACATGGGCAAACAAGATGATGGCGTGGCGCGCATATTCGCGCGCCAGCAGCTCGGGCCTGTCATACAGACCGGCCAGTACCGCCACATCGGTGGTGTAGTTCTCCAGATCGTGCAGCACCTGCTGCGAGTTGCCCATGCGGATCGACAGCTTCATGCCGGGATGGCGGGCGCTGTAGGCCGCCACCATCTCGATCACATGAAACGGCCCCACGGCGCCGATCTTGAGTTCGCCCTGGTTGAGCTGGCCCGAGTCGCGCAGAAAGAACTCGGTTTCAGCCTCCAGCACGAGCAGCTTCTGCGCCAGCGTCATGAGCTTGTGGCCGGCACCGGTGAGCGTCATGCGATAGCCCTGGCGGTGGAAGAGCTCAATCTGGCTTTGCCGCTCCAGCGTGGCGATCTGGCTGGAGACCGTGGGCTGGCTCACGCCCAGGGCGCGGGCGGCAGCGCTCAGGCTGCCTTGCTGGGCCACGGCGATAAAGGCTCTGTAGCGGGCGGTGCTCATGCAGGTTTCATCTCAAGGTTTGATCTATGGAATCTGTCAAAACTGATTCTGAAACCTTCACATGACAGTCATATGTCGTCCCTAATATTTGCGTCAACGCACTGCAATGACGGTGCGACGGCAGCCCGGAAAAGCTGCACTTCACACGCACATGCAAAGGATGAATTCCGTGACGATGACCCGCAAAACCTGGCTCAAAGCCGCAGCAGCCAGCCTGACGCTTGCCGCCACCACTGCCGTCATGGCGCAGCAGCCCACCGAGCTTCGCGTGGGCCTGATCCCCTCCGAAGACGCCCAGGCCATGATGCGCGCCAGCCAGCAGGTCATGGACCAACTGGCTGCCAAGACCGGCCTGAAGATCAAGCCCTTTGTGGCCAATGACTACAACGGCGTGATCGAGGCCATGCGCTCGGGCAAGATCGACGTGGCCTATTTCGGGCCCTTCTCCTATGTGCTGGCCAGCCAGCTGGCGAATGCCGAGGCATTCGCCATTCCCGTGGCCAAGAAATCGGGCAAGAGCTCGTACAACAGCATCATCATCAGCAAAAAGGACAAGGGCCTGGGCACCGTGCCCCAGTTGCAGGGCAGGACCTTTGCCTTTGTCGATCCCAGCTCGGCATCGGGCCATCTGTTTCCCAAGGCCGGTCTCAAGGCCGAGGGCATCGATACCGACAAATATTTCTCCCGCGTGATCTTCTCGGGCTCGCACGACGCCAGCATCATGGCCGTGGCCAACGGCAAGGTGGATGCGGCGGCCGTGGCCGATCCCATCTTCCAGACGGCCGTCGCCAAGGGCCATGTGAAGGCCGAGGATTTCCAGATCATCTGGCGCTCCAAGGACATCCCCGAGTCGCCCATGGCCTGGCGCAGGAATCTGGACGAAGCCACCAAGAAGAAAGTGGCTGCGGCTCTGGCCGAGATCAAGGGCCTGCCCTGGGGCGACCGTGGCGAGCTCAATGGCTTTGCGCCCACCAACGATCAGGCCTATGACGTGGTGCGCCAGACTGCCAAGGCGCTGAACCTGGACCTCGGGAAGATGAAATGATCAGCATCCGCAATCTGCGCAAAAGCTATGGCAGCAACCATGTGCTGCATGGCATCGACATGGATGTGAAGGCCGGCGAGTTCGTGGTCATGCTGGGCCTGTCGGGCGCGGGCAAGTCCACCTTGCTGCGCTGCATGAACGGGCTCAACCAGCCCGACAGCGGCCAGCTGCAGGTGGGCGGTATCGACCTGATGCGCAGGCACTCGCGCCGCGAGCTGGCCCGCTATGTGGCCATGGTCTTCCAGCACCACAACCTGGTGCAGCGCCTGTCGGTGCGCAAGAACGTGCTCACGGGGCGGCTGGGCCAGGTCGGCACGCTGGCCTCGGTGCTGCAGCTGTTCAGGCAAAGCGATATCGCGCTGGCCGACGCCTGCCTGCAGCGCGTGGGCCTGGCCCACAAGGCCGATGAGCGCACCGAGGCACTCTCGGGCGGGCAGATGCAGCGCGTGGGCATTGCCCGTGCACTGGCCCAGCAGCCGCAGGTGATTCTGGCCGACGAGCCCGTGGCCAGCCTGGACCCCAAGACCGCGCGCAGCGTGCTGCAGTATCTGCGCGATGCCACGCGCGAGCTGGGCATTGCCGTGGTCTGCAATCTGCACCAGGTCGATTACGCGCGGGAGTTTGGCGATCGCATTGTCGGCCTGTCCCAGGGGCGCATGGTGTTTGATGGCGTGCCAGAGCAACTGGACGAGGCCGCGCTCAACGCCATCTACAGCGGCGAGCCGCAGCCCGCCGGACATGCGGCAGAGCAGGGCGGTGCGATGCATGTCGGCAGCACCGCAGCCGGCAACTGGCTGCCCGGGGCGATGTCGCCAGCGGCGGTCGCAGGAGGTCTGCAATGAACAGTCAGAGCCTGAAACAGCCAGACCGCTGGCAATGGACGGCCGCACGCCCGCAAGGCAAGAGCGGCTGGCTGGGTTATGCCGCGCTGGCCCTGTTCATCGCCTGGGTGCTGCAGTGGAGCGCAGCGGGCGCGCAGATGAGCTGGAGCGAGCTGGCGGGCGGCATGCCGCAGATTGGCGACTTTCTCTCGCGCTCGGTGCCGCCCGACTGGAGCATGCTGCCGCGCCTGTGGGCACCGGCGCTGGAGACCATACAGATCGCCATCTGGGGCACCTTGCTCAGCGTGATCCTGGCGCTGCCGCTGTCTTTTGTCGCGGCCGGCAATCTGCACGGCTGGCATTGGCTGCGCCGCATCACGCGCCAGTTTCTCAATGTGATCCGCAGCATCAACGAGCTGATTCTGGCGCTGGTGTTTGTCTCGGCCGTGGGTCTGGGCCCTTTCCCCGGCGTGCTGGCCCTGGCCCTGCATGGCATGGGCATGCTGGCCAAGTTCTTTGCCGAGGCGATCGAGGAGATCGACGACGGGCCGCTGCAGGCCTTGCGCAGCGCCGGAGCCAGCCAGCTGCAGATCATTGCCTTCGGCGTGGTGCCCCAGGTCATCACCGCCTGGATTGCCGTGGTGCTCTATCGCTTCGAGGTCAATCTGCGCTCGGCCACCGTGCTGGGCATGGTGGGCGCGGGCGGTCTGGGCTTCGAGCTGGTCAGCAGCCTCAAGCTGTTCCGCTACCAGGAAACCGCGACCTGCATCATCGTCATCACGGTGATGGTGATTGCCGCAGACATGGCATCCCACTGGCTGCGCAGCCGCATACAGCAGGGCGCTCGCCACTGATTTCGCTGCGGTGCCGGCGTGCGCTGCAGTGCTTGAAAACATCAAAAATATGAGCTATCAGCGCTTTTTACATAAGCGTCAAGGGCTGATTTCGCTCAAAAAACGTCAAAGGGCTTTCTCGTGTGGACCTATCACAACCCCGTGCACATCAGCGTGGGTCGCAACAGTCTCGATCAGCTGCCGGCCTTGCTGGCCGGGCGCAGCTGCCTGCTGGTCACTTTCCCCGAGGCCCAAAGCCTGGGCCTGGTGCAGCGCATGCGCCAGCTGCTGGGAGCACAACTGCGCGGCGTGATCGACCGCATTGCCCCCAATCCCGATGTGCAGTGGCTGGCGCCGCTGTACGAGCAGGTGCAGCGTGACCATGCCGAGGTGCCCGTGATCGTGGCCCTGGGCGGCGGCAGCGCCATCGACTCGGCCAAGGCCTTGATCTGCCGTACGCCCGGAGGCCGGTTTGCCGACCTGCTGGCGCTGCTCAAGCGGGGCGGCCAGTTGGGTCAGGAAGGGCACAAGGCCTTGATCGCCATCCCCACCACGGCCGGCACGGGCAGTGAAGTCACGCCCTGGGCCACGATCTGGGATCAGGCCGCAGGCCAGAAGTATTCGCTGCACCAGTCCTGCACCTGGCCCGAGGCTGCGGTGATCGATGCCGAGCTGATGACCAGCCTGCCCGCCGGTGCCACTCTGGCCTCGGGGCTGGATGCGCTGTCGCATGCGCTGGAATCCATCTGGAACGTGAACCGCAACCCGGTCTCCATGGCGCTGGCCGTGCAGTCGGCCCGCCGCACCCTGGCCACGCTGCCCGCGCTGATGCAGGATCTGGGCAGCGCGCAGCTGCGCAGCGAGATGGCCGAGGCAGCGCTGATGGCCGGCCTGGCGTTTTCCAACACCAAGACCGCTCTGGCGCATTCGCTGTCCTACGACATCACGCTGCAGCATGGCGTGCCGCACGGTCTGGCCTGCTCGTTCAGCCTGCCCCTGGTGCTGGAGATGGCGCTGGGCGCAGACGCTGCGGCCGATGCGGCCTTGCTCTCCATCTTCGATGCCGGCACGCCTGCTGCGGCCATCGAGCATCTGCGCGGCGCTCTGCAAGGGCTGGGCGTTGCCACCGATCCGGCCCACTATGGCGTACCGCCCGAGGACTGGGGCGCCATGGTGCAAAAAGCCGCCAGCGGCCCGCGCGGCCGCAACTTCATTCGCTCCCTGAACTGAGTCGCGGAACCCGAACCGGTCTCCGCTTTCCATCCCCTTGAAGCCACCACTGAAAACCATGAACTCCATCGCTCAAGCTGAAACTCTGGTGCTCTCCCAGCCCGCCGCCGATCTGTCGCCGCTGCAAGCCGTCATCTTTGACTGGGCCGGCACGCTGGTGGACTTTGGCTCGCTCGCACCCACGCAGATTTTTGTCGAAGCCTTTGCCAGCTTCGGCATCACCATCACCCTGGCCCAGGCACGCGGCCCCATGGGCCTGTCCAAATGGGACCATATCCACCAGCTGCTGCAAGATGAAAGCATTGCTGCGCAGTGGCAGACCGCTTTTGGCCGGACGCCGACCGATGAGGATGTGGATGCCATCTACGCGCGCTTCATGCCTTTGCAGATTGCCAAGGTGGGAGAGTTCTCGGCACCCATCGAGGGCGCGGTGCAGACGCTGCAATGGCTGCGCGCCCAGGGCCTGAAGATCGGATCCTGCTCGGGCTACCCGCGCGAAGTGCTCAACCAGTTGCTGCCGCAGGCCGAGGGCGCAGGCCTCAAGCCCGACTATGTGGTGGCGGGCGACGAGCTGGAAGCCGGCGGTCGCCCTGGCCCCTTCATGGCACTGGCCAATGTGCTGGCGCTGGGTATCGGCGATGTGCGTGCCTGCGTGAAGGTGGACGACACCGTGCCCGGCATCGAGGAAGGTCTGCGCGCAGGCATGTGGACGGTGGGCCTTAGCCTGTCGGGCAACGAGGTCGGCTATAGCGTGCAGGAGTTTGCCAGGGCGCCCGAGGAGGAGGTCGAGGCCCGTGTCGCCGTGGCCGAAGCCAAGCTCAAAAAGGCCGGAGCCCACTATGTGGTGCGCAGCGTGGCCGATCTGCCGGCCGTGCTGGTGCAGATCGCCACCGAAATGCGTGCCGGAAAAATGCCGTTCTAGGACCCGGTTCGGGAGCTGGCAGACCTGGTTGCAGGTCCTGCCCCGAACAGCCAAGCCCCAGGCCTGATGGCCCGGGGCTTTTTTTCGGCGGTTGGGGCTCAGCCCTCAGGCGTCTGCGCCACGGGATCGAGCTGCTCGTGATGCTCGATGACCTTGCGCATCAACTGGGTGAATAGCTCGCGTTCGGTCTCGCTCAGCGGCTCCAGCATCTGCTGCTGGGCTTGCAGCACGGACGGGCCGGCGTCGGCCAGCAGGGCCTGGCCCTCGGGTGTCAGGGACAGCAGACGCACGCGGCGATCCTTGGCGGTGTGCTGGCGCTGCAGCAGACCACGTGCTTCCAGGCGGTCAATCACGCCGCCGATGGTGGATTTGTCAAAGCCCACTTCCATGCTCAGCGTGCGCTGGTCTATGCCCGGCAGATGCACCAGTTTTTGCAGCACGGCAAATTGCAGCGGCGTAACGCCCCAGGCTTCGGTGGCCTGGCTGAACACGGCCACGGCCACCTGTTGCAGGCGGCGTATGCCGTGGCCGGGAAAGGTTTCCACCTCCAGTCGTGGAAACAAGGAGGGGCTGCTGGCGCTGTCTGAGGCAGCGTTTGGCAGTGAAGAATTAATCATGGTTTTCCCTAGGTGGGGTTGGCATTTCAAGGCTCGGATAATACGATGCATGCGTTTGGTATGCATACATACTATCTGTGTACATACCGATTGGGCAGACACTGGCGTCTGCGCACTTGAAGAACTTGAGGCCTCCATGCAGTTTCATTTGAACGGTTTTCGTCCCGGCAACCCCTTGATCGCTCCGGCTTCGCCGCTGGCCCATGCCCATACCGAGGCCGTGCCCTCGCAGGTCGACGTGCTGATCGTGGGCTGCGGCCCTGCCGGCCTGACGCTGGCCGCGCAACTGGCGGCCTTCCCCGATATCCGCACCGGCATCGTGGAACAAAAGGAAGGCCCGATGGAGCTGGGCCAGGCCGACGGCATTGCCTGCCGCACCATGGAAATGTTCGAGGCCTTCGAGTTTGCCGACTCCATCCTCAAGGAGGCCTGCTGGATCAACGACGTCACTTTCTGGAAGCCCGACCCCGGCCAGCCCGGCCGCATCGCCCGCCATGGCCGGGTGCAGGACACGGAAGACGGTCTGTCCGAGTTTCCCCACGTCATCCTGAACCAGGCGCGCGTGCACGACCACTATCTGGAGCGCATGCGCAACTCGCCCAGCCGCCTGGAGCCGCACTACGCTCGCCGCGTGTTGGATGTGAAGATCGACCACGGCGCAGCGGACTATCCGGTCACCGTGACGCTGGAGCGCTGCGACGCCGCCCATGCGGGTCAGATCGAAACCGTGCAGGCCCGCTATGTAGTGGGCTGCGACGGCGCGCGCAGCAATGTGCGCCGGGCCATCGGCCGCCAGCTGGTCGGCGATTCGGCCAATCAGGCCTGGGGCGTGATGGATGTGCTGGCCGTGACGGACTTCCCCGATGTGCGCTACAAGGTGGCCATTCAGTCCGAGCAGGGTAATGTGCTCATCATCCCGCGCGAAGGCGGTCATCTGGTGCGCTTTTATGTGGAGATGGACAAGCTGGATGCCGACGAACGCGTGGCCAGCCGCAACATCACGGTGGAGCAGCTGATAGCAACCGCCCAGCGCGTGCTCCATCCCTACAAGCTTGACGTCAAGAATGTGCCCTGGTGGTCGGTGTATGAGATCGGCCAGCGCATCTGCGCCAAATATGACGATGTGGCCGATGCCGTGGCTGCGCCGGACTCGCCGCTGCCACGCGTCTTCATCGCCGGCGATGCCTGCCACACCCACAGCCCCAAGGCCGGACAGGGCATGAATTTCTCCATGCAGGACAGCTTCAACCTGGGCTGGAAGCTGGCCGCCGTGCTGCGCCAGCAATGTGCGCCCGAGCTGCTGCATACCTATTCGTCCGAGCGCCAGGTCGTGGCCCAGCAACTGATCGACTTCGACCGCGAATGGGCCAAGATGTTCAGCGACCCGGCCAAGGAAGGCGGCCAGGGCGGTGTGGACCCCAAGGAGTTCCAGAAGTACTTCGAGCAGCATGGCCGCTTCACGGCCGGCGTGGGTACGCACTATGCGCCCTCGATGCTGACGGGGCAGGCCACGCATCAGGCGCTGGCCAGCGGCTTCACCGTGGGCATGCGCTTTCATTCTGCGCCGGTGGTGCGCGTTTCCGACGCCAAGCCCGTGCAGCTGGGCCACTGCGGCAAGGCCGATGGCCGCTGGCGCCTGTATGCGTTTGCAGGCCAGAACGACCTGGCGCAGCCCGAGTCCGGCCTGCTGGCGCTGTGCCGCTTCCTGGAGGGCGACGCGGCATCGCCGCTGCGCCGCTTCACGCCAGCCGGCCAGGATATCGACAGCATCTTCGATTTGCGTGCCATCTTCCCGCAGGCCTATACCGAGGTGGCGCTGGAGACATTGCCATCCCTGTTGCTGCCCCCCAAGGGGCAGCTGGGCATGATCGACTATGAAAAGGTGTTCAGCCCCGATCTGAAGAATGCCGGCCAGGACATCTTCGCGCTGCGCGGCATCGACCGCGAGCAGGGCGCTCTGGTGGTGGTGCGCCCCGACCAGTATGTGGCCCAGGTTCTGCCCTTGGGCGACCACGCTGCACTGAGCGCCTATTTCGAGTCTTTCATGCGGGCCTGAGGGCCCCAGGCCAAGGGCTGCCGAGCCGCATCAACGCCTGCAAGAACGTGAACACGTTCCAAGGTGTTTCAGGGAGGGCATGGCCCTCCCTTTTTTGCGTCCGGGGCCGAGCGAGTGAGCGCTGCTTGCTACGATGTTTGCCTGTTTGAAAAGGAGAAGACATGCTGCTGATCGTGGGTACGGTGCGTTTGCCATCCGAGAACCTGGCCCTTGCCCGGCCCGCCATGCGTGCCATGGTGGACGCCTCGCGCGCCGAGCCGGGCTGTCTTGAGTACGGCTATGCCGAGGATGTGCTGGTGCCGGGGCTGATCCATGTGAAGGAGCTGTGGGCGGATCAGGCGGCACTGGATGCCCATTTCGCATCCGCGCATATCCAAGCCTGGCGCACCGTCTGGCCGGAGCTGGGAATCGGGCAGCGGGATCTGAAGCTCTACGAGGTGCAGACACCGCGCGCCACCTGAGCTGGCTGCGGCAAGGCGGTGCCAGCCGGCGTGAAGCGCCTAGTTCGTGCCTGGCTGCAGCCTGATGATGTCGACCGATATTTCCACCGCCGTCACGGCGCAACGGTTTTCCAGCCAGTGCGTGGTGTTTCGGTCTTCGGGCCAGCCCACGCCCGGGCCATAGTCGGTGGCCACGCCATCTCGATGGTCGGTGATGCATCCTTCGAGGATATAGACCATGCCGGGCCTGTCCCTGTGGTCGTGAACCGGGCCGAACACGCCGCCTGGCGCCATGGTCACCAGGCGCATGCGAAGCTGGCGTCCCGCCATGCCTTCGATCTCGGGGCCGAGGTCGAGCGTGGCCAGCATTTGCACTGCCACCCCCCGGGTTTCGGGGACTTGCTGTTGGTTGGACATCCGATGCTCCTTCACGCCTGGTCACGGCCATCGAGGCAAACTGCGTTCGCGCCCGCTGCGGCTGGCCGTCTCTCAGGCCGGTTGTCAAAAGTGTGATCTCTTGTCGTTGCGCAGGAAAGCCAAATCCATGTCATTGGCGTGGCGCACTTGATATGTCCCCGCAGGGGCACTGTGGCCCGTGCTGCCTGGCGCTTGTCCCCGGAGCAGACTCTTGTGGAGCGATTCCCCGACAATGCGCCCATGACTTCCCAAGAACAACCGCGCAACCCGCTGCATGGGCTGACGCTTGAGCGCATCGTTACCGATCTGGTGGATTACTACGGCTGGCGCGAGCTGGGGCGCCGCGTGCCCGTGCGCTGCTTCAATCAGGATCCAAGCATCTCCTCGAGCCTGAAGTTTCTGCGCAAGACTCCCTGGGCGCGCGAACAGGTGGAGCAGCTGTATGTACAGACCCAGCGTGCCGATGAGCGCGAGCAGCAGCAGCGCGCGAAAAGAGCGGAGCGCTTTGAGGACTGAGTGAAAGTGAGAACGTCACTTATAGTTTGATGTAGATTAAAGAACAGCCGCCATCAGGCGGTTATCTTTATTCGAGGTACGCCCGTGTCACTGCCGGCGGTCGAAAAAACGATTCTTCGCGAATTTCCCGATCCTGCTTTGCTTGCGCCCATGCCCGACAACCCATTTTTCATTGCCCGCCAGTACGAAAGCCTCTGCAACGGCCTGCCGGACCTCACCTTGGTCTTCACGGAGTCGGGTCGTTATGCGGCAGTCCTTGGCGGCAAACACCAGCGCTGCAGCCATGACTCCACGGCGCTGGTCGGCCAGTTCATTGCCGATGTGCTGGCTCCTGCCAAGGCGCTCTGGTTTCTGCAGCAGATCCGGGTGGCGCTGAGCAGCCAGCGGGTGCTGGTGGTGGAGTACGAGCTTGGCGCAGCCGATCTGTTGGGGGTGCCCCATGGCGAGCCTGCCGAGACGATCTGGTTCGAAGGTCGCATCAGTGCCCTGGAGGGGCTGTTCTGGGGGGAACAGGCCGTCGTCTGGGTGGCTGGCAATATCACGGCCAACAAGCGCCTGCAGCAGCAGTTGCAGGAGCAGACCCTGACCGACGAGTTGACGGGGCTGCGCAATCGCCGGGGCTTTATGCGCGAGCTGGCTCAGGCCTACGCGGCCCACAGGCAGCAAGGCCTGTCGGCCTGTCTCCTGAGCTTTGATGTGGACCACTTCAGAGCCATCAATGAGGGGTTGGGCCATACCGCAGGCGATCAGGCGCTGCGCGATCTGGCGGCTGCCGTGAGTGTCTTGCTGGCTCCAGAGCATGTGTTCGGTCGCCTGGGTGCCAATGAATTCGCCGTGCTGTGCGGCGGCCGCAGCATTGCCGAGATCACCACCCTGGCGCGAGGGCTGCTGGAGGTGGGGCGACAGGCGCTGCAACTGTATGCCACGACCGATCCCGCGCCCTCGCTCAGTGTCGGGATTGCACATTTCATGCCGACCGACAGCAGCCTGGAGGACATCATGCGCCGCGCGGATCAGGCCTTGTACGCCGCCAAGCGGCAGGCCGGGCACCGGGCGGTCGTGGCGGATGGAACCCAATCGAACTACGGCCTGGCCTGAGGTCTGACAGAAGGGCCCAGCAGCGCCAATGGTCGGGGCACTGGCCGGGCCACGCCCGCAGGATCAGGCGCCCAGTTGCTGCGCATGGTGGCGCAGGTGGTCGTCGACAAAGCTCTGGATGAAATAGTAGCCATGGTCGTAGCCCGCATGCCGGCGCAGCGTGAGCGGCTGAGCGGCCTGGGCGCAGGCGGCTTCGAAGGCCTCGGGCAGCAATTGCTTTTCGATCAGGAACTTGTCGGCCAGGCCCTGGTCGATGAGGATGCCTGCGGGGAAGGGCGCTGCGGTCTGCGCGCTCATCAGCTCGCTGGCGTCATGCCTGACCCATTCGGCCTTGTCGTCGCCCAGATAGCCGCCGAGCGCCTTGTGGCCCCAGGGGCAGTTGATGGGGTTGGCAATCGGTGCAAAGGCCGAGACCGACTTGAACCGGCCGGGGTGGCGCAGCGCCAGGGTCAGCGCGCCGTGGCCGCCCATGCTGTGGCCGAAGATGCCCAGACGCTGCAGGTCTACGGGCAGCTTGCTGCCGACCAGGGGCAGCAGATCGTTGAGGATGTAGCTCTCCATGCGCCAGTGCAGCGCCCAGGGCCGGGTGGTCGCGTCCAGGTAAAAACCGGCGCCCACGCCAAAGTCCCAGCTGTCGGCCTCTCCCGCCAGACCCGCGCCGCGCGGGCTGGTATCGGGGCAGATCAGGGCGATATTGAGTTCGGAGGCCAGGCGCTGGGCTCCGGCCTTGATGAAGAAGGTCTCTTCGGTACAGGTCAGGCCGGCCAGATAGAGCAGGGCCGGCACCTTCTCGCCCATCACGGCCTTGGGCGGCAGATAGACCGAGAACTTCATGGCGAGGCCGATCTCGGAACTATGGTGTTCGTAATAGCGCTGAGCGCCACCAAAGCAGGCGTGGGCGTTCTTGAGTTCCATGGCAGTCACTCCTAAAAGAAAAGCTGCTTGCGCTCGTCAATAAAGCGTTTACAGCTGCTTTATATATAAATATGAATCAAAGCATGCGCGAGCAGCTATGAAATTAAAAGCGCTGGGTGGTTCTTCAAAACTAGCGCGGCCCATCGATGAGACACCGAGGAAGCGCCGCCGCGCACCGAGGGTGTCGTCCCCCTTCCGCGAAGCGAGAAAGGGGGAAGGCGCGAAGCGCCTCAGGGGGTTACGAAGCGTCAGCGTAGTTCACCACCGAGCGAATCGACTTGCCCTCGTGCATCAGCTCGAAGGCTTCGTTGATGTGCTTCAGGCCCATGGTGTGGGTGACGAAGGGTTCGAGCTGAATCTTGCCGGCCATGGCATCTTCCACCATGCCGGGCAGCTCGCTGCGGCCCTTGACGCCGCCAAAGGCCGTACCCAGCCACTTGCGGCCGGTCACCAGCTGGAAGGGGCGGGTCTTGATCTCCTGGCCGGCTCCGGCCACGCCGATGATGACCGACTGGCCCCAGCCGCGGTGGGCGCATTCCAGCGCGGCACGCATCACGTCCACATTGCCGATGCATTCGAAGCTGTGGTCCACACCCCAGCCGGTCATCTCGACGATCACTTGCTGGATGGGCTTGTCGAAGTCCTTGGGGTTCACGCAGTCGGTGGCGCCAAAGGTCTTGGCCAGCTCGAACTTGCCGGGGTTGGTGTCGACGGCGATGATGCGGCCGGCCTTGGCCAGCTTGGCGCCCTGGATCACGGCCAGGCCGATGCCGCCCAGGCCGAATACGGCCACGGTGTCGCCTTCCTGCACCTTGGCGGTGTTCTTGACCGCGCCCAGACCGGTGGTCACGCCGCAGCCCAGCAGGCAGACCTGCTCGGGGTTGGCATCGGGGTTGACCTTGGCCAGCGAGACGGCGGCAACCACGGTGTATTCGCTGAAGGTGGAGCAGCCCATGTAGTGATAGATGGGCTCGCCCTTGTAGCTGAAGCGCGTCGTGCCGTCGGGCATCACGCCCTTGCCCTGGGTGGCGCGCACGGCCACGCACAGATTGGTCTTGCCGCTCTTGCAGAACAGGCATTCGCCGCATTCGGCGGTATAGAGCGGAATCACATGGTCGCCGGGCTTCACGCTGGTCACACCTTCGCCCACTTCCACCACGATGCCTGCGCCTTCGTGGCCCAGCACGGCGGGGAAGATGCCTTCGGGGTCATCACCGCTCAGGGTGAAGGCGTCGGTGTGACAGACGCCGGTATGGGTGATCTTGACCAGCACCTCGCCAGCCTTGGGCGGCGCGACGTCGATCTCGACGATTTGCAGGGGTTCTCCGGCTTTGAAGGCTACGGCGGCGCGGGATTTCATGGGCAGGTCTTTCTTGGAAGGCTGAGGATGCGGTGGCTGCCCGGGGCAGGGCCGAGGCCTGGCTGGGCGTACCGGTTGTGAAGTGTGAATGTAGGCGATCCCGCAGCCCTGTGGAAATTCGTGGCCGCAGATGGCGGCTCTTTGGCCGAATGTCACACGGTTCGCCGGGGCGTCTTGCGCTGGCTGGCGATGCCATGGCATCGAATGCTCTGGGCGGCCTGCGGGGCGGCCGATACCGGCAGGGGCCGCCAGGCAGGCCCGCCGGTGTGCGTGCCACCTCGTCACAGATGGGGCATGGAGTTGGCTGGCGCTCCATTGCAAGCGTCGATGCCCCTCTGCGGCTGCAAGCGGGCTCATTCAACGGCGACGAGTTGCTGCCAGGCGATCTGCGCAAGGCCAACCGCTAACATGCAGAGGATGCTTCTGCACTCGCACGCGTGCAACCGAGAGGCATCTTGCAATGTGAGTTTCCACTTTCAAATTATCTCAACCGTCAAAAGGGTTTGCACCAATGTTTGCCGAGTGTCGGCAACGCAGACTTGTGTGGTTAACCATTTTTCTAGCAGCCTTTGATTTCGATTCTCCGATTGATCGCAGTTGCCTTGGACCAACTTGAGGTGGCAGTGTGCATCTTTGACGCCAAAGACAGAACCCTGCTTTGGAACGATACGTTTTTGCAGTTTTTCCCCGAGCATGCAGGCCTCGTCTATGCGGGAGAAGACTACCGAGAGAATTTGCGGCGCTTTTACCTGCGCAGGCTCCCCGAAGACGAGTTGCCGCACTTGGGTCGCTACATCGAGGAAGGTCTTCAGCGGCATCACCACCAGCATCGCGCCTTTGAATTCGACCACTATGACTACCGTGTTCGAGTGGCTTCAGTGTCCCTGGGAGCCTTCGGGCGGATCAGGGTGTGGCGCAAGACGGCTCCCTTGCTCACGGGGATGCAGGACAGAATGAGCCCGAAGCAGGTGCCGCTGCCACACCAGATGTCGACAGACACTGCGATGGCCCTGGAGAGCCTGGCTGACGGCATCTTGATGGTGGATGCGCAAGACAAGGCGGTGTGGGCCAACCACTCTTTTCTTCAGCTCTACAGCTTTCCTGGCTCCGAGAGTCTTCGCACGCTCAGGTTCGAAGCCATCTATGCAAAGGCCTGGCGCCATGTGCAGCCCACGCCTGAATATGAAGCCGGACTGTCCGTTCTCAAAGAGCGGCAGCGCTTCTCCGGGGCTCCCTATGTACTGGCGCTGCCACATGATCGCTGGGTGCGGGTTGTGGAGCTGCGTGGGACTCAGGCCAATGGCTGCAGCTTTTTTTCGCACGTCGACATCACCGTGTCCCGACGGCAGCAAGAGGAGCTGAGGCAGCTGACGACGCATCTGGAGTCCTTGGCGGGAAAAGATCCCCTGATCAACCTCGTGAACCGCAGACGCTTTGACGCAGAACTGGAGTCGGAGTGGCGCAGGGCGCACAGATCGGGCTCGACCCTGTCGCTGCTCATGTTGGATGTGGATCACTTCAAACATCTCAACGATACCTTTGGCCATCCGTTTGGAGATGAGGTGCTCAGGTGTTTTGCCTCTCTGCTGGCGCACTGCGTACAACGCTCCGGAAGCCTTCTTGCGCGCTACGGAGGGGAAGAATTCGCCGTGCTGCTATCCGGTACAGACTTGTCCGGTGCAGCACAGCTTGCTGAATTCATCAGGCAGCAGGTTGAGCTGATGTCCCTGGGTAACGAGAAAACCAGACTGGTGCGAATCACGATCAGTATTGGGGTTGCGTGCGCAAGCGGATCTGAGCTTGAGTCGTCAGCCTCCGCGCTCATTGACAGGGCGGACAGGGCCCTGTATGCCGCCAAGGAAAAAGGGCGCAACCAAGTGTGCCTTGCCAGACAATAGGGCTGCCGGGCTGCCGGGCTGCCGGGCTGTCAGGCTGCCATTGCTTTCGCTCGCCGCGCGCCGCTCGCCGCTCGCCGCGCGCGGTGCATCAGCAAGGCACATGCTCCGTTTCGAGGGTATGCCGGGGGTCTTGTGAAGCGCCTGCCACCGCACAGTAGTCTTCGCGCATGCCGGCCACGCGGCTGACGATGCGGCGACAGCGCACGCTCTGATCCAGATGCATCCGAATTGACAGGATGCGTGAATCGATTGATCGGATTTGGTGCTTTCGGGTGCGCTTGATTTCCTACACTGGTGCAGGACGTCGATGCACGTCACACCCGCTCAACTCCCGCAAGGACGGATCCCCATGCAACTTATCAGCCAGAGTTTTCAAGATGGTCAGCGCATTCCTGGCGAATTCGCATTCGCAGTGCCTGATGCCGCATCCCATGTGGCCCTGTCGTCCAACCGGAACCCGCATCTGGCCTGGAGTGACGTGCCGGATGGAACCCGGTCATTTGTCCTCGTCTGCCATGACCCCGACGTGCCCAGCAAGGGCGATGATGTGAACCAGGAGGGCCGGGAGGTTCCGTTTTCCCTGCCCCGTGTGGACTTCTTTCACTGGCTGCTTCTCGACATTCCGGCCCATGTCAGGTCCATCGCCGCAGGCGCTCATTCGGACGGCGTGACGCCAAGGGGCAAGCCTGGAGTCGCCGCGCCAGAAGGATGGCGTCACGGCCTGAACGACTACACGGGATGGTTTGCCGCCGACGAACAGATGAAGGGGGACTACTTCGGCTATGACGGCCCTTGCCCGCCCTGGAACGACACACGGATCCATCATTACGTGTTCACCATCTATGCCGTGGCGACGCCCACGCTGGAGGTGTCCGGGGCCCTGACGGGTGCGAATGTGCGTGCGGCGCTCGCATCGGCCGAGGTGCTTGGACAGGCCCGCCTCACCGGGGTCTACAGTCTCAATCCTGCGGTCTCGCTGCCGACCGGCGTCCGGTAGGAAAAGTCTGCAATGGCGATGGCAATGGCAATGGCAATGGCAATGGCAATGGCAATGGCAATGGCAATGGCAATGGCAATGGCGAGGGCAGCCTCTCCGACACCGGAAAACCCGTCGGGGGAGCTGCCATGGCTGCTTCCCATGGGTGCGCCCCAATGGAGGCGTGGCCTGTGGACCGTGGCCCAGCCTTGTCTGACGCAGGCACAGCACACGCCCCGCTTCCTGTTTCAGGATGCGACTGTGCTGCTCATTGCGGCGGGGCGACTGGACCTTGACAGCAGCATCGACCGGATCGCAGTGCAAGCCTGTACATCTTTGCTGCTCGTCGAGGCCAATGCCTGCGCAGATCTGATCAAAACACCTGGAGGCATGGAGCAGCGTTTTCGCTCGATCTTTCTGACGCTGTCGCCAGAACTGCTTGCCGCTTTTCGCCGGGGACGCGCCATGGAGTCCGAGACTTTGCACGCGTCTGCATCCTTTCGGAAGATTCCCTTGGACGCCGACCTCGGATCCTCGCTACAGCATGTGCTTGCGAGTGCAGGAGCCCGGCCGGTCAGCGACGAGCGCCTTCGATACCGGGCCATGGACTTTCTGGCGGCACTGGCCGAGCGCGGCTTCACGTTCAGGCCACCCGTGCCACAGGGTATGTCCGGGCGGCTGCGCACCCTGATTGGCGAAGCACCCGGCCAGCATTGGACTGCACAGACTGCAGGAAAGGCGCTTGCCGTCAGCGAGGCCACGCTGCGCCGCCGCCTGGCGGTTGAACAGGCGCGGTTTGAGGAGGTGCTCAGGGATGTGCGCATGCTTCACGCCATGATGCTGGTGCAAACCACATCGCTGAGTGTCCTGGAGATTGCCCAGGCATGTGGGTACAGGTCACGCGCCCGCTTTGCCGAACGTTTCCGCGCGCGCTTTGGATATCTGCCGTCGGCAGTCCGCTGATCTGCTGCCGGCAGCGTTGCCTAGAAGCCCGTGATGGGGCGGCTGCGCCGCTTCAGACGCTGAAACTGTGGCGCGGGCGGCGTTGCAAAAGGTCGGTGCATTCACCCACGTCACTGTGGCGCGAGTCGATAGGGCGTGATTCGATGCAAGCCCGCCAGTGGCGGCGGCATGTTGTCGGGCGGGACGGCGTGTTCCGGCGCTGCGAGCGTCGCCGGCTCAATCCTCGTTCGGTATCAGTGTTCCCCATACCGGCAGCTGTGCGCCTGGCGGTGCCGGGCCGTCATAGGCGGGTTGCACCTCAATCGCGGGCTTGCCCGCCTGGCAATCGATGAACCCCCATTGACTGGGACGGTAGCGCGCCTCGGGGCCGTCAGGGGCTCCGACCAGAAACTCGGCCTGGATGTCATAGTCGATCAAGGGCACATGCAGGCTGGCGATATCGCCCTTGCGGCATTCCAGATAGGGGCGCTTCGGGTCGACCACCCAGTCGCCATAACCTGGCTGAGCGTCGGGATCGAAGTGGAATACCGGGCCGAGGCGCTGGTCGCGGGCCAGCTCCAACGCGCCGTTGCCGATGGCGCTGACCCAGGCGCCAGCGATCTGGACCGGCTGCGTAAAGCGCGCCGCACTCAGTCCTCGCAGACCCAGCGGTCGCTGGCGCTCGCCGTTGTCAAAGGCGTCGTAGCGATTGATCAGGGTGCCTTTGGGAAATAGCAGCTCTCCATAGCGGAAGTCCTCGGGCAGCACAAAGCGCTGCCGGCTCTCGCGATAGTGGGCCCGCAGCGTCACGGCCTCTTCAATCTGCACCAGCTTGCGCGCCAGCACCAGGCCCCATAGATCGCCGGCCAGCGCCAATATCGCCATCACCACGACGAACCAGTGCCAGAACGGCGGGCGTTCAGAGGCGGGTGTGTGCCTATGGCGCAGCCACCACAACAGCCCGCGCAGCAACAGCCACAGGCTCAGGCCGGCTGCCACCCAGGGGGCGAGCAGCAGCAGCAACATGGGTAGGGTGAAAAGAGGTCCAGGAATCATGGGCAGAAAAAGGGGCAGAAGCCCCGGACTTTAGCAGTGGATGCACCTGCCAGAACCAGGTGCCGAGAGGGCTTGCGTATAGTCGGGGCTTGTGCGCTGCAAGTGCCTGCAGCGCTGGTTGTATATGCTCGAACTGCTCTGATTTTTGTATGGAACACCATCACGCTGGCGCCCACCGCGTCGATCTGGTTGTCTACCCCGGCTTCAAGGCGCTGGAGGCCATAGGTCCGATGTCCGTTTTTGACTATGCCAATGTGCATCTGCGGCACAAAGGCCTGCCTGACGGATATGCGGTGCGGGTGGTGGCGTCGCATGCCGGTCTTGTGCCTTCGGATACCTTGATGGGCTTGCAGGCCAGCCATACTCTGGCGCAGGTCGAGGCCGAGGGCACGGGCTGCACGGTGCTGCTGGTGGGCGCACGCCATATCGAGCAGGTGCTGGCGGCTTCGCCTGAGCTGGTGGACTGGGTGGCGCGAGTGGCTCCCGGGGTCGGGCGCCTGATCGCGCTGTGCAGCGGCAGTTTCTTTCTGGCGGCAGCCGGTCTGCTCGATGATCGCCGCGCGGCCACGCACTGGAGCGTGGCGGGGGCGCTGGCCCAGCGTTATCCGCGGGTGCAGGTGGATGCCGATGCGATCTATGTGTGCGACGAAATCAAGGACAGCGACGGCATGCGTCAGCTCTGGACTTCTGCCGGCGTCACGGCCGGCATTGATCTGGCGCTGGCGGTGGTGGAGCATGATTTCGGCCATGCGCTGGCGCTGCAGGTGGCACGCGACCTGGTCATGTATCTCAAACGCCCGGGCGGTCAGTCGCAGTTCAGCGTATCCCTGGCCGCGCAGGCTACGCAGCACAGCGCAGTGCAGGCCGCCCAGCAGTGGGTGCTGGAGCATCTGGACCAGCCCATGCCGCTGGCGCTGCTGGCGGGCAAGGCGGCGATGAGCGAGCGCAACTTTCGCCGCGTCTTTCAGCAGGAGACCGGCTGCAGTCCCAGCAGCTTTGTGGAAAACGCTCGCCTGGAGCGGGCCAAGCAGCTGCTGGAGAACCTGGGCTCTGTGCCCCTCAAGACCGTGGCCGCCAAGGTCGGGTTGGGTTCGGAGCAGGCGCTGAGACATCTGTTCGTGCGCAAGCTGGGTATCACACCTGTCGCTTACCGGGAGCGGTTCGGTGATTGAGGGCCGGTGCTGAAGCTGATCAGGCGTTGACGCCCTTCATGCCTTCTTCGCTGTAGCGGGCACCGGCCACAGGTGTTTTTAGCTGCAACTGCTCAAGTGCGGTCAGCTCCTGCGCTTCCAGATGGATCTGCAGCGCTTGCAGGTTATCAGCCAGATGGGCAATACGTGTGGTTCCGGGAATGGGAACGATATCCTCGCCCTGTGCCAGCAACCATGCGAGCGCAATCTGCGCGGGGCTGCAATGTCTGCGCTGGGCGATGGTGATGACGGCATCCACCAGCGCACGGTTGGCATCAATGTTCTGAGCCTGAAAGCGCGGCAAGTTGAGGCGAAAGTCTCCTTCCGCCTGTGGTGTCTGATGCTGGAAACGACCCG
Organism: Comamonas testosteroni; assembly: GCF_030505195.1. Lineage (NCBI taxonomy): Bacteria > Pseudomonadati > Pseudomonadota > Betaproteobacteria > Burkholderiales > Comamonadaceae > Comamonas > Comamonas testosteroni. Next base: position 4,415,356 of record NZ_CP129672.1, read on the forward strand.
TCAAAAAGCCCCGTCCAAGCGGAGAGTAGGGCACTAGGCCGATGCCCAGTTCACGGCAGGTGGGCAGCACCTCGACTTCCACATCGCGGGTGAACAGCGAATATTCGGTTTGCACGGCAGTGACAGGGTGTACTGCATGGGCGCGGCGTAGTGTGGCGGCGCTGACTTCGCTCAGGCCGATATGGGCGATCTTGCCTTCCTGTACAAGGCGGGCCAGCTCCTGCATGGTGTCTTCGATGGCCTGCTCAGAGTTGATGCGGTGCACATAGAAGAGGTCAATCTGCTCCACACCGAGACGCTGCAGGGATGCCTCGCAACTGGCCCTTGCATAGGCTGGACTGCTATCAATGCTGCGCGTGTAGTCGCCCTGCTTGCGCACAATGCCAAATTTAGTAGCGATTTTCACGCGTTGCGAGCGACCACGCAGAAATTGCGCCAGCAGCTCTTCGTTGTGGTGATGGCCATAGCCGTCAGCGGTGTCGAAAAAATTCACGCCATGATCCACGGCCCAGTTCAGAGTCTGCAAAGACTGTTCATCGTCGCGGGGCCCATAGAACTCACTCATGCCCATGCAGCCCAGCCCCAATGCGGAGACTTGCAAGCTGCGACCCAAGGTTTTCAATTGCATAGATGACTTTCTGGTTTCAGAGAGCTGGCAGTATCATTTTTCAAAATTGATATTCATAGAGGCTTTCTTGAAAAGTAATTTTCCATTTTTGAAAAATGACTGACTTTGATACCGCTGTGCAGTGGGATGACGCCCGCATCTTCCTTGCCGTGGCTCGTGGTGGCTCACTCAGTGCTGCAGCCCCGGTGCTGGGCCTGGGCATTGCGACAGTCTCGCGCCGCCTGCAACGGCTGGAGGAAGCATTGGGCGTGCCCTTGTTCAGCCGTCACCAAAGCGGCTACCGTCTAAGTGATGACGGTCAGGCTTTACTGGAGCGCGCACAGGCGCTGGAAAGTGCGGCTCATGCCTTTGGTGATCTGGCCCGCCAGCAGACGCTGGTGGCAGGCATTGTGCGCCTGGCCACAGCGGAAAATCTGGCCAACTCTCTCATCATGGATTCGCTGCCCCAATTGCTGGCCCAGTACCCGCAGCTGGAACTGGAAATTGTCAGCGGCGTGCAGGCGGTCAATCTGCACCGGCGTGATGCGGATATGGCGGTGCGCATGGTCAAACCCGAGGCGGGCAATGTCACGCTACGGCGTCTGGGCACACTGGGCATGGGCCTGTATGGTGCGCAGTCCTATGTGGCAAACCGGGCAGGCGGGCCTACCAGTCAGGTCTGGGAGCATGACCTCATGATTGGCTGGCCCGAGTCACATGCCCATCTACCCGCAGCGCAATGGATGCACAAAGTCTTGCGAGGCAAGCCTTGCCGCATGCTGGCCAATACCTTGACGGTGCAGCTGGCTGCAGTGGAGGCGGGCCTTGGGCTGGCGGTGCTGCCGCATTTTCTGGCCAGTCGCTCTGGCCTGGTCTGCCTGCAACCCGAACTGGGCGTGGATCAAACCATATGGCTGGTCATGCACAGCGATATGGCGCATTCCCGGCGCGTGCGCGCAGTGGCCGATCATCTGATTGCGCTGTTTGAACGCCATGCCCTGAGGCTGTCTCGGGCCAGCGCTTGAAGTTTGATTTTGAGTGCCTGCTTACTCTTTGTGAAATCAAGTTGCAAGCGGCCCGGAGCTGATGGCTGGAGAGGATGGCTAATCAACTGCATGACAGGTGGCCAACCGGATCGGTAAACAGGCGTCGCGACCCAGCGCCGCTTTTTTGTCAGGCCAATCTTCTGCGCACTGGCAACCCATCAGCGACCCCAAATCATGAGCAGTATTGCTATTTCATCCATTCTGGTGGTCCTCAGCATCGTGGCCATCATTTATCTCACGGCCAAACTCAAGGCCAACGTCTTTGGCGCGCTGTTTGCTGTGTCGCTGGCGCTGCTGGGTACCAACCTGCCCCTGCCCAAGGTGATTGATGCGCTCAAGACCGGCTTTGGCAATACGCTGGGCAGCATCTACTTTGTCATCATCTTTGGCGCGGCCATCGCTGTGTGCATGCAAAGAAGCGGCGGCGCGCTCAGCATTGCGACCCACATTATGAATCTTGCGGGCAAGCAAAACGCTCGCCCTGCCATGGCCTGGACGGGTTTCATCCCCGGTCTGACCATCTTCTGCGATACCGGCTACATCATCCTGAGCGGCATCGCGCGCAGCATCAGCGTCAGCTCCAAGGTACCCATGCCGCTGATTGCCTCCATCCTGGGCTCATCGCTGTATGTCGTGCACTGCCTGGTGCCCACACACCCTGGTGCACTGGCTGCGGCCACCCAGCTCAATGCCAATCTGGGCCTGCTGGTGCTAGCGGGCGTGGTGTTTGCCATTCCCGGTCTGCTGGCTGCTTACTACTGGGCCTACTTGATGTGCAAGGGCAAGGACTACGCGCCTTCCGAGCCTGAAGAGACCGAGCAGCAATCCACTGCCCACCTGCCTTCGTTCGGCTTTTCGCTGCTGCCCGTGGTGCTGCCGCTGCTGCTGATTTCGATTTCCACGCTGCTGACCACGCTGGGCTACAAGGATGGTTTTGCCACCGTCTTCCACTTTCTGGGCAACCCCGTGATCGCGCTGCTGGCGGGCATGCTTTGCGGCATGTGGTTGCTGGCACGCAATGGCGGCAAGAGGGGGGACTTCAGCGCCGTGCTGGAAGATGCCATCGTCAAGGCTGGCCCCACACTGATCATCACCGGCGTGGGCGGCATGTTTGGCGCCATCATCAAGGAAACCGGCGTGGGTGGTGCACTGGGCGAAGTGCTGGGCACTGCCTCGGTCGGCCTGCTCGTGCCATTCATCATTGCCGCGCTGCTCAAGACGGCGCAGGGCTCGTCCATCGTGGCTGCGCTGACAACGGCTGCCATCGTCGCCCCCAGCTTGGCCACCTTTGGTCTGGGCTCGGAAACCGGCCGCATCTTTGCCGTGCTGGCCATTGGTGCAGGCTCCATTGTGGCCTCGCACGCCAATGACTCCTACTTATGGGTGGTGACCAAGTTCTCGGGCATCAAGATGGAAGAGTCGCTGCGCGTCTTTACCTCGTCCACTCTGGTCATGGGTCTGGTCAGCTTTGCCTGTATCTGGGCTGCCAGCGCCGTGTTGCTGTAAACGGGAGCAGACTGCATCATGAAAATAGTGATTGCGCCTGACTCCTATAAGGAAAGTCTGTCGGCACTGGAAGTGACCACTCAGATCGAGCTGAGCTTCAAGGAAATCTTTCCCGACGCCCAGTACCTCAAAGTACCCATGGCCGACGGCGGAGAAGGCACGGTGCAGGCCATGGTTGAAGCCACGCAAGGCCGCAGTGTGGACGTTGAAGTGACGGCCCCGCTGGGCGAACGCATTACCAGTTTCTACGGCCTGACGGGCGATGGCCGCCGCCAGTGGTCTTGCCCTGGTGCCGCCTGCCCAGCGCGACCCGCGTGTGACTACCAGCTTTGGCACGGGTGAACTCATTACTGCAGCCCTCAACGCCGGTGCACGCTACTTGATTCTGGGCATTGGCGGTAGTGCCACGAACGATGGCGGTGCCGGCATGCTGCAGGCCCTGGGCGTGCGGCTGCTCGATGCACAAGGCCAGGACATCGCCTGTGGCGGCGCGCCGCTGGCGCAACTGGCACGCATCGACACCACCGTCTGGATGCGCGACTGGCCGAATGCCAGATTGAAGTGGCCTGCGATGTGGACAATCCGCTGACAGGCCCGCGCGGCGCATCGGCCATCTTTGGTCCGCAAAAGGTGCAAGCGCTGAAGTCGTGCAGCAGCTCGACGCGGCGCTCAAGCACTTTGCGCAAATCATCGAACACGACTTGGGGGTGCAGGCCCGATACTGTTGCGGGCGCAGGAGCAGCAGGCGGCATGGGTGCGGCCATACTGGCTTTCCTCAAAGGCCAGTTGCGCCCCGGCTGCGAAATCATTGCCCGCGCCGTGGACCTGGACGCCGCCGTGCGTGACGCCGATCTGATCATTACCGGCGAAGGCCATATCGACCAGCAGACCATTTTTGGCAAGACCCCGTTTGGTGTGGGCTCGGTCGCCAAGCTGCATGGCAAGCCCGTCATTGGCATCGCTGGTGGTCTGGGCACCAACGCCCATGTGGTCCATGACCATGGCATTGACGCCATCTTCAGCGTGCTCAGCCGCATCTGTAGCATCGACGATGCGCTGAAAGAGGCCGAGCACAATGTGCGCAGCGCCGCCCGCAATGTGGCCGCTGTGCTGGCCATGGGGCGAAACCTAGCCTGATGGGGCTTTGCTCCAAAACACAAAACCCCGGTCAGTGATGGCCGGGGTTTGTGCTTTTGAAACTTCAGAACAGAGGGCTTTTGAAGAAATCCAGAGCGGCCTTGGCGGCCGCAAAATTGCGCTCGATCTGAGCCTGTTGCTCATCGTGGTTCGCGGTCTTGATGGCAGGCTCGGCGGCGGATTTGGCCCTCTTTGGCGCCGCAGCTCTTTTTCTGTCGAGGCAGGGGGCATCCAAGCGGGAGGCGGGTGCCAGCGTTGGAGCCTTGGGGGCGAGCAGCCGGGTCAGATCCAGCTCGGGATTGAGCTGCCACAGGCAGGACACATAGGTCGCCATGGCAACGGCCGGGTCGCCGCGCTCTATGCGTGCCATGGTGGGCTGGGAAATACCCAGCCGCTGTGCCCACTGCGTCTGTGTTTCGCCCCGGCTCTTGCGCTGGGCCACGATGTGCTGGGCCAGCTGCGTTATCTGCAAAAGAATGGCGGGCGGAAACTCGGCGGGGCTGGTGTTCTGGCGAGGCATATGCCAATGGTAGGCAGATTTGGGGAGTGCTCAGGGCAAACAGGGCGCTCTTTGCATTGAGTCAGCAGTTTTCTTGACTGTCCTACGAAGAGGGCAGATCAAGTCTGCAAGTATGGACGGCGATGGATCGTCAACACGGTCCTGGAGTTGCTCATGAAGTTTGTTCACTGGCTCTACACCCTGACCCATTCGCTGATTGCCCTGCTGTTCGGCCTGGCCGCGTTGTGCCTGATCTGGATGGCCGTCACCAAGGCCTGGGCCGTGATTGCTGCCGGCCTGGAGCCGGAGGCCACGCTGCATGTGGTGGAGGCGCTTGGTATTCTGGCCTCAGGCGTGGTGGCCCTGCAGATTTCCCAGACCGTGGTTGAAGAAGAGGTGGTGCGCGACGCCCATATCAGCGGCCCGACAAGAGTGCGTCGCTTTCTCTCTCGCTTTATGGTGGTACTGGTGGTCGCCCTGGCCATCGAGGGGCTGGTTGCCACTTTCAAGGCCCAGGAGCAGCCCGAGAAGCTGCTGTATTCCGCTGCCCTGGTAGTTGCCGTCGGCATGCTCATGGTCGGCTGGGGGGTGTTTGTTCACCTGAATCGTTCGGCGGAGGAGTTGGAGCCCGAGGCCATGGAGGAGGCCAAGAGCGAGGACCGCAAGGTCAGCAACGACCACTGACGCAGAGCGTGGTGCAGGCATGTGGCCTGGTGCCATGAAAACGCCCTGAATTTCTTCAGGGCGTTTTCATTGGTGACTCAAGACTCGGGGCTCAGGTCGGCAGTCGATACAGCGTCCCGTTGAATGCCACGGCACCGCTGCCATGCAGCGCATCGAGCTGCGTCAGCACCAGCTCGCGTACCGGCGCGGTGACGGCGCTCAGGCCCAGCAGCCGGGCCACAGCGGTGGGCAGTTCCTCGCGCTGGCCGCCCAGGCTGGTTTTGAGGGCCTGGGCAATCGCTGCACGGATCTCGGCTGGCGGCAGGCAGTCGATGCGGCGCAGATTGGCCGAGCCTACCTCTGCGCGATTGCGCACCCGCACTGCTCGCCCCGGCAGGTCGAGAAACTCCCCGTCTGCGGCCAGTGCCTCATCGGCCAGCAGGGATTGCCGCGCCTGCTCCAGCGCATCGCGCACGCGGCTGCCGGCGCGTTGCAGGCCCCAGAGCGTACGCATGCGGGTGACCAGCTCGTCAAAATGTATCGGTCCTTCCAACTCCACTGCGCGGCGCATCAGCTGGGCCAGCTGCGCGGTGGATTGCTGATGCAGCTCTCCGGCGGGAACGGCAAAGCGGGCTTCCTGATAGAGGCTGTTGTCAGCGGCGGCGGCCGATTCCGTGTCGGCGCTGCCGGCATCGGACAGCGCTGCCCGTTCTACGACTTCTGTGGCGGCCTGTGATTGATGGGGGGCGATTGCCGGCTGAACTGGTTCGGCATCCTTGCGCTGCCTGGCCGCTTCGACGGCTGCCAGCACGCGCTCGGTCTGGGCGCGCGGCTGGCGGAACCAGTCACAGCCCCAGATGCGCAGCAGCGTCCAGCCCTGGCTCTCCAGCACCGACTGGCGCAGGCGGTCACGGTCGCGCGCGCTGCGGCTGTGGTGATAGCTCATGCCGTCGCACTCGATTCCGAGCAGATAGCGGCCCGGCTGCTCGGGGTCGACCACGGCCAGATCGATGAAAAAGCCCGCAATGCCGATCTGCGTCTGCAGCTGCAGACCCTGGGCCGTCAGCGCTTCATAAACATCTTCTTCGAGCGGCGACTCCAGATCGCGTCCGCTGACTCCGGCCAGTGCCAGCTGACCGGTGGCCGCGTATTGCAGGAATACCTTGAGCGCAGCCACGCCCTTGCCCTTGCCGCGTTCCAGATCGATATCGTCGGCGGTGATGGACGAAAACACCTCGCAGCGCTGCTTGGCGCGCGAGATCAGCACGTTCAGGCGGCGCTCGCCTCCGTCGGCACTCACCGGGCCGAAGCGCATGGGCAGATAGCCCTGCGCGTTGCGCGCATAGGCCACCGAGATGAAGATCACATCGCGCTCGTCGCCCTGCACGTTTTCCAGGTTCTTGATGAAGAAGGGTTCGTTGGGATGGGCGACAAAAAAGGACTCGGCCTCGGGCTGCTGGCGACGCAGCAGTTCCAGCTCGTCCTGAATGGCGACTTTTTGCTGCAGCGAGAAAGCGGCCACGCCCAGGCTGAGCTGCGGCGACTGCTGTGCGTGCTGCATGATGGCGCGAGCAATGGTCTGGGCCTCGATGCGGTTGACGCGGCTGGCGCCGCTGTCAAAACGGCCTTCAGGCAGATGGTGAAAGCGCAGCCCCATGCCCGAGCGGGCCGTGTAGGGGCTGGGCACGACGTAAAGGCCGCTGTTGTAGAACTGCTGGTTGGACACCGCGATCAGCGACTGGTGGCGGCTGCGGTAGTGCCAGCGCAGCATGAGCTGGGGCATGCCCTTGGCCAGGCACAGGCTCAGGATGCTCTCCACATCGGCTGCTGTGGCGATGAGCTGGCTGGCGTCCCCATTCTCGTCCTCGTCGTCGAAGTCGTCCTGCTCGCTGGTCATGCGCGAGAAAAATCGCGTGGGCGGCAACTGCCGGTCATCGCCCACCACCACCAGTTGCCTGCAGCGGGCGATGGCGCCCAGCGCGTCCACGGGCTCGATCTGGCTGGCCTCGTCAATCACCAGCAGATCGAACTCGACCGCACCAGGTTCCAGAAACTGGGCCACGGACAGCGGGCTCATCATGAACACGGGCTTGATGGCCTGGACGGCTTCGCCTGCGAGCTTGAACAGCTTGCGCAGGGGCATATGGCCGCGCTTGCGCGCAATCTCGCCATTGAGCACGCCAAGCGGGCCCATGCCGGATGCGCTGCGCGGAACCTGCTCGTAATGCGAGAGTGCCGACTGGGCGCGCGCGAGTTCGATGCGCTCCAGATCCAGCGCCCGGAACTGGCGCACCTTCTGGCTGTGCTGATCGCCGTTGAAAGCGACCAGCTCGGGGTGAGCCTGAGTGGCCTGACGCAGCAGCGCTTCGTAATAAGCGCGCTCGAGGCTGGCGGCCAGGGTATCTAGCGCAATGGATTCATTCTCGAGCTGCTGCACCAGGGGGGCCATGCCGGCTGTGCGCGCCTGCTCCCGGGTGGCATGGTAGGAGGTCCAGTCCAGCAAGGCGTTGGGCTCGGCGAGCCATTGCGCAAGGCGTTCGCCAAAGTCGGTCAGCGCAATGCGGGCCAGGTCGGGGGCGCCAAAGGCTTCCTGCGTATCGAGCTGGTAGCCGCTGAGCAAGCTCTGCGCAGAGTCCTCGAATGCCTGCAGCGATGCACTGGCCTTGGCGGCCAGGTCCGCGCAATGTGCGGGCGATGGCAACTGGGCATAGAGCTGGCGAAAGGCGGCACTGCGCCCCTGTCCGTCGGGGCCGGCCATCCAGCCCAGCACGGCCTGCAATTGCGTCCAGTTGCTTTGCTCGCCCAGCCACAGGCTGCCAAAGGCATCGGCTCCCTGGGCCTGCTGCTGGCTCAGGCTCTGGCGCAGTTGCTGGGCTTCGATCAGGCTGTCGAGCAGACTCAGTCGTTGTGCGCGCGAGCTCGGCAATGTCGTCTTGAGCTGGCCTTTGAGGCTGGCCATCGCTGCGCGGTAGCCGCTGTTGAAAATGCGAAACAGCGAGTCACCATGTGCCGCGATGCTCTGGCGTGGGGCGTTCCAGTCCGCCGTCCAGGCGGATTCGGCAAAGCTGCCGCGCAGGCTCTGTGCCTGCAGGCTGAACCGTGCGCCGCATTCCAGCAGTTTGCGCAACTGCTCCAGGCCCTGATCCCAGATGCTGCCGGCGACGGCCTGCCGGTCTATGGCGGGGGCACTGGCGAGCTGCTGCGCCAACGTGATCTGCTCCAGCAGGGTCTGAATGGTTGGCGCTGCCGGCGCGCTCAGGGATTGCGCCAGCAGCTCCGCATCCTGCTGCAACCGGGCCAGCGTTGCTTGCAGCGCCGGCAGTTGCTGGGCGAATCGTTGTGCATCCAGCTTGAGTAGTGCCGGGTGGCATACGCCGCGCCACGGGTGCCCGGCCACCGGGCTCACCTTGGACGCCGCCTGGCGCAGCGCTTCGGCAATCTGCTGGCGTGAATGAAAGTCCTCGGGTGACCAGTTCTGTGCGCCTTGCAGCAAATCGGGCAGATGCGCGATCTGCACCGCATCCAGCCGCGCCAGCTGGCCCAGGATCTGGTAGGGCGTGAGTGCGCAGGGCGCGAGCGCCTGATGCATGGTCCGGCTGTGCGAGTTCAGCTGCTGCTGCACGTTGCTCAGCTCATGGATGATTTGCTCGCGGTGCTCCACTCGAGGCCTGCCCAGATCGCGCGTGGCCTTGAGCTCCTCCAGCACCTTGCGCTTGTTGGCATGGTGGCTGTGCAGTTCCAGACAGGCGGGCCCAAGGCCCACGGCTTTGAGGCGGCGATTGACCACCTCCAGCGCGGCCATCTTCTCCGAGATGAACAGCACTTTCTTGCCGTCGGCAATCGCCGCCGCAATCACGTTCGTGATGGTCTGGGACTTGCCCGTGCCCGGCGGGCCCTGAATGACCAGGTTTTCGCCGCGGCGCACGGCTTCGATGGCCAATGACTGCGAGCTGTCGGCATCGACCACGTGGCGCTGGCTGTCCACGGGGATCAACTGGTCCACATCGGCGTCTTCGGGGAACAGGTGTTCGCGTGCCTCGAAGCCGTCCTGCAGTGCGGCGGCAATCAGTGCCTGCCGCTCAAGCTGCTTTTCCGGCGGCCAGGTCGCAGTGTCCAGATCGCGGTACATCAGGAACTTGGCAAAGCTGAAAAAGCCCAGCGTCATGGCGTCGGGCAACACCTGCCAGCCGGGCTGGGCTGCTGCCATCGTGGCGACCGCGGCCAGGTAGGCGCGGGGGGCGAAGTCGTCGCCAGCATTGAATTCGGGCAGCTCCAGGCCGAAGTCGGCCTTGAGCTTGGCGGCCAGCGACAGGTTCTCCGCCGCATCCTCCTGTAGCCATGACAGGGTGAAGCGCTCGGCCGCGCTTTTGCGCTCCAGTGCCACGGGCAGCAGAATCAGCGGCGCAAAACGCGGCTTGTCGGGGGCATTGCGGTCGAACCACTGCAGCTGACCCAGCGCCAGAAACAGGATGTTGACACCCTGTTCCTCGATGAAGGTACGGGCATCGGAATACATGTCCAGCAGCCGGCGCTGCAGCTTCTCGCTGGACAGGCGCGTCTGCAGTTTCAGGTCGCGATGGCGCTGGGCCACACCGCGCGCATCGAGCTGCTCGTCGACGCTTTCTTCGGGCTGGGGCAGGGCGAGGGCGGTCTGTGTCTCTTGGGCCTCTGATGGGTCTGCGGCCGCTTGCTGCTCCTCGGCCTTTGCCGGCGCAAAGCTCATGGCCTTGCTTTCGCCCGCCAGCAGGCGATAGACCTCTTCCGTGCGTTCATCCGCAAAATGCAGCACGCGTGCCGTGGCGGCCTGAGGCAGGCTCAGCAGCCGGTTGCGTGTGGAGAGGTCCAGCAGCGCCTGGCGGCTTTTTTCGAGCTGGCGGGTGATGAGGGCAAAATTCGAGTCTGCGTGCATGGGGCATCAAAAAGCACAGTGAGCTGGCACTTTAGCGTGCTCCCTGGTGCTGATGATGCGGATTGGCAATGTGCGCACTGCGGTTCTGTACCCGTTTTACAAATTGGTCACAGTTTCCAGCCGAACTCGAGCGCAATGAAAGCCGAGCATTGGCCGCAGGTCTTCGGTGCAGCGCGGACCGTAACGCTGTAGCGCTCCCCCTGCCAGCGCACCAGGGCTCCTGCGGCCGCCATGACGGGGCGTGTGTAGTTGGTGCGCAAACCGGCATAGACGCCAGAGTGCAGATTGCCAAAAGTCAGCGGCGTGTACTCGCCTATGGCGTAGGTGCTCCAGCGGTCGATGCTGTTGCGATAGAAGCCGGCCTGCACGGAGAAATCGCTGGAAAACTCTCGTCTGATACCAAGACCCAGGTTTTCCTCGTTCCATTTCTTGCCATGTTGCCTTTCGCTGAAATGATGGCTGACGGTGTGCAGGTTGATATGCCAGGCACCTGCAGATTGGCTGGCCTGAGCAGGTTGATTGACCTCGGCAGTCTGGTTGGCTTCATCGGCCTGAGCTGCGGAGCAGGCAATGACGATGGTCAATCCTGCCAGTGCTTTTAACGATTTCATTGCCGTTCCCCCCCTGCATCGCTTCACAGGCGCATGCAGACAGGTCAGTGACATCCTTGGCTCGCATTCGCAGCGAGGGCAAGGGACCAAGCTTACCAATTTCTATTTAAGAAATTCATGTAAACCATGTTTCTCAATGTCTTTGACTATCGTGTTTTGCGATGTAGGAATAGCTCTTATCTATCGGTGATTAAATTCCAATTTGATTGATGAAGATTCGGAGATTTCGCTGTCGAAAAAGTGGAAGGAGGGGCGCGGCTGCGTCCGGCTTGGTTGAAGGCGCTCTCTGTCAGACGCAAAAAGGCCGCATGGGCGGCCTTTTGATGAACTTAGGCGAGGGAGTCTCGGCCTTGTTGGCAGAGCTCAATCGCCTGGCTGCTGCTTTGCAGCGGCAGCTGCAGCGCGCAGCTTGTCTTTCTTGCTGGGTCTGCGGCCCTTGATACCGCCGTTGCCATCCTGTGCGACGGGAGGTGGCGGCACTTCTTCGGTGGGCTCGAAGCCTTCAATCTGTTCCAGTGCAATGTCTAGCTGGTTGCGTTTGCAGATCAGCTCCCAGTGCGCAGTTTCTGCGGGTGGAACAAAAGTGATGGCGGCTCCCGCATGCCCGGCGCGACCCGTGCGGCCAATTCTATGAATATAGTCGGCGGGCGAGCGTGGCAGGTCGTAGTTGATGACCGTGGGCAGCTGCGCAATATCAATGCCGCGTGAGGCCAGGTCGGTGGTGATCAGCAGCTGCCAGCGCTTGGCCTTGAACTGTTCGAGCACATCCTTGCGCGCACCCTGGCTCATATCGCCGTGGAAGGTGGTGGCGAAGATGCCTGCCTTGTAGAGCTTGTCGGCCATCATTTCGGCGGTGTGGCGCTTGGCGACAAAGACCAGCGCGCGCTCCCACTCGGGTTGGCCTTCGCCATCCTTGACCAGCTGGCGCAGCAGCTGGGTGCGGCGGGTGCTGTCCACGGCAATGGCGCGCTGGCTGATGCTCTCGGGGCTGGCCGAATGCTCGGCGGCCTGGTCGGCATCGACCTGCACGCGAACGGGGTCATGCAGCAGGCGGGCGGCCAGCGCCTCCACGTTCTGCGGGAAGGTGGCCGAGAACAGCAGGGTCTGGCGCTTGGCGGGCAGCAGGGCCAGCACGCGGTTGAGTTCCTCGGCAAAGCCCTGGTCCAGCAGGCGATCGGCCTCGTCCAGCACCAGATGCTGCACCGCATTCAGGCGCACGGCGTTGTTTTCCACCAGATCCAGCAGGCGGCCCGGCGTGGCGACCAGAAAGTCGGCGCTGCCACGCAGCTGCATCATCTGCGGGTTGATGGAGACACCGCCATAGACCACGCGGCTGCGTGGTTGCTCACGCAGTTTGCGTGTGATGTCGCTCAGGCTTTCATGAACCTGCAGGGCCAGCTCGCGCGTGGGCACCAGAATCAAGGTGGCCAGCGGCCGCACAAAGCCGGTGTGGCCGCGCTTTTGCGCCAGCCAGGCCTGCAGCAGGGGCAGCAGATAGGCCATGGTCTTGCCCGAGCCCGTGGGCGCGCAGGCCCAGAGATCGCGCCCGGCCAGCACGGCGGGGATGGCCTCGGTCTGAATCGGCGTTGCGTCGCGCAGACCCAGATCAAGTGTGGCATCCAGAAGCTCGGCGCGCAGGCCTAGTGGGGCAAAAGACATAGAAGAATCAATAGCGGTGTGCAGGAGGCGCATTGTGCGGGAATTGCCGCGTCGCAGCGGGGCGCAGGGACAAGCACGGCGGCAGGCTACATTCGGAGGATTTCAACCCTAGAGGAGCGCAAGCCATGATTCAGGCCACGCATCAAGCCATTGTCATGACGGAGTACGGAGGCCCCGAGGTCCTGAAGATCGCCTCGGTCGCTTCGCAGCCACTGGAGGCCGCTCAGGTGCGCGTGCGGCACACGCGCATTGGCGTGAACTTTCACGATATCTATGTGCGCTCGGGTCTTTACAAGACGCTGGCGCTGCCGGGCACGCCCGGCATCGAAGCCGTGGGGGTGGTGGCTGAAGTGGGGGAGGGCGTGACTCGCTTCAGGCCTGGAGACCGGGTCTGCTATGTCTCTGGCGCCTATTCCATCTACGCCGCCGAGCGCGTGATTGCGCACGACGAACTGATGGCCGTGCCCGATGACCTCAGCGACGCGCTGGTCGCCTCCAGCCTGCTGCGCGGGCTGACGGCCGATGTGCTGCTGCACCGGGTGGCCAGGGTCAGCCAGGGCTCGCGGATTCTCGTGCAGGCCGCCGGTGGCGGCATGGGGCAGATTCTGAGCCAGTGGGCCACGCAGCTGGGGGCCATGGTGATCGGCACGGCAGGCAGCGATGCCACGGCCAGGAAAGCCGATCAGGCCGGTTGTGTGGAGGTGATCCGCTATCGCGGCACGGGCGCCCAGGATGTGGCCGCGCGTGTGCAGCAGCTGACCGGCGGCGAAGGCGTGGAGGTGGCTTATGACGGCGTGGGCAAGGACAGCTTCGACGCCTCGCTGGCCAGTCTGGGCATCGGCGGCCAATTGGTGATGTACGGGCAGTCTTCCGGCCCGGTGCCGCCGCTGGAGATTGCGCGTCTGGCCGCGAAGTCGAACGGCGTATGCCGGCCCATGGTGTTTCACTTCGTCAAAAAGCCCAAAGAGCGCGATGCCATGGCCGCGCGCCTGTTCGAGGCGCTGCGCAAAAAGCATTTCCGCATGGGCGAGCCGCAGGAGTTTGCACTGGCCGATGCCGCGCAGGCCCACCGGCAATTGGAGGCGCATGGCGCCCAGCAGCCCATCTTGCTTGTGCCCTGACGGGGGCTGCCCGTGCTAGCGGTCTTACTGCGCGCCGGCTTGGGGTCGGGGCAGATAGACCTCGCGCCACAGGCTGACTTTTTCGTGTTCGTCAAAGCGCATGAGCAGCATGGCGACAAAGTGCTGGGTGCTGTCATCGGTCTTGGTGATGCAGACTTCCATGGAAAAGACCACCGAGTCCTCGTCGGCTGTGGCGTGCTGGATGGTGTAGCGAATGCCTTGCATGTCCTGCTTCATGCCTTCGAGAAACTCGCGATAGCTCTCGAGGTTGGCCGCATAGTGGCGGCCATTGGGCTCGACCACGAATTGCTCGGCAAAGCACTCGGCGACCTGCTCGCGGCTCAGCGTGGTGTGGCGGTTCAGGTGGCGTTGGTTCCAGCCCAGCACGGCGTGGGCCAGCTCCAGATTGCGTTGTCTTTGTGCATGCATGAAGAGCAGTATAGAAGAGCCGATTCCGGGTCTGATCGGTATTTCTGACTCGGATTGATTAATGAATTTTTATAGCAGATAGCGCATGCTATCAAAGGATTTCATGGTGATTTCAATCTGAAATCGATATAGGTAATGCGCAAGCAGCTATGGTTTTTGTCAGGTGCCGAGATTGCCGGTTCACGTAAAAAAGCCCGCGGACTTTGCAGTCTGCGGGCTTTTTGCCACCCTGAGACCCGGAAATCCGGGCCTGGGCGTGCCGATCAACGCTGAGCGATAGGCTTGACGTCGCGCGACACGGAGCCGGTGAACAGCTGGCGGGGACGACCGATCTTGTACTCGGGGTCGGCCATTTGTTCGTTGAGCTGAGCGATCCAGCCCACGGTGCGGGCCAGAGCGAAGATGCCGGTGAACAGGTTGACGGGGATGCCGATGGCGCGCTGCACGATGCCGGAGTAGAAGTCCACGTTGGGGTAGAGCTTGCGCTGGACGAAGTAGTCGTCTTCCAGGGCAATCTTTTCCAGCTTCTTGGCCAGGGCGAACAGGGGATCGTTTTCCAGGCCCAGTTCGGCCAGGATTTCGTTGCAGGTTTCCTGCATCAGCTTTGCGCGGGGGTCGTAGTTCTTGTAGACGCGGTGGCCAAAGCCCATCAGCTTCACGCCGCTGGTCTTGTCCTTGACCTGTTCCATGAACTCGCCGACCTTCTCGATGCCGCCGTTGGCCTGGATGCCTTCCAGCATGTTCAGGCAGGCTTCGTTGGCGCCGCCGTGGGCAGGGCCCCACAGGCAGGCCACGCCAGCGGAGATGGCGGCAAAGGGGTTGGTGCCGGACGAGCCGCACAGACGCACGGTGGAGGTCGAGGCATTTTGCTCGTGGTCTGCGTGCAGGATGAAGATGCGGTCCAGAGCGCGTTCAACCACGGGGTTGACCTTGTACTCTTCGCAGGGGTTGCCGAACATCATGCGCATGAAGTTGCCGGCATACGACAGGTCGTTCTTGGGGTACATGTAGGGCTGGCCCATACCGTACTTGTATGCCATGGCAACCAGAGTGGGCATCTTGGCGATCAGGCGGATCGCTGCAATGTTGCGGTGCTCTGGGTTGGTGATGTCGGTGCTGTCGTGGTAGAAGGCCGACATGCCGCCCACCAGACCGGTCAGCACGGCCATGGGGTGAGCATCACGACGGAAGCCGCGCAGGAAGAACTGCATCTGCTCGTTGACCATGGTGTGCTTGGTCACCAGCTCTTCGAAGTTGGCCTTTTCCTTCTCGTTGGGCAGCTCCCCGTACAGCAGCAGGTAGCAGGTTTCCAGGAAGTTGCAGTTCTTGGCCAGTTGTTCGATGGGGTAGCCGCGGTACAGCAGCTCGCCCTTGTCGCCATCGATGTAGGTGATGGCGGATTGGCAGGCGGCGGTAGAGAGGAAGCCCGGGTCATACGTGAACATGCCAGTCTGGGCGTAGAGCTTGCGGATGTCGATCACATCCGGGCCGATATTGCCCTGGTACACCGGCATTTCCACACTGGGAGCGCCATTGCTGAAAGACAGCGTTGCTTTGTTGTCAGCGAGTTTCATTTCCAAACTTCCTTCTCTAGTTTGCCTAGCCTACTGGGGACAGCTACCGGGCTGGCGCTTGCGCACCATCTCCAGCACTTCCCTGACTTCTTGGGTATCGAGTTGTCCTTCAGGTTCCTTGCGACGCAAGAAAAGATCCATCAGGTCGTTGTCTGCCAGATCCATCAAGGCAGACAGGCCAGTCGCGTGTCTCCGCGTGAGCTGGCTTCCGTAGGTGGCGAAGAACTGCTCGATGAACAGATCGTTCTCAACCAGGCCACGGCGGCTGCGCCACCTCAGCAGGTCGCGCTCACGTTCGTCGAGCAGAGTATTCGTCATCAGCATCAGACGGTTCGACGAACCATCAGCTCCTTGATCTTGCCAATGGCTGCGGTGGGGTTCAGGTGCTTGGGGCACACGTCCACGCAGTTCATGATGGTGTGGCAGCGGAAGAGGCGGTAAGGATCTTCCAGATTGTCAAGGCGCTCGCCCGTGGCTGTGTCGCGGCTGTCCGCGATGAAGCGGTAAGCCTGCAGCAGACCGGCCGGGCCCACGAACTTGTCGGGGTTCCACCAGAACGAGGGGCAGCTGGTGGAGCAGCTGGCGCACAGAATGCACTCGTACAGGCCGTTGAGCTCTTCGCGCTCTTCGGGCGACTGCAGGCGCTCCTTGCTGGGCGAGGCGTAGACATCGCTTTGCAGGTAGGGCTTGATCGAGTGGTACTGCTTGAAGAACTGGGTCATGTCCACGATCAGATCGCGGATGACGGGCAGGCCGGGCAGGGGCTTGAGAACGATGTCGCCCTTGAGGGTGTTCATGTTCGTCAGGCAGGCCAGACCGTTCTTGCCGTTGATGTTCATGGCGTCGGAGCCGCACACGCCTTCACGGCAGGAGCGACGGAAGGCGATGGAGGGGTCCATGGCCTTGAGCTTGACCAGGGCGTCCAGCAGCATGCGCTCGTGACCGTCCAGCTCCACTTGCACGGTTTGCATGTAGGGCTTGGCGTCTTTGTCCGGATCGTAGCGGTAGATTTTGAATGTGCGCTTCATTTTGATCTTCTCTCGTGGGCTGCTGAATTAGAACGTGCGGACCTTGGGAGGAACGCTGGCAACGGTCAGGGGCTTGAGGTTCACAGGCTTGTAGGACAGGCTGTTGGTGGCGCTGTCCCACAGGGTGTGCTTGAGCCATTCCTTGTCGTTGCGGCCCAGCGGGAATTCGGCGTGGTCGGCAGGGTGCTCGTAGTCGTACACGGTGTGTGCGCCACGGCATTCCTTGCGGGCTGCGGCCGAGGTCATGGTGGCTTGCGCCACTTCGATCAGGTTGTCCACTTCCAGGGCTTCCATGCGGGCGGTGTTCCACACCATGGACTTGTCCTTCAGGGTCACGGAGCCGACCTTGTCGCGGATCGCGTTGATCTTCTCCACGCCTTCGTCCATGCTCTTTTGCGTGCGGAACACGCCAGCGTGGGTCTGCATGGATTGGCGGATCTCGCCGGCGACGTCCTGGGCGTAGGTGCCGTCCTTGGAGTCCTGCAGCTGGTTGAGGCGCGCCAGGGTGCGCTCGGCGCCGTCGGCGGGCACTTCGTGGTGAGCGCCGAAGCCGTTGACGAATTCCACGATGTGCTTGCCGGCAGACTTGCCGAAGACCAGCAGATCCAGCAGCGAGTTGGTGCCCAGGCGGTTGGCGCCGTGCACGGACACGCACGAGCATTCGCCCACGGCGTAGAGGCCGCCCACCACGTTGTTCTGCTGACCGTCCCAGACCACGACCTGACCGTTGATGTTGGTCGGGATGCCGCCCATCTGGTAGTGGATGGTGGGAACCACGGGGATGGGTTCCTTGGTGATGTCCACGTTGGCGAAGTTGTGGCCGATTTCTTCCACGGAAGGCAGACGCTTGCGGATGGTTTCGGCACCCAGATGGTCCAGCTTCATCAGGATGTAGTCCTTGTTCGGACCGCAGCCGCGACCTTCCTTGATTTCCTGGTCCATCGAACGCGACACGAAGTCACGTGGTGCCAGATCCTTCAGCGTGGGAGCGTAACGCTCCATGAAGCGCTCGCCTTCGCTGTTGAGCAAAATGGCGCCTTCACCGCGGCAGCCTTCGGTCAGCAGCACGCCGGCACCGGCCACGCCGGTGGGGTGGAACTGCCAGAACTCCATGTCCTGCAGAGGAATGCCGGCGCGAGCAGCCATGCCCAGGCCGTCACCGGTGTTGATGAAGGCGTTGGTCGACGCCTGGAAGATACGGCCGGCACCGCCGGTAGCCAGCAGCACGGCCTTGGCGTGCAGCTCGTACAGATCGCCGGTTTCCAGCTCCAGTGCGGTCACGCCGACCACATCGCCCTGGGTGTTGCGGATCAGGTCCAGCGCCATCCACTCCACGAAGAAGTTGGTCTTGGATTTGACGTTCTGCTGGTACAGCGTGTGCAGCATGGCGTGACCGGTACGGTCGGCCGCTGCGCAGGCGCGTTGCACGGGCTTTTCGCCGTAGTTGGCGGTGTGGCCGCCGAAGGGACGCTGGTAGATGGTGCCGTCGGCATTGCGGTCGAAAGGCATGCCGAAGTGCTCGAGCTCGATCACGACGTTCGGCGCTTCACGGCACATGAACTCGATGGCGTCCTGGTCGCCCAGCCAGTCGGAGCCCTTGATGGTGTCGTAGAAGTGATAGTGCCAGTTGTCTTCGCTCATGTTGCCCAGCGAAGCGGACACGCCGCCCTGGGCGGCCACAGTGTGCGAGCGAGTGGGGAAAACCTTGGACAGCGAGGCGACGGACAGACCGGCGCGCGACAGTTCCAGCGCAGCGCGCAGGCCGGAGCCGCCGGCACCGACGATCACGACGTCAAACTTGCGCTTGGTGATATTTGCTTTGGAGTAGCTCATTCTTAACCTTCAATCGTGGAGACTGTGTCTCAATCAGAGACGCCACAGAACCTGGATGCCCCAGCCGATGCAGCCGACCAGCCAGACAATGGTGACCACTTGCAGTGCAAGGCGCAGGCCCACAGGCTTGACGTAGTCCATCCAGATGTCACGCACGCCGATCCAGGCATGCCAGCCCAGAGCCACGAAGAGGGCCAGGGTCAGAAACTTCATCCACTGGGGAGCAAAAATGCCGGCCCACTGCTCGTAGCCCACAGGGCCGCCGACCGTCAGAAAGCGCACCAGCAGCACAACGGTGTACAGAGCCATCAGGACGGCAGTAGAGCGTTGGGCCAGAAAGTCGCGGGTGCCATAGTGCGCACCGACAACAGTACGCTTGGAGCCGTAATTCACGGACATGGTTGTTTCCTTATCGTGAGGTGTTATTGACTGGACGCTGATCAGTACAGGCCGAACAGCTTGGCGCCAAGCACCACGGTCAGGGCAACGCTGATGCACAGCACGACTGCGGCGGTGGACTTGCCGGTCTGCTTGTTCACGGCATGGTGGTTCACGTCCATCACCAGATGGCGGACACCTGCGCAGAAGTGGTGCAGATAGGCCCAGATCAGTGCCAGGCAGACGAGCTTGGCAAACCAGCCAAAGGGACCTGCGAATACCGACGTGAAGGAATCAAACGAAATTTCCGACGAGATCGAG
Organism: Comamonas testosteroni; assembly: GCF_030505195.1. Lineage (NCBI taxonomy): Bacteria > Pseudomonadati > Pseudomonadota > Betaproteobacteria > Burkholderiales > Comamonadaceae > Comamonas > Comamonas testosteroni. The sequence goes on from NZ_CP129672.1 coordinate 4,434,677, forward strand.
TTGTCGAACATCCAGATGATGAACGGCAGCAGGATCGCCATCAGCAGGCCGCTGACGCGGTGCAGGATGGACACGATGCCTGCCAGGGGCAGACGATAGGTCGGTAGGTCCGAGAAGAAGTTGATATTGCGGAACTCTGGCCGCTGTTTTGCTTTTTGCTCTGTCATGGCAGGGTACTTTCGTGGATGTAACTGCGTTGTAATCGCTAGTGCGAAGCGACACAAAATTCTATTGCAATGCAGCAGAATCCGTTAGCCGAATTTGCATAGCAGATGATTGGGCTCTGTTGCAATCAACGCTTTTACGGGGGGATTCAGTTCAAAGCATTGCGGTAATGATGGGTGTCGGTGCGGTACAGGCCGCGCCGTAACTCCATGGGAACATCGTTGTAGGTGTAAGCAGTTCGCTCCACGCTGAGCAGCGGCGTGGTGCTGGGGATGTTCAGCAGCTGGGCTTGCTCGGCATCGGGCAGAACGGCGCGAATTTTCTCGTCGGCCCGCACCATGCGCACGCCATAGACCAGCTCGAACATGGCGTAGGTGGGGCCCTGGTAGCTGGACATCTGCTCGGCCGTCAGCCCCTTGAAGGCGTTGCCAGGCAGCCAGATGTCCTCCAAAATGGTCGGGATTGCGGCAAAGGACAGGGTGCGGCGCACATGCATCACGGCGTCGCCGGTGCGCAGGGCCAGGGCGCGGGCCACTTCGGCGGGCGCGCGCAGGCGGCGGCACTCGAGGATGTGGCGCTCTGCGCGGCCTTCGCCCTGCAGGTCGCCGGCATCGGGGCGCAGATTCAGGAAGCGGTACTGCACCTGCTGGGCGGCGTGAGTGGCCACAAACGTGCCCTTGCCCTGACGGCGCATGACCAGATTTTCGGCGGCCAGTTCATCGATTGCCTTGCGCACCGTGCCCTGGCTGACCTTGAAGCGGGCTGCCAGCTCCATTTCACTGGGGATCAGTTCTCCGGGGCGCCATTCGCCAGCTTCCAGGCTTTGCAGGATCAGGCCCTTGATCTGCTGGTACAGAGGGCTGAAGGCTGGGGTGGAGACGCCGGCACCACCGCTATGGCTGGCGTTGTTGTCCGGGGCTGTGTTTTGGGGGCTGGGCATAGTTGGTTTTGAAGGTATCGCCTCCGCGATGCGATGCACAAAAAACAGTCGATTTGACTATGGTCGCTAAGTGAAGATCATATCTTATATAAGACATAAGACAAATTGACCGGGCTTTGATTTCAGCAGTACACTTGCCGCATGTTTGCGGAGCTTGCGCTACTGGTGGTTACGCTGGTGCAACTTGGCGCCCATAACATCTCACTTTTTTCCAATCTTGGAGTTTCACCATGAGCAAGAAGCCCGTCCGTGTCGCCGTTACCGGCGCAGCTGGCCAAATCGGTTACGCCCTGTTGTTCCGCATCGCCTCCGGCGAAATGCTGGGTAAAGATCAGCCCGTTATTCTGCAACTGCTGGAAATCCCCGACGAAAAGGCTCAAAACGCTCTGAAGGGCGTGATCATGGAGCTGGAAGACTGCGCCTTCCCCCTGCTGGCCGGCATCGAAGCCCACGCAGACCCCATGACCGCCTTCAAGGACACCGACTACGCTTTGCTGGTGGGCGCCCGTCCCCGTGGCCCCGGCATGGAACGTGCTGACCTGCTGGCTGCCAACGCCCAGATCTTCACCGCCCAGGGCAAGGCTCTGAACGCCGTGGCTTCACGCAATGTCAAGGTTCTGGTGGTAGGCAACCCCGCCAACACCAACGCCTACATCGCCATGAAGTCGGCTCCCGATCTGCCCGCCAAGAACTTCACCGCCATGCTGCGCCTGGACCACAACCGCGCTGCTTCCCAGTTGGCTGCCAAGGGCGGCTTCAAGGTTGGCGACATCCGCAAGCTGACCGTGTGGGGCAACCACTCGCCCACCATGTACGCCGACTACCGCTTCGCCACCGTGGACGGCAAGTCCGTGAAGGAAGCCATCAACGACCAGGAATGGAATGCCAACGTGTTCCTGCCCACCGTGGGCAAGCGCGGCGCCGCCATCATCGCTGCTCGCGGCCTGTCGTCGGCTGCTTCGGCTGCCAACGCTGCCATCGACCACATGCGTGACTGGGCCCTGGGCTCCAACGGCGAATGGGTCACCATGGGCGTGCCTTCCAACGGCGAGTACGGCATTCCCGCCGGTATCGTGTTCGGTTTCCCCGTGACCACCACGGCTGACGGCGAATACAAGATCGTCGAAGGTCTGGAAATCGATGCCTTCTCGCAAGAGTGCATCAACAAGACTCTGGCTGAGCTGCAAGGCGAGCAAGACGGCGTCAAGCACCTGCTGTAATCAGCGCAAAACCTATGCAAGACTGGAACCCTGCGCTGTATCTGCGCTTTGCCAATGAGCGCACGCGCCCTGCGGCAGAACTGCTGGCAAGAGTACCTTCCAGCTTGCATTCACCCGCTCGCAGCCTCCGCATCGTGGATCTGGGCTGCGGGCCGGGCAACTCCACCGAACTTCTGGTGGAGCGTTTTCCCGGCGCCGATGTGCTCGGCGTCGACAATTCCGAAGCCATGCTGGAGACTGCGCGAAAGCAGTTGCCACAGGCCAGGTTCGAGGCCGGTGATATTGCCTCCTGGGCACCTGCTGAAGGTGAGCCAGCACCTGATTTGATCTATGCGAATGCCTCCATCCAGTGGGTGGGCGAGCATGAGAGCCTGATTCCCCGTCTGTTTTCGCTGCTGGCACCCGGTGGCGTGCTGGCCATACAGATGCCTGACAACCGTCAGGAACCCTCGCACCGAAACATGCGCGAAGTCGCGCAGCTGCCCCGGTTTGCCGCGCACATCGGGGATGCGAGCAAGGTGCGTACCGAGATTTTGCCCATAGGGGTCTATTACGACCTGCTGGCAGCGCCCCAGCCGGCGGCTCCCATGAATGAGGCCGCGAGCGTGGATGTGTGGCACACCATCTACCAGCACCCCATGGACTCGGCCGCAGCGATTGTGCAGTGGCTCAGCAGCACGGGCCTCAAGCCTTTCGTGGAAGGTTTGCCCCAGCAGCTGCAAGCCGAGTATCTGAGCGAGTATCAAAGCCGCATCGATGCGGCTTATCCGGAGCGAGCCGACGGCAGGCGTCTGCTGGCTTTCCCCCGACTTTTCATGGTGGCTCAGCGCAAGTCATGACGAAAGAACTGGTTCACCCCGCCACCGTGCTGCTAGATGCCCAGGGTGGCGCTCAGCGTCTGCCCGTCTGCGATCACTACAGCGGCGTGGAAGCGCGCATGCGCAAAAGCCTGCAGTTGCAGGCCGAGATGATGCAGGAGTTCGGCACCTGCGTGTTCGATGTGACGCTGGACTGCGAGGACGGAGCGCCTGTCGGCCAGGAGGCCGGGCATGCGCGTCTGGTCGTCGAGCTGGCGAACGGCGCTGCTCAAGGCGCGCGTGTGGCGGCCCGGGTGCATGCGGTGGAGCATGCACATTTCCAGGCAGACATGGACATCATTGCCGGCGGCGCTGCTGACAAGCTCTGCCACATCATGATTCCCAAGGTGGAGTCGGTCGATGACGTCATCAAGGCCGAAGCAGCCCTGCAACGCGCAACAGACAAGCGTGTGCCGCTGCATGTCTTGATTGAGTCTCCTGCTGCCGTGCAGCAGGCCTTCGACATCGCCGCACATCCGGCCGTGCAGAGCATCTCCTTCGGACTGATGGATTTTGTCTCGGCCCATGGCGGCGCCATCCCCGCGTCCGCCATGACGGCGCAGGGCCAGTTCGAGCATCCGCTGGTCGTTCGCGCCAAGCTGGAGATCGCGGCAGCCTGCCATGCCCACGGCAAGGTGCCTTCGCACTGCGTGGTTACGGAATTCAAGAATCCTGAAGCTTTGGGTGCTTGTGCGCAAAAAGCCTCGCGTGAGCTTGGCTACACACGCATGTGGAGCATTCATCCTGACCAGATTCGCCCGATTTTGCGTGCATTTGCGCCAGCCGAAGACGAAGTTCTGCAGGCGGCACAAATACTTACCTCTGCAGAGGTGCAGAATTGGGCGCCCATCAGTTTTGGTGGTGTACTACACGACCGCGCGAGCTACCGCTATTTTTGGCAGTTGCTGGAGCGCGCTCACCAGACGGGGCAGGTCTTGCCGGTTGAAGCTCAACCCTGGTTTGCCCCGGCCTCAATCCGTTGAACTCATAACAAGTCTGCAGGAGCTAATTCCTATGAAGACCCTGATCGCCACTTTGATGATTGCCGCCCCCCTGGTCGCAATCAGCCACTCTGCCGTGGCAGAAACCGCTCCCAAGGCCAAGGCTGATGCCGCCAAGAAGGCTCCCGTTGCCAAGAAGGCAACCACTGCGTCCAAGAAGGGCAAGGCTGCCGCTGCCGTAGCTGCAGGTGGTGCGGGTGCCGCCGCAGTCGTGGCGGCCGGCCCGGCTTCCTCCCCCCTGGGCACGGAAGAGCTGGCCGTGGCCGAACGCGTGCACAAGGGCCGCATTGCCTGTGAGCTGGGTGCCTATGTGAACGTGAACGCCGACGCTGCCAACCCCGGCTACTTCATCGTGGACGGTCGTGGCTTCAAGTACCACATGTCTCCGGTCAAGACTTCCACGGGCACCGTGCGCCTGGAAGACAAGGCTGCCGGTGCCGTGTGGCTGCAGATCGCCAACAAGTCCATGCTGATGAACCAGAAGGCCGGCCAGCGTCTGGCGGATGAGTGCATGAGCCCCGAGCAGCAGCAAGTGGCCGAAGCCATCCGCAAGAACCCACCTCCCAGCCTGCTGGACAGCAAATAAGTCTGGCGAGGCTGAGGGCTGGCGTATCGCACATGCGCCAGTCCTGTAATTCGCGCTCCACGCGCAGCCTTTTTCAAAAAACCATTGGAGAGAACCCATGTTGAAAGCCTACCGTGACCATGTGGCAGAACGCGCCGCACTGGGCATCCCCCCGCTGCCTCTGGATGCCAAGCAGGTCGCCGACCTGATCGAGCTGATCAAGAACCCACCCGCCGGTGAAGACGCATTCCTGATGGATCTGCTGACTCATCGCGTGCCGCCGGGTGTGGATGATGCAGCCAAGGTCAAGGCTTCCTTCCTGGCTGCCGTGGCTCACGGCGACCTGAAGGTGGGTCTCATCTCCAAGGCCAAGGCCACCGAGCTGCTGGGCACCATGGTGGGTGGCTACAACGTGCACCCCCTGATCGAGCTGCTGGACGATGCCGAAGTGGCCGGCGTGGCTGCCGACGCGCTGAAGAAGACATTGCTGATGTTCGACTTCTTCAACGACGTGGCCGACAAGGCCAAGGCCGGCAATGCCAAGGCCAAGGAAGTGATGCAAAGCTGGGCCGATGCCGAGTGGTTCACTTCGCGTCCCAAGGTCGAGGAAAAGATCACCGTCACCGTCTTCAAGGTGCCTGGCGAGACCAACACCGACGACCTGTCGCCCGCTCCTGACGCCTGGAGCCGTCCCGACATTCCTCTGCACTACCTGGCCATGCTCAAGAACACGCGTCCCGACGCGGCGTTCAAGCCCGAAGAAGACGGCAAGCGCGGCCCCATGCAGTTCATCGAAGACCTGAAGAAGAAGGGCCACCTGGTTGCCTACGTGGGTGACGTGGTCGGTACCGGGTCATCCCGCAAGTCCGCCACCAACTCCATCATCTGGGCTACCGGCATGGACATCCCCTTTGTGCCTAACAAGCGCTTTGGTGGTGTGACCCTGGGCGGCAAGATCGCTCCCATCTTCTTCAACACGCAAGAAGACTCCGGCGCTCTGCCCATCGAAGTCGATGTCTCCAAGCTGGAAATGGGCGACGTGATCGACGTCTATCCCTACGCTGGCAAGATCGAAAAGAACGGCGCCAAGATCGCTGACTTCCAACTGAAGTCCGATGTGCTGCTGGATGAAGTGCAAGCCGGTGGCCGTATCAACCTGATCATCGGCCGCTCGCTGACAGCCAAGGCTCGCGAAGCCCTGGGTCTGCCCGCATCCAACGAATTCCGTCTGCCCCAGGCTCCTGCCGCTTCCAACGCTGGCTTTACGCTGGCTCAGAAGATGGTTGGCCGTGCCGTGGGTCTGCCAGAAGGCCAGGGCGTGCGCCCCGGTACTTACTGCGAACCCCGCATGACCACCGTTGGCTCGCAAGACACCACCGGCCCCATGACCCGTGACGAGCTCAAGGATCTGGCTTGCCTGGGCTTCTCCGCCGACATGGTGATGCAGTCCTTCTGCCACACAGCGGCTTACCCCAAGCCCGTGGACGTGAAGACTCACCGCGAACTGCCCAACTTCATCAGCAACCGCGGCGGCGTGGCCCTGCGTCCTGGCGACGGTGTGATCCACAGCTGGCTCAACCGCCTGCTGCTGCCCGATACCGTCGGTACCGGCGGTGACTCGCACACCCGCTTCCCTATTGGTATCTCCTTCCCCGCTGGCTCCGGTCTGGTGGCCTTCGGCGCCGCTACCGGCGTGATGCCTCTGGACATGCCCGAATCGATCCTGGTGCGCTTCAAGGGTGAAATGCAGCCTGGCGTGACCCTGCGCGATCTGGTGCACGCGATTCCTCTGTACGCCATCAAGGCCGGTCTGCTGACCGTGGCCAAGGCCGGCAAGATCAACGAATTCTCGGGTCGCATCCTGGAAATCGAAGGCCTGCCCAACCTGAAGGTCGAGCAAGCGTTTGAGTTGTCCGACGCGTCCGCTGAACGTTCCGCTGCCGGTTGCACGATCAAGCTGAACCCCGAGCCCGTCAAGGAATACCTGACCTCGAACGTCGTTCTGATGAAGAACATGATCGCCGACGGTTACGCCGACGCCAAGACGCTGCAGCGCCGCATCGAGAAGGTCGAAGCCTGGCTGGCCAAGCCCGATCTGCTGGAAGCCGACGCCAACGCCGAGTACGCCCATGTCATCGAGATCGACATGAGCGACATCAAGGAACCCATCGTCTGCTGCCCCAACGATCCTGATGACGCCAAGACCTTGTCGGACGTGGCCGGTGCCAAGATCGACGAAGCCTTCATCGGCTCCTGCATGACCAATATCGGTCACTTCCGCGCCGCAGCCAAGCTGCTGGGCGGCCAGCGCGACATCCCCGTCAAGCTGTGGGTGGCTCCTCCCACCAAGATGGACCAGGACGAGCTGATCAAGGAAGGTCACTACTCTGCCTTTGGTACTGCCGGTGCCCGTACCGAAATGCCCGGCTGCTCGCTGTGCATGGGTAACCAGGCTCAAGTGCGTGAAGGTGCGACTGTCATCTCGACTTCCACTCGTAACTTCCCCAACCGTCTGGGCAAGAACACCAATGTGTATCTGGGCTCGGCCGAGCTGGCAGCCATCGCTTCGCGTCTGGGTTACCTGCCTTCCAAGGAAGAGTACCTGAAGGAAATGGGCGTGATCGATGCCGACAAGGCCTCCGTCTACCGCTACATGAACTTCAACGAAATCGCCGAGTACGCTGAAGTGGCCGCCAAGATCTAAGCGTCTAGGCACCAGAATCAAGGCCTTCAGGGGCCTTGCTAAAAAAGCCCGCAGGATGCAAGTCTTGCGGGCTTTTGCTTTTCAGGCGGCTCGGCGGCGCTGCTGCAACTGCAGCAGCGCCGCCTGGGTCTCGGCATTCGCCGGGAAGAAGGATTCGACGGCCAGCTCCTGCAGCGTCACGTCCACGGGCGTGCCGAAGATGGTGATGGTGCTGATGAAGCTCAGTGTGCCCAGATCGGTGTGCAGTTCAAAGGGGACGGCGATGGGGCTGGGCGGCGGGGAGCCCTTGTCCTCGGCGAACGGGTAGGCTGCGAGCTCGTCATGAAGCCTCTGCAGCTCGCTGTCTGCCGTGGCGGCGATCTGCTGCTGCAGGCGATGCAGCAGATGGGCGCGCCATTGGCCGGCATTGACCAGGCGCGCTCCCAGCCCCTCGGGGTGCAGGCTCAGGCGCAGCACATTCACGGGCGGCTCCAGCAGCCAGGGGGCCACGCCGTCCAGCAGCAGCGGCACGACGGCATTGGCGGCCACCAGGCTCCAGTGTCTGTCCACGGCCAGCGCCGGGTTGGGCTCGTGCCCCTTGAGCACCAGCTCGACGGCCTGGCGCGCGGCCGCCAGATCGGGGTGGTTCAGCGGGCGGGCCTGGTACATGGGGGCAAAACCTGCCGCTACCAGTAGTGCATTGCGCTCGCGCAGCGGCACCGACAGGCGCTCGGCCAGGCGCAGCACCATCTCGCGGCTGGGTTGGGCGCGGCCTGTTTCCACATAGCTCAGGTGGCGTGTCGAGATCTCGGCCTCCAGTGCCAGCCCTTGCTGGCTCAGCCGGCGGTGCTGGCGCCAGTGGCGCAGGTGGTCGCCGAACGGTGCGCGTGCGCCGGGAGGCTCATGAGCGGCATGAAAAGAAGAGGGGGCGGTGCTGGAGGTCATGGCCGCATCGTAGTGGCAGGCCGCATAGGCAGCCATGACCTGCGAGGTTATCGACGCTGTGCGCGCGGATGGCAATCATGGACCCCAGCAGCCGACACAGGGCCGGCCGCAAGAACTTGCTCTCAGAACAGGAGTTTTCCATGTCCATTTTTGCTTCTCCACGGTTTCTGCGCCATGTGATGTGGGCCGATACGGCCTCCTGCGCCGCCACGGGCGCGCTGCAACTGGCTGTCACGCAGCCGCTGGCAGATCTGACAGGTCTGCCAGCCTTGCTGCTGACGGGAACGGGTCTCTTCCTGCTGGCCTATGCATCGGCCGCCGCCTGGATGGCGCGTCGCGAGCCCTTGCCGCGCACGCTGATCGGTCTGGTGGCCCTTGGCAATCTGGGCTGGGCGATGGGCTGCGCGGTATGGGTGTTTGCCTTCGGGCCGGCGCTCAGTGCCTGGGGCCTGGCCTGGGTGGCGGCGCAGGCCGTCGTGGTGCTGGTGCTGGCCGATCTGCAGTGGGCAGGGCTGCGTGCCTCGCGCCATGCGGCCCGGCAGGAGGCGCAGCTCGTGCTTTGAGTGATACAAAAAGAATAGCGGCTAGCGCCTGCCAATCATTGAAAGCAGGAAGATTCATTGCTGAAAACAATGATTGGTAAGCGCTACAAGCTATGCTTTTTGTTATATCCGCCATGCGCCCGGGCGGATAAGCGGGCCGGGTGAGGCAGAGATAATTCCGTACCGCTTAAAATTCACGGTTGCGCCGCGCTGGCGCACTCTTCGCAACCATGGGTTCCCTCGCCCCCATCGACCAAAAAGGACTGTCATGACATCCGCTCATGCCGTGCAGACGCAAGCGTCGCGCGTGCCGTTTTACCTCTCCGTACTCGTGGCGTTCCATATCGCCCTGGTCATCGCCAGCAACTACCTGGTGCAACTGCCCATTACGCTGCTGGGCTTTCACAGCACCTGGGGCGCCTTCAGCTTTCCGTTCATCTTTCTGGCCACCGATCTGACGGTGCGCCTGATCGGCAAGACTGCGGCGCGGCGCGTCATCATGCGTGCCATGCTGCCCGCGCTGGTGGTGTCCTATGTGGTGGGTGTGCTGTTCCACGAGGGCCGTTTCAATGGCTGGGAGGCGCTGCAAAGCTTCAACGGCTTTGTGTTCCGCATTGCCCTGGCCAGCTTTGCCGCCTATGTGCTGGGCCAGTTGCTGGACATTCAGGTCTTCGACCGCATCCGCCAGAAAAGCCATTCCTGGTGGCTGGCTCCGGCGGCTGCGTCGGTGTTCGGCCAGGTGCTGGACACCGCAGCCTTTTTCTCGATCGCCTTCTGGCATAGCTCCGATGCCTTCATGGCGGCCAACTGGGTGGAAATCGCCATGGTCGACTATGTCATCAAGCTGGGGGTGAGTCTGCTGCTGTTTGTTCCCGCCTATGGCGTGGTGCTGGCGGCCATCGTGCGCAGCATGAAGGTTCAGGTCACGCCCGCAGCGGCAATCCGCTGAGGATGGGGCGTGCAGGGCAGGCCCGGGTGCAGGGGCCTGTCCGACATAGGCATTGGCATTGGCATTGGCATTGGCGTCGCCAGCTCCTGCTGGCAGCCGCAGCGCGTGCCCGGTTGGAGGCGAGCAGCGGCAGCCCCGTATGACATCCGCTGACGGCCGAGCCGCCCGCAGGGCTCTGACTTGTCGTTTTTCAACGAGTCAATGCGATGCCACAACGGCGTGAATTTTGTTGGAGCCTCGCTCCAGAAGATGGGTCAGGGCGAGCCTTGCAAGACCGGCAACCCGGAAGAAGGCCGCTGCGCCGCCATTGGTGGTGACTATGGTTTCTGGGCTTGTCTCAAGTCCATGAAAAAGGCCGTCTTTCAAGGACGGCCTCAGTATTGCTCCGCAACTGCGCTGCCGGGGCTCAGGTCTGGCTTTGCAGATAGTTCTGCAGTCCGACCTTGTCGATCAGCCCCAGCTGCTTTTCCAGCCAGTAGGCGTGATCTTCCTCGGTATCGTGCAACTGGGCCAGCAGGATGTCGCGGCTCACATAGTCGCGGTGCTGCTCGCACAGGGCCACGCCTTGCTGCAAAGCGGCACGGACTTCGTATTCGGTGTCCAGGTCCTTGCGCAGCATCTCGGGCACGGTCTCGCCGGGCGTGAACTCCTTGGGGCGCATGTCGGGGCGGCCGCCCAGCATCAGGATGCGGCGCAGCAGTGCGTCGGCGTGCTGGGTTTCTTCCTGCATCTCGTGGTCCAGGCGCGTGAAGAGCTTGCTGAACCCCTGGTCTTCATAGATGCGCGAGTGGGCGAAATACTGGTCGCGCGCCGCGAGTTCGCCGCGAAGCAGGTCCTTGAGGTAGTCGACGACTTCGGGATGGCCTTGCATAGTTGTTGTTCTCGGTGAGTTTTCGAAGCCTGAAGTATCCCGCGACCGGCTTCGGGAATCAAAGGCCGCTATCAATTCCCGCGCACACGTGCTCTGGATGCGGGCTGTAAGCAGATGCATTCGCATTGCTCAGAGCGTATCGAGGCTGATCGGGGTCGTCCGATTCCTCGAAAGGGATGGATGCAAGGGGTGGATGGCACCAAGCACTTTGGGTCGGCATGGACCGCTCAGCGATAAAGCAGGGGCCGCACTGGGTGCAGTTAGCAAGTCCTTGGCAGATGTCCCCTGCCCACAGTGGGCAGGGATGCTCCCTCCAGCTCTTCAGGGCTGCACTGCTTGCAACTGGCTGCGATGATGCCTCGAAAAATCGAGTGCCCCGCTCGCCTTTCTCAATCTCCGGGGGCTCGGATCGTACAGGTCAGGCCGAGACGGCTTCCTTGAAAGGAAAACGCTCGGCCCAGTGACGAGCCAAATCAATACGGCGGCACACCCACACGTTGTCGTGCTTCTGGATGTGGTCGAGAAAGCGCTGCAGCGCTGTAATCCGGCCGGGGCGGCCCAGCAGTCGGCAGTGCATGCCGATGCTCATCATCTTGGGGGCGTTGTCGCCGCTGGCATTGCCTTCGGCATACAGGACATCGAAGGTGTCCTTCATGTACTGGAAGAACGGATCGGCATGCGAGTAACCCTGGGGCAGGGCAAAGCGCATGTCGTTCACGTCCAGCGTATAGGGAACGATGAGCTGCTGGTGCGTTGTTCCGTCGCTCTTGGCAACCTTCATCCAGAAGGGCAGGTCGTCGCCGTAGTAGTCGCTGTCGTAGCTGAAGCGGCCGGCATCGGCCACCAGGCGGTGGCTGTTGGGGCTGTCGCGGCCGGTGTACCAGCCCAGGCCGTGGTCGCCGCCCGTGCCGTACAGCTGTTCAAAGATGTCCACGCATTGCTGCATGTGGGCGCGCTCGATCTCCTCGGGCACGTTCTGGTAGTGAATCCACTTCAGACCGTGGCAGGCCACTTCGTGACCGAGCTCGTCAAAGGCCTGGGCCAGCTCGCGATGCTTTTGCAGCGCCGTGGCCACGCCGAACACGGTCAGCGGCAGAGCGCGTTTCTCGAACTCCTTGAGAATGCGCCACACGCCGGCGCGCGAGCCGTATTCATAGATGCCGTCCATGCTCATGTGACGGTCCGGGTAGCTGGCGGGATTGAACATCTCCGACAGGAATTGCTCGCTGCCCGGGTCGCCATGCAGGATATGGTTCTCACCGCCTTCTTCGTAGTTCAGCACGAACTGAACGGCCACGCGGGCTTTGCCGGGCCATTCGGGATGGGGCGTGTTGCGGCCGTAGCCAATCAGGTCGCGCGGATAGGAGGCGGTGGAATCGTAAGTCATAGGGATACGGATGAAAGTGCCATCGACAGATCGTGCGTTGGCAAAGTACGGTTAAAGGACAGACCTTCTTCCAGATGATCGAGGTGCAGTTGCATCAGCTGCACCGCATGTTCGGCATCGCCCGCAGCCAGTGCGGTCACGATGTCGGCGTGTTCTTCGTGCGAATGCTCGGCCGCCGATGCAGACTGGTACATCAGCGTGATCAATGCGCAGCGGGAAATCAGCTCGCCCAGCAGCTGCGCCAGCACCTCGTTGCCCATGAGCTCGGCCATGCGCACGTGGAAGTTGCACAGCAGCTCGGTGCGCTGGCCCACGTCATTGACTTCCATGACCTTCTGCTCGGCAGCCACATGCGCTTTGAGCGCCAACAAGCGGGAGGGTGTCTGCTGGGCGGCAAAATTGCGCACCATTCCAGCTTCGAGCATGCGACGCACAGCCAGGACCTGGCGCGCTTCTTCAACCGAGGGCGTAGCCACAAAGGCACCGCGCGTGGGCTCGAGCTTGATCAGCCGGTTCTGGGATGCCTGAAACAAAGCCTGGCGAACCAGAGTGCGGGAAACACCAAAATGATTGGCCAGCTTCTGTTCCGGCAACTTGGTGCCGGGCATCAGTCGATGTTCAACAATTGCTTTGGTCAGACTCTCTGCAATGGACCAAGTGAGTGAGGTTTCCATTGCTTCATCATAAATCTTGAACTCAACGCTTGTATACAACGTTGATTAAGGAAAAAGTAGGTGTTCTCCCTTAAGGCGTATCGGGCGTTTCTTGAGGCAATCGCAGGAGAAGAAAGATGAATAGCCCGCCAGGCGTATTTAACTTACGCTCCTCCTTCAGCCAGCGCTGCCACATGCTCTTTGGAGCGCAATATTTATCACCTGCCATTGCGGGCATGGTCGATGTATTGACTCTTCCGATCCTCAACTGCGTAACAGCTCGGTCGCATAAAATCAATTTAATGAGTACTCCAGTCATCACCAAAACCAAGATCGCCGAGCGTCTCATAGAGTCGATCCTGACAGCCAAGCTCCGTCCGGGAGAGAAACTTGGTGAACAAGACATTGCGGACTTATTTCAGGTCAGCCGAACCCTGGTCCGCGAGGCATTGATGCACCTTCAGACCCGGGGTTTTGTGGAGGTCCGCTCCAGGGTTGGCTGGTACGTTGCGGAGCCTTCGTTTGAGGAGGCTCAGGAAACCTATGCAGCGAGGCGCGTCGTTGAGCCGGGCATGCTGCGTGACGCTGGTCAACCCTTGCAGGCAACACTGAAACGCCTGCGCAAGCACATCGCCGAAGAGCGCAAAGCCATTGCCGGTGGGGACGCAGAAGCCCGCAGCTGGCTGCTGGCCGACTTTCATATTTGCTTGGCAGAGTGTCTCGGCAATCGGTTCCTGACTTCCATGATGGTCGATCTCTCGGCGCGAACAACGCTGATCTCAGATCTGTACCAATCGAAGACTGAGGCCAGAGTCTTCAATGACGATCACGCCGCCATTGTTGAGGCGCTGGCAGATGGAGACAATTTGCGGGCTGAACAATTAATGATTGCTCACATTGATGCGTTGGCATCGCGCCTTGATGAAAGCCTGATCGGTCGTCGCGGAGCACGCAACCGACTCCGCTCCATTCTGGCTCCTGAAGATTCGTCTTCAGCCAAATAGGCGTTTGAAAGTCGACGGGAGTCCTTGGCGGGATCAAGCCTGGTTGAGCCGCTCGGCAGCGCGGCCGCATCGCTGATCTTGAGCTCCCAACACTTTCTCCGGCGAGCCGATATGGAAGCTTGAAGCGCTGGCCCCTGGCAGGGAGCGATTGAGCTCGCCATCTGTGCCGGTGATGACTTGAGCGTTCACTGATCGTGCCCGGCAGCCTTCATCAAGGAGCCGCCTCGGTCCATGGTGATCATGGCACCGGCGTTACGCCAGTTCCTCGACCAAGACTGGGAATGGCCCGCGTTGCAGATAGACGCCGTCACGGTTTCCATGAGGGCCATGAAACCGCATGGATAGCCATCGGCATCCTGGAATGGTCTTCCAGCAAGAATTGCCAATGCCGCCGGTCGCAACAAAGCGCCCGTCTTCGCATTACCCGCCGAATGGACGATCCATCTATCTCGACGGCTGCCGCGGTCACAGCCCGGCCCGGCATCGCCACTGATCTCAACGCCATGGGCGCACCAGCGCCGATTGCTCATTGGCGAGCGATATTGCTGCGATGGGTGCGGGCTGAATGCCCGCTTTGCAACAGCTGACCGGTGACTACTGGTACTCATTGCGGTGTGTGACCTCGGCAATATTTTCCATGGCCCGTGATACGCACAGCGAGCTGGCTTTGCTCAGCGCGGATCGTGGAGCAGTTCATAGATGGATATCTGCGCAAAACAGCCATGATCAAAGTGTAGGTTCCTGCACCTCGCCCAGTGCAGAAATGTACGCCAGGGCTTGCTGCGCCTGCTATTGACCGTTTGTCCGCCCGTCTGAGGACTCCATCGAACCGCTATCTCTGGCCGATAGAACCAGGGTTCCTACTAGCATCTTGAATTCATGTCTTGTATACATTGCATGCATGTCAGCGATGTGTTCAAAGCATTGCTGATCAAGTTTGCTGAAGCAGATGGACATGGGGCGGATTCGATTCGCTTCATAGGCATCACAGCTCTTCAGCAGCGAAAACATGGCTGCAGGCCTGCGTCGCCCGTAGCCGCTAATAACGGTAGACAAACATGGCCTGCTCAGCCGAAATGAGGCCATGGCAAAGGGGCTCCACGGTGCACCCTGATGGAAGGCGGCATATGAACAACCTAGTACTGGACACCCATGGTGAGTCATTAACCTCGGGGGCCAATACCGCAAGCCCAAAGCGAGATAAGGGCTTGCCGGCCGGAGTTTCTCCGGCGCTGTACAACCACGATCTGGCACCAACCTCAAAGGAGGGGCGTACCTGGGGGAGCTACAGCCTGTTCACCCTTTGGGCCAACGATGTACACAGCCTCGGCAACTACGCGTTTGCCATTGGTCTTTTTACACTTGGGCTGGGAGGGCATCAGATCCTGATGGCGCTTTTGCTGGGGGCGGCATTTCTATTCGTGCTGCTGTCGCTCTCGGGCTTTATGGGGACCCGTACAGGGATTCCATTTCCGGTGATGAGTCGCATCAGCTTTGGTACACGCGGTGCGCAGATTCCTGCATTGATCCGTGGCGGAGTCGCCATTGCCTGGTTCGGCATTCAAACCTACCTGGCATCCATAGTCCTCGACGTGATGCTGATCACGCTGTTTCCCGGCTTGCAGTCGCTCAAAGAGCAAGTCGTACTGGGCCTGCCATTGCTGGGCTGGCTTAGCTTTTCCATCTTGTGGATTGTGCAGGTGCTCATTGCCTGCTGGGGCATGGAGAGCATCCGAAAGTACGAGGCCTTTGCCGGACCTGTAATTCTGCTGACATTCATTGCCCTGGCTGGCTGGATCTTCTACAGCGCCAAGTGGACTCTGCACTGGTCCGCCCCTTTTGAAAGCAGCGGCAAAGCCATGTGGCTGCAGATCCTGGGCGCAGCCTCGCTGTGGGTCGCTATCTACGGTACCTTCGTGCTGAACTTCTGTGATTTCACACGGGCAGCTACCTCAAGCAGCGCTGTGGTGAAAGGCAATTTTTGGGGTATTCCGATCAATATGCTGATCTTCGGCTTGATCGTCGTCATTCTGACGGGGGGACAACTTGCCATTGATGGCACGCTGATTCAAAGCCCGACCGACATCGTCCAGAAAATTCCCAACAAGCCACTGCTGATTCTGGCCAGTCTGTCACTGCTGATCCTGACCATTGCCGTGAACCTGATGGCAAATTTCGTGGCTCCGGCCCTGGCGTTGGCCAACCTCATGCCCAGGCATCTGAACTTCCGCCGAGCAGCTCTTGTCAGTGCAGTTCTCGGTTTCATGATCCTGCCCTGGAATCTCTACAACTCTCCACTGGTCATCGTCTACTTCCTGGGAGGGCTGGGTTCATTTCTGGGGCCGCTGTTCGGCATCGTGATGGCCGACTACTGGCTGATCCGCAAACAGCGCGTGAACGTGCCGGCGCTCTATACACAGGACCCCGAAGGCCCCTATCACTACCGCAATGGCATCAACCCCAAGGCAATTCAGGCCCTGATTCCTTCATCCCTGATCTCGCTGCTCTTTGCCTTCCTGCCGACGCTGCAATCGCTGTCCCAGTTCTCCTGGTTCATCGCAGCCGGACTTGGTGCCCTGTTCTATTGGATGCTTGCACCGAAGGGGCTCACCTACGAAGACCAGGATGGCGAAGCCATTTCCGTAGCCTCCGCCAAACACTGAAAAAGAAAGTTGAACATCATGCGCATTCTGATCGTGAACGTGAACACCACTGAGTCGATGACCCATGCCATTGGCATGCAAGCTCGGAAAGTTGCTGCGCCTGGAACAGAGATAGTCGCGCTGACCCCGCGCTTTGGTGCCGAGTCGGTCGAGGGAAATTTTGAGAGCTACCTGGCCGCGGTCGGTGTCATGGATGCAGTGATGAGCTATGGACAGCCCTTTGATGCAGTCATTCAAGCCGGCTACGGTGAACATGGCCGCGAGGGCCTGCAGGAGTTGCTGGACGTTCCCGTGGTGGACATCACCGAGGCGGCGGCCACTGTGGCCATGTTCCTGGGCCACAAATACTCGGTGGTCACGACACTGGATCGCGCCGTGCCATTGATCGAGGACCGACTCAAGCTCGCCGGTCTTGACGAACGCTGTGCATCGGTTCGCGCCAGCGGCATGGCTGTGCTGGAGTTGGAGACTCAACCCGAGCGCGCGGTTGAAGCGATTGTTCGTCAAGCGGGCCTTGCCGTCAGTGAAGACCATGCCGAAGTCATCTGCCTCGGCTGTGGAGGCATGGCCGAGCTGGATGCCAAGATCCGTGAACTGACCGGCGTACCAGTGGTTGATGGAGTGGCTGCGGCGGTGACCATTGCCGAGTCGCTGGTTCGACTGGGCCTGAGCACCTCCAAGGTCCGTACCTACGCTCCCCCCCGAGCCAAGCGAGTGACCGGCTTCCCATTCGCTAGCCAGGTCGCAGGATGAGTTGTCCGGCGTTGTGTCAATCGTCCTGGCCTCTTGTTTCCATTCAGACGAGAGTGCCTTGTGGGCGGTCGTTGCTAGCTCGAAGAATTCGGCAGTGAAGCGTTGACGTAGATCCGGGCAGGCCTGCCGGTCAGCGATGATCGGCCCTGACTTGGCGTCATAGTTCTGTCACCGCCTGCTGCAGGCAGCTCAGCAATGCCTGCACCAGCGGATTGGCCGGCGTAAGACGCCACATGGCCAGCATCTCCGAAGATGGGTGTGAGCCTTTGAGCGGACGAAACACCAGGCGCGGCATGCCCACGCGCGTCAGCGCCTGGGGCACCAGGGCCACGCCCTGACCCAGCGAAACCAGCGAGATCACCGACAGCCAGTGCCGTACCTCGTGGCGTACTTCGGGTGCAAAGCCATGGGCCAGGCACATCTCGTAGATGCGCTGGTGATAGGTGGGCGAGACCAGGCTGGAGAACAGGATCAGACGCTCGTTTTTGAGTTCGGCCAGATCGATGGCGGCGCTGGCGTGCAGCGGGTGGCGGTCGGGCAGGCAGACCACGAATGGCTCTTCCATCAGCAGCCGGCTGGCAATGCCTTCGGGCGGCTGTATGGAGTGGACCAGGGCCATGTCCAGCCGCAGCTGCTGCAGGTCAAGGATTTGCTCCGCGCTGTTGGCCTCAAGCATGTCCACGCGCACCAGGGGGTGGTCGTGCTGGAACCGCTCCAGTGCCTGCGGCAAGCCGCGGTACAGGCTCGATCCCACGAAACCCAGGCGCAGATGGCCGCGCGTGCCCTGGGCCACGTCGCGCGTTTCCTGTGCGGCCTGCTGGCTCAGAGCCAATAGCTGGCGCGCCTTGCCCAGCAGATGTTCACCGGCCGCAGTCAGCCGTACGCCCTTGCTGCTGCGCTCGAACAGCTGGGCCTGCAGTTCCTGCTCCAGCTGCTTGATGGCCACGGACAGCGGGGGCTGGGAGATCGACAGCCGCTGGGCCGCACGGCTGAAATGAAGCTCTTCGGCGAGGGTGACAAAGTAGTGCAGCAGCCTCAGTTCCATGGTGTTTTGATATTTTAAAAGTATTGAGAAAGATTTTAATAATATTTGACGTGAATACATGCGGGTGCTGAAATTCGTGGCAGTCCTTGCCTCCATTGCCGGTTTTGTGTGCGGTACATATCGCCTGAATTCGTCACGGCCCAAACCAGAGACGGCAAGCAAGGTAAGCCCTGTAGCGAGGTTGTCGTCCTCTTTCCGATGAGAGGGCGCGCAGCGTTTCAGGGGATATTCGAATTCAGCAGGAGACGTTCATGTCCGCCAACGATAAGAGCCAGATGCACGCCTTGGCCCAGGCTGTCTGCGCCGCAGCACATCCCGTGCCTGATCGACACGGTGCCAATTTCTACGCCACCGATCCTGAGTTGCAGTCGCTGCTGGCGCTGTATCTGCCAGCCGACCTGCTGGCCCATCTGCAGCCCTATCTGCAGCGCATGGGGGAGCTGGCCGGTGGGCGCATCGACGAGCTGGCCGGCATTGCCGACAGGAATCCGCCCACGCTCGAGCACCGCAACCGCGCGGGCCAGGACAGCCAGCGCATCATCAAGCATCCCGCCTATGAAGAGCTTGAGCGCATCGCCTACGGCGAGTTCGGCCTGCAGGCCATCTCGCACCGGGACGACATGCTGGGCTGGAGCGGCAAGATGCCGCCCATCGTCAAGTACGCGCTGACCTTTCTGTTCGTGCAGTCCGAGTTCGGTCTGTGCTGCCCGTTGTCCATGACCGATTCGCTGACGCGCACGCTCAAGAAGTACGGCGCCCCCGAGCTGGTGGACAAGTATTTGCCTCAGCTGCTCTCGCTGGATTGGGAAAGCCAGGCCCAGGGCGCGATGTTCATGACCGAGCAGGCCGCAGGCTCGGACATCGCCAACACGCTGACTATGGCCGCCCCGCAGGCCGACGGCTCCTGGCTTCTCACCGGCGACAAGTGGTTCTGTTCCAACCCCGATGCCGAGCTTGCCATGGTGTTGGCCCGTGTGGAGGGCGGCTCGCCGGGCATGAAGGGCATCTCGCTGTTTCTGCTGCCGCGTTGCCTGGACGATGGCAGCACCAACCGCTGGCGCATCATCCGTCTCAAGGACAAGCTGGGCACCAAGTCCATGGCCAGCGGCGAGATCCGCATGGACGGCGCCGTGGCCTATCTCGTGGGCGAGCAGGGCCGGGGCTTTGTGCAGATGGCCGACATGGTCAACAACTCGCGTTTGTCCAACGGTGTGCGCTCCGCCGGCATGATGCGCCGCGCTGTGGCCGAGGCCGAATTCATCGCCCATGAACGCATTGCCTTTGGCAAGCGCCTGGAGCAGATGCCGCTGATGCAGCGCCAGCTCGACAAGCTGCGCGTGCCCGCCGAGCAGGCGCGCACCATGGTGTTCCAGACCGCGCAGACGCTGATGCGCTCCGACGCGGGCCAGCCGGATGCCTATGCGCTGCTGCGCATCCTGACGCCGCTGATCAAGTTCCGCGCCTGCCGCGATGCACGCAAGGTCACTGGCGATGCGATGGAAGTGCGCGGCGGCTGCGGCTATATCGAGGAGTGGAGCGATCCGCGTCTGGTGCGCGATGCCCACCTGGGCTCCATCTGGGAAGGTACAAGCAATATCGTGGCGTTGGACGTGATCCGCGCCATCAAGCGCGAAGGCTCGTTGCCTGTGCTGCAGCAGTATCTGCATGGCTTGCTCGACCGCGCCCGCCTGGTGCCCGGTTACCGCCAGGCGCTGGAAGATGCATTGGCCCGCGCCAGCACCCTGGCCGATAGGGCCGCTCAGGACGGCGGCGAAGTGCTGGCCCGTCAGGCCGCCACAGCTCTGTACAACTGCACCACGGCCATCGCCATGGCCTGGGAAGCCGCACAGACCGGCTCGGCTGAGCGCCTGCGCCTGTCGCAACTGGTGCTGCTGCACCGTGTGCTGCCGCGTGATCCGCTGGACGATGCGGCTGCCGTGCCGGTGCAGTGGCTGGAGTGATTGCCGGCGGCATTGAGATAAGTAGAAGAAAAGGCTGAAGCGCTTCGTGAAAAAGGCGCTATCGACTCTCGGATCATTTCTGCAAGGAGACAAATATGCGCAATCACACAAGTGAGCGCCGAAGGCTGCTGGTCGCAGCCTCGGGAGCAGTGCTGCTGGGGGCATCCCATTTTGCCGCGCAGGCTCAGGGCGACTCCTATCCGGCTCGGCCGGTACGCCTGATTGTGCCTTATGGCGCGGGCGGACCGACGGACGCGCATTTGCGGGTGGTGGCACAGCAAGCGTCGCAGTTGCTGGGGCAACCGGTGGTCATAGAGAACAAGCCAGGCGTCAACGGCACGTTTGGCGCGGTGGAGCTGGCGCGGGCTCAGCCTGATGGCTATACCCTGGCCGTGCTGCCTGCCAGCGTCTATCGCGAGCCTTATCTGAACCGGGTGAGCTTCGATCCCTTGAAGCTGAGCTATGTGATCGGCATGACCGACTACACCTTCGGGCTGGCTGTGCGTCGGGAAGCGCCGTGGAAGAGCTGGAAGGAGTTTGCCGAGGATGCGAGCAGGCGTCCCGGCCAGATCTCCGTCGGTGCGGCCGGCCCGGTGCAAACGCCCAGCATCGTGCTCAGCGAGCTGGTGCAGTCCACGGGCCTGCAGTTCAATCGCGTGCCCTACAAGGGTGACTCGGAGCAGGCCGTCGACCTGTTGGGCGGTCACATCGATGCGGGCGTGCTCTCCGGCGTAGCCTCCCAGCATATCCAGTCGGGCCGATTGCGCTATCTGGCAATGTTCACGTCCAGCCGTGTTCCGCAGTTCCCCCAGGTGCCCACTTTGACAGAGCTGGGCGTGGACGCGGTGATCGAGTCGCCTTATGGGATTGCCGCCCCTGCCGGCTTGGCGCCGGCGCGGTTGCGCATCATTCATGACGCCTTCAAGGCAGCTCTGGAGTCGGCGCAGGGGCGCAAGATCCTCGAACAACTCAATCAGCCGCTGAACTACCGCAGCCCGCAAGAGTTCGAGCAGTACGCCAGGAGCGCCTACGCACGCGAGAAGACGCGCATGGAGCAGTTCAAGGCCGTTGCCGGCGGAACCCCCCAGTGATCTGGCTGGTTCATCGGCAACACCCTTCCAAGGAGACAGACATGCATAAAGCCAGACGCGCAGCGCTGGGCCTGATGGCATCCGCCGCCCTGTCGGCGGCACTGCCCGCGCTTGCCCAGGAGAAATACCCGACACGCCCCATCACGTTCATCGTGCCGTTTCCGCCGGGCGGCCCTACCGACGCCATGGCGCGCATTCTGGCGACCGAGCTGACCAAGGAGCTGGGCCAGAGCGTGATCGTGGAGAACAAGGCCGGCGCCGGCGGCAATATCGGAGCGGACTTCGTGGCCCGTGCCAAGCCTGACGGCTATACGCTGATGTTCGGGACTTCGGGTCCGCTGGCCATCAACAAGCCGCTGTACAAGTCCATCAGCTACGACCCGCGCACCAGCTTCACGCCCATCATCTACGTGGGCTATCTGCCCAATGTGCTGGTGGTTCGGCCGGATTTGGGCGTTGGCAACGTCAAGGAGCTGATCGCGCTGGACAAGAGCAAGCCCGGCAAGCTCAATTTCGCGTCTTCGGGCAATGGCGCTTCATCCCATCTGGCGGGTGTGCTGTTCAACGGCCTGGCTGGCACCCAGCTGCAGCATGTGCCCTACAGGGGTACGGGGCCGGCACTCAACGACCTGCTGGCCGGTCAGGTGGACATGACTTTCACCGACATCCTCACGGCCATGCCCTATATCAAGGCCGGCAAGGTCAAGGCCCTGGGCGTGGCCACGTCCAAACGCTCCAGTGCCCTGCCTCTGGTCCCCACGATCGCCGAGCAGGGTCTGGCTGGCTATGACGTGAGCGTGTTCTTCGGCGTGGTCGGCCCCAAGGGCATGCCGGTAGAGCGGGTGGAGCTGCTCAATCAGGCCTATGCCAAAGCGCTGGATTCCGAGAATGTGAAGAAGGCCTTTGCGGCCCAGGGCCTTGAGCGCGGCGTGGACGTCAAGCCCGCCTATCTGGCCGGCTTCGTGAAGAGCGAACTCGACAAATGGAGCGAGGTAGTGCAAAAGGCCGGCGTGAAGCTTGACTGATGGCGCTGTCGCTTGGGCGCAAGCGCAGGCATGCCATCGAAGGTCGGACGTGTTAGAACTTTTCGAAACTCCTCACCTCGGTCGTGAGGAGGACACTGTGTCGCACTGCCTGCCACGCCCGAGAGTCCATGCAAGGCATGAGCCGGGGTCTTTCACCTATCCATAGCCATGACATCTTCAACTTCCCTTCTGCTCGCTCAACTGCAGTGCGTCGCTGCCGAGTTCGTCGAGGTGCGCCGCAGCATCCATGCCCATCCCGAACTGGCCTTCGAAGAGAGGCGCACCAGCGATTTGGTGGCCGCATCCCTGGCTCGCTGGGGCTATGCCGTGCACCGAGGCCTGGGCGTGACCGGCGTGGTTGGCGTGCTCAAGAAAGGCTCGGGCAGCAAGTCGCTGGGCATACGCGCGGACATGGATGCCTTGCCCATTCATGAAAGAACAGGCCTGGACTATGCCAGCCGTCTGCCCGGGAAAATGCACGCCTGCGGCCATGACGGACATACCGCCATCTTGCTGTGCGCGGCAAAGTACATCGCCGAAAAGCTCGATTTCGACGGTACGCTGAACCTGATCTTCCAGCCTGCCGAGGAGAATGAAGGCGGCGCCATGCGCATGGTGGACGAGGGCCTGTTCGAGCTGTTTCCCTGCGACGAGATCTATGCGCTGCACAACGCGCCAGGCCTGCCCGTGGGCCAGATGGCCATCAGCTCCGGAGCGGCCATGGCCTCGTTCGACCGCGTGACCGTTACGCTGCGCGGGCGCAGCGCCCATGGAGCCATGCCGCACCACGGCATAGACAGCATGCAGTGCGCGGCCAGCATCGTGCTGGGCCTGCAGTCCATCATCACGCGCGAGATCGATGCCCAGCAGGCGGCCGTGATCACAGTGGGCTCCATCCAGGCCGGCGAGGTCTTCAACATCGTGCCCGAGAGCGCCGTGCTCAAGATCGGCGTGCGCGCCCTGAACCCGGACGTGCGCAGCTGGGTGGAGACGCGCATCAAGGCCTTTGTGCAGGCCCAGGCCGAGAGCTATCAGCTCAGCTGCGACATCGACTACGTGCACAAGTACCCGGTGCTCGTGAATTGCGCAGACCAGACCGAATACGCGCGGCAGGTGGCCATACGCCTGCTGGGCGAGGACAAGGTGGGCGAGCGTACGCCGACCATGGGCAGCGAAGACTTTGCCTACATGCTGCAAAAGCGCCCCGGTGCCTATATCCGGCTGGGCAACGGCGTGGGCGAGGACGGAGGCTGCATGGTGCACAACCCGCTGTATGACTTCAACGACAAGGCCTTGCACATAGGCGCTGCCTTCTGGACGCAACTGGTGCAAAGCTACCTGGCCTGAGCGGCCGCATATCGAAGAGGGAGACAGGAGATGGGTACATGGAACCGCCGCGGCTTTGTGCGGCACACACTGTGGCATGCGGCCGCCTTGGCCGCCGGTGCGGGCGGGGCCCGCGCGGCCGAGAGCTTTCCGGCCAAGCCACTGATTCTCATGGTGCCTTTTCCCGCTGGCGGGGCCAGCGATGTGGCGGCGCGCATCTTTGCCGACTCCATAGGCCGCAGCATCAGGCAGCAGGTGGTGGTGGAGAACCTGGGCGGCGGCACGGGCCTGATTGCCGCAGCCAAGGTGCTCAACGCGCCTGCAGACGGCTATATGTTCTTCCATGGCTCGGCCAACGAGATCTTCCTGGCGCCCATGCTCAATACGGCAGCGCGCTACAAGCCGGGCGATTTCACGCTGGCGGCTCCCACGACGGAGTCGCCCATCGTGCTCATGGTCAAGAGCAGGCTGCCTGTCGAAAGCTATGACGAGTTCATCGAATATGCACGCGCCAGCAAAAGCGGCCCGCTGACCTATGGCTCGGTGGGCGTGGACTCCATGTACAACCTGATGGGCGATGCGTTGGCAGCCAGACTGAAGCTGCCGTTTTTGCATGTGCCCTACAAGGGCAGCGCGCCGGCCCTGCAGGACCTGGCAGGCGGGCAGGTGGACTTCGCCATCCTGCCTTATCAGGCCAGCTTCGAAGGTATGGCCAAGCAGGGACGGCTGAAGATACTGACCAGCTTTTCCAAGGCCTTGCCCAAGGAACTGGCCCATGTGCCGCTGATATCGCAAAGCCGCCTCAGCCCCGACTTCGAATACACGGTCAGTGCGGGCTACTTCGTGAAAAAAGGCACACCCGCCGACCGCGTGGCCGCGCTGCGCAGCGCCGTAGGGCAGGCGCTGGTGAATCCGGAAATCCGCGCCAAGCTGGAGCTGGAGGGCAAGCACCTTCGCGAGCCCGTTGCATCGCAGGTAGAGGCGGACCAGAGCTTCCATGCCATCCATCAGCGCCTGAGTGCGCTGGTGCACGGCGTGGGCCGAAAGCCTCTGGCCTGAGGCGTGAGCTGCCGCGACTGGCGGCGCAAGCCTACGCAATCGTTGATCAACACGCGGGCCATGGGCCCGCATTCTGTCTGAAAGTGAAACATGCACAATCCAGCCGCGGCTGGCGCCGGAGCCCTGCAGGGCGTCAAGGTGCTTGATCTGTCACGCATTCTGGGCGGCCCGTTCTGTGGCCAGATACTGGGCGACCATGGCGCCGATGTGCTCAAGGTGGAGCCGCCACAGGGCGACGACACCCGCACCTGGGGGCCTCCGTTTCGCGACGGTGTGGCCTCCTACTACTTTGGCTTGAACCGCAACAAGCGCCTCCAGTATCTCGACCTGTCCGTGCCAGAAGGCCAGCAGCGCGTGCGCGAGCTGATGGCCCAGGCCGATGTGGTGGTGGAGAACTTCAAGGTCGGCACCATGGAGAAATGGGGCATAGGCTATGAGCAGATGCGAGAAGAGCTGCCGCATCTGATCTGGTGCCGCGTCACGGGCTTTGGTGCCGACGGCCCCCTGGGAAGCCTGCCCGGGTATGACGCCGCGATCCAGGCCATGGCCGGCATCATGAGCATCAACGGCGAGGCCGACGGCGACCCGTTGCGCGTGGGACTGCCGGTGGTGGACATGGTGACGGGGCTGAACGCCACCATCGGCGTGTTGCTGGCCCTGCACGAGCGGGGGCGCAGCGGACAGGGTCAACTGGTGGACGCCTCGCTCTATGACTCCGGGCTGTCGCTGCTCCATCCTCATGCGGCCAACTGGTTCATGGGGCGCAAGGTGCCGCAGCGCTCGGGCAATGCCCATCCCAATATCTATCCCTATGACGTGATCAGCACGGGCGGTGCCCCCATCTTTTTGGCCGTGGGCAACGACCGGCAGTTCCGGTTGCTGTGCAACCATATCGGGCAGGCGGGGCTGGCGCAGGATGAGCGCTTTGCCACCGCAGGCCAGCGTTCCGTCCATCGTGACCAGCTCAAGCCCTTGCTGCAGCAGGCGTTTGCGCCGCTCGACGGCGTGCAGCTTGCCGATGAGTTGATGGCCATCGGCGTGCCAGCAGCGCCGGTGCTCGATGTAGCTCAGGCGCTCGAGCATCCGCATACCGTGCACCGCGAGATGGTGGTGACCATGGGCCAATACCAGGGGCTGGGCGCTCCGGTCAAGCTCAGCCGCACGCCGGCCAGCTACCGCCTTGCGCCCTTGAGCGAAGGACAGGAGTTTCTGCCGGACGCCGGCACCTGAGCCTGAACCTGCTTCACCGTACCTCCAGCCCGCCCAGCGCGGGCTTTCTTTTTTTGCGCCCCTGTGAGCCGGTTTGCGTTGCCGGGGCCCTGTCCCACCCTTTTCCCGGGAGTTGTGTGCACAATGGAATGCAAAAGCGTTTTCCCTGTGTTCTGTCCATGGAGAGTCTCACGATGTCGCATGCTTTTGCCAAAACCCTGAAGTCCTTTGAACTGGCCGAAGGCAAGAAGGGCAAGTTCTATTCCTTGCCGGCCCTGGCCAAGCAGTTCCCGGAGATCAAGCGCCTGCCGGTCTCGATCCGTATCGTGCTCGAATCGGTGCTGCGCAACTGCGATGGCAACAAGATCACCGAGGAGCATGTGGCGCAGCTGGCGCGCTGGCAACCCAAGGCCGAGCGTGTCGACGAGATTCCGTTTGTCGTCGCGCGCGTGGTGCTGCAGGACTTCACCGGCGTGCCCTTGCTGGCCGACCTGGCCGCCATGCGCAGCACGGCTGCCAAGCTGGGCAAGAAGCCCAAGTCCATCGAGCCGCTGGTGCCCGTGGATCTGGTGGTGGATCACTCCATCATGGTCGACTACTTCGGCACCAAGAAGGCGCTGGACCTGAACATGAAGCTGGAGTTCCAGCGCAACCAGGAGCGCTACCAGTTCATGAAATGGGGCATGCAGGCCTTCGACACGTTCGGTGTCGTGCCGCCGGGCTTCGGCATCGTGCACCAGGTCAATCTGGAATATCTGGCGCGCGGCGTGCACAAGGCCAGGAACGGCAAGGGGGATGCGGTGTACTACCCCGACACCCTGGTCGGCACCGACAGCCACACCACCATGATCAACGGCATAGGCGTGGTGGCCTGGGGTGTGGGCGGCATCGAGGCCGAGGCGGCCATGCTGGGCCAGCCCGTGTACTTCCTCACGCCTGATGTGGTGGGCTTCGAGCTGACCGGCCAGTTGCGCGAGGGGGTGACCGCCACCGATCTGGTGCTCACCGTCACGGAGCTGCTGCGCAAGGAAAAAGTGGTCGGAAAGTTCGTCGAGTTCTTTGGCGAAGGCACGCGCAGCCTGTCCCTGCCGGATCGTGCCACCATCGGCAATATGGCTCCTGAATATGGGGCAACCATGGGTTTCTTCCCTGTCGATGAGAAAACCATCGAGTACTTCAAGGGCACCGGACGCACCAAGAGCGAGATCCAGGCTTTCGAAGCCTATTTCAAGGCGCAGCAGCTGTTTGGCGTGCCCAAGGCGGGCGATATCGATTACTCGCAAGTGGTCAAGCTCGATCTCGGTGCCGTGGCCCCGAGTCTGGCCGGCCCCAAGCGTCCGCAGGACCGTATCGAAATCGGCGATGTGGCGCGCAAGTTCACCGAGCTGTTCACGGCATCGGCAGCGGTCAACGGCTTCAATCAGCCGGCACACAAGCTCGATCAGCGCTATCGCGTGGGTTGCGGCGAAGGTGAGCAGGCGACCGATGCACCGCCGCCCAAGGCAGGAGCGGAGCGGGCAGTGGTGGAAATGGTCGGCAACCGGCCCACCTTGGAAACCGCTCACGACGATGCGATGGCCACGTCCGTATGCGATCTGCCGGGGATCAACGAGCCGGTGCTGCATGTCGGCAATGGCGATGTGCTGATTGCCGCCATCACGAGCTGCACCAACACCTCCAACCCCAGCGTCATGCTGGCGGCGGGCCTGCTGGCCAAGAAGGCGGTGCAGGCGGGACTCAAGGTTCAGCCGCATATCAAGACTTCGCTGGCGCCGGGCTCTCGCCTGGTGACCCGTTATCTGACCGAGGCGGGCTTGCTGCCCTATCTGGAGAAGCTGGGCTTTGCGCTGGCCGGCTATGGCTGCACCACCTGCATCGGCAATGCCGGCGACCTGACGCCCGAGCTCAACGATGTCATCACCCGCAATGAGCTGGTCTGCGCGGCCGTTCTGTCAGGCAACCGCAATTTCGAAGCCCGCATTCACCCCAACATCAAGGCCAACTTCCTGGCCAGCCCTCCGCTGGTGGTGGCCTATGCGATCGCCGGGACGGTGCGCAAGGACCTGATGACCGAGCCGGTGGGCAAGGGCAAGGGCGGCAAGGACGTGTATCTGGGCGATATCTGGCCCAGCAGCGAGGAGATCCAGGAGCTGCTCAAGTTCGCCATGAATGGCAAGGCTTTCCGCAGCAATTACGAGCAGGTGGCGAGCGAGCCGGGCAAGCTCTGGGAAAAGATCCAGGGCGTGACGGGCTCCACCTACACCTGGCCCGAGAGCACCTATATCGCCGAGCCGCCGTTCTTTGCAGACTTTGCTCTGGAGCTGAAAGCGCCGTCCGCCACGACAGACAAGGCATCCAACCCAAGCGCGGTGCATGGTGCCCGCATCATGGCCTTGTTCGGAGACTCCATCACCACCGACCATATCTCGCCCGCCGGCTCCATCAAGGAGTCTTCGCCGGCCGGCAAGTGGCTGCTTGAGCATGGAGTGCAAAAAGCCGACTTCAACAGCTATGGCTCGCGCCGGGGCAACCACGAGGTGATGATGCGCGGCACCTTTGCCAATGTGCGTATCAAGAATCTCATGATTCCCGCCGCAGCTGACGGCTCGCGCGAGGAGGGCGGCATCACGCTGTACCGTGACGACAATGGCAAAGCCGAGAAAATGGCCATTTACGACGCGGCCATGAAGTACCAGGCAGCGGGCCGAGCCACCGTGGTGCTGGCCGGCGAGGAGTACGGCACGGGATCGAGCCGCGACTGGGCGGCCAAGGGCACACAGCTGCTGGGCATCAAGGCCGTGGTGGCGCGCAGCTTCGAGCGCATTCACCGCTCCAATCTGGTGGGCATGGGCGTGTTGCCGCTGCAGTTCAAGGGCAATGACAGCTGGCAAAGCCTGGGCCTGACGGGCGAGGAGTTCGTCGATGTGATCCCTGCCGCTGACCTTGCGCCGCAAAGCGATGCCCAGCTGGTGATCACCAGGCCCGACGGCAGCAAGAAAACCGTGACCGTGAAGCTGCGCATCGATACACCCATCGAGGTGGACTACTACCGCCATGGCGGCATCCTGCCCTATGTGCTGAGGCAGCTGCTGGCCTGATTGCGCCCGCTTGCCAGACAAAAAGGCCTGCGCTCCTTGGAGGCAGGCCTTTTTCGTGGACTGGTGCGAGCCCTATTTCATCGAGTGCAGGCCAAACATATTGCCTTCGGTGTCGATGGCCAGGGCAATAAAGCCATAAGGGCCTATGGAGACTTTGTCGCGGTGCAGGCTGCCGCCGTTGCGTGCGACGCGGGCGGCCTGCTCGGCGCAGTCTTCACAGACGAAATAGACCAGCGTGCCGCCGCCGCCAGAGGGGCATTCCGGCATGCGGACCAGCGCCCCGGTGGCGCCGGCGTGATCCGGCTGTCCGGGGAAGGTCCACATTTCCATATCAGGGTGCTCGCCGCCTTCCGGCATGGCCAGCGCTTGCAGCTGACAGCCCAGCACGGCTTCGTAGAAGCTCCTGGCGCGCGACATGTCCTGCACGTAGATCTCGAACCAGCCAACGGGATTCATAGCCATCTTCAGCTCCTTGTCTGCTTATCGGTGGAAGTCCAGATGCAGAGGCCGCAGAGGCTGTGATAAAAGCAGGCCCGGCCCTGAACAGGGGTATCCTAGCCTGCAACGTGGAGCAAGGGCCGGGCTCCGGTCCGCGCTCTCAGGGCTTCGCAAGCTTTCTGGCCTTGCGGCGGTGCCACCAGAGCCAGATTCCGCTGATGCCCAAGCCGCCCAGCACCAGACCGTTGAGACCGGCCAGGATTTCCATCAGCACGCCACCGAGCTCGCCCGTGTGCAGCGGATAGGCCACGGCCACCGCCGCAGCGCCGGGGTCGAGCTCATTCCAGCGCCTGACGTCCAGCACCGCCCCGTTGCGCGGGTCCAGCCATACCGAGCTGATGCCGTTGGGGTGCGGCTCGCCGGGGGCGCGAAAGCGGATGCGTACGGCCTGTTTGGCATTGGGCGGCAGCTGCACGAAGCTGGCCTGGGCATCGGGCATGGCCGCGCGGGCTGCGGCCAGCATGGCGTCCACATCGGCGGGCAGCGGTTGGGCGGCGCCTTCCTCAGCCAGTGCGGGCAGCTTGGGCGGCTTGACTGCCGTGCTGCTGGCGAGCACATTGAGCCAGTCGCCCAGCGGCCGCCATGCCATATAGGCACCGGTGACGACCGAGACCGCAATCAGCAGGCCCATGATCACGCCGCCGATGCGGTGCATGTCGAACAGGGCGCGCACCAGGGATTTGTTGAGCTCTATGCGCCAGTTGCCCGGCCAGCGCTTGGGCCACCAGAGAATGACGCCCGTCAGCAGCAGCAGCACATAGGCCAGCGTGGTCCAGGCCAGTATGGCCTTGCCATTGGCGTCGAGCAGCAAGGTGCTGTGCAGCTTGAACAGCGTGTTGACAAAGCCCTCGGTCTCGCCGCGCCGGCCCTGCTCCTGTCCGGTCACAGGGTCCAGGTAGATGGTGCCGCGCCAGTCCGTCGCCTGAACGCGCAGCCACAGGCTGTCCTGCCGCTGCTGAGGCAGCCGGAAGCGCAAAGTGGCTTTGCTGCCGAATTCCTCATGGGCTCTTGCCAGTATCGGTGCCAGTGCTGCGCCCTGCTGGGCCTGCTGGGCATTCGTAGTGCGGGCCTGGAACAGCTCGGGGTGTGCCATGCGGTCCAGCGGCTGGCCGATGATGAGCAGGGTGCCGGTGAGCCCGGCCAGGATCAGGATCCAGCCCAGGCCCAGGGCGAACCAGCGATGCAGCCGTAGCCACAGAGAACGGAGCGAAGTCATTGCGCGTGATGGTGTGATGCCCCAAGAGAGCGGCCTTGAGGGTGGACTCGCGGGGCCGCCGCTTAGAACGGCAGGGTGGCCTGAACGTACAGGGTGCGTGGCATGCCCACGTATTTGCCACCGCCGTTGTTGTCGGTGGAGCGGGTGAAGTAGCGGCGGTCAAGCACGTTCTTCATGCCCACGGTCAGGCGCAGATTGTTCAGCTCCTTGCCCGCCTGGTAGCTGGTGCGCAGGCCCAGGATGGCAAAGCCGGGGATGTCGCCCAGATTGCCGTTGGCATCTTCCTGCGTGATGTAGGAGTTGGGCTTGGCGCTGGTGCCGGGCGTGCCGGGCGAGCGTTGCCTGGACTGGGCGTTCAGATCGGCATTGAAGGTCCAGCGCTCCATCGCATAACGTGCCGACAGGCCGGCCGTATGGCGCGAATAAAGCGGCAGGTCGCGGCCCGCGAAGGGGCCGGCCTGGCTGGTGGCCTGGGTGAAGGTATAGCTCACGCCCAGCGACAGGCCCTTGAGTGCCGGGTAGTTCTTGCCGAAGTCATAGCGCAGCGCCGATTCCAGACCACGGTGGCGCGTGGCACCCAGATCGGTCCAGATGCCGTTGCCGGTGCCGTCGCCCGGGCGGTCCAGGAACAGCTCCTTGTTGAAGTCGATGTTGAACAGCGTCAGCTCGCCGTTCCAGGTGTCGCTCTTGTAGTGCGTGCCCAGCTCATAGGTCTTGGCCGATTCGGGATAGAGCTGGTTGTTGGACGACTGGGCCAGCTGCGCGTACTGCTGGGGCCCGAAGGACTTGCCGGCATTGGCGAACACCGACCAGTGGCTGTCGACGCGGTAGAGCACCGACAGCGTGGGCAGCAGTTCGTTGGCGGCCGCCGTCGGGTGGATGGCCGCTGCGCTCGCGCCCTTGTAGTCCACCACATTGTTGAAGGAGCGGATGCGCTCGTAGCGCACGCCGGGCGTGATGGTCCAGTTGCCCACATCGATGCGGTTGTCGATATAGAAGGCATTGGCCGTGGTGCCGCCCTGGCTGGTCTGGGTGGTGTTCAGCGGCAGGGCCATGGCATCGACCTGGCCGGGCACATAGAAGCCGGAAGTGGCCAGCGACGTTTCGGAGCTCTTTTCCTTCAGGTAGCGATAGCCAACGCTGACTTCCTGCACCACGGAGCCGGTCTCGAAAATGCGCGAGTAGCGTGGCTCCACGCCGTAGTAGCTGTAGTCGCGCGGTGCGGCCGTGAGGCTGCGCTTGCCGGCATTGGCGCCGGTGGCGTCGCGTTCGATATAGCTGCCGCGAAAGGAGTCCACGTAGTAGCTGAGCACTTCGAAGTTGTTGCGCCCGTCCTTGTAGCTGTACTTGAGCGAGCCATCGGTGCGGCGGCCCGTGAACTGGTCATAGCTGCGCGTGCTCTGGAACGGATCGGCTGCGTACTGGGCCGTGGTCAGGCCGCCGGGCATCTGGCCCTTGCCCTCGAAGTGGTGCAGCGAAGCGGAGATGCTGCTGTTGTTGCTGAGCTTGTAGCTGCCCTTGAGCAGCAGATCGTCGATGTCGGTCTTGTCGTTGCTGCTGCGCCAGCCCTTGCCGTGCGTGCCCGAATACAGCACGGCCAGGCCCAGGCCCGACTCGTTGGTGCCGCCCACAAAGAAGCTGGGCGTGGTCTTCACATTGCCGCCGTGGCTGTAGATCTCGGTGCCGATGGAGGCTTCGGCCGCAAAGGTCTTGGGAATGGCGCGCGTCGTGAAGTTGATGATGCCGCCCACGTTCTGCGGGCCGTAGCGCACGGAGCCTGCGCCGCGCACCACGTCGATGGAGTCCAGATTGCCCAGCGCCACGGGCGCCAGCGACAGCTGGGGCTGACCGTAGGGAGCGTAGGAGACGGGCACGCCATCCTGCAGCACATAGGAGCGTGGCGACAGGCGCGCGGTCAGACCGCGCACGCTCAGGTTCAGCGAGATATCGCTGCCGCCCGTGCCGTTGCTGTCCTGAACCTGCACACCGGGCACCAGGCGCAGCGCTTCGCGCAAGGTGGCAGCGCCGCTTTCCTGTATGCGCTCGCGCTCGACGATGGTGCGGGCACCCGGATGCTCCAGCACCTTTTCGGCACTGGACATGTCGCCGTCCAGCCAGTTGCCGGTGACGGTGACCGAGTCCAGGGCGGCTTCGGCAGCGGCTGCGGTGGCGCTGGTCGTCTGTGCATGGACGGGGCTGGCGAGCACGCCAAGGGCTGCGGCAACGGCAGCGGCGGCGCTGCTCAGGCGAAAAGCAGGGGTGTCGGAAAAATGGAGGTGAGCCATAGGTGTTGTAGGGGAGGGCACACAGCACCTGGCTGGCATGAACAGCGCGCTGCCCCAGCCTTGCGCTGGCGGCATCTCTTGTCTTCAGTCGGGGCCGGAGGGGGCTATGTGGCGTTTATTGGCAGGCGCGAATATTAATGAGAATTGCTGTCATTTGGCTGTATGTGGTTATGTTGAGACACAAAAAAACAGCCTCCCCGTCCGGCAATCTGGCCGTGCGGGGAGGCTGCATGTGGGAGCCGGGCGAGAGGGCGGCTTAACCCTGTTCTGCCAGCAGGTCCTGCAAGGTCTTGACCTGCAGGCGCAGGCGCTCGTTCTCGGCCTCCAGCTCGGTGACGCGGGCCTGCAGCTCTTCGGGGCTGGCGGCTGGCGCGGCTTCAGCCGATTCATCGGCTTCGGGCTTGGCGGCCTTGGGCTTTTTCTTGGCGTCGCGCACGCGCTTGGCGGCCTGCTTGAGCGCATCGGCGCCTTCGGCGGCCACGGCCTGCTGCTCTTCCTCGGGCAGGGTGGCGACCACGGCAGCGGCGTTGAGCGAGAGTTCGCCGGCCTTGACCGCGGCCACGACTTCGGGGGCGGCC
This sequence comes from Comamonas testosteroni, assembly GCF_030505195.1. Taxonomy (NCBI): domain Bacteria; kingdom Pseudomonadati; phylum Pseudomonadota; class Betaproteobacteria; order Burkholderiales; family Comamonadaceae; genus Comamonas; species Comamonas testosteroni. The sequence goes on from NZ_CP129672.1 coordinate 4,468,266, forward strand.
TTTTCCTGGATGGTCTCGATCATCTTGACCTGGCCGGCCGACAGGCGGGCGGCGCGTGCCAGGGCTTCACGTGTGTCCAGCGCTTCGTCGGGCACCTTGGCAACACTGGCCAGGGCCTCGGCCACCACGGGGTCGGTATCCCCTTCCCAGGGGGCTTGCTCGCTGGCCGGCTGCGCGGCCTTGGCGGCGTTCACGGCAGCGGCCGCTGCAGCGCGTCGCTCGGCAATGATCTCGCGCTTGCGCAGCGCCAGCACGCCGCGCTGGAAGTCGGAGACCGATCGGCGGCCCAGATGCTGGTCGATCATCCACAGATGCACGTCGTCCATGTTCTTGAACTGGGTGGCCTGCACGGTGTTGAAGGGCAGGCCGTGCTTGCGGCAGATGCCGTAGCGGTTGTGGCCGTCGATGAGCAGATCGCCCCAGACCACCAGGGAGTCGCGGCAGCCTTCGGCGAGGATGCTGCGCTCCAGCGATTCGTACTCGTCCGGGGTCAGAGGGTCGATATAGGCCTTCAGGCCTTCGTCAATCTTCAGTTCCATGTGTGTTCTTCAAATTAAGGAGCTGCTTGCGCTTATTGGCATTCGTTTTCAGCATGAAATCTATTTGAATTCAATAGATAACGTGCGATGGCAGCTATAGATAAAAGAGCAACGCCCCAGCGAATGGGGCGTTGGAAAAGCAAAGCCGGTCGAGCTTACAGCAGACGCGAAATCAGCGCACCTTCCACAGGGCCTTCCAGCGGAATGCGCACGCGCACGGGGTTGCCTTGAGCGACTTCCACGGGCTGGCCTTCGAGGTTGAACATCTTCTCCAGCTTGACTTGGCGGTTGCCCTGGGGATGAATCACTTCGATGGTGTCGCCCACGGCGAAACGGTTCATGGTTTCAATCTCGGCCATGCCGTCGGCCCAGCCGCGCACCGCGCCCACGAAGTGGCTGCGCTGCAGCACGCTGTGGCCGGTTTCGTAGTTCTGGTAGTCGTTGGCAGGGCGGCGCTCCAGCAGGCCGCCGGTATAGCCGCGGTTGGCCAGGCCTTCGAGCTCGGTGATCAGGTGCGGGTTGAAGGGGCGTCCGGCCGCGGCGTCGTCGATGGCGCGGCGGTAGGTCTGGGCCGTGCGGGCGACGTAGTACAGGCTCTTGGTGCGGCCTTCGATCTTGAGCGAGTCCACGCCGATCTTGGTCAGGCGCTCCACATGCTCCACGGCGCGCAGGTCCTTGGAGTTCATGATGTAGGTGCCGTGCTCATCTTCCATGATGGGCATCATCTCGCCGGGGCGGCCCTTTTCCTCGAGCAGATAGATGGCATCGGCCTTGGGATGGCGCTGCTGGTCGCCGCAGGTGCTGGTGAACTGGTTGTCCAGATCGTTCTTGGCTTCTTCGAAGCTGAAGCCGTTTTCCATGGTCTGGCCCAGGGCCTCGCCAGTGTTGGGGTCCACGACCGCGTCATGCGTCTTGTAGTCCCAGCGGCAGGCGTTGGTGCAGGTGCCCTGGTTGGGGTCGCGGCGGTTGAAGTAGCCCGACAGCAGGCAGCGGCCCGAGTAGGCGATGCACAGCGCGCCGTGCACAAATACTTCCAGCTCCATGTCGGGGCATTCCTGGCGGATCTTCTCGATCTCGTCCAGGCTCAGCTCGCGCGACAGGATGATGCGCGAGACGCCCATCTTCTGCCAGAACTTCACGGTGGCGTGGTTGGTGGTGTTGGCCTGCACGGACAGGTGGATTTCCTGCTCGGGCCACTTTTCCTTGACCATCATGATGAGCCCCGGGTCGGCCATGATCATGGCGTCGGGCTTCATGGCGATGATGGGTTCGATATCGCGGATATAGGTGCGCACCTTGTCGTTGTGCGCAATCAGATTGCTGGTCAGGAAGAACTTCTTGCCGCGTGCATGCGCCTCGGCAATGCCCTGGCCGATCTGCTCCAGGCGGAATTCGTTGTTGCGCGCGCGCAAGCTGTAGCGCGGTTGGCCGGCGTAGACCGCGTCGGCACCAAAGTCGTAGGCGGCACGCATCTTGTCGAGCGAGCCGGCAGGCAGCAGCAGTTCGGGGGCTTTGAGGGTCATGATGGCGCTATTGTCCCGCATAGCGCTTTTCACCATAGCTTGCTAAGGCTACGCGGTCTGTAGCAGTTGCGCGTGCAGTTGCTGCGCCGGCAATGACAGGGCGGCCGTGGCGGCGGGTGTGCACAGCAGCAGCTGGCGCTGCGCCCAGGCATCGGACAGTGGCACGGCCACCACGCCGGTGGCACCGCCGTGGCGCTGCACGGCGGCCAGCGGCAGCACGGCAATGCCCACGCCCTGGCCCACGAGCTGGCACAGTCCCTCGAAATGCTGCAGCTGCACCTGCATGCGCAGCAGCCTGTCGCCGATCCGCAAGGCCTGTTTTTGCAGCAGCTGCTGCAAGGCGGAGTCGCGTGGCAGGCCGACCCAGTTCTCGTGCAGCAGCTCGGCCAGCGGCAGTTGCCGGCGCCCGGCCAGCGCATGTCCCAGCGGCAATGCGGCGGCCAGCGGGTCCGGCCTCCAGGGCTGGCAGTGCAGGCCAGCCAGGGCGCTGCTGTCTTGGGCATCCCAGGCGGCCACGCCGATATCGCACAGGCCCTGGCGCAGTCCGGCCAGCACTTCGCTGCTGGGGCATTCCTGCAGCTCCAGTGCCATCTGCGGGTGCTGGCGCAGAAAGCCGCTGACGGCCAGCGGCAGATGCTCGCGCACGGCCGAAGTATTGCCGCGCAGCCGGATCTGCCCGGCCAGGCCGGCACCGAATTCGCCCATGGCTCCGCGCAGGAGCTGCATCTGGCTGAGCACCTGGCGCGCATGCTGGCCCAGGGTATGGCCTGCGGCCGTGGGCTGCACGCCGCGTGCCTTGCGAATGAGCAGCGCCGTGCCCAGAAGCGCCTCCATGCCGCGCACGCGCTCGCTGGCCGAGGCCAGCGTGAGATGGCTGCGCTGTGCAGCTGCCGTCAGCGTGCCGCTGTCGAGGATGTGCACAAACAGCTGGAGGTCGGTCAGGTCAAAGCGCATGGGGGTCAAGCCTAAGGTTTATACGAAGTCTGGTTTTGGCAAATCCCGCTGGTCAGGCGCGTCTTATCGCCTGATTATCAGAGCCATGCAAGGTGTTGGTGATTCCTGCTTGGCTTTTATGGTTCGGATGATACGAAGGATTGATGATGTGGAACGAAGGCTGGATGGCTGCGGCAGCCATTGCCGTGTTTGGACTGGCGGGTTGTGTCAAGGGGGTGGTGGGTCTGGGCCTGCCCACGGTTTCCATGGCCTTGCTGGCGGTGTTCATGCCGCCTGCGCAGGCGGCGGCCCTGCTGCTGTTGCCATCGCTGGTGACGAATCTGGTGCAGATGCGGCCTGTGGCGGGTTTGCGGCCCTTGCTGCAGCGACTGGGCTGGATGCAGCTGGGCATCGTGCTGGGCACGCTGGCAGGCGTGGCCCTCTGGGGCGGAGTCGGCAGCCTGCCTGCCGCCAGGCCGGCCCTGGGCCTGGCGCTGGTGGTGTATGCCCTGTGGGGGCTGTCGGGCCTGCGCTGGCAGACGCCGGCGCCGCACCAGGCCTGGCTGGGGGCGGTATGCGGCTTGCTGACGGGCGCCATCACGGCGGTGACTGGTGTCTTTGTCGTGCCAGCCGTGGCCTTTTTGCAGTCGCTGGGCCTGTCCCGTCCCGCACTCATGCAGGCCATGGGCCTGTGCTTTACCACCTCCACGCTGGCCCTGGGGGCTGGGTTGCTATGGCAAGCGCCAGGGACGGGCGCTCAGGCCCAGGAGATGGGACTGGGACTAGAACTGGGGCTGCTGGTTTCGGCCCTGATGCTGATTCCGGCTCTGGCCGGCATGCACTGGGGCGAGCTGCTGCGCGAAAAACTCTCGCCCGAGCTCTTCCGGAAGCTGCTGATGCTCAGTCTGCTGGCCCTGGGTGTCTACCTGTGCTTCTGAGTGGCCGGGCCGTAGTTGCAAGGCATGCAGGCCCAGCCACAGGCTGCCGGGCAGCAGCCCGGCAGGCCGCTGCGACATGGCCGCCACTCCTGGCTTCGGGAGGAAGTCGGCAAAGCCGCCCAGGGGCGCTTACAGGCGGAAGACCTTGACGGCCCGGCCGCGCTCGACTTCCCAGTGCTGCTGGCTGCGCAGGCGCTGCGCCTGCCCCTGGCTGCGCGCATTGTGCTGCGCCAGCTTGATGGCCAGCAGCTCGCGCGCCAGCCGCTTGTTGGCATGCTGGCTGCGTTCGCTCATGACCTTGACGGCAAGCCCGCTGGGCACATGCAGGGCATGGACGGCCGAGTCCGTGGTGTTGACATGCTGGCCGCCCTTGCCCGACGCCTTGCAGGACTGGAACTGGATCTCGCCGTCCATGGCCAGTTGGCGCGGCGGCTCGCAGCGCTGCACGGCGACGAACCAGTTCCTGCGCGGATGCCGGGGCCGAAAGGGGCTGGCGAAGATCCACTGGATGGTGCCCAGCCATTCGCGCAGGGCGGGCGTCTCGCGCTCGCAGCGCAGCAGCACCGACCTGTAGCCGGCCGGGGTGCGGAATTCCTCCAGCACTTCGACGGCCAGGTCCTCGGCCGCGCAGGCCAGCAGCAGCTTGCGCAGCGTCAGCTGCAGCGCGTATTCGCACTCGGCAGGGCCATGGGCGGAGCTCAGTTGCATCAGCAGCATTGCATGCCTGCCTTCTTGTAGGTCAGCAAGGGCTTGAGACGCGCGACCAGCTCCACCAGTCCGGCTTGCTGCAGGCTGGCGACCACGGAGTCCACATCCTTGTAGGCCTGGGGGGCCTCCTCGTAGACCAGCTCGCGGTCCGCGCAGACCACGGCGCTGCCGAAGCGCGTGCGCAGCAGCTCGTCCAGCGTGAAGCGGGGCCGCAGCCGGCCCATGCAGTCCGTGCGCGCCCATTTGCGGCCGGCGCCGTGGGCCAGCGAATCCAGGGCCTCGTGCCGCCCGGCGACGGGCCGCACCAGATAGCTGTAGTCGCCGCGTGAGCCTGGAATGACGACCAGACCCCGGTCCGCCGGCGTAGCACCCTTGCGGTGCAGAAAACCGTCCTGGCCCTGCCAGTGGTGGGCAAGCACATGGTTGTGCGTGATGTCGAGCACGGCCTCGCCCTGGGTGCGGATCGCGCGCAGCAGGCGCTGGGCGATGCTGCGGCGGTTGAGCTGCGCATAGTCAATGGCGGCATCGTGCTGCAGCAGGTATTGCCTGGCGGCTTCGCTGCCGGCGGCCAGGCCGTCGTGGCTGAAGCGCTGCACATGCTCGCGCAGTATGGCGCTGCCAAGGCCCCGCGAGCCGCTGTGCACCATGAGGTGCACGCGCTTTTTGTCGAGCGCGCCTTCCTCGTAGAGGGTCTCGACCTGCTGCAGTTCGGCAAAGTGGTTGCCGCCGCCGATGGTGCCCAGACTCTGCAGCAGATAGGCCAGATCGGCGACGCCGCTGGTCTGCGCGATCTGTTGCAGCTGCTCCATGTCCACGGTCTCCAGCAGCTCCTGGGGCAGAGGGCCGTTGATATTGCCCACGGCTTTTTCGAGCCTGACGCCCGAAGTCTTGTGCACGGCCAGATCGGTCGCGTACAGGGACATGCCGCAGCCTATGTCGCCGCCGACCAGGGCCGGGTAGAAGTGTCCTGTCGAGAAGAATGCCGCGCCCACGGGATAGCCCCGGCCCGGATGCAGGTCGGGAAGACCCACGGCGGCGCGGATGCCGTCCAGATGGGCGGCGGTGGTGTGAAGTTGCTGGATGGCAGCGTCCTCGATCCAGACGCTGCGGTTGGCGAACACCTTGATGTAGGTGTCCGAAAAAGAATTGCCCATGAGTGGCCCTTGGTCGAATGCATGAAATCAGCGATGGGGCAGTCGCGACATGCTCGGCCAAGAGGCATCCGGAAATACACGCGCAGCGCAAAGCCTGACTCCATGTCGTTCCATGGGTCGGCCAGGGTCTGCAGCGTGGCGGGAAGCGCTAGAAGGCTTTAGGCGTACACGACTGCAAAGGGATTGGTCGTCTGGGACATGGCTCTCTCCTTTGCGTGAGTGGGTGAGGCGCGCAATCCTTCGTGGAGTGCGGCAAAGAAAGTCATGCTATGGACTGGCGGGCGGCGGCGCAAGCTGCGCAGCTCGCTGCGTTGCGGATTGGCCACAGATATGAAAAAGCCCCGCAGGCCATGCCTGCGGGGCTTGGAGGGGCGCGCGGGGAGCCGTCCCGCGTCAGTCCTGGGGTCTGAAGCCGATGACCAGATCCGAGGGCACCTTGCCGTCGATATCGCGCGGCAGTTTGTCGGTCTTGTGCAATGCGCGGACCACGGCCTCATCCCAGGCCGCGTTGCCGCTGGACTTGGAGATCGTGGCACTGGTGATGGTGCCGTCCGGTGCCGTGCGCACGCGAACTTCGGCGCGCGGATTGCCGCTGACCGTATCGGGGTAGACGATGTTGGGCTTGACGCGTGCGGCCACCTTGGCACCGTAGCCGGCAGAGGGGCCGCCGCTGGCGCTGCTGCCCGCACCGCCGGTGCGACTGCCGCCAGTGCCGCTGTGATCGCTGCCACCGCTGCCGCCGGCATTGCCAGAGCCTCCGGCCAGCCCTTGCAGGCGTGCCAACTCGGCCTTGCGGCGCTCATCGGCTGCCTTGGCATCCCGGGCGTCCTTGGCCGCCTTCTCCTTGGCTTCCTTGGCCGCTTTTTCCTTTTCAGCCTTGTCCTTCTCGGCCTTTTCCCTGGCCGCCTTGTCCTTGGCAGCTTTTTCGGCTTTCTCCTTCTCAGCCTTTTCCGCTTTTTCCGCTTTTTCCTTCTCGGCCTTGTCCTTGGCCGCCTTTTCGGCCTTTTCCTTTTTCTCGTGCTCGAGCTTTTCCTTGCGTTCCTTTTCCGCTTTTTCCGCCTTTTCAGCCTTTTGCTTTTCCTGCTGCGTCTTTTCGGCCTTTTCCTTTTCGGCCTTGTCCTTCTCGGCTTTTTCCTTGCGCTCTTTTTCCCGCTGCTCGCGGGCTTCCTGCTCGGCCTTTTCCTTCTTCAGCTGCTCCTGCTTTTTCTTTTTGGCCAGGGCAATCTCGGCCTCATGATCGTCGTCATGGGCCTGAGCCTTGGGGGCCGGCGCAGGAGGCGGCAGCGGTACCACCACGGGCTCTGGCGGAGGAGGCGGCGGCTCGGGAGCCGGTGCGGGCTGCGGCGTGGGCTCCGGAGCGGGAGGCGGCGGTGTCACGGCGGCTGCGGAAGCCGGGGCGGAACTGCTCCAGACCTCGGCTTCGACCATGGCTTCGTCGGCTTCCTTGGGGGGGCGCACCGTCCACAGCAGGGCCGCGATCAGCAGCCCGTGCGCGGCCAGGGCGAGCGACCATGAGCGCGCCCGGCCTTTGGGGCGGGGCGGGGCAAACTGATCGCGATCTTGCTGGTTAGGCATGGTGAATTGGTGGTCTGCGCGGGCTACGGCTTCGAGGCATCAAAGTCGCGGCTGGCGGCAGAGCTTCATGTATGGGGTCAATTGCTGGAAGAGGACACAACGCCGAAGGCTATGCGCTTGACGCCAGCCTTGGACAGCGTGGTATGCGCCTTCATGACGTCATCGAAGGGCAGGCCCTTGTCGGCGACGATCTGGATGGCGCTGTCCTCGCCCTGGCCTTGCTGCCAGGACTGGGCCAGACCCTGGAGGTCGCCCGGCTTGATGGTCTGGGTGTTGCTGCCGCTCTTGAACTGGATGCTGCCGTCCTTGTCGAGCAGTACATAGGCAATGTTCTTGGTCGGCGGGCGCGAGGACTTGCCGGCGCTGGGGACGTTGATGGAGCCGGGCGTGAGCATGGGGGCCGTCACCATGAAGATGATGAGCAGCACCAGCATCACGTCGATGAAGGGCACCATATTGATTTCGTTGACGGTGCGGCGATTGCGACCGCGTGAACTCATGGCTGGCATGGATCACTCACTCCTTACAAATAGAGACTGCACAGCGCAGGCTGAAGACACCGAGCAAGGGCCGCCCCGCAGCAGGGACTGCCCCGGCGAAGGTGTCGTCCCCCTTCCGATGAGAGAGGGGGAAGGCGCGAAGCGACTCAGGGTGGGCTTCATCTCAATGGCCGGAGGCGGAGCCGCTGGCGGTGGAGCCGACATTGCGCTGCAAGATATTGGAGAACTCTTCGATGAAGGTTTCTTCCTGGCTGGCGATGCGGTCGATATGGTGGGCGTAGCGGTTATAGGCCGTCACGGCGGGGATGGCCGCAAACAGACCCATGGCGGTGGCCACCAGGGCTTCGGCAATGCCGGGGGCCACGGTGGCCAGCGTGATCTGCTCCATGTTGGCAAAGCCGGTGAAGGCGTGCATCACGCCCCACACGGTGCCGAACAGGCCGACGTAGGGCGAGACCGAGGCCACGGTGCCGAGAAAGGACAGGCCGGATTCGATCTCGTCGAGTTCGCGCTGAAAGCTCGCGCGCATGGCGCGGCGCGTGCCGTCCATCAGCGTGGCGACATCGCCGATGCGGCGCTCGCGCAGCTTCTGGTACTCACGCATGCCGCTGGCAAAGATGCGCTCCATGGGGCCGCCGGTCTTGGCGTTCTGCGCGGCAGAGGCGTAGAGGTCGTTGAGACTGGTGCCCGACCAGAAGTCCTGCTCGAAGTTGTCGTTGAGCGAGCGCACGCGCTTCAAGGTCTGGGCCTTGCGAAAAATGGTGGCCCAGCTCGCTATGGATGCGATCACCAGGATCAGCATGACCAGCTGTACCACCCAGCTGGCCTGCATGACGAGGCTGAGGATGGACATGTCTTGGGAGTTCATGAAAGTTGCTCCAGGATATGGTTTGGAATTCTCGCGGGGCGCATGGTTGTGCCATCCACCCACCCAATTCGGATGGAGCCCGTGCACAGTGGCGTGGGCTCTTGGGCTTGACTGTTGGAGTGGACCAGCAGCGCCTGTTGCTCGATTGTGAGCGAAGCACGGCCGGCACTTTTCAAGCTAGCGGTAACAAAGAGTTGGTCATCGAGTCGCGCCGGATGCAGATATTCAAGCTGCGCAGACGTTACGACAAAGATGCCGCCGGTTTGTTCCCGCAGCTTTTGCTGGGCGATGCCCAGCGAGCGCAACCACTCGGTGCGGGCACGCTCGAAGAACTTCAGATAGTTGGCATAGAACACGACGCCGCCGGTATCGGTGTCTTCCCAGTAAACGCGCATCGGGAAAGCGAATCTCCCCTGAGCAACTGCGTTGCTTCCCCTCGCCAGGCCCCCCCCAAGGGGGGCAATGCCTTCGCTGGGGCCGCCCATGCGGCGAGGCGGCTCTTGCTTGGCATCACGGGCTTGGGGTGCGTCAGTTTGCGGTGCCGGGGATTCTTGCTTGCTCTGTGTCATCACTGTTTTAGGCAAGAAGCTTCTTCAGGCGTGCAATGGCTTCCTGCAACTGCTCCATGGAGTTGGCAGTGGAAAAGCGCACATAGTTCGCCGTCTCGGCCTGACCAAAGTCGCGGCCCGGGGTGATGGCCAGGTGTGCCTGGTTCATCAGCGCATAGGCAAAGTCCCAGCTGCCCTTGACGCCGAGCTTTTCGGCAGCGGCGCGGCAGTCAGCCCAGGCGTAGAAGGCGCCGTCGGGCTTGACGGGCACGGGCATGCCGATCGATTCGAGAGCCGGGATGAAGTAGTCGCGGCGGGCCTTGAACTCGGCGCGGCGGCGTTCGTATTCGGCAATGCTTTCGGGCTCGAAGCAGGCCAGGGCCGCATATTGCGACACGGTGCTGGCGCAGATGAACAGATGCTGGGCCAGCATCTCGATGGGCGCGACCAGCGATTCGGGCACCACCATCCAGCCCAGGCGCCAGCCCGTCATATTGAAGTATTTGCTGAAGCTGTTGATGGAGATGATGTCGTCGCCGAGAGTCAGGGCCGATTGGCCATAGGCTTCGTCGTAGGACAGGCCCAGATAGATTTCGTCGACGATGGTCAGCCCGCCTTTGGCGCGCACGACTTCGTGAATGCGACGCAGCTCGTCAGGCGCAATCGAGGTGCCCGTGGGGTTGGAGGGCGAGGCCAGCATCACGCCGCGCGTGCGCTCGCCCCAGGCCGCTTCGACCTTGGCGGCGCTGAGCTGAAAGCGCTCCGCCGCCGAGGAGGGGATCAGCACCGGCTTGCCCTCGGCCGCCGAGACAAAGTGGCGGTTGCAGGGGTAGCTGGGGTCTGGCATCAGCACCTCGTCGCCATCGTCGATCAGTGCCAGGCAGGCCAGCTGCAGCGCGGCCGAGGCGCCGGCCGTGATGATGATGCGGCGCGCCGGCACGTCCACGCCGAAGCGGCTGGCGTACCAGGCGCTGATGCGCTCGCGCAGCTCGGGCAGGCCCGGGGCCTGGGTGTATTGCGTGCGGCCGCCGCGGATGGCGCGCTCGGCCGCTTGCTGCACCAGGGGCGGGGCGCTGAAGTCCGGCTCGCCAATGTTCAGATAGATCATGGGCGTGCCGCTGGCGCTGGACTGGCGGGCCACTTCCTGCGCGTGCTTGGCCATTTCCATGACGTAAAAAGGCTCGATGCGTTGGGCGCGGCGGGAAAGCTCGATGACGGACATGGACGACGTTATTCTTTCAATCAATCAGCGTTCGGGTGCAGCCTGGTGCCGGTGGGTGCCGCCGGTGCAGCAGCCTCGCGCCCATAAAAAAACTGCAACCAGCCAGCCGGTGCACGATAGCACCTGCGGCCCTGTTGCAGTATTTGCATTGACTATGCATGTGGCGCCAGCAGGGCCGCGCAGGCACGGCGCTGCAGCTCAAGCGGTTCAGCTGGCAGACTTGCTCGCGCGGTCATGCGCCACTTCGGCGCTGCGCAGCTCGGGAGCCAGCCCGTTGAGCACGGCGTTGACATACTTGTGACCGTCGGTGCCGCCAAATTCCTTGGCCAGTTCGATGCACTCGTTGAGCACCACGCGCCAGGGCACGTCCTGGCAGTTCTGGAATTCATATACGCCAATCCACATGCAGGCATGTTCGATGGGCGAGATCTCGGTCAGGCCGCGATCGAGCTTGGGCGTGATCAGTGCATCCAGTGCAGCCTCGTTTTCCACGCAGCCGCGCAGCAGTGCATCGTAGTGCACCACGTCGGCCTTGTGAAAGCCGGCCAGATCGCGCGTGAAGCGGTCGATGTCGAGCACTGCATTGCGGCCCACGATGTGCTGATACAGGCCTTGCAGTGCGAACTCGCGTGCGCGGCTGCGATTGGATTTGGAGCCCGCCTTGCGTGCGCCGGTGCTGGTCAGACCGGTGCGCTTCTGGGGAGGGCGGCGCGAGCCGGACTCGCTGGATTGTTCTTCACTCATGATCGTCGTAGGAGTTGAGCAGGTTGGCCATTTCCACGGCGACGCGGGCTGCGTCGCGGCCCTTCTCGACCTGGCGGGCAATGGCTTGCTCCATGTTTTCAGTGGTGATGATCGCGTTGGCGATCGGCAGTCGGTAGTCCAGGCTCAGACGTGTCACGCCCGCGCCCGATTCGTTGGCTACCAGCTCGAAGTGGTATGTCTCCCCACGGATGATGCAGCCCAGCGCCACCAGGGCGTCGTACTGATCGGTGTCGGCCAGTGTCTGCAGCGCCACGGGCACTTCGAGTGCGCCGGGGACTGTGACATGGTCGATGTTCTCGCTCTTCACACCCAGTGCCAGCAGCTCGTCGCGGCAGGAGGCAAACAGGGTGTTGGTAATGCTTTCGTTGAAGCGTGCTTGCACGATGCCGATCTTCAGCTCGGCGCCGTTGAGGTTCTGGCCTTGGCCTTTTTCTGCGTTTTGCATCTGGTGTTCCGTCTCTTATTCTTTGGGGATGTAACCCGTGATTTCCAGGCCGTAGCCAGCCATGCTGGGCATGCGGCGGGGTTGGCCCATGAGGTGCATCTTGCTCACGCCCAGCTCGCGCAGGATTTGCGCGCCCACGCCATAGGTGCGCAGATCCATGCGGCCGCGCTCGGGCGCCTGGGCCGAGCGGGCCTTGCCTTCGAATTGCGTCAGCAGTTGCTCGCCGGACTCGCTGCAGTTGAGCAGCACAGCCACGCCCTGGCCATTGCCGTTGATGTACTTGAGGCTCTCGTCCAGGCACCAGGAATGCTGGTTGCGGCCGGTTTCGAGCGCATCGAGCACCGACAGCGGCTCATGCACGCGCACGGGCACGGTGGTGTCGGGCTGCCATTCGCCCTTGACCAGTGCCAGGTGCACGGAGCCGCTGGGCAGGTCGCGGAAGGCATGGGCGATGAATTCGCCATGGGCCGTCTGCATGGGGCGGCTGCCCACCTTCTGCAGCAGCGATTCGTTGCGGCTGCGGTATTCGATGAGGTCGGCAATCGTGCCGATCTTGATGCCATGCTCGGCGCAGAACAGCTGCAGATCGGGCAGGCGAGCCATGGTGCCGTCGTCCTTCATGATCTCGCAGATCACGGCCGAGGGCGTGCAGCCAGCCAGCGCGGCCAGATCGCAACCGGCCTCGGTATGGCCGGCGCGCATGAGCACGCCGCCGTCCACGGCCTGCAGCGGAAAGACATGGCCGGGCTGCACCAGATCGCTGGGCTGGCTGTTCTTGTTCACGGCCACCTGGATGGTGCGCGCGCGGTCGGCGGCCGAGATGCCGGTGGTCACGCCTTCGGCGGCTTCGATGGAGATCGTGAAGGCCGTGCTGTACACGGTGCCGTTGCGCGCGGCCATGGGCGGCAGCTTGAGGAATTCGCAGCGCTCGCGGGTCAGCGTCAGACAGATCAGGCCACGGCCGAAGCGGGCCATGAAGTTGATGGCCTCCGCTGTGACATGGTCGGATGCCAGAACCAGATCGCCTTCGTTCTCGCGGTCCTCTTCGTCAACGAGAACGACCATGCGGCCGGCACGCATTTCCGCCACGATTTCCTCGACGGGCGAGATGGGCACGGGTTGGAGGGAGCTGTTCATGGAATGCCTTCTTGGACGTGAACTGGAGGCGATGCACTGCAGTCGGCGGCTGGCGCATGACACGCACCAGTGAGGCATTGCCGACGCCGCCATGGGCGCAGGCAGGACTTCCAAAGAACGTGTGAGGCGGGGGCCGCCTGGGCGGAGCCGCTTTCTGCAGGGCAGGGCCTTGCGGAAAGCGCTCATTCTATTGCAGAGCGGGCTTTGAGCGCGCGAGCCGACCCTGAAACCATGATGCAGTGCAAGAACGGGACGCAGCTCCAAGGCATGGCATCGAGCAAGAGCCGCCCCGCAGCATGGGCCGCCCCCGCCATGATGCCGTCCCCTTTGGGGGGAGAAGCGGCAAGGCCGCTCAGTGGGGACTAATACTCGTGATCCTTGAGCACCACATCGCTGTCGGGATAGGCGCAGCAGGGCAGCACATAGCCTTCGGCCTGTTCCTCGCTCGTCACGCCCGGCCACTCAATGTCGTAGCGCACGCTGCCCGATACCAGCTGTCCCAGGCAGGTGCGGCAGGTGCCGTTGCGGCAGGAGCTGGGCCAGTTCACGCCGCCGCTCTCCAGCGAGTCCAGCAGCGACTGGTCGGCCCAGGCATCGACCTGCTGGCCGCTGGGCTCGCACTTGGCGATGAAGAAGGGAGGGGCAAATGCGGAGTCGTTGGACATGAGGCGCTGTGGAGATTCTTTGCAAAACCCGTTGTTGTAGCCGGTTTGCCAAGGCCGTGGGGTCGGTGCGGGTTGCCTGTTTTTTAGGCGCCTGGAGATGAGTCGTTTGAAATCAATGACTTGTCCGACTTATTCATGAGGTGGGTGCAGTTGTTCACAAGGATGTCCAGCGTAGGACGGGATAAGTGGCTGTCTGTCGGAGGGGGTCTGATCAAAAAACAGGCAATTTGAAAAATATCTGAAAAATCAACTGCTTGAAGCATTGCTGCAAAAGCTATTCAGGCTTGTCCACAGGCTTGTTGAGAAAAATTGGGGAAAAGCCTGACGCTTGTATTTTGGGTAGTTAAAGTCGTAAACCCAAGCTGGTTTGGATGATTTTGGTCGATGAAATTCACGCGAAGCACATTCCAGTGGTGTGCTTCGATGCGATGGAAATTGCTCTGTTGGAGCGCTTTTTCTTTTGTGTACCTGATTCTTCCTCGAATCTCCGTGCCCCCTAAAAGTAGAGCATGCTTCAACGGGCGTCCCTGCTGCGGCTCTTCATAGGAACGCCACCCCTAAGCCAGCACGAGCCGGGCTCAGTTCTGCAGTACCAGCAATGCCTGGACTTCCGCCTTGGCCTGTATCCCGAGCCGCTCGAGATCAAGGCCTGTTGGTAAGTCATCTTCGAGGATGACCTTGCCTGCACACAGCACCCACTTGAGGTGGGGGCGCCCGCCGCTGGCGATGGGGCCGATGGCCGGGTCGTGCAGTCCAAAATATCGGGGGTCATCGAGTGCATATACGGCCAGATCGGCAGCCATACCGGCTGATAGATGGCCGACACCTTCAAAGCCGAGCATCTGCGCGCCGCTGTGGCTGGCCCAGTGGATGATTTGTTCCACGGTGGTGGCGTCGCCGCCTTCTTCGCCTAGCCCTTCGGGTCTGGCGCGGGAAAGCGCGCCAGCCTGGGCGCGGTGGAGCATCCACGCAAAATGCAGCTCGCTGATCATGTCTGCGGCTTCGTTGGAGGCCGCGCCATCAACGCCCATCGTAACGGGGGAGCCCATTTTGGCTAGCGCAGGTGCGGGCGCGATTCCATCGGCTAGGCGGGCATTGCTTTGCGGACAGTGGGCAATGCCGGTACGGCTTTCTCCCAGCATCCTGATTTCCTCGGGGCTCAGGTGTACCAGGTGGGCCAGCCATACATCGGGCCCCAGCCACTCATTGCGGGCAAGATATTCGATGGGTAGACAACCGAATTTTTCACGGCAATGCTCGATATAGGCCACGGACTCCGACATGTGGCTGTGCAGTCGCAAGCCCATGGAGCGCGCGGCTCTGGCCACTTCCTTGAGCTCCTGTTTTGGCAGCGAGACATGGACAGAGGTGGGGGCCATGGCCACTTTGCTCATGGCCATGGGGGTGGTCTGGTGGAAATACTTGGCCGTGGCTTGTACCGAGCTCAGCATCTGATCCAGTGTTTCGGTGGCCTGTAACAGCTTTTCATCGGCCTCCAGCTTGCGGGTGACGGTGGCACCGCCGCGCAGCAACATGAAGCGCATGCCCAGCGCGCTGGCTTCCTCGAAAAGAATGGCGGCAGCATCAAAGTCCTGTCCGGGCTGGAACAGGTAGTGATGGTCGGCTACGGTGGTGCAGCCTGAGCGTAGCAGCTCCACCAGACCAATGCGCACGGCTATGCGCAAACGCTTTTCATCAAAGCTGCGCCGGTAGCTGAAGGGCACAGCCTGCAGCCACGGGCTCAGCGTCAGATTGATGCCCGCAGGCACACCTTTGAGTAAAGACTGGAACAGGTGGTGGTGGGTATTGACCCAGCCGGGGTAGATGACGCAGTTGCTAGCATCGAGCTGCTCCTCGTCGGGCAGGGGCGGTAGTCCGTTGCCCATCTCGGTGATGACGCCGCTCTCGATGCGGATGTCGCGGGCAGGGCTTCTGGCCTTGCTTCCCGGCAGCCCCGTCATGATGGCTGCCGCATTGCGGATCAGAATATTATTTTTCATGGGGCTCTCAGTTCTTGGGCATCAGGCCGTCCACGCCTTGGACCAGATAGTTCATATTGGCCAGATCATCGGGCGAGATATTCTGGCCCGCTGGAACGCGTGTCGTGCCTTGCTGATCGACCACAGGGCCGGTGAAAATCTGGCGCTGACCTGAAGCAATTTCCTTGGTGAGGGTTTCAACCTGGTTGCGCACCTCGGCAGGAATGGCTGAGTTCAGCGGTGCCAGCTTGATGATGCCGTCGCTGAGGCTGCCCATGACGCTTTCAGGCTTCCATTTGTCCGCTAGTACTTCGTTGACGACCTTGATGTAGAAGTTGCCCCAGTTTTGGGTAATAGTGGTGAGATTGGTCGTGGGGCCGAACTTGGACATGTTCGAGTAGTAGCCCAGTGTGTAGACCTTTTTCTCTTCGCCGGTGGTGACGATGGAAACGCCCGAGGTGGCATAGGCAAGGGTGTCTGAACCCAGCTTGATGAGGGCATTGGCGGCATCGCGCTCCTTGCCCGGGTCATACCAGGAATTTACCCAGATCAGGCGCAACTGAGCTTTTGGATTGGCGCTTTTCATGCCGAGTGCGAAAGCGTTCACGCCTTGCAGCACCTCGGGGATAGGGAAGGCGCCCACGTAGCCGACCACATTGTTCTTGGTCATATGACCGGCGATCACACCTTCCAGATAACGGCCCTCATACCAGCGGGCGTTGTAGGTGCCGACATTGCTTGCTGTCTTGTAGCCGGTGCCGTTCATGAAGATGATTTTGGGAGCGGTGCGCGCCACCTTGAGCGTGGGCTCCATGAAGCCAAAGGAGGGCGTGAAGATCAGTTTGCAGCCGTCTTTCACAAAATTGCGTACAACGCGCTCTGCGTCTGGGCCTTCTGCGATGTTTTCTACGTATTGGGTGCTGATTTTGTCGCCGAGGGCAGCGACCAGTTCCTTGCGCGCCAGCTCATGCTGATAGGTCCAGCCGCTCTCTCCGATCGGGTTGGAATAGAGAAAACAGACTTTGAGTGGCTCGGCGGCTGAGGCGCTGCTCAGGCCCAGCATAAAGAGCGACGCTGCGCTCCATGCCGCAAGACAGGGAAATGCGGTCGATCGGTGCGTGTGGCGCACGTTGTTGCTGTTCATGGTCATGCCTCCTTGGTTTTAGTCGTAGGGAACGCGATGCTTTGACACTTCAACTTTCCGGCTTGTAGCTCTGTCCCAGCGAGGCGGGAGAGTTCAGCTTGATCGTGGTCTTGTTGCGCGATATCAGCACCAGCACGACGATGGTGGCGATATAGGGTAGGGCGGACAGCCATTGCGAAGGGAGCTCCAGTGCCAGGCCTGAGCCTTGGACAAACAGCTGGGAGACCAGCACGCCGCCGAACAGATAGGCGCCGACCAGAATGCGCAGGGGGCGCCAGGTGGCAAAAACCACCAGTGCCAGCGCAATCCAGCCCCGGCCTGCGACCATGCCGTCCGCCCAGAGTGGCGTGTAGAACACGGACAGAAACGCTCCGCCCAGACCGGCCATGGCTCCGCCATAGAGCACTGCCATGTAGCGGATGGCGATCACCGGGTAGCCAATGGCGTGGGCTGCGGTGGGTGACTCTCCGACGGCGCGCAGCACCAGACCTCCACGGCTGCGATCCAGAAACCAGGCGGTTGCGGCTACCAGTACCCACGAACCGTAGACAAGCCAGTGCTGGTGAAACAATGCGGTGCCCAGAAACGGTATGTCCCCAAGTATGGGAATGGTGGGGACGGGCACGGCCGTCAGTGGCGCGGATTCATAGGACTTGCCCAAAAAGGCCGACAGACCCACTCCGAAGATGGCCAGGGCCAGCCCGCTGGCGACCTGGTTGGCCTGCATGGTCAGGCACAGATAGCCGAAGATGAGCGCCAGCGCTGCACCTGCGAGCATGCCCACTGCGGCCGCGGTCCAGGGGCCAGCTCCTGCAAAGGCAGCGGCAAAAGCAGCAACCGCGCCCACGGACATAATGCCTTCTGCGCCAAGGTTGAGCACACCAGAGCGTTCGACGATCAGCTCGCCCAGTGCGACGATGATCAGTGGTGTGCCTGCGACCAAGGTGGCCGCCAGGATGGAGGAAATCAGAGAGGTATCCATGGTCAGGCCCTGCGGAGACCGCCTTGCCAGCGCAGACGGTAAGCAATGAACAGATCCGAGGCCAGCAGGAAAAACAGCAGCATTCCCTGGAAAACCTTGGAGATGGAGGACGGCAGGTTCAGTTGCTGCTGGGCTTGCTCGCCGCCCAGGAAGAACAAGGCCATGATCAGGCTGCTGGCCAGAATACCCACGGGGTGCAGGCGTCCGACAAAGGCCACGATGATGGCGGCAAAGCCATAGCCGGCGGAGATTTGCGCCGTCAACTGACCCATGGGACCTGAAACCTCGGTCATCCCGGCCACGCCGGCCAGCGCGCCGCCCGCCAGTAGCCCGACCCAGATGGCCTGCTTTCCCGAAAAACCGGCATAGCGTGCGGCATCAGGTGCCTGACCACCGACCTGCATGCGAAAGCCCTGCATGCTCAATTGCAGAAACACATAGCCTGCCAGCAGTACAAACAACGCCAGAATGAAGCCAGCATGCAGGCGTGTACCTTCGATCAGCACGGGCAATAGCGCACTGTCGCCAAAGCTGCGGGTTTGGGGAAAGTTGTAGCCGTCAGGGTCCTTCCATGGGCCATAGATCAGCCAAGATGCCAGCAACTGGGCTACATAGACCAGCATCAGCGACACCAGGATCTCATTGGTGCCAAAGCGTGTGCGCAACCAGGCTGGGATGGCCGCCCACAGCGCGCCGCCCCAGGCACCGGCCAGCACCATCGCGGGCATGGCCCAGAAAGCGTTTCGGTCTCCCACCATCAGCGCAATGCCGGTGGCAAACACGGCGCCAAGAATGAACTGACCTTCTGCGCCGATATTCCAGACTCCAGCACGAAAGCCGATGGCCAGCCCCATGCTGATCAGCATGAGCGGTGTGGCCTTGAGCAGCAACTCGCTCAGGCCATACAGGTCACTGATGGGCTGAATGAAGAAGGCATGAATGCCGTGCAGCGGTTTTTGACCCAGCGCAGCAAAAAGCAGTGCTCCGCTGAGCACAGTAAGCAGCACGGCCAGCAGTGGCGACAGCCAGCGCATGGAGCGCGAGGCTTCGGGACGTTTTTCAAGCTTGAGCCACACGGCAGACCTCTCTTTCTGTATGAAGAGTGGGCGGTACAGAATGGAGAAGGGGGGCACTCTCTTGAGGCCACATTCCGCTCATCCACAGGCCTATGGTCTCGACATCGGTCTCGTCAATGGCAACTACGGGAGATAGGCAGCCATCAGCAATCACGGCAATGCGGTCGCAGATTTCGAATAGCTCGTCCAGCTCTTCGGAGACCACAAGCAGGCTGGCGCCGCTGTTTCTCAGCTCAATCAGCGACTGGCGAATGAAAGCTGCCGCTCCCACATCCACGCCCCAGGTGGGCTGGGCTGCGATGAGTACTTGAGGCTTTTGCATCAGCTCCCTTCCCACGATGAACTTTTGCAGATTGCCGCCCGAGAGCGAGTTGGCAGGCGCTTGCGGTCCTGAGCATTTGACGTGAAAGCCTGCTATGCAGTTCTGCGCAAACTGGGTCACCGCATCTCTGCGAATCAGACCATGCTGCAGCAGGCCTTGGTCATAGGCCGTCAGCAAGGTGTTTTCGGCCAGGCTCATGGCTGGAACCGCACCACGTCCCAGACGTTCCTCTGGAACAAAGCCCAAGCCTTGTGTGCGGCGACTGGCGCTGTTCAGGTGCGCGACTGGCCGGCCATTGAGATGAATCATGGCGGCATCGCGCGGCGGAAGCGGGTCTTCCCCTGATAGGGCAAACATCAGCTCCTGCTGGCCGTTGCCGGACACTCCGGCAATGCCCAGGATTTCACCGGGCTTGAGGGTAAAGCTGATGTCCTGTAATGCCGTGCCAAAAGGATGGCTGGCAGCGCGGGACAGAGAATGGACTTGTAGCCTGGCAGTGTCTTCTGTATTGGCCATGGGCTTGGGGCGCTGGCAGGGTACCAGCTCCTTGCCAATCATCATGCGGGCCATGGAAGCTGGTGTCTCCTGGGCCGGAATGCAATGGCTCGTCACGCGACCGCTTCGCAAAACAGTAGCACTGTGGCAAAGCTCTTGAACTTCATCCAGCTTGTGGCTGATGTAGAGAATGCTGCAGCCTTCATCGGCCAGCTGGCGCAGGGTTTCAAATAGCTTGCGCACGGCCTGCGGCGTGAGAACCGAGGTCGGCTCATCCATGATGAGTAGCTTTGGATTTTGAAGCAGGCAGCGGATGATTTCCACGCGCTGGCGCTCGCCGACGGAGAGGGTGTGCACCAGCCGCAGCGGGTCTGTGGGCAAGCCATAGCGCTGGCCGACCGCATGAATGCGCTGACACAGGTCAGCCAGGTCGGGGCGACCCGGCAAGGCGAGGGCCACGTTCTGCACGACGGTGAGTGTCTCGAACAGCTGAAAATGCTGAAACACCATGCCAATGCCCAGTGCGCGAGCCAGGCCGGGGCTGCCCATCTGCACGCGCTCGCTTTGCCAGTAGATCTCTCCGTCGGTTGGAGTAGTCACCCCGTAGATGATTTTCATCAGCGTGGATTTTCCCGCGCCGTTTTCGCCAAGGATGGCTTGAATTTCACCGGGTGCCACGACCAGGTCGATGCCGTCATTGGCAACCACGGAGGAATAGACCTTGCGAATGCCTCGCAGCTCCAGCTGGGTTTTGCCTTGAGAAGGGATGAGACTTGGCATGTCAGGCCGCCTTTTCTAGAGCGTGAAGGGATGGCTCCTGGCTGGTGCTGGCGTTAAACAGGACGTTCAGCAGCACGGCGGTGAAGGTGCCCAGCAAAATCCCGTTCTGGCAGAATTTGGCCAGCAGATCTGGCAGGCGCATGAAGAAGCGGTCCGCGACCAGAGGAATCATGCCCATGGCCAGGCTGATGGCCACGATGTAGGCGTTCTTGCGGTTTTCGACAAAATCCACATGGCTGAGGATGCGCACGCCCGTGGCTGCCACCATGCCGAACATCACCATGGCTGCGCCGCCCAGCACATACTGGGGAATGGATGCGGCGATGAAAGACAGTTTGGGAAAGCTGCTGATCACGATCAGCATTACCCCGGCTGTTACGCAGACCCAGCGGCTGCGTACCCCGGTGACCTGCACCAGTCCGATGTTCTGCGCATAGGAGGTGTATGTGAACGTGTTGAAGATGCCACCCACGATGGCTCCAACACCATCGGCGCGGAGGCCGCGGGCGATATCGTCTTTCTCCAACGGACGCTCCACCACTTCTGAAAGGGCCAGGAACTGACCCACGCCCTCGATCATGATGACAACCATCACCACGCACAGCGTGACCGTGGTCATCACGTCAACGGTGGGAATGCCAAAGTGAAACGGCGTGATGATGCGTATCCACTGTGTGGATTGCATGCCCACGAAGTTGACCTGGCCTGATGCCAGCGTGATCAAAAAGCCAACGGCGATGCCGATCAGGACGGCGATGTTTGACAGAAAACCCTTGCACCAGGCGATGATGAAGAGAATCGTCATCAGCACGATGCCGGAGATGGCTATGTGCGAGGGAATGCCATAGGCTGGGTTGTTGATGGGGCCGTTGGGGCCGGGGATGGTGGGGTTTCCACCCGCTGCCCAGTTGATTCCCACGCGCATCAGCGAAATGCCAATGATCAGAACGACGGAGCCGGTGACCACGGGTGGAAACCAGCGCAGTAGACGGCTGACATAAGGAGCAACTAGCAGCGTGAATATGCCCGCGATGATGACTCCGCCAAAAACCGCTCTAAGACCTAGCCCTGGTGTGCTGCCTGCTGCAATAATAGGAGCGACTGCGGTGAAGGTCACTCCCATCATCATGGGCAGGCGTATGCCCACCTTGCCAATGCCCATGCTCTGGATGATAGTCACCAGCCCGCAGCAGAACAGGTCTGCTGCGATCAGGAATGCTGTGTCCTCTTTGGTCAGTTTGAGGGCGTTGCCAATGATGAGGGGAACGGCAATCGCCCCCGCATACATAACCAGCACATGCTGCAGTCCCAGTGCTGTTAGTTTGGGCAAAGGCAGTTTTTCATCGACTGGATGTACTGCGGGCGGACTATGGTTCGTGGTGCTCGTCGTCATGGTTTGTCTCCTGAACAGGTTTCGAGCGGTCTGGAAACACCTGGCTTTTTCAGCTCTGTGTGTCCCAGACGGTTTATGGCTGTCTCATGTGTCGTTGCGCAGGCTGGAGAGAATCAAGGGTTGAACACGCTGCATGGCTTCGGGACTGATGCGTGCCCGCAAGCCGTCGAACTTGGGTCCCCGCGTGGCATCAATGCCAAGGCGTGAGGTGGTTCCATCGGCGGAAGAGGACGGGTCCAGCGGGCTGCCAGGTAGTCCGTCCACCATGAACAGATCTTGGTGCGGCTGGAAATGCGTTGCCATGGCCCAGAGCACTTCTTCATCGCGGGTGATGTCCACATCCTCGTCAACGGCAAACACTGTCTTCAGATATGGGTCCCAGCCCAGCAGGCCCAGCATGACCTGGCGTGCTTCTCCGGGGCGTGATTGCTTGAGCGCGACATAGGCGTGGAAGTGCGTTCCGGAATTGGGGTAGTGCACTGCAGTCACGCCGGGAAAGCGCTCCTTGAGCTTTTCCACCATCTCGGACTCTCTGGGGATACGGCCCAGATTCAGGTGCTCGGCCGAATTGCCTCCCACCACATCGAGCAGCCAGGCATCGCTGCGCTGCATCAGGGCCTCGACCTTGAAGACGTTGTTGGTGGATCGGTCCGAGGAGTAGCCGGTGAATTCGCCGAAAGGCCCTTCTTCGGCGCGCATGCTGGGGTCAATCACGCCTTCAAGAACGAACTCCGCATGGGCAGGAACGGAAATGCCGTACTTTGGAGTTTTGACGACTTGCAGCGGAGCACCGATCAGGCCACCCGCCACGTGGCGCTCATCGATGCCATAGGGCAGGCGTGCAGCCGCGGCCAGCATGAACAGCGGATGTGCACCGATGACCATGGCCACTGGCAGGGGTTTGCCTTGGGTTTCGGCGGCCCGCAACATGCGCCACAGGTGACCGCGCGAGTGCAGGCTGGTGGCGATCTCCGTGTCTGAGTGAACCATGGAGCGGTGATAGCTCACATTGCTTATGCCATCGAACTCGGAAATCAGAATGGAGTTGGTGATGTAGGGGCCGCGATCACTGGCGAAATGCTTGATGGTCGGGATGTCGGTATGCAGATTGATCTGGCTGCTCTTGATTTGCTGCAGGACTTTGCCGTCCTGAATCAACTGCGGCTGCAGCAGGTTTCTGCTGCGAGCTTGGTATTCGGCGTGTAGGCCCGCGGCACCCACTCCGCCCAGCATGCGGCCCACGCGTTCACGTGAGGCAAACAGATTGGTAATTAATGGGCGCTGCAGGTCCTCAATCTGGTTGAAGCGCAGCAAGGGGTGAAGACCTTGAGCGGCGAGGGACCAGACGATGGCAGTGACATCCTGGTCGCGACCGGCGGGGTGGTCGATGGACAGAACATCCTCCGGCCAGCTGTCGGCATAGGCTGCATAGAAGTCGTGCAAATCCTGACCGGTGTCCATCATTGTTGTTCTGGCATTCATCGAGTGCCTCCTCGGCAAAGCGAAACGGGGAGCCAGCGATTGCTGGCACTTTCTCTGTATGGGGTGCCCACCGCCCGTGGGCGATGGGCGAGAGCCGCACTATTTGGCTGCGGCGAAGGTCATGGCTTCTTTTCTTTCGACACCTGCGTAGGTGTCTTTCAGGCGGGCCTTTGCGTCTTCCTGGCTTTTCGGCGGAGGTGTGGTTTCAATGCCCACTAGTCGCGCAATGTTGTTGCCCAGGTAGTCTTCCAGCGTGTCCTCGTCGAGGTCGATTCCGTGCGGTGCGGGGCGGCACAGCATTTCCAGCTCGCGAAGCCACATGCCGGGCTCGTTGGGAGGGCTGTCCGTGCCGAACACCAGCTTGTTGCGCGGTAGTTCCTTGGCAAACTCGGCAATGCGCGCCTGGAAGCACCAGCCGGATTCGACATAGACATTGGGCGTGTCCATGGCCATCCAGAAGGTCTCGAACGAATAGTTGCCACCGGTCTGAATGCCAAAGTGCGCGATCACGAAGTTCACCATGGGGAACTCGCGAATGATCGGGTAGAACATCGTGGGAATGGTGAACGGGCCGTCACCGGTGTGGATCAGCACAACGATGTTGTACTTGGCGCAGACCTTCATCGCCGGGCGCAGCCATTCCAGCGCGCGATCAGGCCGGTAGCCATGCATATTGGCGTGCAGCTTGATCATCTTGAAGCCATAGGCCAGATGGTGGTACTCGATTTCGGCAGCACCGTTTTCGGGACCCCAGCGCGGGTTGTAGGTGAAGTTGCCGATGAAACGGTCAGGGTACTTCTGAGTGAGCTCGGCAATGTAAGACATATAGTCACGGATGCCGTCACGGCCGCGGCGGTTGCCATCACGGTAGCCGGTATTACCGGGTGGGGGCTGGATGAAGCCCATGTCGATGCGGCGCGGCTTGCCGTTGATCATGTAGGGACCATCCATGAGCTTGAGCATGCGCTCGCCATTGAAGGGCGTACCTGTGTGGCGCCACGCCTCGTCCACCAGATTGGTGGGGTGCAGGTGGGTGTCGATAATCATTTGGTGTCTCCGGGCTTGAATTAGTACAGTTCGATCACGGGCTGGCGCTCGGCCTTGTGGCCCAACATCTGCTCAGCCTCTTCAAAGGTGCGAGGCGCTGGCGTGGGTTCGATGCCGATCATTCGGGCGATGTTGTTGCCCAGGTAGTCCTCTAACGTTTCCTCGTCGAGGTTCATGCCCTGTGGGGGGTTGGTACACAGCACTTCCAGCAGGCGCAGCCACATGCCGGGCTCGTTGGGTGGGGTGTCGGTGCCAAAAATGATCTTGTGCTTGGGCAGTACCTTGGCAAACTCCACAATGCGCGACTGCAGGCACCAGCCGGATTCGCAATAGACATTGGGCAGATCCATGGCGGCTTGAAAGGGCTCAAAGCAATAGACGCCGCCGGTCTGCACGCCGAAGTGGGCCATGATGAAGTTCACATTGGGGAACTCCTGAATCATGGGAATCCATTCGGAGGGGATGCTGTAGGGGCCGTCGCCCGTATGCAGCTTCACCGGCACACCCAGCTCGGCGCATTTTTCGAAAGCCGGGCGCACCCAGTCCAGCGCGCGGTCGGGCCGGTAGGCATGCATATTGGCCTGCATCTGAACCATCTTGAAGCCATGCTCCTTGACATAGCGCTCTATGGCTTCGACGCCGTTCTTGACGCCGCAGCGAGGGTTGTAGACAAAGCAGCCAATGAAGCGGTCGGGATGCTCCTGCACGCATTTGAGGGTGTAAGCCATGTAATCGTCGATGGACTCGCGGCCCGACTTCTCACCGTCGCTCCATGTGTAGATGGTGTTGCCCTGGGGCGGCTGAATGAATGCCTTGTCGATACGGCGGGGTTTGCCATTGACGTAGTAGGGGCCATCCATGGTTTTGAGCAGCCGGTCCACGGTATAGGGTTTGCCGTCGTGCCACCAAGCCAGGTCAACCTGGTCGGTGGGGTAGCAACTGATGTCGATGATCATGTGTCTCTCCTTCTGTGATGACGGTTGAAGCGCTTCAGGCGGCTTCCTGAGCCTCGATGGAAACCAGGTGGCGAGTGAGTGCGCTTCGCAGCTGCGAGGCATTGAGATGGCGACCAATGAAGACCAGCTTGCTGCCGGGTGTTTCATCCCACCAGGGCAGGGCGGGCTTGAGTTCGAGCAGGCGGTGAACCCCTTGCAGCACATGGCGGCGGTCATCGCCTTGCACATGCAAAATTCCTTTGACGCGGTAGATGTCGTCGCCGTGTTCGCTCAGCAGTGCATTCAGCGTGGGCATCAGGGCATCGATATCGAAGGGCCGGTCAAAGGTGAACGACACAGAGTTCACGGACGGGTCGTGCGTGTGAGCATGCTCAGCGGACGGGCCAATGGCCGGCAGATGATCGTGTTCCTGGTGCGTGCAATGCTCGTCGCAGACATGGGCACCGATGGGGCCGCCAATGGCTGGCTTGTGCAGAAAGTCGGGGTCTGTCATGGACAGTGCATCGGACTCATATGTCTGCAATCCCAGAATCTGGGATAGGTCCACTTGGGCCTGCACAGTGCGCATCACAGGCGCAATGCTGTTGAGTGTGCGGATGCGGCGCTCCAGCTCCTTGAGCTCGGACTCGCCGACCAGATCGGACTTGTTCAGCAGGATTCGGTCTGCAACCACAATTTGCGTGACGGCCTGGTTGTCATACTCGGCCAAGGCTGGATCGTCCAGGTGAGGCTGGACGTGTACGGCATCTACCAGAGTGACGATGCCGTCCAGCATCACTTTCTTGGCCACGTCGTTGTCCATGAAGAAGGTGGCGGCCACGGGCGAGGGGTCCGCCAGTCCGCTGGTCTCCACCAGGATGTGGTCAAACTGGTCCTTGCGGTCGAGCAGCTTCTGCAGAATCTGCACCAGATCGTTGCGCACATCGACTACGCAGCAGATGCATCCATTGGCGACCTGGAAGATTTCCTCTTCGGAGGCCATCACCAGATCGGAGTCCACATCTATTTCGCCGAACTCGTTTTCGATCACAGCGATGCGGTGACCATGCTTTTCCGTGAGGATGTGATTGAGCAGCGTCGTCTTGCCTGCCCCCAGAAAGCCAGTGAGTATGGTGACGGGAATGGGGCGTTGAGAGGTCGAGGTCATGTGTAAGCTCCTTCTGTGACACGGTGGCCTTGCGCAGTCCGGGCTTTGAGCGCTTGCAGCACTTGCTCGGGACGGATGGGGTAGTGACGAAAGCGCACGCCGATGGCGTCATACACGGCGTTCACGATGGCCGGACCGATGGCGATGATGGGGTCCTCGCCCACGCCTTTGGCGCCATACGGACCGCCTGGATCGGGCGCGGTCTCCAGCAGCACGGTGCGTATCTGAGGCATGTCCATGGACAGCGGCATCTTGTAGTCGACAAAGTTGGCATTCAGTGAGCGCCCGGTACTCATGTCGATCTGGTAGTCCTCGTAAAGCGTGTGACCTATGCCCTGCTGTATGCCGCCTTCGATCTGGCCGGCAGCCGCAATCGGATGGATCACCTTGCCGATTTCATGCACGGGTACAACCTGCAGTACCGTGATCTGACCGGTTTCGGTGTCCACGCTGACCTCGGCAAAGTGGGCCGCGAAGGAATAGGCCTTGGTGGGGTGATAGGTGGCTGTGCCCACCAGTTGCGCAGCCGGAATGCCTTTGCGCGCTGCGACGGCATCACGCACGCTCATGCTTTTGCCATCGGGGCCACATATCACGCCCTGTGACACCTGGAGGTTGGAGGCAGCAGTGTCAAGATAGCCTGCAGCGCGCTCCAGCAGTTGCTCTTTGACCTTCGCTGCCGCCATCTGGGCCGCTCGCCCACCCATATAGGTTGTGTGGCTGGCAAATGCGCCAATGTCCCAGGGAACGACGTCGGTGTCTCCATGCATGACGCTGACGGCCTCAAAGCACAGGCCCAGCTCCTGGGCCACGATTTGTGCCAGCGCCGTATGGGCGCCTGTGCCCAGACCAGCAGTGCCCGTCAGCAGTACTACCGTGCCGTCTTCATTCATCTTGACGATGGCATTGCCTTGCTCCTTGATGCCGGGGTAGGCGCTGCTGCCATGCATTTCGCAGCCCATGCCCCAGCCTCGGCGTACCGGGCCCTCTTTCGGGCTTGAGCCACGCGGCCAGTGCACCTCTTGCATGCCGCGGCGTATGCAGTCGGGCAAGCCGTGGCCTACGATGGGGTGGCCCGAAGGGGCCAGATCGCCCTGGCTGACGGCATTCATCAGCTTGAGCTCTGCCGGGTTCATGCCCAAGACCTGCGCCGCTTCATCAAGCTGCAGGTCCAGCGCAAAATAGGTCTGAACGACGCCATAGCCGCGAAACGCGCCAGCGATGGGGCTATTGGTATAGACGCATAGCCCTTCCAGGTCCACGTTCTCGCAGCGGTACAGCGATGTCAGGGATGCGGTGCCCACGTTGGTCACGCCCGGGCCATGTGAGCCGTAGGCACCTGAGTTGAAGACCACGCGGGCCTGGCGCGCGGTGATGCTGCCGTCCTTGCGAAAACCCTGTTTGAGCCAGATCTTGAAGGGGTGTCGGGTGCGGCCTCCGAGGAAGGTTTCTTCCCGCGAAAACTCCATGCGCACAGGACGGCGCGTCTGTTTGGCTAGCAGCGCGCAGAGAAACTCGCTCTGGAACAAGTCCTGCTTGGCACCAAAGCCTCCGCCCATATGGTCAACCAGCACGCGCACCTTATGCAGCGGCAGGCCCAGCACTTCGGCCATGATGCCGCGTACCATGAAAGCCGTCTGCGTGGAGATCCAGACCGTGAGATTGCCGTTGCCATCCCACTGGCACATGCAGGCGTTGGGCTCCATATAGGCGGGAGTAGGGCGGCCGCCTTCATACTCGCCTTCGAGGACAAAGTCGGCTTCCTCAAAGCCTTTGACGATGTCCCCGCGCTGTACCCGAACCGGTGGCAGCACCAGATTGCCACCAGGCTCTCGGTCGTGAATGAGTTGGGAGGCTGGTGCGGCCAGAGCTTCTTCGGTGGTGAAAAAAGCCGGAAGTAGCTCATATTCGACATCAATGAGATCAAGAGCCTGCTCTGCAATTTCTTCGCTGGTTGCCGCGACCACCGCAACACTTTCGCCCCAGTACCTGACCTTGCTGTCAAGAATGTACTGATCGCAGGTGACCGATGCAGAGCGTGGGTGTGGTGAGCCTGCGTGCAGCACGCGCGGTACGTTCTCATGGGTCAGAACGGCTTTCACTCCCGGCAGGGCCAGAGCCCGGCTGGTGTCGATCTTCACGATGCGGGCATGGGCGACATTGCTGCGCTTGGTCCTGGCATACAGCATGCCGGGCAGATGCATGTCAGCCACATATTTGGCGTCGCCTGTGACCTTGGCCAGCAAGTCGTTGCGCCTGACGCTGGTTCCGATGATGGATTTTTGGCTCATGATGCGCTGGCCTCCTGTGCGATGGGGGCGGCTGCAACAATGGCGTCCAGAATTTTGGTGTATCCCGTGCAGCGACAGATGTTGCCGGCGATGGCAAAGCGGATGTCTTCGGTGCTCGGGCAGGGGTTCTCGTCCAGCAAGGCTTTGGCAGCGACCAGAATGCCGGGTGTGCAGAAGCCGCATTGCGCCGCGCCGCATTGCATAAAGCATTCCTGCAAGGGATGAAGCTTGCCGTCTGCACCTTGCAGACCTTCAACGGTGGTGATTTCGGCTCCCTGGGCTTCTGCTGCCAGAATCAGGCAGGCGTTGGCAGGGCGGCCATTGAACAAGATGGTGCAGGAGCCGCATTCGCCCACATCGCAGCCTTTCTTGGTGCCCGTCAGACCCATCTCGGTGCGCAGCGCGTCCAGCAGACTGCGGTTGGGTGCGACATCGAAGTCCAGCAGGTCGCCATTGACCGTGCAGGAAACATTGAGCTTGTTCATTGTTGTGCCTCCTTGATGGCTTGTGTCAGTGAGCGAGCAGTCAGCACGCGCACCATGTCCCGGCGGTAGCCAGCGCTGGCGCGCACATCGCTGATGGGTGTCGCTGCAGTAGCTGCCGCCAGACTTGCTGCTGCGATATCCTGTTCATCAGGTATGCGCCCCTTGAGCAGAGCCTCTGCGGCCGCAGCCCGCAAAGGCGTGGGCCCCACTGCGGCAAGAACGATGGATATGGAGTCCACTTTTCCTGCGGCGTTGAGCGTCACGCTGACCGCCACGCCGACGGTGGCCAGCTCCATCTGGCTGCGCCGGCCATGTTTGATGTAGACCTTGCCGGTGCGCTGAGCAGGTGCGGGAAGTTGGATATGGGTGACGATTTCATCGGTCGCCAAAGTGGTGCGTCCCCTGCCTTGCAGAAAATCTTCTACCCGGCATTGGCGCTGCCCTTGCGTGCCGTAGATGTGCAGCACGGCACCGTCGGCAATCAGCGGCGGCAGGCTGTCTGCCGAAGGCGAGGCACGGCAGACATTGCCCACCAGCGTGGCGCGGTTGCGGACCTGGATGGAGGCGAAGTCTGTGCAGGCCTTGGCCAGACTGGCGTAGTGCCTGAGTGCGATGTCCGAGGTCTCGATCTGTCGGGTGGTCACCAGTGCGCCCAGGCGCAGACCGCCTTCCAAAGTGAAACTGAAGTCATCCAGGCCCGGAATCTTCTTGATGTTGACCACATGCGAAGGTGCTCGCACATGCTCTTTCATCATCACCAGCAAATCCGTACCTCCGGCCATCAGGCTGGCAGTGCCTGCGCAGCTTTGCAGCAGTTCTGCGGTCTCCTGCAGGCTGGTGGGTTCTGCATACTCAAAGAACTTCATGCTTGTGACTCCTGTTTCATGAGACTTCGCTGCGGCGGATGGCCGAAAGCCCTTGCCAGCGCTTAACGGTGTTCACTTCGATATCGAAAAGATCCAGGACCCGGCCCAGCGAGTGGTCCACCATCTCGTCGAGATTGGCTGGGCGGGTGTAGAAGGCGGGCACCGGCGGGGTGACGATGGCGCCCATTTCCGTCACGGCCAGCATGTTTTTGAGGTGGGTGAGTGTCAGCGGCGTCTCTCTTGCCATCAGCACCAGGCGGCGGCGCTCCTTGAGCATCACGTCGGCAGCGCGAGAAATCAGCGTGGAGCCAATGCCGTTGGCAATCTCGGCCAGCGTTTTCATCGAGCAAGGTGCAATCACCATGCCCAGTGATTTGCAGGAGCCGCTGGCAACGCAGGCGCCGATGTCCTCGTTCTTGTGAACCTGTGCCGCCAATGCAGTGACCTGAGACAGCTTGAGATCGGTTTCCGCGCCCATGGTGATCAGCGCGGCGCGGCTCAGGATCAGGTGCGCATCAATGTCCGTACCCTGCAAAAGCTGTAGTAGCCTGTAGCCATAGATGAATCCGGATGCTCCGGAGATGGCCACGATCAGACGCTGACGGTTGACCTGCTGCATCTTCATGAAACTCTCCCAGACATATGAAAGCCATGACCCCGGAACAGGCCTGGAAGGAAATCGGTGAGCGCTATGCGGTTCCCGGTCGTGCGGCTGAGCTGCTGCTGCAGCAGGACGAGCGCGGGGTGGATGTGGTTCTGGAGCTTTTCTGCGAATGCGCGCAGGCTCGTGGATTCCGGCTCGATGCCCGGGACAGGCAAGAGGCTGATGATTGCGTGCGCGATTGGCGTGCGCAGGTGGTGCAGCCACTGCGTCAGGTTCGCCGTGCGCTGAAGCCCATGATGGAGCGGGTGAGCGATGCTGCGCAACTCAGAGCCCAGATTCAAGCGTCCGAGCTGCAAGCCGAACGCGTGCAAGTGGCGATGCTCTGCGAGTGGCTCGATAAATACCTGGCTCGATCTGCTGCGGCGAGTGCCGCTGGCTGCAAGATCTGAAGCTCCCCTTGAGAACGTGAGGGTAGAGCACAGCATCCTGGCCTCCTGCTTAGGAAAACCGACCCGACGAAGCCCTTTCGTCACGGGGATGAGTCAATGCTGGCAGAAGGTGAAGCTTTGTAAAACTATCGAGGGCTTATATATTCATTGCTGATTCATATGATTTGGCGATAAATATATGTCGATTACCCTACGTCAGCTGGAAGTGTTTGTCGCGGTTTCTGAGGAGGGTAGTCTCACCAGAGCCGGTGAATCGCTGGGCTTGCCGCAGTCCAGCATCAGCACCCAACTCAAGGAACTGGAGGGGTTGCTCGGCCTCAAGCTCTTCGATCGTCACACGCGCATGCTGCGCCTGACCGAGGGCGGCATGCAGATACTGCCGCTGGCGCGCAAAACACTGGCGGATCTGGCGGCCATGCTCGACGGCTCAGCGCAGCTCAAGACGCTGGAGAGGGGGCGGGTTTCGATTGCGGCTTCTTCCATGCAGGCGGCTCTGGTGCTTCCCCGAATGGTCAAGTTCTTCAGCGAGATGCATCCGGGCATCAAGATTGAGCTGCTCGATGTTACCCAGGACGATGTCATCCAGATGGTCAAAGGCGGTGCTGTGGATTTTGGCGTGGGTACGGCCTTTGGTGACCATGGAGATTTGTCTATGAAAACACTGTGGTCAGAACCTTTTTTTGCCGTGATGCCGCACGACCATGCTTTGGCGAAAAAAAGAAGCGTGACCTGGAAGGAGTTGCAAAAACACCCCTTGATAGGATCTCGCAAGGGAAATCCGGTGAGAACGGCGCTGGAGTTTTCTCTGGCTAGTGAAGGCGTGTCGCTGAAATACGTGCATGAAGTTGCACTGCCGTTGACCATTGTCGGTATGGTTGCAGGGGGACTGGGTGTGGGTGTTCTGACGGGCTCTACACGCCGCCTTTCGGAGTCGATGGGGTTAGTGCTTAAGCCTATTTCCCAACCTCGAATGGAGCGAGAAGTCGTGCTAGTGCTTCATGCCGCGCGTTCACTGTCTCCTGCAGCAAAGAAGTTCAGTGACGCATTGGTGAGTTGGACGAGTCTTAAAAGATCGCGCTCTAACGAAGATGACAATGATGGCCATTGGTTCTGCAATGTTTGCTATCAATTTGGATGCGCACTAAAGCATCAGATGTGATTCTGACCAGAGTTTTCTACATGGTTTTCAGGGCCCTGCTGATTGCGCACGTTCCTGCCGAATCAATCAGGTACTTCCATCTTCAAGGTGTTGAGTGTGGGGTCAACTGATCAATGCAATGCAACGACTGAGGCATGAAGCAAGGGCGGTGGGTTCACTACACAGAAGTTCAGAAAGTACGGGTGTGGTGTTGCTGAAAAGCTGGCGATAGCTTGCATGAGATCGGCAAGCAGTTGGGCTGAGCACACCTCCGTTCACTCCATCCTGAGTGGACCGTCCATCTGCGAGACGCCGATCGCGCTTGGCGCAGTCTCTGGCAGAGAGCGAATCAACCGGCTGACACTGCGGACAGCTAACCGGGAGGTTGGCACCATCAAATCCTTGACAGCGAACCACCTGGAAGGCATCAACATGAAAAAGATTCGCGAATGTGGCTTCTTGTCGGTGATTGCTTTGATTGACTCTGGAGGGTGTTTACGCCTTTAGTTCGACAGGGCTGCGCAAGTGATGCTCTGGAAGGCGCGTGGATGCTCGGCCTGTGTTTACGACTTTAATGACCCAGAACATCGTTTGTGGATAGTTGATTTGCTATTTAAAAGATAGCAATTATTGTATGTGAGTATTGAAATTTGAATGTTTTTAATATTGAAAGTAAGTGCTTGATTGCGGTAATAGCTTCTATATTAGTAGCATTCTACTGACTTACCCGCAGGCAGTCGCAAACGCTACGTTGCGCTGCAGCATGGGCGCTTAAAGTGGCCGCATCAATGCATAAGCAAGGAGCAAGACATCATGGCAATGGATTTTCAAGGTCGTGTGGCCATCGTGACGGGGGCGGGCGGCGGTCTGGGGCGTCTGCATGCACTGGCGCTGGCCAGGCGCGGCGCCAAGGTGGTGGTCAACGATCTGGGCGGCGCGGTGGACGGCTCGGGCGGCTCGGCCACGGCGGCGCAGCAGGTGGTGGATGAAATCCGTGCGGCGGGCGGCGAGGCGATTGCCAACGCGGCCTCCGTGACCGACTTCGACGCCGTGCAGACCATGGTCAAGCAAGCCATCACGGCCTGGGGGCGCGTGGACATTCTGGTCAACAACGCCGGTATTCTGCGCGACAAGAGCTTTGCCAAGATGGACATGGCGGACTTCCGCCTGGTCGTCGACGTGCACCTGATGGGCGCAGCCAACTGCTGCAAGGCCGTCTGGCCCTATATGCAGGAGCAAAACTATGGTCGCATCGTGATGACGACCTCGTCCACGGGCCTCTATGGCAATTTCGGCCAGGCCAACTATGGCGCGGCAAAGCTGGCCCAGGTGGGCCTGATGCAGACGCTGGCCATCGAAGGGGCCAAACACAATATCCGGGTCAATGCGCTGGCCCCCACGGCAGCCACACGCATGACGGCGGGCCTGCTGCCCGAGCCGGTGCTGGAGGCCCTGAAGCCGGAGGCCGTGGTGCCTGCCATGCTGGTGCTGGCGCACGAGAGCGCGCCCACGCGCACCATTGTCTGTGCCGGCGCCGGCGGTTTCGAGGCGGCGCACATCACCATGACCGAGGGTATCTATCTGGGCATGGGCGAGACCGTCCCCGAGGAGCTGGCCGCGCGCCTGGCCGAAGTCACGGCCAGCGAGGGCCAGCAGGTGCCGGCCAGCGGCTCCGTCCAGGGACAGGTGGAAGTGGGCAAGGCCATGAAAGCGCATGGACATTGATCAAGGCCAAAGTCGCCGCATTTTTTGCCCTGTACGAGCGGCAAGAGCTGCTAGCGGTTGCGATTAGCACAGCTGAAAAAAGCCCTCTTGCGAGGGCTTTTTCTGTTCTGGAGTGAGCATGTGCTCATGTCTGGGTTGCGGTTAACCTGACAAATTTCTGGTAGAGGTCCTGGCTCTTGGCAGCACAACAGGCCGAAAAACGTGGTTAAGCGGCCAGCCGCCATCGCGTTGCGTCTTGTTTCTCTATCATTCGCCGTCTGGGCGCGATTGGGCAGACGAAGTTTGTCGTCAGCGTCTTCACTAAGAAGGTAAGAACAATGAAGACATCGCAGGCCGCCGTGAATATGCCCACTGCCGAGAGGCTGCTGGGCATTCGTCGCGGCATCGAGAAAGAGGGGCTGCGGGCATTGGCTACAGGCTCGCTGGCCCTGACGCCGCACCCGGCGGAACTGGGCTCGGCTCTCACGCACCCACACATCACCACCGATTACAGCGAGTCCCAGCTGGAACTCATCACCGGCGCGCGCCTGGGGGTGGAGGAATGCCTGGACGAGCTGACCGAAGTCCATCAGTTCGTGCTGCGCAACCTCAGCGAAAGCGGCGAGCTGATGTGGAACTCCAGCATGCCCTGCCGCCTGCCCACGGACGAGACGATTCCGTTGGGCCGCTATGGCAGTTCGCACTCGGGCCGTTCCAAGAGTGTGTACCGCATGGGTCTGGGCCACCGCTATGGCCGCCGCATGCAGACCATCTCGGGGATTCATTACAACTGGTCGCTGCCCCGAGTGAGCAGTGACCAGTACTTTGCGCTGATCCGTAACTTCCGCCGCAACGCCTTCGTGCTGCTGTATCTGTATGGCGCTTCTCCCGCGCTGTGTCCCTGCTTTGTGGAAGGGCGTGAGCATCGCCTGCAACCGCTGGGCGAGGGCAGGCATGCGCTGTACCTGCCCTATGCCACATCGTTGCGCATGGGACGCCTGGGCTATCAGAGCGATGCGCAGTCCAGCATCAATGTCAGCTACAACGGACTCGACGGCTATGCGGACTCGCTGCATGAGGCGCTGACCCGTCCTTACCCGGCCTACGAGCAACTGGGCGTGAGGAACCCCGGTGGCGACTACAACCAGCTGGGCACGGGCCTGCTGCAGATCGAGAACGAGTTCTACGGCACCATCCGCCCCAAGCGCACCGTCAAGAGTGGTGAGCGCCCGCTTCATGCGCTGCGCGAACGCGGTGTGGAGTATGTGGAAGTGCGGCTCATGGACATCGATCCCTATGAAACCGTGGGCATTGCCGCAGCCACCATGCGCATGATCGACGTCTTCCTGCTGCACTGCCTGCACAGCGATAGCCCCGATGACACGCCTCAGGAAATTGCCGACCTCAAGCACAACCAGCATCTGGCCGCAGAGCAGGGCCGCGAGCCGGGCCTGAAGCTGGTGCGCAACGGCCAGCAGGTGCTGCTGACCGACTGGGCGCAGGATGTGCTGGAGCAGTGCCGCCCGTATGCCCAGGCATTGGACGCCGCTCACGGCACAAGCGACTACGGCGCTGCGCTGGATCAGGCTCTGGCCCGCGTGCAGGATGCGCAGTCCACGCCCTCGGCCCATGTGCTCAAGGAACTCACCGACGCCTATGACAATCGTTTCATCGACTTCATGACCATGCAGTCCGCCAAGGCCCGCGATGCCTTGCTGGCCATGCCCTGGACGGCCGAGCAGCAGGCGCGCTACGAGCAGATGAGCCAGGAGTCGGTGACCGCGCAGCAATCCATCGAGGCTGCCGACACCATGACGTTCGAAGAATGGCGCCAGCGCTATATGGACCCGGCCAGCCTGCGCTGATTCTCTGAATTCGATAGCTGAAAGCGCTTGTGGCCCTTGGGCTGCAAGCGCTTTTTCTTTTTGAGCAAGTCGCGATGTCACGGCCTTGTCATCTGTGTTTCATATCGTAACCATCAGCGGAGTGCTGCGCTCCGCGCTTGATCGGCGGTGTGCTCATGTTGTTGAAGAAATTCCAGAATCTTTCAGTGGCTCGCAAGATGTGGGCCTTGTTCCTGGGGCTGTTGCTGTGCAATGTGCTGGTGGCGGGCGGCTTGTTCAGCTATCTGCAGAATGTGGAGCAGCGGGTCAGCGCTGCTGTTCAGGCCACGGACAAGCGCATCAATCTTGCGCTGCGCTGGCAGGCGCTGACGCTGCAGAGCGTGGAGGCTGCGCTGGCCAGCGTGCTCTCCTCGGAAGAGCATCTGATTGCTCAGCTCTCGCAGAAAGCGCGTGGGCTGATGCAACAGGCCGGTGGTCTGCAGCAACAGGTGCAGGCCGATGCGCAGAGCGAAGTCGATCGCAGCGGCCTGGCCAGGGTGGAGCAGGAACGCAAGGCAGTGCTCGATATCTACGAGCAGGCCTATCAGGCCCGTGATCTGGGCAAGGCCTGGGAGGCGCAGAAGCTGGTAGACGAACAACTGATCCCCGCTTCCAGGCGCTATGTCCAGGCGCAGGATGCCTTTATCGAGGCCCAGCAGCAGCAGCGCCTGGAGGCCGAGCAGCATGGCCGCGAGCAAACCGCCATCGCCAAGCGCATGGCCATGGGTGTGGGCCTGTTCATGGGTCTGGTGGGGGCATTGCTGTCGCTGGCGACGATTCGCTCCATCACCACGCCCTTGAGCGAGGCCGTGCAGCTTGCGCAGACCATTGCGGCGGGCGATCTCAGCTATGCACCGCTGGCGACGGGGCGCAGCGACGAGCTGGGTCGGCTCATGCAGTCGCTGGCGCTGATGACGCGCCAGCTGCGCGGCCTGGTGGGTGAGGTGCAGGGCGGAGTGGAGGCCGTGGCCGCCGCATCCAGCCAGATGGCGCAGGACAACAGCGATCTCTCCGATCGCACGGCCCATGCGGCAGAGCAGCTCAAGGCCACGGTCAGCAGCATAGATAACATGGTCACCCTGGTCACCCATTCGGCCGACAGTGCGCGCCATGCCGACCAGAGCGCGCGCAGCGCCGCCGAGGCTGCGGCCAGCGGCGGCAGCGTGGTGCAGGAGGTGGTTCGCAATATGGAGCACATGGCGCAAAGCAGCCAGCAGGTGGCGGCCATTGTGGGGGTGATTGACGGCATTGCCTTCCAGACCAATATCCTGGCGCTGAATGCCGCCGTGGAAGCGGCGCGGGCAGGCACTCAGGGCCGTGGCTTTGCCGTGGTGGCGGCCGAGGTGCGCGAGCTGGCCCAGCGCAGCGCCGAAGCGGCCAAGCAGATCCGCCAGCTCATGGAGCATTCCACCAAGCAGATGAAGTCGGGACAGACATTGGCGCTGCAGGCCGGCCAGCGCATGGAGCATATCGTGCGCGATGTGCGCACGGTCAGCGGCCTGATCGCGTCGATCACCGAAGCTGCACAGGCGCAGAACCAGGGTATCGCCCAGATCAGTGAGGCGGTGCAGGCGCTTGACCACATGACCAGCCAGAACGCTGGTCTGGTGGCTGAGTCCAGCGCGGCAGCGCGCGAGCTATTTCATCAGGCGCAAAGGCTGGAGGCAGGGGCGGGGCGCTTCCGTATCGACTATCAAGCGCTGGATAACGAGATCGCCGAGATCGCCGATATCGAGGTAGATGTCATGGAAAAAGAAGTCCATGTGCCTCGCCTGGCTGCGCTGGAAGCCGAAATGGCATGAATCCCGAGTAGCGGGGCTCGGGTCTCGCTCAGGCCTCGGTCAGGACTTGGGCCGCATCCTCCAGCCAAAAAGTCAGCGCACCGTAATAACCTTCCCAGACGCAGCCGTTGCAGCCGCGCCCGCAGCAACTCGTGGGCTCGGGCGGCGGCTGGCGCAGCTTCACCGCCACTGCTGCGGCGCGCTGCTGCCATAGCGCAATCTGGCTGCGCGCCTGGGTCAGCGGCTGCAGCAGGGCTGTGTCGCTCATTTCTTGAAGCGAACCCAGAGAAACTGGGCGATGAATGCCAGACCCAGAACCAGAGCAAACCAGCCCACGATATGGGACTGGGCAAACAGCTGGGCAATTCCGCTTTCAGGCTTGAACACAGGTGCCAGCAAGATGATGATGCCGATCAGTGCAATCGTCAGGCCCTTGATCAGAACTTCGTTGCGGGCTTTGGACTTTTGGGGGGCGGAGGGCAAGGGCATAAGCGAGCGGACAGGTCAGAAAAGCAGAGGGAGATTATCCTTGCGCGCCTGAATTCACTGACATAAAAGGGTGTTTGCGCCCATTGCGTGCTCACACCCTGCAAAAAAGAAAGATCTCCGCTTATGGCCATCCAATGGTTTCCCGGTCACATGCATCTGACGCGTCAGGCCATCACGGAGCGCGTCAAGGAAATCGATGTGGTCATCGAGGTTCTGGATGCGCGCTTGCCTGGCTCCAGTGCCAACCCCTTGCTGCAGGAGATGACGGGCCACAAGCCGCGCCTGAAGATACTCAACAAGCAGGATATGGCCGATCCGGTACAGACCAAGGCCTGGATGGACTGGTACAACGCCCAGAGCGAGACGCGCGCCATTGCGCTGGATGCCTCGGAGCCAGCTCCCACCAAGCGCCTGATCGAGCAGTGCAAGCTGCTGGCGCCCTCGCGCGGCGGTCTGGCCAAGCCCATGCGCGTGCTGATCTGCGGCGTGCCCAATGTGGGCAAGTCCACGCTGATCAACTCCATGAGCGGCAAGACCCAGGCCAAGACCGGTAATGAGGCCGGTGTGACCAAGCTGGAGCAGCGCATCGTGCTGGCTGATGACTTCTATCTCTGGGACACGCCCGGCATGCTGTGGCCGCGCATCATCGTGGAGAAAAGCGGCTACAACCTGGCAGCCAGCGGTGCCGTGGGGCGCAATGCCTATGACGAAGACCTGGTGGCGCTGGAGCTGCTTTTGTATCTGCAAAAGCACTACGCTCCCATGCTGGAGGCGCGCTACAAGCTGGGCATCTCGGCCGAGGAGATCGCAGCATTGCACGATGACGAGCTGCTGACGCTGATCGGCAAAAAGCGTGGTGCCGTGATGAGCGGCGGCCGCGTGAACCTGCAAAAGGCTGCCGAGCTGGTGCTGACCGACTTCCGTGATGTGAGCATAGGCCGCATCACGCTGGAGACTCCGGCCGAATTCGAGGCCTGGCTTGCCGAGGGCCAGCAAAAGGATGCGGAGCGCCAGGCCAGGAAGGACGCCCAGACCAAAGCGCGCCGAAGCGCGCGGCGCCAGCAGCAGCGTTAGGCTGCTGGCGACAAGCCCGATGCAGCCAGGGCTGGCATGCGCTCAAGCCTTGCAGGCCGTGCCTCTGGGCTTTCAAGACCTGGCTCGCCGGACGATTGAACTAATTGGCAACTGCCCCTAGCATTCATCATTCAGTCTGAATGCCAAAGGGCTTGCATGCAGCGTCATTTCGTCGAGGCCAGATACCGGTTGCCCATGCGCCGCATGGTGTGGCTGGGCTGTCTCTGGATGTGGCTCCTGGGCGCCGCGATGAGTCTGGTCTGGTTGCTGACACCGGCGATGGACGACTGGGATCTGGCGCTGTCCGGCGGCGTCATGCTGCTTTCGCTGCTGTGCATGGGCCTGGCCAAGGCCAGGCAGTGGGTCTGGGCCGTGTCCTGCTTTGTCTGGGGCAACTGGCTGTTGAGCTTGCTCTGGGTCTGGCACATGGGAGGGCTCTATGGGCCGGGCGTGATGGCATTTCCTGCCTGGTTGGCTGTTGCGCTCTGGGTGCAGGGCACGCGTGCCGCCCTGACGATGCTGGGGCTGTCCTCCATCGTCGTTGCCGCCCTATGGTGGCTGGCTCCTCATATCGGCACTCCGTTTGCGACTCTATCGGCAGCCGAGCATCTGCTGGCGATGATGCATTTGCTGGGCATGATGATGCTGGTGCTCATCATTTGCTTGCAGGCAAGAGCCAGCCTGGGGCGGCGCGTGCAGAAAAGCCAGGAGATGCTGGCCGCACTGGAGGCCAGCCAGAACGAGTTGCGCAAGTTCTATCGGGCGGTCGAGCAGAACCCCGAGAGCATCGTCATCAC
Organism: Comamonas testosteroni; assembly: GCF_030505195.1. Lineage (NCBI taxonomy): Bacteria > Pseudomonadati > Pseudomonadota > Betaproteobacteria > Burkholderiales > Comamonadaceae > Comamonas > Comamonas testosteroni. Next base: position 4,508,150 of record NZ_CP129672.1, read on the forward strand.
CGATCCCGAGCTGAAGGTCATCTATGTCAACGAGGCCTTTCTGCTGCGCTCGGGCTATGCGCGTGAGCAGGTGCTCGGCCAGTCTACCGAACTGGTATCCACCATGGGCATGGACCGCAGTCATCGCCAGCGCGCGCTCAAGCAACTGGCCAAGGGAGGGCTATGGCGTGGCGAGATGACCAATCGCACGAGCAAGGGTGAGGCCTTGCGGGAGTCTGTGCTGGTGACACCGATTCGCACTCCTCAAGGAGAGGTCGTCAATTATGTGGAGCTCAAGCGCGATCTCTCCGAGCGCGTTCTGGCCGAGCGCCGTATCCACGATCTGGTCTACCTGGACTCACTCACAGGGCTGCCCAACCGCCATTCGCTGACCTTGCATCTGCGCGAACTGGCCCTGGTTCGGCAGGATGCCAGCCATGGCTTGCTGCTGCTGGATGTAGATCGCTTTTCCGTCTTCAACGATGTGCATGGCATGCAGCACAGCGACGAGTTGGTGCAGGCCATAGGGGCCAGACTGGTCGAGGTGCTGCCTGACGATGCCTGGATTGCGCGTATCGCGGCTGCGGAGTTTGCTATCGTCTTCGATAGCCTGCACAAGCATGCCCAGGGTGTGGAGGAGCAGCTGCAGCAGTACGCGCTGACCTTGAAGAAGGCCTTGCAAAAGCCGTTTTCCCTCGACAGCTGGGTGGAAACCGAGTTTGTCAGCTGTTGCATCGGTGGCGCGGTGCTGGAGCCGGCCATCAGAGGCGGCAACAGCCATGACGTGCTGCGCTTTGCCAGCGTGGCCTTGCATGAGGCCAAGCAGGGCGGTCCGGGCAGTGTGGTGCTGTTTGAGCCGCGCATGGCCCAGGATGTGTATCGGCGCGTGCGCATTGCCAGGGATTTGTACCATGGCATCTCCGACGGGGAGCTGCGTCTGTATCTGCAGAGCCAGACCGATGCGCGCGGTCGCTGTGTGGGTGCCGAGGCACTGGTGCGATGGCAGCACCCCGAATGGGGGCTGCTCAGCCCGGGAGAGTTCATTCCGGTGGCCGAGGAGTCCGAGCTCATTGTGCGTCTGGGCGATTGGGTGCTGCGTCAGGGCTGCATGCTGTTGGCCAGACCGGCCATGGCAGAGCGCGGATTGCGCCTGTCGGTCAACGTCAGCGCCCAGCAATTTGCGCATGACGACTTCATGGCCACGCTGGACAAGGTCTTGAGGGAAACCGGTGCCAATTCGCGCCAGCTGACACTGGAGATCACCGAAGGCACCTTGCTGCGGGATCTGGATCAGGCGCGTCGGCGCATGCTGGCACTGCGCGGCCTGGGCATAGAGATTTCTCTCGATGACTTCGGAACCGGCTACTCCAGCATGTACAGCCTGCAGCACCTGCCGATTCAGGAACTCAAGATCGACAGAAGCTTTGTCAGCGGCAGTCATCGTTCCGAAAAAGATGCGGCTCTGGTGGAGGCCATGCTGCTGGTGGCGCGCCGCTTGCAACTGCGCGTGGTGGCCGAAGGCGTGGAGCTGTCCGAGCAGGCGCTGCAGTTGACGCAGTGGAACCCGGATATCGTGCTGCAGGGCATGCTGCTCGGCATGCCCATGCCGCAGCAGCGTTGGCTGGTCGAGGTATTGGGCGAGCCCGATGCCGCCGCCAAGATATGAAAAAGCCCGCAACCATTGCTGGTTGAGGGCTGTCAGCTATGAATGGCGTAGTGGGTGGTAGTCGTCAGGCGGCAGGCTGCTCAAAATAGCGACGTGCCAGCAGATCCCAGAACCTGGAGCCGCGACCGATGTTGTCATCGTTGAAGTCGTAGGCCGGATTGTGCAGGCTCACGCCGGGCTGGTCTCCCTTGGCATTGCCAATCCAGCCATAGGCGCCGGGGACGGCCTCCAGCATGAAGCCGAAGTCTTCGGAGGTCATGGCGGGCAGCACATCGTCAAAGGCGTTGTCATTACCGACCACTTCACGCATCACGGCGGCCATGAACTTGGCTTCGCGGGCGTGGTTGGTGGTGTTGGGGTAGGAGCCGGGGCGCAGCGTGAACTCGGCCGTGCACAGATGGGCGGCTGCCACATGGCTGCTGATGCGCTTGAGGCCTTCAACAAACATCTCGCGCGTTTCCTTCTTCAGGGTGCGCACGGTGCCGGCGATGATGGCGTCATCGGGAATGATGTTTTCCACGGTGCCGCTGGTGATCTTGCCCACTGTGAGCACTGCCGAGTCCAGCGGATCGGTGCTGCGCGAGACCAGGGTCTGCAACTGGCTGACGATGGCGCAGGCCACGGGAATCGGGTCCAGCGTGGTGTGGGGCATGGCCGCATGGCCGCCCTTGCCGTGGACTCTGATCTGAAAGCGCAGGGTGGAGGCCATGATGGGGCCTACGCGCACCGCCATTTGACCTGCCGGCAGCGATGGCCAGTTGTGCAGCGCAAACACAGCTTCGCAGGGGAATTTGTCGAACAGGCCATCGTCCATCATGGCCTTGGCGCCAGCGCCGCCTTCTTCGGCTGGCTGGAAGATCAGGTGTACGGTGCCGTCAAAGTCGGGCTGCTGAGCCAAGGTGGTGGCAGCGCCCAGCAGCATGGTGGTGTGGCCGTCGTGGCCGCAGGCATGCATGCGGCCCTTGTTTTGGCTGATGTGCCCGAAGGTGTTGATTTCCGTGACCGGCAGGGCATCCATGTCGGCGCGGATGCCGATGCTGCGGCCGGGGTTGTCCTTGCTGCGGCCCTTGCCATAGATGCTGGCGACAACGCCAGTCTGGCCCAGGCCACGATGCACGGTCAGGCCCAGGGCCGTGAGATATGCGGCTACCTTGTCGCTGGTGCGGTGCTCTTCGTATTTGAGCTCAGGATTGGCGTGCAGGTCGCGGCGAAAACTGAGCAGCGTACCGAGGTGAGGAGTGATATCGGGTGTAGATCGCATACAGGGGCCGCGGAGCACCCAGCGCTGTAACTGTCCTGGCAGGCAAGCGTTGCGGGCCTGCCGGTGACCGCAGCATTTCAATAGCAAGACCCCCATCATAGGCGTATGCGAAGAGTGGGGGCTTAGGTAGATACCGAAATCAGGGATTTCAGCGCTTGTGGTAACCGAGGGAAAAGCAAGCGGTGACTTACCAGGCATGAGGCCTCTTGCGGGCGGCCGGATGAGCCCCGCTGGCCGTGTCTGGCAGGGCGAAATAGCTGCTGGATGCAGCCAGCCGTGAACCCGCAATGCCCCGTGCGTCGCCTCGTTTCGGCGCAAGCGGCGAAAATGCCGGGCTATGACCGCACAGAACGCCAAAATTTCCCTGTTCCAGCAGTTGCTGGTGCGCCCCGATCGCAACGATCCCAACCCCCTCATCCTCTACCATGGCCGTCGCTGCCCCGACGGCTTCGGCGCGGCGCTGGCGGCCTGGCTGTTCTATGAAGGTCAGGCCGAGTTTCGCGGTCTGGATCACGGCGAGATTCAGACGGCCGATGACTTGGGCGAGCTGGCTGGTCGCGCCGTCTATGTGCTGGACTTTGCCTTCGAGCCCACGCTGATGGCCGAGATCGAGTCGCGCGTGGCCAAGCTCGTGGTGCTGGACCATCACAAGAGCGCGGCCGAGAAACTCAGCGGCTACCAATGCCAATGCGGCGTGGTGCATTTCGATATGAGCAAGTCCGGCGCGCGTCTGGCCTGGGAGTTTTTCCAGGCCGACAAGCCCGTGCCCGGTCTGATTCGCTACATCGAGGACCGCGATATCTGGAAATGGGAATTCCCCGAAAGCGCGGCGTTTCTCGCGGCTCTGGATATGGAGCCCGTGCGCAGCTTTGAGCGCTGGGCCGAGATTGCGGCCTTCACGCCCGAGCAGGAAACCGTCTACATGGCCCGTGGCGGCGCCATGGACGAGAAATTCCAGAAGCTTTGTGCCGATATTGCCGACGGCGCCCAGGTGCTGGTCTTCAACGGCAGGCAGGGCCTGATGGTCAACTGCCCGGGCATGTTCCACAGCCAGGTGGGTGACTTGCTGGCACGCCAGAGCGGCAGCTTTGCCCTGATGTGGCATGCCAATCACAAGGGCACCAAGGTGGGCCTGCGCTCGCGCTCGGACTTCAACTGCATTCCTCTGGCCGAGAGCTTTGGAGGCGGCGGTCACGCCCAGGCCTGTGGCTTCAAGATGGGCAACGAGCGTCTGGTGGAGTTGCTGCAGGGCGAGCTCAAGGCCGACCCCGAAGCGCAGTACGATTTCCTGGCCGCACCTAGCCTGCAGTTCGACGAAGAGGGCAAGTGGATTCGCGCCACGCCCAAGTCTGCGTAATAGCAAAAATAATAGCTGTCAGTTCTTTATATAAAAAGACTTTCAGCTATTTTTATGGGGTGGACTGCCAGCCCGGCAGGGCCAGCAGCGTTTGCCAGTCCTGTGCTTCCTGTACCTGGGGCAGGGTGGACCAGTCGGCCTCGAAGCGCAGCGGCTGGCCGCTCACGGGGTGAGCGATCTCCAGTGCCCTGGCATGCAGCCACAGCCGTTGCTGACCCAGGCGCTCGGCCCACCAGCGGTTCAGCGGACCTTTGCCGTGGGTGGCGTCGCCGATGATGGGGTGGGCCACATGCTTGAGGTGACGGCGGATCTGGTGTCTGCGGCCCGTGGTGGGCAGGGCTTCGACCAGGCTGATGCGGGTCTCGGGGTGCCGGCCGTCATAGCTTTCGGGCCAGGACAGGCGTGCCAGGCAGCGCAAGCGCGTGTGCGCCTCCTGCACCGGGGCATCCTCGGGTGCATCGTCGGGCTTGAGGGGGTGATCGACTTCCACTATTTCGGGCAACCAGCCGCGCACCAGGGCCCGATATTCCTTGCGGGTTTCATGGACTGCAAAGCTCGCCGCCAGGGCCTGGGCCGCTTGCTTGTTCAGTGCCATGAGCAGCACGCCGCAAGTGCCCTTGTCCAGCCGGTGCACCGGCCAGACATGGCGACCCAGCTGGTCGCGCAGCGTCTGCATGACAAAGCGCGTCTCGTGCGCATCCAGCCCTGTGCGATGCACCAGCCAGCCGGCGGGTTTGTAGACGGCGACCAGGTGCTCGTCCTGCCAGAGGATATGCAAAAGGGGATTGGCAGAGCAGGCGGTCGGGGCGGTGTCGGGCATGAGGAGGACAGGCAATACAGGGCGAGCCGCACTCTAGCGCACAGTGCAAAGCTTTGCTGACCAGGGCCTGCCTGCTGGCAGGCCGCGCCGTGGCCGAGAATCGGTGCGGGCCGCTCTACGTCGGCTCATTTTTGGGGAATAGGTGCCGCGCATGATGGATCGATGCCGGCAGCCATTTGGAGGCTTGATCTTGTGTCTGTGATGTTCAAGGGCGTGGTGGTTTCGGTACTGGCGTCCGTGCTGTTCGCTTCGCTGTATTACCTCTCGCCTTTTCTCGCCCCGCTCGATGGCGAGCAGATCTTTGGCTGGCGCGTGCTGGTGACCTTGCCCTTCACCACGGCCCTGCTGTTCGCTCTCAAGGAGGTGGCGGCGGTACGCGCCTTGCTGGCGCGAGCCCTGGCCCAGCCCCGGTTTGGACTGCTGCTGGTGCTGAGCTCGGCGCTGCTGGGCGTGCAGCTGTGGATCTTCATGTGGGCACCGATGAACGGGCGCGCGTTGCCGGTGTCACTGGGCTATTTTCTGCTGCCGCTGGTGATGGTCGTGGCCGGGCGTGTGCTGTTTGCCGAGCGCCTGACGCCCGGCCAGGGCCTGGCCGCGCTGGTGGCGGCGGCGGGTGTGGCACACGAGTTCTGGCAGGCGGGCGGTATGTCCTGGGAGACCTGGGTGGTGGCGCTGGGTTACACGGTGTATTTCTTGCTGCGCCGGTGGCTGCAGACCGATACCCTGGCAGGTCACTGGATCGACATGGCCCTGCTGGTACCGGTGGCCGTCGGCTTTACGCTGCGCGTGCCCGGCAGTTGGCCGCTGCTGGCGGGCCATCCCTCGCTTTGGGCCCTGCTGCCCTTGCTGGGCATCGTCAGCGCCGTGGCGCTGGCGCTTTACATGATTGCCAGTCGCTGGCTGCCACTGGGGCTGTTCGGACTGCTTTCCTATGTGGAGCCGGTCTTGCTGGTCGTGGTGGCCTGGCTGCTGGGCGAGAGCATGGAGCCACAGCAGCAACTGAGCTATGCGCTGATCTTTGCCGCCGTGGGCCTGCTGATCGGCGACGGTTTGCGGCATTCATGGCGTGGGCGTTCACACACATCGGACTGAGATTGCTGCAGTTTCAGCCCCAATTTGGTGCATCAAAGGACAATAATTGAAGTTTTGTTTTGTTTGAAGGAATTGCTCGTCATGGCATCGACTCCATCCCCTATCCGCGTTGCTATCGTTGGTTACGGCAATCTGGGCCGCGGCGTGGAAGCTGCTGTCGCCAGGAACCCCGATATGCTGCTCAAGGGGATTTACACCCGTCGCGACCCTTCCCAGCTCCAGCCCCTGAATGCAGGCACACGGGTGCACTCCATGGACGCCTTGCTGTCGCACAAAGGCCAGGTCGATGTGCTGATTCTCTGCGGCGGCTCCAAGGACGATTTGCCCAGGCAGGCGCCCGAGCTGGCGGCCCATTTCAATCTGGTCGACAGCTTTGACACCCATGCCCGCATCCCTGAACACTTTGCCAATGTGGACAAGGCCGCTCAGGGGGGGCAGTGCACGGCCCTGATCTCGGCCGGCTGGGACCCGGGCATGTTCTCCATCAACCGCGTGCTGGGTGAAGCCCTGCTGCCTGACGGCGCTACCTACACCTTCTGGGGCAAGGGCCTGAGCCAGGGGCATTCCGACGCCATCCGCCGCGTCGAAGGCGTGGCCGGCGGCGTGCAGTACACCATCCCTGTGGAAGAGGCCATCAACAAGGTGCGCTGCGGCGTGCGCCCCGAGCTGTCCACTCGCCAGAAGCACCAGCGTGAATGCCATGTGGTGCTCAAGGATGGCGCCGACGCCGAAGCCGTGCGCAAGACCATTGTGGAAATGCCTCACTACTTCGACCAGTACGACACCACGGTCCACTTCATCAGTGCCGAAGAGCTGGCACGCGATCACTCTTCCATGCCCCATGGCGGCTTTGTGATCCGCAGCGGCAACACCAGTGCCGAGAACAAGCAGGTCATCGAATACCGTCTGCAGCTGGACAGCAACCCCGAGTTCACTTCCAGCGTGCTTGTTGCCTATGCCCGCGCCGTGCATCGCCTGGCCCAGGCCGGCCAACATGGCTGCAAGACCGTGTTTGACGTGGCCCCCGGCCTGCTGTCGCCCAAGAGCACCGAACAACTGCGTGCCGAGCTGCTGTAAATTAGCCGCCGCGATCAGGAAAAAAGCCTCGCAGACTCTGCGAGGCTTTTTTGTGTCGAAACGGGTTGCAGCGCTAATCGCCCGATGGTTGGCAGTTATTGATTTGCAAGTGGTTGCGGGGGCTCGAGGCCGCTCACGCGCGCTGCATCTTCGAGCCTGTCCACATCGCGCAGAGGTTTGAACAGCGTCATCCAGCCGCCCACCACGCCCAGGGTGCACAGGCTGCCCAGAATGGCGGCAGGAACTGCGCCAAACCAGGACGCGCTGCTGCCTGCGCGGAACTCGCCCAGCTCGTTGGAGGAGCCGATGAACAGCATGTTCACCGCATTCACGCGGCCGCGCATATGGTCGGGCGTGGAAAACTGCACCAATGCGCCGCGAATATAGACGCTGACCATATCGGCCGCGCCGGCCACGGCCAGTGCCAGCATGGACAGTACAAACCAGTGCGAGAGCGCAAACACCAGATTGGCCAGTCCGAACACTGCTACGGCGGCAAACATCACCTTGCCCACGCGGCGGTTGATGGGGCGCGATGCCAGCCACAGGCCCATGCAGACCTCACCCGCAGCCATGGAGGAGCGCAGCAGGCCCAGTCCTTGCGGACCTACCTGAAGCACTTCATGCGCATAGACGGGCAGCAGGGCCACAACGCCGCCCAGCAGCACAGCAAACAGATCGAGCGAGATGGTGCCAAGGATGATGGGGCGGGTACGCATGAAATGCAGGCCTTCGGAAAAGCGTTGCCACATGGTTGTTGGCACGTCAGTGACGATCCTGGGGCTGGCAAAGTGCACGGGGACCTGGCTGAGCAGGCCTGCGCCTAGAAGCAGAGCAACGCCGCAGACCGCATAGGTCAGCACGCCGCCGCCAAGCGCATACAGCAGGCCGCCCAGCACGGGAGCGGCAATCGCCGAGATACGCATCAGCATGCTGTTGGTGGCAAGGGCCTGGGCCAGTCGCTCGCGGGCTACGATCTGCGGCAGCAGGCTTTGCAGCGCCGGTCCGCTGAAGGCCCGGCTGCAGCCAAACAGCACCAGCACGGCGTAGATCCAGTGCACATTGTGCGCGCCGCTCTCGGCCAGCAACCAGAGCAGGCCTGAGCAAACTGCGGCCACCAGCCAGCTGATGCCGAGCAGCCGCTTGCGGCTCATGCGGTCGCTGAGATCGCCAGCGGGAATCAGCAGACCAGCCATGGGCAGGAACTGCGCCAGCCCGACATAGGCCAGAGACAGCGGCTCACGCGTGATGTCATACACCTGCCATGCCACCACAACGGCCTGCATCTGCTGGGCAAACATGGCAAGCATGCGTGCCAGCACGAAATTGACAAAAGCGGGATCGCGCAATGGTGGGGTGGTGGAGGCCTGAGGCGCTGTAGAGGTGACGGGGGTAGACAAGGTGAGATCCGTGAGTGCGGCTGGTGAGGCGGGAGTTGGCCTGGGCCGACTTCCTGCCTTGGCGACCGGAAATGTCAGAGGGCCGAGTATGCGCGATTGCCTTGTTTTCTGCAGTGCCTGTGGCCGTTATGAGCGTTCACTTCTGTTGTGGTTCATATCCGGCAAGCAGGCTGCGGCTTGACCTTCACGCCATGCAGGAGAGAAGCCTTGTGTGTCAAAAAATGTTGACCGACGAATGCATGAGCCACTTTCCCACACCCAAAGAAACGGTGGCGATTCATCATAGCTTCACACGAATGGTTTTGCGTTATGAATAGCGAAGCTTTCTCTCAAGGAGTCACATCATGTCCATGCTTTCGATGCAATACGCAGGAACTCTTCTGGGCCGCGAAGCAGTCATTGAATTCCCGGACAGTCAGGCCCAGGTCCGCTACACCGCCAGCGGTCAGATGCGCTGGCGCGTGGTGGACTCGCAAGGGCATATTTCCGAGGGCTGCGAGAATCTCAGCTATCTGCAACTGAGCGACCACCTGCATTTTTTGAACTGGATCGAGAAAACCGGCTTCACGGTCAGCCAAGTCATAGACTCGGCCAAGGGCACGGTTCAGGCTTTCTGGTCCTACGCTGACAACCAGTGTGAAAGCGGCCATCGCTCCTCCATGTTTGTGGAAGGCCGCTTCCGTCTGCGTTGAATCTGCCGGTTCTTGCTCAGGGCATGGAGCGGGGGTAAGAGCCAGCTCAATGATTTGCGTGTGTGAGGTCAGTGACTTTCCTCTCTTGCCGACATCCGAATAGTGCCGGCTTTTTTCTCCGTGAAACATCGCAGGCTCAACCATCCCTGCGTATTTTTTGATCGCAGGGCCCGAAGTCAATGCCCGTGCGGCCTCGCCCTGTTTTCCCGAGGCTTGTCCACAGGCGTCTCCACAGACGCTGGGCATAACCTGCAATCCTGTTTTCCGAACTGCTGCGTTCAGAAAAAACTCCCTAAGTAGTTATTGCCAAAGGAAAATCGTCCTTTGGCAATGAATCTGATTGATAAAGCCTGGAGCGTGAAACATCGGCGTTGAATGTGCGCATGAAAATAGAAAAGCCGGCACCTGGGCCGGCTTTTTCAATGCCTGAGCGCTGATTTACTTGCGCTTGTCAGCGATGGCCGAGGACACCACCATGTCCAGCACATAGACATAGCTTGAAGCATCGGCGGGAACATTCTGGCGCTTGAAGCGGTTGATGCGCAGCACATTGCTCACACCGGCTTCGTGCTTGTAGCCTTCAATCTCGCTGTAGAAGTTCTCCCACTGGCCGGTATAGGTCTTGACGCCGTTGTCGCCGTAGCGGATCTCGCGCACCTGCAGACACTGATGGCGGCCTGCACCTGCACTACAGGCCTTGCGCTCGGGACCGACCTCGAGAAATATGCGTTCGGGCGCGCTGCCGTATTGGGTCTGGGCGGTGGGCTTGCCGTTGAGCTGCCAGCGCGTGCCATCAATGAACTGCAGCGTCAGGCGAGGCTGTTCAGTAGTGGAGCCGCCGAGCTGCACGTTCCACTGCTTGGCCGTAGGCAGAATGCGCGCAACCTTCTGCTCCAGCATCATCAGCTGGCTGTCATTGCAGGCACGCAGGGTGCTCATGCCGCGCTGCAGATTGATGCGCTGGCCTTCAACGGTGTAAGCCGACGAGATGACGTTGCACAGATTCTTGACGACGACGCGCTGGTCCACGAAGTCCAGCTCGATAGGTGCCTGGCTGGAGCTCAGAAACCAGCTCTGGTCTTCATTGCCGGCTGGCGTGAAGGCCTCTTGCAATTTCCAGTGGTAGGCGGTCAGCGACGCGGCATCGCCTGCGGGGCCTGTAGGGCCGGGCTTGCTTGCACCGCCGCCGCCTGTCGTACCGCAGGCGGCAAGCGTCATGGAAGCAACAAGGGGAAGGCACCAGGTCCAGCGAAATTTCATAGGGTTTCCTTAAGGTGGAATAGAGGAATACGGCAAACCGTGTCAGCACAAACAGAGTCTCTGTTGACCATATCAGTTCCCTGCGGTTTTATCTGACCTTAACTCAACGTTGCTGTTGTTTTGCGCTTCGACAACCTCAGAGTGTCAACAAATGCTGCGCTCTGACGGGCGGAGAAATCAGATGTGCAGCTCGGGCGTGAAGCCCCTGTAAAGATCGAAAAAATCCGTACGTCTAGACAGCGCTTCGTCAAATTAGTCTTCGCCAAGCTGCTACGCTTCAAAGGTTCGGGCTATGAAGAAACTATGGCCCAGGCATCAAGGAGTTTCTGTGCGCTTAGGTGGTGTTGCTTTGTTTGGGCTGAATTGGGGGCGGCTGGGTTCTGTGGGCATATTGGCAGGTTTGCTGGGGGCATGCTCGGCAACGGCACCCCAGCATATGCCGGTACAGGAGACCTTCGACTCCAGTTCCACGTTTTCCCGCGGCTTTGATGCGACACCGGCACAGACTTGCGAGGCCGCGCGTCGCGCCTTGTTGAGCCAAGGCTATATCGCAACGGCCAGGACGCAGGAGCTGATAGAAGGGCGCAAGAACTTCCAGCCCAATACGGAGACCAATCTGGAAATCAATTTCCGTGTGGTCTGCGTTCCGCAGACCAGCGATGGCCTGGTCAGTCTGGGTTTTGCGACAGCGTTGCAGGATCGCTATTCGCTCAAGAAAAGCGCGACCTCGGCCAGCGTGGGCGTGAGCGCTCTGGGGTCGCTGTCTCTGCCGTTTTCTTCCAGCAACGATTCGCTGGTCAAGGTGGGCAGCGAGACCATTTCCAAACGCAGCTTCTACGACAGTTTTTTCGAGCTGGTGGAAAACTATCTGAAGCAGGATCAGGATTCACCATAGTTTCGAGCAAACCGGTCTGTAGCGCTTGGTAGGTCGGGCGCTTGTGATTCTGATCTGGTAGCAGGAACTAAAAAGCGGCTCGCGGAGCCGCTTTTTAGTCGGCGAAATCCGTTCAGATGAACAGCGCCGGGTCCACCATGGCGCGGTTCAGCATCACGCTCCAGTGCAGGTGGGGTCCGGTCACGCGGCCGGTGGCTCCGACCTTGCAAAACGCATCGCCCGTCTGCAACTGCTCGCCTGGCTTGCAGTCCACCTGGCTCAGGTGGCAGTACATGGTGAGCAGGCCGCCGCCATGGTCCAGCCAGACCGTGCCGCCATTGAAGAAATAGTCGCCCACATCAATCACCTTGCCGGGCAGCGGTGCACGCACCGGCGTGCCCGTAGGAGCGGCGATGTCCATGCCGCTGTGCGGATTGCGCGACTGGCCGTTGAAGACACGGCGCAGGCCGAAGCTGCTGGAGCGGCGACCCGGCACCGGCACGCGCATGTGCAGGCTGCCGGAAGGCGGCGGCTCGGTGAAGGTGGCCATCACGGTCTTCAGGTGGGCGGCCTCGCGCTCATAGCGGGCATTGTCTTCGGCAGACAGATCCACCGTCTTGGGCGAGACTTTGAGGCGTTGCTCCACATACTGTTTGTCGCGCACCGTATAGCTCATGGTGCGCAAACGGCCGTCGGCCTTCACGCCAACGCTTTGCTCACCCGGTGTGGCGGCAAGCGGTATGCCCACGAGTGCGGTCCATTCGATCATGTCTCCAACCACCAGAATCTCTGCCTCTGCGGCCGTGACCAGGGGACGTGCGGAAGCCGGGCCCAGCGACAGGCGTGCGACGCCGCCAGGAACCCTGCTGTCCTGAGGCCAGAGCGCGTTGTCCGGGCTGGCGCTGCGTGCAGCCCAGGCCGGTGCAGCGGAAAACAGCGCCGTTTGCGCCATCCATTGCAGCAGACGACGGCGTTCGGGCGGGAGAGAAGGGCTGGTGAGTTTTTCGGTTGGCATGGTGCTTATCGGGTTGTGCATGCATTGTGCTGTATTGCTATCGATAGCGGAGCTAATGGCGATACAGGGATGGGAGCTTTGCGCTGGCTATGCCTTGAAGACCGGTTGCGGTGATCAGGGCTGGCGCATGCTCCGGGCCAGATCCAGCTGTCCCAGCTGCTCCAGGGCCTGGACCGCACCGAGCCGGTCGCGCTGCTGCTTGTTCTGGCTCAGCTTGAACTTGGCTTCCAGGCGGTCGACGGTAATTTCCAGGCCCACGATGGCGCCGAGCATGCGCTGCAGATAGTCGGGCGGAGCGTCGCTCATCTTCCATGGGGCCTGGGCATTGTTGTTGGCCTCATGGCGGCGGGTGAGCCGGCCCACCACGCCGCGCACGAACTTTTCATCGTCGCGAACGCTGATGCGGCCAAGCGCATGGACCACACGGTAGTTCCAGGTCGGTACCTGCTCATGGTTCTCGTGCTTGCTGGGATACCAGTTGGGGGAGATATAGGCATGCTCGGCACGGAAGATCACCAACACGGAGTTGTCTTCCCGGATCTGCTGCCACACAGGATTGGCGCGCGCCACGTGGGCGATCAGGCGCAGCAAACCGTCCTCGCCCTGCAGCAACTCGAAAGGCAGGTGATTGGCATCCAGTCCCGCGTCGGACTGGGTGACCAGGCAACCCAGCGGGTGAGCCTGGATCAGTGCATGCAGGGTGGCGGGGTCGTCGACCTTGAAATGGCTGGGGTTGTACATGAAGACCTGCTGCAGTGAGTGGCGCAAAAAAGCATGGCCTTGTTTATACAGCTGCGCAGGCCGCGCGCTCACAACCCGCCGGTGTGACAGGCGGCCTGACATGAGGACCAGCGGCGTTTCAGCGGTGCTCGCGGTCCCCGCGCGTGCGGCCCTCGGCGCGCGCTGCCTGCATGCGTGCCTGCTGCTCGGCCTGGTGATGTTGAGCTTGCATCTGGGCCTGCTGCTGGCGCTCTTGCTGCATTTGCTGCTGGCGTTGGGCCTGTTCCTGGGCGCGCTGTTGCTGCATCTGGGCCTGCTGCTGGCGCTCTTGCTGCATTTGCTGCTGGCGCTGGGCCTGCTCCTGGGCACGCTGCTGCTGCATCCGGGCTTGCTGCTGGCGCTCTTGCTGCATTGGCTGCTGGCGCTGGGCCTGCTCCTGGGCACGCTGCTGCTGCATCTGCTGCATCTGCTGCATCTGGGCCTGCTGCTGGCGTTCCTGCTGTTCGTGGGCTTTCTGGATTGGCTGCTGGCGCTGGGCTGGCTCCTGCGCGCGTGGCTGCAAGGCCTTCTCCGTCGTGGCGGCCTGCATCTGCGCAGTCTGCTGCGGATGGGCACCGGGGCTGCCTGAGCGATCACGCGGGTCTTGCGGCTGCAGCAGGGCATGGCCATTGGGCGCGCGCGGCAGGCCTGGAGCCCGGGTGGTCCCCTGGGCAAAGTCAGGCTGCCCCTGCGGCTGTGTCGCCAGGGGACGCGGTGCTGGCTGGCGCTGGTTCAGGACATGGCCACCGGCTGCCACGGCGGCGGCACCGACGGCAGCGCCCGCAGCCATCGTGCCCGGCGCAGCAAAGATGCCTGCGGCCTGAGGCTGCCCGCTTGGCCCCCGGCGCTCGCCTGCGCCATTTTCATGGATGTTGTTGATGTAGGTGTTGTCCGTGCGGTGGATGTTCTGCACCACGGTTCGCGACTGCGATATGTAGGTGGTGTTGTTGTAGACCACGGCCGGACGGGTCTGCTCGGGCGGGGGGCGCTCGCCGTGGCGCCAGGGCCTTTCGGGATCGCCCCAGTGCATATTCCAGGCATTCCAGCCCCAGGATGGATGCCTGTCCATGGACTCGGCCAGCACGATGCCGGCACCAAAGCCCAGCAGGCCGGCCATCACGGGCACGCCGGCCACGGGAGCCGGAGGCGGCACTTCCACATAGCGATAGCCGCCATATACGGGTAGCGGCTGACCGTAGACCGCAGCGGGGTTGTACTGGGGAACGTAGACCGTATCCACCTGGGAAGGGCTGATTTCAATGAACTGCTCCGGTGGCTCTATGACCGGGTCGGGCAGCGGTGTGACTATGGCTCCAGGCATATAGGCCACGGCGGCTGGCGTGGAGGCCAGGTTGACCTTGAGCTGGCTCGAGGTCTTGAGCGTGCCGGCCTTGTAGGCCCGGTTGCGCATGACCTGTATGGCGTTCATCACATCCGAAGGATCGTTGTAATAGGCCTTGCCAAGCGCCGTGGTCCAGGGCAGGTTGGAGGCCATCTGTTCCAGCACATTGGGAAACTGGGTCAAAGATTTGACGGACGGGTCCCAGTTCTGGGCGTTGACGGCATTGCTCAGCGCCGTCCTCTGCAGGCCGGGGTTTTGCCCCAGCCAGGTTTCGGCGGCGCTGATCTGGTCTGGATAGGTGGCACCGGCCAGGATCTGGGCCACCAGCTTGTCCGGGTAAAGCGCAATCGGCGCCACCATCCGGTAGAGCGCGTCTACATCGGGTGGCACATAGGCTGTGGGCTCAGACCGGGCGGCATCGGGCGTGGCGGCTGGTGCCAAGGCTGGCAGTGTGCTGTCCGCCTTGATCGGCGAATTCTTGTCGTTGCAGGCACTCAACGCCATGGCTGCAGCCAGGGCAATCATGCCCGGGTGCCAGTGGTGGGAGAGCATGTTTGGCTGCAGGTCCGGCTGCTCAGGCCGGGTCCGGGAGAAATGCGACATCTGACGCTCCTTGCGCCGCGCCGTGCGAATCACGGAGCTTTGGCGGATGCTGTTTTAACGCCAGTGTTGAGCCGTTGTTGACAGTGTGTTGTAAGCAAATAAAGCATGTGGCTGCAGTCCATGCTCCAAGAGGGCCTTGTAAATTTTGATAGCAGTTATCGCAGTGTGAGTAATGCGCTAATGCTAAGAATAGTGAAAGTTTACGACAAGAAATGCAAAGGGCGGCTTCTCGTCCGCGTCGCTGCGGTTGGGGCGCTATTTCCCCATGAAAAAGGCCTGCGCGAGGCAGGCCTTGGAGGTATCCGCGAAGCAACCCGCTTCCCGGAACTGGGTCACATCATTCGGCCATGGTGCCCATGAGTGTGCTCGTACCCATGGCATCCAGCGGCTTTCCGTTGACCTGGAATTCACCCTTGGCATAGACGATCTCGGTACGCATCTTGCCATCCTTGTCTTCGAAGATGCCTTGCTCCTTGAGCATTTCCAGGCTGGCTTGAGTCTGGGCTTTGGCGGTTTCCTCGATGTCTTCGGGCTTGTACTCGCTCTCGCCTTCAAACATGGCCAGCAGGCTGGAGCGCCTGCGCGAGAGCATCATGTTCTCCATGAAGGGCTTGGGCATATCGGCCTTGAGGCTGACTTTCAGGTCCTGCAGCAGCGTACCCATCTTTTCGCCATCGCCCAGATACTGAACGGCTGCCGCGAACTCGCTCACGCCGTCAGGGGTGCGCATGGACAGGCGTTTGAGTTCGATCACGGGCTGTCGTGCCAGCGCCTGTGTCAGCGACTTGAGCATTTTTTCGCGCAGATCACCGCTTTGCTGATCGTCAGTGTCTTCACCGTCCCCGGCTTCTCCAGCAGCACCGAGCAGCGGGTTCTTGCGCTTGCTCATTTCCACAACCTGGTTGATCCAGTTGGCATCGACATTGTTGAACGCCATCTCCAGCAGCAGGTCGTCAGCCTGTTTGTCCTCAAGTTTTGCGGTCTTGATGCCGGTCTTGAGCGTCATTTCCACCACCTCTCCCTTGAGGATGGTGTCCGAATCCATGGTGATGCCTTCGAAGTGGCTGGCAGAGCTCTTGCCTTCCTCTTCCTGCTTGGTGGCGGCGATCTTGGCAATCGTCATGGCAAACGGGCCGGTCCAGAACTGCTGACCCGCAGGCTGCTTCATGTCGAAGCGCATATCGGCCTTGTCCAGAGTCACGCTGCCTTCCTCGTCCTTGAACTGCAGGCCGGCAAAGCTGCCTGTACCCTTGGCGGCCTTCATGTCGGCGGGCATGTCCCAAACGATCTTCATGCCGCCCCAGTTCATTTCGCTGTCCTTGATCTTGCTGCTCACGGCCGGCGATGTCATGACGTTGGAGCTGCTGCGGCCCCAGCCGACCTTGGTGTCGACTTCCAGCGGAGAGCGACCATTGAGTGCGGTTTTCAGCGCCGGGTCCGCGTCCTCGGGCAGATTGAAGCTGGTGTGAATTTCGGCGGCATGGCCCAGGGGCAGCGGACCATGGCTGATCTTGTGCTCGGCGGTGAACTGGACGGGCTCGTCGCCGCTGTCCAGCGTCCAGACCGTTTTGGCAGTGGAAGAAAAAGCACCACGGTCATAGCTGGTGACCTGAATCTTCACGCCATGCTCGCTCCACTTGTCCAGGCCTTCGGTGAAGCTCTGCTGCAGCTTGCCGCCCATGTAATAGCTGGTGCCCAGTGTTCCTGCCACGATGACGGCGATGGCCGCTGCAATGCCTGCTCCTGCTTTTCTGTTCATTCTTGACCTTTGATGAAAATAAAAAATCCGCGAATGAATTGCGGATTGGTAATGTTGTGGTGAGCAGGATTCTAGAAAGAAAATAATGAAATGCTCTGAATTTAAGAACATTTTATGCAAATGCTTATCGAGTATTAAAAATCAATACCTGCGGTATTTATTTCAATATGTAACCACGATTCATGGGGCACTATCCATTTCCCGATCGGGAGAACCGAATAGCGGTCTCGGGATAAATGCTGCGGCGGTTTGTGCATAAAAAAGGCTGCCAGTGAATCCTGGCAGCCTTGCTGAATCGGCTGGAGTGCTTACTTGCCCCAACTGTCCTTGAGTCCAGTGATCTTGTTGAACACGGGCTTGTCGCTGCGGTGATCCTTGCGGTCGGCCACAAAATAGCCAAAACGCTCGAACTGGAACTTGTCGTCAGCCTGAGCCGCCTTGAGCGAAGGCTCCATATAGGCGGTGACAACCTTCAGGCTGTCGGGGTTCAGCAGGCTCAGGAAATCCTTGCCGCCGGCATCGGGTTGCGGATCGGTGAACAGGCGGTCGTACATGCGCACTTCGGCTTGCAGGCCGTCGGCCACGCCCACCCAGGTGATGGCGGCCTTGACCTTGACGCTGTCTGCGCCCGGCGTGCCGCTCTTGGTGTCGGGCACCACGGTGGCCAGCACCTTGGTCACATTGCCATCGGCATCCTTTTCGGCGCCCGTGCATTCGATCACATAGCCGCCCTTGAGGCGGACCTTGTTGCCGGAGAAAAGGCGCTTATAGCCCTTGGGCGGCACTTCGGCAAAGTCTTCGCGCTCGATCCACACTTCGCGGCCCAGGGTGAAACGGCGCTCCGGCACGCTTTCACCTTCTGCCGCGTGGGGCAGGGCGGGCAGGTGGCAGTCCTCCAGATGTTCGGCGCTGCCAAACACCTCGGCCCAGTTGCTGAGTTCGAGCTTGACCGGGTCCAGTACGACCATGGCGCGGTGGGCCTTGCTTTCCAGGTCTTCACGCAGGCAGCCGTCCAGCGTGCCGTAGTCGATCCAGGCGTAGTCCTTGGTCACACCGATGCGTTCGCAGAAGTTGCGGATGGACGCAGGCGTGTAGCCGCGTCGGCGCAGGCCGACCACGGTGGGCATGCGCGGGTCGTCCCAGCCCGTGACGAACTGGTTGTCCACCAGATGCTTGAGCTTGCGCTTGCTGGTGATCACATAGGTCAGGTTCAGGCGCGAGAACTCGTACTGGCGGGGCTGGGGGGCGTCGATCAGACCGCCTTCGCGCAGGTGGTTCAGCAGCCAGTCATAGAAGGGGCGCTGATCCTCGAACTCCAGCGTGCAGATGGAGTGAGTGATGTGCTCGTAGGCATCCTCGATGGGGTGCGCAAAGGTATACATCGGGTAGATGCACCACTGGTTGCCGGTGTTGTGGTGCTCGGCATGGCGCACGCGATAGATGGCCGGGTCGCGCAGATTGATATTGGGTGCGGCCATGTCGATCTTGGCGCGCAGCACGGCGGCGCCATCGGCGAGCTTGCCGTCCTTCATGTCGGCAAAGCGCTGCAGGTTTTCGGCCACGGAGCGGTCGCGGAAGGGGCTGTTCACGCCGGGACGGGTGAAGTCGCCGCGGTTGGCCTTCATCTCGTCGGCCGATTGCTCGTCCACATAGGCCAGACCTTGCTCGATCAGGTAGACCGCACAGCGGTACATGAAGTCGAAGTAATTGCTGGCGAAATAGAGGTTCTCGTGCCCGTCGGCATCCTTCCAGTCGAAGCCCAGCCAGCGTACGGCATCGATGATGCCGTCCACATATTCCTGATCTTCCTTTTCCGGATTGGTGTCGTCGAAGCGCAGATGGCAGACGCCGCCGAAGTCGCGTGCCAGACCGAAGTTTAGACAGATGGACTTGGCATGGCCCACGTGCAGATAGCCGTTGGGCTCTGGCGGAAAGCGAGTGCGGATCTTGGCTTCATCGACCTGGCCGCTCTGGTGATGCTGGGCATCGCCGGGCGCACCGCCCCAGTGACGGGTGGCATAGGTGCCCTTGTCCAGATCCGATTCGATAATCTGGCGCAGGAAGTTGGTGGGCTTGACCGCTTCGGGGGCGGAGTTGTTGGATTTGGAGGCGTCAGCAGAGCTCATCGCACCATTTTAGGCCGGCTGCCATGACCTCATGTCGAGCTGCGGACACTGCAGCTTTGCCTCGTGTGCATTTGGACACAATGTTTTTGAGGAATCATGCCATCCTGACGGGACTCTGAAACGTTATATCCCCAAGGGCCGAAGGCGCAGCACAGATTTGCAAGCTTGCCCCCGGTGACTCATAAACAGAGGAGAGATTGTGATGTCCAGAACAACTTCCCCCCGCATGGCCAGGCTGCTTGCCGCTGGCTCTATCGTTGTGGCCGGCCTGATGGCAGCCGCAGGCGCCCAGGCACATGGTGGCGTCAGCCTGTCGGTCGGCATCGGCGTGCCTGGTGTGGCCGTGGGTGTCGGCGCTCCCGTCTACGCTGCGCCCTATGTGGTGCCAGCCCCGGTCTATATGCCGCCGCGCCCCGTCTACTATGCGCCTCCGGCACCGGTCTACTATGCTCCGCCACCCCCTGTGTACCGTCCCGCACCCGTGATGGTCGTGCCCGGCCCGATGTACTACGGTGGCGGCCCACGCTGGCGTGGTCATCACCATCATCACTATCGTTGATGGCATCGATAGCAGAGCCCTGAAAGACTCTGCACCCAAGACGGCTGCCTAGGCAGCCGTTTTTGATGCCTGCAGGCTGGGTGCCGCGCTCGCATAATCCGGGGCAGTCCTCAAAAATAAGGAGAATGCTTCCGTGAAAACCGTCTATGTCCTCAATGGCCCGAATCTCAATCTGCTGGGCATGCGCGAACCCGCCATCTATGGCTCGGCCACGCTGGCCGATGTCCAGAAGCTGTGCGAGGAGGCTTGCGTGCGCCATGGCCTGAAGCTGGAGTTCCGCCAGAGCAACCATGAGGGAGAGCTGGTGGACTGGATTCACGAGGCAGGCCGTCTGCACGCCAAGGGGGAGTTGCAGGCCCTGATCATGAACGCCGCGGCCTATACCCATACTAGTGTGGCAATTCTCGATGCCGTCAAGGGCACGGCCGTGCCGCTGGTGGAGTTGCACATCAGCAATGTCCATGCGCGCGAGAGCTTTCGCCACCATTCCTATCTGTCGGCCACGGCGCGCGCCGTGATGTGCGGCTTTGGCGTGGCCGGCTACGGCCTGGCTATCGATGCGGTGGCGCAGTGGTGACATCGGCGGTTGAAGCAGCCTGTTCCCTGGAACAGGTTTCGCAGGAGCTGAGTGTCGACGTGCCGGCAGCGATTGCCCGGCTGCAGGCCACGGCGCGGCGCGTGCAGACTAGGTTTGGCGAAGCCGCCGGCAGCGGCGTGATGATCTGGCATGGCTGGCAGCCCCCTGCAGGGGTGGCGCAGCGTGGCTTGCCGCTGGTGCTGCTGCATGGCGGCAGCGGCAGCTGGACGCATTGGTTGCGCGTGATTGAGCCGCTGACCGAGGCGGGCTACAGCCTGTGGCTGGCCGATCTGCCGGGTTTTGGCGAATCCGATGGCGTGCCCGGCGGCATGGATGTGGACTCCATGCTGGAGCCTCTGGCCTATGGCATCCGGCAACTGCTGGGCAATGCCGGTGCGGGTCCGGTCTGCGATCTGGTTGGTTTTTCCTTTGGTGGCATGACCGCCGGTCTGCTGGCCGCCGAGCATCCGGAACTGGCCCGCAAGCTGGTGGTGGTCGGTGCACCCGGCATGGGCATGACCGAGGGGCGGACCGTGCGTTTGCTGGGCTGGCGCCACCTGCCGGGGCTGGAGGCGCAGATGCAGGCCCATCGCCACAATATTGCGGCCCTCATGCTGCATGACGCGACACTGATCGACGAGGAGACGCTGGCATTGCATGCGCTCAATGTGGCTCGTGACCGGCTGCCGCGCAGGCGGCTGTCGCGCACCGATGTGCTGGCCCGGGCCCTGACCCGTGTCAAGGTGCCGGTGGCGGCGATCTATGGTGAGCATGACCCTCTGTATGCGGGCTGCCTGGCAGAGCTGCAACTGTTGATGCAGCGCCAGTACGGTGGTGCGCTGGACTGGCAGGTGATGCCGGGCGTCGGCCATTGGGTGCAGCACGAGGACCCGGCCACCTTCTGCGCCGCGCTGCAGGAGGCTCTGTCGTGAGCAACGCTGCCGTCTTCGAGCTGACCGAAGCCGATGTGCAATGGAGCGCCGTGCGCTCGCAAGGCCCTGGCGGCCAGAATGTGAACAAGGTGGCCAGCGCCGTGCATCTGCGCTTTGACATCCGAGCCTCGCGTCTGCCTGCCGATGTGCAGCAGCGCCTGCTGGCTTTGGGTGATTCGCGTATCACCACCGATGGAGTGGTGGTCATCAAGGCGCAAAAATACCGCACTCAGGAGCACAACCTGTGGGATGGGTTGCAGCGCCTCAATGCGCTGGTGGCCACGGTTGCCAGGCCGCCACGCCCGCGCAAGCCCACCAAGCCGACATGGGGCTCGCAGCAAAGACGCTTGCAGGGCAAAAGCCTGCGCTCCGGCATCAAGGCTTTGCGCGGCCGGGTGCATGATTGAGCTTCTGTAGCGGCAAAGCCACGCTCAGGTCAGTCAACTGTATCAAAAGGCATGCGCGTCCCCTGTCGGGCCGGGTGCGGATCGGTCAGCCGGCTGCGGGTCTGCGCTATATTGTTTTGATAGCTGCAGTCGCAGAATGCAAGAGCGCTACAGCCTGTTTTCCATCTAATTCCGTGCTGCCTTCGGGAGTTGTCCATGAGCACATTGCCTTTGACTTATCTGGAGCGGCCCGCGCAGCTTGCCGCCGGTCAGCCTGCCTGGCTGCTGGTGCTCATGCAT
Organism: Comamonas testosteroni; assembly: GCF_030505195.1. NCBI lineage: Bacteria > Pseudomonadati > Pseudomonadota > Betaproteobacteria > Burkholderiales > Comamonadaceae > Comamonas > Comamonas testosteroni. Next base: position 4,529,986 of record NZ_CP129672.1, read on the forward strand.
GGCGTGGGCAGCAATGAGCAGGACCTGTTTGGCCTGGTGCCCTATGTGCCGCCGCAGTTTCATGTGCTCAGTCTGCGTGCGCCCTTTGCCATGGGCATGGGCGCTTATGCCTGGTTTCAGTTCACTGTGGATGCCGATGGCACGCGCCATATCAATGTGCCGCAGGAGCAGCAGGCGCGCATCTTGCTGCAGCAGACGGTGGAGCAGGCCGCGCAGCAACTGGACATCCCGCCCGAGCGGGTGGTGCTGGGAGGCTTCAGCCAGGGCGGCATCATGAGTCTGAGCCAGTTGCTGACGCAGCCCCAGACCTTGCGTGCCGCACTGGTCTGGCACAGTCGACTGCTGCCCGAGATCGCTTCGCTGCATGCGCCCGCTGCCGCATTCGAGGGCAAGTCGGCCTGGGTCAGCCACGGTACTTATGACAATGTGATTCCGCTGACCAGCGCCCATGCCGTGCGTGACCGCCTGGCCTCCTTGCCCCTGCAGCTGAGCTATCACGAGTATCCGGGCGCCCATGAGATCCGGCCCGAGGAGCTGCGTGCCAGCATGCAGTGGCTGCAGGATCTGACGCAGTCGGCGGATGACTTCGGAAGCGATGGCGATCAGTGACCGGCGGTCTTTGAAAACAGATTGATCACCAGCACGCCGCCGACAATCATGGCCATGCCGGCCAGAGCGGGGGCATCGAGCTTCTGGCCCTGCCAGAAATAGGCGACGGCCGAGACCAGCACGATGCCCACGCCGGACCAGATCGCATAGGCCACGCCCGTGGGGACGGTGCGCAGCGTCAGCGACAGCAGATAGAACGAAATCGCATAGCCCACCAGGGAAACAGCGGTAGGGCCGAGCCTGGAGAAGCCTTCCGACCTGGCGAGGAAGGAGGTGGCAATCACCTCGCAGATGATGGCCAGGCCCAGATACAGGTAATTTGTCATGCCGGGCACTGTAGTGCGGCCGAGGTCGGGCTGTTTCCAGGCCGGTTTCAAGACCCCGGACCGCTTCTGGCCGTTATTGCCAAAATCCAGCAGCTGTGCGCACATCGCCGAGGGCAATATGCGCGGTTTGCCCCACTCGGTCAGATGGCGGGGTAGTCACCTGTCCCCTCAGGCCAGGGCGTCAGCACCTCGAATCCGGTCTCCGTCACCAGCACCATATGCTCCCACTGGGCAGAGAGCGATTTGTCGTTGGTGATCACGGTCCAGCCGTCAGACAGTTCGCGTGTGGCGGCCTTGCCGGCGTTGAGCATGGGCTCGATGGTGAAGATCATGCCGGGCTGCAGCAGCAGTCCCTGGCCGGGCGTGCCGTAGTGCAGCACCTGAGGCTCGTCGTGATAGACCTTCCCGATGCCATGACCGCAGTACTCGCGCACGATGGAAAAGCGCTCACGCTGGGCCACGGTCTGGATGGCATGGCCTACATCGCCCAGAGTGGCCCCGGGCTTGACGGCGCGGATGCCGGCCACCAGGGCTTCATAGGTGGTGTTGACCAGGCGCCTGGCCAGATTGCTTGGCTGGCCCACGTAGTACATGCGGCTGGTGTCGCCGATCCAGCCTTCGGGCGTGGTTACTGCGACGTCGACATTGATGATGTCGCCGTCCTTGAGGACCTGCTCGACATTGGGGATGCCGTGGCAGACCACATGGTTGACGGAGGTGCACACGGTCTTGGGAAAACCGTAATAGCCCACATTGGTGGGCGTGCATTTCAGCTCGTTGACGATGTAGTCGTGGCAGATCTTGTCCAGTTCCTCGGTGCTCACGCCAGGCTGCACATGGGGCGTGAGCATGGCCAGCACCTTGGCGGCCAGGCTACCGGCCTTACGCGAGAGAAAGATGTCTGTGGCGTCATGAATGGGCACGACTTTCTGTTTGCCGCGCTTCATTGCATGCCTCCTACCAGGCGCACCGGACGGGGGCGGCGCATGACTGTATCGGGTTCATGAGCGCTGGCAGGCTGCAGCTCACGCTCGGCTTGCTGCAGAAGCAGGGCACAAATGCCTTCGTAATTGAGCTGGGGGTGATGTTCGGCCAACTGGCCTACACGCAGCCAGTGCTCGGCCTGGGCATTGATGGAGCGGCCAAGGGCCGCACTGGAGACACGAATCTGGTCGTGCAACTGGTCTGAAATTTTGACGATTCCCATAGCCGAGCATCATAAGGGCTGTATACGTTTCGTATATTGACAAACGCAAATTGCATGGTTGAAGCAGCGGTTTTGCAACCGTTTGACATGCGCAGTTCGTCGAGCAGGGTTTTGCGCCACTGCCGAATGACACAGTGCCCAAGAAGTTGATAGCACTCTGCGCTTGCTTGGTATTGCTTGCAGCTAGGGCTGTTCAGAAAACTGAAAGCTTCTAAAGCAGGCCTTGCATCCGTGTCGCTCAAGTCTTATAAAAGATATATATCATCAGTATTTGCCTTGCCCATATTGAGTTTCCTGCTATAAAAATTGAAGAACAATCAATGCGTGCCAGACATCTTGAGATGTTTTGGCGTCCGGTTACAACAGACGCAGAGAGTCAGGGTCGTTCATGGAAAACGCAGTCAGTCAGGCAGAGCAGGGCGAGCAGCCCATCATCGAATCTCAGGGGCGGCAAGCTCAAAAGCCACAGCCTCCACGCAATGTGCATGCGGCCCGCATCGTGGTCGTGGGCGGTGGCGTGGCGGGGCTGGAGGTGGCCACTGCCCTGGGCAAGCTCAAAAGCGAAAGCATTGACACGGTGACGCTGGTGGACAGCGACTCCGCCCATGTCTGGAAGCCCATGCTGCACACGATTGCGGCTGGCACCCGCGATCTGGCGCAGCAGCAGACCACTTATCTCGCCCAGGCCACCGATGCCGACTTTGCCTACCAGCCTGGCGAGATGTGCGGCCTGGACCGTGAGGCACGCGAGATTCTGCTTGCCCCTATTTATGCCCCCGATGGTCGCGAGCTGGTGGCGGAGCGGCGTCTTGCCTATGACAAGCTGGTGATTGCGGTGGGTAGCGGTGCCAACGACTTCGGCACGCCCGGCGTGCATGAGCACTGCTTCATGATCGACTCGCGTCGCAAGGCCGATGCCTTCAACCAGGAAATCCGTCTGCGCATGGTGCGCTGCATGACCAGTGGAGAGCAGTTGCAGGTCGCCATCGTGGGCGGCGGTGCCACGGGGGTTGAGCTGGCGGCAGAGCTTGTTCAGCTTGCAGAAAGTGCCACGGCTTACGGAGCATTGGGCGAGGCGGCCAAGTTCCGCATCGTGCTGATCGAGGCAGGCTCGCGCCTGCTACCCAGCTTTCCCGAAGAAATCTCCGAGGCCACGCGCGTGCGGCTGCAGGCCCTGGGCGTTTCCGTGATCGTCGGCGGCCGCGTCAGCCGTGCGACGGAGCAAGGTTTCGAGCTGGCCAATGGTGAGCTGATTCCTGCCAGCCTGCGTGTCTGGGCTGCCGGGGTCAAGGCACCGGAATTTCTGATGCAGCTGGGTTTGCAGACCACGCGCAGCAATCAGCTGCTGGTCAATGACGAGATGCAGACCAGCGACTCTGATATCTATGCCCTGGGCGACTGCGCCAGCTATACCTTGCCGGGCAAGCAGGAGGCTTTGCCTCCTACGGCCCAGGTGGCCCACCAGCAGGCCCGCTATCTGATCGAGACCCTGCCCCATGTGCTGGAGCGTCCTGGGGCCAAACCCGTAGGCTTTGCCTATCGCGACTTTGGCGCCTTGGTGTCCCTTGCACATTACGACGCCTATGGCTCGCTGGGAAAGTTCGGTCTGTTCAACGGCGGTGTGATCCGTGGCCGCATGGCCATGCTCAGCCACATCATGCTGTACCGCTCGCACCAAGCGCGGCTTTACGGCTTCTGGCGCGGTGGCCTGCTGTGGCTGATCGATCTGATGAACGCGCGGCTGCGTCCCTCCATCCGTCTGGACTGAACTACAAAAGCCCTTCGATGGGCAGCCAGCTCAGCACCCGCACCATGAAACGCTGCCACCAGCTGGTGCTGGGGTCGGCACTGAAGGTCTGGGTTTCATGGGGCGGCTGCGGATTCTGGCCTGTCCAGCTCAGCCTGCCCTGCGGGTCCAGCTGCACCTTGTAGGCCATGCGCGGCAGATGCTGATCCAGGCTGATGCTGACCTGCTGGCTCAAGGCCGGGTCTTTGATGACCACGCCCATTTCGGTATTGAGCATGGCCGAGCGCGGATCGAAGTTGAAGGAGCCGACAAAGAGCTGCTTGCCGTCGACCGCGAAGGTCTTGGCATGCAGGCTGGCGCCCGAGCTGCCCGTGGTGGCGGAGCTGCCGCTCAGCGCTGCAGGTGACGGGGCTTCGTGCTTGGGAGTCTTTTCGGCTGGCTTGCTCTTTCGGGTCTTGTCCGGCTCGTCGGCTGCGGGCTGACTGCGCAGATCGATCTGGCGGCGCATCTCGTAGAGTTCCACGCCCATCTTCAGCAGCGGCTTGCGGTATTTCTCGTAGCCCGCGTGCACCACGGCCACATCGGTTGCCTCCAGGCTGTTGGTCAGAATGCGTACTCGCACACCTTGCCGGCGCAGATGAGCAAAGGCGTCGACTCCGGCCTGGGTGGGCACGAAATAGGGCGACACCACTTCCAGCAACTGCTGGGGCTGGCCAATCACAGGCTGGAGCTGGGACAGCAGCAAGTCCTCGGGCGCAGCTTCGCGCAGGACCTTGGCCGGGTCGTCGCTGACCAGGGTGGTCTCGGCCCATTGCAGCGGCAGTCGACCCGCCAGCAAGTCGGTGCTGAAGCGGCTGCGGCCCACGGCCTGCACATAGGCCTGGGACTCCGGGCGGTTCACATCGGCGTGCAGGCTTGCGTAGACCTTGTCCACGGCCTGCTGCGGCATGGCCGGCAGCAGGCTGGCTGCCGGGTATGCGGAGGGGCTGTTCCAGTAACGGTCGAATTCCGCTGCTACCTCGCTCACCACCGAGCCTGTGGCCACCACATCGAGGTCGGCGAACAGCACACCATCGGAGGCGGCAAAGTACTCGTCGCCGATATTGCGCCCGCCCACGATGGTGGCGGCGGAGTCGGCCGTGTAGCTCTTGTTGTGCATGCGCCGCTGGGTGCGCGCGAAGTCCGTCACATAGCCGATCACCTTGGGTGTGCGCAAAGCGAAGGGGTTGAACAGCCGTACCTCGATCTGCGGATGCTGGTCCAGGGCGGCCAGCATGGCGTCCATGCCGCCGGTGCCGCCATCGTCCAGCAGCAGGCGTACGCGCACGCCGCGGTCTGCAGCGAGCAGCAGCTCATCAAGCAGCAAATGGCCTGTGGTGTCGTTACGCCAGATGTAGTACTGCACATCAAGCGTGCGCTGCGCGGCCCGGGCCAGCAGGGCGCGGGCGGCGTAGGCGTCATGGGCATCGGCCAGCATATGGATGCCGCTCTGCCCCGGATGCGCCTGCTGCAGCGGCTCCAGCGCCTGGCCGAGCCGGGTTTGCAGGGCCTGTTCGGCACTCAGGGCCTCGGTGGCAGTGCGATCCGGCATGGGCGGCAGGCCGCAGCCTGCGAGCAGACCTGCGATCAGCAGGGCTGCCGCCGTACCGCGCCACAGAGGAAGTTCGGATCTCGAAGCCTGTGTGTTTTGCATGGCCCGAGTATGCCGCAGCGCATCACGCGATCTTCACAGGGCCGGGGCGGCGATCTTCCACCACAAAGCGTGCCAGCGTATAGAGGCTGCTGTCGGCCTGCAGCGGGTTGCTCACGGCGCGCAGCTCCGTGGTCATGGACTGCGGCGTGATCTCCACGAGGCTGTAGCCGCGCTCCTCGCAGCGTGCGAAAACTACCTGGGGGTTGTGGGCCACGATGGCATCGACCCTGGCCTGTGTCGTGCCGCTGTGCGAGCTGATGGAGGTTCCGCAGAATTCGCTGGCAATCACCGGATTGGCCTTGTCCGGGGCCTGATCGGCCCGGGCTGCAATGGCGCAGACATAGTTCTGGTGAATGTCTCCGCCAAGCAGCACGCTGTTGCGTGGCTGGCTCTCGGCAATCTGGCTCACCAGGCGCTGACGTGCCTGAGGGTAGCCGTCCCAGCTGTCGGTCGACTGCCGGCCGTTGGGGTGCTTGCGGGCCGCGAACAAGGTGGTCTGCACCACGGTGCTCCAGCGGGTGGCCTCGACCCTCTGGCGTGCATCGTCCTGCAACTGCCGGGCCATCCAGCGCTCCTGATCCCAGCCCAGAAAGCTGCGTCCCGGATCTTGCAGGGCAGGGCATTCGGCCGGGTCCACGGTGCCGGTGCTGGCCTTGCCCTCGGGGCGGCAGGCCTGCAGATCGCGGTACTGGCGGCCGTCCAGCAGGTGCAGTCTGGCCAGCTTGCCCCATTGCAGGCTGCGGTACAGCGCCAGGCCTTGAAAGTTGCGCTGCAATGCGCTGTCACGCAGTGGCATGTTTTCATAAAAAGCCTGCCAGGCCGCCATGCGCCTAGCCAGAAAGTGAGCGCTGTCCCCCCGTCCGTACTGCGCCACATAGTCGTTTTCAACCTCGTGATCGTCCCAGATGACGGACCAGTTGCATACGGCATGTGCGGCCTGCAGATGAGCATCGCTTTTGTGCAGCGCATAGCGGTCGCGATAGTCCTGCAAGGTCTGGGCGGTACGCAGCGGCTGCGCACGCGCCAGTCCATCGGGCTTGGCCGGTTGCGCATATTCATAGATGTAGTCGCCGAGAAACAGCACCAGATCGGGCGAGGCCTGCGCGGCATCGGCCCAGGCGCTGTAGAAGCCGTGCTCCCAGCGTTGGCAGGAGGCAACGGCCAGACGCAGCCTGCGGACATCGGCTCCGGCCGCTGGGGCGGTGCGGCAGCGTGCGGTGGTGCTGAAGGCATCGCCACAGCGGAAGCGGTAGAAATACCAGCGGTCCGGGCTCAGGCCGTTGACCTGCACATGGACGGCATGGCCCCATTCGGCCATGGCCTGAGTCTGTCCATGAGCCACGGGCTGGCGGAACTGGGTATCGTGGGCCACCTCCCAATGCACGGTCTGTGCTGCCAGGTCGGGCGCGACCGCTGTACCAAGATAGTCTAGAGGCGCCGTGAGCCGCGTCCAGATCAGGATGTTGTCGGGTTCCGGGTCGCCGCTGGCCACTCCCAGGGTGAACGGGTTGTGGGTCAGTGATTCCGTGGCGCGGGCCCAGGCGGGAAGGGCGCCCACGGCCGTGGCAAGGCTGGAGGCAATCAGAAAGCGCCGGCGATCCGGCGCGGGCGTGTGGGCAGGAGAAAACATGGCGATGCTCTGGTGTCGGGGTTTTGTAGCCAGTGGCTGGAAGTATCTCCCCGCCCCCGCAGGCATCGCCGCGATTTACCGCAGCTTTACGCGTTGACCAGCACCAGCTTGCCCTGTACCTGGCGCGAGCCCATGCGCTCATAGGCGGCGAACAGCTCACTCATGGGCATGGTGCGGTCGATCACGGGCTTGATCCTGCCCTGGGCCCACCATTGCGACAGCTCCTGCATCATGGCTGCATTGTTCTGAGGCTCGCGCTTGGCGAAGTCGCCCCAGAACACGCCGACCAGAGAGGCTCCCTTGAGCAGCGGCAGGTTCAGCGGCAGCGAGGGGATGGGGCCGGAGGCAAAGCCGATGATCAGATAGCGGCCTCGCCAGGCAATGGAGCGGAAGGCAGGCTCGGCGAACTCGCCGCCCACGGGATCGTAGATCACATCGGGGCCCTTGCCATCGGTTGCAGCCTTGATGGCTTCGCGCAGATTGCCCTGGCTGTAGTTGATGGTGACGTCCGCACCTTGCGCCTTGCACAGCGCACATTTGTCGTCCGTGGAGGCCGCTGCAATCACCCGTGCACCGGCCGCCTTGGCAATCTGTATGGCAGCCGTGCCAACGCCGCCCGCCGCGCCCAGCACGAGCACGGTCTCGCCGGCCTTGAGTTGACCGCGGTCGATCAGCGCATGGTGGGAGGTGGCATAGGTCATGATGAAGGAGGCGGCATCGACAAAGGGGAACTCGGTCGGAAGCGGCATGCACATGGCGGCGGGTGCCAGCGTATGCGTGGCGAACCCGCCCGTGCCCGAAAGACAGGCCACATGCTGGCCTACCTTGAGGTGTTTGACGCCTTCGCCCACGGCCTGCACCACGCCGGCGTATTCCGAGCCCGGCACAAAGGGCAGGGGCGGCTTGATCTGGTATTTGTTCTGCACGATCAGCAGATCGGGAAAGTTCAGGCTGGCAGCCTTGACTTCCAGCAGCACCTGGCCGGGGCCTGGCTGCGGTGTGGGCTGCTCGGTCCATTTCAGGGTCTCGACGCCGGTGGGGGTGGTGCAAAGCCATGCGTGCATATCTTGTCTCCTGATCTTCTTGAGGTGAGATTGGGGGGGAATCGGCTCGCAGATGATAGAAGTGTGGTGCGAATGCCGCGTGTCTCTGTCGTGACCTTGGAGCCGCCTACAATCCGCCTCATCCATGAAGATTCTTATTTGCAATGACGACGGCTTCCAGGCCCCAGGCATCGTGGCTTTGCACGATGCGCTGCGCACCGTGGCAGACGTTGAAGTGGTGGCGCCCGAGCACAACAACAGCGCCAAGTCCAACGCGTTGACGCTGAACGCGCCGCTGTATGTGCATCAGGCCTACAACGGCTTTCGCTACGTGAACGGCACGCCCGCAGACTGCGTGCATATCGCGCTGACCGGCCTGCTTGGCTACCGGCCCGATCTGGTGGTCTCGGGCATCAACAACGGCGCCAATATGGGCGACGACACGATTTACTCGGGCACCGTGGGGGCGGCCATGGAAGGCTATCTGTTCGGTATTCCGTCGATTGCCTTCTCGCAGGTGGACAAAGGCTGGGCTGAGCTGGAGGCGGCAGCTGCCACCGCCCGTCAGATGGTTCAGCAGATGCAGGCCCAGCAACTGATCGGTACTGCTCCCTGGCTGCTGAACGTGAATATTCCCAATATGCCGCTGCATGCACTCAAAAGCGTCAAGCTGTGTCGCCTGGGGCGCCGCCATGCGGCCGAGCAGGCCATTCAGCAGCAAAGTCCACGTGGCGAGACCATGTACTGGATCGGCAGCGCCGGCGCTGCAAAGGACGACTCCGAAGGCACGGACTTCCATGCCACGGCCCATGGCCATGTCTCGATGACGCCGCTCAAGGTCGATCTGACCGATCATGAAAACCTGGGCTATTGGGCGCAGACGGCCAGCAAGCTTGCAGGTCCATCCACCACATCGGCGGCAGCATCGTGAGCGAGCGTCGTCCGCCTCAGGTCCCGGGCTGGATTGCACGCTCGGTTCAGACGGGCACCAGCGCGGCGCGGCCGCCCGTTGCTCCCAAGTCCATCAATCCGCTGCGTGTGGCCGCTTCACCTGTGGGGGTGGGGCTGGACTCATCCACGGTGCGTGCCCGCATGGCCCAGCGCATCGGTGCGGCCGGCGTCAGCAACCCTGCCGTGCTTCAGGCCATGGCCACTGTGGAGCGTCACCGCTTTGTCGACAGTGCTCTGGTCAACCAGGCCTATGAAGACACCAGTTTGCCTATCGGCCTGGGTCAGACCATCTCCAAGCCCAGCATCGTGGCCCGCATGATCGAGCTGCTGCTCGATTCGGATGCGGCACGGAACGGGCAAGGGCGCGTGCTGGAGATCGGCACGGGCTGCGGCTATCAGGCCGCCGTGCTGTCCATGCTCACCAAAGAGGTTTATTCGATAGAGCGGCTGCGCGGCCTGCATGAGAAAGCACGCAGCCATCTGCGCCCCATGCGCCTATCGAATGTGCATCTGATTCTTGGAGACGGCATGGTGGGTTTTGCCAGTGGCGCGCCCTATGCGGGCATCATCTCCGCTGCCGGAGGTGATGTGGTGCCGCAAGAGTGGTGTGATCAACTGGCGGTGGGCGGGCGTCTGGTGGCTCCGGTCGTGGTAGGTGCGGGTAAGCAGGCACTGCTGGTGATTGACAAGAGTTCACACGGTTTTACGCAGACAGTTTTGGAAGCAGTCAACTTTGTCCCTCTAAAATCGGGGATCGCCTAGAAGGGAATAGCTTATGTTGGTATCGCGAAGTCTTGGTGCATGGGGAACGGCCGTGCTGGCAGGTGTCATCCTGGCCGGTTGTGCTGCCCAGGCAAACAGGGCTCCTGTGGAGGATCGCGGACAGTCGGCCTCCTCGTCTTCAACTGTGGACGTCAAGTCGCTGCCCGGCGCTGAAAATGCCGGCAAGCCGGGTTACTACACCATCAAGCCTGGCGACACTCTGATCAGGATTGGTCTGGAGCACGGCCAGAGCTGGAAGGACATTGCTCGCTGGAGCAATCTGGACAATCCCAATGTGATTGAAGTCGGTCAGGTGGTGCGTGTGGTGCCGCCCGGACGCGAGGCGCCTGTCGCATCGTCCGGCTCGGGTCGCGGTGTTGCGCCCGTGGTCGTGGGCGGTGGCAGCACTGCAGCCACGACGAACTCCGTGACGCCCCCGGCTGCAACCGCAACGGCAGTGCCATCCACGCCTGCAACAAGCCCTGCGCCTGCTGCCAAGGGAGCCGATGATGTGAACTTCATCTGGCCTGCCAGCGGCTCGCTGATTGCCGGCTTCGACGAGCAGCGCAACAAGGGCTACGACATCAGCGGCAAGGCCGGTGATCCCGTGGTGGCTGCGGCCGATGGTCGTGTGGTGTATGCCGGTGCCGGCCTGCGTGGCTATGGCAACCTCATCATCCTCAAGCACAACAACACCTATCTGACTGCCTACGCCCACAACCAGTCTCTGCTGGTCAAGGAAGATCAGGCCGTGAAGAAGGGGCAGAAGATTGCAGAGATGGGCAGCACCGATGCCGATCGCGTCAAGCTGCACTTCGAGGTGCGTCGCCAGGGTAAGCCTGTCGATCCTTCGCGCTATCTGCCCTCGCGTTGAGCATGGCCTCGCAACGCAAGCAAGCCGCACAAGCCCCTGCCCAGCAGGGGCTTGTGCCTTCTGACGCGGTCGAGCAGAGCTGGGACGAAGCAGCCGAAGACGGCATTGCCTCGGCCGAGGTCGAGAGTCGCGAACTCACGGTCGCCACCGAGCATCATGGTCAGCGTGTGGACAAGGTGCTGGCGCTGGGGGTGTCCGAGTTCTCGCGCAGCTATCTGCAGCAGTTGCTGGCCGACGGTGCGGTCACGCTCAACGGCAAGGTCTTGATCAAGCCCTCGGTCAAAGTGGCCGTGGGCGACCGCCTGCGTGTGGAGATGCGGCCCACCCAGCAAAGCATGGCCTTCAAGCCCGAGGCTATGGATCTGCAGGTGGTCTATGAGGATGAGGATCTGCTGGTCATCAACAAGCCTGCGGGTCTGGTGGTGCATCCGGCGCCCGGCAACTGGACGGGCACATTGCTCAACGGCCTGCTGGCGCGTGATGAAAAAGCGCGCCAGGTGCCGCGTGCCGGCATTGTTCACCGGCTGGACAAGGACACCAGCGGTTTGATGGTGGTGGCACGCAATCGCAGCACCATGGATGCGCTCATCAAGATGATTGCCGCGCGCGATGTGAGCCGTCAGTATCTGGCGCTTGCCCACAAGCAATGGGGCAGCCGCAAGCGCCGCGAGGTCGATGCGCCGATCGGTCGCGATCCGCGCAACCGCCTGCGCATGGCGGTGGTGGATCTGAATCTGCACCCTGGCAAGCAGGCGCGTACCGATTTCGATCTGCTCGATGGCGATGCAGCGCACAGCCTGGTGCGCTGCACGCTGCACACCGGCCGCACGCACCAGATCCGGGTGCACATGGCTTCGCTCGGCCATCCGCTGGTTGCCGACACGCTTTATGGTGGTCAGCCCGAGGGCGGACTGGAGCGCCAGGCACTGCATGCCTTCAGGCTGGCCTTTGAGCACCCTGTGACGAAAAAGCCGCTGGTCCACTATGCGCCGTTGCCACAAGACATGGCCGGTGCACTGGATTTATGGGGTCTGCGTTACAATCTACCGGAAAGGTGCGACACGTTTGTCGCTCTGTAGTCGGTTGAGCCTCTGAAAACCGTACAACCAGACCTCCCAAGGGTCCGGTGCGAGGCACATTCTTCCCATCAGGCTGTACCCCACTGGGGTCAGTCCAGTCTCTGGCTCCGAGCTTCGGCAGCCTCATCAGCTTGACTATTCCTGCAATAGTCCGGCTCAGCTGTGGTCGCGTGCAATGCACGTCCCGGCCGTATCACACTGACCGCCACAAGCGGACATTTCTAAGAAACAGAAATCCTTCATTGGAGGACTTCTTACGTGCATACGTTTTTGACTGATGGAAGAAGCACAGAGTGCAACTCTGACCTGCCTTGTCATGCTCCCCAGCGATGGAGTGTCATGACCTTGTGTGCAACCACAAGTAGCCTACGGTGACGTGCAAGACCAGTAATGGGTTTGTGCGAAGCTCACCTGACAAAGTACCCCCGCGCAAGCGGTACATCCGACCTGCGAGGGCGGATGTAGACACTGCCAGCAGAAGGGCGGTAGAGGGGCCAGGCTAGTTCCGCATGGGCAACGTAAAGTGAATCATCGTTTGAACCTAGATGAAGATTGAATGGCCAAATCTGCTGATAGGCCATAACCAAAAGGTGT